>CBDBJR010000002.1:1147500-3360156 GCA_965206445.1 Candidatus Poriferihabitaceae bacterium
ATGTGACCAGCGATTTGTATGTTATCGGCAAAATTATTCAGTCCAACGGCGAAGATGTAAAAATCGATATATCCGCCACCGATATCTCCGGCAAGCAGTGGTTCACCCAAACATTTCACCATCGGGTGAAAGAGCGCTTTCACAATGACCCCCGCAACAAAGGCCAGGACGCCTACATGCCGGTGTTCGAGGAGGCGGCGGCCTATGTGGTCAAGCAGTTGAAGCGGCGTCAAGCTGAAGATCTGGAGCGATTGCGGCTGATATCTGAAATTCGCTTTGGCAGCAGTCTGTCGGAAGACACCTTTGCTCGCTATTTGCAAGCAAGGAATGGGCAGGTCGATTTGGTCGCCGTTCCCGCTGACGACGACCCGATGCGGCGCAGGATACAGCCCATTCGTGTGCGCGACCAATTGTTTCTCGATCGGATGCAAAACCATTATACCAAGTTTGATCAAAAGCTGGATCCAAGCTATCTGGTTTGGCAGCAGCAAAATCTGCTGGAGGTAAAGGCGGCTAGAAAAGCCAGGATGCACTCAGCGGTGTCCGGCGTGTTGAGCGGCCTGCTGCTGGCTACCGGGGTTGCCGTCGCGGCGAATTCCGACAGTACCGCCAGCGATATAGCCGCAGTGGCGTCGATCGGTGCCGGGGCCGTGTTTTTGGCCAAAAGTGTGCAAACCAGGCGGGAAATGAAAGTACATCGTGACACGATAGCCGAGCTTGGACAGTCGATCGACCTCGAACTGGCACCGCAAGTGGTTGAGTATGAAGATGAAACCACAAAATTAACCGGTGCCGCTGCCGAACAATATGCGCAGTGGGCCGAATTTCTGAAAAAAATCTATACCCTGGAAGCGACGCCCGAAAAGCAACTGTGAAGGTAAATACTTACAGCTATGCTTGAACAACGACTGTTAGAGGCACAATCCGGGCAATCGAAAAAAACAAAAAAGATCGTCGTCTATAGCGCGCTCGGGCTGCTTGCGACGGTGTTTGTGGCCGCATTTGTCTATCTCGCGGTGCAGCTCGACATCGCCAGGACCAAGCTGACCGCCTATCCCGAATCACAGCCGGTCGTCAGCGATGCCGGCCAAACTGTCCCGCCGCCCGAAGCTGTCCCGCCACCCGAAGCTGCCCCGTCGCCCGAAGCTGCTCCGCCACCCGAAGCTGCCCCGTCGCCCGAAGCTGCTCCGCCACCCGAAGCTGTCCCGTCGCCTGAAGCTGTTCCGCCACCCGAAGCTGCTCCGCCGCTCGAAGCTGTCCCGCCGCTCGAAGTTGCCCCGCCACCCGAAGCTGTTCCGCCACCCGAAACCGCGGTTCTGCCTGTTTTGCCGCAAGGCGGCACCGCTATCGACGGCACGAGTCCGCCCGCCGCGCAAAATGCGGCCGAACCCTTTGAGAGCCGGGCAGCACCTGTCGAAAGTCAGGCCGAGTCTGTCGACAGGCAGGCTGTGCGCGAGAAATTTGTATTGCAACTGGCGCAGTATGAAAATGAAATTCAGCCGCAGGTCGCCAAGCTGCATTTATCCGCCTGGGCGGCCGATAAAGCGGCTGAGCTGGCGGTGTTGAAGCGCCAGGCGGTTGAGCATTTTTCCGCCGGCGACTATCCGGCGGCGCAGCAAAGCCTGGAGCGGGCGTACCAAATCGCGGCGCAAGCGGTGGCGGAACATGCGCAGCGGTTGAGGCTGGAAAAACAGCGGGCGCAGCAGGCGTTTGAGCGCAATCAAGTGCCCGAAGCGGAAAAAGCGATTCAACAGGCGCTGCTGCTGAGTCCGACCGACGCGGGTATGCTCGCACTGCAAAAGCGTGTCGGCGTCTTGTCACAAATCAATGATTTGATGCGGCAGGTGGACGTTGCACGCAGTGAGAATCGACCGCAAAAAGAGGCGGCGGTGTTAGAGCAGGTGTTGTTGCTTGACCCGGAGCGCAGCTCGGCTCGGTCACGACTGCAAGCATTGCGCGCGGAATTAAAACAACGACAGCTTGCCGCCCTGCTGACACGCGCCCGCGATGCTTTGGATGCCGGTGATTTGACGACGGCAAAAGCGCACATTGAATCGGCGAGCGCACTTTCGCCGAACAATACATCATTGGCCGGTTTGCAGCAGAGATGGCGTCAACTGCAATTAGAACAAGCCTTTGCAGCGCAGATGTCTCTCGCAGAGCAGGCGGTACAGCGTGACAACTGGCCGGCGGCCGCCGCGTATTTCGAGCTCGCCCGGCAATTGCAGCCGCATAGTGAAGCGGCTATCGGGGGCCGCGATACTGCGCGAAAAATTGTCGACGCCAGGCAAAGAATCGATCATGCTTTGGCAACTGAGCACCGTCTGGGAGATAAAAATATTGCCGACTCTGTGGCGGCGTATCTGCGTGAAGTAGAGGTCGTTGCCCAAATGAGCCCGGGTTTGCAGCAAGCCTATGTCGAACTGACAAACAAGCTGGCGCTGTACACAACCGAAGTGGAGGTGGTTGTGCTGTCGGATAATGCGACCTACGTCATTGTCCGCGGCGAAGGGCAGGTGGGGAAAACGCTGCGCCGTACCATCCGACTGCGTCCCGGCAGACGGGTTTTTGAAGGCGTACGCCCCGGCTATAAGTCCAAATTGATCACGGTTGAGATTGTACCGGGAGAGCCGCCGCCTGAAGTGACGATTATATGCGATGAAAAAATTTGAACACGCTTGAGCACAGACTAAAGGCGCAAAGACGCAGCTATCAAAGCAGACTGATAATCGGTCTGTTCGGCGGGGTGTGCTTGCTGGCAGCGGTATCGCTATCGGCTTATTTTACGCATGTTGTCCGGTTTCGGGTCGAGCCGGGGTTGGCCGCCGAGAATGCCTTGGTGTCGGTATTGGACGGGGTTGGGCTGGTATTTTCAGAGCGAGCCTACTTGCTGGGTGAACAGGCCGAACTGCGTTTTGTCGCCCCCGGGTTTATCGACCGCGTAGTGGCGGTCGAAATGCGGGAATTCACCGGGCAACTCATGGTCGAAATGCAGCCGGCCCCGATTGATCTCGTGATTACGACCGAGCCGTCACTGCCGCAAACCCGATGGAGCGTTGATGGTGTATACGTGGCTACGGCGGAGAGATGGTCGCAAAAAAGACAGCCGGGTGCAGTCGATATTACGATTGACCACGAGTTTTTCCGGCCGCAGACGCTGCAACTGAATATCCCCGTCGGAACGGATGTCGAACGGCGGGTAACCCTGCAGCCGGTGGCCGGCAGTATCCACCTCGACTCCGAACCGGTGGGGGCGGTGCTGATGATCAACGGTGAAAACAAGGGCGTGACACCGGCTCGAATCGCGGCCGTTGCGGGCGGTCTATATCACGTGCAGATGAAGCTGGACGGATATCAGCCGATTGAAGAAAACATTGCCGTTACCAATAAGCACGCCGATATCCGCCGCAATTATCGCTTCGAACCGCATCGGGCGACCGTGCGGGTTGATGCTTCGCCGGGTGACGGTGTTTTGAGTGTGGATGGCGTGGTGGCGGGCGGCACGCTGCTGTCGCTGAGTGTTGGAAAGCCCCATATTGTCGAATATACAAAACCCGGCTATCGCAGCCAATCGAAAACCCTGCTGCTGCGGGAAAACGAGCACATCGATATTGCGTTCCAACTGGCAATAGAAACCGGGAGCGTCACTATCCACAGTACGCCGGCAGCCGACATACTGATAGACGGCAAGCCGATGGGGGGCACACCGCAGACAGTGCAGCTATCGACCCGGGCGCACAAAATTACTTTATCGCGCCCCGGATATCGAACGCTCGAATTGCCGGTAACACCAGTGAGGGATACGCCGCTGTTGATCGATGAGCGGCTTGAAACCGAATTGGTGGCGCGATTATCCGAAGCGATCCCGCTGTTGACCGTTGCCGCCGGCATTGAAATGAAATTCTTTGATCCGCGTCAGCAATCTACAAATCACTTCACGATGGGCGCCCCGGCCGGGGAGAAGGGGCGGCGGGCAAATGAATTTCAACGACAGGTTGATTTAACCCGACCGTTTTATGTCAGTACAACCGAAATCACGGAAGAACAATTTGCCGCCTACAAAACCATCGCCGTTGCCGGCCGGCGCCATCCGTTGCGCAATGTGTCGTGGCTGGAGGCGGTGGCTTTTTGCAACTGGCTGAGTGGGCAGGACGGTTTGCAGCTGGTGTATGCATTGGAGCGCGGGCAACTGCACCGGGTTAACCCGATGGCGGACGGCTATCGCCTGTTGTCGGAAGCCGAGTGGGAGTGGCTGGCACGCATTGCCGGGCGTGCGCAGAAGGCTCGGTTTGTTTGGGGAGATGCCGCCATTATTCCCGCCAATAGCGGCAATTTTGCCGATGAAAGCGCCAAAGGCTCGGTGGCGACCTACATCCCCCGATATCGGGATGGGTTTGCCGGGGTTGCGCCGGTTGCGTCGTTTGCGGTGGATGCGGCCGGATTGTATGATATGGCTGGCAATGTGAGCGAGTGGGTGCAGGATGTATACGACCTGCATCCGCCGCAACCGGGCGCGATCGAGCGCGATCCATTTGACACGCGCTACGATGATAGTCGTGTTATCAAAGGCGCCAATTTTCGCTCGGCGTCGGCGGTCGGTTTGCGCTCCAGTTTTCGTGAAGGTTTATCACGGCAGCGTGATGATGTCGGTTTTCGCATCGCGCGTTATCTCTACGCACAGCAATAACGGTCGATTGGAGGCTGGTATGATAATAAAACAGCGTTTCCCCAGGTTGGTGCTGGACCTGGGGTTTGCACTGGCGGTATTTGGTCTGATTTGGCTGGGCCAGGCGGCGATATTCGATGCCGCTGCTGATGGTGAATCGTATTCGGTGAGCCTGAATAGCCCAATCAGCTTCCCGGTCGATATTTGACCGCAGTCGATAACGTCATGCTGAATCTGGTTAAAAATCTCGCGGCGCTGTTGGTCAGTGCGCTGGGCGTGCACGCGGCGTATGTGTTTTTTATCCGGCCGCATGCCGAGCAGGTTTTATTTCAGGTGCAGCAGCAGGGGGGGGTGGCGGCGAGAAGCCTGTCTATTATTCTGAAAGATTATGAACAGGAGACCTGCATTATTCTGATGTTTTGGGGCGTTTATCTGATTTTGGGAAAGTGCTACACGATAATCAAGCAGCGCTACGTGTTCCATATGCAGCTTATTCCGGAACCTCGGCAAAGCGATACTGCGTCGGACTCGACCATGCAGAAAATGCAGCTGGCGCTGGCTGAATTTGAGCGGATAGAAGATGCCAGGATACGCCGGATGCCGCTGATAAAAACCCTGCGCACAGCGATTCGCCGCTATGTCGTTACCGCAGATGTACAAAACACGTCGGACGCGATTGTAACCGGTGTCGAGGCGCTGGCCGCGCAGATCGAATCGGAAAACTCAATGATTCGATATTTGATTTGGGCGATTCCGTCTATCGGTTTCATCGGCACCGTACGCGGTATCGGGCAAGCGCTTGCTCATGCCGATGCGGCGCTTGCCGGCGATATTACCGGGATGACCAACAGCCTTGGCGTGGCTTTCAATTCGACTTTGGTGGCGCTGGTTATCAGTATTTTGCTGATGTTTCTGCTGCATGAATTACAGCGGCTGCAAGATAAGTTGATTGTCGATACGCAGGCGTATTGTGAAGAGTTTGTACTCGATCGAATCGAGAAAAAATAATGCGCTGGCAGGCGCGGCGCAAAACGGAAGGCTTTAATCTGGCGTTTCTGGATATTATGTCCTGCGGGCTGGGCGCCGCCATCCTGATTTTTATGCTGGTAAAACATCAACCTGAAGGCGGCGAGGTGGAGTCGAGCGCCGCGCTGCAGGCGGAACTCGACGGCGTGCGCAATGCAGCCGAGGCGATTGCAGCCAACAACGCGCAGCGCTCGGTGCAGCTTGAACAACTCAAACAAACACTGAGGCGGCGAATAAACAGCCTGGCGCAATCGAGCAAAGATGCCGACTCGATGCAAAACGAGCTCGAGCGGCTGCAACAGGTGATTGCCGAATTGCAGCAAAAGAAAGCCGAACAAAAGCAGCAGGCCGCTGTAGAACAAGCCGAGCCGGCGGCGCCAAAACCGCAGCAAGACCACTTGATTGGGCTGCGTATGGAAGGTGAGCGGATAATCATCCTGCTGGATAATAGCGCCTCGATGGCCGCCGAGCGATTGCTGGATATTGTCAAGATCAAGGTGTCTGACGCAACGGCAAAAAAAGCCGCACCAAAATGGCGGCGAACCATGGCGATAGTCGAGTGGATGATTGAACGGGTGCCTGAAAACAGCCGTTACATGGTGATTAATTACAATGCCACGGCCGGCTTCCTGCCGGCCAATCGCTGGCTGAAAGGCGGCGATGCCGGTGCCCGCTCTACCTTGACGCAGAGTTTGGCACAACTGTATCCGCAAGCGGCAACCGACCTGTATTCGGCACTGGAGTTGATCACAAGCAGCGCTGTCGACCCGACCGATATCTATGTGGTCACAGACAGTTTGCCAACCGAAGGGCTGGGGCATCTATCGACGCTGGAACGAGTCAAGGGCTGCGGCAAGCTGACCAAACGAGCCTCGACCGTATCGGGCAAGTGCCGTCTGGCTTTGTTTTATGCCACTATCAAAGCTTTCTCGAACCGCCTTTCGGCCGCCAGAATCAACGTGGTTTTGTTGCCGATAGAGGGCGACCCGGATGCGGCGGCGGCCTATTGGAATTGGGCGGCGGGCAGCAACGGTGTGATGGTGAGCCCGGCCGGCTCGTGGCCGTAGAGCGGTGGTCTGATTGAGTGGCAATGAATCGCAATAGAAAAAGCGGTGAGCTATTCAGCATGTCATTTCTCGATGTGATTTGCTGCGGCTTCGGTGCGGTCGTGCTGCTCGTGCTGCTGGCTAAAACCGATATCGTCGGCAGTGCGCCGGACTTGGAGCACGTAAAAAATCTATTGATACGGCAGGTCGCCGAGAAAGAAAACAAAATAGCCGCTGAAGCGGAGCGCCGCCGCCTGGTGGCGCAGATTAGCCTGTTAAAAGCCAACATTGACCGGCTGGCCGTACCGAATCCCGAGCACGGAAAATTACAGCGGCAGCTCGCCGTACAGCGGGCAACAGAAAAAATACTGCAAATACAAACCGATACGCCAACCCCGACCGTGCGCAAACAGGCGGTAACCGACAGCACCGTGCAGGTGGGCGGCATCCCGGTTGACAGTGACCATATTATTTTTATTGTCGATACGTCCGGCAGCATGCAGCAGCAGTGGCCGCGTGTTCTCCGTGAACTGGAAAATGTCCTCGATATTCACCCGCAGGTGAGCGGGTTTCAGGTGATGAATGACAACGGCGTCTATTTGCTGAAAGCCTATGCCGGGATATGGATACCCGATACCCCGGGCAGAAGAAAATCGCTCTTGTCGCTGATGCAAACCTGGCGCAGTTTGTCGAACAGCAGCCCGGTTGAAGGATTGAAAACCGCCCTGAGAACCTACGCCAAACGCACTGAAAATCTGGCTATCTACATCTTCGGCGATGACTACACCGGCGGCTCCTACGACCCGGTTTTAAATACCATCGAGCAGCTGAATACCGACGCTGCCGGACAGCCGATTGCCCGCATTCACGGGGTTGGATTTCACGGCTCATACACCGGTACGGAGCATCGATTTGCCACCCTGATAAGGGAAGTCGCACGCCGCAATCGCGGTGCGTTCGTCGCGCTTGGGCAATAGTTGGCGACGGCGCCGTATGCCGGCGGTTGGCCGAGTGAGGCGATGCCCTCGAATGCGAGGTATGGATGCCGGTGCGGGCGAGAGTAGGAAAAAACCTGCTAAAATCGCAAAATAACATAAAATAAATTGGCCATGGCCGTTGACGGCCGATTTTTAATCGGTATAATTCGCCCCCCTATGGGATTTTGTGCTGGCAGCATGGGGCCATAGCTCAGCTGGGAGAGCGCCTGCCTTGCACGCAGGAGGTCGGCGGTTCGATCCCGCCTGGCTCCACCATGATGTTGGAAGTTGGTATACTACAGTCTGGCATCGGCTGTGGATAAAATAAGATGCAAGTCACAAATAATGGCGTATGTTGTTGATGGCGCGCGTTATTTCTGACTTGTGGCTTGTTCAGGTGAGTGAGCCCGGTTCTTTTACAATCAGGAAAAGTCAAAGGCGCATAAGATAATGCGGGCCTCTCGCCGAAGTATGGCGGAGTAGTCCGGATTTGAATATGCAACCATGTGAATGCTGCGCGTGTCAGCTGTAAAGTGCAGTGTTTGCGTCTGTATTAACTCGCAAGAGTTAACGACTTGTAGCCCTGGATGATTGTGCTGGTTCGTTCAATTGTCAGCCGACTTTTTGGGGTTAGTATGGTCAAACGAATAAGCGCATATGGTGGATGCCTTGGCGATAAGAGGCGATGAAGGACGTTGTAGCATGCGATAAGCCTCGGGGAGCTTGCAAACTAGCTTTGATCCGGGGATTTCCGAATGGGGAAACCCACCCGCTTGCGGGTATCTCACACTGAATACATAGGTGTGAGAGGCGAACCCGGGGAACTGAAACATCTAAGTACCCGGAGGAAAAGAAATCAACTGAGATTCCCTGAGTAGCGGCGAGCGAACGGGGAACAGCCCTTAAGCTTGATAGATTCTAGATGAATAGGCTGGAAAGCCTGACCATAGAAGGTGATAGTCCTGTAATCGAAAGGCTCTATTAAAGTGAAATCGATTAGGGCGGAGCACGTGAAACTCTGTCTGAACATGGGGGGACCATCCTCCAAGGCTAAATACTACTTATCGACCGATAGTGAACCAGTACCGTGAGGGAAAGGCGAAAAGAACCCCTGTTAGGGGAGTGAAATAGAACCTGAAACCGTATGCGTACAAGCAGTGGGAGCCTGTCTTCGGACGGGTGACTGCGTACCTTTTGTATAATGGGTCAGCGACTTAATTTTAGTAGCAAGGTTAACCGTATAGGGGAGCCGTAGAGAAATCGAGTCTTAATAGGGCGCCGTCTCTTAGGAGACAACAGTTGCTAGGATTAGACCCGAAACCGGGCGATCTAGCCATGGCCAGGTTGAAGGTCGGGTAATACCGACTGGAGGACCGAACCAACTTATGTTGAAAAATGAGTGGATGAGCTGTGGCTAGGAGTGAAAGGCTAAACAAGCCCGGAGATAGCTGGTTCTCCCCGAAATCTATTTAGGTAGAGCCTCGTGACTTACTCCAGGGGGTAGAGCACTGTAATGGCTAGGGCTGCATCTCGCGGTACCAAACCATTGCAAACTCCGAATACCTGGAAGTACTATCACGGGAGACAGACGGCGGGAGATAAGTTTCGTCGTCGAAAGGGAAACAGCCCAGACCGCCAGCTAAGGTCCCTAAACACATCTCAGTGGGAAACGATGTGGGAAGGCTCAGACAGCCAGGATGTTGGCTTAGAAGCAGCCATCATTTAAAGAAAGCGTAATAGCTCACTGGTCGAGTCGTCCTGCGCGGAAGATATATCGGGGCTCAAGATGTGTACCGAAGCTGCGGGTGCGTGCGTTCCTCGGAATGCGCGCACGGTAGGGGAGCGTTCCGTAAGCCGTTGAAGGCAGGCCGAGAGGCATGCTGGAGGTATCGGAAGTGAGAATGCTGACATGAGTAACGATAATGCGGGTGAAAAGCCCGCACGCCGAAAACCCAAGGTTTCCTGCGCAACGTTCATCGGCGCAGGGTTAGTCGACCCCTAAGGCGAGGCCGAAAGGCGTAGTCGATGGGAATCAGGTTAATATTCCTGAACCGCTGGTAACTGCGATGGGGTGACGGAGAAGGCTGGATTAGCCGGCTGTTGGATATGCCGGTTTAAGCGAGTAGGTTGAGGGCCCAGGCAAATCCGGGCTCTTAAGACCGAGACGTGATGACGATCTTCTTTTTTGAAGAGAAGTAATTGATGCCATGCTTCCAAGAAAAACCTCTAAGCTTCAGGTTATCAGTGATCGTACCCCAAACCGACACAGGTGGGTGGGGTGAGAATCCTAAGGCGCTTGAGAGAACTCTGGTGAAGGAACTCGGCAAAATGACACCGTAACTTCGGGAGAAGGTGTGCCGCTTGTATGTGAAGAGACTTGCTCTTGGAGCAGAAGGCGGTTGCAATAAAGAGGTGGCTGCGACTGTTTACTAAAAACATAGCACTGTGCAAACTCGTAAGAGGACGTATACGGTGTGACGCCTGCCCGGTGCCGGAAGGTTAAGTGATGGGGTTAGCTTCGGCGAAGCTCTTGATCGAAGCCCCGGTGAACGGCGGCCGTAACTATAACGGTCCTAAGGTAGCGAAATTCCTTGTCGGGTAAGTTCCGACCTGCACGAATGGCGTAACGATGGCCACACTGTCTCCACCAGAGACTCAGTGAAATTGAACTTGCTGTGAAGATGCAGTGTACCCGCGGCTAGACGGAAAGACCCCGTGCACCTTTACTACAGCTTCACACTGGACTCTGGGCCAGCATGTGCAGGATAGGTGGAAGGCTTTGAAGCAAAGACGCTAGTCTTTGTGGAGCCACCCTTGAGATACCACCCTTGCTTGTCTAGAGTTCTAACCGAGGCCCGTTATCCGGGTCCGGGACCGTGTGTGGTGGGTAGTTTGACTGGGGCGGTCTCCTCCCAAAGAGTAACGGAGGAGCGCGAAGGTACTCTAAGTACGGTCGGAAATCGTACGGTTAGTGCAAAGGCATAAGAGTGCTTGACTGCGAGACAGACACGTCGAGCAGGAACGAAAGTTGGTCTTAGTGATCCGGTGGTTCTGTATGGAAGGGCCATCGCTCAACGGATAAAAGGTACGCCGGGGATAACAGGCTGATACCCCCCAAGAGTTCACATCGACGGGGGTGTTTGGCACCTCGATGTCGGCTCATCACATCCTGGGGCTGTAGCCGGTCCCAAGGGTATGGCTGTTCGCCATTTAAAGTGGTACGTGAGCTGGGTTTAGAACGTCGTGAGACAGTTTGGTCCCTATCTGCCGTGGGCGTCGGAGACTTGAGAGGAGCTGCTCCTAGTACGAGAGGACCGGAGTGGACGTACCTCTGGTGTTCCGGTTGTCACGCCAGTGGCATTGCCGGGTAGCTATGTACGGACGGGATAACCGCTGAAAGCATCTAAGCGGGAAGCCTCCCTCGAGATAAGGTCTCCCGGGACTGAAGTCCCCTGAAGGGTCGTTGAAGACTACAACGTTGATAGGCTGGGTGTGGAAGTTCAGTAATGGATGAAGCTAACCAGTACTAATTGCCCGTGTGGTTTGATCATATTAACACCCAAAAAGTCTGTTCGCTTAAAGCGAGTTAATACAGGCCTTTGATTTGCCCTGATAATGAACGCAGCGGTTTGATTTGGTAATGCGGTTGACCGCTGTATTTTTGACCAGTTTGCCTGGTGGCCATAGCGAGCGGGAACCACCTGAATCCATCTCGAACTCAGAAGTGAAAACGCTTAGCGCCGATGATAGTGCGGGAGTTCCCGTGTGAAAGTAGGACACTGCCAGGCATTTAATTCCAACCCCCGGACCCTTCAACAGGACGGGGGTTTTTTGTGGCAAAGAAATGTATTGTGTTTGTGTGGGTACTACGTGAAAATGAAATAAGAGTAAAGTAGAGTTATGAAATGCTAGAGAAACTCATAGACCGCTTTGAAAGTTTGAGCGAGATCGCCCGTCTCATTAATTCCAGCGAGGATATTGATACTATTTTAGATCACATTGTTTACGCGTTGTGCGCGCACTCGGATTGGTCAATGAGTGGCGTGTTGAGGGTAGATGAAAAAGCGGGGATTACCAAGGTAGTGAGGCGCTTCGACCCGTATCAGACTGCGGATAAGAAAGTTCCGATGATGTGGGATTTGGCCACCAGCCCAGTCGCCGAGGTTGTACGCTCCAGGCAACCGCTTATTATCGCCAATGCGATGAAAACGCGAAAGTATCCGACCTACCGTGAAGATGCCCGCATTCGCGGCTATCGCACAGCCGTGATTTTGCCGTTGCTCGCCACCGATGGTGCAGGTAGGCCAATGGTGTTGAGCGTCCAATCGCGGGACTTGGTGGATGTTTCGGCGCACGAATTGAGTTTTTTGCGCATGGCGGGCGACTTTGCCTCGATTGCGGTGGAAAAAATGGTTCGCATCGAAGCAGAACAAAAAATATCCGCAAGACTCCGGCGTTCGGTTGATGCCTACACCAGCATTATGCACCCGGTGATAGAAGGCGGATCGTTGCTTGCCGTGTCCGATGAGTTGAATCGGATTCTTGAACAACCGTGGCTGATCGTTGATTTGCTTGCTCACGAAATTGTCGCCCCTCGCCCCCCGGCGTGCTTTACGCATGGCGAGGAAAAATGGCGGACGTGGATTGCTACCGAAGGGAAGCGTCAGTTTGTGGCTTGGTCACGCGACCTCTATCCACCCAACGCCGACAAGCAACTGACTCTGACACTGAATGTGGGCGACGAATCAGTTGTCTGCGGTGCACAAATATCTTCGTTGGTCGTAGACGGAGAGACCGTCGGCGCCTTGTATTTGTTTGTTGCCGGAGAGCATCAGGATAATCTCGACCGCCTGCAATTGCAATCTGTACAACTAGCACTGAGTGCCATGCTCATGCGAAACGTCATTGGCTTTCGTAGTGCAGTTTATATACAAGATGATATCGTGCGTCGGCTGTTCACCGGCGAATGGGAAAACCGCGGAGATTTTATCGCTCGTGCCTCAGCCGCCGGCATTATGCTCAATCAACCGTTGCAAATACTGTTCATTGCCAGTGCGGAAAAGAAGCGGAAAGATGCGCCCCCAAGACGCCTGCTTCAACTCATCGCTCGCTTGGTGAAGGAATTACTTGGTGGCTACGCTACGGTGGAGCAGGGAGGCGCGATGATTTCATTAATCCCCATGTGTGACCGCGACAATGTTGAATTCGCCGACCGTATTCAGCGGCTACAGGCGACGATCGAGTTGGACACTTCCAGTAGTTGTATTTTGATGATCAGCGAGCCCTGTGATGATGTCGGCGAGTTTGGGAAGATGTATCGGCATTGTAAACACCTCGTCAACCTGGCGCGCTCGCTCGGTGTCACAGGTCTTGTGTCAACGCAATACTTCGGATCGTTGCCACTATTGCTGTCCATGGTGGATAATGTAGTGGTGGAGGAGTTTCTTGAACATACTATTCACCGAATCATGCGTGACAACCCAAAACACGGGGATGAAAATCTGAAAACTCTGCGTGCGTTTGCCTATTGTGAAGGACGATTTCAATCTTGCGCTGAAGATCTCGGCATCCATGTCACCACCTTGCGTTACCGTTTGAAAAAGCTGGATGAGCGTTTCGGGATTGATGCGACCTGCCCCTCCACCCGCTTCGATTTGCAGGTCGCCTTTCGGTTATTCGACCTCACAAACGGCGTCAATCCGGATTAATGGGCAATTTTCCGGCATAACATAGGAGAATGATATCGTAAATTCCACCTTATCGCGGATTGTTTTCCTATTGTTCGTAGGTATAGGATGAATCATGTTCGGATAAAAATTGACGTGTCTTGAGCTTGATGGCGAAGCATATGACAATAGAACCCGTGAGAGCGCAACGCAAATTTGGGGCAACATCGCTACGCCAGGTGTTCGGTAGCTTTGTTACCGGCGTGACCGTGGTCACGACTATGGATGCGCAAAACCAGCCGCGAGGGCTGACCGCCAATTCGTTCACCTCCGTTTCGATGGAGCCACCGCTGGTGCTGGTGTGCATCGGCAGGTCGGCGGTAAGCCACGATGAATTCTGTGCCACCAACGGTTTTGCCATCAACATCCTTTCTGCCAGCCAACAGCGCCTATCGGGATTGTTCGCGACGAAGGCACCGGACAAGTTCGAACAAACCGCATGGCGAAAAGAGCGTAGTGGCGCCCCGGTGCTCAATGAGGTACTGGCCTGGATTGATTGCGCGGCGCATGAAAAAGTCATTGCCGGGGATCACGCAATTCTGATCGGACGTGTTCTCGACTTCGGCCATGGTCATGGCCTGCCTCTGGGGTTTTTCGGCGGCTCCTACATCACTTTCAACTTCGACCAGGATTCCAAATCGTTGGCGGAGTGCCACCCTGTGATTGGCGGTATCGTTGAAGTCGGTGAGCGCATTCTTCTTTGCCGTGATGTCGCGGGAAACTGGGACATCCCTGTGGAACGACATCTTGGGGCGTGTTCAAGCGGGCGCGAGGCGCTGGTGAAAAAATGCCTTGCGCTCGGCGTTTCTATTGAACCGACTTTTATTTATTCCATATTCACCAACGATGACGGTTCGCTTGCCATTGTTTACCGCTGTGCTACGAATGCCACTGATGCGAGATTGTGCGAAACCGGGGAGGCGCGTTTGTTTGCCTTCGACGAGTTGCCATGGACCAAAATAACGATGCAACCGACACGGACCATGTTGATCCGCTACATTCGCGAGCGTGCTAACGACCGTTTTGGCGTCTATGTCGAATCCGAAGACGGCGGGAAAGTCGGCGTACTTGATGGAGCTCCGACCGCATTTCACCGCTATCAGCTCAAGAAGGATTTAGGATAATTTTATGCAATACGATATTAACAGTATCGAAACCCGGCGGTTACCCGTATTCATAGACGGTGATTGGCGTCCGCCCAAATCCCAGCGCTATTTGGACAGCTTTGATCCGACTTTCGGCAAGCCCTGGTACCAGGTTGCGGACGCTGGCGAAGCCGATATTGACGATGCAGTAAACGCCGCTCGCCAAGCATTGCGTAACCCTGCCTGGAGAGGTATCACTCAGTCGGAACGCGGTGAGATGATTTATCGCCTCGCCGAATTGATCGGCCAGCGATTCGAAAAACTGGCCGAAATTGAAACCCGCGACAACGGCAAACTAATCCGCGAAACACGCGCACAGATCGGCTATCTGAAAGATTATTACCGTTACTTTGCCGGCATGGCGGATAAGCTGCAGGGGGACACCATTCCGCTGAACAAACCACAGTCGTTCAATTTCACCTTGCGTGAGCCGATCGGTGTGGTGGCGATCATCGTTCCGTGGAATTCGCCATTGTATATGATGAGTTGCACTCTTGCTCCTTGCCTCGCAGCGGGTAATGCCGTGGTCATCAAGCCATCCGAGCACACCTCGGCATCAGCCATCGCTTTTTCTGAATTGGTTAAAGAGGCGGGGTTTCCAAATGGCGTTGTAAATATAGTGACCGGATGCGGGAGTGGCGCCGGCGATGCACTCACCCGCCATGCCGGAGTCAATAAAATCGCTTTCACCGGCGGCACCGAGACCGGTCGGCAAGTCGCTATCAATGCGGCCGGCCATGTTGCGCCTTGCAATCTGGAGTTGGGTGGCAAGTCACCGCATGTGGTATTCGAAGACGCGGATATAGAGCGTGCTACGAACGGCGTTGTGGCGGGTATTTTTGCTGCCGCTGGCCAAACTTGTGTGGCGGGGTCACGCTGTTTCGTGCAAACATCCATTCACGACCAACTGGTCGATAGCTTGATCGAAAAGTCCATGCAAATCATGATTGGCAACCCAATGGAGCCACAAACCCAGATCGGGCCATTGGCCTTGCAGGCACAGTTAGAGAAAGTATCACAATACGTCGAATATGGCATCGCTGACGGTGCCAGGTTGGTCAGTGGCGGTAAGCGGCCTGAAATTCCGGAATGTGCGGGTGGTTGGTATTTCGAGCCGACCATTTTCACCGATGTCAACAACGACATGCGAATCGCCCGTGATGAAATATTCGGTCCGGTCGTCGGTATTATAAAATTTCAGGACGAAGCCGAACTGCTTCGCCTTGCCAACGACACCCCTTATGGCCTCGCTGCCGGCGTGTGGACACACGATATTGATCGCGCCATGCGTTTCGTCCATGCGATTGACGCGGGCACACTGTGGGTCAACACCTACCGCTCCGCATCGATGATGTCGCCCGCCGGCGGCTTCAAGGAGAGCGGCTACGGCAAGCACAACGGCTTCGAAGCGATGCGTGAGTACTCGCGGTTGAAGAATGTCGTGATTGATTATTCCGGCGCGACGCAAGATGCCTTCGTCATGCGCATGAAATAGCATGAAAGAACGCTTGCGAATACATTTACGGCAAACACCAGGAGAGGAAAATTGAAATTTTCAATCGCCATCAACCTCGACCGATTCGATCCGAATGAAGATATGAGCACTGTGATTCGGCAACGCCTCGAGTTAGTGCAGATCGCCGACCATGGAGGGTTCGATATCGTCTGGGCAGCCGAACATCACGGACTTGAAGTGACTATCTCACCCAATCCACTTACACTACTAACCTATTGGGGTCAGCACACTGAACGTATACGTTTGGGAACGGCGGTAATTTCCGCGCCTTATTGGCATCCGATTCGGCTCGCCGGCGAAATCGCCATGACCGACCTGCTTCTTGAAGGTCGGCTCGAAATCGGTTTTGGTCGCGGATCGTATCAATATGAGTTTGATCGCATGGCCGGTGGTATGAATCAGGGAGAGGGCGGCAAGTATCTGCGCGAGTTGATTCCGATGCTAAAGCAACTATGGAAAGGAGATTATTCTCACGACAGCGCATTATGGTCTTTCCCTGCGGCCACTTCAGTGCCCAAGCCACTGCAATCGCCGCATCCGAGAATGTGGATCGCTGCGCGCGACTCGAATACGTTTGATTTTGCCGTGCGCAACCATTGCCAAATCATGTCTACACCGCTCCAACGTCCGCACGAGGAGGTCATTACATTGTGCGAGCGCTTTGAGGAAACTGTGCGCAACAACCCGCAGGTGCCACGCCCCGAGCACATGATGCTGCGTCGTGCCTGCGTCTACGAAAACCCTGATGATTGGGAAATTCCGGTGCGAGCGACCACCAATTTCGGGCGTTACTTCGAGAATGTTTTCCGCAATCTCGGCACCGTCAAGAATGGTTTCACCGAGCCGGTTGATTACAGCGTGATCGAAAATAAAAACGATTACGATCCCACCTCGTTGCACCAAAACATGATATTCGGTACGCCCGACGAGGTCATTGAAAAGCTCGAGGCGTATGAAGCAGCAGGCGTTAAGCACTATCTTTACGGCGCGTGCTTTGGTATGCCGCATGATTTCACCGCTAAGTCCCTACAACTTTTCTGTGATAAGGTGATTCCGCATTTCAAAAATCGCGAGAAATGCCATGCCCACCAGAAAGATCAATCGAAATCGTCATTGAACATTTTTTAACACTAAAGCGAGAGGTAAATATCATGGTAAAGAATAAAGTAACATCTGAATCCAGCGCGAAGGAAACAACACGATTCTTGAAAATGTTTTCTCGCAGGCAGTTTGTTAAGGCTGGAATGGCAGGAGTCGGCAGTATTATGATTCCATCGCTTGTATCACCCGCGTTGGCTAGTAAAAGGGGTGGCACTCTGAAGGTCGCACTGACTGCAGATCCGATTAGCTTTGATCCGCATTTGACGGGTAACCTGCAAGGCCGTGGTACAGCGCAGGCGATTCACGATACGTTATTCGGGATCGACGACAAGGGTAACCTTGCACCCATGCTCGTTGAACGTTGGGAGCAGTCGGATAACAAAACTTATCTCCTTCATCTGCGTTCTGGCGTTAAGTTCCACGACGGGACGAAGTTTGATGCTGACGCAGTAGTCTATAACATCAACCGTATTCGTAATCCAGAGATAGGATCTATTCGCGGTGGTGAAATCAAGGCCTTGGATAAGATCGAAGCAGTGGACAAACTAACTGTTAAGATGACCCTTATGTATCCTTTCGCGGCTTTCCTGTTCCCGTTCACCGACGTGTCCGGCTGTATGGGATCACCCGCTGCATTTGAAAAGCACGGGAAAGAGAAGTCCGCTCTAAATCCGGTCGGCACCGGACCATTTAAGTTAGTAAGTTACTCACAGGATGCGGAAACCATACTTGAACGAAATGGTGACTACTGGGACGCGGAAAGACCCTACGTTGACCGTTTGATATTGCGACCTATTCCGACCAGTAGTACGCGTCTGATAGAGCTACAAACGGGCGGTGTTCACCTTGCCGAAGGGTTGCCATTGCAAAATATCGCTACGCTACGTACGCAGTCTGAAATTGTCGTATCAGAGCGCGTCGGTTTCAGATGGGAATACATCGGCTTCAACGCCAAGGCAGAATTTCCAGGTAGCAATGCTCGGTTCCGTCAAGCATTTCAATGGGCGATTAACAGGGAGGCTCTTCATCAGGCCGCCTACTTTGGAACCGGCGCCATCGGGTATAGTGGTATCCTGCCAGGTCATCCTTTTCACGACCCCAGTTACAAGCCGTTCTCGTACAACAAGGACATGGCCAAGAAATTGCTTGACGAATCGGGTATAGGTTCTGCGGAAATCACCGCATACCTGCGCCCAGAGCCCGTTAAGCAACGTACCGCACAATTGGTACAGGCAATGGCTGCTGATGTTGGTGTCAAGATCAACCTTGAGCAGTTAGACTATGCAAGCCACCGTGCGAAATTGCGGAGCGGGGAATTGCCGATGGATATGCATGGATGGTGGGGCTATCGACCAGATCCTGACCAGTACCTGTCGGTGCTACTGAGCTCTGATGGTTCTTATGCCAAACGCCATGGCTACAACAATCCGGAGATGGACGATCTGTTCCAAAAGCAGCGTTCGGAAACTGATCAGGTGAAGCGTCGTGCGATATTCCGCCGTATCACTGAGCTCATGAACAATGATGCGATCTATGTGCCTTGGCATTATAGCTCTGACTTCAAGGGCTTGAGTCCGAAGGTGAAAGGTTTTTATCACACCGCGGATTCGATCATTGAGTATAAATATATCTCCTTGGACGCCTGATTCTTTCAACAGTATTGGCCACTGACGAGGATATCGGAATAGCCTGATATCCTCGCGGTGGCTGAGTTTGAGTAATATTCTATCAGCTATCCAAGGGAAAAAGAATGTTCGCGTTTGTCATACGCCGCACTGCAGCTGCTGTACCTGTATTGTTCATTGTTTCACTGATCGTGTTCTTTCTCATGCGTCTCTTGCCGGGTGACGTTATCGATTTGATCGTCGGTCAGGCGCAGGTTGAAATCAGCGAAGAAACGATTGCCGAGTTGCGTCGCCAGTATGGACTCGACAAGCCAATATACGTGCAATATTACACTTGGATAAGCCGGATTCTGATGGGTGATTTCGGCATCTCTTTCCGTAACCACCAACCAGTAATCGATATTATCCTGCCCCGCCTGTTACCGACTCTCCAAATTGGCCTTATTGCTCTCTTTGTATCATCGTTAATAGCCATCCCACTGGGGGCGATCAGTGCCGCACGACCAAACTCCGTTTGGGACCGAATCGGCGCTTTCGGCACCTTCATTGGTGCTTCTATGCCCTATTTTCTCATCGGCGGCCTGTTAATCTATTTTGTATCTCTTCGGCTGGGTCTGTTGCCGCCATCGGGATTCGTTTCCCCGACCGTCGATATCATCGACAGCATCAAGCATACGATCATGCCGGCAATCACCCTGGCTTTGAGCCTGACTGCTATTCTCATCCGCCAGGCTCGAGCCAGCTTTGGTGATATCCTGAAACACCCCTATATCCGCACGGCCTATGCCAAGGGCTTATCGGAAACTCGCGTCATCATCCAGCACGCGATGAAGAATGCCTTGTTGCCTATCGTGACTATTTTGGGGTTGCAGTTGGGAGTGATTCTCAGCGGTGCAGTCGTCACTGAGACCGTGTTCGCTGTGCCAGGCATCGGCCGCCTGCTGGTGGACTCTATCCTTGGTCGGGATTACCCAATAGTCCAGGCACTAGTCTTGCTAATCGCCGTAGCGGTTGTGTTGGCAACGTTATTGGTTGACATTATTTACGGTGTCCTTGATCCCCGTGCATCGAGAGCGTAAGGCACATGAAACGATGACAATGTCAGTATTTCTCAAAACTGCGCGACCCGGGGGATATTGATGACACGATTTCAACGTGTGTGGCAATGGCTACTTGCGGAACCGATGGGATTGGCTGGGATTGTGATTATTGTGTTACTCTTATTGGTAGCATTGCTCGCTCCGATACTTTCTCCCTATCCGCCGGATGCCATCAATTACCGCACCCTCCTGAAACCGCCGAGTGCTGAACATCTTCTGGGCACCGATGATCTTGGACGAGACATATTGAGCCGTCTATTATATGGCTCTCGACTTTCGTTGTCAGCAGGGATATCGGTGGTGTTTCTGGCAGTGCTTGTTGGCGTTCCCATCGGTCTCGTCGCAGGCTATGCTGGCGGCATGATAGACGAACTGATGATGCGCGTATTCGATAGCATCATTGCGCTTCCACCGCTTGTCATGGCACTGACTATTTCGGCTGTTCTCGGGCCTGGTTTAATTAATGCCACAATTGCTATCTCCATTGTCTCTGTGCCGACTTACGCCCGACTGATTCGGGGGCAGGTGTTGTCCATTAAGAATAACGATTACGTACTCGCGGCACGCTCCGTGGGCGTACCATCGTGGGTCGTGCTGTTCCGCCACATTTTGCCCAACGTTATCTCGCCAATCATTGTCCAAGCATCCCTCGGTGTGGGTTTCGCTATTATCCTTGAATCGAGTCTCAGTTTCATCGGTCTCGGAGCTCAGCCGCCAACGTCGACTTGGGGTTCGATGGTTCAAACGAGTTTTCAGTATCTCGACCTGGCACCGTGGTTCGTGATAGCGCCATCAATAGCCATCTTTGTCGCCGTACTTGGTGCTAATCTTCTTGGGGAAGGGTTACGGAATGCTCTTGATCCAAATCAAAAACAAAAGATGTAGAAAAACGTGTCAATCGCAATACTCGAAATCAACAATCTGCATGTGCAGATCGACAACCGGTTCGATGTTGTAAACGGCTTATCGTTTTCGGTCCGTCCGGGCGAGACTGTTTGCCTGGTCGGTGAGTCCGGGTGTGGAAAGAGTATATCGGCTCTATCGGTATTGCGACTGTTGCCATCGGCCGCGCGTGTCACAGCCGGAGAAATACAATTCAATGGGATAAATCTTCTTAACTTGAAGGAAAAAGAACTACGCCGAATCCGAGGTAACGATATCGCGATGGTCTTTCAAGAGCCCATGAGTTCTCTCAATCCGCTTCGCACCATCGGTTTCCAAATTGCCGAAGTAATGATGCTACACAAGGGGTTGTCACGGACAGCCGCTTGGGATCGGGCGGCAGAACTCTTGGAGGTCGTCCATCTTTCTGACGTGCGGAAGCGGCTCGATGACTATCCTCACCAACTATCGGGCGGTATGCGTCAACGGGTAATGCTCGCCATGGCATTGGCATGCGAACCGGCGGTAATTCTCGCTGACGAACCGACTACGGCACTTGATGTTACGATTCAGGCACAGATCACCAACTTATTGGCCGAGATGCAAAATAAATTCGGTACGGCGATAATGCTTATTACTCATGATATGGGGCTGGTCGCTGAAAATGCAGATCGAGTTGTCGTTATGTATGCTGGGCGCAAGGTTGAGGAGGCGACAGTTGAGGAATTTTTTAAGCATCCGATGCATCCGTATTCACGCGGGCTATTGGGCTCGTTGCCGCAACTCGGTATGATAAATTCTGACCGGCAGGGGCGGTTAAGGGAGATTCCCGGCACCGTTCCGGCACTACACGATCTGCCTTCCGGGTGCCCGTTCTCCACCAGATGCGATTACGCGGACGAAATTTGCCGAGAGCAGTTCCCACCGTACGACACAGTTGGCACTGAGCACATTCTGGCCTGTTGGCATCCACAGGGAATGGAGGGAGGAGAACCAATGATGACTGCATGCGCCCATGATCAGCGAGTCGAGGAGATCGGGGCGAAACCGTTGGCACTACGCGTACGCAACCTCAAAAAGTACTTTCCAATTCGTAGCGGCGTGTTTGCGAGAACCACCGGCTACGTTCGTGCAGTTGACGGCATCTCCTTCGATCTTCCTGTAGGTGAGACACTTGGCTTCGTCGGGGAGAGCGGCTGCGGTAAGTCCACAGCGGGGAAGACTATCCTCCGATTACTTTCGCCAACAGCAGGTTCCATTGAACTTGGAGGGCACGATATCACAACCCTTGGCGAATACGCATTGAGACCTCTTCGGCGCGAAATGCAGATGGTATTTCAGGATCCCTACGCGTCGTTGAACCCACGCATGACCATCGGAGCCATCGTGACCGAACCGTTGGTCACGCACGGCATCGCCAGCGGTGACGAGTTGATTGACCGCGTCTCAACACTGTTCGCGAAAGTTGGTCTGCGTCCGGAGCAAATGACCGGATATCCGCATCAATTTTCTGGGGGACAACGCCAACGTGTCGCCATTGCCCGAGCGCTGGCAGTAGAGCCCAATTTGATTATCTGCGATGAACCGGTATCGGCATTGGATATATCGATCCAAGCGCAGATTATTAATCTGATGATGGATATTCAAGCGAGTCTCAGTTTGTCCTATTTATTTATCTCGCACGACCTCGCCGTGGTTGAACTCATAGCTGACCGTATCGCAGTAATGTACCTTGGAGTCATAGTCGAAATTGGTGCCAAGGAGGAGATTATCCGAAACCCACGACACCCTTATACCAAAGCATTGCTTTCGGCGGTACCCATGCCCGATCCGCGGCGCAAGAACCGAGTGAACATTGTGCTAACCGGAGACGTGCCAAGTTCTTCCAATCCGCCGTCGGGATGCAGGTTTCATTCCCGGTGTCATCTCGCCGAAGAATGGTGTCGTGTTGAGGTTCCCGAATTGGAAAGTAGCCCCAGCGGCCATGCAGTAGCCTGTCACTTTTGTGATCGTCATTGATGGATTTCTTTATCAATGGTACATGTTTTGTTCAATTTTAATAATTGCATCAGAGGTAATACCCATGAAAAACCAGAACCGACGCCCCGCTTTTCACTTTGTCGATAACGACTGCCTTCAGTACCATTTCTTCGCCGACGGTATGGCCTTTTCGATTCGGCTGGTCTATCGGTCGAAAATTTGTGTCCATGCGGCATGGATATACGACAACGGTATTCGCGAGATCAGTAAAAGCAGCCAAATATGGAGTCAATCGGATAGCGACTACCTCGATATTTCTTCGGATATAATGGAAATTCGAGATGAGGATGGAGAGATTGTTATTGTTTGGCACGCTAACAATGATGAGGAAAGCTTCACCGCCCGTGTACGACCGGTCCATACGTTGATGTGGAAGGATACATTCGCTGAAGACGCCAATGATGAAGTCCTGCATCTTCCCGACCTTAAGGGAACGTTGGAGTACAAAGGAAAGACTCATCCTACCTATGGTTATTGCAAGCATGTTCAATGGCGCCAGGGACCTCGTTACACGGGCTATCGGTTTATTCACGGAATTCTCGATGGCGGAGAGATTGCGCTTTGGTCGGCGGACGCAGTGTTTGGTTACAAAAAATATGACTATTTTAAAATGGTTGAACCCGATGGCGCTATTGTGGTTGCCGATAATGAGTTGTCTTCACATAAGCAGCATATGGTCTATGCGAAGATTGGATCTCGGGAAATCCAGGTAGAATTCGAAGAAATGGGTGCTTGGGAGCTACCTCTGGTGGGGCCCAAGATTGATATGGTGATTCAGCAACGCTACGGCAAAATCACCTACCATGAGGGAGCGGTCACTAAATCTGGTGTTGCCGTCACCGAGTATGGTTTCGGAAAGTTTTCCGATGTGCCACTGCCCTGATTTTCCTCGGATCATAATATCAGGGAGTGTATCAAACCGCGACCCGTTCGAAAAATCTACCGGTGTCACGGTGGTACAGGACGGCCCCGCCAGCGGAGCAAAATTGCGCACCATGGTTGAGTCGGGCGCACCCGTCTGGGATGTCGTTGACATTACTGATATTTGATCTCCGGAACGCCAGACTGTGATTTTCGAATGCGCATACTTAAAAGGTCGCGTCATCTCCATGGAAAGCGGCATTGCTAAGATCAAAGGAAACGGTGGCGAGGAATTGACTGCACTGGCGCAAGCCGACTCACAGGGTGCGGGTAAGGTGGAAATTGGTTGTCGCGTGGTTTTCCTCTGGCAACCAAGCGACGCCAAAGTGTTCAAGGACAACAGGGGGGAACTCTGAAGATGCCGCATCTGGAAATAGCCGGCGCGGCGCTTCACTACCAAATCGAAGGCGCTGGTGAGTCGCTTGCACTGATTCACGGTGTCGGATCAGATTTGACATCCTGGGACGGTTTTATTGAAGCCTTGTGCGGAGACTACCAGATTCTCCGGGTCGACTTACGCGGCCACGGCAAGTCGGAAAAAACGCCGGGGCCTTATAGCCTGCGAATGTTCAGAGATGATCTGCTTTCTCTGTTCGATCATTTGTCGTTTACAAAAATTCATCTCGTCGGGTTTTCCCTGGGTGGGATCATCGCACAAAGAATCGCGATCGATGCGCACGAGCGGCTGGCAAGCTTATCGGTTGTTAGTTCGGTTGCCGACAGAACCGCCGAGGAAAAACAGCGGGTCGTAAAGCGCGCCGAATTGCTTGAGAAGGAAGGCGCGCGCGCACATCTTGCCAATGCCTCAAAACGCTGGTTCACCGATGTTTTTCTGCGCGCTCATCCCGAGGTGGTCGAAAAACGGCGGCAAAAAAGCCTACAAAATGATCCTGATTGCTATGCCGCCGCCTATCGAGTGCTTGCTGAAAACGATCTGGCAGATGAACTACATAAAATTGTAACGCCAACGCTCGCGATTACCGGCGAATGCGATGCCGGATCCCCGCCGCGCATGAGCCGGCTGATCGCAGATCGGGTGCAAAGCGGACAAGTGGCGATATTGCCAGCATTCAAACATGCCGTGCTGCTCGAAGCACCCGAGCAAATCGCTCTTCTGCTGGAACAGTTTTTCGACGGCATGCGAAACGCATGATGTATCCTGGTCTCCATTTCCATGCCCGTGCTCATCATTTACTCTGAACAAGTATGCGATTGCCCGTGCGGTTTGATCATGCTAACACCCAAAAAGTCTGTTCGCTTGAAGCGAGTTAATACAGACCTTTGATTTGTCCTGATAATGAGTACAGCGGTTTGATTTGCTGATGCGATTGACCGCTGTGTTTTGACCGGTTTGCCTGGTGGCCATAGCGAGCGGGAACCACCTGAATCCATCTCGAACTCAGAAGTGAAAATGCTTAGCGCCGATGATAGTGCGGGAGATCCCGTGTAAAAGCAGGACACTGACAGGCATTTATATTCCAAAGCTACCGACGCCCAATACAGTGTCGGTAGCTTTTTTATGTTTGCAAATGACCCGCGCCCCCGGAACGTCCGTAGTATCGGCGCTGAACTTGACTGGGATAAATTATTGTGGGCGCACGATGCCGGCGGCTAATCCGCCTGCATAGCCGGTTCGCGACGGTTGCCGAGCTGGTACACGCTACAAATCACCCCCTCATTTCCCCTCGCGCGGCGGGAATTCCGGCGGGCGAGGGAAGCGCGAGGTGGCGTCAAAATCGGTGAGGTCGTGGTGGCTGCGGGTGAATTCCTCGCCGGCATCGCGCGGTGGGTTGTAATCCCAACTGTGATGCCGACCGATGCGCAAGGCGGCGTGCACCGCGCGGCGGCGATGCTGCGAGGCGATGACCGCGGCCTTCACCTCAACGGCGTCCCAATGCGCAGCGGCCAGGGTTTGAAAATCGCGCACGGTGGCGCCGTGCTGCGGGTCAAAGGCAAGATTATGCAGCTCATCCGCGTCCGCATCCAAATCAAACAGCAAATCCGGGTCCTGCGCGCACGAGATAAATTTATACCGCCCGCGCCGTAGCATGAGCATCGGCTCGCCTGTGCCTTCGGCCAGATATTCGCTCACCGCCACTCGCGCGTCGTCACCATCGCCGCCCGCCAGCAGACTGGTCCCGTCAATCCGATCAATTTCCGCCGCCACAGCCCCGCCGGCATTGAGCGCAATATCATTCAGCGTCGGCAAAATATCCACCTGCGATACCGGTGTCGCCACCCGCCGCCCGGCGGCCCAGCCGGGACCGGCGATAATCAGCGGAATGCGGTTTGACCACTCCAGAAACGACATCTTGAACCACAAGCCGCGCTCGCCCAGCATATCGCCGTGGTCGGAAGTGAAAATCACGGTGGTGTCCTGCGCCATTTGACACTCACGAAGTGCCGCCAACAACCGCCCAAGCCACGCGTCAATGTAGGAAACATTCGCGTAATAGGCGCGTCGCGCGGTGATGATTTCGGCGTCGGTCAGCGTCACCGCATCCAAATCAATCACCGCCTCGAGCCGTCGACTATGCGCGTCCTGCACATCCGCCGGGAGCCGCCCGACACGCGGCAGCGGGATATCTATGTCGGCGTATAAATCCCAGTATTTTTGCCGCGCGGCGTAGGGATCGTGCGGGAGAATAAAGCCGGCGACCAGGCATAGCGGGCGCGCATCTCCCCCGCGCGCGTGGTCATAAATCGCCGCTACCGCCCGCGCTCCAACCTCATCGTCGTACGCCAACTGATTGGTAATCGCCGCCACTCCGGCCTGCTTTACGCTGGACATATTGTGATACCAAAGCGGAATGCGCGCAGCGGGGCGTGTCCAATCCGGCACCCAGCCGAAATCGGCCGGGTAGATATCGGTAGTCAGGCGCGTCTCAAAGCCGTGCAATTGGTCGGCGCCGATGAAATGCATCTTGCCAGAGAGCGTGGTGCGATAGCCGGCAAGGCGCAAATAATGCGCGAAAGTCGGCGTGGTAGCCGGCAAATACGCGGCGTTATCGTAGCCGCCACAACGCGAGATATGCTGCCCGGTCATAAACGCACACCGCGCCGGCGCGCACAGCGGGCTGCTGCTGTAAGCCGCGGTGAATACAGTGCCGGCAGCCCCCAGCGCATCAATGTGCGGCGTCCTCACCGTCGGATTCCCATAACACCCCACCGCCAGCGCACTCAATTGGTCAGCCATAACGATAATGATATTCGCGTGTTTTTTCATGATATTTCAGGATGGTTTATAAGAGGTGATTGCGGGCTGTGCCAAACTTCATAAGTGGTGGAAACAACCCCGCTTATTGGCGATAATACAGGTAACAACAGCCAAATAAACCCACTAAATAGATAAAAACCACTCTATTTTGGCATTGGTTGAAAGTGTACAGCGCGGTATGCAAACGCCCGGGTTTAATCAGGGGCGTTACTTGCTGACCGCCAGGGGCGGCAGCATGAGCGAGCAGGCGGCGGATCATGTTCACGCGCTGGTGTTGGGCACGTATAAAGCGGAGCATCAGTTGTGAATGCGACTTGTTACCCGACTGCAACCCCGCTTTTTTCGCTCGGCGCACGATTCGGCAATCTGCCGCGGCTTTTAGGTGCGGGCCAAAGCAGAAACGTCTAAAGGAGCAAACCTCATGACCAACACGCAAAATGCAAAACCAAATCTCATCGAAGGGCGCCCCGCGTTGATCGTGGTGGATATCCAGGCCGGGAGTTTCACGAAGAGAGAGAATAAAGACCGGTCTATTCCTCATATGCCGCAATATGCCGAACGCATGCATAAGGCGCGATCAGCCATCGACAAAGCCCGTGAATGCAATATTCCGGTCATCTTTATTCAGGAAGTGCATCGACCGGACTTGATCGATTTTGGTCGCGAACTGGATGGCAGCGAGGACATTCATTGCCTGGAGGACGATCCCAACACCGAAATCGCGATCGAGGAAATGGGTTTTTTGCCGAACGATTATCTGATCAAGAAAAGGCGGTACTCGGCATTTTTCGGCACTGATTTCCAAATTCTCTTGCGTGGCCTGAAAGTAGACACGCTGTTACTTTGCGGTGGACTGACCGATGTCTGTGTCCACTACACCTTTGTTGATGGGCACCAGTCGGATTACTTTTGCCGCGTCATCGAGGATTGCGTTGCAGGCTCCTGCGCAGAAGCGCATGAGGCTTCGCTGCGCGCGATGGAATATCTTCAGGCAGGCGCGCGGTGCTCATTGAGGGGTGTACTGGAGGCGATGGAATCCTGTCGGAATCTATTGGGTTCCTGATGGCGGTCACGATACTCTATGCGGGGAGTCAACCTGTTGATAAAGCTATCAGGTGGGCTTGTTCCTGTAGAGTAACGGAGGAGCACGAAAGCACGCCAAGTACAGCTGGAAATCGTACGGTTAGTGCACCGGCATAAGCGTGTCTGACTGTGAGACAGACACGTCGAGCAAGGAACGAAAGCGGGTCTTAGAGAACCGGCGGTTCCGGATGGAAGGGCCATCGCTGAACGGATAAAAAGTACGCCGGGGATAACAGGCTGATACCCCCCAAGAGCGCACACCGACGGCGGTGTTTGGCAGCTCGATGTCGGCTCATCACCTCCTGGGGCTGTAGCCGGCCGGTATGGCTGTTCGCTATTTCAATCTGTAATCTGGTGTTCCACTCCGCGCTGTTTCAGCAGATTCAGAATTATTTCGGCGTGGACTCCAAGGCCTACATTCAAAAACTGGTGCTCCTTTGCACCCGGATTTTTACTCTGCCCCGGTATCGGAGGGCTGAAGCCGAGGGGATAGTGGCGGGTGTGAGACTGCAACGCCCATACAGCGCCTGTCGAATCGACGATCGGCCCCCCGCTTTGCCCCACTAAGCCGGGAGACGAGGTTTCGATGAACTTGCCATTGCCGGTTTTTTCCAGCCCCGGCATCGGGGCAATCACAACGCGGGTGAATATACCCTCGATGGGAAACAACGGTAGCGGCACCGCGCCTTGAGGCAAAACAAAGATGTTTTTCTCCTCATCAAAAGATGGCGTGATGCTGTGGAACGGAAAGCCAAGTTTGCACAGGCTTTTCCCCGGGGCATAGCCGATATCCGGCTGCTTGAATACCGGATAATGTGCGATAGAATCGGGGTCAAACGGCTCCAGACGTCCCACCGCCAAATCGGCAGCCGGCAGAATCGCCAGATCATGCAACTGCGCGCCGTCTCTGCCCCACCAAACGGAGTGGTTTTGCACCGATTTGTCCGACGGAGTCTGAAATGTGCGCACCCCTTTCTTTCTGAACAACTTGTCCGCCGCAGTATCGTTCTCGAACCGGCGGACATCTTTACCGTGGGAGCGGTGTTTCAAAGCGCTCTGCTGCTGCCGTTCGATTTCTTTGATTAAATGCGCAACCGTGAGAACCCACCCGTCTCGATTCACCACCACACAAGCGCCGACTGCGCTCGCGCACTCGCCGCTACCGAGACGGCTGGAAATCACCACGGGCAGCGTGAAATTACCGGCTTTTGCCAGGGCATTTGTAAACATCGGCGCTCCTTTTAGAACAATAAGATAAACAATGTCAACTCAATTATCAACGCATTTCAGGGCGTGAGAGTTGCAGCGACGGCATCTCCGATCGATGGAGGATGGGAAATCTAAACAACCATTTTACACTTTAATTATACCATTTGAGCAAGCGGCTGATTTTTTACAACCCAAATCGGCAAAACCGATTTGGCAGGCTTGCGAATCTGTTTTCTTTCCCGGTTCCGGCGTTCTCTTTACCTGCGTAAGTGGATGAAAAAAACCGGGCGCCTGGCCGAATCTCTTGTTCACGAAGCGGCTCAAGTGCTTCGCCAATCTCGATATGCAGTGCCGGATCCAGATTGGGATTGAGGGATAATTGGATAGTGGGAATACCGGCATTTGGAAGAGCAACCTTTAACGGAATGAAAACACCGTGGTCAAATCCCCGGTCGGTGTTCAGTACCGCCTCGATGCCTGCCGCCTTGATCAAGTCTGTCGCTTTGCCGACGACGTCATGATACCCGATGGCTGGCCACTCGATTTCGTATGTATGTGGTGGAAACCGGTAATAATCGTAAATCAACCCCGGCGCATGGCCGACTGTTATCGCTATCGGCTCCGCTTCCCAGCGGGCCGAAATCACCAGCAGGCATTGGGGCGCGCTGTCTCCAATTCGGTTAGAAATTGTGCCAGGTATCGCGCCATACTGCGCCAGGTATCAGCCGGCTCCCAAGCCATAAAGAAACCAGGCCCGCCATCGTGAGGTATATAAAAACAGGGTTGTTTTGAAGCCATAATCTGCTCGCCCACATTGAAATATATGCCGTGTCGCGGCCGCAATTAACCGCGGCCCAACGGAAAGCAAATTTCTTTTGCAAAGTTTATTCAAATATATTAAAGAACATGTTGATTTTAATTCAATAGTATTGAATTAAAATGATTCGTATAATGCCGCCAGTGTTTTTAGCCGGTGCGGGCTATTGCTGCAATATATTTTATCGCCTGGATCAAACCTGCAGGAGGAATCGATCATGAGAAAACACAAGCTGACCTGCGCGCAGGGCATCGACATTGCGCGCCGCTATAATTTGAAAACGCGGGGTTACGCTTCCGTTGCGGTCGCCGCTACCGGTCTGGCATCAGGGGCGGTTTTGCATCCGCACCGGGCGGGCGCTGAGTGCGCCGGTCAGTGCGCCGATACGCACCTATCCGACGCGGGTTGAAAACGGATGAGTATGGGTCGCTTTGCCACCGTCGCAGACGCTCGAATAATGCGCTGCGGCCACAGTGCGGGCAGCTGGAGATAGACGCATGACCGAAGATCAATATGGCTTGCCACTGACCGGCGCCGACGCCAATCAGGCGGATAGCTATAACGCGGTTATCTGCGACTACCTGGACTACCGGCTAACGGCGTTTCCCAGGTTGAAAGCGTTGTGCGCACAGGCGCCCGAATTTGCGATGGCGCACCTGTTGAAAGGCTTTTTTCTGCTCTCGATGGGGACCCGCGGCACGATTGCCGGGGCGGACAACTGCGCCAGGCAGGTGAGCGCCCTGACGGCCGACCTCAATCCACACGAGCAGCTGCACCTTCAGGCACTGCAGGCCTGGGTCGGCGGTGACGCCGCTGCGGCCTGCGGTTACTGGGATCAGATCCTGTTCTGCCACCCGCGTGATCTGCTGGCACTCAAGCTCCAGCATTTTTCTTTGTTCTGGATGGGGCGTGCAGACCACATGCGGGATGCGGCGGCGCGGGTATTGCCGGCCTGGAGTGAAGACCTGCCGGGCTACGCCCAGGTGCTCGGCATGTATGCGTTTGGGCTCGAGGAAACCGGCTGCTATCGGCAGGCTGAGCAAATCGGCCGGGATGCGTTCGAGCGCCACCCGGACGACCTCTGGGCGGTACACGCGGTCGCGCATGTCTATGAAATGCAGGGGCGCTTGCAGGATGGCTTGAAATGGCTCGATTATCCGCTCGACCATTGGGACGACCGCAATCCGTTCAAAGGCCATGTTTGGTGGCATGCGGCGCTGTTTGCCCTCGATGGTGGCCAGGTCGACCGTGCGCTGGAGCTGTACGACCGGGCGGTTCGACCGGCGGAGTACAACTTCTATCTGGATATTCAGAATACCGCATCGCTGCTGGCACGGTTTGAGTTTGCCGGGGTCGAGGTCGGCGACCGCTGGCAGGAATTGGCCGCGGCGGCTGAGAATCGGGAAGGCGATCATATTGTGCTGTTTACCGAGCCGCACTGTGCGATGGTATTTGGCCGCACCGCCCGGTTTGATCTGGCCGAGCGGCATATCGCGTCATTGCGGCAATTCTCGGCGGTGCCGGATAATCCCGACAGTGCGGCAATCGATTCGCTGGTGCTTCCGTTGTGTCGCGCAATCGGGGATTTTTACCGCGGCGATCACGCGGCGGCGCTGAATCAGCTGATGGCGCTGCGCTACGACTATCAGCCGCTCGGCGGCAGCCATGCCCAGCGGGATGTGTTCGCACTGTATTTGATTGACGCGGCTTGTCATGCCGGCCGGTTTGAGCTGGCGTTTTCGCTGCTGAACGAGCGCCTGGCACGGCGGCCGAATAGTTTCGGCGGCTGGCAGCGTTATGTCGAGGCGGCAGCCCAATTGCAGCATTCTGCCGCAGCGACGCAGGGCCGGGCTGAAATGCAGCGTATTTCGCGGCTGCTGTGAGTCGCAATGCGCCCGCTCCGGAAGCCAAACCCGCCGAATGCCGACGTAGCCGGTTCGGCCCGGGTTTAACGGTGATGCGGCCGCGGCGCGCCTCAACGCGACACCCATCACGGTCCGCCGGGCCGCCATAGCCGGAAACAGTGCCGCATGATCGGAACCACATTGATTGTCAATAACGGTCAGGTTCGCTTCGGCTTCGGTGCGCTGGATGCGGTCGCCGATGCACTGCGGCAGTTGTCGATGCGCCGGCCTGTTTTCAATCAGAATAATGGCCATGTCCGATTCGGAATCAGACCGCAATAACCGCCGCAACGCTGTACCCCCGGGGCCGTTGGCCGGCATTCGGGTGCTGGATTTGTCGCGCATTCTTGCCGGGCCGACCTGCACCCAATTGCTCGGCGACTATGGCGCCGATATCATCAAGGTCGAACACCCCGAGCGCGGCGATGACACCCGCACATGGGGGCCGCCGTATGTGACCGGAACCGACGGCGAGCCGACCGCCGAAAGCGCCTATTACCTGTCCGCCAATCGCAACAAACGCTCAATCGCGCTCGATCTCGCGGCGCCGCAAGGGGCGACAACCGTGCGCCGCCTGGTGCCGCATTGCGATATTCTGATCGAAAATTTCAAGGTCGGCGGGCTGCGCAAATACGGCCTCGGCCACGCCGCGCTGCTGGCGGCGCACCCCGGTTTGATCTATTGCTCGATCACCGGATTCGGCCAGACCGGCCCGAATGCCCACAAGCCGGGCTATGACCTGCTGGCGCAGGCTTTCGGCGGCATTATGAGCCTGACCGGGGAGGCCGACGGCGAGCCGATGAAAGTCGGTGTCGGCATCGCCGACGTGGTCTGCGGGCTATATGCCGCGACCGCAATCCTGGCCGCTTTGCACCACCGCGAGCGCACCGGCGAAGGGCAGCATATCGACCTTGCACTGGCCGATACGCAGGTGTCGTGGCTGATCAATGCCGGCACCAACTACCTGATCTCCGGCGAGCCGCCGGTGCGGCTGGGCAATCAGCACCCCAACGTCGTGCCCTATCAGGTGTTTGCCGCCGCCGACGGCCATGTCGTTGTCGCCGTCGGCAACGACGCCCAATACCGCCGGTTTTGCGCTATCATCGGGCGCCCGGAATGGGCGCAGGATGCTCGCTACCGCACCAACCTGGCGCGGGTTGAGCACCGCGGCGAGTTGATACCGATGCTGGCGGCTGAAATCCGCCGATATACCCGGTTTGAACTGATCCGGCAGATGGAAGCGCACGGCATCCCCGGCGGGGCGATCAATACGTTGCCGGAAGTTTTCGCCTCGGAGCAGGTCGCTGCCCGCGGTATGCGCATCTCGGTGGCCGACCAACATGCCGCATCGGGCCACGTCGAGCTGATTGGCAATCCGGTCAGATTCAGCAACACCCCGGTCAGCTATCGCCGTCCGCCGCCCACCTGCGGGCAGCACACCGACGAAATCCTCGAACAGATTTTAGGTCGGCAAACCGTCAATCCCGATACCGAGAGCACAACATGATTCCACTGACACCCGCACAAAAAACACTGCAAGCCGCCGCCCGTGAGCTGGCCGAAGCCGAGTTTCAGCCGCACGCCGCCGAGCTCGACCGCAGCGAAGCCTACCCGTGGCCGAGCGTGGAAAAACTGGCCCGGGCCGGGTTCATGGGGATGACCATCCCGACAGCATACGGCGGCCGCGGGTGCAGCTACCACGATGCGGTGGTGGTGATTGAAGAAATGGCCCGCTGCTGCGGCGCGATGGGGCGGATAACGGTCGAGGCCAACATGGGCGCCATCGGCGCGATCATGAAGTACGGCTCGGCAGCGCAAAAACGGCTGGCGGCGGAGCTGGTTCTGGCCGGCGACAAACCGGCGATTTGCATTACCGAACCGGACGCCGGCAGTGCGGCCAATGAGATGGCAACCACCGCCGTGAAAAAAGGCGACAAGTACATTGTCAACGGCAAGAAACACTGGATCACGGGCGGCGGCGTATCGCGGCTGCATCTGATTTTTGCCCGCGTGATTGAGGCCGGTGTCAGCCGCGGCATTGCCGGCTTTATCGCGGTTCGGGATCAAACCCCCGGCCTGATCATTGGCCGGCGCGAACCGGCGATGGGGCTGCGCGGCATCCCCGAGACCGAAGTGATGTTCGAGGACATGGAAATTGCGCAGGCCGGCGTTGTGATTCCGCCGCAAGGGGTCGAGCGCGGGTTTGCTGGGCTGATGAATGCCTACAACGCGCAGCGGGTGGGCGCCGGCACGGTGGCGCTCGGCATTGCCCAGGGGGCGTATGAACAGGCGATTGCCTACGCGCTCAACCGCCGCCAATTCGGCCGCCCGATTGCCGAATTTCAAGGGCTGCAATGGATGCTGGCCGACATGTCGATCGGGCTGAAAGCGGCGCGCAGCCTGCTGCACGACGCGGCGGTCGATACGGCGGATGGATTCCCGGATATGTGCGCCGCCGCGCAGGCCAAAATCCTCGCGTCCGAAACCGCAATCAACGTCACCACCGACGCATTGCAGATTCACGGCGCAATGGGCTATTCTCGCAACCTGCCGCTCGAACGCATGGCGCGCGATGCCCGCATGTTCACAATTGCCGGCGGCACGGCGCAGATTCTGCGCACCCAGGTGGCCGGGCGTATTCTGGGCATTAAGACACCGCAAACGCGAGACGGCTATACGCGCCCGGTTTGAGGGGGTTATGCGGTTATTTTGTGTTGCTGATTGCTCGATTTGTGTAATTGGTTTGATTGTTTTATAAAACGCCGTAGTCCATAGGAGGAAAAATGAAACAGAAGAAAAAAATCATCTGCCTGGCTAATTCGTGGCGAAAGGATGTCAATTCACGGAAGAGCGGACGTTGTGTCGCCGGCAAGGAGTTGTTTGACGACGGTCGGATTGGTGATTGGATAAGGCCGGTGCTCTCGCGCGACGATCCTATTGTGCGTACGGATTTGGCGGATAAATTCCAGCTGCTTGATGTTATCTCCATGACAGTGGCGGAACAGGTTTCTCATGATCACCATCGAGATCACCATCGAGAAAATTTCCTCGTGGAGGATGACTGGAAACGTATCTGCAAATATACCCCCTCCTTGTCTAACCTGACTAAGCTGGAAGATAGCCCATTGACACTTTGGTCCAACGACAGTAGCAGTGATAGCGGAATGAATGACCGAGTGCCAAAACACGAGACTGAAACGGCTATTGAGTCATCCTTGTATTTGATAAAGGTTCAACAGGCGAAGTTTTTCCATAATCCCAAGAAAAAATCACAAATACGCGCATGCTTCCTGTTTAAGGATACGGCGTACGGGTTTTCGGTTACCGATTCACAAGCAAGGAAAAGATTTCCTGGGCAGGCAGATTCGCTGTGGCTTTGCGTTAGCTTGGCCGAATCCGGCGGTAAACGGTACGGTGGGTACTGCTATAAATTGATCGCTGGAATTATCCGGGGAAAGAGCAGACAGAAGTGATATGATTTCGGCATGAAGCAGGATCTGTTCACCATAGGCCACTCCACGCATCCTTTAGAGGCGTTTATCGGCTTGCTGGTGCGTCACCGCATCGGCGCAGTGGCGGATGTGCGCTCGCGCCCTTACAGTCGATTCAATCCGCAATACAATCGCGAAAGTTTGCAAGCGGCGCTGAAAATACACGGCATCGCGTATGTTTTTCTCGGCAAAGAACTCGGTGCGCGTAGCGAAAATCCGGCTTGTTACGTAAATGGAAAAGTGTGTTATGACCGACTCGCCGAAGATGTGTTGTTTATTGCCGGTCTTGAAAGAGTCCGGCGCGGTCTCGCCGAATATCGACTCGCACTGATGTGCGCGGAAAAAGACGCGGCTGTCTGCCATCGAGGAATTTTGATTTGCCGCCGCTTGCGTGCATTTGGATTGGAGCTCAAACACATCCTTGCGGACGGCGGTCTCGAGTCGCAATCTGATTTAGAAAAAAGATTGACCAGGCGGCTGGGCATTGAGCCGGATATGCTGCGTCAAGAAGCCGAATGCGTCGAGGAAGCATACCGCCGCCAAGGCAAAAAGATCGCCTACGCCGGATGATAGTCGGTGATAGAAATATCGTTTTATCAAACAGATAGCTCGTTTTGATCGTTATTTGTTTTCCTGATCGAAATTCACAAAAAACAGCTTTGAAATGAACGCATCGGTTTACACCATCGGCTTTACTAAAAAAGACGCTCGACGTTTTTTTTCCATGCTGCGGCAGGCGGGAGTAAAGCGCGTTATTGATGTGCGGCTGAATAATGTTTCGCAATTGTCCGGTTTTGCGAAAAAAGCCGATTTGGAGTATTTTCTGGCGGAAATAAACGGCATTGAATATCGCCACGTGCCGGAGCTTGCGCCTACGCAGGATATTCTCGATGCCTATAAAAAGCAAAAAGGCGACTGGAAAACCTACGAGCAGCAATTCCGTCAATTAATGGTGGAAAGAAAAATCGAACAGACCATGCCCCGCGACGTGATTGACGGCGCCTGTCTGCTGTGCAGCGAAGACAAGCCGCATTTCTGCCATCGCCGCCTGGTGGCGGAATATCTGCAAGACAAGTGGCGAAATGGAATACACATCGAGCATCTTGTTTGATGGTCAATTGGCTTGATTTAACCATTGCGGCCCGACTGGACAAACAGCCGCCGGGAAAACACCGACCAACGCTCGGCGGTACTCGAGCGTAGCTGATTGATGCCAAAACCGTCTGCGGATATTCATATCATCGGCTATTCGGACAAGCTGTCCGTGCGCCCCGGTGACACGATCGGGTTCAAGGTTTCCAGCCATTCCGGGCAGCCGTTTGATGCCCGACTGACTCGATTGATCAGCGCCGACCCCAACCCGGCAGGGCCGGGCCTAATCGAGAGGCAATGCGATCAGTGGTTTGCACCGCAGCAGGTGGCCTCCCGCGTGCAGCCGTTTTTCCCGGGTTCGTATGCGATTTCCAATCAATCGATTGCACTCAAATGTGAACACGGCCTGGTTGTTCGCGCCAATGTCTTCGCTACGCTAAAAAAACCCGCGCCGCAAATCCTGCTGGCATTGGCCGATATCGTGCTTGCAATCGATGCGCAGGGGCGCGCCTGTTTTGAGTATGGTGCGCACACAATAACCGCCGACCATGCGCTGCCGCTTAGACACTGGATGCGGTTGGAAGCGCGAGTCGATATCGCCGCTCAACAACTGCTACTGCATCAATGCCCGATCAATCGGCCCGATGCGGCGACCGCGTCATGCCGTCTCACCGCCCCCGACGCCGATGCGCGCAGCGGCAGCCTGACGGTCGGGGCCGGCCTGGAGCAGGGTGTGGCGGTGCACCACTTCAACGGCAAAATCGAAGCCCCCACAGTGCTGAGCATAGACGACTCGGGCGCAGCGGAAACCGTTGTGGCATGGGATTTTTCCGATGGCATTTCCTCGACCCGCGTCTGTGACTGCGGGCCGGGAAAATATCACGGGCGGCTGGTTAATTTCCCCACCCGCGGCGTGACCGGGTCGAACTGGCGGGCGCGTGAAATGTGCTGGCGTCACGCCGCCGATGAGTATGGCGCGATTCATTTTCACGAAGACGACATCTACGATTTTGGCTGGCAGACCGATTTCACGTACACGATTCCAAACGATTTGCCCTCCGGCATTTACGTCATGCGCATTGCCGCCGACGACGAGCAAGACGCGCTGCCGTTTTTCGTCTGCCCGCCCAAAGGCAAGCCGCGCGCGCGCCTCTGCGTCCTCATTCCGACCTTTACCTATGTTGCCTACGGCAACCATGCGCGCCCGGACTATCAGCCGGCGTGGCGGGAAAAAATCCGCGCCTGGAATGCCTGGCCGCATAACCCGGCGGAGCATCGGCAATACGGCTTATCGACCTACAACCAGCATCCCGACGGCTCGGGCATTTGCCACGCATCGCATCGGCGGCCGTTATTCAATCTCCGCCCCGGCTACCTCACCTTTGGCTACGGCGATGACTCCGGCCTCAGACACCTGCAAGCGGACAGCCATCTGATCAGTTGGCTGCACGCAAAAAATATCGACTACGACATCATCACCGATTGGCAGCTCCATCAGGACGGCGCCGCCGCGATTGCCGACTATGCCGTGGTGGCCACCACCAGCCACCCCGAATACCACACCGCGCAGACGCTGGATGCACTTCAGCAGTACATAGACCGGCAGGGCAATCTGCTGTATCTGGGCGGCAACGGGTTTTACTGGAAGATTGCACTGCATCCCGCCCACCCGGATATGATTGAGATTCGCCGCGCCGAAGGCGGCATTCGCGCCTGGGCGGCCGAACCGGGCGAGTACTATTCGGCCTTCGACGGCGAGTACGGCGGGCTGTGGCGGCGCAACGGTCGGGCGCCGCAGCAGTTGGTCGGCATCGGCTTCACCGCGCAAGGCAATTTTACCGGCTCATACTACCGACGGCGCTGCTACGACGCGCAATACGACTGGATATTCGCCGGCATTGACGGCCCGATTATCGGCGATTTTGGCCTCAGTGGCGGTGGCGCCGCCGGCTTTGAACTCGACCGCGCTGACCACCGGCTCGGCACCCCGGAAAACACCGTCATCCTGGCAAGCTCGGAGGAGCACGATGCCGACTTTGTCCTGGTGCCCGAAGAGCAGCTGACCCATCTGGTCACACTGCCCGGCGAACCCCGGCAGGCGCTGGTGCGGGCGGACATGGTCTACTTCAGCGTACCGGGCGGCGGCCGGGTTTTTGCAGTCGGCTCGATCACTTTCTGCGGCAGCCTGCCGCACAACAACTACGACAACAATGTGTCACGACTGCTGGAAAATATCATCGAGCGATTCGGCAGGCTGTTTCAAAGTGACTGATAATCTCTTTTGGATAAGCGCCAGCAATCTGTGTGTTCAAAAAAATAAAGAGATTGCCCGTCCGTTTCTGGCTTGTAAGTATGGACTATAGCTTCACTATCGGAAACAAAAATGGATAGTAGCCAAGAGTGTTTTTTTAATGTGTGCTGGTTCCACATGACAGGAAAGTCAACCTGATCTATATCGAGCATTTTTTTGACCTTTGCCGATACTTTTGACGATACAATTGTCAGATCTGAACATGCTTCAGGAGGATCTTTCTTTCGAAGTTCTTCAAATTGTTTGACATCCATACCGCTCATGTCTGCGCATCGACTCACATATTGATGTCGAAGAGGAAGTTTTATGTGCTTGCGCTGCAACTCTTCCGATTCGAGAAATCGACTCAGAAAGATAGGAAAGTTTCCCGGATCACAAATTACGGCATCTTTTAGCGGTTCTTTTGTGCCCGCATCCGGATCGAGACAGTAGGATACAGGAGTCGAAGCCAGGATTAACAGTTTATATGGGTGCCGATCGGAAGATATATTTTCATCAGTCAATGTGGAGCAACTCGAATTCTTCATGTAATCATCAAGATGTGATGGAACGGATAGTCCCACTCTTCTCTGCACGGTTAGCTTGCCATAGTTAAGATATCCAGTGGAAACTATATCAGTTAAAAAAGCACTACGAAATGAAATCCTTTTTCCCTCATCGAGAATATCTGCATACTGATAAACCAGATAGTATTGACTGAATACCGCATTTCCGATCAAGTCGGTAAATGAGGCTATATAGAAATGATAGTCAACTCCGTCCGAAGCAGTACAGGCTTTTGACAGCACGACAAACCTGACTTTTTCTGATTCGGAGTAAGCCGGGTAAATAATTTGCTCATCCTTTTCAACCTGGAAGTGCCGCATTAGCGGCTTTAGGTCGTCCGCAGCTATTTTTCCTTTATTCGTACCTGCTACCAATTCCATAAAGGGAATCGGATGCTCCGGCATTTTACAGATCTTGATTGCATCCCTTCTGGTAAACCCGTCTCCAGCCTGGCATACACCGCTGATCAAGAGCAACAGCAGGCAAAGCGCTCGATTCAGTGTCATCAGATTAAATAAACGCATATTTATGCTCCTCCATATTTGAAGTTATCGATACAGGTTCGCCGTTAGTTGCATGTTTCTATACCAGTCGCAATGGTGTCGGTCTCTCGTTATTCGTGATTTCACTAAATGACATTGGATGTTCCTCCTGTTTCAAAGTGAATAGTTTTCGATGCCAGATAAACGCCAGCAATCTGTATGTTCAAAAAAATAAAGAGATTGTCCACCTGTTCCTGGTTTAAAAGCATGGACTTCGGCTTCACTATCGGAAACAAAAACAGATAGTAGCCAAGAGCGCTTTTTAAATGTATGTTGGTTCCACATGCCATGAAAAAGATTGGTCATTTTTTCGATCATTGGCGATGGGTTTAACGATTTAATTGTAATTTCTGGACACATGTTAGGATATTCCTCTCGAAAATATGCGAATTGTTTAGCATCCATACCGTAGTAGTCTGCACATGGAGCAATAGATGCATATCGAAAGGGGCGTTTTATGTGCTTACGCTGCAAGTCTTTCGATTCGAGAAATCGACTCAAAAAGATATGAAAGTTTCCTGAGTCACAAATTACGGCATCTTTTAGTGGCTCTTTTGTGCCCGCATCCGGATCGAGACAGTAGGATACAGGAGTCGAAGCCAGGATTAGCAGTTTATACGGGTGCTGGTCGGAAGATATATTTTCATCGGTCAATGTGGAGCAACTCGAGTTCTTCATATAATCACCAAGATGCGATGAGTCTAACAGACCCACTCTTCTTTGCACGGTCAGCTTGCCATACTTAAAATCTCCCTCGGTGGGATGTGAAATATTTCTTTTTTCATCGAGGATATCTGCATATTGATAAGCCAGATAGTATTGACTGAATACTGCATTCCCGGTCGAGTCGGTAAATGAGGATATATAGAAATGATAGTCAACTCCGTCTGAAGCGGTGCAGGCTTTTGATAGCACGACAAACCTGACTTTTTCCGATTTGGAGTAAGCCGGGTAAATGATTTGCTCGTCTTTTTCAACTTGAAGGTGTCGTAGTAGCACTTTTAAGTCGTCTGCGGTTATTTTTCCATTATTGTCGCTTGCTACTACTGCCATAAAGGCAACCGGATCCTCCGGTATTTTGCATAGAGTGACTGCGCCCGTACCATAAAATCCATCTCCGGCCTTGCATACGCCACCGGTCAAAAGCAATAGTAGGAAAAGTATCCGATTCAGTGTTGTAAGATTAAATAAATGCATGGTTTATGTTTTTCCTGTTTCAAAGCGTATGGTCTTCGTTGCCGGATAAACGCCAGCAATCTGTATGTTCAAAAAATAAAGAGATTGTCCATCCGCTTTTGGTTTGTAAGTATGAGCTATAGCTTCACTGCCCAAATGCATTTCCTCTTTTCCGTCTCGTGTTCTCTTCCCGTAATCGCTGGTTTTCACAGCGGACCAGATATCACAGTTGAGGTCGGCTATTGGCGGTAAAATGATATGCATTACATCGTCGAACGACATTGGCTAGTCCTCCTTTTTCAAATTAAGTGGTTGTGGTGTTATTATATCTAAACAAGCGCCAGCAGTCTTGATATTCAAAATAATAGTTAAGTCCATAGGTAGTGTTCGGTTGGTAAAAACGTACTTTGGCTCCGGCAGGGTTAATATAGGAAACAAAAATACCTATATCAAATGGAACTTCTCTTATGGTGCGTTTATCTGGAAGCCGCCACCGGGAATCATCAGCAGGGCCGAGTATCCTTTCTTTCCAGTTGTAGCCATCATGTGCCGAGGAATACGGAGGTGGGGAAATCAACAACTGGTGCTCATAATAACCATACTGCAAGGGAAATCTGGTATGTCTGCTTTGAAAATCTTTTGATGCCATGGCGCTTTCTAGAAATCGATGAAAGTTGCCCGGTTTGCAAACCGATGCACTTTCCGGTAATTCTGTTGCATTCTCTTCAGGTATAGAGAGATCGATACAGGAAAATATAAATACCGACGTCAGCATAAAAAATTTATGCGAATGCGCGCTGTCAGAGGCATTGTCGCTCATTAGCAAGTCAGCGCAGATTGGGTTTTTTATGTGATTGATTAACTGTGATTCATTGGGCAAATCAAACGTCTTTTGTACGATTAAACTCCCGGAGCGTGGGAAGCGTTTGATACTACGATCCTCATGATGCCAATGATCTACGTAATGGCTAATGCTGCCAAAGGTCGATCCGAAAAAATCCTCATAATAGTGGCTGTCGTTATCATATTCTACATATTTTCTTTTTCCATCAAGAAAGTCCGAATGTCGATAAACGAGGTGATATTGACTAAATATCGCATTTCCTGCCGCATCAGTAAATGCCGCGATCAAAAAACGATAGACTACCCCGTCTGAAGCCGTGCATTGTTTCGACAGTGCAACAAATCTGACTTTTTCAAATTTGGAATAATACGGGTAGATTACATATTCATCCTTTTCGACCTCGAATTGTGACTTTAAGTTTTTTATATCATCCCCGGTTATTTTCCGCTTGTTTCCGCCTGCTACCGATTCCATAAATAAGGCAACATTTTCCGGTAACAGACATACAGATTCAGCCGCGTGCGCGTCCCGGTATACAATAGCGGATAAAATAAATACCAGGTAGAGACACCGACGCAGTATTTTTGAGTTGACTAAACACATTCTGTTTTTCTCCTTCAAAAGTTTCATGGTTTTATCTGTGGATGTTAACACCATGGTGGTATATTCAAAAGTTGCAAGAAAATAATTTCTACGCCAGTCGGAAATCGATCCTGGGTTAGTCCTCCTTTCTCAAATTAAGTGGTTGTGATGTCATTATATCTAAACAAGCGCCAGCAGTCTTGATATTCAAAATAATAGTTAAATCCATAGGTAGTGCTCGGCTGGAAAAAACGTACTTTGGCTCCGGCAGGGTTAGTATAGGAAACAAAAATACCTATATCAAATGGAACTTCTCTTATGGTGCGCTTATCTGGAAGCCGCCACCAGGAATCATCAGCAGGGCCGAGTATCCTTTCTTTCCAGTTGTAGTCCTCATATGGCGAGGAATACGGAGGTGGGGAAATCAACAACCGGCTCTCATAATAACCGTACTGCAAGGGAAATCTGGTATGTCTGCTTAGAAAATCTTTTGATGCCATGGCGCTTTCTAAAAATCGATGAAAGTTGCCCGGTTTGCAAACCGATGCACTTTCCGGTAATTCTGTTGCATTCTCTTCAGGTATAGAGAGATCGATACAGGAAAATATAAATACCGACGTCAGCATAAAAAATTTATGCGAATGCGCGCTGTCAGAGGCATTGTCGCTCATTAGCAAGTCAGCACAGATTGGGTTTTTTATGTGATCAATTAACTGTGATTCATTGGGCAAATCAAACGTCTTTTGTACGATTAAACTCCCGGAGCGTGGGAAGCGTTTGATACTACGATCCTCATGATGCCAATGATCTACGTAATGGCTAATGCTGCCAAAGGTCGATCCGAAAAAATCCTCATAATAGTGGCTGTCATTATCATATTCTACATATTTTCTTTTTCCATCAAGAAAGTCCGAATGTCGATAAACGAGGTGATATTGACTAAATATCGCATTTCCTGCCGCATCAGTAAATGCCGCGATCAAAAAACGATAGACTACTCCGTCTGAAGCCGTGCATTGTTTCGACAGTGCAACAAATCTGACTTTTTCAGATTTTGAATAATACGGGTAGATCACATATTCATCTTTTTTGACCTCGAATTGTGACTTTAAGTTTTTTATATCATCTCCGGTTATTTTCCGCTTGTTTCCGCCTGCTACCGATTCCATAAATAAGGCAACATTTTCCGGTAATAGACATACAGATTCAGCCGCGTGCGCGTCCCGGTATACAATAGCGGATAAAATAAATACCAGGTAGAGACATCGCCGCAGTATCTTTAAGCTTTTTTCAGTAACTCTTTCATAGGTCGCATAGGCTTCCTGTTCATAATCAGGCATAATTTTATTATGATTTATCATGTTTTAACTCCTAATGTAATGTAGCTTTGATTATTGTTGCGAAATTTAAAAATGGCAGCTCGGCTGAATGGAAAGCAGGTGTCGAGTGGAATACCTGGTTCAAAATTATTATCTTTAAATTTATTTTTTAGTCTCTGCGTAAAATTATGTTGTTTTACGTCAAAATCGACACTCCGTCTTTGGTATGATATATAGTGAAATTTTTGATTTTTCTGAAATAAAATATGAAAGCGAGCTTCGCTTATTTCAATCTCGTTATTTTGTTTTTTTTCCCAAAGTTTTTTATTAATTGATTCAAAGCCAGATACTCCTCCTTGATATGGAGTCAACATACAAATTGTATCCCAGTTACCTTTAAAAATATTACTGGCATGCTCAAATTCATCATAACCGATGTTCTCGATACGTTTTTTAATTGCCTTCTCTTCCTTGGAGAGAAAGTCGTATTCAGAAATAAATAGACCAACAATAGCGTAAAAAGCTACAGAATGAAAAATCAAAACAGGAATCAGCATCTTTTTTAAAAACTTCATGGTTTTAATCGAGTTGTTTGATGGCCGTTGTATCAGAGTTCAGCATTCTAAATATATTTATTGTCCACAATGCAGGAAGTATAAGATATAAGTCGAGTTTTATTGTTTTTAGAATCCTGCTCACCTTCGACATCCTCGCTAATACCCTTTAATGAAATCCATAAAAATAATAATAATATGCAATAGAAAAAAATACAGTAGCAAGAATAGCAGCAAGAGCAACAGAGTTGAAAATCAGAATAGCCATTAGTAACTTTTTTAAAAATTTCATGGTTTTACCTATGGGGGTTAATGCTATGGTGTATATTCAAAAGCTACAAGAAATTTCCCATGTCGGTCGGAAATCGATCCTGCCGGTTTGCCCCTGGGCGACGCTCAAAGTCATTGAGCAATCCCGTTACGGGCGGGGCATGGAATAAGTTCAGCGCAAACCGGTTGAGTCCGGCATCACGGCTCATGGCGATATACAGGCCCGACATTTGTCTGTAGCCTTTGACGGCCAATACCGCCGGGCATATTTTGGCATCACCGACAAAGCGGGTGGAAGTGGGGTTGGTGACGAATTCAATGTCGGCGGCAATGCTGTGTCTGCCGTCGCGCCAGAGGAAAGCGCTTTGGCGGGCGATTTGAGCGTCTGTGCCGGTTTGTTTGGGGACACTATAGTGTTCCAGGTTGATGCTGGCGCTGCCAGCCTGTGTCAGTGAGCGCAATTCGGCGGCCTGGCTGATGCCGTCGGCCAAGTAAACCGGCGCTAATGCCGTGGGCGGTGGGGCGCTTGAGCAGGCGTATGCCGCCGTATCGTTTTCGTATTCAGCATAATGGCCTCCTCCTCGGTGAATTTATTTGTTCGATTGTTTATAATCGTTTATTCCGGCTATTATATGCCAGTTAAACAGGATAAAAAGCGAAAATTCTACCTGTTGGGCCTGGCCGACGGGCTGGCCCGTTTGGGCGACGACCGCCGCCTTTTTATTCTGCGGCCAGACCCGATTTAATCACCACTGCGATTGCACGCAGCCAATGTTGAGGCGATGACGATGGTTTTAAGACTTGCGTATGATAATTTTCTGGGCAAAAGCCCGGCGTTTTTTAAAAATACTATCTTGATATTTCTGCTGCTGGCACTGCCGATAAAGTTGATTTTTGGCGGCACGGTTACCGGCTGGCTGTTTATTGCGATGTTCATATTTACGCTGGCGATGGCGCTGAAATGCTATCCGCTGCAAAGCGGCGGCATACTCGGCATCGCTATCCTGGCGCTGGGCTTGACTTCGCCCGAGACGGTCTGGAGTGAAATACAGTCGAATCTGGGCGTGCTCGCGCTGCTGATTTTTATGGTCAGCTTTATCTATTTTATGAAGCCGCTGCTGGTGTTTATTTTTGCCAGATTGATCATGCGGGTCGAAAGCAAATGGAAGTTGTCGCTGCTGTTTTCATTCGCCGCTGCGTTTTTGTCGGCTTTTTTGGATGCGTTGACGGTTACCGCGGTGCTGATTACGGTTTTCTCGGCGCTGTATGCGGTGTATGAAAAGGTGCATTCGCTGGAGGGCATCGACTACGATCAGGATAATGTCGCGGATAACGTGCAGCTCGGCGGCGACATGTTGGCGGATTTTCGCGCTTTCATGCGCAGCCTGGTGATGCACGGCGCGGTCGGCACCGCCCTGGGGGGCGTGTGTACGCTGGTCGGGGAGCCGCAAAACCTGCTGATTGGCGAGAAGATGGGCTGGAATTTTATCGAGTTTGCCCGGCAGATGGCGGGTGTGACGATGCCGTCGGTGCTGGCCGGATTTGCGACTTGTGTTGTGCTGGAGTTGACCGGAAAATTCGGCTTTGGCGGCAAACTCGATCCGAAAGTGAGAGAAATTTTCAGCGCCTATTTGCAGCAGCAGGATGGCGAGCGCAGCCGCAACGACGTGTATGCCCTATATATACAAGGGCTAAGCGGCCTGATTTTGATTGTCGGGTTGGCGCTGCATATCATGGAGGTCGGGCTGATTGGGTTGTGCATGCTGGTGTTCGTTACCGCGATGACCGGCATCAAGGAAGAGCATCAGATCGGCAGAGCGTTTGAAGAGTCGCTGCCGTTCGTATCGCTGCTGTGTATTTTCTTCGTCGTGGTCGGCATGATTCACGATTTGCATTTGTTCTCGCCGGTGATTGATTGGGTGCTGCGCCTGCCGCTCGAACAGCAGCCGAAAGCCTTCTTCCTGGCCAACGGGGCTTTATCCGCCATCTCCGACAATGTGTTTGTCGCGACGGTGTACATCAATGAAATCAAGTCGGCGTTCGATGCCGGCATGATCGACCGGGCGCATTTCGATGCGCTGGCGATCGCAATCAATACCGGCACCAATCTGCCGTCGGTCGCCACGCCAAACGGTCAGGCGGCTTTCCTGTTTCTGTTGACCTCGGCACTGGCGCCGGCGATTCGCCTGGGCTATATCACAATGGTATATATGGCGCTGCCGTATACGGTTGTCCTGACCGTGGTCGGCTATCTGTTTCAGTAGCGGCCGGCCGGCGATAAACGGCTCGCCGGCTCACCGCCGCCGCACTCAGTCGGTTTGCAAATAACTTTCCATCGAATCGTCCATCGCTTCGAGCCAGGGCGTATGGTGCAGCGGCTGCATGTTGCCGGTCATCAGTGAGCGATGTGCATTATTGCGATAGCCGATAATATCGTCGTGCTTATCATGCTCCCACTGCATGAACGTCTGGTTGGTGGCTTCCACATCGAAGTTGGGATAGTCGGTCTGCTCGATCAACGCCTGCACATAGTCACCCTGAAACCAGATCATCTGCTCATCGTCCTGCAATGTTTCTTCGCGTGCGCGCCAGTCGGCGCTGTGCTGCTGCATCTCCGGTTTTGTCGGCAGCGCGATCCGGCCCATGATGACATCGCGGACATACCAGGCTTGCGCATCGAACATGTTGAAGGTGTAGAACTGATCCTGCATGCCCAGATAAAACAATTTCGGATTCGCTTCCCAGACCACGCCCTGGTACAGATCCAACGGCCACAGCCGGTTGGTTGTTTGCAGCCGCAGATCATCGGCCAGAAAGGGGAAATGGTGCAGATAGCCGGTGCACAGGATGATGCTGTCGATTGTCCTGCTGCTGCCGTCCTTGAAGCGGGCGGTATTGCGGTCAACCCCGGTCAGCAGTGGCACTTCGGTGAAACTGTCCGGCCAGTGAAAACCGGTAGGCGCGGTGCGGTGGCTGATGGTGATCGACTTGCAGCCGTATTTATAGCATTGCGAGGCAATATCCTCGGCCGAGTAGCTGGTGCCGACAATCAATATATCCCGGTCTTTGAATTCCACCGCGTCGCGAAAATCGTGCGCATGCAGGATGCGGCCGTTGAAGCGATCAAAGCCGTCGAAGTGCGGCACGTTGGGGATCGAGAAATGCCCGTTGGCGACCACGACATAATCGAATTCTTCGGTCGTCGTTTGATCATTGACCAGATCCACGGCGCTGACCAAAAACGTCCCGCTGCTGTCTTGCCAGGCGACCTGCCTGACCACATGATTGAACTTGCAGTATTGGCGCACCCCGGCCTGTTCGACCCGGCCCTTGATGTAGTCGGCCAATACCGCGCGCGGCGGATAGGACGCGATCGGTTTGCCGAAGTGCTGCTCAAACGTGTAATCGGCAAACTCGAGGCATTCTTTGGGGCCGTTCGACCACAGGTAGCGGTACATGCTGCCGTGCACCGACTCGCCGTATTGATCCAGCCCGCTGCGCCAGGTGTAATTCCATAATCCGCCCCAATCGGGCTGTTTTTCATAGCAGACAATCTGCGGTATATCGGCCCCTTGTTGTGCGGCCGAGGCGAAAGCGCGCAACTGCGCTGTGCCGCAGGGTCCGGCACCGATAATGGCAATACGTGTCATTGGCTTCTCCAGGGTAATATTGAGCGTGAGGATATAAACGAGCGGGCGTGCATGCGCGGTTAACCTCGGTTTGTGTTTGAGCGATAGGCGTTGCCGCCTCGCCCGCATCGACAGCGCGGCGGCGTTTTTTTGCCGCCGGCTTGCGAAAAAGGATAGATGATATAGTATTCGACGGATGAATTTCAAACAAACCTTCCCGCTGCTGTTTGCCAGCAAGTGGACGGCGACCGGACTTGCACCGGCCATGGCCGCGGTTAATCGGCGTGATCTGTACGCCGAATATCAATCGTTGGTCGGGCGTGCGCCGCGCCGAGCGGACAGCGGCAAGCCGTATTTTGTGGGGCATGACGGTGTGCCGTCGTCGGGGCGGGGCAGTAACAGGTTCGAGGAGCACTGCGCCATTGCGTTATTCAATCTGGGCAAACCATGGCCGTGCGCGCATGGCGGTCAGTTCCGCTTGCTCGACTACCAGTTTCCGCTAAAAGCCCGGCAGGGAGATGCTGGAATCGGCAAGATCGATTTGCTGGGTGTGACCGACAAGGGGCGGCTGATGGTGATCGAGTTGAAAGTCAAACCGGATAGCGGGCGTGGTGAGGCGCCGCCGGCGGCGTTGATGGAGGGGCTGCGTTATGCCGCCATCGTGCAGGCGAATCTCGACGCGATCGCCAACGAAGCGAATGCGCGTTTCGCGCGTTCTGGGGTGAGGGTGAGCAACGAGCCGCCGATGATTCTATTGCTTGCGCCACCGGCGTGGTGGCGCGGTTGGCAGGCGCTTCCGCATACCGTCGCCGGCAACTGGCAATCGGCATTCAATGCGCTCATCCAGGACGTGCAAAATAACATGGGCGTCACAATCGAATGCGCCGAGCTGCAAGGCGGCAAGCTGGCCATGGGGTTGAATCGGCAAAAGCCAAAGCTTGACCCCGCCCCGACACTGGTTTGGCGGTAGCCGACGCTGTGGAACGAAGCGGCACAAGACCCTGCCAATGACGGATAGATTCCTGCCCGGTGTGCCGGGCGACGCGATCGAGCGCCTCATCAACGCCGCACCGGGCAACGAAATTCAGCGCGGAAAGTTCGACAATCCGGCTTCCTCCGCCGCCCTTGCCGCCAACGCGCTCGGCTTTTTCCTCCAGCGGGCGCCGGAGTTGCCGCCGCTGCCCGGCTGCGCATACCTGAAATGGCCGGCCAATTGGCTGTCGCTCGAGCAGGAAGTGCGCTTCCCGTGGGCCGGCGGGCGCCATCCCATTCTCGATGCGCTGATTACCACGAGGTCGGCGTTGATTGGCGTCGAGTCAAAACGCTTCGAGCCGTTTAGACCCCCCAAACGCCCCACTTTATCGGATGCCTACTGGCGGCCGCTCTGGGGTGATCGAATGCAAGGCTATGCCCGCGTCAGAGATCAGCTGCGCGCCGGGCGCAGCTACGCGCATCTTGACGCTGCGCAATTGTTCAAACACGCATTCGCCCTGCGCACCGCCGTGCAGCCGGGCAAGCCGTATCCCGGCCGAGCAGCCATCCTGTTTTATCTGTATGCCGAACCGCAATGCTGGCCGGATGGCAGGCCGGTCGATGCGCACGCTATCGCCGGGCATCGAAAAGAGATCGCGCGGTTTGCCGCTGAAGTCGACGGCAGCGAGGTCACCTTCATTGCCTGCGCATACCGGACGCTGCTGGCGGATTGGCAACAGCACCGCAGCCCCGCGATTCGCCAACACGCGGCAGGCGTAATCGACCGCTTTGCGCCCTGACGGCTACGGCGCGTTCGGTGCCCCGGCATTGGGGAAAAACAACTGCATCCCGTCGAGCTGGTACGCGGCGATCGCACGCTGGCCTTCCGCGCCGAGAATCCAATCGATAAAAGCCTGCCCGGCCGGGTGGTTGACATGGGCGTGCCGCTGCGGGTTGACCAGTATGACGCCGTATTGGTTGAACAGGCGCGTGTCCCCCTGGCTGTGGATTTTGAAATCCTGTTTGTTCTGGAAGCTGATCCATGAGCCGCGATCGGTCAAGGTATAGCTGCGCATGCCGACCGCCGCGTTCAGCGTGGCGCCCATGCCGGCGCCGATTTCTCGATACCAGCGACCGCTGTGGCGCACCGGGTCGATGCCGCTTTGCGCCCACAGTTGCCGCTCCCTTTTGTGGGTGCCCGAGTCGTCGCCGCGCGAGGTAAACGGCGACGAGGCGGCCGCGATGCGGCGCAGGGCGGTGGCAATATCGGCACCGCCGACGGCGGCCGGGTCATCGTCCGGGCCGACCAGAACAAAGTCGTTGTACATGACATCAAAGCGCTGTACGCCGAACCCGTCGGCAACGAATTGTGCTTCATCGGCTGTGGAATGCACCAGCAGCACGTCGCCGTCGCCATTGCGCGCACTTCTCAATGCCTGCCCGGTGCCGGATGCAACCACGTGCACCCGGATGCCGCTGCGCCGTTCAAACAGCGGCAGCAGATAATTGTACAGGCCGGAATTGGCGGTCGAGCTGGTCGATTGCAAAACAATAGCTTGTGTCGGGCCCGGCGGTACGCTGCTATCGGCACCGGACAGCGGGCCGACGAGGGCCGCCAACAGCGCCGCCGGGGCTGCAAATGGGTGTTTGATGATCAACGTGGCAGTACGGGTCAGGATGAGCGGCGGGCTGCAAATCGGCTAGATCAGCAGCTCACCGGCAAGGTAGGCGGCGGCGGCCGGGGTTGCCGGGCGGGTAAAAAAAATCTCGGCCGGGGTGTTTTCGACAATGCGGCCACGATGCATAAAAATGATGTCATCGGCGAGGCGTTTTGCCTGCCCCAGGTCATGGCTGACAAAGATGATTTTCACCCCGGCCTGGCGCTGCTGCCGCAACAGCTGCTCGATCATGCCGGTCGAGGCCGGGTCAAGGTTGGCGGTGGGCTCATCCAGCAGCAACACCTGCGGATCGATGGCCAGCGCCCGCGCCAGCGCCAGCCGCTGCTGCTCGCCGCCGGAAAGCGAGCGCGCCGACTGTTTCTGACGCGAGCGCAGGGTAACCAGATCGAGCAATTCGGCGCACCGGCGCGGGATATCCGGCTGACGGCGCAGCTTGAGGACGAATTCAAGGTTTTTGCGCACGCTGCGCCGGAGCAGCACCGGCTTTTGAAACACCAGCGCCTGCCGATAGCGCAGCGCATCATTGAGCGCCTGCCCGCCCCATTCGATGCGGCCGGAGTCCGGTTCAATCAGGCCGTGCAGCAGGCGCAGCAGCAGACTCTTGCCGGCGCCGTTCGGGCCCATAATCAGGCTGATGCCGGCGCTGCGGATCGACAGATCCAGATGATCGATCAGCGGCCGATTGTCCATCCGATAGCACACCGCCCGCGCCTCGACCGGCAGCAGACGGTTGCCGCCGGGCGCACCCGCTGCCGTCGCCGCGGCGTGGCCGTTGGCGTCCTGTTTTGCCGTCATCCTGCGGCGGCAAAATCAGCCGCTTTCTGGTTGATGATAAACAGCCCGGCATTGATGACCAGGGCCAGCGTAATCAGTATGACGCCCAGCGCCAGCGCCAGCGCCAGGTTCCCTTTGGAGGTTTCCAGTGCAATCGACGTCGTCATGACGCGGGTCAGGTGATCGATATTGCCGCCGACGATGATCACCGCCCCGACCTCGGCCACCGCGCGGCCAAACCCGGCCAGGGCCACGGTAATCAGATTGAAGCGGCCATCCCATAAAAGCGCGGCGATGGCGCTGTGGCGGGGGATGTTCAGCGAGCGAAACTGCTCATCGTATTCGCGGTGCAGTTGCTCGATCACGACCCGCGATAACGCGGCGATGATCGGCGTAATCAAAATCGACTGGGCAATGATCATCGCCGTCGGCGTATACAACAGCCCGAGCCAGCCCAGCGGGCCGGCGCGCGACAGCAGCAGATACACCCCCAGCCCGACCACCACCGGTGGCAGCCCCATCAATGCGTTGAGCATGACCACCAGCGCATCGCGCCCCGCAAATCGGCCAATGGCGGTGCACGCACCCAGCGGCAGCCCGATCAGGCAGGCGATCAATACCGCAGTCAGGCTGACGCGCAGGGAGAGGCCGATAATCTCTATCAAATCGGCATCCGCTGTCAGCAGCAAATCCAGGGCGAGGCGAAAGACAGCAGATATATCCGGCATAAATTAACGTGCGCAATGCGCGGGGCAGATGGTAAAGAGCAGATTCAAACAGCGATTCAGATTTTCCTATTATAGAATAAAACCGGGCGCGCTATATTTTGTCCTGCCGGTTCGCGTTGGCGAATATGCCGGCACCGGTCGCCACCCGGCGGCCGGTTTACACGCCGCCGGCTTGTCGGCCCGGGGCAGTGTGATTCTGCTATAGTGCGACCGTCGCCCGGTCACCCGGGCCCGGTTACCGTCCACCACTTCCAGCGCCGATGCCGATGAAGCCCAACCCGATCAGTACCGCAATAGATTTCGATGCCGACGGTATTCAGCATGGCTGGCTGAAGCTGCCGCATTCCGACGACCGCTCCGCCTGGGGGGCGATTATGACGCCCGTCTGTGTGATTAAAAACGCCGCCGGCCCAACGGCGCTGTTGACCGGGGGCAATCACGGCGACGAATATGAAGGGCCGATTGCGTTGTTGAATTTCTGCCGTGAGATTGACCTCGCCCGGGTCACGGGCCGTATTATCGTCGTGCCGATGATGAATTATCCGGCGCTGTGCGCCGGCAAGCGCACCTCGCCGATTGACGGCGGCAATATGAACCGGGTTTTCCCGGGCCGTCCCGACGGCAGCCCGACCGAAAAAACAGCGGACTATTTTTACCGCCAACTGCTGCCGCTGTCTGACTATGTGCTGGATCTGCATTCGGGCGGCAAGACGCTGGAATTTGTGCCGTTTGCGTCGGTGCATCTGCTGGCCGATAGCGAGCAGCAGCGGCGGTGTGAGGCGGCGATGCGGGCGTTTGCGGCGCCGTACAACGTGGTCCTGCTGGAGCAGGACGCGATGGGGATGTACGACACGGCGGCAGAACAGCAGGGCAAGGTGTTCGTGACCACCGAATTGGGCGGCGGCGGCTCGACCTGCACCGCCACCAACCGGATTGCCGCCGTCGGCGTCAATGGCTTTCTGGCGCACGCGGGCATTGTGCCGCCGGCGCCGGTCAGCGCATCGTCGGTCGAGGTTGATGTGCCGGATGCCGATTGTTTTTCCACCGCCGAGCAGTCGGGGCTGATGCAGCCGCTGGTTGACCCGGGTGCACAGGTGAAACAGGATCAGCCGTTGTGTCAAATCATCCCGCTGCATCGCAGTGGCGCGGCGGCGGTGGTGTATCGCGCAAAACGCGACGGCATCCTGCTCGGCCGGCATTATCCCGGGTTGACCCGGCCGGGGGATACGCTGGCACTCGTCGGCGTGCCGCGTTAGCCCAACGGGCGACCGCCGGGCGCAACACGGTATCGTGCCGTGCCGGATTGCTTTGGCGGTTGACGCGACCGTGGGCCCGGGTGCCGGCGGCTATTTCTCCAGCAGCACGTCCTTGGCCCGATTGATTCTGGCCGCCAGGTCGTCCGAGCCGCCACGGTCGGGGTGGATTTTCTGCATCAGTTTGCGGTGAGCGGCAATAATTTCCCGCTCACCGGCGCCCGGCTCCAGCCCGAGCACGCGATACGCCTCGTCCCGGCTCATCGTTTGCCGGTTGACCTCGGTTTGGTGCGACTGCCCGTCGCCGGCCGAGCCGGAGCGGGTAAACTGCCGCCAGATCCGCCGGGCAATCAAGGCCCGGTTGAGCAGCGGCAGGGCGCTGCCGAACACCGCAAACAACCACGGAATCCGCCCGCTGACCACCAATGCCAGCAGCACCGCGGCCAACCCGTACAGCAGTATGCTGCGCAGCGACTGATTGCGTTTTTCCGGATCAGCGCGGTGATACCAGGAAAAAAACCACATCACGCCGATAGCGACCACCAGAGCAAGAAACAAATACGCGGCCATGCGCTCAGTCGGGTGAGGCCGGCGGTGGCCGGTGCCGGTTCAGCAGGCGGGTGGGCAATAAGGTCGGCAGTAACATCGCGGGTGAGATTGGTTACAATATGGCCGGCAATTTAACAATCGGTGTGCGGATGGCGGAAACCATAGATAGTGTAATCGAATTCTGGTTCGGAAAGGGGCAGACAACCGCGCAGGTCAACGCCGAGAAAGCAGCCCTGTGGTGGGGCAAGGATGCGGCCACCGACAGCCTGATCCGACAGCGGTTCGCGGCGTTGACGCAGGCGGTGGCCGGCGGCGAAAAAAACGCATGGCAGCAATCGCCGCGCGGGTTATTGGCGATGATTATTTGCCTGGACCAGTTTCCCCGCAACCTCTATCGCGACAGCGCACGCGCGTTCGAGTATGACCCGCAGGCGCTGTCGCTGGCCCGGCAGTGCATCGCCGAGGGCGCCGCCGACGCGCTACGGCCAATCGAGCGGGTGTTTGTTTTTCTGCCGTTTGAGCACAGCGAATCGCTGGAAATGCAAAACCGGTCGCTGCAATATTACCAATTGCTGCTCGATTCCGCCGCCGTCGACGAGCGGGAAATGTATCAGAATACCTACGATTTTGCCTGCCGGCATTTTGAGATCATCGAGCGGTTTGGCCGATTCCCGCACCGCAATCACCTCCTCGGCCGGGCCTCGACCGCAGCCGAGCAGGTGTTTTTGCAGCAGCCGAACTCGTCTTTTTAACCGCTCGTCCGGCCCCGCCACCGACTAGTCGGGCGGGGCGGAAAATCGCCGCGCCAGCCGGTTCCAGAGATAACTTGTCGGCGCGGTTTCGCCGGTAATCACGTAGTGCAGCGCCGGGATTGACGTGCAGATATGCCGGGTCCGGGCTTCGGCCGCCGGGTTGCCGGCGAATAAAATCTGATCCTGCGGATAGATTGGGGTGTCGTCATCCGGCAGCAGCCTGTCCTGACCGTGGCGATGCAGCAGCAGGGCAACGCAGGGCAGCGTATGCGCGCGCTGTCCCGGCTGGCGCATCAGGTGGTGCAGCTCGACCGCGCCGCCGCTGTCGATATGTGCAAAAACCGCCGGCGCACGGGCCGGCTCGACGGCAATCACCCAGCCGACCGGATTGGTCTGCCCGACGCAGTCCAGCAGCCGGTCGGCTACCGATTTGCTCCACGCTTCCGACTGCTGCCGGGCGCAGCTCAAGAAGCGGGCAATCAGCGGCGTGGTGATCAATAACCGCAGATAGTCGGCCAGCAGCCGGCTGTGATTGAAGATCAGATCGGGCCTGGCGGCGGCGAAAATCTCTTTGCTGGCGGTCAGCTCCTGGCGGGCGAGCGTGAACAGCGCCGGCTGCATGTCTTTGGCGGTCAGGATGATCGACAAATTGTTGATGTCATGGTCGGTGCCGGCGATGATGCCGTCGGCCTGCTCGACCCGGGCTGCTGCCAGCGTATCCGCTTCGGTGCCGCGTCCGATGATTGCGCCGCCCGGCAGGTCGGCCGTCTGCGGATTGTTTTCGATCACGGTAATCGCCGACCCGTGCGCCTGCAGCGCCTGGTACATCGCCCGGCCAAACCGCCCGTAGCCGCACAATATCCACCGACCGGCCGGCGGCAGCAGCGGTGGCGATGACCGCCGGGCGGGCGCCGAGGACAGCCATTCGCCCAGCAGATACAGGCTCGGAGAGGTCAGCGCCGAGGAAAACCAATCGACAAAAATATCGTACGGATTGACAACATGATCGGTGCCGAACGACGCCATATTGTGGCCAACGTCGTGCGTGTCGGCGCGGCAGTAAACCGCCGCCCCGGCATTCAACAGCTTGCTGGCGATGGCGATTTTCAAATTCACCTGCGCGTCGCCGATCAACGCAATCACGCCGACGCAATGCGCACTCTTCAGGCCGGCATTGGTCAGGGTTTCCATGTCCGCCGCACTGCCGTTCAGAGCGGCGATCAGGTGTGGTCGTGATTCCAGCTCGAGTTCATTGATGCGGTTTTGATCGCTATCGATCACCACCAAATCAATGCCCCGATTGTCCAGCGCGTTGAGCAACTGCGTGCCGGCGTCGCCGCAGCCGCACAGCAGATAGAACGGCCGGCGGATCCGGCCGACCCGCTTGATCAGGCCGCTACGGATAATCTCGGCCCGAAACAGCGGCAATTGCAGCAACGCGATCAAACTGCCAATCGCATACAGCCACGCAAACACGGTGACGTACATCGTGAACAGCGTCCACAGCCGCTGCGCGCCGGTGAACGGGTAGGGCAGCTCGCCGAATCCGATGGTCGCCCCCATAAAGCTGACAAAGTAAAACGCATGGAAAAAATCCATCTGCCATGCCCGCCCGTCGCCGTCCTGCCCCGGAATCAATACAAACCCGAGCACCGACACCGCATACGCGCAAATCAGCACGATCAGCGGCGTGCGCATCCGGCGCAGCAGCAGGAACAGGATATGCCGCATTTAGAAGCGCCGCATTAAAAGAGGGGTTGCCGGTTGCAATTCGGGCCGGATTCAGCGCCGCTGTCGTCGCCGATTCAACGCCGCCCCAGTGCGGTTTCGACAATCAGGATGACCACCGAGACGATATTCGCCAGCAGCGCGCCGCCGGACAAAGACACCACCCCGGCCAGTGTCGATGCGGTCAGGCCGGCTTGCAGGCCGTAGACCGCCACCGCCCAGACGATGCAGGCGGCAATCAGCTGCACGTTGGCCACCAAACCGGAGGCCAGCAGCATCGCACCGACCGGCGACTTGTCGCCGAGCTTGATCAGCGTCGCGATCAAACCGACCGTCACCGCGGCAAACAATTGAAACGCACCGTGGTGCGCCGGGTTGGACAGCTCGCCGACGAAAAAGCCAAAATTCAAGCTCAGCGCCAGCAGGATAAAAAACGCAAACACCACTTTCTCAAAATGCATTGACGACCTCCGTCAAGTCCGGCGCGACCGCCGGGGTTGGTTAATCAGCGTATGCGACCCGCGGCCGCATCAGGACAGCGAATGATCCATATCCAGCGCCGGCGCATCGCAGCCGGTTCCGCCGACCGGTTTGGCGGGCACGCCGGCGACCGTACAGCGGCGGGGGACATCGCCCAGCACCACGCTGCCGGCGCCCACTTTGGCGCCCTCGCCAATCGTCACATTGCCGAGAATCTTCGCCCCGGCGCCAATCAGCACGCCGTGCATCACCTTGGGGTGGCGGTCGCCGGTTTGATTGCCGGTGCCGCCGAGGGTGACCTCATGCAGCATCGAGACATTGTCGCCCACCACTGCGGTTTCGCCGATCACGATAGCGGTCGCATGATCGATCAAAATACCGCCGCCGATGCGCGCCGCCGGGTGTATATCGATAGCAAACACCTCGCTGACGCGGCTTTGAATGTAATGCGCCAGCTGCGTGCGCCGCTGCCGCCACAGCCAGTGGCCGATGCGGTACATTTGCAGGCCCTGAAAGCCCTTGTAATACAGAAACGGCACCGCAATGCAATCGCAGGCCGGGTCGCGCTGATAAAATGCCAGCAAATCCCGCTCCGCCGCATTGAGTATCCCGGCGTCGGCGGCGCAGGCTTCGAGAATCAACTGCCGCAGGCTGTCGGTCGGCAATGCCGGGCAGGCCAGCTTCTGCGCCAACAGCGCCGCCAGCGCGCCGCCGAAGTCTGTCTGCTGCAAGATGATGGGCCGGATGAACGGCTCCAGCGTCGGCTCGTTGGCCAGCGTCTGCTCGATTTCGTCTTTCAGGGTTGGCCAGACCGAGCCCTGCTCTATCGTCGAAAGTGCGGGTTTCATGCATCGGATTATATGTCAATCACCCGGCAATCGGTCGGCGGACGCCGGCAGCGTGAAAAATCGCCGTCAACCCGGCGCCCCGGCTTGTGCCCGGTGAGCACGGCCAGAATCATCGTGAGCGAGCGGCAAACAAAAAAAGGTATAATACCTACTTCTCCGCTACCATAACGCATCCTGACGCCGCCCGAAATCGGCGCGAAAAATCGGTGCCTCGGCGGGGTTTCGGCGACAGAGAATGCAACCCGGAGTGAGGAGATTAAGGCTCAAATGGCCGCAGGCGCGAAAGAAACCCGTTTTTTAGACGCACTCGAAGCGCTGTTCACCGGCGCCGAAGTGGACGGCGACTCCGGCTTCGTCAACCTGATGCGGATGAAGCGCGCCCACTTCAAATCTATTCGCCCGCAACTGATGGCCGAGATCGACCAACGCGCCAGGCCAGACTCCACCTTCCGTGAAGAGCTGTTTGACAAATTGCCCGAAGATAAGAAAGAAGGTGCTGAAGACAGAGATAAAAAGAAATAATGGCTTCAATCATAACCCAGTTTCTGGACTACGGTGACCTATTTGAAACTTGGGCGTGTTTCCGAAACCTGTTTATGGCGAGGAAATAAGAGGTAGTATAATACCTCGCGCATTTGGAACGTACCATGGATTTTCAACTAAATATCAAGAATATCGGGAAACTTTCTGATGCGAAAATCCGCATTGGCCAGTTTACTGTGCTTGCAGGGCCAAATAATACCGGCAAAAGTACCGTCTCAAAATTACTATACTCTATTTTTGATGCAATGAATGCGAATCATACTGATGTGTATCTGAAAAATCGAACCAAGCCTGCTAGAAAGATTTTAAGTACCTTACGTCTGATTACATCGAATAAATCAATAGATGGTGATACTGTAGACTCACTTTTGAAAGAGTTTGAAAATTCTGTCAGGGATTTTAAGATTGAAGATATTGAAAAGTTAGACAAGGCTATCCTGAAGCTCGCTGGCGAAGTGGAAAAAATTCAAGAACAATTTCACGAAATTAATACGCAGGAAGAATCTATCGGGAATCAGAAAGCTTTATTTCCTGTAGTTGATATGGTCAGAGAGATATCCAAGAATGCAAAAGAAGCTCTAGACGAATTACATAACGAATTACATAATGAAATCGATGATATACGTCAGAAAAAACATATTCAATTTGGAATAAAATATCAAGTTATGGAGAATCTGATTGAAAATTTTCAAGTGTCAAGCTTAGCCAACTTGCAGGGCAGGGAGGATATGCGATCCGTGATAGATATTGAATATTTTGGAGAATTTAAATTGGAAAATGAAGAGCTTGATTCCCGTATTGCTCGAATTGATCTATGGGAATGGCCACAGCATTCTGGCGTGATTTATCTTGAATCACCCATTTACTGGAAATTAAAAAATGCTTTGGAGGACCTTCGTATTCATCCGAGATATAGCCGTGGAGAAAGAGTACAGCTTAGTGGGGTGCCTGGATATTTTTATGATATGGCAAGTGCACTGAAGCACGAATATACTGGTGATATTGCTTTTCAATCTTTGTATGAACGGCTGACTGGAAAAGACGTCCTCGGTGGGAAAATCGCAATTTCCGAAAGCGGAGATTTATCATTCCATCAAAATGGACGCAGTTTCTCCCTGCCAGTAACCGCCATGGGAGTTGCTAATCTTGGCATCCTGGCGTTACTAATTGAGCGGAAAGTACTGGACAAGAAGTCCGTTCTTTTTATCGACGAGCCGGAAGCGCATCTACACCCTGCCTGGCAGGTAATTATGGCTGAAACCTTGTTTGAGTTAGCAAAAGGCGGTGTTACCGTTGTTATCGCCACCCACAGTATTGATATATTGAAATGGTTGGAAGTTGAGGTAAAAGAAAACCCGGAAAGTAAGGATTTGATAGCTTTAAATCAATTCTCCGCAGATTCTGTTAAAAATATAGATCAGGATTTTGATGATAAAATGTCTAACATTTTGCAGGAGTTGACAGAACCTTTTGCAACAACATTTAGACGAGGTGTTTAATTGACTTCTATTAAACAGTTTTTGGAAACCATAGAAGTTGCAAGGCAACCTATCGGGAAGATGGGTTATAAAATGGATTCCAATACGAATAATAACATGAGATCTCTATCCGGTCTCGGAAGATGTCATTGCTGCGACTATTTCATACAAAATAAAAACTCTGTTGTCTTGATAGAAGAGACACAATTGATGCAAACAATCAAGGGATACAAACAAGAATATGATTATCTGAATGAACAAGATCTTGATAAAATTCAGAAAGCACGCATCCGTGAAGAAAATACACTGAAGGTATATGGCTCTCTACTGGTTTTATACAAGTTGGCTATAAAGTTCGGAGATTTTAGAAAACTGGTAAAGAAAGAGAAATATAATTTTTGGCTGGTTATAAGCGACGTTCAATCAAAAAATATGATTTCACTTTCAGCGTTGCAGATAAGCCTGAGAGCGGATTTGCGTAGCGTTTTTGGAAAAGAAATGATAGATGAAATAAAGGTGTTTCCTTCGGATATGCTGGAGGATAAAATTTTACAGTATGCACCCACCCCTTGAATTGATGGAAAGAATAAACAATGCTTACAAAACTAACCATCCGAAATTTCAAGCTGTTTGAAGATGTGGAGATACCTTTGGGCAACGGCTTTGTGTTCATCGGGCCTAACAATGGTGGCAAGACATCCGCTTTACAGGCACTGACTTTGTGGCACATAGGACTGCAAAAATGGGCGGAGAAACACGCCTCAAAGGATAGGGGCAACATTCCGACGAAACGCCCGGGGGTTACGGTCAATCGGCTGGATTTGATACCGTTGCCCGTAGCGGCAACGGATTTGATCTGGCTTAAACGCAAGGTGCGGAGCGGCCCCAACGAAAATATCCGCATTGATTTGATTGTCGAAGGGGTTAGTCAGGGAAAAGAGTGGAAGTGCGGATTAGAATTTGACTATTCCAATCCGGAAGCGCTCTTTTGTCGCCCTCTGCGCATTGGTGCGGGTGATAATCCCGACCGTATGGAAGTTCCTCAGCAGGCAATAGATGTGAGGTTGGCCTTTTTGCCCCCCATGTCCGGGCTTGCTACTGAGGAGGCGTTGATACAGGAAGGGCGCATCAATGTCCTGGTCGGGCAAGGTCAAACTGCGGAGGTTTTGCGCAACCTGTGTTATCGGGTGTATTCAAAAGAGGGTGAGCGGGAAGAATGGCAGTCTGTTGTGGCGAACATACATAAGTTGTTTGGCGTGGTTCTCAATGAGCCGAAGTTTTTGGCAAATCGTGGCACGGTGGTCATGGATTATATTGACGGAGACGGGAAAACGACATTGGATTTGGCATCTTCTGGTCGCGGTATGCAACAGGTATTGTTACTTTTGGCGTATCTGTACGATAACGCTGCCAATACGGTGTTTCTGCTGGATGAGCCCGATGCCCATCTGGAAATTCTACGCCAAAGGCAAATATACCACCGTATCAATGAAGTGGCGGAGAAGCGGAATGCACAGATCATCTCTGCCAGCCATTCCGAGGTGCTGTTAGGCGAGGCGGCGCAAAATGAGTCCGCTGTCACATTTATTGGAAGGCCGCATATCCTGGGGAAAGGCAATACATCTCACTTAATGAAATCCCTGTCTGAGATTGGCTTTGAGTACTATTACGAAGCTGAGAAAAATGGCTGGATACTGTATCTTGAAGGAGAAACCGATCTGAAAATTTTACGCGCTTTTGCCAAAAAATTGAAACATCCGTCAGAAGAGATTCTCCAAGCCCCTCTGATAAAATATATCGGCAATACTCCCAATAATGCTCGCAAACACTTTCATGCTTTGAAAGAGGCAAAATCTGATTTGCAAGGTTTTCTTTTGCTGGACCGTACGGATAAAGAATTGAGGCGTGCGGAAGATTTATCGGAATATATGTGGAAAAAATATGAGATAGAAAATTATGTGTGCAATTATGACGCAATACTAGGTTATGTTACTGACGGGCTTGACAAGAGCGATCTTTTTGGAAATGTTGAGGCATTAACACGTGAAAATAAAATAAAACAAGAAATAAAAAAATTGCAGGATGCTTTTAAGGTAACGGACGATCCTGAACCTTTTTCAAGCGATATAAAAGCATCCGATAAATTTCTCGTTCATTTGTTTAGAAATTTTGCCGAGTCTCTGGAGAAAACAAAATCAATGTCGTTAGGGAAAAAAGACTTTTATAAATTGGTTGAATATATTCCGGTAGAAAACATAGACAAAGAAGTCAAAGAAGTTTTGGATAAAATAGTGGAAATAGCTAATGCACCCACTACTTGAAACCAGAACCCAATCCCTGAACTACGCCGACCTGCCGGAAGCCCGGCAGGTGTCCGGCATCGGTCGTTTTTCGGCGGCACAAAACCCTGTACGACTATCAGACGGACGCTTTGCAGAAAGCCGCTCGCGCTTTTTAATTGACGCTACAGGCAGCTTTTCCGGCAGCGCGGTCAGGCTATTCGCCGTTTCAAGCACGGTAAATGGCGCGTTTCGGTCGAGCTGTCGGACGCCTATCGACAGCACTGGCTCGGCGACCCTGCGGGTATATTCGTGCAGCGCGCTGCTTGAGGCATTTGCACCCCCTGCTCCAATCGGCATACCGGCGCAGTCGCAATTTTCAGCCGAACTGCGGATTTTCTGTTATTGAGGCTATACAAACGGTGAATAGCGCGGTAAAATATCCCGTTTTTTAGCTCATTTGGGATCTATTTCATGCCTTCAGTTCAAGTTCGACAAAACGAACCGTTTGATATTATTTTGCGCCGGTTTCGCCGCTCCTGCGAACGCGCCGGTGTGTTTACCGAAGCGCGCCGTCGGCAAAGTTACGAAAAACCGACCACGGTACGCAAACGCGATGCGGATGCGGCGGTACGGCGTGAGATGAAGCGCGTTTCCAGACAGCGCGCCCGCCGGCGGCGGATGTACTGATTCTGCGGTCGTCGGCGCAATCCCGCCGGCTGCCGGGTGCGTATTTAACCTGCCGATCGAATACCGATATGTCGTTGAAAGATCAGCTTATGGCGGATATGAAATCTGCCATGCGCAACAAGCAGACCGTCGAGCTGGAAACGATCCGGCTGCTGCGGGCGGCGGTACAGCGAAAGGAGATCGATGCGCGCGCGCAATTGGATGATCAGGGCATCCTGGCGGTGGTGCAGAAATTGATCAAACAGGGGCAGGATGCGGCGGCGCAATTTACCCACGGCGGGCGGGATGACCTGACACAAAAGGAGCACGCGGGTATCGCCGTGTTGCAGCGCTATCTGCCGACGCCGCTTTCCGAGCATGAAATAGACGAGCTGATTGCCAAAACGGTAGCGGCAACCGGTGCCGCGTCAATCAAGGACATGGGCAGGGTCATCGGCGCGTTGAAGGCGCAATTGCAGGGCCGGGCGGATATGGCGACGGTCAGCGCAAAAATCAAACACTGCCTGCAATAAATCGAAAACCACCGGATAGCGGCGTAACCGACGCGCGCGATTCAACCTCTGTCCGGTGTGCCACCTCCACTCACATTGCCGCTATTCGGTATAGCTCGCCGGATAACCCGGCGCCGACCCACCGCTATCCGCATTCGACCGGTTCCGCATAGCCCCGGCGTAAAACGCTAACCTCGACCGGCGACCGGCTCGCCGGGCAGTTCGATCAGCGAAGGCGCATAGTCGTCGGGCGCATGATAGCCCATCAGGTTGAACACCGTGGCCGCGACATTGGCCAGCCCGGGCCGGCTGTCCGCCACCGGGGGGCGCATGACGTACGGCTTGTTGCGCTGCCCGTCGACAATCACAAACGGCACCGGGTTTAGCGTGTGCGAGGTGCAGGCGGTGCGCACGCCGCCGGATTCGACATACATCTGATCGGCGTTGCCGTGGTCGGCGGTAAAAATCAAAATGCCGTCCAGCTCCGACAGCACGTCAACCAGCCGGCCGAGGCAGTGATCGACGGTTTCTATCGCCGCGACGGTTGCCGGCAAATCTCCGGTGTGCCCCACCATATCGCCGTTGGCGAAGTTGATGCGGCCAAAACGATAATCGCCGCTGCGCAGCAGTTTGACGGTCGCCTGCGTGATCTCGTCCGCCTTCATCCGGGGCGCACGGTTGCAGGCGATGCGGTCGGATGGAATTTCGATATAGGTTTCGAGCGAGCGGTCGAGGTAGCCCGATCGATTGCCGTTCCAGAAAAACGTCACGTGGCCGAATTTCTGGGTTTCGCTGACGGCAAACGAGGGGATTTTTTCGGCGCACAGGTACTGCATCATCGGGCGTTCAATCACCGGTGGCTCGACCAGATAGCGCTCCGGCACGTGCAGGTCGCCGTCATATTGCAGCATACCGCAGTAGAAAACCTCCGGGTGATCGCCGCGCTCAAACTGCTCGAAGTCGGCGCCCATCGCCTGGGAAAACTGGATCGCCCGGTCGCCGCGAAAATTGAACAGCACCAGGGCGTCGCCGTCGCGCATCCGGCCGACCGGCTGCGCATTGGCGTCGACGACGACAAACGGCGCCAGGGTTTGATCGGTGATTTCCGGGTCCTGGTCGTACTGCCGCTGTACCTCGTGCATTGCGTCGCGGACGGCTGTCCCGACGGCGTGCACATGCGTGTCGTAGCCGAGTTTGACCATCGGCCAGTCGTTGCCGTACCGATCCATGCTGATGCGCATCCGGCCGCCGCCCGAGGCGATGCGATAATATCGGCCGGGGGTGCGATTGAGCTCGGTCAGCACGGTTTCGAGCCGCTGCAAATACGTCAGCGCGGAGCGCGGCGCCACGTCCCGCCCGTCCAGCAAAACATGCACCGCGACCCCGGCGATGCCGGCGTGTGCGCAGCGTTGCAGCAGGTTGATGAGGTGATCAAGGTGGGCATGCACATTGCCGTCGGACAGCAGACCCAGAAAATGCACCGTCCCGCCGGCGGCACCGATGGCTTCGATTCGCTGCCAATGTGGGTTGCTGAATAGCGAGCCGTCGGCGAAAGCGCGATTGACCAGCTTCGCGCCCTGGTCAAACACGCGCCCGCCGCCGAGCGTGTTGTGCCCGACTTCACTGTTGCCCATATCCTGGTCGCTGGGCAGGCCGACGGCGATCCCGTGGGCCTGCAATGCCTGCTGCCAGGTCGACGCCAGCAGGCGGTCGAGGGTGGGGGTGTGCGCCAGCGCCACGGCATTGGCCGGCCCGGCGGGTGCCAGGCCGACGCCGTCGGCAATCACGACCAGCAGTGGGCCGTTGCAGCCGTGGTATGAGGTCAGTTTGTTCAGGTGCATAGTCGGTTACCGGGGTCGCTTGATGGCAATTTATCGGCCGGCTTGAGTTGAACCCGGCGCTGCCGGCAGTCGCCGATCATCGGCATCATCGGCATCATCGGCACCGAAAACGGGCTCTTGCGCCAGCGTGCGCTGCAACTGCTGCAATGCCAGGGCGCGATGACTGCGGCGGTTTTTCTCTGCCGGCGGCAATTCGGCGACAGTCTGCTCGCAGCCTTGCGGCAGGAACAGGGAGTCGTAGCCAAAGCCGTTGTCGCCGCGCGGCTGCATCGCAATGCGGCCGCGCCAACTGCCTTGACACAGCAGCGGTGCCGGGTCGTCGGGCCGGCGCATCAGTACCAGCAGGCAGCGAAAACAGGCGCCTCGCCGGTGCGCCGGGAACGCCGCCATTCGCCGCAGCAGTTCGCGGCGATTGGCCGCGTCGGATGCCCCGTCACCGGCAAAGCGCGCCGAGTACAGCCCCGGCGCCCCGTCCAGCGCGTCCACTTCGAGGCCGGAATCATCGGCAATGCAGGGCAGGCGGGTATGCCGGCAGGCATGGCGCGCCTTGATCAGCGCGTTTTCGACAAACGTCAGGCCGGTTTCGGCTACCTCGGGCAGGTTGAAATCCGCTTGCGAGGCGAGGGCATAGCCGTACGGTTGCAGCAGGCTGGCGAATTCCCGCAGTTTGCCCCGGTTGCCGCTGGCGATGACGATCCGCTGGGCCAACCGCTCAGCCAAACAAGGCGGTCTTTTGTTTTTCCAGGATGGACTGAATCGCGGCGGCGCCGTAGTCGATCATCTGGTCCAGTGTCTGGCGGGAAAACGGCGCGCCTTCAGCGGTGCCCTGGATTTCGATGATTTCGCCGCCGTCGTCCATTACCAGCGTCAGATCGGTTTCGGCCTGCCGGTCTTCCGCATAGTCGAGGTCGGCGATGACCTGCCCCTGGTAGACGCCGACCGAGACCGACGCAACGGCGCGCCGAATGGGTTCGGTTTTGATCACATTCTGCTCGACCAGCCAGTTGACGGCGTCAACCAGGGCCACATAGGCGCCGCTGATCGCTGCGCTGCGCGTGCCGCCGTCGGCCTGGATGACGTCGCAATCGACGGTAATCGTCCGCTCTCCCAGCCGGGTCAGGTCGATTGCCGCCCGCAGCGAGCGGCCAATCAAACGCTGAATTTCCAGCGTCCGGCCGGATTGCCTGCCGCGCACGGCTTCGCGGGCATTTCGGGTGGTGGTCGAGCGCGGCAGCAGGCTGTATTCGGCGGTGACCCAGCCTTGTTTCTGGTGCCGCAGAAATGCCGGCACCCGCTCTTCGATGCTGGCGTTGCACAACACGCGCGTATCGCCAAAGCTGACCAATACGGAGCCTTCGGCATGCCGGGTATAGTGGCGAATCAGGCTGATCGGGCGGATTTCACCGGCTTGTCGTTGGCTTGGGCGTGGCATGGATACGGGCATTGGGGAAAGGGGCGATTATACGCAAACTGCGGCCGGTTGCGAGGTCGATCGAGGCATTCTTTTGCACTCCTGTGTGTCGGGTGCGTGGCATGACATGGCGCGCACAGCGGGCGCCGAGGCCGGGGGGCCGCGATGCGGCTGGCGGCCGGTGTGGGCGGTCGGTACCGGTGCCGACCGCAGGCGTGGCGGCCTAGGTCAACGCGCCGCCGCAACTGCTGCCGGCGCCGGCGGTGCAGCCGAAGCAATGCCGGGCAATGGCAATCGGTGCGCCTTCCAACTGCTTGCGGTTGATCTCCCATAGCTGGACTCTGCCGACGGCGGCCGGCAGATTTTCCATCTGGTTGAAGTCGCAGTCGTACACATAGCCGCGCCAGTCTACGCTGATCAGGTGCCGGCACATCAACGGCTCGATGGTGTCGGGGTTGAAATTTTCGACCAGTAATTGCTGATAGCTTTCCAACTGTCCGGTGCGCTTGAGAAAATGCGCAAAGCGGTTGATGGGCAGATTGGTAATCGTTAGCAGGTCATTGAAATCAATATCGAACTCGTGCTTCAAGTAGTATTTATACTCGCTTTGCAGGTCGGCCTGCTGCGGCGGCAAGGTCGGCCCGACCGGGTTGTACACCAAATCGAGCACCAGCTCCGACGAGCGGCCGTAGCCTTGTTGGTTCAACAGTTTTAGCGCCTCGATGCTTTTGGAAAAGACGCCTTTGCCGCGCTGTTTATCGACATTGGATTGGCTGTAGCAGGGGAGCGAGCACACCAGCCTGACTTTGCGCTCGGCGTACCACTCGGCCAGATTTTCCTGGTTCGGCTCAAACAGCACGGTCAGGTTGCAGCGCGAGACAACGCGAATGTCGAGCGCCAGCAGCTGATCGACAAAGCGGCGAAAGTGCGGGATCATTTCCGGTGCGCCGCCGGTCAAATCAACCGCTTTTATCTGATTGTCGGCGCACCACTGAATCACTTTCTGCATGGTTTCCCAGGGCATCATTTCGGTTCGTTTCGGCCCTGCGCCAACGTGGCAATGCTCACACGCCTGATTGCACAAATAACCGAGATTGATTTGCAGTTCGGACAGGGTCGCGCGCCTTAGCGGGAACTGATTGTGTTTTCTGAGCTGGTGACCGAAGTCATGTTTGACGGTAGTGTCCATCGAATAATCCTGAGTAAGATAAGGTGTGCGTCTGGCGTTGTATCAGTATGCCTGTTGTGTGAGCGGTTCGCCGGTTTTTATAGCCCGATAAGCGCGGCCCGGTACATGCGGCTGATGTCGGCTGAAGAGATACACTCTTGGTTTCCCGGAACCGATAATGGTTCCCGCTCAAGGAGATTATCATCGCAGCGCCGCCCGCCGGTGAATTTTTGTCTCGCCCGCCCGGGCGCTCGGATGCGGCTCGGCGCCGGGGCATAAATCGTTCACCGGGCAGCGGCCGCATTTGGGCTGACGGGCCACGCAAGTATACCGCCCCAGCAGAATCAGCCAATGGTGGGCGTGCAGTTTGTATTCGTCCGGAACCGCCCGCAGCAACCCCCGTTCGACCTCCAATACGTTCTTGCCGGGGGCGATCCCGGTGCGGTTCGAGACTCTGAAGATATGCGTGTCGACCGCAATCGTCGGCAGGCCGAAAGCGGTATTCAAGACCACATTGGCGGTTTTTCTGCCGACCCCGGGCAGCGCTTCCAAGGCTTCGCGGGTGTCGGGTATGTCGCCGGCGTGCCGCTCGATGAGCAGCCGGCAGGTGTGCATGATATTGGCGGCCTTGGTATTGAACAGGCCAATGGTTTTGATATGCGCTTTCAGGTCGTCCAGCCCGAGCGTCAGCATGGCCTGCGGCGTGTTGGCAACCGCGTATAACTTGCGGGTCGCCTGATTGACCGACACATCGGTCGCCTGGGCCGACAATATCACGGCAATCAACAACTCGAATCGACTGTTGTAGACCAGCTCGGTCGTGGGTTTGGGGTTGGCGGCCTGCAAGCGCGCAAATAGAGCGGCTATCCGGGCCTGGTCCGATTTTTTGCATGCGCGGGTCATGTTTGCGGCGTTGGGGGGGGCGCTTTTCCCCACTCGAGCGGCCGGCGTTTTTTATGCGCCTGGCGCTGCACGGCGGCTTGAATTTCAAGCTGCATCAGGCGCCGCCGCGCCGCTGTCGCAACGCCCGGCTGGCCGTCGGCGTGCGGCTGTTTGCGCGCCGCCAGCCGCCGCAGCTTGTGCTCGGTGCGGGCTCTGGAACGGCTGACTTCGGCCGCGGTAAACGCCGGCCAGCGGCTGAGTTTCTCCCCCGGCTGCGCGCTTGCCGGGTCGGCGGCCGGCAGCAAGGCAATGCAGTCGGTTGGGCAGACCGGCAGGCATAATTGGCAGCCGGTGCAGTTTTGGCGGATAACGGTATGCATGACTTTCGCCGCACCGACAATACAATCCACCGGGCAGGCATGGATGCACAGGCAGCAGCCGATGCACTGCGATTCGATCACCACCGCAACCGGCCGCGGTTCGGCCCGGCCGTAGGCCGGATTGAGCGGCTTGCTCGGCCGGTGGAGTAATTCGGCGATGGCATCAATGCTGATTTGCCCGCCGGGCGGGCATTGGTCGATATCCGCCCGGCCGTCGGCGATCGCCTCGGCATAATCCCGGCAGCGAGGATAATCGCATTGCCTGCACTGCGTCTGCGGCAGCAGTTGATCGATTTGCCCGGTCAGTGTCCGGTTGCTGTTGGGAGTCACGCGGTAACCTGTTGGTCTGGCTGTATGGTCTGGCTGAGTACGAGGTCGGCGGAGCGGCCCGGAATGCTGGTACCGGGCGGCGATTTGGCGTTATAATCGGCGCGCATATAGCAATAGCATCTGCCGATAATACCATATTCCCGCCCCGGTGGGATGCCGGTAAAACCGGATTGCCGACCACGCTCACCCTGCCGGTAGCAACCAGACCCAATGCATCCGAACGATCCCCCTCATCAGCGCCCGCCGTCGGCTGCACGCCGGTCGGCAGCAGTGGCTGAGGGCGGCGCCGGGGCGGCACCGCGTCGCCATGGCGACTATCGCAAACGGTTTGCCGGGTTGATTGACCAGACAAATTTCAACCGCCTGTCGCCGGCCGAGCGGCGATGGATTCGCCAGCAGGCGATGATTCACCGCTTCACGCAGCAAGAGCTGTGCCTGGTGAGCGATATGTCGCTCGACCGACAGCAATGGAAGGAAGCCGGCCTGGCCGCGAGCTGGCCACCGTTGCCGGCCGGCGGCGACGCGGTGCAGCGCAAGAAAAAACTGCTGGCGTTGTTGCGACAGTCGCACGCCGAGCTCAGGGCCCGGGTGCGTGACTATGCCGACTGGCACCGGTCGGATAAGCCGAAAGCGGTTAAACCGACGATCAAGGTGGAGACAAAGACGAAACTGGGGCTGGGGCGATGCCCGGTTGCGTCCGAGAAAACCCGCTGCTGTAATCTGCTGACGCTGGACGCGGTTGAGCAATGCGGATTTGATTGCAGCTATTGCAGTATCCAGTCGTTTTATCACGGCAATGCGGTGGTGTTTGACCGGGATTTTGCGGCCCGGCTGAAGCGGCTCGAACTCGACCCCAATCAGCAATACCACATTGGTACCGGGCAGTCTTCGGACTCGCTGATGTGGGGCAATCACCGGGGGGTGCTGGAGGCGCTGTGTGAGTTTGCCGCCGCCCATCCCAATGTGATTTTGGAATTCAAAACCAAGTCGAAGAACATTGCCTGGCTGCTGAAAAATGATTTTCCGGAGAATATTTTATGCACCTGGTCGCTGAACCCGCAGGTCATTATTACGCATGAAGAGCATCAAAGCGCCAGCCTGGAACAGCGGCTGGAGTGTGCCGAAAAAATTGCCGCAAAAAACCGGCTGGTCGGGTTTCATTTTCATCCTATGATTGAATATACCGACTGGCGCAGCGGGTATGCGGATATTTGCCGGCAGTTGGTCCGGCGGTTTCGACCGGAGCAGGTTGCCGTGGTTTCCATGGGTGCGCTGACCTATGCAAAATCGGTGCTTAAAACCATCCGCCGGCGCCCGTTTGCCAGCAAAATTTTACAGATGCCGCTGGTGGAAACCGCCTCCAAGTACTCCTATCCGACGGCCACCAAGCTGAAGCTGTTTCGGCAGGTTTACAGTGGGCTGGCCGACTGGCACGAGCGGGTTTTGTTTTATCTGTGCATGGAGCCGGCCGAATTGTGGCAGCCGGTATTTGGCTACGGGTATGCCACCAATCTGGAGTTGGAAACGGCGATGAAAGCGGCGTATTTCAGCAAAATTTCCGCACTGTCCGACCGCCGTTGCGCACCCGTCGCAGGCGGGGCTGAGCAGCCCAATCGCGCATTCGCCGACAACCAACGTATTTGATATGTCTGATTCTGATAATCCCGCGGCGCTTACCGGCGTCGATTTGCTGAATGATCCGGCGCTGAATAAATCGACTGCGTTTACCGAACAAGAGCGCGATCGGTTTAAGCTGAGGGGGCTTTTGCCGACGCATGTCGGCAGCATGGAAACCCAGATGGACAGGACGCTGGCGAATCTGCGAAGCAAAGACAGCGATATCGGCAAATATATCTTTCTGTCCGCATTGCAGGACCGCAACGAGCGGTTGTTTTATCGCTTGATTATCGAAAACTTCCGCGAAATTATGCCGCTGATTTACACCCCGACCGTGGGGCAGGCGTGCAAGGAGTTTGCCAGTATCTTTCGCAAGGAAAAAGGGTTTTATCTCACCTCGAAAGACCGCGGGCGAATTCGGCGGATACTCGACAATTGGCCGCATAAATCGATCCGCGTGATCGTCATTACCGACGGCGAGCGCATCCTCGGATTGGGCGATCTGGGCGCCAACGGCATGGGTATTCCCATCGGCAAGCTGAGTTTGTACTGCGCCTGCGCCGGCATTCATCCGCGCCAATGCCTGCCGGTTATGTTTGATGTTGGCACCGATAATCAAACGCTGGTTGATGATCCGATGTACCTTGGCCTGCACGAACCGCGTTTGCGCGGCGAGGCGTACGACGAGTTGATGGCGGAATTCGTTCAGGCCGCGACCGATGCTTTTCCGGGGGTGCTGATTCAGTTTGAAGATTTTGTCGCGCGCAATGCCTATGCCCACCTGAACACATACCGCGATCGGACATTGTGCTTCAATGACGATATACAGGGGACGGCGGCGGTGGTGCTGGCCGGTGTCTATGCGACGACGCGCATTTCCGGTCAAAGTTTCAAAGCGATGAAGTTCGCCTTTCTGGGCGCCGGGTCGGCGGCCTCGGGCATTGGCAGCATGCTGGCCGCCGCGTTGATGGCGGAAGGATTGAGCGCGGAAGAGGCCCATCGGCGGTTGATATTTTTTAACCGCGGCGGGCTGGTGCACGCCGGGCGCTCCGATCTGCCGCCGCATATCCGGCCGTTTGCCCACGCTATGCCGCCCAGCTCCTTCATCCCGGCGCTTGAGTTGCATCAGCCGGACATCCTGATCGGCGCCACCGGAATGCCGGCCACCTTTACCCCGGAAATCGTCGGCTTGATGGCGAAGATCAAACAGCGCCCCGGGATCTTCGCCCTGTCAAATCCCACCAAGCGGGCCGAGTGTACCGCCGAACAGGCCTATGCGTGGACTGCCGGGCGGGGGATTTTTGCCAGCGGCAGCCCGTTTGCCCCGGTGCATTATCAGGGCCGTGAATATCATCCGGGGCAAGGAAATAATTCGTACATTTTCCCCGGCGTCGGCCTGGGCATGCTGGCGTGCAAGGCAAAAACCATCCCGGACAGCATTTTCATGGAATCCGCCAGAGCGCTGTCCCTTACCGTCAGCGAGTTGGACCTGGCCCGGGGGTCGATCTACCCGCCGTTGGAAGATATCCGCGAGACCTCATTGAATATTGCCGTCGCGGTCGCAAAATTCGCCTATGCCAACGACCTGACCGACATGACCGCGCCGCCCGACCTGCGCCACTATATTCAGTCGTTGATGTACGTGCCGGAATATTAGCCGGCATCGACTGCCGGATTAGCAGTGCTCCCGCCCGCCGGCTTTCGGCTTGCTTCGTGCCCGGTCGCCATCGGGTTGAGGTCAATTGCCTGGCCGGAAGGGGGCATACGCCCGTATACGGTTTCTCCGTGGTAATATATTTCTCATCATCCGACTATAAGGAAAAATCGGCAACATGAGGCAAACAGTTTCGGCATTGGCAGTGGTGATTGCGGTGTTATGCACGGCGGCGCATGGCGCTGGCGAAACGCCGCTGCACCGGGCGGCAGAGGCGGACAATGCGGCCACGGTGCACCGGTTGATTGCGGCCGGGGCGAATGTAAATACCAAGGATAAAAATGACCGGACGCCACTGCACGAAGCGGCACGCAGGGGCCGCATCAGGGCTATCGACGCCTTGCTGCAATCCGGCGGCCGAGTGGATGCGCAGGACAAAGACGGCTGGACGCCGCTGCATTGGGCGACCTGGTCGGGCCGGATAATTGCCATCGAGGTTTTGCTGGCGGCCGGGTCGGATGTGAATGCGCCGACCAAAGGCGGCTGGACGCCGGTTTATTGGGCTGCCGGCTTAGAGCAGGTCGGGATACTCAAGGCGTTGCTGCAGGCGGGGGCGGCGGTCAATATTCAGGATACAGACGGTAAAACGCCGCTGCATTGGGCGGCCAAGCTGGACCGCGCCAGGGCGATCAAAATCCTGATAGCGGCCGGGGCGCGTACCGATATCCCGGATAAAGAAGGCCTGGTCGCATCTGATTGGGCGGCCCGGCTGGATCAAACGGCAGCGACAGTGGCATTGCAGACGCGTGCTCCGGCGCGGGTGGAGGGGGCGGAAGATCGCGTCGCGCCTTTTGCAGTGGTGGAGCAAAAAGCGGATAAAACATCGCTGTATCAGGCGGTAATAGAAGGGGATGTCGCGACAATTTACCGGCTGACCAATGCCGGAGCCGAGGTAAATGAAGCGGATAACGAAGGTCGGGTGCCGTTGCACTGGGCGGCCAGGCTGGGCCAGGTGGCGGCCATCAAGGCACTGCGGGTGGCCGGAGCACAGGTTGACGTTCAGGACCAGAAAGGGCTGACGCCGCTGCATTGGGCGGCGAGGTCGGGCCAGGTGGCGGCTATCGAGGCGCTGCGGGCGGCCGGAGCACAGGTTGACGTTCAGGACCAGGAAGGGCTGATGCCGCTGCATTGGGCGGCGAGGTCGGGCCAGGTGGTGGCTATCGAGGCGCTACGGGTGGCCGGAGCGCAGATTGACGTTCAGGATCAGGAAGGGCTGACGCCGCTGCATTGGGCGGCCAAGCTGGACCGCGCCAGGGCGATCAAAATCCTGATAGCGGTCGGGGCGCGTACCGATATCCCGGATAAAGAAGGCCTGGTCGCATCTGATTGGGCGGCCCGGCTGGATCAAACGGCAGCGATAGTGGCATTGCAGACGCGTGCTCCGGCGCGGGTGGAGGGGGCGGAAGAGCGCGTTGCGCCTTTTTCAGTGGTGGAGCAAAAAGCAAATAAGACATCGCTGTATCAGGCGGTAATAGAAGGGGATGTCGCGACAATTTACCGGCTGACCAATGCCGGAGCCGAGGTAAACGAAGCGGATAACGAAGGTCGGGTGCCGTTGCACTGGGCGGCCAGGCTGGGCCAGGTGGCGGCCATCAAGGCACTGCGGGCGGGCGGAGCACAGGTTGACGTTCAGGATCAGGAAGGGCTGACGCCGCTGCATTGGGCGGCGAGGTCGGGCCAGGTGGTGGCTATCGAGGCGCTGCGGGCGGCCGGAGCACAGGTTGACGTTCAGGATCAGGAAGGGCTGACGCCGCTGCATTGGGCGGCGAGGTCGGGCCAGGCGGCGGCCATCAAGGCACTGCGGGCGGGCGGAGCACAGGTTGACGTTCAGGATCAGGAAGGGCTGACGCCGCTGCATTGGGCGGCGAGGTCGGGCCAGGTGGTGGCTATCGAGGCACTGCGGGCGGACGGAGCACAGGTTGACGTTCAGGATCAGGAAGGGCTGACGCCGCTGCACTGGGCGGCGAGGTCGGGCCAGGCGACGGCCATCAAGGCACTGCGGGCGGCCGGAGCGCAGATTGACGTTCAGGATCAGGAAGGGCTGACGCCGCTGCATTGGGCGGCGAGGTCGGGCCAAGTGGTGGCCATCGAGGCGCTGCGGGCGGGCGGAGCACAGGTTGACGTTCAGGATCAGGAAGGGCTGACGCCGCTGCATTGGGCGGCGAGGTCGGGCCAGGCGACGGCCATCAAGGCACTGCGGGCGGCCGGAGCGCAGATTGACGTTCAGGATCAGGAAGGGCTGACGTCGCTGCATTGGGCGGCGAGGTCGGGCCAGGTGGTGGCTATCGAGGCACTGCGGACGGCCGGAGCACAGGTTGACGTTCAGGATCAGGAAGGGCTGACGCCGCTGCATTGGGCGGCGAGGTCGGGCCAGGCGACGGCCATCAAGGCACTGCGGGCGGCTGGAGCACAGGTTGACGTTCAGGATCAGGAAGGGCTGACGCCGCTGCATTGGGCGGCGAGGTCGGGCCAGGTGGCGGCCATCGAGGCGCTGCGGGCGGTCGGAGCATCAATGGATGGGCGGGATAACAATGACCTCGCGCCATTGCATTGGGCGGCCTGGTCCGGCCATGCTGCCGCAATTGAGGAGCTGCACGCAGCCGGGACCGAGGTGAATGTGCGGACCAAGCTGGGTGTGACGCCACTCCATCTTGCAGCCGGGTCGGGCCGGGTCGGCGTAATCGAGGCTCTGGCGGCAGCCGGGGCGGATATGGATGTGCAGACGACCGGCGGGGCAACAGCGCTGCATTTGGCGGTTAGAGCCGGCCGGATTGATTCGATTGCCGCATTGCGCCAGGCCGGGGCGAGTTGGTCGATACAGGATAAGTCCGGCCGGACGGCGCTGCATCTGGCCGCCGGATTGGGTCAGGCCGCACTTGTCGAGGCATTGCAGCCGGCCGGAACCGATTGGTCGGTGCAAGACAAATCCGGCCGGACGGCGCTGCACCTGGCCGTTGGTTCAGGCCAGGTGACGGCGATTCAAGCATTGCAGCGGGTCGGCGCCGATTGGTCGGTGCAGGATGACACCGGCCGGACGGCGCTGCATCTGGCCGCGGGGTCGGGTCAGACTGCGCTGGTTGACGCGCTGCTGCAGGCCGGGGCCGATTGGTCGGCGCAGGATAAGCTGGGCAGAACAGCGCTGCATCTGGCGGCCGGTTCAGGCCAGGCCGCGGTCATCGAGGCTTTACACCAGGCGGGTGCGGATGTGAATGCGCCGACCCGGGATGGCTGGACGCCGCTGCATGTGGCCGCGCGGTCGAACCAGACTGCGGCGATTACGGCGCTGCGGTTGGCCGGAGCAGAGGTAAATGCGCAGGCGAACGCGGGTGTGGCGGCGCTGCATCTGTTGGCTGCATCCGGTCAGCTCAAGGCGATGGAGCTGTTGCTGCAGGCCGGGGCGAATGTGAATATACAGGCCGAAAACGGCATCACGCCGCTGCATGTGGCGGCCAGATCGGGCCAGCTCGCGGTGATTCGAGCGCTGCATCAGGCCGGGGCGGAGGTGGATGCAAAGAGCCAGGATGGCCGGACGGCGCTGTATGTGGCGGCAAAAGCCGGTCAGGCGGAGACCATCGAGGCCCTGCACCTGGCCGGGGCGGATGTGAATGCGCCGACCGGCAGCGGCTTGACGGCATTGCACATAGCGGCGAAATCAGGCCAGGTTGCGGCGCTTGAGACGTTGCTGGCGATTGGCGCTGAGGTCGGTGTGACCCGGGACGGCTGGAGCCCGCTGCATGGCGCCGCCGACGCAGGCCAGGTTGAGGTGATTGCCGTCTTGCACGCGGCGGGGATAGACATGGCGGTGCAGGCGAAAAATGGCGTGACAGCGCTGCATGTGGCGGCGAAATCGGGCCAGGTCGCGGCTATCGAAGCCTTGCGGAAAACCGGAATGGATATCAATGTACAGGCGGAAAATGGCGTAACACCGCTGCATGTGGCGGCTGATTCAGGCCAGGTTGCTACGGTTGAAGCCTTGCTGGCAGCCGGGGCGGATGCGAATGCAAAGGTGAGAGGCGGCGTGACCGCATTGCATATTGCGGCCCGATTGGGTCGGGTCGAGGTAATCGATCGATTGCAGGCTGCCGGTGCGGATTTAGCCGCACTGACCGAAGAGGGCTGGACGGCACTGCATGCGGCGGCCGATTCGGGCCAGGTTGCCGCGATTAAAACCTTGCTGGCAGCCGGGGCGGATGCACGCGCACAGGCGAAAGGCGGGGCCACACCGCTCGATCGAGCAAAGACAAATCAACATCCGGAGGCGGTTCGGCTATTGGAAGCGGCCGGCGGCGGGCTGGCGGTTGACAATGATCTCTGATCTCTGATCTCTGCACTGGAATTGCACTGGAATTGCCCTGAAATTGGGCACCCCCCGCTCGATTGGGCAGGCCGACAGCGCTGACGGTAACGGACTACCGGTCGGTCAAGCTATGCCGCGTATTCGATCATTGCGGCGGCGCAACAATTCAACCGAAGTCAACAGCAAAATCGATAGCAGCACCAACAGCGTAGCGACCGCCAGAATGGTCGGGCTGATCTGTTCGCGCAAGCCGGAAAACATCGCCCAGGGAATCGTTCGCTGTTGGTAGCTGCCGACAAAGCGCACGACCACTACTTCATCAAACGACGTGACAAAGGCAAACAGCGCCCCGGAAATCACACCCGGCAAAATCAACGGCACGATAATTTTAAAAAACGCCTGCACCGGGCTGGCGCCCAGTGTCGCTGCCGCACGGGTCAGACTGTGGTCGAAGCCAACCAGTGTGGCGGTCACCGTGATCACGACAAACGGGGTGCCTAATGCGGCGTGGGCCAGAATGACGCCGACGTGGGTTGAGGCCAGCCCAATGTCGCTATAAAAGAAAAACATGCCCGCTGCGGCGATAATAATCGGTACCACCATCGGTGAAATCAAGATGCCCATGATCAGGGTTTTTGCCGGCATTTCCGAACGGCTCAACCCCAGGGCGGCGGTGGTTCCCAGCGCAGTCGAAATAATGGTTGCAAAGAATGCGATGATGAAGCTGTTCTTGACCGCTCCCTGCCAGTTAAGGCTGGAGAAAAATTCCCGATACCATTTGGTCGAGTAGCCGGCCGGGTCAAACGACAGCATTGCCTCGGTGAAAGTAAAAAACGGCACGGCATTGAACGACAGCGGTATGACGATAATGACCGGCGCAATCAAAAAGAAGAAAATCAACCCGCAAATAACCCGGAACGTGTAGTACCAAATGCGCTCACCAGTAGTGGCATGTGCTGCAATCGCCATAGCTATCCCATTTTCATATTGTTGATCCCGACGAATTTGTCGTAGACCACGTAGAGTGTCAGCACGACCACCAGCAATACCGTACCCAATGCGGCGGCCAGCCCCCAGTTAAGCGAAGTGCTGAGGTGATAGGCAATAAAGTTGCTGATCAGGGTGCCGCTCTGTCCGCCGACCAGCGCCGGCGTAATGTAGTAGCCAATTGAAATAATGAAAACCAGGATCGCACCGGCCCCGATGCCGGGCACGGTATTGGGCATATACACGCGAATAAAAGCGATGGCCGGGGGGGCGCCGAGTGATTTGGCCGCCCGCAGGTAACTCGGTGGAATCGTTTTCATCACACTGTACAGCGGCAATAGCATAAACGGCAGCAATACATGGGTCATCGCCACAATCGTGCCGGTCGCATTGTGGATCATCGCCAACCGGGTGGCATCGTCGATAAAGCCCACCCACACCAGCAAATCATTGATCACCCCTTCCTTTTGCAGCAGGGCAATCCAGGCGGAAGTGCGCACCAGCAGCGAGGTCCAGAAAGGCAGCAGCACCAGTATCATTAACAGATTGCTGGTTTTCACCGGCAGGGTCGATAACAGGTAGGCAATCGGATAGGCAAGCAGCAAACACAGCAGAGTAATTAATAGGCTTATCCATAGTGTTCTGCCAAACAGGTGGACATAAATCCGGTTGTTCTCTGCGTTTTTGACCGCTTCGCCGGTCGGAGTATATGAATAATCCATTGACGCCAGATAATACGACAGCGTGTAGCGATCGCTTTCCCGTTTCAAAACCCGCCAGGTGTCCAGCTCGCCCCAGTCCCGGTGAGCTTCGATAAAAGCGTCGGTATACGGCGCGGCAAGATTTTTTGCCCGCCGGTTTGTTTTTCTGAACAGGCTGGAAAAACCGGTTACTTCGTAGTTCAGCCGACGTCCCACCGAGCCGGCCGTTTTATTCTCGAACGCCTCTTTGAAATCCGCCGCCAAGGCAGCGAACACCGGCTCACCCGGCAATTGATCACTGTACTCATCCCACTCTTGCAGCAGCGGCACCGTGCGGTGCAGCACCTCGCTGACCTGATGATTTTCGACACTGCGAAACAGCATCGAGATGATGGGGATAAAGAACGTCACCAGGATAAACAAAAACAGCGGCAGGACCAGAAACAACGCCTTGTTACGATTCCGTTTTCTGGCGCGCGCCAGACTGATCCTTAATGGTACGCCATCGGCGGTGACCATTTCACCGGCCTGATTGAAATTGTCGGCGTTGGTAGCGGCTAAATTCATGGATTGAGCGTTTTATGCAGCTTGATTGGCGGATAGAAGAGAGTTCAATGTGTATCAGGTACCGGTATCAAGCACTTTTATCCGGTCACTGCCTGATTGCGGTATATCGGCATGACAGCACCGCCGGGAGTCAACCCCCGGCGGTGCCAAAACACGGTTGTTACGGTGCCGGAGTCTAGTTATTCAACCACGCGGTAAACTTTTCATTCAGGTCGTCTATGTTGTCGGCCCAGAAATCGTAGTTGTACACCAGAGTATGCCGGGCGTTGTCCGGATCGGTCGGCATGTGCGGCGCCATATCGATGCCCAGCGTGGCGTGTTTGCCCACCAGTGGGGCGGACGATGCGCGTGCCGGACCATAAGAAATGTATTTTGCCTGATCCGCCAGTCGCTGGGTATCGGTAGCATAACGCAGGTACTTCACGACTTCGTCTCTATTGGGCGAGCCGATGGGAATAACCCAGCCGTCAAGGTCGAAGACCTGCCAGTCCCACAGCATGCCGACCGGCTGTTTTTCTTCCTCGATCACGGAAAACAGGCGGCCGTTGTAGGTTGAACCCATGATGACTTCGCCGTCGGCCAGCAACTGCGGCGTCTGCGCTCCCTTTTCCCACCAGACGACGTGATCTTTAATCGTGTCCAGCTTGGCGAAAGCACGCTGGACGCCGGCATCGGTGTCGAGCACCTCATAGATCTCGTCGGCGGAAACCCCATCGGCCAGCAGCGCCCACTCCAGATTGTTAATTGCTTTCTTTTCCAGCGAGCGCTTGCCGGGGTATTTTTCCAGATCGAATACATCGGCGATCGTGCTCGGCGGGGTGTCGCCAACCAAATCGGTGCGATAACCAAACGTAGTCGAATAGACGATTTGCGGGATAAAGCAGGGTGAGACGATCAGATCGCCGAAATCCTGGCTGGCAGGCGTACCATCCGGCGCCGCAGCCAGTATGGCATCGTGATCGAGTTCTTCGACCAGACCCTCATCGCAACTCAAAATGGCGTCGGATGCGACCATGTCAACCAGATCCCAGGTAACGTTGTCGGCCTCTTGCATGGCGCGCAGTTTGGCCACTGCTCCGTTGGCTGAATCGTCGTTAACGATATTGATGTCGGGATTGGCGGCCATGTACGGCGCATGATAGGCGTTTTGTTGACTGGACGTATACGCCCCGCCCCAGGAGACGACGACCAGATCTTTGGCGACCGCCGTACCGGTAACGCTGGCTGAGACCGCAGCCGCGATCAGGGTGGTTCTAAAACGTGTGTTCATAATAGCTAAGCTCCTTATTTACGATAGTGATAACAGATGATTTTCGGATTACATGTTCGCTTGCGCGAATCGATTTTTACGTCGTGCACGGGATTCAATCCGAAGCATCCAGCGCGCGACAATCTTCGACATTCCAACCGACCGTTATTGAATCATCCAGCTTGAGTGTGGCGTGGTCGCTTGAATTTGGAATCTTGATAACAAAGTCCCGGTTGCCACAGACGTTGACCCGGGTTCGAACATGGTCGCCAAGGTAGATCAACTCTTTGACCGTTGCGTCAAACATATTGGGCATCGACCCCGCCATCGGGTTGACGCTGACCCGCTCCGGGCGCAACGACAGCGTGGTTCTATCGCCGACCGTGCCGATATTGATTGCGCTGGCCGTCACTTCGCCGCCATCATCGACCGCGATTTTGCAGCTGGTGCCGTTGATATGGGTCACCGACCCGAGCAGGCGATTGTTTTCACCGATAAAATTGGCGACAAACGCATTCAGCGGCTTTTCGTACAGATCCGCCGGCGGCGCCAGTTGCTGAATAACCCCATCGTTAAAAACCGCGATGCGGTTCGACATCGTCAAGGCTTCGCTCTGGTCGTGGGTAACATAGACCACGGTAACGCCCAGCGATTCGTGGATATGCTTGATCTCATACTGCATTTGTTCCCGCAGATTCTTGTCCAGCGCCCCGAGCGGCTCGTCCATCAGCACCAGCTCCGGGTCGAATACCAGCGCCCGGGCAACCGCCACCCGCTGCGCCTGCCCGCCCGACAGCTGCGCCGGTCGCCGGTCGCCAAACGGGCCGAGCTGCACCATATCCAGCGCGCGTTTGATCCGGCGCTCCCGCTCTGATTTGTCCATCTTGCGCACTTCCAGCGGAAACGACAGGTTTTCCGCCACGGTCATGTGGGGAAACAGCGCATAGTTCTGAAACACCATGCCGATACCGCGTTTATGCGGGGGGACGGTGTTGATAGGGCGGTTCTGCAGATAAATTTCGCCATGGGTCGCCGGCTCAAACCCGGCCAGCATCATCAGGCAGGTCGTCTTGCCCGAGCCCGACGGCCCCAGCATCGTGAGAAATTCACCGGCAGCCACATCCAGGTTGAGGTTTTTCACCACCAGGACATGGCCGTCGTAGCTTTTCTGAATATTTTCAAAGCGCACCAGCGCTGGCGCATCGGCGGTATCTGGGGTCGTAGCGGGTTCGGCCATTGGATATAGTAAAGTTCGATTATATTTACGCGTTTCGAGCTGTACGGTCAATAATTCAACTCTGAAATAATGCGTATCGTCTATGCAATTGCATACAATAATCTACTATGGTCGGTAAAATCAAGCGAAAAGTAATAAAAATCACTATGAATCGACCTGTTCACCCGTCAGCAACCCCCACATTGCCTTCTCTGCCCGTCCAGTTGCTGGTACGACTGCTGGCGCCGGTGCTGCTGTTGCTGCTGTTTGATCAGCTGTTTCTGCTGCCGCAAACGGCCGGCGCGCGCATCAGCGTCGCCATGGCGCTGTTTTTGCTGCTGCTGACCAAATTTCCGGTACTGGTGTGGATTTGCCTGGATCTGCTGCGCTACACCGAGGCGCACTATGTCCGATTTGGCAGTGCGGCGATTAAAACCGGCCTGTTTGGCTGCCTGGTCCTGACCATACTCGCGGTTTCGGTCAACGCCATCGAATCGGTGCAATCGATCGTCTTCATCACGGCGTCGAACCCCGGAAACAAGCCGGCCCGGATACCCGAGTATCAATTCTCGTTCCTGCCGCAGTCCGGCGACTACCGGATCGAGGGCGTGATTGATTTTGGCATATCCAGAGATTTTCGCGCCTATCTCGAACAGCACCCCGGCGGCCGGCGGGTCATACTCGACAGCAAGGGCGGCTCGATCTACGAAGGCCGGGGCCTGCTGGCGGTATTCCTGCAGCATCGATTCGATACCCACGTGGCGGCGGAATGCAGCTCGGCCTGCGCCCTGGCGTTTATCGGCGGCCAGCGGCGCACGCTGGCACCCGGCGCCCGGGTCGGTTTTCATCAATACGCGATGGATTATTCCCATCTCAACCAGGTGCTGCCGTTTTACGACCCGCAAAAGGAACAGCGATACGACAGCCAGCTGATGCTGCAGCGCGGCATCGACCCCGGCTTCGTCAGCCGGGTATTCGACAAGCCGAGCCGGGAGATGTGGTATCCCGCCCCGGCGGCGCTGCTGGACAGCGGCGTTATTCATCGCTGCATCGGCTGTGGGCTGTGACCCGGGGTATTCGACCGGTCGGCGTGTTGTATGGCGTTGTCGATTGGGGAAACTGTATTTGCGCGCCGGCATGGCCGGCGGACGATGGATTACTTGCGCCGCTCGGCGGATTTTTTGCCGGGTATCGGGTCGATTTGCCTCGGCCGGCCCGACACCAATGGGCACACCCGCCGGTTGCATCTCCTGCCGGGCGCGCCCGGTCTGGCCTGGCGGCAGACAATCGCCTGACAGGTCGTAACCGCCTCGCGCGATCCGTGTTTTAATATGCCATTCACCTGATACCTGTGCAGCGCCCATGAAATACCAAAATATCCTGCAAACCATCGGCCACACCCCGGTGGTGAAACTGAACCGCCTCGGGGCCGAATCGGGGGCGCATTTATGGGTCAAGCTGGAAAGCTTCAATCCGGGCGGCTCGGTCAAGGATCGCCCGGCGCTGCGGATGATCGAAGACGCCGAGCGCACCGGCCGGCTCAAGCCGGATGACACCATCGTCGAGCCGACCTCCGGCAATACCGGCATTGGATTGGCGATGGTGGCCGCCGTGAAGGGCTATCGTTCGGTGTTTGTCATGTCGGCCGATATGAGCGCAGAGCGCAAACAGATACTCAAAGCCTATGGCGGCGAGGTGGTGCTGACGCCGGCCGAGCAGGGCACCGTGGGCGCAATCAAGGAGGCGCGCCGACTGGAAAAAGAAAAGGGCTATTTCTTTGTCGGCCAGCATTACAACCCGTCCAACCCGCAATCGCACCAACAAACGGCAACGGAAATCATCGACGATTTTGGCGATCAAATCGACGCCATCGTCTGCACCACGGGCACCGGCGGCACGATATCCGGGCTGGCCCGATACCTCAAACCGGTATTGGCCGACCTGCAAATTATCGCCACCGAACCGGCCGACTCGCCGATTCTATCCAAGGGCATCGCGTGCAAACACAAGATCATGGGCACCGCGCCCGGCTTTATCCCCGACACGCTGGACACCGGGTCGTATGACGAGATTCTGCCGATTACCACCGAACAAGCCTACAGCACCACCCGCGAGCTGGCCGAACGCGAGGGCCTGTTCGTCGGCATTTCCTGCGGCGCGGCCACCGCCGGCATGCTGATGCTGGCACAGCAGAGCCGATTTCATGGCAAGACGTTGTTGGCGATATTGGCGGATACGGGGGAGCGGTATTTGAGTACGGATGTTTGGCGGTGATGGTGTTAGTGTCGGAGATGGGTTGTATAGAGGTGTTTTTTTATTGGGAATTTGTGTGCTTGCCTATGCAGCCTATTGCCGACCGACCGGTGTTTTGTTAATCTGCTAGACGACGGTGATTTTCGAGGGACAGCGCTGTACTTTAGGGCAACTCTGATTTATTGCCATAACTGTTTATAATACAGGAAGTCATTATCAGAGGCTGAATTCCATGCAACAGACACTTTCTGAAAACGGATTCGAGAAATTCCGTAAGAAGACCCGTAAAGAGCGGTTTCTGGAAGAGATGGAAACGATTATCCCTTGGGAGGAACTAGCCAAAGTAATCAAGCCGTTTTACCCCCATCCAAAGGGGGCGGGGCGTCCCCCGATCGGGATTGAACGCATGCTGCGCATCCATTTTCTTCAGCACTGGTTTAATCTCTCCGACCCGGCCGTAGAAGAAGCGTTGTATGACTCGCACGCATTGTGCCGGTTTGTCGGTATAGACCTCGGTAGAGAGCCGGCTCCCGATGAGACCACGGTGTGCAAATTCCGCCATTTGATGGAGAAGCACGATCTGGGCGACCAACTGTTTCATCAGGTGAATCAATATCTGCAAGAAAATGGCCTGAAGGTCTCGCGTGGCACAATTGTTGATGCGAGCATCATCCATGCCCCGAGTTCTACCAGGAACAAGAAAAAAGAGCACGACCCGGATATGCGTCAGGTTCGCAAGGGCAGGCAGTAGTATTTTGGAATGAAGGCGCACATTGGTGTGGACAGTCGTACCAAGCTGATGCATTCGGTGGTTGCAACGCCTGCGAATGTGCACGACTCCCAGGTTCTTAGCGACCTGCTGCACGGTGAGGAAACCCGTGTCTGGGGTGATTCGACCTATACGGGTCAGGGGCAAGTGATAACCGAATGCCACATATCTGAATAGTAAAAGAGCGTTTCGCATTGAAACTAAAGTTTTCATGTGTTAATCAGATGTTCCTTAGAATGTGAGAATGATTGAGACGAGAATACATGTTCTGAACCGCTTTTACGGCTTGCTGTCCGATCTTGAGCTACAACTCGGCGGCGCACGCAGGCTTTCATATTGTAACGGTCGAATGAGCTGGCCGTTGCGTGGCGTCTATTTCTTCCGGCAACCGGGAGAGAACCGAGGCGATCCCGGATCGGGATCGCGCATTGTGCGCATTGGAACGCATGCGCTGAAAACCGGTTCTGCTACGAAACTCTGGACGCGACTGTCCCAGCACCGAGGCCAGATGCGGACGGGCGGCGGCAACCATCGCGGCTCAATATTCCGGCTGATAGCAGGCGTTGCTCTGATTGAACGTGATGGCCATGTATTTCCCACCTGGGGCAACGGCAGCTCTGCGTCGCGCATGATCAGGCAAGAGGAGGAGCCTTTGGAACAACTTGTAAGCAAGGCAATCGGGGCGATGCCGTTCCTCTGGCTGGCGGTTAATGATGAACCCGGCCCGGACAGTCTTCGGGGCTATATAGAACGCAATGCAATTGCGCTGCTGAGCAACTACGGCAAGGAGCCGCTCGATCCTGCATCCGGAAACTGGCTCGGCCGTTTCTGCAACAGGGAGCGCGTTCGGACATCAGGACTATGGAACCAGAACCATGTTGATGAGCAATACGATCCTGCGTTTCTCGACACTCTGGAGCGCCTGATCCATGGAATGGAGGAGGCCGCATGATCATCGTTATCCAGTGTGCAGCCAAGAAAACCCCTCAAGCCGGTTACTTGCAACGACACGACAAGCGGAAAGTTTTGTTGGTCGCCGACCCCAAAAAAGCGCCAGCGGATACGCGGTATGTCTATGCCCGCCCGGACGACAATATGGATGTCGGCAAGTCATGGAGAGATGAGTTGCTCCGATATAACAAAGCGCCGGGCAACAATCCCCTTGGACTCCTGCCTGCTTGGCAACTCTATGAGAACCAGACCTATAAAATGCTGGTGGAGCGATATGGGCTGGAACGCCTTTACATTCTTTCGGCGGGATGGGGATTGATCAAAGCGGATTTTCTGACGCCCAGGTATGATATTACCTTCAGTCCCCAGGCAGATCGTTACAAACGGCGGCGGAAAAAAGATCCGTACAACGATCTCCGCATGTTGCCCGTGGATACCAAAGAGCCGATAGTGTTTTTCGTCAGTAAGGAGTACATCCGTTCGGCGAGGGAACTCACCGAGGGGGTTCAGGGGCCGAGGCACCTGTTCTATAACTCCAGGGAGGTTCCGGATGCGCCGGGCTTAACGCTGAAAAAATATGATACGAATACACGAACGAATTGGCAGTACGAATGTGCAAAAGCCTTCATGGCTGGAAAGATCGGGATCCAGCAAGAAACGAGAACTGACCGTTGCGGTTAGAATATATAGGTGCCACTTCTTCACCAGGGGCTACCATCATTGATGGATACCTGACTTGGCAAACACATGGCTCCAGCGAAACATGGGCGACGGAGAATGCAATGGAATATTTGCGCGGTAGCGGGATAACAGATTAAGGGAAAATCTGATTAATACGCGAAAACTTTGTAGTCAATGAGAAACGCGCTTTATGTTATTCAGATATGCGTTAGAGCTAATGCACTCCAGGCTCTGCACCGGATAAAATATTTTCTAAAACACGCGCTAGTTACAATTTGGGTTTTTCCTGCATTGAGGAGATTGAATCATGTATCTTGAAATAATCAAAAAAGATGGTAAACCAACTGTTAGCGGTATCTGTAACGAACATATTGCGGAAATTCTTGCTTTTTCACAAGGGGCAGTTTACGTCTGGTGTCAAGTTCACGGAAGTGCGCCGTTTGCTGCCCGTGACCTTGTCGGGGGTAAGAACTGGAATTGGAGAAACACTCCTTTGCAGTGTCTCTATGACAAGCATTTCAACCAATATATCGCTGCTAACAAAACTCCAGAAGATGCCCATAAATTGGCCGCTGAAAATGCTTCTCAAGATATTGGTCGGTTACTTGCGTCAGTTATTGCTAATGATGATCGCAAATTCCCATGTCCATTTGTTAAAAACCAAGTTAAACATTACTCGTGGGACGGCAAGTACGAGGAAAAGAGCTAATAATTTCTACGATACGTGAATTTCATTCAGGCGAATTAAGGCGAAAGATAAAAGGTGCCCGCCTTTTTCGTTCTTGCCGGGTAGTTTGGGAATTTCCTCCAAGTTGACTCACCACTGCCGACGAGTGCGAATCTGCCCCTTGTCGTAGCCGTGATCCTCTACCAGTTGATGCACGAAGAACCACACTACCTCGACTTCTTCGGGCTTTGCGTGTATTTTCATTGCCGGAGATATAATCAATGATCTGATTTTCAACACTGAATTCGCCGATGCCTGTTCGCGTATTTGCTTGGCGCTACTCGGTATCGATTGTCATGGTATGCTATTATTTTTTTATGCGGACAAAATCGCATCGTCAACAGTGCCGTCGTTGATCGAAATCCGACTCATTACCAGCCAACAGAGTGCCGATGATTGAACTCAAACCCGTGCCGTTAAATGCGCAAAGCTTCGCACCTTTTGGCGATGTAATCGAATTGGAGCAAGCCGAACGGCAGTCAATTAATCAGGGGCTGACGACCCGTTTCCATGATCTGTTTGCGATCGACGCCGGCGATCAGGGGGGCAGGGCAATCGTCAGCGTGTTTAGAACCCGGCCGCTGCCGCTGCCGCATCGGGTGCGGGTGATGGAGCGCCATCCGCTGGGGAGCCAGGCATTTCTGCCGGTGGGGTTTCCGAATTCGGCGCCGTTTTTGGTGTTGGTTGCTGCGCCGAAAGAGCAGATTACCGCCGACGATTTGGTGTTGTTTATGACCAATGGCTGCCAGGGTGTCAACTTCCATAAAAACACCTGGCATCACTTCCAGATTGTGCTCGGCCGGCAAGCCGACTTTGTGGTGGTGGACCGCGGTGGCGGTGGGAATAACCTGCAAGAGATCGAGATACGGCAGCCGGTCGTCATACCGGTGTCCGTCGCCGATACGCTGGCGCGTGCCGACGGTGTGGCGCCGGACGGTTGACCAGTCGGCGCTGCCGCCATAGCGGCCCGACCGCACGGCGGTTAGCCGCTCAGCGCGCGGTCGAGAAAGTCGAGGCGGTCCTGCCCCCAATAGTTTTCACGCTGATAGACGAAAGTCGGTGAACCAAAGACATCGGCGGCGTGGGCTGCATCGGTGATGGCTTGATAGCGTGCATCCAGTTCGGCTGAGCGGGCGGTTTCGATCAATCCGGGGCCGTCCAGGTTGCAGTGCTCGGCAAGCGAGAGCAGCGTATCCGGGTCGGCGATGTCGCGTTCCTGATGCCATACTGCCGCTAAAATCGCATCGACAAAACGGCCGGTATTTGCCTGTCCGTCCGCCGCAATGACCATTTTGGCAGCCAACGACTGGTCGGTCGGCCAATGCGCCGGGTGTAGATTGATCGGGCGATTCAGAAACTGGCTCCATCTTTTGAGCTCATCCAGGCGCAGGCGCTGCCGGGACGGGTGACGTTTGGCCGGCGGTGTCCCGCCCATTTTGTCAAACGTCTGCATCACGTCGATCGGTTTGTAGTTGACGTTGAGGTTGTGCTGGTCAATCAGCCGGTTGAAATGCGGGCTGCCCAGATACGACCAGGGCGACAGCAGGAAAAGATAGTAATCGACGGTTTTTTGCATTACGGCAGTCCTCGTTGTTTGGCGGTATCCGGTAATGATACCCGGTTGGGCGCGACAAGCCAATCGGATTGGATGCATTGGAAATGCAATCGAGGGCTGCTATTTGGCGTTTGAATTTGCTCAGTCGAATCGCGCAATTTCCTTCGTGCTCAAAGTAGACAGGCTGCGCGCGATTGGCGGCTCTGTCATTCAAAACCGGCAAAAATGCTTCACCCTGCAAAGGCTGCACCTGCTGTCCGTCGAGTTCGGTTAAACAGGGCACCCCTGTCGCTTCAAGAATGGTGCGGGTACATCAACAACACAATCAGCTGGCAAGGCTTTTCTCTGCAAAGCGGATAACCGGTTCCATTGCGTCGAGTTTATCGGCCGATAAATGACATTTGATGGTATGCCCGTTGGCGAGATCGCGCATGCCCGGCATCTCTGTTTCACAGCGGTTGTCGGGTACGTCTTTTTTATGGCCGCAACGCGTCTGGAACGGGCAGCCGGGCGGTGGATTGAGGGTAGATGGTATCTCGCCTTCCAGCACAATCTGTTTTTTGATACAGCTGGTGTCGGCAATCGGGATAGCCGAGAGTAACGCCTCGGTATAGGGATGATACGGCGGTGAGAAAATATCATCCGTAACACCTTGCTCTACTATATGACCCAGGTACATCACGATTACGCGGTCAGCAATGTAGCGTACGACAGACAGGTCGTGACTGATAAACAACATCGTGGTTTTGGCTTCTCGCTGGATCTCCATCAGCAGCTCGGTGACGGCCGCCTGCACGGACACATCGAGCGCCGACACAGGCTCATCCGCCACAACCACCTTTGGTTTTCCGGCAAATGCCCGGGCCACGCCGATACGCTGTTTCTGGCCGCCCGAGAGTTGTCGTGGCTTACGCTCCGCAAAGGCCCGCGGCAGTTTTACCAGGTCGAGCAATTCGAGCATACGCTCATGTCGATCTTGCTGGCTCTCGCCAATTTTGAATTTTTCCAGCGTGCGTATGATCTGTGAGCCAACCGTGTGGCTGGGGTTCAGCGTGTCAAAAGGGTTCTGAAAGACCATCTGCACTGACGCAACCGTCTTTGTGTCGCGGTCACTGACGTCTGTGCTGCCGATCTCAACCGCACCGAGCGTGATTTCCCCATCGGTAGCGGTTTCAAGCCCGAGAAGACACTTTGCCAGCGTTGATTTTCCGCAACCCGATTCACCGACAATCGCAACCGTTTCGGATTCGCGTGCCTGCAGCGTAATGGATTCGTTGGCTTTCACCGTGCGTTTATCACCCCCCCCGAACATCTGGTTGGCGGCAACGTCGTAGTACTTCTTGAGTTCCCTGACATCGAGCATAACGTCACCCGGCTCTGTCGGGTCGCTGACCAGCGGTCGATCCGGTTCGGCAGCCCAGTCTATGTCGTCTATGCGCATACAACGCGACATGTGGTCGCGCTCTCGGCGCACGCTCTGCATATGCACCACACCGGCATTGCAGGTGCTTTCGACATAGTGAGAACAACGCGGCCCAAAATTACAGCCAACAGGCCGTTCCATCGGCAGCGGTAGTTGTCCCGGTATCGACACCAGCGGCCGCGTGTACTTGTCCGCACCCGGCAGCGGGATAGAATTGAACAGACCCTGCGTGTACGGATGGCGCATACGATCAAAGACGTCATGTACGGTGCCCGATTCTACGGCCTCGCCGGAGTACATCACGGTAATGCGATCGCAGGTTTCGAGTATCAGCCCGAGGTTGTGCGAGATAAACAGCATTGATGTGCCGGTGTTACGCGCCAGCTCCTTGATCAGCTGTACGATGCCCGCTTCTACCGTGACATCAAGGGCGGTGGTGGGCTCATCAAGCAACAGCAGATCAGGCTTCGACAGCAGCGCCATCGCGATAACAATACGTTGTTGCTGTCCGCCGGAGATCTGGTGCGGATAGGCATCCAGGACGCGCGCAGGGTCCGGAAGCTTTACTGATTCCAACATGGCAAGTGCCCGGTTGTACGCTTCGTCTTCGGATACCCGTTCATGTATCAGCGGCACTTCCATCAACTGCCGGCCAACTTTCATCGCAGGATTCAGCGACGCCATTGGCTCCTGGTAAATCATTGCGATTTTGGAACCCCGAAGATCGCGCAACTCCTGATCGGACATTTCCCCCATGTCCCGGCCATGAAACTTGATTTTGCCCCCCACAATTCTGCCGCGATTACCCATGTCTCGCATGATGCCAAGTGCGACAGTTGATTTGCCACAGCCGGACTCGCCAACCAGCCCCATTGCCTCCCCGGGCATCACCTTGCAGGAAAAATCCATAACGGCAGGAATCTCACCGGCGCGCACGAAAAAAGAGATATCGAGATTCTCGATCTCCAGTATGGGAGTGATGTTTTCGCTCATGGGAAAATCCTCGTTAGTGGCCCGGTCAGTCTCTTAGGGATTCCTCTCGCAGACCGTCCGCGAGCAGATTGAGGCCCAACACCAGCGACATCAGCGCGAACGTCGGCGGCAACGCCGGATGAGGGTACACCGCGAGCAGCTTTCGCCCTTCGTTGATGGTCATACCCCAGTCCGGACTTTCAGGCGAGACTCCGAGGCCAAAGAAGCCCAGCGTGCCAAGCAGAATTGTGGTGTATCCGATTCGCAGACAGAAATCGACAATCAGCGGCCCACGTGCATTCGGCAGAACTTCCCAGAGCATGATGTACCAGGGTGTCTCTCCGCGCGTTTGTGCGGCGGCCACATAGTCGCGGGTTTTAATGTCAATCGTCAGCCCCCGTACGATACGGAACACGGTAGGCGAATTAACAAAGACGACGGACACAAATATATTCAGCAGGTTCGGGTCCATATAAAAGACCCCGAATGGGTCGGCATTGAATGCAAGCCCCGAATAAGCCCAGCCGCCGACGAGCAGCGTAATGCCGAGCAAAACATACAGCTTGGTTGGCTGCTCTTGAAATCGCGAAGTGAACAGTATCAGAAAGAAAATGATCGGGAACAGGAATAACACACCGGACATCACCAGTGGAACCCCCGTCGAGCGTATCTCTGGAGTGACGAGTAGAAAGAACAACAGAATAACCGGAAAGGCCAGAACGAGGTTTGAGACAAAACTCAGGATGGTGTCAAAGCGCCCGCCATAAAACCCCGCCGGCAATCCAAGTGTAACGCCCACCATAAAGGCAAACAATGTCGCGGTTGGAGCAATACTCAATACAATCCGGCTCCCCATCACCACGCGACTGAAAATATCGCGGGCAAGATTGTCACCACCGAGCAGATAGTGCGCGCCTTCCACCCCGCTTACCGGCCAACCGGGGACTTTGTTTTTCATGCCGGAGACCTGGCTGAGCGGGTCCATCGTGATGATCTGGTCTGCAAAGATCGCAGTCAGTACCCAGAACAGCACCAGAATCAATCCGACGGTACCAATCGGGCTGGAAAACAGACGACCGTATAATCCAAGTTTGCTGCGCAGTACAACGGATGCGGCCAGTATGATCGCGAGGCTGGTCCAGACGGGTGTGAATTGCTGCAGAATCTGCAGCGTGATATCGAGAGTGCCTAATCTGTCCATGCCCGGCCCCTCAATTAACGCGAATGCGCGGGTTCAGAAACACGTACCCGATATCCGATATCAGTTGTGTCACCAGCACCACACCGACGGCGACAACCGAACATGCCAGCAGCAACTCTATATCGTTGTTGCCCACCGCCGCCACCAGGGTCCATCCAAAGCCCTTATAGTTAAACAGCGTCTCAACGATGACGACCCCGGTCAGTAGCCAGGGTATCTGCAGCATGATGACGGTAAAAGGGGCAATCAAGGCATTGCGGAGCGCATGTTTGAGCACCACTGCCGGGAAGCTCAGCCCTTTTAATCTGGCGGTCCGGATGTACTGCTCTGTCATCACCTCCGCCATTGACGCCCGGGTCATCCGCGCAATGTAACCGACGCCATACAGGGCCAGTGTCATCACCGGCAACGTAAAATTTTCAAACGTAATGTTTTCCATCGCCGTTGCCGCGGTACCTTTGAACCACCGAAGGCCGCCCAGCTTGCTTGCAAACAGCACAATAAAAATGACCCCCGATACGTACTCGGGTGTCGAGGTGGTCAGAATGGAAAAGGCAGACAGTGATCGATCGGTGCGGCTGCCTTCACGCATCCCGGCCAGAATCCCGATCAAGAGTGCCGTCGGTACCATAATCACCATAACGCACAGCATCAACCAACCGGTTAAACCCAGCTTTTCCTTAATGATGGCTTTGATGTCGGTTCGAAATACGAGTGATCGGCCCCAATCGCCTTGCAGCAAACCACAAAAGCGCGGTGCCAGTGCCGGGTCAGACCCCGACTTGATACAGCGCCCGGCAAGGTCCCCGTTTTCATCGCTACGGGTCCACCCGGGTGCAACCCCCAGCCATTCGCCATATCGTTTGATCAATGGCTGTCGGTAACCGTTTTTTTGCAGCCAGGATTGCACCTGCACGTCGGTCATGCGTATGTTGCCTTCGCTTTTGGTTAATTTCTCAAGGTTGGGCTCGAGATTGGTCAGGAAAAAAACCACAAAAGTCAGGCAGAGCGCCGTCAGCAGCATCACGCCGCTACGCTTCAACAGGAAACCGAGCATCGAGACTCCAGGGTAGCTGCAACAGACAAGCCGTCTTGCATCGGTACAAGAAAGTGGGGGTGCATGGTGAATGTGCCGATAAGTACCGACCGGTGACGGCCAGCACTCAAACCGAAAAGGCTGCCCACACGGGCAGCCTTTTCAATAAGGCCTACAATCACGCCTTCCAGTATACTTCCTGCGGATAGTACTCGAAGGTGATATGGTGCTCTGCGCCACCAAGACTCTTTTTCGCAAAATTGGTGAGGGTACGCCAGTAAGGCTGACAGATAACGCCTTCGTCCTGCATGATTTTCTCCAGCTTTGCACAGACTGTACGGCGCTTGTCGACATCCGCGATAGCCAGGGCTTCTGTCAGGGTGGCATCGAACTCGGCATTGTTGAAACCGGACTCGTTCCAGGCCTCGCCTGAGCGGTAAGCCAGCCCCAGAACCTGTACGCCGAGCGGGCGGTGGTTCCAGTTGGTGCATGAATAGGGGTACTTGGCCCAGTCGTTCCAGAATGTTGAGCCCGGCAGTACGGTACGCTTGACCTTGATGCCGGCTTTTCTGAGTTGATCCGCTACTGCGTCGGTGCTGTCTTTGCGGTAACCCGCATCGATGGAAATCAGCTCGTGCTCGTAATCGCCCATACCGGCTTCGTCCATCAGGGCCTTGGCACCGGCTGGATCGTGCTTCTGCGGCGGTAGTTTCGCGTACTCAGGATGCACCGGTCCAACGTGGTGGTTCTCAGCCACAATACCGAGACCGCCCATGCCAAGTTCCAGACACACTGCGTTGTCGATGGCCATATTCAGTGCGCGTCGGACGCGAACATCGGCGTACGGCTTTTCGCCGTCAACTTCTGCCTGCTGGTTAGGCCGGATAACAACAGTCGCTGCGGTCACAACATTGTTGCGATCAAAATCGTCCAGTGTGCCCATCAATTCAAGGATTTCAGTACCTTCTGCGCTGTAAATGAAATCAACTTCGTCGGCCTCCATCGCGGCAAAGTGAGCCGCCGGCTCAGTACCGTAATCAATGAATTCAATCCGGTCCAGATAGGCGCCGTTGCCCTCATTCCACCATTTGTGGTCGGGGTTACGCACGAGTACGCCTTTCTCGCCCACTTTCAGGATCTCCGGTTTGTACGGGCCTGTGCCGAGCGGGTTTTCCACCGCGGTCTCGAAGTTGTAGTCTTTGTGGGTGATGGCGGCAGGGTAGTCTGCCATGCCGGCAATCAATGAAATATCAGGCGACGGCAGGTTCAGCCTGACCGTGTGGCTGTCAACGATTTCGATGGCACCATCACGTGCCATACCGCTCTCAGAGCTGGTGTCGTCGATGAGTGTGGCAAAGCGACCGGCCATTGAATTGCCTTCGAGGCTCTTGTCACACCAGCCCGTTATGTTGCGGGCCACGTCTTCAGCGGTGAAGTCGTCGCCGTTGTTCCATTTAACGCCTTTGCGGACATTGAGTGTGTAGGTTTTGGCGTCGTCGCTGATGTCCCAGCTTTCGAGCAACTTGCCGGTGAAGGTGGCGTCATTGTTATACTGAACCAGATATTCAAGCCAGCCGCGCGAGAAGTTTGCGATTTGTGACCAGTCATAAGTGCGTGGATCTTTCATCGGACGTACTTCGGTCTGAAAACGGACTATGCCGCCCATTTTCTTACCGTCAGCAGCTTGTGCCACTGAAGGAGCCACGAGGCCGAGCATGCCGTACGCAGTAGCCGCGCTGGCGCCAAAAACACTGGCCATTGCCAGGAATTCGCGACGGCTGACGCCATCGCCATTGGATTTTACGGATTGGGCCATATCTGTGATATAAGACGGCATATTTTGCCCGTTCTTTTTCTTGAATGTCATGTGTTTCCTCCAGGGATTGGGTAAATAGTTCGGGGCGTGATGTACACACCGCCAGTTGATAAAAATGGCCATACGGCCAGCAGTCCGTGACTGTAACACATAAAAATGCGGATTTCAATACAATTTTGTACAGGTTGACAGACAATTTGTACCGGTTGACAGGTTGGCGAATTCAACCCCGAAGTGCGGCCGGTGGCGCTATGTCGGATTTGCATGGCTGCTCCTCCCGGGGCGAGGAATGCCATCTGTTTCTGAGCCGATACGCCGCAGGCTGTTATTTAGCGGCGGTTTGCGATAATCTGACAGTAGATAACACAATTGCGCTTACCGCCGCGCCCGTCACACGAGCGCCGCATCACACTGAATGCCGATTTATGCTCCTGCTCGATCATCTGCACTATAAAACCGATGACGGCCTCGCCGGTCGTGCGCGTATCGGGCTGATTGTGCTGGCCACCGATTACACGATTGAGCACGAGTGGCAGCGGGTTTTTTATCCGCTGTCGGGGGTGGCGCTGTACCACAGCCGCATCTTCAATCAAGATCGGGTGACACCGCAGAGTCTGCGGGCGATGGGCGCGCGGCTGACCGATTGTGCGCGGGCGATTACGCCGGCAACACCGCCGGATGTGATTGCCTACGGCTGCACGTCGGCGGCGATGGCGATTGGCGAGGAGCGGGTATTCGAGCATATCCGGCGCGCCCGACCGGGGGTCAAATGCACCACACCGATTACCGCTGCGTTTGCGGCATTCGATGCGTTCAAGGCCCGCCGGATTGGCATCCTGACGCCGTATTCGGCGGCGGTGAACCGGATTGTCGAACAGTACATTACCGCCCGCGGTTTCGACGTGGCGGTGCTGGGCACGTTTAATCAGGAGCAGGATTCGACCGTGGCGCGCATTGCCCCGGCCTCAATCGAGGCGGCGCTACGGGAAATGGTCCGCCGCGCCGAGGTGGATATGCTGTTTGTGTCCTGCACCTCGGTGCGTCTGGTGGCGGCCTGCGCCCGGCTCGAGGCTGAGCTGGGCGTTCCGCTGACGTCTTCCAATCATGCCATGGCCTGGCACGCGCTGCGGTTGGCCGGGATTGACGACAGGTTGCCGGAGTGGGGCGGGTTGTATATAAAAGATCTGCCGGTGTGAAATAGAAATAATAGGGTGGTCTATAAATTTGGGTGCGGCAATTATCGCGTGGCGTATGTTGCTATCTGGGTTTAAAACTGTAGTCAACTCCCAATTCACACATCAGACTTGCGTATACCCCGTGAGGTTCATCCTCATCGTCGCTGTCACCGTAATACATATTATCTAATATTAGCTTAGGAAAAGTAGTGGCGCCCCCCGTGGTGTTTTTCTCAAAAATATTTTTAAAGTTGTCGTCCATCTCGGTATTAAATTTACACAACATTACAAAGGTAAAGATACCGGAGTCTACCCATTCAATTTCTTTGGTATATCCAATAACACCGAATGCTCCGATAGTGTCACGGAACGATTCGATATCTCTTCCAAGAAAACATGAATCCAGAATGAGTATGGATCTTGCAAGATTACCCCGTGTTTTCAAGGCGAATTGCTCCAAATTGGTTAGTTCGATAACTTCACCAAAACCTTGGATGATTTTTTTGTTCTCGATTTCCTCGTCGTCATCCCGTTGTATATTTACATCACTGCCGTGGCCGGCAAATATGATGATATTTGCACCACTTTTGTTCTCATCCAAACTCAAAAAATTGTCAATATCTTCCATACATTGTGAGGTGGAGATTAAAGGCCGAGATATGATCTGCTCAGAAAATGGCAGTGCTCCGATTGATCTATAGATTTCGTAGGCGGACGGATTCCATATAATGTTATTTTCCCAAGGTGCTTCAAACATTAGAATTTTTGACATAGCTATATCTCGACATTAAGGGTGATATGGATGTATCGGTTGCACCGTAATTAAAATCACAGATAGCCGATACAGGTATTGTACCCCTCCCTCGTTAAGGCCGGCAACCTAAATTTCTGGCATTTCACTACCCACTGAAGGTCGGCAATCTCCCCACAACCTGTTCATCCGGCCATGCCGCTGTACATACCGTCAGTTTGGGCATATTCTATCCAATTGACACTTTCCCGCCGGATAGCGTATGCTTCCGCCCCTGAATTTATCTATAACACTTCGGAGGAATACTCTTATGCGAATTGCAAACTGGATTGGCATCCGGCTGGTTGCTGCCGTGATGATGGCGGGTGGCCTGGCCGCTCATGCACAGAAATATGGCGGGACATTCGTCTTTATTGCGCAGCCGGAGCCGCCGTCGCTGGCCTCCTATCTCTCTACTTCCGGCCCAATCGGGCTGGTGGCGCCGAAGATTTATGACGGCCTGCTCGACTACGACAACGATTTGAACCCGGTGCCGGCGCTCGCCGAGCGCTTTGAGGTGAGTGACGATGGCAAGACCGTTACCTTCCATTTGCGCCGCGACGTGCAGTGGCACGACGGCGAGCCGTTTACGTCGGCCGACGTCGAATTCACCGTGATGGAGGTGCTGAAAAAGATTCATCCGCGTGGCCCGAATTCGTTCAAGGAGGTGATGCGGATCGAAATGCCCGACCCGCATACGGCGGTCTTCAAGCTCGCCAACCCGGCGCCGTATATGACTCGGGCGCTCTCGGGCTACGAGTCGCCGATGGTGCCGAAACATCGGCTGGTGGGGCAGGACCTGCGCTCGGCTGACCTGGCCAATAACCCGGTCGGCACCGGGGCGTTCAAGTTTGTTGAATGGAAAAAAGGCCAGTATATCCGGCTCGACAAGAACGAGAATTATTGGCGCGAAGGGCTGCCGTATCTGGATCGGGTGATTGCCCGGTTCATTCCCGACGCCTCTACCCGCACCGCAGCGCTGGAAAACGGCGAGGTGCATTACGGCGCCTATGGTGCGATCCCGAATGTCGATGTCGTGCGCCTGCGGGAGATGGATGAAATCGGCGTTACCACCGACGGTTATGCGATGATCAATCCGGTGTCGCTGATCGAGTTCAATACGACCAAGCCGCCGTTTGATCAGCCGGTTATCCGGCAGTCTATTTCGCTCGCACTCGATCGGCAGTTCCTGATCGACAATATCTGGTTCGGCTACGGTAAGCCGGCGACCAGTGCACTGTCGTCGACGTTCAGTGCGACCGGGCTGTACGCCAAAGGGATGCCGAATTATCCGGGCAACGCCGATATCGCAGCCGCCAACAAACTGCTGGATGACGCCGGCATTGTCCGGGATGCGGATGGCGTCCGCGCCAGCGCCGTGCTCGATCTGATTCCTTACGGCGAGGATTGGCGCCGTGCCGGTGAGTATATGAAGCAGGCGCTGGGCGATATCGGCATCAAGCTCGAGTTGCGCTATGAGGACGTGCCGACCTGGCTGAAGCGCATCTATGCGGACTATGATTTTGCAATCAACGTCAATTACTTTTATCAGTTGCCGGATCCGGTGCTGGGGGTGCATCGCCATTACGGCACCGATCAGATCCGGCAGGGCACGCATTTCGTCAATGCGTCACGCTACAGCAACCCCGAGCTGGATGCGCTGCTGGCGGCCGGTACGACCGAGGCCGATGCGGCCAGACGCGCCGATATTTACCGGCAGATTCAGCGCATCCTGGCCGATGATATGCCGGTGGTCAACCTGTTCGAGATGCAGTTTCTGACCGTGTATAACAATAAGTTGAAAGACCATCAGACCTCGGCGCTCGGCGCTTACGGCCCGTTTGCCGAAGCCTGGTTGGACGAGTAACGTTTGTCTGGGGCGCGGTGAGCTTCGAGTTCACTGCGCCCATCCGACCTGCGCATGGGTCATCCAGTCAAACGCCTGCGGTATGTATTGAAGCGGCTGCTGCAGGCGTTGCCGATTGTGCTGGCGATCGTGGTGGTCAATTTCTTCCTGCTGCACCTGGCCGAGGGCGATGCGGTTGATGTGCTGGCCGGTGAGGCCGGTTCGGCGACGCCGGAATACATGGCGCAATTGCGTGAAAAATTCGGCCTCGACAAGCCGCTGCCGGTGCAGCTCGCGATTTATCTGAAGAACGTTTTTTCGCTCGATCTGGGCTATTCGTTTCGCCATGAAATGCCGGTCTCGGAGCTGGTGTTCGATCGTTTTATGCCCACGCTGTTGTTGATGACCGGCACCATCATGCTGGCGGTCGGGGTCGGCATACTGCTCGGGCTGCTGGCTGCGACCGGGCTGAACACCTGGCGGGATAATCTGATTTCAATCTTTGCGCTGGTGACCTACGCGACGCCGCTGTTTTGGGTGGGGTTGATGATGATCGTGCTGTTCGCGCTGAAACTGGGCTGGTTTCCGACCAGCGGGATGGAAACGATTGCCGCCTTTCATTCCGGCTGGGATCGGGTGCTGGATATCGGCCACCATCTGGTGCTGCCGACCGTCACCTTGTCGCTGTTTTATCTCGCGCTGTACACGCGGCTGATGCGGGCCTCGATGCTGGAGCAGGCCGGCATGGACTATGTGACCACGGCGCGCGCCAAGGGGTTGACCGAGCGCCGGGTGGTGTTTGTGCATGTGCTGCGCAATGCGCTGTTGCCAGTGGTGACCATGGCCGGGGTGCAGGTCGGGGCGTTGATTGGCGGCTCGGTGATTGTCGAGTCGGTGTTCGCCTGGCCGGGGCTCGGCCTGCTCGCGTTCGAGGCGCTGTTCGCCCGCGACCTCAACCTCCTGCTCGGCATCTTCCTGCTGTCCGCATTGCTGGTGGTGGCGGTTAATCTGGTGGTCGATATCATTTACTCGTCGCTCGACCCGCGCATCGAGGTCGGCTGAACGGTGGCGGATTTCTGGCGCCTGTATCGGCGCAACCGCTCGGCTGTCGCCGGCCTGACTATCCTCGCAGCAGTGGTGCTGCTGGCCGCCACGGCCCAGATATTTTTCCCCGGTGACCCGTTCCGGCTGGCCGGGCAGCCGATGTCGCCGCCGATGTCGCCGGATTTCCTGTTGGGCAGCGATTCGCTCGGGCGTGATGTCGCCGCCGGGATTGCCCACGGCGCCAAGACGTCGCTGCTGGTCGGCTTGCTGGCGACGCTGATTGCGGTTGGCTGTGGCACGGTCATGGGCGGGCTGGCCGGCTATTACGGCGGCTGGATCGATGATCTGCTGATGCGGGTTACCGAGATGTTTCAGACGATTCCTTCCTTTGTGTTCGCCATTTTGCTGGTCGCAATCATGCAGCCGTCGATCAAAAGCATCGTGATTGCCATCGCGGTCGTTTCCTGGCCGGCGGTTGCCCGTCTGGTGCGCGGTGAGTTCTTGTCGCTGCGCAATCGTGAATTTGTGCAGGCCTGCCATATCCTCGGCATGAGCGACCGGCGGATTATGCTGCAAGAGATTCTGCCGAATTGCCTTTCGCCGATCATCGTTACCGGCTCTTTGATGGTTGCCACCGCCATTTTGATAGAAAGCGGCCTTTCGTTTCTCGGCCTCGGCGACCCCAATATCATGAGCTGGGGCTTTCTGATTGGCGCCGGGCGCACCGTGCTGCGTTCTGCCTGGTGGGTCTGTACTTTTCCGGGGCTGGCGATTTTGCTGGCCGTATTGGCGATTAACCTGGTCGGCGAGGGGTTGAATGATGCGCTGAACCCGCGCCTTAGAGAGCGGCGATGAGCGCGCCGCTGCTGGCGGTCGAGAATCTGCATGTCGCTTTGCCGGCGGGGTCGGAGCGGAATTTTGCCGTCGAAGCGGTCAATTTCTCTCTGGCGCCGAACGAAACGCTGTGCGTGGTAGGGGAAAGCGGCTCCGGCAAATCGATTACCGCCCGCGCCGTGATGGGGCTGCTGCCGCGACCGTATGTGTATATCGATCGTGGCCGCATTCGTTTTGGCGACGCTGATTTGGCCCAGGTTGGCGAGGCGCGTCTGCGGGCGATCAGGGGCAACGAAATCTCGATGATTTTTCAAGAGCCGATGACCGCACTCAATCCGGTGATGACGATTGGCGCGCAAACCGATGAGGTGTTCCGCTGTCATGCGCGATTCGGGCGTCAAGAGCGCCGTCGCCGGGCGGTTGCGCTGTTTGACGACGTTCACCTGCCCGACCCTGAACAGATTTTCGACGCCTATCCGCACGAGCTTTCCGGCGGCCAGCGGCAGCGAGCGATGATCGCGATGGCGCTTGGGCTCGGCCCGAAAGTGCTGATTGCCGATGAGCCGACGACCGCCCTTGATGTCACCACGCAGGCGCAGATCCTGAAATTGATTAAGGAACTGCAAGCGATGCACAACACCGGGGTGCTGTTTATTACCCATGATTTTGGCGTGGTCGCCGACATTGCCGATCGGGTGGCGGTGATGCGGCAGGGCTGTTTGGTGGAGATAGGCGACGCGGATACGGTGCTGAACGCGCCGCAGCATCCCTACACCAGGAGTTTGATCGCCGCGGTGCCGAGCCTGACGCCGCGACCGCCGCGGGCGCGCTCGACCGAGCCGGTGCTGGAAGTCCGCGGCCTGAGCAAGACCTACCGCAGCGGCGGCGGTTTTTTCGGCCTGGGCGGCCGGGAACGACGGGTTGAAGCGGCCAGCAACGTCGCGTTCGACCTGCGCCGCGGCGAGACGCTTGGCATCGTCGGTGAAAGCGGTTCCGGCAAGTCTACCGTGGCCCGCTGCATCGTCCGGCTGAATGAGGCCGATGCGGGGCAGATTGTACTGATGGGCACCGATTTGCGGCCACTCGACCGGGCCGCAATGCGGCCCTTTCGCGCCCGCATTCAAATGGTGTTTCAAGACCCTTTTGCGTCGTTGAACCCGCGTAGAAAAGTGGGGCAGATCATCGCCCAGGGCCTTTTTACCCAGGGGATGGCAGCCGACGAAGCGGCCGCCAAGGCGCGCGATTTACTGCATATCGTCGGCCTTGATGCCCGCGCTTTTGACCGCTATCCGCATGAGTTTTCCGGCGGTCAGCGCCAGCGCATTGGCATCGCCAGAGCACTGGCGCTCGAGCCCGAGGTGCTGATTGCCGATGAGCCGGTCTCCGCGTTGGATGTGTCGATTCAGGCGCAGATTCTGCAGCTGCTCGATCAAATCCGCGAGCGCCTGTCGCTGTCGATGATCTTCATCACCCACGATCTGCGGGTGGCCGCCCAGGTCTGCGACCGCATCGCGGTGATGCGCCACGGCAGCGTGGTCGAGATGGGGGCGACCGGTGATATTTTTGCCGCACCGCAAGCCGATTACACGCGGGAGTTGCTCGACTGCGTGCCGGGACGGTCGGTGGCGGTGCGTAATTGAGCGGCGGTTGCCGCCGATTGACCGAAGCCGATAGCGCTTCAGTTGCCGATCAATGCTTCCAGTGCGGCGGTCAAACCGTGATAGCGGAACGTAAACCCCTCCGCCGTCAATCGCTCGGGCAGCACCTTTTGGCCGCCGAGCAGCAGGCCGGCGGCCTCTCCCAGCATGGCTTGAATGGCCCAGGCCGGCATACTGAGGAAGCAGGGCCGGCCCAGTGCGGCGGCCAGTGAGTGCGTGAATTCAAGGTTGGTTGCCGGCTCCGGTGCGGTCAGATTGTACGCGCCGCGGCTGGCCGGGTGATTCAGCAGATGCAGGATAGCCGCCACCTCGTCGTGGACGTGTATCCAGCTCATCCATTGCTTGCCGCTGCCGATGCGCATACCCAGTCCGAGTCGAAACGGCAACTGCATTTGCTTGAACATACCGCCGTCGCGGCTCAGAACCAGCCCGCTCCTGAGCACGCAGGTGCGGATGCCGAGCGGCTCCGCCTGCATCGCTGCCTGTTCCCAGGCCCGGCACATTTCGGCGCCAAAATCGTGCTGCGCCGGGCCGGATTCCGTGATCTCGGCATCGCCGGTGTCGCCGTAATAGCCGATTGCCGATGCATTGATAAAGACCGCCGGATGGGCTTCAGTCTGGGCCAGTTTGTGCACCAGTGCGGTGGTCAGCGCGACCCGGCTATCGACCAGCACGCGCTTTCTGCGGGCGCTCCAGCGCCGACCTAAGATCGGCGCGCCGGCGAGGTTGATCACCGCGTCGAAATGATCCACCGGGCTGATTTCATCCAGGCTGCCGAGCACATCAATCGGCACGCCGCAAAGGGCGGCTGCCTTGCCGGGGCGACGACTGACAACCGTGATCGCGTCGCCGTGCCGGGCGATTGTCCGGCACAACTGGCGTCCGATCAGTCCGGTGCCGCCGGTGAGCAATATTTTTCTGCCTGTTGGGTCCATCGCGATGGTTTGATTATTGTCGGCCTTGCCATGCTGCCCGATATCGGACTCGCCGTTTGAAGCAGTCAAATTCGATCTCCATTCGACCCCATTTTAAGCGATAATAGGCGGCCGCAACACCTCTTATTTTGACTCTATACATGGCGAACACAAACCGGCTAAACGGCGATCAGTATCTCAGCGATTATATTCGCGATCAGAATCTGGCGGAAAAAATGATCCCGTCGGTGGGTCAGCTGTATCGCAATCACGGCGTGGTCATCACCATCTTTGGCCGCAAACTGATGAACGCCTCGGTGATCGATATCATCAAGGCGCATCGGGTGAGCAGAAACATGCTGGACCGGGAGCTGTCGCTGGCGGAAACCACCGCCGTGTTGCAATTGCTGGAGCGCATCAAATTGCTCCCCTGTCGCATCGATATCGGCAAACTGGTACAGGTGTCGCCGCCCGGTGGGCCGCAACTCGACTCCGTTCGCGAGGCGTTGAGCAGCGTGGTGCAGCGCGGTGCCGCCCCGCCGCCGATTTGCCAGGATGTCGTGCTGTACGGGTTTGGCCGCATCGGCCGGGTGTTGGCGCGGTTGCTGATTGAGCGTACGACCGCGGCCAATAAACTGCGCTTGCGGGCGGTGGTGGTGCGGGCGCAGGGCGGCAAGGACGGCGACCTCGAAAAGCGCGCCAGCCTGCTGCGGCGTGACTCCATCCACGGCCCGTTCAACGGCTCGATCACGCTGGACAAAGCCGGCAGTGCGCTGATCGCCAACGGCAACTATATCCGGTTTCTCTACGCCGACCGACCGGAAGAGCTCGACTACCGCCGGCACGGCATTGACCATGCGCTGGTGGTCGATAACACCGGTGCATTCAAAGACGAGGCCGGTTTGTCGCGGCACTTGCTGCCGGCGGGCGCCGACAAAGTGCTGCTGACGGCGCCGGCGGGCGGGGCAATCAAGAATATTGTGTACGGTGTCAACCATTACATGATTGAGCCGGGCGAGCGTATTTTGTGCACCGCCTCGTGCACCACGAACGCCATCACGCCGGTATTCAAGGCGATCGACGAGGCGTATGGGGTGGTCAGCGGTCACGTCGAGACGGTGCATTCCTATACCAACGACCAAAACCTGGTGGACAATTATCACACCGCCGACCGGCGCGGTCGCAGTGCACCGCTGAATATGGTGCTGACCTCGACCGGGGCGGCGAACGCCGTCGCCAAAGCGTTGCCGAATCTGGCCGGCAAACTGACGGCCAATGCGATTCGCGTCCCGACGCCCAATGTGTCGATGGCGGTGATTCACTTGAATCTGGCCAAACCGGTCAGCCGGGGTGAGTTGAATGACTATATCCGGCAGGTGTCTTTGGCCTCCGAGTTGAGCGAGCAGATCGCCTATTCGGCTTCGAGTGAAGTCGTGTCGAGTGATTTCATCGGGACGCCGGAGCCGGCTATTTTCGATTCGGTGGCGACCATCGCCAAAGACGATCGCTGTATTTTGTACGTCTGGTATGACAATGAATTCGGTTACGCCAATCAGGTTATACGGGTTATGCGGGTTATGGCGGGGCTGAAAATACCCAGCCTGCCCGCCGCCCCGGCACCCCAATCCGCTGTGCCGCTGCCGGATTGACGGACAATCAATGCGCCACTGGTGGGGCCGCTGCTGTTCCCGTCGCAGCCGGCGGCAAACATGAGCGCTTTGCTCGCCCTGTTTGTTGGGTCATTTCTGGCGGCAACCATTCTGCCGGGCGGGTCGGAGTTGCTGCTGTATTCGCTGGCCGGGTCGAACGCGTACCCGTTGACTGCATTGCTGGTGGTCGCGTCGGTCGGCAATACGCTGGGCGGTTGCCTGAGTCTGGCTATGGGGCGCCTGCTGGTGCGGGGTATAAGCCACTGTCGGCGTTGCCCCCGGTGGCTGGTATGGGTGACAGGTCGCTGCCAATTAGAGCAAGCCGCACTGCGGCGGCTGCAACACTACGGGCCGGCTGCGCTGCTGCTGGCATGGCTGCCGATAGTGGGTGATCCGTTGTGCATTGCGGCCGGTTTTCTGCGGCTGCCATTGGGCCGCTGCGTGCTGGCGATAGCGGTCGGGAAAGTGCTGCGCTACGGGGTTGTCTTGCTGTTATTGCCGCTTTTTTAGGCGCCGCTTGCTGCTCTCGACTGCGGCAGGTTGAGTGCGGTGTCAGGCGGCTGCCACTACGCCGGAGGCGATCAACTGCTCGACCTCGGCGCCGCCATAATCGAGCTCCTGCAGCACCTCTCGCGAGTGCTGGGCAAATACCGGCGGCGGTGTTTGCAGTGCCGGGCCGTCATGGGCATAGTGGAATGCGGCGGTCGGATACGCCGGGGAGTCGGCGCTCGCCGAGCACGGGGTTTGCACTACCTGGCGATGCTGCAATTGCTCGTGCTGCAACGTTTCATCGAGCTGCCGCACTCTGGCCGCCGGCACCCGGTTGGCGTTGAACGCCGCTTCCCAGTGGTCGGCGCTGTGCCGCTGCAGAATCCGGGCGATTTTTTCGCTGTCGGCCTCCTGGGTTGCGGCGAAAGCGGGGGGGCGACAGTGCCGGAACTGTTCGCCGTATTCCGGCTCACCGAGCACTGCCCACATATCGGCGGTCTGCGCGCCGGTATAGGCGCCGAGCATCAGTTCTCCCTGCCGGGTCTGGTAACAGCTGTACCCGGCATTGCCGGAGCTCATGTTGCCGCTCAACGGCGGAATCTCGCCGTGCTCCCGGTAGTGGCATAGATTTGAGCTCATCAGCATCAGGGCGGCGTCCAGCATGGCAATATCGATGTACTGGCCTTCGCCGGTGTGCGTTCGCTGGTAGAGCGCCGCAACAATGGCGAACGCGGCTTGAATGCCGGTGCCAAAATCGAGGATCGGCGGGCCGACTTTGACCGGTGCAGTGACGGCGTCGCCATTGGCGGCCATCAAGCCGGAAAACGCCTGAATGACGTTGTCATACGCCGTATGCCCGGCTTTCGGGCCGGCCTGCCCAAAACCGGTGAGCGAGCAGTAGATGATGTCCGGTTTGATCTGTTTGACGTCGGCATACCCGAACTGCTGTTTTGCCAGTGCGCCGCAGCGATAATTCTCCACCAGCACGTCGGCGCTTTTGATCAGGCGGCGGATGATTTTTTTGCCCGACGCGGATTTTATGTCCACGGCGATGGCGCGCTTGTTGGCATTCTGTCCGACAAAGAACGGCGCCAGGCCGTTTTCTCCGGTGGGGAAGTCGGTCGTTTTGGCGCGCACCATGTCCGGGCTGTCGGGCGCTTCGATCTTGATCACATCGGCGCCCATAACGGCCAGTTGATAGGTGCAAAACGGGCCGGCGATGACGTGCGTGAAATCAACCACGCGGACATTCTGCAGGGCCTTCATAAGGTCGGATTCAGCGGTGGCAGGTTGGACGGGCCGCCTCTGCGGCGTCGGTTATGAGGCGGCATATTGCGCAGCCAGGTCCAATTCGCTCCAGCCGCGGCAGGGGGCAAACCGGTCGCCGTATCGGCCGTGAAAGGTCTCGAGTCTTGCCAGCACGGCGGCTTGCCCCTGGTCAATAATGTAGGCAATCGGCCCGCCCCGGAAAGGCGCGAACCCGGTGGCAAAAATCAATCCGGCATCGATCTGGCGGGCGTTTTCCACGACCCCTTCGTGCAGGCAGGCAACCGTCTCATTCAAATAGCGCAGTACCAGCCGCTGCTCAATATCCCCGGTTGAGCTGGAACCGGAGGCGTCGGCCCGGGGCTTGTCCGGTTTGCCGTTGCGCCAGTGATAAAACCCCGCGCCGGTCTTTTTGCCCAGCGTGCCGGCGGCGACTTTTTGCTGCAAAACAGCCGGCACTTCGCCGCCGTAGCTGGCGCTTAGATTGGCCGCCACATGCTGGCAAATATCCAGTCCGACCGTGTCGGCCAACTCCAGCGGCCCCATCGGCATGCCGAAATTTTTCGCCGCTTGATCGATGGTCGGTGCCGGCGTCCCGTGGGTATGCAGTTCGACGGCCTCGAGCAAATACGGCATCAGGACGCGGTTGACCAGAAACCCCGGGCTGCTGTTCACCAGCACCGGCAGACGGTTGATCCGATCGGCAAATGCGAGCGCCGATTGCACCACTGCGGTATCGGTTCGAGCGCTTTTGATAATTTCCAGCAATGGCATTTTTGCCACCGGGTTAAAAAAATGCAGGCCGACCAGCCGACCCGGCTGGCTGAGCGAAGCGGACAGGGTTTCCAGCGGAATGCTGGATGTGTTGGTGGCCAGGATGGCGTCCGGTCTGGCGACCGCTTGCAGTTGTGTGAACAGGCTGATTTTGGCCTCGGCGTGCTCGACAATCGCCTCGATCAGCACGTCCGCTTTGGCGGCGCCGGCGCCGCTCGAGTCGGCTTGCAGTCGATCCTGCGTATTTTGTACCCGCCGCGGCTGCTTCAATTTGCGCTTGAATAACCCCCCCGCCCGCCGTAGCGCGTGCGCCAGGGCATCGGCGCTCTGATCGTGCAGCGTAACGGTGCAGCCCTGCAAGGCGCACCAGGCGGCAATATCGCCGCCCATCACGCCGGCGCCAATCACATGCACATGCAGACGATCGGGCAGCCGAGGGCCGGCTTTGCCGCACTTTTTTAAGCCTTCCCGCAACCCAAACACCCCAATCAAATGGCGCGCTGTCGGGCTGACCACCAGCTCGGCGACCGACTGGACCTCGGCGTTGAGCATCTGTTCACGCCGATTGCCGTGCTCACGCCACAGCTGAATAATCCGACCGGGCGCCGGATAATGTACCGGGTTGGCTTTGGCGGCAACCTGGCGCCGCAGCCAGGTTGCCAGTATCGCCCGTGCCGGCAGGCTGTTTAGAATGCGGTTCAATATCGGTCGCCGCCCGCCCGGTCGTCGCGCGGCGTTTTGATTGAGCACAAAATGCGCCGCCCGCAATAGCTGTCGCCCGGGTACGGCCAGATCGACGATGCCCATCCGGTGGGCGACCTTCGGCACGACGGTACGCCCGCTCAGCATTAAATCCATCGCCGCCGGCACGCCTGCGGTTTCAATCAACCGCACGCTGCCGCCAAACCCGGGATGAATGCCCAGCATGACCTCGGGCAGGCCCAGACGGATATCGGGCTGATCACATACCACGCGATAACGGCAGGCCAGCGCCAGCTCCAGACCGCCGCCGAGGCAATGCCCGTTGATCATCGCCACCGTCGGTAACGGAAATTGTTCGAGCTGGTTGATCACCCGATGCGCCCGGTGGACCGCTGCCGCCGCCTCGGCAGCGGTAGAGACCTGCTTGAATTCACCGACATCCGCGCCGACGATGAAGCCGGCCGATTTGGCCGAGCCGATAATCAAGCCGGTGTAGCCGGTCGATTCGATCTGCGTCAGCGCCTGGCCGAGTTCGGCGATAACGTCGAATGACAGCACGTTCTGGCTGCTATCGCACTTGTCCAGCAGCAACCGGCAGACGTTATCCGCGGCGTCGATTCGCCAGTGTTTCAGGGTGTCCATCGGCCGGGTTGTGGTGGCGTCGGTCATGCGGCTGTGTCCAGATTGCGGTCGATCATCATCGCCCCGCCCTGGCCGCCGCCGATGCACATAGTCGAGATTGCCCGCCGCCAATCATGGCGTTCCAGCACGTGCAGGGCGTGCAGTACGATACGCGCGCCGCTGGCGCCGACCGGGTGGCCGAGACTGATGCCGCCGCCGTCCAGATTCAGGCGCTCTGGGTCGAGCTCGCCCAGGGCGGCGTCGAGGCCCAGCTGCGTACGGCAATAGTCGTCGGACTGCCAGGCGGCCAGGCAGCCGAGCACCTGACCGGCGAATGCTTCGTTGATTTCCCAGTAATCGATATCTTGCAGGCCGGCGTGCTGTCGCTGCAGAATCGGCGTGCTGGCATGCACCGGGCCGAACCCCATCCGGGTCGGATCCAGACCGGCCCATTGGCTATCGACAATTTCCGCTCTGGCTTGCAGGCCGTGTTTTTCCAACCCCGCTTCGCTGGCCAGGATCAGCCAGGCGCAGCCGTCGGTAATCTGGGCGCTATTGCCGGCGGTAACCCGGCCGGTGGGGCGGTCGAAAACCGGCGATAATTTTGCCAGTTTTTCGACGCTGGAGTCGCGCCGCAGACCGTCGTCGTGTTGATAGTAGCGGCCCTTGCGGTCGTAGATGGTGACCAGCTCGCGCGCAAAATAATCGTTATCCACCGCGTTGGCCAGTCGCTGGTGACTGCGTACGGCGAACGCATCCATCGCCGGCCGATCGATCCGGAAATAATCGGCGATTTCCTCCGTCGTTTGGCCCATTGACAGGCCCACTACCGGGTCGTTCAAGCCCTTCACCAGCCCGATCACCGGCGCCAGTGACGACGGTTTGAACCGTCCCAGGGCGCGCAATTTCGGGCCAATGCCGCCGGCTTTTGACCAGTCGGCCAGCCAGGCAACAAATGCACGGCTGAATAATACCGGCGCATGGCTCATCGACTCGGTGCCGCCGGTCAGTACCAGGTCGGAGCGCCCCGCAGCAATGCTGAGGGCGGCGCAATCCAGCGCCTGCATACCGCTGGCGCAGTTGCGTGCCACCGTCCAGGCCGGGGTCGATTCACTGCAGCCGAGGCGCAACGCGGCAACGCGGCCAATATTGACCTCTTCGACCCCCGGGGCGACGCAGCCGAGCACCACTTCATCCAGGTCGTCGGCGGTAAACGACTGGCGCATCAACAGCGGCTGACCGGCGGCCACCGCCAGCCCGGCCGCCGTAAACGACCCTGCGGCAGTGGATTTGAGAAAAGGGGTGCGGCTGCCGTCAACGATGAAAATTCGTCGTCCGTTATACATGCTCTTGTGCCTGGGATGAAAAACGCAGTTTGACAGGTTGGGCGGTAAACTATACCCTGACTATACACGCTACAAGCCGGGTAATTCTATAATCCGGCCATCATTCGGCGGATTATATAGTCGGTTGAATCGCAATACCGTATGCCTATGCAGCCGCAAAATGATGCGCCAGTTAATCAACCGTCGCCGCGCCGGCACACCGTGCGCAGCTACGTTCTGCGCCAGGGTAAGCTCACCAAAGGTCAAAAGCGCGCGTTGGAAACACTCTGGCCGCAGTACGGGCTCGCGTCCGCCGATTTTGCCGGTGGCCGGCTCGACCGGTCGGCAGCGTTTCAGCGTGATGCCCCCACAGTACTGGAAATTGGTTTTGGCGATGGCGGGGCGCTGTTGCAGCTGGCGCAGGGCCATCCGCAGATCAATTATATCGGCGTGGAAACCCACCGCCCCGGGGTGGGGCATTTGCTGCTGTCGCTGGAGCAGGCCGGGGTTGCCAACGTGCGGCTGTTTTGCGAAGACGGCGTGACGGTGCTGGAGTGCGCGATTGCCGATGCCTCGCTGGCCGGCATCAATCTGTTTTTCCCCGACCCGTGGCCCAAGCTGCGACACCACAAGCGCCGTCTTTTGCAGCCGCCATTTATTCGACTGCTGTGCGGCAAATTGCAGCCGCAGGGTGTGTTTCATTTCGCCACCGATTGGCAGGACTATGCGCAGCAGGCTTTGCGGCATTTAAGCGCCGAGCCGCGCCTGCACAACACCGCCGGCAGGCATCGGTACAGCAAGCGCCCGGATAGCCGGCCGATAACCAAATTCGAGCGGCGGGGAGAAAAACTGGGGCATGGGGTGTGGGATATTGTGATGCAGAAAATATGATATGAAACTACAATAAGACAGTTTAAATAAACCTCAGTTGACGTTGTCGGTTGCTATCTGGCAGGTGGCAGATTTTCTGTTTACACGGACAAGGAACAAACATGTTTTCGTCTTTTTTTATGTCACGGCAATGGGCTGTCTGGGCCTGGCCCGGCATGATTGTCATCATTGCCGGCACCTGGTATCAGGTTCAGGTGGATGTGGCGATCAACCAATGGTTCGGTGGGTTTTATGATATGGTTCAAAAGGCATTGGCGACGCCAAATGCGGTAACACAGGCCGAATTTTTCGCGGCGCTGCTGTCCTTTTTCAAGATTGCCGGCATCTATGTCATCGTCGCGACGGTTTTAAGCTTCTTCTCAAAGCACTGGGTGTTCCGCTGGCGCACCGCAATGAATGATTTTTACACCCGCCATTGGGACCGGCTGCACCGCATTGAGGGCGCGTCGCAGCGCGTGCAAGAAGATACCAAACGATTTGCCAATATTATGGAAGGGCTGGGGGCTGCCCTGCTTGGCTCGGTTTTGACGCTGTTTGCCTTTCTGCCCATTTTGTGGGGCCTGTCAAAACATGTGACTGAATTGCCATTTATGGGCCCGGTTGCGCATTCCCTGGTCTATGTCGCGGTCGTGTTTGCCTTGCTCGGAACGGTTGCTCTGGCGGCCATCGGCTATAAGCTTCCGGGGCTTGAATTCAATAATCAGGTGGTCGAAGCGGCCTACCGCAAGCAGTTGGTCTATGGCGAGGATGACCTGACCCGCATCACGCCGCCAACGGTTGCCGAGTTCTTTGGCAATGTGCGCAAAAACTATTTCCGGCTTTTTTTCCACTACATGTATTTTGATGTGGCCAAATTCACCTATCTTCAGGCCGGCGTTCTGGTGCCGTATGTTGCGTTGGCGCCAACCATTGTCGCGGGTGCAATCACTCTGGGCATTATGCAGCAGATTGTCCGCGCCTTCGGCCGGGTGGAATCATCCCTGCAATATCTTGTGCACAGTTGGCCGACGATTGTCGAATTGATTTCGATTTACAAGCGCCTTCGCTCTTTCGAGGCAATCCTGAAGGATGAGAAAATTCCTGCGTGGGAAGGAAACCGACCGGACTAGATGATGCGCCTGCAACCAACGTCGGTTGAAAATGCCGGGGCGGCGGTACGGATGGTCGGTTAAGCCGCATGGTAGCGTTCGATGCCGGCGGCCAGATCCGCTATCAGATCGTCGGTGTGTTCGAGCCCGATGTGCAGCCGAAACAATTGCTGCCCGGACGGCCATTCGGTGGCGGTGCGATGGCCCGGTTCGAGCGGCAGGATCAGGCTCTCGAAGCCGCCCCAGCTAAAGCCCATAGAGAACAGCGCCATATGGTCCAGCAAGGCCGCCAGCGCCCGGCGGTCGCGCGGCTGTAGCGCAAACGAAAACAAACCGGCGGCACCGCTGAAATCGCGCTGCCAGAAGGCATGCCCGGGGCAGTCGGGCAGCGCCGGATGCAGCACGCGTTTGACCCTGGGATGCTGCTGCAGCCAGTGTGCCACCGCCAGGCCCTGCCGATAGTGCTGCGGCATGCGCACCCCCAGCGTGCGTAATCCGCGCAGCCCGAGATAGACATCGTCCGGCGCTGCCGAGTGCCCATACAGGTCGCGCACGTTGCGCACCGCCGGATAGTGCGCCTGATCACTGATCACCATGCCCAGCATGGCATCGGAATGCCCGGTGATGTATTTGGTCGCCGCACAAATCGACACATTCACACCGTGCTCCAGCGGGCGAAAAAAATACGGCGTGGCCCAACTGTTGTCCAGCAGTGTGATCAGATTATGCGCCTTGGCCAGCGCCGTGATACTGCCGACGTCCTGCACCTCGAAGGTTTGTGAGCCGGGCGATTCCAGATAAATGCAACGGCTGTTTGGCCGCAGCAGTGCGGCCAGCTCGTCGGTGGTGGCCAGCGGGTCATAGTACGTCACTTCCACCCCCAGCCGGCTGAGCGCCTGATCACAAAAACGCCGGGTCGGGCCGTAGACACTGTCCACCATCAATAGATGATCGCCGGTTTCGACAAACGCCAGCAACGCGGTGGTAATCGCCGCCAATCCGGTGGACACGGCCACGCCGCCGTACCCGCCTTCCAACTCGGCCAGCGCATTCTCCAGCGCAAACGTGGTCGGCGTGCCCAGGCGGCCATAGACCAGGGCGTCCTTGGTGGCATGGTTCTGCCGCGCCTGCTCCAGTTCGTGCAGCGAGGCGTGGACGATAGTCGAGGCGCGATACACCGGTGTGTTGACTGTGCCGCCGTGCTGTTGCGGGTGGCGGCCGGTGTGCACCAGCCGGGTCTCGAATGCGGGCTGCCTGCGCTGATTGTCGTGCTGACTCATGTTGATATCCTGCTATGGTTGCGTTGATCGAATGCGTTGGCCGTGCGAAAACCGGCCGCGCGAAAAAATGGCGCCGCGTTGGCGTAATTGTGCGCCAACCTCAAGGCCGCAGCCAATTTTACCCGGGTTTTTCGCCGCCATAGAGATCGGCGCTTCTATTTTTTCTGCCGCAGTCGTTCGAGCGCCCGCTGCATCGCCTGCTGCGTTTGCGCATTGGCTTGCAGTGCAATTGCGCGCCGATAGTGCGGCAGGGCCTTTTCGTCCTGACCGAGTTTGGCATAGCAATTGCCGAGATTATTGAATAGCCCGTGCGATGATTTATGGTAGGGCATGGCTTGCAGATAATGCTCAATTGCCAGATCGCAGCGGCCAAGCTCGTAATACGTGACCCCCAGATTGATCATTGGAAATTCATCTTTCGGGTCGGCCAGATGCGCCAGTTCAAGGTATTTGCGCGCGGCGGGATAATTTTTCTCCTCGTAGTACTTGAATCCCAGATTGTTGCCGGCAAACGGGTTGGCCGGTTGAATCTGCAAGGCCCGCGTCCAGATAGTGTGATCGTCGCGCCAGTAGCCGACCTGCTTGACGGTGACCCAGGTGAATATCAGGCATATCGCCGACAACAGCAGCAGCAAAGGTCGGCGCAGCGCCTTACCGGTCTGCCAGTGCAGCCAGCCGCCGGCCAGCGCCAGATGCAACGGCAGACTGCCGAGGTAGGTATAGCGGTCGGCGGTCAGCGCCGGAGTGCCGTGTTGGACAAAACCCAGTACCGGCAGCAGAGCCACCCCATACGCCGCCAGTATTATCAGCGGCCAGGGATAGCGCCGGCATACCCGCACCGCCGCGGTTGACAGTGCCAGCAGCGCCAGCAGTGCCAGCAGCGGCGCCGGTTGCCAGATTTCAATGCCCCACACGGGCATGGCGTAGAAGGGCGTTAAATTCGGCGGCCAGAGCATTTCAAGCGGATACAGCACCAGTGCCATTACTGCCCGACCCGACTTCTCCGGCCAGCTCAGCACGACGTTGTTTGCGGCCATCGCAGTCTCATTGATCTGCGTAACGGTCACGATCGTCGCCAGCATGAGGACGATATAGGGCAGTTTTTCCAGCCCGACGCGCCAATAGTCGCGCCGCCGCAGCACAAACAGATCCAACAGTACAATCCACGCCGGCAACACCACCATCGCACTCTTGCCAAAAGTGGCGGCCACATACAGCAGCACACTCAGCGCCAGCCAGCCGCAGGCGGTCGAACCCGCGCCCCCGGTTATCGGCGGCGGTGCGCGACGTGTGTTCACTGCGGCCGATTTTTTCGATTGCTGTCGGCGACCGGCTTTCGCCGCAGCCCGGGTTTCCCCCTTCGGCGGCAGCGCGTTGTGGGCGGCAGAAGCGGTCGTCGGCGGCCGTTGGGAGCGCAGATACGCCAGTATGCTGGCGAGCAAAAAAGCGGTGCCGACGGCATAAGACTGCCCGGACGCCCAGGCGACTACCTCGACCCGCAGTGGGTGGATGGCATACACCAACACGGATACCGCCGATACCAGTTGAATTCGGCCTTGCAGTTCACCGGCAGCCGACGCGAATGGACGCGGCGCCGTTGGCGCATTCGGCAGCAGTACCAAATGCAAAATGCGGCTGAAACAGGCATACAGCAGCAGCACATTGAGCCAGTGAAACAGCAGCGTGGTGACATGAAATGCGCGCGCTGAGAGGCCAAACAGGGCGTACACCACCGCCTTTATCAGCCAGCTGATCGGCTCATACACCCCCAGCTTGTGGCTGGTCAGCATCCAATGCAGATTCTCTCGGTTAAGCGCGGTCAGGTAGGTGTTTTCCGTGATATTGATCTTGTCGTCATAGTTGAGCAATTCATGCGCCCCGGTCACCAGCCCCAAAAAAGGCAATATGCAGGCAGCCAGCAGCATCCCGGTCGGTAAATGCGTTCGTAGTAACGGCTTCATGTTGTTTTGTTTGATTGATTGGAGCCCTGGCGGGTGTGGAGGTGCGGGGACGGCTGCCGACAAGGGGGCGGCAAATCCGGTTGGCCGGGTGCGAGGATGCACACCATATCGCGTTGTCAGGTTTGATTCGTGTCGGTGGACCGCCGACCGGCATCAGCGGTTTTTTGCCCAGACGAACATCGAGCTCATCGAATAGTTCCAAACCGCGCCGATGATTGCGCCCGCCAGGCCGGCGACGGCCCAGTGGAACTGCTGCTGGTAAAGGAATTCGGCAAACTGAAAATTCGCCAGCGCACCGATCGAGCAGGCCAGGTAAAAAATCAGCAGGCCGCGTACAAAAGCACGGCCTGACAATCGCTGGTGGCGGTAGGTGAGCAGATTGTTCAAGCTGAAGTTGAACCCCATTGTCAGCAGCGTGGCGACCGCCTGTGAAAAATAAAAATCGACCTGCATCCATTGAAACAGCAGGCCGAGCAGTAAGATATGCACCCCAACCCCCAGGCCGCCCACTGCACAGAAAAGCAAAAACCGCACCGGAATCCAGCGTCCGAACCATTTGTTGGCCAGCAGCAGGCCAAACTCCAGCACCACCAGGCTGTCAATTTTCGATTTGCCGTGCAGACGCACACCGAATTCAAACGGCACTTCCTTGACTCGCAGTGGCTGTTTCGAGGCCGCTAAAATATCCAGCAGCAGCTTAAACCCGATACCGGAAAGATGGTGCACGACGTGATCGAATAGCGTTCTCCGGAGCATAAAAAAGCCGCTCAACGGGTCGCTCAGGCGGGCTTTGATGACCGATTGTGCCAGCCAGTTGCCGATCCGGCTGAGGGTGCGACGCCCGGTGGAAAACTCACCCACCGAGCCGCCGCTCATAAACCGGCTGGCGACGACGATATCGGTTTGATCCTGCCGAAGCAGCGACCACATCTCGGTCAGAAGCGTTTCATCGTGCTGCAAATCGCCGTCGAGTACGGCAATCACATCGGCCGAGCTCGACAAAGCGCCTTCGATCACCGCACTGGACAAGCCTTGACGCCCGATCCGGGTAATAAACCGCACCTGTTGTGGATACTCGCGTGCCAGTGCGCGCAGCACCTCACTGCTGCCATCCTGCGAATCATCATCGACAAACACCACCTCCCAGTCCAGCCCGTCCAGAGCTGTCTGCAAGCGGGCGGTTAAAACAGGGATATTTTTCGCCTCGTTGAGGACCGGGACGATGATGCTTAGACGATCACACATATTGCGCGTAATTATACCAGACCGGTACGCCGGGTGAAGTTTATGGCCGATAACAGATTGGCGGCCGGTTGCCGTGGATGCGACAGGCGTGTGCAGCAGCGTGGGCGAGTGGCAATCGGCAATCGGGCAGGTGAAATCGGGATTGCTATCTGCGCGCAACAGGATTTATTATGCAGCCCATCCGAATGTCTACACCAGCGCCCTTTTGCGATGCGGCAGGGTTGCCCGGTCCGGCGGAGTTCGAGCGCATAGCGGAGCAAAGGGCGGCTGAACCCCGCGCTACCGGTTTGGGCGTCATCACTGTCGTATCTATATCCCCGGTTTACGGTTATGTCTGTTTTAGTCTTTGATATCGAAACGGTGCCCGATACGCTGACGGGCGCCAGGCTGTATGGGCTGGATGGGCAGCCGGATGCGGATATTGCCAGGGCGATGATCACCAAACGGCGTCAGAAAACCGGCGGCTCGGATTTTTTGCCGCTCCATCTGCATCGGGTAGTGGCAATTTCAGCCGTGCTGAAAACGTCTGATAGCGTGAAAATCTGGTCGCTGGGAGATGAAAGCGCCGATGAGAAAGAGCTGATTACCCGCTTCTACGCCGGTATCGATCGGTATCAGCCTACGCTGGTGAGCTGGAATGGCAGCGGTTTCGACCTGCCGGTATTGCACTATCGGGCACTGCTGCACAAGGTGGCGGCGCAGCAATATTGGGAGCAGGGGGACGAGCAGCGGGATTTTCGTTATAACAATTATCTTTCCCGCTACCATTGGCGTCATATCGATCTGATGGACGTGATTGCCGGCTTCAACCTGCGCGCCGCGGCGCCGCTGGAAGAAGTCGCGGTCATGCTGGGCTTTCCGGGGAAGCTGGGCATGAGCGGCGTGGCGGTCTGGGAGACGTTTCTGGCCGGCGACATTGCCGCTATCCGCAATTATTGCGATCTGGATGCGCTGAACACCTGGCTGGTTTATCTGCGCTGGGAGCTGACTCGAGGCCGCTATTCCGAGTCCCGGTATCAGGCCGAGTGCGACGATTTGCGTGTGTGGTTAGAGCAGGCCGATGCGCCGCATTTCAAGCAGTTTCTCGCCGCCTGGCCGGCCTCCTGAGCCGGGTTAACCGATGCTACAGGCGTCGGTGATGCGGCCGGGTCGCATCGCGTTGCCGGTGGCGGATTCCGCTCAGTTGTTCGCGCACGCTGCGATTGAATGGAGTGGTCGGCATTGATGTAAGGGTAGATGGCGCGGCCAGGCAGGCCTCGCATTGGTTGCGCCGCACAATTGTCCGGGCGATTGGCAAATCCGGCCGGGCGTCGTTATGGCAAGCGGGGGGCGGGTCCGATTACCCGCCCGGCCTGTACCCGCTGTTGGCGTCAGGGAGTTTGCCTGGGCCCCGGTCCGTGATCATCAGCCGACTTCTTGCCCGGCATGGGTGCACGGGGCTGCGAAAATTGAGCGGCGTCCGCTGGGGCGGCAGTTGCCGAGTCGGGTTTGGATATCGGCCGACCGGTTTGCGGATTGACCGGATCGGTTTTGGCCGGGCCGGCGGACCTGGAGCCTGCCTCCGCGTTCTCCGCCTTTACGTTGCCGGAGCGCTGTCGGTCACGTCTTTGCGGGGGACGTGGATTTTGCTGACCGCGCGACCGGGAGGTGTGTTCTCGGTCCGGTTGCGGTTTTGGGTCGCCACTGCGCGCTCTTGGCTGTGCTTGCGATGATGATGAGGCGTTGTTTCTGGCATTCTCGCTGTGCTGCGGGCGGCCTCTGCGCGGCTGTCGGTTGTCGCCCCGCCCCCGCCGGGCAGTCGACCGCGGATGGTGCCGCTGGCTTTGCGGGGTCGAGGGTGTAGCGGGTTTGCGGGCGGTGGGGGTTTTCGGCTCGCCGACGTCGAGGTTGACTTTCTGTCTGCGCAGGGCCAGCTTCAGACGCTGCCATAGACCGGGGCGTTTGCCGGCCGGCTCCGGCTCGCTCATGCCGGTCGGACTCGGTTCACTTGTCGTGCTGGGCAGCGGTGGCAGGGGGATGTTTTCCAGCTGCACCCGGGGCTGTTCGGCCGGGGTTGCTTTCGCGCTCTTGGCGGCATTGTCGGTCGGCTGCGCCGGCTCGATCTTTTGCTCATAGCTGGGCACGCCGGCCAGTTTGTCCATCTCATCACTGCGCAGGCGATTGATCTGGAATTGCGGGCTGTCCATCTCGGCAGTCGGTACAATGGTGATGCGTGAAGCCAGGTCGCTTTCCAGCCGATGAATCTCATGGCGTTTTTCGTTCAATATATACGTAGCCATGTCGAGTGGCAGCACCACTTGAATTGCCTCGGTATTTTCTTTCAGGGCTTCGTCGGCAATCAGGCGCAGCAGATTGAGGCAGGAGGACTCGACACTGCGGATAACGCCGTTTCCGGAGCAGCGCGGGCAGTTGCGATAGCTATACTCGCTGAGTGATGAGCGCAGCCTCTGGCGTGACATTTCCAGCAGGCCAAAGCGGGAAATCTGGCCGACCTGCACCCGCGCCCGGTCGGGCTTCAACGACTCTTTGAGCCGCGCCTCTACTGCTCGCTGGTTTCGCTGAATGCCCATATCGATCAAGTCCATGACCAGCAGGCCGCCCAGGTCGCGGATGCGCAGCTGGCGGGCGATTTCTTCCACCGCTTCCAGATTGGTTTGCAGGGCGGTTTCTTCAATATCGCCGCCCCGGGTCGCGCGGGCCGAATTGACGTCGATTGAGACCAGCGCCTCGGTGTGGTCGATGACGATAGACCCGCCCGAGGGCAGGTGCACATGGCGGTTGAACGCGGAATCGATCTGATGCTCGATCTGGTAGCGGGAAAACAGCGGGATGTTGTCCGAGTAGTATTTGACTTTGTTCAGGTAGTGCGGCATGACCTGCCCGACAAAGCGTTTGGCGCGCTGATAAATTTCATCGTCATCGATAATGATTTCGGCGATGTCGGTGCTCAGATGATCACGGATTGAACGTACGATCAGGTTGCTTTCCTGATAGATCAAACAGGGCGCCGATTGGCTGTCTGCGGCTTGTTCGATCGTCTCCCAAAGCCGGTTCAACGTATCTAAATCCCATTGCAGCTCTTCTTCATTGCGCCCGATACCGGCAGTTCGGGCGATCAGGACATGCTCTGATTTGATTTCGAGGTTGGCGATTATTTCCCGCAATTGGCTGCGCTCATCGCCCGAGACGCGGCGTGAGATGCCGCCGCCTTTGGGGTTGTTCGGCATCAGGACCAGGAAGCGGCCGGCCAGGCTGATAAACGTGGTCAATGCCGCGCCTTTGGTGCCGCGCTCGTCCTTTTGTACCTGTACGAGCATCTCCTGCCCTTCGGTAATCATCGATTCGATCTTGAGGCTGTTGATCGATGCGTTGCCCGACGGATTTTTGAAATAGCCGCGATAAATTTCTTTCATCGGCAAAAAGCCTTGCCGGGTGGCGCCGTAACTGACAAACGCAGCTTCCAGACTAGGTTCGATTTTGGTGATAACACCCTTGTATATATTGCCTTTTTTCTCGACCCTGGTAGTGGATTCAAAATCGAGGTCGATCAGTTTCTGACCGTCGACAATTGCCATCCTGAGCTCTTCGGCATGAGTTGCGTTAAATAGAATTCTTTTCATTGCTTGCTATTCCGGCTATGCGGTATTGGCCACACACGGAGGCGGGCGGTCAGGCACAGCATTAAAATACATGAACGACAGATATGGCCGCTCAGTAATCGGTTTGGTTCAGGAAGGTGGGATGAAATACCGACGTTAATGCCGTCAATTTCGCGGACTGCATGTCGTACCGAGACACTCCATTACATCAATCGGCTGACTGTCGAGTCAGCCGGGCGTTCGGCCATCATTGCCGCACGACAATCGGTCTCGTTGCCAATCGGCTACAATCTCAACGCTGGCTGAGCAACGTGCGCGCAAACAAACCGTGTTTACGCGCACTGTGCGACAGTGCCGTCCGGGGCATAGACTCCGGGGTACAGATGATATTACAGGCTACCATACACCAACATTGACTGGATTGGGCATCGGTGCCCGATTTACCGAATCTGGGTCACCGTTGACTTGATTGTGGGCCGAATTGCGGTTGGCAGCTGTTAGCTGCTTGCCGGACTGTCGGCCATCGAACATGCGGGCAAGGCGAACGCAGAGGCAATATATCTGCGGCTAGCTTACCGTCTTTCATCACCGAGCCTTCCGCTCGGGTACCGCTTGCCATTGTCGGGCCGACGGTACAAAAACTCTTCGTTCATCTACTGAGTTTCGTAATTGCAACAGCAGAATACCCGATTGTTACACAATAATCCAGACAAATGCAATGCCGGTTGAGGTTGTAGAGTAGAATTGAATAAATTCGGTTGGCGGTGTACACTACCGGGTTGCAGGCGCGTAGCTCAGATTGGTTAGAGCACCACCTTGACATGGTGGGGGTCGGTGGTTCGAATCCACTCGCGCCTACCATTGCCTGGCCGGTGACGTGAATCAGCCGAATGGCGGGCGATGCGGCTGACCGGCATCGGGCGGTGGTTTGCCGTCCAACCCGCATGTGAGGGAGCATTTTCCTGTGGCCGCCCGGCGCGTGCGGCTGCTGTCGGCCGCTTTGCATTGATGACTGCGTTGGGCGCTTGCCCGCTTCATCCGGTGTTGTTGGGTGTGAATAAAACGAGATAAATGAGTAAATATGCTGCAAATCACGCTGCCGGATGACTCGGTAAGGGCTTTCGACAGCCCGGTTACACTGGCGCAAATCGTCGCCGATATCGCTCCCGGGCTAGCCCGGGCGGCGGTTGCCGGGGCAGTTGATGGACAGCCGCGGGATCTCTCGGAATCGATCGGGCAGGACAGCACGGTGCAGTGGTTTACGCAAGCGGATGCGCAGGGGCTGGAGGTGATCCGGCATTCCTGTGCGCATTTGCTCGGGCATGCGATAAAACAGCTGTGGCCGGATTGCAAGATGGCGATCGGGCCGGTAGTAGAGAACGGTTTTTATTATGACGTGGAGTTGGCGCAGCCGATTAGCGAAGGCGATTTGTCGCTGCTCGAGCAGCGCATGCAGGAGCTGGCGCATAGTGATTATGCCGTGGTCAAGAAGATGGTTCCCTGGGCGCAGGCGCATGCGTTGTTTACCGAGCGTAATGAGCCGTACAAGCTGGAAATCCTCGAACAGGATATCGACCGGGAAGCGCATCTGGGGCTGTATTATCATCAGGAATATATCGATATGTGCCGTGGCCCGCATGTGCCGCATGTCGGCTTTTGTCGCCATTTCAAGCTAATGCGCGTGTCCGGCGCGTATTGGCGTGCCGACCGTCGGCGTCCGGCGCTGCAGCGCATTTATGGCACCGCCTGGGCGGACAGGAAACAACTGAAATCGTATCTGCAGCAGCTGGAGCAGGCCAAAAAGCGCGACCATCGGCTGCTGGGCAAGCAACTGGGCCTGTTTCATTTGCAGGAGGAGGCGCCGGGCATGGTGTTCTGGCACCCACGCGGCTGGGCGCTCTATCAGGTGTTGGAACAGTATATGCGCCGTGCCCAGCAAGCGCACGGCTATCATGAGTTGAAAACCCCGCAGGTGGTCAATTATACGCTGTGGCAGCGCTCCGGGCATGCCGAAAAGTTCGGTGACGACATGTTTCGCATGCAGTCCGAGGGGCGCGACTATGCGCTCAAGCCGATGAATTGCCCCTGTCATGTGCAGGTATTCAATCATGGCCTGAAAAGTTATCGTGATCTGCCGCTGCGATTCAGTGAATTCGGCAGTTGCCATCGCAATGAGTTGTCCGGTGCGCTGCACGGCTTGATGCGGGTGCGCGGTTTTGTGCAGGATGACGGGCATATTTTTTGCACCGATGATCAGATACACAGCGAGGTGTCGTCGTTTATCGACTTCGTGCACCAGGTCTATCGGGATTTTGGCTTTGAGCAGATTATCTATTGTCTGGCGACTCGACCGGAAAATCGCGTCGGCGAAGATGCCGACTGGGAGCGAGCCGAATCGGCATTGGCGCAGGCGCTCGACGAGCGCGGATTGGACTGGAAGGAATTGCCGGGTGAGGGGGCTTTTTATGGCCCGAAAATCGAGTTTTCGCTCAAAGACAGCATCGGTCGGGTGTGGCAGTGCGGCACGATGCAGGTGGACTTTTTTATGCCGGGGCGGCTGGACGCAGCGTATGTGGCCGAGGACGGCAGCCGGCAGGTGCCGGTGATGCTGCACCGCGCTATTCTGGGCTCGTTCGAGCGTTTTGTCGGTATTTTGCTGGAGCATTATTCCGGCCGACTGCCGGCTTGGCTGGCGCCGTTGCAGGCGGTGGTGCTCAACATTACCGACAAACAGGCGGAATATGCTGAAAATGTCGAAAAAATTCTGAAAAAACAGGGCTTCAGGGTAGAATCCGACTTGAGAAACGAAAAGATCGGCCTTAAAATCCGCCAGCAAACATTACAGCGGGTACCATACCTGCTGGTGGTGGGGGACCGAGAAGTTACCAGCGGTACCGTTGCAGTACGCGTCAGGGAGGGAGACGATCTGGGAGCAATGTCGGTTGATGCCGTGGTCGAATTGTTGCGCCAGTCAATGGCGCCGGCGCATCCGATTGATGCTTCCTGACCGCCTGCCTTCCCAGACCCGCGAGGCGCCCCGGTTACACGCCGTGATGCAGGTCGGCAGAATAACCGTCAGGTTGCAATTTTTTAGTACTTCGAGGAGATTGAAACAATCGCAAAATTAAAGCAGCAGCGTGTCAATGGCCAAATCAGCGGTGATTCGATACGCGTGATCGGTGCGGACGGCGCGCAGGTTGGAATTATGTCTTTACAGCAAGCGCTTTCGATTGCAGAGCAGGCGGAATTGGATTTGGTCGAAATCTCGCCACATGCAGAACCGCCGGTTTGCCGGGTAATGGACTACGGAAAGTTTCTTTATAATGACAGCAAGAAGCGTCAGGGGGTTAAAAAGAAACAAAAGCAAACCACGGTCAAAGAGGTCAAATTTCGGCCGGGAACGGATGTGGGCGACTATGCGGTCAAGCTGCGCAATTTAACCCGTTTCCTGGATGCGGGTAATAAAGCGAAAGTGACCATGCGGTTCCGTGGTCGCGAGCTGGCGCATCGTGAACTGGGCCTGAAAATGCTGCAGCGGGTTGAGCATGATCTGCTGGAGATTGCCAGCGTTGAGCAGGCGGCGACCATGGAAGGGCGTCAGATGGTGATGGTTCTGGGGCCGAAGAAAAAGCAAGGTGCGTGAGTAGTTGAAGCAGGCCGGTGACGAGTGCCGTATACGGCCTAAACTAAAAATACTGAAGATAATTGGTGCGTTATGCCGAAACTAAAAACCCATAGAGGTGCGATCAGCCGCTTCCGCTGCACTGCAAGCGGCAAGTTCAAGCGCTCGCAATCACACCTGCGTCATATCCTGACGAAGAAGTCGACCAAGCGTAAGCGTCATCTGCGTTCAAGCAGTTTGATTGATGTATCCGATCGTGCTGCGGTTAAGCGGATGCTGCCGTATCGCTGATAGGTGAGCAGCGGGAACAGTCGTCGGAAACAGCCATAGAAAACAGCTACAGGAAACAGTCACAGGAAACAAATTATGCCAAGAGCGCAAAGAAGTGTCGCAGCCGGTGAGCGGCATAAAAAAACTCTCAAGCTGGCCAAAGGATATCGGGGTGCGCGCAGCCGGTTATTCAAAGTGGCCAAACAGGCGGTGGATAAAGCAGGCCAGTACGCCTACCGCGACCGGCGCCAGCGCAAAAGACAATTTCGTGCGTTGTGGATTGTTCGCATCAATGCGGCCGCGCGCGAAAACGGGGTCAGCTACAGCCGCCTGATTGCCGGCTTGAACCGGGCCGGCATCGCGCTTGACCGGAAAATACTGGCCGACCTAGCGGTCAATGACAAGGCGGCGTTCAGTCGTCTGGCAGCGCAGGCAAAAGCGGGGGCGGCAGCCTGATTCCCCGTTGATTGGGCGCCGGCGGTACGGTTTCTGCACGGCCTGCCCCGGGACGCGGGCAGATTGGACGGCACCTGGTAATGGCCTTGCAGGATAAATTTTTTTCGACGTATCGCATCAACATGTCTTCCCACTGTACCCGCTGCCGGTCTTTCTGATTGCCTGTGGCAGAGACACAACCGGCCCTGCAGCAGCTTTGCGCCCATGCCCGGCAGACTATCCGAGCTGCCGATTCGCTGCATGATCTGGAGCAAATGCGGGTACGCTATCTGGGCAGAAAGGGTGAAATTACCACCCGGTTAAAACACATTGCCGCGCTCGCGCCCGACCAACGCAAGGTCTGTGGCCGGCAAATCAATCTGGCCAGAGACCGCATCCAGGGCTGGCTCGAACAGCGGCGGCAACAACTCGAGCGCGAATCGCTTGCGCAGCGATTATTGCACGAGAAAATCGATGTGACCCAGCCCGGTCGCAGCCAGTCGGCAGGGTCAAGGCACCCGATCAGCCACACGCTGGATCATCTGATCGATATTTTCGAGCGGCTGGGTTTTGCGCTCGCCAGCGGGCCCGAAATTGAGCATGATTATTACAATTTTGAGGCGCTGAATATTCCCGCCGATCATCCCGCGCGCGCGATGCACGATACGTTTTATATCGATGACAGCACGGTTTTGCGCACCCATACTTCACCGGTGCAAATCCGTCACATGCATACGCACACGCCGCCGATTCGCGTGATTGCGCCGGGCAAGGTCTATCGCTGTGACTCGGATGTCACGCATACACCGATGTTCCACCAGCTGGAAGGGCTGGCGGTGGATCGCAATCTCACGTTTGCCGATTTGAAGGGGTTGTTGATTTTCTTTCTGCGGGAGTTTTTCGAGACCGATATCGAGGTGCGATTTCGACCATCCTATTTCCCGTTTACCGAGCCGTCTGCCGAGGTGGATATTGCCTGTGTGTTGTGTCATGGCCGCGGTTGCCGCACGTGTCGGCACAGCGGCTGGCTGGAAGTGCTGGGTGCGGGCATGGTGCATCCCGAGGTTTTTCGGCACGGCGAAGTGGATGCAAAGATATATTCGGGCTATGCTTTTGGCCTCGGGGTAGAACGGCTGGCGATGCTGCGCTATGGCGTGGACGATATTCGTTTATATTTTGCAAACGATCTGACGTTTCTACGCCAGTTCGCCCGGCTGTGAGCGGAGCGTAGCCGCCGTACTGTTTCTGCCCGGCGGACTGGAAGAACTCGCCCCGCGCTTCGCCGCATTAATAGGAAAAGTGCGAAAGAAAAATCGCGCGTAAAGATGGGGCGGCCGAATCTGTTTTGTCGGCGAGCAACCTTGACTTTTTCGCGAAATTCGGCAGTTTGCTGATATGATTCTCGTCACTTTATCAACCGGAAAATCGCAATGACGATTATCGTTTCTCCCGAGGAGCGCCAATTTTCGCGGTGGCGTTTTCTGCAATCCACCGCCGCTGTCGGAGCGGCTTCGGTTTTGCCGACAGGAACACTGAGCGCGCAAGCCGCCGAGCCGAAGCGCGGCGGACATTTCCGTCTTGGAATCGGCGGCGGCACGACCGATTCGCTCGATCCGGCGACTTACGAAAATTCCTTCATGCAGAGAGTCGGCGGCACCTTGCACTGTTCGCTGACCGAAGTGAGCGCGGACGGCGCGCTGCTGCCGATGCTTGCCACCGAGTGGGAAGCCGGGCCCGGCGCGGTCAAATGGATTTTCCGCGTGCACAAGGATGTTGTCTTTCACGACGGCAAGACGATGACGGCGGACGATGCCTATTCGGATAAATTGGCGCACGGCGATCGGGTGGGCGGCAATTTGGATTTGGACGGCATGCGCGTCGCCGAGCGGTGGTGGTTCGCATAATCGCTTCGGCGAGCGTGAAAAATGGCACGCGATCCACGCTACGATTTGCTGTTTGAATCCGTCCGAATTGGCCCGGTCGTCGCCAAGAATCGCTTTTATCAGACGCCGCATTGCAACGGCGCCGGCGACTGGTCGCCGATGGCGGTCGCCGCCATGCGCGAAGTTAAAGCCGAAGGCGGCTGGGGCGTCGTCTGCACCGAAAATATGATGGTCGACGCATGGAGCGACATCAGCCCGTTTCCGGCGGTGCGACTCTGGAGCGACGAAGATTTGCCCGCGCAAATGGAAATGACCGAGCGCGTGCATCGCCACGGCGCATTGGCAGGATGCGAATTGGCGCACTTTGGAATTGCCGCCGCCAACCGAATCACCCGCCATTCGCCGCTTGGTCCTTCCAGCAGAATGACGATGGAATCCATTGATCCCCGCCAATCTCGCCGAATGGACAAGGGCGACATTAAAAATTTTCGCCGCCGTCACCGCCAAGCCGCCCTGCGCGCCAAGCGCGCCGGATTTGACATCATCTATTTGTACTGCCTGCACGAAAACTCCATCATCTCGCAATTTTTTTCGCCGAAGATTAACGATCGCAGCGACGAATACGGCGGCAATTTTAATAATCGCACGCGATTGTTTCGGGAGTTGCTGGAAGAGACGCGCGAAGCCGTCGGCGATAAATGCGCCGTAGCGGTGCGAATCGCCGTCGCCCAGTTAACTGCCAATCCCATTATTGAACCGGACGAATTGCGCGATATTATCGCGTCAAACGCCGAAGCGCCGGATTTGTGGGATGTTAATCTCAATGATTGGTCGCAGGATTCCGCTACCTCCCGATTCGCCAAAGAAGGACACGAGGAGGAGCATATCGCCTTTGTTAAATCCATAACCACCAAGCCGGTGGTCGGCGTGGGGCGATTCACATCTCCGGACACAATGCTTTCACAGGTCAAGCGCGGGATTATTGATTTTATCGGCGCGGCGCGCCCGTCCATCGCCGACCCGTTTCTGCCCCGAAAAATTGAGGAGGGGCGGGCGGATGAAATCCGCGAATGCATCGGCTGCAATATCTGCGTAGCGGGAGAAAATAGTTTTACCGCCATGCGCTGCACGCAAAATCCGACCATTATGGAAGAGTGGCGTCGCGGTTGGCATCCGGAGAAAATCGCGCGCGACGGCGGCGGCGAATCGGCATTGATAATCGGCGGCGGCCCCGCCGGTTTGGAATGCGCATTAACGCTCGCCCGTCGCGGCTATTCGGTGATGCTGGCGGAATCCGAAAAACAATTGGGCGGCAGAGTCCTGCGCGAAAGCCGCCTGCCCGGCTTATCCGAATGGATTCGCGTGCGCGATTACCGGGTCGGACAATTGCAAAAAATGATGGATGCGGAAATCTATCCGGCATCCATACTTTCCGCCGAAGATGTTTTTAATGTCGGTGCGCGTTATGTCGTCTGCGCCACAGGTGCGCGATGGTGCCGGGACGGAATTGGCCGACGGCACTTAACGCCGATTCTTGACCCGTCGTTGCCCGGCATTTTTACCCCCGACGATATTATGGACGGCGTTAACATTAACAGCCCGGTCGTCATTTACGACGACGACGGCTCTTATTTGTCCGCATCTTTGGCGGAAAAATTGCGCGCCGACGGCGGCGAGATTCGCATTGTCACACCGCACGCTATTTTCGCCCGCTGGACTCGCCTGACTTTGGAGCAGGAAAAATTAACGCGGCGAATGTTTGATTTGGGAATCCATTTGGAATGCGCCATGTCGCTTGCGAAATTTGACGGCGCGGAAGCGTATTGCGAATCCGTCCATAGCGGAAAAATACAGCGATTTGAAGCGGCATCGCTGGTCGTCGTCACTTCGCGGATACCGAATGATGAGCTTTTTTATTCGCTGAGTGCGCAAACCGAGTCGATTGCCGACAGCGGAATTCGCCGCGTTTTTCGCGTTGGCGATTGCGAATCGCCCGGGCTTATCGCGCACGCTGTATTTGCCGGTCACCGTTTGGCGCGCCATTTGGAAGAATCGGAAGCGCCGGATATTTCCTGCAAGCGCGAGTGACCCGCCAAATTCATCGGCGGCGTTGTGATAAAATCGCGCCCGCTTGAAATTTCGGAAGAGGCACGAAAAAGCATGTCCGCCATTGATTTAGAGAAATTCGCCGCCGATAACGGCGTGCGATATTTTCTAATTAGTTTCACTGATTTATTCGGAGTCGCGCGCCAAACTTGCGCCCGCCAGTGCCATCGCCGGAATGCAGCGTAATGGGGCCGGCTTCGCCGCGCATCTTAATATGACGCCGGCCGACCCCGATGTGAAGGGGCTGTTGATTTTCTTTCTGCGGGCGTTTTTCGAGACCGATATCGAGGTGCGATTTCGACCATCCTGTTTCCCGTTTACCGAGCCGTCTGCCGAAGTGGATATTGCCTGTGTAGTTTGCCCGGCTGTGAGCGGAGCGTAGCCGCCGTACCGAATCTGCCATGCGTCAGAGACAATCGAGAACGCGGTTGCTGTATTGGGCCTGCCCATGCGGGGGCTATCGGCGATGCCAACCGGTCAACCCCGGTTGCGTCGGGCCAATCCGTAAGCCGGTCGGCCGCCAATGCTAGTCAGTGAATCATGGCTGCGGGAGCTGGTTTCACCCGGGCTATCCACGCGTGAGCTGGCGGAGCGACTGACCCTGGCGGGTCTGGAGGTGGAATCCATTCAGGCGGTGAGCGGCTGTACCGACCGCAAACGCCTGGTAGTGGGGCGGGTGATCGCGGTGCAGCCGCATGCGGATGCGCAGCAATTGCAAGTCTGCCAGGTGGAGGTCGGGCGCAAGCGGCCGCTGACGATTGTCTGCGCGGCGCCCGATGTGGCTGCCGGTATCACGGTGCCGGTGGCGCTGCCCGGCTGTCGGCTGGGCGAGCAGATAATGGGGCGGCGTGTTATCCGCGGGGTCGAATCCACCGGCATGCTGTGCTCTGCCGCCGACCTCGGTTTGGAGCAGACTTCCGGCGGTTTAATGATGCTCGACCCGGATGCGCCGATAGCCGCCCCCATCGTCGATTATCTGGATTTGACGGATCACGTTTTTACCCTGCAGTTGACGCCAAATCGTGGGGATTGTCTCAGCATCGGCGGGGTGGCCAGAGAAGTGTCGGCGCTGACCGGCGCCCGGCTCAAAGCCGAGCCGCCGGTGCGCATCAACCGCACGCATCAACGTCGCCTGGGGGTGGAGCTGGCCGCACCGGCTGCGTGTCCCCGTTATATTGGCCGCGCGCTGTGCCATGTTCGCCTGACGGCCAAAACGCCTGACTGGATGGCCGAGCGATTGCGTCGCAGCGGCCTGCGCAGCATTAATCCGGCGGTCGATGTGACCAATTATGTGATGCTGGAGCGAGGCCAGCCGATGCATGCTTTCGACCTGGACCGGCTCGATGGCGATTTGACCGTGCGCATGGCGGCGACCGGAGAAGCGGTCACGCTGCTGGACGGCAGCCGGGTTACGCTGGCCGACCGTGATTTGGTGATCGCAGACCAGCGAGGGGCGGTGGCGCTGGCCGGTATCATGGGCGGCAATGACTCCGCCGTTTCCGAGCGCAGTACCAACATTTACCTCGAAGCGGCTTATTTTGCGCCGTCGGCGGTTGCCGGTAAAGCGCGCCAATTGGGTCGGCAAACCGACGCCGCCTACCGATTCGAGCGCGGCGTGGACAGTCAGGGGCAGCTCGCAGCGATGCAGCGCGCGACGCAGTTGCTGATGCAGATTGCCGGCGCTGAACCGGGCCCGATCACCCACGCGGTGGCCAGACAGAGCCTGCCCAAACGTCACCGGGTCAGGCTGGAAAACACCGCTATTCGGCGTACTTTGGGGCGTACTTTCCCGGCCGGGCAGGTGACGACGCTGTTCAATCGACTCGGCATGCAGGTCACGCCGGTCGACCGGGGCTGGCGGGTACAGCCGCCAAGCTGGCGATTTGATATCAGCGGCGCGCATGATCTGGTGGAGGAGCTCGGTCGTTGTTTTGGCTTCGATAAAATTGAACCGCGGCTGCCGCGCTACGAGGCGCTCGCCGGCCGTCGGCACCCGGCGGGCTATCCGGAGCAGCGGGCGATCAAGTCAAAAATGGTATTCGCCGGGTTCAATGAAGCGATTACGTATAGCTTTGTCGATCCGCAATTGCAGGCGCAGTTGCTGCACCGCGGCGCCGGTATCAAGCTCATCAACCCGATTGCGGACAATATGGCGGTAATGCGCCAAAGCCTGTGGCCGGGGCTGTTGATGGCGATGAAAGCCAATCTCAACCGTCAACAGCAGCAGGTCAGGCTGTTTGAAATCGGCCGGGTGTTTCCGGGCAAGGTCGGGCGGCGGCAAAGCGCCGATTCGGGCGCGCCTCTGCGGCCGTCGCCGCAGTATCGGGAAGTAGAACAACTGGCCGCGGTGATGACCGGCCCGGCAATGCCGCGGAGCTGGGCATCCGACCCCCGGCCGGTCGATTTTTTCGACGCCAGGGGGGTAGTAGAGCAATTGCTGGCCGGTGACCGTGAGCGGTTTCGGTTTGTGCCGCAGTCGTATCCGGCGCTGCACCCGGGCAGAACGGCGGCGATTTATCGAGCGCAACGGCGGGTCGGCTACGTCGGTCAGTTGCACCCGGCCAAACAGGCGCAGCTCGGGATCGATCAGCCGGTGTATGTCTTTGAACTGGAGACGGCGGATGTGCATTCACCGGGCCGGCCGGTTTTTCAAGCGATTTCCCGCTACCCCGCGGTGCGGCGCGACCTGGCGGTGGTGGTGGAGCAAAACGTACTGGCACAACAGTTGCTGGGGGTAATTAAACAGGCTGCCGGCAACCGGTTGACAGAGGTGGAGTTGTTCGATGTCTATTCCGGTGCGGGGGTTGAAAAAAACCACAAAAGCTTTGCTTTCGGCTTGACCTTCCAGGCTGAATCAAGCAATCTTACCGGCCGGGAGGTCGAGCTGTTTATGCAGTCGATTTTGACGGCCCTGCAGTCAGAGTTCAATGCGGTCCTGCGGGATTGAACACACCGGTTTGCAATCGTTTGCCCGCATCGGGTAAAATATAATAAATCAGGTTATAAAACCCAACTAAAGCATTGATAAATAATAGTCTTTAGTGTTGTTTTTACTCCAATCGGTGCGCGGCTAGAGGGTGAGCCGGGCGATATAAAAACAGTGTTGTCGAATGAAAAATGACGGTTACAAAAGCAGATTTGAGCAATACATTGTTTGAGGAAGTCGGGTTGAACAAACGCGAAGCAAAAGAGTTTGTCGAGCAGTTTTTTGAAAAAATCCGGCAGGCGCTTGAAAACGGCTCGACCGTCAAACTGTCCGGGTTTGGCAGCTTTTTGTTGTGGGACAAAACATCGAGACCGGGGCGCAACCCGAAAACCGGGGAGCAAGTCGTGATATTGCCGCGCCGGGTGGTCACCTTTCGACCCAGCCGGGAGCTCAGGTGCAGTGTGGCGGAGAACTCTTCCGAACTGCTGCAAAAACTGGGGCGTAGCCATTGACGACCATGCTTGACAGCGACGGTTTCGATCTGCCGTCTATCCCGCCGAAGCGCTATTTTACGATTGGCGAGGTGAGCAAGCTGTGCGCGGTCAAACCGCATGTGCTGCGCTATTGGGAACAGGAATTCCCCCAGTTAAAGCCGGTCAAACGACGCGGCAACCGGCGCTATTATCAGCGCTATGAAGTCGAAATGATTCGCCAGATTCGCAAGCTACTGTATCTGGATCGGTTTACGATTAACGGCGCCCGGGCTCGACTGCAAGAATTGACCGACAAATCCGGCGACCCGGCCGATGCGGCCACGGGCAGCCAGGCGGAGTCAAAGGTACTGCAGCAGTTGCTGGTGGAATTGGACGAAGTGCAGAAAATACTGAGTTGAACGAATGCCGGGCGTGATCACGGGCCGGTGGTCAGCTTGATTGTCGGCAGGACGGTTTTTCGGGGTGTAGCGCAGCCTGGTAGCGCACCGCAATGGGGTTGCGGTGGTCGGAGGTTCAAATCCTCTCACCCCGACCATTTTCGGCCGCTCGTCCGAACCGGTCGAGCACCGTCGGCGTTGGCCGCCCGTTTCCGCCGTGCGGGCATACCGCCGGCCAGCCGGTCGAGCGCAGCAGGGGCATCGCCAGCCACGATGCGCGCGCAAGGGCGCCTGGTGATACACATGAAATCGTACGAGGGTTTGGCCGGCATGACGGCCGACAGGTTCGCTGCGATCCGTCCACTTTGATCCGTTCTGTTTCCGCATGTCTGTCGTTACTCGATTTGCCCCCAGCCCGACCGGCCATTTGCATATTGGCAGTGTGCGCACGGCTTTGTTTAACTGGCTGTTTGCGCGCCGGGCGGGCGGTAAGATGCTGCTGCGGATTGAGGATACGGATCGCCAGCGCTCCACCACGGAGTCGGTTGACCTGATTCTGGCGGCGATGCAATGGCTGGGTTTGAACTGGGATCAGGAACCGGTTTATCAAACCCAGCGGTTTGATCGCTATACCGAAGTGATCGATCGGCTGCTGGCGGAAGACCGCGCCTATTACTGCTTTTGCAGCCGTGAGCGCCTCGAGCACGTGCGCCAAAGCCAGCGGGAGCAAGGGCTTAAACCGCGCTATGACCACTTTTGCCGGCAGTTAAATCGCCGCCCCGGGCCGGCGGAGACCGGCGTCGTACGGTTCAAAAACCCGCTGCAGGGCAAGGTGGTGTTCGACGATGTAGTGCGGGGCGGGGTGGTGATCGACAATCGTGAAATGGACGACCTGATCATCCTGCGCAGCGACGGCACGCCGACGTATAACCTCACGGTGGTGGTGGATGATATCGACATGGGGATCACGCACGTGATCCGCGGCGACGACCATACCAACAATACGCCACGGCAAATCAATATTTTCCATGCGCTGGGCGCCCGACTGCCGGTATTTGCGCACGTGCCGGCGATTCTGGGGCAAGACGGTCAACGCTTGTCGAAAAGGCACGGTGCGGTCGGTGTGCTGGATTATCGCGAATGGGGGATTTTCCCGGAAGCATTGTGCAATTATCTGCTGCGCCTGGGCTGGTCGCATGGCGATCAGGAGATTTTTTCTCGGGATGAGATGACCCATTTATTCGACCTGACGCAGGTCAACCCATCGGCCGCCGCCTTCGATCGCGATAAATTGCTGTGGCTGAATCAACACTATATCCGCCAGGCCGACCCCGCCCGGCTGGCGCAGGCGTTTACGCGGCAGTTGCAGCGGCGCAATCTCGAGCCGTCTGCCGGCCCGTCAATCGAACGGGTTGTCGAGGTGATGCGCGAGCGCGCGCGCACACTGGAAGAAATGCTGGATAAGGTCATCTGGCTGTACTCGGAGGTCGGCGAATTCGACGCCACTGCGGCGCGCAAGCATCTGCGGCCCGCAGCGGCAGCGCTGCTGCAAGATTGCTGCGCCCGGCTTGGCCGGTTGCCGCACTGGCAGGAAACGTCGATCGCTGACGTGCTCGACCAGGTGTTGGCCGACCATGCCGTGGGGCTGATAAAGCTGGCCCAACCCCTGCGCGTCGCGCTATCCGGCAGTGCGGTCACCCCGCCGATTGCGGTGACGCTGGAATTGGTCGGTCAGCAGCGCTGCGTGGCGCGCATAACCCGGGCCTTGGAATGGATGGCCGAGTGCACTGAAAACAACGCGTCACAATGACAGCATGGCGTCGGCACCGATAGCCATCGGCCACTGCTCTGCGCCGGTGGTAGAAACGACCGCCGCTGCTTCCGTTTTCCGGTTTGGGTTGACGGCCACAAAACCGAACGCTTGCAGTCATATCGCCAAAACCCTATAATCTCGTCCCTTTCGGGGCCATAGCTCAGCTGGGAGAGCGCAACACTGGCAGTGTTGAGGTCGGCGGTTCGATCCCGCCTGGCTCCACCAGTTAACATCGCCGACCGGTCCAATGGTTCCGGTCAATGGCGGCAATAGTGCGTATCGGATGCTATTGGCCATGGAGTGTCGAGCCATGGATCATCGAAGTGCAGGCGAATGGCCAGCCCCGGCTGGTATCGGCATCAAAAAGTTCTGAGTCCCCATCGTCTAGCTGGCCCAGGACACCGCCCTTTCACGGCGGCAACAGGGGTTCGAATCCCCTTGGGGACGCCATCAATCGGTTGCCGAGCGCAGTTCAGCCGTATTCCGCTGCCGGTTTTTCCATCGGTGCCGACGCCCGATAGTGGCAGCAGGCTCGAATTGCCGGCCAACCTCATGCTGCATTGCCGCTGGTGGGCGTGTGAGCGAACTTTCCCGCCCGCAGAACAGTCGTATATCTATCGCGGTTTTCCCTTGAAACATAAAATGCGCCTTGTTTTCGCTGCTATTGCCTGGTTTTTAGCCGGTGTTTTCACCGTATCCGCCGACGAGCTGCCGGCACAGCCGATCAAAAGTGCGACGGATGACAAGCTGTACCGGTATTTGCTGCTGGACAACCGGCTCAAGGTGCTGCTGGTTTCCGATGACGACGCCGACAAGGCGGGCGCCTCGCTGGATATCGCGGTCGGTAGCGGTAGTGACCCCGAGGACTGGCCGGGTCTGGTGCATTTTCTCGAACACATGCTGTTTCTCGGCACGGCCAGATACCCCGAAGCGGGGGCCTACCCGCGTTTTATCTCCGCCAGCGGTGGCAGCCATAATGCCTATACCGCGTTGGATCATACCAATTACTTTTTCAGCATTTCGGACGACCGGCTGTACCCCGCCCTGCAACGCTTTTCACGGTTTTTTATCGACCCCCTGTTCGACCCGGCCTATGTTGACCGCGAGCGCGCCGTGGTGGATTCCGAATATCAGTCCCGGCGCAAAGATGATCATCGGCGGATCTGGGCTGCCAGCAGACAGGCCATCAATCCGGCGCATCCCGCCAGCCGTTTCGCTGTTGGCACCGTGGATACCCTGCGCGACCGCGCGGGTATCACGGCGCGCGACCGGCTGATCGAATTTTATCAAACGTATTATTCCGCCAATTTGATGACCCTCTCGGTGGTCGGCAGGCAGCCTCTGGACCAGCTGGAGCAGTGGGTGCGGGAATTGTTTGCGGACATTCCCGACCGGCAGGCAGTTCGGCCGGTGTTTGCCCAGCCGTATTTTGCGCCGGCGACACTGCCGGCGTCTTTGCACGTCATTCCCGAAGGACGGCGGCACAGTCTGCGGTTTACCTTTCCGATTCCATCGACGCGAGCGGCCTATCGCAGCAAGCCGGGAAGCTATATCGCCAATCTGATCGGGCATGAAGGGGAAGGCTCGCTGCTGGCGCTGCTTAAAGCGCGCGGCTGGGCGGAAAGCCTGAGTGCCGGGGTTGGCTTTATGGACGCCATCCAGGGCGACTTCCGGGTGCAGATCGGGCTCACCCAGGCGGGGCTCGGTAAAATCGACGATATAGCGCGCCTGTTGTTTACCACGATTGACCTGATTCGCCGCGACGGCGTCACCGCCGAGCGCTATGCAGAGCAGCGGCGATTGAGTCGGCTGGCGTTTCAGTTTGCCGAAGAGCAGGAGTCCGGGCAACTGGTGCGGTCGATCGCTACCGATATGCGGCACTATGCCGTACCGGATATGCTGCGCGGCGCGTATCTGATGGAGCAGTTCGACCGGCCCGCGATTGAGCGCCTGCTGGCGTCGCTGCGGCCGGATAACCTGCTGCTCAGGCTGGTGGCCGAACGCGATCAGAAGCCCTTCATCCAGGAGCCTTTTTATCAGGTCGAGTATGCCCTCACTCCGATTGATGCGCAGCGCATAGCGGCCTGGTCGAAGCCGGACGGCGACGCCCGATTGGCACTGCCGCCGAGCAATCCGTTTGTTCCGCAAAGGCTGGCATTGCAGCCGCTCGAGCTGGTCGGCGACAAGCCGCGGCCGCTGGTGGTGGCGGATGAGCCCGGCCTGCTATCGTATTACCGGGGCGATCAGAGTTTCAATACACCGCGGGCGGGGTTTTATTTCAGCGTCAAAAGCCCGTTGGCATCGTCCAGCGCCCGGCACACGGTCATGACCGAATTATTGGTTCGATTACTCAATGAGCAGTTGAATACCGTCGCCTATGCCGGCTATCTGGCCGGCCTGAATTATCGGTTGTACCGTCATGCGCGGGGGTATTCGGTGCGTATAACCGGCTATGAAGACCGGCAGCCGGTGATGCTGCAAGCGGTGCTGGATGCGATTGCCGAGCCGGATTTTTCCGCCGATAAACTGGCTGTTGCCAAGGCCGCACTGACACGCGAGCTGAGCAATGCCGCCCGGGCGACGCCCTCCACCCAGACCGTCAACGAAGTGTACCGGCTGCTGATTCAGCCGACCTGGAGCGAGGCGGAAAGACTGGCGGTGCTGCCGCAGATCGAGCTCGACGATATACGCCGGCATGCCGAACAGCTATCGGCGGCGGTGTCGTTAACCACGCTGTCGCATGGCGATGTCAGTGTCGAGGTGGCGACCGAAATGACCCGGGCGGTGCAGCGCGTATTTGCCGCGGCGCGCTGGCTGCCGGATGTGCCGCCGGTGCAGGTGCGCCGATTACCGCCGGGCAAACGCTATTTGCGCAGTCTGGAGGTGGCGCATACCGACAATGCGCTGGCCATGTATTTCCAGGCTCCCGGCAGCGGCGACGCCGAACGGGCTAAAATGGCCTTGCTGACGCAATTGTTGCGCTCCGGCTATTATTTCCGCCTGCGCACCAGCGAGCGGGTCGGCTATCTGGTCTACGCCGCCGGGCTGGAAATACAGCAGGTGCCCGGCTTGTTATTGTCCGTGCAGAGCTCCAGCCACGGGCCGACTGATATTCTGCGCCTCAATCAAGCGTTTCTGGAGAGCGCCCTGGAACTCGACGAACTGCGCGACCCCGAGGTCTTCGAGCAGGTCCGGCAGGGGCTGTTGAGCCGCCTGCTGGCCCGGGATAAACGCCTGGTCGAACGCACCAATCGCTATTGGCAGGAAATTGACCAGCGGCACTTCGATTTCGATTCGCGCGCCCGCCTGGCAGCGATCATCGCGTCGCTGGGGGTGGAGGAGATGCGCGATTACTTCCAGCGTCTGGTGGTTTCCGAGCCGCGCCAGTTGGTCGTGCAAAGTGCGGCGCAAACCGCTGAGGGGAAAAAGCAGATGATCACCGGAGACGCGTATCAAGACATTGCCGGTGTGGCCGATTTTCGTCAGCAGTTGCCGGTGTTTTTCGCCCCGGATAGCTGATGTCGACGGTCGCTTCAACCGCCGGGCGATCAAGCCATGCCGACTCGCCGATAATGCAGCAGGCTGCTCGATTGGGCGAGCTGCTGTTGCAGCAGCAGCGGTGCATGTTGACCGTCGAGTCCTGCACCGGCGGCGGCATCGGCCAGGTGGTGACCGCCGTGGGCGGCAGCTCGGACTGGTTTGACCGCGCTTATGTCACTTACAGCGACCGCGCCAAGACCGACATGGTGGGCGTGCCCACCGATCTGATTCAGACCCACGGGGCGGTCAGTGAAGCGGTGGCGCTGGCCATGCTGCAAGGGGCCATGCAGCGCTGTGATACGGATTGCGGGGTCGCCGTGACCGGCATCGCCGGCCCGTCCGGGGGAACCGCCGACAAGCCGGTCGGCAGCGTGTGCTTTGCCTGGCAGGTGCGCGCCGCCGCGGGACAGAGCGGCGGCACGGCGGCAGGGGCGGACGCGAACCGTGCCGGCAGTATCGTCCTGACGGCAAGATTTGACGGCGACCGCCATGCGGTGCGACAGGCAACCATCCATCGGGCGCTTGCCGGATTGATTGCGCTGTTGACGCGGCAGGCATGACCGCTGCCACTGCGGCGATACTCGATGCAACAGACACAGATTGCCGCATCGCATCGGGCCTGAATCGGTTTACAATCCGACGGATTATTGCCGGCCTGCGGCGAGTGCCGTGCATAGCGGCATCGTGCTGCCTGAAATGCAATGCCTGAATAGAGTTCCTGAATCGAGTTCCTTAACTACATAAAATAACGCCTGTATTTACATGAAAAATATGGATTATCTGGATTTCGAGAAGCCGATTGTCGAGCTGGAAGAAAAGCTCGGCGAGCTACAGCGCGTCAGCGCCGATCAGGGCCTGAAGCTGGACGATGAGATCGAAACGCTGCGGTTGCGCAGCAGTGAATTGACACAGGATATTTTTTCCAAATTGGGGGCCTGGCAGATTACCCAACTGGCCCGGCATCCGCTGCGGCCGTATACGCTGGACTTTATCGAGCGGATAGTGGTCGATTTTCAGGAGCTGCGGGGGGACCGCATGTATGCCGACGACCCGGCGATTGTGGCCGGTCTCGGTATGCTTGACCAGCATCGAGTCGCCATCATCGGCCACCAAAAAGGGCGCGATACGCAGGAAAGAACCCGGCGCAATTTCGGCATGCCGCGCCCGGAAGGCTACCGCAAGGCACAGCGGGTGATGCAGTTGGCGGAGCGCTTTGGCCTGCCGTTGGTGACCTTGATTGATACCCCGGGGGCGTATCCCGGTGTGGAGGCCGAACAACGGGGGCAGAGTGAGGCGATCGCGCGCTGTTTGCAGGTGATGTCCGGTTTGAAAACCCCGGTGGTCTCGGTGGTGATTGGTGAGGGCGGCTCCGGCGGCGCATTGGCGATTGGGGTATGTGATCGACTGCTTATGCTCGAGTATGCCACCTATGCGGTGATTTCACCGGAAGGCTGCGCCTCGATACTGTGGAAAAGCGCCGACAAGGCGGCGGACGCGGCGGCAGCGATGAAGATTACCACCGCAGAGCTGGCCCGGGTCGGGTTGGTGGACGAGGTGATACCGGAGCCGCTGGGCGGGGCACACCGCGATTATGCGGTTACAGCCAGCCGGTTGAAGTCGGCTGTGCTGCGCGCCCTGGACGATTTCACGCAGCGTGAAACGCCCGACCTGCTGGCCAGCCGCTATGCCCGGCTGATGAGTTTTGGCCGCTTTACCGATCACCCTGCCTGAGCCGCTTGTTTGACTCCCCGGCGCTCGAGCACGCCCTCGCCGGCCTGATTGGCAGCCTGTCCGGCCAGCGATTGATCGTCGCGTACAGCGGCGGCGGGGATTCCACTGTACTGCTGCATGCGCTGCACGGATTGCGCCGGCGCCTGGCGTTTGAGCTGGTCGCGGCGCACTTCAACCATCGGCTGTATCCCGAGTCGAATGCCTGGCAGGCGCATTGCCGGCGGCTGTGCGCCGCGTGGCAGATCCCGCTGCTGACCCAGGCCGGCCGACCGCCGCCCACCCACCCGCACGGCCCGGAAGCCGCCGCCCGCGCCTGCCGCTACCGCTGGTTCAACGACGTCGCCCAGGCCGGCGATGTGTTGTGTACCGCGCACCATGCCGACGACCAGGTTGAGACGGTATTGTTGAATCTGATGCGCGGCGGCGGGGCGGCGCAGTTGGCCGGCATCCCGGCGCAGCGCAGCCTGTCGGCGACCGGACAAACCCGGCTGGCCCGGCCGCTGTTGGCGTTCTCGCAGCACGAACTGCATCAATATGCGCAGCAGCATCGGCTGGAATGTATTCAGGATGCCTCCAATCAGGACACCCGGTTCGACCGCAACTATCTGCGCCATCGGATTATCCCGCAGCTGCAACAGCGGTGGCCCGGCCTGCGCTCGGCGGTGGCCTCGAGTGCGCACGAGGTGGCGCAGGCGGACGCGGCGCTACAGCATCAGGCGCGCCGTTTACTGACACAGGCGCAGGGCACAGCGGCGCGCCGGGTGCTGTGCCTGAACCGGCCGCTGCATGTGCCGGTGCTGCTGGAGGCGGCCGATTTTCTGGTGGCAATGGCCATTCGATGCTGGCTGCACGAGGTCGGCATGCCGGCCCCCGGACGACGGCAATTGACTGAACTGATACGCCAATTGCGCGCCAACCCATGCGGCGCGGCGGTGCTGGCGACGGCGCGGTGTACGCTGCGCCAGTATCAGCGACAGTTGTATTGCAGCCATGCGCTGTGTCTGCGCCGGGCACAGCACTCAATCGCGTATCCGCTGCAATGGCCGATTAGCCTGGCCGACGGATGGCAGCTCTGCCGGGTGGCCGTCGAGCAGCACGGTTTGGAGCCGAGCGCGCTGGCGTCCGAGCAGGCCAGGCTGGTTTGGCGGCAGGGCGGTGAGCGGGTCAAACTGCCCGGCAGCAGTCATACCAGTGAGCTGAAAAAGCGGTTGCAGCAGCAGCGGGTGCCGCCGTGGGAGCGACAGCAATTGCCGCTGCTGAAAATCGGCGAGCACATTGCCTGGGTGCCCGCACTGGGGGTCATGGACGGCTTCGTGCAGCGCACCTCGAGCGGCTGGCTGCCGGTGGTGCGGCCATGCGTCGGGTGTTGATGCAAGCGGTTTGTTGCACCGGCTATCGCCCTTGCCGTCGGTTGTCCGGTGCCTTTCGGGTTTTCTTGTTGCCGATGAAAAAAGCCCACGACACCGAGCCGGCGCGGTTTTCCTGCACTACCGACCGCATTCGGCGTCGTTTCTACCTCTGGTTTTGCCGAATTACCTGCAATCCATTATGATGCTATAAAATCAGGAATCCTTCCTATTGAGAGGCTGGCCGGGGAAATTCAGTAGCTTAAGCGGAGATTTTAGAGAATGAATAACGATTTTATAAACCAGATTACATTAGGGGATTGCTTAAAGCACATACCCAGGCTGACGGATAATAGTATAGATCTATTTTTATCTGATATCCCCTACGGAATCAGTCTTGACGACTGGGATGTTTTACATAGCAATACAAACGCTGCATTGCTTGGAAAATCCCCGGCCCAGGAGGGCAAGTCAGGTTTCAGGCGTAGAGGAAAACCAATCAATGGCTGGGCGCAATCAGATAGAAATATTGGGTTGGAATATCAGGAGTGGTGCAAAAACTGGGCTGTAGAAGTTTACCCAAAAATGAAAAATGGCTCCTTTTTGTTTGTGTTTGGTGCCAGGAGAACGATTCATAGAGTTATCAATGCTTTTGAGGATAGCGGCTTTTTATTGAAAGATACGTTGGCCTGGAAAAAACCTTCTGCACACCACAGAGCACAGAGAGTCAGTATTGTTCTTGAGAGACGCGGCCTGAAGAAAGAAGCGGAGAACTGGAAAGGCTGGAGGCTTGGTAATCTGGCTCCAATATGGGAACCGGTGGCATGGTTTATGAAGCCATATACGATCGGGGGTACGATTACCGATAATATCCTGGAAAATGAAGTCGGAGCTATGAACATAGATGCGTGCAGACTTGATGGTTCCAGCCCGACTAACATGCTTGAATTCGGGTTTGGTGCAAAAGAAACGAGAACACATGAAGCTCAAAAACCACTGGAATTAATTAAATATCTTGTAAAACTGACAACCAAAGAAAATCATACGATTCTTGACCCCTTTATGGGGAGTGGAACAACAGCAATTGCGGCAATAAAATTAAATAGAAAATTCATTGGCTTTGAGGTGCACCCCGATTTTCATCGTAAATCTCTCGAAAGAATCGGCAATATAACCACCGATAATCTCGAAGAGTTACCTTTGGTTAAGCAGATGTCATTAGTTTAATGAGAAGCTCAAAAAGTTTCGCGTATTCATCGGATTTTCCTTGGAAATGAACAGGTCGTACACCAATCTGGACGAGGCACAAACCCGCGAGCGTATCGACGGCAAGCTGGAACAGGCCGGCTGGGTGATACAGGATGCCAAAGCCATCAACCTGACGGCCGGGGAGCAGGGCGTCTACGGCGTCGCCGTTCGTGAGCATCCGACTGCTACCGGCCCTGCCGACTACATGTTGTTCATCGGGGGCAAGGCCTGCGGCATTATCGAAGCCAAGCGCGAAGGCACTAATCTGGCTCCGACAGCCGATCAATCCAGTCGCTACGCCGCCTCCCCAATCCAACACATAGCGCGCTGGGCGGCGCCGGGCCAGCCGTTGCCTTTTCTCTATGAAGCCACCAACATCGAAATCCGTTTCCGCGACCAGCGCGACCCCAAACCCCGCAGCCGCCACCTGTTCCACTTCCACCGACCGGAAACCCTCAACGACCGGCTGCAACAGGGCGACTCCCTGCGGGCGCGGCTGCAACACCTGCCCGAACTCCACACCGAGGGCCTGCGCGACTGCCAGGTCAAAGCTATCACCGGCATCGAGAACAGCCTCAAACAAGCCAGCCCGCGGATGCTGCTGCAAATGGCCACCGGCTCCGGCAAGACCGTCGCCGCCGTCACCGAGGTGTACCGCCTGGCCAGATTCGCCAAAGCCGGGCGCGTGCTGTTCCTGGTCGACCGCGGCAACCTGGGCCGGCAGGCACTAAAGGAATTTCAGCAATACACCGTGCCCGGCGACGGGCGCAAATTCACCGAACTCTACAACGTCCATATTCTCGGCCCGGGCGGCATCGGCGATGAAATTAAAGTCACCATCTCCACCATCCAGCGCCTCTATGCCAGACTCAGCAACAGCGAGCTGGACGAAGCCGCCGAAGAACACTCCGGCTACGAAACCGACGCCGGCAGCTTCAACCGGCAACCCCGGCAGGTGGAATACAACCCCGACCTGCCGATAGAAGCCTTTGATGTCATCATCATCGACGAATGCCATCGTTCGATTTATAACCTGTGGCGTCAGGTGCTGGAATATTTCGATGCCTTCCTCATCGGCCTCACCGCCACCCCGACCAAAAAGACCATCGGCTTCTTCAACCAGAACCTCGTCTCCGAATACACCCACGAAGACGCCGTGATCGACAAGGTCAACGTCGGCTACGACGTCTACAGCATCCGCACCAAGAAAACCGCCGACGGTGACACCATTGAAGCGGGCACCACCGTGCACATCCGTGACAAGGTCACCAAAGACAAACGCCTGGAAAAACTCGACCAGGCCGAAGAATACACCGGCCAACAGATCGACCGCTCCGTCATCGCCCCGAACCAGATTCGCACCATTATCCAGACCTTCAAGCAGCGCGTGTTCGAAGACCTCTTCCCCAATCGCTCCGGAGACTGGCTGCCCAAAACCCTCATCTTTGCCAAAAACGACGACCACGCCGACCGCATCGTCGACACCGTGCGCGAAGTATTCGGCGAATCTAACGCCTTCTGCAAGAAAATTACCTACAAGGTTGGCAGGCAAACCGCTGAAGACACCATCGTCGCATTCCGCACCGACCCGCACCTGCGCGTCGGTGTCACCGTAGACATGATCGCCACCGGCACCGACATCAAACCGCTGGAAATCATCATGTTCATGCGCGACGTCAAAAGCCCCACCTATTACGAACAGATGAAAGGCCGTGGCACCCGCGTACTCAGCCAGGACGAGCTGAGAAAAGTCACCCCCGACGCCACAACCAAAGACCGCTTTGTGCTGGTGGATTGCATCGGCGTCACCGAAAACGACAAGACGACCCAATCCGGCTCCCTGGAAGCCAGGCCCCACATCCCCACCGACAAACTCATGCTGCAAATCGCCAGCGGCGACCGCCACAGCGACAGCCTGCGCACACTCGGCAACCGCCTGCTGCGGCTGGATATAAAACTGGACGAAAGCCGGCGCAAACACCTCAACGAGATCGTCAAACAATCCGTACCAAAGGAAGTGGCCGACCGGCTTGGCGACGGCTTCATCGAACCCGCCACGCTCACCGCCATCGCCGCCAACCTGATTCACGGCACCAAAGACGACACACTGATCGCCGCGGCCCAGGCCAAAACCGGCAAACAAGAGGTCACTGACGAAGACATCCAGGCCGCTTTCAAACCCGGCGCCAACCTGTTAATGTATGCTTTCCATAGTCCGGTACTCAGAGATCTGATAGAATCCCTGCGCCGGGACACCGAACAGATCATTGATGACTCATCCGACGAAGTGCTCAATGACCGGGTGCGGTACACCGAAGAGAGGGCCAAAGGGCTGGTCAGCAACTGGCAGCAATTCATCACAGACCACCGGGATGAACTGGCCGCCATCCAGTTGATGTACCAGCGGCCTTATCGACAGCGGCACCTGAGCCATGAACAGATTGAGAGGCTGGCCGATGAAATTCAGCAGCCGCCTTATAATCTGGCACCGATTGAAGTGTGGAAGGCTTACGCGCAGTTGGAGAAGAGCAGGGTTAAAGGTGTGCCGCCGAAAGAGTTGCTGACCAACATTGTCAGCCTGATTCGATTTTCAACCGGCTTGAGTGAGGTGCTGGAGCCGTTTAGCAGGCTGGTGGAACAGCGGTTTGAAACCTGGCTGGTGCAACAGGAAAGAGAGTTTGAACCGGAGCAGCTTGAGTGGTTGAATAAGATTAAGGATCAGATTGCGCAGAATGTGGAGATGGTAGAAGATGACTTTCGGTATACGCCTTTTCATCAGGAAGGTGGGGTATTGAAGGCAAGGCAATTGTTTGGGGATGAGTTGAAGCCGATTATTGATGAGTTGAATGGGTATTTGATTGCATGAGTGAAATAACTCTAAAAGAACTCCCCAGTGATTGGGAATGGACAACAATGGAGCAGATAGCCGAAGTGGTCGGCGGTGGTACTCCTAAATCTAAGGAAAGCAGGTTCTTTGAAGGGGGAAACATCCCATGGATCACTCCGGCTGATTTATCCGGTTACAAGGATAAATATATATCAAGAGGTTCAAGGAATATTACTGAGGAAGGTTTGAATTCTTCCTCTGCTCGGCTTATGCCTGAAGGAACCGTTATTTTCACATCTCGTGCACCAATTGGATATGTAGCAATAACCACAAATGAAATTTCTACCAGTCAAGGTTTCAAAAGCTTCGTCATTAAAGACAAGGATATTAGCTCCGATTATGTTTACTGGTGGCTGAAGGGAAATAAGCAGTTAGCAGAGAGCTTTGCTAGCGGCACGACCTTCCTAGAATTATCTAGTTCAAAAGCCAAAAAACTGCCTATACCAATAGCTCCACCCGAACAACAAAAACGCATCGTCGCCAAAATAGAAGAACTCTTCTCCCATATCGATTCTGGCATCAAAGCCCTGCAAAAAGCTAGACAACTACTCAAACAATACCGCCAATCCGTCCTCAAAGCCGCCGTCACCGGTGAACTGACCAAAGAATGGCGCGAAGCCAACAAAGGCAAACTCGAACCCGCCTCCCAACTACTCCAACGCATCCTCAAAGAACGCCGCCGGAAATGGGAAGAACAGCAACTCGAAAAATTCAAAGTCAAAGGCAAGGTGCCTAAGGATGATAAGTGGAAGGAGAAGTATAAGGAGGCACTTTCAATAAAGAAATGGAATTTCCTGGATGAATTACCAGAATCATGGTTGTGGGTTAGCGTGGATCAAATTGGTAATTTACAAGATCAAGTAGTACTGACGGGGCCTTTTGGTTCTAATTTGGGTAAAAAGGATTTTACTTCGAATGGAGTGCCTGTTTTAACGATTGGATGTTTGCAAGAATTCGGGATTGACTTATCCAAAGCAATGTATGTGAGAGAAAAAAAGGCTGACGAACTAAAAAGATACCAATTAAAAGAGGGGGATTTATTGTTTTCGAGGATGGCTGCGGTGGGACGAGTTGGTAATGTTACAAAAGAACTGGCTGGATCCTTGTTTAATTACCATATTATGCGATTGAGATTACTCTCGCATGCAATGCTACAAGAGTTTTTTGTTTCTTACATCCGTGGCAGTTTTCAGATATACGATTATGTAAAAGAAGTAAACCACGGAGCGACACGTGATGGAATAAATACTCAGCAACTATCGGAAATGCCAGTTGCATTGGCGCCACCTCAAGAACAACAAGAGATATGTGGAATAGTTGACGATAAACTAAATTACATTCGGCACCTTGAAAATAATATTGCTATCCAACTAACAAAAGCAAAAAAGGGCAAGCAGTCAATTTTAGACTCAGCTTTTAGTGGAAGAATCACATGAATATCGAAGATGTGGACTTCCCACACTATCAAAACACCAGGAATAATTTGCAAATATAATTATGATAAAAGCAAATTGGGAAATCTTTAGAGTAAAATTCAGCGGAACCCTGCAAGATAATTTTGAGTGGTTTTGCTTTTTATTATTTTGCAAAGAATTAAAAAAACCTTATGGCATTTTTCGTTATAAAAACCAATCTGCAATCGAAACTAATCCAGTTAAACAAGGTAAAGATATCGTTGGGTGGCAGGCAAAATTTTACGATGCCACATTATCAAATCACGAACGTGATTTAATAAGAACCCTTGAAAAGGCAAAAGAATACTACCCAGGTATTTCGAAAGTAATTTTTTATACAAACCAAGAGTGGGTCCAAAATAATAAAGGGAAAGAACCGGAAGGTAAGAAAAGAGTCGATGGAAAAGCTAGTGAACTGCATATTCAAATAGAATGGAGAACAGCGAGCTTTTTTGATTGTTCGTTTGTTTCTATCGAAAACGAAGTTATTGCTCGACACTTCTTTAGCTTAGATGAAAGTATTTTTAATCTCCTTAAAAATCAACAAGAGCATACGAAAAATATTTTACGAGATATACAAACTAATATTAGTTTTGGCGGGCGAAACATTGAAATTAATAGAAGTGATGTTTTTGAAAAATTAGAACATAAGCCTCAAAATGTTTTAATTCTGAGTGGATCTGGAGGGGTTGGAAAAACAGCAGTTATAAAAAATTTCTATGAGCAGTTAGATAAAAATACCCCATTTTATGTTTTCAAAGCAACTGAATTCGAACTAAGAAGTATAGATGAATTATTTTTAGCTTTTAAGTGTCAAGATTTTATAGAAGCCCATAAAGATGAAAGTAATAAATTCATTGTAATTGATTCAGCGGAAAAATTGTTGGAATTAAGAAATAGCGATCCTGTTAAAGAATTTTTGTCTGTTTCTCTTAATAGTGGTTGGAGGTTAATTTTTACAACAAGAAGTAGCTACTTGGAAGATTTGAATTACCAGTTCCTTGAAATCCATAAAGTTGTTCCACAAAACATACTTATCTCGGATTTAGGATTAGAGGAGCTAAATTCGATTTTCGATCAAAATAAATTTTTGCTTCCCAGAGACGAAAATCTACTGGATCTTATAAAAAACCCGTTCTATCTGAATGAGTACTTGAAATTCTATAAAAACGATGAAGAAATAGATTATTTGGGCTTTAAGGCCAGACTTTGGAATCAAATTGTTAAAAAATCTAAACCTGTAAGAGAGCGATGCTTTTTACAATTAGCCTTTGAGAGAGCAAGTAAAGGACAATTCTTCATCAATCCTACAACGGAATCGAAAACCTTTGATGAATTAAGATTTGATGGGATTTTAGGATATGAATCACCACATGGATATTTTATAACTCATGATATATATGAGGAGTGGGCATTAGAAAAAGTTATCGAAGCCGAGTTTGTCAAAAAGATATGTATCCGAAATTTTTTTAAGGCAATTGGCAAATCATTGCCGGTTCGCAGAAGCTTTAGAATCTGGGTTTCAGAGAAACTGTTGCTCGGCGATAAAGAAATAAAAAACTGCATTGAAGAAGTTATTGAAGATGAAGAAATAGAAGCATTTTGGAAAGATGAAATACTCATTTCCGTATTACTTTCTAAGTATTCAGAAGCATTTTTTCGCATGTTTAAAAATAGACTTCTTGTGAAAAATCAAGCGTTATTAGTAAAAATATCTTTTCTATTGAGAATTACCTGTAAAGAAATAGATGAAGATTTGTTTAGACAATTAGGGGTTAAAAACTTCGATCCGTTTTCTCTAAAATATACTTTTACAAAACCGAAAGGACAAGGCTGGCACAGCTTAATAAGTTTCACGTTTAATCATTTGGAGGTTATAGGTATTAAAAATATCAACTTCATTTTTCCTATAATACATGAGTGGAATAAAAAATTTAAGAGCGGAGAGACCACAAGATTTTCTGCTTTAATCGCGCTGCAATATTATCAATGGATTATTAGTGAAGAAACCTATATTCGCAGAGGCAGAGCCGAGGGTGACCTATTGGAAATTATCCTCGATGGTTCTTCTGAGATAAAAGTCGAGTTAGAAAGAATTTTTGATGAGGTTTTAGAAAAAAAATGGAAATACCACAGAGACCCTTATTATCGTTTATCAAAGGAGATTCTGACTAAAGGAATACTTACTAAAGTGGTTAAAAACGCTCCAAGCCATGTATTGAGGCTGGCCGATCTATTTTGGTCGTACTCTCCAAGAGAGCGTTACTCTTATAGAACTGGAGTTGAGAAATACTTTGGAATGGAAGATGGGCGTGGTGACTATTTCCCGGAAAGCCCATATCAAACACCAATTTATTATCTTTTGGAATATTCATTGAGTGAGACAGTAGACTTCATCCTGCAGTTTACTAACAAAGTGGTAGAGTGTTTCGCCAAATCAGATTTAGGTAAACGTGAAGTTGAAGAGGTGGAAGTTTTTATCGATGAGGATAATTTATCTAAACAATATGTGTGTAATAGGCTTTGGTGCATGTACAGAGGAACGCAGGTTGCTCCACATGCACTAGGGTCTATACACATGGCGTTGGAGAAGTTTTTCCTTGAACAAGCAAAAAATGGCAACTCAGAAGTAATAGAGAGTTGGCTATTGTATTTACTTAAAGAAACGAAGTCGGCTTCTATTTCGGCAGTCGTGACCAGCATTGTTTTAGCATACCCTGAGAAAATGTTTAATGTTGCCAAAATTCTGTTCAAGACAAAAGAATTTTTCCATTATGACATGGTTAGAACGACATTAGATCAGACACAAAAAAACTCACTATTAACGTTTAGAAATAATTCTGGTTCTAAACCAATGCGACAATTATATGAGGACGAAAGGATTCAAGCTTGCGATGATAAGCATAGAAAATTTTCATTAGAGAATCAGTTTTTGATTTACCAAGTTTTTGCAAGTGATAAGATAAGGGAAGAAGAAGTTAAAGATAGACAAAAGGCATTATGGAAGATATTGGATGACTACTATGAAGGATTGCCTGAAGAATCAAAACAAACAGCAGAAGATAAAACATGGAGAATTACCTTAGCCAGGATGGATAGAAGAAAAATGAACCCGACAGCTAAAGAGATAAATGGCGATCTTGAAATTGAATGGAACCCACAACTGGAACCAAAACTAAATAAATATAGAGAAGAGGCGATACAGCGAAGCTCTAATCCTGTGAAACACCTTAGGCTGAAAATGTGGTCACTTTATAAACTTAAAAATGATGAAAAGCATAGAGAATATCAAGAATATGAAAATAATCCAAAGTCAGCATTAAAAGAAACAAAGAAAATACTTAAAAAATTAAGAACCAAACGCGACGACAGTCAATTCTTAAATCATTCTATACCTGCTGATGTTTGCTCTGTTTTAATTAGAAACTACTCTAAGAATCTTTCAAAATCTGAAAGAACATTTTGTAAAGATATTATTATTGAATATGCTTGTCAATTTCTACTTCCAAATTACACATATCAAATGCTTGATGGAACACAGTCGACAATCTCTGTGTTGCCTTATTTGTTTCAAGAATTCCCCAACGACAGAGAAAAGATAAAAGTTATTCTATTACTAAGTCTTCTCAATGATAATTCTGTTGAGATTGAATTTGGTGGCTTTAACTCTTTTTCTGTATCTGCTATTCATAAACTATGGGAAATTAATTTTGAAGATGCACAATCATTACTATTTGGATATTTATTATTAAAACCAAAATATGAAACATTAGTTAAAAAACTTAAACAAGAGAGATATGAGAGTAATATACGTGTGCTGTATGAAAATGAAATACTAGAAAAACTTATGAAAGATAACGAAGTGGATTTGTCTAGGCTCATAGAAAATAAATTATCCTTAGATGATTTGGCAGGTATTGAGCACTTGGACTTACAGATTCTGACAATAGTTTTTCAATTGATTCCTGTAAAAACAAAAAGCCTGGATCACAAAAAGATAGTCAAATTAGTTATTTTAGCCTTCTTCAAAAAATTACTTTTAAGGAATGAAGGCGACAGGGTTGACTATACAATTAAGCGAATTTTTCTAAAAAAATTAGCATGTTTTGTTTTAGATTCTTCTAAGGAAGAGATTCAAGAGTACTTACAACCGATTATTGATGACTTTAACAATTCCGAATCAATTGCTGATTTATTTGAAGAATTTATTTATGCAGAAAATCACTTGGTCTTGTATGAATCATTTTGGTATGTTTGGAGTTTATTTGAGGATAAAGTTATTGAGGTTTGTAAAAATGGAGATGACAGTTGGTATACCAGTAAAATAATAAAAAGTTACCTTTTTGCTCTAACTCAGTGGAAAGAAACAACTACTGAATGGCATACCTTGAAAAGTGAAGATAAAAGATTCTTTAAGAGGATGTCAAAAAAATTAAGACACTGTCCCTCTATACTATATTCTATTTCTAAATTGTTGAATGATGTGGGAAGTTCTTACTTAGATGATGGGGTAGATTGGGTTTCAGGTATATTGGAAAAAAATGAAAATTTATCAAATAGAGAATTAGAAACCAACACTATTTATTATTTAGAAAACCTTGCAAGGAAGTATATATATAACAATCGTGAAAAAATAAAAATGGTTAAGAGCTCAAAAGATCAGGTTTTAATAATATTGGACTTTTTGATAGAAAAAGGCTCCGCAGTTGGGTATATGTTAAGAGAAAGCGTTCTATAATTTTCAGTATTTCAGAAAGGTTAGTAATTAGTAAAACCATATGTCCGCATCCGAAATAACCAACAAAGTCTGGAGCTACGCCAAAGTTCTTCTCGATGATGGCGTCAGCTGTGGCGATTATGTAGAACAAATCACCTACCTGATTTTCCTCAAAATGGCCGACGAGCGCAAGCAAGGCGGCCAGCAAATCAAAGTACCCGATAACTACTCCTGGGCCAGACTGGTCAAGCTGGATGGCGACGACCTTGAACTGCAATACCGCTACACACTGGAAAACCTCGGCAAGCAAGGCGGCATGCTGGGCACCATATTCCGCAAGGCACAGAACAAGATTCAGGACCCGGCCAAGCTCGAACGTCTGATCAAGATGATCGAAAAAGAACAATGGTCCACCCTGTCCGCCGATGTAAAGGGCGATATCTATGAGGGCCTGCTGGAGCGCAATGCTCAGGATGTAAAAGGCGGCGCCGGGCAATACTTCACCCCCCGCCCGCTGATTCAGGCGATAGTGGAAGTGATGCAGCCCAAACCCGCTGACACCGTCGCCGACCCCGCCTGCGGCACCGGCGGCTTCCTGCTGGCCGCTCACGATTACATGGCTGCCAGCCCGACGCTGTCCAGGAAAGAACGCCGCCATCTCAAAGAATCTGCTTTACGCGGCACCGACATTGTCGATAGCGTGGTGCGCCTGTGCGCGATGAACCTGTACCTGCATGGCATCGGCGGCGATGAATGCCCGATCATCACCAACGATGCGCTGGCCAGGGAAGTCGGCGATGACAAGGTCGATATGGTGCTGGCCAATCCACCCTTTGGCAAGAAAAGCGCGGTGACCGTAATCAACCAGAAGACCGGCCGCCAGGAACCGGAAAAGCTCACGATTGAGCGCGCGGATTTCTGGGCCACCACCTCAAATAAGCAACTCAATTTTGTGCAGCACATCGCCAACCTGCTCAAGATCGACGGCAAGGCCGCCGTGGTGGTGCCCGATAACGTCCTGTTTGAAGGCGGCGCCGGTGAAACCGTGCGCAAAACCCTGCTGGAGCGCACCGACCTGCACACCCTGTTGCGCCTGCCCACCGGCATCTTCTACGCCCAGGGCGTCAAGGCAAACGTCATCTTCTTCGACGCCAGACCCGCCGCCAAAACCGCCTGGACCCGGAAGCTGTGGATTTACGACTTGCGCACCAACGTACACATGACGCTCAAAACCAAGCGGCTGGTGAAGGGAGATTTTGATGAGTTTATTGCGTTATACAAGCCGAAAAGCCGCAACACCCGCAAGGCCACCTGGTCGGTGGATAACCCGCAGGGGCGATGGCGCGCATACCCCTACGCCGAGTTGATCGCCAGAGACAAAACCAATCTGGATATATTCTGGCTGAAGGATGATGCGCTGGAAGACACCGAGAACCTGCCGCCGCCGGCGGTTCTGGCGGCGGAGATCGTCGAGCAACTGGAAGCGGCACTTGAGGAGTTTCGCTCCGTTGAAGCGGTGCTTTCGGGCGACGGAGGTTGAGCACTCCACCCCGCCATTGCCGCGAAATCCCGTTATTCCCGCGCAGGCGGGAATCCAGCCAAACCCATACCGACAAGTAAAAACCCCCCACGCCGTTTCCGCGGCGCGCCCCGTGTTTCGGCGTATCAGGCCGCTCCAGGTTGTTTTTATTGAGCTTGCGCCGATTGTTTGTTATCCTGCACAGCCGTCTGGAAGGCGGATCCAAGCCGTTTTCCCGACCGCTCCCGTCAACCCGGCTCTGTGGAGTCGAAACTGATTTTAACTACTGGCTGAACACGTGACGAAGTACGTTTTTATTACCGGCGGCGTGGTCTCGTCATTGGGCAAGGGGATTGCCTCGGCCTGCCTGGGCAGCGTGCTGGAGGCGCGCAAGCTGAAAATCACGCTGTTAAAGCTCGACCCCTATATCAACGTCGACCCGGGGACGATGAGCCCGCTGCAGCACGGCGAGGTGTTCGTTACCGACGATGGCGCCGAGACCGATCTGGATCTGGGGCACTATGAGCGCCACGTCCGCACGGCGATGAGCAAGCACAACAATTTCACTACCGGGCAGATTTACGAACGGGTGATTCGCAAGGAGCGGCGCGGCGACTATCTGGGCGGTACGGTGCAGGTGATTCCGCATATCACGGACGAGATCAAAAGCTCGATTCGGGCGGGCGCCGAGGGTGCGGACATCGCGCTGGTGGAAATCGGCGGTACGGTCGGCGATATCGAGTCGCTGCCGTTTCTTGAGGCGATTCGCCAGCTGCGGGTTGAGCTGGGGCGGGACAATACCCTGTTTATGCATTTGACGCTGGTGCCGGAACTACAGGTTGCCGGCGGAGAAATTAAAACCAAGCCGACCCAGCATTCGGTCAAGGAAATGCGCTCTATCGGCATTCAGCCGGATATTCTGCTGTGCCGTTCGCGCCAGCCGCTGCCGGCGGCGTCGCGTGAAAAAATTGCGCTGTTCACCAATGTTGCGCTGGAGGCGGTGCTTTCCGGCGTGGACGTCGACAATATCTACTGCATCCCGGGGCTGTACGTCGAGCAGAAAATGGATCAGATTGTGGTCGAGCAGTTCAAATTGCAGGCGCCGCTGCCGGATTTGTCCGAGTGGGAGCGGGTGCTGGACAACAGCCTGAATCCGCAAAACACCATCGTGATTGCGATGGTCGGCAAGTATGTCAGCTTGACCGAATCCTACAAGTCGCTGTCCGAGGCGCTGATTCATGCCGGCATTCAAACCCGGACCCGGATTGAGATTCTGTATGTGGATTCGAGCGACATTGAAAAAAAGGGCACCGCCATGCTGCACCCGGCCGATGCGGTGCTGGTGCCGGGCGGCTTCGGTGAGCGCGGCGTCGAGGGCATGGTGCAGGTCGCCCGCTTTGCCCGTGAGAACAAAATACCGTATCTCGGCATTTGTCTGGGCATGCAGGTGGCGGTGATTGAGTATGCGCGCGACCGCGCCGGTTTGCATGGCGCCAACAGCACCGAGTTCGACCCGGACACCCGCCATCCGGTGATCGCATTGCTGACCGAATGGCAGGAACAGGATGGCCGGGTGGAGGTGCGCGACGGGAAAACCGATCTGGGCGGCAGCATGCGGCTTGGCGCCCAGGACATTCATCTGACGCCGGGTTCGCGTTATCATCAGATTTATCAGGCCGATACGATTCGCGAACGCCATCGGCACCGCTATGAGTTCAATAACCGCTACATGTCGCAATTGCAGCAGGCCGGGCTGGTGTTTTCCGGGCTGTCCGGCGACGGGCTGGTGGAGGTGGTCGAGCTGTCGGATCATCCCTGGTTCATTGCCTGCCAGTTTCATCCCGAGTTCACCTCAAACCCGCGTGACGGCCATCGGATGTTTACCGATTATGTCGATGCGGCGTTGGATTACCAGCAACGGCGCCAGGCCTCGTGTCTGGAGGATACGCTGCCGACCGCGGTCGGCGGTGACCTGCCGGCGGCCAATGCCGCGCTCGCCGCTCAGCACTGACGTTGCCTGATGAAACTGCTTGATTTTGACGTCGGCGGCGACCACGGGTTGTTCCTGATTGCCGGGCCGTGTGTGATTGAATCCGAACCAATGGCCTTCGCCACCGCCGCGCGTTTGCAGGAAATCTGTGCCCGGCTGGGGCTGCCGTTTATCTACAAATCCTCGTTTGATAAAGCCAACCGAACCTCGGCGGGGTCCGCCCGCGGCCCGGGTCGGCGGGCCGGGCTGGCGATTCTGGACCGGCTGCGAAAAGAATTGTCGCTGCCGGTGTTGACCGACGTGCATTCGGTCGCCGACGTCGAGGCCGCCGCCGATGCGGTCGATGTGCTGCAAATCCCGGCTTTTTTGTGCCGGCAGACCGACATTATCCAGGCGGCTGCGGCCACCGGCCTGCCGCTGAATATCAAGAAGGGCCAGTTTCTGTCGCCCGGAGAGATGCAGTATGTGGTCGATAAGGCCACCGGTGTCAACGAGCAGGCCGCCGTGCTGGTATGCGAGCGCGGCACGTCGTTTGGCTATAACAATCTGGTGGTCGATATGCGCAGCCTGGAGATTATGCGGGCGACCGGGTGTCCGGTGGTGTTCGATGCGACCCATTCGGTGCAGTTGCCCGGGGGGGCCGGCGGCAAATCCGGCGGTCAGCGGGAGTTTGTCCCGGTGCTGGCACGCGCGGCGGTGGCGGTCGGGGTTGCCGGCCTGTTTATGGAAACCCATCCCGACCCTGAGCATGCTTTCAGCGACGGCCCGAATGCCTGGCCGCTGGATCAGATCGAGCCGCTGCTCAGCCGGTTGATGGCCTTGGATCGGGTGGTGAAATCGCCGGCCGATTGTGGTTGACGCGGCTGGCCGAGTGCTGGTGGGCCGAACCTGTCCTAACGTGAAATTCGATGTCTGATCAGAGCCGTATTCAATCCATCCGGGCGCGTGAAGTGCTGGATTCCAGGGGGAATCCGACAATTGCGGCGGAGGTGTTGTTGTGCGGCGGCGTCAGCGGCGTGGCGATGGTGCCGTCAGGCGCCTCCACCGGCTCGCTCGAAGCGCTCGAGTTGCGTGACGGCGTGCGGCAGCGATACAACGGCAAGGGGGTGCAGACCGCCGTTGCCAACGTGAACGAGGTGTTGAACCGGCAGTTGAGCGGTCAGTCGGCGCTCGATCAACAGGCGCTGGATGATCGCATGCTGCAACTGGACGGCACCGATAACAAGCGGCGGCTGGGCGCCAATGCGATTTTGTCGGTATCGCTGGCGAATGCGCACGCTGCCGCCCGGCTACAAAACAAGCCGTTGTTTCAGCACCTGGGCGAGGTGTTCGGCAATCAGCGGTATGCGCTGCCGGTGCCACAGATGAATATTATCAATGGCGGCGCCCATGCGGACAATTCGATTGATTTTCAGGAATTTATGATCCTGCCGCTGGGCTTTGACCGGTTTGCCGAGGCGCTGCGCTGCGGAGTGGAGATTTTTCATGCGCTCAAAGACGTGCTGCGGGCGGATAAATTCAGCACCGCGGTGGGTGATGAAGGCGGTTTCGCGCCGCAATGCGGTTCAAATGAGGAGGCGCTCGGCCTGATCATGCGGGCGATTGAAACAGCCGGCTACCGGCCCGGCGAGCAGGTTATGATTGCGCTGGACGTGGCCGCTTCGGAGTTGTACCACGACGGCCGGTACCACTTGCGCGCTGAGGGGCGCACGCTGTCGGCGTCGGAGTTGATCGACCACCTCGAGAGCTGGGTCGGAAAATATCCGATCATCAGCATCGAAGACGGGATGCACGAGGACGATTGGCCGGGCTGGCGGGGGTTGACCGAGCGCCTTGGCGGGCGGTTGCAGCTGACCGGGGATGATGTGTTTGTTACCAATCCGGCGTTGTTGCAACGCGGCATTGCCGAGCGGGTTGCCAATTCGATTCTGATAAAATTTAATCAAATCGGCAGTTTGAGTGAGACTTTCTCGGCGATCAAACTGGCGCAGCAGGCCGATTACGCGGTCACCATTTCGCATCGTTCGGGCGAAACCGAGGATACGACGATTGCCGATCTGGCGGTCGCCACGGCCGCCGGGCAGATCAAAACCGGCTCGCTGTGCCGGTCGGAGCGCGTGGCCAAATACAATCGGCTGCTGGCAATCGAACAGCAGTTGGGCGATCAGGCGGCGTATGCGGGGTGGCGGACTTTTCCGGCCGGTTGTCGGCGGGCCGATGACGGTTGATGCGGCGGGCAGGGCGATGAACAGGGCGTTGGCATAATGCAGGCTCCATCTTTACTTTTTGACCTGCCGGTTGCGGCTCCCCCGACCGAGGGCATCAAGTATGCGGGGTCAAAACTTAAGTTGATTCTCTGGATTCTCGAGTTGGCAAAAAAGACCGGAGCGAAGAGTGTTTTTGACGGTTTTTCGGGTTCTACAAGGGTGAGCCAGGCGTTTGTTCAGGCGGGTTATCGCGTGGTGTCGAACGACATTGCGGCGTGGTCGAAAACGTTGGGCACGTGTTATTTGAAGAACGTCAAGCCGCCGCAGGCGTATCAGCCGCTGATTGATCATCTGAATGCACTCGCGCCCGAAGACGGCTGGTTCACCGAGCATTACGGTGGTGAAGTCAACCCCGGCGAACCCGGCACTGCGGTTCAGCACGACGGCACCAAAAAGCCGTGGCAGAAAAAGAACACTCGCAAACTCGACGCCGTCAGAAGGGAGATTGACGACCTGGAGCTTGACGACGTGACCAGGAGCGTTGCGTTGACCAGCCTGATGCTGGCACTGGACGGGGTTGACAGCACGCTGGGTCATTTTGCTTCCTATCTGAAGGACTGGTCTGCGCGCTCATTCAAGGATCTGGAGTTGAAGGTGCCGCGGCTGTGGGAGAACGGCACGCAGAACACCGTGCTGTGCGGCGATGTGTTTGATGCGCTTGCCGATGTGGACACCGAGCTTGCGTATTACGACCCGCCTTACGGCTCCAACAACGACAAAATGCCGCCTTCAAGAGTACGCTATGCGGCGTATTATCATCTGTGGACGACGGTGTGCAACAATGATCGGCCGCCGGTTTTTGGAAAATCCCGGCGCCGGGAAGATACTTCCGATACGGTGGCGGCTTCGGTGTTTGAGGAGTTTCGCAGGAACGATGCCGGCCGGTTGCGGGTTGTCGATGCGATTGAACGCCTGCTCGAGCAGACGCCGTGCAAGTGGATTTTGCTCTCCTACAGCTCCGGTGGCCGGGCAACCGCCGAGGAATTGCAGGAGGTTATTCGCCGCAATGGAAGGCTGGTCGATAGCGTCGCCATTGATTACCGAAAGAACGTGATGGCGACGATGACCTGGAGCAATCAGTGGCTGCGGGAGTCTGAACAGCAGCATAAAGAATTTCTGTTTTTGATCGAGCGCTCGCCGTTTCCACCGCAGGCATCGGGTAAACCGGTCGTGGCGGGCGGTGCATTGGGGGCGATGACATGAATACGAAAATCGTCTGCGCCGGCCTGCTCGGGTTGCTGGCAATGCTGCAATATGCGCTGTGGTTCGGCGACAAAAATATGCTCGATCTCTATCGACTGCGCCAGAGCGTCGAGCAGGTCAGGCAGCAAAATGAAGCACTGCTCCGGCGCAACGAAAAACTGCTGGCGGAGGTGGTCGATTTGAAGAACGGCGGGCCGACGATTGAAACCCTGGCGCGCTCGGAATTTGGGCTGATCAAGCCAAACGAAACTTTTTATCAGGTGATCGAGTGAACCCGGGCGGCGTACCGGCGAGCGGCTGGTGCGGTGTAGTCGTCGAGGCGTAGTCGAGTCGAGCTGCGGGACGGTTACAGCGAACCGGGGGCGATGCGGCCTTTGGGTTTTTCTATGCTGATCGCATACGGCAGCGTCAGCCGCTCTACCAACGGGCCGTCGGCACTGCCGACCGCCAGGTCGCCGTCGTGCAGCCGGTTGCTGGGCAGCATCAACAGCCCTTCGTATTGGGCCTCGCCGACCGCTACGGCATCGACCATAAGGCCGGCCTTTGAGTCGGGTTTGTCTGGCGAAAACACCGGCGTCCCCGGCCCGACGGCGTCACAGCCGCTGACCTTGACCCGCATGGTGCGCTGTTTCAGTTTGCCCAGATAGCGCAGCCGGGCGATGATTTCCTGGCCCGGATAGCAGCCTTTCGAGAAGCTGATGCCGTCGGTCAGGTCCAGATTGATCATCTGGGGAATAAAGGCCTCATAGGTCGAGTCATAGACCATCGCGATGCCGGCGCGTATATCCAGCAGGCGCCACACGGCGCTGTGATACAGCGGCAGCGCCTGCTCGTCTGCGCCGGTCGCCAGTTTTATCGCCGCCGCCGGCTCCAGCAGGCATACTCGGCGACCGGTGCGGTCGGGCAGGGCGATCAGCTGCGCTTGCGTCTCGCTCGGCCATCGGTCGATTTCCCCTGTGCAGCCGATGGCGACCCGCTCATCAGCCTCAATTGATACCTTGGCGCGCATCACAAACATGGTTAATCGCGCTGTCACCCGGCTGCTGATATCGGTCGGCAGCAGCAGGTCGAAGCCGTGCTGTTGCCGGATGATCCAGAATACACCGAGGGTACGGCCTTTGGGGTTGCAGTAGGCGGTCAGTTGGGCGCCGCCGGGGGCGAGCGCGGTCAAGTCGCTGCTCAATTGGCCCTGCAGGAAAGACAGCGCATCGTCACCCCTGACCCGGATTGGGCTCAGGTGCGACAGTGACAGCAGCGCGCTGACCGGGCGTGGGTCGTGACCGCAGCCGAGCGATGCCACGCCCGGGGCGGTTGCGTCCGGTCGAGGCCGACTGTTTATATACGCCTGCCAGTCAGTTGATGGGTCGGTTTGCATGTGTATGCTTTGGTTGGGCTTTAGTTGGTGTCACAGGTCGGGGCTTCAAGTGAATGGTTTTCGCTTGCCATTATGCCGCGAGTCTGGTGTGATATGTCCGCAGCATTTCGGGGATAGTAGCACGACTGCCCGGTCGGTTCGAGCGGCAAACGCCGATGGCGGTGCCCGGATCAGGCCGCGACAGAGGGCTTTTGGGGCTTGATCTGTCGTGGTGTTGTGCCTGATACTGTCGAATCAAGGGGATACGTCAAATAATCACCATCGGATGCAGAAACAAGATCAACCACCCGGTACGCTATTGCGTACGGCAGCGGTAAACCCGCCGGGCGCAGAAAAATCGCACCAAAAGGAGCAGGGCAGTGCGGGTATACCAACGGCCGGCGTGCCCGGTCCATCCCCGGCGGCGACAGCCCGGCCCGGGCAGGCCGACGCTCACGCTGCCGGTTTGACCGAGTTGAACGGGCCTGCAGGGCTCGAACCGACCCGCTATGGTGATTGGGAAGTGAAGGGACGCTGTTCCGATTTTTAAGGATTTGCAGGCCGGGCCGAATCCCGCCAATTGGTGGCCGGGGGTGAGATATCCCGGCTTGGTTTTGTCGATTGAACCTGTTATAAGGAGTTGAACGGTGTTTATGACGAGGACACTGTGACAATAATACGTACTGAAAAAGGATGAATACCAAATCACGCCCGCTATCACCCCATTTGCAGGTCTATCGCCCGCAATTGACCTCAGTGCTGTCGATCCTGCATCGCGGCACCGGCCTCGTGCTGACATTGGGCGCATTGCTGATTGCGGCCTGGTTCTGGGGCCTCGGCGGCGGGGAGAGCAGCTACGCACGGGTATCCGCGGTGTTGAATTCGACCCCCGGCAAAGTGCTGCTGCTGGCATGGACGGCCTGCACTTTTTACCATCTTTGCAACGGCATACGCCATCTGCTGTGGGACATCGGCCACGGGTTCGAGTTGTCCGCGGTGTATCGTAGCGGCTGGCTGGTGGTGGCGGCAACGGTCGTATTGACGCTGCTGGTGTGGCTGCTATGAGCCTGCGCCATCCACTGGCGAGGGTAAAGGGCCTGGGGGCCTCGGGCGAAGGCGCGCATCACTGGTGGCTGCAACGGCTCAGCGCGCTGGCGCTGGTGCCGTTGAGTCTGTGGTTTGTGGTCAGCATCGTGCATCGGGTTGACCACAGCTATGCGCAGCTCATTGCCTGGGTTGCCCAGCCGCACACCGCCTTGCTGCTGATGCTGTATCTGGGCTTCATGTTTTTTCATGCCCAGCTTGGGGTGCAGGTGGTGATCGAGGATTATGTGCACTCCGAAAGCCGGCGGCTGGTGTCGTTGCTGTTGCTGAAGACGGTGATTCTGCTGGTCGGGGCGGCCTCGATATGGTCGGTAGTGCGGATTGCGGTCTAGGCCCGGTCGGTGCGTCGTGCTGCCCGGTTTGCCCATGCCCCCGGTTTTGCCAGTGCAATCAAATAACAACGATTTAACCCGGAGTTTTTGTTCGTGAAAGCAGCTTATTCCATTGTCGATCATCGATACGACGTCGTTGTCGTTGGCGCCGGCGGCGCCGGGCTGCGGGCAACCTTCGGCATGGCGGTGGCGGGCCTGAGTACCGCCTGCATTACCAAACTTTTCCCGACCCGAAGCCACACAGTCGCCGCCCAGGGCGGTATGAGTGCTGCGCTGGGCAACATGGGCGAAGACGATTGGCGCTGGCACATGTACGATACGGTCAAAGGCTCGGACTGGCTGGGCGACCAGGATGCGATCGAATATATGTGCCGGGCGGCGCCGGAGGCGGTGATTGAACTGGAGCATTACGGCGTGCCTTTTTCACGGACGCCGGAAGGGCGGATTTATCAGCGCGCGTTCGGCGGTATGACCACCCACTTCGGTGAAGGTCAGGCGCAGCGCACCTGCGCCGCTGCCGACCGCACCGGGCATGCGATTTTGCATGCCCTGTACCAGCAATCGCTGAAGCACAAGGCGGAATTTTTTATCGAGTATTTTGCCGTTGATTTGATTATGCAGGACGGCGAGTGCCGGGGGGTGATGGCCTGGGACCTGGATACGGGTGAGCTGCATCGCTTCGCCGCCAAGCTGGTGGTGCTGGCCACCGGTGGCTACGGGCGCAGTTATTTTTCTTCCACCTCGGCGCATAGCTGCACCGGCGATGGCGGCGGCATGGCGCTGCGTGCCGGCCTGCCGCTGCAGGACATGGAATTTACGCAGTTTCATCCGACCGGTATTTATGGCGCCGGCTGCCTGATTACCGAAGGCGCGCGCGGTGAAGGCGGCTATCTGACCAACTCCAAGGGCGAGCGTTTTATGGAGCGCTACGCGCCCAATGCAAAAGACCTGGCTTCGCGTGATGTGGTGAGCCGCGCGATGACGCTGGAAATTCGCGACGGCCTCGGGGTGGGCGCTGAAGGTGACCACATTAATCTGCATCTGGAACACCTGGGCCCGGAGGTGCTGGCCGAGCGGCTGCCGGGTATTTCCGAGTCGGCACGGGTGTTTGCCGGGGTTGATGTGACCCGACAGCCGATCCCGGTGCTGCCGACGGTGCATTACAATATGGGCGGCATTCAAACCAATACGCACGGCGAGGTGGTGACGCTGAAGGACGGTAATGCCGAGAGCGTGGTGCCGGGCTTGATGGCGATTGGGGAGGCGGCCTGCGTGTCGGTGCACGGCGCCAATCGGCTGGGCTCCAATTCACTGCTCGATATCATCGTATTCGGGCGCGCCGCGGCCCAGCGGGCGAGCACGTTGATTCAGCCCGGCAGCAGTCCGCCACGGCTGCCGGCCAGTGCGGGTGAGGAGATTTTGGAGCGATTCGATCGCCTGCGCCATGCCGCCGGCGGCACGTCGACCGCCGAGATTCGTCTGGAAATGCAAAAAATCATGCAGAACCATTGCGCCGTTTTTCGTACCGGTGACGTATTGCGCGAAGGGATTGAAAAGCTGCATCGGGTGGCGGCCGGGTTTGACGATGTCAGGGTGACCGATCGTTCGATGATCTGGAATAGCGACCTGGTGGAAACGCTGGAACTGGAAAATCTGCTGCGCCAGGCGGTGGTGTCGATTCATGCGGCGGAGAACCGCCGGGAAAGCCGCGGCGCCCATGCACGCGAAGATTACCCGGAACGGGACGACGCCGACTGGATGAAGCATACGCTGGTGTGGCAGCACAATTTACCCGACAAACCGGCAATTGATTATCGGCCGGTGCACACGTATACCCTTACCGATGAGGTGGACTACATCGAGCCCAGGAAGCGCGTCTATTGACGCCGCCGATAGTTGATTCGATGAACCCGTAAGCAAATGGCAGAATTTACCCTCCCGAAAAATTCCCGGATTACCGCCGGCAAGCAGTACCATGACAGCAGCTCAGGGCGCCTGAAAAACGTGCGCGTGTACCGCTGGGACCCCGACGCCGATGCGACCCCGCGGATCGATACCTATGCGGTCGATCTGGACGCCTGCGGGCCGATGGTGCTGGATGTATTGCTGCGGATCAAAAACGCGATTGACAGCACGTTGACCTTCCGCCGTTCATGCCGTGAGGGCATCTGCGGCTCCTGTTCGATGAATATCAACGGCGTCAATACGCTGGCCTGTACGACCGCCGTGGCGGATATTCGGGGTGATATCGCCGTGTATCCGCTGCCGCACATGTCGGTGATCAAGGACCTGGTGCCGGACATGCGTAATTTCTATGCCCAGTACGCGTCGATAAAACCGTGGCTGCAGGTCGATAGCGCGGTACCGGACCGCGAGCGGCTGCAATCGGAAGCGGAGCGGGAAAAACTGGACGGGCTGTACGAATGCATCCTGTGCGCCTGCTGCTCAACCAGCTGTCCGAGCTATTGGTGGAACAGCGACCGCTACCTGGGGCCGGCGGCGCTGTTGCAGTCCTATCGCTGGATAGCGGATAGCCGGGATGAGGCGACCGGTGAACGGCTGGATGAATTGGATGATGCCTTTAAGCTGTACCGCTGTCATACGATTATGAATTGCACCAACGCCTGCCCGAAAGGGCTCAATCCGGCCAAGGCAATTGCCGCGATCAAGCAGGCGCTGGTACAGCGCAAGTGAGCCGGCAGCGTATTTGATCCGCCGCGGCCGCGTGACGGTCGGCCATATCACGATCCGCAGCCATGAATAACCGCCCGCCCGCCCGTCTGCGGTGGCGGTGCCGCCGCGGCACCCGGGAGCTCGAGCTGGTGCTGCTGGGTTTCATCGAGCGGCGGTTTGCCGCCCTGACCGCCGAGGAACGGCGGCTGCTGGATGCATTGCTCGACACCCAGGACCCGGAATTGTCCGACTGGCTGCTTGGCGGACAGACCCCGAAAGACCATGGAATGGCCCGAATCGTCGCTCGCATATTGTCTGCCGCTTAGACTGCCTGTTGCCACGCATAACAACGCCTGTCTGGCCGCGCTGGTGCTGCTGCTGCACGCCGCCGCCGGGTTGATTGTCGGCGGTACAACGACCGGGGTAGTGGCCTGGACCGGGGAGGGGCTGGTGCTCTGCTCCTGCCTGTATGAAGGCTGTCTGCTGTATCGCAGTGGCCGACCGATTTGGCTGGAGATCGGTCACGACAGCCAAGTCCGGGTGTGCATGGACAGCGCACAGGGAGAGGACATCAGGGCGGTGGAATTTCGCCGCAGCTGGGGCGGCCGGCGCCTGCTGCTGTTGTTGGTTGATGCCAATGGCGCCGCAATCAGGCTGCTGTTTTTTGGCGCGACCGATGCGGTGCAGATGCATCGTCTGCAGGTTTGGCTGCGCAATCGCTAATGCGGCTTTATCTGCCGCCGCTGCCGCCGCATCGATAGCGAAGGCGGCACAATCACGGTGTCAGAATGGTTTCACGAGCGTCGGCATCGGTCTGCGGGTAGTCTCTGGTAAAGTGCAGCCCGCGGCTTTCCTTGCGCTGCATTGCGCTGCGCACCGTCAATTCCGCCACCTGGATCAGATTGCGCAGTTCAATCAGGTCATTGCTGATGCGAAAGTGGCTGTAGAACTCCCGCACTTCTTCTTTCAGCATCCGGATTCGCCGGTCGGCCCGCAGCAGGCGTTTGTCGGTGCGCACGATGCCGACGTAATCCCACATGCAGCGCCTGAGCTCGTCCCAGTTATGCGCGACGACGATGCTTTCATCCGGGTCGGAGACCTGGCTTTCGTCCCACTTCGGCAGCGCTGGCGGGCGGCGGTCAACCGATTTGTGACCGAGCTGTCCGGCAATACGTTCGGCCGCCGACATGGAAAACACCAGGCATTCCAGCAGGGAGTTGCTGGCCAGCCGGTTGGCGCCGTGCAGCCCGGTATAACCGGTCTCGCCAATCGCATACAGCTGGTCGATATCGGTTTCGCCGTGCAGATTGGTGAGCACGCCGCCGCAGGTATAATGCGCCGCCGGCACCACCGGCAGCGCCTCACGGGTGAGGTCCAGGCCAAGCTCCCGGCAGCGGCTGCTGATAGTCGGGAAGTGCTTCCAGATGAAGTCGGCGGGTCGGTGGGTGATATCCAGATACACGCAGTCCAGCCCCCCCTTTTTCATTTCAAAGTCGATGCTGCGGGCGACGATATCCCGTGGCGCCAGCTCGGCCTGCGGGTCGTAATCCGGCATGAAACGCCGCCCGTCCGCCCGCACCAGCCGGGCGCCCTCACCGCGCAGGGCTTCGGATATCAGCAAGGATTTGGCCTGCGGGTGGTACAGGCAGGTCGGGTGGAATTGCATGAATTCCATGTTGGCGACCCGGCAGCCGGCGCGCCAGGCCATGGCGATGCCGTCGCCGGTCGAGGTATCCGGGTTGCTGGTGTAGAGGTACACCTTGCTCGCACCGCCGGTGGCCAGCACCAGGCAGCGGCAGGGCAGCGTAATCACGTGTTTGTGCCGGCGGTCAAATACATACGCGCCAAGGCAGCGGTTGCGGCCGCCAAGCCCGAGCTTGTGCGCGGTAATCAGATCGAGTGCAATATGATCTTCAAACAGGCGGATCAGCGCATGCGCCCGCACTTTCTGCTCCAGCGTTTCCTCCACTGCGGCGCCGGTGGCATCGGCGGCGTGGATAATGCGCCGAAAGCTGTGCCCGCCTTCCCGGGTCAAGTGGTAGTCGCCTTTATCGGTGTCTTCGCGCAAGCTGAAGCTGACCCCGCGCTCGACCAGCCATTGAACCGCCTCGGGGGCATGCTTGACGACAAATTCGACCGCTTGCTTGCGGCACAGCTGGACGCCGGCACGGTGGGTATCATCGATATGCGCTTGAAACGAGTCTTCTTCGGTCAGCACCGCCGCGATACCGCCCTGCGCATAGCGGGTCGAGCCTTCATCCAGCTGTTGCTTGGACAGGATGGTGACCGCGATGCCGCGGTCGGCCAGCCGCAGCGCCAGCGCCAGGCCGGCCAAGCCGCCGCCGATAATCATCACCGGGGTTGATTCTGTCGTCATGCTGGTGGCGGAACTGGCTGGGTTGGCGGCGCTTGCAGGGCAGGCATCAACGGCTGTCAAGTGGAAAGGTAAGCGGCTTGTTGGCGCGGGTTTCGCGGTACGAGGTATACAGGCCGCTGAGGGCAATGATGCCGACGCCAAGCCAGACGTGCGCTTCCGGCAGGTAGCTGAAAAACACGTAGCTCAACGCGGTTGCGCCGATAATCTCGGTGTAGTTGAACGGCGCCAGCAGTGAGGCCGGCGCCATGCGGCAGGCAATGATCACCAGAAAGTGGCCGACCGCCGCCGTGCCCCCCATGACGGCAATCAGCATCCAGCCGAACCGGTCGGGCGTTGACCACACCGCCGGCATCGCCGGCAGCAGCGCGATGCAGCCGACCAGGGCGGTATAAAACAGCATCACCACCGGCGAGCTGGCGGCGGTCAGTTTGCGCGTCAAAATGATGTAAAACGAATAGCAGACGCCGGCCAGCAGCGCAAACAGAATGCTGGGCTGGAAATCCGCCGCCTGCGGTTGCAGCACGACCAGCACGCCGACAAAGCCGGTCGCGGTGGCGAGCAGCCGCCTGATGCCGACGCTTTCACCCAGCAGGGCCGGCGACAACAGCGTCACAATCAGCGGTGAGACAAACAGCAGGGCGAGGGAATTGGGAATCGTGTTGTGGCTGATCGCGACAAAGAAAAAAATCGTCGCCAGCAGCAAACAGGCGCCGCGGGCAAGCTGCAGGCCGAGCCGCGCCGGCGGGGTTGTCCAGTCCTGCCTGACGAGCATCAATATCGGCAGCATCCAGAGCAAATGCGCGGTGAAGCGCAGCCAGCTCACCTGCAAAACGTGGTAATCCAGCTGGCTCAGTATCTTCGCGCAGAGGTCCAATACGGGCAGGAGCAGCATTGCCGCGACCATAATGACGATGCCCGCCAGCGGGCGGTCCGGGTGATTGGCTGGTGTCATCGCAGGGGCGGTCGGTTCGCAGTGGCAGATCAGGCCGGATTGTACACGCCGACCGGAGCGGGTGAATCGATTTTCACCGCGTCGGCCGGTGCACTGCGGTTGTGCCGATACAATCTGCTGCTCTTGGTCGGCGGTTCGAGTGCAGTCGGCCGCATCGAGCCGACCCGGCCAAGGCGCCGCAAAGGCGGACATTCGGGTTGTCTGGGATGCGGGCAGAAAAATATCTTGTGGGCGGCTTGTTTGCAAGCTGGCTTTAGAATAATATATTTGATATATGGCTAAAACCGAAAAAATCTCATTGGATGCAATCGATCGGAAGATTCTCTGCCTGTTGCAGCAGGATGCCAGTATGACCATCCGCGAGATCGCCGACAAAGTGCATCTGTCGGCGACGCCCTGTTGGAAGCGTATTCAGAGAATGGAGGAGGATGGCGTTATCCGTGGCCGGGTGGCGCTGTTGAATCCGGCCAAGGTGAATGTCGGGGTGACGGCCTTTATTGCCATCAAAATCGACCGGCATAACCTGGCCTGGAGCAAAAAATTCGCCAACGAAATGACGTCTATTCCGGAGATTATGGAGGTCTATCGCATGAGCGGCGAGGTCGATTATCTGCTGCGCGTTGTGGTGCCGGATATTGCCGCATACGATGCGTTGTATAAAAAAATCATCGAACGCGTGGCCTTGAAAGACGTGACCTCAATGTTTGCGATGGAGCAGATAAAATATACCACCGCATTGCCGCTGTAAGCGGGGGCGGTGCGGGCGGGTCGGCTCGATGCGGCCGGCTGTGCCGGGCGATTTCTCCCATTGGGGCGGCGATAGCGTTTGGGTCAGGCCATTCCGAGGCTATCCTGGACTGGAAAAAACGGCTTAATTTACGCGAATATCGGGTTAAAATCGGTTAAAATCAGCCTATTGATGAAAAGCAGATACGCGGCCAATATGCGGTCGAGTTGATTGAAACGTACCTTTGGATGCAGCAGTAACGCGGGTTGGAAGACAGGCATGGCACATATTCTGGTCCTTCACGGGCCCAATCTCAACCTGCTTGGCAGCCGGGAGCCGCGCTATTACAGCCGGGTTACCCTCGATCAGATCAATCACACACTCAGCCGGCTGGCCGAACAGGACGGCCACACATTGCAGGCCAGGCAGAGCAACGCCGAGCATGCGTTGATTGACTGGGCGCAGCAGGCGGCGGTTGAGAAAACCGATTTTATTATCATCAACCCGGCGGCGTTTACGCATACCAGCATCGCGCTTCGAGATACGCTGAGCGCGATCGAGATCGCCTTTATCGAAGTGCATATATCCAATATCCATGCCCGCGAATCGTTTCGGCATCATTCTTATTTTTCGGATATCGCGCTGGGCGTGGTCGCCGGGCTGGGGGCGGCCGGGTATGAATACGCTTATGCAGCCGCAAACAACTACCTGGCCGGGCTGGCAAAGGCCGGGTAGCGGGCCTGGCCGACCACCTTTGCCGCCTTGCCGTGGAGCCGTCGCGGCGGCCGTGAATTGACGTTAACCGCGCATCGCACCGGTACATAACCAATGGATGTGAGAAAGATAAAAAAACTGATAGAGCTGTTTGAGGCGTCGGAGCTGAGCGAAATGGACATCAGCGAAGGCGATAGCCGGATTCGACTTCTCCGTGCCGGCCTGATGGCGACCGCGGCGGCCGAGCCGTTTATTGCCGCGGCGGAGCCGGCGCCGGTCAAAGCCGGCGAACCGGCGGCGGACAAGGCGGGGGGCAAATCGGCGCTGGAGCACACGGTCAATTCGCCGATGGTCGGCACTTTCTATGCGTCGTCCTCACCCGAAGAGCCGGCGTTTAGCGCGGTCGGCGCGATGGTCAATGCCGGCGACGTGGTTTGCATTGTCGAGGCGATGAAAACATTCAACCAGATCCAGACCGAAGTGTCCGGCAAAATCGTTGCCGTGCACAAACAAAACGGCGATCCGGTCGAATATGGCGAAGCATTATTGACGATTGCATTGCTTGCAGGCTGATCTGCCGGCGATGGATGCGTATCTATGATCGGGCGGGCGTATGGGCAGGCAGATTGAAAAACTGGTGATTGCCAATCGGGGCGAGATTGCCTTGCGCATCATGCGCGCGTGCCAGCAACTGGGTATTTTAACGGTTGCGCTGCATTCCGATGCCGACCGCGAAGCCAAGTATGTGCGTTTGGCGGATGAATCGGTGTGCATCGGCCCGGCGGCGGCCAAGGACAGCTACCTGAACATCGCGGCGGTGATTGCGGCGGCCGAGGTGACCGCGGCCAATGCGATTCACCCCGGCTATGGGTTTCTGTCTGAAAATGCGGATTTTGCCGAACAGGTGGAGCAAAGCGGGTTCATTTTTGTCGGCCCGCGCCCACAGACCATCCGCTTGATGGGCGACAAGATTTCCGCGATTCGGACGATGCGCGCCGCCGGTGTGCCGTGTATTCCCGGTTCGGACGGCGCGATTCCGACCGACCGGCGCAAGCTGGCCGCACTGGCGCGGGAGATTGGCTACCCGATCATGCTGAAAGCGGCCGGCGGCGGCGGCGGCAGAGGGATGCGGGTGGTTTCACGGGAGGCGGAGCTGCCGGACGCGGTCAGTCTGACGCGCCGGGAAGCGGCCGCCGCGTTTGGCAATGAGACAATCTATCTGGAACGCTTCTTGCAGCAGCCCCGGCACATCGAGTTTCAGGTGCTGGCGGATGCGCATGGCAATGCGATTCACCTGGGTGAACGCGACTGCTCGATGCAGCGGCGTCATCAAAAGGTGATCGAAGAAGCGCCGGCCCCCGGGATTACCGAGCAGCAGCGCCAGCAGATCGGCGAACGCTGCGTCAGGGCCTGCGAGCAGATTGATTATCGCGGCGCCGGCACGTTTGAGTTTTTGTATGAGCACGGCGAGTTTTTTTTCATCGAAATGAATACGCGCATCCAGGTCGAGCATCCGGTTACCGAGATGATCAGCGGGATCGATTTGCTGCAAGAGCAAATCAGGCTGGCCAACGGCGAGCGTCTGCGCTATAAGCAGGATGAAATTGTGTTGCGCGGCCATGCGTTTGAATGCCGCGTCAATGCGGAAGATCCCGATACGTTTCTGCCGTCTCCCGGCATGATCGATCAGTACCACATGGCGGGCGGCCCGGGTGTGCGGGTCGATTCGCATATCTATAGCCGCTATGTCGTGCCGCCGTACTATGATTCCATGATCGGCAAGGTGATTACCCACGGCGCCAATCGGCAGGAAGCGCTGGCGCGGATGCGGGGTGCGTTGCGAGAAATGGTGGTGGAAGGCATCAAAACCAATCTGCCGCTGCAACTCGAGCTGGTGTCCGACGCGGAATTCATACGCGGCGGGCTGGATATACACTACCTGGAAAAAAAGCTGAGTGCGCGCCTATCTGCTGCCTAGCGTCGTGGTCGCGCGCGCGTTATCGGTTGCGACGACGCGCGCCGCGTGCGATTGCCGGGCTGTAACCGGACGGATGGATTAGCATGCAACCCGCCGCCCACATGCTGACCGTGTGTCCGAGCTGCAAAACCGTTTTCCGGGTCACGCAGGAAAAAGTCGATAGCCGGCGTGAAGGTCTGGTTCGATGCGGTATCTGTCGCGGGATATTCAACGCAAAATGGAACCTGCTGGAGCAGGCCGCCCCGGATTTTTCCGCCACAGCCGCCGCATCCGACACAGCCGCCACAGCCGAGGTAACTGCGGCTAACGCGCCGCCACCGGTGCCGCCCGACCGCCACGCACCGAATCGACCGGCGGAGATGCGCTCGGCGGTGGGGCGCAGTGACGCTTCCGCGGCAGCAAAGGCGACGCAGGCCGCCCCCCAAACGGATTTTTGGGCCCCTTCGGATGCATCACAGCCGCCCGATGCGCTGCATTCGGGCAACGTGGATCGGTTGTCGGCGCCGGTGGATGAGCACGGAGTGCCGTTGAACTATGCGTTCGGCGATGTGGTCGAGCCCGATCAACCGCCCGCCGACCCGGCTGAACGGCAGAATATCAACATGAACGGGGTTGACCATGTGCTGGACAATCGGCCCGGCCCGTGGGCCAGTATGGGCTGGTTTCTGGCCTGCATCGGGTTTGTTTTTTTGCTCGGCGTTCAGGCGCGGGTGTTTCTGGTGGACAAGTATGCCCAGGATGAGCGCTATCGGTCGTACCTGGTGCTGCTGTGTCGGCTGGCGCAATGTGAGTTGCCCGCCCGGCGGGATGTTCGGCTTTTTGCCCTGACCAGTACCAATATTGAGCTGCATCCCAGTGAACCGGGCGCCCTCAGAGTGAAGGTGCAACTGCGCAACAAAGCCGATTTTGAACAGCCGTATCCGAGTTTACAGTTGACGATGATGGACCGGGTCGGCAGGGTGGTTGGGCGGCGTACATTTTCGCCTGATCTGTATCTGCGCATTGACCAGGAAAATCGCGTTGCCGCCGGCCAGCCGGGCGCAGCCTGGTTCGATCTGGCCAATCCGCATGAAAAGGCAGTGGGGTTTGTGGTCGATGTCGCCACTTCCGATGCCCCGGCCGAGGCGCCGGCAGGATGAAAGCGGCGCTGCTTGTGCGTGCGATGCCGCCGTTGCTGCAACCCGGTGTCAACCGGCGCCGAATGATTGGTAAAATCGCCCGGCCAGCGTATCGAGCGGGTCAATGCAAGCGGCCCGAATGTGCTATGGTCGCTGGCCGCTCCGGTCGGGGCGGTAGACGGGGCGACAGCAGAGACAACCGTATCGCTGCCTGCGCAGCGACAATGTGAGCACCCCGCGGGATACCCCTCATTTATTGACATTTCAACTACGCATTTGAGACCGCGCAGGGGATGGTTTGAACGGTAGCCGAGAGCGTTGACGACAGGATTGAAAATGGAACCAGTCAAGCCAATCAGGCGGGCGCTTATCAGCGTCGCCGACAAACGTGGGATAGTGGCGCTTGGTCGCGTGTTGGCGGCCCGGGGGGTACAGATAATTTCGACCGGCGGGACGGCCGGACAGTTGCGGGAAAACGGTATTGAGGTGACCGAAATTGGCGACTATACCGGTTTTGCCGAAATCATGGCCGGTCGCGTCAAGACGCTGCACCCAAAGATCCACGCCGGCATTCTGGCGCGGCGCGGCGAAGACGACGCGGTGCTCGCGCAGCTGGAGATCCAAACGATTGATCTGGTGGTGGTGAATCTCTACCCTTTTGGTCAGGTGATTCGCACTCCCGGCTGTCGTCTGTCGGAGGCGCTCGAAAATATCGACATCGGCGGGCCGGCGATGCTGCGTGCGGCCGCCAAAAACCACCGGCACGTTACGGTGGTGACCGACCGGCGCGACTACGACCGCGTTATCGAGCAGATCGAACGCGATCAGGCGGTGGATGCGCAGACCCGATTTGATTTGGCGGTCACGTGTTTTGCGCATACGGCACAGTATGATGCGGCGATTGCCGATTATCTCGGCGCCCTGCGCCAGCCTGAGCAGGCCGACGGCGAAGGTGGCTTGTTGCCGCCGACGCTCACGCTGCGCCTGGAAAAAAAGCAGCCGTTGCGCTACGGCGAGAATCCACACCAGCTGGCCGCCTTTTACCTCGAGTCGGATGGCGCTGACACCGCGGATTTTGAACAGCTGCAAGGCAAGGCTTTGTCCTACAACAATATCGCGGATACCGATGCGGCGCTGGCGTGTGTACAGCAATTTCAGAGCGCGCATGCCTGTGTTATCGTCAAACATGCCAACCCCTGCGGGGTGGCCAGGAAGGATACGCAGTTGGAGGCGTATGTGCGCGCTTTCGATACCGATCCGGAGTCCGCTTTTGGCGGTATTATCGCGTTTAACCGGGGCTTGCAGGCGGCCACGGCTGATGCGATTGTGCAGCGCCAGTTTGTCGAGGTCATCATCGCCCCCGGGGTGGACGAGGACGCCCGGCGGCTGTTGACGGGCAAGCCGAATATCCGCTTGTTGATTACGCCGCCCCGGAGTCAGCGGCCGCAGCTGGACTACAAGCGGGTTGCCGGCGGCCTGTTGGTACAGCAGGCCGATAGCGCGCTGTACCAATCGCTGGATGCGGTCACAAAACGCCGCGCGGATGAAGCGGAGATGCGCGATTTGAAATTTGCCTGGAAAGTGTCCAAATATGTTAAATCCAATGCGATTGTGTACGCGCGCGACGAGGCCACCGTGGGGGTCGGCGCCGGGCAGATGAGCCGGATCAATTCGGCGCGCATCGCTGCGCTCAAGGCGCAGCAGGCGGGCTTCGACTTGCCGGCGGCGGTGATGGCATCGGATGCTTTTTTTCCTTTTCGTGACGGCGTGGACAATGCCGCCAAAGACGGCATAACCGCAGTGATACAACCGGGTGGCGGGCTGCGGGACGCGGAGGTGATTGCGGCTGCAAACGAGCACAATATCGCGATGGTGTTGACGTCGATGCGGCATTTTCGGCACTGAAGCGGTAACAGCAGATGGCGTCGACTGACAGGTATCGGGTGGTTCTGGGTGGCAAGGTGCTGCCCGAGCACGAATATCAGGCGGTATTGACGGCGCTGGCGCGCCTGTTTAATTCAAATCGCCGCCGCATGCAGTCGCTGCTGCAGGGCCGCGAAGTGCCGCTGCGCAAGCGCTATGATGAGCAGGAGGCGACCGCCATCTGCGCCGCGGTCCGCGCCGCCGGCCTGGTTTGCCGGGTAGAGCAAGTGACCCCGCCGGCGTCGGCCGTCGAATCGCAGCAAAATACGGCTGCGCCGGAGCCGGCTGCGGCGCCCTCCGATGAGCCCGATGAGCCTGATGGCATCGCACCGACGCAATCGCCGCCGTCTGATGTGTTGCCGCCGGCCGATCAACCGGCCTGGTTCGATAGTGTGATGCGCCTGGTTGCCGTCAACACCGCGTATTATCGGCATCAGTTTGCGCGCTTCGGCCAGCCGCCTGAGGTTAAATTTGCCCTGTCCTGGCACTGGCCGGCTTTTTTCGGGTTTTTCTTTTGGGCGATGTATCGCAAGCTGTGGGGCTGGGCTGCGGTGCACCTGGTCGGCAGTCTGGCGGTCGTGGCATTGGGACTGCTGCACCCGCTGTATCTTCTCTGGCTGTTCGTCTGGCCGTGCAGCGCCAACTATCTGTATTTTCGCCATTGTTTGCGGCGCTCGGGTCAGGCCGGCGAGACAAATGCCGGCGGGGCAAATGTCGGCGGGGCAAATGTCGGCGGGGTTAGTCGAGCGGCATTGTGGAGCAGTGTTTTTATCTTCATGATTGCCTGGGCGGTCTGGTTTCGGCTGACCTGGATTGAAACGCTGGAAAAATTGACGCAGGCGTATACGCAGGCCGAATTCTCACAGTTGCAGCGGGGTGACGGTTCACCGGTTGTCAGTCAGCCTGATGCCGCACGGGAAGAGCAGCAGACGCTGGCGAAAATGACGCTGATTGTCGCCTCGTTGTGGTTTCTTTCCGAGCAGAGAGAGGTGGCGCCGGCGGACATTGCAGTCTATGTCGAGCGGCTGTCGCAGGCCGAGTTGCTGGACGGCTGGCGGACCCCGATGCGCCTGCGGATGCAGGACACCCGGATCACATTGCAGTCGGCCGGAGCGGATAAACGCCACGGCAGCGATGATGATTTTTTGCATATTGTGCTGCTGACCAACCCAATCTGACGCGCAAACCGACTCGATCAGCGCATGAAAGTATTGATTGTCGGCGGCGGTGGGCGTGAACATGCACTGGCCTGGAAAGCGGCCCGCTCAAAGCGCGTCAAGCAGGTTTACGCGGCGCCGGGCAATGCCGGCACGCAGGCCGAGCCCGGCGTGGTCAATGTGGCGATAGCGGCGGATGATATCCGCGGGTTACAGTCGTTTGCCACCCAGCACGAGGTCGAACTGACCATTATCGGCCCCGAAGTGCCGTTGACACTGGGCATTGTGGATCAGTTTGTCGCCGCCGGGCTGCGCTGTTTCGGGCCGGTTCGGGCGGCCGCCCGGCTGGAAAGCTCGAAAACATTCGGCAAGGATTTTCTGCGTCGCCATGCGATCTCCACGGCGGCGTATGCCAGCTTCACCGATCAGCGGCAGGCGCTGGCGCATCTGCGGCAGGCGGCGTATCCGCTGGTGGTCAAAGCCGATGGCCTGGCGGCGGGCAAAGGCGTGGTGATTGCCGAAAACCAGGACACTGCCGAGCAGGCCGTGATCGATATGATGTCCAAAGAGCGCTTTGCCGCGGCCGGCAAGCGCGTGCTGGTGGAGGAGTTTTTGTCCGGCGAAGAAGTCAGTTTTATTGCCATGGTAGACGGCCGCGATATTTTGCCGATGGCGTCCAGTCAGGATCATAAAGCCGCCTGGGACGGCGACAGCGGGCCGAATACCGGCGGTATGGGCGCGTATTCGCCGGCGCCGCTGGTCAACCGGGAGCTGTGCCGCCGGATTCTCGATCAGATCATGCTGCCGACCGTGCGCGGCATGGCGGCGGAAGGGCACCCGTATATCGGGTTTTTGTATGCCGGCTTGATGATCGACCGCAACGGGCAGCCTAAAGTGCTGGAATTCAACTGCCGGTTGGGCGACCCGGAAGCGCAGCCGATTATGCTGCGTTTGCAGTCCGATCTGATTGAGCACGTGCTGGCGGCAACCGAAGGGCGGCTGGCGCAGCAGCAGGCACGCTGGGATGCCCGCAGTGCGTTGGGCGTGGTCATGGCCTCCGCCGGGTATCCGGGGGAATCGACGTACGGGCATGGTATCAGCGGCCTGCCGGGTGACGACCGTCGGCAGGCCGCACTGAAAGTGTTTCACGCCGGCACCGCGCTCGCCCCCGCCGGGCCGGATGCACCGTCGGGCGTGTTGACCAATGGCGGCCGGGTATTGTGTGTCACTGCCCTCGGCGACAGCATACCGCAGGCGCAGCAGCGTGCGTATGCGACGGTGCAGCAGATACACTGGCCGGGCAGTTGGTACCGCCGCGACATTGGCCATCGGGCGGTGGCCGGGCACGACCGGGCGTCGATTGCCGCCGATACCGCCGGGCAAAATGACGCTTGAAGCGCCGGTGTTTTTTGATTAAGCTCAGGACGCATAAGCCGCTCTGCCGCCCGCCGTTGCCGGCGGGCATCCTTTCACCGCACTATCTAACCCTGTCTGCCGTATGTCTACGCCATTTATTGCCATCTTGATCGGCTCCGATTCGGATCTGCCGACCATGCAATCCACATTCGATATCTTGAATCGGCTGGCGGTGCCGTGGGAAGCAAAAATCACGTCCGCGCACCGTACGCCCGAGTCAACGCACGCCTACGTTAAAGACGCCGAGTCTCGCGGCTGCGCGGTATTTATTGCGGCCGCCGGATTGGCCGCCCATCTGGCCGGCACGGTTGCCGGGTTGACGCTCAAGCCGGTGATTGGCGTGCCGATGGAGGGCGGGCCGCTGAACGGTCAGGATGCCCTGCTGTCAACGGTGCAAATGCCGGCCGGCATTCCGGTCGCCTGTGTGGCGATTGGCCGCGCCGGGGCGAAAAATGCCGCCTATCTGGCGGCCCAGATGCTGGCGCTGGCCGCCCCGGATATATCGACGCGCTTGCAGGCCGACCGCCGGGCAAGCGCCGATGGGGTGCACGCCAAAGATGCCGATCTACAGCAAAAACTCGCGCGTTGAATAGCCTCGAGGCGCTGGAAATCGCTGCCGGTGTGGTGCGCTCGGGCGGGGTGATTGCCTATCCTGCCGAGTCGTGTTTCGGGTTGGGCTGTGATCCGTTAAACCGGGATGCGATTCGGCGCATCTTGAAACTGAAGCGGCGCTGTCGCAGCAAAGGGTTGATTTTAATTGCCGATCGCTTCAGTCGCCTGAGCCGCTTTGTCGCCGCCATCCCCGCCGGTCGCCGGGCCCAGGTTCTGGCCAGCTGGCCGGGCCCGTTCACCTGGCTGCTGCCACCGTCCAACCGCGCCAGCCACTGGCTGCGCGGTGATTTTGACGCTATCGCCGTCAGGGTCACCGCCTGCAGGCCGGCCCGTCGGCTGTGCCAGCTATCGCGCATGGCGCTGGTTTCAACCAGCGCCAACCGGGCCGGAGAGGCAATGCTGTCCAGCTACGGCGCGGTGCGGTCGGCCTTTGCCGGCCAGGTGGATTTTATCGTACCGATTGCCGCCGGTCGCGCGCAGTCGCCGTCGACAATTATCGATGCCCGCACCGGGGCGGTGGTTCGCGGTTGAACCGGACAGTGCCCGGTGATGGCCCGGCGATGGCCCGGTGATGGCAACAAACGGCATCAATAAACCCGACTTGCAGGCGGTGGTTGACTACCTGGCGGGGGTACAGGATCGCATTGAGGCCGCCATCGGCCGGCTCGACCCGGGCGCGTTTTGCCGGGATGACTGGCAGCATGACAATGGCGGCTACGGCAGTACGCGGGTGCTCGAAGACGGCGGTGTGATTGAAAAGGGCGGGGTGAATTTTTCTCGCGTACGCGGCGAATCGTTGCCGCCGGCGGCCAGTGCGCTGCGGGCCGAAATCAGCGGCCAGCCGTTCGAGGCGGTCGGAGTATCGCTGGTGCTGCATCCGCGCAACCCGTTTGCGCCGACCTGCCACCTGAATCTGCGTTTTTTCATCTCCTGCCCGGACGATCGTCAACCGATCTGGTGGTTTGGTGGCGGCTTCGATCTGACGCCTTACTACGGCTTCGATGAGGATTGCCTGCACTGGCATCAGACCGCCAAAGCGGCCTGCGATGCGTTTGGGCCACACCACTACGCCAGATTCAAGCGCCGGTGTGACGACTATTTTTATCTCAAACATCGCCGCGAGCCGCGCGGTATTGGCGGTTTGTTTTTCGATGACTATACCGAAGGCGGCTTTGTCGCCGCGTTTGATTTCGTCCGCTCGATCGGCGATCATTTTTTACCGGCCTACCTGCCGATACTGGAACGCCGCCGGCACACCGCCTATCAAGCGGCGCATACCGCATTCCAGCACTACCGACGCGGGCGCTATGTCGAATTCAATCTGCTGTATGATCGCGGAACGTTGTTTGGGTTGCAGTACGGCGGCCGCATCGAGTCCATTTTCATGTCCTTGCCCCCTGAGGTCAGTTGGCGGTATAACTGGCAGGCCGGCGAACAAACCGACGAGCGGCGGTTAACCGAGTATTACCTCAAACCGCGCGATTGGCTCGGGCTGGAAAATGGCTAGTCGCAAGGCGCACAGCTAACCGGCGGCCGCATGTCCATGTTGATGCTGTATCGTCTGCTGCTGTATCTGGCGCTGCCGGGCGTGGTTGCCAGGCTGGCCTGGCGGGGCATGCATAACCGACGTTATCGGGAGCGGCTGGGGCAGCGTTTTGGCCGGCTGCCAATTCGGCCGAGGGAAAACGGCATTTGGATTCATGCGGTCTCGGTGGGTGAGGTCAACGCCGCCGAGCCGTTGATTCGGCGCTTGATGCAGCGCTGCCCGGAGCGGGAGATTATCGTGACCACGATGACGCCCACCGGCTCGGATCGGGTCATCGGGATGTTTGCGGATCGGGTCCGCCATTGCTATTTGCCGTACGATTATCCGGGTGCGGTGCGGCGGTTTCTCGATTGCACCCGGCCGGCGATGGCGGTGATTATGGAAACCGAAATCTGGCCGAATTTTATCCACCGCTGCCATCGACTGCGGATTCCGGTCGCGTATGTCAACGTCAGGCTGTCACAACGCTCGCAACGGGGGTATCAAAAACTCGGCGGATTGATTCGTCCAACGCTGCGAAAAGTGACGCTGTTTGCCGTGCAGACGCAGCCGGATGCCGCGCGTTTGATCGCATTGGGGGCGAGGGAATCCGCGCTGCAAGTGACCGGCAATCTAAAATTTGATCTCAGTCTGCCGGCCAATGTGACCGAGCTGGCCGCTGCATTACGCCGTCAGCTCGGCTGGGTACGGCCGGTGTGGATGGCGGGCAGCACCCACGACGGCGAGGAGCTGCAAATCCTGCATGTGTTCGCCCAACTGCGCAAATCGATTCCATCGTTGCTGCTGCTGCTGGCGCCGCGTCATCCGGAACGGTGTGACGCGATCTATCGATTATGCCGGCGACAAGGGTACCGGACCCGGCGCCGGTCGGTGTATCGAGCGGCATTGTCGGATGACGTGGAGATTTATCTGGTGGATACCATGGGCGAGCTGCCGCTGTTGATTGCGGCCAGCGACTTTGCCTTCATCGGCGGCAGCCTGACCTCAACCGGCGGTCACAACCTGCTGGAAGCCTGCATGGTCGGCATTCCCGTGGTGTTTGGGCCGTCCATGTATAATTTTGCCGAGATAGCGGAGTTGGTGTTGCAGCACGAGGCCGGGGTTCAGGTGCAAAATGCGTCTGAGCTGGCAGAGGTGGGCGCACGCTGGGCGGTCGATGCGGCGCTGCGTGAACGCTATGGCGCGGCGGGGAAATTACTCGTGCAGCAAAACCAGGGCGCGACGGAGAAAGTGGATCGCCTGCTCGGCCGGATTCTGGCCGACCGCCCGGCCTGATTGCCGCTGCTTTGCCGGGCAGACTATGCGGGGCAGGCCGGGCAGGCCCATAACAGGGCAGGGCAGTATGGCCAGGCAATAGGGCAGGGCAATAGGCCCCGGCCGATTGCGCCCCGGCGGCGCTGATTCAGCGCTCGAGATACTGTAGCTTGTCTTTCACATCAACCCATTGCTGCGCGTCTTCCGGCGCCGGCTTCATTTCGCTGATCACCGGCCAAATCTGGCTGAGCTCGGCGTTCAGCTGCACCAATGCGGTCTGACCCTCCGGCACCTCGTCTTCCGATACAATCGCGTCCACCGGGCATTCGGGTTCGCACAGGCTGCAATCGATGCATTCTTCCGGGTCGATGACCAGAAAATTCGGCCCTTCGTGAAAACAATCCACCGGGCAGACCTCGACGCAATCGGTGTATTTACAGCGGACACAGGATTCCAGGACAACATAAGTCATTCGTACAGCTCCGGTAATGAAAACAGGGTTAGTGTACCGCCACTGACGCAACGCAATACAGCCGCCAACCGCGGCGCTCTTTGCCATCGCCGGTGCGGCCGGTGGCGATTGGGTACGGCATCAATTATCCAGCATTTTGTCAATTTCATACAGCAGATCCAGCGCCTGGCGCGGGTTGGTCTGATCCAGATTGACGGATTTCAGACGGCTGATCACGGCCTGCTCCTGCGGCGATTGTTCCGTCAGCAGGCTGGCCTGCCGTCGCTCAACCTCGGTTGCGGGTTTGCTATGAACCGCATAGGTTTGTTCCAGCGAGGCCAGTTTCTGCCGTGAGACAGCGAGCACCGGGTCGGGCACGCCGGCCAGCCGGGCAACTTGCAGGCCATAGCTTTGATTGGCCGGGCCGGCTTCGACGCTATACAGAAAGACGATGTCATTGCCGTGTTCCCGGGCTTGCAGGTGTACATTGCTGATGTTATCCAGTTTTTCAGCCAGCGCAGTAAGCTCAAAATAATGCGTTGAAAACAACGTAAACGCGCCGATCCGCTGTGCCAGGTCAACCGCGCAGGCCCAGGCCAGTGCGAGTCCGTCAAACGTGCTGGTGCCGCGGCCGATTTCATCCACCAAGACCAGGCTGTGTTCGGTCGCATTACGTAATATATGCGCCATTTCAGTCATTTCAACCATAAACGTCGAGCGCCCGCCGGCCAAATCGTCGGCGGCGCCGATGCGGGTGTAGATGCGGTCGAGCGGGCCAAACCGGGCCCGGCTGGCGGGTACGAAGCAGCCCGTATGGGCCAGCAGCGTGATGATCGCCACCTGGCGCATATAGGTGCTCTTGCCGCCCATATTGGGGCCGGTTATCAATTGCATTTTGTGCCGTTGATCCAGTTTGATGTCATTGGCGATGAACTGCCCCTGCCGCATTTTTTCCACTATCGGGTGCCGCCCCGTCTCGATGTCGATCAGGTGATCGTCGACCAGTTCGGGGCGGTGCAAATCCAGATTGACCGCGCGCTCGGCGAAGTTGTGCAGCAGGTCCAGTTGCGCCAGGCTATCGGCGGTGTGCATTAGATCGGTGATCTCGGGTTCCAGCAGCTCCAACAGCTGGTTGTATAGCCACTTTTCCCGCGTCAGCGCCTTGCTTTTGGCGCTGAGGATTTTGTCTTCAAAGTGTTTTAATTCTTCGGTGGTAAACCGCTCGGCATTTTTTATCGTCTGCCGACGGACATAATTGTCGGGAATATGCTCGGATTGAGAGCGCGGCAGCTCGATATAATAGCCGTGCACCCGGTTATACCTGACCCGCAGGCTGTTCAGGCCGGTGCGCTGTTTTTCGCGCGCCTCTAATTGCAGCAGGAGCTCGCTTGAATCGCGCTGCAGATATCGCAGCTCACCCAGTTCCCGGTCGTAACTGTCGCGCAGCACGCCGCCGTCGCGGATGATGCTCGGCGGCTGGTCGAGCACGGCGCGCTCGAGTAAATCCAGAATGTCGGCCTTCGCAGCCAGCGTCGGCAGCAAGGACTGAAGTAATGGTGACGGCGTATTGCATAACAGCGGCGTTAACTCCGGCAGCACCGCCAGCCCCTGGCGCAATCGCACCAGATCGTGCGGGCGGGCGGTTTTCAGCGCCACGCGGGCCAGAATCCGCTCCATATCACCGCATTGTTGCAACCGTTTCCGCAAATCGCGAAATCGATAGTCCTCAACCAGCCAATCTACCGCCGCATGCCGCGCTGTGAGAAGGCCACGGTCACGACTCGGTGCGTTGAAGCATCGCCGCAGCAGGCGCGCGCCCATCGGGGTGGCGCAGCAATCAAACAGCGCGACCAGCGAGTACTTCGGGTTGCCGCGCTGGTCCTGTTCTATCTCCAGGTTAATCCGGCTGATGCTGTCTATCAACAGCGTCGCCGTGGCGTGCTCAAACTCGACCCCGTTAATGTGCGGGGTGGCGCTGCCGTGCAGGTCTTTGATGTATTGCAGCAGCGCGCCGGCGGCACGGGTGGCCAGCGGAAAAGCGTCGCATTCAAAGGCCGACAGATCGTGGGTGCCAAAAGTCTCGCAGAGCAGTTGCTGCGCCCGTACCGGATCGAAATACCACTCCGGAATGTGATTCACCTGGCCGCTCAGGCGATGCTGGGGCGCGGTTTCCGTGCACAGTATTTCGGCAACGTTGAGGCGCTCGATTTCATCCGCCAGCCGATTGGGATCAGTCAGTTCATAACCGCAAAATCGGCCGCTGGATATTTCCAGGATAGCGAGACCGACGCAGCCATCCTGGTGCAGGACGGCGGCGGTGAGATTCGACTGCCGGTCGGGCAGCAGATTCTCTTCGGTCAGCGTGCCGGGGGTGATTACGCGGACGACCTTGCGCTCCACCGGCCCCTTGCTGGTCGCGGGGTCGCCGATCTGTTCGCAGATGGCAACCGATTTTTTTAGTTTGACCAGCCGGGCCAGGTATTGATCGACGCTATAAAACGGAATGCCCGCCATCGGGATCGGGCGGCTGGAGGATTTGCCGCGCGTGGTGAGCGTAATATCGAGCAGTTTGGCCGCCAGCTGGGCATCGTCGTAGAATAGCTCGTAAAAATCCCCCATGCGGTAAAACAACAATGTGTCCGGGTACTGCGCTTTGATTTTTAGATACTGCTGCATCATCGGGGTGTGCGTGCGCGATTGCGCGTCGCTCAGGCCGTGAAGCGGCGTATTTTTCATCCCGCCGGATGCCGATTGTTGCGATCTGTCCAAACTCAGAACCTGTGGCTGATCATGTTCTCATTCGGGCCGTTTACGGTGACCGCGGCTCCTGCAGGCACCCGGCCTGACCCGTATCCGCTTGATGTTCCCCCGCTGATGCCGCTGGCGACGACTCCTGCGCACGCAAGCCGGTACGGTTGGTCTCGGTTTTAACCCGGGTGAGTAACGTATTGAAAATTTTTTGATTGGCCGCGACTACCTCACCGTAGTCCAGGAAATTCTGATTGCCGGCAAAATCCGCCACCAGGCCGCCGGCCTCCCTGACCAGCAAAATACCGGCGGCGATCCGCCACGATGGCACGCTCGATTGCCAATAGCCATCCAGTTTGCCGGCGGCAACGTAGGCCAGATCCAGCGCGGCACAGCCGCTGTTATAGATATTTCCGACCTCCGGTCGCAGGGCTGTAAACACCGCCAGGCTGTGCTGCAGCTGTGCGCGCGTACGGGTAGGAAAACCGCTGGCCAGCAGTGCGCGGGTAAAGTGGTTCTGGGTGCTTACCCGGATGCGGCGCTCATTCAACTGGGCGCCCTGGCCGCTGCTGGCGCTATATAGCTCGTCATGCAGGGGGTCGAAGATCACCGCGTATTCGATTTTGCTGTTATGCCGCACCGCGATGGAAATGCAAAATTGATTATGGCCGTGCAGATAGTTGTTGGTGCCGTCGAGCGGGTCGATAATCCATTGGTGGTTGGATTCGATCTGCGCGGCCTGCGGCGGTGACAGGGTGGTCCCGCTTTCTTCCGCCAGGATGGCGTGATCAGGATACGACTGGCGGATGGTGGCGACAATATCCTCTTCTACCAGGCGATCGAGTTCGCTGACAAATTCGTTGCGCCCTGTTTGTACTACCGAAATCTGATCCAGCCGACTACGGTAGCGGAGCAGCAGCCCGCCGGCCTGTCTGGCGGCTTTTATTGCGGTTTTGAGTATCGGGTGCACAGGCTTTCAATCCGGGTTAAATACCGCTCAGGCCGGCAGTGTGCCAGGCTGTCCGCGGACGTCGGGCTGGGCTGATATTGCTCAATCGACGCTTCCTTATGTTGACGACTTACGGCAGAATTATCCGCCATGCAAAACCCGCATTATATCCGAGTTGTACTGGTTGAACCTAGCCACCCCGGAAATATCGGTGCGGTCGCCCGGGCGATGGCCAATTTTGGTTTGCATCGTCTTTATCTGGTCAATCCGGTTGATTTTCCCAGCCCGGCGGCGGATGCGCGCGCCGCCGGTGCGGAGTCGATTTTACGCACGGCTACCGTTGTGCACAGTCTGGAACAGGCGCTCGAGGCGTGTGTGTTTGTGCTGGGCTCGACCGCACGCCCGCGCCGCATTGAATGGCCGGTACGCGCGCCGGCGCCGGCAGTGGGTGAATTGCTGCAGTATGGCGAGCAGCCGGTGGCGGTGGTGTTTGGCCGTGAACGCAGCGGTTTGACCAATGCCGAATTGGAGTACTGTCAGCGGCTGGTGCGCATCCCGACGGTCGAGTCGTTTAGCTCGCTCAATCTGAGTGCGGCGGTCACCGTGGTTTTGTATGAGTTGAAAAAGCAATTATTGCAGGCGGCGGAGCCGGATTTACCGGATACGATAGTGAAACCGAGGGAGGCGCCGGCGACCGCAGCAGAAATTCGGCATTTATACGGCCATCTGTATCGGCTGCTGCGGCAGATCGAGTTTGTCGATCACCGCTCGGTTAAACTGCACCGCAAACTCGCGCGGCTGTTCAGTCGCACCCGGCTGTATGCGCAGGAAGTGAGATTGCTGCGCGGCGTATTGAGCGCGCTGCAGAAAAAACTCAACCTGCGCTGATGCAGCCCGCTACGGCAACCCCCGGCGGCCGCGGTCGGTCGCCGGTTACGGAATGAATCGCCCTGAGCGGCGCACTATGCACAGTCTACCCGACAAAACGATCGTTCGAAGACAGCCGTTGACCGTCTTTGCTGCGTCGTCGAGCAGCGCCGATCAGGCCGTACACCCGGTGCTCCAAAGAGTATTGGTGAACCGCAACATCGATAGCCTGGGCGCGCTGTGCGGCTCGCTGGCCGACCTGCTCCAACCGGCGCAGCTGAAAGGCATTGACGCGGCCGCCGAGCGGTTGATCGACGCCGTCGTACGGCGTGAAAAAGTGCTGGTGATTGGCGATTATGATGTAGACGGTGCCACCGCTACCGCAGTTGCCGTTCTGGGCCTGCGACAGTTTGGCCTGCATCGCATCGGCTACCTGGTGCCCAATCGATTTGAATTCGGCTACGGCTTGTCCACCGAGATCGCGCAAGTGGCGCTGACCGCCGACCGGGCCCCGCCGGATTTGGTGATAACGGTTGATAATGGCATCAACAGCCTCGACGGCGTGGCCTTGTTGCGCCGCCACAAAGTCGATGTGATTGTGACCGACCACCACCTGGCCGGCGCGCAATTACCCCCGGCCAGCGCGATTGTCAACCCCAATCAGCCGGGCTGCGGCTTTGCCAGCAAGGCCCTCGCCGGGGTCGGGGTGATGTTTTACCTGCTGCTGCATCTGCGCGCCCGGCTGCGACAGCAGGACTGGTTTGCCCGGCACGGCCTGGCCGAGCCCAGACTGGCCGACCTGCTTGACCTGGTGGCGCTGGGCACGGTGGCGGACATGGTGCCGTTGGACGCCAACAATCGCATTCTGGTGTCTCAGGGGCTGGCCCGCATCCGGCAGGGTTATTGCCGGCCCGGGGTGTGTGCTATTTTGCAGCAAGCGGGCAAAACACTGACGCGGGTGACGACGGCCGACCTCGGGTTTGCCGTGTCGCCGCGGATCAATGCGGCCGGCCGGCTGGAGGACATTGCCACCGGGATCGAATGCTTGCTGGCCGATGACGCCGACCGGGCGATGCAGTTGGCCGAATGTTTGCACCGGATCAATCTGCAGCGGCGCGAGGTCGAGCGGGGCATGAAGGCGGAAGCGCTGACGATGGTCGCGCAGTTGCAGTTGGAGACGGCGCGGCCGGTGCACTGCCACTGCCTGTTTCAGCCCGGCTGGCATCAAGGCATCACCGGCCTGATTGCCGGGCGCATGCGCGATCTGACCGGGCTGCCGGTGCTGGCGTTTGCCGCCGTCAAGGATGATCTGGTCGTCGGCTCGGCACGGTCGGTGGCGGGGCTGCATATTCGGGATTTGCTCGCACGAATTGATGCGCTCCATCCGGGCCTGATACGCCAGTTTGGCGGTCATGCCGTGGCCGCGGGCCTGACGCTGGAACGGCATAATCTATCGGCATTTGCCGACCATCTGGAAGCGGCCGTAGCCGCAGCGACGTCGAATCAACCGCCCCGGCATGAGATTTTTACCGACGGGGCGCTATTGCCACAGTGGTATAGTATAGAATGTGCGCAGTTGCTATCGGATGCGGCGCCCTGGGGGCAGCAATTACCCGCCCCGCTGTTCGACGATGTTTTCGAGGTGGTGGACAGCCGCATAGTGGGGCAGCAGCATCTCAAATTGCAGTTGCGGCACAGCCTGTTGCAGCGCCCGTTGCCGGCCATCGCGTTTCATTGCCACGAACCCGACAAAGCGGTATCGGTGCGCGGTCGGGTGCGGGTCGTTTTCAGACTGGACGTCAATATTTTTCGCGGCGCGTCGGAGTTGCAGTTGCTGGTGGAGCATCTGCTGCCCGAGTTGCCGCCGGGCTAGATTTTATGGATTCTGTTACTTGAGCGGCTTTCCCGAGCGATGCGTGAACAGATGCGTATAGACCGGATTTTTACTATACTTGACTGTCGTTGCTGCTGCCATATTTTTGCCGCTGCGATACTTATTTTTCCTTGACCCCGAAAGCCAGATGGACAGCGACCTGAACGATAATGAGATCGTAGAGCGGGTGAGAAACGGCGACAAGCAGGCCTTCAACCTGTTGATTGGCAAGTATCAATATAAAATAAGAAACCTGATCAGCCGCTTCGTAAAGGATGTCACCGAGCAGGAGGATATTACCCAGGAGACATTTATCAAAGCGTATCGGGCGATTGGCCGCTTCAGAGGCGACAGCGCGTTTTATACCTGGCTCTATCGCATTGCGGTGAACACGGCGAAAAATTACCTGCTCGCCTCCCGGCGCCGGCCGCCGTCACAGGATATCGATGCGGATGATGCCGTCCAGGTGCTCGGGGTCCGGCAGTTGACGGAAACCAATTCGCCCGAAGCGGTACTGGAAAATGATCAGCTGGTGGTCGTTATCCGCAACGCGGTGCAGAATTTGCCCAACGAGCTGCGGCAGGCTATCAGCCTGAGAGAATTTGACGGCTTGAGCTATGAGGAAATCGCGGTAGTCATGCAGTGTCCGACCGGCACCGTGCGCTCGCGGATTTTTCGCGCCCGCGAGGCAATCGAGCAGGCGATGGAGAGCATGACCGGGCCACAATCGGTGAAATAAGAAACGTGACCGCTAACGATGCGCCGGTCAAACGGCGAAAAATACCTGTCGGCAGCGCGCCGCCGGCAGCCGGGTGCCGCCCGAAGCCCGGCGTGGCTGCTGGTGGGGGCGCCCGATTTTTATCTTTATTACGCGCGGTTTTCGATGAACTTACGCCGGCTTGCATGGACTAACCTGATAACCCGCTCCCCGGTTTGCCCGGTTGGTGAATCCCGTTTTGACTGTCAAAAAATACCGCTATGACCGAATCCGTTTCCAGATTGCTCGACCACGATACCCACCCCGAACAACGGGGCGAGGTGCTGGATCAGATAATTGCTTCAGAGCGCCTGCAAAAACACTGGAGCAACTATCACGTGATCGGCAGCGTGATACGCGGTGAAGTGGTTGTCGCCGGGGTAGACCGGGGCAATCGAATCCAGCGCACCCTGGCGCTCGAGCCGACCATATTGGCGCCGCTGTCCGATGCGCAGCGCCCCGACGACGCCGTGCGGCAGCGGAAAAAAATCCCCCTCGGGGGCTGGCAATCCGCCGGCATGCTGGCGCTCGCGGCGTCGGTGGCATTGATGGCAGTGGTCTTGAACCCGGTGCAGGATTCCACCTCTGCGGGCCGGGTTGCGGCTGAAGTCCGACCGCTGCCGGCCAGCCAGGCAGAGCGCGACCGCTTCAACCGGGAGATAAGCGAGATGCTGACCAGCCATGGTGAGTTCAGCGCCGCGTCGGGCCTGAACGGGTTGGTTACCTATGCCAAGCTGATCGGGGTCGAATAGTCGGCAGGTTGGCCGGAAACGGACGAATCAATGATTTTTCTCAGGCAAATACCGGCTTTGACGGCGTAACATGCATCGAGACAACCGCACCGTTCGGCGGGTCGGGCACCGCGTTGTCGGCTGGATTGGCGGCCTGGTTCTGCTGTTGTGCCAAATCGGGTCGCCGTTGTATGCCGATGTGGGTTCCTGGCTTATGCGCATCAACCATGCCGCTATGAAGCAGAGCTTTAACGGCACGTTTGTCTATGTGTATGACGGCCAAATCGAAGCGGTGGAGGTGGTGCGCCGGGTCCTGGACGGCGTTACGCAAGAGCGTTTGTATTCGATTACCGGCGCCGCCAGAGAGGTGGTTCGAGATCAGTATCGGGTCTGGTCCTTTATCCCCGATCAAAATGCGGTGATACACGACTATCGGCAGCAGTCGCAGAGCGGCTTTCCCCAGATGGTGCCGAGCGACATCGATCGACTGTCCCGGTATTATCGGTTTGAGATAGGCGGGCAAACGCGCATCGCAAAGCGACGTGCACAGCAGATCCGCATCATCCCCAATGACGACTATCGCTACGGGTATCACCTGTGGGCTGATCAGCAAACCGGGCTGCTGCTGCGTTCGGATTTGATCGATCGCAAGCAGCAGATGCTTGAGCAGTATCTGTTTGTCACGCTTGAGGTTGGCGGCCCGATCAGCGATCAGCAGTTGCAGCCGTTGACAGATAAAAGTCAATTTGCGCAGTATGGCAATGATAAAATACAATCCCGGCCAGTCGATAACTCCAGCTGGCAGATTCAGACGCTGCCGGCGGGGTATGAATTGATCCGGCATATACGGCGTATGCTGCCGATGCAATCGGTCGACGTGGAACATATCGTGTTTACCGACGGCCTGACGACCATATCGGTCTTCATCAAACGGGCAGAGGACGAACAAAGCCCGATACAGGAGCAGAGCCGCATGGGGGCGATTAATACATTCAAGAAAATGGTGGGCGATTATTCGGTTACCGTGATTGGTGAAGCGCCGGCAAAAACCGTCGCAATGCTGGCAAAAAACATTTTATACCGCCCCTGAGTATGCCCCGATCCTGCTGCTTGATCTCGCCGGTTGTTCGGGCGAAAGTCGCTCCGCCGACGCCGCTCTGACAGCGGCGGGAGGTGCGTTTTACCCATCGGTTTTCACCCGGTGCGCCTGCCGCAATTGATGTGAAATAAATAGATCAAAATCACCGAACTGTGGGTTTACCCACACGTTTATAGATGGCGGTTGTAAACAATGAACATGCCTTTGGTGCATGGAGTGTAAATGGTTGAATGTGTGGTAGGCCAGATGGAAATGGACTGATATTGGCCGATACTGTATTGGTGATGCCTGCGGGTATTCTAATGCAGATTACACAGGGAACGCGGGACATGACGAGGGTAGCCCAAGCTGTCATGGCTTGGGCTTTTTATTGCCGCCCGCTTTTTTTTTATTGCCAACGTTGCTCGCCGGCATTTCTGCCGCGCACTGCGGCCACGACACAGGCCCGACCCCCCGATTGGATCGCCGTCACTTGGTCGCTATCGTTATACAATACGGATAATGATTGCCGCCCATGACGGCGAGCATGACAATCTGAAAATTCCTGATTGATGCGGCACAGTTGGCGAGCCGTTCGGTCGGCGCCTCAGGTCTGCTGAACCGCCGGGCGGTTGTGCAGGGCCAAAAAAAAGGATTACGCCCGCTGTTGGCCGGCGAGCGCGGTGTGGAAAACACGCCGCCCGCCGGAAAATCTCATTGGCCGGATAAGCTGTTTGCTTAACCGGCAACCAACCGAGTACAAGACATAATGAACACATACTCCGGCGGCCAGGCTACCGTTGAAGCGCTCAAGAGGGAAAAAGTCGAGCATGTATTTGGCCTGATTGGCTCCGCGACGATGGAGATATTCGACGCCCTGTATGATGCCGATGGAATCCATTATATCGGCGTGCGTGACGAGCGTACCGGCGCGCACATGGCGGACGGATATGCCCGCGCATCGGGGCGGGCGGGGGTCATCCTGGCCGGGCAAAACGGCCCTGGGGCGACCAATCTGGTCACCGGCCTGGCGCAGGCGTTTGCCGCGTTCTCGCCGGTGGTATCGATTGCCGGGGCGATCAATAGCGGCCATCTTTACCGCGACGCCTTTCAGGAGGTCGATCAACAATCTCTGTTCCGGCCGATTACCAAGAAAACCTGGACCGTGACGCAGACCGGGCGCGTGCCGGAGATGCTGCATGAGGCCTTTCGGGTGGCGATGGCCCCCCGGCGGGGGCCGGTGCAGCTGAACCTGCCGCGCGACGTACTGTCTGCAACAGCGGATTTTCCGAGTATTCAGTCGGCGCACAGCGACCCTGTTCAGGCCCTGCCCGGCGGCGCCGTTGAGCAAATACACAAAGCCGCCGAATTGCTGGCCGCCGCGCTCAAGCCGGTGATGATTGTCGGCGGCGGCATCAAAAATACCGGCCAGTATGCCGAAGTACTCCAGCTCGCCGAGTCGCTGAACGCGCCGATTGCAACCGCCCCGGGCCATGGGGATGCGATTCCGTTCGACCATCCGCTCAACGCCGGTCAGATGGGCCCGCGCGGCAACCCGGTCGCATCCCGGCTGGTTAAGGAGGCGGATGTGATCCTGGCGCTGGGCACGCGCCTGGGTTTCAATTCGACGTTTTATTCCTATGCGAATCTCAATCAACAGGCCGCCCTCATCCAGGTTGAACTGGAGCCGACCGCCATCGGGCGCTATTTCCCGGTTGCCGTGGGCATCTGGGCCGATGCCCGGACGGCGGCCCGGCAATTGGTCGAGGCGCTGGGCAACAGGCGGGCGGGCGCCGAGGTCGAGGCGTGGGTGCGGCAGTACCAACATGAGCGCACCGCCTACCTGCAACAGCGGGACCGCGAGGCGGATGCTGACCGCCACCCGATGCAGCCGCCCGATTTGTTCAAACAATTGCGCACCGTGCTGCCAAAAAATGTGGCGGTAACGATGGACGCCGGGACGCTGTGCCTGCAGGCGACCGATGCGCTGCGTTACTGGCAGCCGCCGTGCCTGTTCACCCCGCTGGATTTTGGCCTGGTCGGTTTTTCCTTTGCCTGCGGTTTGGGCGTGAAAGTGGCGCGCCCGGACCGGCCGGTGGTCAGCTTGATGGGGGACGGCGGCTTTGGCATGACGCTGGCGGAATTGAGCACGGCGGTGCAGCATGGCATCAATACCGTCACTGTGGTCATGAACAACCACTGCTGGGGCGCGGAAAAAGCCTACCAGCGCGACTTTTTCGGTGAGCGCTATATCGGCGCTGACCTCAGCAACCCACCGTTTGATCGGGTGGCCGAACTGTACGGCGCAGTCGGTTTTCGGGTTGAGCGCAGCGGCGAAATCGGCGACGCGGTGCGCGCGGCACTCGACTGCGGCAAACCGGCGGTAGTGGACGTCCAGGTTGACCCGAATGCGCTCTACAGCTTCCGCCGTGATGCCTTTCAACACCGGGCAACCCGGGGGGGCTGAATTTTCCGGTGGCGGCACAGCGCCTTTCAATGCCGCGTGGCGGGATATGCGTACCGGCCCCGGCATCGGGTATAATGCGCGCTCGAATCGGTAGCCACCGGCCCGGCGGGCACGGCAACCGGATACAGTAAACCATCGGGAGATTCAATATGAAATTCCAATTGGCGATCAATCTCGAGCGCACCGCCCCCGGTATCGACATGCCGGCGGTCGAACGGCATACGCTCGAGATGGTGCAAATGGCGGAGCAGGGCAATTTCAACATCGTCTGGGCGGCCGAGCACCACGCATTGGAGATGACGGTGGCGCCAAACCCGTTTCAGATTCTGACCTGGTGGGCCGCGCATACGGACAAAATCGGGCTCGGCACCGCGGTGGCGGTAGCCGCATACTGGCACCCGATCAGCCTGGCCGGTCAGGCCGCCTTTACCGATTTGGTCAGCGGCGGCCGGCTGCATTTCGGCCTCGGCTCGGGTGCGTACCAGCGCGAATTCGACCGCATGCGGCCCGGGTTGAAGCAGTCCGACGCCTGGCGCTATATGCACGAGATGATGCCGGCGGTAAAAGCGCTGTGGGCCGGCGACTACCGGCATGACGGTGAATTCTGGTCGTTCCCGACCACCACGTCGGTGCCCAAACCGGTACAAAAACCCCACCCCCCGATCTGGGTTGCAGCGCGCTCGCCGCTCACTTATGACTATGCGGCAAAGCACGGATACCATGTGATGTCGTGGCCGATCACGCGCCCGTTTTCCGAAGCCGAGCTGTACAAATCCCACCTCGACCAGGCACTGGCGGACCATCCCGGCGCCGCCCGCCCGATCTTTGCGATGATGCGCCACACGGCGGTGTATGACCGCAAAGACGAATGGCAGGCGCCGATTGCCGCCGTGCAGCGGCAGCTCGCCCAGTTCGAAAACCTGTTCCGGAATCTGGGTGACGTCGTCAACGGTTTTCCACAGGAGATCGACCTGACCAGCCTGACAGACCGCGAGCAGTACAACCCGCAGATGCTCCGGGAAAATCTGATGTTTGGCACCCCCGATGAAGTGATTGAGAAGTTGCAGCGCTACCAGCAGCTTGGGGTAGACGAATTCATTTACTACGCCAGCATGGGGCTGGACATGCCGCGGCAGAAGCGCTCACTCGAGCTGTTTTGCTCCGAGGTGATGCCGGCGTTTGCCTGATTGGGAGGTGGCGAAATTGCCGTTGATTGAGCGGTGAATCCGGTCGATTTTTCTCGATCCTGGCGGATAAATTATGCTGATTCAATTGGGGTTCTTGCCGGATGCATACGCGCAGAATTCTCTCCTCGTCAGCTAATAATGCGCAATTGTTGGACTCGACCCGCCTGTGATCAGGCAATCAACCCGAATGCGATAGGCTATCGAGTTGTACAAACACTCGCAGTGGCCGGCGGAGGTTGGTACAATGGCGGCGCCGGTAGCTGCCGCTGGCGGGATAACCCCATCAGCGAGGGCGGCTGCTGTGCCGTTGGCTGCGCTCGACAGGGATAAGACGCAGCCGGATTAACGTTTGTTTAGACTATAGGAGGTCATTGTGGCACGAGGTATCAATAAAGTTATTCTGGTAGGCAATCTGGGCCGTGATCCGGAAATGCGCTATACGCCGAGTGGCACGGCGGTGGCCAATGTGACAATCGCAACTACCGATGCGTGGAAGGACAAGCAGTCCGGCGACAAACAGGAGCGCACCGAATGGCACCGGGTGGTGTTTTTCAACCGGCTGGCGGAAGTTGTCGGTGAGTACCTGAAAAAAGGCAGCCAGGTCTATGTCGAAGGGCGCCTGCAAACCCGCAAATGGCAGGATCAAGGCGGTCAGGATCGCTACACAACGGAAATTGTCGCCAACGAGATGCAGATGCTCGGCGGCCGTGATAGCGCCTCGGCCTCGGGTATGGGTCAGTCCGCGCCGCCGCGTGAGGCAAAATCATCCGGCTCTGCGCCTGCGGCTGCTGCTGCGCCGGCGGAGAATACCGGTGCGTTTGAAGATTTTGATGATGACATTCCGTTTTAAGCCGGTCCGGCAGTACGATTGACCGCTCGGCTTGAACCGGTCGGCGGGATGGTTTACGCCTCCGCCGCCGACCGGATGCAGGCCGGCGGGTCGCCGAAATTTTCCCGGTAGCGGGCTTCGATCTCGGCTCGGTCCGGGCGGTGGTTCTGGGTGCCGTGGTGTTCGATTTTGATGCCGCCCATGACGGCGCCAAGCTGTGCTGCGCTGCACCAATCCATTTTTTGGCTGATCCCGTATAGCAGGCCAGCGCGAAACGCATCGCCGCAGCCGGTCGGATCGCAGGCCTGGCGAACGTCAATGGCGGCGACCCGGTGCTGGCTGCCGTCGGTGTGGATCACCGCGCCCTGCGCTCCGAGAGTGACAATCAAGGCGTCAACCCGGTCGGCGATCCGGGCCAGGTCGCTGCCGGTTTTCTGCTGCAGCAGCGCCGATTCATAATCATTGACCACCAGATAGTTGGCCTGATCGATAAATCGGTTCAGCTCCTCAGCGGTGAACATCGGCAGGCCCTGGCCGGGGTCGAAGAAAAACGGGATGCCGGCGGCGGCGAACTGCGCGGCGTGTTCCAGCATCGCCGTTCGCCCGTCGGGGGCGACAATGCCCAGCTCGACCTGCGCCGCATCGGTTACCCGGTTTTGCTGGGCCTGCTCCATTGCACCGGGGTGAAAGGCGATGATCTGGTTGTTGTCGGCGTCTGTGGTCAGGAAGGCCTGGGCGGTATAGGCGTGTGCGATCTCGACTACATGGCGGTCGTCGATCGCATTGGCCGCCAGCCAGGCCCGGTACGGCTGAAAATCCTCGCCCACCGTGGCCATGGGCAGCGGGTCGCCGCCCAGCAGCTTCAGGTTGTAGGCAATGTTGCCGGCGCAGCCGCCAAATTCCCGGCGCAGCTGCGGCACCAAAAAACAGACATTCAGAATATGCATCTGCTCGGGCAGGATGTGATTTTTGAATTGGTCCGGGAACACCATAATGGTGTCGAAGGCGTACGAGCCGGTGATCAGGGTGGCCACGATAGTACCTGGCAATAGGGTTGTCTGAGGGGTTGGTTGCAACCGTGCAGCCGCAGCGGCATACGGCCTACGGTATTGTACTCGCTCCGGTGGTCTCCGGGGCGGCGCTGCCGGGGCGGCAGACCTGCGGCAGGTCGCCGCTCAAGCCGCAGGCGAAGCGGCTCAGGGCGGCTTTGGCCGGTGGCAGTCGGTCAACCAGCCGCATACCGGCGCTGCGCAGGATTTTGCCGCCGCTGTGCTGACTGGCAAACCGGGTTTTGAATTGCGCGATCACGCCGAGCATCAGTTGGTTGCTGCCTTGCCGCCATCTTTCATAGCGGCGCAGGGTGGAACGGCTGTTGAACGGCCGGTTGGCGGCGCGCGCGCAGGTCACCACTTCGACCAGGGCGGCGGCATCAAGCAGGCCGAGGTTGGCACCCATGCCGGCCAGCGGATGGGTGGTATGGGCGGCGTCACCAATCAACGCAGCCATCCGGTCGATGTAGCGGCGCGCGTGCAATTGCACCAGCGGGAAGCGGGTTCTTGGCCCCCGGATGCGGCGTATGCCGGGTTGCCGGGCAAACGGGATGCGCAATTGCTCGACCAATGCGTCGTCCGACAGGGTGAACAGCTGTTCGGCCCGCGGCCGGTCGCAGGACCAGATCAGACAGCAGTCGCCGCCGACCAGCGGCAGCAGCGCCGCCGGGCCGGAGGGCTGGAAACACTGCCAGGCGGTCTGCCGGTGCGGTTGGTCGATTTCAACGATGCCGGTAATGGCATCCTGGTTGAAGGCGTAGCCGGTGGTGTCGATCCGGAGCTGCCGGCGCACGCCGGAGTTCGCGCCGTCCGCACCGACCAGTAGTCTGGCTTGCAGCGGTGTGGACTCGCCCTCCAGCTCGAGCTGCACGCAGTGCGACAGCCGCTCGAAGCGGAGCAGGCGAGTGAAGCGTATCCGGGCCTGATAATTGTGCTGCAATTTTTCCAGCAGCGCAGCGATAATCGCTTGACTCTCGACCACATATCCCAGGCAGGGCTGGCCGATATCGACGGCATCGAAGGCAATGCTGCCCCGGCTGTTTTGCTCCCATACCCGCATCGATTCAAACCGGCCGGCATGCGGTTGTATCTGCGGCCAGACCTCGAGTGTGTGCAGCAGGTTGGCCACCGCCAGGTTGATGGTAATCACGCTGGTCGGCTGTGATTCGGCGGCCGGGCGGTCACCAATCAGCGTCACGCTGAATCCCTGGCGGGCGAACAGGGCGGCGCAGCAGCAGCCGATCATGCCGGTGCCGATAATCGCGACATCTGAGCCGCTATTCATTGCCGTATTCGCTATCGTGGCGCCCGCCCGCCGACAGCGGCAGGCCGCGGGCAAGCCGGGATTGCCGGCCGTGCAGCCCCATCGTGCGCAGCAGCAGCCGGCGTTTGAGCGGCGGCAGTTTTTCCAGCAGTGTCAGCCCGCCGCTGCGCAGCAGGCCGAGCACAGGCCGGTCATTTGCGAACAGCCGGATCAGGCTGTGGGTGAACTGGCTGACCATAAACGTGTCGCGCCGGCGCTGGCGGGCAAAGCGCTGCAATAGCGAGCGGCTGCCGTAGTCCCGGTCGGGCTGCTCGAGCAGCAGCTCGGCCAGCTCGGCGACCGCACGGATGCCCAGGTTGAAGCCCTGGCCGGCAACCGGGTGGACGGTGTGGGCGGCATTGCCGAGCAGCACGCCCCGCTCCAGCACCGGCGTGTGCCGCCTGAACCGTTGCAGGGGATAGGCTGCCCGCTTGCCGGGCTGCGAGAAGAGGCCGGCGCGGTCGCCAAAGCGGCTTTGCAGGTGCGCGGTGAATTGGCTGTCGGACAGTGCGCAACGCGCCTGCGCATTCGCATTGGCGGTGCTCCAGACCAGCGCATAGGCGCGCTCGGTGTGCGGCAGCAAGGCCAGTGGGCCTTCGTCGGTAAAGCGCTCATAGGCTCGCCCGCGGTTGGGCTGATCGCTGTTGACCAGGCATACCACCGCGGTTTGATCGTAGCGCTGAGCGGCCGGCTTCGGGTCGCGGAGCAGATTCGAGCGCCCGCCATCGGTGATGGCCAGCAATTGCGCCGCCAGCGTTTGCCGTTCGCCGCCGGCGTCGAGGTCGAGTATGGCCCGGCGCCCGCTGCAATGATAGCGGAGCGCTTGCGCCGGACGGATCCAGTGCAGATTAGGGTATTGCTCGAGTCGAGTCAGCAGCGCGTTGTGCAGTACGGTGGTGCGGACGACGTAGCCGAGGGCCTCGACCCCGGCGTCCCGATGGCTGAGGTGGGCCATGCCGAATCGCCCTCGATCCGAAATATGAATCGTCCGGATTGCGGTGGCCTGCGGTGCTATCGCCGACCACACGCCAAGACTGTGCAGAATCCGGCGGCTGCTATCGGTCAGGGCGACGGTGCGGTCAGGGTTGTCGTCGCGGCTGGCGGTCGCCTCGACCACGGCAATCCGCCGCTCGCCCGGCGCCAGCGCCAATGCCAGGCTGGCACCGACCAGGCCGCCGCCGGCGATGATCAGGTCGTATTCTGCGGTTGCTGCGGGCATATTGACGGGGTGGGTGCCGGAGGTGCTTGCCGTACCGGGCGGCTGCCGGGTCAGCCCGCCATCAGGGCTTCGATGTCGGCGATTTCTTTTGGCGCATCGATGCTGAGGTTTTCGTTGCCGTTGCCGGTGACCAGGATATCATCTTCAATCCGAATGCCGATATGGTGCCATTTGGGGTCAATGTCGGCGCACGGCGCAATATACACCCCCGGCTCGACGGTCAGCACCATGCCGGGCTCGAGCAGCCGCCACTGGCTGTTGATTTTGTAGTCGCCGACGTCGTGTACGTCCATGCCGAGCCAGTGCCCGGTGCGGTGCATGTACAGCGATTCATAGCCGCGGGTTTCGATCAATTCATTGCGCTCGCCGTGCAGCAACCCGAGCTCGATCAGGCCGTCGGTGATCACCTCAACCGCGCGGTTGTGGTAGGCCTCCAGCGGCTGATCTTTTACCACCACCTCAATCGCGGCTTTTTGCGCCGCCAGCACCACTTCGTACACGGCTTGTTGCGGCGCGGTGAATTTGCCGTTCACCGGAAACGTGCGCGTGATGTCGGCGGCATAGCAATCCAGCTCGGCCCCGGCGTCGATCAGCAGCAGCTCGCCGTCATTGAGCCGGTCGCAGTTTTCGGTGTAATGCAGGATGCAGGCATTTTTGCCGCCGGCGACAATCGACGGATAGGCGGGTGAGGCACTGCCGCCAAGGCGAAACTCGCATTCCAGTTCGGCCTGCACCTGGTATTCGAATTTCCCCGCCGCGGTGGTGCACATCGCTCGCCGGTGGGCGGCGGCGGACAGGCGCGCCGCCTGGCGCATGCATCGCTGCTCTTCTTTGCGTTTGATCAGCCGCATTTCATGCAGAATATGCCCCAGGTCGATCAACTCTGCGGGCGCGCGGACACCGGTTCGCTGTTTGCTTTTCAGTTCATTGATCGATTGGATCAGCTCATTGTCAAAATCCGGGTGGCGACCAATCGACGCGTATACCTTGTTGTGGTTTTGCATCAGCCTGGGCAGCATCTCGTGCAGTCGGTCGATGCAAAAGGCCTGATCGGCGGCATGCTTTTCGACCGCACCCTCGGGCCCGTAACGCCGGCCATCCCAGATTTCTTTTGCCGCGTCGCGCGGGCGGCAGAACAGCAGATATTCACCCTCGGGCCGGTCGGGAATGATGACCGCCACCGCCTCCGGTTCGGGGAAGTGGGTCAGATAATAAAAATCGCTGTCGGGGCGGAATGGAAAGCGCACATCGCCATTGCGGTATTGCTGCGGTGCGGTCGAGATAATGGCAATGCCGCCGCGCATGAAGCGGATTAAATCCTGGCGTCGCCGGTGGTAAATATCGGGCTCTGCAAGCGGTTGCGTCATCGGTTTTATCGGTGGTCGGGTGGGCAGTCGGGTTGGGGTAATTGTGCATCGTCGGCGGTAGATGATGCAATAGCTGCGTTGCTTTTACTGCCGCATAAGCGTGTACACTGTGATGCCGGTGCGCTGCCGGAACCAATCGGCGGCGCATAACTCCAAATCGCAGCGCGCAACGCCGTTAATTGTCCTGATGGTGGCCGGTATGAAGATCGAATTGAAATGCTTTTTGCCCGTTGTTATGTTGCTGTTTGCGGCGTTCCATCCACCGTCGTCGGCGCAACAGCCGACGGAAACCGATGCCACGGTGCAGCGTATACTCGGTCTGCTGCTGGGTGAAAGCGAGCAGTTGGATGAACAGCTGGATTATCTCGAGCGGCACTGGCATCCGGGTATGACGCCGATGCTGGTGGAAATCCTGACGCTGGCGCGCAATCGTACGCTGGTCGGCAGGTTGACGGCACTGCTGGAAAGGAAAACCGGACAGGATTTTGGCCACGACGTGAACCGGTGGTTCCGGTGGCTCTGGAACCAGGCGGAAAATCGCCATCCGCAGTATGCGCAGTTTAAATCGCGGTTGTATCAATTGATCGACCCTCGGTTTGCGGGGTATTTTGCGTCGCAGCGGGCGTCGCTGATTCGCCTGGATGAGATTCGCTGGGGCGGCGTAAGGCAGGATGGCATCCCGCCGCTGCGGCAGCCCGAGATGCTGCCGGCCGCTGCCGCGGATTATCTGGATGATGATAATGTGGTGTTCGGGGTAAAAATCAACGGCGATGCCCGCGCGTACCCCAAACGCATTCTGGCCTGGCACGAGATGTTTGTCGATCAGATTGGCGGCGTGCGGTTTGCCGGCGTGTATTGCACGTTGTGCGGCGCGGTGATCCTGTATGAAACGGTCTATAACGGGGTTGAACATGCGCTCGGCACCAGCGGCTTTCTCTATCGCTCGAATAAGCTGATGTATGATCGGGAGACGCAGTCGCTGTGGAACAGCACCTGGGGCGAGCCGGTTGTCGGCCCGCTGGCGGGGCAGGGGATTCGGTTGCGGCGCAGCTATCTGGTGACCACCACCTGGGGGGAATGGAAACGGCGCCATCCCGATACCACCGTGTTATCGCTGGCCACCGGGCACCGGCGCGATTATGCCGAGGGGGCCGCGTATCGGCAGTATTTTGCGACCGATGAATTGATGTTTGAGGTGCCGCAAACCGACGCGCGATTGAATAACAAGGACGAAGTGCTGGCGCTGATTTTCCCCGAAGTATCGTTGCAGCCGCTGGCCATCTCGGCCGATTACCTGGCCGCCAACCCGCTTTATCATGACCGAATCGAACAGCTGGAACTGGTCGTGTTGACCGATCGCAGCGGGGCCAATCGGGTGTATGCTACCGAAGGCCGGGTTTTTTCCGCGTACGACGGCGATGCCGGCGTGACGGACAATCAGGGGCGGCGCTGGAAAATGACCGAAGCGGCGCTGACCGCCGATACCGGTGAGGCGCTGCCGCGTCTGCCGGCCCATCGGGCGTTCTGGTTTGGCTGGTATGCGGCGCACAATGCAACCCGTCTGGTGCAATAGGGGCGTGCATGGGGCGGGCGGCAATTGATTTGGGTACGATTGAGGAGTAGAGATGAGCGACGAGCAGGTGACGAGCAAGGCGGTAAAAGAACAGCGGATGATGGAAAATCTGTATTGGTGGGGCATCCCGTCCTTCTTTCGCTGTCCGATCGCCGCGACGCCGGAAGGCCAGGAGATCGTGTTTGTCGGTGTGCCGCATTCCACCGGCAACGGCACGACGGAGCGCGACCAGCATCTTGGCCCGCGCGCGGTGCGCAATTTGTCGGCCAATTTGCGCCGGGTGCATATGCGCTACCAGTTTTCGCCGTGGCAAAACCGGCGGATTGCGGATGTGGGCGATGTTCCTTTGCCGCAGGCGAACAATAACGAAGCCTGTATCCGGGACATTACCCGGTTTTATCAACAGCTCGGCGCTGCCGGCGCGCGCCCGGTTTCGATTGGCGGTGACCATTCGATTACCGGCGGCATTTTGCGCGGCATCACCGACGCGCAATCACGGCTGACCGACGGTCCGGTGGCGCTGCTGCATTTCGATGCGCATACCGATGCGTTTGACGGGCTGGATCATTTTCTCGGCGCGGTCGATAGTGCGGCGCACTGGGCCGGCTACAGTGTGCGCGAAGGGCTGGTTGACGCCCGGCATTCGGTGCAGATCGGCCTCAGGGGCAATCCGCGTACGCTGGATTGGCTGCGGCCGAGCTATGAGCTGGGCTACCACGTGGTCACAATGGAGGATTATCGCGACCGCGGTCTGCCGGCGACCTGTGAATTGATCCGCAGTGTGGTGGGCGACCGGCCGATCTACATCACGTTCGACCTGGATTGCCTCGACCCGACCGTCGCGCCGGCAGTGGCCAACCTCGAACCGGGCTGTCAGGGGTTTATGATGGATGAGGTGATACAGCTGATCCAGGCGGTCAAGGGGTTGAATGTGATCGGCGGTGACGTGGCGTGCCTGATACCGTCAAAAGATTCGCCCAATCAGATCACCTCGATGGTGGCCGGCTCGGTGGCGTTTGAAATTATGGCGCAGATTGCCTGGTATTTGCAGCATTCGACTGCCGACGTGCAGGCCGACGGCCTCGAGCCGCAATGAATCGACCGGCCGGGGTTTTCCCGTTCGCTCAGCCGGATGGGAAAATGGCGGCAAGGTGGGCCGGCTTGTAGTTCTCCATGACGCCCATGGCATCGAGCAGGCTGAGCACAAAGCCCTGCGCGGTGAGGCGGCTGAGGCCGCCGTCGATGCAGGCAATTTCGTCGTATTGCGTGACCCGGTCGCGCCGGCTTTGCGGGCTGTACAGCAGTACCGGTACCGGGTCGCCGTTGTGTTCGCCGCTGATCGAATCGGTGGAATGATCCGCACAGACGGCGATAATCAAGTCGGAGCGCTGCTCGGCGGCAGGTCGATCGAATTGCATCAGGTGGCCGAGCTGCTGATCGAAACGCGATATAAAGTCGGCTTTGAGCTGCGGGTTGCGGTCGTGGGCGGCGGTATCGGTGCCTTTCAGGTGGACAAAAACCAGATCGTGGGCGTGCAGCGCCTGCATCGCCGCGGTTAATTTGCCCGCTATGTCGGTATTCGGCAGTGAGGTGAAGCCGGCCTGACTCAGGCTGCTGAAGCCGAATAACCGGGCCAGCCCGAGAATCGTGTTTTCACCCGCCACCACTGCGGTGGGCAGCGCCAGCTGATTCAGCAGACCGCTCAACGGCTGATACAGCCCGGCGCCGCGGGTGAGGATGCCGTTGGCCACCGGCAGACTGCGCCGGCGTCGGGCTTGATTGATCGGGTGGCGGTCCAGTGCCGTATAGGCCAGCTCGGTAAAATCATTGATCGCGGCGGCGGTCTGTTGCGCCGCCTGCCCGGCGACGGTGGCCGCTGCCCGCAGTACTCCCTGTTCTATCGCTTTGCCGCCGGGGTCGGTATCGCTGATCTGCGCACTCAGCTGGCTACCGCGCAGGCGCAATACAACCCGGTGCTGGGTCGCCGGAAAAACACACGCAGTGAGGTCGGCGGCTAGCCGGACAGTGCCCAGCGATTGGCATAATTCGGCGGTTTGCCGGTCAATACGCCCGGCGCGGCGGTCGTGAATGCGGAAGCCGTCGGCGTGTTTTTCGATACTGGCCAGATTGCACCGCAACAGCACATCACCGGGCTGCAGCGGCAGTTCGAGCCCGGCCGCTTCGACCGGCCCGCGGTGCAGCACGGCGGCCTGCTGCGGCGGCAGGCCGAATAGCAGCGCGACGCCGGTGTGGGTATCCACCGGCACGCCGGGAAACAGCGGGTCCATCAGGCCGCATTGACTCTGCTGCGTCAGTTGGTCGAGGGTCGGGGTGTGCGCCGCTTGCAGCGGGGTTTGGCCGGCCAGCTGCGGACAGGGACGATCGCCCAGTCCGTCGAGGATAAAAACCAGTGCTTGAAAGCGCATGAGCGATTATCCGCGCGGTTCTTCGGGGGATTGCGCCGCCGCCCGCAGCGCCGCAATTTTGTCTCGATAGCCGTTTGAAACTGCCTGGTTGATGATGGCAATCAATTCACTGACGGTTTGTGGGCGATGCAGATTGTTGACGATGTGAATGCCGGCATTGTCGGCCTCGGAGAGCAGCGCGGTTTGTAATTGCCAGAGCTGGTCAATCGCGTTCAGATAATGCTCTACGCGCCGTCGGTTGGCGTGGATTGAACGCCCCTTGAGGTGGTTGATCAGCCGCTGCCGATCGAGTACGCCGAGCATAACCGGCACCACTACCGCGCCGGAGTTCGGGATTTGCCGCAGCAGGGTGGGTTTTATGTGCACGCCTTCGATAATAATCGACACCTGTTCATTGATCGCACGGCGTATCACCGCATCGCACGCGACTTCGACCATTTCCGCCTGACGGACGAAGCCGTCCAGCAGCCGGGTGTCGTCGTCCAGGTCAACATAGTCGTGCCGGTGCAATTGTTGACCGGCTTGAAAGGACGAGGTGTGCAGCACCGGTGATAGCCGCTGCGGTATCAATACGCGCATGACCTCGCGCAGCATGTCGGTGGATTGGGTGCGCACCACGTTCAGCCGGCTGGCCAGCTCGGTCGCCAGGGTGCTTTTGCCACTGCCGGGCACGCCGCCAATCAGCACAATCAACGGCGTATGGCTGCTCAGAAAATCGTTCCAGATGAGATAGCCGTCGGCCAGTTGCTGCCCCAGATCCTGGTGCACTTCTTGATAGGTCATGCGGGATAGCTGCTGGGTGGTAATGCGATTGCGTTTTTCGCGTACCAGACGGCTGTGAATCCGGCGGGTGATGGCGTTGGCGCGCTGCTGCGGCAGCGCGCAGATGGTCAGCCGGTTGGTATGTACGGCGCGGGAAAACGGCTCCAACTGATCGTTCGGGTGGACTACGTGCAGGTTTTCCTTGTAGATATCTTCCTTGCGATAGCGCGTGAGTGCGAGCGGGTGGTGCGCCTGCAGAATCGCACTGACCCGGTCTCGCAGCTCTGCCGTCGTCACCACCTTGCTCCGGTCGTAGATTGTGCGGATGTCGTTGGCGATGCGAAAGGCGTCGTCAAATTCCAGCCCGGCGTTTTGCAGCGAACGAATCAGCATTCCGCGCAAAAACGGAATTCTGGTGTCGAGTCGCTCGTCCTGTACCAGCAGTTTTGCCATTGGTTATCCGTGTTCAGGGGTAGAGCCGGGCGGGGCGGCATACATATCGCGGACTTGTTCGGCTATCCGATCGATGCCGGCCGTGAATCGCTGCCAGTCGGTGGCGTATGAGACCCGGATGCATTCGCTGGCGTGCGACCACGGCTGCGTCAGGCCGGGGAAAAAGTGGCTGCCGGCGACCACGATGACGCCGTGCTGCTTCAGTCGCCGGTACAGTTGTTCGCTGCTGCAGGGCAGCGCCTGAAACCACAGCCAGAGAAACAGGGTGCCTTCCGCGTGATGCACCCGCAGCGGCAAATCGGCCATTGTTTGCCGTACGTATTGCCGTGCCCGCCGGGATTTTTCCCGATAGTAGGGGCAGATGACCCGGCGGCATAACGACAGCAGTTTGCCGGACTGCATCAGCGAGATGGTCAGCCCGGGGCCAAAGCTGCCGGGTGCCAGGCTGAAGATCGCATTGGCACTGCGGATTTTTTCAATCACCCGCCGGTCGGCGATGACGATACCGGTACGCGCCCCGGGCAGGCCGAGCTTCGACAGGCTGAGACAGAGAATGATGCGCTCATCCCACACCGGCTGCGCTTCGGTGAAGACGATATGGGGGAAGGGCAGGCCATAGGCGCCATCGATGATCAGCGGTATCCCGGCCGCACCGGCGGCGCGGCGCAAACCGGCCAGCTCGGCGTCGGTTATCATGTTGCCGGTGGGGTTGGTCGGACGAGAAACGCAGATCGCGCCGACGGTCGAATCCAGCTTCAGGCGCTCGAAGTCAACCCGGTATTTGAAGCTGAAACCATCCTCATCAAGCTCTATCACCGGCCGGTTGGCGGTGAGCAGGTGCGGCCGTCCCGGGTTGAGGTCAGCGTAGCCGATGTATTCGGGCAGCATCGGCAGCAGGATGGATTTCTGCCGCCCGCCGCAGCGACCGGCAAACAGGTTGAACAGCAGACTAAAACTGGATTGACTGCCATTGGTGATCGCAATATTGCCGCAATCGACCGACCAGCCAAAGGTGTCGTTCAGCAGTTTGGCCAGCGCTTCGATAAATGCCGGGCTGCCCTGCGGTGGTGCGTATTGCCCCGTCAGTTGTTCGAAGCGGCGCCCGCGGTTCAATAATGCCTGCATTTCATCCCGAAATGCCTGCTCCATTGCCGGGATCATGGCCGGGTTGCCGCCGCCCAGCATCAGAATATCCGGTTGCCCCGCGATTGTCGGGCCCAGATCATCCATCAGCCGCACAATCCCGCTGGTGGAATCGAGGCGCTCAGCGAAGTCGGAGAATTCCATCGTCGGTGGAGGAGAAAATGAGGCGCTCAGGCGCGTAGCCGAGTCGATGTGGGCAGTCTGTTGTGCCGCGTCGCCGGAACCGGGGCGGCGCGGCTGCCATCGGCGCCGACTGGCCGGGTTGACACCGGGCCGAACAGGTTGAACCGTCCGGCGGTCAATTGTCGGTCGGCTGCACGTCCGGGTTGGCGCCGCTTTTGACCAGTGAATCGACTTTGGCGGCAGTGTGATTCAGGTGCAGCAAATCGATCAGTATGCGCCCGCTCTCCTGCAGAAAGAAATCCGCGTCCGGCAGTGTGTCGCCGCTTTCCTGCTCTTCGCGGCGCTGCGTATATTCCAGCTCGATCTCGCTGATGTCGTCAAACGCCGCTTGATTCAGCGCCAAGCGTTTGTGGTTTTCGATCTGCAGGCGCTGTTGGTTGAATTGCTGATGCAGCTCGCGCCGGGATTGCTCGTGCAGCGAAACGGTTTTTTTTGTGCGCTGCTGTTGGTTGAGCTGCTTCAGCGCCTCGGCATAGATAAACTCGGGATTGTCGGCAATGCGCTGCTGATGCCATTGTTGCAGCTGCGGCAGGTACGCCTGGATCTGCATGGCACGATAGGGCGCGAATCCGGCTGGTTGAATCTCCGCCCACGGCAGCGCATTCTCGTGGGCGCGTTCGCCAAATTTGGCATTGTCCTGGGCGGTGCTCCAGATCAGGTCGGGTACGACGCCGCGGTGCTGGGTGCTTTCACCGCTGATGCGGAAAAATTGCGCGGTGGTTATCTTGAGCTGTCCGGCCTTGTCGCTGTTTTTTAGATAATTGTTCAGGTCAACCAGGTTTTGCACCGTTCCTTTGCCGAAAGTCGGCTCACCGATCACCAGGCCGCGCTGATAATCCTGTATCGCGCCGGTAAAAATTTCCGAAGCCGAGGCGCTATGGCGGTTGACCAGCACCGCAAGCGGGCCGGTATAGACGATTTCCGGGTCCGGATCCTGGTTGATCTTGATCTGACCGTTGCTGCTTTTAACCTGTACTATCGGCCCCTGTTCGATAAACAGGCCGGTCAGCGCAATCGCCTCGGCGAGCGCACCGCCGCCGTTGCCGCGCAGATCGATCACCAGCCCGTCGATGCCTTCCTGCTGCAATTCGAGCAGCAGTTTTCTGACGTCGCGGGTCGTGCTGCGGTAGTCCTCGAGTCCGCGGTTCAAGCCGTCAAAATCAATATAAAAAGACGGCAGTTGAATAACCCCGATGCGCGCGCTGGAGGCGTCGGTTTGCAGCTCCAGGATGCGTTTTTTTGCCGCCTGCTCTTCGAGTTTGATTTTGTCGCGGGTAATCTGGATTTCCACCGGCCGGCCGGAAAGCCCTTGTTCGTCGGGCAGCACCTCCAGCGTCACGACGCTGGCTTTCGGCCCGCGTATCAGCGCCACCACGTCGCCGAGGCGCCAGCCGATCACATCAACGATCGGTTCGTCGCCCTGGCCGACGCCAATGATGCGATCATTCGCTTTTAGCTGGCCGGCGATATCGGCCGCACCGCCGGGGATGATCCGCCGTACCTTGGTATATTCGTTGTCGGTTTGCAGCACCGCCCCGATGCCTTCCAGCGACAGGCGCAGATTAATATGAAAATTCTCGGTTGCCCGCGGTGAAAAGTAGCTGGTGTGCGGCTCCAGATTGCTGACATAGGCGTTCGTGAAGATCTGAAACACGTCTTCGGTGTTTTGCTGCCGGGTGCGGCGTATCATATCGGTATAGCGGCTGTCGAGTGCGGATTCGATTTTGTCTTCTTCCCGGCCGGCCAGGCGCAGGTTCAGAATGTCATTTTTCAGCCGTTTGCGCCACAGTGCATCGAGCTCCGCTTCCGATTTCGCCCACGGGGTGTCCGAGCGGTTGAGCGAGTAGTCCTCATCGAGGCTGAAATCGAACCCTTGCTGCAATTGCTGCAGCGCAAATCGGCCGCGCTGTTCGATCCGCGTGCGATACACACTGAAGATGGTATAAGCCGGGTCCAGCACACCGTTGCGGATAAAATCGTCAAATTGCGTTTCCAGCCGGGTAAACTGATCGATATCCTGCTGCAAGAAAAAACTTCTCCCCGGGTCGAGCCGCTGCAGGTATCTTTCCAGCACCTGCGCGGAAAAGTTGTCATCCAGCGGAAGCGGGCGGTAATGCGATTTTTCCAGCAGGGAATTGATCAGCTGGATGGTCACGACCTGTTTTGCCTCGCTGGCCGGGATGGCCGTCTGCTGCAGATCTTCAACCCCGGCAGTCGCCACCGTTGCCGACAGCAACAGCCCGCCCAGTGTCGGGCACAGCAGCCGTCGGCAGTTGAGTATGCGCTGTATTGGGCGTGCGAGTATCATCATAAAATTGCGAAAAATGAACATGATCATGCTATATACTATAATTTACCCTGAATTGTAACATTAAATCGCCCGGTGACTACCGGTCGGCACGTCCCGAGGTTGATAGCGTGCCGTGACCCACCGGCCACTGACGGGCAGTATCGCCCCTCGGCGCTACTGCCTGTAATACCCTGCGGCACGGTGAGATCGTCGTGCTTGAACTGTGTTAATCATGCTGGCAACCTGTTTTCGATACGGCTTTGCTCTTTGCCTTGCGGCGCTGTTCAGCGCTGCCGGAACGGGTGCGGCCGGGGCGGCGTTGGTGTATGTGTATGTCGACCCGGCCGGACAGCGTTTGATGACCGACCGCCCGCCCAATCCGGCGACAGGGTATCGTTTGATCAGGCAATATACGGTGGATGCGCATTCCGGCCGTCTGCAGGACAAGCCGCTGCCACCGGTGGCCGGCCCGCGCCCGGTCGCCTCGCAGTATGACCGGCTGATTCTCGATCAGGCCGCACAGATTGGCCTGGAGCCGGCGCTGTTGAAGGCCGTGGTGCATGCCGAATCGTCGTTCGACCGGTATGCGCTATCGTCCAAGGGGGCGCGCGGGTTGATGCAGCTCATGCCGCAAACCGCGCTTCGCTACGGCGTTGAACAGCACTTCGACCCACAACAGAGCCTGGACGGCGGCGGCCGTTATCTGCGTGATTTGCTGCAGTTATTCGACCACGATATCCGGCTGGCGCTGGCGGCCTATAATGCCGGTGAGAACGCGGTCGCCAGGTACAACGGCATTCCGCCGTATGCGGAAACCACGCGCTATGTTCAGAAAACCATGCATCTGCTGGAGCACTATCGGCGGACGCTGGACGGCACCTGAGCCGATCGCATTTTCATCGAAAATTATCGCCGGGCGGATCATTTGCAGTATAATCTGTCGATGGAATCGATAGAGCTAGCGCTGACTTTCGACGATATTCTGCTGTTGCCCGCGCGCTCCGATGTGCTGCCGCAAGCGGCGCAATTGCAGACCCGCTTTACCCGCAACCTGAAGCTGAATATCCCGCTGCTGTCGGCCGCGATGGATACCGTGACCGGCGCCAATACGGCTATTTGCCTGGCGCAGGAAGGCGGGGTTGGCGTGATTCATCGCCACTTCAGCCCGGCCGAGCAGGCGCGAGAGGTCAGCCGGGTGAAAAAATTTGCCAGCGGTGTGATTCGCGACCCGGTGACGGTGGGCAAAGCGGCGCAGGTCAGCGACGTGCTGAAACTGATGCGCCAATACGACATTTCCGGCGTGCCGGTGGTGGACGGCGACAAACCGATCGGCATCGTTACCAGCCGGGATCTGCGATTTCAGCGGGACATGCAGACCTCGGTGTGCCAGGTGATGACCCCGCGTGAGCGACTGGTTACCGCCCCGCTCGGCGCGAGTGCCGAGCAGATCGAGGGCCTGTTGCATCAGCACCGGATCGAAAAAGTGCTGCTGGTGGATCAGCAGGGCCGCCTTGCCGGGCTGGTCACCGTGAAGGACATTCAGAAATCCTCCGATTATCCCAACGCCTGCAAAGACCGGCGCGGGCAGTTGCTGGCCGCCGCCGCGGTTGGGGTTGGCGCGGATGCCGATGAACGGGTCGAATTGCTGGTCAATGCCGGCGTAGATGCGATTGTGGTCGATACCGCGCACGGTCATTCCAACAGCGTGCTGGAGCGGGTGCGGCAGATTAAACGCGCCTACCCGCAGGTCGATGTGGTCGGCGGCAATGTGGGCACCGCCGAGGCGGCCCGCGATTTGGTCGAGGTCGGCGCGGATGCGGTCAAAGTGGGGATTGGCCCCGGTTCGATCTGCACCACCCGGATCGTGGCCGGTGTCGGCGTGCCGCAGGTGCACGCGCTGCGTCAGGTGGCCGAGGGGCTGCGTGGCACCGATGTGCCCTTTATCGCCGATGGCGGGATTCGCTATTCGGGCGACCTGGCGAAGTGCATCGCCGCCGGGGCGCATTGCGCGATGGTCGGCGGCCTGCTCGCCGGCACCGATGAGGCGCCGGGGGAGATCGAGATTTATCAGGGGCGATCGTATAAATCCTACCGCGGCATGGGCTCGCTTGGCGTCATGTCCGAAGGCTCGCGCGATCGATATTTTCAATCGCCGCTGGATAGCGTCGATAAGCTGGTGCCGGAAGGCATCGAGGGCCGGGTGCCGTATAAAGGCTCGGCCGTCAATATCGTGCGCCAACTGATGGGCGGGCTGCGCTCGAGTATGGGCTACACCGGCAATGCCACGATCGAACAGATGCGCACCCGCACCCGATTTGTCCGGATTACCAGCGCCGGGATGCGGGAAAGCCACGTCCACGATGTGTCGATTGTCAAAGAAGCGCCGAACTATCGGCACACCTGAACCGCGCCCGGAGCGCCCCGGAATCGTGCCGCTGGCCGCCGGTTTTACCGCGCCCGTCCGCTTGCCGGCTGCCGCCCGCACCGCAGCCCAACCCCCGCCCGATTGTCCGACTGTCTATGGCCACTCCGATTGAGCCGCATCAGCAGCGCATACTGATTATCGATTTTGGCGCACAGTATGCCCGGCTGATTGGCCGCGCGGTGCGCGAGCTTGGGGTCTATTGCGAGATTTTCCCGTGGGATGCGGCGCCGGCTGCGATCGCGCATTTTGCGCCGCAGGGCATTATTCTGTCTGGCGGCCCGGCGTCTGCCTATGCGGACGACACGCCCGCCGTGCCGGCGGCGGTATTTCAGCTGCAAGTGCCGGTGTTGGGCATCTGCTACGGCATGCAGGCGATGGTCGAGGGTCTGGGCGGCCGGGTTGAGCAGGCCGGTGAGCAGGAATACGGTGCCGCCACCCTGCACACCCGCACCGAGTGCGCGCTTATCGGCGCCGCCGGGCAGGAGCTGACGGTGTGGATGAGCCACGGCGATCGGGTCACCCGGCTGCCGCCGGGGTTTGCCGTCGTCGGCAGCACCGACAATTCACCGTTTGCCGCGATTGCCGATCAGTCGCGGCATTATTACGGGGTGCAGTTTCATCCCGAAGTCACGCATACCCCGCAGGGACGGCAAATGCTGTCACGTTTTGCCCACACCATCTGCGGCTGTGCCGGCGACTGGGTGTCGAGCAACATTGTGCCGCTGCTGATCGACCGGGTGCGGCGGCAGGTCGGTACCGATCGGGTGGTGCTCGGGCTGTCCGGCGGGGTCGATTCGTCGGTTGTCGCGGCGCTGCTGGCGCGCGCGATTGGCGACCAGTTGACCTGCATTTTCGTCGATACCGGGTTGCTGCGCCTGGACGAAGGCGATCAGGTGATGGCGACGTTTGCCGATCGCCTGGGGGTGACCGTGCGCCGGGTGGACGCACAGCAGCAGTTTTTGCAGCGCCTCGCCGGGGTGGCCGACCCCGAACGGAAGCGCAAAATTATCGGCAACCTGTTTGTCGAGATATTCGAGCAGCAGGCCGGTGCGATTGACGGCGCGCGCTGGCTGGCGCAGGGCACGATCTACCCCGACGTGATCGAGTCCGCCGCCGCCCACCGGAAGCGGACGGCGGCAATCAAATCGCACCACAATGTGGGCGGCCTGCCGGCGAAGATGAACCTGAAGCTGCTGGAGCCGCTGCGCGATCTGTTCAAGGACGAAGTTCGCCGCATCGGGCAGGAGCTGGGCTTGCCGGAAGACATGATACAGCGCCATCCGTTTCCGGGGCCGGGGCTGGGGGTGCGCATTCTGGGTGAGGTGAAAAAAGAATACGCCGACCTGCTGCGGCAGGCCGATGCGATTTTTTTGCAGGAGCTGCACCGGCATGATTTATACCGACAGATCTCGCAGGCATTTGCGGTGTTTCTGCCGGTCAAGTCGGTCGGCGTGGTGGGCGACAACCGATCGTATGCCTACGTGATTGCGTTGCGGGCGGTGGAGACGGTCGATTTTATGACCGCCACCTGGGCACAGATCCCCTATCCGGTACTGGCGCATATTTCCAGCCGCATCATCAACGAGGTGCGCGGCGTCAGCCGGGTGACGTACGATATCTCCGGCAAACCGCCGGCGACTATCGAGTGGGAATAAGGCGCCTCAAAGGCGGCGTGCCGCACCGCGGCACATCGATATACATGCAGTCAAGGTGCACTGCCGACGGCAATAGATAGAGTGATGCAATGAGTGCGGGCGAAATTCATATCAATCCGGATATTGCGTTGCCGATCGAGGTGATTCGCACCGACCGCAAACGCTCGGTGTGCATTCAAATCGACGGGCAGAAAGTCCGGCTCAGGGTGCCGCACACGCTCTCCGAAAAGCACATCCGCGAGCTGGTCGTGCAGCGCAGTGCATGGATTCGGCAAAAACTCGCATTGCAAGCGCAAATACGCCCCGTCAGGCCGAAAGAATACGTCAACGGAGAACGGTTCGCCTATCTGGGACGCCACTATCGCCTCGAGCGGGTCGCGGGCGACCGGGGCGGCGTGAAGCTGCATCAGGGGCGGTTGCAGGTGGCGGTGCCCACCGGCCTCGCCGACGTGGCGGCGGCGCGTTTTATCAGGGCGCAGCTGCAAACGTGGTACAAAACGCATGCGCTCGCCAGGCTCACCGAGAAAACCGAGCGGTACGCGGCGATACTGGGGGTCGAGCCGCGCTCGGTGCGGATAAAAAGCTACCGGGCCAGATGGGGGTCTTGCTCGCTAACGGGTGAGATCACGTACAACTGGTGCATTGTTATCGCCCCCCATCGCATCGCGGACTATGTGGTGGTGCATGAGTTGTGCCATATTTTGCAGCACAATCATTCGCCCGGGTATTGGCGGGCGGTTGAGCGGGTCTTCCCGGACTATCGGCAATGCAGAGCGTGGCTGCGGTTGAATGGCAACCGTCTGGTGGTGTAGTGCCGCCGTTGCCCGGCCGCTTGATGCGCCGTCGTCGGCTTGCGTGGCAAGGCGGAACAGGCGCGGCTTTGACGGGCCTGGCTTGACGGTCAACGCGCGCCCGGCGCGGTACAGGACGGCTGCGCGAGGGGTTCGTTCATGATGCGCGAAAATCCGCCGCCCCAGACAATGTTGCCGCCGGCCGAACAGCGCCGGGGAGAGCACTGGATGCGGCGTGCGCTGGAGCTGGCCCGGTGCGCCCAGGCGCAGGGTGAGGTGCCGGTCGGGGCAGTGGTGGTGCTGGACGGGGAATGCCTGGCTGAGGGCTGGAACCGCCCGATCGGCCTGCACGATCCGTCGGCCCACGCCGAGATCGTCGCGTTGCGCGCCGCGGCTGCCCGCCAGCGCAACTATCGGCTGCCCGGGGCGACGCTGTACGTCACCCTCGAGCCGTGCATTATGTGCGCCGGTGCGATTCTCAATGCCCGCATAGCCCACCTGGTGTTTGCCGCCCGCGATGCACAGTACGGCGCCGCCGGCAGCCGGCTGGATGTGCTGCAAACCGGCTGGCTCAATGCGCGCTGCCGGGTTACCGGCGGACTGCTGGAGCAGCCGGCGCGTCAACTGCTGCAGGATTTTTTCCGCGCCCGGCGCGGCTGACACAGTCGTGCACTCAGGAGTGGCGCACCGTCGTGCGGATGTGCACCGATTGGCCGGAGGCAAAACGCAGCGTGATTTCCACCTCATCGCCGGCGGCAACCGGCGTCAGCGGGTCGAGCAGCATCAGGTGATAGCCGCCCGGTTGCAGCCGCAGCCGGCTATCGGGGGCGATCGTGATGCCGTCGCGGATGTGCCGCATCCGGACCAGGCCGTTATCGCGCCGGGATTGATGTATCTGCACGCGGGCAAATCGGCGTGCGTGCGCCGCCACCAGCGTGACCGTGCGGGCGCTGTGGTTGTCGATCACCATATAGGCCGCATGCACCCGGCTGGCGGGCGGGGCCGCGCGTATCCAGTGCGTGTGCACGCTGATTGCCGCACCGCTGTCGGCCAGTGCGCTGAGCGCGAACCAGCCGGCGAGCGCGGATAACCGCCAGCCGCTCATGATTGGGCCGATTGCCGGGCCTGCATAAACGCACGCATCGCTGCGTATCGCGCGGCGATGCTGTCGGCGTCATGCGGCGCGCGGAAGATCGCCGCCAGCCGTCCTGCGGGCGTGATCAACAGTACGGCGCCGCTGTGGGCGACCAGATAATCCGTCTGTCCGGCAGCGTGCGTTTCGATTTCATACGGGATGCCGAGCTGCGTGGTCAGCGCATCGACTTGCTGCCTGCTGCCGGTGGCGCCGCGAAAGGCGGGGTCGAAAAACCGCAGGTAAGCGGCCAGGCGCTCGGGCGTGTCGCGTTCACCGTCAACCGAGACGAAGGTGATGCGGGTGGTTTGCGCTACAGGCGGCGACAGTGCGGCTATCTTTTGGCCGGTCTGGCGCAGAATCGACAGCGTCAGCGGGCAGATATCCGGGCAGTGGGTATAGCCAAAAAACAGGAAATTCCATTGACCGGCAAAACTGGCCGGGGTAAACGGGCGGCGCTGGTGGTCGATCAGCTCAAATGCGGTGAGTTGTATCTGCTGCGGCCAGATGAAGCCGTCAATCTGCGGTTGGCTGACGGCGGCGGGTCGGGAAAAAGTGAGCAGGGCGGCATACAGGCCGGCCGCACAGCTCGTCAGGCAGATGATCGCCACAATCCAGCGAGCGGCTGCCGTTCGGTTGTCGGGTCGGGTCAAAGACATGGTTGCAGCGGCCAATACCGACCGCGGTCGTGGTAATCAGGGCGGATAAATCGCGCTCCAGTATAGCGGGGCTGCGGGCGCCGGGCAAATCCGCGCCACCACGGCCAAAACGATCGCGCAAATAAAGGCTTCACAAAAAACCCACAGTGCGATAAATTTGCTGATATATTGGCTACAGGTCGAATGCGCCCCTCGGCTTCACAACAGCGCCGGAATGCGGTAGAGTGCTCCGGCCGGCTGTTGCCGAGTAAGCGGGTTCAATGATTACATACTGACATTTTGGGAGGTACAAGTCCGATGAAAAGCTACAAACAGACAAAAGACGCATTGATTCTGAGCGTCGCACTGGTCGTAATCGCATCACCATTGGCGGCGCTGGCCGCCGGCTCGTTGAACGTATATAACTGGGCCGATTATATCGGTGACGAGACGATTGCGAATTTTGCCGAGGAATACGATGTCGAGATCATCTACGACAATTATGACTCGGTTGAAACGGTGGATGCGAAGTTGATGGCCGGCCATTCCGGCTACGACGTCGTCAGCCATTCCTCCAGTTCAATCGGGCGCCTGCTGCCGGCGAATATTCTCCTGCCGCTGGATAAGTCGCGGCTGTCGAATATGAAGCACATGCGCGCGGATATCCTGAATCATTTATCGGTCAACTGGGACCCGGGCAACAATTACATTGTGCCGTTCATGTGGGGTACCCACGGGGTGACCTACAACGAAGAGCTGGTCAGGCAGACCTATCCTGATGCGCCGATCGGCTCGATGGATTTGATCTTCGACCCGGTGCATATGGAAAAACTGGCGCCTTGCGGGGTGTCATTCCTCGATTCGCCGACCGACATCATCCCGATGGCGCTGGCGCATCTCGGCTTTGACTCGGCCTCTACCAATCCGGCGGATTATGAAAAAGTCGGTGAAATGCTGCAGAAAGTCCGGCCGTACATCAAGACGTTCGATAACTATGCGTATGAAAGGATGCCGGAAAAAGAATTCTGCCTTGCGGTTACCTGGGGCCCCGACGGGCTGCTGGCGGCCAGCTATGCAGATGAGATCTATCAGCAGGAGGTCGGCGACGGCGAAGAGGCCGCAGCCGACCAGGATAGCGTCGAGCAGATTAAACTCGACTTCTATTCACCGCCGGGCGAGAACAAGGCCCAACTGTGGGTGGATGGCTGGGTGATCCCCGACGGCGCGAAAAATATCGATAACGCCTACCTGTTTCTGAATTATATGATGCGCCCGGAGGTGGCCGCGGCGGACAGCAATACGACTTTCTATGCGACCGCCAACCGGGATGCGTTCGATATGATCAGCCCCGACATCACCTCCAGCCCCGCCGCTTATCCGCCGCCCGATCTGGTGGAGGAGATGTATACGCTGGCCAATGTGCCGCACAAAATCGCACGCGTGCGCACGCGTGTGTGGACCAAGTTTGTGTCCGGCAACTGATGTCGTGAGCGGGCTGGTCGCCGCTGTTTTCGATCACCCTTGTCTCTTATGAATGACCCGCTTCCCGCCGAGGACAATTCCGCGTATGCGGATTGTCCCTGGCGGGACCCCGCCGCCCGGCCGTTTATCGACATTCAACGGTTAAGCAAGCGCTTCGGCAACTTTACTGCCGTTGACAGCGTCGATCTGCAGATTTACAAGGGCGAGCTGTTTTCCCTGCTGGGCGGTTCCGGTTGCGGTAAAACCACACTGCTGCGCATGCTCGCCGGGTTTGAAATCCCCTCCGGCGGCCGTATCCTGATCGACGGGGTGGATATGCACGCGGTGCCGCCGTGTGACCGCCCGGTGAATATGATGTTTCAATCCTATGCGTTGTTTCCGCACATGACGGTTGAGCAGAATGTCGCCTACGGTTTGAAGCGGGACAAGATTGCCAAACCCGAGATTGAGCGGCGGGTCGGGGATATTCTGGCGATGGTTGAGTTGTCGGGTTTTACCCGCCGCAAGCCGCATCATTTATCCGGCGGGCAGCGGCAGCGGGTGGCATTGGCGCGCGCGCTGGTCAAGTCGCCCAAGGTGCTGTTGCTGGATGAGCCGCTGGCCGCACTGGACAAACGACTGCGCGAACAGACGCAGTTTGAGTTGATGAATATTCAGGATCAATTGGGGGTGACGTTTGTCGTGGTCACCCATGATCAGGAGGAGGCGATGACGCTGTCGACGCGCATCGCGGTGATGGAGGCCGGCAAATTTGTGCAGGTGGGCACGCCTTCGGAGGTATACGAATACCCGCAAACGCGGTTTACCGCCAATTTTATCGGCACCATCAATATGTTTGACGGTACGGTGGTCAGTGACAGCGACGAATTGCTGCTGGCCTGCCCGGAAATCTCCGCGCGGTTAAAACTGCCGCTCGAGCACGGTATCCTCAGTGGGCAGGAGATTACCCTGGCGGTGCGCCCCGAGAAGGTCACCATGTCGAAGCACAGCCCGAACGACCCGAAATTGAATTGCCTGCAGGCGCGGGTGCAGGATTTCGCCTATATGGGCAACAGCTCGATCTATCGGGTCGAGTTGACGGGCGGCAAGGTGTTGCAGATTACCGTGCCCAATCTGCGGCGGATGGACCAGCGCGAGATCGAATGGGACGACGAGGTGTTTTTGAGCTGGGAGCGCGCGAGCACGATCATACTGCGCCAATGAATCAACCGACAGCAGCGGTAGCGGTGCCGTCGCCCGGCTGGCGGCAGGGGTTGAAAAACTATCGGCCGGACTGGCGGCGGGTCGTGATCTTTATCCCGTTTTTCTGGCTGTTGCTGTTTTTTCTGTCGCCGTTTTTCATTGTACTGAAAATCAGTATGGCGGAGGCGATAATTGCCAGCCCGCCCTTTTCCCCGATGTTTAACTGGCTCGATGGCGGTGCCATCACGGTCCGCCTGATATTCGATAATTTTGCCTACCTTTGGCAGGACAGTCTGTACATCGATACCTATCTCAACTCGCTCAAAATTTCAAGCCTGTCGACGCTGCTGTGCCTGTTGATCGGCTATCCGATTGCCTACGGCATCGTTCGGGCATCGTCGGTGACCACCAGAAATATCCTGCTGCTGCTGGTGATATTGCCGTTCTGGACGTCGTTTTTGCTGCGCGTGTACGCCTGGATCGGGCTGCTGGCAGACCGTGGCACGATCAATAATCTGTTGATCTGGGCCGGGCTTATCGACACCCCGATTCGGATGCTGTATTCGGAATTCGCGGTATTTGTCGGGATTGTCTATACCTATGTGCCGTTTATGATTCTGCCGTTGTACGCCAATATGGAAAAGCTCGATATGAGTCTGCACGAGGCGGCGGCGGACCTCGGGGCGCGTCCGTTCTGGGTGTTTGTGACGGTCACTATACCGCTAACGCTGCCGGGCATCATCGCCGGCTCGCTGCTGGTTTTTATTCCGGCGACCGGTGAGTTTGTGATCCCGGATTTACTGGGCGGCGGCAATGTATTGATGATCGGGCGCGTGCTGTACAGCGAATTCGACTCCAACTATGACTGGCCGGTGGCGTCTGCGGTCGCTATTGCGCTGTTGCTGGTGCTGGTGGTGCCGATGATGTTCTATCAACATGTGCAGGGCAAGGAACTCGAGGCCGGGCAGAGTGGGTAGAGGGACGGCATGAGGCGGGAAAAACAGCGCTCGACCTTTTTGTTTTCATGCCTGTGTTTCGGCATGGCTTTTTTGTATATCCCGATGCTGCTGTTGGTGATTTATTCGTTCAATTATTCGAGCGTGGTGTCGATCTGGGGCGGGTTTTCACTGCGCTGGTATGTCGTGCTGTTTAAAAATCAAGAGGCGTGGAATGCGCTGGCGCTGAGTTTGAAAATCGCGTTGATGAACGCCACGTTTGCCACGCTGCTCGGCACGATGGCCGGGCTGGCGCTGGTGCGGGCCGGCCGGTTTCGCGGCCGGACGCTGTTTACCGGCATGATTACTGCGCCGCTGGTGCTGCCGGAGGTGATCATCGGATTGTCGTTGCTGCTGCTGTTTATTACGCTGAACGGCAGCATCGGTTGGCCGTCAAAACGCGGCATGGCGACGATTACGATCGCGCATATTACCTTTTCCCTGGCGTATGTCGCGATCATTATCCAGGGTCGGCTGGCCGGTATGGGGCAGGAACTGGAGGAAGCGGCGCAGGATCTGGGCGCCCGGCCGCTGCGGGTATTGCTCGATATTACGCTGCCGCGGCTGGCGCCCGGCATGTTGGCCGGCTGGCTGCTGGCTTTTACGTTGTCGCTGGATGATCTGGTGATTGCCAGTTTTGTTTCCGGGCCCGGCGCAACCACACTGCCGATGCTGATTTATTCGCGCATCCGTCTGGGTCTGAGTCCGGACGTCAACGCGCTGGCGGCGATCATCATCGTCACAGTCGCAATTGGTGTGACCCTGTCCGCCTGGCTGATGTTCCGGCAGCAAAAGCAGCGCGACCAGGAAATGCAGCCCGCCCGCTGAGCGCAGGCAACCGACGCAGCTACGCCGGCATCCGGTTCAGCTCGGCCACGCTGCCCGGCTGAGGCTGTTCGCTCAGGATGGTTACCGAATATGAGGTATGAGCTCACATTTTCTTATGCCCGGTGAGCGTGGGCGAAATTATCGGCTTGACAAAACTTAGTGCCGTGTCCGGCAGCATCGTTTTTTTCTTGTAGGCGAACACCATTGTCCTATGACCTAATATGTAGTCTCCTATAGTCGTGAAATGAGTCTTCCACCAGTCAAGTGAAGTTGAATGGCAGAGAACACTTAACTCAGGTAGAAACACCTTTGGATTGCATTCAACCACCACCTCATATCCATTTGTATAAAGATAATCAGCAATCTCATTTCGCGTTGGGCGCCACTTTTTAACTGGCCCCCATGAAGTTTGTATTATGTCCTTGGATTCGCTTGGGTGGCTATCAGGCCACTTGGTATCAATCACTAGACATTCGTTGTTTATAGATGCAATTGTATTAAAAAATCTTGCTAGCAGCTTTTCTTGATCAGGAAGATGATAAATGATACTCAACAGCATAATCACATCATAATGCTGGGTGTTTTCGTTATCCAGCCAGTCGAATATATCTCGTTGTATAAACTTGAAACCTGGATAGTTATATATGGTTTTCAGAAAGTTCGCACGAGCAATAAGTCCTTTTTCCATATCAATTCCTGTTACTCTTTTAATACCATACTGGGCCAGATTAAGACTCCAGGAACCGTCATTGCACCCCAAATCCAGAAGTGATTTTCCATTTAAACAAATCAATGTCGGAATGGTTTTTACCAGCATACAATGTCGTAATAAATCTCTATCTATTCTAGATGCCCCCCTCATTCCTATAGGCACATCGTAATAGAAACCCTCTTTTATTTCCCCAATACTAAAACCATGAAGAGCTGGAGATGATTCTGTTTTATGCCATTGCTTAACCAGAATTTTAATCAGCCGCCAATAAATGAAACTGACCACGTAAAACAGCCATACAAGGCTATGATGTAATGCCATAGATATATTACGTAGAATTAGTTTTTTGAATTTTGTTATTCCAGTAAAATTTTGACCAAAAAGTTTTATTTTTTTCATAAAAATCTGCAATTCCAAGGTTATCGTGTATTTAAGTATGGGGAAGATAATCGATCTTTTTCCCAAAATCAAGAAGCGCCGTCGCTCCGATCATCGCGCGTGTACTCGACAATCTGCGGAACCATGCAGGTCGCCTGGTCCGCGCTGGCATTCAGTCGGCTTTACCGGTATCGAAAAACGCGTTTATCTCGGCGAAGCCGATTGCCGAATCGGCGAAGGTGAAACTGCCACGGTCTTGCACTTCGCTTGCCGCCTGCACAAACGCGCCGTAGGCGGTGCGGGCGAAGGCGGCACCGACGCTGATGCGCTTGACACCTGCCGATGCCAGCTCGTCCACGCTGAACTTTCTGCCCGGCAAACCCATGACCACGTTGACCGGCTTATCGACCTCGGCACACACGCTCCGTATCGCATCGAGGTCACGCAATCCCGGCGCGTAGAGCACGTCCGCACCTGCCTGAGAAAAGGCCTGCAAGCGCCGAATCGTATCCTTGAGGTCGTGTCGCCCCCAGAGGAAATTTTCGCAGCGGGCGGTAAGCACGAAATCATGCGACAACGAGCGACTGGCCTCTGCGGCGGCCACGATGCGCTCGACTGCGAGATCGAAGTCGTATATCGGGTTATCCGGGTACCCGCTATGATCCTCGATCGAACAACCCGCGAGCCCGGTGGCGGCAGCCGCCATCACGCATTCGCTGACTTGTAGCGGCGCATCGCCGAAGCCTTTCTCGAGATCAGCCGAAACCGGCAACGGGGTTGCCGCTACGATGCAGCGACAATGATCGAGCGTTTCTTCAAGCGTCGCGGTACCTTCCACCCGGCCGAGCGCGAAGGCCATGCCGGCACTGGTGGTGGCCAGCGCCTCGAAACCCATCGCCGCGAGAATGCGCGCCGAACCCACGTCCCAGGGATTGGGGATGACAAAGGCACCCTCTCGCTGATGCAACTGCCGCAGCTGTTCACCCGGGCCTGAAAAAGTATCACTCATCCGGTTATGGCTCCTGTTCGCAATCGCTCCGGTGGTTACAGATAGTGTCAAAAGCCCGTTTGCAACACGATTTTGGGTGCCGCGCACTGCCCCTGCAACAATTCGCTGAAAGCATTTGCGCCGGCGGCCAGTGGTCGCTGTTCGACCCAGCCGAGATCACCGAGCGCGCCCCTGTACAGTTTATGCAGGGTGGCGCGTAAATCGACCGGCGTGTAGGTGTAGGTACCGATAAAGGTAATTTCGCGCAGCGTCATCGCGCGCACGTCCATCGAGCCCTTGTTGTCCATCAAGCCGATGTGCACGATGACGCCACCCGAGCGACAGGCAGGCACGGCCTGTTCGCGCGTGACCGCGCCACCGACGGCATCGAATACGCAATCGAAATGTTGTGGACCGGCGCTTTCGGCAAGCGGATCCAGCAGCGTGAAATCGCAGTACTGTTCGACCAGCTTGCGGCGCAGCGGGTTGGTTTCGGCCAGGACAATCTCTTCGACGCCCTTGTCGCGCAGTATCAGGGCAGTCAACAGCCCTACCGAGCCGGCACCCATTACCAGCGCACGGGCCTCGCTCATCGGTCGGCTGATTACACGCTCGGCCAGCAACACGGCGTGCAATCCGGTGGCGCCCGGTTCGGTCAGCGCAGCGTGTGCACTCGGCATGCCGTTGGGCACCTCAATCAGGTTGCGCTCCGGCATGGCGATCTTTTCGGCAAAAGCCCCGGCCCGGTACATCCCGATCAGGTCGCGTTTTGCACACAGGTTCTGCCGTCCGCCCAGGCAGTCGTTGCAAACACCGCAGGCGATCAGCGGGTTCAATACCACGCGCTTACCGCTCGCCGCGCCTTGCAACACGGTACCCACGGCTTCATGCCCGAGGATTAACGGCGGCACGCGGCGTTCATCGTGCCCGAGATAGGCATGCATGTCGGAACCGCAAATCCCCACCGAGTCGATGGCGACCAGTACATCACCGGCTTGTGCCACGGGTTCCGGTTCGTCGCGATAGGTCATTTCCTCGTTCGCGGTGTATACCAGTGCTTTCATTTGGGCAGTGCTTTCATTTGGCGGTAAATCCTCCATCGACGGCCAGCGTCTGGCCGGTTATATATGCCGATGCCGCAGCGGCAAAGAATACCGTCACGCCCGCGAGATCCGCAAGCGCGCCATTGCGTCCGATCGCGGTCTGTTGCGCAACGCGATCGCGGCTGCCCGGATCATCAAACACCGGCGCGGTCAGTTCGGTCGGGAAAAAGCCGGGGGCGAGTGCATTGCAGCAAATGCCATAGCGCGACCAGGCCTCCGCCATCGCCCGCGTCAACTGGCACACGCCGCCCTTGGACGCACCGTAAGCCAGGCCGTTGGTAAACGCCCGCGTCGATTGCAAGGAGGCAATGTTGATCACCCGGCCATAGCCGTTGCGGCGCATTTCCGGCACGAATTCGCGGGTGAAGAAAAAGGGCACCGACAGGTTCAGGTTGAGCGTTGCATCCCAGCTTTCGATCGACACCGACTCGGGCGCTTCACGCCGGTTCAGGCCGGCCGCGTTGACGACGATATCGATGCGAGCGGCGCCGGCCTTGCACTGCGCGGCGACGTCCGCCAGCTGTTCCCGCTGACCCAGGTCGGCAACGACGTAGGTCGCTTTACCCCGGTCGTTAGCAATCTGCTCGACGGCAGCTTGCAGCTCGCTTTCACGTCGCGCCACCAGCACTACCCCGGCGCCCGCTTCGGCCAGGAATCCGGCCATGGCGCGACCGATGCCGGAGCTTGCCCCGGTGACCACGGCCTGTTTGCCGTCCAGTTTGAATTGATCGAGAATCATGGTTCAGCAACCGCCGAAAAACCGCAGTTTACTCGAGCCCCAGATCGAAGTCCTCACCCGGAAAGTACTTGTAGAGGCGATCGTCGCCGGTGCGCGCATGTCCTTCCATACCCTCGGAACGTGAAATGCGTGCAGTCACGGCGCCAACATCACGGTTGGACTCCTGGGTCATCCGCTGCCAGGTGAGCACCTTGATGAACTTGCTGACACTCAGGCCACCGGTATAGCGCGCGGCACCCTTGGTGGGCAGGATATGATTGGTGCCCGAACACTTGTCGCCGTAGGCAACCGTGGTTTCCTCGCCGAGAAACAGCGAGCCGTAATTCGTCAGCTCGCGCAGCCACCAGTCGAGATCGGCGCATTGCACTTCGAGGTGTTCGGGCGCATAGCGATCGCTCACCTCCACGGCTTCCTCGCGGGTATCGACGACCACCACTTCCCCATAGTCGCGCCACGCAGATTCGGCGGTAGAGCGGTTGGGTTCAGCGAGGCGTTCGAGGTAGTGCGGCATCAGCCCGATCACTTTCTGCGCCAGCGCGGCGGAGGTGGTGACCAGCCAGGCGGGTGAATCGAGACCATGCTCCGCCTGTCCGGCCAGGTCGGATGCCACGATGTCGGCGTCGGCAGTGTGGTCGGCAATCACCAGGATTTCCGTCGGCCCGGCAAACAAATCGATGCCAACGCGTCCGTAGAGTATGCGCTTGGCTTCGGCAACAAAACGATTACCGGGGCCGACCAGTATGTCGGCCGGGTGCCCGGTAAACAAACCGAAGGCCAGCGCGGCAATGCCCTGCACGCCTCCGAGAGAGAGTATGGTATCGACACCGGCCAGATCGGCCGCGTAGATGATAGCCGGATGCACGCCGCGGTCCGGGTGCGTCGGCGAGCAGGCGATGACCTGCTTGACGCCGGCGACGCGCGCTGTGGTGATACTCATGATCGCCGAGGCAATGTGTGCATAGCGACCACCGGGAACATAACAGCCTGCAGTGTTGACCGGGATCAGTCGCTGCCCGGCGAACAGGCCGGGTGACAGTTCGGTTTCGAACTCGGTCATGCTGGCAAGCTGGGCCTCGGCAAAAGCCTTGACGCGTGCATGTGAAAACGCGATGTCACGCCGTGTCTGCTCCGGCACCTGCTCCCTGGCCGCGTCGATTTCGGCACGGGTCAGAACAATTTCCTTATCCCAGCCGTCGAGCTTCCGGGCACAGGCGCGCGCGCTGGCCTCGCCGCCCTGTTCGATTTCCTCGAGCAGGTTGCGCACGATGAGTGCAGTATCGTCTTCTCCGGTGGCCGAAGTTTTGCTGGCTTTCTTTACTGTTTTGATACTCATTTCCTGGATTTCGGTTTATGGAGTAGGGTAGAGGTACTCAGGCAACCACAGGGCGATCTGCGGGAAGGCAACGATCAGGATCAAGCCGAACAACTGGATGCCCATAAATTGCATCATGCCACCGTAGATATCCTTGAGATCCCATTCCGGCACTACCCCCTTCAGAAAATAGGCGGATAGCGCCACTGGCGGCGATAGCCAGGCGGTTTGCAGATTCACCGCTACCAGGATACCGAACCAGGTCAGGTTGAAGCCGAGTTTGTCGACCACGGGTAACAGGATTGGCACGATGATCAGCACGATTGGCACCCATTCCAGCGGCCAGCCCAGCAGAAAGATCAGCGCCATGATCATGAACAGGATCAAATAGGGCGACATATCGAGGGTGATCAGGTACTCGGTCAACATGGTTGGCGTACCGAGACGCGAGAATACCGCACCGAAGAAATTCGATGCCGCCACCAGCACCAGGATCAATGCCGAGATTTCGAGTGTCTTGATCAGTGCATTCTTGAAGCCTGCCCAGTGCATCTTGCCGTAAGCGGCGGTCAGCAGGAAAGCACCGAAGGCGCCCATTCCGGCGGCCTCGGTCGGTGTTGCCCAGCCCAGCAGGATGCTGCCGAGGGCAAAGCCGACCAGCGCGGTGGGCGGCACCAGCCCAAGCGCGAACTCTTTCGCCACTACCGCCATGCTTTCCGGTTGCATCTCTTCGGGCAGCGGCGGCCCCAGGGATGGGTCCAGCTTGCAGCGCAGCAATGCGTAGCCGATATAGAGAGAGGCGAGCATGAATCCCGGAATAATGGCCGCCGCAAACAAATCGGTAACCGGCACTTCGAGAATCGGGCCCATGACCACCAGCATGATACTCGGTGGAATCAGGATACCGAGGGTCCCGCCGGCGGTGATCGAGCCGGCGGCGAGTGGCACGTTATAGCCGGATCTGTTCATGGTCTTGGCCGCCATGATGCCGAGTATGGTCACCGAGGCGCCAACGATACCGGTCGCGGCTGCAAAAATAGTCGACACGAACAGCACGGCGATGTAGAGCGCTCCGTGGGTGCGTGACAAGGCCAGCTGCACCGCCTTGAACAGGCGTTCCATCAGGCCCGCCTGCTCCATGAGTATCCCCATAAATATAAACAGCGGCACCGCGGCCAGGGTCTGTTCCAGCATCACACTGGAAAACTGCAGGGTCATCAGATAGAAAACCAGTTGACCAAAACCCCAGTAGCCAAACACCATTCCAAGGAACATCAGCGTGAATGAAATCGGGAAACCGATGAAAATCGCGAACAGCATCGCCGCGATCATGAGCGCGCCGATGATCTCGGGTTGGAGATTGATAATTGCGTCGATCATACCGGCCACCTGCCTTTACGCATGGCGTAAATACTCTTCAGGACTTCGGATATGCCCTGCATTGTGAGGAACACGATACCGATTGGAATGGCACTTTTGATCGGGCCTATATGAGGCATCCACGCGGTATCCATGCTGCGTTCACCCCGAAGTACCGCAGTGCTGGCGTAATCAAACGACATGTAGAAAAAAACAACCATGCCCGGAAAGAACAGCGCCAGGTAAAGAACCGTATCAACCGTACCCTGGGTGCGCTCAGACCAGTTGCGATACAGGAAGTCGGCGCGGATGTGAACGCCGCGCATCAAAGCATATCCGGCACCGAGCATGAACATCGCGCCGTAGCACATTCGACTGATGTCGTAGGCCCACATGGTCGGCGCGACGAAAAATTTGCGCGCAATGACTTCGTATACCATGGCCAGGCACAAAGGCACCATGAACCAGCATACCGTCCGGCCGATCCACAGGCTTGCTACGTCAATAAAGAGTATCGTTTTCGCCATCCACGGGGCCATATCGTCCGGCAGTTTCTCGCCGGGTGCCGCGGAGCGTCGTTCTGCAATCAGTTCGTCGGCGATCTCAAGATCGTCTGGGTTGACATCATCAGCCATCTGAATCCCCCCTCCTGGTCGAATGCGTTAAAAAAAGAGCGGGACCAAGCCCGCTCTTTGGTTACCGCTTATACCTGCGTTATACAAATCCCTATTTTTTCTTCGATTTGGCGTAAGCCTGACCGAGTGCCGCGTTCGAGGTTTGCGCACCGGCCCAGAAAGGCACCGCGATGTCAGCAAACGCTCTCTGCGAATCCCAGACTTCCTTGAAGAAGGCATTTTCCGCCGCATTCTTTTCGAGCGTGGCTCTGGCGGCGTTCATGTACGCCGGGAAGTAGTCAGCCGGAGTATCGTGCAATATGACCCCGTGATTTTCGACCAGATCCTTGAGCGCTTTGCCATTTTCGATGATGCGATAACTCATCGAACGGATCAGCGATGCATCCGCTGCTACGTTCATCGCGGTTTGCTGGTGCGGCGTCAGCTTGTTCCAGACATCCTTGTTGATGTACATGTCGGCGTTCACCACCACCTGGTGCAGACCCTGCAGGTAGTAATGCTTGAGCACTTTCTGGAAACCGAAAATGCTATCCGGCTTCGGGCAGCACCACTCAGCCGCGTCGATGGTGCCTTTTTCCAGCGCCGGCAGAATATCACCGCCACCCATGGCGACCGCAGCGACACCGATATCGTTATAGGTTTGTCCCGGAATTCCCGGAGGAGCACGGAAACGATACTTGCGGAAATCGTCCATACTGTGGATCGGCTCCTTGAACCAGCCCAGAGCTTCCGGACCAACCGGTTGCAGCATCAAGCCGTGGATGTTCAGGCCCATTTCGTCCCACAGGCGATTGTACAATTCCTTGCCACCACCAAACTGGAACCAGGAAATGAAGGCAATGTTGTCGATGCCGACACCGGCACCGGCTACCGGGGAGCCGAACAGCATTGCCGCCGGATGCTTGCCTGACCAGTAATGGGTCCAGGCAAAACCGCCATCGACAAGGCCCTTATCGACTGCGTCGAGAATATCGCGCCCACTGACAACTGCGCCATCAGGCAACACTTCGATTTGAACTTCACCATCGGTCAGCGCGGCAACGTTGGCGGCAAAGTCTTTCACCATGACGATTTCATCGGCCTTGGTAGGCAGCACCGACTGAACCTTGATGGTCACGCTATCGGCGTTGGTCACGCCGCTAGATACTGATCCAAGCGACTCGGCTTTGTCTTCCTTTTGGAATTGTTTAATGACTACGACACTAAATACTAATCCAAGCACCACGACTATGGCGCCTATGAGTTTGGGTTTGGACATTACTCTCACTCCTGCGTTGTGTGTTGCCATTGCGGCATTGTTTATCAATTATCGTCAACCGCCGACTAGTGCGGCTTTCGGATCGGTTACTACCCATCGTAGACCTGTCGAATCCCTTATTAAAATGGAATTGATCGCCGAATTGTGTCAATTGTTGGAGAATTATGCAAGCATTTATTTACCCCGGAGCGCATCATGCCCGATACCCACATTTCCTCCGGCAGGAATGCCGTGCTAATGTCGCCGCTGCCAATATCTTCATCCAATGCAAGCCGCACCGTGGAGATAATGGTTTCCTCCGGCACACCAGGCAAAGCCGGCGGATACCGATTGATTGCCTAATATTGGCGCAGCGTGAGTAGCTCTCCGCGCTGGATCAATTCCACCTGCTTCAAGAAATTCATGCCGATCAGAATTTCATCCTGGTGCATAGCCGGGTTTATATTGGCCCTCACCCCGGTTTGAACCACCCCGCCTATCTGCACCGACTCCAATACCGTATCGAACACGTTAATAGAGCCGTTAGCGGTAATCACCGGATAGCGCCGGCCTCGTTTCAGCTGCAATTTTTCCGCAATATGTCCCGGCACGCTCACATACGTTGCCCCGGTATCCAGCAGCACAATGACCTCACGATTATTGATCAACGCCGTGGCGATATAATGCCCGGCGCGATTCCGCTGCAAAGTCACCACACCCGGGTCGATACCGCTGTGCAGCGCCTGATTCGGATTATTCTGCGAACTCAGATAATCGTTGAAAAAAAACGTCATAAACCCCAGCAGCAACAGCCAGGCGCCGACGATCATCCCCCGGCCCATTTTTTCCTGACTGCTATCCGGTTCCTTCATCATATACACTCAATCGAAAACCAGGCGCAACCCGGCAAACTGATGACGCTTATCCGGTTGGAGTAGCGGAAGGATAACCACCCTTTTTCCCAAAATCAAGAAATATTGATTGGCTGAATTGGCCCTGAAACCCGGTCGTTTCCCACCAATCCATACATGCTGGCCGCTGTTCCGGTAGCAAAAGCAGCGCGATCAGCCCATTCCGGTTGCGCAAATCATGCGGCACAACCCGGCTCCGGGGGAATACCTATTGCGTCGCGGATACTCGATAAGCCTGGTTAACCGGGTAGAAACACGCGACTTCGACACCGTCGATCCGCTCCGGCACCGGTTCCCGTTGCCTGCATTGCTCCTGCGCACGCGGGCAACGGGGCGCAAACGCACAACCGGGGGGCGGGGCCAACGGTGACGGCGGTTCGCCGGTCAGGCGGATGCGCTGCTTGCGCCGCGCGGGATCGGCCACCGGCGTCGCCGAGAACAGTGCCTGTGTGTAGGGATGCTTAGGCCGGGTAAAAATTTCCTGCACCGGGCCCGCTTCCACCGGTTTGCCGAAGTACATCACGATAATGTCTTTGGCGATTCTGCGTACCACCGACAGGTCGTGTGAAATGAAAATATAGGCCAGCCCGAATTCGTCCTGCAGGTCGCTGAGCAAGTTCAGAATCTGCGCCTGGATGGAAAGATCGAGCGCGGAAACCGGTTCGTCGAGAATGAGGATTTTTGGCCGCAGCATCAACGCACGCGCAACCGCGATGCGTTGCCGCTGGCCGCCGGAAAACATGTGCGGATAGCGATCGGCGTGCTCGGGCCGCAATCCTACCCGGGTGATCATTTCGTCGGCTGCGCTGCGTCTTTGCGTCGGGTTGAGATCGGTGTTGAGCTTGAGCGGTTCCTCCAGCATCGTGGCGACCGTTTTGCGCGGGTTTAGTGAACCGTAGGGGTTTTGAAAAACAATCTGTACCTGCTTGCGCAATTCGCTGGGCGGCCGGTTGCCGACCAGCTCTATCGCACGGCCTTCGATTTCCAGTTTGCCGCTGGTTGGCCGCTCGATCATGGTCAGCACCCGCGCCAGCGTCGACTTGCCGCAGCCGCTTTCGCCGACGATAGCCAGCGTTTCGCCGGCATACACCGCGAAGGATGCGCCGTTGAGCGCCTTGACCGTGGCGGTTTCTCCCAGGGCGCTTTTCCTGGTCTCGTAGTAGCGCGTCAGGTTATGCGCCCGCAGTATCGCCTCGCCGCTCATTGCTCCGCCCCCGGCGAGAGATTGCCGATAAGCGGGTGGTGACACAAGGTCAGGGTCGGATCCTCCGCGCTGACATTGGGCGCTGTCGTCCGGCACAGATCGTCTGCAAATGTGCAGCGGGGATTAAACAGGCATCCCTGCGGCCGATCGAACTGGCCCGGCACCACGCCCGGTATGGTTGGCAAGCGCAACGCATTGCCCGCCCTTTCCGGCAGCGCGGACAACAACGCCGCGGTATAGGGATGGCGCGGCCGCTCAAACAGCTCCACCACCGGCTGCATTTCAACTTGTTGGCCGGCATATTGCACCGCCACGCGATGCGCAGTTTCCGCGACCACACCCATATCGTGCGTAATCAGAATCAGGCCCATGTCGTGATTGGCTTGCAGTTCCAGTAACAGGTCGAGAATCTGCGCCTGTATCGTGACATCAAGTGCGGTGGTCGGCTCGTCTGCAATCAGCAGCTTTGGCGAACAGGCGATCGCCATTGCGATCATGACGCGCTGGCTCATGCCGCCGGACATCTGGTGCGGATAGTCACTGTAGCGCTTTTTGGGGTCCGGGATTCCTACCTGCGTGAGCAGATCCAGCGTGAGTTCCTTGCGTTCTGGCGCCGTACTTCGGCGATGCGTGCGGATCATTTCATCAATCTGCGCGCCGACGGTAAAGCAGGGGTTCAGGCTGGTCATGGGCTCCTGAAATATCATCGACATCGAGCCGCCGTTCAGATCACGGCGCCTGGCGGGCGCCAGCGTGTTCAGATCGATGCCGTCGAACCGCATGGCGTCGCTGGTAATCTGCGCACTCCAGGGCAGCAATCCCATGACCGCCAGCATCGACACCGACTTGCCGGAACCGGATTCACCGACAATGGCGACCACCTCGCCCTCTTCGACGTCGAGCGACACGTTTTCCACCGCGGTAAACATACCGCCCGTGGTTTTGAAGCGAACGCTCAGGTTTTTAATCGACAGCAGGGCCATCAGGAGCGCTTCATCTTGGGGTCGAGCGCATCGCGCAAGCCGTCGCCCATCAGGTTGATCGATAACACGGTGAGCAGGATGGCGAGCCCCGGGAAGGTCACGACCCACCACGCGCGTAAAATAAATTCGCGCGCCTCGGCCAGCATCGAACCCCACTCGGGGGTTGGCGGCTGCGCGCCCATGCCGAGAAAGCCGAGCGCGGCGGCATCGAGGATCGCGGTCGAAAACGACAGCGTCGCCTGCACGATCAACGGCGCCATACAGTTGGGCAGGATGGTATTGATCATCAGGCGGATATGGCCCGCGCCGGCCAGCCGGCTGGCGATGACGTACTCCTTGTCCTTCTCGACCATGACGCTGGAGCGGGTCAGGCGCACGAAATGCGGCAACAAAACGACCGCGATCGCGATCATCGCGTTGACCAGCGCCGGGCCCAGGATCGCGACCAGCCCGAGCGCCAGCAACAGGCTCGGGAACGCCAGGATTACATCCATGATACGCATGATGGCGGTTTCGATGTGGCCACGGAAGTAGCCTGCAACCAGGCCCAGCATGATGCCGGCGCTCATCGACAGGGTGACGACCATGATGCCGATGAACAGCGAAAATCGCGCGCCGTGTACGATGCGCGAAAACAAATCTCGACCGACCGCGTCGGAGCCGAGAATATAGTCCCAACTGCCGCCTTCCTGCCAGACCGGCGGTAATAACAGCGCGTCGCGGTTTTGTTCGGTCGGGTCATAGGGGGCGATGACGTCCGCTAACAATGCGCACAGCAGCACCACCACGACAAAATAAAACCCGGCAACCGCGCCCGGATTCTCGCGGAAGTAGCTCCAGAATTGGGACAGGCTATGCCTGAAAGTACCGACTTTTGGCATCGAAGACGCTGCTACTGCCATCGCTTAACCCTCATGCCGGATGCTCGGATTGATCAGGCCATAGGTCAGATCGACGAGCAAATTGACGACCATCACGATCGAGGCGATCATCAACAACCCGCCCTGCACCGACGGATAATCCCGGCGCGAAATGGAATCGATCATCCATTTGCCGATCCCGGGCCAGGCAAAAATGGTTTCGGTCAGGATCGCCCCGGCCAGTAAAACGCCGACCTGCAAGCCGATGACCGTGACTACCGTGATCAGCGCGTTACGCAGCGCGTGTATGCCAACGACGCGTATCGGCGGCAACCCTTTGGCACGGGCCGTGCGGACATAGTCCTCGCTCAATACTTCGAGCATCGACGAGCGCGTCTGCCGTGCGATAACCGCGAGCGGAATCGTGCCGAGCACCACCGACGGTAAAATCAAATGCATTACCGCGGACTTGAAAGCGCCCGTTTGACCGGACAACAGCGAATCGATCAGCATGAACCCGGTAACCGACTCGAAAAAATACAAAAAGGAAATCCGGCCGGAGACCGGGGTCCATTCCAGGGTTCCGGAAAAGAAAATAATCAGCAACAAGCCCCACCAGAAGATCGGCATCGAGTAGCCGGTCAGCGAACAGCCCATCACCGTGTGATCAAAAACCGAGCCGCGTCGCACCGCGGCGATGACCCCCGCGGGCAGCCCGATCGCCACCGCGAAGATGATCGCGATTACAGATAATTCAACAGTCGCCGGGAAGCGGCCGAGAAACTCTTCCAGCACCGGCTGTTTGGTGACGAGGGAAACCCCGAGGTCCCCTTGCAGCAGGTCGCCGAGAAAACCGAGGTATTGCTCCCACAACGGCCGGTCGAAGCCCATGAGCGCCTCGAGCTCCTCGCGACGCTCCGGGGTGACGCCGCGTTCGCCGGCCATCAGCAATATCGGGTCGCCCGGCAGCAGCCGGATGAAAGCAAACGAAGCAATGGTAACGCCGATAAAGGTCGGCACTATCATCGCCAGCTTGGTGAGAAGGAACCTGAACATCCGCTATTGTCGGGATTCGGCCGTGGCGGGCAAACGAAAGAAAGCCCCACCGGAGTGGGGCCTTCTGTCAGCCGGCCTTGCTCACAGGGCTACCCCGACCAGCCTTACTTGAGGTCTACCCCGTAAAATGAGTGCCCGCCAAACGGGTCGATCTTGAACCCGGTGACTTCTTTACGAATCGGTTTGAACACAATCGAGTGGGCAATGGTTGCCCAGGGGGCCTGCTGCTTGAACTCGATCTGTGCCTGCTCGTACAGACGGGTACGTTCGGCAGGATCGGACACCACCTTGGCTTTCTGGATCAGGTCCTCGAAGGGTTGATGGCACCACTGCGCGCGATTGGAACCGCCGACGCCATCGCATCCAAGCAACACCGCGAGGAAGTTGTCCGGGTCGCCGTTGTCTCCGGTCCAGCCCAGCAGCACCGCGCCGTCGCGGTCGATCGACTTGGAGCGCTTCAGGTATTCACCCCACTCGTAGGAAACGATTTCGACCTCGACGCCCACCTTGGAGAAGTCGGCCTGGATCAGCTCGGCCATACGACGCGCATTCGGATTATAGGGACGCTGCACCGGCATCGCCCAGATTTTCATTTTGAGATCCTGGACGCCTGCGGCGGCGAGTGCGGCCCTGGAGGCAGCCGGATCGTAGCCATCGTCTTTGGTGGCCTCGTTGTAAGACCAGATCGTCGGCGGGATCGGATTCTTCGCCACCTGACCTGCACCCTGGAAAACCGCGTCGATGATGGCCTCCTTGTTGATCGCCATATTCAACGCCTTACGCACGCTGGGATTGTCGAACGGCGCCATCTGCGTGTTGTAGGCGAGATAACCGACGTTAAGCCCTTCCTGGCTCATCAGGTTGACCTCCGGGTCGGTGCGCATGGCGGCAATATCGGCCGGGTTCGGGTAGGGCATGACATGGCACTCACCCGCTTTCAGCTTCTGGTAACGAACCGACGCATCCGGCGTGATTGCGAAAACGAGATCGTCAATGGCAGCCTGGCCACGGAAAAACCCGGGATGCGCCTTGTAGCGGATAAACGCGTCTTTCTGATAGGCGATCAGCTTGAATGGGCCGGTACCCACGGGACTCTGATCGAAATCGTCCATGCTGCCGGCGGCTGCCATTTTCTCGGCATACTCGGCCGAGTGTATCGACGCGAAATCCATCGCCAGGTTGGCGATCATCGGTGCCTCGGGACGGTTCAAGGTAAAGCGGACGGTATAATCATCGACTTTTTCGATCTTCTGGAGCAGGTCGGGCATCGACATGCCGTTGAAATACTCGTACGCGCCGCCGGATACCGTGTGATAGGGATGCGACTTGGAAAACTGGCGCTCGAACGAAAACAGCACATCGTCGGCATTAAAGTCGCGGCTCGGTGTGAAGTTGTCGGTGCTGTGAAACTTCACGCCCTTGCGCAGCTTGAAGGTATATTGCAGGCCATCGTCGGAAACCGCCCAGCTTTCGGCCAGGCCCGGAATAATCCGGGTGGTGCCGAGTTCGAATTCGACCAGCCGGTTATAAATCTGGCGCGACGACGCATCGAAGGTCGTACCGGCGGTATACAGCGACGGGGTGAACCCTTCGGGCGAGCCCTCGGAACAGAAAATGAGTGTTTTCGCCTGCGCGGTAGTCGCAAATAATGCGATCGCGGCAGCCGCAACGAGTTTGGTTTTCATGATATTTCCTCCTGATTGGCGCATGGCCGGGATAGTTATTGTGTCGGTTGAACATGGAAAGGATAACCGCCCTTTTTCCCAAAATCAAGCAGTATTGATTGGCCCTGAAACCCGGTTGCCTGCCACTGGGTCTGCGTCCGGGCGTCAATGCGCTGGCGGCGATCATCACCGTCACGGCCGCGATTGGCGTGACCTTGTCCGCCCGGCTGCGGTGCCGGCAGCAAGCTGCGCGACCAGAAAATCCAGCCCGCCCGCTGAGCGCAGGCACCCGCGAAGCGGCTACGCCAGCATCCGGTTCAGCTCGGCCACGCTGCCCGGCTGTGGTGGTTCGCTCAGGCCGGCCACCGGGATGTGCGCCTGAATGTCATGATGGAATTGCCGTACGCCGGCTTCAATCGACGACAGCCTGGGGGTCGGCCTGGCGCTGGAGCTTAGCCCCTGCTGCAGGGCATCGACGAAACTCTGGTCTTCGACGCCGGTAATCCGGTTGATTCTGTCGGACAGGTAGCGGGCCGCCCGGGCCGCCCGGCGACTGTCTTCGAGGGCAAACGCGGCGCCCAGACAATGGGTGCGGTCAACCGATTCGGGCAGGGTCATATAGTATTCGATGCTGTCCGGGTACAAACCGAGCACCATGCTTGGGAAGATGCCGACGTACAGCCAGGCGCGCCGGTTGGCCGCCGGCAGGTGCGGATATTCCGGCAGCAGTTTCTGGTAGTGGCGGACGCTCCAGCTGGTCGCCGGATTGGGATTGAACGGAACATACGACACCGGGATGCCGTCGATCAGGTCATCGCGCGCGTCTGTGCCGTATAGCTGCTGCAAGGTCGGGTGGCCAACCGGGATGTGGTAGCCCTCGTTGTCCACATCGTGGAACACTTTCCAGTTGCAGTTGCGCAGCTCGCGGTAGGCGGAGTTGGCCAGCGGCTGCATCTGCTCGATGGCATACGGCTCCAGCAGGTGGTTGATCGGCTGCATCGTCGTGGACACCGGCGCGGCGTCACCGCTTAGCCGGATGAAGATCAGCCCCATCCAGATGTCCAGATCAACCGGCACCAGCGCGTGTTGCTGCAATTGCAGCCGGTTGAACGTCGATTTGGCCGGCACGCCGACCAATTTGCCGTCGGTCTGGTAAGTCCAGCCGTGAAACGGGCAGGTCAAGCGGCGCGGACAGGCACCCCGAGGCAGGTTGAGCAGCCGGCCGCCGCGGTGACGGCAGACATTGTGAAACGCCCGGATATGGCCGTCCTCAGCGCGCAGTATAAAGACGTGTTCGCCCAGGGCGTCAAAGGTGATATAGCGCAACGGCGCGTCCAGATCGCTGACATGGCCGGCCAGCAGCCACTGCCGCTTGAACAGCGTGTCAACTTCCAGCTCGAATAATTCGGGGTTCCGATACGTCCACGGCGCCAGCAGGTCCGAGCGCTGCAGGTTGCCGTTCAAGCGCCGCGTCGGCGGCTGCTCGGCCGGCTGCGCCGATTGCAGCGGGAACAGGGATTGCAGGTAGCGCCGGCAGATGGTCTTGGCGGCCTGGTAGTCAAACGCGTCGGTCTGATAGAGCAACTGCTCCCACAAGTGGTCAAGCAAACCGTCAAACCCCCGGGCCAGCGCATCGGCCGCGTACTGGTCGCGCCCCTCGGTCTGGCAAAGCTGCTCGAACAGTCCGGTCAGGCCCAGCTGCAAGCGCTGCTGCTGCTCGCCGCAGAGGGTGAGGTATTCCGCCCGGGCAGCCCGATTGGCGGAAAAAGCGTACCAGACGGCGATCTTGTCGGGATGGCATAGCTCGGGGTCAAAATGCAGTTCGATCAGCTGATGCAGGCAGTCGATGGCCGGCTGCGGAGCGGCAAACACCGTGTCCAGCGCAGCGCAGTATTCGCTGTGCAGATACGCCAGCGTATCCAGCAGCAATTCGGATTTGCCGCGGAAGTAAAAATTCACAATCCCGGCGGAAAGATTGGCTTGTCTGGTCACCCGTGCTACCGTAGTACCGGCCAGGCCGTATTGGCTGATACATCGAATCGTGGCTTGAATCAACTGCTGTTGGCGCCGGTCGCGCTTGCCTTCGTCTGATTGCTTCATTTGAAAAATCAATTGGGTTGGAATGGAAAGTTGAATTATGATACAGGTTATTGAATCGATGTTCAAGTATGAGTTGATTGATGCCTGAATCGCATTACCCGTTGGTGATTGTCGGCGCCGGCGCCGCCGGCCTGGGGGCCTCGGAAGCGGCGACCGCCGCCGGGGTCGAGCATATCGTCGTCGAAGCCGCGCACCGCTGTGGCGGCCGCGGGTTGACCGAGCTGCTCGGCGACTCGGCCATTCCGGTTGATCTGGGCTGCCGCTGGATGCACTCGGCCAGCCTGAACCCGTATGTGCGCTGGGCCGACCAGCTGGGGTTTGATTACCATCAGACCGGCCGGGTCGGCGAGCAGAGCCGTTTGGTGTTTGACGGCTGCGAACTCGACGCCGCCGAACGGCAGTCACTGCAACAGGCCGAGCTCGAGGTCGAGCGGGCGATTGAGTCGAACGGCGAGCAACATATCGACCGCGCCATCCTGGACTGCCTGCCGGCCGATTCGCGCTGGCTCGGCTGTCTCAGCTACTGGTACAGCCTGATGCACTCCAACGACCCCGACCAGGTGTCGCTGCTGGATGCGTATCACTACCGCGATACGGAGGAAAACTGGCCGCTAAAACAAGGCTACGGCGCGCTGATCTGCCGCCAGGGCAGCCGCTGTCCGGTGCGCCTGAATACCGCGGTGTCGGCCCTCGACTGGAGTGGCGGCGGCGTCAAGCTGCATACCAATCGCGGGACGATAACCGCCGACAAGGCGATTATCACGGTCTCCACCGGGGTGCTCGGCGCCGGCGATATTGCCTTTACGCCGGCGCTGCCGACCGACCGGCAGCAGGCGATTGCGGCGCTGCCGATGGGCAACTACAACAACCTGTTTTATCAACTGCGACCGGGCACCCTCAACGGCCTCGAATCCGAGGCGCTGTGGTGTGATCAGGCGCACTGCCTTGGGGTCCATATCAACCCGTTTGGCCAGCCTTATTTGTTTGCCTGCGTTGCCGGTCGCTTCGCCTGGTGGCTGGAGCGGCAGGGCGAGCGCGCCAGCGAAGCCTGGTTCCGGGAGATACTGATCAAGCTGTTTGGCGGCGATTTCAGCCGGCAACTGATGCACTTCAAAGCCAGCGCCTGGGGCTACGACCCGTGGATCAAAGGGGCGTATTCGTCGGCGCTGCCGGGGCAGGGGGGCAGTCGCACCGTGCTGGCGCAGCCGCTGGCGGGGCGGCTGTTTTTTGCCGGCGAAGCGACCTCGACCGAGTTTCTGAATACCGCCCACGGCGCCTACCTGTCCGGCCACCGGGCGGTCGCCGAGGCGGTGGCCGGTGTCGAGGGCGTCTGCTCCCCCGGTCCGCTTATCGCGCCGCCGCCGGGCGCGCTACAGCGTTAGATCCGCCAGCACCAGCGGCTGCCCGCGTCGGCTGCGCTCATGCTCGGGGAGGATGTCGATCGACGGCCACAACCCATTCAACAGCGCATCGTGGTACTGGGGGGTCAGGGCTTGATTGTGCATGTCGCGCGCCGCGCCGCGGTGATCGTAGCTGAGCCGGTGCCAACTCGCGGTCAGGCGGTTATCGGCGGCGCATTGCAGCAGCATAAACCAGCCGTCGGGGGTGCCGTCATTGGCCGGCAGGCCGATGACGCCGGCATTCAGCCAGCTCTGCGCGCCGAGCTTTTGCCCGAACGGGATGCCGCAGTGGCCGCCAATGATCACGTCTGCCTGCGTCTGGTCGAGCTGCGATTGCTTCTCCCCCCGGTCGCTGGAATAAAAGATAAACTGGTTGATCTGCTCGCTGCCGCCGTGAATCACGCGCAGGTGTTGGCCGCCGAGGTTGAAATCGATGTGGCGCGGCAGGTGCTGCATCCACTGCTTGTTCTCGCGGCTCACGCGCGAGCGGGCAAACGCGTACCAATCAACCGCCAGCGTTGAGCACAGCGAATCGGCATCGAATCCGCAGCCGCAATCGTCCTGATCGAGTGCCAATGACTGCTCACAATTGCCCATCACCACGGCGATGCCCCAGTCGCGGATCGCGTTGACGGTGGCCTCCGGTCGGCCGCAGTAGGCGACCAGATCGCCGCTGCAAATAACCTGCTGCGCACCGATTCCCAGCTCGTCCGCAGCCTGCCGCATTGCCTGCGTTGCCTGCAGGTTGCTATACGGGCCGCCGAAGATCAGGACGCGGTCTGAAAAGGATCCGATGTGCATCGGCTAATGGTAATGGATAAGTATGCTGGAATACGGGCGGTAGCGAGCGGGAACAATCCCGTCAGGCAATACTATGCCGCGCTCTCACCCAAAGATCAAGCCTATGTATGGGTCCAATACCTTTGGCACTGTGGCAGTTGTTGGAAGCCGAATTGTATCGGAGTTTGCAGACCGAGGCTATGGTGGGGAATGACGGTGTTATATTCGACCAGCCAGGCGGCCATTTTGCGGTTAAACCAGGCCAGGTCAGTGAACAGCAAGTCGGCGTGATAATCCACGAACTGCTCCTGTATGGTGCGGTTGAAGCGCTCACAATGGACATTCATTTTGGGTGACCTGGGGTGAGTCCACCAGTGGACAATACCGCGCTGATGCGGCAGGAACGAAAAATTTTGTCACTGCCATCAGCCCTTGAGCTGGCGCGGATTCAATCGAAAAGGTTGCCGATCTGCTGTCCGGCTGTGGGCAATCAAGTGCATTTTTTACCTGAAGTGAGCTAACTTCGACGGTTTGTGCTGCCATCAAGGTAGCAAAGACTCGAATGAACGGCCTTTGTCTGCAGAACCTGACGTAGTATCTAGATAAAATTATTTCTTGATGTCAGGACAGGCCTATGCTAGTTTTTCTCCATATTTGTTCACATCAAATCCACACCCAACAACTTTGCAAGAGGAGCAGTAGTTTGAGTGACCGAAAGGAGGCATTGCTAGATGCTTTTAACACAGGATGCTTTCTGGAAACAGTCTGTGCCTGCTCACAGGAAGGGAAGGAGAGGCGTGATGCCTTATCTCTTGATCTCGCGACCTTGCACAACGATGGATGGATTGATGTTGTGGTAGCTTTCGAAGATTTAAAAAATGAACCTTCGACCGCGCCAGATTTTTTCTCGACGAGAATAGTTTTTGAAAAAGTGCTGCCATATTTAAATGCTCCTATTTCTGCCGTTATGCAATGTGTACTCCGGCTCTATAGAAGTGCAGGACAAGACATGGCCGCCGGAACAATTATCGCTAGCTTTGTCGATTTTTGCGCAAAAGATACATCCCGCCCAAGCGATGCGCTAAGGGAAATTGAATCTGACCCTGATACGTTTTGTGACTTGCTTATTGGGACAATTGTCGCTGGTTCCCGTATTAACAATCCTCAATATCTCGCTGAAGCTATCCGTCTCTCTGAACATGAGAATATTGCACTCCGAAGGCAAGCAGTGTTTTCCATAGGAGAATTCAGCCGGCTGGAAGGAGTTCGCATACCTGATGATGTGTTTGTTGCTCTTACAAGATCTGCTGCAGAAGAATCAGACGGTCAGATCCTTGGAGGCTGTATTAGATCGGCCTTCACGCTTTTACAGAAAGACAGTACTCAAGAACAGCAGGTAGTTGAGATCATTACAGCTGCTTTATCAAAAGGTGATGAGTATACACTTTACATGGCATCTAAAATCTTCGGATTCGATACAAAAAAAATTCCAAACTCACTTTTAAATGTCCTACTCTCCAGATTAAAATATGCCAACCTAATTAACAGAGGAATATTAGAAAACATAGATTACGGAGTTTCATGTCTTTTAAAAAGAGATTCACCTGATCAGGGAATTTTATTTTTTGAGGATTTATTATTGAATCAACCTGATACTTTAACATTGAAAATATTTGATAGTGTAACTGCAGAAATTTATCATAATAAAGCATTGTTTAACAAAGTGCTCACACGTTGGCTACTGCGTGGGGAGAGCGTACTGTGTGAAGTTTTAGGTGCAATTGTCAGTTCGCATCACGGCAAAAATATTCAATTAGATATTGATCCTGAAGAACTGAAATCGCCGGATATAGCGCAGATAATTTTTATTGCACGGAAAGCGATTGGTTATTTCTTCATTAATCCTATCACCGTTGCCTCTATTCTTATTTCACTTATGCGCCTCACAATGGATGAAGAAATTTTAAAAGAATTAGCTGAACTACTTTTTAACCCAGTATTATTAAACTTCACCAGATCAGCTTGTGAGTATGTTAAAAAACAACTCGAGCAGGAATCCGAAAAGGTAAAACAAACTATAGAGAATGCCTTGCAAAAAATCGAAGAATACTTAGAAGATATAAGGTCAGTTAGTATTCTTCCAGCACTCCACCCGAGCAATGCTCAACGTGAGGAACATCATAGATATACTTCTCGAATGATGGTAGAATCAATGAAAGATGCTGAATCTCAGTTCGTCTTTTTGAACCTATTTCCGAAGGTTACCCTCCTTTATGGCAAGAAAGCAATTAGCTATATATATGACGGGGGAGAGCAACCTCGCCGTATGGAAACGCCCTTAAATAGCTTCAGAAGCGAAACGGAGGTTCCAAGAATGGGGAATATTGATCCTTATGGACTGGACTACATGTTGCGAGTCTTCAAAGCAGAAAAGTTATATCAATGAAGTTAATTATCCGAGAATATCTATCGTCTCTACGTGAGCGTGGCGAGCTTGATGCCATATTGCCAGACCTGCTAAGTCAGATTGGTTTAAATGTGTTTTCACGCCCGGGTATAGGCACTCGTCAAGAAGGAGTGGACGTTGCAGCCGTCGGGCGCATCGATGGTGGTGCAGAGAAAGTGTATCTGTTTTCAATAAAGTCTGGCGATTTGAGCAGGGGGGAGTGGGACACAAATTCTGTCCAATCGCTTCGCCCATCTCTTACTGAAATTATTGATTCCTATATTCCGACACGATTACCGGTAGAGCATCGAGACAAAGACATCGTGATATGTATTTGCATAGGTGGTGATGTCAAAGAACCGGTAAGATCATCTCTTACAAACTACATTTCACGGAACACTACAGATAATATTACGTTTGAGGAATGGAATGGCGACAAACTTGCCTCATTTATCCAGTCCAACTTTCTTAGTGAGGATTTACTTCCAGAGAGTGCTCGCTCTAACTTACGTAAATCGCTTGCCTTGCTTGATGAGCCGGAAGCATCTCATAGACATTTCGCAGAACTTGTCAGATCATTGTCAGATGTTGACAAATTAAAAGGCACAAATCGTATTACTGCTATTCGCCAGGTGAGTATTTGCCTTTGGATATTATTTGCATGGGCCCGTGACGCAAAAAATATGGAGTCTGCCTACCTTTCTGGCGAGTTCGCATTACTCCACGCCTGGAATATTGTGAAAGATTATATGGATAGTAAGAAAAAGAATTCAAAAGCAATTCAGGAAGCATTTATTTCGATTTTCACCGCCTACCGACAGATATGTAAAGAGTATCTTTCTGAAAACGTTTTACCATACGTAAACAAGTTACATGCGTTATCATCCGCAATTTATTCTTCATGTGACCTAGATATAAATCTAAAACTATTCGATCTTGTTGGCCGACTAGGTGTGAATGGCATCTGGTCTTACTGGGATGCTCTTATATGCTCCAATGAACAATTAGAGCAACAGGAGAGTATGCTGGATGTAATGCAAACCTGCATATCTTCCATAAAGTCTCTCATTTTAAATAATCCCGCTCTCTTGTTACCTGTAAAAGATGATCAAGCTATTGATATAGCTATAGCAGTTCACCTGCTTGCCCTTGATCCTAATAGTCGAAACGATATTGGAATCTGGCTTTATAATATAATGAATAGAGCTGGGTTTGCGTACAGAACGCATGGAAGATACCCATGCACTATAAACTCTTATAGCGAACTGCTTTCTCATCCGAAAACAGGAAATCAAGAGTATAGAAAGGACGTAACTGCCGGGAGCATTTTGTATCCAATGATAGCTATTTGGGCTGCTCTACTCGATAATGACGAATTGTATAGTAACGTGGCATTAATGAAGCAGCAGGAATTACAGCATTGCAATTTTCAATATTGGTACCCAGATGATAATTCTGAAAAACACTTTTATATTAACGACGATCTTCACCACGGTGCTGTGTTGTCTGGCATTGCTGTTGATAGGCCAAAACAAGAATTACTTGCACAGGTTTTCGGAGAGTGTGATCGATCCCCGCATTACAAAAAACTATCCGCAGTAAAATCAAACTGGTGGCCATTGATTATTGTTGCTTGTCGCCATTATCGATTTCCGTTGCCATTACATTTTTTGGAAGAGTTTCGGAATGAAGAACCAAGTCAAGATTCTGAGCAATAGATCGTTTAATCATCGAATGATTAACTGGGGATATGGTTAAATGCCCTTGCAAGACTGATGCTGTGGGTGTACCACAGCGGAAGGAGGCGGTTAGAGCTGACTGATATCCGACCTTCATCTCACCCTCCCATTATCGATGACGTTGCACTTATAAATTAAAGTCGCAGTTGGGTTAGCATGGATTTCTTGGTTGCAGCAGGAACGAAAAATTTTGCCACTGTCATCGATGGCCACAGGTTATGTATAACTGGAGCTGCCAACACATGAAGACCTCTATTTGCGACGGAAAATCGCTGAATTGTGTCTCTGAGAATTCAGAAATGATTGTCGTCATCAGCATCTTCCGGATCTTCTAGAATATACATGCGATGCAAGTTAAGGCGCACATTAGGCGTGTCTTGAGTTCTGTCATCAAATTTGATCTTTAACAGCTTCGTATCCCCTCGGGAGGTAATTTCAAGAATTTCCCCCAGTCCCAGATCTTGATGATGAATGCGAATCCCGGGAATAAATCGTGCGCAAGGATCAGCGTGTTCTTCTGTCGACGCATCCTGCCAGTTGCCATCAAACATGAATGAGGTCACTTTCATAGCAGGATTGCAAATAGGATGAATGCGTTGGCGTTCGGGATCGAAAGCAAACTCAACCACGTACAGCCAGTAGCGGTCGCCCTCATTTTGGGCATTGCTGAATTGTACCCTCGATAGCCCGACACCGGTTCGGTTCCATTCACCGTAAATGCCTTTCACTTCGATGAATCGTTCTTCTTGAGTCGTCGGGTTGAGGCTGATGATGTCGTATCCGGGGTTCATCTGAGCCATTTGCTCTGCGATGCGACCTCGATCCCTTTCATAATCGCATACGGCGCTACGGGATGCGATTTCAACAGCCCGGTTATGCTCCGATGAGTTGTCCTGCTTGTCGGTTTCCGCCGGTTCGTTTTGCTTTACATAGGAAAGCAGGCGCCGGTCCCATTGCTGTTTGTACTTTGGGCGTGGATTCCTTGTACGTAACTCCCCTAGAGCCGCGCCTTGCTCTGAGCCGATGGCATGCTCAGACTGATCTGATGGCTTAGAGGCATGTGTCTGAGCAAAGTCTTCACGATCTTGCGCGGCGTCGCTTTTCTCGGCGTCTTTATCCGATACGGACGATATCTCGCCCTCGTCGCGGCTGTTCGTTTCGGTCGTAGCGCCCATCTCATCAAGAATAGGTGAAGTTCGATCCCCACTTTCTTCAGCTTCAGCACCCACATCCAGACAGGGAGTCCCCATCCCGGTCAAATAGTGGTGCGCCTCCTCGATAGTCTTTTCCATCAGTAAGTCAACCAGCATCGCCAACTTGGAGATTTCATTTCCCGTCTCCTCGGGCATCAGTTGATGGAAGAGTACTCTCAGAACCTGAGCCCGATTATCCACCGGACGCGCGAGAATCAACTGACTCTTTTTAAAGTCGAAAAACGCAGAAGCCGGAGCAGGTGGGGCAGGTGGGACAGGTCTCGGATTTCCCTCAATGTTCACGGATACCTGGATGCGCACAACTTCGAGGCTGATAGCCTTGAATTCCGAGAGAGTATCTCGGATTTTCTTCCTGACCGTTGTTGGTTTGGTGTAGAGCAATCGCGTAAGAATGTCTATCTTCCCCATTAACTTCTCTGCGAACCAATTTTCATCGGCCTGCGAACAACCCTTGTATTCGAGAGTAACCTGAGTGCTCTTGCTGAGGCTTTTGACCCCAATCTCTTCAATGAATGGCCACAGCTCAGGTGCTGGTTTGCACAACGACTGATCGAGTTCTCCTTTGAAGAAGCTGGCGTACCACTCGCTGTCCTGGAGCAGTACCTCATCGGGATAATTCAACTGGTTGCTCAAATTCAAGATCGTCGGCGCCTTTCGTAGGCATTGGAGGTCAGCTGGGATCAGTTTTTGCTGTTTATGTGCAGAAGATATACAAGAGAGGCAGTGGTAGTAGATCGATTGATCGAGGCCAACTAAAGGCTTAGATTGTTTGAAGTATTCATCCACAATGTCCTCCAGTAGTATCTTAACGAAGTCCCGTCCTTCAGGTGCGTTTTTTACCCCAATCGCGTCGAAGAGTGGCTTAAATTGTCCCAGGCGGATGGGAATGGTGAAGGCGTAGCGGCCGAGCTGTTGCGGGGCCCAATACAACTGGTTTGGTCGAACGAACTTATGCTCGACGTATATGCACCGTGAGCTGTCAAGTGTTGAAACCAGAGGATCTGATTCTTGAGCGCGTTCGTTTAGTATTTGATACGTAAAGATATGAGGTTGAACATCCATTTCGATACAGTACTGTAGGTGCTTGATTACTAGCTCGGTCTCGGGTTTGATAGTAATGGACAGCTTTTTTAGTAACTCAGTTTCAAGGTGCCCCGTGTGCCGAAACTCCAGTATGTTTGCTTGAGAACGGAAGGCGTCGGCGCGGTAGGGCGCGTACAGAGAATCCGCTGTGTGCCAGTTATCTGTATCACCTTCAGCAGGGAAGCAGGCAGACTGGCGAAGCTTGTCGATGGCATCCTGAAAAAAGCTTTTCTCTTTCCACTGTTCGTAGTTATCGCACAGAACGTAAAACGCTTCGCTACTTGCCCGCTTTGCATCCTCAGTGGGGGGTGTCTCGGCGATGGACAGCATTCGATCGACAAGGTGTCGAGCAATAGGCGATTGGCGGATTCCAAGATTACTGATGAACGTGTACACAGAGGGCGTGGCAGGAATGCGATTGTCGTCCAGCCAAAGGTGCGGTGAATCGCCGAGTTCTTTAACAAGCTTGTCAGTCCGGCGATACGTGTCGAGTGGGCTGGACCAGCTTCCGTTCTGGGTGGGGAGAAGCGGAAGCCCTCCAAGCAATCGCTTAATGTCCTCGTCATCAAGTAGCGTAGAGTGAGCGGCCAGTTCACTGATAAGTCGTGCGTACTTTTCCTTATCCAGAAGAGGGCTGTCGTTGTCGAAAAACCTCGGCAGTACGGTTTGTACAAACGTCTTGATTGTTTGCTTTTCTACCCTTAGCTTGTCGGATAAGAAATGCTTGACCGATTCGGTAAGAACAGAAGTGTCCAGCAGGCCCGCTTGGCCAGTCGGGTCAGTGAAATCGCCAGGCAGAAGCGCTTGAGTTGCTTTTATCAGCCCATGACTTGATTTCCAGATGGGTAGATCGCGCAACTGCTGATAAACTACATCCTCAACGGAGCTTTGACAGGACAAGTCTGCCAACAATACGTACAGATATTGCAGGTCCTTCTGCTCGACGCTAATGACCTCTTCGATCGGTTCCCTGATATGTAAAACTACCGTGCTAAGCTCGAAAGAATTGATCAATGCGTTGATTTTCTGGAACTCCAGAAGATGATGCGAGGCGATATCGAGCTTGGGTAGCAGTACAGCAGTCCGATTGGCATCCAGGGTTGTTAGTACAGCGTAAGACTGATTGATCGTGACTGCGAACAGGTCTGCGGTGACAACAAACGGCAATGCTCGCAGGCGCTGAACTGCGGAATTGGTACTGGGATTGGGCACCCCGGATTCTGGAAGCAGGTCGTTGATAATACGCCATAGAGGCCTGTAGAAATGCTTCAGCCTGTTTTCGTCGACTTTAGTCTTGTCCGATACCTGATGCGCCATCGCCGGTTCCAATAGGTCCACTAGGCGCCCCAGTGTCAGCTGTGGAGCGCCTAGCTTGCTCATCACCGTCCAGAATGGTCGCAACTCTTCCGTAACCAGATTGCCTCCGACCTCCAAAAGTGCCGTCACCTGGTCAGTATCCAAAGGTTGGCTAGGCAGGAGGAGATCGTTGGGACGCTGAACGCTGTCATCTTGTGCCAGGGCAATATGCGCTTGTGCCGCTGTGGTCTGCAAACGCTCCCAGAAATGCTTGAAGCAAGGCGGATGCTTTGTGCTGAAGAATAAGTCGTACATTTTTTTAAGAAGCTGCCACAACTGGATGTGCCCGAGTATTTTCAGCAGGCCCTCCAGATCCCGAACCAGTTCGGCTGCGGCGGCGTCGATGAGCATCTCATTCCATTCTTGTTGGTGTTGATGCCCGTCAAAGATCGCAGCCTTACGATCTGGTTCGGGGAAGAAGTCTGCGTTGATATGCAGGGGGAGTCCGGTCGGCTGCTTAGTAGGCAAAAATGCGTAGAGCAGACCCTCGGCAATCATCTTAGGCTCGATTGGCAGGCCTATGCTTATCTTGGTGCTGCGACCGAGTGACTCTAGCCCAGAGTGTTTTTCGCAGAGGCGCTTGGCCGCATCGGCTGCATCAGCGCGAAGGATATGCCAGCACTCAGTTTTGCCACTCGGGCGGAAGCTGACGATAAGGTCGGAACCTATGCTCCTGTCAAGGTCGCAGGCCAGCAGAAGTTCGCCATTTCGCCGTACTTGAGCCTTTCGAACATGATGGAGAAATAGCAGGCTCTGGCGTAAAACGGTCTGAAAATCGACAGTGAGTTGAGCGATGTGGTCCGAGTTGACAGGAGAGACACCTAGTTCCCGACGTGCTTCAGTGTTGGGGTCATCTGCCCACGGCAGGAAGAATGATGTATCAGAATCGTCACAGGGGTCGAGGAACCATTTCCCTTTTTCGGGGCGAAGAGTCAGTTTGATACCTGCTGATCGGATCTCGGGGCGGTCGGTAACTTGGTAGGTCGATACGAAGCCAATGCCAAAGCGTCCAATGTTATCGCTTCTAGAAAGTTTCCCGCCGCTGGCAACTTTCACGATGTGGTGATAATCGCATTGGTTGCCGTTCTTGGAAAAGGTGCAGGGCTTATGCAGATTGCCACAGTAGGTGAACTGGCTGCTGTTACGCACCCAAAGGCCGTTATCAGTGATGTCGAAGACGATCTCTTTGGCCTTGGCATCATCCGCATTCTGGATGAGCTCAAGCGCCATTACGTCGTAGCCTTGGAGCCCGGCTAGGTTGCTCCGGATGGTGCCGAGGAGGCTTGCGGTATACTGACCGCTACGGGGTTGGGTAATCTGCTCCATTGCTGTTCTCTGGGGATATTAAAGTTGATCTTTCAGGTCGCCGCAGGCACTCACTCAGTGTGCCATCGGGGCTTTGGATCGCTCATTTCACGCCCTGTCATTTGGCATTTTATCATGTGTACAAGTTCGTTATATCAGAAGTATCATTACAACCGCCTGATCGCAGCCAGGATGATCCCGGTGCCCAAGATAGGCGGCACGTAGCGACTCTCGCACATGGGCAGCGCAGTCCGCAGGCTTTCCCGGCAACCTCCTTCAACGCAGGTCGTACCAGACTCCGCGACCACTGCCGTGCCGGTTCAGCGTGCCGCGTTCAACCAATGTGCGGAAATGCTGCTTGAGTGTGTTGCGACTAGCGCCGGTCAGTTTGATCGCCTTGCCAATGGTGATACGGCCATGTTCGCGGGCGAACTCGACGATCCGGAGTGACAGTTCCGACAGGGAAGCCAACACCATCTTCTCCCGCTCGACCTTGTTCTCCAGTCGGCCAACCTGCTCAGCCAGAGAGCGCAGGAAGAACACAAGCCACGGTTGCCAGTTCGGCGACTCTGTCCGGATCGTGCCCTGCGTCTGCCGCAGGGCCAGGTAGTAGGCTTCCTTACTCTGCTCGATCACGCTTTCCAAGGCGCCATAGGGCGTATAGGCATAACCGCCCTGCAGGAGCAGCAGCGTCGTCAGCAGGCGGCTCAGCCGACCGTTGCCGTCCTGGAAAGGATGGATCTCGAGAAACACGACGACGAACAGGGCGATGATCAGCAGCGGATGCAGACGGGCTGCCGCGCGCGCTTGCACCACCCAGGCCACCAGCTCGGTCATCAGGCGGGGGGTGTCGAATGGCGTGGCTGTCTGGAACACGATACCGATCTGCGTGTCGTTCTCATCAAACGCGGCGCCGGTGCGGGGCACAGGATTCAGGCGTGAGTGCGGCGGCGTTGCCGGCGTTGTGTTTGATCGTTTTGCAGCTTGCTGTCGCTCCACCCGCCCTGCGGCGACTGCCGAAGTTTTTATCCGGTCCTTTCGCCTTATCGGCGGGCGACGACGACCAGCAAAAAGGCGGCGGCGGAAGCCGCCATCGCAAACATTAACCCGTGCGGCGGCAGGAATTCCATCGCCGCTCCCGACAGCGACGGCCCGAAGATTCCGCCGACGGTATAAACGGCGGCGATGGAAGTCATTGCCGCTCCGATTCGTTGCGGTCCGATTTTTTCGCCCGCTTCCATCACGGCAAGGGTATTCATCCCGCCGGCCGCGCCGCCCCAAACAAAAAGGACAATCCACGGCAATGCGCCGATGCCAAACGTTGCGGGCAAAATCAGCGCGCCTGCCAGTGCAATAACGGCGGCAATAATTTGCGTCCGCGCGCAGCCGATGGCATCGGCGAGCCATCCCAGAGGAATTTGCAGAATTGTGTTGCCCGCACCGAATGCGCCGACTAACAGCGCGGCGGCCGGAATAGTCATTCCAAGCGCGGCGGCGTAGGCGGGCAACAGCGAAATAGAGGCGGTTTCAGCAAATCCGCAGACGAAAGCCCCGGCAATGGCGGTCGGCAGAATGGCGAACAGCGGAAAAAAAGCGATTCCGCCCGATGATGCACCGGGGTGCGCATTCCAGGATCGCGCCGCCGCCAGCAGCGGCAATCCCGCCAGCATCAGGGCGGCGCAGATTAAAAACGACGGCGCGCCAATGTCGCCGCTCGCCGCCAGCAGCAGCGGCCCGACGGCGATGCCCAATCCCATTAAGGTTTCGTGAGCGCCGATGGCGCGACCGCGGCCGGTTTTGTCGGCGATGTGCACTATCCAGACATCGCATACTATCCAGCGTAAAATTAATCCGAATCCGGCGGCAAGATTAAGCATAAACAGCAGCCAAAAATCCTCCGCGAATATCATTCCAACGACGGCGGCGACGGACACAGCAACGCTCGCAACACCCGCGCCGACAAGTCCCAAACGATGAATAATTTTCGGCACGGCGCGGGAAATCAGGAGTATCATCACCCACGGGGCGGCGGCGAATAAGCCGATGTGCGACGGCTCCGCGCCGCGCGACTGCAAAACGAGAGTCAATAAAACCGGCAGAACGCCCAATTGCGCCGTTTGTGCCAGTGCGGAAAACGCAATAACGGCGGCAAGCCCCGAAAATCGAGCGCGTCCGTCATCAGAATCGGAATCGCTTTTGTTTGGCATGAACGCATTGTAGCGGGAAACCGGGAGTATCATCACCCATGAGCAAATTGATTGTTATGAAAACACTGCCTGGCATAATTTCTTCTTCGGGCGCGATGCTGGCGACGCTGGCGGCGTTTTGTTGGGGCATTGGTACGGTGATGTCGAAAGATGTTCTGGCGTCGTTCTCGCCGATTTTTCTGCTGGCGTTACAGCTCGTCGCGAGCGTGGTGTTTCTTTGGGGTTTGATTTTTTTGCGGCGGATTCCGGCGCCGACGGTTTCGCGGATGCTGTTCGTAAAAATCGCGTCGCTCGGGTTGCTGGAGCCGTGGCTGGCGTATTTTCTCGGGTTGATTGGTTTGGCGGTAACGCGCGCGAGCAACGCGACTTTGATTCAGGCGACCGAGGCGATCATGATTATTGCCGTCTCGGCGGTGTTGTTTCGCGTCAAGACGACGCTGCGCTTTGTGGCATTGTCGGTGGTTGCGGTCGGCGGGTTGCTGGTCACGCTCGGCATATTCACCGACGGCGGCGATGCCGGCGGCAGTTTGTCTGGGGATGCGCTGGTCTTTGCGGGCACGGCAGCGGCGGCGGTGTATGTTGTGTTGTCCGGTCGCTTTGCGACCCGCATGCATCCGCTCTACATCGTCGCCTGGCAGCAAACCGTTGCGTTGGTTTTTGCCGGGTTGCTGCTGCCGTTTGAACGCGCGATGTATCCGCAAACCCAGGCCATCGCAACCATTCCTCTGGACGTCTGGTTGTGGGCGGCGGCATCGGGGTTGGTGCAATATGCGTTTGCGTTTTCACTGTACATCGCTGCGCTGCGCACCATAAGCGCGAACCATGCCGGCAGTTTTTTAAATCTGGTGCCGGTGTTTGGTCTTGCCGCCGCGTTTTTGTTTCTGCATGAGACGTTGTCGTGGCTGCAACTGACCGGCGCGGCGGTTACCGTGATTGCCGTTACCAGCATCAATTTGAGTGCGGGGAATACGGACAAAGGGTAGGGCATCCTCGCCTCGGCAGGGATTGTTGTTTTCGGGGACAACGCCTTTCACCCACTGAAAGCCGGCAAATGGCCATCGGTTTTTTCGACTCCCCTCAAGGGAGTGGGGGTGCCCGCGCTCAGATAATGGCGTACCGGATCTTGGCGGAGACCCATTCGCTGACGATGACCGTAGCCAGGATGACGATCAGGATCAGCGAGACCTGGGTCCAGGCCAGTGTCGAAATAGAGGCGTCCAGCTGCAAGCCGATGCCGCCGGCGCCCACCAGCCCGAGCACGGTCGATTCACGGATGTTGATGTCCCAGCGGAAAACCGAAATCCCGGCGAACGCCGGCATGATCTGCGGCACGATGCCGAAACTCAACTGCTGGCTGCGCCGGGCGCCGGTGGCGATGATCGCCTCTACCTGGCTGTGGTCGATTTCCTCGATTGCCTCGTAGAGCAGCTTGGCGCAGAACCCGATCGATCGCAGCCCGATCGCGATCACACCGGCGAGCACGCCGGGGCCGACCAGCGTCACCAGCATCAGTGCCCAGATCAGCGAATTGATGGAACGCGATGACACGATGACGAACAGCGCAAGCGGGCGCACGAAATGCACGCTTGGCGTGGTGTTGCGAGCGGCGCAGAATGCAACCGGCACCGCGATGATGATCGCCATCAAGGTGCCGAGTGTGGCGATATTGATCGTATCCCAGATCGGCGCCCACAGCGTATCCATGTAGGACCATTTCGGCGGCACCATGCGTTGCGCCATGTCGGCGGCCTGCCTGGGCGCGTCGGTGACGAAGTGCCATATCGTCTTCTCCGAGATCAACCGCCAGCAGTAGACGAATATCGCGACCCCGAGTAACCAGCCGAACCACACCGCGAGCCGGGCGCGGGTCGTGCGCCGCAACCAGATTTTCGTGCCCGACACCTGCTTGACCGGCATTATTGCACCCAGCGCCGGATATAACCGGACGAGTATTCCATCGCCATGACGATACCGATAATCACCAGCAGGATCGCGGCCGCGGAATCGAACTCGTAGCGATCAAAAGAAGTCAGCAGGGTCGCGCCGATGCCGCCGCCGCCGACGATGCCAACCACCGCCGATTCACGAAAGTTGATGTCCAGCCGGTAAATGCCCAAACCGATCATGCGCGGCATGACCTGCGGCTGCACGGCATAGTTCAACCATTGCAGCCAGCCGGCACCAACCGATTTGATCGCTTCCGCCTGCACCGGGTCCATGGCCTCGATATCTTCGGCCAGCAGCTTGCCGTAAAAGCCGATGGTGCCGACCGAGAGCGCCAGAAAGCCGGCGAAGGGGCCGAAGCCAAACAGCTTGACGAAAAAAATCGCCAGTATGATTTCCGGAAAGGTGCGCGCTACCGCGAGTATGCCGCGACAGAAAAAATAAACCGGCCGGCTGGACAGGTTGCGGGCGGCACCGAGTCCGACGGGCACCGACAGGATGATGCCGACGACGGTCGACGTAATCGTCATCCACAGGCTTTCCAGTATGCCTTCCTCGATCGAGTCCCAGCGTGTCAGGAAATCGGGCGGGAAAAAGGCCATTACGAAACGCTTGCTGCGTCCGGCACCCTCGGCAGCCCGGTTCCAGTCGATATCCATCGTGCCGAAAGCGAGCGCAAGGTAAATCGCGGCGCCGACCCACAACCCCCGGCGCAGCGTCGGGTGATTGATGAACGGCGGGCGTTTCCAGCGCCGCATGGTGTCGTTCGGGTTCAAGAGACGGGCTTCAACCGGGCGACCTTATCTGCGATTTCGGCGTCGAGCTTGACGGTCGATTCCCAGTCCTCTTCGCCGTAGATCTGCGTCAGCACGTCGGGCGAAAGGTCTTCCGGCGGTCCATCGTAGACGATGGCGCCGAGTTGCAGCCCGACGACGCGCCGGGCAAACATTTGCGCCAGCAGGACGTCGTGGATATTGATGATCGCCGCCAGTTGCCGCTCGTCGCAAAGCTCGCAGATCAGGCGCATGATCTGGCGTGAAGTCTTGGGGTCGAGGCTCGCGGTGGGTTCGTCCACCAGCAGCAGGTCCGGGTTCTGGATTAGCGCGCGGCAGATGCCGACACGCTGCCGCTGTCCGCCGGACAGCTCGTCGGCGCGTTTATCCGCCATCTGATCAAGGCCGACGCGCTGCAGCAGTTTGAAAGCCTCGTCGATGTCAGCCTGCGGGAACTTGCGAAAGTAACTGCGCCAGAAGCCGACGTAGCCGAGGCGTCCGGACAGCACGTTCTCCATCACGCTCAGGCGTTCTACCAGCGCGTATTCCTGGAAGATCATGCCCATCCGGGTGCGCGCGTGGCGCAATTGCGACGCACCCAGGTGCGTGAGCTCGAGATCGTCGAGGTAGATGCTGCCGGAAGACGGTTCTACCAGCCGGTTGACGCAACGGATCAGCGTGCTTTTGCCCGCGCCCGACGGCCCGATCAGGGCAAGCACCTGGCCCTTCGGTACCTCGAGGTGCACGCTCTTGAGCGCATGGTCCCCGGTAGCATAAATTTTTTCGAGGTTTTCGATTCTAAGCATCTGACCGCTCGACTATGTGGGATTGAGGAACCCGGCAGCTACCATTTCCGTGGGAGCAGATCGGATCACGAAACGTTCGCGCCCCGGTTGTCAGCCGGAAACGGCCAGACTACTTGCAGTCGCAGCGGACGCTGTTGGCGGCATCGATCTGGCGGATGACCTTCCAGTCGGACTGGTGATTGAGCGCGACGAATCGGCCTTCCTGCTTGAATGCGTGCTGCCGCTCGGCACCTTCCCGCTCGAAGGTAAAAAAGGCCTGTTTGATCCGGGCCGCCGCCTCGGGGTGGAGGCTGTGCGCATGACCGTAGCCGGTGGTCGGAAAGGTTGCCGATTTATACATGGCGGTAATTTGCGCCGGCGCGACGACCTTGCGCTCGAACATCCGGTTCATTACCGCGCCGACCACCGTGGCAACCGCGCAATCCTGGTTTGCGATACCCGGCACCGAATTGTTCTGTTTGCCGGTAAACACGGTCTTGAAATCGATGTCCCTGGCCGGGTCACGCAACGTTCGCGACCCGGTTGTCAACTCGAAACGGCCAGACTACTTGCAGTCGTAGCTGACGCCGTTGGCGGCATCAATCTTGCGGATGACATTCCAGTCGGACTTGTGATTGATCGCGACGAATCGGCCCTCCTTCTTGAATTCTTTCTGCAGGTCGGAGCCTTCCCACTCGAAGGTAAAAAAGGCCTGCTTGATCCGGGCCGCCACCTCGGGGTGGAGGTTGTGCGCATGACCGTAGCCGGTGGTCGGGAAGGTTGCCGATTTGTAAATAGAGGTAATTTGCGACGGCTCGACGACCTTGCGGTCGAACATCCGGTTCATTACCGAGTTGGCCACCGCGGCAACCTCGTAATCCTGGTTGGCGATACCCAGCACCGAATTGTCATGTTTGCCGGAAAACACAGTCTTGAAATCGACGTCCTTGACCAGACCAAATTCCGATTTGAGCAGCGCCGACGGTGCCTTGTTGCCCGAATTGGAGGTCGGCGAAGTGAGCGCCAGGGTGCGCCCCTTGATTTCGGCAGGTGATTTGATATCGCTGCCCCCGGGGACGATGATTTCCATTTCGTAACCAAAGGAGCCGTCTTTCGACGCCATCATCGCGAACGGCACCAGGCCGGCGCAGGAGACCGCAACCGGGTTGCCGCCGGTATTGACGCCGGCGATGTGCAGGCGCCCGGAGCGCATCGCCTCGTACTGCGCAGCGTAGGATTGCACCGGAAAGAACACGACCTTCTTGCCGGTCACCTCGGACATGTGCCGGACAAAACCATCCCAGACCTTGGCGTAAATGGCCGGGTCTTCGACCGGGGTGTAGGAGAAGATAATGGTGTCGGGATCAACCCAGTCTTTTGGGTCAGGCGGCAGGTCGGCGACCAGATCGCGGTCACGGTCGCAGTATTGCTGGTCCAGCGTACCCCGGTAACAGTCCTCGGCCAGCGCGCTGGCGGAAAACAGTAAAATAATCGCCAGTGCGATCAGCTTGCGGCAGGTCGATACAGTTGTAATCATTGTAATTCTCCAGAATGAGTAGGTGAGCATGGAAAGGATAACCGTCCTTTTTCCCAAAATCAAGAAGTTGCACTTGCCGGTTGAATCCACAATCCGCCATTGACACGACCCGGTTTGGCCGTATCCGTCGGGTGGGGTGCCGCTGAGGGTGAATACAGCATGGTTTTTCTACGGCGATTTCAGCCAGCCCAGACCGGGCTAATCCGCGTCCCGATAGCGTGCGGCCAGGGCATAGTAGTCTTCAAACCCGACTATCTGGCGTAATTCGGCGAAGTCCATGAGTTGGTCGGGGTGGGTGCCGTGCTGCATTTGCTGCAGGGCTTGCTGCATGGCGTGCATGGCGCTGCTGAGCAAGGTCAGGGGGTAGGCGGCGATGGCAAAGCCCAGGTCCGCCAGTTGGGCGTGGGGGAGCAGAGGGGTGGCGCCGCCTTCAACCAGATTGACCATGCGGGGGCCGGGGATGCTTTCGCCGATGCGCCGGAGCTCGGCTTCGCTCTGCGGGGCTTCAATGAACAGGATGTCGGCGCCGGAGTCGGCAAAGGCCCGGGCGCGGGCGATGGCTTCGTCCAGGCCGTGTTCATGGCGGGCGTCGGTGCGGGCGAGGATGAGGATGTCGCGGCCTTCGTCGCGGGCGTCCACGGCGGCACGGATGCGGCGCAGGGCTTCGGCGCGCCCGACCACCGCTTTGCCGCGGGTGTGGCCGCAGCGTTTTGGCGCAACCTGATCTTCAATCATGACGGCGGCAAAACCGGCGGCGGCATAGCCTTGTACCGTGCGGCGTACGTTCAGGGCGTTGCCATAGCCGGTGTCGCCATCGCCGATGACGGGGAGGTCTACGGCGGCGCAGATGTTGCGCCCCTGGTCAACCATCTCGCCATAAGAGATGAGGCCGGTGTCGGGCTGGGCCAGGCGCGTGGCGGAGACGGCGAAACCGCTCATAAAGGTCAGCGCAAAACCGGCCTGGGCGATGAGTCTGGCGGATAGTGCATCATAGCAACAGGGCATGACATGCAGCCCCGGTTGCGCCAGCAGTTGCCGCAATGCGGCGGGCGCGTTGTGTGGCATGGGATGGGTCTCGTGTTGGGTTATCATGTTACTGCTTAAATGGCAGGTAGAGCACTAAATCCGGCCACAGATAGCAGATGATGACGGTGAGCAGCATGAGCAGCAGGAACGGCCAGACGCCGGCCGCGACTTCGCCCATCTGGGCCTTGGCCACCGATTGGATGACATAGAGGTTCAGCCCAATCGGGGGGGTGATTAAAGCGCATTCAATCATGATCACAAAAAATATGCCGAACCATATCGGGTCAATGCCTAAGGGCAGCAATGCCGGGGCGAGTACCGGCACCATAATCAGCATCATGGACAGGGCCTCAAGGAATAAGCCCATGACCACCAGTACCAGACTGACCATCAGGATAAAGGCCCAGGGCACGGTCAAGGTCTGGGTAATCACGGCGGCAAGGTCTTGCGGAATCCGATACAGGGTGATGGCTTTGCCAAAGACTTTGGCCCCGGCGACGATCAGCAGGATGGTTACGGTGGTGACCATGGATTCTATGACCGCCTGGCGGAGTTTGTCGCGGGTCAGGGTGCGCAAGACGAGGCCGGTGATGATTAAGGCGCAGATGAGGCCGATCGCCGCCGCTTCGGTGGGGGTGAAAATGCCGAGGTAGATGCCGACGATCACCACCATCGCCAGGATGAGGGAGGGCGTGGCGCGTAAGGCCGTTCGCCACCGTTGCTGCCAGCCGGCTTTTGCCACCCGGCGATAGCGGCCGGAAAACAGGGCGTCCAGGATGGAAAAGCCGATGAATAAAGCCACCAGCAGGAGGCCGGGGCCAATGCCCGCCAGGAATAGCTTGATCACCGATTCTTCGGTGATGAAACCATAGACGATCATGGGGATGGACGGCGGGATGAGAATCCCCAGGGTGCCGCCGGCGGCGAGTAAGCCGAACACCCGGTGGCGGGGGTAGCCATGTTTGATCATCTCCGGGATGGCCACCGTGCCGATGGTGGCGGCGGTGGCGACCGAGCTGCCGGAAATGGCGGCGAAAATAGCGCAGGACAGGATGGTGGCCACCGCCAGCCCGCCGGGCAGATGCCCGACCCAGGCCTGCACGGCATTAAACAGATCCTGACCGACCCCGCCCTTCAACAAGATGTTGGACATGAGTAGAAATAACGGCACCGCCAGCAGCACGAAATTATCAATGGTGCTTAAAAACCCCTGCGGTACCATCAGCGGCGAAAAACCGCCGAGCAGCAGCAATATTGCGCCCAGCCCGCCCAGCGCAAAGGCGACCGGCACGCCGACGGCAAGCAGGGCAAACAAGGCCAGCAAGATCAGGGCGGTGGTCATGCCTTGAGTGACGGCCGATGCAGGCGCAACAGCTGGGCGATGGCTTGCAGGAACAAAACCCCAAACCCAACCGGAATGACCGCCTCCGCCCACCAGTTCGGGATGTTGAGCATGGTGCCGGTGGAGCGTCCGCGCTGGAAAGAATCCCCCAGAATATCGCCGCCATAATAGACCACCAACAGGCACAGGGTGGCGATGAAGAGCAGGCTAAAGCCCCTGAACCACCGCTGCACGGTGGCCGAAAGCCGGGCCTCTAACGCATTGATGCGGATATGCTGGTCATACCTGAGGGCGCGACCGATGGCAAGAAAGGTCGCCCAGAGCAGCAATAATTGCGCGATCTCCTGCACCCAGATGGTGGGGGCATTGAACAGATAGCGCGCCGTGACTTCATAGCCCAGCAGGCCGCCGGTTAAAAAGTAGAGCCAGGCGGCAAGGTGGCCGAGGAGGTCGCTTAAGCCGTCAACCAATGCACAAAACCGCGGCATCCCCCCGGCCCCGCCTGGCTTAAAGCTGTTGCGCGGCGGCCAGGAGCTTTGCGCCGAGCTCGCCGGTAGCGGCCCGATATTTTTCCAGCACGGGCGCGGAAGCCGTTTTCCAGGCCGCCAACTCATCGGCGGTGGGGGTATACACGCGCATGCCATTGGTTTTTGCGGCGGCATAGGCCTCGGCTTCGATGCGGCTCATGTCGTCGCGCACAGCGGCATCGGCTACTGCAGCGGCGGCTTCGATAATCGCCTGATGCTCCGCCGGCAGGGCTTGCCAAAATGCTTCATTGACGATGACGATGAACTCAATATCGGCGTGATTGGTGACGGTGATGGTGTCCATTACCTCCCACAGGGAGCGGCTTTTGACGCCGGAAACGCCGGTCATGCCGACATCCACGGTGCCGCGCTGGTAGGCGAGATATTGCTCCGAGCCGGAGATCAAGGTGGGCGACCCACCCACCGCGGTCACAAATTCGCCCAGGGTTTTGCCAAACACCCGCACCTTTTTGCTGTCGATGTCCGCCGGGGTTTTCAGCGGGCCGCCCTGGGAGAGCATGATCGCGCCGCCATAGGCCTGCCACCACAATACCCGTGAGCCGGTGTCGAGGATGGCACCATCAATCGGGCCGCGCACGCTGCTGCCTTTGACGGTCGCCGCGCGCACTTTGTCCGGCGATTCAAACAAAAATGGCTGATAGAAAATATCCACCGCCGGAATTTCTCCGACAAACCGGGTCAGCGACGCAACGCCCATTTCAATGGCGCCGGAGCTGACCGCCTGCGGTACTTCCTTGTCCTTGTATAGCTGTGCAGAATCATAAATCTGCACTTCAATGGCCTGTCGGGATTGCGCTTCAACCTCTTGTTTGAAGAGCAATAAATTCTGGCCGAGATGGCTCTTTAAGGGCAGCTGCAGGGAAATTTTCAAGGTGGTCTCCGCCGCCTGCGCCGGCCATGACAACAGCAGCATAACCGCCAGGCAAGCGGCGGTGGTGATTTTAGATAACATGGTGATTCTCCGAAAAAGGTGACAGATAGAAACAGGATGACGGGACAGGATAACCGCCCTTTTTCCCAAACTCAAGCAGTATTGATTGGCCCTGAAACCTTTCTGGCTTAGCCCAATAAAACAAAAATTACACTTCCCGACGGCATTTTCGCCGGCGTTTTCGAAACGCGACCGGTGATTCGTTATAGGTTCTCCTGAACCAGCGGCAAAAATGCGCCCCGTCCGCAAAGCCGCATTCCAAAGCGATTTGGGTGACGGTTCTGGTGGTGTTGACGAGGAGCCAATGACCATGGGAAAGGCGCATCTTGCGCCAAACAGTCGTCGGAGGTTCGCCCGCGTGCCGCTTGAAGGCGCGGTTAAGTTCGCGCTCCGAGGTGCTCAGTTTTTGCGCAAGTTCATGCAGTTTGCAAGGCGCGGAAATTTGTCGTTTCATCAGTTCCACGGCGCGCTCCACTTGCCGGTTTCCACATACGCTAAGGTGGCCGAAAGGCTGATTTAGCAGCTCGTAAGTGGTGCGATGCTTATCCACCAACAGGGACGCCATCCCCTTGACTGCGCGGGCCCTGCCGCAACGTTCTTCGATCAATGAGAAAGCAAGGTCAAGCGCCGACGTGCCGCCGGGACAGGTGATAATTTCACCGTCATTCACATAAATCTGATCGGTTTCGGGCAGGGTGAGCGGGAACAATTTCTTCAGCAGATTTCGATGCTCGATGTGAACGGCACAGCGGCGGTTATCCAGGAGGCCTGCTTTGGCAAGCACGAAGCTTCCGGTGCATAGCCCGATGATGGAAATGTTCATCTCGTAAGCGCGCCGTATGTAATGGATTGTTTCTGTTGGATGTTCGAGGCTCGCGGGAAGTTGACCGCCGACAATAACGATAAAATCAAATTCGGATTGCTCCGGAAAAATTTCATTCGGGAATACCTCGACATCGCAACTGGCGGTTACTGGTGTCATCGAAGGGCCAACGATTTTCCAATGACAAAAAATCTGGCGGCTGAAATCCGCTTCATCCGCCGCATGCCGCAGGCTGTCAATAAAGCCGGCGAATGGCAACAGGGAGAATCTGGGCGACAAAATAAATCCAACCCGGATGTCCGGTTCAATGTCCGGCATCGGGGGAGGTGTGGCAAACGGTAAAGGTTGACCCGGCATAAATCGGTCTACTGTTGGATACGTTCGTTACGGATAATGTCTGAAATGTTATGTATTTAGTCCTGTTGATTCAAGAGTTTTCCACTGCTTATTATAGGATTGTCGTTGACCGCCGTATATCAAAATACGGTTTACCCATGTCTAACCCAGCAGAAGAGGAGATGAAAATGAAATTTCGCAATCGAATTGCAGCATTTTGTGGTGCTGCTTCAATGTTACTGGCCGTGGCCGGTTTTAGCAATGCCGCCACCGCCGCCGAGCTCGAATTGATCGAAGCAAACACGCTGGTCGTCGCTTTCAACGGCGATATGCCGGGCACCGGCTGGCAGGACCGCCGGTTGATTGGGATTGATGGTGAACTCATGCACATGATTGCCGATAGTCTCGGGCTTAAGGTGAAGCCGGCACTGATGGAATGGGCCGGGGAAATCGCCTCGGTGAAGGCGAACCGAGTGGATATTATGCATGGCATGATGGGCTGGAACGATCAACGCATCAAGGTGATCAATATCTCCGATCCAATCTACTATGGCGGCGCCAATATTACCCAGAAGAAATCAACCAACTGGCAGACCATCAAAGAGTTGGAAGGCAAGACCCTGGCGACCATACAGGGTTTTGGATGGATTGATCAGTTGAAGCAGATTAAGGGCGCTGAACTCAAACTCTACGATACCAGTGATGCGGCAATTCGTGATTTGCTGGCGGGTCGTATTGAAGCATTGTTCGCCGACCCTCCATTGGTTCAGTTCGCGATTTCCAGAAATCCCGATTGGGATATCCATTCATTGCCGATTGTCCAGGATTTTGACGCAAAATATGCGCTGTTGACGGGCAAGTACAACGTGGTATTCGGTCTCAACATGGACGCCCCGGAGCTGTTAGCCGCCGTCAATGCCGAAATCGCCAAAATCTGGGCTACTTGCGCGAACCTCGAGGTAGCTAAAAAGTATGGCCTCGGTAACAAATCCTGGTTCGACCCCGGTCCGTTGAACCTTCGCGCCGGAGTGGACCGGCCGGCAAATTGGAAGCAGCCCAGGCTGCCGGATTCTTGCAACTGATCCATGATCATCGGCGCTGGATCGATGCTCTGTGGACATCCGGAGAAGATTCAGCGCCGATTTTTTTATAAAACAATGGAAGACTAGTGAATGAAACCACTCCTGCAAGTTGAAGGGTTGCATAAGCGCTTCGGCGACCTCGAGGTTCTTACGGGCATAGATATGGTGCTTGAACGCGGGCAAAAAACCGCAATTATCGGCCCCAGCGGATGCGGCAAGTCAACCTTATTGCGTTGTATCAACTACATGGAAATCCCGAGCAGCGGCCATATTCGTCTCGATGGCGAGCTGTTTGGCGAGAAACAGAAAGATGGTGGTTTCGTTCGCATGAGCGAGAAGGAACTCGCGGTGCAGCGAGCGCAGATTGGCATGGTGTTTCAGGGGTTTTACCTGTGGCCCCACCTGAGCGCTCGCGACAATGTTGCCATCTCACCCATCAAGGTGCGCGGCATGAGCAAACCCGAAGCCTACGAATTGGCCGAAGCGATGCTCGATAAAGTTCACATGTCGCACAAGGCGGATGAGTTTCCCGAGCGCCTTTCCGGCGGTCAGCAGCAACGAGTGGCTATCGCCCGTTCCCTGGCGCAGAACCCCAAGCTAATGTTGTTTGACGAACCCACCTCCGCGCTTGATCCGGAATTAATAGGTGAAGTCCTGAAAGTAATCCACGAGCTCGCCGACGAAGGGCGCTCCATGGTGCTCGTTACTCACGAGATCCGATTCGCCAACGATGTTGCCGATCAGGTGATCTTCATAAATGACGGCGCAATTGTCGAAGAAGGCCCGCCCGATCAGATTCTAAAAAATCCAAAGCATGACCGTTTGCGCGGATTTCTTCATCAAATACTCTCTCACTGACTGAAATTGAGTTAGTGGAAGTTTTTCTACAGAAGATACTTTCCCTCGGTGGGCCTCTTCTGCTTGGCGCGGTAACGACGATTGAAATTACTGTCTTTTCGTTCATCGTTGCCGCGTTGATCGGCTTGTTGTTCGCGCTATTAAAAATCGGGTCTGTAAAGCCTGTGGTTTGGTTAATTGATGCTTATGTGGAGATATTTCGGAATACACCGGTTTTAGCGCAGCTTTTCATCATCTATTTTGGACTGGCGCATGCCGGCGTTCAGATTGCCGCAATTCCCGCCGCGATAATTGGCCTGGGTCTTAACGGTGGCGCCATTTTGACCGAGGTATTTCGGGCGGGTCTATCCGCCGTACACCGCGGCCAACGCGAAGCCGCGCTGGCCGTTGGCATGACCCCATGGACGAGCCTGCGCTTCATTATCCTGCCGCAGACCTGGCGAATCACTTTGCCGCCACTGGGCAACTATGCGATTGCGCTGCTCAAGGACACGGCGGTCGTATCCGCCATCGCAGCGCCTGAGATTATGTTTTATGCGCGCAATTTGGTTACTTCAACGTTTGAGACGACTTTCATATATATCCTGGCGGCTTTATTGTATTTCGCCCTTAGCTTCCCGCTGGCTCGACTGGTCAATCGCTTCGAGCAACGCCAGAAGGCCTGGCAATGATAGAGTTTCTCTCCGTCTATTCCGAAAACTGGGCTAGTTGGTGGCCCCAGATTCAACGCGCGATGGTGGTGACCGCGCAATTAACCGTCTGCTCGTTTGTACTGGCCACTGCGGTTGGGTTGTTACTTGCGATGGGGAAGTTGTCAAAAATTCGCGCGGTCAGGATGTTTTGTACCGGCTATATTGAAATCGCACGGGGCGTTCCCACGCTCGCCTTATTGTTCCTGCTTTATTACGGCCTCGTACCCATGGGGTTGGTTCTGAATGCTTTCGTTGCCGGATTCATCGGCCTTGGATTAAGCGCGGCTGGCTATATCGCAGAAGTTTTTCGCGCCGGCATCGAGGCATTGCACAAGGGACAACGCGAAGCGGCGCTTTCTGTGGGCATGACTCCACTCATGAGCTTTCGCTACATTGTCCTGCCTCAGGCGATACGGATCATTCTGCCGCCACTTCTCAATATGCTGATTATTTTACTGAAGGACACCTCCATTTGCTCGTTGATCTCGACGCCTGAGTTGATGCTGCGTGCCAAAGATCTGGCAATGATGTCATTTTTACCCATGCACCTGTTCCTGTTGGCTGGCGTTCTCTATTTTCTGATGTCCTGGCCCCTTTCGATTATTACGCGCCGCGTAGAAGCGAGGATGCGGCGCAATACAGAAACGCTCGCGTCCTGATTACAGCAGGTTGAAAATTGAAAATTATAGATATCCGCACAAGGCCGTTGCTGGTGCCATACACCAGGCCCTACCATTGGGCCAAGGGCGTTATCGACGGCGCCACGGTAATTTTTGTGGAAGTCCACACCGACGAGGGGCTCACAGGTTATGGCGAGTCGATTGGCACGCCATCGGTTGAGGGCATTCAGTCATACATTAAACTGGCCGCCGCGATTTGCATAAATCGAAGCCCGTTTGAAAATGCAAAGCTCATGGAAGAGGCCTACTATGCACTCTTTCGGGCGCTGGGCACATGCAGTTCGCCGCGTTTCGGCGGGCAGGTTCTGGCGGGGCTGGAGATGGCGCTGTGGGATGTGATGGGCAAGTCCGCCGGGCTTGCCGCCCATGAATTGCTGGGCGGTGCGGTGCGCAATGAAATTCAATATTTTGGGTTTGCGCAGGGCGAAACCGCCGAGGAAACGGCCGCCGAAGCAAAATCACTCGCCGCATCCGGATGTGATGTCATTTATGTCAAGGTCGGTCGCGGCGACGCGCTGGATATGGACATAACCCGACAGACCCGCGCCGCCATTGGCCCACAGAAACGATTGCGTGTGGACCCCAACGAAAACTGGGGCCCCGTGCGCGCCTCTCGGATGATTCGTAAAATATCCGAATACGATGTGGAATTCGTTGAGCAACCGACCCACTGCGAGAGCATTGCAGCGCTGGCACAGGTGCGGGCCGGCAGCCCCGTGGCGGTCGCCGCTGATCAACTCGTATTTACACCTCAAGACGCATTCAATGTCTGCCGGGAAAAGGCCGCGGATCTGATTGTTCTGGGGCTGCATGAAACCGGTGGATTGTTGCGTTTATGCAAAGCCGCCCATATCGCGGAAGCCGCCGGGATTGACATCTGCATTCACGGACTCCACGAAACCGGCATTACCACCTGCGCGGCAAATCAGGCGGGGGCGACGATACCCAATCTTGATGACGGCAATCAGTATATGAATCACTTCCTGTCCTGGGACATCGTCAAGCATCCAAACCTGTCCCTGTCGAATGGCAGGCTGCCCGTGCTGAAAGGGCCGGGACTGGGGTTTGAAGTCGATTGGGACGCCGTCAGCCGCGCCGCCGAATTACATAAGCAGAAGGCGACATAGGTGTTTTTGGCTTTGCGCTGGCCATCATCATGCGTTTTCAGGCCGTGCGCCGGGCGGCCAGCCGCTGGATCATCGCCGGTTTTGGCTGGTCTGTCTTGCCATGAAAATAGTCAAGTCTGGTAAAGCCGGCGGGCATCACGGATAGCATTTCGCCGGGCATAAGAAGATAGTCAGGGTTGCCTGGCCGGCCGAATGCGGCATTGCCACGGGCAAAGGTTTCATAGGCAAGATAGCCATTATCGGCGACCAGATTGAACAAGGCGTCAAGTCGCGGTCGGTACAGGTAATTCGTCACCAGAACCACATCAAATTTTTGCGCGGCAAAAGGCCAGGCCGCATTGGCCTCAAGATCGCAAACGCATGTGCGCGCATCAGGGCAGGTGGCGGCAAGCTCGACCAGCGCATCTGCATCACGGTCGACGGCCAGAATGCGAAACCGGCCCGGAAAAAGCGCCGCGAGGGCGCGGCTATGGCGGCCATTGCCGGACGCGAAATCAAGCAGGCTGGCGCCGTCCGGCCAGTATGTTGCCTGTTCCATAATCCAGCGTGAGGGGGGTGAGGTCGCGTTCATCACGCCGGCTTGCCAGGGAAGAAATCGATCAAGGCCGCCAGCGTTTGGCTGGGCGATTCTTCGGCCAGAAAATGCCCGCCGGGAATGGCATGGCCGCGCACATTGCCGGCGGTTTTGCGCCATTCGCCGGGCACATCATAATGCGTGCCAACAAACCCGATATCCCCCCAGAGGGCCAGAACCGGCATCTCCAGCATCTTGTCGGCATCTTCGGCGTCATGCTCAAGGTCGATGCCGGCGGCGGCGCGGTAATCCTCACAACTGGCATGGATGGTTGCCGGATTGGAAAAGCAGCGCAGATATTCGGCATACGCCGCGTCGGTGATCGCGCCTTCGGTGCGCCCCCAATGCCCGATTTTATGTTTGAGGAAAAAATCCGGATCATGGCCGATTAGTGTTTCCGGGAAGGGCGCCGGCTGGATCAGGAAAAACCAGTGATAATAGGCGGTGGCAAAAACCCGGTCACTGGCAGCATACATGGCCGCGGTCGGGGCAATGTCCAGGACGGCAAGGTGCGTCACCGCCGCCGGATAATCGCGCGCCAGACGGTGCGCCACACGGCCACCGCGATCATGTCCGGCAACGGCAAATCTTTCGTGCCCAAGCGCGCGCATCACCGCCATCATATCGGCTGCCATTGCCCGTTTTGAATAGGGAGCATGGGCGGCATCGGTGGCCGGTTTGTCACTATCGCCATAACCGCGCAAATCAGCAACGACCACGGTAAAGCGTGCGGCCAGACGTGGCGCAATCCTGTGCCACATATATCCGGTTTGCGGATAGCCATGCAGCAGCAGCAGCGCCGGCCCGGTGCCAGCCGAGCGAAGGTGAATGCCAACCCCGTCATGGGTGATTCTGGTGCTGGTGAAGTCCCGATTAAAATCCATTATTGTCAAAGCGCACTCTCAATGTCTGAAGGTGTGGGCCTGGCGTCTGCCCGTGTATGCACAGATCAAATTCTTCTGCCCGTGGTGCCATCGAACAGGTGAAGCGCTTCCCTGGCAACAGATACCCTGAGTCTGGGCCCCAGCGTTGATTCTGCATGGACACCCGGCAAACTCACGACGATATCCAGGCGGCTGTCCAGCAGGGTGCCGTGAACCAGGGTATTGGAGCCGAGCTGTTCGAGTAGCCCGACCTCGACAGTGAATTGCCCGTTTTCATCGGGCACAAGATGTTCCGGTCGAATCCCGACTCGAACATCCCCGGTGGCGACGACACCGGTTTCGATCCGGGCTCCATTGCCCAGTGTGACCCAGGCCCCGTCTGCCACCCCTGCAATGGTATTCATCGACGGACTCCCGATGAAATCGGCAACGAAGAGGGAAGCCGGACGTTCATACAACTCAATCGGCGTACCGAATTGCTCGACCACCCCGCCATTGAGAACCATGAGTCGATCACCCAGTGTCATGGCTTCGACCTGATCGTGCGTCACAAATATGGATGTAACGCCGAGATCGCGCTGTAGCTTACGGATTTCAAGTCGCATTTGTACCCGCAATCGGGCGTCAAGATTCGACAATGGCTCGTCAAACAGGAACACCGCGGGTTTTCTTACAATCGCCCTTCCCATTGCAACGCGCTGCCGTTGTCCTCCCGATAGCTGCCCCGGCCTGCGTTTGAGGTAGTCCCCCAGTTGCAAAAGATGTGCAGCCTTCTCCACCCGTTGTCTGATCTCGTCTTTGCCAACGCCTGAAATCTTGAGGCTATAGGCCATATTGTCAAACACACTCATGTGGGGGTAAAGCGCGTAGTTTTGAAATACCATGGCAATATTGCGCTCCATGGGTTCGAGATTGTTGACCACTTTTTCGTTGATGGAAATTTCCCCCGCTGTGACCGTCTCCAGACCGGCTATCATTCTTAGCAGGGTTGATTTGCCGCAGCCGGACGGGCCGACAATGACAACAAACTCCTGGTCCCGAATATCGATATCGATACCCTTGAGCACGTCACCCTGCCCGTAGGATTTTCTGATTGATTTCAGTTTAACTGTGGCCATGGTGTTATCTACTTCTCGGTATCCACCAGGCCTTTGATAAACAGATTCTGCATCAGTACCACCACGAGCACCGGTGGCAACATGGCAAGCAAGGCGGTGGCCATGATTACCGGCCAGTTTCTGAAATCATCGCCGGAGGGAATCATTTGTTTGATGCCCATGACAATGGTGTTCATTTCCGGGTCGGTGGTAATAAGCAACGGCCAAAGATACTGATTCCAGCCGTAAATAAACAAAATCACAAACAGGGCTGCAATGTTGGTGCGTGACATCGGAAGCAGGATATCGAAAAAGAATTGCATGGGCCTGGCGCCGTCTATTCGTGCGGCTTCCGCCAGCTCATCGGGAACTGTCATGTAAAACTGGCGAAACAGAAAGGTCGCCGTTGCCGATGCGATCAAAGGGAGGATGAGGCCGGAATAACTGTTCAGCATATTCAGGTTTGCTACCACCGCATAGGTGGGAACGATTCTAACCTCCACCGGCAGCATCAGTGTCAGGAATATCAGCCAGAAAAAGGTGTTGCGCAAAGGGAACCGGAAGTAAACGATGGCGAACGCAGACAACAACGAAATACTGATTTTTCCGATGGCGATGCCCAATGCCATTACCGTGGAATTGAGCAGCATTTTCCACACCGGGACGTTTATCCCGGTGAACAAGGCGTCACGATAGTTTTCCAGCAAATGGCTGCCCGGCAGTAATGGCATCGGCGGGCGCGTGAGTTCACTTTGCGGCACGCTGGAGGCGACAAATGCCAGGTAGATAGGGAAGCACATAATGCCAATGCCGATGATCAAGGCAAGATGTGTCATCCAAAGTGCGGCGCCTTGTTTTTCTACCATTCCATTCATCAGTAATGCACCTTTCGTTCAATATACCGGAATTGAATAATGGTCAGGATGCCTACCACAAAAAGCAATACCACCGATTGCGCCGCGGAGGAGCCGAGATCCTGGCCAACAAACCCGTCCGCATAAACCTTGTAAACCAGCGTCGTCGTCGCTTGTTGTGGCCCTCCCGCCGTGATCATGTGAATCACGCCGAAGGTCTCAAAAAAGGCATAAACAACGTTGACGACCAACAGGAAAAAAGTGGTCGGAGAGAGAAGCGGGAATATGATGGTCCAGAAACGGCGCCAGTATTGCGCACCATCTATGGCTGCTGCCTCGATAATACTTTTGGGTACGGCTTGCAGCCCCGCCAGAAAAAACAGGAAATTGTAGCTGATTCGGCCCCAGGAAGAAGCGACCACAACCAGTGACATGGCTTCTCCGCTGTTGAGTGCATGATTCCAGTCGTATCCCAGCTTTTCAAGGTACCAGGACATCATGCCGATGCCCGGGCTGAACATGAACAGCCACAGAATCCCCGCCACCGCAGGTGCCACCGCATACGGCCAGACCAGGAATGTTCTGTAGGCGCCGAATCCCTTGATAATGCGATCCGCCATGAGCGCCAGCCACAAGGCGATACTCATTGACAGAAAGGTAACCAGGAATGAAAAAACTGCGGTGACCTTGAACGATGCCAGGTAGTAAGGGTCGGCGAAAAGAAATTCAAAGTTACCGACGCCCACGAACCGGGATTTCAATCCGAATGGATCCGGAATAAACGCGGATTGATAGATCGCCTGCCAGGCTGGCCAGAAAAAAAATACAGCGGTAATGGCTATCTGGGGAAGCAAGAGCAGGAGCGGCAAAAACCAGCCCTTAAACGTGACACGTTTTTCTATCACGATATCATTGTTTATCGATAAGATACGACCGAAGCGTCAAGGGCCATCCTCTGGCGGCACTGATTGCCGCCAGAGTCAAACTGATTCGCTGTCGATGGGCCTGTTCAAAACGACGCAACACCCGATTTCCCCTGTTCACTGCCCTGTCGAGGGCTGCCTGTGCGGTTTTATCGCCGGGCCATACGGCTTCCGGTTCTCGCCAGTGATTCCCCGAATCGGATCGAAGCTCAAACTGATCTGCTATCGATTGGCCTGTTCAAAACGGCGCAACAACTGATTTCCCCTGTTCACCGCACTATCGAGGGCCGCCTGTGCGGTTTTATCGCCGGACCATACGGCCTCCAGTTCTTCATCAATGATGCCGCGAATCTGATCGAAGCTACCCAGTCGCAGGCCCTTGGAATCCGGGGTGGTTGGCTTGCCGGTCATTTGAATAATGGCAATATCAGTGCCCGGGTTCTTTTCGTAGAAGCCTTCTGATTTGGTTTGCGCGTAGGCCGCAAGGGTAATCGGCAGATAGCCGGTATCCTGGTGCCATTTGGCCTGTATATCTGATGACGACAGGAAGCTCAGAAATTGACTGACGCCTTTGTATTCTTCCGCCTCATGGCCGGCCATTACCCACAAAGAAGAGCCGCCAATAATGGTATTTTGCGGCGCGCCTGCGGCACTGGACCAATACGGCAGCGGGCGAATTTCAAATTCAAAGTCGGCTTCCTTCTTCACCCCGGCATACCCGGCGGAAGATTCGGTAAACAGCGCACATTCTCCTCCCCGGAAATTGGCGCCACCTTCATTTCGTCGACCGGCGTAGAAGAATTTTCCTTCCCGGGCCCAATCACCCATTGCCTGGATATGTGCCGTCTGTAGCGGGCCATTGAACGTCAGTTCAGTGTCCAGGGCGGCAAACCCGTTATCCCTGGAAGCAAACGGAACGTTGTGGTAGGCGGAAAGGTTCTCAAGGTGTACCCAGCTCTGCCAGGCAGTTGTTAACGGGCATTTGCTGCCTCCCGCCTTGAGTTTATCCAGCGCGTCGCCAACATTTTCCCAGGTGGATAAATCCATGTCCGGGTCAAGTCCGGCGTCTGTAAACGCGTTTCTGTTGACATAAATAACCGGCGTCGAAGAGTTGTACGGCAGGGACAACATCTCTCCCTCCGGCGAGGTGTAGTAACCCTTCACTGCATCGAGATAGCCATCAGCATCGAAGGATGCGCCGCCTTCCTGCATTACCTCATACACGGGTTTGATAGCGCCCTTTGCCGCCATCATGGTTGCGGTACCGACCTCATACACCATCATTATATGCGGTTGCTCACCGGCGCGAAATGCGGCAATGCCCGCATTCAGTGTTTCGGAGTAGTTCCCCTTGTGGGTGGCAACTACGGTGAAGTCACCTTGCGAAGCATTGAATTTTTCCACCTGTTCTGCGAGTAATTCTCCCAGCCGGCCAGTAAACGCATGCCACCACTGAATCTCTGTGGCTGCAGATGCCTGTCCGGTCGTCAGGATGAGTGCGGCAGTGAATAGAACGCGGGTTAAAATTGATTTCATGTCAGTGATCCTCATAATGTCAGGGTTGCTGTTCTGTATGCTGGAAACAGAGCACAGGATAACCATCCTTTTTCCCAAAATCAAGAAGTATTGATTGGCCCCGACATCTTGCCGTTTCCCACCAATCCACCCATAAATAAGCGGATGACACCGGCATTGGCTTTGTAATGCATCAGATTCCGTCGAATCCAGCCGTTGTGATCGCAGCTGAGCCGGCGCCAACTGGCGGTCAGGCGGTTATCGTCGGCGCCTGGCGCCAATATGGTGTTTCCAGGCCACGCCTTTCATTGCTCAGCCGGTCGAACGGATGATCCGGTGAAGGCGTGATCCGGTTTGGCTTTGCCGTAAATAATATGTTACCGTTTGGCTTCATTTACCGAGAGACTTCATGATGTTCAAAAACATTGCTAAATTTTTGGTCGCTGGCCTGGTTTTGCTGCCGGCAGCACAAGCCGTTGCTGAAACACGCGTTACCTACAAATCTGCGAAATCCACCTCATCTTATTATCAGATGGCGGTGCAAATTGCCACGGGCATGAAATCCGGCTCACAAGGTGATGTCATTGTTACGGTTGAGGAAAGCCAGGGATCTGTGCAGAATGTGATGGAAGTGATTGGCCGGAAGGGCAATTACGTTTTCACCACCCCGCCGGTTCTGGTCAAGCTTGCACGTGGCGGCAAGGCCATGTTTGAGGGGAAAGAAAACCCGCGTTTTAATGCCATCCGGGCGTTGTTCCCCATTCCGTCACTGACGATGCATTTCGTCATGTCGGAAAAGTCCGGAGTGACGGATTTTGCCGGCATGGAAGGCAAAACAATGCTGCTTGGAAAGGGATCATTTGGGGCCACCGAAGGGGCTAAATACCTGAAGCTGTTCGGTCTCGAGGGCAAAGTCAACCTGGCCGAAGTCGCGCTTTCGAATGCAGTTTCCGCGTTGAAAAATGGCCAGATTGACGGATTTGTGACGGCTGGATCATATCCGGCGCCAAACGTGGTCGAGGCTGCCGCATCGACCGGCGCGAGGGTGCTGTCGCTGTCGGATGAGCAGGTTGCGCTTTCCAGGCGGACACGGTTGGTGATCCCGGCCGGCACCTATGCTGGCCAAAGCGAGGATATCATTACCACATCACTGCCGGTTGTGGCCTTTGCGACAACCGATATGGATGACGCCACAGCCTATGCGCTGACCAGGACCTATTGGGAGGCCAAAGGGTCGATGGGCAGTGCGGCCAAATGGTGGAATGGTGTTTCGCTGAAGATGCTCGATAATATTTTGACCGAGATCCATCCGGGTGCGGCCCAATACTACAAAGAAGTCGGCGCAACCCTGGCCGCGCATCACTAAGTAACAAACCGGGCAACCGCCGCCACTGGCGGTTGCCCCTTTGGCCCCTCGCTTTAGATGCCCTCACGTTAGACGGGTTGATATGACACGTTTCATCAAGGCCAGGGCCGCCATTTGGGTGGGGCTTGGCGCGGTTTCGGTGTTTTTCCATCTGTGGTTGATTTTTTCCGGATTGGTGCCCAATCTCGTATCACGCCCGCTGCATATGGCGTTGGTGATTCCGTGGGTGTTCCTGTTTAAACCGTCGGGCGGCATACAGCGGATCGTTGACTGGCTGATTGTGCTGCTTGGCGGCGCGGCCTGTTTGTGGATTGTTGCCAATCACAACATGCTGCTGGATCAGTATGGCTATTTGTCTGGCGGGCTACAGCCGGTGATTGCCGGCGTGCTGATTTTGACCGTATTGGAAATGGCGCGGCGCTCAATCGGCTGGCCGCTGCCATTGCTGGCGATAACGGCGCTTTTATACAGCTTGTTTGGTCAGCATATTCCGGGTGAATTCGGCCATCCAGGCACACCGCTCGCCAGTTTTCTGGGCACCATGACGATTGCCGAAGGTGGCCTGTGGGGCAGCCTTACCGGTGTGTCGGTGTCGATTGTTGCGGTCTTTGTCATTTTTGGTGCCGTCCTGAATGCCGGTGAGGCGGGGGCCGGGTTCATGAATGTGGCATCGGCGGTGGCCGGCCGGCTGCGCGGCGGGGCGGCAAAAGTGTCGGTTCTGTCCTCCGCATTATTCGGCTCCATTTCCGGCTCGGCCTCGGCCAATGTGGCGTCGACGGGCATGGTGACTTTGCCGTCGATGGTATCGCTTGGCTATCCAAAGCGCATTGCGGCTGCGGTGGAAGCGGTGGCGTCATCCGGGGGGCAGATCATGCCGCCATTAATGGGTGCCGGGGCATTCGTCATGGTCGAGCTGACCGGCATTCCCTATGCGAATATTATTATCGCGGCCAGTCTGCCGGCCTTGCTGTATTTCTTTGCCGTCTGGGTCGGGGTGGATATTTATGCGGCGCGTTTCGGGCTAAAGCCGATCGATCGCCGTGCCCGTCCGGCACTGCGCACAGTCTGCATCACGGCCGGTTTCTTTCTGGTGCCGTTCTCGGTCCTGTTACTGGTGATGTTTGTCGGCTTCACCCCGCAATATGCGGCGGCTGTATCGATTCTGGTTGCCACCTGCCTGTTGTTTATGAATGCGGGGTTGAAAGTGGATATGCGGTCAGGCCTTGATCGGCTGTGCCAGGCTGCGCTGACGGCCGGCAGCCAGATTGCGATGATCGCCTCGATTATCCTATGCGCCTCGATCATTATCGGGGTGCTGGCGGTTACCGGTCTGGGCATTAAGGTAACCTCGTTGATCCTGTCATTTTCGGCGGGCCAGGTGTGGCCGGCGCTGTTACTGACCGCCATTGCCTGCTTGTTTTTGGGAATGGAGGTGCCAACAACCGCGGCTTATGTGATTTGCGTGTCGGTCGCCGGGCCGGCGCTTATTGATCTGGGGCTGGCACCGCTTACCGTGCATCTGTTCATTTTCTGGTATGCGCTGCTGTCGACCATCACGCCGCCGGTTTGTGGCGGGGTATTTATCGCGGCTGGCATGGTGGGTGAAAACTGGTTGCGCGTGGCAACAACCGCCATGGCGCTTGGTATCGGGCTCTATCTGATTCCGCTTGGCATGGTGGTCCATCCCGAATTGCTGACCATCGGTAGCACGCCGCTGAGGTCGCTGTTCGCCCTGGTTAAAATTGCGTTTGCGCTGGCCGTCATATCCTACGCGGTGATTGCCGAGCGGCATTATCTTCGGCGGGGCGGCTGTCTTGTGCTTGGGCTGGTGCTGTTGTTTGCCGGCGGGCAGTTGTGAACCAATAAAAATGACCCGGCGCGGCGGTCAGGGCAGGCGGCGGTCAGAATATAAAGGGCACCACGCCCCGCCAGGCAGCGCAGTCAACGCATGGTGTTCCCACCGTGGCCCGCTGCATTTCTCGATGTGCATCGGCTACGGGTAATGGATAAGTATGTGGAATGCGAGTGGTGGCGAGCGGGAACAATCCCGTCAAGCAATACTACGTCGTGCTCTCACACAAAGAGCAAGTACCCTATTTAGACGTCAAAGAAAAACCAAAATTGTCGCCACGCTGGGGTCTGCCAGCTCCAGTGAAAGCGTGATCACGGCGTTGTGTGTCGCCGGTGCCGATGCCTTCCGGGTCGGCCATCCATGGGCGGTCTTGTGTAAAGGGGGTGTAGAAGAGAGTGAATGGGTACAAGATAGGGATATTTCATTCTTGGCGAAGGAGTTTGTTCTTTAATGTTTCATAAGATAAAGATTTTATGAAATATTTAGATTTATGATGATCGTAGTTTCTATTGTTTATGTGAAACTGACCTTCTCCAACATTCCCGCTATGCTGCTTATCAGAGTAGTTTAAATCTGGGTCTTTTCTGATGGATGATGCTTCTATACGGAAAATTTCAAGTACGTCATAAAAAACAAGTACATAGTAAAGGGTATCAAAATAAGCAATTTTGATTTGTTGGATATTGCAGTCGAACGCATAGCGCGTACAATCAGCTTGTCTAAGTAGTCTGTTTCTATTGCTATTGCTTACAATAAGTTCATAAAGATTATCTTTGGTAAGTGATAATTTATTAGATTTTAAAACTCTTGAACCTTTGACTTCAATTTTGGTTTCACCGTCCTTCAGATCAAAAGACAATTCTTTGCTATCCCGCTGTCGATAGATAAAACCAATAATTAATTCAATCACTCTCCCAAATTGGCGCGTATTCAATCCTATAATACCATCTCTTAAATCATCAGGCATGATTAAGCCTTTCTATAGATATAGCATAAAATTCTTTACTTATATCTGTTCCAATAAAATTTCTATTCAATTTTTTTGCAGCCACCAAGGTTGTTCCACTACCGCAAAATGGATCCAATACTATATCCATTTCATTTGAGTAAATGGTAACGATTCGCTCCATCAATGCCAGGGGTTTTTGCGTTGGGTGCTTAACTCTTTCTTTTGACCATGGGACGATAGGGGATATATCAGTCCATACATTAGACAGGGCTCTAAACGTATTTCCATTCTTACGCCCTATGGTTCCGCCAGTTTTCTTCTTAATAGTAGAGGAGATTTTATTATAGGTATAATTTTTATCGTCCTTTATGTACCATAGAATATCTTCCCTGGTTGATACCAGATTCGTTTTAGCACCTCTTCCTTTTACTCTGTCATAAATAATCCAATTCTTGAGGAAGAAATATTTGTCAAAATGATTTCTTGTATTTAGCACTTCACTCCATCCTTGAAATAAGATGAGATTTCCTGTGTTTTTCAGTATTCTATGAAATTCATTTACAATGATAGGCCAATTTATTTGTTTCTTATCCCAAGACAATTTATCGTAATGGATCTCATATGGTGGATCTGTTGCAATGAGATCGATGGAATTATCTTCTATTGATTTTAGTAAATCCAAGCAGTCTATACAAGATACTTTCCCGGTTCCGCGATTTAAAGGGTTGGGATTAGCATTTACTTCATTCTGAAAATTCAAACTTAATGTTGCTTGTTCCATGGGGATTCTCATTGTTAAATACAGGAAATTTTATTGGATGGATTCTATTTTTCTCTCTTTGTACGCTTAAAAAATAGCCGCGCAGCTGTTGCGCCCAAGGAAGCGATAGAAACGCGCCAGCACAATCCGTTAACAGGCCTGGCATCAGCAAAATCCAGCCCCTCAACACGCGAAGCACTCTCGTCCTCCCTTCCTGACTGAGCATCCTCTGGTTGCCCAGTCAAAGTGACTTTCCGCCCATAAGGTTAAGTCTTCACGGCGTGTAAGTCAATAGCCAAATGCCGCCGTCAACACGCAAAGCACAACCAGAAACGGTGCAGAAAGATTTAAGCGTAAAGCCAAAAGCTGAATATAGGAAAGATAACCGCCCTTTTTCCCAAAATCAAGGAGTATTAATTGGCCCTGAAACCTTGCCGTTTCCCACCAATCCACCCATGAATAAGCCCTGATCGAGCTCCAATGACTGCTCATAATTGCCTATCACCACGGCGATGCCCAGTCGCGGACCACGTTGACGGTGGCCTCCGGTCGGCCGCAGTAGGCGACCAGATCGCCGCTGCAAATAACCTGCTGCGCACCGAGCTCCAGCTCGTCCGCCGCATCGCCTGCATCGTTTGCGGGTTGTTATACGGGTCACCGAGGATCAGGAGCGCTCTGAAAAGGGTTCGATGTGCATCGGCTGAAGGTAATTGGTAAGTATGCTGGAATGCGGGCGGTAGCGAGCGGGAACAACCCCGTCAGGCAATACTACGCCGCGCTCTCACACAAAGATCAAACCGACCGACAGCGCCAGCAGCGCCCCCGCCGAGCGATTGAAAATCTGGCGCGAACGCGGTGAGGCCAGCAGCCGGGAAATCGAGATGCCGAAAAACGCCCACAGGTGCAGCGAGAAGAGGGCAATCGGGACATTGATGAGCGCAATCCAGCTGATCTGCTGAGCCAGGTTGGGCGCATCCGGCACGGTGAACGTCGAGATCAGACCGAGCCCGACCGACCAGCTTTTGGGGTTGATGAATTGAAACGCAGTGCCCTCGAAAAATCCGATTACCCGCGGCTGCCTGCCGCCGGTCGGCGAGTCGGACGCGGCAATTCGCCACGCCAGCCAGAGCAAAAACCCGGCGCCGACGAAGCGCATCACGGCGTGAATTTCCGGATGCCGCTGAAACACCGCGCCCAGCCCGAACCCAATTGCCAGCAGCAGCAGCGGCCAGCCGACGGTGACGCCGCACATAAACGGCAACCCCCGCCGATAGCCGTGGTGCCCGCCGATGGCCGCGACGATCAGGTTGTTCGGCCCCGGCGTGACGGCCGCGGTCAGGTTGAACACCAGCAGCGGGATAAAAAAATCAATGTCCGGCATCGGCTGGCAGGTGATAAAGGGCGATAGGGGGCGGGCGGTCGCCGTCGGCCGGCTGTGAGCGGCCCGGCGGCGGTTGGGTCAGCGGCAGCGGGTTATTGCGCCACTGCCGAGCGGGTCAAGGCCGTCAGCGACTGCTGTTGCTTGCCGGCGGCGTCGAAATTGTCGGCTGCCAGCCAGGCGACGAATGCACGCTCGATGGCCGGCCATTCATTGTCGAGCAGCGCATACCAGGCGGTGTCGCGATTGCGCCCTTTGTTCACGGTCGCCTGCCGGAATATGCCTTCATAGCGGAAGCCGAAGCGCAGTGCGGCGGTGCAGGAGCGCTGATTCAGCGCGTGGCATTTCCACTCGACCCGGCGATAGCCGAGCGCAAAGGCGTTTTGCATCAGTAAAAACAGCGCCTCGGTCGCCAGCGGCGACCGCTGCATTGCCGGCGCATAGTTGATGTGCCCGATCTCGATCGAGCCACTCTCCGGATCGATGCGCAAATAGCTGATGACGCCCAGCGCGCGCCCGGAGGCGCGGTCGACGACCGCATAAAAATGCGGGTCCGGGCCGCTGCACGCCGACGTCATCCAGTGCCGGTAGTCTGCCAGCGTCGCAAACGGGCCGTACGCCAGATACACCCAGATGCGCTGCTCCGCATCCTGTTGGTTGGCGTCGAACAAAGCGGCGCTGTGTGTGGCCACGCTGAGCTTTTCCAGCCGTCCGAATTGCCCGATCAGCGGGTCGTCGGTCGGGCGCGGCGGTGGCTGCCAATTGTCCACCGCGTAGCCGATCGGCAGGCCGAGGTGGTTGCGTTCATTTTTTCGTTGCTGCATGGTGCTGTTGCCTAATCAGGGTGTTGGCCGCACTGCCGCCGACCGCAGTGTGGTGTTACCGTGTGCGGTCGTTGGTTCGTAGCGGTGCGGTCCGGAGGTGGTAATTCGACGGCCACCGGCAGGCGGCTGTCCAGGCGACCATCCTATCACCAAACCGGTATCGCCGCTATCCCGCTCGCTTCCTTGCGCCAGGGCGGGCATTAATTCGCCGCCGACATGGCGCGGGCGACATCCAGCATGCGGTTGGCAAATCCCCACTCATTGTCATACCACGCGAAGATTTTTGCCAGCCGACCGTCGGCGACTTTGGTTTGCGTCGCGTCAAATATGCACGACGCCGGATGATGATTGAAATCCACGGATACCAGCGGCACGGCATTATAGGCGAGCACTGCTTTCATTTTGCCGTCGGCGGCTGCTTTCATCAGCGCATTCATTTCGTCGGCGGTGGTATCGCGCGAAGCGAGAAAAGTGAGATCGACCAGCGACACATTTTTCGTCGGCACGCGCACCGAAACGCCCGACAGTTTGCCGTCCAATTCGGGAATCACAAGCCCGATTGCCTGCGCTGCGCCGGTTTTTGTCGGTATGATGGATTCGCCGGCGGCGCGCGCCCGCCGCCAATCGGAATGAGCCGAATCCAAAACCCGTTGGTCGTTGGTGCTGGCATGCACGGTATTCATCCATCCGCATTGAATGCCGACCGAATCGTGCATCACTTTCGCCACCGGCGCGAGGCAATTCGTCGTGCATGATGCATTCGATACAACGGTATGTTTTGCCGCCAGCGTTTGATGATTGACGCCGTAGACAATGGTCGCGTCGGCGCCTTTGACAGGCGCGGAAATCAACACCTTTTTCGCGCCGGCGGAAAGATGGGCGGCGGCGGAATCACGCGCAGTGAATAACCCCGTGCATTCCATGGCCACATCTATTTCCAATGCGTTCCACGGCAGATTTTCCGCTGCACGGATGGAACTATAGCGAATCGTTTTGCCGCCGACGGTGATGGCGTCGGAGTCGGCGCAAACTTCCGCGCGCAGAATGCCGTGCGTGGAATCGTATTCGAGAAGGTGCGCGGAAAGGGCGCAGTCGGCGAGGTCGTTTATCGCCACAATTTCCACATCGTTGCGTGCGCTTTCCGCCAGCGCGCGCACGACGCATCGCCCGATGCGCCCGAAACCGTTGATTGCAATTCGCACTGTCATTTTTTCCTCGTTGATTTTTTCACTGCCGCAGGGCGCTGTTGCCGAACCGGGACGTTGACCGTTGCCTCCGGCCGCGGTGCGGTGCTACCGTGTGCGGCCGTTTGTCCACGGCGGTGCGGGCGGCCCGGCGGTGCGCCTGACCGGCGGGGAGGTGGCAATCCGACGGCCACCGGCAGGCGGCTGTACATGCTACAATCCTATCACCAAACCGGTATCGCGGCTATCTCTGCGCGCACCGCCGGATGCACACCAGCAACCCATCGGATACCCTGTTGAGACGCCAAAGAAAAGCCAAAATTGTCGCCACGCTGGGGCCCGCCAGCTCCAGTGAAAGCGTGATCGCGGCGTTGTTCGCCGCCGGTGCCGATGTCTTCCGGCTGAATTTTAGCCACAGCGACCACCGACAGCACGCCGAACGGGTGGCCATCATCCGCCGGTTGGAGCAAAGCAGCGGCCGCCCGATTGGGATTTTGATGGACATTCAAGGCCCGAAACTGCGCGTCGGGCGGTTTCAAACCAACCACACCGAGCTGATCAAAGGCCGCGCATTCCGGCTCGACCTGGAAGCCGCCGACGGCGACAGCGAGCGGGTTACACTGCCGCATCCGGAGATTTTTTCGGCCCTGAGCACCGGTCAGCTGATCATGGTCGATGACGGGCGCATCCGTCTGCGGGTCACCGGCGGCGGCGCCGGGTACGTCGATACGCTGGTCGAGGTGGGCGGCAATATCAATAGCAACAAAGGCGTCAATGTGCCCGGTGTGGTGCTGCCGATTGCGGTGATTACGCCCAAAGACCGGCGCGATCTCGACTACGGATTGTCGCTGGGGGTCGATTGGGTGGCGCAATCGTTTGTGCAAACCCCCGACGACGTGGCCGAGCTGCGCAGTCTGGTCGGTCAGCGGGCGCGCATCATGGTCAAACTGGAAAAGCCGTCCGCCCTCGACCACTTGGACGACATCCTCGCGCTGTGCGACGGCGTCATGGTGGCGCGCGGTGACCTCGGGGTAGAATTGCCGCCGCAAAACGTCCCGGTGGCACAAAAGCGGATTATCCGCAGCTGCCGCCAGGCCGGCAAACCGGTTGTCATCGCCACCCACATGCTCGACTCGATGGTGCAGGCGCCGGTGCCGACCCGGGCCGAAGCCTCCGACGTGGCGACTGCGGTCTACGACGGCGCGGACGCGGTGATGCTGTCGGCCGAGTCGGCGGCCGGGGATTACCCGGAAGCGTCGGTAGCGATGATGAACAAAATTATCGAAGCGGTCGAACAGGATCCATATTATATGAACATCCTCGACGCGCAGCGGCCGGCACCGGACAACACCACCGCGGACGCGATCTGCAATGCCCTGCAGCGGGTAACCCACATTTTGTCGTCCGCCACCACGGTCACCTACACCGCCTCCGGCAGCACCAGCCTGCGCGCCGCCCGCGAGCGCCCGGAAGCGCCGATTTTAAGCATCACACCGGAAATCAGCACCGCGCGCTATCTGTGCATGGCGTGGGGCGTGTACTCGGTGGTGGTTGATGTGGCGAACGAAAACGCGACCATGATGCAGGTGATCGAGGCCGCCAAATCGATTGCCGCCCGCGAAAATTTTGCGCGCTCGGGCGAAGCGGTCGTGATCGCCGCCGGCATCCCGTTCGGCAGCTCGGGCACAACCAATCTGCTGCATGTTGCCTGGATCGATTGACGCCGCCCACCCGGTGCGGCAGCCTGGTGCCACCGGTCGCCGGGTAGTTTAGGCCATGCCAACCATATACGACAACATTGCCGCCAGCCTGCTTGTCGGCCTCAAGCAGGCGCTGGCGGTGGCCAGGCGCGGTGACTTTTGTGTCGGCTATTTCAACCTGCGCGGCTGGCGCAGCATCTCAGACGATATTGCCGCGATCTCCGTCGAGCCGGGTACGCCCGCCTGTCGTTTGATTGTCGGCATGTCCGGCGATGCCACCCGGACGATTCGCGATCACTACAACCAGGCGCAGACAGAGACAACCCAGGCTGTCGTCGTCGAGCGCAAAAGAAGTTTTGCCGCATCGTTAATGCGGCAACTGACCTACGGCATTCCGACCAATCAGGATCAAGAAGGGCTTGTCAAGCTGGCACAACAACTTCGCACCGAACGCCTCAAGGTCAGATTTTTTGGTCGCCACCCCCTACACGCAAAACTCTATCTGGCCCACCGGGACGACAAAATCAACCCCGTCATCGGCTATGTCGGCAGCAGCAATCTCACGCTGTCGGGGCTGGAAAAACAAGGGGAGCTCAACGTCGACGTGCTCGACCGGGACGCCGCCGAAAAACTCGCAGGCTGGTTTGAAGATCGATGGAACGACAAATGGTGCCTTGATATTTCAGCAGAACTGGTAGACATCATCGAAAACGGCTGGCCCGGCGGCCCGATCGAGCCCTATGAAATCTATATCAAGGCCGCGTATGAGCTTTCCAAAGAAGCGATTGAAGGCGCGCGAGAATTCAAGGTGCCGGCGATTTTCGACCACGTTATGCTGGAGTTTCAAAAGCAGGCGGTATCCCTGGCCGCCGAACGCCTGAGCCGTCACAGCGGCGTCATCGTCGGCGACGTGGTGGGGCTTGGCAAGACGCTGGTGGCGAGCGCCGTCGCAAAAACGTTTCAGGAAGACCGCGGCGACAATGTTCTGGTGATATGCCCGCCGAAGCTGGAAGGAATGTGGAAAGACTACCTGCATAAATACCGCATTGCCGGCGAGACGCTGTCGCTCGGCAAGGCTGCCGATTTGCGCGAGATGAGACGATACCGTCTGGTGGTGATTGACGAAAGCCATAACCTGCGCAACCGCGACACCGGACGCTATGCACAGATTCACGATTACCTGCGCGCAAACGAATCCCGCGTCATCCTGTTGACCGCCACGCCGTATAACAAACATTTCACCGACATCGGCAACCAGTTGCGCCTGTTTGTCGAAGCCGACTCCGACCTGGGCATCAGGCCGGAGGATTACATCGCCTCGTGCGGCGGCGCCGACCATTTCCGGCGCCATCACCCCAATGCCCTCGCCACCTCACTGGCAGCCTTTGAGCACAGTGAATCGATCGATGACTGGCGTGAACTGATGCGCATGTTCATGGTGCGCAGAACCCGCAGCCACATAAAAAGCAACTACGCGGAGTATGACGAACAGCGGCGGCAACATTACCTGTCTTTTGCCGATAACACACGGTTTTATTTTCCCCACCGAACGCCGAAATGCGCCAGGTTCAGTTTGAATAAGGACGATCGCCACGACCAGTATGCACTGCTGTATTCCCCGGACGTCGTCCGGATCATCAGTGGGCTGACGTTGCCCCGTTACGGCATCGGGGAATATTTGCTACCCCCATATCAGCAAGACCCTCTCCCCGGTGCGCTCAGTGCCGACGAGCAGCGAATCATCAAAAACCTGAGCCGTGCGGGAGCCCGGCTGATCGGTTTTGCCAGATCCAGTATGTTCAAGCGGCTGGAAAGCTCCGGCCATGCCTTTTTGCTTTCCATCAAAAGACACATCGTGCGCAACGCGGTTTATCTGAGCGCGTTAGAAAACCGCGCGGCGTTTCCGATTGGTAACATATTCGGTTCTCTGGACGACGAGATCGTGGAAGAGGGCCAGGAAGAGGCCCAGGAAGAGGTATCCATCACGGAGTGGCGGGAAAAAGACGAGCTAGAACATTTTCTGGAAGTCGGAAGGAATGTGTACAAAAAGCTGTCCACCGATTTCAAGACAAAGTTTCAATGGGTAAAAACCGATTTGTTCGAGCCGTCCCTGCGGGATAACTTATTAGCGGATTGCCACGCCTTGTTGCAAGTCCTGAAGATGGTGTCGGACTGGGATGCCGACACCGACCGCAAACTGGAGACGCTGGCCCGGCTGTGCCAGGAGACGCACGGGAAAGAAAAACTGCTGATTTTTACCCAGTTCAAAGATACCGCCGACTACCTCTACCGGGAATTGACAAAACGCGGCGTCAACCGCCTTGCCGAAGTATTCGGCGGCATAGACAACATATCCGACTATGTGAAACGGTTCAGCCCAATCTCCAATGGCGAGCAGGCGGGCAGGACAGACGAGCTGCGCGTGCTGATAACCACCGACACACTCAGCGAGGGCCAGAATCTTCAGGACGCCCGCATCGTTGTCAATTTCGATCTGCCCTGGGCGATCATCCGCCTGGTACAGCGCGCCGGCCGGGTGGACCGGATCGGCCAGCAGGCACGGGAAATTCTTTGTTATTGCTTTTTGCCGGAAGACGGCATTGAAAACATCATCGACCTGCGCAGACGCTTACAGAACCGCATCCACGAGAATGCAGAACTGGTCGGCTCCGACGAGAAATTTTTTGAAGGCGATACCATCAACCTGCAACAGGTATACGAAGAAACCATCGCGATTGAAGAACAGGACGATGAAACCGATTTGATTTCCCGCGCGTACGATATCTGGCGCCAGGCGATCAAAGACAACCCGTCCCTGAAAAAAAGAATAGAGGATTTGCCCAACGTAGTGTATTCCGCAAAGCAATCGGACACGACCGGCGCAATTGCCTACATCAAAACCAACAACAACCAACACATCCTTGCGCAGATGAATGAGGCCGGCGAGGTGATCTCACAGTCGCAGTCGAAAATCCTGAGACTGCTTGCCTGTGAGCCGCAAGAGCCGCCCGCGCCACCGGCAAAAAATCACCATGAGTTAGTGCATGCCGCCGTGCGCCATGTCAAAGCGGGGCAAACCGACGTCGGCGGGCAACTGGGCGGAACGAAGAGTATCAGGCACCGTGTTTACAGCAGGCTGAAGCGCTACCTTGCGCGGCAGGAAGGGACGATTTTTTACTCCGAAAATTGGAAGCGGGCGGTGGAGCAGATCTACCGCTATCCGCTCAAAGAAACCGCCCGCGACCGGCTGGCACGCCAGTTGCGCACGCATATTACCGATGATGCGTTGGCGGTGATGGTGGAAAACCTGTATGCCGTCGGCGACCTTTGCGCCATACCCAAAGCGGACGAACCGGTCGAGCCGCACATCATCTGCTCGCTGGGGCTCGTCAAAAATCATGAACAAGGGTAATATCGCAACATGATACTGGACCAAAGATTCCAAAAACTGTGGCCGCAACTCCAGGGGAGAAAGCCCCACATGCCGCATTTCCTCGCGGAAATTCGGCTTGACGGGATCCGTGGCATTAAAAACCTGAAAATACCCCTGGATTATCCGGTCAGTGTGATTGCCGGAGGTAATGCCAGCGGCAAATCGACAGTGTTGTTTGCTGCCGCCTGTGCTTACAAAGTGCCCGGAACCGGTCCGAAAGATTACGTACCCTCCACGCTTTTCCCCGATTATTTACCCAGAAAAGGCGCCCGCAAAGACGATCGCCCGCAGATTACCATTGACTATGAATATTCAACTCCGGAAGGCAGGACTGCTATGCGGTGGCTGCGGCGCAAAGGGTGGAGTCGCAGTTTTTTTGGCCGCAAGAATGCCCAGCAGCCACAACGGGTTATCTATCTTAGAACACTAACCAACCTTAGCCACCCATCCGAGGTGCGCAGCGTGCTTCGAATGTCCCACCTGAAGGCGTCTCCAAAGGAAAAATTACTGACCGCCGCGCAGATAGATTTTGCCCAGCGTCTCTTGCCGTTCCAGTACAACGAAGTTGCCGAACTTTCCGGGGCGAGAGGAAAAAACCTGTTGTTTGCGGCGCATAAGAACGGCGCGTCCTATTCCGAGTTGCACATGGCGGCGGGGGAGCGCGCCATTCTCCGGCTTGCGCAGGAAATCGCGCAGCTGGAAAATGCGCTGGTGCTGATTGACGAAGTGGAGGCCGGCTTGCACCCCTGGGTTCAGCAGCTCCTGATGCTGCACCTGCAACAACTTTCGCTACGCAACGATCTCCAGGTAATCGTCACCTCCCATAGCCCGGTGGTGCTGAATTCGGTGCCGACCAACGCGCGCGTTTTCCTTGAACGCGACCAGCAGGGCGAAGTGAAAGTCTGCCTTCCATACCGGGATATTATTCAAGATGCGCTGTATGGCCGCTCTAATGATGTGCTCAACCTGCTGTGCGAAGATGAATCTGCCGAAGCCATTCTCAATGGCATCTTTGATGTATTGAGACCCGAACTAAAAATCCGCAGTGGGGCAATTCGCATCGGGCGTGACACCGGTGCCCAGGAATTCCCCGGACATGCCGCAGCTTTCAAGAAATTTGGATTGTTGGATAACTTTGTATTTGTTCTGGACGGGGACCAACAGGGTGCTGCCAGCGAAGAGAAAATTCGTGCAGCGGCGGGCAACCGGCAAGTACCGATTTTGTTTCTTCCGGGCAGCCATGCACCGGAACAATGGATATGGGATTGCTTGAAGGAAAAGCCGGATAGCTGGGCCGGGCTCCTGGGGATGGACGGCAACCAACTCATTCAGGAAATAAACCGGCTGGATTCGGTCTACGACGCAACCTCGAGCGCGCTGAGCGAAATTGCCAAAACCAAAATGAGCAATTTGGCGCAACTGGTGAATACCGATGTGCCAAATCTTTGCCGCATTGTTGCCAAAAAAGCATCCGAGGACAAAACCAGTGATATTCAGCCGCTGGTAGCGCAGTTGAAAGATCGCGTGCTGGATTGGCGTGTGGGCGGATAATGCTTCATTCCCGACTATGTAACTGAAGAATGAGTACGTTTCTATCAAAGCAAAAACTTGCCGATTTCATCCGCAGCCGCCGTTTTTCCGATTTATTCATCGAACTCGGCTGGGATACCGGGAATCTGCCAAAACAGCCACTGGTTCTGAAATTCAAGGACGATCAGAGCCTTCACATAAACCGAATCACTGAAAAACGTGGCTTTGTCGTCTGCGTTTATGATGCAGGCAAAAATTACCCCGATACAAAAGTGCAAAGGCGGTATCTGGTCAACCAACTTGCGCGCCATCATTACGAACATCTGTTGATTATCTGCGGCGAGGGGCGGCAATGCTGGACTGTGGCCATCCGCCCGCAGAACCGCCCGCTGCGCACCGTTGAAGTGGAATGGTGGGAAAATCAGGACATTCAGCCGCTGAAAGAAAAACTGGATGGGCTGTTGTTTGATATTCGTGAAGAGGATAGCCTCGCGATTACCGATGTAGTGGACAAGGTTCGCAGCGCGTTCATGGTCGGCGCCGAAAAAGTTACGAGGAAATTTTACGGTGAATTTCAAAAGGAATTGCAGGAGTTTTCCAATCTTATACAGGGTCTGAAAAACGTTGTTTCAGAAGAATGGTATGCCGCTCTGATGCTCAACCGCTTGATGTTTATCTACTTCATTCAAAGAAAAGGGTTTCTTGACGGCGACAGAAATTATCTTGAAAACCGCCTGAACAGGACTCAGGAACAGTTTGGCAGGGATGAATTTGATCGGCGTTTTTATCGTCATTTTCTCCGCAAGCTGTTTTCGGAGGGGCTTGGAACGCCGGAAGAGAAGCGTGCCCCCGAGCTGCGGAATTTACTTGGAAAAGTACCTTATTTGAACGGCGGTCTTTTTGATGTTCACGAGATAGAACAGGAAAACAAGGACATTGAAATTCCCGATCGAGCTTTTGAAAATCTGTTTGCCTTCTTCGGCAGATACAATTGGAATCTGGACACGCGCGCTACCGCCACAGGCAAAGACATAAACCCCGATGTGATTGGCTACATCTTTGAAAAATACATAAACGATCGTGCGAAGATGGGCGCCTATTACACTCAGGAAGACATCACCGGATACATATCCCGCAACACAATTATTCCGTTCCTGCTGAATCGTGCCAGGGAGAAATGCAAAAACGCCTTTGACCGACAAAACGGCATCTGGCGGTTTTTACGCGAAAATCCCGACAGTTACATTTACGATGCAGTCGGCAAGGGTTGTGATATTCCCGATGAGGAAATACCGGAAAACGTTCGGCGCGGCATGGATACCCAGGTGCTCGACCTGCTTGAGCGGCGCAAACACTGGAATACCAAAACCGAAGAATGTTTTGCCCTGCCCACTGAAATCTGGCGGGAAACGATGGCACGTCGCAAGCGTTACTTTGAACTGAAAGCAAAAATAGAAAACGGCGCAATCCATGAGATTGACGATCTGATTACCCATAACCTCGACCTCGAGCGTTTTATCTCGGACGCGCTGCGTCATTATGAAGGCTCCGATTTTATTGCCGCCTTTTATGAAGCTATTGCCGGTAGAAAAGCTTTGCAATCCAATCAGACAGAAACTCGCGGGATAACTGTTTTAGACCCCGCTTGCGGTTCCGGCGCGTTTTTGTTTGCGGCGCTGAATGCGCTCGAACCGCTGTATGAGCAGTGCATTAATCGCATGGAAGATTTTATCGAGGAGGATGATCGCCTGCGCGAGCAGGGCAAGCGTAGCGGTACGAAAAAATATCCGCAGTTTCGGGCAGTTTTGGCGGAAATAGCGGAACACCCCAACCGAAAATACTGGATATACAAAACGATAATTCTCAACAATCTGTACGGCGTGGATCTGATGCAGGAAGCCACGGAAATTGCCAAACTGCGCCTGTTTCTGAAACTGGCGGCGGAGGCGGAATACGATCCGAGCAGGGATAATCTCGGTCTGGAACCACTGCCGGATATCGACTTCAATATCCGCTCCGGCAATTCATTGGTTGGGTTTGCCAGTATGCAGCAGTTCGAGCGCGCGCTGGCACCGGAGCAGGGACAGCAGTCGTTGTACTTACATGAGGAATTGACCAAAGAAATCCGTAGAAAAGCAGTTGAAATTGAAAAAGCAAATGCCAGGTTTAGAAGTGCACAGAATGAAAGTGGTGATGAATATCAAAATGCGAAACAGAAATTAAAACAACGACTTGATACGCTAAATGACCGAATGAGCCGATATCTTGTTTTGGAATACGGCATTAACACCAAAAAGAAAGGGAATTATGAGCGGTGGCTGAAATCTCATCAGCCATTTCATTGGCTGGTGGAGTTTTATGGGATTGTCGAGGAAAACGGTGGTTTCGATGTGGTGATTGGTAATCCTCCGTATGTGGAATATGAGGAAGTAGATTACACAATAAAAGATTACAAAACACATAAGTGTGGAAATCTTTATGCATATATGTTAGAGCGTACAATGAAAATACAAAATTATAAATCACACTTCGGTATGATAGTTCCCATATCAGTTAATAGCACAGATGGATATCAATCTTTACAAAACCTGTTGTTACAGAAATCATCATTGTACACTGCATCATTTAGTCATCTTGTTGGTAAGCTATTTGATATATCAAACCCCAGGTTATGTATAGTTCTTTATCGTAATAAAGAAAACGCGCATACAAATGGAATATATACAACTTGCTATAATAAACTTGGTAGCGGCAAATATAGAAACACTATATTTCAAAGAATTGAGTACGTAGATGTTTCCGAAATCAGGAAAAATTTTCTTTACAAGTTTGGCACATGCATAGAAAAGAGTATTTTCAAGAAAATTTTTAAGAAAGATTTATTGCTAATGGATAGAACGGGTAAGGAAATATATTTTATTAGAAAATTTGGATGGTATGTTTCTATTACAGATTTTATTCCAGAAGTGCGCGATAGACAAGGAAACAAGCGACTTCCGGGAGAATTGAAAGCGATTTATTTTGCAAATAAGAGCGAAGCATGTAAGGCATTTGTTGCCTTGAATTCAAATTTATTTTATTGGCTTGTTACCTTAACTAGTGATTGTAGACATTTGAATAAAAGGGAAATAAATAACTTTCCTATTTCAGTGAAAGATACGAAACTGGATGATTTATTATCTATGGGCAATCATCTCTCAGAAAGTCTTAATTTGACTTCTGAGATGAGAACATATGGAAAATTGAAAATTCAGTATCTTTTTCACAGAAAAATAAAACATTTAATTGATAAAATAGATTTTATTCTCGCTGGCTACTATGGCTTAACAGAAGAAGAATTGGATTACATCATTAACTATGACATCAAATACCGAATGGAACTGGCGAAATGAAAATAATGACCATTACCGAATTTATCGATTGGACAGAAGCATTAAAAGGGTCTTTTATGCTCTACCGTGGGTTATCTGATTCCAGCATGGAGTTGGAAGCATCGGGATACCGTAGGATAAAACAAGAAAAAAATGATGCTGCCAAGTCTGTATTTTACAACTACATTACGTGGCTGTTGGACCGTGCCAGCCGCCAGGGTTTTAGACAAAAACAAGGGAAGAACCTTTCTGATTTAGAATTGCTCGCAGAATTACAACATAATGGTGCGGCAACCTGTCTGATGGATTTTACGGCAAACCCTTTGATTGCATTGTGGTTTGCTTGTAAGGAAAGTCCCGAAAAAAATGGAAAAGTGGCTGCTATGGCAACGGATAACCCCGATTATTTTTCTATTGTCGACTATAAAAGCATGTCTAAGACAATCATGGAATTCTTTAAGGAAGACAAACTATGGAAGTGGGCCCCCGCACCTCAAAACAATCGCATTGTTGCTCAGAACTCAGTATTTGTGTTTGGAAAAGAAAAAATTGCAAAGGAATACTACGAAATCATAGAGATACAAAAGGGGAACAAGGATCGCATTATTAAGGAACTGCAGGATAAATTCGGAATTGATGAGGAGTACCTATTTAGTGATTTTTCCGGTTTTTCTCTGGCAAATGCACATGATAAATCATATAGTGACTATAGTGTAGAGGATTATTTTTCTTTCGGTTTGGAGAGCAGTCAAAGAGCGGAATATGAAAAGGCAATAGAGTACTATAGCATAGTACTTGAATTGAATCCTAAATCTGCCGAAGCCTATAATAATCGTGGAGTTGCCAAGAATGCTTCACGTGATCATCAAGGCGCGATAGCCGATTATGACAAGGCAATTGAACTCAATCCTCGATATGCCGAAGTCTATAATAATCGTGGAGTTGCCAGGAGTGATCTAAGCGACCATCAAGGTGCGATAACCGATTATGACAAGGCAATTGCAATCAATCCTCAATTTGCCAAAGCCTATAACAATCGTGGAGTTGCCAAGAGAGATTTAGATGACCCTCAAAGTGCGATAGAATATTTTGACAAGGCAATTGAACTTAACTCTCAATTTTCCGAAGCCTATAACAATCGTGGAATTGCCAGAAGCAGTCGGCGCGACTATCAGGGTGCGATAGCGGATTATAACAAAGCAATTGCACTCAATCCTCAATATGCCGAGGCCTATAATAGTCGTGGAATTACTAGGATGAGTTCAGGTGACCCTCAAAGTGCGATAGCGGATTATGATAAGGCAATTGCGCTCAACCCTAAACATGCCAAAGCCTATAACAATCGCGGAAATGCCAAGAGGGCTTTAAATGACCATCCGGGTGCGATAGCGGATTGTGATAAGGCGATTGAACTCGGTTTATAAACAGACAGATTAGCATCGACGCCGATCTCTGCACTCCTGAAAAACCCAATATTGACAATGAAAAACCCAGATAACCCGATGGTCGATATACCCATTTCCCGCAGGGACTTGTACCTGATGACGATCCCACCATTGGCCAATCAAAAAGCAGCCAAAATCGAAAATCCCATCAATTAGACCCGAACTTCCATAAAAACAAAGTAAGAAGCCGGACGCCATGGGTAGTGGTTGCATTGACAGTTAGCAGGATTTGTCGCTAAAATACCATGATATGCAGCTCAGGAGTGCGGAGAGTATCAGGGTACTTCCTGGCAGGGAAGCACACTGCCATTCAGGCGAGCCTGTAATTTCGTAAATAACCCTTGAATAAAAAGTTGCAAGCTGATATATAGCCGGATACAATCCGAGCGCGTAAAGACACGCTAATACATTTATTAACCTTGTTAGGAGAGTAACCATGGCAAACTATGATACCTATAAGTACATTTTCAAAGTGGGCAATAAAATTGTCTATTCCGGGATTACCAATAATCTGTCCCGGCGACAGTCGAAGCTCCGGGCCAAGCCGGGATGGAAAAAGGGAAATATCGAGTCGGTAGGACGCCGTACTTCCCGAGCAGCCGCGCTTAAATGGAAGCGAGAGCAATAGTAATGAAGTAAGCCCGTACGAGAGAGGGTACTTAAGGTTACCCCAGTGTCAGTGACCTGAAGTCAGTACCCTCGGTAACGCCGGAATGACCGACCGGCACAAAACCGCTTTCCCACGCTCCCGCCGCTACCCGGGCGGCGCAGTCGTGCGCGTCTACGGCTGGGCCGGGCAGGGGCGCACAAGCGGCGAGTGCGTGATTTCCGGCTTTCATTCCCGCCTCGACCGGGACGGGCTGGACATCCTGTTCGACGGCACCCGGCCGGTCATCCTGGCCGGCCACCCGTCGCCTGCCGAAACGTGACAGTGCCGAAATCAGGAAAGCGCCTGATAGCGGACGGCTACCGGTTATGAAGTCTCTTCCCTGATGCCACAGGCTGCCTGAATAGTCGGCGAGCCGCTTGCAACTGACCGGCTTTACCCCTTTTTGCTCCGTGCAGCGGGGAATCCCCTACTGATTTTGGCTGCCCTGATGGGGAAGAAGGTTGATTTTTTCGTGTTTTCGCACATTTTTTCCAAAAACCACCTGAAAGATGGACGAAAGCTAATTTATATGGCTTATTTTGACAAATACTGTCAAAATTCCCCCTGAAAACAGGCCAGAGAGAGATTAACCATGTTAATTGAATTCAGCGTTACCAATTACAAGTCCATCAAAGAGCGCCAGACCCTGAGCATGGTGGCATCCAAAAACATGGAAACAGCGGATGTGCAACTGCTGGATACTGCCGCCGCAGGCTCCGGCACCCAATTGCTGCCGTCGGCGGCTGTTTACGGCGCCAATGCATCGGGAAAAACCAATTTACTCAATGCTTGCTTGTGTATGAGAAAGATAGTGCGTTCTACTACTGTGGAGAGCAAAGGAAAACCTCTTCCCGTTTTGCCGTTCAAGCTGGACCCGGAAACGCGCAACGCACCCAGTGAATTTAAAATTGTGTTTATCGCGAACGGTGTCCGCTATCAATATGGATTTGCCGCCACACAAGAGCGCATTACGGAGGAGTGGTTGTATGCCTCTCCTAAAAATCGCTCCCAATGCTGGTTCACCCGCTCATGGAAAAATGAAAAATACCAATGGCATTTCGGGGCATCGCTGAAAGGCGAAAAACACCTTTGGCAAAAAGCAACGCGCGATAATGCCTTGTTTCTCTCTACGGCGGTGCAATTAAACAGTCAACAGTTGCAGCCAATTTATGATTGGTTTATGAGCGTGGCTGACACAACAGAGCCGCAAGGATGGAGTCCAGAATTTAGTGTCTTGGTTTGTCAAAACGAAGACGTCAAAAAAAGCATGTTAGGTCTGCTTAAAATCGCTGATTTAGGTATTGATGATCTGCAAATAAAAGGAGATGAAGTTTATACGGTGCACAAAGATGCTACTGGCGAGGACATATTATTTCCCCACGATCATGAATCACGCGGAACAAAAAATTTTTTCTCGATTGTGGGGCCATGGATTTCCATTTTGGGAAATGGATGCGTGCTATTCGCAGATGAATTGCATAGCTCCTTGCACCCGAAATTATTCGAGTTTTTATTGAGTTGCTTTAGCAAAAAAAATCTCAACCTGCATAATGCGCAACTGATTTTTACCACCCACGACGCTTCGATCCTGAATCGGGAGGTTCTGCGTTATGACCAAATCTGGTTCTGCGAGAAGGATTATACAACACAGGCAACAACGGTTTTTCCATTGACTGAGTTCCATCCGCGCAAAGGGAGAGAGAACCTGGAATTGACCTACCTGTCCGGTTGTTATGGTGCGGTACCTTATATATCAGAGGCGCAACTCTAAACCTTGCACGACCGCATGCAAACCGCAATGGAAAATGCGGAAAAGGCATTGAACGCCGCCAAAAAACAAATTCCGACAACCCCTCCACCCAGGTTCATCGACTCGTCCAATACCTGCAACACATCAAACCCTGATGCCTTCCGTGCAAATTCCCCTATGGCCGCAAGCCGTTTCCGCCCACGGCAACACGGCAATCAGTGCGCGACGAAAAACCGCCTTTTTATGCTCGCGCAACTACCCCGCAAGCGCGGTTTTACGCATCTACGACTGGGCGAAGGAAATGCGCACAAGCGGCGAGTGCGTGATTTCCGGTTTTCATTCCCGCCTCGAACGAGACGTGCTGGACATCCTGCTCGACGGCACCCAGCCGGTCATCCTGACCGCCGCCCGCAGCCTGCCGAAACGCTATGACCCCAGCATCACCCGAGCGATTGCAGCCGGCCGCCTATTGGCCCTGAGCCCGTTCCCACCCGCCACCCGGCGCGTAACCGCCGACACCGCCCAACAGCGCAACACCTTCATGCTAACCGTCGCCGACCACATCGTCATCGGCCACGCCAGCAACCCCGGCAGCCTGGCCCAAACCCTGCAAAACTTTTCTGCTGATAAGTCGGTTGTTTATTTGAGTGATTAGCAGGCGGTGCTGTAGGCAGAAGGCAGCCTTGATCGCCTGCCTTAATTGTGAAAGCTATGTTTTACTGCCGTAATTCATTCCATTTCAACGTTTGATTGCATGGAACATGTTTGATGCGTTTCTTTCTTTTATCATGGCATATTTGAATTGCTGCCAGTTCTTTTCTTCCGTGACGGCCTCGGAGGCGCTTGGAGACAAGCACCGGGTAATATTCAAATTGTCTGGAAATGTTTGGGCTGAAAAATTGTATGCCTCCTTCTAATTGTGCTTTTATCTTTGGAAAGTCTAGTTTTTTAGTCTTAAACTCTATCGGAACTAAAAACACATCGGTTCCTTCATCTGTGACAATAAAATAATCGCATCTTTTGTCAGGGTCTGATGATTTCCGGAGGCAGTCAACATGAAGAATGACTCTTTCCTTGGGGAAGCCATGTAATTTGAGTTCACATTCTTCCTCTTTGCAATCAGAGCGAACGCAGTTTCTGAATTGACTTTCCAGTTGCTTTGAATAAATAGTAGCCATCATGAATTCGCTTCTATTTTATCCAAAATCTCTACAGTTTCATTGTACAAATTGGAAGATACCTCGTCATGATCTTCCGGGGATAACCCACTCTCGGGATCGAATTTCACTCTTTTGACAATAGCGCCTTTACTGCGTTTGGAATTTTTAAATGAATAAGCGCCGACTTCATGCTCTTCCAAACGTAAATTATCCTGCTCATTTTCCGGTATCTTTGAACGCCGCACATAATTTCCAATCTGTTCGAGGAAATAGTCACTATGCGTGGTTACCAGTACACGAACTCCTGCCCGCACCAGACGAACCATGACTTCTGCGATACTCCTTTGCATTTCAGGATGCAGATGAGATTCGGGCTCCTCTATGATGAGTAAATCTCCCTTTTTTACTCGATGTCTGATAAACAATACGACGGGAGCGAGCTCTGAAATCATCGATGAAGCACGAAGCAAGGGGATGGAAAGATCGTTCTGTCTGTATAAAAATTGTGGATATGGGTTTCTTTCTGGACTCTCCGGCTCAATAGTACCGCGCAGTATTTTTTTCTCTATTTCGCTTGCTATCTTTTCTACGTTATGGTCAGCAGGACCTTTCGTATCCATATGAATGATTTCTTCCAGGAAGCTGGACACAATACCGCTTAAAGCTGGAGTAGAGAAGTTTTTAATTTTGACGGAAGATGCTGCTTGCTGCACCAACGACCCGGTTATAGCCCGGTGGCTTTGCATGATTCCGGTTCTTGCTGCCGGCAAGTAAAACGACTCTGCGCGGTGATTGAGATAATCACTATAATAAAACAATTCTTCTGCGATGCCTGTAAGAAATATCTCTGCGGCACCCGTTGATGACATTTCTTGCCGCCTGGATAGATATCTAAATGTCTCCTTAAAGATATGTTCATCTGCGGAATCAAGCCTCTTTATTTTCATTTCTGAAGTTTCCTTTGATGCTCTCAACGACATAGCCTTTTTCGTATCCTTCAGGTGAAGGCTGAATCCGTTTTTTATCAAATGTTCTTCATGTTCGACCGCTCCCATGCAGCGAGAGAGTTCTTGGTGAAAATGTCGACTTGCTACCTTTGATAACTCTTTTTCTATCCACTGTTTTAATTGTTCTGGCCAGAGCGAAAATTTGATGTGGATTTCTTCGTTTTCATACAATTCGGTCAATTGTTTATGGATATTCGTATCTATAGACTCTAGACTGATGCTGATAAGCCACCCCAATTGCAAGCGATTTATTGTTCGTTTTTGTGTGTTTTGATAGGTGGACGGAATTAAAATTTGACTGGCTTCAAACGCATGGAGCAAAGCATAAATCAGGATCGCAAGATACGATTTGCCGATATTGCTTGGGCCAACAAACACCGTCAGCGGGCACAGTTCAATATTTTTTGCCTGCGCAATCGGGCCGTAGTTGCTGACGGAAATTTTCATATTGTTGCGGCCGCTCTTTTTTGTCATCGTCGTGTTCCTCTTTTTCGACCAGCCTGAGGTCAATGGCTTTCACCATATCCCGTGTCGGCCGGGTCGGATTTGCGATAGGCGGATAGTACCCTGATTCACTGATCGACGGCAATGCCACAAGAGAGGGTGTTGTGAGGCGCTGGTACAGGCTACTCAACCGGGCATTCAGGGGGTAAAATACCGCAGTCAGCCAATTTGATGATCCCGCGTAGCAAAAGCCGGTTGCGGGCATCTATTCGACGCCTTTGACGGTTGCGGTTGTATGCCGGGACGGATTTATTATACAATCATCGAATTGGGCAACTGAGGCTGCGCATTCCCAAATCGGCTTCAGGCGACCCGAGCCCAGGCAAAAACAACAACAAATCGACACAATAACCGAATGAACATACACGAATACCAGGCCAAATCCCTGCTGGTCGGCTTTGGCGTGGCGGTGCCGCGCGGCGAGCCGGCTTTTAGTGTCGATGAGGCGGTGGCCGTCGCCGAGCGGCTGGGCGGGTCGGTGTGGGCGGTGAAGGCGCAGATTCATGCCGGCGGGCGCGGTAAGGGCGGCGGGGTGCGGGTGGTGCGGTCGCTGCCGGAGCTGCGGCAGGCGGCGGAGGCGATTCTGGGGATGCAGTTGGTGACCCATCAGACCGGCGCCGACGGCAGGGAGGTGAAGCGGCTGTATGTCGAAAGCGGATGCGATATTGCCAGGGAGCTGTATCTGGGTTTGCTGGTTGACCGGGCGAGCAGCCGGGTGACCTTGGTCGCGTCGTCCGAGGGCGGGGTGGAGATAGAGCAGGTGGCGCAGGAAAACCCGGAGCGGATTTTGCGGGTGGCGATCGACCCGGCCATCGGTTTGCAGCCGTTTCATGCCAGAAAGCTGGCTTTCGGGCTGGGGCTGCAAGGCGGTCAGGTCAAATCGGCGGTCGGGTTTCTCGATGCGCTGTACCGGGCGTTCATGCAGTTGGACGCCAGCCTGGTCGAGATCAATCCGCTGGTGGTCACCGGCGACGGCGAGCTGCTGGCGCTGGATGCGAAAATGAATTTTGACGATAATGCGCTGTATCGGCACGACAATGTCCGGGCGCTGCGCGACCGCGACGAAGAGGAGCCGGCGGAGAGCGAGGCCGAGCAGCACGGCTTGAGCTATATCAAGCTGGACGGCTCGATTGGCTGCATGGTCAACGGCGCCGGGCTGGCGATGGCGACGATGGACATTATCCATCTGTACGGCGGCGCGCCGGCCAATTTTCTCGACGTCGGCGGCGGCGCCAATGCCGAGCGGGTCAGTGCGGCGTTCAAGATTATTCTGTCCGACCCGAATGTCAAAGGCATCCTGGTGAATATTTTCGGTGGCATTATGCAATGTGATGTGATTGCCGAGGGCGTGGTCGCGGCGGCCCGGCAGGTGAAATTGACCGTGCCGCTGGTGGTGCGGCTCGAGGGCACCAATGTGCAGCAGGGCAAGGCGATTCTGGCGCAGTCCGGGCTGCCGATTGTGTCGGCGGAAAATCTCGACGATGCCGCCCAAAAAGCGGTTCGGGCGATCGCCTGATGGCCGTATTGGTTGACCGCAGCACGCGGGTTATCTGCCAGGGCTTCACCGGCGCCACGGCGACTTTCCATTGCCGGCAGGCGCTGGAATACGGCACTCAGGTGGTCGGCGGCGTGACGCCGGGCAAGGGCGGGCAGCGGCATCTCGAGTTGCCGGTGTTCGATACCGTCGGCGATGCGATGGCCGCGACCGGCGCCACCGCGTCGGTGGTGTATGTGCCGCCGCCGTTCGCCGCGGACGCAATCATGGAGGCGGTCGACGCGCAGGTGCCGTTGATTGTCTGCATTACCGAGGGGGTTCCGGTGCTTGATATGGTGCGGGTAAAGCGCCAGCTCGGGCATTCCGCCAGCCGGCTGATTGGCCCGAACTGCCCCGGCATCATCACCCCGGAACAATGTAAAATCGGCATCATGCCGGGCCACATACACCGCCCGGGCCGGGTCGGGATTGTGTCGCGCTCCGGTACGCTGACCTATGAAGCGGTGGCGCAGACGACCGCCGAAGGGCTGGGGCAGAGCACCTGCATCGGGATTGGCGGCGACCCGATCAACGGCACCGATTTTATCGATTGCCTGTCGCTGCTGCTGGCCGACCCGGACACCGATGCGATCATCATGATCGGCGAGATCGGCGGCACAGCGGAAGAGGAGGCGGCCGATTTTATCCGCCGCCACGACAGCAAAAAGCCGATCTGCGGTTTTATCGCCGGCGTAACCGCACCGCCGGGGCGCCGGATGGGGCATGCCGGGGCGATTGTCGCCGGCGGCAAAGGCGGCGCCGAGGACAAAATCGACGCGCTGAAATCCGCCGGTGTCATCATGGTGGATTCACCGGCGACATTGGGGTCGACGTTGAAGCAGAGGCTGGTCGGGTGACGCCCGGCGGGGTTGGGGCGGTTGGCCGGGCAGGTTAAATCGGGATGCCGCCTGAATGTGATCGTACCGACGACCGCGGCGATAGCGGTATCGGATGATAAAAACGAGCAATGGGTTGGATGAAATCACTTCAGCACCGGCGGGTCGATGCGGCGCGTCGTGGCTGGCAGGGCCATGCGGCGCAGGGCCTGGGCGTACATCGGCCTCTGGCGATACAAAACAGCAGATGACAAAAAATAGACAGTGGATTGCGCGACCTCGCGTCGGCGGCGGTGCGACGGCCGGCCGGGAGGGTCGTTGACGGTGGATATTCCGGTTCGACGCGGTCACCCCGGCAGCGGGCGGGGCAAAGCCCGCCGGCAGCAGAAGGGCCGGCAGGTCAATCCGGCGGCGGTCGAGCGGGTCAATGCGCTGCTCGGCCCGGCGCCGCTGCAGCGCGATCATCTGATTGAATATCTGCATCTGATCCAGGACGCCTGCGGCCATCTGAGCATGGACAATCTGGCGGCATTGGCGCAGGTGATGAAGCTGGCGCTGGCCGAGGTGTACGAGGTGGCGACCTTTTATGCGCATTTCGACGTGGTTGCGGATGATCAGACGCCGCCGCCGGCGGTCACAATCCGGGTCTGCGACAGCATCGCCTGCCAACTGGCCGGCGCGGAGCGCCTGCTGACCGAATTGAACGCCGGCTGTCCGGCCGACGTGCGCGTGCTGCGGGCGCCCTGCATGGGGCGATGCGACAGCGCGCCAGCGGTGCTGGTGGGGCACAACGCCATCCCGCACGCCACCGCCGCCGCAGTGCTGCAAGCGGCCGAGCAGCGGCAGTTGCAGGCGGCGGCGCCGGACTATATCGATTTTGACGGCTATCGGGACAACGGCGGCTATCGTTTGTGGCAGCGCTGCCAAAGCGGGGACTGCGCGGTCGAGGAGGTCGTTCAGGCGCTGGATGAGGCCGGCCTGAAAGGGCTGGGCGGCGCCGGCTTCCCGGCCGGGCGAAAATGGCAGATCGTGCGCAATTATCCCGGTCCGCGGATGCTGGCGGTGAATGCGGATGAGGGCGAGCCGGGGACGTTCAAGGATCGCCACTATCTGGAAACCGACCCGCACCGCTTTATCGAAGGCATGCTGATTGCCGCCTGGGCGGTTGAGGCGCGGCTGACGGTTGTCTATGTGCGCGATGAATATCCGGAGATTGTCGCGTTGATTAAAGCGGAAATCGGCAAGGTGGTCGCCGCCGGGCTGGCGGCGCATACTGAAATCGAGGTCCGCCGTGGCGCCGGGGCGTATATCTGCGGCGAGGAGTCGGCGATGATCGAGTCGATCGAAGGCAAGCGCGGGCTGCCGCGCAACCGCCCGCCGTACGTCGCCGAGGTCGGTCTGTTTGGCCTCCCGACGCTGGAGCACAACGTCGAAACACTGTTTTGGGTGCGCGATATTGTCGAGCGCGGGGCGAGCTGGTTCGCCGATGCCGGCAGCCACGGGCGGCAGGGCTGGCGCAGTTATTCGGTCTCCGGGCGGGTGAACAACCCCGGGGTCAAGCTGGCGCCGGCCGGCACCACCGCGGCTGAATTGATCGAGCAGTATTGCGGCGGCATGCAGTCGGGGCACGCATTCAAGGCGTATCTGCCGGGCGGCGCGTCGGGCGGTATTCTGCCGGCACGGCTGGCCGACGTGCCGCTGGATTTTGGCACGCTGCAAGAGTACGGCTGCTTCATCGGCTCCGCAGCGGTGGTGATCTTCAGCGACCGCGACAACATGAAAGACGTGGCGCTGAATCTGATGCGCTTTTTTGCCGACGAGAGCTGCGGCCAATGCACCCCGTGCCGGGTGGGGACGGAAAAAGCCGTCCAGCTGATGCAGCAGCCGGCCTGGGACACCGATCTGCTGCGCGAATTGAGTCAGGTGATGACCGATGCGTCGATTTGCGGGCTGGGGCAGGCGGCGGGTAATCCGATCAACTGTGTGCTGCAATATTTTCCGGAGGATCTGTAAATGAACAAACCGGCGACCGCCGTACAATCGGCTGCCAAGGCTGAGCTGGTCAACTTTACGCTCGACGGCCAGCCGGTGCAGGCGGCGGCGGACGAGACGATCTGGCAGGTCGCCAAGCGCAGCGGGGTGGATATTCCGCATCTGTGCTACGTCGACCAACTGGATTATCGCGCCGACGGCAATTGCCGCGTGTGCATGGTTGAAATCGAGGGCGAGCGCGTGCTGGCGGCGTCCTGCCTGCGCGTCCCGACCGAGGGGATGGTGGTGCACAGCGCCAATGCGCGGGCGAAAACAGCACAATCGATGGTGATGGAGTTGCTGCTGGGCGACCAGCCGCCGCGCCCGGTGGCGCACGATGCCGACTCACGCCTGTGGCACTGGGCCGATCATCTGAACCTTTCGGACAGCCGTTTCCCGGCGCGCGCCGCACCGGACGCCGATACCAGCCATCCGGCGATGCACGTGGCGCTGGATGCCTGCATTCACTGCAACCTGTGCGTGCGGGCGTGCCGCGAGGTGCAGATGAATGACGTGATCGGCATGGCCGGTCGCGGCCATCACGCCAAAATCGTGTTTGATTTCGATGCGCCGATGGGTGACAGCACGTGTGTGGCCTGCGGTGAATGTGTGCAGGCCTGCCCGACCGGGGCGCTGATGGAGGCCCGGCGGGTGGATCAGCAGGGGGTGGGCATCCGTGATCCGCTGACCGAGATCGACAGTGTGTGTCCGTATTGCGGGGTCGGCTGCCAGATTACCTATCAGACCAAAGACAATGAGATTGTGGCCGTTCAGGGCCGCGCCGGGCCGGCGAATCGCAACCGCCTGTGCGTCAAGGGCCGTTTCGGCTTCGATTACGTCAAGCATCCCCACCGTCTGACCCGGCCGCTGATCCGGCTGCCCGGCGCGGACAAGCACGCGCAGTTGGATATCGACCCGGCCAACCCGGCCAGCCATTTCCGCGAAGCGAGCTGGCAGGAAGCGCTCGATCTGGCCGGCGACCGGCTGCGGCAGATTCGGGATAGTCGCGGCAATGCGGCGCTGGCCGGCTTTGGCTCGGCCAAATGCAGCAATGAGGAGGCGTATCTGTTTCAAAAGCTGGTGCGCACCGGCTTTGGCAACAACAACGTCGACCATTGCACCCGCTTGTGCCATGCGTCGTCGGTGGCGGCGCTGCTCGAAGGGGTCGGCTCCGGGGCGGTGTCGGCGCCGTTCAATACGGTGGAAGCGTCCGATTGCATCGTAGTGATCGGCGCCAACCCGGTGGAAAATCACCCGGTGGCGGCGACCTTTTTCAAGCAGGCCGCCCGCCGCGGCAGCCTGATTGTCATGGACCCGCGCGGCAATGCGCTGCAGCGGTACGCCACCCACATGCTGCAATTTTCGCCGGGCACCGACGTGGCGATGCTCAATGCACTGCTGCATGTGATCATTACCGAAGAGCTCTACGACCGGGCGTATGTCGCGCAGCACACCGAAGGATTCGAGCGCCTCAAACAGCATATCGTCGATTTCCCGCCGGAGAAAATGCAGTCGATCTGCGGCATTGACGCGCAGACGCTGCGCACCGTGGCGCGCCTGTATGCGACCGCGAAGGCGGCGATTATTTTCTGGGGCATGGGCATCTCGCAGCATACGCACGGCACCGACAATGCGCGCTGCCTGATTGCGCTGTCCTTGATTACCGGGCAGGTCGGTCGCCCCGGCGCCGGCCTGCATCCGCTGCGCGGGCAGAACAACGTTCAGGGGGCGTCGGATGCCGGTTTGATTCCGATGATGCTGCCGGATTACCAGCTGGTTGACGAGGCGCCGCTGCGCCGGGCGTTCGAGCAGGCGTGGGGCCGTCCGCTGGATGCAAAGCGCGGCCTGACGGTGGTCGAGATCATGCATGCGATTCACGACGGTGAGATCGCCGGGATGTATATCATGGGCGAAAACCCGGCGATGTCGGACCCGGATGTGCAGCATGCCCGCGCCGCGCTGGCCAAACTGGAGCATCTGGTGGTACAGGATCTGTTTCTGACCGAAACCGCGTTTTATGCCGATGTGATTTTGCCGGCTTCCGGCTGGCCGGAAAAAGACGGCACCGTAACCAATACCAACCGGCAGGTGCAGATGGGGCGTGCGGCGCTGGAGCTGCCCGGCGATGCGCGTCAGGATTGGTGGATTACCCAGGAAATCGCCCGTCGGCTGGGGCTGGATTGGGATTATGCCGGCCCGCAGGCGGTGTTTACGGAAATGGCGGCGCTGATGCCGTCGCTGAATAACATCAGCTGGCAGCGGCTGTTGGCAGAAAGCTCGGTCACCTATCCCTGCGATGCACCCGATCAGCCGGGCAATGATATTGTCTTCACCGACGGCTTCCCGACGGCGAATAACAAAGGCAAACTGGTGCCGGCCAGCCTGGTACCGCCGGATGAATTGCCGGATGCGGACTATCCGATGGTGCTGACCACCGGGCGGCAGTTGGAGCACTGGCACACCGGCTCGATGACGCGCCGCACGCACGTGCTGGATGCGCTCGAGCCGGAAGCGGTGGCCTGCCTGTCGCCGCAGACGCTGCAGCGGCTCAATCTGAAAGCCGGCGATACGGTCAAGATAGCGACCCGGCGCGGCATGATCGAAATCGCTTCCCGAGCCGATGATGCGGTGCCGGAAAACATGGTGTTTGTGCCGTTTTGCTATGCCGAAGCGGCCGCCAATGTATTGACCAATTCGGCCCTGGACCCGGTCGGAAAAATACCCGAATTCAAGTTCTGTGCGGCGCGTGTGACCGCGTGACAGGGGTCGCTCCGGCTTTCAGATTTGATTGCATAAATAACGCAAAACCAAATAGTTATATTCAGAATATTAGAAAACACTTCACTTTTGGATCGGGCTCGATCCGAACCGTACCCCCCAACCACCCTGAAATGAAAAAAACCTATCATGAGTGATATCGAGATCGCACAACAGGCGCCGATCAAACCGATCGGTGAAATCGCCGACAAGATTGGCATTCCAGACTCAGCACTGATTCCCTTTGGCCACACCAAGGCCAAGGTCGATCTGGGCTATATCAAATCGCTCGAGGGCAAGCCGGACGGCAAGCTGATCCTGGTGACGGCGATCACACCGACGCCGGCCGGTGAGGGCAAGACCACGACCTCGGTCGGCTTGAACGACGGTTTGAACCGGATCGGCAAGCATGCGATGGTGTGCTTGCGCGAGCCGTCGCTGGGGCCGTGCTTCGGCATGAAAGGCGGGGCCGCCGGGGGCGGTTATGCGCAGGTGATTCCGATGGAGGATATCAACCTGCACTTCACCGGGGATTTCCACGCGATTACGGCGGCGCATAGCCTGCTGTCGGCGCTGATTGAGAACCATATCTATTGGGGCAATCAGGCCGGCATCGATACCCGTCGTGTGGCCTGGCGGCGGGCGGTCGATATGAACGATCGATCGCTGCGGCAGATTACCAGCTCTTTGGGCGGGGTATCCAACGGCTATCCGCGCGAAGACGGGTTCGATATTACCGTGGCGTCCGAGGTGATGGCGATTTTCTGCCTGGCCCGGGACCTGGATGACTTGCAGCGCCGGCTGAGCCAGATCGTGATCGGCTATACCCGCGAGCGACAGCCGGTGTGCGCCGATGCGGTGATGGCGCCGGGGCCGATGACGGTGCTGCTGAAGGAGGCGATGGCGCCCAATCTGGTGCAGACTCTGGAGCATAATCCGGCGTTCATCCACGGCGGTCCGTTCGCCAATATCGCGCACGGCTGCAACTCGGTGATTGCCACCCGCACGGCGCTTAAACTGGTCGATTATGTGGTCACCGAGGCCGGCTTTGGCGCCGATCTGGGGGCCGAAAAATTCTTCGACATCAAGTGCCGCAGCGCCGGTCTGGCGCCGGATGCGGTGGTTCTGGTGGCGACGGTGCGGGCGCTGAAAATGCACGCCGGGGTCGCCAAGGCCGATCTGGGGGTCGAAAATGCGACGGCGGTCAAGGAAGGCTGCGTCAACCTGGCGCGCCATATCGAGAATATACAGCGCTATGGCGTGCCGGTCGTGGTGGCGATTAACCGCTTTAGCGCCGATACCGATGCCGAGATAACCGCGGTCGGCGACGTGGCGGCCGGGCTGGGGGTCAAGGCAGTTGACGCCACCCACTGGGCCGACGGCGGTGCGGGTACGATGGAGTTGGCGCGGGAGGTGGCCGCCGTGGTTGACGGCGCGCCGCAGGGTCAATTTGAATTGCTGTATCCGAACGAGCTGTCGCTGTGGGAGAAGATCGAAACGGTGGCCACCAAGCTGTACCGTGCCGACGGCATTTCCGCCGACGCCAGGGCCAGGAGTCAGCTGCACGATCTGCAACAGGGCGGGTTTGGCAATCTGCCGGTGTGCATCGCCAAAACGCAGTATAGCTTTTCCGCCGACCCGGCCCGCAAGGGGGCGCCTACCGGCCACATCCTGCCGGTGCGCGAGGTGCGGCTGTCGGCCGGTGCGGGGTTTATTGTGGTTGTGTGCGGCGACATCATGACCATGCCGGGGCTGCCGCGCGAACCGGCGGCGAACCGCATCCGAATCAATGCAAATGGTGAAATTGAGGGGTTGTTCTAGCGCCGCCGTCGACAGTGTCCGCGCCGCGCGCACTGCCGCTCGCCGGGTTCGATAAGGTGGATAGCCGACGGTTTCCCGCCAGGCCTTTTCGGCTGGCGCGCAGTGTTCTGTCGGTGCCGGCGATCGCCCCGGCTTTGTTCCCCAAAGCGCTGGCGAGCAAGGCCGATGTGGTGATGCTGGATTGTGAGGATTCGGTGGCGCCGGCCGACAAAGCGGCCGCCCGGGCAAACTGTATCGCCGCTTTGAACGCGTTTGACTGGCGGGCCGGGCGCAAGACGATCATGGTGCGGATGAACGCGCTGGATACGCCGTTTGCGTATCGCGATGTGGTCGATATCGTCGAGGCGGCGGGCGAGCAGCTGGATTGCATCATGCTGCCCAAGGCCGGCAGTGCGGCCGATATCTATTTTGTCGATTGCCTGCTCACCCAGATTGAACAGGCGATGGGGTATCGCGGCACGATCGGCCTGGAAGCGCTGATCGAAACCGCGCGCGGGGCGATGCATGTCAATCAGATTGCCGCGGCCTCGCCACGGCTGGAAGCCTTGCATTTTGGGGCCGGGGATTTTGCCGCCGACTGCGGCGCGATGACGGTGTCGATTGGCGGCGGCGGCGACGATTATCCCGGCCTGCCGTTCCTGGCGGTCATGCAGTCGATTGTGATCGCCTGCCGGGCGCACGGGCTGCGGCCAATCGACTCGGCCTACGGCAATTTCAACGATCAAGACGGTTATCTGGCGGCATTGAAACGGGCGGCGATGCTCGGTTTCGAGGGCAAGTGGGCGATTCATCCGAGTCAGATCCAGCCGGCGAATACGGCCATGTCGCCGCCGGCCGAGCAGGTCAAAAAGGCCCGGCGGATTGTGCAAAGCCTGGCCGATGCGGCCACGCAAGGGCGGGCGGCGGTGAATCTGGACGGTGAGATGGTGGATCTGGCGTCGGTGAGAATGGCGCAGCAGATTGTCGCCAAAGACGAGGCGATTCATCGCCACCGGTCGGGCTGAGTGGCGCTTGAGCTGCCCGGCTGTTACACGGCTCGGCTGCGATGAGAAATTACGTCGGTGATTGGCGTCGGTGATTGGCTATGTTGGATAACATGAGAATCGGAATTGCAAAAGAAATCGCCGCGCACGAGCGGCGGGTTGCCTGTACGCCGCCGGAGTCGGCCCGGCTGCATCGGCTTGGCTATGCCGTGCTGGTCGAGACGCAGGCGGGTGCTGCCGCCGGTTTTGCCGATAGCGATTATGCCGCGGCGGGGGCGACGATATGCGCGGATGCCGACGCACTGTGGCAGCAGGCGGACATTGTCTGCAAAATCAGACCGCCGGCGGAGCATCCTGCGATGCAGCTGCACGAAGCCGAGCTGGTGCGTGCGGGGAAAACGCTGATCAGCCTGCTTGAGCCGGCGCAAAATACCGATTTGATGACCCGGATTGCCGCCGCCGGCGGGACGGTGATTGCGCTGGATGCGATTCCGCGATTGTCGCGGGCGCAGAAAATGGACGCGCTGTCGTCGATGGCCGGGCTGGCCGGCTATCGCGCGGTGATCGAGGCGGGGCAGCATTTCGAGGGATTTTTTGGCGGGCAGATTACCGCCGCCGGCAAAGTCGATCCGGCCAGAGTACTGGTGATTGGCGCCGGCGTGGCCGGGTTGGCGGCGATTGCGACCGCGGTCAGCCTCGGCGCGGTGGTCAGGGCATTCGATACGCGACCGGAAGTGGCGCAGCAGATCGAAAGCATGAATGCAGAGTTTCTGTGGCTGGAGCTGACCGAATCGGGCGCCAGCGAAAGCGGCTATGCCAAAGTGATGAGCGCGGAGTTTATTGCGGCGGAAATGGCGTTGTTTGCGGCGCAGGCCAAAACAGTGGATATCATCATCACCACCGCATTGATCCCCGGCAAGCCGGCGCCGAAGCTGATCACGGCGGAGATGGTGCAGTCGATGCGCCGCGGCAGTGTGATTGTCGATATGGCGGCGCAGCAGGGCGGCAACTGTGCGCTGACCCGGCCCGGTGAGATTGCCTGTGTCGATGGGGTCACTATTGTCGGCTACACCGATTTTCCGAGCAGAATGGCCGCTCAGGCGAGCCGGCTGTTGGCCGCTAATCTGCGCCATTTGCTCGATGATCTCACACCGCACAGCGACGGCCAACTGGTGCTGGCGCTGGATGACGCGGTGATCGGCAGCGCCACCGTCGTGCATCAGGGGGAAGTGCGGTGGCCGCCGCCACCGGTGGCGGTGTCGGCTGCGCCGGCAGCGCAGCCGGCAGCCGTGGTCGAACCGCCGCCCGGCAAACCGCGGCGACCGTTCGGCGGCTGGCGGCAGGCCGGGCTGCTGGCGCTGGTGGGATTGGCGCTGCTGGCCGTCGGCTCGGTTGCGCCGGCGGATTTCATGGGCCACTTTACCGTCTTTGTGCTGGCCTGTTTTGTCGGCTGGCAGGTGGTCTGGCGTGTTACCCCCGCGCTGCATACGCCGTTGATGAGTGTGACCAACGCGATCAGCGGCATTATTGTCGTCGGGGCGATGCTGCAGATCAACGCCACCAGCCACCTGGCCGCCGCGCTGGCGGTGGTGGCGCTGATGCTGGCTGCGATCAATATTGCCGGCGGTTTCTGGGTGACCCGGCGCATGTTGAAAATGTTTCAGCGCGACTAGCCGATGCCCGCACTCGCACTGCCGCCCGGCTTGATTGCCGCCGCGTATATCGTGGCGAGCATCCTGTTTATTCTCAGTCTGGGTGGCCTGAGCCATCAGGAGACGGCCAGACGAGGCAACTGGTTTGGCATCTGCGGCATGCTGATCGCGCTGGTCGCCACCGCGCTCGACCCGCGGATGGAGCGCGTGGCGCTGATGCTCGTGGCGCTGCTGATAGGGGGCACAATCGGCATCTATCGCGCCCGGCGGCTGGCGATGACCGAAATGCCGCAGCTGGTCGCTTTGCTGCATAGCTTTGTCGGGCTGGCGGCGGTGCTGGTCGGGGTGTCCACCTATGTGAGTGCCGGCGGGCCGTTGGGCGAGCCGGAGCAGAGCATTCTTGAGGTTGAAATCTATTTGGGGGTGCTGATTGGCGCGGTGACGTTTACCGGCTCGCTGATTGCCTTCGGCAAACTACAGGGGCTGATCGACAGCAAACCGCTGCTGTTGCCGCTGCGCCACGGCTTGAATTTGGTCGCGCTGCTGTTGTGCATCTGGCTCGGCAACCGGTTTGTTGCCGGCGATAGTATCTGGCCGCTGCTGTTGATGCTGGTGGTGGCGCTGGCCTTTGGCCTGCATATGGTGATGGCTATCGGCGGTGCGGATATGCCGGTGGTGGTGTCGATGCTGAACAGCTATTCCGGCTGGGCCGCCGCCGCTACCGGGTTTACGCTGGCCAATGATTTGCTGATTGTCACCGGTGCGCTGGTGGGTTCGAGCGGCGCGATTCTCAGCTACATTATGTGCCGCGCGATGAACCGGAGATTCATCAGTGTGATCATAGGCGGTTTTGGCGGTGCTGCCGCCGTACCGGCGAGCGCCGCGAGCGAGCAGGGCGCGGTGGTGGCGATTTCGGAAGCCGAATGCGCCGAATGCCTGGACCGTATCGAGTCGCTGGTGATTGTGCCGGGCTATGGCATGGCGGTCGCGCATGCCCAGCACGCCGTTTCCGCGCTGGCCCAGCGGCTGCGCGACCGCGGGGTGCGGGTGCGGTTTGCGATTCACCCGGTGGCCGGGCGCATGCCGGGGCACATGAACGTCCTGCTGGCGGAAGCCCGGATTTCCTATGACATTGTGCTGGAAATGGACGAAATTCAGGCCGACCTGGCGACTACCGATCTGGTGATGGTGATTGGCGCCAATGACATTGTCAATCCGTCGGCGCTCGACAGTGCCGATAGTCCGATTGCCGGTATGCCGGTTATCCGGGCATGGCAGGCAAAGCAGGTCGTGGTGTTAAAACGCAGCATGGCGAGCGGTTATGCCGGGGTCGAGAACCCGCTGTTTTTCAAGCCCAACACCCGCATGCTGTTCGGCGACGCCAAGTCCAGCGTCGAGGCGCTGGTCAGCCGGATCGCGTAATCTGCCACGCCGGCGGCGTTGATCGACTCTTTCCAGACTTTTTATACTGGATTAAGATGTATCTTTATCTGATTGAATAATAAAAGATTAGTTATAAGGTAATCTGTGCTCACGGAGGGTGTCAACCGGGCGCAGATGGGTTTTGCCCCAGCTCGGCATAGATCAGCTGTGCGGCCATGCGCACATACTCCTGGAGTTCCAGTAATTGCCGCTCCTCGTTTTCCGAGGTGGTTTGCGGCAGCTCGAGTTCGGCCATCTGCTGTAGATCGCCAATCGCCTCGCGGCATTCCTGCGACGCCTGTTCGAGCGTGCCGGTTTGCTCATGGCCGAGGCCGAGGATAAACCCGTCGCACCACTGCTTGAGCGCCTCGAGGCGACGGGTCAGGCTGGCATCGTCGTCCGGCAGCAACAGGTTGAATTTGAAATCAGCCTGCTTGAGGTCGCGCAGTGCCAGGCCAAACAAGGCGTCAATCAGTACAAACTGATCCGCCTGGGCAAGCTGAAACAGCTCGGCACGCGCATGCAAACTCTGCTCTGTGACGCCGCAGCAGATCAAAGCAACCGCCAATCCATGGGCCTGTGCGGCGCCGACGCCGTCGGTCGCCTGCTTCAGCTTGTGGTCCAGCTGGTCGAAGATGTGCTGTTGGAAAGCGCTGCCGGAAAGTGATTCGGTCAATTTGACGGCCTGCGTACGGCGGCCCCGGGCGGTTATGGTTGTCTGCCGGGCTGCCTGGTGGACGGTGTGTAGTGGTATTGAAGGTCGCTCAGGAAGCGCCTCAGGAAACGGACTTTATCGACTGTTTTACCAGGGCAGCTCGTGGCCTTCGGCATGCCAGAATCGACCGCTGGTGCGCATCTCCAGCGCGTGCATGCGTTCAATGATGCCGTTGGCCGCGAGCGCCGGCTCGATGCCCTGGCCGCCGGTCATCTCGGTTGCAACCAGGCCGGGATGCAGCAGCGCAACCGCAATGCCGCGCTGGCCCAGCTCGTGGGACAGGTTGACGCCCATCATATTGGCCGCCGCCTTGGACATGCGGTAGCCGTACAGACCGCCGGTCTGATTATCGCCGATGGAACCGACGCGGCTGGTGATGATGCCCACTTTGGCGCCGTCTGACAGCCGCTCGGCCAGGCCGTGGACCAGCCGCAGCGGGGCCAGGGCATTGACGGTGAATTGATAGCTGATCTGCTCGAAATCCAGGGCGCCGGCGGTTTCCCGGAGCAGGACGCCGGCGTTGCTGATCAGCATATCGAATACCCGGGTGCCGAGTGCCGACTGCAAGCGCGGCAGGCTGTCGGGCTGCGCCAGATCGATGCCGGTAATGACGTCTACACCCAGGCGATCCAGTTGCTCGCTGGACTGACGCACGCCGGTCACCACGGTATGCCCCGCCTGTTGCAGTTGTTTGCACAATTCGTAACCGATGCCGCGGTTACCGCCGGACAGGTAGATATGAGCCATGGGTGTGTGCGCTATGATGGATTAAAGGGCGAGCGGTTGCTCGATCAGGACGATGCCGCTACTATAGCGGCGGGCACTGCCGACAGCCTTTGGCGGCTGCCTGAAATTGGCCGCCGGTTGGCCGTTGGATGATTGGTCCAGATGCATTATCATAGTGTACACTATCGAAATACAATAGATAAATCTTATGTTTGCTCCTCGCCGGGCGCCGTTGCAAGGCCGGCTGGTCGCCGACAGGCGCTATGCGGGCGGGGCGGATACAACAGGTGACACGAGTGGAAGAAATCGTTCAAAAACTGGAACAGCGCACCAACGAGTTGATTCGGCTGTGTGAAAATATTCAGCGTGAGAATGAAATCCTGCGCAACGATCACCAGGCGCTGCGCCAGGAGTTCAAGGCGCTGCAGGAGAAAAACAGCATCGCCAAAAGCCGGGTCGAGCAGATTATCGCGCGGGTCAAACTGCTCGGCAGTTGAATGCGCGCTCCGGTCGGCCGCGGTGCTCCCTATCGATACCCCACTACAGACCATGCCGGCTGACAAACACAACGTGAAAGTAAGCATCCTGCAGCGTGAGTTCACGATTGCCTGCGAGCCGGGGCAAAGCCGCGGCTTGACCGTCGCCGCCGCCTATCTGAATGAGCAAATGCAAGCGGTTGCCAGGAGCAGCAAGCTGCTGGGGGCGGAGCGGTGTGCGATTATGGCGGCATTGAATATGGCGTATGAATTGCTGGAATTGAAAGACCGCATAGGGGAAGAACAGGCCATCGGTCGGCGCCTGGACGGCCTGTACAGTCAGGTCGATCAGGCACTGGTGAAAATTAAATGAGCGCTGCTGTGGGTGCACATCAGCGTATACACCGCGCGTATCGCATCTGCTATACTGCGGCTGCGTTACCTGCTGCGCTCGAGTTGTTTGCTGAATCCCTTAGAACCTAATACATTATTATGGGTACTGTTCTGAACGGTGGGCGTGTATGAACCCGATGTTTATCGGCGGGAATCCCGAAGCGGTTCGTGGTACCCACTTGGACCTTCCGGTTCAAGGTAAAGTGAGCATACGACGCAAGCGGGTAGCGCACTTTTCCGCCGGTCAGGCCGGCCTGCCAACGGGGCGGTGCCGGCGATGAACGGTACGGTCGCAGCGCAGGTTGCGGTAGTGGCGGGCGATAGCCCGGGTCTGGTCGACAAAAAGCAACTGCGAACACGCCTGCGACAGCAGCGCCGGGCGCTCGATAGCGAGCAGCAGGCGGCCGCTGCGGCCGGCCTGCTGGCGCAATTGTTGACTCTGGACGACTTTTTGCACAGCCGGCATACGGCGTTGTATCTTGCCGACGACGGCGAAATCGACCCGGTCGAGGTCATGCAATGGCTATGGCGTAACCGGCGCAGCTGTTACGTGCCGATACTGCCGCCTGAGCGTAGCGGGTGTTTGAAATTTGCCGAAGTAACCGCTGCCAGCCGGTTCACGAAAAACCGGTTTGGCTTGCTCGAGCCGGTCGTGCCGTCGGCTGCGCTGCGTACCGCGGAGCAGCTGGAGTTGTTGCTGCTGCCCCTGGTCGGTTTCGATCAATGCGGCAACCGCGTTGGCATGGGCGGCGGGTTTTATGATGCGACCCTGGCCGCGTGCGCCCGGGCTCAGCCGCCGCACCCGCACCGGATTGGCCTGGCGCATGCGCTGCAGCAGGTTGAGCGGATTCAGCCGGAGCCGTGGGATATTCCGCTGCCGATGGTCGTCAGCGACCGGGCAGTGCATCGATTTACCCCGTAGCGCGCGCGAGTCGGTATAATTGGCAACCGGGTTACGTTATCCATTTCAATCGTCCATTTCAATTGCCATGTACAAATCATCAAATTCGATTACCAATCGCCCGGCGCTGCGCGCGTCAGGGTTTCATGCGATACGCACGTTACTGCTGTTTATGGGTTTGTGGGTATGGCCATTTCAATCTATTGCAGCGGAGCATACTGTTATGCTTAAAATGACTACTTCGGTCGGGGAGATCGAATTCGAACTGTACCCGCAAGCGGCGCCTGTAACGGTCGAGAATTTTTTGACCTATGCGCGCGACGGCCATTTCAATGATCTGATTTTCCATCGCGTGATGCCCGGTTTTGTGCTGCAAGGGGGTGGCTTTACCGCCGATATGCAGCAGCGTGGCACGCGGGCGCCGATTAAAAACGAGGCCGATAACGGCTTGAAAAATCTGACCGGGACGGTGTCAATGGCGCGCACCTCCGACCCGAATTCGGCCACCTCACAGTTTTTTATCAACCTGGCGGACAATGCCTTTCTCGACCATAAGTCGAAAACGCCGCAAGGCTGGGGCTATGCCGTGTTTGCAAAAGTTACCGCCGGCATGGAGGTGCTCGAAAAAATCGCCGCTGCCCCGACCGGGAACTCGGGTGCGCACGGCGACGTCCCGCTACAGCCGATTGTGATTGAAAAAGTCGATGTCATCGAGCATCAGCCCGAGTCCTGAAGGCGGGCATGGGGTCGCTCCGGTTTTGCCGCCGGTGCCGTGTGCCGACAGCCGGAATGGACTGACCGAATAGAGGTTTTTATGCCGCTCAAGCTGTTGATTACCACGTTCGGCTGCCAGATGAATGAGTATGATTCGTCCAGGATGGCGGATTTGTTGGCGCTCAGCCACGGCTACCAGCCGACCGGCGACCCGGCGGAGGCTGATCTGGTGTTGCTGAATACCTGTTCGGTGCGCGAGAAAGCCCAGGAAAAGGTGTTTTCGCTGCTGGGCCGATGGCGTGAGGTGAAGCAGAAAAACCCCGATCTGGTGATTGGGGTGGGCGGTTGTGTTGCCAGCCAGGAGGGGCGCATGATTATTCAGCGGGCGCCTTATGTCGATCTGGTGTTTGGGCCGCAGACGCTGCATCGATTGCCCGAATTGATCAATCAGGTGATGCAGAAACGGGCGGCGGAAAAACGCCACCGGATGCGTAGCGCCGAGGTCGTGGACGTGCGGTTTCCGGAAATCGAGAAGTTCGATCGCCTGCCACCGCCGCGGGTTGACGGCTGCAAGGCGTTCGTTTCCATCATGGAAGGCTGTAGCAAATACTGTTCTTTCTGCGTGGTGCCGTACACCCGCGGAACCGAATTCAGCCGCCCGTTCGATGACGTCATCGCGGAGGTGGTCGGGCTGGCGCAGCAGGGGGTGCGGGAAATTACGCTGCTGGGGCAAAACGTCAACGGCTATCGCGGCCAGCGGCATGCCGGTGGCAGCATGGGGTTTGCCGAGCTGCTGCATTATGTGGCGGCGGTGGAGGGCATCGATCGGCTGCGCTACACGACCTCGCACCCGATTGAGTTTACCGACCAGCTGGTGGCGGCGCATGCGCAGATTCCGGAGTTGGTGCGGCATCTGCATCTGCCGGTGCAAAGCGGCTCTAATCGGGTCTTGCAGCGGATGAAACGCGGCTATACCGTCGAGGACTACCTTGACTGGATCGCAAAACTGCGCCGCACCGATGCCGGCCTGTCGATTTCTTCGGATTTCATTGTCGGCTTCCCGGGTGAAAGCGACGCCGATTTTGCCGCGACGATGCGCCTGGTTGAGACGGTGAACTACGACGCCTCGTTTAGTTTTATCTACAGCCCGAGGCCGGGCACGCCGGCCGCACAATGGCCGGATGATGTGCTGCTGCAGACCAAAAAAGCCCGCCTGGCGCAGCTGCAAAAACGCCTTTCGGAGATGGCGGCGGCAATCAGTGAATCGATGGTCGGCAGGCAATACGCCGTGCTGGTGGAAGGGCCGGCGCGCAAGCAGGCGCAGCAGTTGTGCGGTCGAACCGAGAACAACCGGGTCGTCAATTTTGCCGGCAGCCGGCACTGGGTCGGGCAGTTTGTGCCGGTGACAATAACCGAGGCGCTGCCCAATTCGCTGCGTGGCGTGAGCGCTCGGCCCGAGGTCGACGCGGCGGCTTGAATGCCGTCTGGTATTGGCATACGGCGATCCAAACCCCCTGAATTTCTTGTCTAAGCCGGTTACTTTTCAGCTACTGCCGATGGAGAACGATCGGCTCTGTCAGGTCTGCGGTCAGTTCAACCTCCACCTGAAACAGATAGAGCGGCATCTCAAGGTCAAAATTGCCCAGCGCAGCAATGTGTTCAGTGTTACCGGCTCGGTCGATAAAGCCGCGCGGGCGGAGCGGGCGATCCGCCACCTGTTTGAGCTCAGCGTTGACGGCGAAACCGAATTGAACAGCAGCGATGTGCATCTGGCGCTGACCAGCAGCAGGGGCGCCGGTACGCCGGATACGGTGACGACGGCGGACGGTGAGTCGGCGGCGGACGAGGTGATTATTCGGCTGCGCAAACAGGTTATTCGCGGGCAAAACCGCCGGCAATGCGATTATCTTCGCCGGATTAAGGAGCACGATATTAATTTTGGCATCGGCCCGGCCGGGACCGGCAAGACCTATCTGGCGGTGGCCTGCGCGGTGCAGGCGCTGGCGGACAGTGCGATTGAGCGCATACTGCTGGTGCGCCCGGCGGTAGAGGCGGGTGAAAAACTGGGCTTCCTGCCGGGGGACATCGGCCAGAAAATCGATCCCTATCTGCGCCCGCTGTTCGATGCGCTGTATGAGATGCTGGGTTTTGAGCGGGTCGGCAAGCTGATTGCCCGTGGGACGATCGAGCTTGCCCCGCTGGCGTATATGCGCGGCAGGACGCTGAACGAGTCGTTTGTCATCCTCGATGAGGCGCAAAATACCACGGTCGAGCAAATGAAAATGTTTTTGACCCGCATCGGCTTCGGCTCGAAGGCGATCATTACCGGCGATATCACGCAGGTCGATCTGCCCAAAGGCCAGTTTTCCGGCCTGAAACATGCGCACACGGTGCTGCACGAGGTGGAGGGTATATGTTTCACCCGGTTTGAGCCGCAGGATGTGGTGCGCCACCCGTTGGTACAGCGCATTGTCCAGGCCTATGAACACAATCAAGCCGATCACCACAGCTGATGCCCTGCCGCTTGCATCTGCAGCTGGCCTGCGATGACCGGCGCGGCCTACCGGCGGCGACGGATTTTCAGCGCTGGATAGAAACGGCCTTGCAACGCTGCCGGGTGGCGCAGGGGGAGTTGTGCCTGCGGCTGGTTGATGAAGATGAAATCACGGATTTGAATCGGCGCTACCGCAGTCGGGATGAGCCGACCGATGTGCTGTCCTTCGCGGCTGAAAAACTGCCGCAATTCGAGCAGCATTCGCTCGGCGACGTGGTTATCTGTGCGCCGATCGTGCGCCGGCAGGCCGGGCGGCAGGGCCGGTCGGTGAGTGCCCATTGGGCGCATCTGGCGGTGCACGGAACGCTCCATCTGCTGGGTTTCGACCATGTTTTACCGCCCCAGGCGGCCAGGATGGAGGCGCTGGAAAACGACATTCTGGTTGTGCTGGGCTACCCGGCGCCGCATGCACTCGACTGTGCGGTGTGATCGGCTGGTGCGGCGGGCAGCGCAATGTGATCGTGCTGCATCCGATTTCTCTGCGCCGCTTCGCCGCTTGCCGGCCACAATGTGAGCGCATGGCCGGCCGGCACCGCCTTGCTGCGCACACCTGGATATGGTTTTGATGTACCGGAGTTTGCTCGCGCTGTCGGCCGGCGTCCTGAATGCGCTGGCTTTCGAGCCGTTTGGCTGGTGGCCGTTGGCGCTCATCAGCCTGATGCTGCTGTTTTACCTGTGGCTGGGGCAAAATAGCCGACCGTTCCGGCTGGGTTTGTGTTTTGGGCTCGGGCAGTTTGGGGTCGGGATCTCCTGGACCTATGTCAGCATCCATACGTATGGCGGTATGCCGCCGCTGATTGCGGCGGCGTGTATTGTGTTATTGGTGCTGTATCTGTCGCTGTATCCGGCGCTGGCCGGGCTGCTGCAGCAGTGGTTTCAACCGCGGCGGCAGGCGCTCCGGCTGGTTTTTATCATGCCGACGGTGTGGCTGGGTTTTGAGTGGCTGCGCGGCTGGCTGCTGACCGGGCTGCCCTGGCTGACGACCGGTTATGCCCTGCTCGATACGCCGCTGGGCAACGCCGCGCCGCTCGGCGGGGTGTATGCCGTCAGTCTGATTGCACTGATGACGGCCGGTGCGGCGGTCAATTTGCTATTGACCTCATCCGCGCGCGATGCCCTGTTTGCCGGTTTGGTGGCGGCCATCTGGCTGCTCGCCTGGCAGGCCCGAGATTGGGTATGGAGCACGCCGGTCGGTGAGCCCATCCGCGTTGCCCTGGTGCAAAATAATGTGCCGCTGGAGTACAAGTGGGAGGCCCGCTACCGTCGGCAGATTATCGACGACTATGTGCGCGTCAGTCGGCGCTACCCCGACACCGATTTGATCGTCTGGCCGGAGGCGGCGGTGCCGGATTATCTGGACAATCTGCCGCCGTCGTTCTGGCATCAGCTCGAACAGCACCCGGCGGATTTTATCTTTGGCCTGATTTACCGTCAGGGGCCGTCCGACAGCCGGCGTTATTACAACAGCCTGATTGCGTTCGGCAGCCGGACCAGCTTGTACCATAAGCAGCATCTGGTGCCATTCGGCGAGTACTTTCCGCTGCAATGGCTGCTGCAGCCGCTGATCGACCTGCTGACCATTCCGCTGTCGAATCTGAGTGCATGGCCGACCGGGCAGCCGCCGCTGCAGGCCGCCGGGGTGCGGCTGGCGGCCTCGATCTGCTATGAGGACGCTTTTCCGCTGGAATGGCAAAATCAGGTGCCGGCTGCCGGTTTGTTGATCAATGTCAGTGAGGATCGATGGTTTGGCGATTCGCTGGCGCCGCATCAGCGCCTGCAAATGGCGCGCTTTCGGGTGCGTGAAACCGAGCGCGCGATGCTGCGTTCGGCCAATAGCGGCCTGTCTGCCGTGATCGACTGGAATGCCGAGGTGCTGCATCAGGCGCCGCAGTTTGCGCGTGCCGTGGTCACCGCCCGGGTTCAGCCGCGCACCGGGGTCACGCCGTACGTGGCGTATGGCGACCTGCCGGCGCTGTTGAGTGCGCTGCTGATATTTTTCTGCGCCTGGTTGTTCGGCGGCGGCAAATTGCGCTACAATCACGGCCGTTTGATACATAAACCCTGATCTGATTACGATGACGACCTGCACAATCAAGCCCCCGGTTTTGACCGATCTGGTGGGGTGGCGGCAAAACCGGCGGCAGGCGGTGTTGCTGGCAGTGGTCGGCTCCCTGCTGCTGACCCTGTCGGCCAAGGTCAGTATCCCGTTTTATCCGGTGCCGTTGACGATGCAGACGTTTGTCGTGCTGGCGATCGGCTTCGCCTGCGGCTGGAAGCAGGGGGTGGCCGCGGTGCTGCTGTATTTGCTGCAAGGGGCGTGCGGCCTGCCGGTATTCGCCGGCACGCCGGCGCAGGGCATTGGCTGGGCTTATATGCTCGGCCCCACCGGGGGGTATCTGCTGGGGTTTGTTGTTGCCGCTGCGCTATGCGGCTGGCTGGCAGAGCGCGGCTGGAGTCGCAGCGTGGCGCGGACTTTTGCCGCGATGCTGCTGGGCACGCTGGTGATTTATGCTTTCGGGCTGTGGCGGCTGGGCAGTCTGCTGGGCTGGGACAAGCCGATTTTTGCCTGGGGCATGCAGCCGTTTTTGATCGGCGATGTATTCAAAATTGCTCTGGCGATGCTGGTCATTCCGCCAACCTGGAAGCGGCTACAGCGCCGCCACAGTTAGTTCGAGCGGGCGCAGGTGTCGGGGTTTTGTGATGGGGCAGGGTGCCGCCGCAGTAGCGCCATAGCCGAGTCGGGGTGCTGCCGATCTGGTGGCGATTGAGGTGCGATAAAGCAGATAAACAGGAGGTCGTTTTGCTGGAATTATATGAACAACACGTGGCCGAGAGGGCCGCAATCGGGATCGTTCCCAAGCCGCTTGACGCCGCGCAAACCGCGCAGTTGGTCGAGTTGTTGAAGCAGCCGTCGGCGGAGCATACGCCGCAACTGCTGGAGCTGCTACAGTACCGAGTGCCGGCCGGCGTCGATCAGGCGGCTCGAATTAAAGCCGCCTTTCTGGCCGCGATTATCAACCGCGAGGCCACCTCGCCGTTGATCGGGCGGGAGCGGGCGGTGGATTTACTGGGGACGATGCACGGCGGGTATAACGTTGCGCCGCTGATCGCCGCTCTGGATGACGAGCAACTGGTTGACGAAGCGGCGCGGGCACTATCGCATACGCTGCTGATGTTCGATGCACTTTACGATGTGAAAGAGAAAGCGGATGCCGGTAATCGGCATGCGCAGGGGGTGATTCAGGCGTGGGCCGACGGTCAGTGGTTTACCGAGCGGCCCGAGGTGGCGGAAAAAATAACCGTTACGGTGTTCAAGGTTGCCGGCGAGACCAATACCGATGATTTGTCGCCGGCACCGGATGCCTGGTCGCGCCCCGATATTCCATTGCATGCGCTGGTGATGCTGAAGAATCCGCGCCCCGGACTGGACGGCAACCCGCTGGAAATCATCGACCAGCTCAAGCGCAAGCAATTCCCGGTCGCCTATGTCGGTGATGTGGTCGGCACCGGCTCATCGCGAAAATCGGCGACCAATTCGATGCTGTGGCATATCGGCGACGATATCCCCGGGATTCCGAACAAACGCGCCGGCGGGTATTGCTTTGGCAGCAGTATTGCGCCGATATTTTTCAATACGCTGGAAGATTCGGGTGCGCTGCCGATCGAAATGGACGTTTCCGCTCTGCAAATGGGCGATGTGATTGATGTCTATCCCTCTGCCGGCAAGGTCTGCCGGCACGACACCGATGAGGTGATCTGCCGGTTTGAACTGAAAACCGATGTGCTGCTGGATGAAGTGCGCGCCGGTGGCCGCATCAATTTGATTATCGGCCGCGGCTTGACTGCGCGCGCGCGCGAGGCTTTAGAGCTGGGGGAAAACACGCTGTTCAAAACGCCGCAGCCGCCGGTGGACAGCGACCGGGGGTATACCCTGGCGCAGAAAATGGTCGGTCAGGCCTGCGGTCTGCCGGGCGTGCGGCCGGCACAGTACTGCGAGCCGCGGATGACGACGGTCGGCTCGCAGGATACCACCGGCCCGATGACCCGGGATGAACTGAAGGATCTGGCCTGCCTCGGCTTTCAAGCCGACCTGGTGATGCAGTCGTTCTGCCACACGTCGGCGTATCCCAAGCCCGTGGACATCGAGACGCACCATAGTCTGCCGGATTTCATCACCGACCGTGCCGGCGTGTCGTTGAAGCCGGGTGACGGCATTATTCACTCGTGGCTGAACCGGATGCTGATTCCCGATACCGTGGGTACCGGCGGTGATTCGCATACGCGCTTCCCGCTGGGCATCTCGTTCCCGGCCGGTTCGGGGCTGGTGGCGTTTGCCGCTGCGACCGGCGTGATGCCGCTGGATATGCCGGAATCGGTGCTGGTGCGTTTCAAGGGGCAGATGCAGCCCGGCATCACGCTGCGCGATCTGGTGCATGCGATCCCGTATGTGGCGATACAAAAGGGCCTGCTGACGGTCCCCAAGCAGGGCAAAAAGAATGTCTTTTCCGGTCGTGTTCTGGAAATCGAGGGCTTGCCCGACCTGAAAGTCGAACAGGCATTTGAATTGGCGGATGCGTCCGCCGAGCGTTCCGCCTCCGGCTGCACGATCAAGCTGAATCCGGAGCCGATCATCGAATACATTACCTCCAATATCGTCATGCTGAAGTGGATGATCAGCGAGGGCTATGTGAATGTGCGCTCGATTAACCGGCGGATTGAGCGCATGCAGGCCTGGCTGGATAATCCGGTGCTGATGGCCGCGGATGCGGATGCCGACTATGTCGAAACTATCGACATCGATCTGGATCAAATCGATCAGCCGATCCTGTGCGCTCCGAATGACCCGGATGATGCGCGGCTGCTGTCCGAGGTGGCCGGCGATCCGATCGATGAGGTGTTTATCGGGTCGTGCATGACCAATATCGGCCATTTCCGCGCTGCCGGCCGGCTGCTGGACAAGATGGACAAGGTGCTGCCGACGCGCATGTGGATCGTGCCGCCGACGAAAATGGACCAGGCGCAGTTGATCGAGGAGGGGATGTACTCGATCTTTGCTAAAGCGGGCGCGCGCACCGAGCCGCCGGGGTGTTCGCTGTGCATGGGCAATCAGGCGCGGGTGGCCGACAATTCGACCGTGATATCGACCTCGACCCGCAATTTCCCCAACCGTCTCGGTAAAGGTGCGAATGTCTATCTGGCGTCGTCCGAGCTGTCGGCGGTCGCCGGCGTGCTGGGCAGATTGCCCACGGTCGAAGAATATATGCAGGCGGCGGGCGACCTTAACAGCATGGCGGCGGAGATTTACCGCTACCTGAATTTCGATCAAATCGATCGATATACCCAGGCTGCCAATTCGGTTATACCGGAGCAATTGTTTGCTTCATAGACGAGTCGGTTTTGCGGTGTGCCGCTATCCGTCGACAGCGCCTTCGCTGTCGGGCGATGCTGTCAGCCGGTTTGTCGGTGCCCTCCGAGGTTATTGTAGTTGAGCGTCAGTAGAACTCCGGCCCGCCAGCTCGGCTTCAGCCGCGCGCAAATTCACCGCAACGCCGTCAAGGTTGTGTCCTCATTGCAGCAGGCCGGGTACGACGGCTATCTGGTCGGCGGCTGTGTGCGCGACCTCATCCTCGGCCAGCGGCCGAAGGATTTTGACATCACGACCAATGCGACACCGGAACAGATCTGCCGGTTGTTTTCGCGCGCCCGCATCATCGGTCGGCGCTTCAAGCTGGTGCATGTTCGGTTTGGGCGCGAAGTATATGAGGTGGCGACATATCGGGCCGACCCCGGCAGCGCGAAAAAAACCGGGATAAAAAAGTGGCTGCCGTGGGGTGGTGCGAAAACCAAACTCGGCCGTATCGCCGATGACAATGTGTTTGGCTGCATCGAGGAGGACGCCGTTCGCCGCGACTTTACCGTCAATGCGCTGTATTATGATCCGCACACCGAGGAAGTGCTGGATTTTGTCGATGGCCTCGGCGATGCAAAGCGGCGCCAGTTGAAGGTGATCGGCGTCCCCCGGCGGCGCTTTGCCGAAGACCCGGTCAGGATGCTGCGGGTGCTGCGGTTTCAGGAAAAACTACAGCTGCAGCTGGAGCCCGGCCTGATAGAGGCAATCGACGCCTGCGCCGGGCTGATCGACGAGGTGCCGGCGGCCCGCTTGTTCGACGAGGTGCTGAAATTATTCCATCACGCGCATGCGGCCGCCAGTTGGCGCTGGCTGCAGCAGCGGGGGTTGTCAGGCCGCCTGTTTCCGCAACTGAGTGCGTTTGTCGAGGCCGACCATGACCCGCTGCATACCCAGCGTCTGGTGCTGCTGGGGCTGGAGAATACCGACCGCCGGGTGCAGCAGGGCAAGCCGGTGATCGCGTCATTTTTATTTTGCGTGCTGCTGTGGTCGCCGTTTCAGCAGACCCTGGCGACATTGCGCGATAAAAAACAGCCTGCTGGGCAGGCGGTCTGGCAGGCCGCCGATATCGTTTTTGCACGCCAATCCGCCCGCGTCGCGGTGCCGCGTCGGGTGAGTGTGCCGGCAATCGAGATTTGGCAGATGCAATCGCTGCTGGAGCGCCGGGCGCCGCGCTCGATTCAGCGCACTTTGGAGAACCGACGCTTTCGCGCCGCGTATGATTTCCTTCTGCTGCGCGCCGAGGTTGGGCAGGTGCCGGCGGAAACAGCGGCCTGGTGGACCCGCTTGCAGCAGCTCGATGCGAGCGAGCGCGACCGCTTGATCAACGACCTGAAGCAGCCGCAATCCGCCACCCGACAGCGCCGCCGAAACGCCTCGGGCTACCGCGCTGCCAAGGCGGTCGGCCTGTCCACGTAACTCGTCGCGGGAGCTTATTTATGGCGCAGTATTTTTGCATCAATCCGATTACCCCCCAGATGCGCCTGATTCAACAGGCGGTCGAAATTATTCGACAGGGCGGCGTGATCGCCTACCCGACAGATTCCAGCTATGCATTCGGATGCAGTCTGGGCAACAAGCAGGCGATGCAGCGAATTCGGCAGATTCGCCAGCTTCAGGAGCAGCACAATTTTACCCTGGTATGCGACAGCCTGGCCGAGATAAGCCGCTATGCCCAGGTGGACAATACGGTTTATCGACTGCTCAAGCGGTTCACGCCGGGGCCGTATACGTTCATCCTCAAAGCGACTCCCGAAGTACCGCGACGGCTGCAAACCCCGAAACGGCGGACGATTGGTCTGCGGATTGCCGATTTTGCGATTGTCTCCGCGTTGCTGCAAACACTCGGCGAGCCGTTGATCAGTTCGACGCTGATCCTGCCCGGCGATAACCTGCCGCTGAATGATGCGGCAGAAATTCGCCGGCTTTTGGAGCCGAACATCGAGTTGGTGATCGACGGCGGGCCTTGTGATATTCAACCCACCAGCGTGGTTGACCTGACCGCCGAGCAGCCGCAGATTCTGCGCCGCGGCAAGGGCGTGCTGGATAGCTTCGAATAGCCCCGAACAGCCTTTACCGGGTTTGATGGGCGCTGCTGAGCGAGTCAATGGCGGATAGGGCGGTGCAAGTGCTGGTGAACGGCCAGCAATGGGACAAATGGCCGATGGATTTGTATATCCCGCCGGAGGCGTTGGATGTTTTCCTCGACACCTTTCAGGGCCCGCTGGACTTGCTGCTGTATCTGATTCGCAAACACAGCCTGAATATTCTGGATATCCCGGTTGCCTACATTACCCGTCAATATATGGACTACGTCGAGTTGATGCAGCATCGCCGACTGGATCTGGCGGCGGAATACCTGGTGATGTCGGCGACGCTGGCGGAAATCAAGTCTCGCTTGTTGCTGCCGGTTCCGGGCGATGACGACGTGGTTGAAGCCGACCCGAGGGCTGCATTGGTGCGGCGCCTGCAAGAATATGAGCGGTTCAGCAAAGCGGCCCGGGACATGGATGCGCTGCCCCGCCTGGAGCGTGAGTTGTATCTGCTGGCGGTGGATTTCGTTGACCCCGCCCCGACGCCGATTCTGCCGCGCGCATCGACCGCCGATCTGGTGTCGGCGCTGAGTGCGCTGTTGGCGAGCAGCGAGTATACGCGGCAGCTCGTACTCAATCGGGACCTGCTGAGCGTGCGGGAAAAAATGACCTGGATTCTCGATCGCATCCGCGATAAGCCGCTGCTGCGGCTGCATGAGCTGCTTGACCCCGACGAAGGCAAGCCGGGGCTGGTGGTGAGTTTTATCGCGATTTTGGAATTGGTGCGCGGCGATATGCTGACGGTTACGCAGAATGCGCCATTTTCCCCCATCCACCTGCAGCGCAATTCGGCCTGAATCGATGTCGGCTCCGTCGTCAGAACTGAAAAATATCGTCGAGGCGGTCCTGCTGGCCGCCGAAGAACCGATCAGCGTGGCAAAAATTCGCGGACTGTTCGATCCCCAGGTGCAGCCCGCGGCGGCGGAGATTGCCGCGTCGATTGCCGCGCTGCAGCAGGAGTGTGAACAGCGCGGCGTGGAATTGAAAAAGATCGGCGGCGGCTACCGCTATTGCACGCGAGAGAAATATGCCGGCTGGATTCGCAATCTGTATGCAACCCGGCCGCCAAAATTGTCGCGGGCCTTGCTGGAAACGCTGGCCATCGTTGCCTATCGGCAGCCGGTTTCCCGCGGGGATATCGAGGCGGTGCGCGGGGTTGGGGTCAGCGTTGAGATCATGCAGAAGCTACAGCAGCGGCAGTGGGTGAAACAGGTTGGGGTGCGCGAGCTGCCCGGTCGTCCCGCGCTGTTTGGCACGACCGCAGAGTTTTTGCACTATTTCAACCTGACGTCGCTGAAAGATCTGCCGCCACTGACGCCGGCGCGTGAACTCGGTGAGCTCGCCCGGGAGATGGAAATTCAATTGCCGGAGCTGACTGCCGCCGACCGGCTGCCGTCGGGCGCAGCGGCAGTCGATTCGTCGCCGCCGACCGAGCAGGCGACCGCCGCGCAGCCGCCTGCCGACGGTCAGGCCGATGACCAAAGCGGCGAGGTTGACGTGCACCCGGCCAACAGCGAGGCGGCGGACCCGCGTGCTGCGGATTCGGGGTGATCGGCGTAATCGCCGAAAATTGAGTGCAGGATGGCGGTAGCCGGCCGCAGCGGCTGCCATCGGGCGCAATCGGAGTAACCGGATGGGTAAAAGCGCGCAGCCGGGCGAGCGGCTGCAAAAATATCTGGCCGGACTGGGGGTGGCTTCCAGACGCCGGGTTGAAGCCTGGGTCGAGCAAGGCAAAATACGCATCGATGGGCGCGTCGCCAAACCCGGAGACCGCGTCACCCCGGATAACCGGATCAGCCTGGACGGTCATGCGATTGGCACCGTACCCGGGCGCAAAAATCGGCGGCTGATTCTCTATAATAAATCCGAAGGCGAAATCTGCACGCGATCAGACCCCGGCAAACGCCCCTCGGTATTCAGCAATCTGCCGCCAATCGACGCCGCCCGCTGGGTTGCCGTCGGGCGTTTGGACCTCAACACGCGCGGCCTGATGCTGTTTACCAACGATGGCGAGCTGGCGAATCTGCTGATGCATCCGCGGCAATCGCTGGAGCGGGAATATCTCTGCCGGGTGTTTGGCGAGGTATCGCCGGCCAATTTGCAGCGCCTGACCTCAGGGGTGCTGATCGATCGTCGAAAGTCCGCGTTTACCCGTATCAAACACCATTCGGGCACCGGCAGGAATACCTGGTACTCGGTTGTGCTGACCCAGGGCCGGTACCGGGAAGTGCGGCGGTTGTGGGCGGCCGTGGGCTGCCGGGTCAGTCGTTTGATTCGGGTGAGATTCGCCAATATCGAGTTGCCTCGACGGTTGCCGCCGCAGCAATGGGTCGAACTCGAGCCGGCTGCGCTCGAGCGACTTGCTGCTCAAGTGACGCCATAGCCGAGGCGCGCCGGCGCCGCCCGAGCGCTATTTTTCATCCGGCGGCGGCACGGTGAATTGTTCGCCGCTGACGCCGATACTGTTATCGCTGAGCAGATACATATAGTGCGCCATCAACAGCGGGTCATCGACGGTGCGCAGTTGTCGGGCGGATTCCGCCGGATAGTAGCTTTTTCGCAGCGCGGTGTTCACTTTGCCCGGGTCGAGCGTGTTGAAGCGAATGCCGGATGCTTCCAGTTCATCGGCCCAGGTTTGCACCGCATTTTCCAGCGCCGCATAGCTTGCCCCGATCGGGCCCCAGAAAGCCCGTGGCCGCCGGCCGGTGTCGATGCCGGTGAACACCACCGAAGCCGTTTTGGCGCGTTTCAGGCAGGGCAATAATTGCTGCGTCAGCAGCAGCGGGGCGACCACCGACAATTGGTAGATTTTTGTCCAGTTGGGCAGCGAGTTGTGCGACATCGGCGTGAGCGGCGCCGCCACGTTGGCGCAATGCGCCAGCCCGTCAAGCGAATTTACCGCACTTTCGATCAGCGCTGCGATGCGGGTAAAATCTTCGGTCGGGCTATTCGGTGCGAACTCGATCAATATCGGTTCGAGCAAATCAGCCGCCCGGATTTGGTCGTCTACCGGATTCAGATCAGCTTGCGTTTGATCCAGCAACAGTACGCGGGCGCCATGCCGAGCGCAGTGGATAGCGACCTGCCGTCCCGGGTCGTTGCCGGCGCCGGTGACCAGGATATGACGATTGTGCAGGCATCGGCGGTGGTTGTCATAGTTGGATAGCGGCAATTTCATCGGGTGTGCTGTGCTCTCGGTGTCCGTTTGACCTCCAACCCATGATACGCTTTTATACCGGTCAGAAACAGGGTACAATCCCGGCATTTTTACCCCGCCGTGTTATACGGTGGTCTGCCGGATTGAGGAAAAACTTAAAACGATGCTTGAATTCATACGGGAATTTTACGATTTCATCCGCTCCAGAAAGCGCTATTGGCTGTTGCCGATTTTTATCTCGCTGGCCTTGCTGGGAGGGCTGATTATCTTTGCGGAAAGCTCGGTGCTTGGGCCGTTAATTTATCCTTTGTTTTGATGATGAATACCTCCCCTCACCAAAAGCCGTCCAATCCGGGTAACTGGTCGAGGAAAATTGTCTTCCTGTACCTTTTGACAGTGCTCATTCTGATTGCGGGCGTGCTGGAGGCCGGTTTCAGGGTGTATCACTATCGAAAACATGGTGAATGGAAAAGTGCCGCAGAGATCGTCAACCAACATATACACCTCGGCGCATCCGCTGGAGACGACTGTTCTTTCTCGGTCCAGCTTTCCCCCGATCCATACCTGGTATATGTCAGGCGCAGCCTGCCGCATTGCGATGTCGTTGCGATCAATAATATCGGCATACCGCATAATAAAGACATCACGTATAAAAAATCTCCCGATATATACAAACTACTGGTTACCGGCGGTTCTGTGGCTGCGCATTATGCCCGATATCCGAGAGGTGTTCCTTCTTTACTCGAAGCGACTCTGAATCGCTGCTATATTCCACCCAATGGAAAACAGCGCTTCGGCGTATGGTCGGGCGCGGTAGGCGCCTGGCGCCAGCCGCAACAAGCTACTTTTACCTTGCTCTATGGCCAGGAGTTTGACGGCGTCCTTTCATTGGAAGGCTATAATGAGCATCTTGTCTACAATGATTCTGAAATCCGGTTTGACGACCGACGGTACTTGTTTAACAGACTTCTATTCGGTTTTACCGACTTCGGTTCGCAGGTAAAAATATGGGCTATTGGAAAAATAATGGGTCTGCCCCTGATTCGCCATTCGCATGTTTTCGCCTGGCTTGGCTCCGTTGCCTACTACAACCGGCAGCGGGGACTGAAGGTACCTGCAGGATACTATTCATACCCGCAGGAATGGCGGGCCGAGGACATGGCGGCGCAGAACAAACAGACGTATCTGCACCATATCCGCTCGTTCTACCACATTGCGGTCGGCTTTGAGCTGGACTTTGCCCTGTTCATTCAACCGGTGCCGGCTATCCACAAGCCGCTGACCAAACAGGAAAAAGCGGTGGCGGGGGACTTATCGTATAAAGAATCCTATCTGGAGATGAGCCGGCGGATTCTGGAATTGAATCGAGAGGGTATATTAACTATCAGCCTGCTCGATGCTTTTCAACATATCGCACATAGCATCTATTCGGATCCAGTCCATTACCGCGAGACCGATGCGGGAAAGCAGCCCGGCTATGAGATTCTCAATCGGAAAATAGCTGCGCATCTGACGAAAAACTGGGGGTTTCAACGGCGACCGGATGCGCCGGATTCGTGCCCTGCAGGGCCTGCACAGGGCGTGGGTGGCATACACTCAATCCGGGTCGAAGCCGCGCGCACCGTCATGCAGCAACCCGGTTGGCTGCTCTTCCTTGTACAAGATACAATTGCCGACCGCCAGCACATCGATGTCGGTGCCCATGAAACAATTAAACGCATCGGTGGGTGAGCAGAGCAGAAAGCTCGGTGCTTAGTCCGTTAATTTATCCTTTGTTTTGATGATGAATACCCCCCCTCACCAAAAGCCGTCCAATCCGGGTAACTGGTCGAGGAAAATTGTCTTCCTGTACCTTTTGACAGTGCTCATTCTGATTGCGGGCGTGCTGGAGGCTGGTTTCAGGGTGTATCACTATCGAAAATATGGTGAATGGAAAAGTGCCGCAGAGATCGTCAACCAACATATACACCTCGGCGCATCCGCTGGAGACGACTGTTCTTTCTGGGCCCACCTTTCCCCCGATCCATACCTGGTATATGTCAAGCGCAACCTGCCGCATTGCGATGGCGGTGCGATCAATAATATCGGCATACAGCATAATAAAGACATCACGTATAAAAAATCTCCCGATATATACAAACTACTGGTTACCGGCGGTTCTGTGGCTGCGCATTATGCCCGATATCCGAGAGGTGTTCCTTCTTTACTCGAAGCGACTCTGAATCGCTGCTATATTCCACCCAATGGAAAACAGCACTTCGGCGTATGGTCGGGTGCAGTAGGCGACTGGCGCCAGCCGCAACAAGCTACTTTTACCTTGCTCTATGGCCAGGAGTTTGACGGCGTCCTTTCATTGGAAGGCTATAATGAGCATCATTTATACAATCATTCTAAAATCCGATTTGACAACCGAGAGTACTCTCTTTCCACACTTCCACTCGGTTTTACCGACTTCGGTTCGCAGGTAAAAATATGGGCTATTGGAAAAATAATGGGTCTGCCCCTGATTCGCCATTCGCATGTTTTCGCCTGGTTTGGCTCCGTTGCCTACTACAACCGGCAGCGGGGACTGAAGGTACCTGCAGGATACTATTCATACCCGCAGGAATGGCGGGCCGAGGACATAGCGGCGCAGAACAAACAGACGTATCTGCACCATATCCGCTCGTTCTACCACATTGCGGTCGGCTTTGAGCTGGACTTTGCCCTGTTCATCCAACCGGTGCCGGCTATCCACAAGCCGCTGACCAAACAGGAAAAAGCGGTGGCGGGGGACTTATCGTATAAAGAATCCTATCTGGAGATGAGCCGGCGGATTCTGGAATTGAATCGAGAGGGTATATTAACTATCAGCCTGCTCGATGCTTTTCAACATATCGCACATAGCATCTATTCGGATCCAGTCCATTACCGCGAGACCGATGCGGGAAAGCAGCCCGGCTATGAGATTCTCAATCGGAAAATAGTCGCGCATCTGGCGAAAAACTGGGGGTTTCAACGGCGACCGGATGTGCCGGATTCGTGCCCTGCAGGGCCTGCACAGGGCGCAGGTGGCGTACACTCAATCCGGGTCGAAGCCGCGCGCACCGTCATGCAGCAACCCGGTTGGCTGCTCTTCCTTGTACAAGATACAATTGCCGACCGCCAGCACATCGATGTCGGTGCCCATGAAACAATTAAACGCATCGGTGGGTGAACAGAGCAGAAAGCTCGGTGCTTAGTCCGTTAATTTATCCTTTGTTTTGATGATGAATACCCCCCCTCACCAAAAGCCGTCCAATCCGGGTAACTGGTCGAGGAAAATTGTCTTCCTGTACCTTTTGACAGTGCTCATTCTGATTGCGGGCGTGCTGGAGGCCGGTTTCAGGGTGTATCACTATCGAAAATATGGTGAATGGAAAAGTGCCGCAGAGATCGTCAACCAACATATACACCTCGGCGCATCCGCTGGAGACGACTGTTCTTTCTGGGCCCACCTTTCCCCCGATCCATACCTGGTATATGTCAAGCGCAACCTGCCGCATTGCGATGATGTCGTTGCGATCAATAATATCGGCATAGCGCATAATAAAGACATCACGTATAAAAAATCTCCCGATATATACAAACTACTGGTTACCGGCGGTTCCGTGGCTGATATGTATACCCAATATCCGGAAGGTGTTCCTTCTTTACTCGAAGCGACTCTGAATCGCTGCTATATTCCACCCAATGGAAAACAGCGCTTCGGCGTATGGTCGGGTGCAATAGGCGGCTGGCGCCAGCCGCAACAACCTATTTTTACCTTGCTCTATGGCCAGGAGTTTGACGGCGTCCTTTCATTGGAAGGCTATAATGAGCATCGTTTCTACAATAATTCTAAAATCCGGTTTGACAACCGACGGCGCCAGCTTAACGCACTTCCACTCGGTTTTACCGACTTCGGTTCGCAGGTAAAAATATGGGCTATTGGAAAAATAATGGGTCTGCCCCTGATTCGCCATTCGCATGTTTTCACCTGGCTTGGCTCCGTTGCTTACTACAACCGGCAGCTAGAACTGGATGTACATAAAGGATACTATTCATACCCGCAGGAATGGCGGGCCGAGGACATAGCGGCGCAGAACAAACAGACGTATCTGCACCATATCCGCTCGTTCTACCACATTGCGGTCGGCTTTGAGCTGGACTTTGCCCTGTTCATCCAACCGGTGCCGGCTATCCACAAGCCGCTGACCAAACAGGAAAAAGCGGTGGCGGGGGACTTATCGTATAAAGAATCCTATCTGGAGATGAGCCGGCGGATTCTGGAATTGAATCGAGAGGGTATATTAACTATCAGCCTGCTCGATGCTTTTCAACATATCGCACATAGCATCTATTCGGATCCAGTCCATTACCGCGAGACCGATGCGGGAAAGCAGCCCGGCTATGAGATTCTCAATCGGAAAATAGTCGCGCATCTGGCGAAAAACTGGGGGTTTCAACGGCGACCGGATGTGCCGGATTCGTGCCCTGCAGGGCCTGCACAGGGCGCAGGTGGCGTACACTCAATCCGGGTCGAAGCCGCGCGCACCGTCATGCAGCAACCCGGTTGGCTGCTCTTCCTTGTACAAGATACAATTGCCGACCGCCAGCACATCGATGTCGGTGCCCATGAAACAATTAAACGCATCGGTGGGTGAACAGAGCAGAAAGCTCGGTGCTTAGTCCGTTAATTTATCCTTTGTTTTGATGATGAATACCCCCCCTAACCAAAAGCCGTCCAACCCGGGTAACTGGTCGAGGAAAATTGTCTTCCTGTACCTTTTGACGGTGCTCATTCTGATTGCGGGCGTGCTGGAGGCCGGTTTCAGGGTGTATCACTATCGAAAATATGGCGAATGGAAAAGTGCCGCAGAGATCGTCAACCAACATATACACCTTGGCGCATCCGCTAAAGACGACTGTTCTTTCTCGGCCCTCACTTTCCCCGATCCATATCTGGTATATGTCAGGCGCAGCCTGCCGCATTGCGATGTCGTTGCGATCAATAATATCGGTATAGCGCATAATAAAGACATCACGTATAAAAAATCTCCCGATATATACAAACTACTGGTTACCGGCGGTTCTGTGGCTAAGACGTATGCCCGATATCCGGAAGGTGTTCCTTCTTTACTCGAAGCGACTCTGAATCGCTGCTATATCCCACCCAATGGAAAACAGCGCTTCGGCGTATGGTCGGGTGCAATAGGCGGCTGGCGCCAGCCGCAACAAGCTGTTTTTACCTTGCTCTATGGCCAGGAGTTTGACGGCGTCCTTTCATTGGAAGGCTATAATGCGCATTTTTTCTACAATGATTCTAAAAGCCGGTTTGACAACCGACGGTACCAGCTTAACAGACTTCCATTCGGTTTTATCGACTTCGGTTCGCAGGTAAAAATATGGGCTATTGGAAAAATAATGGGTCTGCCCCTGATTCGCCATTCGCATGTTTTCACCTGGCTTGGCTCCGTTGCTTACTACGCCCGGCGGCGAGAACTGGATGTACATAGGCGAGAACTGGATGTACATAAAGGATACTATTCATACCCGCAGGAATGGCGGGCCGAGGACATGGCGGCGCAGAACAAACAGACGTATCTGCACCATATCCGCTCGTTCTACCACATTGCGGTCGGCTTTGGGCTGGACTTTGCCCTGTTCATCCAACCGGTGCCGGCTATCCACAAGCCGCTGACCAAACAGGAAAAAGCGGTGGCGGGGGACTTATCGTATAAAGAATCCTATCTGGAGATGAGCCGGCGGATTCTGGAAATGAATCGAGAGGGTATATTAACTATCAGCCTGCTCGATGCTTTTCAACATATCGAACATAGCATCTATTCGGATCCAGTCCATTACCGCAAGACCGATGCGGGAAAGCAGCCCGGCTATGAGATTCTCAATCGGAAAATAGCTGCGCATCTGGCGAAAAACTGGGAGTTTCAACGGCGACCGGATGCGCCGGATTCGTGTCCTGCAGGGCCTGCACAGGGCGCGGGTGGCGTACACTCAATCCGGGTCGAAGCCGCGCGCACCGTCATGCAGCAACCCGGTCGGCTGCTCTTCCTTGTACAAGATACAATTGCCGACCGCCAGCACATCGATGTCGGTGCCCATGAAACAATTAAACGCATCGGTGGGTGAACAGACCAACGGCTCTCCCCGGACATTGAACGACGTATTGATGATGACCGGGCAGCCGGTCAGTTGTTTGAAGCGCTCGATCAGCGCGTAATACCCGGGGTTGGTTTGCCGGTGTACCGTCTGTACCCGCGCCGAATAATCGACATGGGTGATCGCCGGCAGTGCGGAGCGTTTGACGTGCAGCCGGTCTATCCCGGTCAGTGATTTTTCCGCATCGCGGATGGCCGTGCGCAAGTGGGGTTTGATGTTTGCAACCAATAGCATGTACGGGCTGTCATGCTGCAACTCGAACCAATGATCGGCGTCCTCGCATAGCACCGAAGGCGCAAATGGCCTGAAGCTTTCTCTGAATTTGACTTTCAGGTTCAGTGTTTTCTGCATCCCCTCCGATCTCGGGTCGGCGATAATCGAACGCCCGCCCAGCGCCCTGGGGCCAAATTCCATCCGCCCCTGAAACCAGCCGACTACTTTTTGAGCGGCGATGGCGTGTGCGCTGCGGTCGATTATTTCCGCCTCGCTGTGCCGTGCAAAAACGGCGCCGGCTGCGGTTAATTCGGTTTCGATCTGCCGATCGGAAAATTGCGGGCCAAGATAGCTGCCCTGCATACTGTCGGGTGAATCGATGCGGCGAGGATGCCCCAATTCGTGATGCCAGAACGCCAATGCGGCGCCAAGTGCGCCGCCGGCGTCACCGGCGGCCGGCTGCACCCACAGGTGGTTGAAGCATCCGTCGTTCAGGAGCCGGCTGTTGGCGACACAGTTCAACGCCACTCCGCCGGCCAGGCATACATTGTCGAGCCGATACTCGGCGGCAAGCGCGCGCGTCATCCGCAGCACCACTTCCTCGGTAACGGCTTGAATCGACGCGGCAATATCCATGTGAAACTGGCCCAATTCCGGGCTGTCGGGCTGACGAGCGGGCTGACCGAACAAGGCGGCAAACTTTTTGCCGGTCATCGTCAGGCCGGACATGTAATTAAAGTACGATTGCTGCAAGCGGAAGGAGCCGTCGGCCTTGACGTCGACCAGCCGTTCTAAAATGCGTTGTTTGTATCTGGGTTCACCGTAAGGCGCCAGCCCCATCAGTTTATATTCGCCGCTGTTGACCTTGAAGCCGATGTAATGCGTGAAGGCCGAATACAGCAGCCCGAGCGAATGGGGAAAATGCAGCTCCTTGACGATTTTCAGTTGTGCCTTATGCCCGATGGCGACCGTTGTGGTCGCCCATTCACCGACCCCGTCCAGTGTCAGCACCACCGCGTGTTCAAACGGCGAGGGGTAGAATGCACTGGCGGCGTGGCTGAGATGATGTTCGGAGAACATCAGTCGATCGCTGCCGAAGTTTTTTTCAAACCGCCGCAACTGCTGTAACAACTGACTTTTTAGAAACAGTTTTTCCCGCAGCCAGATCGGCATCGCGCGGCTAAAAGAGCGCAGGCCTTTGGGGGCGGTGGCCAGATAGGTTTCGAGCAGCCGCTCGAATTTAAGGAACGGCTTGTCATAAAACACCACCTGATCGACGTCACTCAGCTTGACCTGCGCCTGTTCGAGAATCGATTGCAGCGCATTCGCCGGGAAGCCGGCGTCGTGCTTTTTGCGCGTGAATCGCTCTTCCTGCGCCGCCGCAATAATATCGCCGTCGCGGATAAGCGCCGCCGCACTGTCATGGTAAAACGCGGATAGCCCGAGAATGCAGCCCATAATCTACAACAATATCGAATCGGCGCGGGGTGGTATCGCAGTCGGCAGCGCGACGGTAAAGTCCATTGACCGCGGCCTTAAAATTGTTTTTTCATGCTGTTCGGCGGCTCGACCCGGTCGATCCAGTAGCTGCTTTTTTGCCGGTCTATTTTCAGCCCCAATCGATCTTTGCCCAGCGCTTTCAAGATCAGGCCGATGGGCACTATCGTCGCGATGAAAACAATCAGCAGCACCAGCGGGCTGATCACACGCCCCATCAGCAAACCGAATTGCATCCATAGTCTATTGGCGGTACGCAGGGTTTGCGGATAAATTAACGCCAGCACAAGCAGCAGGACCGCACCGGCCAATGCCGGTAGAATGGGCGCCGCGCCGCGCAACACCGGCCACAGGCCGACCGCCAGCAGCACGCCCGCCAACAGGCAGCCAAAGGCTCGCTCCGAACCGGGGTTGACCCGGATATTGGGTTGATGCGGCAGCAATGCGGGTTTACACTGTCGGTTCAATAGGGCACGCGGTAGACCGCCAGCCGGAAGTCGCGCCGTCGGGGCAATCTGATTGGCGGGCCGCCGGGTTGTTCATGTCGTCAGTATAGCACGGGCGACGCCGCGCACAGGACAATCAACCGCCGCCTCGTTTGGCCGATGAAACAGCTCGAAACCGATAGCGCGTATCCCGAGGGGCAGTCGATGCCGCCGACCGAGCGGGTTGATTGCCCGCCGGCGCGCGGCTTCCCCACGGCGGAATTTGAACGGCGCCTGATGCGATTGCAGGCGATGATGCGCGACCGGCGGCTGGACGCGGTGCTGCTGACGACCGAGCCCAACGTCCGCTATTTTTCCGGTTTCCATAGCCAGTTCTGGCACAGCCCGACCCGCCCCTGGTTTCTGATTTTACCGGCGGACGGCAAGCCGATCGCGGTGATTCCGGAAATCGGCGCCAGCGGCATGGCCGCCACCTGGGTGGATGAGATCGAGACCTGGCCGTCGCCGCGCCCGCAGGACGATGGCGTTTCTCTGCTGGTGTCGCGTTTGCGCGCCCTGCCCGGTCGCTTCGCCCGCATCGGCATGACCCTGGGGGCGGAAAGCCACCTGCGCATGCCAATACAGAATTTTACCCGGCTCCAACAGGCTTTGCGCCGGTTTGAGTTTGTCGATGTAGCGGCGCAGATTCAGCAGCAGCGGATGCTGAAATCGGCGTTGGAAATCGACAAGATCCGCTACATCTGCCAACTGGCCTCGGATGCGTTTCACCATCTGCCCGGGTATGCCCGGGTCGGCATGCGCGAGTCGGAAATCTGCCGTCAGATGAAAATCGATTTGCTGCGGCGCGGCGCCGATACGGTGGCGTACCTGGTCGCCGGGTCGGGGGCCGGCGGTTATGACAGCATCATTATGGGCCCAACCGAGCGGGCCTTGTGCGCCGGCGATCTGTTGATGATTGATACCGGCAGCGTGTACGACGGCTACTTCTGTGATTTTGACCGCAACTGGGCTTTCGGCCAGGCGGACCGGGCTGCGATTGCGGCCTACGATGCGGTCTGGCGGGCGACCGAGGCGGGCTTCAATTGCGCCCGACCGGGGGCGACGACCAGCGATTTATGGCAGGCAATGAATGCGATCATGGCGGCGGCCGGCAGTCTGGGCAATGCGACCGGCCGTCTGGGGCATGGCCTGGGCATCGAGCTGACCGAGCGGCCGTCGAATACCAGCACCGATCAGAGCGCCCTTCAGCCCGGCATGGTGATGACGCTGGAACCGGGCATGGAGTTCGCACCCGGCAAGCAGATGGTGCACGAGGAAAATATCGTGATTACCGAGGACGGCGCCGAATGGCTGAGCACCCGTGCCGACCCGCAGCTGCCGCTGATTGGCTGACTCGATTGGCCGCTGGCCGCCCGGATTGCCCCGGGGCGCCGCATTCAATCTCGATAGTCGGGCTCCTGCCGGTCGAGCAGGGCTTTTAGCTCATTGAAGTGCAGATCGGCGGCAAAGGCGTAGTTTTGCCACTGCTGCGCCGTTTTCCGCGCCACCCCATCGGCGGCAATGCGCAGCGGCTGGCCGCTGGCATAGGCGGTAATCAGCGTTTCACAGGCGCGCTCCAGATAATACAGTTCGTCGTACGCCATCGCCACGCTGTCGGCGCAGACCATGACGCCATGGTTGCCCATGATCAGGATCGATTTATCCCCCAGCGTCGTGGCCAGGCGCTCGGCTTCGCCGCCCAGCCCCATGCCGTTGAAGCCGTCGTCAATCGCGATGCGTTGATAAAACCGCATCGTGTTTTGGTCGATCGGGAGAATACGGCTGTCTTGCAGGCTGGCGAGCGCCGTCGCGTATTTCGGATGGGCGTGCAAAATGCACCGCGCCTGCGGCAGATTGCGGTGCATCGCCGCGTGGATTGCCCATGCAGTCGGGTCGGGCGCATCCTCGCGCCGCATCGTGTCGGCGTCATTGCTGTCCACCAGCAGCAGATCGCTCGCCCGGATGCGTGAAAAATGTCGTCCGCGCGGGTTGACCAGAAACTGCCGGCCATCCCCCGTAACGGCCAGACTGAAATGGTTGGCGACCGCTTCGTGGAAATCGTGCCGCACCGCCCAGCGAAAGGCGGCGGCCAGATCGATGCGGTGGTTGCGCAGCGGGTCGGGGTTGATGGCGGCGTCGGTTTGTCCGGCAGCGGGGTTGACGGCTTGAATGCGCATGGTGTTCTTCCTCCGGGGCGAATATGGTACGAGAGGATTGGGATTGTAGCGCGTTGGTACGCCGGGTGATAGCGGTCGCGGATAGCGTCAAATGCGCTCAGCCGATAAAAACCGCAGGCGCTGCCGACACCGACGCGCGCCCGCCGAGGCGGGTCAAAGGCGCGGCGCGCCGCCGCCCGGGTGCACGCCCGTCAACTCGACGGTGGGCTCAATGCCGCCACCACGCGGTCGCCGAATTCGTCGGTGCCGACCAGGGTGACACCGGCGCCGGGCCGGGACAGGTCGGGGGTGGAGTAGCCGTCGGTGAAGACGGTTTGCAGCGCCTGCCATATCTTGTTCGCTTCGGCCGCCAGACCAAAGCTCATTTCCAGCATCATCGCGGCCGAGCCGATCATGGCATACGGGTTGGCGCTGTTTTTGCCGGCGATATCGGGCGCCGAGCCGTGCGCCGGCTCATAGTAGGTCTTGTCCGGGCCGACACAGGCCGACGGCATCAGCCCGAGCGAGCCCAGAATACCGCCGGCCTGATCGCTGAGAATATCGCCGAACAGGTTTTCCATAATCATCACGTCGAACTGCCCCGGATTGAGACAGAGCTCGGTGGCCGCCGCATCCACCAGCAGATGGTGAACCGCGACTGCGGGATAGTCCGGCTGCATTTCTTCAACGATATCAGTCCATAGCATACTGGATTTCAAGACATTGCTTTTGTGGATGCTGTGCAGTTTTTTACGCCGCTTGAGCGCGGTTTCAAAGCCAATTTTGACCAGCCGGCGAATCTGATTCTCATCGTATTCGAGCACTTCGCGGGCGTAGCGCAGGCCATGCTGATTGATGCCGGTTGTTTTTTCGCCGAAATACAGCCCGCCTACCAGCTCGCGAATCATGACCATATCGATGCCGCCGGCAATCACCTCGGGCTTCAGCGGCGAGAAGTGCGCCAGCTCGACCGGCAAATACACCGGCCTGAAATTGGCAAACGTATCGTACCGTCGGCGCATCGGCAGCAGGGCACCGCGTTCGGGCCGCTCGTCCGGCGGGATTTGTCGGGTTGCCTGATGGTCGAGCCCAATCGTCCCTTTGAGGATCACATCGGCCTGGTCGCAGATGCGCTTGCTCTCGTCCGGGTAGCTCGAGCCGGTGTCAAACCAGGCGGTGGCGCCAAAGGCGGCGGGTAAAAAATCGAACGCAACGGCATTGCGCTGCTCGATCACCCGCAGCACCTTGATCGCCTGGCGCATGATTTCGGGGCCGATGCCGTCGCCTGCCAGGACGGCAATTGTGTATTTTTTCATGGTCAAGCGGTGATTGGGCCAGACACCGAATGGCAGGGAATGACGCGGCGGCTACAGCGCATCCTGCCAGTTCGGCGCGCGCTTTTCGAGAAACGCATCGATGCCTTCTTTGGTTTCTGCCAGCATCATGTTGCCGCTGATGGTATCGGTCGCCTGCCGATATGCCGGTGCGAGGTTTTGCTCCAACTGGCGGTAAAACGCCTGCTTGCCGAGCGCGATCACGCGGGCCGGCTTGTCGACAATTTTGGCGCCCAGCTCGGCGCAGGCGTGGTCCAGCTGATCGGGCGCAACCAGACGATTGATCAGGCCGTATTCGAGGGCCGTTTGCGCATCGATAAAGTCCCCGGTCAGCAGCAATTCCAGCGCGCGCTTGCGGGCGATATTGCGGCTCAGCGCGACCGCCGGGGTAGAGCAGAACAGCCCGACCCGCACCCCGGAGACGGCAAACTGCGCCTCCTCCGAGGCCACCGCCAAATCACAGCTGGCCACCAGCTGACACCCGGCCGCGGTCGCCATGCCCTGCACCCTGGCAATCACCGGCTGCGGCAGTTGGATGATCTTCTGCATCACGGCGCTGCAGCGGCTGAACAGGTCGTGCTGATAGCCGTGCTCATCGTGCTGCCGCATTTGCTTGAGATCATGCCCGGCACAAAACGCCCGCCCGTTGGCCGCCAATATGACCACCCGGGTGGCCGGGTCGGTTGCGATGCGCTCCAGGGCGGCGGACAAACTGTCGAGCAGCGAATCGCACAACGCGTTGTACTGCCTGGGGCGGTTCAGCGTGAGTGTCGTGATGCCGCCTTCGGTGTGCTGTAATAGCTCGCTCATGCCGGGAATCGCGTGTCGTTATCCGCGTTATTGCGAGTTTTGCACCATAAATTCGACCGCCGCGGTCACTGCGGCGTCGCTCAAAGCCGGGTTGCCGCCTTTTGCCGGCATCACGCCGGTCTCGCCCTGATAGCCCCGGATCGCATGCTCGGTCAGCAGCGCCATGCCTTGCGCGATGCGCTCGGTCCAGGTCGGTATATCGCCGACCCTGGGGGCGCCGGCGATACCGGCGCCGTGGCAGACAACACAACTGGCGTTGTAGACCGCCTCGCCGTCCTCGGCAGCGGCGACGTCATCGGCCGACATGGCCGCGGCTTCGGCCATTGCCTGGGCTTCTTCCGGTGTCATGATATTCAGTTCGCCAACCGGCGCAATGCGGGCTTTGACCGCCGCCGGGTCGTTGTGGCTGGCGGTGACGGCCAGGCTGAAAATGAGTGACAAGACGAACGGCAGCAGTGTTTTCATGGTGTGTGTCTGAAGTGGTGCAAGCAGGTTTTGGTTGGCGGATTATAGCGCAAAACAATCGACAGTGTATTGCTGCCACAGCTTGAGTGCCGGGCGCCGGCGCGCGATACCGCCGCACCGGGATACGTGCACACCCAGGCGCCGGTCGAATTCATTGGCGGTAGCCCAGCAGATCCTGTCTGACCTGATGCAGGTGCGCGGTTATCTGCGCCACCGCCTGCTCCCGGTCTCGATTTCGGATGGCGACAAACAGCGCATGGTGATGTTGGTTGTATTGCCGGATCTTGGTCGGCGTCAGGATGTTGTACTTGCGGCGGCTCCATTGCGTATGATTGCGGATAGCATTGATGCGGGAGTAAATCCAGACCAGCAGCGGATTCTGCGAGCACTGCGCCAGCATCAGATGAAATGCTTCATCGGCCGCCGAAAAGTGCTCCGGGCTGTCGTGGCAGTCGATTACCTGATGCAGCGTTTGTTCGAGTTTGCGCATGTCGCGATTGTTGGCGTTGGTCACCGCCAGCCCGACGATATGCGATTCGATCGCCAGCCGGGCCTCGATCAACTCCAGCGGGCTGGTTTCTTCCGCGATATCGCTCTGATTGAATTGATCGGGGTAGCTGACGAACGTGCCGCTGGCAAATTGTCGCCGTACCAGGCGGGCCTGCTCCAGGCGTTCCAGCGCCGCCCGCACGGTACCCCTGGCGACCGCGTATTTTTCCGCCAGGTGGCGCTCGGATGGCAAGCGCTGGTTGAAGCCGTATTCGCCATTGATAATAGCGGTGCGGATTTGCCGAAAGATGTACGCCGAGTCGCCGGTCAATCTATATGCCTTTCAGGTTGCCTGTACCGCGGGATCGCTGCCGTGTCCGCGGGCAGCGGCCGGCGGCGGGCGTGCTGTTTGGTCTAATAATGGTATTGGCTTTTATTCTACCTGCATCCGATGGGTATTGTAAATCGCATTTTTGTACTGCAAGATTTGGGCTTGCAACCCCGATCGGATAGACCGTGATGATGGCAATCGGTCGGACATTGGCCATACCATTTTTGTACCATACAATGACAACGTGGCGCGACACCGCCACGCAAACGGGCAGCCGCAGCGGCGATTCGATCCATCGTCGCGTGCGGTTTTATCGATGATAACTGAGCGGAGGCGATGAAAGTGCCGACAAAGAAAAGTACTGCTGCGAGCAAAACCACCCCCAGGCGCCCGACCCGGCGCGTACAGACGTCAACCGACCTGGAGCGCCATGTGAACGCGCCGGGCCGCGCCGGGCTGGTCAAGCAGGTGCGTGACAAGATCAATCGGCTGGGGATAACCTATGTGTATTTCCAGTTTATTTCGGTAACCGGGCGCATCGTCGGCAAGGGCATTCCGGCCGACCACTGGGAGCGCGTCGCAGAGCGCGGCTTTCAGCTGGTGTACGGCTCTACCGCCAATCTGTTTATCGACCGCCACGGCGACTATATCGGCTATGGGCCCGAAGCATCGGAGCTGGTGGGCATTGCGGACCCGGAAACCTTCGTGCAGCTACCCTGGGACAAGCGGGTTGCGCGGGTTTTTTGCACCTGCTTTCGCAACCGGGAAGAGCGGGTCGATCCGGGCGCACACCTGACGTCGGACTGCCGCGGCAATCTGCGCCTCATCCATCAGGAATTCAGCGACAAACACAAGCTGCACCTGCGCGCCGGCACCGAGCCGGAAATGATGTGGCTCAAGCTGGACGAGAATCGGCAGCTCAAGGGCGGCGTCACCAAGCCGAACTGCTATCACATCGATCAATTCGAGGAGCTGCGGCCGGCGTTTATGCAGGTGATCGAGTACGCGCAGCAGATGGGGCTGGATATGATTCAGGGCGACCACGAAGACGCGCCCGGGCAGTTGGAGCTCAACTGGATGTTTGACGATGTGCTGCGCAACAGCGATCGGCTGGCCACGTATCGCCAGATATGCGCGCAGGTGGCGCGTGAAAAGGGGCTGCATGCCTGCTTTATGTCCAAACCGTTTATGAATGTGTCGGCCTCCGGCTGCCACCATAATCTGTCGCTGTGGTCGGGTGGCAAAGATGCCGTCAACCGGCTGCATCAAAAAGTCCTGCCCGGCATGGACGATGTGTTCGCATACCGTGAGGGCGGTAAAAATCATTTTATGCCGGAGCCGAAGCTCGATACAGTCAAGCCGGGGCCGGTCGGACTGCACGCCATCGGCGGCGTGATCGCGCACCTCGGCGCCCTGACCTCGCTCGGCTCGTCGACGGTGAACTCCTATCGGCGCCTGTGGGATACCGGGTTCTGGGCGCCGGTGTTTGCCGACTGGGGGTTTCAGAATCGCACGTGCGCGCTGCGGGTGTCGGCGCCGGGACGATTCGAATACCGCTCGGTGGATTCGATGGTCAACCCCTATCTGATGGGCGCCGCGTTGTTAAAGGCGTTTGATGACGGGCTGGATCGCCGGCTCGACCCGGGTGAGCCGGAAGAGCGCAATATTTACCAGGCGATGGATGCCGGTAAAGCGGTCAAGAAACTGCCGATGACGCTGGGCGACGCCCTCAAAGAGCTGGCGCAGGATGACGTGATTCGTGCGGCCCTGCCGGGTGAGATGTACACCGTGTATCAGCATTACAAGAATGACGAATGGGAGCGCTTCAATCACTCGGTGTCCAACTGGGATCTGGAGAATTATCTGGATTGCCTGCCTTGAGGTTTCGTCGGGGCGGTCAAACGGGCCTGGCTGCGCCTGCGGGCGGCGGCGTTTTTCTAACGGTAAACAACCAACCGGAGCGATAATTATGTGTGGTATTGCGGGACTTATCCATCGCGGCAAAAGCTCGGATGTCGGCTCCGAGATGACGGCGATGCTTCAATCACTGAAGCATCGCGGCCCCGATTCCACCGGCTTTGCACTGTATGGCAGTGTGGCTGATGATCGGCGCGTGATGCGGTTCAAGGTGGCCGAACGGGAGGACATGCGCAAGGGTTTCGACATCCATCAGCAGGTGGTGCAGCGGCAGCAATTGGTCGCCGAGCGGCTGAAGCAGCTCGGCGCCAACATTATCAGCCACGATCAGCCGACCGAATATTCCCATCGCTATGTCTTTTCATACGCCGGCGATATCCGTCAGCTGGTCGATTTTGTCGAAGATATCGACAACGTTGAAATTCTTTCCATCGGCCACAGTCTGGAGTTGATCAAAGACCTGGGCGATGCCGACACGGTCGCCGGGCAGTATGCGCTGTCCGGGTTTCACGGCACGCATGCGATTGGCCACACCCGCATGGCGACCGAGTCGGATGTCGATATTCGTTCAGCGCATCCGTACTGGGGGTATCCGTTCAGCGACGTCTCGGTGGTGCACAATGGGCAGTTGACCAACTACTGGACGTTCAGACGCGCAATGGAGCGGCTGGGGCATCGCTTCTTGTCCGACTGCGATTCCGAATTGATTGCGGTGTATATTGCCAATCGCATTGCCGCCGGTGATGATCTGGAGCAGGCGATGGCGCGGTCGGTGGACGAATTGGACGGCGTGTTTACCTATCTGGTCGCCACCCAGGATCAACTGGGCATGGCCAAGGACGTCATGGCGGCCAAGCCGATGGTGCTGTATGAAAGCGACGATTTCATTGGTCTGGCGTCGGAGGAGGTTGCGATCCGAAGCATTTTCCCGAATGAAATCAAAACCTGGGATCCGTATGAAGGCGAGGTGCGAGTATGGCAGACGTAAAAGACAAGTCCCATGATATGGGGCTGCATGTCGAGCAGTTGACCGGCAGAACGCAGCAGCGATTTTTTAACGCGGCGGCGGATGAGAGTTTCACCTACCCGTGGTCGTATCCGGTCGATGTCGAGCAGACGGCCGAGTTCGATGCGGCCGAGCTTGAGGCGACCGAGATCAACCTGAAAATCCGGCAGTTGATGCAGGCCGGCTACGGCACGATTACCGTCCACAATCCGCGCGCCCGGCATGCGGTCGGGGTCGGCATTTTGAATCGCCTCCAGCTGAATTTCGTCGGCAGTCTGGGCTACTTTGGCTGCGGTTTGGTGGATGGCCCGAATATTCACATCTCCGGTCGCGTCGGCTGGTCCTGCGGTGAGAACATGATGGCCGGCACCATCCTGATTGACGGCAACGCCGGCTCCACGTTTGGCGCGGCGATTCGCGGCGGTGATCTGGTGTGCCGCGGTGACGTCGGCTCGCGCACCGGGATCGACCAAAAGGGCGGCACCGTCATTGTCGGCGGGCGCAGCGGTGCGTTTTCCGGTTTTATGATGCAGCGCGGGCGCATGGTCATCTGCGGCGACGCGGGCAAGAATCTGGGCGATTCGATGTACGACGGGACGATTTATGTCGGCGGCGACGTGGCCGAGCTGGGGGTGGATTGTGTGCCCGGCGAGATGACCGAAGTCGATGTCAACTGGCTGACCACCAAGCTGGGGTTGTATCAGATTACCCCGCCGTGCAGCATCGACAACATGAAGAAGTTTGTTTCCGGCAAGCAGCTGTGGAATTATGACAATCTGGAGCCGGCTGAGAAGAAGCTGGTTTTATGAGCATAACGCAGCGAGAAAATGCTATGAGCATAACGCAACGAGAAGATACGCTGTTTGAAGCATGGAGAAAGCCGCTTGAGCAGGATGACCTGGATTTCGTAATGGATGGCGTGGTTTGTGAGGACGCTTATGCCAAGTCGGATCCGAAAATCCTCTTTGTTCTCAAGGAACCGAATGGAAACAATGACGGTGATATTCGAAAATATATGTCGGAGGGCGGGAAGACGTGGATGTCAATTGCCTACTGGGCATATGGCATACAATGTCCAAGTACCGAGTTGCTGACGACATGGGAGGATATTTGTAAACACCGGAGCTCAAAGGAACAGAGGGAAAAAATATTGCGGAGTGTCTGTGCAATGAATCTGAAGAAATCGCCGGGGGGCGGCGTGGCCAAAGATAAAGAGATAGATGGCTTCGTAAAACAATACAAGACGGAATTGCAAACACAGTATGACATTTACAATCCCGACCTGACGATTTGTTGCGGTAAGTCTGTGTCGGATTGGGGTTGGGTACGCGACATCATGGAACATAATGATGACTGGAAAATTACGACTAGAGGAGTGTGGTGGTACCAGCGGAGTCCCAACAAATATGTTATTGACTGGTTACATCCGGCTGCCCGTTGTCCGGAACATTTGATGTTTTACGGCTTGGTAGATGCCGTGAATGAAATATATGGCAATGCCTGATCCGGTCACCTCAACCCAACATCCCAATTACAACCGATAGCAATCACTATGTCTGATCAAGCAAAAAGAGACGTCAACACCCTGGGGCAGAGCTTCATGTTTCCGCCCGAGGTGATTGACGATATTCATATCAAGTCGGAACTCGGGCGCTACCGTATGCGCGGGTTCTCGCTGTTCAAGAAAATTCCGACCTGGGACGACCTGACGTTTATGCCGGGTACGCTGACGCGCTTCGTGATTGAAGGCTACCGCGAAAAATGCCTGACCAAAACAATTATCGGCCCCAAAGCCAAACGCCCGCTCGAGTTGGATATCCCGGTCTACATCACCGGCATGAGCTTCGGCGCGCTGTCGTATGAGGCGAAAACCGCGCTGGCGCGCGGCGCGACGATGGCCGGTACCGCCACCTGCTCCGGCGAGGGCGGCATGATCCCGGATGAGCGCCGCTATTCGGACAAGTGGTTTTATCAGTGCATCCAATCGCGCTACGGCTTCAACCCGAACCATTTGCGGCTGGCCGACTGTGTCGAATTTTTTATCGGCCAGGGCTGTAAAGTCGGTCTGGGCGGCCACTTGATGGGGCAGAAAGTGACCGATCAGGTGGCGGAAATGCGCTCATTGCCGGCCGGCATTGACCAGCGCTCTCCGGCCCGCCATCCCGATTGGCTGGGGCCGGATGATCTGGCGCTGAAGATCAACGAGATCCGCGAGGCGACCAACGGGGAGATTCCGATTCAGCTCAAACTGGGCGCCGCGCGCGTCTACGACGATGTGCGCATGGCGGCGAAAACCGGCCCGGATTCGATTTATATCGACGGCATGGAAGGCGGCACCGGCGCCGGCCCGCACCTGGCAACCGAGGAAACCGGTATCCCGGGCATTGCCGCGATTCGACAGGCGCGCCGGGCGATTGAAGACGTCGGCAAGGCCGACGAGATCTCGCTGGTGTATGCCGGTGGCATCCGCAATGGCGGCGATGTGGCCAAGGCGCTTGCCCTGGGCGCCGATGCGGTGGCGATCGGCCACAGTGCGCTGATGGCGTTGAATTGCAACAAGGCGATTCCGGAGGCGGATTTTCCGAAAGAGATCGGGGTCGAAGCCGGCTACTGCTATCATTGCCACACCGGCCGCTGTCCGGTCGGCGTGGCGACGCAGGACCCGGTGCTGCGCCAGCGCTTGAACCCGGACCAGGCCGCCGAGCGGGTGTACAATTTTCTGCATACGCTGACGATAGAGGCGCAGTTGCTGGCGCGCGCCTGCGGCAAAACCAACATCCATTCACTCGAACCGGAAGACCTTGCGGCGCTGACGATGGAAGCCTCGGCATTGGCGCAGGTGCCACTGGCGGGGACGCAGTACACCGTCGGGCAGCCGGATATGAACCGTTTCTAAAGGAGCAGATCAATGAGCGAAGATATCGATCGTTTTTTACAGTCGGACGGCCTCGACAGCCGCCGCGAACAGGAAATCGGGCAGCACATCGGCTATCGCTATGATGTCAACCTGTTGCCGGACATGGCGCGCTGCACGCCGTTTCTGACCCGCTATATGGCGATCATGGGCTGGCAGGATATGAACTGGCTGGAAGACGTGCACATGGGGTATGAAGACGGCAAACTGGCGGTGTTCGATCGCAACGTGAACGGCTGGGTGCAGGTGCCGGATAACCTGACGCTGCCGGACAATCAGCAGGACCGCGATATGCTGGCGCGTGAGCTGCTGGTCAAGTTTCAAATGTCGTCGGAGCACCCGATGGTCGATCTGATGAACGCCTACAAGAAGTTTTAATCGGTTCGGGCTGGCGGCGCGACTACCGGGGCGGGCATTGGGCACCGACGGCAGGGCCGGGCAGGGGACGCCGCCTGACGACGCGGTCGAACCGGATGCGCTGCAACGGCAGTTCATCGGCTGGCAATGTCGGATTCGACAATACGCCGTGAGAAAGCAGGCCGGTCAGCCGTCCGCCGGTATGCGCCCGCAGGTGGTGGTTGACGGCAAACCGGTGGCGGCGATAACGGTATTGATCATCTATCGGCAGCCGGAAGCAGTCACCGCACAGTTCCGGTTTATCGTACAGCGCTCGCGCGACCCGCGGATGCGTTATGAGGCGGCATTGGAGCTGCTGGCGGCGCACTACTATCAATTGCCGGATACGTTTGCCGGGTCGCTCACGGCGGTGTTCTCCCTGGAGAGCCGGTTGGCCGCCGAGCTGATTGCGGGCGGGCGATGCGGGCTACAGTTTGTGCAGGCCAATCAGGGTTATACTCTGGAATGCACGGTAGCGTCGCTGCCGTGGTCATCGCCGGCCTGCCAGACTACGTATTGGCACAATTACCTGTTTCATCCGCAGCTGCCGGGGCGGGTGCGGGTGCTGGGCTTTTATCCCGACTGGGCGAGCTCGTCGGCATTCAAGATTCGATCTGACCCGGCGCCGGGAGCGCGCAGTCGCGCCGCCGGGTGACCGGTTTGCCGTATGACGAAGACAAAAACCAATCTGAGTGTCAACCTCAACAAAATTGCGCTGCTGCGCAACTCGCGCGGGCGTGATTACCCCAATGTGCTCGATTTTGCCCGGCGTTTTGTCGCGCTTGGCGTGGACGGCATTACCATCCATCCGCGTCAGGATGAACGCCATATCAAGCGTCAGGATGCCGCTGATCTGGCGGCGTATTTGCGCCCGACCGAGGTTGAACTGAATATCGAAGGTTATCCTTCCGCCGATTTCCTGCACTTGATCGAGCAGACCCGGCCGCACCAATGCACGCTGGTGCCGGATAGCGAAACGCAATTGACGTCGGACCACGGCTGGGACGTTGTGCCGTCAACGGCGCTGCTGGAATCGGCATTGCAGCGGCTGCGGGCGGCCGGTGTGCGCAGCGCGCTGTTTCTCGACCCGCAGGTCGATCAGGTTACCGCCGCGGCCGGGGTGGGCTGTGACCGGGTTGAATTGTATACCGAAAGCTATGCTGTGGCTTGCCGGCAGGGCGGCGACTCCGCGCTGCTGCGACGCTATCAACAGGCCGCGCAAGCAGCCGTGTCTGTGGGGCTGGGTGTGAATGCCGGGCATGATCTGGACCTGGATAACCTGGCGGCGTTTTTATCCGCTGTTGGCCCGGTGCTGGAAGTCTCCATCGGTCATGCGCTGCTGGTCGAGTGCATCGAGCAGGGCATCGACGCCACCGTGAGCGCGTATCGGCAGATATGCGCGGGCGGCACATGAGGGCAGGCGGCGGCGTGGTCGTTTTTCCCGTGAACGAGAAAAAAAAAGTGCGTATAATCACCACACGATTTGCCGCTATGTTACCGACTGCTGCGGCAATTGAATACGACTGGAGGCTATCGGCATGAATACCCGCACTGCCGCCGCACTGCGCCAACCCGGTCTGGGTGAGGCCTGGTCAGGCAAAGAGCGTTACACGGTCAAAGGGCTGGGCCTGGCGGCGATTCCGCTGCTGGCCGGCGATGAGGTGCAGATCGTGGACCCGGAAGGGATGCAGCCGGCCAGCATCGTTGCCTTCGACGCCGCCGGCAATGAGCGAACGGCGCAGCTGGGCTTGACCCCGAACGGCACCGGCGCATCGCTGGCGGCGCTGCTGCAGCGGCAAACCGCAGGACAGCGGTTGCGCGCCGGGCTGGCATCGCTGTCGATTACGCTGGACGGCTGTAAGCCGGCGGTCACGATGCAGGGCGACACCCCGGCCGGGCACAGTATCCGGTTTGTCAGCGCGGCCGACGTGACCTGCCTGATTGCCGCCAACGGCAGCGACATGGACTTGCAGCAGTCAACCCCGGCAACCGAACTCATCGTGTATGTTACCCGCAGCCGGCCAGGCGATGGCATTCGACACCAGCCGCCGCCGCCGCTGGCCGATGCGGTGCAGGATTTCCGCATTCCCGCCGCGACCGCAGCCAGCTATCTGGTCAAGGCGGGAGAGTACATTCAGGTTATCGACGTGGATGGTCGGCAATGCTCTGATTTTCAGTGTTTCGATCTGGCCATGCTCGACCGGGGGATTGAGCGCTGCCTCGATGCCACCGCCACCCGTTCGCTGATGGCGTCGGCCTATCCCGGGCCCGGGCTGCACGCCCGGTTTTTTGACGTCGAGCTGGAGCCGGTGGTGGAAGTGATACAGGACACCTGCGGGCGGCATGATAGTTTTGGGCTGGCCTGCACCAGCAAGTACTATGACGATCTGGGCTACCCCGGCCACGTCAACTGCTCCGATAATTTCAACCGCGCCCTGCAGGCATACCCGATCACACCGCGCAAAGGCTGGATGGCGATGAACCTGTTCTTCAATACCTTTTTCGACAGCGCCTACCAGTTGTATTCGGATGAGCCGTGGTCGCGCCCCGGCGACTATGTTTTGTTCCGCGCGCTCAGGGACATGGTATGCGTCTCGTCATCCTGCAGCGATGATGTCGGCGTGGCCAATGCGTGGAATCCAACCGACATGCACCTGCGGGTGTATCCCCGCTCGGCGCAGTTCCAGCGCGCCGTTGCCTGGCGTAAAACCACCGACTCCGCACCCGTTATGACCGAACCAACCGGCTTTCATTCCGAATCCTCGAAGCTCACCCGCAATTTTGTCGAATACAACGGCTATTGGCTGGCAAATGGCTATACCAACCTCGGCGCCATTGCCGAATACTGGGCCTGCCGACAACAGGCTGCGCTGATCGATCTGTCGGCGCTGCGCAAATATGAAGTGCTCGGGCCGGATGCGGAGCTGCTGCTGCAGCGGTGTGTTACGCGCGACATGAAAAAGCTGGCGAGCGGGCAGGTGGTCTACACCGCGATGTGCAATCAGTCGGGCGGGATGATTGATGACGGCACGGTATTCCGCCTGGGGCCGAATAATTTTCGCTGGATTGGCGGCAATGATGACGCCGGCCTGTGGCTGCGGGAAAAGGCGGCTGAACTGGGGCTGCGGGCATGGGTAAAAAACGCCACCGATCAACTGCACAATCTACAGCTTCAGGGGCCGAACAGCCGGCAGATTCTCGAGCAGGTGATATGGACGCGGCCCGACCAGGCGACGGTCGCGGAGCTGAACTGGTTTCGCTTTTCCATCGCCCGTATCGGCGACCAATCCGGCCTGCCGGTGCTGGTCTCGCGCACCGGCTATACCGGCGAGCTGGGCTATGAAATATTTTGTCATCCCAGGGATGCCGCCGCTGTCTGGCGGGCGCTGGCGGTGGCCGGCGCGGCGCACGGCCTCAAGCCAATGGGGCTCGAGGCGTTGGATATGCTGCGCATAGAGGCCGGTCTGATTTTTGCCGGGCATGAGTTTTGCGAGCAGACCGACCCGTTCGAGGCGGGGATTCCTTTTGTCGTATCGCAGATCAAAGCCGATGATTTCTGCGGCCGTGATGCCCTTATTCGACGCCGGCAATCGCCCCGGCTGCGTTTAACCGGGTTGGAGCTGCACGGCAGAGAGCCGGCGGCACACGGTGACGGCGTGTATCATGGACGCCGCAAAATCGGCGACATTACCAGCGCAACCTGGTCGCCGATACTGGGTAAAAATATTGCACTGTGCAAACTCAACTGCGAGTTTGACGCACTCGGCACCGCACTTGAAGTCGGCAAGCTCGATGGACACCAAAAACGCCTGCCGGCCACAGTTGTGCCGCTGCCGCATTTCGACCCGCAGAAACGCCGGGTGCGCGGCGATTATGCGGTTTGACTCGAGGTTTGATTGTGATGCTATCTTGCATACGCCCAGGATTGGAGCAAGGAATGCCTGATCAACTTTCCACCAAAGAGCCGGTGCTGGTTTTCATACATTTACCTAAAACCGGAGGAACCACGCTCAATCATATTTTTTTTGGAAAATTTCCTTATAAAAAAATATTTCATATTTTGAATATTCTGGACTGTGAAACATTTTTGCAAATGAGCGATGAAAAGCGCAATGAATTCGATTGCATTACAGGACACGTGCCGGCTTGTATTCACAACTTTATTTCTCGCCCTTGCCGCTACATTATATTACTTCGTGAACCGCTGGAAAGAGCTATTTCAGATTATTATTTTATACTAACAGACACACGACATCCTCGACATGAAAGGTACAATAGAAAAAAGGTTACTTTGGAAGAACATTTGCAAAAAAACCGCCCCTCTACCCCGGGTATCATAAAACTCCTGCTTTATCCAGAGCTGGAATTGCTTCCCGATATCCCGGGAATAGAAAAATGGCGCGGTTTTAAATCATACAAAATGTATTTTGGATCATACAAAATGAATAAAATGAATAAAATGATAGAAGAAAGCAAGCGAAAATTACGTGAAGACTTTTTCCAGGCAGGCGTACTCGAACGCTTCGGAGAGTTTATATTTCTGCTTTCACGCAGGCTAAAGTGGGACTTGCCTGATTATCGCATTGAAAATCGAAATTCCAGCCGTTTTAGGGCTGATGCTCGCAATACGATTGATGCGGAGTTGCTTTCGCATTTCTATGCAGTGAATCGGATAGAATATCAGCTGTATGAATATGCATGCAGCCTCTTTGCAGCGCAATGGTCCAGTCGGGAATATCCGGCCCGGCTGTAAGTCGCTACAGAATGATGAATCGTTTTTTGAATCCCTTTTGGAGTCGTCTTTATGGAATCTATTGGCATTTTGCGGAATCGGTCAGGCCGGCCGGTTAAAGTAATGCTGTCCTGCGGGTGTCTATCGCGACTGACAAACAGGGTGCTTCGGTATCCGGCAGTCGGGTGCGCGGCGATTATGCGGTTTGACTCGAGGTTGGATTGTGATGCTATCTTGCATACGCTCAGGATTGGAGCAAGGAATGCCTGATCAACTTTCCACCAAAGAGCCGGTACTGGTGTTCATACATTTACCTAAAACCGGAGGAACCACGCTCAATCATATTTTTTTTGGAAAATTTCCTTATAAAAAAATATTTCAGATTTTGAATGCTCTGGACTGTGAAACATTTTTGCAAATGAGCGATGAAAAGCGCAATGAATTCGATTGCATTATGGGACACGTGCCGGCTTGTATTCACAACTTTATTTCTCGCCCTTGCCGCTACATTATATTGCTTCGTGAACCGCTGGAAAGAGCTATTTCAGATTATTATTTTATACTAACGGACACACGACATCCTCGACATGAAAGGTACAATAGAGAAAAGGTTACTTTGGAAGAACATTTGCGAGAAGAACGCGGCTCTATCCCGGGTATCATAAAACTCCTGCTTTATCCAGATCTGGAAGTTCTTCGCGATATACCGGGAATAAAAAAATGGCGCGGTTTTAAATCATACAAAATGTATTTTGGATCATACAAAATGAGTAAAATGATAGAAGAAAGCAAGCGAAAATTACGTGAAGACTTTTTCCAGGCAGGCGTACTCGAACGCTTTGAAGAGTTTATATTTCTGCTTTCGCGCAAGCTAAAGTGGGACTTGCCTGATTATCGCATTGAAAATCGAAGTTTCAGCCGTTTTAGGGCTGATGCTCGCAATACGATTGATACGGAGTTGCTTTCGTATTTCTATGCAGCGAATCGGATAGAATATCAGCTGTATGAATATGCATGCAGCCTCTTTGCAGCGCAATGGTCCAGTCGGGAATATACGGACCGGCTGTAAGTCGCTACAGAATGATGAATCGTTTTTTGAATCCCTTTTGGAGTCGTCTTTATGGAATCTATTGGCATTTTGCGGAATCGGTCAGGCCGGTCGGTTAAAGTAATGCTGTCCTGCGGGTGTCTATCGCGACTGACAAACAGGGTGCTTCGGTATCCGGCAGTCGGGTGCGTGGCGATTATGCGGTTTGATTCGAGGTTGGATTGTGATGCTATCTTGTATACGCCCAGGATTGGAGCAAGGAATGCCTGATCAATTTCCGACCAAAGAGCCGGTACTGGTGTTCACACATTTACCTAAAACGGGAGGAACCACGCTCAAGAATATTATTTATAGAAAATTTCCTCGTAAAAAGATATTTCATATTTTGAATACTCTGGACCGTGAAAAATTTTTGCAAATGAGCGATGAAAAGCGCAGTGAATTTGATTACATTATAGGACACGTGCCGGCTTGTATTCACAACTTTATTTCTCGCCCTTACCGCTACATTATATTGCTTCGTGAACCGCTGGAAAGAGCTATTTCAGATTATTATTTTATACTAACGTACGTACAACATCCTCAATATGAAAGGTATAATAGAGAAAAGGTTACTTTGGAAGAACATTTGCGAAAAAAACCCGGCCCTACCCCGGATGTCATAAAACTCCTGCTTTATCCAGAGCTGGAATTTCTTCCCGATATACCGATAATGGAAAAATGGCGCGGTTTTGAATCATACACAATGAATGAAATGATAGAAGAAAGCAAGCGAAAATTACGTGAAGACTTTTTCCAGGCAGGCGTACTCGATCGCTTCGGAGAGTTTGTATTTCTGCTTTCACGCAGGCTAAAGTGGAAGTTTCCTTATTATCGCATTGCAAATCGAAATTCCAGCCGTCTTAGAGCTGAGGCTCGCAATACGATTGATACGGAGTTGCTTTCGCATTTCTATGCAGCGCATCGGATAGAATATCAGCTGTATGAATATGCATGCAGCCTCTTTGCAGCGCAATGGTCCGAGTCGGGAATATCCGGCCCGGCTGTAAGTCGCTACAGAATGATGAATCGTTTTTTGAATCCCTTTTGGAGTCGTCTTTATGGAATCTATTGGCATTTTTCGGAATCGGTCAGGCCGGCCGGCCGGTTAAAGTAATGCTGTCCTGCGGGTGTCTATCGCGACTGACAAACAGGGTGCTTCGGTATCCGGCAGTCGGGTGCGCGACGATTATGCGGTTTGATTCGAGGTTGGATTGTGATACTATCTTGCATACGCTCAGGATTGGAGTAAGGAATGTCTGATCAATTTCCCACCAAAGAGCCGGTACTGGTGTTCATACATTTACCTAAAACGGGAGGAACCACGCTCAATAATATTATGTCTGAAAAAAAATTTCCTCGTAAAAAGAGGTTCCAGATTTGGCATACTTTACACCTTGAAATATTTTCGAAAATGAGCGATGAAAAGCGCAATAAATTTGATTTCGTTACAGGACACGTGCCGGCTTGCATCCACAACTTTATTTCTCGCCCTTGCCGCTACATTACATTGCTTCGTGAACCGCTGGAAAGAGCTATTTCAGATTATTATTTTATACTAACGTACGTACCACATCCTCGACATGAATGGTACCATAGAGAAAAGGTTACTTTGGAAGAACATTTGCGAGAAGAACGCGGCTCTACCCCGGATACCATGAAACTCCTGCTTTATCCAAAGTTGGAATTTATTTCCGATATACCGGCAATAGAAAAATGGCGCGGTTTTGAATCATACACAATGAATGAAATGATAGAAGAAAGCAAGCAGAAATTGCGTCAAGACTTTTTCCAGGTGGGCATACTTGATCGCTTCGGAGAGTTTGTGTTTCTGCTTTCACGCAGGCTAAAGTGGCAATCCCCTTATTATCGCATTGCAAATCAAAATTCCAGCCGTCTTAGGGCTGATGCTCGCAATACGATTGATACGGAGTTGTTTTCGTATTTCTATGCAGCGAATCGTATAGATTATCAGTTGTATGAATATGCATGCAGCCTCTTTGCAGCGCAATGGTCCGAGTCGGGAATATCCAAATCGGCTGTAAGTCGCTACAGAATGATGAATCGTTTTCATGGAGTTTATCGGCGCTTTAGAGATGATACAGTTTAGAGTTTGAGGCGGTGTCTTTGTATTCTTTTTTCCAGAGCAATCAATCCCGGTGCGGGAGCCTGGCACGGTTGGTTAAAGTAACGCTGTCTTCCTATAGCCCCGAGCATAACCGGATGCAATCCTGCATACGCCAGGATTGAATAAATGCATGTCTAATACACTTTCCAGCAAACAACCGGTACTGGTTTTTATACACCTTCCTAAAACAGGCGGGAGCACGCTCAATGGTCTACTGTTTGGACAGTTTCCGCGTGAAAAGGTGTTTCATATTTTGGATACGTCGCACTGTGAAACATTTTTGGCAATGAGTGATGAAGAGCGCGACCGGTTTGATTGTATTATCGGGCATATACCCGCTTGCATCCACAACTTCATTTCTCGCCCTTGTCGTTACATTGTATTGCTTCGCGATCCGCTGGAAAGAGCGATTTCAGACTATTATTATGTACTGACTAGCTCAGCCCATCCTCGACATGAGGAGTACACTAGAAAAAAGATGACTTTGGAACAAAATTTGCGCGCAAGGATTGATTTTTCCCACCAGACAATTCTAAATCTCCTGCTTTATCCAAACCTGGAACTATTTCCTTATATACCGAACATAAAGAAATGGCGTGGTTATGAATCGTGCTCAATGAATGAAATAATGGAGCAAAGTAAGCGGAAGTTGCGTGAGGATTTTTTTCAAGCAGGCATCACTGATCGCTTTGAAGATTTTGTATTGCTGCTTGCACGCAAGCTGGGGTGGCGCTTGCCTTATTACCATATAAAAAATCAAAATCGGAGTCGTCCCAGGACGGATACGCTCAATATCGATCCAGGTCTGCTTGCGGATTTCTATCAATCGTATAGTGCGGAATATCAACTGTATGAGTATGCGCGCAGCCTCTTTGCAGCGGACTGGTCCGAATCGGGAATATCCAAATCGGCTGCAATCCGCTACAGAATGATGAATCGTTTTCATGGAGTTTATCGGCGCTTTAGAGATGATACAGTTTAGAGTTTGAGGCGGTGTCTTTGTATTCTTTTTTCCAGAGCAATCAATCCCGGTGCGGGAGCCTGGCACGGTTGGTTAAAGTAACGCTGTCTTCCTATAGCCCCGAGCATAACCGGATGCAATCCTGCATACGCTAGGATTGAATAAATGCATGTCTAATACACTTTCCAGCAAACAACCGGTACTGGTTTTCACACACCTTCCTAAAACAGGCGGGAGTACACTCGATGCTCTGCTGTTTAGACAGTTTCCGCGTGAAAAGGTGTTTCATATTTCGGATACGCTGCACTGTGAAACATTTTTGGCAATGGGCGATGAAGAGCGCGACCGGTTTGATTGTATTATCGGGCACGTGCCCGCTTGCATCCACAACTTCATTTCTCGCCCTTGTCGTTACATTGTATTGCTTCGCGAGCCGCTGGAAAGAGCGATTTCAGACTATTATTCTATACTGACTAACTCAGCCCATCGTCGGCATGAGGAGTACACTAGAAAAAAGGTGACTTTGGAACAATATTTGCACACAAGGGTTTTTCCCAGGGGAATTCTAAATCTCCTGCTTTATCCAAACGTGGAATTGTTTCGTCATATACCGAGCATAGAGAAATGGCCTGGTTATGCATCGTGCTCAATGAATGAAATAATGGAGCAAAGTAAGCGGAAGTTGCATGAGGATTTTTTTCAAGTAGGCATCACCGAGCGCTTTGGAGATTTTGTATTGCTGCTTGCACGCAAGCTGGGGTGGCGCTTGCCTTATTACCATATAGAAAATCAAAATCGGAGTCGTCCCAGGACGGATACGCTCAATATCGATCCAGGTTTGCTCGCGGATTTCTATCAATCGTATAGTGCGGAATATCAACTGTATGAGTATGCGCGCAGCCTCTTTGCAGCGGACTGGTCCGAATCGGGAATATCCAAATCGGCTGCAATCCGCTACAGAGTGATGAATCGTTTTCATGGGGTTTATCAGCGCTTTAAGGACGATAACGTTTAGAGTCTGAGGCGGTGTCTTTGTATTTTTCTTTTTCCAGGACAATCAATCCCGGTGCGGGAGTCTGGCACGGTCGGTGGGCCGGCTCAGACCGGCCAGCTGCTTAAATTAACGCTGCCGTGCGGGGTATCTATCCCGGCTGACAGACAGGGCGCTTCGCTATCCGGCAGGGGGTGAATTTTGACCAGATGGTCGGCGGCCATCGCGCGCAGCACCGAGTGCAGCCATGCGGGGCGATTGTGATGAAGCTCCAGTGTGCGCAGCCGACAGCCACGGTCGGCCATTGCCGCCGACGGATGCGGTTGGGTGTGCCATTGGATCACATAGGGCACCAGGCCGTTGGCCAGCAGCCGGCCGTCTTCAGTGGCGCCGAGGCGCCAGCTGAGATTATCGCGGCTGAGCTCGGTCGGCAGTCCGATCGGAAGCACTGCATTCTGCTGTAGTCGGTGTATATCGGGCGTGTTGATTACCCAGGTAATCAGGCGCGGCCGGCGGCGCAGCGATGCGCGCATCAGGGCATCGTCGAGATTGAACCAGCGCGGATGCGGCGGCGCGGCGGCATCCGGGTCGATTGCGATGACTTCGATATAGACCCCCGACCCCAACTGCATCAGACAGTTATGCGTGCCCATGGTGTTGTGTTTGCCGCCGGCCGGTATATCGACGGCAAGCTGGGCGCGGATGTAGTCACAGCCCTGTTGCAGCGTGTCGGCGGCGATGACCAGATGGTCTAAATGGCTTATAGTAGGCATGCGATTCGATTGGGTTGTATTTTTGACCTGGGCACTCGAGTTTACCGGAGACGCCCGCGCAAGGCCGGCATCGCGTCTCGCCGGCGCGTAACCGTCGCGCCGAAACTATACACCAGAGGGCGAGTATTATGCCGCATCATCAAATTTTGATTCTGGCCGATGAGTACATGGCCAGCGCTATGGGCGCCGTCGGCCACGAGACGGTTAAAACGCCGCATTTGGATCGGCTGGCCGAAGAAGGCGTGATGTTTAACCGGGCGTATTCTTCATCGCCGATGTGTGTGCCGGCGCGCGGGGTGATTCAAACCGGGCGCCCGGTGCATCAAATACCGTGCTGGGATAGCGCAACCCCCTATCGGGGCGTCCCGCAAGGGTGGGGGCACGACCTGCGCCGGCAAGGGCACACGGTGGCGTCGGTCGGCAAACTGCATTTCCAAAGCGCGGCCAATGATAACGGCTACGACCCTGAAATATTGCCGCTGCATGTTTTCAACGGATACGGCTGGCTGATGGGGCTGCTGCGTCAAAACCCGCCGCCGTTTGATTCGTCGGGGTTTGCCGGTGGCGTTGGCAGGGGCGGTTCGAACTACAGCGAGTACGATGCCCGCATTGGCGCCGCCGCCTGCCAATGGATCAGCGAGGTCGGCGCGGGTCAAGACCGGCCCTGGGTTTTATTGGTCTCGTTTGTCTCGCCCCATTACCCGATCAACGCGCCGGATGCGTTTTATGATCTGTACCGCATCGAGGAGATCGCCCCGCCTTTTTGTTATGCCCCCGGGCAGCGTCCGCAGCATCCGGCGGTCCGGCATATTATCGAGCACAGCAATTATGATCGGCATTTTACCAGCAAACAACACGTTCTGGAGGCGCGCCTGGCCTATTATGCGCTGTGTTCGTATATCGATTATCTGATTGGCACTATCATTGACTGCCTGAAACACAACCGCCTGTATGATCAAACCGCAATTATTTTCACCTCCGATCACGGTGAAATGCTGGGCAACCACGGCGCATGGACCAAGATGCTGATGTACGAAGACGCGGTAAAAATACCGATGATCGTCAAATCACCGGGTATCGGCAGCGCCGACAAGATCGTCCAAACGCCGGTCAGTTTGTTGGATATAGCGCCGACGATGCTCGACGGGGCGATGGCCGATGGCGGTAAAAAAGAGGAAAGCCTGACCGCGTATCCCGGGCAATCACTGTATCGGCTTGCCGACCGGGCAGCCGACTTGGAGCGCACCGTTTTCAGTGAATACCACGACGGCTGGTCGATCAGCGCCTGCTATATGCTGCGCTGGCAAAACTGGAAGTACAACTACTATGTGGGCTTCGATGCACAGTTGTTCGATCTGGAAAACGACCCGCATGAAGAGCATGATCGGGCGCATGATCCCGACTATAAACAGATTGCCTTGCAGGGTGAAGCAAAACTGCGGGCGATCCTGCATCCTGAAGCAGTCAATGCCGCGGCGTTTCGCGATCAGCAGAAATTGATTGACAGTTTCGGTGGCGAGTCAGCCGTATTGCAACAGCACAACACTTATTTCGATTACACGCCGCTGTCTATCGAGACGGAATAATACCGCTCCGCTTCGGCTGATGCATTGCGCTGCGGCATCGATAAAACGCACGTAAGTGTGTCAAATGCCCGGGTTTGCCGGCTTGCATCGCCGGTAAACTGTGGCCGCAGAGTGGGCCGGGTTGCCGAGATTGACGGCGCCGGCAAATGCGCACATGCAGGCAGGCAGAGGCGATCAGGATGACGTGGTTATACCCCGGCGGTTTATTTTTTATCCGGTCGCCGGTGCGGCTGTGCCTGGCCGCACTGCTGCTGTGCACGGCGGCGTTGGCGGAGCAGAAATCGACCCCGCCGTCGCTGCTGCTGGCCGCCAGCTACACCCCGACAATCAACCTGGCCGATTATTGGGTGAGCGAAAAGCTCGACGGCGTGCGCGCCTACTGGGATGGCGAGCGACTGATTTCACGCAATGGAAATCGATTCGCCGCCCCCGACTGGTTCACCGAGCGATTCCCGCCGACCCCATTGGACGGGGAGTTGTGGGTCGGGCGTCAACGCTTTTCCGAGACGGTGTCTATCGTTCGACGGCAGCGCCCGCATGACGGCTGGCGGCGGGTTCGGTTTATGCTGTTTGACCTGCCCGCGTCGACCGCGATCTTTGACCGCCGCCTGGTCGAACTGCAACGGCTGGTGATGCTTGCCGACAGCGAATTTCTTGCCGCCGTTGCACAGCAAAGAATCCACGATCATGCAGCGCTGCTGCAAAAACTGGATGCGCTGACCGCTGCCGGGGGGGAAGGTTTGATGCTGCATAAAGGCGATTCGGTCTATCGAGGCGGGCGCTCCGACGATTTGCTGAAGCTCAAACAATTTCAGGACGCGGAAGCGGTGGTGATCGCCCACTATGCCGGGAAGGGAAAACTGACCGGGATGCTCGGCGCGATTGGCGTCGAGACCGCAGACGGCATCCAATTCCGGGTCGGCAGCGGGTTCAGTATGATACAGCGGCGCAATCCGCCGCCGGTGGGGTCGACGGTGACGTACAAATTCTACGGGCTGACCAACAGCGGCAAGCCGCGTTTCCCGGTGTTTTTGCGGCGCCGCACAGACGATTGAGGGCGGCCTGACGGCGGTTGATTCAGTCGGCCAGCCCGAGCTTTTGCTTGCGCTTTTTGCTCCATGCGCTGATGATGCGGTCGGCGATTATGCCGAGAAACGCAATGCACAAGCCGGCAACCAGCGCGCGGCCGGTTTTGTTTCCGGTACGCGCACGGTTGATTTCCGCCCCCAGATCCTGGGTGCCGATCAGCGCGGTAATCGTGACCATAAACAAGGCCATGAAGATAACCTGATTAATTCCCAGCATCACCTCCGGCAGCGCAATCGGCAGATCGACTTTGACCAAACGCTGCCAGCGGGAGGCGCCGATCTGAATCGCGGCTTCACGGATATGCAGCGGCACGTTGCGAAAACCGAGGTTGGTATAGCGAATCATCGGCACCAGGGCAAAAGCAAGCACCGCAATAATCGCGGAGATGTCGCTGACCTTGAACAGCATAATCACCGGAATCAAATAGATGAACGACGGGAAGGTCTGAAAAAAATCACACATCACCATGATGACCCCGGAGAGCCGCCGGCTTTTCGCCGCCGCCAGGCCAATCGGGAAGCCGATAATGATGCACACGACAGCGGCGGTTCCAATCATATAGATCGTAATCATGGTCTCTTTCCACAGCCCCATGAGCAATGGAAATGCCATCATGACGCTGACCGACAGCGCCAGTCGCCAGCCGCCCATGCGATACCCGAGCAGCGCAATCAAACCGATAAACGTCGGCCACGGAATCGCCAGAAAGAATTTTTTAATCGGGATCAGCAGATCGATCAAAACAAAGTTGCGAAACCCCTGCACCGAGTCATAGAGATTCAGCGTCACCCAGTCGATGCCGGCATCCCACATCGGTGCGGTGGTCACGGTCCACTCCTTGGGCAATACCCGCAGCACGGGCAGAAAATACGCCGCCGCAATCGAGCCGACGGTAAAAGCAATCGCCAGACACAGGTGGCGATGCTGCTGCGGCCACGATAGCGTCGGGTCGATATAGACCGGCGGTTTGTACGCATAGGCGCGGCTCAGGCGGTCCAGCGCCACCGCAATCACAACGATCGCGATGCCCTGTTCGAGTGCCTGGCCGAGTTTCAGCGTTTGCAGCGACGTCAGCAGTTGATTGCCCAGGCCCGACGCCCCAATCAGCGAGGCCAGTACAATCATCGCCAGGGTTTGCATGATGCCCTGGTTCAGGCCAACCAGTACCGTCGTCCTGGCGGTGGGCAGCTTGACCTTCCATAGCAGTTGCATTTGACTACAGCCCATCATCTGCCCGGCCTCAACGATATTGTCCGGCACGGTTTTGAGGCCCAGCGCGACGCAGCGGGCAACCGGCGGAACGGCAAATACCGCCACCGCCAGTATCGCCGGCACGTCGCCGATGCCAAACAGGACGACAATCGGCACCATGTACGCGAACGGCGGCATCGCCTGCATCAGATCGAATAGCGGCGTCAGCATTTTTTCCGCCCGCACACTCCGGGCTATGCAGATGCCCAATATCGCGCCGATGCTGAAAACGAACGGCACGCTGACGATGACCAGCGAAAAGGTGTCCATCGACGGCTGCCAGACGCTGAACAGCGACAAGTACAAAAAGGCGCCGCCCACAATCGCGGCAATCCGCCAGCCGGCAACATGATGCCCCAGAATGAAAGCCAGACCGACGACGGTGAACCAGGGGAGCGGTTCGAGGCCGACGTTGAAGCCGTTGTAGAACACACTTTCGGTGAAGGAAACCTGGTATTCGAGGATTTTGATCAGGCCGCGGGTGATATCGGTCGGCACAAACTCATACGCGCTGCCGGCAAAAAAGGTAACGCCGTAGACCAGCCATTCAAAAAAGTCGGTAATCCATATTTTTAACGGAATGACCCACTGGCGCGGATAGCGCACGACCCAGTCAAATTGACTTTTTGCCAGCAGCCCGCCAACGACGATGACCGCGGCGACAGCAAGGTGGCTAACGGTGCGGGTGATGGCGGTATCGGAAGCGGCGAGGGTGCGGCTGTGATTCATCCGCCCAACGGTGCCGTGGTCGGGTCGTCGTGAAACAGCGTTTTAGCCAACTGCGCCCGGTCCAGCGCGCCGACGATTTCCCCCTGCGCATTGACCACCGGGATCGGCTGCTCGGACAGCATGACACGCTGTGCGACCGTTTCCAGCCTGGCGTCCACGCTGATGGCCTGCAATTCGCGGTCGACGCCGTCGGCGGGCTGCATAATCCGACCGACCGAAATCAACCGGGCCTTGGGCGCGTTGGTAACAAATTTTTTCACATAGTCGTTGGTCGGCGCCAGCACCAATTCCTCGGCCGTCCCGAGCTGCACCACTTCGCCGTCTTTCATGATGGCGATCCGGTCGCCCAGCCGCACGGCCTCATCGAAGTCATGGGTGACAAACACAATCGATTTATGCAGCAGGGTTTGCAAGCGCATAAATTCATCCTGCATTTCCCGTCGTATCAGCGGATCCAATGCGGAAAACGGCTCATCCAAAAACCAGACATCGGGTTCGACCGCCAGACTGCGGGCAATGCCGACGCGCTGCTGCTGCCCGCCGGACAACTCGCGCGGAAAATAGTTTTCCCGGCCATCCAGCCCGACCACCGCAATCAACTCTCTGGCCTTGGCAATCCGGGTTGGCTTGTCGATATTCTGCACTTCAAGCGGAAAGGCGATATTCTCGAGCACCGTGCGATGCGGCAGCAACCCGAAATGCTGGAACACCATGCCCATCTTGTGGCGCCGGAATTCCCCCAGCTCGGCCGGCGAAACCCGGGTCAGGTCAACCCCGTCGAACAGCACCTGGCCGGCGGTCGGCCGCAGCAGTTGCGTGATACAGCGCAGTACGGTCGATTTCCCCGAACCGCTCAACCCCATGATGATCAGAATTTCCCGCTCGTACACATCGAAACTGACATCGCGCACCGCGCCGATGAAGCCGGCGGCGGCAATCTCCTCGAGCGTGGCCCGGTATTGATGCTGTTGCAGAAATTTCCCGGCACCGTTGCCAAACACCTGCCAGAGGTGGTGGCAGGCGATTTTGATCGGCCTGCGGGGGGTGTCTTCGCGCATACTCACCTGAGCCGCCTGCGGCCTAGCCGGTTGTCATGACCGACCTGCCCGCCGGCAGGATTGCGGGCGGGCAGGCGGCTTGACCGCTATCAACCGGCGCAGGCCGGGACCCAGCCGTCAACAACAGCGCGGTTTTGTTCAATCCATTTACCGGCAGCCGCATCGTGATCGAGACCGTCCACGTCCACCAGCGCGGCCGCAGCATCAATCATCTCGCCGGTGAAGTCGATATTGCTCATCAGCGCATCGGCGCAGGGATATTTGGCGGCAAACCCCGACCACAGCCCTTTCTTCAGATAGCCGCCGACCGCCGCGCCGCAATCGTTCACCATGTCCGGGTTAATGCCCCAGCTCGGATCGGTCACACATTTGTTGTCTTTGTCCCGGCGCGGAAATTCGACGAATTTACCGGGATAGGCCGCGCCAACCCAGTTCGGCGCCCAGTTGAACAAAATGATCGGCTGTTTACGCGCCGCCGCGGATTTCAATTCGCCAAACAGCGCATCGGCTGAGCCGGCATTGACAATCGTGACGTTCATATCAAGCGCTTCAACTCGCTCAATATCTTCCGGGTGCCATTCGGCGGGGCCGGCAAGGTAGCGGGCATTGGGCGCCGTTTCCGGGGTCGACAGCTGCTCCGCACAGTCATTCAGCGCCTTCCAGTCGGGCAGGCCGGGGCAAACGTCTTCCACGTAGTTGGGATACCACCATTCTTCCCGCGTGGTTGCCGTATGGCTGCCGCCGTCAATCATGCGCCCGGCGTTGACTTCTTTCATAAAACTGGCATTCATCGAGCCCTCCCAGACCTCCATCTGGATATGGGCATCGCCGGTGCCCATTGCGGCAAACTGGCTTTGCGTGTCCAGGGTGACCAGCTCGGTCGTGTAGCCGACGCGCTCCAATAGCTGTCGGGCGACCCGCGCCAATACTTTCTGGCTGGACCAGTTATTGTCGATCACCTGGATCGGGTCGGATGATTCGGGCACCGCTGCGTTTGCGCTGCCGAGTGCGAGTGCGGCACAGCCGGCAATCAGCAGCCGGGCAACCGCGCTATAGGGGGATACGTTGATATTCATGGGTTTCACTCCTCAGTAAGTAAATTATAGAAATAACGATGGCTCGCGGCGTCAATTGAAAACCTTCTGCCGGCGCCGGTCCAAAACGACAGATTTTTTTGACCGGCAATGGTTGTCTTATCCGATCGGGCGTTATTGTGACAGCTTGCAAGGGCGCTGGCAACCGAACCGGGGCCCGAAAACGGGTTTAATTCGACGGCGCCAACCCCAACCGTTGCCGGCAGCGACCGCTATAGCCAATCGGTTTCCATCGGGTAGGCGGTCAACAGCCGGCAGCCTTGCTCGGTAATCAGCACCTGTTCCTCGAGTTTGACCCCTTCGCCGCTTTTTTCCGAGCCGATATACGACTCGACACAGAGCGTCATATTCTCCTGCAGCACCCCGTCGTAGCCGGCGCGGTCAAAGTCGTGACGATGTTTGATCGACGGGTACTCATCCGCCAGGCCAACCCCGTGAATCAAGCTGCCATACCGCGTAGCGGCAAATTCAGCCGGGATCTCCCAGGCCAGCTCGGCCACCTCTCGAAACGATCTGCCGGCTTTCAACACCGCGCAATTGTGCTGAATCTGCTCCCAGGCGAACGCATACAGCCGCCGCTGTTCAGCGCTCGGCTGGTCGCCGCACACCCAGGTGCGCGACATATCGGCACAATAGCCGTACGGCCCGATCAGATCGGTATCGAAACTGACCAGATCATTTTGCGCAATCGTCCGCATCGAAGATTCACGAAACCAGGGGTAGGTTCGCGGCCCGGAGGACAGCAGGCGCGTCTCGATCCATTCACCGCCCAGCGAGATATTCGCCTCGTGCAGCTTCGCCCAGAGCGCGTTTTCGGTTATGCCGGGCTCGAGCGCCGCGCGCATTTTGCCGATGCCGATCTCGCATACCTCGATTGCCTGCTGCATCAGCGTCAATTCCTCCTGCGATTTGATCTCGCGCGCCGTTTCCATCACCTCCAGCCCGTCGTGCAAGGACAGCCCCTGTTGCAGCAGGCGGCTACTGCCCTGATAGGAAAGGCGGTCCACCGCCAGCCGCCGGTTGCCGCCGCCATGCGTCAGCACCAGATCGGCCATCACCCGGCCAAACTCATCGGCCCGCCGATCGGAATGCGAGCCGGCGGCAAAATAGTAAAACGACGGGTTGACGCGATATTCATCGATGGTCGGTATGCCGGTCGCCAGATGCGGATAGTGGCCGTAGTCGAACAGAATCAGCGGGCCGTCGGTGGCGATAAACACGCAACGGGTTTCATAGTGCGAGCACCAAATCTGCATGTTGGTGGCGTCGCAGGCATAACGGCAGTTAACCTGGTCGAACAGCAGGATGCCGGCATAATCGAGCCGGCGCAGCTGTTCGTGGATGCGCCCGAGGCGGTAGCGTCTGACGACGTCGAGGTCGGTCGGGGCAGCGGTAAATTCCATCGCCCCGTGCTGGGCGGCCGGGCGGGCGGCGACGTTGCCGGTTGAAATAGCCATCGGATTTTCACCTCGTGCAGGTTGATTCAGCGGCTGATTTTCCCACGATTGGCCGCGCTTGAGTCAATATTGTGCGTGCAGTTTCGCTGCAATTTTTACGTTTGTGCGGGCGGCATTTGATAGAATATCCGCTGCCCGTTATCCGCCCACCAGCCCAACCCCTTGATCCGATGCGAACCGTCCTGACCGGTATCACCACCACCGGCGTACCCCATCTTGGCAACTATGTCGGTGCGATCAAGCCGGCGATTGAATCGAGCCGGCGCAGCGACGTACAGTCGTATTATTTCCTGGCCGATTATCACGCGCTGATCAAATGCGATGCAGCCGAGGCGATCTATCAATCAACCCGCGAGATCGCCTGCGCCTGGCTGGCGCTCGGTCTCGACCCGGACAGGGTGACGTTTTATCGGCAGTCGGATATCCCCGAAGTGCCGGAGCTGGCCTGGATATTGAGCTGTGTGACCGCCAAAGGGCTGATGAATCGGGCGCACGCCTACAAAGCGGCGGTGCAGCAAAATGAAGCCGGCCAAATGGACCCGGATCACGCGGTCACGATGGGCCTGTTCGGCTATCCGGTGCTGATGTCGGCGGATATTCTGCTGTTCAATGCGCACGATATTCCGGTTGGGCGGGATCAGATCCAGCACGTCGAAATGGCGCGCGATATCGCGCAGCGATTCAACCACCTGTATGCCGAATTATTCACCCTGCCGACGGCGGTCGTGAATGACAATACGGCGGTGCTGCAGGGCCTCGACGGGCGCAAAATGAGTAAATCCTATAACAACACCATCCCGTTGTTTGTGCCGTCGCAGCAGCTATTGAAATGCATTCGCAAGATCAAAACCAATTCGCAGCCGCCGGGCGAGCCCAAAGACCCGCAGACCTCGGCGCTGTTCCAAATCTGGCAGGCGTTTGCCGATGCCGCGCAAACCGACGATATGCGCCGACAGTTTGCCGCCGGCATTGCCTGGGGTGACGTCAAAAATCACTTGTTTGAATTGATTGATGCCGAAATATCGACGGCCAGAGAGCGCTATGCCGCGCTGATGTGCGAGCCGCACGAAGTAGAAAAAATCCTTGTCATGGGGGCGGAAAAAGCGCGCGCGCACAGCCGCCGTTTGTTGTCGGAAATCCGCGCGGCGGTCGGCATCCGACCGCTGGCCGCAACGGCGTCGCGGAATTGACGCGGCCCGAGTCGATAGCCGGCCGACCATCGTCAGCGGCGTCGGCAGGGCGCAGACAGCCCCCGTACCGGGCTCGCCCACCGATTGCCGTTTTGCCCTCTGTCGCAGAGCCTGTGCGTGACCTTCGCAGCATCGGCATGGATTCGCCGGTCGGCCCGCTGTGGATTACCGCCTGCGGGCAGAACATTATCCGCATCGGCTGGCGCAGGGCGGCCGATAGCGCGCCGGCATCGACCCCATTGCTGGCCGAGGCGATGCGCCAACTGGAAGCCTATTTTGCCGGCCAGCGGCGTAGTTTTGAATTGCCGTTGGCGCCGGCCGGCAGCGCATTTCAGCAGCAGGTGCATCGTGCGATGCTGGCAATCCCGTATGGCCGCACCGCGACCTACGGCGAGCTGGCGGCGACAATCAACAGCGCGGCGCAGCCGGTCGGCAATGCCTGCGGCCGCAACCCGATACCGATTGTGATTCCCTGCCACCGGGTTCTGGCGTCGAAAAATCTGGGCGGCTATTCCGGGCAGGGCGGGGTGGAGACAAAAATCCAACTGTTGCGGCTGGAGCAGGCGATTCCGAATTTAATCTGAATCGCATCGCCGCCCCGGGCCGCCGATGCGGGGCGCTAAAGCAGTTTCCAGCGCGTCAGGCGTTTATCCAGCTCACCCCGGCAGGAGCGGTACTGGGCCGCGTATCGGCTGGCGCGCTGCTCGACCGAGTTGGCGACCCGAACCAGCCAGGGCTTGCGCTTATAGCTGCCGCGGGCGAAGCCGCCCTGGCCTTCGTGGTAGTTAAGATATTGATTTTTGGCGTCGGTTTTCGCCACGCCGTTGGCCTGATAGGTTTTGTGCATATACCACTGGACAAAATCGACCGCGTGCGCAAATTTATCCCGCCGGCTGAGCAACCCGCCGGCTTCACGACGATACTGCGCCCAGGTGCTGTCCAGCGCCTGAGCATAGCCGTACGCGCTGCTGGGCCGGCCATAGGGGATGAAGCCGAGAAAATACCGCATCGGCGGCTTGGCCCTGGCGCGAAAGCTGGATTCCTGATACATGATGGCCATCGGCAGATACACCGGGCCGCGCCAGCGCTGGGCCGCTTTTACCGACGCCTTATACCAGCTGGGATTTTGTCGGTAAATGTCACACAGATTGGCGGAATCACGCGGCCGCAGGGTGATGCACGACACGCTGATGGCGGCCACAACCGCCATAATGACGACGCTTTTCAGCGCATAGCGCGCCGGCGTCGTCCGTAGTCTGTTGAAGTTGAGAAGAGGCAATCGACTGAGATGAAGTAGGAAAGATCGGATAGGATTGTACTATAGATCGCGTCGTGTCTGTATAGCGTGCATGCATAAGCTCAGAAACGGTTGGCACATCGCACCAGGAGGAGCGCCATGCAAGCCCACTATACTGACCTGCCCTGATAGCATACATTATTTCAACCGGGCATAAGCCCCGTCCATTTTTCACTTGCTGTTTTGTTCAACCACAGGAAAAACACATGCGCACACAATATTGGATATCGGCTTTACTGATAGCGGCGTTTGCTGCACCGATGCTGTTGCCCGGCGGCATACAAACCGCCCGGGCCGACCGGCTTGCCGATGAAACCGCCCAGTTTAGGGCAGGGGTCGGACGCCCGCCTTCGCCGACGGCAAAGGATGCCAACGGCTGGACTGACTTGCACTATGCCGCCGTTTTGAACCTCCCATCTCTGGCAAAACGCCTGTTGGAATCCGGGGCGAAAGCAGATGCCAGATTAAAATCCGATGGGAAGCCATTTACGGATGAATGGAAGGCAACCCTGCGCCGATTCGGGAAAAAACCTGATGACTGGACGAGGGATGGGGAAACACCGCTACATTTAGCGGCCTGGAAAAACGCCGTAGCGACCGCGACCCTGTTGGTTGAAAGAGGCGCGGCGGTGAATGCGAAGGACGATGATGGGCGGACGCCGCTACATATTGCGGCCTATTACAACGCCGTAGAGACCGCGGCCCTGTTGGTTGAAAGAGGCGTGGCGGTGAATGCGAAGGATGATAACGGATATACGCCGCTACATTTTGCGGCCTTTGGAAACGCCGTAGAGACCGCGACCCTGTTGGTTGAAAGGGGCGCGGCGGTGAATGCGAAGCCCGATTATGGGTGGACGCCGCTACATCATGCGGCCAGGACCAACGCCGTAGAGACCGCGGCCCTGTTGATTGAAAGAGGCGCGGCGGTGAATGCGAAGACCAATGGTGGGGAGACGCCGTTAGCTGTAGCGCTAAGACATGACGCCTATGAAGCCGCCGCTGTAATCCGCCAACACGGTGGCAGAAAGTAGGTCGAGCTTAGCCCGCTGCAAATCCGACCGTTACTGATTCGCTGGACGGCTTGCCGGACTGAATTTCAGCCGGCGCCAACGAGGACGTGGTAAGAGGCACGATTGATGCGAATACGGTCGGCACCGGCGTGGTGGCATATCGTGTGCGTAACCAATACAACAACATCGACAGCAAAATGTCTTGACATGAAAATGCCAAATCAAGCATTATTCGGCGTAGCAACCACTGGCTGCACTTCGGAGTTGAATCCGCAGCAGATTAAAAAGGCTTGACTTATTGTTTGGATCAAGGTACACCCAAGCCAACTATGGCTGAATTGCCATAGTTGCGTATAATAAATAATGATCATTATCGGAGAATAAATCTCATGCAGCAGACATTTTTCGCAAGCGGATTCGAGAAATTCCGCAGGATGAGGACCCACATGGGGGTTGACAGTAGTACCAAGCGAATTTATTCGCTGCTTGCAATGCCGACAAATGTACACGGTTCCAGATTCTGGGCGAGTTGCCCCACGGAAAGGAAGCCGTGTCTGGCGATTTCGCATCTAATGTCTGCTATTTTGATGTTTCTGGTTCTTTTATTATTTACGGCTTGCGCCGGCGGTTTATCCCGCGATGAAGAAGGTGAGATTGATTACCGCAAGGCTGAGATTGTAAAGACGGAAAAGACGGAAAAGACGGATCTAAGCGAATTTACCCACGGTGATAATACATGTGATACCCTCTGTGAATTAAAAGATGCAGATGGAAAAGTATTCCGTATTGCCAGACTTAAAAGAAAAAATACGATACACCCTGCTGACAAAGGAGCAACAATAATTGCCGGTGAAGACGCTGTCTCTATACGACTTATATCAGCTTTCATAGCAGACCATACGGAAGGGTTTTTTAGTTGGGTTAATGATGCTATTACTGAAGGCGAGCTTAGACCTAAAGGAGAAATTGCTATTGTAGTTAATGCTTTTGATCTCAATGATAAAACCTCATTTGGCTTCGCTGGCAATGCACCCGACAAAGGACGATTGGTTTTTTACTCCGACGATGTAGTTGAAAAGCAATTCTTGAATTTCAACAATATGCCTATTTATGGCCCTACCACCTCGGGAGAACATGGCATAGGCTTGGAAATATGGATTATGGAGCTGGATATATCCGATAAATTATTAGGAAATTTACTTGAAACAATCGCTCCATATGGGGGAATGTCTTTGCCTGCTCTGTCTATTGGAAGCAGTATTTTGCAGTCTGTTGGCATGAGTCTTTTGGGAGGAACCAATAATGACATTAATTTTCTTTACCGGGTATTATTAGAACCATATCAAGAAGACAAGAAGCAAAAAGCCATACTTCCAAAAGCTTTTCTGGAAGCTGGCAATTATGTATTTATTCGACAGAGTGGATTTTTAGATGTCAACCGTGGGTCTGACAGAATAGACTGGTCAAAAATAGTATTTGATGAGAATACTGGGCGGTTGTACAAAATAAAAACTGGTGAAGACGGTAAGATAATGATGGAGGAATATCGCGACCTCAATTATCTGGTTATACAAATCAGCAAAGATACTTCCGGGAGAGATTTAAAATTGGAGGAGCAGTTTTTTGGAGAATTTGTGCAAGGAGAAGAATCACGTATAGGTGAAAGGATTACACCAGTAATTATGGAAATGACTTTTCGCGATATAAACCGTGAGATATATGAAATTATGAAAAAGCGCGATAAATATTGTGCCCTTGAAGCAAACAATAATGAAAACGAGTACCTTGAAGAAAAGTATAATCTTATTCGAGCAGTGGACCAATGGTGGACACAGATCAAACCTCATCTGAGCAATTATTTTGGTCCTGGTCCTGATGGGATAGTGTTAGAAGAAGGTCTTAGCCGTGGATTTAGCAACGGACTTAGCAGGCAACAAGTAGAAAGTATTTTCTTAACATTAGAAGAAGAAATGGTTAGGGCAGATATAGTTAGGGCAGATATAGGTTGTAAGGTTTGTAAAGATGTTTTCAGCAATGCTCCAAAAGGTGAAAATGCTCCAAAAGATGAAAATACTCTAAAATATAAAAACACTCTAAAAAATATAGATAAAGAACAGATACTAGACTGTGACTTTTCCCTTAAGAAGGCTATAGCTAAGGAGGCTGCAGCTAAGGAGGCTGCAGCAGCTAAGGAGGCTACAGCAATTCAGTAATCCGATTAGCCTCGGCAATCGCTATTTCCACATTTCTCGGCGCCTTACAATCACCAATCGCATACAGCTGCCCATCCGCCCCAAGCGCCGACCGGTAGCCAGCCAGCGTCGAATTCGCCCGGCAGCCATCCCAGTCGACAATTAAATCAATCGGCCGCCGGGCGCTGATGCGCTCGCTGAAGATATCGCGCAGCAGCACGCAATCACCGTCGGCATGATCGATTTCGGCGCAGGCGGTCAGCCGCGCGCCGAGCTTGCCGAGGCGGGTATACCAGGCATTGCGGTGGGTCGGGTCGAGGTCGGCGGCGACGGCGAAATCCGACGTAATCAAATCGACCTCGAGGCCGCGATGCAGCAGCCATTCGGCCGCCGCCAGCCCCGCTTGACCGCGCCCGTCGCTGCAAACAATCGCATGGCCGGCACGAATGGCGTGGCCGGACAGCACCTGATGCGGGGTCAGGTGGGGAATATGCGCTGCGCCGCGATACCGCCGCGCCTGATCGATCGCCCCGGTCGCGACAATCACTCGGTCCGCCGGCAATGCTGCCAGCCCCGACGGGGTGATTTCATGCCGCAGCCTGAGCTCAACCCCGAGCCGTTCCAGCTCCGCCAGCCGCCAGTCAATGATTCGTTGCAACTCGCCCATCGACGGGCAGCGCGCCCACAGCATGAGCTGTCCGCCGGCCTGCGGATTGGCCTCATACAGGGTCACCGCATGCCCCTGTTCGCCGGCGATGCGGGCCGCTTCCAGCCCGGCCGGGCCGGCGCCGATAACACTAACCCGGTACCGGCGTTCCGGCGTCGGCGGCACGTGGCCGGGCAGGGCGACCAGCGGATTGTGCATGCAGCGAATCGGCTTGCCGGCGTAGCGGTTGGCGATGCAGGTGTTGGCGCCGACGCAGGGGCGAATCTGCCGCGTTTGGCGGCGTTTGATCTTGTTCACAATCTGCGGGTCACAGATATGCGCGCGCGTCATGCCGACCATATCGGCTTTGCCGGCGGCAATGATGCTGTCCGCGTGCGCCGGGTCGATGATGCGCCCGACCGCGAATACCGGCAGCGTCACCACGCTGCGAATCGCCGCCGCCAGCTCGACGAACGTCCCGTGCGGCGACGGGGTGGGCGCCCAGTGGCGCGAGCGGCCGGTGTGGGTAAAGTTGGTATGCGCAATGATGTTCAGATAATCCACCAGCCCGGTCTCGGCAATGCGCCGGCAGATCTCCTGCATCTGTTCCAGCCGCAGCCCGCCCGGCTCAAACTCGTCTCCCGGCAGGCGCACGCCCAGCACCTGCCCGGGCGTCAGTTCGGCGCGCACCGCGTGTAGGAGCTCGAGCAAAAAGCGCAGACGGTTTTCCAGGCTGCCGCCGTATTCATCCTGCCGCCGGTTGCTCAACGGCGACAAAAACGCCTGCGGCAAAAACCCAAACGCGGCCAGAATCTCGACCCCATCCAACCCGCCCTGGGCGACGCGCGCCGCGCCGGCGGCATAGGCGGCGGTGACTTCCCGGATCTGCTCAATGCGCATCTCATGGGCGACGTTGCCGCTCGTCTGCGAGCGAATCGGCGAGGCCGACCAGCTCTCCCTGCCGGGCTGATTGATCAGGACGGTGCCGGCACTGTGCGCCAGCTGCGCCAGTATTCTGCCGTCCTCGGCGTGCACCGCATCGGCCAGCCGCCGGTAGCCGGGGATGATGTCGTCGTTCAGGTTCCACAGCGCATCCTCGCTCAGCCCCAGCAGCCCCGACGTGTGAATCGGCGTGCCACCGGTGATCTGCAAGCCGACCCCGCCGCCGGCGTACTGCTGCTGATAGCGGATATACCGTTCGCCGGGCAGATTGCGCTCGGCAAATCCGGGCACATGGGCCGAGACCAGCACGCGGTTGCGCACCCGGATTGGCCCGATTTGCAGCGGCGACAGCAGGTGGGAGAAATCGGTCATTGACAGAGCAGGCCGGGCAACAGGTTGAACAACAGGCGTGTGATGACACGCAAGGATAACAAATTCCCCGCCGCAGAAACCAGCCCGCAAGCCACGCGCACGCGCCAAACCGGTTGCCGGCGTGCGCAGAAACGCGCCGACCGCCAACGGCATAAGCCCGGAAACGGCTGGCACTGCGCACCAACAGGAGCGGGTGAATTCAACGGACAAGTGCAATATCACCGCTGATGGGAAGGTGATATTTCGGGGCGGCGACTGGGCGGTGCACAAGTTCAGAAACAGTTGGCATTCCCCCCAACAGGAGCGCCATGCAAGCCCACTATACTGACCTGCCCTGATGGCATATACTATTTCAACCGGGCATAAGCCCCGTCCATTTTTCACTTGCTGTTTTGTTCAACCACAGGAAAAACACATGTGCAGACAATATTGGATATCGGCTTTACTGATAGCGGCGTTGGCTGCACCGATGCTGTTGCCCGGCGGCATACAAACCGCCCGGGCCGACCGCCTCGCCGATGAAATCGCCCGGTTTACGACCGGGGTCGGTCGCCCACCTTCGCCGGCGGCAAAAGATGCCAACGGCTGGACTGATTTGCACTATGCCGCTGTTTTGGATCTTTCATCTCTGGCAAAACGCCTGTTGGAATCCGAGGCGAAGGTAGATGCCAGATTAAAATCCGATGAGGGGCCCTTTACGGATGAATTGAAGGCAACTCTGCGCCGATTCGTGGAAGATTATGATGACTGGGCGAGGTATGGGTATACGCCGCTACATATTGCGGCCTATAACAACGCCGTAGCGACTGCGACCCTGTTGGTTGAAAGAGGCGCGGCGGTGAATGCGAAGAACATTTATGGGAGGACGTCGCTACATATTACGGCCTGGAAAAACGCCGTAGCGATCGCGACCCTGTTGCTTGAAAGAGGCGCGGCGGTGAATGCGAAGAACATGATTGGGTATACGCCGCTACATATTGCGGCCTATAACAACGCCGTAGCGGCCGCGACCCTGTTGCTTGAAAGAGGCGCGGGGGTGAATGCGAATGACCATTATGGAAGGGCGCCGCTAGATCATGCGGCCAGTAACAACGCCGTAGCGACCGCGACCCTGTTGATTGAAAGAGGCGCGGCGGTGAATGGGAAGGACGATGAGGGGTATACGCCGCTACATTCTGCGGCCAGTAACAACGCCGTAGCGACCGCGACCCTGTTGCTTGAAAAAGGCGCGGCGGTGAATGCGAAGGACAATTGGGGGGGTACGCCGTTAGCTGCCGCGTTATACCACGACGCCGATGAAGCCGCTGCCGTGATCCGCCAACACGGCGGCAGACAGTAGGTCGCGCCTTTGCCCGCTGCAAATCCGACCGTCAGATATCCGCTGACTGGCGTGCCGTCGGGCTTGTATTTCAACGCCGACGCCCCGAGGGCGTGGCGAGAGGCACGATGGATGCGAATGCTCGGCCCCTGGGCGGTGACGTATCGTGTGTGCGCCCGATACCACCACACCGTTCGCAAATCCGCGCGGGCGCTGTTTACCACGGCGGGGCGGGCACAGCCCGGGTAACCCGGATAAATCACCTCCCCTGCACGAACGCCCGACCACGCTGACGAGGGTTGTGTTTGGGGAGCGGGCGATGCGGTGCACAAGTTCAGAAACAGTTGGCACTTCCCCCAACAGGAGCACCATGCAACCACTATACTAACCTGCCCTGATGGCATATACTATTTCAACCGGGCATAAGCCCCGTCCATTTTTCACTTGCTGTTTTGTTCACCTCACAGGGAAAATACATGCGCACACAATATTGGATAGCGTCTTTACTGATAGCGGCGTTTGCACCGACGCTGTTGCCCGGCGGCATACAAACCGCCCGGGCCGACCGCCTCGCCGATGAAACCGCCCGGTTTACGACCGAGGTCGGACGCCCGCCTTCGCCGACGGCAAAGGATGGCAACGGCTGGACTGACTTGCACTACGCCGCCGTTTTGAACCTTTCATCTCTGGCAAAACGCCTGTTGGAATCCGGTGCGAAAGTAGATGCCAGATTAAAATCCGATGATGAGCCCTTTACGGATGAATTGAAGGCAACTCTGCGCCGATTCGTGGAAGATTATAATGGCTGGTATAGGGATGGAGAAACGCCGCTACATTATGCGGCCAGGACCAACGCCGTAGCGACCGCGACGCTGTTGGTAGAAAGAGGCGCGGCGGTGAATGCGAAGGACGATGATGGGTGGACGCCGCTACATTTTGCAGCCAGTACCAACGCCGTAGCGACCGCGACGCTGTTGGTAGAAAGAGGCGCGGCGGTGAATGCGAAAACTAATAATGGGAGTACGCCGCTACATTATGCGGCCAGGAAAAACGCCGTAGCGATCGCGACGCTGTTGGTAGAAAGAAGCGCGGCGGTGAATGCGAGGAGTAATTTTTGGTCGACACCGCTACATTCTGCGGCCGGGAACAACGCCGTAGCGACCGCAACCCTGTTGATAGAAAGAGGCGCGGCGGTGAATGCGAAGAACGATGGTGGAGGTACGCCGCTACATTATGCGGCCAGTACCAACGCCATAGCGACCGCGACCCTGTTGGTTGAAAGAGGCGCGGTGGTGAATGCGAAGGACGATGAGGGGGGTACGCCGCTACATAGAGCGGCCGAGAAAAACGCCATAGCGACCGCGACTCTGTTGGTAGAAAGAGGCGCGGCGGTGAATGCGAAGAACGATTATGGGAGGACGCCGCTACATTATGCGGCCTATGGCAACGCCGTAGCGACCGCGACCCTGTTGGTAGAAAGAGGCGCGGCGATGAATGCGAAGGACGATGATGGGGAGACGCCGCTACATGTTGCGACCTGGTACAACGCCATAGCGACCGCGACCCTGTTGGTAGAAAGAGGCGCGGCGGTGAATGCGAAGGACGATGATGGGAGGACGCCGCTACATTTTGCGGCCATTAAAAACGCCATAGCGACCGCGATCTGGTTGGTTGAAAGAGGCGCGGCGGTGAATGCGAAGGACGATGATGGGGAGACGCCGCTACATTATGCAGCCAGGACCAACGCCGTAGCGACCGCGACCCTGTTGGTAGAAAGAGGTGCGGCGGTGAATGCGAAGAGCGGTGCTGGGAGGACGCCGCTACATAATGCGGCCAGTAACAACGCCGTAGCGACCGCGACCCTGTTTCTTGAAAGAGGCGCGGCGGTGAATGCGAAGAGCGGTACCGGGGGTACGCCGCTACATGCTGCGGCCGTGGACAACGCCGTAGCGACCGCGACCCTGTTGCTTGAAAGAGGCGCGGTGGTGAATGCGAAGGACAATAATGGGGATACACCGTTAGCTACATTACTTAATCTCCAGGCTGAAAAGAAAAAAGACGCCAAAGAAGGAGGCAGATCTGCCAAAGAATCCTACAAAGAATTCAAAAAGGAAGCCAAAAAAACCGCCGCCTTACTCCGCAAACACGGCGGCAAAAAAAAGTAGGTCACGCTTAGCCCGCTGCAAATCCGACCGTCAGGTATCCGCTGACTGGCGTGCCGTCGGGCTTGTATTTCAATGCCGGCGCCCCGAGGGCGTGGCGAGAGGCGCGATAGATGCGAACGCTCGGCCCCTGCGCGGTGACGTACCGTGCGCCCGACACACCACACCGGCCGCAAATCCGTGCGAGCACTGTTTACCATGTCGGGGCAGGCACAGCCCGGGTAACCCGGATACATCACCTCTCCTGCACGAACGCCCCTCCACGCTGACGTGGGTTGTGTTTGGAGGGCGGGTGAACGGGGCGGTGCACAATTTCAGAAACAGTTGGCACTTCCCCCAACAGGAGCGCCATGCAACCACTATACTAACCTGCCCTGATGGCATATACTATTTCAACCGGGCATAAGCCCCATCCATTTTTCACTTGCTGTTTTGTTCACCTCACAGGAAAAATACATGCGCACACAATATTGGATAGCGGCTTTACTGATAGCGGCGTTTGCTGCACCGATGCTGTTGCCCGGCGGCATACAAACCGCCCGGGCCGACCGCCTCGCCGATGAAACCGCCCGATTTACGACCGGGATCGGACGCCCGCCTTCGCCGACGGCAAAGGATGCCAACGGCTGGACTGACTTGCACTATGCCGCTGTTTTGGATCTCCCATCTCTGGCGGAGCGCCTGTTGGAATCCGGGGCGAAGGTAGATGCCAGATTAAAATCCGATGAGAGGGATGAATGGAAGGCAACTCTGCGCCGATTCGCGGAAGATTATGATGACTGGGCGAGGTATGGGGAGAGGTATGGGGAGACGCCGCTACATATTGCGGCCTATAACAACGCCGTAGCGACCGCGACCCTGTTGGTTGAAAGAGGCGCAGCGGTGAATGCGAAGGACGATTATGGGAATACGCCGCTACATTATGCGGCCTGGCAAAACGCTATAGCGACCTCGACCCTGTTGGTAGAAAGAGGCGCGGCGGTGAATGCGAAGGACCGGTGGGGGCAGACGCCGCTACATTTAGCGGCCAGTAACAACGCCGTAGCGACCGCGACCCTGTTAGTTGAAAGAGGCGCGACGGTGAATGCGAAGGACAATGGTAGGAGTACGCCGCTACATGATGCGGCCAGTAACAACGCCGTAGCGACCGCGACCCTGTTGCTTGAAAGAGGCGCGGCGGTGAATGCGAAGGCCAATGATGGGGCTACGCTGCTACATTTAGCGGCCAGTAACAACGCCGTAGCGACCGCGACCCTGTTGCTTGAAAGAGGCGCGGCGGTGAATGCGAATGACCATTATGGAAGGACGCCGCTACATCATGCGGCCAGTAACAACGCCGTAGCGACCGCGACCCTGTTGCTTGAAAGAGGCGCGGCGGTGAATGCGAAGGCCAATGATAGGAGTACGCCGCTACATGATGCGGCCAGTAAAAACGCCGTAGCTACCGCGACCCTGTTAGTTGAAAGAGGCGCGGCGGTGAATGCGAAGGACAAGTTTCGGAGTACGCCGCTACATGATGCGGCCTTCTCCAACGCCGTAGAGACCGCGACCCTGTTGGTAGAAAGAGGCGCGGCGGTGAATGCGAAGGCCAAGTATGGGAGGACGCCGCTACATAGAGCGGCCAGTGCCTTTAAAAATGCCGTAGCGACCGCGACCCTGTTGGTAGAAAGAGGCGCGGCGGTGAATGAGAAGGACGATGATGGGGAGACGCCGCTACATAAAGCGGCCTTCTCCAACGCCGTAGAGACCGCGACCCTGTTGGTTGAAAGAGGCACGGCGGTGAATGCGAAGGACAATGATGGGGATACGCCGCTATATTATGCGGCCTTTAACAACGCTGTAGCGACCGCGACCCTGTTAGTTGAAAGAGGCGCGACGGTGAATGCGAAGGACAATGATGGGAGTACGCCGCTACATGATGCGGCCAGGGGCAACGCCGTAGCGACCGCGACCCTGTTGATTGAAAGAGGCGCGGCGGTGAATGCGAAGGACAAGTATGGGTTTACGCCGCTACATTCTGCGGCCTGGAAAAACGCCGTAGCGACCGCGACCCTGTTGGTTGAAAGAGGCGCGATGGTGAATGCGAAGAGCGATAAGGGGTGGGCGCCGCTATATCATGCGGCCGGTAACAACGCCGTAGCGACCGCGACCCTGTTGGTTGAAAGAGGCGCGGCGGTGAATGCGAAGGACAAGTATGGGAATACGCCGCTACATTATGCGGCCTGGAACAACGACGTAGCGACCGCGACCCTGTTGGTTGAAAGAGGCGCGGCGGTGAATGCGAAGGACGATAAAGGATATACGCCGCTACACAATGCGGCCAGGGGCAACGCCGTAGCGATCGCGACCCTGTTGATTGAAAGAGGCGCGACGGTGAATGCGAAGGCCAATGATGGGGAGACACCGCTACATGATGCGGCCAGAGGCAACGCCGTAGCGACCGCGACCCTGTTGGTTGAAAGAGGCGCGGCGGTGAATGCGAAGGCCAATAATGGGGATACGCCGTTAGCTACATTACTTAATCGCCAGGCTGAAAAGAAAAAAGACGCCAAAGAAGGAGGCAGCTATGCCAAAGAATCCTACAAAGAATTCAAAAAGGAAGCCAAAAAAACCGCCGCCTTACTCCGCAAATACGGCGGCAAAAAAAAGTAGGTCGCGCTTCGCCCGCCGCAAATCCGACCGTCAGGTATCCGCTGACCGGCGTGCCGTCGGGCTTGTATTTCAACACTGACGCCCCGAGGGCGTGGCGAGAGGCACGGTAGATGCGAACGCTCGGCCCCTGCGCGATGACGTATCGTGCGTGCGCCCGATACCACCACACCGGCCGTAAATCCGCGCAGGCGCTGTTTACCACGACGGGGCAGGCACAGCCCGGGTAACCCGGCTAAATCACCTCCCCTGCACGAATGCCCCACCACGCTGACGTGGGTTGTGTTTGGGGGGCGGGCGGGGCGGTGCACAAGTTCAGAAACAGTTGGCACTCTCCCCAACAGGAGCGCCATGCAAGTCCACTTTACTAACCTGCCCTGATGGCATATACTATTTCAACCGGGCATAAGCTCCGTCCATTTTTCACTTGCTGTTTTATTCACCCCACAGGAAAAACACATGCGCAGACAATATTGGATAGCGGCTTTACTGATAGCGGCGTTTGCACCGACGCTGTTACCCGGCGGCATACAAACCGCCCGGGCCGACCGCCTCGCCGATGAAACCGCTCGGTTTACGACCGAGGTCGGACGCCCGCCTTCGCCGACGGCAAAGGATGCCAACGGCTGGACTGACTTGCACTACGCCGCCGTTTTGAACCTTTCATCTCTGGCAAAACGCCTGTTTGAATCCGGTGCGAAAGTAGATGCCAGATTAAAATCCGATGATGGGCCCTTTACGGATGAATTGAAGGCAACTCTGCGCCGATTCGGGAAAGATGATGATATCTGGGCGAGGGGTGGAGAAACGCCGCTACATTATGCGGCCAGGACCAACGCCGTAGCGACCGCGACGCTGTTGGTAGAAAGAGGCGCGGCGGTGAATGCGAAGCAAGATTGGAAGGAGACGCCGCTACATTATGCGGCCAAGACCAACGCCGTAGCGACCGCGACGCTGTTGGTAGAAAGAGGCGCGGCGGTGAATGCGAAGGACGTTTGGGGGAAGACGCCGCTACATTATGCTGCCAGGAAAAACGCCGTAGCGATCGCGACGCTGTTGGTAGAAAGAAGCGCGGCGGTGGATGCGAGGAGTAATTTTTGGTCGACACCGCTACATTCTGCGGCCGGTAACAACGCCGTAGCGACTGCAACCCTGTTGATAGAAAGAGGCGCGGCGGTGAATGCGAAGGACGATGATGGGAGGACGCCGCTACATTCTGCGGCCCTTCACAACGCCGTAGCGACCGCAACCCTGTTGGTAGAAAGAGGCGCGGTGGTGAATGCGAAGAGCATTTATGGGGGTACGCCGCTACACGATGCGGCCGAGTGGGACGCCGTAGCGACCGCGACTCTGTTGGTAGAAAGAGGCGCGGCGGTGAATGCGAAGAACGATGATGGGGGGACGCCGCTACATTCTGCGACCTGGTACAACGCCGTAGCGACCGCGACCCTATTGGTAGAAAGAGGCGCGGCGATGAATGCGAAGAACGATGATGGGAGGACGCCGCTACATTCTGCGACCTGGTACAACGCCATAGCGACCGCGACCCTGTTGGTAGAAAGAGGCGCGGCGGTGAATGCGAAGGACGATGATGGGAAGACGCCGCTACATTCTGCGGCCAGGAAAAACGCCGTAGCGATTGCGACCCTGTTGGTTGAAAGGGGCGCGGTGAATGCGAAGACTGATGATGGGTGGACGCCGCTACATTTTGCGGCCAGGACCAACGCTGTAGAGACCGCGACCCTGTTGGTAGAAAGAGGCGCGGCGGTGAATGCGAAGAGTGGTACTGGGGGTACGCCGCTACATGCTGCGGCCGGGACCAACGCCGTAGCGACCGCGACCCTGTTGGTTGAAAGAGGCGCGGCGGTGAATGCGAAGAGTGGTACTGGGGGTACGCCGCTACATGCTGCGGCCGGGACCAACGCCGTAGCGACCGCGACCCTGTTGATTGAAAGAGGCGCGGCGGTGAATGCGAAGGACAATAATGGGGATACGCCGTTAGCTACATTACTTAATCGCCAGGCTGAAAAGAAAAAAGACGCCAAAGAAGGAGGCAGATCTGCCAAAGAATCCTACAAAGAATTCAAAAAGGAAGCCAAAAAAACCGCCGCCTTACTCCACAGACACGGCGGCAAAAAAAAGTAGGTCGCGCTTCGCCCGCCGCAAATCCGACCGTCAGGTATCCGCTGACCGGCGTGCCGTCGGGCTTGTATTTCAACGTTGGCGCCCTGAGGGCGTGGCGAGAGGCACGATAGATGCGAACGCTCGGCCCCTGCGCGGTGACGTATCGTATGTGCGCCCGATACCACCACACCGATCGCAAATCCGCGTGGGCGCTGTTTACCACGGCGAGGCAGGCACAGCCCGGATAACCCGGATAAATTCACCTCCCCTGCACGAACGCCCCACCACGCTGACGTGGGTTGTGTTTGGGGGGCGGGCGGGGCGGTGCACAATTTCAGAAACAGTTGGCACTCTCCCCAACAGGAGCGTCATGCAAGCCCACTATATTAACCTGCTCTAATGGCATATACTATTTCAACCGGGCATAAACCCCGTCCATTTTTCACTTGCTGTTTTGTTCAACCCGCAGGAAAAACACATGCGCACACAATATTGGATAGCGGCTTTGCTGATAGTGGTGTTGGCTACACCGGTGCTGTTGCCCGGCGGCATACAAACCGTCCGGGCCGACCGCCTCGCCGATGAAACCGCCCGGTTTACGGCCGGGGTCGGACGCCCGCCTTCGCCGACGGCAAAGGATGCCAACGGCTGGACTGATTTGCACTATGCCGCTGTTTGGGACCTCCCATCTCTGGCAAAACGCCCGTTGGAATCCGGTGCCACAGTAGATGTCAGATTAAAACCCGATAGTGAGCCATTTACGGATGAATGGAAGGCAACCCTGCACCGATCTGGGAAAGATGATGATGTCTGGGATAGGGATGGAGAAACGCCGCTACATATTGCAGCCTTTGAAAACCACCGATCTGCCGCAGCCTTGCTGCTTGAAAAAGCCGCGGAGGTGATGCGAAGAGTATTTGAGGGGATTACGCCGCTACATTCTGCGGCCAGGAAAAACGACGTAGCGACCGCAACCCTGTTGCTTGAAAGAGGCGCGGCGGTGAATGCGAAGGACGATGGGGGGGATACGCCGCTACATAAAGCGGCCGTTCACAACGCCGTAGAGACCGCGACCCTGTTGGTTGAAAGTGGCGCGGCGGTGAATGCGAAGAACAATTGGGGGTATACGCCGCTACATTATGCGGTCAGGACCAACGCCGTAGAGACCGCGACTCTGTTGATTGAAAGAGGCGCGGCGGTGAATGCGAAGGACGATGATGGGGTGACGCCGCTACATTCTGCGGCCTATAAAAACGCCGTAGAGACCGCGACCCTATTGGTTGAAAGAGACGCGGCGGTGAATGCGAAGGACAATGATGGATATACGCCACTACATGAAACGGCCGTTCACAACGCCGTAGAGACCGCGACCCTGTTGGTTGAGAGAGGCGCGGCGGTGAATGCGAAGGATGATGAGGGATATACGCCGCTACATTCTGCGGCCAGGAAAAACGCCGTAGAGATTGCGACCCTGTTGGTTGAAAGAGGCGCAGAGGTGAATGCGAAGGACGATAAGGGGGCGGCGCCGCTACATCGTGCGGCCTTTAAAAACGCCGTAGAGACCGCGGCCCTGTTGGTTGAAAGAGGCGCGGCGGTGAATGCGAAGACTAATAATGAGAGTACGCCGCTACATTATGCGGCCTGGCACAACGCCGTAGAGACCGCGACCCTGTTGGTTGAAAGTGGCGCGGCGGTGAATGTGAAGGATGATGAGGGATATACGCCGCTACATTCTGCGGCCAGGAAAAACGCCGTAGAGATCGCGACCCTGTTGGTTGAAAGAGGCGCAGAGGTGAATGCGAAGGACGATAAGGGGGCGGCGCCGCTACATCGTGCGGTCTTTAAAAACGCCGTAGAGACCGCGACCCTGTTGGTTAAAAGTGGCGCGGCGGTGAATGCGAAGACTAATAATGGGAGTATGCCGCTACATTATGCGGCCTATAACAACGCCGTAGCGACCGCGGTCCTGTTGGTTGAGAGAGGCGCGGCGGTGAATGCGAAGGATGATGAAGGATATACACCGCTACATTCTGCGGCCTATAAAAACGCCGTAGGGACCGCGGCCCTGTTGGTTAAAAGAGGCGCGGCGGTGAATGCGAAGGACGATAAGGGGGCGACGCCGCTACATCGTGCGGTCTTTAAAAACGCCGTAGAGACCGCGACCCTGTTGGTTGAAAATGGCGCGGCGGTGAATGCGAAGACTAATAATGAGAGTACGCCGCTACATTATGCGGCCTGGCACAACGCCGTAGAGACCGCGACCCTGTTGATTGAAAGAGGCGCGGCGGTGAATGCGAAGAATGGGTGGGGAGAGACGCCGCTACATTCTGCGGTCAGGAAAAACGCCGTAGAGATCGCGACCCTGTTGGTTGAAAGTGGCGCGGCGGTGAATGCGAAGGACGATAAGGGGGCGGCGCCGCTACATCGTGCGGCCTTTAAAAATGCCGTAGCTACCGCGACCATGTTGGTTGAAAGAGGCGCGGCGGTGAATGCGAAGACTAATAATGAGAGTACGCCGCTACATTATGCGACCAGGGGCAACGCCGTAGAGACCGCGACCCTGTTGATTGAAAGAGGCGCGGCGGTGAATGCGAAGAATGGGTGGGGAGAGACGCCGCTACATTTAGCGGCTAGGAAAAACGCCGTAGAGACCGCGACCCTGTTGGTTGAAAGAGGCGCGGCGGTGAATGCGAAGGACGATAAGGGGGCGGCGCCGCTACATCGTGCGGCCTTTAAAAATGCCGTAGCTACCGCGACCTTGTTGGTTGAAAGAGGCGCGGCGGTGAATGCGAAGACTAATAATGAGAGTACGCCGCTACATTATGCGACCAGGGGCAACGCCGTAGAGACCGCGACCCTGCTGCTTGAAAAAGGCGCGGCGGTGAATGCGAAGGACAATGATGGGGAGACGCCGTTAGCTAGAGCGCTAAGATACGACGCCGATGAAGCCGCCGCCGTGATCCGCCAACACGGCGGCAGACAGTAGGTCGCGCTTAGCCCGCCGCAAATCCGACCGTTACGGGTTCGCTGACCGGCATGCCGCCAGGCTTGAATGTCAACGCCGGCGCCCCGAGGGCGCGGCAAGTGGCACGATAGATGCCCATACGTCCGCCCCCTGCGCGGTGATGTGTCGTGCGTGCGCCCGATACCACCACACCGACCGCAACCCGCGTGGGCACCGATTACCACAGTGGGGTAGGCACAGCCCGGGTAACCCGGATAAATCACCTCCCCTGCACGAATGCCCCACCACGCTGACGTGGGTTGTGTTTGGGGGCGGGCGGGGCGGTGCACAAGTTCAGAAACAGTTGGCACTCTCCCCAACAGGAGCGCCATGCAAGCCCACTATACTGACCTGCCCTGATGGCATATACTATTTCAACCGGGCATAAGCCCCGTCCATTTTTCACTTGCTGTTTTGTTCACCCCACAGGAAAAACACATGCGCACACAATATTGGATAGCGGCTTTACTGATAGCGGCGTTTGCACCGACGCTGTTACCCGGCGGCATACAAACCGCCCGGGCCGACCGCCTCGCCGATGAAACCGCCCGGTTTACGACCGGGGTCGGACGCCCGCCTTCGCCGATGGCAAAGGATGCCAACGGCTGGACTGGCTTGCACTATGCCGCTGTTTTGGATCTCCCATCTCTGGCAAAACGCCCGTTGGAATCCGGTGCCACAGTAGATGTCAGATTAAAACCCGATAGTGAGCCATTTACGGATGAATGGAAGGCAACCCTGCGCCGATCTGGGAAAGATTATGATGTCTGGGATAGGGATGGAGAAACGCCGCTACAGATTGCGGCCTTTGAAAAAGACCGAGCTGCCGTGGCCCTGCTGCTTGAAAAAGCCGCGGCGGCGGTGATGGGAATAGTATTTGGGAAGACTACGCCGCTACATGATGCGGCCTGGGAAAACGACGTAGCGACCGCGACCCTGTTGCTTGAAAGAGGCGCGGCGGTGAATGCGAAGAACATAAGGGGGGAGACGCCGCTACATCATGCGGTCTGGAACAACGCCGTAGTGACCGCGACGCTGTTGGTAGAAAGAGGCGCGGCGGTGAATGCGAAGGACGATATTGGGAGGACGCCGCTACATGATGCGGCCAGATTCAACGCCGTAGCGACCGCGACCCTGTTGGTAGAAAGAGGCGCGGCGGTGAATGCGAAGGACAATGATGGGGATACGCCGCTACATGTTGCGGCCTGGGAAAACGCCGTAGCGACCGCGACCCTATTGGTTGAAAGAGGCGCGGCGGTGAATGCGAAGAACGATTATGGGGGTACGCCGCTACATATTGCGGCCTGGGAAAACGACGTAGCGACCGCGACCCTGTTGGTTGAAAGAGGCGCGGCGGTGAATGCGAAGGACGATTATGGGCATACACCGCTACATGATGCGGCCAGGAAAAACGCCGTAGCGACCGCGACCCTGCTGCTTGAAAAAGGTGCGGCGGTGAATGCGAAGGACAATGATGGGGAGACGTCGTTAGCTAGAGCGCTAAGATACGACGCCGATGAAGCCGCCGCCGTGCTCCGCCAACACGGCGGCAGACAGTAGGTCGCGCTTCGCCCGCCGCAAATCCGACCGTCAGGTATCCGCTGACCGGCATGCCGCCAGGCTTGAATGTCAACGCCGGCGCCCCGAGGGCGCGGCAAGTGGCACGATAGATGCCAATACACCCGCCCCCTGCGCAGTGATGTATCGTGCGTGCACCCGATACCACCACACCGACCGCAACCCGCGTGGGCATCAATTACCACAGTGGGGCAGACACAGCCCGCGTAACCGGGTAAATTACCGCCATGCGCAAAAACCCCCACGCCGAGTTGTGGTAGTAGGGCGAGCGGGCAGGGCGGTTTACATAAGCTCAGCAACAGCCAACACTCCCCCCCAACAGCAGCGCCCTGCAAATCCACAACAAGTAATCAACCCATGCAACCGACAGCAGCACAACGCCAATGAAAAGCCACTCCACCGTCGTCGTGATTGGCGGCGGCATCGCCGGCTGTTCGACGCTGTACCATCTGACCCGCGAAGGCTGGCATGATGTGGTGCTGGTGGAGCGGGATGAATTGACCTCCGGCTCGACCTGGCACGCCGCCGCGCAGGTCACGCAGTTCGGCGCCAATCAGACCCTGGTCGCGTTGAAGCGGCACAGCATCAACCTCTATCGTGAGCTGGCCGCCGACCCGGATTTCCCGATCGACTATCACATTACCGGCGGCATGCGTCTGGCGCATACCGCCGATCAGGTGGACACCTATCGGCATTTCATCGGCATGGCCAACGGCGTGGGGGTCGAGTTTGAATACATCGATGCGGCCGAAGTGTGCCGGCGCCACCCGTTGATAGACGGCACCGGACTGCTCGGCGCGTGGTGGGACCCGCTGGATGGGGACATCGACCCGGCGCAGTTGACGTTTGCCCTGGCGCGGCGGGCGCGTCAACAGGGCGCCGAAGTGTATCGCTTCAACCCGGTCGAGCAGATAACGCGCACAGCCGGCGGGGAGTTCATCGTCCACACCAAAAACGGCGACATCACCTGCGAGATCGTCGTCAATGCGGCCGGCTATCGGGTCAACGAGGTCGGCGGCATGCTCGGTGTATCCCACCCGGTGGTCTCGATGGAGCACATGTATTTCCTGACCGAGCCGATTGCGTCGCTCGAGCAGTTGGATTTTCGCGTGCCAATCCTGCGCGACCCGGGTGATGATTTTTACAGCCGTCAGGAAAAAACCGGACTGCTGGTCGGGGTCTACGAGCAGGGCTGCAAAACCTTTGGCCTGGACGGCATCGACCCGCACTTCAGCCGCGCGCTGTGTCCGTCCGATCTGGACCGCTGTCTGGACAACATGGAGCGGATTTTTCGCCGCCTGCCCTGTCTCGAGCAGGCCGGCATTCACACCGTGGTCAACGGGCCGATCACCTACACCCCGGACGGCGCGCCGCTGGTCGGGCCGATTCCCGGCATCCCGAATGCGTTCGCCTGTCTGGGGCTACGCGCCGGCATCGGCGAGGGCGGCGGGCACGGCAAGGTGCTGGCGCAAATCATTGTGCATGGCGAGTGTGAATGGGACACCTGGTGCCTCGACCCGCGCCGGTTTACCCGCTACGCCACTACCGAATATACCGCGCTCAAAGCGGTCGAGGATTATCAATCGGAGTTTCATTACCCGTTGCCGCACGAGTATCGCCCGGCCGCGCGGCTGGCGCGCACGACCCCGTTGTACGCCGAACTGACGCGCCTGGATTGCGCCTGGGGCGTGGTCGGCGGGTGGGAGCGGGCGTTGTTCTTTAAGCCGACGCCGGACTTTGTCGACCGCCCGGGCTTTCGTTTTACCGCCACCAAAGACGTGGTTGCCCGCGAGGTGGCCGGGGTAATGAACGGGGTCGGCATAATGGAAGTGTCCGGTTTCAACCGCTATGCCATCACCGGCCCCGGCGCGGGTGCCTTTTTGGACCGCCTGGTGTGCGGCCGTCTGCCGCGCGCGGTCGGTCAGGTGCGGCTGTGCTATCTGCTGACGCCGCGCGGGCAGGTGCTGGCTGAGGCGACGATTGCCAGACTGGGCTGTGAGCACTACTGGTACGGCTCTGCGGCGATGGCCGAATGGCACGACCGGGATTGGCTGCATGCGCACAAGCCGCCGGATGTCGAGTTGACCGAGCTGGCATCGACGCACACCACGCTGGTGGTCGCCGGCCCGCAATCGCGGCGGCTGCTGCAAGCGGTTTCTCCGCGCGGTGACTGGAGCCGGCAGGGGTTTCCGTGGATGTGCGTCCGGCGGTTGGGCGTCGGTCAGGCGGAAATCACCGCGATGAGCGTGAGTTTCTCCGGCGAGCTGGCGTACGAGCTGCATGTGCCGAACGCGCAGTTGTATCTGATCTGGCAGCGATTGCACCAGACGGCGGGCGCCTTCGAGCCGGTGCATTTCGGGTTGTATGCAACCGAATCGATGCGCCTGGAAAAAGGCTATCGCCACTGGAAGGCGGATCTGATTGGCGAATACAACCCGTTCGAATCCGGGCTGGCGCGGTTTGTCGATCTCGACAAAGCCGATTTCATTGGCCGCCCGGCAGTGCTGCGGCAGCGGCAACGCGGCCCGCGCAAATGCTTCGTCTGCCTGACGGTGGACTGCGACCTTGCGCCGGCGCATAGCGGCGATGCGGTGTTTTCCGGCGCGACGCAGGTCGGCACCGTCACCTCGGGCGGCTACGGCCACCGGGTGGAAAAAAACATTGCGCTGGCGTTCGTCGACCCGGCGGCAAGCACCGTCGGCCACCGGCTTCAGCTCGGCATACTGGGCCAACGCTACCCGGCAACGGTGGTGGCGCCCTGCCTGTACGATGCAAACCATGCGCGCGTCCGGGCCTAGTCTGCCAGCCGGCGCGGGCACTTGACGGCATGACCGAGCCGCCAAGAAAAACCCGCCGTGGCCGGGTGCGCAGTCGCGAGGCGATGCACGCCGTACGCGCACAGCCGCCGGCGTTTGACCCATGTGCGCCCGGTCAGGTCGGCGGGCGCTACCGGCCGCTGACCGAGCCGCAAATCCGCGCTATCTACGCCACCGCCTTGCGGATTCTGGATGAGCTGGGCATGTCCGAATCGCCCGCGGTGCTGCGCGAACAAGCCTGCGCCAACGGGGCGTATATCAATCCGTTGGGCCGGCTGAGCTTCCCGCCGGCGATGGTCGAAGACATTATCGACACCGCGGCCAAACGCATTGTCTATTATGGCCGCGATGCCCGGCACGATTTTGAGCTGGGCGGCGAGCGGGTGTATTTTGGCACCGGCGGCGCCGCGGTGCAGACGCTGGATCTGGATACACAGGTTTACCGCCCGTCCACCTTGCAGGATTTATACGACTTCACCCGGCTTGCCGACACACTGAACAACGTCAGCTGGTTCACGCGCTGCTGTGTGGCGACCGATGTGCCGGACAATTTCGAGCTGGATATCAATACGATATTCACGTTATTGAAGGCAACGACCAAACCGCTGGGCACCAGTTTTTTTATTGCCGCGCACGTTGACCCGATAATCGATATCTGTGATTGGGCGCTGGGCGGCGCCGGTCGGTTTCGGCAGCGGCCGTTTTGCAAAGCGCACATCAGCCCGGTCATCTCACCGCTGCGTTATGGCGCCGATGCGGTCGGCGTCGCGCTGGCGGCGATGCGCCGCGGGATGCCGATCAACAACATTGTCGCCGCGCAGTCCGGCGCCACCTCGCCGGCCACGCTGGCCGGTATGCTGACCACCACGCTGGCGGAAACGCTGGCGGCGCTGGTGATGGTCAACGTGTTCGAGCGCGGCTACCCGATGATTTTTTCCAACTGGCCGCTGGTGATTGATCTGCGCACCGGGGCGTTTGCCGGCGGCGGCGGTGAGATCGCGCTGCTCAATGCCGCGGCGGCGCAGCTCTCCAATTGGCTCGGGCTGCCTTCCGGGGTGGCGTGCAGCATGGCCGATGCCAAAGCGGTGGATGCGCAAATGGGCGCCGAGAAGGCGCTATCGGCGCTGGCCACCGGTCTGGCGGGCGCCAATATGGTGTATGAGTCGGCCGGCATGACGGCGAGTTTGCTCGGGGCGTCGTTCGAGGCGTTTGTGCTCGATGATGAAATGCTGTCGCATATCTATCGCATGCTGCGCGGGGTCGAGGTCAACGAGCAGACGCTGGGCTTTGACGCCATTCGGCAGGCGGTGACCGGCGAGGGGCATTTTCTCGGCGGCAGCCATACGCTGGATGCGATGCAGACCGAATACTTTTACCCCAGGCTGGCCGACCGCGATGATCCGCGCACCTGGCAGGAGGCGGGCGCACAGGATGCGTGGCAGCGCGCCAATGACCGCGTGCGTCAGGTTTTGCAGCAGCACCACCCCAACTATCTCGACCCGGCGGTAGAGCGAAAAATCCGCGCGCAATTCAATATTCACCTGCCGTGATGCGCCCCCGGCTGCGCCCTGCGGCGGGCGGACAGGCACCGGGCAATGCGACAGCTCAGCGCCGGTCCGACGGCCTGTCCGATGGCCCCCCCGATGGTTTGAGCCCACGCGCCGACAGCAGTCGGCGCAGCAAACCGATCGCCGGCTCGCTCAGGCCGGCCAGCGTAATCAGCCCGACGGCGAGCAGCTCGCGATAGCCGAACGGCTCATCGGCAAACAGCGCGGCGGTGATCGCCGCGACGCTGACTTCGGTCATAAACAGCAACCCCACGACACCGGGATTCAGCTTGCTGGGCGCATACACCGTCGCTATCAGGCCGGGAATCAGCACGCAGACACCGAGCGGCAGCAGCCACAGCAGCACCCCGCCGAACCGCCGAAAATCGGGCAGCGGGGCGGCGGCGTATTGCCAGGCAAACAGCGCCAGCGCCAGCCCCAGCACGCTGCCCCAGAACAGGAAGCCGAGCGTATGGTTCAGCGTATCCTGCCGGTCGGTCAACAGCATCAGCGAGCCGAGCGCCCAGAAAATACCGGAGAAAAATGCCATCCAATCGCCGATATTGCGGAGTTGTGGCACGGCTTCGAACCCGAACATCACCGCAATCCCGGCCAGGCCGAGGGCCATCGACAGCCACCGAATCGGCGTGATGCGCTCACCCAGCACCAGGCGGGCGAACACAAACCCCCACAGCGGCATCAGGTAAAACAGCCCGACCACCTTGATCACCTGGGTGTACAAAAACGCGCTGGAATACAGGACATACGCCAGCCCCAGCAGGAAAGTGCAGACGTGAAAGTGCCTTCTGGTCGGCAGCGGCGTGGAGCGCCACAGCGCGAAGCCGGGCAGGAACAGGGCCAGCAGCACCAGATTGAACCCCGCCACGGCCCAGGCGCCGGGGAGCCCCGAGATCGCGATCTGGCGCAGAATCAGCCAGTAGATGCCAAAGGTCACGCCGGCGAACAGGCCGGCCAGCTTGGCCAGGTTGTGGCTGTTGCGCTTCAATCGATTCAAGAGGGCAGGGGGCTAACGCGCGTCGCCTGAGCGCACTCGGCGCCGGGCTACCGTGCCGGTGTGATCAGCGTCGCGTTGTCATACGCCGGTATTATGCGCCACCGGCCAGGGCCGGGAACACCACCAGATGGTCGATCTCCAGCGTAATCCCCAGGCCTTCCCCAATCGCATGATTGTGGTGCGACGGCACGGTGGAGAGGATTTCATGGCCGCTGGGCAATACCAGCGTATAGAGGTAGCTTTCGCCGCGAAATATCCGCTTTTTGATTTTGGCTGATTGCGGGCTGTTGTCGTCGTGCACGATATCGTCCGGCCGGACCAGCACCTGCACCGCCTGGCCGACGGCAAAGTGCGCCGGAAAATCGCCGCTCAATACGGCCAGCTCGGTTTCGATGGTGGTGCGCGAGGTCACGGTGCCGGCAATGAAGACGCCGTCACCGACAAAACCGGCGACAAACCGGCAGTGTGGTTGGTGGTACAGGTTATACGGCGTATCCCATTGCTCGATATGGCCGTCGCGCATCACCCCGACCTGTTCGGCAAAGATAAACGCATCCTGTTGATTGTGCGTCACCATCAGGCAGGTGGTGCCAATCTCTTTTAACAGATCGCGTATCTCCTGCCCCAGGCGGGTGCGCAGCTCCAGGTCCAGGCTGGAATACGGCTCGTCCATCAACAGCAGCACCGGGTTGGCCGCCAGCGCCCGGGCGAGGGCGACCCGCTGCTGCTGGCCGCCCGATAATTCGTGCGGATAACGTTTGGCATAGCCGGACAGGCCGACCCGCTCCAACACCGACATCACCAGGCGATGCTTTTCCCGCGCGCCGTGCCGGAACAGCCCGGCGGCCACGTTTTTCTCCGCCGACAGGTGCGGAAACAGCGCGTGATCCTGAAACATCATGCTCAATTGGCGCTGTTCGGGTGGCAGACTGCCGCGGGTATCGGACACACATTCGCCGTTCAGGCGAATACATCCGCGCTGTAGGGTCTGAAACCCGGCAATCGCGCGCAGCACCGAGGTCTTGCCGCAGCCGCTGGGGCCGAGCAGGCAGGCCAACTGCCCTTTTTTCAGGCTGAACGAGGTGCCCCTGACGGCGACATCCGGGCCGTAATGGCAGTAGATATCGTCCACCTGCAACAAGGCGCCGGCGCTCATGCTGCCCGCCCGGTGTCGAGCATTTGAGAAGCCGAGATCGTTTTGCTCAGAATGATAATCGGCAGCAGCCCGGACAGCACAATTAACAGCGCCCCCAACGCGCTTTGTTCGATCATTTCATCGGAAGCAAAATGATACACATGGGTCGCCAGGGTTTCAAAGTTAAACGGGCGCAGAATCAGGGTCGCCGGCAATTCTTTCATGCAATCGACAAACACAATCAGCGCGGCGGTCAGCACGCTGCCCTTGAGCAGCGGAAAGTGAAACCGGCGCAGCGTCTGCATCGCCGTGTGGCCGAGCGTGCGCGCCGACATATCGACCGACTCGGAAATCTTGGAAAAGCCGGCATTCAGCGCGCCGGTGGAAATCGCCAGAAAGCGCACCGTATAGGCGAAGATCACGGCTGCCGTGGTGCCGCTGAGCAGCAGCCCGGTGGAAAAGCCAAACTGACGGCGGGCAAAACCATCCAGCGCATTGTCCAGCGCCGCAAACGGGATGATCACCCCCACCGCCAGCACCGCGCCGGGAACGGCATACCCCAGCGAGGCGATTTTCACCGCTGCCCTGAACCCGCTGCGGGGGTGCAGGCGGCGGCAATAGGTCAGCATCAGCGCGAGCAGGACGCAGAGGCCGGCCGCGGCGGCGGATACCCACAGGCTGTTGGCGATGCGGCCGGCGAATTCGACCGACCAGGACGACTCGAAATGCACCGCCGCGTGCCGCAGCAACAGCCCGCACGGGATAAAAAAACCGGCAGTCACCGGCAGGCCGCAGACCGCGACCGCGGCCCAGTTGGCGCCGCGCCGAAGCGCTGGCCGTGGCCGGTGTTTGAACCGCCCGCTGGTCTGATAAAAACGCTGCTTGCGTCGCCCGGCATACTCGGCGCCCAATAAAAACAGCACAAACAGCAGCATCACCGCGGCAATTTGCGCCGCCCCGCCCGGATTGCCCATATTCAGCCAGACGTCGTACAGGCCGGTGGTCAAGCTGTGAATGGCAAAGAAATCCACGGTGCCAAAATCGTTCAGCGTTTCCATCAACGCCAGACAGACCCCGACCGCAATCGCCGGTCGGGCGATCGGCAGCGAGACATGCAGGAAGCAGCCCAGGCTGCTGCGCCCCATCAGTCGGCTGACGTCGCACAGATGGCTCGACTGCGCGAGAAACGACACCCGCGCCATCATATATACGTAGGGATACAGCACCAGCGCCATGAACAGGATGGCGCCGCCGATGCTGCGGATATTCGGAAACCAGTAGTCGCCGGCCAGCTGCCAGCCAAACCACCGGCGCAGGCCGGATTGCACCGGGCCGGCAAATTCCAGCAGGTCGGTGTACACGTAGGCCATGACATAGGCCGGCACGGTAAACGGCAGCAGCAGCAGCCACTCAAACCAGCGGCGGCCGGAAAACTCAAACTGACTGACCAGATACGCCGTGCTGACGCCAATCAGGAACACCAGGATGCCGACCCCGAGCATCAGGATAACCGTGTTGCCCAGGTAGCGCGGCAGCGACGTGCTGATCAGATGCGGCCAGATGTTTTCACTCGGAAACAGCGCCAGCCATAAAATCGCCAGCAGCGGCAACGACACCAGCACCGCCACCAGCAGGCTGCCAACCTGCCACAGGTCGAACCGCCTCCTGCCGCCCCGGCGCAACCGCGCGACCGCCGCATGAACCGCCGCCGGCGATGGCATACACCGTTGCAGCAGCAGGTTCAATCCGCCGAGCTGCGCCGGTGCACGCAGCCGGCGGCTGAATCGATTGTCATGGCAATCGTCATGGCGCCCGCCACATCAACCGTCATAATTCACCCGATCGACCATTTTGGCCGCCTCGGCGCGATACACCGTCACTTTGTCCAGCGCCGACAGGTCGGGCTTGAAAGTGCCGAGCAATTGCAGATACGCGCTGGTCTCGATGCCCGGGCTGACCGGGTATTCGCCATTCAGCTGGGCGTACAAATTCTGCGCCGGGTCGGCGGCAAGAAAGGCCATCAGCTTGAGCGCATTTTGCCGGTTAGGGGCATACCGGGTCATCGCCATGCCGCTGATATTCATGTGCGTGCCGCGGTCGGCCTGATTGGGGAAGACCACATTAACCGCGTCGACCAGCGGTTTTTGCTGCGGGTCCGAGGCCATCGCATGCAGATAATAATGGTTGATCAGCGCCACATCACACACCCCCTGATGGATCGCCTTCACCTGTGCCCGGTCATTGCCCTCCGGTCTGCGCGCCAGATTGGCCTTGACACCGGTCAGCCAGGTTTCAGCCGCCGCGACCCCGTGCTGATGGATCATCATCGCAATCAGGGCGATGTTATAGACGTGTTTGCCCGAACGCGAGCAGACGCGACCCTTCCATTGCGGCTGTGCCAGCGCCTCATAAGAATCGATTGCGCCCGGCGACACGCGCTGTTTGGCCGCCACGATGATGCGCGCGCGCGCAGTCAGCCCAAACCAATGGGCGTCGCTGTCGCGATAATTGGCCGGAATCGAGCTGCTTTGCAGCGCCGGCACCGGCTGGGTCAGGCCGGCATTTTTGATATCCGTCAACCGGCCGATATCGACCGTCAAGACCACGTCCGCCGGTGTGTTGCGCCCCTCGTTCTTCAGCCGCTCCAGCATCCCGGTCTTGGCGAATACCGCGTTTACCGTGATGCCGGTCGCGTCGGTGAAGGCATCGAGCATCGGCTGGATCAGCTGCGGCTTGCGGTAGGAATAGATATTCACCTCATCGGCCGCAACCGCACCAAACCCCAGCAGCAGGCCGACTGCGCCCACCACCACGACGGTGCGGCGACGCATCCCCCGGCAACGGTTGGCAGATAATTCTTTGTTCACGGCAGATAATTTTTTGTTCATGGCAGATAATTTTTTGTTCATGGCAGACAGGTTGATAATCAGTCGGGCAGCCAACCGATAACGCCGCACCGACACCGCTTGCACCACCCGGTGCAGCCGCTGCAACGGCCCGCTGTAGCGACCCGCTGTAACCACAATATCATACCAAAGTTTGCGCGCGGCACGATGGGATTTATCTGCCCCGCCGCGCAACCATGCGCCCAACCGACCGGCAACAGGGTATGCCCATACCCGCTCCGGGCGACGTGGTAAATCTCTTTTATCAGGTGCGATTACCTGGCGGGCGGCAAAACATAGATATTGTTTATGCCCTTATAATACCGGTAAGGACAAATCCACATTGCCGCTCTTTCCGCGCAAAAGTGTATACGTTCAGAAACCTTTGGCACTCCGCCTGAAGAGGAGCGCCATGCAAATCCACGATACCGGATACCGCATCCGCACGCGCTATCGCCGGCGTCAGCCCCTCAACCGGCACGCCGACAGCGCCGCCGCGCTCACGCCTGCATCCTGTGCCCCGCACCGGCGCAGGCGACCGAATAACGTTGGTTAACTAAGATTTGGATGCGCCTGGTTTGTTACCAAACAGGTGTATTTTCCCGGAGCATAAAGCAATGCCCACCAAAATGACGGCTATCCCAAATATCTCCGCAAGCTTGATGTGTTCACCCAGAACGGCGATGCCAAGCAATACTGCAACGATCGGGATAAGATAATTACTGAGCGTAAAAAATGATGCGCCTTTTGAGGCGATCAACCGATACATCAACACAAACGGTATCGCCGTGCTAATCACCGCCAGGGCAATCGCTGATGCAATGGAAATGGAGGTAATTTCAGTCGATAGCGGAAAATCAACGATCAGCACAATCGGTAGCAGGATGACCGTCGCGATCGATAACACGGTAGCCGAGGTGACGCTGGGTTCAATTTTTCCTAATTTTTTCGCAATGATGGTTGATACGGCATACGAAAATGCCGCACCAATACCGGCCAGGATAGCCACAAAATAGAGTTTCGGGTCGATCGACATCGGCGGGCTGGAAAGAAGAATCACTCCAAAGAAACCAATCAATGCGCCAATGCTTTTATTAACGTTTAATTTTTCATCCCGGGTAAAAATGTGCCCTAATATGAATACAAAAATGGGCACCAGTGCGATAAGCACTCCGGTGATTCCGCTATCAAGCGTCAACTCCGCGTAACCCACCAACGCGAATGGAATGATATTTCCAACGATACCAATCAGTATCAACAAAAACCAATCATTTCGCTCTTTCGGGAAAGTGTATTTATTGAAAAACACGAATGCGAGCAACAGTATGGCGGCAATCGACACCCGCAGGAATACCAGGGAAAGAATCGGTATGGATTCAACGCCAAGCTTGATGAATAAAAAAGCAGCCCCACGACTAAGGGCGATAATCAGGAGAAATAGAAAGGCAACTGACATGACAGGTTTACTGGGGATTGGCTGGGGGAATCTGTGCAGCATCCAGCGTGAATGGTAAAAGGCATTCCCGGGATGCCATAATAAACGGTAATTTCTTCAAAAGATAGTTGTATAAATTCAGAAACGGTTGGCACTGCGCCTCAAGAGGAGAGCCATGCAAATCCACGATGCCGGATACCGCATCCGGGGTTTTACCGAGTAGCCCATTCAGGGCATGTCTGGGGGATGACTTCCAGACATGCCCAACACCGCTTTGCGATCGGGGCGTTTCCCGATCGGCACGGCAAAATCGCTGCCAGCGAGGTCTTCAAGGTCCGCATCCGCACGCGCTATCGCCGGCGTCAGACCCTCAACCGGCACGCCGGCAGCACCGTCGCGCTCACGCCTGAATCCTGTGCCCCGCACCGGCGCAGGCGACCGACCACACCGCCGGCCCTGCACCGTGCAAAACCCGCAAGCCCAATCACCATCACCCGCCACCTGACACTTTTAGGTGGCATGGCACCACCGGTTGCACTTCGGGGTTGAATCCACCGACCCCTACAACGGCTTGCAATCATCCGCAGGTTGTACATACAATAGCAGGCTTGCTGTGCATGCATTATCTCCCCATCATTTCACCCCGACCCACAATGTCTTTACATACTCCTGCGCCGCGCCGCGCCGGTCGGCATTTTTTGCAAATCCCCGGGCCTTCCAGTGTGCCTGATCGCATTCTGCGGGCGATGGATTATCCGGTGCTGGACCACCGCGGGCCGGATTTTGCCGCGCTGGGTGAGCGGGTTTTGCAGGGGCTGCGGCCGATTTTTAAGTGCAGCGGCGCGGTGATTATTTTTCCGGCTTCCGGTACCGGCGCATGGGAAGCGGCGCTGGTCAATACCCTCGCGCCGGGGGAGCGGGCCTTGATCGTGGAAACCGGGCACTTCGCCAGCCTGTGGGTGCAGATGGCGCAACGATTGGGGATCGCCGCCGAGACTATCGCCACCGACTGGCGCCGCGGGGCCGACCCGGACCAGGTTGAGCAGCGGTTACGCGCCGACCGCGGGGCGCGCATCAAGGCGTTATGCGTGGTGCACAATGAAACCTCGACCGGCGCGATTTCGCACCTGGCGGAGATACGCCAGGCCATGGATGCGGCACAGCATCCGGCCCTGTTGCTGGTGGACACCATTTCCGGCGTCGGCAGTGCCGATTTTCGGTTTGATGAGTGGCGGGTGGATGTGGCGATCGCCGGCTCGCAGAAGGGGCTGATGCTGCCACCGGGGTTGTCCTTCAACGCGGTCAGCGAGGGGGCATTGCAGGCCGCGACCAGGGGCGGCAGTCCGCGTGCGTATTGGGATTGGGGGGAGATGCTCAAGCTCAATCGCACGGGGTATTTTCCGTATACGCCGGCGACCACGCTGCTGTATGGCCTGGCGGAAGCCATCGCGATGCTGCAAGAAGAGGGGCTGGAGCGTGTTTTTGCGCGCCACCACCGCCACGCCGCCGCGACCCGCCGCGCCGTGGCGGCCTGGGGCCTTGAAACCCAATGCCTGGAGGCGCGCGATTATTCGCCCGTCCTGACCGGGGTGCGATTGCCCGACGGCCATGACGCCGATGCCTTTCGCGCGGCGGCGTTGCGGCATTTTGATATATCGCTGGGCACTGGCCTGGGCCGACTCGCCGGGCGCGTGTTTCGTATCGGGCATCTGGGGGATATGAATGATCTGACCTTGCTCGGCGCGCTGAGCGGGGTGGAGATGACCCTGGGCATCGCGGGCGTGCCGCATCAGGCCGGCGGCGTGGCCGCGGCGATGGAGACGCTGCAGGCGGCGGCGGGGGGCCGTCAACCAAGCGGTGCAGATGGTATATGATGACGGCTTCCGAGCAGTTCGGGCGTCTTTTGTGTTGCTTAACCAATCCTTAACGGGGGAATATCATTTTTTGCACTCGGTCGCCGCCATTATTCTAGTCGTGCCTATCGTGATTCCACTGATCCAACAGGTCGGCATCGACCCGGTGCATTTTGGTTTGATTGTGACGTTGAATCTGGCCATCGGGCAGCAGACACCGCCCGTAGCCTCGGTGCTGATCACCGCCTGCTCCATCGCCAAAACCAATATCTGGCAAGTGTCCAAGGTCAACGTTTATTTCATCGCCGTGCTGGTTGTGGTGTTATTGCTCTGCACCTACATCCCCGCGGTACCGATGTTTTTGGTGGAGTATTTTTATCGTTGAGTGCGGGCTACCGACCGGAAGCGACAAGGCCATTCGCCGAACACAACCCACCCCTCTTGCCACTGACAACGGGGCCGGGGGCTGGCCCGTTTATCACCAAACCGGATAAACCAACCGGCAACCGGGTTTTCCAACGACGAATAATCCGTCCAAAACAACAAATCCCAACCCTCAGATCATCATTCACCCATGACCATGAACCCCAGACCCGACCTGCTCTTCACCGCCGAAGGCGAACTCGGCATCATCACCTTCAACCGCCCGCAGGCGCGAAATGCGCTGACCTTTGAGATGTATCACCGGTTGGCGGCGCTCTGTGCCGAGCCGCCGGACGGCGTGAAAGTGTTCATCCTCAGCGGGGCCGGCGGGCGCGCCTTTGCCGCCGGTACCGACATCAGCCAGTTCAAAGACTTCACCACCCCGCAGCAGGCGCTGGAGTATGAGGCCATGATGGACGCGATGCTGAGCCGGCTGGAGGCCTGCTCCGTGCCCACCATTGCCGTCCTTTGCGGTGCCTGCACCGGCGGCGGCGCGGGCATCGCGGCGGCCTGCGACCTGCGGTTATGCACGGCCAGCCTGCGCTTTGGCTTTCCGATTGCCAGGACGCTGGGCAACTGCTTATCCGCCGCCAACCTGGCGCGGTTGAACGCCTTGCTCGGCCCGGGGCGGGTGCGGGAGATGCTGTTCACCTGCCGCCTGCTGGGCGCGACGGAGGCGCAGCATATCGGGCTGGTGTCCGACGTGCTGGCGGATGAGGCGGCGGCACAACAACGCGCCCGCGAATTGGCGCAAACCCTGCTGCAGCACGCCCCCCTGACCCTGCGCGCCATAAAGGAAATTCAAAACCGCCTGGCCACCTGCGCGGTGGACGACCAGGACTGGATCGCCCGTTGCTATACCAGCGCCGACTTCCGCGAAGGGCTGGACGCTTTTCTGAGCAAGCGCAAACCCCGCTGGCGGGGCGAGTAAATGCCGGGCCCGCTGCAAGGCTGCCGGGTGCTGGAGCTGGCGCATATCATGGCCGGCCCGGTGGCGGGCATGATGCTGGCCGACATGGGGGCCGAGGTGATCAAGGTGGAAAAGGTCAACGGCGACGATACGCGCCGGATGACACCGCCCACCATCGGCGATCAAAGCGCGGCGTTTATGATGATGAACCGCAACAAGCGCGGGATTGCGCTGGATCTAAAAACCGACGCCGGACGCGAGGTGCTGCTGCGCTTAATCCGCAAGGCCGATATTCTGGTCGAGAATTATCGGCGCGGGACGATGGAAAAACTGGGCCTGGGCTATGCGGTATTGTGCCGGGTGAATCCGGGCCTGATCTATCTGGAGTTGTCCGGCTTTGGCCGTACCGGCCCGTATCAGGAGCGGGCGGGTTTTGATCTGATTGCGCAGGGCATGTCCGGCCTGATGTCGATCACCGGTGAAGGCGCGGGCCGCAAGCCGGTCAAGGTGGGCGCGCCGATTACCGACATTACCGCCGGCATCCTCGGGGCCCTGGGCGCGGTGGCGGCGTATGTACATCGGCTCAAAACCGGGGCCGGGCAAAAGGTGGACACGTCGCTCTATGAAGCCGGTATCACCCACACGTACTGGCAGTCGGCCATCGCCTTCGCCACCGGCCAATCGCCCGGCGCACTGGGTAGCGCGCACCCGCTGAACGCGCCGTATCAGGCCTTCGCCACGGCCGACGGCTGGATCAATGTGGGGGCGGCAAACCAAGCCAACTGGGAGCGGTTGATTGACATCATGGCGGTGCCACAACTCCAGGCCGACCCCCGATTTTCCGCTAACCCGGCCCGCCTGACCAATCTGGCGGCATTGGTTGCCGCGCTGGAACCGGTTTTCAAGCGGCGTACCACGGCCGATTGGCTGACCCGGCTCGAAGCCGGCGGGGTGCCGGCGGGGCCGATATACGACATCGTTGACATGCACCGGGACCCGCAGACGATTGCCAGAGAGATGATTGTGACGCACGAACACGCCACCGCCGGCCGGGTACAGTCGATCGGCTTGCCGGTAAAATTCTCGGCGACGCCGGGCGCGGTGGATTTTGCGGCACCGGTATTAGGCCAGCACACGCGGGAAGTGTTGCAGGAGGCCGGTTATCCGGAGCATGAAATTAATGCACTGCTTGAAACCGGTGCGGCGATTGCGCACCCCGGGGATGGCAGCCAGGGCGCTTAAACACAAAACCCCCGACCTGAGCCGGGGCGGGGGAGGGGGGGTAAATAAATGCCGGGCGGTGTCCTGCTTTCTCTGTATGCATCGTGAGAACAGGGGCGGTCACCCCCCGGCACCACAGGCTGTGATCGGTGAATTCAACTTATAAGTGCAACTTCACCGCTGATGGGAAGGGGGGATTCCAGGACAGTGATTGGGCCGTGTGGCGGCCCTCACCCCGGCCCTCTCCCAGAGGGAGAGGGGGTTTCCGATTATCCCGGGGAGAAGGCGGTTGTCGGTTTTAGCCCTCTCCTTTTGGGAGAGGGTTGGGTGAGGGTGGGCAGACACACATCTATAATAGCCCGTCGCTCGGCACAGACCACCGGTTGCACTTCGGGGTTGAATCCACCATCCTATATCCCATATTGACAAACCCGCCCAATCAGGCTAATTTTTCCACCCGGGCGAGCCGTTAGCAGGAGATTCGCCAATACAGCAACGCCTGCTTTGCACACCATACCAAAGCAGGGTCGCCATACCCCTACAACCTATTTTGAGAGAGCAACCTTATGAGCATTCAAGTTGGTGAGCGTATTCCCGCCGTGGAGTTGGCCGTTATGGGCCATAATAAACCGGAAACGATGTCGACCGAGGCGATTTTCAGCGGCAGAAAAGTGGTGTTGTTCGCGTTGCCCGGCGCGTTCACGCCGACCTGTTCGGCGGCGCATTTGCCGGGTTATGTTGTGCACTATGACGCGATCAAGGCCAAAGGGGTGGATGCGATTGCCTGCCTCTCGGTCAACGACGCGTTCGTTATGCAGGCCTGGGGCGAAGCGCACAACGTCGCCGATAATATTATCATGCTGGCCGACGGCAGCGGCCATTTCACCCGTGCGGTCGGGCTGGAGCTGGATTTGATCGGGCGCAATATGGGCGTGCGCTCGCAGCGCTATGCGATGGTGGTTGACGACGGCGTCGTCACGCATTTGCACGTCGAGCAGGGCGCCGGGTTCGAGGTCAGCAATGCCGAGACGATGCTGGCGTTACTGTAGGCGCGGTTATTGCAGGCGGGCTGGTCGGCGGTGCTGCACCCGGGGGGCCATTGGCGCGCCGGTGGCCGGTCGGTCGAGTACCGCCGCGCCACGCGAAAAATCGTGCTGGTAAAGCCGTACCGTGGCGAAGCTTAAACCAAACACCAGTACCACCGCCATCGATTGGAAAAATGCGTCGAAAAACAGCGGCGCCACGCCCAGCACCGTGGTCAGCGTGCCCATCATCACCGGGCGCACACGGCTGATTACCGAGTCTATCACCGCGGCATGGCCGGGTTTGCCGCGGTCGGTTTCGACTCGCAACAGGAGCACGGACATTCCTGTCCGTGTTTTTAAAATAAACGGGTTGGAAAACCCGTTCTCCTTTTCTGCACGAATGAGGTGAGATATGCTGCGAATCGGTTATTTCATGCTGACCAATCTGGCGATTCTGTTCGTCCTGAATATCAGCCTCAGGCTGCTGGGCATTGATGCGCAACTGGCGCGCAGCGGGCAGGATCTGGGCGGGTTGCTGGTGTTTGCGGCGCTGATTGGCATGACCGGCGCGTTCATTTCGCTGGCGATGTCGAAGCGCATGGCCAAGCGGTTTTCCGGCGCCCGCGTGATCGAACAGCCGGCCGATGACACCGAGCGCTGGCTGCTGCAAACGGTCGAACGGCAGGCGCGGGCGGCCGGCATCGGCATGCCCGAGGTGGCGATTTTCGAGTCGCCGCAGCTAAACGCATTCGCCACCGGCATGAAGCGCAATCAGGCCCTGGTTGCGGTCAGTCGGGGGCTGTTGCAGCAAATGACCCGGCAGCAGGCCGAGGCCGTGATGGCGCACGAGATCAGCCATGTTGCCAACGGCGATATGGTCACGCTGGCGTTGATTCAAGGGGTCATCAACACCTTCGTTATCTTTCTGTCGCGCATTGTCGGGCGGCTGGTAGACCAGGTGGTATTCAAGAGTCGGCACGGGCGCGGCCCGGGGTTCTGGATTACGACCATTGTCGCCGAGCTCGTGCTGGGCGTTCTGGCGTCCACGATTGTCATGTATTTCAGTCGGCAGCGAGAATTCCGGGCCGACGCCGGCGGTGCGCGGCTGGCCGGTCGGCAGCACATGATTGCGGCATTGCAATGCCTGCAAGCGCAGAGCGAACCACAGCCATTGCCGGATCAACTGGCGGCTTTTGGCATTTCAACCGGGCAGAGAGGCGGCATCAAGCGGCTGTTTAGCTCCCACCCCCCGTTGCAGGCGCGGATTGAGGCGCTGCAAAAAGCCGTTTGAACCGCGTCTGCTGCCGCCCGGGCGACCGGCGAACCCTGACCGGCTGCGTGCCCGCAAAATCCCCGTCCTATCTGCCGACGCGCTGTAACAGCCGGTCCATCCATTTGTCCGGCAGCAGCCGTTTTGCCGGCGCCATAATCCGGGCCGGCGTCGTCACCAGATAGCGTGTTTTCGGCTTGTTCGCGCGCAGTGCCGACAGCGTCGCCTGCAAGACAGCATCCGCCGGCAGCGTAAACCGGTTTGCCTGCTTCGAATTCAAGCGCTGCTCGAGCTGCGCATAAGCGCCGCTGAAATGGCTGCCGCTTTGGTCGATATGCCGATGGAATGCGGCCAGCGCATTGGCGTTAAACCGGCTTGTGATCGGCCCCGGTTCGATCAAACTGAGGTGGATGCCGGAGCCGTCCAGTTCCAGCCGCATGGTGTCGGTCAGCGCTTCGAGGGCGTATTTGCTGGCATTGTAGGCGCCGCGAAACACCAGGCAGACGAGGCCCAGAATCGAGCTGATTTGCACAATCCGGCCGTGCTGCTGACGCCGCATGACCGGGATGATCAGGTTGGTCAGCTCCTGGGTGCCAAACACATTGGTTTCAAAGGCCTCGCGCAACGCGGCGCGCGACAGATCCTCGACCGCACCCGGCTGCCCGTAGGCGCCGTTGTTGATTAGCGCAAAGATGCCGCCGTCGCTGCGGGCAAAAAATGCCTCGACCGCACTGCGGATGCTGCCACTGTCGGCCAGGTCCAAAACCAGCGCCTCCAGCCCCAGGGCGCGCAATCGCTCGACGTCAGCCGGCTGGCGGCAGGTGGCCACCACCGCATAGCCGTGCTGTTGCAGCCCTTGCGCCAGACACAGGCCGATGCCGCTGGAGCAGCCGGTAATGAGTATGAACTGTCGCATGGCAAAGATCAGGTTGGGGTTAGAGACGGACTATAGCAGGAGATAAAATAGATTTTGGCTATCGTATAATTTGAAACAATCAATTTGAACAATTGCCGCGCGTGCCGTAGACTACGCCGTCATCGAATGAGGCAGGTTGTTTCGTTCTAAAAACACACTTTACTATCCAGGAGTCATACCATGAATCTAAAAAATTCCAAAACCGAGCAAAACCTGAAAGATGCGTTTGCCGGTGAATCCCAGGCCAATCGACGCTATCTGTATTTCGCCGGCAAGGCGGATATCGAAGGCTACAACGACGTCGCGGCGGTATTTCGCTCCACTGCGGAAGGCGAAACCGGCCATGCCCACGGCCATCTGGAGTATCTGGAAGAGTGCGGCGACCCGGCGACCGGTTTGCCGATTGGCGGCACGGAGGATAACCTGAAAGCGGCGGTCGCCGGTGAAACGCATGAGTACACCGACATGTACCCCGGCATGGCCAAAACCGCCCGCGGCGAAGGGTTCGACGAGATCGCCGATTGGTTTGAAACGCTGGGCAAAGCCGAGCGCTCACACGCCAATCGTTTCCAAAAAGCCTTGAATGAATTGTAGTCAGGCGCAGCGGCAGACGCCGGCCCCCGGTCGGCGTCTGCGGTGGGTTATTGGCGCGGTTGCGTGACCACAAGAGCGCGAGTTTTCGATGCCGACGGCAATCAAAGAAGGCAATCTCCAGGCCCCCACACGGCATCCGCTGGCGTGGCGTGAGGCCGGGTTTTATGATCAGACGTCGCTGTTTGCCGAGCTCGAGCGGGTGTTTGATTTATGCCATGGCTGCCGGCGCTGCAATAGCCTGTGCAACGGCTTTGCCACGTTGTTTGACCTGGTCGACAACTGCGCGACCCTGGAGGTGGACGGGGTCAGCAAGCAGGATTACTGGAAGGTGGTTGACCATTGCTACCTGTGCGATTTGTGCTACCAGACCAAATGCCCGTATACCCCGCCGCATGAATGGAATATCGATTTTCCGCATCTGATGCTGCGCGCCAAGGCGGTGCGCTATCGGCAGGGCAAGGTGGGCGCGCGGGAAAAACTGCTGGCGTCGACCGATACGATTGGCAAAATCGCCGGCATTCCCATCGTCGTCAACGCCGTCAATGCCGCCAACCGCAACCAGCCGCTGCGCAAGCTGCTGGATAAAGCGGTCGGTGTGCACCCCGACGCCAGATTGCCGACCTATCATCGCCATACGCTGCGCAAGCGCTACAAAAAAGCGCATCGCGCCGCCGTTATCGGCGCCGATGACGCCGTACCGTGCGAGCGCACCACCGGCCGGGTGGCGATTTTCACCGGCTGCTACGGCAACTACAATGAACCCGAGCTGGTCGAGCATTTGATCGCCGTCCTGCGACACAACCGGCTGGCGGTGCGGCTGGTGGAAAAAGAGCAGTGCTGCGCGATGCCGCGGCTGGAGCTGGGCGATCTGGACGCGGTGGACAAAGCCAGACAGGCGAATATCCCGCCGCTGGAAAAACTGATCGATGCCGGCTGGGATGTAACGTCGATTGTGCCGTCCTGCGTGTTGATGTTTCGCCAGGAACTGCCGCTGATGCTGCCGCAGGATGCCGCGGTGCAGAAAGTGGCGCGGTCGATATTCGACCCGTTTGAGTATCTGATGCTGCGCCACAAGGGCGGTTTGTTGAATACCGATTTCAAGCAGCCGCTGGGCAAGGTCGCCTACCACGTCGCCTGCCATCAGCGGGTGCAAAAAATCGGCCTGAAAACCCGTGATTGCCTGGCGCTGGTCCCCGCTACCGACGTGACCGCAATCGAACGCTGCTCCGGGCATGACGGCACCTACGGGGTCAAGAGTGCGACCTACGCAACCGCCAAAAAAATCGGCGCCCCGGTGGTCGAGCGCATCAAACGCACGCAGGCCGACCATTACGGCAGCGACTGCCCGGTCGCCGGCCAGTTTATCGCCCACACCATCGCCGACGGCAGCCGCAGCACACACCCGATCTCACTGCTGCATACCGCCTATGCCATTTAAATCGCCCGGCCACCGCGCTGTAACCGCCGGGTAATCGTCCTGTAATCCGACCCCTCCAAACCGCTATGAATACCGCTATGAATACCGCCATGAATAAACTATGCAGAACCGATTTGCTCAGCCTGGAACAATATGCCGCCGAACGCGCCGGCTATCGCGCCGAAGTCATGGCGCATAAAAAAAACCGCCGCGTGGCGGTCGGCCCGAATGCGACGCTGTATTTTGAGGATCGGCTGACGATGCGCTATCAGGTACAGGAAGTCCTGCGGGTTGAAAAAATCTTCGAGGCCGACGAGATCGAGCAGGAACTCGCCGCATACAACCCGCTGATCCCGGACGGCGGCAACTGGAAGGCCACTTTCATGCTGGAATATGAACAGGAATCGGTGCGCCGCCACGCGCTCAGTCAACTGATTGGGATCGAAAGAAGCCTCTGGGTGCGCGTCGCCGAGCTGCAAAAAGTCCATCCGATCGCCAACGAAGATCTACCGCGCGAGACGTCCGACAAAACATCGGCGGTGCACTTCCTGCGCTTTGAGCTGGACGCCCCGATGATATCCGCCGCCAAACAGGGCGCCAATATTACCATCGGCATCGCGCACCCCAACTATCAGCACGAGACCGGCGCCCTGCCCGACAACATCGCGCGCTCCCTGGCCAACGATCTGGTTTTTCGGCAGTAGCCGCCGCCCATCGAATGCGCCGCCCGGAGTGCTGACAGCGCATGACGCTGAATGAGCTGAGGTACATCGTCGCGGTCGCGCGCGAGCGGCATTTCTGGCGTGCGGCGCGCAGTTGTTTTGTCAGCCAGCCGACGCTGAGCGTGGCGGTGAAAAAACTCGAAGACGAACTCGGCGTCAAGCTGTTCGAGCGCAGCTCGAGCGAAGTCGTGCTGACCGCCATCGGCGCACAAGTTGTCGCCCAGGCGCAGCAGGTGCTCGAGTCGGCGGCCAGGGTAAAAGAAATCGCCGCCGGCGGTGATGCCATGACCGACCCGATGCGGATCGGCGTGATCTATACCGTCGGGCCGTACCTGCTGCCGCATCTGATCCCGATTTTGCAGGATCACCTGCCGAATATGCCGCTGATAGTGGAAGAGGGGTTTACCGTCGACTTGAAAGCCCGCCTCAAGCAGGGCAGCCTCGACGCGATCATCGTCTCCAAGCCCTTCAAAGAGCCGGGCATCGAGTTGCGCTCGCTGTATCGCGAGCCGTTCGTCATCGTCGTGCCGATTGCGCACCCGTGGTCGCAGCGCGCCACCATCAGCACCGAGGAGCTATCCGACGAGACGGTCCTACTGCTCGGCCAGGGCCACTGTTTCCGCGATCAAGTACTGCATGCCTGCCCCGACTGCCTGCAATCCGGGCGCCAGGCCAGCCTGCAAAAAACCCTGGAAAGCGGCTCGATCGAAACCATCCGGCACATGGTGGCCAGCGGCGTCGGCATCACCGTACTGCCCTGCACCGCCGCCGGCGCGGAAGAATATTCCCGCCGCCTGCTGGCGGTAAAGCGTTTTTCCGACGCCAAGCCGGCGCGCGAAGTGGTGCTGGCCTACCGCCGGGGCTACCCCCGCAAACAAACCATCAGCGCCATCAGCGCGGCCATCCACACCTGCCCGATGAGCTGCGTCAGCATGTTTGAACGCGCCGCCTGAGGTGTTGGCGCGGTGTGGGTATGCTACCATCGACGCAGTTGCACACCCCGAAACCGGAGCACCCCATGAGTGAAACCACGCAAGAATTATTCCGCGAGGACGGCTACCTGCGCACCTGCGAAGCCACCGTCACCCACATCGACAGCAGCGGCGTCTGCCTCGACCGAACGGTTTTTTATCCGCTCGGCGGCGGCCAGCCGGGCGACAGTGGCCGCCTGATCCGCGCCAACGGCGACGCGGTCACCGTCACCGACACCCGGCGCGTGCACGACAGCGGACACCATCTGCATGCACTCGACCCCGGCGCGGTGCCGCTCACGGTCGGCGAGCCGGTACGCGCCGAAATCGACTGGCCGCGCCGCCACCGCTTCATGCGCCTGCACTCCTGCCTGCATCTGCTGTGCGCGGTTATCCCTGCGCCGGTGACCGGCGGTTCAATCCGTGAGGACAGCGCGCGACTGGATTTTGATCTGCCCGAGCCGCCGGATAAACAGGCGATTGAAGATGCGTTGAACCGACTGATTGAGGCTGATCATCCGATGTCGATACAGTGGATTACCGATCAACAAATGCAGCAGCAGCCGGAGTTGATCCGCACAATGTCGGTACAGCCGCCGATGGGCCGTGGCCGGGTTCGGCTGGTGCGCTTTGGTACTGCTGATTTGCAACCCTGTGGTGGTACGCATGTCGCCGCCAGTGGTGAAATCGGGCCGATGACCATTCAGAGTATCAAGAAGAAAGGGAAACAGAATCGGCGTATTACGGTGGTGTTTGCGGCTGATGGGGTTGATTGAGGTGGGGCTTTTGAGGCGGGTGAAAGGGTGGATTTTCTCGGCGCCAGTGTTGGAGAAATGTTCGGATAGGACAAAGTTATGAGTAAAAAACAAAAACGGAAGGAATGCTGGAAAGTAATTAAAGGGTGGCTAAAACATTGGCTGGATATCCAGATCACTTTTTTTGCAATAGCTTTTGGTTTTTGCATAACCTACGGCATAGCGATTTTAATCTGGCCCACAATAGAACCGAAATACCCAGAATTGGAACGCACGAACTTTGTTACCTTCATGCTTGGCGGCTTCTTATTGATTTTCCAAATCATGATTTCCGCCCGCAGGGCAACAGCGGCGGAAAACACGGCAAAGGCAATGCAAAAAACGGCGCAATCGACCGAAAAGGGTAATATTGATGAGCGATTCAAAAATACCATTGAGCATTTGGGGCATGAATCGGTATCTGTCCGTTTGGGCGGTATCTACGCATTACATCATATCGCACAGGAAGTAGAGGAATACCGCGAGCGGGTGTTTGAGATTTTATGTGCGCATATTCGGGAGACTACTACGCAAAAGGCATACGATCCGAGAATTATAGAATCTACTAGGAAAGTACCCACGATAGAAATCCAAAGCATATTATATTTATTGTTTGTTAATACTCCAGGGCGTGAAATCTATAAGGGACTTGAGACGAACTTGGCGATAGCTAAACTGGAAGGGGCACGACTGGTTGGGGCGTATTTGAAAAATGCTATTTTTTCTTATACCAAATTGGATGATGCCGATTTGTCAAAAGCTGATCTGCAAGGAGCGTATTTACTTATGACCAGTTTGCAGGAAGCTGATTTAACTTCTGCCGATTTGCAAGCGGCTAATTTACCATACTCTGAATTAAAAAGTTCTATTTTATATAAAACCAACTTACAAGAAGCTGATTTATATCAAGCTAATTTACAAGAAGCTAATTTATATAAAGCTAATTTACAAGGGGCTAATTTACAAGAGGCTAATTTACAAGATGTTGATTTAGTAATTGCTAAATATTACAATATTGACCAATTGTTAATTGAACAATTATTAGTTGAACAATTGTTAAGCGTAAAAACCTTGTACGGAGCAAAATTGCCAGGGGGAGTGGAGGATACTATCAGGCAACAAAAACCAACTCTTTTTGAAGAGCCGAGTGACGAAGATGACATTTGATTTATGCCTACACTGAACTGGCTAACCCGAAAGGACGACATCAAGGTATCCGGGCAGATGCCTTATCGTATTTTGGAACCGGTTGCGGAAGGCGTTTATGGTGAGCCAGGTAGCGGCAATCTGCTAATTCAGGGGGATAACCTGGATGCATTGAAGTCATTGTTGCCGTTTTATGCGGGTAGCGTGAAGTGCATATTTATCGACCCGCCGTACAATACGCGCAAGGATTTTGAGCATTATGTGGTTCTGACCTACCGCCGGGGTTACCCCCGCAAACAGACCATCAGCGCCATCAGCGCGGCCATCCACACCTGCCCGATGAGCTGTGTCAGCATGTTTGAGCGCGCCGCCTGAGTTGTTGGCGCGGTGTGGGTATGCTACCATCGACGCAGTTGCACACCCCGAAGCCGGAGCATCTCATGAGTGAAACCACGCAAGAATTATTCCGCGAAGACTGCTACCTGCGCACCTGCGAAGCCACCGTCACCCACATCGACAGCAGCGGCGTCTGCCTCGACCGAACGGTTTTTTATCCGCTCGGCGGCGGCCAGCCGGGCGACAGTGGCCGCCTGATCCGCGCCAATGGCGGAGCGATCACCGTCACCGACACCCGACGCGTGCACAACAGCGGGCACCATCTGCATGCACTCGACCCCGGCGCAGTGCCGCTCACGGTCGGCGAGCCGGTACGCGCCGAAATCGACTGGCCGCGCCGCCACCGCTTCATGCGCCTGCACTCCTGCCTGCATCTGCTGTGCGCTGTTATCCCTGCGCCGGTGACCGGCGGTTCAATCCGTGAGGACAGCGCGCGACTGGATTTTGATCTGCCCGAGCCGCCGGATAAACAGGCGATTGAAGATGCGTTGAACCGACTGATTGAGGCTGATCATCCGATGTCGATACAGTGGATTACCGATCAACAAATGCAGCAGCAGCCGGAGTTGATCCGCACAATGTCGGTACAGCCGCCGATGGGCCGTGGCCGGGTTCGGTTGGTGCGCTTTGGTACTGCTGATCTGCAACCTTGTGGTGGTACGCATGTCGCCGCCAGTGGTGAAATCAGGCCGATGACTATTCAGAGTATCAAGAAGAAAGGGAAACAGAATCGGCGTATTACGGTGGTGTTTGCGGCTGATGGGGTTGATTGAGGTGGAGTTTCTGAGGCGGGTTAAAGGGTGGTTTTTCCCGGAATCACAAAACCCCAATAATGCAGGGCTGTTCGATCATCTGGAAGGCTGGTGGGGGAGGTTCGCCGTTTGGGCTAAATTGTGTCTTTTTGTCGGGATATTCGTTGTCTTAATTGCTATCTGGGTTTGCATCAATCCAGAGTTAGCACAATTTATCGGCTACTTGCTTGGCGGTTTGTTATTGTTTCGGCAAATTGCAATCTCCGGCAAACGGGCTACGGCGGCGGAAAAAACCGCCGAGGCAATGCAAGAAACGGCGCAATCGACCGAAAAAGGCAACATTGCCGAGCGGTTCAAAAATGCCATTGAACACTTGGGGCATGAATCGGCATCTATCCGTTTGGGCGGTATCTACGCATTACATCATATCGCACAGGAAGTAAAGGAATACCGCGAGCGGGTGTTTGAGATTTTATGTGCGCATATTCGGGAGACTACTACGCAAGCGGCATACAAACCGAGAATCAATCAGTATATAGAGGAAGAGCCCACGGTAGAAATCCAAGGCATATTGGAGCTTTTGTTTATAAAGCGTCTAGGGCGTAAAATCTATAAAAAATTCAGAGCAGATTTGGAGAGAGCCAATCTGAAAGGAGCATATCTGTGCAGGGCGTATTTGCGAAACGCTAATTTGCTTTATGTTGAATTAGACAATGCCAATTTGTATAAAGCCGATCTACACGGATCATTTTTACTCGGTGCCAGTTTTCAAGAAGCTCATTTACATGAGGCCGATTTACGAGAAACTAATTTAGTAGTTGCTAAATTTCAAGAGGCTAATTTACTAGATGTTAAATTTGAAAGGACTAACTTACAGATGGCTGATTTAACAAAGGTTGAAAATTTGGAGGTTGAGCAACTATTAAAAGCAAAAACCTTACATCAAGCACAATTGCCCGATGGAATGGAAGAGATTATTAGACAACTTAAACCTGAACTCCTTGAAAATCCGGTCGGTAAAAAGGACGCTTGATTTATGCCTAGCTTAAACTGGTTAACCCGGAAAGACGACATCAAGGCATCCGGGCAGGTGCCTTACCATATTTTGGAGTCAGTAGACAAAGGGGTCTATGGCAAGTCGGACAGTAGCAATCTGCTAATTCAGGGGGATAACCTGGATGCATTGAAGTCGTTGTTGCCATTTTATGCGGGTAGCGTGAAGTGTATATTTATCGACCCGCCGTACAATACGCGCAAGGATTTTGAGCATTATCAGGATAATCTGGAGCATACACAGTGGCTGGAGATGATGTATCCCCGTCTTGAATTGTTGCGTAGCTTGCTTACCGATAACGGTTCAATCTGGGCGATTATTGACGATGATGAGGGGCATTATCTGAAGGTATTGATGGACGAAATTTTTGGACGTAAGAATTTTATTGCTAATGTTGTTTGGCAGAAAAAACATACGCGCTCGAATGATGCACGGTGGTTTAGCGACAATCACGACCATATTGTCGTACATGCAAAAAATAAAGGGGTGTGGAAAATAAACCGATTGCCACGGGAAGAAAAACATAACAATATATTTTCTAACCCCGATAATGATCCAAGAGGTGACTGGGCTTCTGGGCCTTGCCATGCCAAAACTCCTAATGAAAAAGATATTTATCCAATAACAACCCCTGGGGGCAAAGAAATCATGCCTCCAGCAGGTACTAGTTGGAGATATTCTAAAAAGAAATTCCAAGAGTTAATCGCAGATGACAAAATTTACTTTGGAAAAACTGGAAATAATGTTCCTCGTTACAAAAGATTTTTCACAGAAATTAGACAAGAAATTGTTCCGATCACTTTTTGGCCTCACGCTGAAGTTGGACATAACCAAGACGCTAAACAAGAAATCAAAAAATTCAACGCCGATGATGTTTTTACTACCCCCAAACCCGAAAGACTAATCCAGCGTATTTTACAGTTAGCCACCCAACCCAACGATCTGGTCCTCGACTCCTTCCTCGGCTCCGGCACCACCGCCGCTGTCGCCCACAAAATGAACCGCCGCTGGATTGGCATCGAAATGGGCGAGCACGCACACACCCATTGCATTCCGCGCCTCGAAAAAGTCATTGCCGGCGAGCAGGGCGGTATCTCCAAAGCAGTCAACTGGCAAGGCGGCGGCGGCTTCCGCTTTTTACGCCTGGGCGAAACCATTTTCCTGCCGGACGGCGACATCAACCCACAGATCACCTTTGCCGGGTTGGCGGCGCATCTGTGGTTTGCCGAAACCCGTACGCCGTTTGACGGCTCCGGCAAGTCGCCTTTTCTCGGCGTCCATGACAACACCGGTTACGTATTGTTGTATAACGGCATCTTGCGCGACAAGAAGGCAAACGGCGGCAATGTGCTGACGACGGCGACACTGGACGCCATCCGCCGGGACGCGCCCAACGGATTTGACGGCCCGGTAGTGGTGTATGCGAACGGCTGTCGTTTCGGCAAGGAGCGGATGCGGGCGGAAAATCTGGAGTTCAAGCAATTACCCTACGATTGCGAGCAACGCTGAAGCGACTGGTGCAATGAGTTTTACCCTGAAAAATTATCAACAGCGCGTACTGGACGGGCTGGATGCGTTTCTGACCGAATGCCGTGTTTCCGACACGGCGGGTGCCTATAAGAAAATCGCCCATCGCACGGACGAAAACGGCGCCCGGGAAAATCCTTATGCGGCTCCCGAATACCGGGAGATCGAGGGGCTGGAGGGCCGTCCGCACGTGTGCCTGCGGGTGCCGACTGGCGGCGGCAAAACCTACCTTGCGGCATTGTCGCTGCAACATGCCGCCCGATTTATGGAAACCGAAACGCCGACGGTGCTGTGGTTCACGCCGTCGGACGCCATCCGCCGCCAGACCGTGGAGATGCTCAACAACCCGCAGCATCCCTGCCGAAAGGCACTCAATAAGGCTTTCGGGATGATGACGCGGGTATGCGATATTGAGGATTTTGCCCACCTGCGCCCGCAGGATTTCACCGAGGCGGCGTGCATCATCGTCTCCACCGCCCAGATGTTTCGCGTGATCGAGACCGCCACCACCGCGCAAGGACGCATGAGCAAGGCGACACGAAAAATCTACGCCACCCACGAGGCGCTGGAGCCGCATTTTGCCCGCTTTCTGCCGCCGGAGCCGCCGCCGCAACTGGAGCGCGATGAGCGCGGAGAAATCAAATTGTCGTTTGCCAACCTGCTGTTTCTGCTGCGCCCGGCGGTGGTTCTGGACGAGGCGCATAACTTTGTTTCGGAGCTTTCCGGGACGGTGTTGCAGCGCATTAACCCGGCGTGCGTGATTGAGTGGACGGCTACGCCGCGCGAGAAGTCCGGTGGGCAGCCGCTGCACAATGTGCTGCTGAGTATCGGCGCAGAGGCGCTGCGCGCTGAGGACATGATCAAACTGCCGGTGCGGGTGACCGAGCATACCAATTGGGAGCAGGCGGTCAACGGTGCGGTGAATGAAAGGAAAAACCTGGCGAAACTGGCGCGGGAAAGCCAGGACCGCGTGCGCCCGATTGTGCTGTACAAGGCGCAAAATAAAAACTCCGAGGTGCCGGTGGCGCGGCTCAAGCAGCATCTGATTGAGACTGAAAAGGTGGCCGAAGAAACCATCGCCATCGCCACCGGCGAGATCAGGGAGCTCGGCGGCATAGACCTGCTGGCGCCGGATTGCCGCATCGAGCATATCATCACGGTGGAGGCGTTGCGTGAGGGCTGGGATTGCCCGTTTGCGTATGTGCTGTGTCCGGTGGACACCATGCGCAGCGCCACCGGGGTCGAGCAACTGCTGGGGCGGGTGTTGCGTATGCCGTTTGCCAGACGGCGGCAACACGCGGCGTTAAACCGCGCCTATGCACATGTTCCGACCGAGAGTTTTACCGAGGCCGTGCGCGGGCTGCGGGAGAAGATGGCGACCGGACTGGGGTTTGAGGAGGAGGAAGTGAAGTGGGCGGTGCAGAGCGAAATACCGTATCAGATCGGCGGACAAGTCGATTTGCTCGAGACGCGGGAAGATGCGATTATTTTTGTTACCAGAGTGCCTGATTTTTCCGCCTTGCCGCAGCCGGAGCGCGAAGCGGTTGCAAAGGCGATTGTGGTTATCCCACCGGAAAAGGGCAGCGGGGAAACCGGGGGTGTAAAAATTGCGATTGTAAAACCCATTTCAGCGGCGGTAGAGGCGGTCATTATTGATGCGGTGGCGGCAGATTCGAGAGAGCAGGGAAAAATAAAAATAGCGCGGATGAATCAGGCGTTGATGCTGCGGCGGTCTCCCGCCGAGAAGGGCGTGCCGTTTGCGCCGTTGACACAGTTGACTTTTATCCCGCCCCATAGAGAGATGCCGGTCGTTGTTGACGCCGGCACATTATACTTAGAGGCGGAATGGAACGATCTGGGGGATGATTTTTTGCTGTCGGATTTTTCGATTAAAGAGACTGCGGAGACGTTTGAAATCACACTTAAAGCGGGAAAAGTCTTGCTTGGAAAAATAGACCAGTATCAGCTCCCGCCCGGGGCCAACGAGGAATTTGAAATGCGTCCGGGGCAGCTTGCCAACTGGCTGGCAAGAGAAATCCGAAATCGCCATGGCCGCTATCTGCCGGACATGCTCAAAGAATTTGCCGAAAAGAATATACGGGCATTGCTGAAAAAAGAAATGACCCTGGCGCAACTGGTACGCGGTAAATATGTATTGGCCGACGCCTTGAAACAATGGTTGAGTGCGCACGCTGAGCGAGTAGCGGAAAAAACCGTGCAGCAGGTGTTGTTTGATAACCAGGATTTAAAGTGTGAAATTGAGTTTACCTTTGCGCCGCACATCTATGATCCGGGAGAGAGTCCCTACGCAGGTAATTATGCGTTCAAAAAGCATTATTACGATGTGATCGGCAGGTTTGACGGCATTGAAGGCGGCGAGGAAGAGACCTGCGCCATTGTGTTGGACGGCATGCCGGAAGTGCGTCACTGGGTGCGCAATGTGCCACGAAAACAAAACTCTTTTGCACTGCCCCGATCGACAAACAGCGCGTTTTATCCTGATTTTGTCGCCGAACTGACCAACGGGAAAATATTGGTGGTGGAATACAAAGGCGAAGACCGCTGGCAAGACAGTAAACGGGACAGACTGATTGGCGCACTGTGGGAGGATCGCTCCGATGGTAGAAACTTTTTTGTGATGGTGTCAGAAATGAAGGGAAAACCAGGTATCGAGAAACAACTGCAAAACAAAGTAAATGAGATTTTCAATCTGGCACCCGGGGGAATCAGGCAATGACGCATTTGGAACATCTGATGAATACGCGAAAACTGTGTGGTCAACGAGAAACGCGCTTTATATTATTCAGATATGCGGTATTAAGGCTAAATGCGGCTCCGGTTTTGCTCCCCTGACATGTGGGAGAGGGTTGGGTGAGGAGTGGCAGGCACACATCTATAACAGCTCGCCACGCGAGCCGCCGAGCGACAGCCAACCCTGGTTGCACTTCGGAGTGAGTCCACCGCGCCATGCAAGTCTACTATACTGACGTGCCCTGATGGCATATACTATTTCAACCGGGCATAAGCCCCGTCTATTTTTCACTTGCTGTTTTGTTCAACCACAGGAAAAACACATGCGCACACAATATTGGATAGCGGCTTTACTGATAGCGGCGTTTGCACCGATGCTGTTGCCCGGCGGCATACAAATCGCCCGGGCCGACCGGCTTGCCGATGAAACCGCCCAGTTTAGGGCAGGGGTCGGACGCCCGCCTTCGCCGACGGAAAAGGATGCCAACGGCTGGACTGACTTGCACTATGCCGCTGTTTTGGACCTTTCATCTCTGGCGAAAAGCCTGTTGCAATCCGGCGCCACAGTAGATGCCAGATTAAAATCCGATAGTGAGCCCTTTACGGATGAATTGAAGGCAACCCTGCGTCGATTCGGGAAAGATTATGATAGCCGGAAGAGGCATGGGTATACGCCGCTACATATTGCGGCCGGTGAAAACGCCGTAGAGACCGCGACCCTGTTGATTGAAAGAGGCGTGGCGGTGAATGCGAAGGACAATTATGGAGCTACGCCGCTACATTTTGCGGCCTTTAAAAACGCCGTAGCGACCGTGACTCTGTTGATTAAAAGAGGCGCGGCGGTGAATGCGAAGGCCGATTATGGGGTTACGCCGCTACATTTAGCGGCCAGTAACAACGCCGTAGAGACCGCGACCCTGTTGGTAGAAAGAGGCGCGGCGGTGAATGTGAAGGAAAATAATCTTGGGTTGACGCCGCTACATTTTGCGGCCCTTAAAAACGCCGTAGAGACCGCGACCCTGTTGGTTGAAAGAGGCGCGGTGGTGAATGCGAAGGCCAATAATGGGGATACGCCGCTACATAATGCGGCCCTTACCAACGCCGTAACGACCGCGACCCTGTTGCTTGAAAGAGGCGCGGCGGTGAATGTGAAGGACAATTATGGGGAGACGCCGTTAGCTAGAGCACTAAGATTCGACTCCGATGAAACCGCCGCCCTGCTTCGCCAACACGGCGGCAGAAAGTAGGTCGCGCTTTCGCCCGCTGCAAATCCGACCGTCAGGTATCCGCTGACTGGCGTGCCGTCGGGCTTGTATTTCAACGCCGGCGCCGAAGGCGTGGCGAGAGGCACAATGGATGCGAACGCCCGGCCTGGAATGGTCAAGCACTTTGTGACACCCCGGTTAAGCGGCTTTTTTCAATCCAGTCATCGCGGCTTCGTACTGATTGGGACTCACATAACCCAGATACGAATGCTGCCGCCGGCTGTTATAAAACATCACTATGTAGTCCACAATATCCCGTTGCGCCTCAGCGCGGGTTTGATAGTGCTTCGAGTGCACCCGCTCTTTCTTCAAACTCGCAAAAAAGCTCTCCGCCACCGCATTGTCCCAGCAGTTGCCCTTGCGGCTCATACTGCCCACCAGGCCATGCGCTTTGACCAGCCGGCGCCAGGCATAGCTGGCATACTGCGAACCGCGGTCCGAATGCACCACCAGCCCCGCACCTGGGCGGCGCTGGTCAATCGCCATGCGTAGCGCGTCCGTGGCCAGACAACGGTTCATCCGTGAACGCACGCTCCAGCCCACCACGCGACGGGAGTACAGGTCTATACACACCGCCAGATACAGCCAGCCCGCCTGTGTCCAGATATAGGCCAGGTTATAGGCAATATCCGACACATAGGCCTGATCTGCCCTGGTGGTGGTAAATTTCCGCTCCAGCACATTGTCAAACACCGGCTGGCGGTGCTTGCTGTTGGTGGTCACCTTGTACTTCTTGCGGTAGCGTACGCACACATCGGCCTGGCGCATCCCGGAGCGCGCCCGGTAGCGGCCCACACAATAGCCCAGGGCCTGCAAGCGCACGCTGTATGCGCCGTGATCCGTAGCTGTAGCCACTGTCCCTGGCCAGCTCTCGAACGACCGACAGCATCGCCTGATGCGCCGCGGGCGCGGACCGCTGCCGCCGTCGTTGGCAATACCGATACCAGGCATTGCGACCTACACCCAGTACGCGACACATCACGTCGACCGGCCAGACCTTCTTATGGTGGGTGATAAAAACGGTTTTCACTACGTTTCCCTGGCAAAGAAGGCCGTCGCTTTTTTTAAGATATCGCGCTCCATCTTCAGGCGGTGATTCTCCTGGCGCAACCGGCGCAGCTCGCCCTGCTGCGGGTTCAGGCTGCCATTGCCGCAAAACGCCTGCTGTGCGTCGGCCTGATGTTCCTGAAGCCAGCGGCCCAGCATATTGGGATTGATGCCCAGACTGCGCCCCGCCTCGGCCTGGCTATAGCCTTGTTCGCGCACCAGATTGATAGCGTCCAGCTTGAACTCTCTTGAATACTTCTTTCTCGTCGTTATATTTCACCTCCAGTTTGATATCGGTAGTATCCCACTTAACTGGACTGGTCACATCTATTGAACTACTTCAGTCAACCCTGGTTGCACTTCGGGGTGAGTCCACCGCGCCATGCAAATCCACTATACTGACGTGCCCTGATGGCATATACTAGTTCAACCGGGCATAAGCCCCGTCCATTTTTCACTTGCTGTTTTGTTCAACCCAGAGGAAAAACACATGCGCACACAATATTGGATATCGGCTTTACTGATAGCGGCGTTGGCTGCACCGATGCTGTTGCCCGGCGGCATACAAACCGCCCGGGCCGACCGGCTTGCCGATGAAACCGGCCAGTTCAGGGCAGGGGTCGGACGCCCGCCTTCGCCGACGGCAAAGGATGCCAATGGCTGGACTGACTTGCACTATGCCGCTGTTTTGGACCTTTCATCTTTGGCGAAGCGCCTGTTGGAATCCGGGGCGAAAGTAGATGCCAGATTAAAATCCGATGGGGAACCCTTAACGGATGAATTGAAGGCAACCCTGCGCCGATTCGGGGAAGATTATGATGGTGTAAAAAGGCATGGGTGGACGCCGCTACATTTTGCGGCCATTAAAAACTCCGCAGCGACCGCGACCCTGTTGATTGAAAGAGGCGCGGCGGTGAATGCGAAGAGCGGTACTGGGTATACGCCGCTACATTATGCGGCCAGTAAAAACGCCGCAGCGACCGCGACCCTGTTGATTGAAAGAGGCGTGGCGGTGAATACGAAGACCAATGATGGGAGGACGCCGCTACATACTGCGGCCTATACCAACGCCGTAGCGACCGCGACCCTGTTGATTGAAGGAGGCGCGGCGGTGAATGCGAAGGAAAATAACGGGGAAACGCCGCTACATTTTGCGGCCAGGGGCAACGCCGTAGCGACCGCGACCCTGTTGGTAGAAAGAGGCGCGGTGATGAATGCGAAGAGGAGTGGTGGGTTGACGCCGCTACATTCTGCGGTCTATAGCAACGCCGTAGCGACCGCGACCCTGTTGATTGAAAGAGGCGCGGCGGTGAATGCGAAGGACAATAACGGGGAGACGCCGTTAGCTACAGCGCTAAGATTCGGCGCCCATGAAGCCGCTGCTGTAATCCGCCAACACGGTGGCAGAAAGTAGGTCGATCTTAGCCCGCCGCAAATCCGACTGTCAGGTATCCGCTGACTGGCGTGCCGTCGGGTTTGTATTTCAATGCCGGTGGAATGGTCAAGCATTTTGTGACACCCCGGTTAAGCGGCTTTTTTCAATCCAGTCATCGCGGCTTCGTACTGATTGGGACTCACATAACCCAGATACGAATGCCGCCGCCGGCTGTTATAAAACATCACTATGTAGTCCAGAATATCCCGTTGCGCCTCAGCGCGGGTTTGATAGTGCTTCGAGTGCACCCGCTCTTTCTTCAAACTCGCAAAAAAGCTCTCCGCCACCGCATTGTCCCAGCAGTTGCCCTTGCGGCTCATACTGCCCACCAGGCCATGCGCTTTGACCAGCCGACGCCAGGCATAGCTGGCATACTGCGAACCGCGGTCCGAATGCACCACCAGACCCGCACCTGGGCGGCGCTGGTCAATCGCCATGCGTAGCGCGTCCGTGGCCAGACAACGGTTCATCCGTGAACGCATGCTCCAGCCCACCACGCGACGGAAGTACAGGTCTATACACACCGCCAGATACAGCCAGCCCGCTTGCCTCCGATCTATACTCGCTTCAGGGCCTGAGAAATCTGGGCTCTGCCGTAAAGCAATGGCGCAGTGGATGGGCGAATTGCCTGGATCGAAAACCCGCCGGTATGGACATCCCATTGCCTTCGGGAGATGCTCTCCCGCTGGGATATATCGTTACGCAATATATGGAACGCAAGCGCCGTCACGCTGAGTTTTACAGCCGATGGATTGAAAAAATACCGTCTGCCTATCGCAGATGCATCACTGGTACATCAAAAGGGCTACAGCCCGATGATGGCGGCGGTGATTTGGATAACGATCAAAATCGAATAGGTCTTGTGCGCCATTATCCGAGTATTATGCCGATGGGGCAGGAGGCCGGGAAGCCGATTTTTATGCTAAAGCCCGCCGATGGTGCTATCGGTGCGCATGCCTGTGGTGTCCTCAGAAGTTACCGCGCGTTCGCAGAAATTGCCACAACGATACTACAGCGTGCGCAGATACATTCTCGCACACAGCAGCGTGCGTAACGATGGAGGCACGGCATACGCGAGCAAGGTAACCGGACTGCACAGGCAGGCCGCGACAGCCGGGCTGATGCGCGCTCACGGCTCCCGCCGCAATTGCTCAAGCTCAACACGAGTATTGATATTGGTAAACATCCGCACACAATCGGCAAATCCAACGTCAACATAAGGCGCGTCGGCAAACCAGCGATCGATTTTGCGCTCTCCGCTGGCGAGGAAGTCGCGCAGACTGTGGCGCAGGTCGCGGTGAATCAGCAGGTACACCGGCTGTTGACGCTGGCCGTCGGTGGCGACGGCGAGTTTGACCTGCTGCTGCGCGGCCGCCTGGCGCATGCGGCTGACATAGTCGGCGGCGATATACGGCCCATCGCAGGGCACAGTCGCCAGCCAGGGGTGGTCGATGGCGTCCAGCGCCGTCAGCATGCCGGCCAGCGGCCCCTGGAAATTGTCCATCACGTCACTGACAACCCGCAGGCCGGAGCGGGCATACCGTTCCCGGTTGCGGTTGGCATTGATGATGATTTCCGCCACTTGCGGGCGCAGCCGGTTGATCTGGTGTTGGTACAGCGGCTGGCCTTGATAGCGGATCAGCCCTTTGTCCCGGCCATGCAGGCGGCTGCCGCGCCCCCCGGCCAGGATCACGGCGGCGGTGTCCTGCAGCGCGCTGGGTTCGCTTTGCGGTGGCGGCATGGGGTGGGGCAGGGCGGGTCGATTCGGGCGCGCGCACTCAGCCGGTGTTGCGCATCCCGGCGGCGATGCCGTTGATGGTGACCAGCAGCGCGTCGAGCACGACCTCATCGGGCGCCTGCCGGACGCGCTGCAACAACTCTACCTGTAGAATATTCAACGGGTCAACGTAGGTATTGCGCACCTCGACCGAGCAGCGCACCACCGGCTGGTTTTCCATCGGTAGCGTGTGCCGGGTAATGTCCAGCAGCGCCGCCACCGTCTGATGGTATTTCAGCCGCAGCCGATCGCCCAGCGGTTGCAGTTGCGCGCTGACCAGCCGGGCATCGTACAGGGCGGCGACGTTGGCGTCGGCTTTGGCGAACACCATTTCAATCGAGTCCAGCGTGGCGTTAAAAAACGGCCATTCACGCTGCATCTCCAGCAGCAGCCGGCGCTCATTGCGCGTACAGGCGGCTTGCAGCGCCTGACCGACACCGAGCCAGGCGGGCAGCATCAGGCGGGTCTGGGTCCACGCGAAAATCCACGGGATCGCGCGCAGATGCCGGATGCCGCCGCCCTTGCGCCGCCGCGCCGGGCGGCTGCCGACTTTCAGATTGCCGAGCTCCTGCTCCGGTGTGGCGAGGCGAAAATATTCGGTAAAGCCGGGGTCGTGGCGGACCACGGCATGAAACTCGTCGAGCGCGCTGTCGGCCAGCATGACCATCTGCCGCCGCCATTTCGGCTTCGGTTTCGGCGGCGGCAGCAGCGTGGTTTCGAGCACCGACGCGATATAGACTTGCAGCGACTCGACCGCCGCCCCGGGCAGGCCGAACTTGGCCTGGATGACCTCGCCTTGTTCGGTCACCCGCATGCGGCAGTCGACCGAGCCGGGCGGCTGCGAGCGGATCGCCTCATAGGCCGGCCCGCCGCCGCGGGCGACCGTGCCGCCGCGGCCGTGAAACAGCGTCAGCTCGACCGCGTGCCGCTGGCTGACCTTGACCAGCGCCTCCTGCGCCTGGTACAGCCCCCAGGCCGCTGCCAGCTTGCCGGCGTCTTTGGCCGAGTCGGAGTAGCCGATCATGACCTCCTGCCGAGCGTCGATTCGATGCCGGTACCACGGGATGGAAAACAGCCGATGCAGGCACCTGGCCGCCCCCTGCAATGCGTCCAGCCGCTCGAATAGCGGCACCACCCGCAGTGGCTGGCTGACCCGGCACTCGCGCTGCAACAGCTCGACGGCCAGCACGTCGGACGGCTGCGCGGCCATGGAGATAATGTAGGCGCCGAGGGTCTCAGGCCGCTCTTTTGCCAGCATGCGGAAGGTTTGCAGCACCTCGCGCACGGCGTCATCGGCCTGTTCAGCGGTCGGAAACACGGAGCTGATCAGGGGCCGCCGGTTTTGCAGCTCGCGAATCAGGAAGCGCTGCCGCCGCTGCTCGTCCCATTCGGCGTAGCTGCCGATGCCCAGATAGCGGGTAATCGCGTCAATCGCCTGGCTGTGCCGCTCGGCTTCCTGGCGAATATCCAGCCGCAGCAGGCTGATGCCGAACGCGTCCAGCCGCCGCAGAATGTCGGTCAATCGCCCGTGGGCAATCACCTCGCCGCCGCAGGCCAGCAGCGACCGATAGCACATCATCAGCGGTGCGCGCAGCTCGGCTGACGATTCGATCGGCGGTCGGGTTTGCTCGCCCGGGCGGTCGGCCTGGCCGGTCTGGTCGGCGTCCATGGCCTGGGTGTGGAACCGGATGGTTGCGCGCAGCTGGTGCAGCAGATCGTCCAATAAGGCGCGGTAGGGCTCGCTCGCCGTGCCGACCTGCCGGGCGAGCTGCGGGCTGCATCGGCTCATCGAGAGCTCCTGACGCAGGTGTTCGATTTCCTGACAAAACAGCGTGGCCGCCTTGCACTTGTTGAGCGTCAGCACCGCGCGGGTCACTGCCGGGGTAATATTGGGGTTGCCGTCCCGGTCACCGCCGATCCAGGAGCTGAATCGGATCGGCACGCAGTCGAGCGGCAGGGCCTTGCCGGTGTGCCGCTGCAGGGCCTGATCCAGCTGTCTCAGCACCCCGGGGACGCTGTCCCACAACGACTGCTCCAGCACCGTCAGCCCGGCTTCGGCTTCCTCTACCGGGGTCGGGCGGAGGCGGCGGATTTCGTCGGTTTCCCACAGCTCGGCAATCGTTCGCCGCAGCGCCTGCCGGAGGTGCAGCCGCTCCAGCGCCGAGCGGTCGGTGCGGTCGTTTTCCGCCAGCAGGGCGGCGATGCGCAGCAGCTTGGTCGATACGCTGCGGCGCCCGATTTCGGTCGGGTGAGCGGTCAATACCACGTCGATCGACAAGCGGTTGACGTCGGCGAACAGCTGCGCCGGCGGGATTCCGTGCTGCTTGAGCTGCGCCAGTTCGGCATCCAGAAACCCCATCGGCGGGGCCGCATCGGTCGGCGGCCAGGGCGCTTTATCGACGCTCTCCAACTGCCGACGCTGGCGCAGTTGGTGGTGCTGTTCGGCGATGTTGGACAGATTCAGAAACAGCGCGAATGCCCGCGCCAGCTGGTACAGCTCCTGGGGGTTGAGCGACGACAGTACGGCAATCAAATTGCGGCTTTGCGCCGCGTCGCCCTGGCGGGCAAATTTTGCCATGCCGCGCACCTGTTCGACCCGCTCGAACAGCGGCTCGCCGTGTTGCTGCTTGAGCGTCTCGCCCAGCAAATCGCCCAGCAGCCGCACGTCGCCGCGCAACGCGGCGTCCATGTGGTCCAGCGAATCATCCGGTTCAGTGACCTGGTTGGCCGACATGCGGGCACCCTCTTGTATAGATTGACAATAGAACGACAATAGCGCGACGGCATGAAATCCGGCTTGCCTGCACCCGCAGAGCGCGGGCGCCGCCGGTTGCCTGACGTTGCAGCGGGTATTGTAACCCGCTACGGCGGGGGCGTGCAGGCGATCATCGACCGCTGCCGCCGGGGCGATGGGCCGCTGCGGGCGGACCGACGGATTTGGCGCAAGCGCGAGAAAAGCGCGCTAACCGCCGCGTGAAAGCGTAAAATAGCGGCTCGAAAATCAGGCCGGCCCACAGCCCGCCCACCGCGTGGTCGGTGGCATTGTGCGGGCGGCCGATTGCATTCAAATCCTTATCTCGGGGCAGCCGGCGCGTGACGTGCGTGGCGGTGGCGGGGTGTTTCCCCGGCTCGGAGACGATAACCGACAGGTTCGTGCAAGCGCAGTCAACCATTCGCAACTTTGCCATCATCGCCCATGTTGACCATGGCAAATCGACGCTGGCCGATCGGTTGATTCAATTGTGCGGCGGGCTGGCGGAGCGGGAGATGAAGGCGCAGGTGCTGGACTCGATGGAGCTGGAGCGCGAACGCGGCATTACCATCAAAGCGCAAAGCGTCGCCCTCAATTATCAGGCCGCCGACGGGGTGCACTATTTGTTGAATTTGATTGATACCCCGGGGCACGTGGATTTTTCCTATGAGGTGTCGCGCTCGTTAACCGCCTGCGAGGGCGCGCTGCTGGTTGTGGATGCGGCGCAGGGGGTCGAGGCGCAGACCATCGCCAATTGTTATACCGCGGTGGATCTGGGGCTGACGGTGATTCCGGTGTTGAACAAGGTGGATCTGCCGGCCGCCGACCCGCCGCGCGTGCTGCAGGAAATCGAAGACCTGATCGGCATCGACAGCACCAACGCGCTGTCGATCAGCGCCAAAACCGGCGCCGGTGTCGACCGGGTGCTGGAGCAGATCGTGCGCTTGTTGCCGCCGCCGGAAGGCGACCTGGAAGCGCCTTTGCGGGCGCTGGTGCTGGATTCATGGTTTGACAATTATCTGGGCGTGGTGTCGCTTATGCGCGTGGTTGACGGCAGCCTGCCGACAGGCAAAACCCGCATCCGCATGATGTCAACCGGGCGCGATCATACGCTGGATCAAGTCGGTATTTTCACGCCGAAGCCGACCCCGACCGACAGCTTGTCGACCGGCACGGTGGGTTATCTGATTGCCGGGCTCAAGGCGGTCAAAGCGGCGCGGGTGGGGGATACCGTTACCCTGAGCCACCGCCCGGCGGCGGCGCCGCTGGCCGGCTTCCGCGAGATCAAGCCGACGGTGTTTGCCGGGTTGTACCCGGTCAACAACGCCGACTTCGAGGCCTTTCGAGTCGCGCTGGATAAGCTCAGTTTGAACGACGCCGCGCTGGTCTACGAGCCCGAATCGTCGACTGCGCTGGGGTTTGGCTTTCGCTGCGGGTTTCTCGGCATGCTGCATATCGAGATCGTACAGCAGCGGCTGGAGCGCGAGTACGGGCTGGAGTTGATTACCACCGCGCCGACGGTGGTGTACGCGGTGCTGCAAAAGAACGGCGAGATGATCGAAATTGCCAACTCGGCCGATTTGCCCGATCGGTCGAAGATCGAGCAGATATTCGAGCCGTTTATTGCCGCCAAAATCCTGCTGCCGCACGAGTACGTCGGGGCGGTGCTGCGGATCTGCGTTGAACGGCGCGGGATTCAGAAAAACATTCATTACCATGGCCGGCAGGTGGTGCTCGATTTCGAGCTGCCGTTGAATGAAGTGGTGCTGGATTTTTTCGATCAACTCAAGTCGGTCAGCCGCGGTCACGCTTCTTTTGATTACGAATTTATCGGCAATCGCGCGGCGGATATGGTAAAAGTCGATCTGCTGATTAACGGTGAGCGGGTCGATCCGCTGGCGGTGTTGCTGCATCGCGATCAGAGTCAGTATCGGGCGCGCGAGCTGGCCAAACGCCTGCACGGTTTGATTCCGCGGCAAATGTTCGACGTGGTCATACAGGCCGCTATCGGTACGAAGATTATTTCGCGCGAGACGGTGCGCGCACTGAGAAAGAATGTGACCGCCAAGTGTTACGGCGGCGACATCACCCGCAAGCGCAAATTGCTCGAGAAGCAAAAGGCGGGTAAAAAGCGGATGAAGCAGATCGGCTCGGTGGCCGTGCCGCAGGAAGCGTTTCTTTCCATGCTGAAGGTCGAGCGCGATTGATCCATACAGACGGGCTACTCGGCTATCGACTATCAATTCAGGAGCAATAGATGGATTTTTCCCTTGTTTTATTCATTATCCTGCTGTTAACCGGGCTGGTTTCACTGGGCTATAAGGTGTTTGTCGAAAGCCGGCCGGCCGCGGTCGGTACGCTGGCCGGTGGCGCGGTGGGCGGTTCGAAAGGCCGTTCGCAGCCGGTGGTGGTCGAGTACGCGCGCGCGTTGTTTCCGATCATTTTGATCGTGTTTGTGCTGCGCTCATTTATTGTCGAACCGTTTCGGATTCCTTCCGGGTCGATGCTGCCGACCCTGCACGTCGGTGATTTGATCCTGGTGAATAAATTTGTTTACGGCATGCGCCTGCCGATTGTGCACCACAAACTGATCGCCCTCGGCGCGCCGGAGCGGGGCGACGTGATGGTGTTTCGCTATCCGGTTGACCCGAAGCTGAATTTCATCAAACGCGTGGTCGGGCTGCCGGGGGATACGCTGGCCTATCACAACAAGCAGCTCTACGTGAACGGCACGGCGACGCAGCGCGTGGCGGACGGCGAGTATGCATTCGATCAACCCGGGTCGGCAGGGCACAACGTCAGGCGTCTCAAGGAAACGCTGGGGCAGGCGACGTATACGATTTTGCTGGACGACCGGCAGCGCACGCGCAATATGGAAGTGGTGGTCCCCGAGGGGCATTACTTCGTCATGGGCGATAATCGCGACCACAGTAACGATAGCCGCTACTGGCGCTTCGTGCCCGAGCGCAACGTGGTCGGCAAGGCGTTTTTTATCTGGTTCAATATCGGCGGTGAGTGGAGCCGGATCGGCAGTATCATCGATTGAGCCGCCTGTCAGCGTGTATACTGGCCGGGTTTTGATCCTGCTTGGTGAGCGACCAATCAATGCAATCGGCAATGCAATCGGCAACGCAATCGGCAGCGCAATCGGCGGTTAATTCGAGCGCCCAATACTGGCCGGCGGGTACGCCGCCACGGCGCCAACGCGGGTTGTCCTTGCCGCGGCTGCTGTTGGCCATGGTATTGCTGATCTTTGGCGGCAATATCCTGTTGCTGACGGTGCCGGTTTACCTGAACAACGACAAAATTGAAAGTGCCGTGCGCCGGGTGGCCGCGCAATCCGATATTAGAGCCGTGTCGAAAGGCGAGATCGCGTCCAGAATAAAGCGCTATCTGGATGTGGATTATGCGCACGGCACGGTGGATATCAACAAGTCGCTGAAGATGAAAAGATCAAGAGACAAGCTGCAATTACAGGTGGATTATGAAACCGTGGTGCCGCTGTTTGCCAATGTCAGCCTGCTATTAAAATTTGAAAACCATATCGACGCTGCAAAAAAATAGCCGGCGGCCGGATGGCCATTGCCGGGTGAACGGAGCGGCAGCGAGCACAATCAGGGCGGCGGCCCGGGTGTTTACGTGGCGATGACGATGGCCGTATTGGCACCGGGCGGGCAGGCTTTGGGGTATGCGTTCCGTTCGCCGCGATTGCTGCGGCAGGCGCTGACCCACCGCAGCATCGGGCGCAGCAATAACGAACGGCTGGAGTTTCTGGGCGACAGCGTCCTCGGGGTCGTGATTACCGAGGTGCTGTTTCATCAGTTCCCGCACCTGTTGGAAGGGGATTTGACGCGGATGCGGGCGCAGTTGGTCAAAGGGCCGACCCTGGCGCAGCTGGCTCGGCAGTATGGTCTGGCAGAGCGTATTGTGCTCGGCAGGGGCGAGCTGAAAACCGGCGGTTTCAAGCGCGATTCCATCCTGGCCGATACGTTTGAGGCGGTGCTCGGGGCGATTTATCTGGACAGCGATCTGGCGACGGTGCGGACGGTGATATTGCGCACTTTTGCCGCACTGCTGCAACAGATCCCGCCCCGTGCGATCAAAGACCCGAAAACCCGATTGCAGGAATGGCTGCAACACAACAATTTCGCGTTGCCGGAATATCGTATCCACAGCCAATCCGGCCTGGCCCATCGGCCGGTGTTTGAAGTCGTCTGCCGCCTGCCGCATCTGGATATCTGTTTTGCCGCCACCGGCAGCAGTCGCCGGCAGGCCGAACAAGGCGCCGCTGCAAACGCACTGATCGCCATTCCGATCACCCCGATCACCGAACCCGATGCGTCAGGCGCATGACTGAGCCGCACCGGTTTGGTTTTGTCACGCTGTCGGGGGCGCCGAATGTCGGCAAGTCAACGCTGTTGAATGCCGTGATGGGCACCAAGCTGTCGATCGTTTCCCGGCGCCCGCAGACCACGCATCACCGGATTGTCGGCATAAAAAACCGCAGCGATGCGCAGGTGGCCTTTGTCGATACCCCGGGGCTGCATCGGGATCAAAAGAAAAACCTCAACCGGATCATCAATCGAACGGCGGTCGACAGTTTGAGCGGCGTAGATTTGGTGCTGTTTATGATCGACTGTGACGGCTGGAGCGCGCACAACAAACAGGCGTTGTCGTATCTCATGGAAAAACGGACAGCGAGCCTGCTGCTGATCAACAAGATCGACAAGCTGCCCAATAAATCGATGCTGCTGCCGCTGATCCAACAATCGCAAGCCTTGTATCAATTCAAGGAAATCCTGCCCATTTCGGCGCTGAAACAGCCCGACTGGGACGATTTTTTGACGGTTGTTACCCGGCATCTGCCGCCGGGCCCGGCCGGTTTTCCGGCGGATCAGCTCAGCGACCGCAGCGAGGCTTTTTTTGCCGCCGAATTTGTCCGTGAGCAGCTCTTCCACAGCATGGGGCAGGAGCTGCCCTATGCCACCATTGTCGAGGTCATTCGCTATGATGACAGCGATGCCGAGTACGTCGAAATCGACGCGGTCATCTGGGTTGACAAGCGCAGTCAGAAGCCGATCGTGATTGGCAAAAACGGCAGTCAGATAAAGCATATCGGCCAGCGCGCCCGGCTGGAGCTGGAAAAATCGCTGGCGACCCGGGTGCGCTTGAATCTATGGGTGAAGCAGCGCCAGGGCTGGGCCAATGACGCCCGGCTATTGCGGGCCCTCGGGTATGCGCAGAAGTAGAGCAGGGTAGCGTTGCCGGTCAACCAACAACCCGGCTATGTGCTGCATACGCATCCGTATACGGAGAGCAGCTTGTTGCTGGATGTTTTTACCCCGGTGTATGGCCGGCTGATGCTGATTGCCAAGGGCGCCCGGCGAAAAAAATCCCGCACCAAAGCGGTGCTGATGCCGTTTCGACCGCTGTTGTTGAGCTGGTCCGGGAAAGGGCAATTGCCGATTTTGACCGCCGCCGAGCAGACCGGCCTGGTGGCCGAGTTGCGCGGTGAGGCGCTGGCCTGCGGCTATTACATGAACGAGCTTATCTTAAAGCTGCTGTATCGCTTTGACCCGCACGAGGGGCTGTATGCGGTTTACGATGAAACCGTCGGCGTGCTATCGCGCAGCGACCGACAGCGGGAGGCGCTGCGCCGGTTCGAGCAGCGCCTGCTGAGTGAGATCGGCTTTGGGCTGGTATTGGATCGCGAGGTCGAAACCGGGCAGCCAATCGAAGCCGATGCACACTATCGCTACCTGCTGGAGCGCGGCCCGGTAAAAATGGACCGTACGGCGCAAAACGGGGCTGATGGGCAAGGGGACGACCGGCCAACGGACGACGGACACGGGGATGCCGAACAGGAGGAATTGATTGTCAGCGGCGACGTATTGCAGGCGTTGAGGAGCGGATCGTTTGCCAACGGCGCCTGTCTGAACGCCGCGAGGAAGCTGACCCAGGCGGCAATAGAGCGGCAGTTGCTGCGAAAAAAAATCAGTTCGCGCAGCGTCATGCGCCGCATCCGGGACTATCTGGCGCCGCGCCCGCCACCCGACTGAGCGTAGCGCCGTGGCGCCCAATCAAGCCGGGCCCGGCGGCGCCGGCGGCGGGCAGATGGCGCGAATGGCGGCAAATCGGTCTCGACAGCGTTGCAGTGGGAGTTTAATTATCACTTTAATAAAACCATATAAAACTCTGATATTTAACGATTAAACATGAATAAAAAAAATTGTCTGATCGAGTAAAGCAATGATTGACATGCATCGGCGAAAACGGTAATCTTTTCCCCGCTAAGCGCGTCGGCAGGGTAAATGACCCCGCCGGCAACAACAAAAAACACTGTTACACACTGTCGAGAGGAGGAACTAGTGGACAACGAACTAAGTGCTTTGACGACGATATTCACCGAGTTTTACTACTGGGTGACAATACCGTTAATGTTCCTGATACACGTCGGTTTCTGCATGTATGAGGTCAGCGTTTCCCGCCGTAAAAATCACATACATACATTGATGAAAAACACCATGCTGGTGCCGCTGGTGACCATCACGTTTTTCTTCTTTGGCTGGTGGATTTACTGGGCCTTCCCGAACGGCCCCGGCATTACCGGCGGCATAGAGTGGGAGGCCGGGGCGGCCAATACGCCCTGGGCGCAAAGCATGGGGCCGCATCTGGGTGATCGCATCACCGGCGTGTTCTGGGCGGCGTTTCTGCTGTTTTCCTGGACTGCGGCTTCGATTGTCTCGGGCTCGGTGATCGAGCGGATTACCAATTCCGCATTCTGGATTCTCGCCGTCGCCATCGGCTCTTTCTTCTGGATCATTGATGCGGCCTGGGGCTGGCACTACGGCGGCTGGATGGTCAAGCTGCTGGGCTATCACGACGCCTATGCCTCCGGCGTGATTCACGCGATTGCCGGCGGCTTTGCGCTCGGCGTGCTGGTGGTGTTGGGTCCGCGCATCGGGCGATTCCGGCAAGATGGCAGCGCACGGGAGATCCGGCCGCGCAACCCGTGGCTGACCACGGTCGGTTTGTTTTTGATCTATACCGGCTTCTGGGGGTTTTATGTCGCCTGCAATGTGCCGATCATTGATATGGGCGCAGAGGTCGGCGATGACACGGCGTTTTTCACCGCCACCAATATCTACCTTGGCCCCACCACCTTGGGTGCGATTACCATTAATTTCCTGATGTCCCTGTCGGGCGGCTTGTTGATGGGTTACTGGCTCTCCAAGGGGGACGCTTTCTGGACCTACTCTTCCGGTCTTGCCGGCATCATTACCGCGTCGGCGGGCAATGATCTGTACCACCCGATTCAGGCGATGCTCATTGGCATGGTCGGGGTCTGGGTCGCGTACAGGCTGCATTATTGGGTCGAGCGGCGGTTCAAAATCGATGATGCCGTCGGTGCGGTGGCGGTGCACGGCTATGCCGGTGTTGCCGGGCTGATTATCTGCGGCTTTGTTTTGTGGGGCTATCCGTCTTCGCCGTATCCCGATTACGTCGCCGTGAATCCGCTGGGTCAGCTGCTCGGGGCGGTGATTATGTTCGGCGTGCTCGGTTTCCTGCCCGGCTTTATCATCGCCAAAATCCTGCACGGCATGGGCATGCTGCGGATTCCGCCCGAGGTGGAAATTCAGGGGCTGGATGCGGTGGAGTTGGATGCGAGTGAACGGGATGCGCTGGAAGTGCTGAATGCCGAAAAGCAAATCGCGGATACGCTTAAAGATACGCCTAACCAAACAGGAGGATAAGAAAATGTCTACTGGTATTGAAAGCTGGAAAAACCTGGCTGAAATCGGCCCGATTTATCCTTTTGTCGGCACCGAAGGTATCCTGGTTCTGATTGGCGTGGTGCTGTGGGTCGGCTGGCATGTATTGCAGGTCTGCCATGAAAAGCAGTACCACAGTAAGGCCAAAAAGTTTTTCGCACAGCATAAGGAGGAGTAGCTTGCTGCGGTCGGCAGCCGCGGCGGCAATATAATAACTATCGTAGTTTCTCATTCAACCCCGGTCGCGGCGACACTGCGCACCGGGTGTGTTTTGCCCCGGTTTGCGCTGTCGGGAGCGCGCCTACCCGATCAGTGATTTTCTGATCAGGTTCAACCCCAGCAGCAGAAAAACCACCAGCACATAGCGCCGGAAGCGCTGGGCGTCCATCGTCCGCCTGATTTGCTCGCCCAGCATGAAGCCCAGAATAGTCGGCACAATCATCAGGCTCGATTGCAGCGTAATGGTCAGATTGGTGACGCCCGATTGCCAATAGCCGGCCAGCAGCGGCAGGCTGCCGAGAAAAAATATCAGCCCGGTTACCCGCACAAACTCGTCTTTGTGCACCTTTGCGGTCATCAGATAGACCACCAGAGGGGGCGACCATATCGCGGTCAGGCCGCCCATCACGCCGCACGCAATACCGGTAACCAGTTGCGCACCGCGTGCATAGCGCGCCGGAATGGCCGGCAGCTCGAAGGTCAGGTTGAGCACCGAAAACAGAATAATGACCACACCAATCAGCAGGCTGAGCGCCTGCGCGCTGACGATGCCGCTGAAGCGGGCGGTAATGCCGATGACCACGATACAGCTCACTGCCAGCAGCCAGTAGCGCTTGACCGTCAGCCAGGCTTGCCCGGCGCGGAAAACCTGCCAGGCATTGGACAGCACAATCGGCATCACGACCAGCGCGATGGCCAGACGCGGCTCGATGATTTGACTGAGCAGCCCAATCGCCACCACCGGCAAGCCGATGCCAAACGTGCCTTTGACGGTGCCGGAGGCGAGGAAAATCAGGCCGATGATGAGTGTATGTTCGATGCGGCTGCGGTGGGCGGGTAAAGGCGGCAAGTATAGCGGTTATGCCCGCTTCCGGCAGCCCGGATTTTCCCTGCAACCGGCTGCGAGTGGGCCGGCCCGGTTGGTGGCGACCGGCACACTATCGCCAGTGCCAGTGCCAGTGCCAGTGGCGATTTACCCGCCGCGCCTACCAGTGACGCATGGCGGCGGCATAGAGATTTTCGATGTCCGTGCGGTTGGTTTCGCGCGGCGTGTTGGCAATCGCCCGGGTCTGGCGTATCGACGACGCGGCCAATGGCACCGCATCGGCAGCGGTAAACCCGACCTCGGACAGGCCGTTGGGCATATTGGTGCTGCGCATCAGTTGAATGATCCGCTCGGCAACCAGCGCACCCGCATCGTCGAGGCCGGCCGCATCCACCTCGGCGCCCAAAAAGCCGGCGGCCTGCCGGTGGCGCTCGGGCGCCGCTGCGGCGGTGTAGCGGAAAATCGCCGGTGCACTGACAATCACGCTGATGCCATGCGGCACGAACGGCGCCTTTACCGCATAGCCGGGGGTCGTAATGTCGCGCATCAAATGCGTCACCCCGTAAGACATCGCGTGCGGCAGATGCGTGCCCGAGTTGCCGAACGCCATCCCCGCCAGCGTTGCCGCCCACGTGAGCTGATCGCGCGCCTCGGTATCGGCCGCATCGGCCACCCCGCGTTCGAGATACGCGCCGACAATTTCCAATGCCCGACGCGCCGCCATATCACTCCACGGGTTGGCGCCCTGCAGCAACGTGCGCCCGGAAGGCGGGTTGGTCTGCGGCCACCGCGTATACGCCCTGGCGGTATAGCACTCGATCGCATGGCTCAACAAATCGAAGCCGGTAGACGCCACCACAGTCGCCGGCAGGCTGTCGCAGCAGGCCGGATCAACCAGCGCCTCGAGCGGCATCAGATACGGGCTGCCAATGACGAATTTGGTATCGTGTTGATTCAACCTGATCACCGCCACCGAGGTGCATTCGGAACCAGTGCCGCAGGTGGTGGGGCAGGCCAGGTGCGGCAGCAGCGGGCCGGGAATCGCAATGCCGGCACCGACCGGCGGCGCAAAATAGTCGGCCACCGCGCGCGGATAAGCCGCGTAAACCAGCCCCGCTTTAGCGCTGTCAATCACCGACCCGCCGCCCACCGACACCACGCCGTCAAACTGGCCCTGCCGCAAAAAGTCGGCCGCGTTGATAACCGTCTGGTCGTCGGGTTCGATGCGCACGTCGGAGAATATATCGACTTCCAGCCCGGCCTGGCGCAGCGATTGGCGCGCGATTTCGACATACGGGCCATGCACCAGCCCGGCATCGGTAAACAGTGCTACCCGTTGCCGCATACCCAGTGCCCGCGCCCGCTCGCCGACTTCGAGCAGGCAGCCGCGGCCAAAGGTCAGCTTGGGCATTGCTACGGTGAATGTGTTGGTGCCGCCTTCGCAGGGGCTGAAATACTGGCAGGGCATGGGGGGTGTCGCTGGGCGGTTGAGTAGGGGGTAAATTATAGTGGGTGGTGGGGGGTGTTATCCAGCTTTACTCAATGGAGCGGCGACTATAATCGCCTCCGAGCGCATATCGATCAACTGTGGCCTTACCGATGGGGGAAATTTATCAGTCGGTCATATTGTGGATCAGCTTCCAGAGCAGGTTCAGCTTGTCGAATGGTTTCCAGGCATGCGCCCAAATCGCCGGATAGATAAACGGTTGGTTCACCGATTATCTGGTTTAGAAAACTCAGTGTATCGCTGGGAAATTTTTTACAAAGATCGTCGGAATGAAGTGAATGTACAAGCTCATCCGGGTATCGTAGCGGTTGCAGCCAGTAACGCAGAATACAGAGTGCATCTGGAAAGTTATTTTGTGCCGCTATGCATAAATGGCCGAAATTTTTAGCGATTTCGGGTGAGCGGTAGTCTTTTGATTTTGGCCAAATATTATTCAGATAGGGGGCGATTCGATTGGCCCAGTAGTCGGTGCGTTGATCGCCTGACGCTTCCAGAGATGTAAACAGAATCCACACGCAATAGCAAAGGCCAGCGGGTGGCAATTGGCGGGTGGCTTCGGCCAGTTCTTCGCTTGTGAAAATATCGTCTAGATCGAGTGAAATATATGTCAGCAGCACGGCATATTTCCTCTTATTATTAAGGGTGCGATAGTATCGAGCGGTATCGAGGAAATAAGATTTAATCGCCTGCACCAAGGAAGGATATAATCGTGGTGACCAAAATAAACCTTCCCATGCCGCTTTCGCTTCGTCTTCGCAGCGTTGCCAGTCGAATAGCGGCAGCAGGTGTTGTGTCGTCCAGCTTTGATCTGCCCGAAACAAGGAGGGAACACGCGATGCCAGTAAAACGCGACCGTGACGAAACTGGTCATCCCGTCTATCGCAAAGTCGAGTAAAAATAGCTTTCAGGTGCTGTCTATCTTCTAATCCACCGCGATGCCACCAATCTAAAAGCACTGTGGTTGTATGCCCTACCGGGTGGTTGATAGCGCGCGCTACAGGGTCGTCAATATCCACCACCTCGTCCTGAAAAGGCACGTTCAGGATGCGTTCGATCAATGCATAAAGCACGGCTTGATTGTCTTTGAATTGATCGCCTTGGAATTTTTCGGTGATGGTTCGTAGCCAAAAGCTGACGGCATAAGCCAGTTCTTGGAATGCGTCGTCTGGCGCGGTGGCTATCAGCGAGGCCAGATACCGCCATGCGCGTTTGCCGTATTTTTCATCCGACCAGGCCTGCAATGCTTCACGCCATCTATCGATCGGCCAGATATTTTCTTTTGCCAGCGCGCACAGGGCACAGGCCGTGGTGGGGAAATTGTCGCAGCAGCGCTGGCGCCAATCATCTTCTATCCAGTGGTCAACAACGTTAGGGTGCTGTTTGAGCCATGCTACCAAGTCTCGGCGGCGGCGCGGTGTGACACTGTATTTAAGCCCTCTGTTGCTGGAGTCTATCCAAAAAGTGAACTCATCCTTTTCATCTATTGCAAGCTGCCATTGCGGATAGCGTTTAGATAATTCGTCAAGTCGGCTTTGACCGGCGCTTCCCAGTGGTGCGCCTGTTGCGTTGATCTTGGCTAGTCTGAACCAGACCGAGTGATTGACAATCTCTTCCCAGCGTTCTAGATCGAGGTCCGGCTTGAACATAGCACGCGGTGGCCCGGTTAGAATCGCTCGCACTATTTCGGCCAATTGCGATTGCGTCCATACCGGGGCTAAAGCAGACAATAGGCAGATGACTTCTCGCCGGGTTGAATCCGGCCAAAGCCACCAGTATTGGTCGGTCGACAGCCAATCGAGCGCCTGATGCGGTGGAATGACAGTGTCTTGCGCCGCGGCAAAAAATGCTAATCGTTGAAATAGCGGATAAGATTCCTGCTGCCACGATTCGGCGGCGCGTCGCGCCCGCTCGGGGTATTGCCGTGCCGCAGCCAGCCAGGCATCCCGGTTGAGATAGATCAGTGCAGTCCAATTATCTGAGCGTGTATTCTGAGGATGATCGCTAATAGAAGGTTGGTCCCAGACAGACATATCATGGGTATCGCTCGTTTGGCCGAGTTCACGCATAAGGTCGAGTGCGTCACGCAGCAGCAGACTGAAGTCGGACAATAGGGTTGGGAGCATCTCATCCCAGCCCCGCTCTTTGGATATAATTTGAAGGAGGGAATGAACGTAGTCGGAAGATAAAACGACTTTCGATTCTACGAGATCCTGCATACGCTCCGGCCGACTGCCATTGTCATTGTGATCTTCTGCTAAAGCGAGCAATAGTTCTTGCGGCAATGGTTCTTGCAAGGACACACATGGGCTGAGTACTTCTCGGAGTTTGAATCTTAAGGCCAGGGTCCAACCGTCACGCTTCAAGCGATCTCGCCAATCGTAAAGGTCGCCATCATGATCTGACAGCTTTACGCACTCGGCCAGTACAAGACGCCAAAGCGTGCGCATCAAAGGACGGGGTAGTGCGTTCGGGGCGTTGGCCCGAATTTGCTCTAATTCATCGGTCTTGCCCTCCTGCTCGAGCTTGGCTAACTTATTTAGTTGGCTCTCGATCGAGTGCTTAAATTTCGCGTGGAGCCGGCTGCCTCGATTGACAATCCACAGTATCAGCTTGGGATTGTCGAGATGCCGGATTAGCCAATTGATTAAGTGAGGTGACGTGTTGCTCCATTGACCACAGGGATTAACCAGAGCTGCTAAAACCTTTCCCGGATGGCGAGTATCGGCTGACCGTTTCCTGGCCAGGTCAGGCGCCGGATTCTCCTTTGATGTGTCTTCCGGGTGGCAATGTTTGTATAACACCTCCAACCAGTCCAATGAATGCACCGGGTGATGATTGGCCATGCATTTGGCCGCCAGTGGATCACGCAGAGCCCACGCCATGCGACCGATACTGTCATCCCCTTTCGTGCCGACTGTGGGAGGCTCGATCGGACATTCCATGACAATGCGCTCCTTTCCTCGAACTCCGTCGCGGTAGGTGTCGGCCCAGGCACGCAGGGTTTTATGCAGCAAAGCATGGTTATTGTGTTCGCAGTAGAGGATAGGGGTAACATTTTTAGCGATCCATTCACCCTTACGCTCTTCCTGCCGGTTTTTGGAATAGCTGCCGAATGCGAACATCTCGCGGGATGAATCACCCCATAACCGATCGCTGGCAAACGCATCTATCATGTAGCGAAGTAACGGATCGTCAATACTGTAGCCGACGAAGCAGACGGTATAGTTGCGCAGCAATTCAGCGACAAATCGCGCCGCCCAGCCTTCAGCGAGGTAGGCACGCCCAAAATCGCCGCTAGAGACAACCAGTCGATTCAAATCGTCCGAAGTGGGCGATGGGGCCAACAGTCCGTGCAAATATACCAGTCCGTTCCACCGGTTTTTAGATTCAGGCAGATGGGGCGCTGTAAAGTGCTGTAATTCAGGATTGTTGGCTGCAATCGCCTGCTCGAACAGGCGATCGAAGTTTGTTGTGACCAGGCGGGTGCGGCCATCGTCGCGGTGCTTTCCCAGGTCCAGCAGAGCCGCATGTGTTGCAATGGTATTTGGCGCATCAGTGGCAGGTGTCAATATTCTCGCCAACTCTCGACGGACGGCTTCACGATCGACAATTTTCTGTTCCAGCAGACCGATAGCGGTATCGAATTGTTTGGCTTCGATTGCGACTTGCATCGCCGCATCCTTCGGTTCACCCACGGCCTCAAAAATCTGCTCGACAAGACCGGCAAACCCCGGCAACCCCGCCGGGTAGGAAATCCCGGCGCCACAGAAAAACACCACGTCACCGTCTTCATGCGCTTGCAGCAAACGTTCCGGTATATCCGGCCCCCCCGAGATGAACTGCATGTTCAGTCCTGCTCGAACTCTGCATTGGTGAAATTCAGCGTCTGGCAATTCTCGTTAACCGTACGCTCCAGCTTCGCATCGAATCCCACGGTTGACTTGACCTCGATATCGACGCTGATGCTGACATCCATATCGGGGTTGGCGATAAAGTGCTGCACCACCTCTTTGACCACATCGTCGAAATCGATTGTTGCCTTGATCGAGTTCAACCGTATCGTGCCGTGGAACCGGGTCTTTATCGGTGTCGCGTCCGCCACACCGCTAGCGGGTGCGTTTCCGTCAACCGTTGTGGGTGTGCCCGGTGGCGCATTGGGTGGCGTGGGAACAGGCGTACGCCCACTGCCGCCGGACGACTCGGGTAGCGGCTTCTCAATAGGCGCGGTGTCGGCAGCGTACTGTTGCGCTGCGCTGCATTCAATCAATACCGCGGCGGCATCCAGTGTTGGCACACCGCCGCTGCCAAAGAGAAAACCCGAATAGCCATTGCCGTCTTTATTCGCGGCAAAGCCAAAGTGGTCTGTCTGGTTAAGCCCTTGTGCCAGCGCGTCCAGGTATACCCGTTGGTTTACCAAACGCGGCAGGTACAGGTAGTGGCGGGTATCCTGATACACTTTCAGCGCACTGACATCGCGTACGCCCGGTTTGAAATACCAGCGGTCGAGCAATTGTTTTAAATGGAACGGCGCCCACTCCTGGATAATCCATTCTTCTTCGCGCAGTCTTTTTGCAATCTCCTGGGTGAGCTTCGGTGCATTGGTCGCCACCGACACGGAATCCCATTCAACACGTTGATCGGTCGCGGCAACTTGACGCGGGCACAAAAGCCACTTGTAAGCCTCACGCACCGCCTGTTGCAGTTTGTTTTTGGCGTCTTTGACCCGATCCCTGGTTTGGTTGGCCTGGAGCAAATCGAGGTTCAGCTTGTTTTGCTCGATGTCGGTGACGATTTCACACCAGGCCAGATACGTTCGCCCGGCCTGGTTGAGGCGGCCAATCGCACTGGTCTCGGCGGCAAAGAAAATCAAACGATTGCGTCGTTGTCTGGGCTGTGCCCCTCGATTTTGCAGAATCTCTTCGGCGGCGGTAGTCGCGCTGCCACCGCCGCCCTTGGTGAACCCGTTTTCCGGCGGCAGCACCACCAGGCGAAGCCCGTCGCCGTCATCGTCGGGCACATCATTGGACGCGGTGAAGACATGGATGCCGGCGAATACCGAGGCGCGTTCCAAGATACCGGTAACCTGCTGTTTCAATTCCTGATGCAGCGCCGGCAGGTCGATATTCCCCCTGCGGCTTTCCATCTCCCGGCTCAAATTCGCTCGGGTATCCAGCCAATACCGATCCTGTTCGGAGTAAAGATAATGCAATTGGTCGCGCAGGCGGCTCAGCACATCGGTAAATATCCCCACGGTCTGCCCCGGCTGCGCGCTGCCCAGCAAAACCCGTTCGGCGCGGATGCCTTTCACGGCCTGACTGGGCACTGATGGCGCACTGCCCAGAAATATTGTGCGCATCGTGCGGCGCGCCGCCTGCACACTGCCAAAGCGCGTGCCACCGTCAATCTTGGACGGCTTGGAGCGGTGGCCGTCTACTTCGCCTTCTAAAATCGGCTCCCAGCCCGGCGGCAGGTAATGGATGCTCTTAATGCGTACCTGGCTGTCCTCCAGCGGGATAGAGCCCGGCATAATCAGCGCGTCCTGATTGTTGTCATTCCACAATCGGTGAATGATAACGGCCATGTATTGAAGCACGCCGCGGGTGCGCTGGAACTTGTCCAGCGTAGACCAATCCTGATACAACCGATCGAATATCTCGGGGTGAATCGGATAGGCGCTGCACAGGCGCTCGAAGTAGTCGTTCGATTGGGTTTCCGCCGGGAAATGCCGGGCATTTTTGCGGTAGTAATTGCAAAACTGGCGGCTGATATCTTCGATCCGGTCGTGGTCGCCGGCAGATTCGAATAAGCGCCGGCGTACGATTTCGAAGGCTTCCTCCGCGGCCACCGGCTTCCAGACGGATTCAACCCGACCGAAGTGTTTCTCGAGTGCAACCAGGCTCTTTTGGCCAAAAACATCGCCGGCCTCCGTGTCGGATTTCGGCAGCGAAGCCAGCAAAATGGCATTGGGTACGGCTTTGAATGCCTCGGTCAATGCCTGCACAAACTTCAAGTTGGCCTCATAGGTGCCGGCAGCGAGCGGCTTGCCCGGGGTTAAATCACTACAGAATTTTTGCAGCTCGTCAATCAACACCACACAGGGCGCAGCGCGTTGCAGCAGTGTCGTTAAAATATCCTTGCCGGGCGCCGTCCCTTCACGGTCACTGGTGGCGACCAGCGCATAGCCGGCTTCGCCCAGCAGTTGCCACGCCACTTCGCCCCACAGGGTATGGGCGGTGATGTCACCGTGCGGTCTGCCCTGGCTGACCGACAGGGCAATGCCGTCAATCACCGCGGTTTTCGCCTGAGGCAACTCATCGATGCCGGCTTCGTCCAGCAGGGGCGGGATGCCGGCCAGTTTGTCGATGCCGACTGTGCGGGCAGCCAGGTGCAATACCGCCAGCATGGTATGGGTTTTACCGCCGCCAAACGACGTTTGCAGTTGGATCACCGGGTCGCCGCCCAGGCCGGCCAGTCGCCGCGCTACCGAGACCAGCAGCAGGCGCATGCCTTCGGTAATAAAAGTGCGCGCAAAGAACTGCTCGGCATCCTGGTATTCGGCCGGCGCCGTCCCGGTGTAGACCTGGGTAATGTCGGCGGCAAACTCCGATTGTTGGAAGCGACCTTCCAATACATCTTTATGCGGGCGGGCGATTTCACGCCATGGGGTTATGTTCATTTTTTTATCCTCTTACAGTCCACGGCATTGGTCTCTTTTTTAATGTGCGTTGATCGGCAACATCAGGATGGGCATCCACGGGTTTTAGGAGCTGTTTTAGCTTTAGTTTGAGATCCGACGGATCGAGGGCTTTGGAGCGTGATTTTGACGACTTTGCCGGTTGTTCCAAGTGTAGTACAATACGCAGCCTGTCTCTTTTTAGGGCACAGCGGGCGATACGTTTTTCGTCGGAATCATTTGCACTGTTTTTAGCGGCGACCAACCCTGCCAGCGTATCCCGTACTTTAAACGCGACTTCTTCACCTAATTTGCTAGGTATTGTGCCTTGGTGAGCGCGATAGTCCTTGACTTCAATCAGCCATGTCGTATCCCCATCCACAAAAACAAAGTCAACAGCTTTAGCACCCCCGAATGCGCTGTTAAACTGATTTCGATAAAAAGACCAGTCGTCGTATTTGGTGGCCTCGGTACCTGTTGGAAAAGTAAAGCTAAGGTGGCCTTCCTGAATTTGCATGTTTACTCTCCCATTCCCATATAGCGGTCCGATTGCTCAAGTGCTTCATCCAAAACCACTAGTGTATGCAGGTCTTCTACTGCATCACCCTGTTCCACCTGTACACCATCTTCATCGGGGCGAAGGGCAAAATACCGTTGTTTGATTTTCTTGAAGGACTGCTCCTCCGACAAAATCTCAAGTTCGCGCAATAAAAACAGCGAGTGGGTCGCAATGAACACCTGAATGCCGTTTTTGCAAAGATGCAAAATCGCTTTCGCAATCCTCTTAATCAGCCGTGGATTCAGGTTGGTTTCCGGCTCATCCCAGAACAAGTAACCGGTGTCCAGCAGTGCTCCGGTGCTAATCAGGCGCGCCAGCATGGCCAGCTTGCGCCATCCTTCGGCCACCAGCGGCATTTCCATTATTCCCTGGCCGGGCAGTTGCAAATAAAAACGGCCATTGTTATCCAATTTCACCCAGCCACCCATAGCTTCCTCTAACGGCTTCAACAATTCGCCCGCTTTTTTACCGCGCGGACCTCTCAGTGCCGGTGCGCCGAGCAGCACACAGGTGTCGCGGTAGGTTTCATCAAATTCCAGATAGTGGCCATCGTAGAGCGGCACAAACCCGGGATACAGGGTCAGCAGCTCGCGTGTGGGCAAAAACACCGGCGCCTTAGGCTGCCACTCTTTATTCAGCAGCTCGATCTGTACTTCAGATTTGCTGGAAGTAGCAAAGCTGAATTGACTATTAAGGTCAGAGTTTTTGAATATGAAGTCAAGCTGACACCGTTTTCGGCCTGGTTTTCTTTTGGCGAGGCGCCCGAGATACTCGGGGCGTAGCACGTTCATCAGTTTTTTCGCATAGACTGTCTGTAGCACTGTTTTGGTCGGTCCGTTGGTGTTGAATTTCGGTCCGCTGGCGTTGGATTTAAGACCTTCCTCCGCACTGGCGGCAATAACAGCGTAAGCTGTTTTCAACAGGTGGGATTTGCCGCAGCCGTTCTCACCGATAATCACATTTAACCCAGGCGAAAACTGAAGATCGGCTTCACCAAACGCCGCCAGGTTTTCTAGTCTCATTCGTTTAAGCATGATGCCTCCTCAACAATTTGATTCCAGTCAGGTGCTTTTATGGCCTGCCGCATACGAGGCCACGATAATAGTATACCGGGGATAAATTGGATCATCAATTTATCCCTGCCAGGCGTCTCGCCCCATCAATGAGGACGTTAAAGCTACGCGAGCGGTTGTTCTCTATATCCATCAGTGGCCCGATTGTACGCGACCCGGATGCTTTTTGATAACCGGGTGCACTGCTTTCAAGTTTCCGTGACGGTTTCGCAAGGCGATACGGGTCTGCTCCCGGAAAGAGTCCCGCTTGCCACAGGTGGCCCATCTGATCGCCTTCATCCATAAATGCGGCTATTTGCTTGTCGTCCTGCGCGCGTTTAATGTGGGTGCAGCCGTTGTCTTTCACCAGCCAATAGACTTCATCGAGCCGCACGGCATCAAGAAAGCCGGGCGAATGGCTGGAGACAAATACCTGGCCACCTTTTTTCGCGTATGCTCTGAATTCTTCTGCCAACTCCCATAAAAGGCTGGGATAAAATTGGTTTTCGGGATTTTCCACCAACAGCAGCGGGTGGGGGTTGAGATCATACAGCAGGATCAAATACGCAAACATTTTGATCGTACCGTCGGATACATAACGGTCGATAAAAGGGGATTGAAAAGCTTTGTCCCGAAAGTGGAGTATCAAGCGACCATCCTCTGTTAGCTTCGGTTCAATGTCATCAATTCCCGGCACCCTGCGTTTCATGGCTGTGACAATTTTGGTGAATATTTCAGGATGATTATCATAAATATTTCGGGCAACCAATTGCAGGTTGTCTCCGGTTGCCGAGAGGTGTTCGTCCTCTCCAATTGCGTCTTTGTCACCACGGGCCTGATTGATATGAAAATCCGACACGTGCCATTTTTCAATCAGCTGTCTGAATGCATTGGCGGCTTTGAAGCGCTCGAATTGTCCCAGTCCTTTGATGGCCATCGCATCCTGTGCGATGGTCTGTTTTTTGCGTGTCAATTCTTCTTCCGGCTTATCGAAGTCTTCTTCATTGATGATCGCGTAGCCCGAGCCGTTGGCGAAGTCCAGAAAATGAAAAGGCGATCCGTATGAACCGCGCTTGTAACGCAATATTTCACGCACTACGCTGATTTGATTACCCTTTCTCCCCACCTTCAGGATATAGGTAACCAGTCGTTCCACGTTAGTAATCTCCATACGAAATTGGATTTCGATCTCGATACAGCCGCCGGCACCGGCACCTCTACTGATTACCTCCTTAAACCCGCCGCGCACTTGCAGCGCACGCCGGACATCGAAGATCAGGCAATCCTTGAGAAAGCCGAACACGTCGAATAGCGTGGTTTTGCCGGTGCCGTTTGCGCCTACGATGACACAAAACCCCGGAATATCGCGCATTTCCGCATCGCGGAAACTCTTGAAGTTTTTCAATTTGATGGATTCAATGCGCATAACGTTTCCTTAAACAATCATATCCAGTTGGGTGCCTGTATGGTCGGCCTTGTGCGAGGCAGCGATAATGGCGTGCCAGGAGGCGATGAGTTCATTGTAGGCGCGGGCCTCTTCCGCCCACTTCTTGCGTTCGCAGCGGGTGTACAGATGATACGCCAATTGGCGTATCTGCTCGCTGTGCTCGGGCATGCGCGCCAGCAGCTTGCCGGCGGCGGCTTCACCCTCTTGATCCAGCGCCCGGATCAGGTGATGGCAGGCTTCCCATATCGAGGTATCGGCTTTCGGAGTCCATTTCGGCACGTATTCCTGCCACTTCCGCAGGCGCACCTGGCCACTGCCGGATTCGATAATACCGGCTTCGTGCATACCGTCTACCGAGGCACCTTTGGCCAGGGCCAGGGTACTGGCCGTGCCAAACTTATCGGAGTGCCAGCCGTATTGGCTGAACCAGTCGTCGCAAAACAGTGTGTCGGTGTCGAAGCCACCACTATCGGGGGTGAGGCGTTTGGTGATTTCCTGGTTGATTAGAATCAGCGCATCGTGTACGCGCATTTTGCTGCCATCCTGATTCAATATCGCTGCGTATCGAGAGAAGATTGCTATGCCGGGGCCGATGGCGGCCTGGGCCAAATCTACCGGGGCAATTGGTGTTTGGCCAGTGTCACTGCCAATCATGTCGTCCAGGGCTTCCGGCATGTGTTCGCGCAGTTCACGCTGGAATTGGCCGCGGGAGATCGATTCTGCCTGGGTGGCGCGTTGCTTGCAAACCAATACCACTGAAGAGGCCAGAGCATTTGTGTCTTTCGCAATCAATCTGCTTGGCCTTTCAGTCCGCATCGGCCAAGTGCCGACGATAGCAAAGCCGGCACGCATAACTGCCTCCAAAAAAGTTTCCCAACCACTGCTCGAGGTGTTGCCTTGCCGGGTTTCGGATTGCTTGAAGGCATAATAAATTGAGACCGGAAAACCGGGGTGGCCTTTTTCGGCCATTGTGTGAATCGCCTGCGTCATGCCGTCGAGAAAAAAGGCTTCCGCTTTTTCTTTGCTGCCATGCCGATAACGGGTTGCCACCAACTCTTCGGCTTTGGGCACCGCGATGGTCGAAAATAAATTGGGGAATAGGTCTCTCAATGAGCGGCGCATCCACACATAAAAGAAATCTGATAAATCGGCATAGTCGATATTGTCGTAGTAGGGGGGATCAGTAGAAATGATTTTATGGGTGCTGATCTTTTGAGTTGATGCATCGGCCTGTTGAACTAGTCCATATCCTGTGCTCGGGGTGAGTGGAATAGCTATTCTTTCTGCCTCAATGAGGGTTACAAAACCACCACTTGAGCTTGAAAATGGGTTGGTTTCAGCGTAATCCCAAACCATTGGGATAGCTTGTCTCCCAAATAGGCGCCGTGGGCATTCCACTGCTGGCCTCCATGGTACTAGAGAGTTTCCGAGGTCTGCCATTTTATCTATTGCGAAAGTTAGCAGTGTAGCCAACGCATCTCCATAAGCGGTAGCCCCTGTACCGCCCGCATCAATCCCGACACCGTCATCGGCCATGCCGGTGGCTTTGGCATCGGCAATGGCTTTGATGCGGACTTTTTGTACCAGATCGCAAAAGGTTGTGAGAGCGACTAGCTGACGAGGGGTGAAGAGTTCATACCACCATTTAAAACCATACCCGCGACCGCTTAACAGACTAGTGCAATCTTGATTCATTTCTAGTTCTGGCTTCCAATCGGGCGTTGCTGAACAGGCAATGCTTTCAGCGTCTTCTGACGGCGACAGGTACACCCTGCCAGAGTGGCCTTCTGCGACGATCGCCATCAACCGTTGTTTGGCGCGTTTTTCTTTGAATTCTTCTTTAATGTATGATTTTTTCATCGGCTGTTCGGAGAGCAGGCAGATAAAGCTGGCACCTCTCGCCACTTTTGTCCCCGTCTTTGCTGTCGCCGGCGGTTGGCCCATTCTGACTGTAAACCGATAACTGTCACCTTCGACTATCGGCTGCACATAGGCTTCTTTTCTTTTTTTTGCGGACAGCACAAAACTCGCCACCAACGGCACATCGACATGACTAAACGCCGGATTCGAGCTTTTTACCGTGCGCGCCCATAGCCAGGCAATCACCGTCAATGCCTGGCCGACATAGGGTTTTAAATCTGCTCTCTCGTGGGTCATCGCCTCGGTGACGGTGATCCTGGGGTACAAATGACCAATGCGCTCAAACGACTGCTGCCGCATCCAATGGCCATATCGGCGCACGTCTTCGGCCAGGCCGTGTGCGCCGGGCCAGTCTTTCTCCAGATTGTCCTGTCGTTCATCGGCAGGCAATGGCCCCACCGGCTTCTGCCCGGCAAACCTGGGCGGAATTTCAATCATTGCCTTGTTGATCATGACCGCCACCGGATTTAAATCACTGGCGTAACTGTCCAGCCCCAGCCGCTGCGCTTCCAGCGGAATAGCGCCGCCACCGGCAAACGGATCGTGGAACGCCGGCAACTGATCCGGGTTGAACAGCTCATCGGCTTGCGGGTGGTCGCGGTTCAGGTGGCAGGTTTCGCGCCAGCTTTGTCGAATTGCCGCGCGGGCACGTTTGAGCACATCTTCGTTATTGGTGTTTTCCCACTGCACCAGGTCGCGAATAATCTGGAACAGTTTTTCGCGTTCGACTGCGGCCTTGTGCTTATTCACGCCGAAGCCGATTTCACGCTGATAGCCGGGGTCGTTTACCATCTGCGCAAATATCACCGCCCGTGCGGCTGCCAGCGGCCGTCGCGCCCACCACAAGTGCAGCGTACTCGGGTGACCGTGGCGAATGGACTTTTCCCGCGCGGCTGCGATGTTGATGTCATCCAGCGGCAGGGCGACTTCGATCAGCTTTTTAGGGATTTTTATTTGTGGCATGTTTTTTCTAATTCGATAGCAGTAAGTGCTTAATCGCGGTAGCAAAAGGCAAGTGCTGTAATTCTGCGAACCTTTGTTCGGACAATTGTCGCCAGTCATCATATTCGGTGGCGAGTTCGGCGATCACTTCTGCGTCTTCGAGGTATGACTTAACATAGGTTTCGCGTGTTTGCCTTAACGCTCCATTCAAGTTGAAAATACAAATGGTATTTTTTGCCTTTTTAAGGTCCTGTCCGAGCAGCCCGCTTTTAGGCACAACTTTACCGTTGGACAAAAATAGCAAGAAATCTTCCGGGTCTTCGCAATCCGGTTTTATTAATTGGTCAGGATTGTATTTCGATCCAGGCTTATCTTTGTGTTTACCGCAACTCGTTTTGGTATTGCAAGATCCGAACAAATTGCTCCATTTAAACATGTATTTCGGGTATCGACAGCGCCGACGAAAGTGTTCGATGTGGCGTCTGGATTTTTTTTTAATATTACGTTCGCAATAGGCGCAACGCTGTTGTTGCATTTGATTGAGATGCGCCCAAATTTCGTCTTTGTCGTCTGAAGTGACCTTACACCAATTATTATGAGCGTAGTCATAGTTATTCAGGCAAGTTGGTGCTGGGGGTCTGTTTAGCTTGTGCATTGATTCACTCAATCGTGGTTATCGGGTGACAGCGTGCGCTCACGCAACTTGGCTTTCATGGCTTGCAGGCGAATGAGGCGCTCACACTCAAGCCATTCATGATGATCTTCACCAAAGTGATCAAGAATCTTTCCTTTTAGGATGGCCCCGTCTTTTGTCTCATGTTGATTTTCAATAATCAATGCTTGGTATTGGGTGAGCCACTGAGCTTCTTCTACATCGGGTACCGGGTCAACCGCTTGCAATTCCGCCATTACGTCGGCACTGGCTACCCCGCGGCTTTGGGTATAGGGCGGATGGGCCGATGATTGCCAGTCCATGGAATCGGCGTCGAAACCATGGCTTATTACCCGTATCGATTCTTTATGCAGGGTCGATAATACCTGCGGGCTGTGGGTGGTGGCGATAAACTGTATTTTTGGGAATGCCTTACACAGTGAATCAACCACTGTCTGCTGCCATTTCGGGTGGAGGTGCATATCAATTTCATCAATCATGACTATTCCGGTTGATTGTCTGGCCGCGTTTTCACCCAGGTGCTCGTTGAGCAATACGCAGCGATAGGCAATATCGGCAACCATCGTGACGATGTTTTTAATCCCGTCGCTGAGTTGTGCTACTTTAAGTACTCCATGATCGGCATGTTTCAAGATCAGAGATCGATCGTAGGTCAGGCTGTATTCCAGAGTGTGCCAGCCCACCGGTTTTAATACTTCGTTAATGGCGTCTTGTATTATTTTGATCGGGTGCATAAATGCAAACTCGTTATCGATCGCTACTGTCTGGAATAGCTCGAATTGTCGTATTTGATATTCCCTGAGCTTGAGGCAGGTAGAAGTAAACCAATCTTCAAATTGGCGGTAACTGGTGTCGGAGTCAAAACAATCGCGGTAGGCAAAGGTTCGGGTTTGCATATTGATTTTTTCACGCTGGCTTGTTTTGCTTTGTGTCAACTGCTTTCCTATTGATTTTCCCTTCCATAACCTGCCGGTGCCGTAGTAAGCGAATACAGGCAGGTCGATTGGGGGAGATTTGATGTTACGGGCTTTTTTTTGCAATTGTCGGGCTATGGCTCTCAGGCGTCTGGCTTCGGCATCGTGTTTGACTCTTGATCCGTGTATTTCACTATCACGATAGCGTCGCCAGGTGATATCCTCGTCTTGGCAATGACCTTGTGCGGTGACGGAGGAAGGAAAACGGCGCACCATGATGCCCGATGCGCCGGGCTTAGTCTTACCCCGATCGGCCAACTTGACCAACCGGACATCATCAATCGTAATGGTATTGGCCGGGCCTGCCTTGGGCGGTTTTGCCAAATCAAACTGGCTTATGTAAGGCCACAGCGCAATGCGAACCGCATCCAGAATGGCGGTTTTGCCTTCGCCGTTATTGGCAACCAGCATCGTGATATTGGGGTGCAGGTCAAGCTCCAGCTCCTGGTAGCAGCGAAAATTTTCCAGCCGTATTTTGTTTAATCGCATAGCATGGTCTCCGGTCTAACGGATTTTTCAAGGAGTTCGTTTAAATCATAGTTGACACTGGTCACGTGGAAATCCGGCTCGGCGTCAAACGGCTGCACGATATAAAACGGCCCTTCGTACCGCTCGCCGTCGACAATCACAATTGCAAGTATGAATTGCTCGGCCTGATTCAAGCCGTAGATGATCTCATTGCGGCTGACGGTGACGGTGCTTTGGTCTTTGGCGCGGCCTTTGACTTCGACATGGCGATCCGGTTGAATCAAACCGTCCGGGTTGGGTTGCGGCCGGGCCGTGACATCCCAGCCGCATTTTTCCGCGCTGACGTCTATCACATGATGGCCCAAACGGCGCTCGGTTTCCATCACGGCATTCATTGCGATGCGCTCGATACGGGCGCGGCTGTCGGCATCCACCGAGAACCGGGGGGTATCGCCGGTGCGCCGGAGCAGGCCCTGCGGAATCACCACCGCGCCGCCGATGACGACCGGGGTGCTGGATACCACGTTTTTCATGGCCGCCAGCTCGACTTTGCGCTGTTCGAGGCGGGCGGTGAGCTCGTCTACACGGCGGCGGGCTATTTCCGGCTGCATCCGCGGCTGCCTGCCGGCGGCAACGTCATCTTGCAGTTTGCGGTGGCGCTCCGACCAATGGTTGATCTCGGTGAGCAGGCGCGCGTTGACGGCTGCCAGCACTTTGTCTGCCTGGCGCGTGCGCCGGCTTTTTACTTCCTCGTAATGTTTCGGCACCAACTGCTGCGAGGCGTAGCCGAGTGCCTGGCTTTCCAGGTCGCCGCTGAGCCAGTCGGCTTGCAGCATATCGTCGATCCGGTGTTGGTCGTCCGCATTGATTGGCTGTAAATCCAGATGCGGCGCCCAGCCGGCATGTGCCACTCGGCCCGATCGGTCGAGTTCGATAAACTGCAAGCGGCGCGACGCCTCTCGCGTTGCGCTGTTTGCTTCGCGCACCGTGTGTTCGAATATAAACAGCACTTTGAGCTCGACCCCGTCGTCACCGGGGTGAACCAGTACGGCGCCTTGTTTCAGTTTGGCGCGGTGGGCTGACAGCGTCAGGCTGGTCACCGCCCGCATCAGCGGGTGCATGACGTGAATCAGGTCGGCCATCGGTTTGCCGGTCACACGTACATGCTGCTTTTCAAAGCAAATGCGTTCGTACTTTTTCAATACCGGGGTTCTGGTTGCGCCGATGATGCGGTCGCGTTCGCGGACCACACCGGGGACATGGGGGATTTCATAGCGCTTGATTTCTCTGCCGCGGGTTTCGCCCTGCAGCATCTGAAACGCTTCGTTAAAGAACGTGCGGATGAAGTAGGGTTGCAGTTTACGCGCCGCTGCCTTTTCCATTTCTTCTTTGATCGCGTAGAGGTCGTCGTGCCCCATGTGCTGCGCTACCAGGGCGTTGCGCTGCAAGATGGCGTGCAGATGCGCGGTGTCGAGCGCGCCTTCAATTATCTGGTCCATTCTGGCTTTGACGTCGGGGTCTTCGCCGTAGCGAATCGCCTCTACCAGCAGGTCTTTGAGCGAGACGTTGTCGAACGCTTCGCCCAGTACGTCGAAGACTTTGCCGCCCAGCGCTTTACGCTCGGTTTCGATCTTGTCGAATAGCTTCTGAAATACGTTGCCCTCTCTGGTTTCATTGGCGACGATATTCCATAGATGGCAGACTTCGGTCTGGCCGATGCGGTGGATGCGGCCAAAGCGCTGTTCCAGGCGGTTGGGGTTCCAGGGCAGGTCGTAATTGACCATCAGGTTGGCGTTTTGCAGATTGACGCCTTCGCCGGCGGCGTCGGTGGCAATCAGGACCACCACTTCCGGGTCATGGCGAAACTCTTCCTGAATTTTTCGGCGCCGGTCGCGGGGGGTGCTGCCGGAAATGATTCTGGTCGCATTGGTGTTGCCCAGCAGGTCGCCGATGCGGTCGGCCAGGTAGTTCAGCGTGTCTTTGTGCTCGGTGAAGATGATCAGTTTGCGCCGCTGGCCGCCGGCGGTGAGCATCTCAGGGTGGTCTTGCAACAGGCAGGAGAGTTGTTCCCACTTTTTATCGCTGCCCGATTGCACCACGGCGTGCGCCTGGTGTTCGAGCGTGTGCAGGCTGTTTATCTCGGCTTCCAGCTCGGGTATCGTGGCCGAGGCGGTCGCCTGGTCTGCGATTTGCTCGGCGCAGATTTCATACTCCTCCGCGTTCAACTCTTCATCGAGTTCGTCAAAATTCTCGGGTATGTCGATGGATTTTTTTACATCGTATTCGTCGAGGGTTTCGGCAATCCGATTGGAGGTGTGGCCGCCGGCGGTCAGTCTGGTGTCCTCCAGGCGCTGTTCGAGGCGCTGGCGCCGGCGTTTGAGCGATTGGTAGATGGCCTCCGGGCTGGATGCCAGGCGGCGCTGCAAAATGGTCAGCGCAAAGCCGACGCGGTTTTTCTTTTTGCCGTCGAGTTTGTCGGCCCGGTTCATCTCCTGGCCGACATAGGTCGTGACCTGTCGGTAAAGCTCGGCTTCCGGCGGCGATAGTTGATAGTTGGCGGTGTAGGCGCGGCGCTCGGGGAATAGTGGTCGGCCGTCGAATTTCAGCAGTTCTTCTTTCTGCATGCGGCGCATCAGGTCGGCAACCTCGACTTTATGCACGCCTTCGCGGAATTTGCCGTAGAAGCGGTCGCCGTCCAGCAGCGACAGCCAGATTTGGAAATCTTCTTCTTTGCCGTTGTGCGGGGTGGCGGTCATCAGCAGGAAGTGTCGGGTGAGTGAGCCGAGCAGCTCGCCGAGCAGGAAGCGCTTGGTTTTGGTGACCTTGCTGCCGTAGTAGCCGGCGGACAGTTTGTGCGCTTCGTCGACGATGATCAGATCCCATTCGGTGCTTTTCAGCTTGTCCTGGAAATCTTCGTTGCGCGCCAGTTGGTCGAGTCGGCAGATGAGCTGATCGGCTTGCGCGAAGTAATTGCCGGAGGCGCATTGTTCCTGCTTTTCTCGACTAAAAATATCGAACTGGACGTCGAATTTTTCCAGCAGCTCGTCTTGCCATTGTTCGGTGAGTGCGCCCGGTGCGACAATCAGAATGCGTTTGGCGTCGGCCCGCATTAACAGCTCGAGTATCAACAGCCCGGCCATGATGGTTTTACCGGCGCCCGGGTCGTCGGCCAGCACGAAACGCAGCGGCTGCCGGGGCAGCATGGATTCGTATACCGCGGAAATCTGATGGGGCAGGGGCTCGATATTGGCGGTATGCACGGCCATCATCGGGTCGAACAGGGCCGCCTGGCTGATGCGGTAGGCTTCGAGCCCCAGTTTGAAGTCGGCGCCCGGGGCATCGAATGCCCAGGGCCGGCCGGCGGTGGCGAGCTTTAACCCGGTTTCGTCGGCGCGAAACAGCATTCGCTCTCCGAGTGTGCCCCGGCTGTCTCGGTAGTAGACGGTGACGGCGTCGTCGCTGGCCGGCTCAACCTGGATGATCCGGACGATCTCGTCGGGTTGAATACCGCAAACCTGCGCGTCTTTTTGAATCTTTTCGAGTTCTAGCATTTTTCCTTCTCGCATCTTCCATGATGCTGTTGTGGTGTTTTGATGGGTGTTGTTGGCGCCATTGGAGGTGCAGTCCGGTGCAGTGGCAGGGTTTTCAACACCCCGGTGTATCCGCTTGCTGCATGTCTTATTTTACCGCAATGGCCGCGGTTGTAGTGAGCGCATGTGAGTGTACCCGGTGCCCGGCAGCCACCTTCAACGCAGGTCGTACCAGACTCCGCGACCACTGCCGTGCCGGTTCAGCGTGCCGCGTTCAACCAATGTGCGGAAATGCTGCTTGAGTGTGTTGCGACTGGCGCCGGTCAGTTTGATCGCCTTGCCAATGGTGATACGGCCATGCTCGCGGGCGAACTCAACGATCTGGAGTGACAACTCCGACAGGGAAGCCAACACTATCTTCTCCCGCTCGACCTTGTTCTCCAGTCGGCCAGCCTGCTCGGCCAGAGAGCGCAGGAAGAACACGAGCCACGGCTGCCAGTTCGGCGACTCTGTCCGGATCGTGCCCTGCGTCTGCTGCAGGGCCAGGTAGTAGGCTTCCTTACTCTGCTCGATCACGCTTTCCGATGAGCTATATGGCGCATAGGCATAACCGCCCTGCAGGAGCAGCAGCGTCGTCAGCAGGCGGCTCAGCCGACCGTTACCGTCCTGGAAAGGATGGATCTCGAGAAACACGACGACGAACAGGGCGATGATCAGCAGCGGATGCAGACGGGCTGCCGCGCGCGCTTGCGCCACCCAGGCCACCAGCTCGGTCATCAGGCGGGGGGTGTCGAATGGCGTGGCCGTCTGGAACACGATACCGACCTGCGTGCCGTTCTCATCAAATGCGGCGACGCTGTTGGAATGGGTCTTGTAATTGCCGCGATGCCAACCGTCCTTCTCGCGGTAGCGCAGGAGGATCTGGTGCAACTGTTTGATGTGGTTCTCGGTGAACGGGATGTCCTGCCAGGACGCGAACACCCGCTCCATCAGCTCGGCACAGCCGGCCACTTCCTGCTCATCGCGGGTGGCGAAAGACGGGCTCTCCGGGTTTGACAGCAGTTGTTCCACCTCCCGATCCGACAGCTTGCTGCCCTCGATACGGGTGGAGGAGCCGATGCTCTCGATGGTGGCAACCCGCCGCAGGGCCGACAGACGATCGGGCGCGAGCGCACCCAGAGCACGCCATGCGCCCTTGAACTCGTCGATCCCGGCAATGAGGCTCAGGATCTCCGGGGTGATCTGGATGGTGTCGGTGCGCAGCATGAAGCGTACTTTAACCAAAAACACACCCATTTACACCCATTTTGGAACCGCACCGATTCAAAATAGATTCATGGACAGATTCCGGGGAAGCCTCTATACTTTTCGTAATATCCGTACAAGCTTTCGCAAACCCGATATGGTGCGCGGGGCTCTGCCGATGAATCGACAGGCTGTCACCGCTTCAGACTCGGGTTAAAGGACTACTGGCGCTGTACAGCGTCAACAACGTTGGATTGGCGTGGGCTATCGCTCGCCCGACAAGAACCAGGGAGGGTAATAATATGGTCTATCATCCAGAACGTGCGCTGGAACTTCTGCGCATCGGCTCCGGGCGTGCTGACGCCGCTTTCCGTGACGGCCAGGAAGATGCTATCCGCTACCTCGTCGAGGGCAAAGGGCGCTTGCTGGTCGTGCAGAAGACCGGCTGGGGCAAAAGTTTCGTCTACTTCATCGCGATCAAACTGCTGCGCGAGGCCGGCAACGGGCCCGCGCTGTTGATCTCGCCGCTGTTGGCGCTGATGCGCAATCAGATCGCCGCGGCAAATCGGATGGGGGTTCGCGCTGCTACGATTAACTCCGGCAACACAGACTGCTGGGCGGCGGTCGAGGCCAGGCTTGCCAACGGCGAAATCGACATTCTTTTGATCTCGCCCGAGCGTTTGGCAAACGAGCGCTTTTGCACGCAGGTGTTGCCCGGTATCGCCGCACAGATTTCCCTGCTGGTGGTCGACGAAGCGCACTGTATTTCCGACTGGGGTCACGATTTTCGCCCTCACTATCGGTTTCTGGAGCGGATCATCAAGACACTGCCGCCCAACCTGCGTCTCCTGGCCACGACGGCCACAGCAAACAATCGGGTGATGGCGGATCTTGCTGTCGTGCTCGGGCCAAAGCTCAAGGTATCGCGGGGCGACCTCAATCGCCCCTCCCTGTGTTTGCAGACCATCCGCTTGCCGAGTCAGGCTGAACGCCTTGCATGGCTGGCAGAACAGCTTGCCACCCTGCAGGGCCACGGCATCATCTATACGCTGACGGTACGTGATGCCAATCAAGTCGCTGAATGGCTGCAAGCCCGAGGCTTTAACGTGGAAGCCTATACCGGTGAAACAGGCGACCGCCGAGAGCAGCTGGAACAGGCGCTGCTCGATAACCAGGTCAAGGCGCTGGTGGCGACAATGGCTTTGGGCATGGGCTACGACAAGCCCGATCTCGCGTTTGTGATTCATTACCAGATGCCGGGGTCGGTGGTCGCCTACTACCAGCAGGTTGGTCGCGCAGGGCGTGCCCTGGACGCCGCGTATGGCGTGCTGCTCAGCGGCCGGGAAGAGATGGACATCACCGATTGGTTCATTCGCAGCGCCTTCCCGACCCGCAAGGAAGTGGCCGATGTGCTGACAGCACTGGAGAAAGCGCCCGCCGGCTTGTCTGTCCCGGAGCTGCTGGGTCGAGTCAACCTGAGTCAAGGGCGGGTCTACAAGACACTTGATTTGCTGTCGCTCGAAGCGCCGGCGCCCCTTGCCAAACAAGGCAGCAAGTGGCAACTCACGGCAGCAACACTGAGTGAAGAGTTTTGGGAGCGAGCGGAACGCCTCACCGAGCTGCGGCAAAACGAGCGCCAGCAGATGCAGGACTATGTTGACTTGCCATTTGGAGAGCACATGGGCTTCCTGATCAGCGCGCTCGACGGCGACCCAGATGGGGTCACACAACCTGCCTTGCCGCCATTGCCCACAACCGTGGATGCCGAGTTGGTCGCCGCCACCGTCGCATTTCTTCGCCGTACCAGCTTGCCGATCGAGCCGCGCAAGAAGTGGCCGTCGGATGGGGGTATGCTACAGTACGGTGTTAAGGGGGGCATCTTGCCCGCTCATCAGGCCCAACCCGGCAAAGTGTTGTGTGTCTGGGGTGATGCCGGTTGGGGTAACCTGGTTCGACAGGGCAAGCACCACGATAACCATTTTTCCGATACGCTGGTTACTGCCTGCGTGAAGATGATCCACGAGTGGAACCCACGGCCGGCACCGACCTGGGTGACCGGCGTTCCATCACTTCGGCATCCGGATCTGGTGCCGGATTTTGCAAAACGCCTGGCGGCGGCGCTGGGCTTGCCATTTCGTATGATCATCACGAAAACAGTCGAAAGGCCGGAACAGAAAACGATGGAAAACAGCACACAGCAAGCGCGCAACATCGATGGCGCCCTTGCGGTTGATGCCCAGCTCATGCTTCCCGGCGCGGTCCTGTTGGTGGATGACATGGTCGATTCGCGCTGGACGCTGACGGTGTCGGCGTGGCTGCTCCGCCGCAGCAACAGTGGTGCCGTTTGGCCGATGGCGCTTGCACAAACAGGACACTGACGAATGACGCCGGCCCTTTCACCCAATACGCAGGCAATCCTGCTGCTGACGGCGCCCTTGATCGCCGGACGCGGCACGGCGTCATCCGATCTGCTATCGCCGGGTGAATACAAACGCCTGGCCCGTTATTTGCGCGAGATCCAGCGCCAACCGGCCGATCTCGTCTCCCCGGATGCGGCGAATATCCTGCGTGCGTGCCGGTCGGTGATTGACGAGAGCCGCCTGCAGCAACTGTTGGGACGCGGATTTCTGCTGAGTCAAGCCGTCGAGCGCTGGCAAACTCGCGCCATCTGGGTGGTAAGCCGGGCCGACGCCGATTACCCTCGGCGCCTGAAAGCGCGACTGCGCGAAGATGCCCCCGCCGTTATGTACGGGTGTGGCGATATGGGCCTGTTGGATTCCGGCGGCCTTGCTGTCGTCGGCTCGCGCCGTGTGGACGACTCCCTGATTGATTGCACAATGGCCGTTGGTCAACTCTCCGCCCGGGCCGGTAGAACGCTGCTCTCAGGCGGCGCCAAAGGTATCGATCAGGCCGCCATGCGGGGCGCTCTGGAAGCGGGCGGCAAAGTCTGTGGCGTGCTGGCGGACAGCCTGGAAAAAACCGCGATGAACCGCGAGCAGCGCAATCTGCTGCTCGACGGCCAACTGACGCTGATCTCTCCCTGCGACCCCGGTGCCAGATTCAACGTCGGTAATGCCATGCAGCGAAACAAGCTGGTCTACGCCTTGGCCGACGCTGCCCTGGTGATGAGCTCCGACCTCAACAAGGGCGGCACCTGGGCGGGCGCCATCGAGCAGCTGGATAAATTCAAATTCGTCCCGGTCTTTGTGCGCTCGACGGGCGAATCTTCCCCCGGACTGGACGCCCTGCGCAAGAAAGGCGCGCTTCCCTGGCCGAACCCACAAGACGTGGATGCGTTCGAGGCGGTGTTCAACCTGGCGATGCCGACGCCGGCGGCTTCCCCGCAGGCTGATTTGCCGTCGCTTTTGAACGACGGGCTATCGCCGGCCGACACCACGCCCACGGCGCCCGCGTCCCTCGAGGCCGATCCAGCATCCTGCGCCGGGAACGCGCCATCGGCGCCGGTTGACGCGGTTACAGATCTACGGCCAGCAACTGCGGTATCGGAACAACCGACGCCGGTCACACCGCAGAGCACAGCACCGACCGGCGAGACCGGGGAATCTCCGCAGCCGGAATCAACCCCGGCCGAAGCGCTGTTTGCAGCCGTGCGCGTGGCAAGTCAGCAAATATTGCACCGCCCCATGAAAGACGCCGAGGTGGCCGCCGCGCTGAACGTCTCCACTGCGCAGGCGAAGGTATGGTTACAGCGCCTGGTTGACGAAGGTGTATTGGAAAAACAGATGAGGCCGGTCAGATATGCCGTCAAACAGAAACGACTGTTTGAGTAATCGATGAAGACCAGGCAAGAGCACAAGGCGCCGGAAAGATTCAGGCATAAACTGCCGCCCGCTCGTGCCGGAAGATAGCGTCGCTCATCCACGCAGGCATCAATCGGGTAGCTGACTTGAGGGCCTCGAACTCGCCGGCCCCCAGCTTGCGCCGAATCTTCTCGACCAGTGCCGGCGTCACTTCCTTCTTGCCGAGATACCACATCGCTACAAGCGCAAGTCCAGCAGGGCGCCCCGCCAGAGCCAATTTGCGCTGGCAGACGTGTTGGAGGCGAATCTCCATCCTGCCCACGCGGATGCGCCTGGACGGGCCGGACGTTACGAACACGGACTGGGTTGGCACCTGTGTGGTCAGCTCGAGCCGGCGTGCTGCTTCGGCACCGTGAACCTGGACAACGGCCCCGGTTGTCTGCGCGACCGCTTCGGCCACTTTGAGAGGTGAGGGGGCGACCTTACCGACGAAACGGCTGACTTCGGGGCGCACAAAGACGCCACGCGTCACGCGCTCGATCGAGCCTGCCTTTACGAGGCGGGACAGGGTCTGGTCAATGGACGCGCGCGTGCCGCATTCCAGGAATGCTGTCGGGGTGAAAGGTGCCCCAATTGGCATCTCTTCAATGTGCAGGCGAATCAGCCCAGCTGTCTTGGTCGTCTTGTTCATGTGCGAAAATATATGCGAGTTTCTGACAAACTGCAAATGCAATCGCGTGTAGAGGGTGCCTCACGTTGCGAGAAAGGGGGGTGGCTACCGAAAGCTGTTCACAGAAAACAACACGAATACGCGGGAGCAGGCGCAAGCAGGCAAGAAAAACCCCGACCGAAAACGGTCAGGGTTGCGTGATTGGTGGAGGTGGCGGGAATTGAACCCGCGTCCGTAGATCCTACACACATCGGCGACTACATGCTTAGTCTGCTGTTTAAGTTAACCGGCCTGCCCACAGGCAGACGCATTGACAGACCGGCGAGTCCGCTTGGTTTTAACCGTCAGCTAACGGGCGCAACTGACTGGCGAGCCTGTATAAGATGACCTTTCTTTACCCACCGGCCTAAAGGCGAGCCGGGCGAAAGGACTAACCGAACTAAGCGGCTAGTGAGTAGTTGTCGTCGTTGGCAACTATTGTGTTGCAGTTGGATTCACGAGGAACTCTGCACCTCGACATGCTCCGATGGCTTCGCGACCGACGTCGAAGCCAGTCACCCCCATGCGCCGATTATAGCCGATAACGCGCCGCCGCAGTCAAGCTCAACGCCATGCAATTCCTATTTAAAGTGCCACTGGCCGGGGTTTTGGGCGCTTTTAATACTGTTTCAGCAGCCGGTGCCGGTCGCGCTCCCATTGTCGCTGTTTGATGGTTTGGCGCTTGTCGTGTTGTTTTTTGCCCTTGGCCAGCGCAATTTTGGCTTTGGCGCGGCCATTGAGCCAGTACAGCGCGAGCGCCACGAGCGTGTAGCCCTGGCGTTCGACCAGGCCGATCAGGCGGCTGATTTCCCGCTTGTGCAGCAGCAGTTTGCGCTGGCGCAGCGGGTCGGCGAGGACATGGGTGGAGGTGGTTTGCAGCGGCGACAGATGGGCGCCGACCAGGAACAGCTCGCCGCGGTGGATGGTGACGTGGCTTTCTTTGAGCTGGACGCGGCCGGCGCGCAGGCTTTTGACTTCCCAGCCTTGCAGTACGATGCCGGCCTCGAATTGCTGCTCGATGGTGTAGTCAAAGCGCGCTTTGCGATTATCCGCAATCGAGTTGTCGGGCGGCTTTTTTTGTTGGGCCATTGGGCGAGCTGCGGTTGGGTACGGATAGGGAATCGACGAGGATAGAGTATAATCCAGCCACCCATCGATTGCCGACCGATCTCTCCCGCATGTATTCCGTGAACCGCTCAGCGCTGGTACTGCACTCTGCTGCCGAGATGTTTGCGCTGGTCAATGATATCGATGCGTATGCGGAGTTTTTGCCCTGGTGCGGCGGCTCGAAGGTGCTCGAGGCGGGGGAAACGGAAATCGTCGCCACGCTGATGATTGTGTTCAAGGGCATCAGAAAAACATTTACCACCCGCAATCGACTGTATCCGCACCGGCAGGTCACGCTGACGCTGGTGGACGGGCCGTTTAGCGCGTTGTCGGGCGCCTGGCGGTTTACCGAGTTGCGCGCCGGGGCGTCGAAAATCGAGTTGAATCTGGAGTTTGGGTTTGCCAATAAATTGACCGAGAAAATAGTGGGGCCGGTATTTCACGTGATTGCCGATTCGATGGTCGATTCATTCTGCCAGCGGGCCGACCAGATATATACGGATGCGGATAGCTGAATGGCGTTGATTACCATCGAGGTGGTGTATGCACTGCCGCAGCAGCAATGGACGTGTGAATTGCGCTGCGTGCAGCCGGTCAGTATTTTGCAGGCGATCGAACAGTCCGGGGTGGGCCGGCTTTATCCGGCTATCCGGGTTGAGCCGGGGCTGGTGGGGGTGTTTGGCCGTAAGCGTCCGCTGGATTGGCAGCTTGAACACGGCGACCGGGTGGAGATTTATCGTCCTTTGCACCTCAGTCCGGTTGAAGCGCGGCGTTTGCGGGCGGCCAAAAGCGGCCGCAATGGCGCCGGGAAGCGGGCGCGATAGCGGTGCATTGGCAGGACTGGAATGGGATGAAATTGACGCTGCCGTGGGGCGCTTGTGGATGCAGTGCGTGCCCGCCTGTCGATTTTGGATTGCATCTGCGCCGTTATTTTGGTATAAAACAACGTTAAATTTGACCTGCGACGCGGTCGCTATGGCGGGCAGGGCAGGCTGTATTCTTTTCTATTGCGTACGATTTTTTAATCGAAAACCGGCATTACAAATGGCTACCAGAACTCGAAAACCTCCGGCGCTGATCCATGGCGTCACACCGTACAAGCTGAGGAGGAGTGAGGCGTATATGGGGCCGGCGCAGTTGGCGCACTTTGAGCAGATACTGAACAACTGGCTGTCGGAATTGACCGATGAAACCTATAAAACGGTGGCCCACATGCAGGATGAAACGATCAATCATCCCGACCCCGCCGACCGTGCCAGCCAGGAAACCAATATGACGCTGGAATTGCGCGAGCGTGACCGCGACCGCAAGCTGATCAAAAAAATCGAGCAGTCGGTCACCCACCTGCATTCCGGAGATTTTGGTTATTGCGATAATTGCGGCGAAGAAATCGGTCTCAAGCGGCTTGAAGCCCGGCCAACGGCCGAGCTGTGCATCGACTGCAAAACGCTGGACGAACTCAAGGAAAAACAGCTTTCCTGAGCACCGCTGTCGCTGTCGCTATAGTCCGTATCCGCCAGCTTCCCTCACCCATCCGGCAGTGCGCTGAAGCCGGCCCCAACGGCCAGCCGCAGCGCACACAGCCGGCTATATCGGGCAGATCAACTGCCCCATGCGCTCGGTAAACTCCATGTTGACCGAATAGTCCACCGGACAGTCGATCACCACCACCGTATCGTCCGCGATCGCTTGCCGGAGTATCGGCGCCAGCTCGTTCGCCGCCTGGACGCGGTAGCCTTTGGCGCCAAAGCTTTCGGCGTATTTGACAAAATCCGGGTTGGTGAACGTGGTGTTGCTTTTGCGGCCGAAGGCTTTCATCTGATGCCAGGTGATCAGCCCGTACTCATTGTCCCGCCAGATCAGGATAATGATCGGCGTGTTGATCCGCAGCGCGGTTTCGATTTCCTGCGAGTTCATCAGAAAACCGGCGTCGCCGGTGACCGCCACCGCACTCCGGTCGGGGTGTACCAGCTTGGCGGCGATCGCGCCGGGCAGCGCAATCCCCATCGAGGCGAAGCCGTTGGAGATGATGCAGGTGTTCGGCGCCTCGGCCTGATACATCCGGGCGAGCCACATTTTATGCGCCCCGACGTCGGACAGGACGACGTCTTCCGGGTTGAGTGCCTGGCGCAGGTCCCAGAGTATTTTTTGCGGTTTGATCGGGAAGCCGGTATCTTCGGCGCAGGCGTTGAATTCGTCGACGATGACCTGGCGCAGTGTGCCGGTATAGGTGTTTTGCTTGCGCTCCGCCGGGCCGCCCTGCACCGCCATCAACTCGGCGATGCACTCGAGCGACGCGGCAATCCCGCCGACGACCGCGCATTCGGGGATGTAATACTCGTCCACTTCAGCCGGGCTGGGGTCGATATGGATGATTTTTTTGTCTTTTTCGGGATGCCACAAATACGGGTGATACTCGACGATATCGTAGCCGATGCACACAATCAGGTCGGCGCGGGCGCACCCGCAGGCGACATAGTCGTTGGCCTGCAAACCGACGGTGCCCAGGCTGAGCGGGTGTGAAAACGGCAGACAGCCCTTGGACATGAAGGTGTTGGCAACCGGTATTTGTACCCGTTCGGCAAACTCGACCAGTTGCTGACATGCCTTGCCGCGTATCACGCCGTTGCCGACCAGAATCAGCGGGAAACGCGCCGCCAGCAGCAGATCAGCCGCCTGCTTGATGGCCTGTTCCGGTGCTTCCGGGGGCGCGGGGAATTTGACCGCCAGCGGCTCGGCGTCACCGACCTGGTCCTTGGCCAGGTTTTCCGGCAGATCGATGAAGCAGCCGCCCGGTTTTTCGGTTTTCGCCACCTTGAACGCCTTGCGCACGACTTCCGGGATGACCTTCGAGGAGCGGATGCCGGTGCTGTATTTGGCAATCGGCGCAAACAAATTGACCAGGTCGAGAATCTGATGGCTTTCCTTGTGCATGCGGGTGGTGGCGCCCTGACCGGCGATGGCGATAATCGGGGCGCGGTCCATATTGGCGTCGGCAAAGCCGGTGACCAGGTTGGTTGCACCCGGCCCAAGGGTCGCCAGGCATACCCCCGGGTCGCCGGTCAGGCGTCCGTAGACGTCGGCCATAAACGAGGCGCCCTGTTCGTGGCGGGTGGTGATAAATTGCAGATCGCTGTCAATCAGCGCATCCATCATATCGATATTTTCTTCGCCGGGAATACCGAAAATGTACTCGACCTTTTCGTTTTCAAGACATTTGACAAACAGTTCTGATGCTTTCATGTTGGCTCCTTGTGGGTGTGCGACTGACGTCGGTGAATGAAGAAGGACAGCAATATACCAGAAGTACCATCTCAAGGTGGGACAATTCGGATGTGGTTGTGGATTTACCGCCGCCTGACGATACGCATTTTGCGACCGGTGGCGTTATACTCGGATTGGGTGATTCGACGCCGCCTGCACCGCGGATTTGATGTGCAGAATCGGGCCCTGCATGGTGGTTGTCAGGTAAAGTTATGGTTGTAGAATGAACTATAACTTATTGGTTTACTGTAAAAATTTTAATCCTATTTGTTTTTATTCCAACCTTGTGAATCTATAATGTTCAAAGCCGATTGGAATTATCCGACCGCCATTCGTGTCGGTGCGTCGCGCCGGCATGAGATAACCGAGGTCTGCCGGGAATTCGGTTCGTCGGCGCCGCTGCTGGTGACCGACCCGAGCCTGGCCGCGCTGCCGTTGGTCAGCGCACTGGTGGATGACTGTCGTACTGCCGGTCTGGACCTGGGCGTATTCAGCGCGGTTCAATCCAACCCGACCGGCGAAAATGTCGCGGCGGGTATCGACGTCTACCGCGCCGGTCGGCATGACAGCGTGATTGCGCTGGGTGGCGGCAGCGGCCTGGATGCGGGCAAGGCGGTCGCGGTGGCGGCCGGTCAAAGCTGTGATTTGTGGCAGCTGGAAGACCGGGGCGACAACTGGTTGAATGCCAAAGCCGAGCTGATTCCGCCGATTTTTGCATTGCCGACAACCGCCGGGACGGGCTCGGAAGTGGGGCGGGCGGCGGTGATTTTGCACCAGCAGGAGCAGCGCAAGGTGGTTATCTTTCATCCGAAAATGCTGCCGTCGGTGGTGATTCTGGACCCGCAGCTGACCCTTGGACTGCCGCCCGGGCTGACCGCCGCCACCGGTATGGATGCGCTGTCGCATAACCTCGAAGCCTATTGCTCGCCGCTGTATCACCCGCTGGCCGAAGGCATTGCGGTCGAAGGCATGCGCTTGATCAAAACCTGGCTGCCGCGGGCGGTTGCCGCGGGCGCCGACCTCGAGGCGCGCACGCAGATGCTGGTCGCCTCGTCAATGGGGGCGACCGCATTTCAACGCGGGCTGGGCGGCATGCACGCACTGGCGCATCCGCTGGGGGCGGTCTATGGCGCCCACCACGGCACGTTGAACGCGATTTTGATGCCGTATGTATTGCAGGCGAACCGCGCGGTTATCGAGCCGTCGATTTGCCGGCTGGCGAATTATCTGGATCTGGCGGCGGACTTCACCGCGTTTATCGACTGGGTGCTGGCGCTACGCGAGAAAATCGGGATTCCGCACGCGTTGTCGGCGCTTGGCATCGATGCGCAACGGGCCGATGAAATCGGTCAAATGGCGGTGGCCGACCCGACGGCGCAGACCAATCCGATCCGTTTCGAGGCGCCGCAGTATGCGCAGATATTCGATCGTGCCGTCAACGGGGTGCTGTGATCGGATTGCCGGGAGTTGGCGGGTGCGGCTGACCGAGCCGGTGTTGGCGCGCCCGGTCTGGTTATCGCTATATGAATAAATACCATTAAAATAATAATTTATAGCTGCTTTTGAATTAATTTTATTAACTTCTGGTTGCTATCGAACAGGCTGTCATTGTGCCCGGCGTAGCATTTTTCTGACCCGGACAAGCGCCAACGGTGCCGACCTGTCGGCAAGCAGCCCCCACCCGTTGCCCGGATAATATGTTAATATCCGCACCGAGTTGCCCGGCTGACATCGGGCAATTTCAGCTACGCTTACTTTTAATTGATCTTAAATCAGGAGAAAAAAATATGGACTATCCAACACTGCGTGAAATGGGTATCAACGACCCGCATGAAATCGATCGCTACGCGCTGCAATCAACGGATGACACTGATATTCTGCGCATCGTATACCGGCGCAAGAAAGGGTCATTATTGCCGGCCAGCAAACGCTTCCGGTTTGGGCGGGCGGAAAAAATGCAATTGCCCGAAGGCCCGAAGGACGTTGCCAAGCGCTATTATGAAATCTCCCCGTTTGTCCGCAAGGCGCTGGTGGAGCTGGACCAAATCGTCAGCCACAAACGCGAATACGCGCATCAACTGGCGGTGATTAAAGAGGAAGTCCAGCGACTCGAGGAGGAAACCAGCAGTCGGCTGGCGTATATCCGGAAGCTGATTGACGAGCTATAGCGTATCAATCGGTGGCGCGGCCAGGCCGGTAAACCTGGCCGCCTGCCACCCGGGCCTTAAGCCGATTCGCTAAACGGCAAGGCGCTGACCTGGCCGCGATGCGGTTGACCGTTGATGTCGACGGTCACTGCCTGACCGACCTGGCGGTAATTCTGCCGCAGCATTGCCAGCGCGACATTCTGCTTGAATCGAGGCGACCAGCCGGCTGACGTGATGTAGCCGACCGGTTGCCGCTCGACCCGCACCGGCCACGGGCTGGCACAGGCCGGGCAGGGGTCGCCGGCGAACAAGACCCCGCAAATCTGTTGTGCCGGGCCGGTTTCCCGCAGCCGTGACAAGGCCTCGAAGCCGATATAGTCAACCGCCCCGGAGGTGTCGCAATACCGCCCCAGCCCGCATTCAAACGGGTTGTTCTGCCGCGTCATTTCATTGCCGTACGACAGCAGCCCGCCTTCGATTCGCTCAACCAGGTTGGGGCAGCCGGGCGCAATATTCCACTGCTGGCCGGCGCGCCATAAGGCATCCCACAGCGCCTGCCCGGTCGCCGGCGCATCGGGGTAGAGCTCAAAACCGCCTTGTTTGCTGTAGCCGGAGCGGGCGACCAGCACGGCATGCCCGTGAAAATCCAGCCAGATAAACCTAAACAACGCCAACTCGCACACCGCCTGACCGAGCACCGTCGCCAGCAAGCGCTCGGATTTTGGCCCCTGAACCGCCAGCGGCCATACATCGGGCTCATCGATGCGCACATCCAGCCCCAGCCCGGTGGCCAGCCCGGCGGCCCATAGCAGCAAATCCGAATCGGCAATCGAAAACCAATATCGGTCGGCCGCCAGTTTGAGCACAATCGGATCGTTCAGCAGACCGGCATCGCGGTCGATAACCGGCGCATACAGGCATTGCCCGGCTTTGGCCGTGCTCAGATTGCGCGGCGTCATGAGTTGCGCGAGGCGGGCCGCATCGGCGCCTTGAATTTGCACCTGCCGCTGACAGCCGACGTCCCATAACTGCACGTGCTCGCGCAAATGCCAGTAGTCCTCGACGGCCGAGCGGGTGAAGCCTTTGGGTAAAATCGTGTGGTTGACGACCGAGTATCCGCTGACGCCGAGCGCCTCGACGCGCCCGGTATAGGGGGTCGAGCGAATCCGCCGGGACAATTGCAGCTGCGGGTTATTCATCGCCTTGACCCAGGCAGCGCGGCGGCATCAGCCCGACCACCAGACGGTATAGGAATGCGGGGCGATGATCACCGGTATGTGCCGGCAGGGGTGCGCGGCGGAGGGCCGGAACGGAATAATGATTTCCGTGACCGCCGGGGCGTCGTCCGCGCGCTGGCTGCCGGGGCGGTTGGAAGCGAAGTAATCCGCCAGTTGAATCACCATTTGATAGCACCCGGTTGCCGCCCCGCTTGCCGTCAAGGGCGGTAGCTCGACCGCCAGCCGCCCCTGATGGTCGGTCTGCGTGGCGCACAGCAGCCGCCGGTCGCCGCGGGCGGATACGGCCAGGATTTTTACCGCGACACCGACCGCATGGTCGCCGGTGAGCGCATTCAGCAGATGAGAGGTCAGCTGGAGCATCGCCGAGGGCAGGGCGCCGAGGGGCTATTCGATGGAGGCCTTGTCGCGTTTATTGGTCGTCGCCAGGACAATCGGGCTGATGTGGCCCTCGGTCTTGACGTTGACGCAGGCGGTTTTACCGCTGTCGATTGCGCGCCGCAGCGCCGGCTGCAACTGCGCCATCGACTCGACCAATTCACCGTGTCCGCCCAGCCCGGCAAACAGTTTATCGAACGGAATATCCCGAAAATCGGTCGCACAGTGCCGACCATTGGCAAACAGGCGCTCCTGCTGCTGCGAGATACAATCCAGCCCGCCATTGTTGTCAATCACGACGACGATCGGCAGGTTTTCCTGAAACGCCGCCTCAATGCTCAACCCGCCGGACAGGAAGGCGCCGTCGCCGCTCAGGACAATCACATTGCGCTGCGGATTCTGCCGTTTGGCGGCGATGCCGAACGGAATGCCGACGCCGAGCATACTGAACGCCCCGGGGTGCAAAACCGAGGCCGGGCGGATGCCGCGCGACGCGCTGATATTGAGCGCAATCTCCGACCAGAAATGCGTGTTGCCGCCGTCGAATACCAGGCAGTCGCCCTCGTTTATCATCGATTGCACGCCGAGCGCCAGCCGCAGCGGGTGCAGCTTGCCGGCGGCGGTATCGGGTATCTCGCGCAGCGTCTGCTCGATCCAGTGGTGGCGTTGGCGTTGATTGGTTTGCAGCCAGTTGTCATCGGGCTGCCAGTGGTCGGCCTCGGCCCGGGCTGTTAGCAGCTCGAACAACGCGCCGGGGTCGCACAGCAAAATCTGATCGGCGGCGCGATTGTGCTCCAGCTCCTCATGCGAGCCGTTGATGCAGATCAGCTTGCCGCCGGCGGGGAACAGCGGCGGGTTGCCAAAATTCATCTGATTATCCAGCCGTCCGCCGACCATCAGCACCAGATCGCTGTTTTGCAGCGCATATTTCGACGGCGCGTATTGATGCACGTCGGCCAGCCCGAGGTTGACCTCGCACTGCTGATCCAACAGCTTTTGATGGTAGGGGATATTGAACACCGGAATCCGCAGTTGCTGCGCGGTATGCGCCAACTGTTGCTCCGAGCCGCTCCACCAAATGCCATGGCCGACAATCAGAATCGGCCGCGCGGCCGCGCGCAGCAGGGCATACACCGCGTCGAAGGCGGCCGGTTCGGGCCAGGCCCGGGCCGGCGGGCGGGCGCGGTGGTCAAACGGCCTTTCCTGCGGCTCGGGCGCCGCGTCGAAGGCGCTGAACAGCAGGTCAACCGGGACGCTGAGGTGAACCGGCCCGGGGTAGCCGCTCAACGCAATTTTATAGGCGCGGTCGACAAACTCCGCTATCCGGGTGCCGTCGGTGACCGCGGCGCTGTATTTGGTCAGCGGGGCGGCGATGGCGACGTCGTCGATTTCCTTGAAGCCGCCGCTGCCCTGACGCTTCAACGTGCTGGAGCCGGTAATAAACAGCACCGGCGAGCGCTCGCCCCAGGCTTCCATCATTGCCGGCACGGCGTTGGCGAACCCTTCGGGGCCGACCAGGCAGACGGTGGGCTTGCGCGTGAGGCGGGTGAAGCCGTCGGCCAGGTGGCCGGCGACCTGCTCATGGGGCGTATTGATCACCGGGATGCCGCACTGCATGCAGCCTTCCAGCACCGGATTGCAAAACCCGCCACTGAGGGTGAACACCTGGGTGATGCCTTTTTGCTGCAGCGCCTGCGCCAGCAATATGCCGCCGCGGATTTTCATTCGATGAGAGCCGTTTGGTTGCTGTCCGGGCTGCCGTCAACGGCGTCCGGCCGGGCGGCCACGTGCGCTTGACCGAGCTCGTCAATACGATTGACGCCGAGCTGCGCCATGCAGCTGAGCATATCCTGCCGCAGCAGGTTGACGACCGTGTCAAGCCCGGCTGCCGAGCGGGCGCCGAGCGCGTACAGAAACGCCCGGCCAAGCAGGACAAAATCGGCCCCCAGGGCCAATGCCTTGACGATATCCTCGCCGCTGCGGATGCCGCTGTCGAACAGCAGCGGAAAATCAGCGCCGACCGCGTGCCGAATGCGCGGCAGCATACTGAGCGCCGATGGGGCGCTGTCCAGCTGTCGACCGCCGTGATTGGAGACATAAATCGCATCCGCGCCCTGTTGTTTGATGCGCAGCGCGTCCTGCTCGCACAGCACGCCTTTGACAATCAGATGCCCCGGCCACTGCTGCCGCAATTTTTTCAGATAGTCCCAGTCGATGCCGCCGCGGTCGGCATAGCGGTCGAAGGCCGGCTCGCCACGGGCGTTGAGTGCATTGACTGCGACCGGTTTGCCGGCGCGCAAGGTCGCAATCGACCAGCCGGGGTGGCGGGCAAAATCGATAAACTGGCGCAGGCCGAGCTTGAAAGGGACGGTGAAGCCATTGCGCAAATCGCGCGGCCGCTGCGGCACCTGAGGGACATCGACAGTCAATATCAGCGTGTCATAGCCGGCCGCCCGGGCGCGGTTTATCAGGTTCGTCGCGTGTTCCGGCGAGCCGCCGACGTACAATTGAAACCAGGCCTGTTCACCGGCCAGCTGACGCATCTGCTCGATGCTGCTGGAGGCCATCGTAGACAGCGCGATCGGAATCCCGTGCTGGACCGCAATATTGGCCAGCATGTCGTCGGCGCCCGGCCATGCCAGGTTGCACATGCCCATCGGGGCGATGCCGAACGGGCTGTTCCAGTGGCGGTCAAACAGGTGGCAATCGAGGCGGCGCTGTTCGACCGCGACCAAAACCCGCGGCAGCAGCAGGATATTGTCGAGCGCCGAATAATTGCGCTGTTTAGCCCGTTCCGCACCGGCGGCGCCGTCTACATAATCGAACATCATGCGCGGCATGCGCCGCCGGGCGGCCATGCGGGCGCTGGCAATCGAATGAATCGGCGGATGCGGGAACATGGGCTGCGCGGAGCGGCGTCGGTGGTTTGGCGGCCGCAACCGGGCCGATAGACTGGAAGCGGAATATAGCAATAAATCCGCTGGATGGGAATAAACCGGGGCGCCGGGCGGCGGATATTTGAGCGCGCCACGGTTGACTATTGGCGGGCGGAAAATAATACTTGCAGCCGGTGTAAACGGCGGTTTTATCGCGTATAAAGGTGCCGGTCCCGATCGCCTGTTACCGGTTTGGCGGGCGATGCGACGAGCGCAACCCATAACCTAAGGCAACTCTGATTAATTATCATATTTATTACTTATAATACAGCCCGTCAACGGAGGGAGGACATTCCTCCTTTAGGCGGCGTAGCACCACCAGTTGCACTTCGGGGTTGAATCCACCCTGTCGTACAATACAAGTAGCCCCCCTGATAAGGGAGGTTTGGGGGGTTAAAACCAGTGAGGCCGCACTGCCAGCCTTCCAACCCCCCCAACCCCCCTTGTCAGGTGGGAGCAAAACCGGAGCCGCATTTGGCCTTAATACCGCATATCTGAATAACATAAAGCACGTTTCTCATTGACCACACCGTTTTCGTGTATTAATCAGATTTCCCCTGATTTATTCACCCCCCCAACCCATGAACAATGACTGGCAGCTAGAAAAGCAGGAGTGGCTGGAGGCGATGCAATCGGTGCTGGAGCGCGAGGGTGAGTCGGGTGCGCGCGAGATATTTGGTGCGCTGCAAAATTACATACTGGATAAAAACGTGTCGTTGAATGAAGCGACGCTGAACACGCCGTATCGCAATACCATCCCGCCGGCGGATGAGCCGGTGTATCCCGGCAACATTCAGCTGGAAGAGAAAATTGAAAAAATCCTGCTCTGGAACGCCGCCGCGATGGTGGTGCAGGCGGCCGATTCCGGCAGCGGTGTCGGCGGCCATATCGCCACCTATGCGTCGGCGTCGACGATGATGGAAGTCGGCTTTAATCACCTGTTCAGGGCGCCGAGCGCCGATTACGGCGGCGATATTGTGATTGTGCAGCCGCATGCCTCGCCCGGGGTGTATGCGCGGGCGTTGCTGGAGCAGCGGTTGAGCGCAACCCGGCTGGAAAATTTCCGGCGGCAACTGGCGCCCGGTGGCGGGCTGTGCTCCTATCCGCATCCCCGGGCGATGCCGGATTTCTGGCAGGTGCCGTGCGCGTCGATGGGGTTGTCGACGCCGGTGGCGATTTATCAGGCGCGGTTTGCCAAGTATCTGGAAAATCGCGGCCTGAAAAACCGCAACGGCGGCAAGGTCTGGTGTTTTATCGGCGATGGCGAATCGGATGAGCCGGAGGTGCTCGGCACGATCAATATCGCCGCCAGAGAGCATCTGGACAATCTGATTCTGGTGGTCAACTGCAATTTGCAGCGGCTGGACGGCCCGGTGCGCGGCAACGGCAAAATTATCCAGGAGCTCGAGCGCAGTTTTCGCGGTGCCGATTGGAACGTGATCAAAGTGATTTGGAGCAGCGGCTGGGACCCGCTGCTGGCGCGCGACCACAAGGGCCTGCTGCAAAAACGCATGGAAGAGGCGTCGGATGGCGATTATCAATACCTGTCGGTGTCTTCCGGCGATCAGCAGCGGGAGATATGGGTCGAAAACAACCCGGAGCTGCAAGCCCTGATGAACACGCTGACCGATGATGAGGTCAAGGATATCAAACGCGGCGGACAGGATAAAAAGAAAGTCTACGCCGCGTACCACAAGGCGGTGCATTCGGCGCGCAAGCCGAGTGTGATTTTGATCAAGACGGTCAAGGGCTGGGGCATGGGGCGCGGACAGGGGCAGAATACGTCGCACCAGAAAAAACAACTGGACCTCGAGGAGCGGCGATTGCTGGCGCAGCAGTGCGATATTCCGCTGGAGCGCGACAGCATTGACCGGGCGGCGTTTTATTTGCCGCCTGCCGACAGCCCGGAAGTGCAATACCTGCTCGAACGCCGGCGGGCCTTGAACGGGTTTCTGCCACGGCGGCAGGTTGACTGCCCGGCGCTGCCGGTGCCGGATATGGCGGTGTTTGCCGAGCAGTTGGTGGGCTCCGGCGAGCGCAAGCTGTCGACCACGATGTCGATGGTGCGGATTCTGGCGAAACTGTTGCGGCATGATCAGATTGGCCGCTATATCGTCCCGATTGTGCCGGATGAGGCGCGCACGTTTGGCCTCGACAGCTTGTTTCAGTACGCCGAGATGTATTCGCCCGAAGGGCAGAAATACACCCCGGTTGACGGCAACAGCCTGCTGCCCTACAAAGAAGCGGCGGATGGGCAGATCCTGCAGGAAGGCATCTGTGAGACCGGCGCGATTGCCTCGTTTATGGCGGCGGGTACGGCGTACGCGATACATGGGATTCCGACCATTCCGTTTTATCTGTTTTACTCGATATTTGGTTTTCAGCGGGTCGGCGACATGATCTGGGCCTGCGGCGATATGCTGTGCCGCGGGTTTCTGCTGGGCGGCACGGCCGGGCGCACGACGTTGAACGGCGAAGGGCTACAGCATCAGGACGGGCACTCGCCGGTGATTGCCAACACGGTGCCCAATCTGATCAGCTACGACCCGGCGTTTGCCTATGAGCTGGCGATTATCGTCAGGCAGGGTATTCGGCGCATGTATGCGCAGCAGGAAAATGTGTTTTATTACCTGACGCTGTATAACGAAAATTATGCGATGCCGAAGATGGCCGATCTGGCACTGTCGGCGGACGAGCTGGAGCAGGGGATTTTGCGCGGCATGTACGCCTACAGCCGCGCACAGTCGGCGCCGGCGCAGCAGGGTGCCAGAGTGCATCTGCTCGGCAGCGGTGCCATCTTTCAGCAGGTGCTGGGGGCGGCGGAATTACTGCAGGCCAGAGGGATTGCGGTCGATATCTGGAGTGTGACCAGTTTCAATGAGCTGTACCGCGACGCCGAGGCGTGCCGCCGCTGGAATTGGCTGCACCCGCAGCAGCCGCCCAGACAAAGCTATGTGGCCGCGCTGCTGCAGCATGAAACCGGCGTGTTTGTTGCGGTCAGCGATTACATGAAGGCGCTGGCAAACAGCATCGGGCCGTGGATTCCCGGGCCCTATATCGTCCTTGGCACCGACGGCTATGGTTTGAGCGAGTCGCGCGCGGCGTTGCGCGACTATTTTGAAATCAGCGCCGAATACATTGCGCTGGCCGGTATGCAGGGCCTGTCCCGGCAGGGGCTGCTGGCGCCGCAACTGGTCGTGCAGGCGATGGCGGAGTTTGGCATTGACGCCGAAAAAATCGACCCGGCCCGGCAATAGACCGCCCCCGGATGGCGGGTTGCCGATGGACGGAAATCATCGCGGCGAGCGGCATAACCGCGCTACAATCACGCCCATCGGCGGTGACTCCTTGCGCGGGATAGCCGCCCGGTCAGGTTGCCATTGCATTCAATCTGTCGGCGGCAGACAAGCCCCATCCAACCCAATCCATCCCACTATCACAGGCATGTAATAACGATGTTCGAGCGCGCGCTACTCGATGAAATTCGCCGGCGATTTCATCATGTCGATACCTGCCCCTACCAGGGGCCGAGGGTATTTTTCGAAAATGCCGGCGGCTCGCTGACGTTGAAATCCGTGGTCGAGACCGGCGCCGAACTGGCGGCGATTCCCGACAATCAGGGCCGCGACAACCCGGCCTCCAAAGCGCTGGTTGAGCTGATCCATCGGGGCCGGCAGGACATGCTGGCGTTTATCGGCGCCAGCCGGGGGCAGGTGTTTGTCGGCGAAAGCGGCACCGAGTGTATTTTCCGCCTGCTGCGGACGGCCATTCTCAATGCGCCCGAGGGCATCGTGCTCGGCAGTACGCTGGAGCATCCGGCCACCTTCAGCGCCGCCAGGCGCTGGGCGCAGATTACCGGCCGGCGATACGTTGCGGTGCCGCACAACCCGCAAACCGCAACCGTCGGGGTCGCCGATTACGCCCGCTATATGACCGCCGATACGGTGGTGGCCACCATCATCCAGACCAGCCCGGTGAGCGGCATGGCGGTTGATGTGCCGGCCATCGTCGCGTGCATTCGGGCGCTGTCTCCGGCGTGCCTGATTATTGTCGATGGCATCCAGCATGCGCCGCACGGCCACGTCGAGGTTGACCGGTATGACATCGACGCCTATGTCGTCTCGGCCTACAAGGTATTTTCCCGGCATAACTACGGCATCGGCTGGGTTTCGCCCCGCCTCAGCAGCCTGCCGCACGATAAACTCGAGGGCACGGCGGACGATGTCTGGGAGCTTGGCACCCGGGATACCGCCGCCTATGCGACTTTTTCACAGGTAGTCCATTATCTGGATTGGCTGGGCGGTCAGTTGGTCACAACCGACAACCGGCGTGAACGGCTGCTGGCTGCCGGCAAGGCGATTGGGGCGCAGGAAAAGCACCTGATTGAGGTGATGCTGAACGGCGTGAACGGCCGGTCGGGGCTGGTCGATATGCCGTCGGTGCAGGTGCTCGGCGGTGCTCACAATGCCGCTCGACAAGGGCTGGTGTCGTTGACCGTGCAGGGCGTTGCGTCGGCGCGGGTGGTGGATGAACTCAATCAGCGTGGCATTCGCACGCATGTGCGCAAAAATGACTATTTCTCCGCCAACATACTGCAACCGCTCGGCCTGGACAGCTGCGTTCGGGTATCGTTGTGCCACTATAATTCGACCGATGAAGTGGCACAATTTTTACAGGCGATGCAGGAGATTATTGAGTTGGGGTAGGGGATGTCGGATGAATACGCGAAAACTTTGGGGTCAATGTGAAACGCTGACCCCCTGATAATGATTTACTGCATTATAAACAATTGCGACAATTAATCAGAGTTGCCCTGGATATCATTGCGGATTCTAATTTCTTCATTTACGGTTAACACCCTTCTTGAAAAATTGTCAGGAGGTAGAGTAAGCTTTGGGTCTTCCGGATATAAATCTCGCAGACGTTGATCCTTTAAATCAGTAACCAAACCTCCGTTTTTTAGCTCTTTTATAATATCTTCAGATAATCTCGCACCGCGAAAAGCACGCTCTCCAATTCGTTTCCCTACCTCATCATTCCATAACCTCATCCTGTGTTCATAAGGAGCATACAGAGAGTTATCTCTAATCCTGGGTCGATTGCTGTAATAGAATTCAAGTAGCCATTGATGATCCTTATACCATGTGTATTGGGCTATGCGCCCGCCAATGTATGCCTGTATAAACGCATTTAAAGTGTTACTGCGGCTAAATTCAACATGTGACGTTATTCCGATATGTTCTCTATAAAAATAATAAGCTGATGATTTAAGGTCATTTATCAGATAATCGAAATCAGCGTTAAAAAACTCAACATAGTCTCGATTTTTTTGTTTGACGAGTATAATCTGAATATTTCTAGAAAAGCACTTTCTACTAAGCGAAAGCAGATCATCCAGATGATCTCTATCCGCAAATAGATCAAACTCATCATATATCTTCTTCTTATAGCCCCTGGAATCCAGATTGAAAGCAATGCTGGATTCGGCAGAGAAGAATTTTACTGAATACTCATCAAAGCAAACACTGTCCCAGGAAAAATCAGTTAACTCGGAAGCAGTGGTTTTTATCCACGTATTACCATTTTGCAGATTTGAAACCTGATTATGAAAATAATCCAGTTGTTTTTCACTGGGCTTGCTGCGAATTTCAAGCAGATTTATGGTTGAATAGAAGCCTATTATAACTAACAATAAACCCGATAAAACATAGAAAAAAAATTTGAATACACTGAATACACATTTAATCAAATATTTCATGATAAGTTTTATTTTTTTTGCTTGCATCATACTGATTCTGGCTGAACGATTATAAAATTTGATTATAATATCACTATTAAATTAACTGCATTAAACTCAGGAAGGACAAGAGCAATCCAGGGTTTTTTCCGGTCTGATGTTAACAGAGCAGTTTTCTCCCCCACTATCTATAAAACATGCAGCGGCTGTCAGATTGGAGGGTTCGTCACATCGACCAGAATGATATATAACAACCAACTTAGATCTAAATCCTGCTGTTTTAGAAAAAGCTATTTTCTCATTAGGTTCGATTTGTGATTTTTCTATATGACGAGATAACCCGAGTTTGACATGATCTATACAAACTATACTATTTGATGGGTTTAAAACCGTGTAGTGACTTATAAAAGGCACCCCTAGTCCAACATATATAAGATAGGCAAAAATCAGCAACCAGAATATGACCGATAAAGTCAGATAAAAAATATGTTTGCGCATGATAAAGTGTATTTATTCAGAATACTTGCGGGGATTTATTTTCCTATTTTACGATAAATGGCGGAAATTGCACAGGGTAGCCTCATCGGGAACCGGCTCTCTACCAGGGTCAATGCCCACAAACCGGTGCTGGAGAAAATAGATTCGCAGCCTGCGTTCGATGTCTGTCGGGCGACACCCCGCTCCCTTTGGATGGGGATAAAAAGGCCTGGGCGTTTCGGGCTGGAAGTCAGCAGGAGTGACAACTATCCGGGCACTTGTGCAGTCACTAACTCTGTAGTACTGTTCGGCTTATGGTCGAACCCGACCGTGCCAATACAAATGAAACTGTTCGGCGTTTGGCGTCGAGCTTTCGTGCGACAACCATAAACCAATCGAATTTTACTGAGAAAAACCGATGAAAACAAAATTCTATGCCTTTTTACTCCTGCTCACACTCGGCGGCGGCGCACATGCTACCACCTTGTCGGACACCGCGCAAGCCGCCATGCTGAGCAAAAAAATCATCGCCGCCTACACCGCCGAAGACTATGCGACGACGACAAAACTGTTTATGGAGTACGATCAATTGTGTGCCGCCCTGCCGCTGCCCCTGATGCTGGTGCGCGCACAGGCCTATTACCACCTCGGGGAATTTGTCGCCGCGTATCCATTACTCGGCGACTATCTGAACACCGCCTCACCCGACTCGCCGGACTATGACACCGCGCTGGATATGTATGTTGCGCTGGAAGCAAAGCCCGGAATGACCGAAGCAATTTTAGGTTATGTTGTAGAGAAAAATTTTTATGAAGTCGTCGCCCTGCTGATTAAAGTAGGCGTGTATGGGCATACGCCGCTACATGAAGCGGCCGGTAAAAACGCCGTAGCGACCGTGACCCTGTTGGTAGAAAGAGGCGCGGCGGTGAATGCGAAGGACAATGATGGGGATACGCCGCTACATTATGCGGCCGGTAAAAACGCCGTAGCGACCGTGACCCTGTTGGTAGAAAGAGACGCGGCGGTGAATGCGAAGGACCATTTTGGGCATACGCCGCTACATGAAGCGGCCGGTAACAACGCCGTAGCGACCGTGACCCTGTTGGTAGAAAGAGGCGCGGCGGTGAATGCGAAGGACCATTTTGGGCATACGCCGCTACATTTTGCGGCCTTTGGCAACGCCGTAGCGACCGCGACCCTGTTGGTAGAAAGAGGCGCGGCGGTGAATGCGAAGGACGATGATGGGTGGACGCCGCTACATTTTGCGGCCTGTAGCAATGCCGTAGCGACCGCGACCCTGTTGATTGAAAGAGGCGCGGTGGTGAATGCGAAGGACCATTATGGTCATACGTCGCTAGATTATACGACACTCTTCGGCGCCGACACCGCTGAAACCGCCGCCTTGCTCCGCCAACACGGCGGCAAAGAGTAGGTCGCGCTTCACCCGCCGCAAATCCGACCTTATACGGATTCGCTGACCGGCGTGCCGTCGGGCTTGCATTTCGACGCCGGCGCCACCAAGGGTGTGGCGAGAGGCCTGATGGATGCGAATACGGTCGACACCTGCACGGTAACGTATTGCGCGCGCGACCGATACAACCCCACCGGACGCAAATCCGCGCGGGCGCTGATTACCACGACGGGGCGGACACAGCCGCGTAACAAGGGTAAATTACCACTATGCGCAAAAACACAACCACGCCGACGTTGGATGCGTTGCGAAACACCCTCACAGAGTGAGGGCAAGTTAAAAGTTGAAAATATTCTTGCCGCCTGTGGAATGCTTGTGTTGAGGCTTACGAAGGAGACACTGAACGTGTTATTTAAGGAAGAACAGAAATAGAATTGAACGGGCAAAGCGGCTAAAGCTATCGCACAAGCGTGCTGTTATTCGGTCAAGAAATTCGCCTCCAACAATTCCTTCCGCCTCGGATACCAGCCATCATACGAATCGGCTTTAAGCGTCTTGATGGCAAACACTGGATCGACGCCTCGTTCCAGAAAAAATTCAAAATGCCTGTAAATTTCTTCTTGTGTATCCTCATATACCCACGCCGCAAAATCGAAAACGCTGTTCCACCCTTCGTCTTCTTTGTTGTCTTCGTAGTAGAATTTGATATCGTCAACATTCCACCAACTACGATGGAATCCAATTTTAGAACCGCGCTCCAAAGTTCTATTCTTGCCGCCAAGAAGCAGCGTTGGGCATGCGCTGAAGCAAATATCAATTGCGCGCGTGTCCAAATCATAATCAATAATCAGATCGGAAATTTCAAATGCTTCTTCGATATCACCGCCCCAACTGGTCAGATGCACAATCTTGATATCTGCATTTTCTTTTAGCACTTTTTCGAAATAATCACGGTCGCCAAAAGTAATCTCTTGCCCTTCTACTGTGGCCGCCAAGTCGGTGTTGTAGTGTAAAATCTCGCCTTTGACCACAAACTTCGGATTGAATCGTGGCGTGCTGCTGATTTCCTTGCCCTTGTCATACACCACATCGTCAATTCTGCCGTCCCCCCACCGAATCTCCCACTTTCCGTGTTCCTCGCCGTTCACCATTGTGCCGACGGATATTTGCTTGTTATCCCCATATTCCCATGTCTGCGCGCCCTTACCGTCAGGCACCCCGGCTTTGCACTGCCCGGACCAAGTGACTTTTTCATCGGTTTCCGGATGCGGATCCCACACATAGCAGTCATCATGATTCGATGCCTTCATCCAGCATGCCGAGTCCCCTCTTTTAGTTGGTTCGTTGCATTTCGGCGTTAGTCTGGAAGTATCGGCGGAGCTCGCCAGCGGCACGGAAACTAACAAAGCGATTAGGAACAGTGCGATGCGTCTGGTTTTCATTAGTTGACCCTCCACGGTATAACTTGATTTACCCGACAATCAAGGCAAACTGATACTGATTAACACAATAAACGCACCCAGCCCCGCACCGACACTAAGCAATACCCGCCTGCCAACAAGAAAAAACACCGCCAGCCCAATAGCGGCCCCGGTCAAGCGAATCCACAGTGCGGTTTCTGCCAGCGGGCCCAATCGTAACACTAAACCGGGACGCCCCGGGCTGCCCTGTCAAGTTAGACCCGGTCTCGCGGGCCGCACCCGGTAGCTCCCCATTTGACAAGCCAATCAGTGCGCTGGCAACCACAAAAATGCCCATCGTGGAAAACCTGAAGGCAGCCCTCGCAAAACTGAAAAGCGGCGGCGAATCCGGCAACAGCACAGCCGCCCCCGAAAACCCAAATCCGGAGCGAACCACACGGCAACCGGCTGCCGACGGCGGAACCGTAAGTGACCCGTTCGCCGCCGACACCGCCCCCACCAACGCAGACCTCGGCCAGTTTTACGCACTGGAAAAACAACGCAAGGACCGCAAGGAACAAGAACATCGTGAAAGAGAATGGCAGAGAGAGCAGGAACGTCAGCAAGCCCAGCAACAGCAGGCAAGGCGGGAAGAAGAACAGCGGGCAAGACGAGCACAGGAACAAAGCCGGCAACGACAGGATGCCTGGACCAGTGTCATCAATATCCTCGAGACACTGGTGGAAATCAAAGAAATCAAGGAGCGCCGTCAGCAGGAGTGACAACTATCCGGGCACTGTATAAGCTCAGAAACCTTTGGCACTCCGCCCCAAGAGGAGAGCCATGCAAACCCACTATTCTGGATACCGCATCCAGGGTTTTCACTGAGCAACCCATTTCTAGTCGCCCGTAACACCGTCATCTCCCACCATATCCTCAACCTGCAAACCCCGCTACAACTCCGCTTCCCCTAGCCACTGCCGACTTACCAAAGGTGCTGGACCTATACAAGCGGATGAAAATTAGAATAAAGTGTAGTAGCATTTTGTCACGGTGGAGGGCCTTGTTGATATGGTTTAGGGCTATTATTTTCAAGGTCTTTCCGCCTCTTCGTGCAATATCCAGGCTAGTGCTACACCCAAGGCATTCGCTAAGCACCTCCTAGTTTAAGGGTGGATCATACCTGTCGCTAAGGTCGGCTGGTTCGAAAATATGGACTGAGTCCCTACTGTAATTTTTCTTTCGCATGCACCGGTTCCAAAAGTCATGGGTGTTGAAAAAGAATTGTTGGAATATAGCAGTAAAAAAATACCACATAGCTAACAACTGACGATAAGAAGCTTTTCATCATTCCGCGGCTTCATTTTTCTGAGATACAATACTAGTTATTTCTTGATTAATTACGGAAAGTTTCTGTGAGAGATTACTTTCAAGTGCCTGGACCAGTGCTTTCAAAATGGCGAGACGCGTGCTTGTTCTATCTTTCATTGATGCAGTGGCGAAGGTATCTTCCGTTGATGCAGTGGCGAAAGTATCTTCCGTTGATGCAGCGGAGAAAGCATCTTCCATTGATGCAGCGAAGGAAGTATCTTCCATTGATACACCGGCGATAGTATCTTCCGTTGATGCAGCGGCGATAGTATCTTGCGTTGATGCAGCGGCGAAAGTATCTTCCGTTGATGCAGCGGCGATAGTATCTTGCGTTGATGCAGCGGCGAAAGTATCTTGCGTTGATGCAGCGGCGATAGTATCTTCCGTTGATGCAGCGGCGATAGTATCTTGCATTGATGCAGCGGCGATAGTATCTTGCATTGATGCAGCGGCGAAAGTATCTTCCGTTGATGCACGCCCGATCGTTGATGCAGACAAGGTTTTAATCTCTTGTCTCTGGAGTTGTGCGTTCGATTTGGATAAGATTTCGATATTTTTCCTAACATAAGCAAGTCGGTTCGCGTTTTGAAAAGCTTGTTCTGCATGCGATTCTAGTCTAGTAAGCTGCCCAAACAGATTTTGCGCAGATTCTACTGATTTCTTGTAGTCTGAATATTCATTTGGGCAAGCTTGAGACGGAGGTGTAAAAAGAACAAACCGTAAACATTGATTTAGTAACTTACAAGACGTATCAGCTGCTTTAAGGATAGAAAAGTTCCCAACGTTCAATCCTTCAAGCGGCGGTGTTTCTAGACTAATTTTTGTCTCTGTAATCGCGCGAAATTTTTTGCCAATAGCGTTGACAGATGAAGATGCCGTCTTTTCGTACCCTCGAATGTCGTCGGAGCAAATGTCATTATGCAATAACATAATCACGGTAATTGTGAGCCCCAATAATAAGAGAGTCCCCATTGATATTCCAATCTGTTTTTTGTTCATCAACACCCTACCTCATACTTATATAAAACGTTCGAATACAGGCTTGTGTGGGCCTCTAACATTAAAGCATTTGTCTTGTGGGCGAAGCCTACCAGATAAATGCGCGTTGAACTAAGCCGCGCCCTAATGTTTATTTGGACTACTAAGAAATTGCTTTTTTGTCAGTTAAACAACCCATCAATCCACCATATACATAGCCAAATTTGCTTCATGTTGATATCGACTTTATCAGGGTGACGGATATCTTGTCAAGCCGGCGTATAAGTCCAGTACCTTTGGCACTTCCGTCTGACCTGCATACTAAATTACCCAACAATCAAGGCAAGTTGATACTGATTAAAACAATAAACACACCCAGCCCCGCACCAACACTAAGCAACACCCGCCTGCCGGCAAGAAAAAACACCGCCAGCCCAATGGCAGCCCCAATCAAGCGAATCCACAGAGCGGTTTCTGCCAGCGGGCCCACCGGAAGCCACAACATACGGCTGATTAGCCCCGCAATCATGGCGTAAGCAACGCAGGTAAACCATTGAAACAAGTTGCTGTTCGGGTCTATTTTCTGCGCCAGCCAGGTCCCAATCAGGCGCCAGATATAGGTTGCTGCAATGGCGCCGCCAATCAGCAGCCACAGCTCCGCCCGCTCATTCATGTCCCTTGAGATTCCGTTGAATTGGCCTGCTGCCCGGGCGGCTGCCTGAAAAAGCGTTGATACAGCCAAAAGGCCGCACTGCCGCCAATCAGGCCGGTCGCCAGCAGCCCCCATTCGGGGGAGAGCAGGTGCAACACCGGGCCAAGCGGCACGCCAATCAACAGTGCAATGACGCCCGCCCGCTGTTTTGTCGCTGCCAGCATGACGGTGAAGAACAGCGGATTCAGAAATATCAGCCCCAGGGCGATAGCCGGATTCAGCGCTTCAACGGCGAAATAGCCTGTCGCCGTGCCGATCAAACCCGCGGCCATGCAAATCAGTGCAAATACGATGAAATAGCGCGGCCGCATCGGCACCGCAATGTCGGGAAAAGCCTTGAGGCCGGCCGCCCATGAGTTTATCGACAGCAGTTGCACCAACAGGTACATCCAGCCAAACCGGCGCAGACCGCCCCGCATCAGGGGAATAAACGAGACCGCCATCGGCAGAAACCGGGCATTCGCCAGGGACACGGCAAGGGCGACAAAAACCGCCGACACCCCGGCGGTGTGCATTTCAACCAGCGCCACCTGGCCCGGCAGGCCCCAGACGCCGGCCGTGGTGCTGATGGCCATGCCCAGGGTCAGGCCGGTTTCGCGCGCCAGTGAACCGAACCCGGTCATGCTGGCAATCAGCATGATGACCGGAAACCCGAGGGCATCTTTGAGCGCGCGCCGATATACCGCGCGGGGCGTGTCGATTGGGTTCATTGTGAGTGCGGCCAGTCGGGCCGCGCGCTTTTCGGCTTCGCCCGGCATCCGCTGATGCCGGGCGGTAAGGGCGTCGCGCAGGCGGGTGTCATGGCGGTTTTTTTATCCGATGTTGGCGCGCCTGTCGCATCGGATGCGGGCAGATTCCGGGTTCCGTCCACGCTGTCACCGGGCCGGCAAACGGGGGCATCCGGGGGCGAGGGCGAGGGTGACAGGTCTACCGCGAGCCTGTCGGCGTGATTGGCCGGGGCAATCTGCTGATGGGTAGCCAGCGTGCGCAGGTCGCTGCCGTTAACCGATTGCATGGCATTACTCATCAATAGATTATCTAATATAAATCAGTCTATTATAGGTTTAACTCAATGTTTTAGATTATAGTTTGTCTGGGGCGACGGCATCCATCAGCGTTTGAATCTGCTCCAGATTGTTGGCGACGCGCGTCATTTTTTCCGGCAGGTCGGTCAGCCGTGCGAGTGTGGCCGGCAATGCGGGCGACTGTCCGAGCGCGTCGGTAACGGCGTCGGCGAATTTGGCCGGATGGGCGGTGCCCAGGACCACGGTCGGAATACCGGGCTGCGCATATTTGACGGCGGCGGCCAGGCCGATGACCGAATGGGGGTCCATGATGTCGCCGGACTGCCGGTAGACCTGTCGCATCGCTTGCCGGGTGGCGTCGTTGTCCAGTCGATGGGCGCAGAAAATCGCGTTGGCGCGCGCCAGCACGGACGGCTCGACGGTGAATTCACCGGTGGCGGAAAATTGCCGCATCAGCGCCACGACCCGGTCGCTGTCCCGGTCGAGCAGCTCGAACAAAAAGCGCTCGAAGTTGCTGGATATCTGGATGTCCATACTGGGCGACAGGGTCGAGCAGACGCGGCGCCGCTGCATGCAGCCGCTGGTGAAAAACCGGGTCAGAATATCGTTGGTATTGGAGCCGATAATCAGGCGGTTGATCGGCAGCCCCATCTGTCGGGCGACGTAGCCGGCAAATACGTTGCCAAAATTGCCGGTGGGCACCGAGAAGTTGATGCTTCGGTCCGGGGCGCCGAGCTCCAGTGCCGCGCGAAAATAGTAGACCACCTGCGCACTGATGCGCGCCCAGTTAATCGAATTGACGGCGCACAGCCGGTGCCGACGGCGAAAATCCGGGTCGTTGAACAGCGCTTTGACCAGGCTCTGGCAATCGTCAAAGGTGCCGTCAACCGCCAGGTTATGAATGTTTTGATCCACCACCGTGGTCATCTGGCGCCGCTGAATCGGCGAGACGCGGCCATGCGGGTGCAGCATGAACAGGTTGAGCGACGCCAGGCCGCGCATCGCGGTAATCGCGGCGGAGCCGGTGTCGCCGGACGTGGCGCCGACAATCGTGCAGGCGTTTCGCCCCGGAAGATGCCCGAACAGCTGGCCGAGGAATTGCAGCGCGAAATCCTTGAACGCCAGCGTCGGGCCGTGAAACAGCTCCATCACATACAGCTCGGAGTCGAGCTGCTTGAGCGGCGCTATCGCGGCGTGGTCGAAATCGCGCCAGGCCGCGGTCAGCAGGGTTTTTAGCGTGGACGGGTCGAGGCAGCCGGCGGTTAACGGCGCCAGCACGGCGCAGCCCAGATCGACATAGGACAGCCCGCGCAATTGGCGGATGCGATCAGGCGAAAATACCGGCCATTCGGTCGGGACATACAGACCGCCGTCGGTTGCCAGACCGGCCAGCGTTGCCTCGGCAAAATCGAGCTGCGCGGCAGCCCCGCGTGTACTGATGTAGTGCAATAGACTGGCGCAGGATGACAGGGTGGGGTGGTCGGAAATCTTCTGGCGTAGTGTAGCATTTTACGCCTTCGCGCGGCATATTTCGGCCACTTGCAGCGCCGTCGGCAGCGTAACGTTTATTTTCCTGATAATACGGCCCTATAATACGGCCATGGCGGACGGGGTTGAACAGCAGCGGGATGACCGGGTCGATGCGGCCGCAGTGCAGGCGCTGGCCCGTACCGCGCTGCAAGAGGATCTGGGGTCGGGGGATCTGACCGCGGCGCTGATACCGGCAAATCAGCGGGTTGAGGCCCGCCTGGTGTGCCGGCAGCAGGCGGTTTTGTGCGGTGCGCGCTGGTTTGAGGCGGTGCTGTCATTGGTCGACGAGGCTATCGAGGTCAGCTGGGCGCTGGCCGACGGCGAGCACCTGCGGCCGGGGCAGACGGTCTGCGGTCTGCATGGGCCGGCGCGGGCGATCCTGACCGCCGAGCGGACGGCAATCAATCTGCTGCAAACGCTATCGGCCACGGCAACGGCGGCGCAGCGCTATGTTGCTGCGGTCGCCGGCACCGGCTGTCGCATCCTCGATACCCGCAAGACGCTGCCGGGCCTGCGGCTGGCGCAGAAGTATGCCGTGCGCGTCGGCGGGGCGGAGAATCACCGGGTGGGGTTGTTTGACGGCGTGCTGATCAAGGAGAATCATATTGCCTGCGCCGGCTCGGTGCAGGCCGCGGTGTCGGCGGCGCTGGCCGCGGCGCCGGATTGCGCTTTGCTCGAGGTCGAAGTAGAGTCGCTGGCGCAGTTGGAGCAGGCGCTGGCCGCCGGTGCGGGCCGGGTCATGCTGGATAATTTCGATTTGGCGATGATGCGCGCCGGCGTCAAACTGGCCGCCGGCCGGGTCGAGCTGGAGGTGTCCGGTAATGTGACGCTGGACAACGTCCGTGAGATTGCGCTGACCGGGGTGACGTATATCTCGGTGGGGGCGATAACCAAGCACGTCGATGCGGTCGATTTTTCTCTGCGGGTGCTGGAGGGGTTGACCGGGTGCGGGGCTCTGTTTGCCGTCGCCGGCGCAATCGACGATGAAGATACAACGCCTGGCCAAACGCCAGACAACACAACCGATTAAAAAATCATGTCAGATAACCCGAATCAACCCGAAGCCCCCCTGAATGAAGCCGCTCTGCCGTTCAGCCGGGCGGAATACGCCGAGCGGCTGGCCAAAGTGCGGCGGCAGATGCAGCAGCGGGACGTGGAATTGCTGATTATCAGCGACCCGTCGAATATGGCCTGGCTGAGCGGCTATGACGGCTGGTCTTTTTATGTGCATCAATGTGTCATCGTGACCGCCGACGGTGAGCCGTACTGGTATGGCCGGCAGCAGGATGGCAATGGCGCGCGCCGGACGGTGTATATGTCGCCGGCCAACATATTGACCTATGCCGACCACTATGTGCAGTCGATGGAACGCCATCCGATGGATCATCTGGCTGCCCTGATTGTCGAGCACGGCTGGCAGCACCGCCGGATTGGGGTCGAGATGGACAACTACTATTTTTCTGCGGCGGCACTGCGCGCATTGCAGCGGCATTTGCCGGCGTCGGAGTTTGTCGATGCAACCGGGCTGGTCAACTGGCAGCGCTGTATCAAATCGGCAACCGAACTGGAATACATGCGGCGCGCCGGGCGGATTGTCGAAGTGATGCACGAGCGCATTCGCCAACAGCTGGTGCCCGGTATGCGCAAATGTGATCTGGTCGCGCAGATCTATGCCGCCGGCATTGGCGGGGTAGCCGGGTACGGCGGCGATTATCCCGCCATTGTCCCGCTGCTGCCGTCGGGCGACGCCGCCGCCGCCCCGCATCTGACCTGGGACGACGCGCCGATGCGCTCCGGTGAAGGCACCTTTTTTGAAATTGCCGGCTGTTATCGGCGCTACCATTGCCCGCTGTCGCGCACCGCCTTTCTGGGGCGCCCGACCGCCACCTTTGTGAATGCGGAAAAGGCGGTGCTGGAGGGCCTGGAACGCGGGTTAGAGCAGGCCCGGGCGGGCAATGTGGCCGAGGACATTGCCGCGGCGTACTTTCAGGTATTGCAACGCTACGGCATCGAAAAGAACGACCGCGCCGGCTATTCGATTGGCCTGTCCTACCCGCCCGACTGGGGCGAGCGCACTATCAGCCTGCGCGCCGGCGACAAGAGCGAACTCAAGGTGAACATGACGCTGCATTTCATGACCGGCCTGTGGATGGAGGGCTGGGGGTTCGAGATCACCGAAAGCATTGTGATTGGCGAGCACGGCGCGGAATGCCTGGCCAATGTGCCGCGCGAATTGTTTGTGGTTGACTGAGCGGCCGGTTACAGAACACGGCCCAATTCAGGCGCGCGCCGGCGATGGCGTGAGGTTGGCGTCGAGGTCGGTTTGCAATGCCTGAATCAGCGTCTGCATGTCGGCAGGGAGCGGCTGATGAAACTGCCGGAGTTGCGTGCTGTCCGGGGCGATAAAATGCAGTGCATGGGCATGCAATGCCTGGCGGCGGAACGTGTGCAGGGCGGCGCTCAGTTCGGGAGCGGGGCTCGTCGGCAGGCGCGGACGGTTGCCATAGAGCGGGTCGCCGACCACGGCGTGTCCTCGCCATTGCAGGTGCACCCGGATTTGATGCGTGCGGCCGGTGGCCAGCCGGGCTTCGATCAGGCTGTGGCGGCGGAATTTTTGTTGGATGCGGATATGAGTGATTGCGGGTTTGCCGGCCGGATTGACACACATGCGCAAGCGATCCTGCCGATGTCGGCCAATCGGCTGGTTGATGGTTTCGCCGGCCACCGGAATGCCGTCGATGATGGCGGTGTAGAGGCGCGTTAGCGTGCGCTGCTTGAGTTGTTCGCTCAGGGATTGCCGGGCCGCTTCGGTGCGTGCGACCACAATCAGCCCCGTGGTGTCTTTGTCCAGCCGATGGACGATGCCGGCCCTGGGCAGTTGACCCAGGCGCTCGTCCAGCGCGAGCAGGCCGTTGACCAGCGTGCCATCGGGATTGCCGGCGCCCGGGTGCACGACCAGCCCGGCGGGTTTGTTGAGCACGTAGTAGTGCTGCTCCTGCGCGACGATATCGAGCGCCATTGGCTGGGCGATCGCCTGGGCAAGCCAGTCGGTGGGCTGGGGGCGGGGTGGGCTGAGTGTGATCGTTTCGCCGCCGAGCAGCTTCTGTTTCTGCGCTGCCGGTGCATGCTCCAGTTCGACCCGACCGTCGCGGATCCATTGCTGCAGGTTGGCGCGGGAATACAGCGGCAGCAGCCTGGCGAGCACTTTGTCCAGCCGCTGGCCGGACATTTCTGCCGGAACCGTGATAAAAATCCGCTCTTGCCGATCGTGCATGGTATGAATCTGTGGCAGAATAAGGCCGCCTGCAATGGGGTGGAGTGCGTTTGCCGACTTGCTCGAAGGGCGTGTTTTGTCGGCGTTTCCGGCGCTGTATAAAAACGCTATTGTAGGTTATTTTTCGTCAATTATCCCGCTTGTCGGGGCAATCAGCAGGGTGTCTGGTATGTCAAAAAATGTATTCGCGTCAACCGTGTCAGTCCGCCGTCCGCGGTGCTCCATCGGCAGCGCAATATTGTCGCTGTGGAGCGTATTGCTCGCCTTGAGTCTGCTGGCCGGTTGCAGTGGGTTCCGGGCGGGTCCCGCGTTGGATGCGACCGCCGAGGAGTTGTATGCCGACGCGCGCGTGAGCCTCGATAAAAGCAAATGGAATACCGCGATTGCGCAGTTGCGGGAATTGGAATCGCGCTTCCCGTATGGCAAATATGCCGAGCAGGCGCAGCTCGATACCGCCTATGCGCATTATCAAAACCTGGAACCCGAGCTGGCCATTACCGCCGCCGAGCGGTTTATCATGCTGCATCCGACACATTCGGCGGTGGATTATGCCTATTATCTGAAAGGGCGGGCCAGCTTTTTCGAGGATGACTCGGTGCTCGGTCGGCTGGTTGGTCAGGACGACTTGAGCGACCGCGATGCCACCGCGATACGCCGGGCGCTGGGCGAATTTCGCGATGTGTATACGCTGTTTCCGCAAAGCCGCTACGCCGCCGATGCGAAAGCGCGCGCGCGGCACCTGCTCGATGCGCTGGCGCAGCATGAAATCACCGTGGCCGGTTATTATTTCTCGCGCCAGGCCCATGTGGCCGCGGTCCATCGCGCCAAGGGGGTGATCGAGGATTTTCCCGATTCACCCCATGTCGAGGATGCGCTGGGGGTGTTGGTGCATAGCTACGGCGATATGGGGCTGGACGATCTGGCAATCGATGCGCGCCGGATACTGGAGCTCAACTTTCCGCAGAGCCGGTATTTGACCGGTGAGCGTGACGAGTTGTTTGCCGGGCGCTGGTACAGCGGTCGGCTGCGCGATCCGGGCAATAAGCTGGAGCGGTTTTTTCTGTCGTTCGGCCGGCGAAAAACCGCACCCAAATAGGGGCGATAGCGGGTTGCATTCTCCCGGCATCAACCCGCTTGTGCCGCGCGGCGTTAGCGGCGGGAGAGTTGCTGTTCGGCCTGGGCGTATTTCTCCGCGGTTTTGCGGATGATCTCTGCGGGCAGCTCCGGTGCCGGCGGGGTTTTGTCCCAATCCAGCGTGGCCAGATAATCGCGCACAAACTGCTTGTCATAGCTCGGCGGACTGCTGCCGGGCTGATACTGCTCCGCCGGCCAGAAACGCGACGAATCCGGCGTCAGCACTTCATCAATCAGGTGCAGTTTGCCGTGCTGGTCGAGGCCGAATTCAAATTTGGTGTCGGCAATGATAATGCCGCGCTGGCGGGCGTATTCTGCGGCTTCGGTATAGATTTGCAGGCTGAGCTGTTTGACCTGCTCGGCCAGCTCGGCGCCAACCAGCTCGACGGTTTGTTCAAACCGCAGATTTTCATCGTGCTCACCGGCCGCGGCTTTGGAAGAGGGCGTGTAGATCGCCTGCGGCAGTTTGTCGGCCTGGCGCAGCTGTTGCGGCAGCACAATGCCGCAGACGGCGCCGGTGGCCCGGTAGTCGCTCCAGCCCGAGCCGATCAGATAGCCGCGCACAATCGCCTCCAGCGGCAGCGGCTTGAGTTTTTTCACAATCATGGCCCGCTGACCTAAAACAGCACGCTGCTGCGGGTCCGTGATCACCTGTTCAAGCGATTTGTCGGCGGTCATGTGGTTGGCGACCAGATGGCCGATGCGGGCAAACCAGAAGCGGGTGAGCCGGGTCAATACCTCGCCTTTGGCGGGGATGCCCTGGGGCAACACAACATCGAAGGCCGACAGCCGGTCGCTGGTGACAATCAATATATGCTGATCATCAAGCGCATAAATGTCGCGCACTTTGCCGCGGTGCAGCAATTCCAGCGGCAGACTGGATTCAAATAAAACCGATTGCGGGGGGTGGTTCATCGTGGTTTCGACGGGTGGAGGAGGGGTTATTTTTCGATCACGCTCATCGCGCTGACCTGTCTGAAGCCTCGGGGCAACAGTCGTCCGCGCTGTGCCCGGGCGCCAATGTAGATGGCAAAATCAGCCGATTTCAGCGCAAGATGGCGTTTGCCGCTGTCAATTTTGAGCAGGCAGTTGGCGCCCAGCACCACCGTGCCGACGACGTATTCCGGCGGCACGGTTTGCGCCTGCTGGGCGCGTGCGGTCGGCAGGCTGATCAATCTGGTGCCTTTGCCCTTGCTCAGTCTGTTCAACTCGCTGAGCGCAAAGATCAGCAGGCGGCCGCTGCTGGTGACCACCGCCAGTTGCGCGGTGGCATCGTCGGTCACGCGCTGCGGCAGCAGCACGGCGGCATTGGCGGTCAGTTTGAATGCCGCCTTGCCGGCTTTGCTGCGGGTTGACAGCTCGCCCAGCGCGGCAATAAAACCATAGCCGGCGCTGCTGCACAGCACATGCTCGGTGTCTTCGCGGCCCATCATCAGGCCGCAGAAATTGCTGCCGGATTTGAGCTTGAAATGGCTGCTCAGCGGCTCGCCAAAGCCTCTTGCAGACGGCAGGTCGTGCGCTGCCAGTGAGTAGGCGCGGCCGCTCGAATCGATGCCGACCAGCAGCTCATTGGTTTTTCCCTGTACCGCGCACAGGTAGCGGTCACCGGATTTATAGCTGAGTTGCTGCGCATCGATATCGTGGCCTCTGGCCGACCGAATCCAGCCGTGGGCGGACAGCACAACCGTGATCGCCTCGACCGGCATCAAGGCCTCGGTGCGCATCGGTCTGGCCGCCGCCCGGTTGACCAGCGGCGAACGCCGCGCATCGCCAAAGGCCTGCGCATCGGCAATCAACTCCTGTTTGACCAGCCGTTTGAGCCTGGCTTTGGCGGCCAGCAGCGCTTGCAGGCGGTCGCGTTCCTGTTCCAGTTGCTGCTGTTCGGTGCGGATTTTATTTTCTTCCAGCGCCGCCAGGTGGCGCAATTTCAGTTCGAGAATGGCTTCGGCCTGGGTATCGGTGAGGCTGAAGCGCTGCATCAGTACCGGTTTTGGCCGATCTTCGGCGCGAATGATAGCAATGATGGCATCGAGGTGGGCAAACACGGTCAGCAGGCCGGCCAGAATATGCAGCCGGTCGGTGACTTTTGTCAGCCGGGTTTGCAGCCGTCGAGTGACCGTCGCGAGGCGGTATTCCAGCCATTCGGTCAGCAGCGATTTGAGGTCGAACACCCGCGGCCGACCGTCCAGGTCGATCATGTTCAGATTGACCCGATAGCTGCGCTCGAGGTCGGTGGCGGCAAACAGATGGTGCATCACGGTGTCGCTGTCCACCCGTTTCGAGTGCATTTCAATCACCAGCCGAGTGGGGTTTTCATGGTCGGATTCATCCCGCAGGTCGGCTATCATCGACAGCTTTTTGGCGGTCATCAGCGCGGCAATTTGCTCCTGCACCCGGTTGCCGGAAACCTGATAGGGCAGGGCGGTGATCACGATGTCGCTGTCCTGCTGCTGCCAGGTGGCGCGCTGGCGCACGGACCCCAGGCCGGTGGTATAGATTGCGCGCAGCTCTTCCGGCGCCGAAATAATCTCGGCCGCGGTCGGGAAGTCCGGCCCTTTGATATGTTCGCACAACTCGGCCACGGTCGCGCGCGGATGCTCCAGCAGGTGGATGCAGGCGTCGACGACTTCGCGCAGGTTGTGCGGCGGGATGTCGGTCGCCATGCCGACCGCAATGCCGGAGCTGCCGTTGAGCAGAACGTTGGGCAGGCGTGCCGGCAGCAGTCTGGGCTCTTGCAGGGTGCTGTCAAAATTGGCGACCCAGTCGGCGGTGCCCTGATTGATTTCCGCCAGCAGCAGGTGCGCATAATGCGTCAGGCGGGATTCGGTATAGCGCATGGCGGCAAAAGAGCGCGGGTCATCCTGGCTGCCCCAGTTGCCCTGGCCGTCAATCAACGGGTAGCGGTAGCTGAATTGCTGCGCCATCAACACCATCGCGTCGTAGCAGGCGCTGTCGCCGTGCGGGTGAAATTTGCCGAGCACGTCGCCGATCGTGCGGGCGGATTTCTTGTATTTGGCGGTGGCGTGCAGACCGAGGCCGAACATGGCGTACACAATGCGTCGCTGCACCGGTTTCAGACCGTCGGCAATGCTGGGCAGTGCGCGGTCCAAAATCACATACATCGAGTAATGCAGGTAGGCGTGCTCGATAAACTCCGCCAGCGAGCGTTTTTCCAGCGGCAATGCGCCGGTTGTGTCGGGCGAGCCGGCGGTGCCGGTTGGGCGGTAATCGATTATCTGTTTTGACATACGGGGCGGTTATGGCGGTCGGGTTGTGTGCCGGTGAAGGATATTCCCTGCACTGCGTTATTTTTCGGTTAGTCGGGGCATCATCTCGACCAGGTTGCAGGGTCGAGTTCGATAATCGAGTTGATGTACAATCAGCTTGTCCCAGGCGAGTTTGCAGGCGCCGGGTGAGCCGGGCAGGACGAATACATAAGTGCCGTTGGCGACCCCCGCCAGAGCGCGGGATTGCAGCGTCGAGGTGCCAATGTCGTCCCAGGAAAGCAGGCGAAACATTTCGCCAAACCCGTTCAGGGTTTTGTCCAGCAGCGGCTCGATGGCTTCGGGCGTGCCGTCGCGACCGCTGACACCGGTGCCGCCGGTGGTGATGATGGTCTGAATATCCGGGGCCGCGATCCATTTGGCCACGACGGCGCGGATCTGATAAATATCATCCGCGACGATGCCTTTTTCGGCCAGTGTGTGGCCGGCCTCGCCCAGGCGCCGGGCCAGCGTTTTACCGGACCGGTCGGTCGCTTCGGTCCGGCTGTCGGAGACGGTTAACAGCGCAATGCTGACCGGGATAAGGCTGCGTTGGTGGTCGGTAGTCACAGGACGGGACGGGTTGCGGCGGGTCTGGCCGCCTCAATCGGGTTGCTCGAATAGTAACGTGATTTTGCCGCTGATGCCAGCGGTAATGCCGCGGATTCGAGCGCATCGGCGGCGATGTTCGATCGACCGCATGGTTTAATAGCCGTTTGCCGGTCGGGTTGGTTGCAATGGGTTGCGGAGGTAAAAACAGCGTGAGTGTGACGGTAAAATGTTTCGCCAGCCTGCGTGAACAGGTGGGGTTCGAGCAGCGTGAGTTTGAGTTTGCTGAAAATATGACCGTGGCCGGTTTGTGGCGGCAGATCAGCAGCCAGCCGCCGCCACCCAATTTGTTGTGCGCCTGCAATCTGGGGTATGTGGATTTTGCACATGCGGTGTGTGATGGTGACGAGGTGGCTTTTTTCCCACCGGTAACCGGCGGCTAGGCATGAAGATACAGCTCCATAGCCGCGGCTATGACCCGTGGCGGGAATTGTCGGCCTATCAGGCCCGCTCCGACGCGCTGGCGCCGGGCAGCTTTGGCGCCTGCGCCAGTTTTGTCGGCACGATGCGGGATTTCAGCGGCGGCGAGGCCGTGACCGCGATGGTGATCGAGCATTACCCGGCGATGACCGAAAAACAATTGTCCGCATTGGCGACGGCGGCGATGCAACAACATGCGCTGCTGGATCTGCTGCTGCTGCACCGGGTCGGCCGGGTTTATCCGAATGATCCGATTGTGTTGGTGGCGGCGTGGTCAGCGCATCGTCGCGCGGCGTTTGATGCCTGCCGCGAAGTGATGACCGAGTTGAAAGCGCGGGCGACCTTCTGGAAGCAGGAAACGCGCGCGTCCGGGCCGCGCTGGGTTGACGGCAATACACCGGATTAGGCTTGCCCGGCGCGGGTCGCCGCCTGTACCGACGCGCGCCGGCGAGTGCCTACAGCAGCGGCAGTGTGGCCGCATCCAGTTGCTGCCAGTTGACGGTGCCCAGAAAGCTGGCGGCAAGGTTACCCTGACGGTCGAATATCGCGGTGAACGGCAGCACCCCCGAGCGCGGCCCGCCCTGGGCGTGTATCAGCTCGCCGCCGCCGCTCAGCACCACCAGTGACGGGTAGTTCAGCCCAACCTGATCGGAAAAAATGCGGGTATCGTCCAGCAGATCATGGGCAATGCCGACCACCTGCACGCCTTGTTCGCCTCTGCGTGCCTGGTACTCGATCAGTATCGGTATTTCCCCCAGGCAGGGCGGGCACCAGGTCGCCCAGTGGTTGACCACAACCACCTTGCCCAGCCACTCATCGCCGCTACGCAGACGCTGGTCAATGTCGGGTAGCTGGATTTGATTCAGCCGGGCCGTCTGCGGCGGTTCCGAGCGGTGTTGGTGTGCGGCAAAATAGCCGCCCGCCAACGCCGCCAGCAGTACAGCGCAGGCTACCGCCCGGCGCACCATCGGTCTGCCGCGGTTCAATTCGGTGGCCACAATCCCGTGTTCACAACGATGCCAGCAGGGCAAGCAAGGCGTCGGCATCGCGATAACCGTAAAAATTCTGCTCGGTCAGCGGCGTACCCCGGCGGTCAAAGAACAGCATCGCCGGGGGGCCAAACACGCCCAGGCGTCGCTTGAGCGCCTTGCCGTCGGCGTCATTGGGGTCAGTCAAATCGATTTGCAGCGCGATGAATTGACGGCGGATTTTCTCCCTGACCAACGGATGCCGGAACGTGGTTTCTTCCATTGCCACGCAGTCGGTACACCAGTCGGCGTAGAAATCGATCAGCACGTAGCGGTTTTCCCGCCGGCCCCGGTCAAGCTGCCGGTTTAGCTCTGCTACAGTGCCGATGCGGGTCAGCAGCGGTGCGGTGGCGTCGACCGGCGCAACGGATGTGCTGTTGCCGCTGAACAAGCCGGGCGGCAGCGGCCTGAACAGGTCGCGCTGGCCGAAAAAACCGCCGATCAACATGACCGTACCCCAGATCAGCAGCAGCGTGGCAACCCCTTTGTTCAGCCGCCGCCAGCCGTCGGCCTGTTCCGCCAGGCGGGTAGTGGCGCCCATATAAACGCCGACCAGAATCAAAAAACCGCCCCAGAGCAGCCCCACCGGCACTGCCGGCAGGGCTTGCAGCAGATAGAGGGCGACGCCGATGAGCAGGACGCCAAAAACCCGATTGACCCGCTCCGACCACTGACCGCCACGCGGCAGAAAATGCCCGGCGCCCAGCCCAAACAGCACCAGCGGCAGGCCCATGCCGAGCGCCAGCAGCAGCATCAGAGTCGCGCCTAAAACGGCATCCCCTTTGAGCATCGCGATGCTCAGGAAGGAAATCAACACCGGCGATACACAGGCGCCGACAATCAGTGCGCTGGCCAGCCCGAGCAGGAATACCAGCGGCGCAGTGCCGCGCAAATCGCGGCTCCGGCGGGCAATCAGGGTCTGCACCCGGGCCGGCATCTGTAGACGAAACAGCCCAAACAGCGACAACGCCATCAGCACCAGAATGGCGCACAAAATGCCAATCGCCCAGGGGGTTTGAAAATACGCCTGCAATTGCTCCCCGGTGGCGCCGGCAATCGCCCCCATCGCGGCATACGTGGCCGCGGTACCGGCGACATAGATCGCCGCCAGCAGCCCGCCGCGGCGTTTGCTCAGATTGGCCCCCTGACCGGCAATCACACTCGACAGAATCGGTATCATCGGCAGCACACACGGGGTAAAAGCCAGCGCAATCCCGGCCAGCAGGGCGCCGACAAACAGCCAGGCGGCCGGCGTCTGCCGGGTCGGTTTGAACAAGCGGATTGCCGCTGCGGCGCTGTTCGGCCCGGGCAATTCAGCGGCGCTGGCCGAGGAAATCAATTCCGGCAGGGCCAGGGTGAAGGTTTGCTGCACCGGGGCATAGCAGATGCGGTCTTCCGCACAGCCCTGGTAGCGGGCGGTCAGCTGCATTTGGGTCGCGCCAGGGTGTGGGCGAATCAGCGTAAGCGGGAGGCGAAAATCATGCCTGAATACGCGCGTCTGGCCAAAATTCGGGTCGGTTTTCTGTTCGCCGGGCGGCAGTGTCAGGGGCGTGATGCGCACCGCACCGTGACTCTCGAAGGCAATTTTGTCGCGGTACAGATAATACCCCGGCGTAATATGGAAGGCCGCGGTCAGCCGGTTTCCGGTAATGCTGTCGATCGATAGACTAAAGGCGTCATCAACCTCGAGAAAATCAGCCGGCGGCAGCCCGGCGGAGAGCAGCGCGCGCAGCTGATCGGCCGACGCGAGCGGGTTCAGCCGGCCCTGCCCTGTGACCTCGCCGGGCACCGGGTTGAACCCGGGCGCGGTCGGCAACTCCGACGGCAGGCTGACGCGGTAGGTGATCGGCGGATAGCAGACCCCCACCGGCTGATTGCAGCCCTGGCCGCGTGCAATCAGCGTAAAGCGGCTGCCCGCCTGATATTCTACCGGGATGCTAAAATCCAGCCGATGCTTGAAGACGGCCAAATCGGCGGCCTGTCCGGTCAATATGCTGTCTTTTATCGTTTCCCCCGGCGGCAGCTCGAGGGCGCCAACCTGACGCACCTCGCCGTCGAATTCGACCTGGATTTTGTCGCGATAGAGGTAATAGCCGTCGGCAATGGTCCACCTGACGCGCACCTGATTGCCGTCAAGCCGGGCGTCAAATGCAAACGCCTGCTCGGCCGGCAGCAACTCATCGGTGTTGCCGACCTGATTCAGCGACAGGAACATCAGAAAAATCAGGAGGTGGCGTGACCAGTGTATCTGCAATGTAAACATTCCGGGTTAAATAGCGAGGGGACGTTGGGAGCCAACCACGGTATACCGGCAGCAACCGGCGCAACCCGCCGATTTGCCTGCGGTTGGGTGCGTATTATGACCATGAAGCCGGTGGTTGGTTCTGATTTGCGCCGAAAGCCCGGTTTGCCTGGGCTGGGCACAGGGCAATTATAATACAGTAATGCGCCTGAGACGGGGCCGCGCTTGTCGGCTCGCCGGGCCCTGCAATCGGTATGCCGGCCATTTTTTTTATATATTTGAATTTATCGATCTGGCCTCCATAACACCGCATACTAGGTCAATATACGAGGACACTCGCTATCGATGGGTAACGCGCTATGAAAATTCTGTTTGGTCTGTTTTTTATTCTGCCGCTGGTCGAGATTTATTTTTTGATCCGGGTGGGCACTCTGGTGGGCTCGGGCACCACTATCCTGCTGGTGGTGCTGACGGCGCTGCTGGGGGCCTGCCTGGTCCGGTTGCAGGGGCTCAGCACGGTCGGACGGGTGCGCTCGCGGATGGCAGCAGGACAATTGCCGGCGCTGGAGCTGATCGAGGGGCTGCTGCTGTTTGTCGCCGGTGCGCTGCTGCTGACGCCGGGGTTTTTTACCGATGCCTGCGGTTTTGTGTTGTTGATTCCGCCGCTGCGCCGCCGGCTCATCCGCACGTATCTGCATCACCGGGGGTGGCGCAGCGCCGGGCAGGCAGACTACGCCGCCACCTTTGTCTCGCTCGGCTCACCGCCCCCGCCCCCACCCCCGACCAAAAGGGGCCGGGTGATCGATATCGAGGAGATCGAATAAAAATATCCCGAACCATGCGGGCCGGCGGCGTACAACAACCCTGAAAACCCGCCGGCGACGCCGCATACGGCGAAAAACCCGTATTCGACGCGATTTTTTTTCTCGCGCCTATTGATTTTTGAATTTCAATCCCTACTATTAGCACTCGGTTTAAGTGAGTGCTAGTAATTCTGTTCCAGTACGATATTGGCACCCCGTTTGGACGTCGTTGGTTGATTCGACTACAGCGAAACCTTTTGCATTTCAACTGTTTTTCAATTTCTTTTTTTTTAACTAGGAGTATTAGCAATGAATATCCGTCCGTTGCATGACCGCGTCGTGGTTCGACGTGTCGAAGACGAGCGTACCAGCCCCGGTGGCATCGTGATTCCCGATTCTGCCGCTGAAAAGCCGATGCAGGGTGAGATTCTGGCTGTTGGCAAGGGCAAGGTTCTGGACAATGGCGAACAACGCGGCCTGGACGTCAAAGTTGGCGACAAGGTGCTGTTTGGCAAGTATTCCGGTACCGAAGTCAAAATTTCAGGCGAAGAAGTGCTCGTGATGCGTGAAGACGACATCATGGGCGTGATTGAGTAAATTCGGCAAAATCTATCCGAAATCCACCTTACATAATCTTGAGGATTAACAAACAATGGCAGCTAAAGAAGTAGTATTTGGTGAAAACGCACGGGCACGCATGATGCGAGGCGTCAACGTCCTGTCCGACGCGGTTCGAGTAACCCTTGGCCCTAAAGGCCGCAATGTGGTACTGGATAAATCTTTTGGTGCACCGACCGTCACGAAAGACGGTGTGTCGGTGGCGAAAGAGATTGAATTGAAGGACAAGCTGGAAAACATGGGTGCCCAGATGGTGAAGGAAGTGGCGTCCAAAACCTCCGATGTGGCCGGTGACGGTACGACTACCGCTACCGTTCTGGCGCAGGCGATGATGCGCGAGGGCTTCAAGGCGGTTGCCGCCGGCATGAATCCGATGGATCTGAAGCGCGGGATTGACAAAGCCGTTATCGCGGCGATCGTCGAGCTGAAAAAGCTGTCCCGGCCCTGCTCCGAGCATAAGGAAATCGCCCAGGTTGGCACCGTATCCGCCAATGCCGATAACAGCATCGGCGACATCATCGCCGAAGCGATGGGGAAAGTCGGCAAGGAAGGGGTGATTACCGTTGAGGAGGGCAATGCGCTGGAAAATGAGCTGGAAGTGGTCGAAGGCATGCAGTTTGACCGCGGCTATCTGTCGCCTTACTTCGTCAATAACCAGGAAAGCATGAGCGTGGAGCTGGAAAACCCGTTTATCCTGATTTATGAGAAGAAGATCTCCAGTATCCGTGATTTATTGCCCATCCTCGAGGCGGTGGCCAAATCCAGCCGTCCGTTGCTGGTGGTGGCTGAAGATGTTGACGGTGAAGCGCTGGCGACCCTGGTGGTCAACAATATCCGCGGCATCGTCAAGGTCTGTGCCGTCAAGGCGCCCGGTTTCGGCGATCGTCGCAAAGCCATGCTGCAGGACATTGCGATCCTGACCAGCGGCCAGGTGATCAGCGAAGAAGTCGGCATGAGCCTGGAGAATACGACGCTGGACGATCTCGGTTCGGCAAAGCGTATTCAGATCAGCAAGGAAAACACCACGATTATCGATGGTGCCGGGTCGAGCGGCGAGATTGAAGCGCGCGTCAGCCAGATTCGGGCGCAGATTGAAGAGGCGACCTCCGACTATGACCGCGAGAAAATGCAGGAGCGGGTGGCCAAACTGGCCGGCGGTGTTGCCGTGATCAAGGTGGGTGCCGCGACCGAAGTGGAAATGAAGGAGAAAAAAGCCCGGGTCGAGGATGCGTTGCATGCGACTCGTGCGGCAGTTGAAGAGGGCGTGGTGCCCGGCGGCGGTTCGGCGCTGGTACGCACTATTCCCGCTGTCTCCAAGGTCTCGGGTAACAATCCGGATCAGGACATGGGGATTAAAATCGTCCTGCGCTCGCTGGAAGATCCGCTGCGTCAGATTGTCACCAATGCGGGCGACGATGCGTCGGTTGTGCTCAACAACGTGGCGGCGAAAAAAGGCGCCTACGGGTACAATGCCGGCAACGGTGAGTACGGTGATATGATCGAAATGGGGATACTGGATCCAACCAAGGTAACCCGCAATGCGCTGCAAAATGCGGCTTCGATCGCCGGGCTGATGATTACCACGGAAGCCATGATTGCCGAGATGCCGGAAGACAAGCCGGCCGCCCCGGCAATGCCGGATATGGGCGGCATGGGTGGCATGGGCGGCATGGGTGGCATGATGTAAGCATCGCTGCTATTCGATGTGCGGTTAGCGAAAGGCCTCTTATTGGGGCCTTTCGTCATTTATGGAGCGGATAAACCGCCTGTTAACGTTACCGAGGTCGGGTGTGCTTTTGGGCGGCGGTGCCGGTCGTACATTGTATTGGCGACCGGAGCAGGGCAAAATAGTCGCCGTCAGTGGTGGTCAAACGAGGGCCGACGCCGGATAATGGGCCTGCTGGCAAAGCCGTGCGCCTGAGCGCACGCAATCATGCACCGGTCAACCGCGCAGGCGGGCACCTGAAAGAGGGCTACATGCACAATCTGTACATGCACAATCTGAATGTCGCGCCGAGCAGGGCGCCTGCGCGAGGCCGCTGATGGGCCGCCCCACCGGTCGCCGCGGGCGGCACAGCCACACCGGCGCCAAGCCGGGCCTGATGCAGCTCGAGCGTAGCGCACTGCAAAGCCCCTTTGCACCGGTGGAACCGCTCGATGAAGAACAGCTCGAGCAGATACATCTGGCGTCACTCCAGATTCTACAGCGGTACGGCATCCAGGTGCTGGGCGCGCAGGCGCTGGCGCTGTTTCGTCAGGCGGGCGCCGACGTCGATGCGGACGGGATGGTGCGCATGGAGCCGGAGCTGGTGCTGCAAACCATCGCTACCGCCCCGTCTGAATTTACGCTGACCCCGCGCAACCCCGGCAACGCGCTTCGCTGCGGCGGCAATGCCATCAATTTTGGCCTGGTATCCGGCCCGCCCAATGTGCATGACTGCGTGCAGGGCCGGCGGCCCGGCAATATTGCCGATTACCGCAAGCTGATCACGCTGGGGCAGTTTTTCAATGTGATTCACTTTTTTGGCAATCAGGCGCTCTCGCCGATCGATTTGCCGGTCAATACCCGCCACCTCGACACCACGCTGGACAATCTGACCCTCAGTGACAAAGTCTTTTTTGCCACCGGCATCGGCGGCGGGCGGGCGCGTGACGCCGTCGAAATGTGCGCGATTGCGCGCGGCTTGAGCTTGCAGCAAATGCCGGAGCATCCGACCGTGCTGACCAATATCAATATCAATTCGCCGCGCAAACTGGATGATTCGATGGCCTACGGGGCGATGCAGATGGCCATGCTGGGGCAGGCGGTCTCGGTCACGCCGTTTACGTTGATGGGCGCAATGACGCCGACCACGATGGCCGCCGCGCTGGCCCAGCAAAATGCCGAGGCGCTGCTGGGGATTACGCTGGTGCAGCTGGTTCGCCCCGGCGCGCCGGTGGTCTATGGCGGGTTTACCTCGAATGTGGATATGCATTCGGGTGCACCCGCATTCGGCACGCCGGAGAACACGCTGGCCAACATGGCCGGCGGTCAGCTGGCGCGCAAATACCGCTTGCCGTACCGCACCAGCGCCTGCAATGCGTCCAATGCGGTCGATTGTCAGGCCACCTGGGAGACGCAGATGTCGCTGTGGGGCGCAGTCATGGGGCATGGAAATTTGATCTACCATGCCGCCGGCTGGCTGGAAGGCGGCCTGGTGGCCTCATTTGAAAAAACCGTGCTCGACTGTGAGATGCTGCAAAATATGGGTTATCTGCTGCGGCCACTGCGCGTAGACGCGGACGAGCTGGCGCTGGACGCCATTGCCGAGGTGCAGCCGGGCGGGCATTTCTTCGGCTGCGAACACACCATGCAGCGCTATAAAACCGCCTTTTATCAGCCGTTTATGAGCGACTGGCAGAACTATCAGAACTGGCAGTTGGCGGGCGCCAAAGATGCCACGATGCGCGCCACCGAGGTCTGGCAGCAGGTACTGCGCGAGGCCGTCCCGCCGCCGGTCGATGCGGCGATACGCGAGGAGTTGGAAGCCTACATCCGGCGGCGCAAAGAAGTGCTGCAACGCAACGAGCCGGTATTAGAGCCATGCCCGCTGTGACGTGACGGCCGGCCAACCCGCAAACCGACCGAACAGGGCAATCAGCCTTTCCCGCGCCACGGAATAGCGTGCCGGATCACCCAGCGCATCATCAGATCGAACATCAACCCCAGCAGCCCCAGCAGGATAATCGTCATCCAGATGATTTCATAATCCGACTGTTTGCGGGCGACATTTTCGATAAAACCGATGCCGGTTGTACCGGCCAGCATCTCCGCCGCCACCAGCGTGCCCCAGCAGACACCGATAGCGATGCGGATGCCGGTCAGTATTTCGGGCAGCGAATTGGGCAGGATAACCTGCCGGATAATCTGACGCTTGCTGCTGCCAAGCGAGTGGGCCGCATGGATTTTCGATAGCTGGGTGCCGGTGGCGCCGGTTCTGGCGGAAATCACCATAATCGCAAACGCCACCATAAACAGCAAAAAGATCTTGCCGTCGTCCTGAATGCCGAAAATAGTCAGAATCAACGGCGCCCAGGCCAATGGCGGAATCGGACGGTACAACTCGATCAACGGGTCGAAGTAGCCTTTGGCAAACCGCGACAACCCCATAAACAAGCCCAGCGGGACGCCAAGAATAATGCCGAAGAACAGCCCCGTCAGCACGCGCACAATCGAATCCCAGACGTGCCCGGTCGGCACCGGTATCGAGAACAGCGTGTAATTGCCGGTGGCAAAATCGTAGACGCCGCTCTTGAAATTCCCCCGCACCTGTCCCGTGTTGTCGTGCCGCGGGTACTCGCCCGGCACCAGGTCGGCTATCCAGTCGGGCGTCAATGCGCCGAGAATCTGCGCAACCGGCTGCATCTTGTACCACAGCAGCGGAAACCCCTTATAGCCGGCATCCGGCTGCACCATACGGACAAAAGTCGCCAGCGTATCCGACGGCTTGGGCAGCCAGCGCCCGGAGCCCTGCTCGGAACAGGCCTGGTTGCCGGCCAGGATTTCACCGCCCGGCATGGCCAAAACGTTGATATAGCGCAGTGTACCCTGCCGGCGCAGCTGCTCCCGTTCCAGCTCCAGCAGCGCAGCTTCGATCGTCTGGGTGGTGGCAGCCGGGAAGATCCTGCCGTCATCGATGCGTTTGAATGCCTTGTCTATCTGCTTGAGAAACAGCGTCCGCTGCGCGCTGAGCTCGGCCGACTCGGCCACGCCGCCGGTAACATTCCGGTAGCGCTGCTGCAATGCATCCAGTCGGGCCGTCAGCGCCGGGCCGATGTTCTTGATTGTGGTGTAATCGTCGGCGATGTGCTGCATAACGACGCTGGCAGCGGCAAATCTGCGCCCCCGATCGGTGATCGCCAGCGGCGGCAGCTCAATGCTGCTGCGCCCCCAGCCCGGCTGCGCCAGCGCTGCCGCCTGCTGCACCGGGTTTGCCGGCCCCGGATACGCCGCGCTCGCCAGTTGCCGGATAAGCTGTTGGATGCGCTCGGCGATGTGATCGAATCGAACGGCAACGTCCGGGTCAACCAGCGTCGGGTCGGCCTGCGCCGCCAGCGCGGCGCGCATATCGACCAGAATTGCTTGCAGTTCGCTGCGCTCCGTCGGCGCAAATGCAATCTCATTCAGGCGCGCTTCCAGCGCATCGATTTGCCCGTATTCACGCTGCAACAATCCGGTCGCTTGCAGCAGGCGGCTATGCGGTGGGAAAGCGGCGCGAATCGGGTTTGAGGCGCGGTTAAGTTTTGCCACCTGACACAACTCGTTGCCCGCCAGCGGGAAGAACGCGCGCGCCATGTCCCAGGAAAAATAAAACCACAGAATCAAAATCGTCGAGATGCCGGCCACCACCCAATACCAGCCACCCATGGCCCGCACCGGGTTGCCAAATACCGCGTCGGTCCGCTCGCGGGCAATCACCCGGCGCCCATACACGACAGTGCTGATCAGCGCAACCAGCAGCACAACAAACAAAAAGCCGACAACCATTTTGCTATTCCGGCGGGTTTTCAGGGTGTGGGGAACACAGCCGACGGCTCAGGCAAACTCGACCGCGCCCATGATCTCCTCTTCCATATCCCAGATCATCGACAAAATCTCTTCCCGGGTCTGCACAAACAGCGGGTCGTTTTTAATCTTCCTCGGGTCGCCGGACACCCCCTGTTCGGCGAACGGCAGCGTATATTCCCGATGCAGCCGCCCCGGCCGCGGGGCCATGACAAACAGGCGCTCGCCCAGCAGCAGCGCCTCTTCGACCGAATGCGTAATAATCATAATCGTCTTGCCGGTTTCCTTCCATATTTTCAGCACCAGGGTCTGCATTTTCTCCCGGGTGAGGGCGTCCAGCGCGCCCAGCGGCTCGTCCATCAAAATCACATCCGGGTCGTTGATCAAGCACCGCGCCAGCGCAACCCGCTGCTGCATCCCGCCGGACAACTGATAGGTTGGGGTATCGCCAAAACCGGTGAGACCGACAATCTCCAGCCACTCGGTGACTTTGGCGGCGATCGTCTGCTTATCGGTATTTTTCATCCGCAAACCGAAATTGACATTCTCGGCCACGGTCAACCATTCAAACAGCGCCCCCTGCTGAAACACCATGCCGCGCTCCACCCCGGGGCCGTCAATCTCCCGGTCGCCGAGTGTGACCTGGCCCGAGGTCGGATGCAAAAACCCGGCAATGATATTCAACAACGTGGTCTTGCCGCAGCCCGACGGCCCCAGCACCGACAGAAGCTCGCCCTGTTTCAACACAAAGCTGACATCCTTCAGCGCATGTACACTGCCGCCGGCCGGCAATGTGAAGACCATATTGGTGTTACTGGCAACCAGATCATTCATACGCGCTCCATTGGCTGGCATTGGATGCCGCAACCCATACGGCGTTGCGCCCGGGCGGCAAGTCGAAAACCGACCGACAACCGCATCTGCCGACCACCGGCCGGCAGATTACCCGGGCGCAGGTTGGTTACTTGAGAAAAGACGTATCAATCGCCACCCGATAGTCCGACAGCGCCGGATTTTCGGCGGTTGCGAACGCATTGCCGACAATCCCGATGGCCACATCCGCCAACCCGCCGGAGTTGAAATAGTCCGTCAACTGCTGCTGTGGCGACGGAAAATAGAAGTCTTCCATCTGCGCCACGGTGGCCTCAACCGACAGCCCGGCGTCCTTCGCGATAATCCCGATTTTCGACTGATCGCGTTCAAACTCCGCATTCGAATTGGCCGTGACCTCGAGGAAAGTACGCAGCAGGTCGGGGTTTTCCTGCGCAAACTTCTCGGTCACCGAGATCACATCAAAGCTGATAATCCCCGCTTCCTCCTTGTCCGCCGGCGACATCAACGGCGTCCCGGCCTCATACATTTTCTTCATCGAGTCGGCGCCAAAACCGCAGGCCATCACCACATTGCCGTCCGCCAGCGACACCGCCGCATCGGCCGGCACCTGATCGACTACGTTGACCTGATCGATATCCACCTCCAGTTTGCGCATCATCATCCGAAAACTGTAGTCGGCCATCGTCGCCAGCGGCACGGCAACCGCCTGGCCTTCCAACTCCGATGCGTTCGATTTATCGATGCCGGCGCCGTTGCGCACAACGCAATCATTGGCCGGGTACTGCACCGCAATCGCAACCAGTTTGATCGGCGCGTTGGCATTGACCGCATTGATGAACGGCGCCAACCCCTGGCTGTAGGAAATATCGATATCGCCTGCCAGCATGGCCTCGGTCATCTGCGTACCGGCGTCAAAATTGGTCCAATTGACCGCGACACCCATCGCATCATCGTAGGTTTTTTCTACCTTTGCGATCTGGTTTGGCGTCGCCCATTCGAGAAAAAAGGCGACGTTGACTTCATCCGCCGCTTGCGCGGAAACGGAAACGGACAGCGCAATAGCGGCGCTGCAAAGCGTGCGTGTAACAAAGTTTGCTGCATTCATTATTTCATTCCTGTAGAGATTAGGTAAACAAAAAAAAGCACTATTCGGACAATTTTGACCCGGCAAGCACCCGCATAAACTGACCATAAACCGTCGATAAAACGGCAATGCGCTATTCAGGCGGACAGGCTGCCGATTGCCCGGTGGCAAGATATAGCAATATACGACATAAAATGCAACCGGAAATCGAAAACCGGGAGCAGGCCGCTTTCGGCGCTCTGCTCCGGGTGGCCCGGTAAACATGGCCGGCCCGCAAACGCAGGGCGCGCCTTGATTCTTGTCGGCGGCTTGTCGTATCATCCCGGGTCAATCAGGGATTGACCGCCCGTTCTGATCCTGTCCATGCGGAACAGGGCGTTTCTGTCAGCCATTGCGTCGCTGGCGCTAAAATAAAGAGTAACCTGCCCGCCGCCCCGCTCAACCGCACCATAAATATGGCGAGAAAACGAACCCCTCGCGCAGCGAGAAAGCAATCCCCTCGCGTCCGGACGCCACCGAACGGCAACGGCGCGCCGCGCAGGCCGCCGATTCCGGCGGCATCCCCCACGCCCGGCATGTTTTCCGGTACCCCGATGGCATTAGCGGCCGCAGCGCTGTGCCTGTTGGTGGCGGTCAGTTACTTTCCGGCGCTGTCGGCGGGGTTCGTGTGGGATGACGAGTTGATACTGCCCCATGCCAGACCGCTTCACACCTGGTCGGGGCTGGCACAGCTTTGGTTTACCCCGCGTGCGATGATGCAATACGAAGGCCATTACTGGCCGCTGCTCCATACCACCTTCTGGCTGGAGCATAAGCTGTAGGGGCTGGCACCGCTCGGCTATCACCTGGTCAATCTGCTGCTGCATACGGGGGTCGTGTTGCTGTTGTGGCATCTGCTGTGGCGGCTGGGGGTGCCCGGCGCGTGGTTCGCGGCGGCGGTGTTCGCGGTGCATCCGCTGCACGTGGAGTCGGTGGCCTGGGTCATCGGGCGCAAGGACATCCTGGCGACGTTGTTCTATCTTTCGTCCGTGCTCGCCTATATCCGCTTCGCGGAAATGCCGCGCGGGCGGCGGCGAGGGGGGCCTTACCTGCTGGCGGTGGCGTTGTTCGTGCTCGGCCTGCTGAGCAAATCCATCACCATCACGCTGCCGGCGGCGCTGTTGATCTGGCACTGGTGGCGGCATGGGCGCGTGACGATGGCCGATTTTCGCCGCACGCTGCCGTTCTTTCTGGTCGGGCTGGGTATCGCGCTGGCCGACTATGCCTATTACGACAGCCTCGAACCCGTCTCATTCGCGTATACGCCGCTGGAGCGCGGGCTGCTTGCGGCACGCGCCCTGGCATTTTACGTCGGCAAATTGCTGTGGCCGACGGGGCTGGCCGGGGTTTATCCGCGCTGGGAGCCCGGCATCGGTGACCTGCTGGCCTGGGGCGGCGCGGTCGGCTGCGCGGCAGTGGTGGCGGTGTTGTGGTGCTGTCGTCGGCAACTCGGTCGCGGGCCGCTGGCCGGTGTGCTGTTCTTTGCGGTGGCGTTGTCGCCGGTGCTGGGTTTTGTGGACTTTGGTTATATGCAGTTCTCGTTTGTCGCCGACCGTTATCAGTACCTTGCCGGCATCGGTCTGATCGCCGTCGTGGTTGCCGCCGTGGGCCAGGCCTGTCAACGGGGTCTCGGCGCCCTGCCGGAGCACCAGACACGTCCGGCGCGGCTGGCCATCGGGGTGGCCGGGGTGGCCATACTGGCGGTTGCAGGCATCCTCACCTGGAACCAGGCCGGCCTCTACCGCGACCCCGGTACCTTCTTCACCCACGTCATCGCCCACAACCCGCAGGCCCACGGCGCCCACCACAATCTTGGAGTCTACCTGGAGGCCGAGGGGCGCGATCGGGAAGCGCATGCTGCCCTCCAAACCGCCCATGAGTTGCAACCGGATAACCCTAAAGTGATCATCGATATCGGTCGGATACTGGAAAAGCTGGGCCGCCCGGAGGAAGCGATCGCGCGCTACCGCGAGGCGCTGCGACTTAACCCGCAGCATCTAAAAGCGATGAGGAACCTTGCCAAGGTGCTGATAAGCCAGAAACGGAATGCAGAGGGGTTGGCGGCGGCGCAACAGGTGATTGCACGCTATCCCGATGACGCGCAAGCCCACCATCTGGCGGGCATCGGGCTGTTTCGCCTCAACCGCAAGGCCGAAGCACTGCGACATTACGACCGCGCATTGGCGTTGTACACGAATCTGGAGAATCTGGGAATGGCACGCGAACAGCGTAAGCAACTCCTTGAATCCATGACCAACGAGGGCCGTCAATAGGCACGGCGAGGCAACCCATAAATCTCCCGATAGAGGGAGATACCCCGCAGCAACGCTTTTGCATTATACTTTTCCACCCGGTCGAGCCGCCGCTTGTGCTCGCTCCAACCACCGGGACAATCCATTTTTGCCGATACAGGAAACACAACTTGACGCACCCAATACCCGCACAACTCATCGATGAGATTATCCGCAGCCGGCAAACCCGTAAAGTGCTGGCCGACCAACCGCTTGAAAGCCACCTGCCTGCCGCGGTTGTCAGGGAGCTGATTGAGGCTGCCGGCTGGGCGCCGTTCCATCTGGCGGCGGCGGGGGTTCATCGCCGCCGTTTGCAGCAGGAGTCGGCGGTGCCGTGGCGGTTTTATGTTGTGCCGAAATCGGTTTGTATCGACCTGCGGCAAATTCTGCTCGATCAAAACAACCAAAGTAAATTGCCGAATATGCTGGCGGCTGCCGATTATCTGATTCAGGTAACCTGGTGTCCCGACCCTGCCGACGGTGACGCTGACAACGGCAGCGGGGATGTGTTTGCGCCCACCGAGGCGAATATGGAGCATATCGCGGCTACTGCGGCGGCAATACAAAATCTGCTGCTCGCGGCCACCGCCAGGGGCATTGCCAGCTACTGGTCAAGCGGCGGGGCATTGCGTTCTGCGGCGGTGTTTGAGCGGCTCGGAATGGCGATAGACGAGGTGCTGCTCGGTGCGGTGTTTTTATTTCCGGAGGCCGGGCATCGGGCCGATGTGATGACGATACCGGGCAAGATGCGGCAAAAGCGCGGTGCCGTCGATGCCTGGTGCCGGTGGGTGGAACGGCTCGCGGACGTAGCCGGCTGATAGGGGAGTCGGCGCGGTGGGCGGTCGCGCTGTACCGCCGGGAGCAGCAGCGTATTCGAGCGGTTCGGCCGGTACCTAACACCATCATCATGACCTCATCAAAGGTCACGGTCACGGTCGATTTATGGCCAAACAATACCATCCCGCCGGTATCGGAGACGCACAGGATATCGATCCCAAGCCGGTCGGCGATAACCGCACTGCGGTAGTCGTAAATCGCCATCTGCACGATCTGATCCTGTGCGCGCATTTTCTTTTGCAATTCGCGGATCGTGATTTTTTTTCTTTTGCCGGTAACTTCCGCCATCTGGATTTTCCTCCGGGTGCCGCTCTGGTGTTGTACGCATCAAGGCAGATAATTTGCCTGTTCCACTTCCGGATAGCATCATATTCAACGCCGGAATTGACTGTCAAAGAGATTATTCTTATGAATTGATAGCCAATACCTAAAATCAATCAGCGCGGGCAACCGGCAAAAGAGCGCGGTGGATTGGCGCTCAGATTTGGCCCGCCGCCTTGAGCAGCACCAGCAGCCCGACCGCAATCAAGACCACCGCAACGATATTTTTCAGGTACACGGCGGGCACGATATGCGCGGTCTTGGCGCCGACCAGCGCACCGACCGCCAGCATAACGGACAGACCGAGGCCGAGCTGAAAGTCAACCTCACCGTGAATGCGGTTGCCGAGCGTGGCCAGCAGGGCAATCGGTATCTGAATAATCTGCGCCAGGCCGATTGCCGTCAGGATCGCCACCTTGCACCAGATCAATATCGGCACCAGCAATAGCGGGCCGCCGGTGCCGGATAATGCCGAGCCGACGCCGGTAATGAAGCCGATCAGCGGCAGCGCCCGGGGCGCGTGCTGAACCGCCGACGGTAAACCCGGGCGCCCGGCGTTGCTGCCGAACGAATAGAAGCCGGAAAAAAGCATTAACCCGGCAATCCCGGGCTCCAGCACCGTCGCCGGCACCCAGGGCAGCAGGAAAGCGCCCAGGTAAGCGCCCGGCAAAGCCCCAAGGCAGACCTTGAGCGCCGGCTTCCAGTTAATGCTGCCTTGGTTCGCGTAGATGAATGCACCGACAGCGCCGGTGATCAGATAGCTGAAGGTGCAGGCGGGGATGGCGGTGTGAATGGGTATCCCGCCGAGATACGCCAGCGTGGGCACCAGCAGTACGCCGCCGATGCCAATACTGCCGATCAAAACTCCGATGCCGGTGACCAGTATCAGCAGAAGCGGTGAAAACAACATAAGACCGATACCTTATACCGATACGCGCAGCCGGGCGATTAAACGTATAGGTAATGGGAGCACTATTCTTTCGGCATCCACGTATCCGGCGACGGCACATTACCGATGACATAAAGCGGGTGCGTACGCGCCAGGACATATTCGGCATTCTCGCCAGAAATACCCACAAGCAAAAGTGCATTATTGCGCTTTGTTGGATATTTTGTTTCCAAGCGGTTCAGACGGTCAACGGCATTTTGTGTATTGTCGTAGCGCTCCAAGGAGATGTCGCCGGGACCGTGTTTCCACACCACCGTCAACACATGTCCGCCACCGCTATATGGTACCAATCTATCTTGCTCCACATCTGGATTTCTGTTTTCCCATTGTCGGATACGATCGGACAAATCTCGCAGTTTCCGTGGCGTATCCTCGTCATCACCCCAGAAATCCAACTTGGCATTTTCGCCGTGGGATTCCAACCATACAGCCCATTGGTGCTGGTAAAAACTGCGAACTTGAATTTCAAACCGAACATTCAGCGCTACAGATTCATCTAATTTTTGTGAAAAACGCATGATGTGATGCACACTTCGATACCCCGAAGCTTTTACACCTTGAGTGGTGTAATCTTTGGTGTTGTGATTTTCTGACAATTGAGCAATACGCCGACTTAATTCTTGTGCTTCCGTAAACGAACGACAAATCACGCGTAAGCCGATTATGTCATCCAACTCACCGAGTTTGAAGTTGTTGTTTGGGCGAGTAAGTTTGCGGTAAATGCTGCCCAACCGTTTCAGTCGTGCACTGACAAAAGCTGCCGGCGGCAATCCTGCACGGTTTAGGATGTTGATGCTGGTGGTCAGACAATTTAACCTGAATTCCCTGTATTGTTGTACTAACCCAACTGCACGAGAATCATCAGATGCTTCCTTGAAAGCATCTCCCGCTTGATTAATAGCAGAACGAGAAGAGAGACATGACGCGGTTATCGCCACGGATGAGGCAGGTCAAACTCATTTTTGGAGCGGCATTTTTCTCCGTTAAAACCGTATCCTTCTGTCTCCTCTTCATTGGTACATCGGGCACGCCATAACTCCTCTTTGAGCTTATCTTGTTTTCCTTCCTCGCTAAATCCTCCACCCAACAAATATATAAATAAATCAGTGGTCAATTTTCGGGGCGAGACCCCGGTGCGGATTTTTTTCTTAATCGGGTCCCACAGCACACCATACCATGGCGATTTGTAGTCAGTCAGTTTCAACATTCCTTTGTCTTCGTGGTGAGCGATTTTCTTAACAAGCTCGGTCAATTTAGTGGTTTCTCCTTCATGCTCATTGATGAGAAAGCCCAGGGCGTCAGCGAGAGCGATTTGCGCAATTGGTCGGAAAAAAATATTGTCCTCATAAAAAATATTGTCTTCATAATCCCCACCCCCTTCTTTACTGAGGCGAATTTTGCGGGCAGCTTTGCCTTGCAAAAATCGTTTGTGCGAAGGCAGTGTGGCGATGGTTGCAAAATACTCCTGCAACTTTTTCGCACCTTCAGCAAGCTCTTCGACTCCGGGACGAATCTTGCCGAGTTGATTAATGCCAAATAAATAATGCCGCCACTTGGCAAAACCTTCAAACTGCCCGAGATACTTTTCGGTGACCTCGACCACAGTGTACATCGTGGTGTATTCTTCGTCGTTCCCGGATAATTGTCTCTTTTCGATGTTGGTCCTCGTTTTTTCTGGATCTTTCATAAGAAGTGGGCTCTCCACCAACGCTCTCCTCGCAACGATGCGAAATCCATCTGTTTCATCCAACAAATATGCCTCACCTTCTGGGACGGGGCGAGCTTTTTCGTTGACATCAACGAAAACATTGCGTAGGCGAGAGAAGGCTTCAGTGCGTTTTTCACCTTTGACTACTGCGGGCATAATCTCAATGCCAACGTGCTCATCCATAACCTTTGCAAGTGTGGCACGTATATCATCTTCGCTTTTGCCCAAAGCACCGACCAGCCACTTAATAATCTCATCAAGGGTGATAAACTTGTTTTTTGGCGTCCCATCACGGTGGCAATGGTGAATGCTTTGCTTTTGTATAAGCTCGTGTAACCCCTGTATCGCCATCAAGCGATGTTGTCCATCCAGTGCATAATGCCTGGTTTTACTAGTGTTTATAGCAACATAGCGCCCGCTGTCGGTGATAGGCTCAGTATTGATGCTGGATTTGGTAGCAATATCTTGATTCCACTCATCGCTATCTGGGGAGTAGACCCAATCTTGGTATGCTACTACCAATAGAGGAGGGAATTTATGAAATTCCCGTGCCAATAGGTAGACAGTCATTGCGATTTGCCGCGTCCAATCCGGGGCGCGTTGCTGAAGCAAATCGACTGTTTCTTTGTCAACAGCGATCTTCTTTGACAGTTTGTCAGTCTTTGACAGTTCGTCAGATTTACTCTCAAAAATAGGCAACTGCCCAGCATAGTGTATGTTTTTCTCGACCCATTGCAAACTAACGGACGTTACGTAGGAAAGAGTACCTCCCATTTCTGCTTTACTGGCGAGGAGGCAGTCTTCTTTCTCACTTATCTCTTCCAATGTCTCACGCAGAAACTCGCGCTGTTCTTGTTTTGCGTTGCGGACTTTCTCCATTATTGCTAGTGGGTCATTATTGGTTGGCATTGGACTAACACTTTCTCCTATTCGTTATATTTGGGTTTGAACTGAGCGATCAACTTTGTCTCAATCTCAGTCAGATATTTTGTGGTTACTGGTTGTTCAGCGACACTATAGCAGAATCTGACGTGATCAATGTTGTCTGCGAGATATTTTTTCAGCCTTGGCTTCTGCTCCGTTTGCGGCGTATGTTGTTTCAAGCGTCGTTGCAGATTGCGGGTTTGCCCAAAATAGGCATAGGCACGGGAAATCTCCAGCCCTAAAAATCGGTTTTCGTATACGATGGCGTACCACCCGGGCTTCTCAGGCACCCCGTCGTGACTGGTACGCACAAGTTTTGCCCGCCAGTGTAAATTTGGTGGATTTTTTGTGTTTTTTTGTTTGTTTTTCATATTATTGTTTGCTATGTTGTGTACAAACATGGTCTAATATGGCCTTTCTGACTTTCGTTGACTATACTGAAAACTGAGGAGAATATCAAATGAGCGTCCGTTTTGGCTACTCTTTTCCAGCAATTCGCGGGGTGCAGGCGAACCGGGAGTATTTTGTCTCGGTGTGCCCGATGCGCCTTTTACCAAAAATATTCCTTTTCAACGAAGATATACTGGCGCCGGAAATTCGCGCCCAGCGGCGTTTGAATCGTGCTCGGCTACCGAAAATATCCGGCTATATCACGAATAATCGAGATTCCTACGCTTTCTCCGCCATCACCGCTTCGCTGGATGGAAAAATTGCATTCACACCTGTGACCAAGGATGACGACATGCGCAACATCGGTATGCTTCAAATTTCGATGGATGCTAAATTCATCATTAATGACGGACAGCATCGCCGCGCCGCGATTGAGATGGCACTCAGCGAAAAACCCGACATCGGCGATGAAAGCATTGCCGTGGTATTTTTTTTAGACCCGGGACTGGAACGTTGTCAGCAGTTGTTTGCCGATCTTAACCGCTATGTTGTGCGTCCCTCTAATTCATTGGGGATTCTATACGATCATCGCGATGGGCATGCTTTACTGACCAAAAAAATTGTTGGCGAATCGGGGGTGTTTGAAGGGCTGGTGGAGTTGGAAAAAACCACCTTGTCCGCCCGTTCGCGGCGACTGTTCACGCTTAGTGCGTTATACAATGCGACCAGGGATTTGCTCACTCCGCTGGAACCGGAATCACCGCAAGAGGCAGTGGAAATCGCCGTACAGTTTTGGCGCGAAGCCACCAGGCACATCAAGGAGTGGCAGCTTGTTCAACGCGGAAAAATTACCGCTGGAGAAGTCCGACAGGATTTTGTTCATTCGCACGCTCTTGCGTTACAGGCGATCGCACGCGCCGGAGGTGAATTGATAGCAGAATATCCGAACGACTGGAAGAAAAAACTGGCGCCTATCGCGAAAATTGACTGGCGCCGCTCCAATAAAACTTTGTGGAACGGTCGAGCGATCATAGGTGGTAGAATTTCCAAGGGGCAACAAAACGTTACGCTAACAACCAACGCAGTCAAAAGTGTGTTGCATTTGTTGCTGTCGCCTGAAGAGCAAAGAATGGAAGACGAATTTAAAGGAGGCAACGTATGAACGATAGCAATAAAGTTCAGCCGCGGTATTCATTTTTTGATGCCGAGGGATTTGAGACGGGAATTGACTTGATTGTCGATGAAATTATGCAAGTGTATCTTGCTGACGATGTTCCTTGGATTGTCGGGTACAGTGGCGGCAAAGATTCAACCGCGACGTTGCAATTAGTTTGGATGGCGTTGCGGAAGATTGGCAGTGACGCTAAAAAACCAGTGTATGTTATCAGCACTGACACATTGGTCGAAAATCCGATTATTGCAGGATGGGTTGCTCATTCCTTGGAAAAAATGAATGTGGCGGCAAAAAAAGAAGGGCTGCCGATTTCCTCGCACCGACTTTTCCCGGCAGTTAATGAAAGTTTTTGGGTTAACCTGATTGGGCGTGGCTATCCTGCTCCTCGGCAGAAATTTCGTTGGTGCACCGAAAGACTGAAAATCGCGCCCTCCCATCGGTTTATCTCTTCGGTGGTTGATCGCCACGGCGAAACCCTGCTGGTGCTTGGCACACGCAAAGCCGAAAGCGCAGCACGGGCGCGGGTGATGGCGAAGCATGAGCAAAAACGCGTGCGCGATAAAATTAGCCCTAATGGGAGTTTGGCTAATTCATTTATTTACTCACCGATTGAAAATTGGGCGAACGATGACGTTTGGATGTTCTTGCTGGAAACGCCGAATCCATGGGGGCACGATAATATGAATTTGTTCGGTATCTACAAGGGCGCAACAACCGATGGCGAGTGCCCGTTAGTCGTGGATACCGGCACACCTAGTTGCGGTGATAGCCGCTTTGGGTGCTGGGTCTGTACGCTGGTTGAAAAGGATAAGTCGATGTTAGCGATGGTCGCCAACGATGAACAAAAAAAATGGATGATGCCTTTGCTGGAGATTCGTGCCGAGATTGATTTTCGCGCGATGCCCGAAAATGGTGACCGCCATCTGCGCGATTTTCGACGCATGAAGGGCAATGTTCAGTTGTTCCACGGGCGCCTGGTGCCGGGGCCTTACAAGCAGGAATTCCGACAACACCTGCTCTCCCGATTATTGCAAGCTGAAAAACTTGTGCGTGAGACGGGGCCAGAATACGTTCGTGATCTGACTCTTATCCAACCGGATGAATTGGATGAGATTCGCCGTATCTGGGTAGTGGAAAAACACGAGATAGAAGACGCATTACCCAATATTTATGAGAAGGCGACCGGGCGCAAATACATTGGCCACAAACTAGACGAAGGCACGTCTTTTGGTGCGGAAGAGATGGTGCTGCTACGCGAAGTTTGCGGCGACAACCGCCAGCGCTATGAAATGTTACGTGAGTTCCTTGCTGTTGAGAGCCGGCACAAAACATCACTCAGGCGTGCTGGAATTTTTAAATCACTAGAGCAAGCAATTAAACGCAACTTTTATACCGATGAAAACGACGCTGTTTCATGGGCTTCCGAGCGTGAAGTGGTGCGACAAGCGAATGCCTCCGATGCTGAATTAACAGCAGAAACTATTACTGTGATCGACGCCGATGATTCTAGACGAAATAACGTTGCATGATTTCGGCGTCTATGCCAAACAGCAGACGATTAATTTGACACCGCCGTCGGCAGACAAGCCGATTACGCTGTTTGGCGGGCTGAATGGCGCGGGCAAAACGACAATTTTGGATGCGATGCAATTATGCTTGCATGGTCAGGCGGCACAGCTTGCCGGAAGTGAGGGGCGCACTTATCAGGAAAATGTTGTACGCCGCATCAACAAGCATTCGCGCTGGCGGCAGTCATCGGTATCGCTGGTTTTTCGTCGTACTGAGGACGGTGAAGAAGCACGCTACCGAGTCACGCGCACATGGCGGAAGACTGCTACTGGGCTTGATGAAAAATTAGATGTTAGTAAAAACAAAAACACTGACAAAGCGCTTGCTAAAAATTGGATGCGGCACGTCGAAGAAATTTTGCCTGCTAATATCGCGCGGCTATTCTTTTTTGATGGTGAAAAAATAGAGGCTTACGCTTCGCCGGAAAATTCGCGCGCCCTCGTTCAAACAGCAATACATAATCTTCTAGGACTAGATACGGTTGAACAGCTGCAGAAAGACCTAAAAACACTAGAGCGGCGGTGGCAGGCGAAAAAAATGCTAAAATCTGATGCGGCCATGATTGCTGACAAGCAGGCAGAATTGGATTTGTTATTGAGGAAAATTGCCAAATTGAAAGAAGATCAAGCGCAGCTACGCTCACGCAAGATTGATCCAGTCAAGCGAGAATTAGCAAAAGCCGAGCAATCCTACAAAGAAATGGGTGGTGATTTGCGCGATCAACGCAATGCCATTGAGCGTACTGTACGCGATGCCGAAACCGCACTCGCCGAAAACAGCGCAAAAATGTTAGTACTTGCCGACTCACAACTGCCACTGTTACTGGCGCAAAACTTGCTTAACGACGTCAAAAAGTTACAGCAACACGCAAACAAAAAACGGCAAGCGACTGCAGTCGTCGGCGTTTTGGAGAAACGGGATGCTAAAATGATTGCGCACCTTCGGCGTGGTGGCGACAACAAAACTATCGTGTCTGCATTAGAGAAATTTTGTCGTCAAGACTTACAAAAGATGCGGAAAGCCACCGAGAAAGAGACACCTATTGATATGGGCGAGGGCGGCGAAGCGGCGCTCCTCGAACTTTTACGCGCTATGCCAACGATGCGTTCCGAGGTGCAAGAATTGGTTCAGCGTCGTCGTGTTCTTGTTGAAGAAGCAGAGAATGCAAATTTAACCGCTGCGAGCATTCCGCCGGAAGATGCTTTGAATGAAACAAAAAAAAACTATGATGCACTATTGATCAAACTGGATGAATTACAAAAACAACACAGGCAGTTGAACGAAGAGATTGAACGGCTAACTCGCGCAGCAGATCGAATCCAATCGGAAGTTAATACAATGTGGGAGCAGCATGCGGAAGCCGAGCTCGCTCACAAAGAAAAAGCGCGCTTTTTAATGCATACGCAAGGCGCACGCGAAACCTTATCGAAATTCAAACGCACAGTATTGCATGAACGCATTGGGCGCATCGAAAAATTGGTGTTGGAAAGCTATCAATCGCTATTGCACAAAGGTACGTTGGCTGGAGGATTACGCATTGATCCAGAAAATTTTGATATTACGCTTTACGATAGCGAGAAGCACCCAATTGCCCCGGAGCAACTATCGGCTGGCGAGCGGCAATTGCTGGCAATATCGCTGTTATGGGGAATGGCAAAAGCATCTCGTAAGGTGTTGCCAACTGCGATTGACACTCCTTTAGGTCGCTTGGATTCCGAGCACCGTAAGCGACTCGTCGAACGCTATTTTGGTTTCGCGAGCCATCAGGTGCTATTGTTTTCTACCGATGAAGAGATTAGCGGTGATTATTTACGGCGACTGAAACCATGGATTGGGCGTTTTTACCGATTGGATTACGACGACACGTCAAGCGCAACTACTGTGACGGAGGGGTTTTGGGATGACGATTGAAACTGTGCGCCTTTCACAAGATGCGAAAGATCGACTGTCAAGACTGAAGCGGCGTACTGGAATTCGGCAATGGAATACACTGTGCCGATGGGCGTTGTGTTTATCGCTTGCTGAAGAGAGCATTCCCCGGCAGGTGAACATTCCTACCGACAGCAATGTCGAAATGGATTGGCGAACGTTCACTGGGGCGGTGCATGGGAATGTGTTACTCGCGTTGTTGCGGGCGAGATGTTTAGCTGATAATCTGCCACACGATGACGAAACCCTTTCGCGCCAATTTAAACTGCATCTGCATCGCGGTATTGCATATTTGTCAGCCCCCTGGCGGGTCCAGAATCTTTCCGAGCTTCTCACGCTTGTGATTGACGACGAAGAGCGAAAATAATCGTATTGGACGCAAAGCCCAAAGAGATGATAGACTCATACAATCCAACCGACCATACCGTCTAGTCGATTTGTTTCTGCGCCAATTTCAATATCTGGTTGCCCTGGAACAGGAGGGGCATTTCGGCCGTGCTGCGGAGAAATGCCATGTGTCGCAGCCCAGCTTGTCGAGCGCGCTAAAGAGTCTCGAGGACGAGCTCGGCATCACCATCATCCTGCGACAGCAAAAATTCCAGGGCTTTACCAAAGAAGGGAAAAAGGTCGTTAGCTGGGCCAAGCGCCTGCTGGCAGATCGGTCGGCGATGCTGGAAGAGCTGGCGATCATGCGCAAGGATCTCAGTGGTCGCCTGCGTATTGGCGCGATTCCAATGAGCTCGCCGCTGTTTCCCACCGTCAGCCAGCTGTTCCAGCAGCGCCATCCCGGCATACAGCTCGATATTCAATTTATGGGGGTGGATCAGTTGGTGCTGGAGCTCACCAATTTTACCCGTGATGTGGGCGTCACCTATCTGGATGATCCGGTACTGGAGCGTTTTGTTACGCTGCCGCTGTATGAGGAACCGCTGTATCTGCTGCTGCCGGATAACGATTGGCTGGATGATCAGCCGACTATTTCGTGGCAGGAAGCCGCCACCTTGCCGCTGTGCCTGCTGTCAAAGTCGATGCGCGAGCGGATCATCATGGATCAGGCGTTTGCCAGTGTCGGTTGCCAGCCGACGCCGGTACTCGAATCAAACTCGATCTTTCAACTGGCGTTTCATGCCATGGCCGGCGATCTGGCGACAATTGTGCCGCAGCGTTTTACCCACCTGCCGCATACCCGGCAAAAAGAACTCAAGGCCCCCCGTATCGTGCACACCATGGGGTTAGTCTGGGTCTATGGCAACCCGGTAATGCCGATGACCAATGCCACCACCGGCCTGATGCGTGAGGCGCTGGAATCCGGGATGCTGGAGGAATTTGGTTTTGTCAATACGTCGGCAAAGTAGGTCGGATATGCGGTCAAACGTGGACTGCGGGTATACGTTGCCGCTCAAGGGCGCGTCCCGGGTGCGTTGAATACGATGGCGAAGCAGGCAAAACAGACCGTCCTGGACTGGGTCGATGGCAACCGGGCACAATGGTCGGATTGGCATCAGCGTATTTTTCATTATGCCGAAACCGCCTGGCGCGAATATCGCTCGGCGGCCTGGTATGTGGCCCGCCTACGGGCGGAGGGCTTTGAGGTTGAGGTCGGCAGCGGCGGTATGCCGACCGCCTTTTGCGCCGTCTGGAGCAATGGCGAGGGGCCGACGATTGCCGGTTACGCCGAATACGATGCGGTGCCCGGCAACTGTCAGGCGGCGGATACCGTCGAGCGGCCGCGTGACGGGCTGAGCAAATACGCCGGCGGCCACACCGACCCGCATTCGGCGTTGGGTATCGGCGCATTGGGCGGTTTTCTGTCCGCTCGGGCCGCGATGGAGCGGCATCGGATTACCGGAACCTTGAAATTCTTTGGTGAACCGGCGGAAAAAGTGCGCGGCTCAAAACCGATTCACGCCGCCCGGGGCTACTACAATGCGCTGGATGCGGCTATCAGTTTCCACCCGTTTTATATGCTGCCGTTGTGCAATACCACCCGCTGGGATACGCATTGCGGCGCCGGCTACGGGCTGATTTACCGCTTTGTCTGCGAGCAGCCGCACACCTGGCTGTCGGCCGCGGAGGCGGTGTCGCCGATTGCCGCCTGCCACGACTCGGCGCGGGCGCCGGGCGCCAATGATGCCGTCATCACGATGTATAACCTGGGCGCTGCCTTGCGCCCCGCGATGCTGCCCAACACGCAGGGCTGGTCGATGAACGAAACGATTTTGACCATGGGACAGGCGACGGCGGATAATCTGCCGGCGCCGCTGGCCGAGATCATCTATATGATCCGCACCGCCGAGCACCCGCTGGCCGAGCGGGTGGTGCGTGTGCTGGATAACAATGCGGCGGCGGCGGCGCAGGCCGCCCATTGTCGCTGGGAGCGCCACTGGGTCAGCAAAAGCCGCGCCGGCCTGGCCAATCATGCGATTGCGGAATTGACGTACCGCAACCTGCGGCGGGTGGGTGCGCCGGTGTTTAACGGCAACCCCGAAGCGGTCAAACTGGCGCAGGAAATCCAGCGCACGCTCGGCCTGAAACCAATGGCTGCGCCGTTTATGCCGGTAACCGAAAAACTGCTGGCGCCGCAGCAGGCAGAGCGCCTGCTGCGCCAGAATCTGCCGCCCAACCAAAAAAACTTCACCTCCGATGACTACACCGAGTTTTGCTGGCACGCGCCGACCGTCCGGCTGTATATAGCCCGCCCGACACTGACGCCGCCCGAGCCGGGCTATCGATATCCGGCCTGGGTGATGAACGCCCTGGGCGGGCTGGCGGCCACCATCGACCCGATGATTGACTGCGCTGCGAAAACCATCGGCTTGACGGTGATGGATTTGCTCAGTCGGCCCGAAGCGCTGCAACGCGCCAAAGCGGAGTTTGTGCAGCGTACCGGCGGGGGAATCGGCGGCAAAAACTGGCAGGCGCCACTGTGCGACTATCCGCCGCCGATAGATTTTCGCTGGCCGGAATATGTGACCACGGCGCGCGGTGAAAACCACTGGTGGATACCGGCGCGAGCAGGGGAGTAGCGGGGATTACCATCTGCTGTGCGGCCATGCGCAGCGGTTCGATTAAAACCAGTGGGCGAAAAATCAGGCGGGCGAATCAGGTCGGCTCGGCAAGATAGAAGATCTGTAATTGATGGTGTGGCAGGCAATATTAATATCAATTTTATTGAATTTTATTATAAAGTTAAGATGTATTTTTTATAAAATGGATGAACTTAAAAAACACAATAATGCACGACCGACTGGTATCGAAAATAATTCTTTACAACAGGGCGGCCAATGGCATATATTCGGCCATCATTCGATTTTTCAGGTTGGATGCGTGTCGCCAACAACGGTTCTCGTCCGCCTTGTTCTGTTGTAGAAAATCGTAGTCCACCGTTATAACTTTTTATACCGCCTGGAGGTAGGCAATCATGAGAAAACTATCGTACGCAACAAACCGAATCCGGCTGTCCGGTATACTGGCATTGGCAACAATGCTGGCCTTTACCGCTACAGCTCACGCGCAATGGTCGCCGAAAAAGCCGATCGAGATGATTATTATGGCGGGTACCGGCGGTGGCGCCGATCAGATCGCGCGTCTGTTGCAGGGCTTGATTGAAAAGAAGGACCTGTCGCCGCGCCCGTTTATTCCGATCAACAAACCCGGCGGTTCCGGCGCAGAGGCGCTGCGTTATCTGCAAGACAAATCGGGCGATGAGCATACCATTCTGGTTACGCTGAACAGCTTCTATACTACGCCGATCATTCAATCGGGTATCGGGGTTGATGTCAGCAAGTTCACCCCGGTAGGCCGTATGGCGCTGGATACGTTTTTGTTGTGGGTGAATGAAGAGCGCAAAGATATTACCGATCTGGACAGCTATGTGGCCGCGGTGAAAAGTGCCGGCAGGAGTTGGAAAGTGGGCGGCACCGGTTCCGGACAGGAAGACTCCATTCTGACTGCCATGATGGAAGCGGCGTTTGGCTATGAAGTCACCTATATCCCGTTTCCGGGCGGCGGTACGGTAGCCAAAAACCTGGTCGGCAACCATATCGATTCTACCGTCAACAACCCGGCCGAGCAGAATGAGTTCTACCGTGCGGGCAATACCAAGCCGTTGGTACAGTTTACCGCGGAGCGCCTGGCGGCCTACCCCGATGTGCCAACCGCCAAAGAGCTGGGGTACGATATCGAGTATTATATGCAGCGCTCGATCAATGGCCCGCCGGGAATGTCCGCCGAAGCGCAGCAATGGTACATTGACTTGTTCAAAACGCTGTATGACTCGGAGGAATGGCAGACTTTCTGTGTCGAGGATGGGCTCGATTGTGCGGAGTGGGTCGCCGGCGATGATCTGGGCGCATTCCATAAAACACAGATTGCACGGCACAAAGAGCTGATCGAAGAAGTTGGCGCCGACGCGATTACCGGTGAATAAAGCAGGCGTATCCGGCCTGTAAGGCAGCTTGCTTCGTCCTCCGTCCGCTATGCGGGAGCGATTTTGCCCCGTATGGCGGACGCAGCAGGCAAAGCACAGCCTGGGTGTGTGAATTCAAATCGATATGGGTTCATGCGGTGGGCGTTTTGCCCATCACTTGCAGCTGAGCAGCGGATGTTGTCGCGCCCTTTTATACTTGTTTTAACCCGTTTTATATCCAAATAGCGTGACCGTTAGAACAGCAGAGTTAGTCATGGCCATCCTTACCGCGCTGTGTTCCGCCGGTTTGATGTTCAAAAGTGCCGAGCTGAATATCGGCTGGATTGAGGGCCGGGGGCCGGGCTCGGGGGCGTGGCCTTTCTGGCTGTCTCTGGGTATGCTGGGCGCTTCTTTGGTGACCCTGTTTCGCTGGTTCGTCAGGGCCACTCCCGAATCGCGCTCAACTCAAATCTATATCAGTCGGGATACGCTGGTTGTGGTCGGCACCTCGGCCGGGGCTATCCTGTTTCTATTGATTGCAACCCATCTGGTCGGGCTATACGTCGGGCTGGTTGGGTTTTTATTGTTCTATATCCGGTTTGTCGGCCGGCACTCCTGGCTGATGACGGTGGCTTTGACTATCGGCATCCCGGTGGGCATATTTTGTTTGTTCGAATGGGCGCTGAAAATCCCGCTGCCAAAATCGATAACCGAGCCGTTGTTTTATCCGATCTATGAGCTGATGTACTCATGAAAATGCACCGCCCGACAGCAGCGACTCGACCGCAAACATCAGCTGGTCGGTAAACCATCATAACTATGGAAACAATATTAGTCTCACTGGGCGCCGGGTTGGTCGAAGCCGTTCAGCCGGTCAACCTGACGATGATCTTCATCGGCTGTACGATTGGCCTGTTGGTTGGGGCGATGCCCGGTCTGGGGTCGGTCAACGGGGTGGCGATCCTGCTGCCAATTACGTTTCTGGTGCCGCCCACTGCGGCGATCATTTTTCTTGCGGCTATCTATTATGGCGCCATGTATGGCGGGGCGATCAGCTCTATCACGCTGGGCATCCCCGGCGCCTCCACTGCCGTTGCCACCGTGTTCGATGGCAGACCGCTGGCACAGCAGGGCAAAGCCGACAAGGCATTGACCGCCGCTGCGGTTGCCTCTTTTATTGGCGGCACGATTTCGGTGGTGCTGTTTACGTTGTTTGCGCCGCCATTGGCTGAGTTCGCCCTTAAGTTTGGGCCGGTGGAAGAGTTTGCGCTCATGCTGCTGGCATTTGCGACCTTTATCGGTCTGGGCGGCGAGGACATACCGAAAACCGTTTTTTCAATTCTCATCGGCCTGGTATTGGCTACCATTGGCCTGGATATTATTTCCGGTAAGCCGCGGTTGATTTTTGGCGATATATCGGGTTTTTTGCACGGCATTAATTTTCTGGTCCTGGCGATCGGTATTTACGGCATCGGCGAGATGCTGTGGACGCTGGAACAGACCAAAGGCAAGGTGGCCGCACACAATGTGCACATGTCATTTTCCAGGCTGCTGCAAAACCTGCGGGATGTCAAGCATTACATTGGCACTACCTCATTGGGGTCGGTTATCGGCTATTTTGTCGGCACGCTGCCGGCAGCCGGCGCCACCCCGGCCTCATTGATGTCGTACGGACTGGCCAAGACTTTTTCCAAACACCCCGAAGCTTTCGGCAAGGGTGAAATCGCCGGGGTGGCGGCGCCTGAGGCGGCTAACAATGCCGCTTCGACCGGGTCGATGCTGCCGATGATCACACTGGGCATTCCCGGTTCGCCGACTACCGCAATTCTGCTCGGCGGCATGATTATATGGGGCCTGCGCCCCGGCCCGCTGCTGTTCAGTGAACACCCCGACTTTGTCTGGGGCTTGATCGGCTCGCTGTACATTGCCAATCTGGTTACACTGTTGATCAACCTGGCGTTTATTCCGGTATTTGTCAAGGTATTGAAAATGCCGTTTACCATCCTGGCGCCGATTATTTATATTCTGTGCATTGTCGGCGGTTATGCGCCGACGCAGACGATGCACGACGTCTGGCTGATGTTTCTGTTTGGCGTGGTGGGGTATTTGCTGCGCAAGTTGAACTACCCGGTTGCGCCGGCGGTATTGGCGATTGTGCTGGGGCCGTTGGCGGAGCAATCTTTTCGTCAGTCGTTACTCTCATCGCAAGGGGATGTTACGATTTTCCTGCAGCGACCCATATCGGCAGTCTGCATTTTGCTCGCCGTGATGTTGATTGGCTACCCGGTGATTAAGCGGGCCCTGAAAAAAATCGGCAGCCGGTCGAACAAGGCGGCGCAGATGCCGCAGCCGAAGTAAATCGGCCTTGTACCTGGCATCGGTGCCGGGCGCCAGGGTTGCGGCGTGGCGCCTGCGCGGGTCGATGCGCAGGTAATGCGCTTAAACCGGTTCTATCCGATCAGACAATCTCTTGAAGGTATTGAATATGCAAAACTCTTCCGACACGGCCAAAGATACGCTGGCCAAAAAAGACAAAAGCGGCGCGGTCATTTCAGGCGGGCATCTGGTTGCCAAGGCGCTGAAAAATGAAGGCGTCGATACCATTTTTACGCTGTGCGGCGGCCATATTATCGATATCTATGACGGCTGTCTGGATGAAGGCATTCGAATTATCGACGTGCGCCATGAACAAACTGCGGCGCATGCGGCAGACGGCTATGCCCGGCAGACCGGCCGGCTCGGATGCGTGGTGACGACCGCCGGCCCGGGCTGCACCAATGCGATGACCGGGGTGGCGACCGCTTTTCGCTCCGAAAGCCCGGTGCTGCATATTGGCGGCCAAAGCTCTTTGAGTCAGCACAAAATGGGCTCGCTGCAAGACCTGCCGCATGTGGATATGATGCAGCCGATAACCCGGTTTTCCTCGGGCGTGTATTCGACCGAGCGGGTGGCGGATATGGTATCGATGGCCGCACGAGAATGTTTTGCCGGCGCCTACGGCCCGGCCTATCTGGAAATCCCGCGCGACGTGCTCGATCGTGAAGTGCCGGTCGACTCGGCTGTCATCCCTCAAGCAGGCTGTTATCGCGCCTCGGTCAAGTCAATCGGTGACCCGGAATCGATTGAAAAACTGGCCGATATTCTGGTCAAATCAACACGCCCGGCGGTCCTGTTCGGGCAGCAGGTCTGGGCCTCGAGAGGGCACAAAGAGGCGACCAGTTTTGTTCGTGCGCTGGATATCCCGGCGTATATGAACGGCGCCAGTCGCGGTATGCTGGCCGTTGACGACCCGCATCACTTCGATCGCACGCGCAGTGATGCGTTCAAAGACGCCGACGTTATTTTGATTGTCGGCACGCCGTTTGATTTTCGCATGGGCTATGGCAAGCGCATCTCGAACCGGGCCACGCTGGTGCAGATTGATCAAAGCTATGCCACCGTCGGCAAAAACCGGGATATTAGCCTGGGGCTGGCGGGTGACCCCGGGGCGATTTTGGCGGCGGTAGAGGCCGCGGCGTCGGCGATGGGCAGCGGTGCGCGCGCTGAAAGGCAGAATTGGATGAAGCAATTGCGGGAGATTGAAGCGACCAGGCTGGATAAGCTGATGCCGATGTTTACCACCGACCAGAACCCGATTCATCCTTATCGGCTGGCGTACGAGTTAAATCAGTTTTTACAGGACGATAGCATCTACATCGGTGACGGCGGTGATATCGTGACCATTTCCGCACAGGCGGTGCGCCCCCGCCAGCCGGGGCAATGGATGGACCCGGGTGCGCTGGGCTCGCTGGGGGTCGGAACCGGTTTTGCCATGGCGGCGAAGCTGGCCAATCCGGCCAAGGAAGTGATTTGCCTGTACGGTGACGGCTCGTTTGGCATGACGGCATTTGACATGGAGACCGCACAGCGATTTGGGGCGCCTTTCCTCGCCGTGGTCGGCAATAATTCCTGCATGAACCAGATTCGCTATGGGCAGATTGCAAAATACGGCACCGAGCGCGGCAATGTCGGCAACAAACTGGGCGATATCCCGTTCAGCCGGTTTGGCGAGATGATCGGCGGCTATGGTGAAGAGGTCTATGCGGCAAAAGAGATTCAGCCGGCTTTGCAAAGAGCGCGGGAGGCGATTGCGAAGACCGGAAAATGCGCGGTGGTCAACGTGTGGGTGGACCCGGATGAATACGCTCCGGGCACCAAGGCACAAACCATGTACAAGTGAGCGCTGATGTCGCGAGGCGGTGACAGCGTGATAACTCCGGCCGGTATGGCCGTTTGATTTTTCTGGAGACAGGCAACCAATGAAAGCCCTCGAAGGCGTAAAAATTCTCGATTTCACCCATGTGCAGTCCGGCCCGACCTGTACCCAACTGCTGGCCTGGCTGGGTGCGGATGTGATCAAAGTAGAGCGTCCCGGTGTCGGCGATGCCACGCGCAAGCAGTTGATGGATATTGCAGGCGCCGATTCGCTCTATTTCACCATGCTGAACCACAACAAGCGCTCCATCACACTGGATACCAAGCACCAGACCGGTAAACAGGTACTCGAGCGGCTGGTGAAAAAATGCGACGTGCTGGTGGAAAACTTCGCCCCCGGCGCTTTGGATCGCATGGGGTTTTCATGGGAGCGGATACAGCAGCTCAATCCGGGTATGGTGATGGCATCGATCAAGGGGTTCGGGCCGGGCCCTTATGCCGACTGCAAGGTGTATGAAAATGTCGCTCAATGCGCCGGTGGGGCTACCTCAACGACCGGGTTTTTGTCCGGCCCGCCGCTGGTAAGCGGGGCGCAAATCGGCGATTCCGGCACCGGACTGCACCTCGCCCTGGGGATTGTCACGGCCTTGTTTCAGCGCGAAAAAACCGGTCAGGGGCAAAAAGTGTTTGCACCGATGCAGGACGGCGTGCTCAATCTGTGCCGGGTTAAATTGCGCGATCAACAGCGCCTGCAACACGGGCCACTCAAAGAATATTCGCAATACAGTGAAGGGGTTGAATTTGGCGACGCCACACCGCGCGCCGGCAACGATTCCGGCGGCGGGCAGCCGGGGCGGATTTTGAAATGCAAAGGCTGGGAAACAGACCCGAATGCGTATACGTATTTCATCACGCAGGCGGCCGTATGGAAGCGCATTTGCGACCTCATCGGCAAGCCGGAATGGAAGGACTCGCCTGATTTTGCTACCCCCCAGGCGCGCTTGCCGCGGTTGCAGGAAATCTTCACGGCAGTTGAAGCGTGGACGATGACCAAAACCAAATTTGACGTGATGGATATCTGTAATCCGCTGGACATTCCGGTCGGGCCGATTCTGTCAATGAAAGAAATCAGCGAAGACGCTTCTTTGCGGGAAAGCGGCACGATTGTCGAGGTAGACCACCCGCAAAGAGGCCGATATTTGAGCGTAGGCTGCCCGATTAAACTGTCGGGTTCTGCGGTCACAGTGCGGCGCTCACCGCTGCTGGGCGAGCACACCGAAGAGATTCTGACCTCGGTACTCGGCTATTCGACGCAAGAAGTGGCACAGATCAAACAATCCGGCGCGATATAGCCCGGCGTTGTTCGACTTTTCTTATTTTTCCAACCGCACGGCATCCCTGACATGCGCATCGTATTACACGGCCAACAGGCTTTCGGACAGCAGGTTTTAGAAAGACTGCTGGCACAAGGTGAAAACGTGGTGGCGGTATGCACCGCGCCGGACCGGAAACAGCGCCCACCCGACCCGGTCAAACAACTGGCGGTAGAGCGCGGGTTGCCGGTGCACCAGCCGGCATCCTGGAAAACGCCGGAAGCGCTGGCCTTGATGCAGTCGTTCCAGGCCGATGTCTGCATGATGGCGTATGTATTGTTATTCGTTCCGTCGCCCGTGTTGAATACACCGCGACTGGGCTCGTTCCAGTATCATCCTTCGTTGCTGCCGATGCACCGCGGCCCATCCTCGATCAACTGGCCGATTGCCAACGGGGAAACCCAGACCGGATTGAGCATTTTCTGGCCGGACGACGGCCTTGATGAAGGCCCGATTCTGCTGCAGAAAACCTGCGACATCGGCCCCGATGATACGCTCGGCGATGTCTACTTTAAGCGACTGTTTCCCCTGGGGGTGGAGGCGATGATAGCCGCGTTGGACATGGTCAAACTGGGCACGGCGCCGCATATTCAACAGGACCTGCCGCAGGGCTCATACGAATCCTGGTTTGGCCGGCCGCAAGCCGAGCTGGATTGGAGCCAGGCGGTCGAGCGGGTCTATAATATTATTCGTGCCGGCAATCCGCAGCCGGGCGCCTGGAGCCGGCATAACGGCCGGGAATTGACCCTGTTTGACGTGCGCAAAGTGGCCGGGGCAGGGCGCCCCGGCGAGGTCATTGCAGTTGATGAGGATAGCTTTACCGTTGCCGCCAACGGCGGGGGGATACAGATTTTTCGCGTGCGTGCCGACGCGGGGAAAGTGAGCGCAAAAGAGTATATCCAGGCCGCAGGGATTACCCGGGGGGATACGCTCGGCGGTGCTGACAGCGCCGCTTAGGTATTTCCCGGCCGTCTGCTCAACCCCGATCGGAAAATAATCGATGACGATATCGTTTGCTAATCGACGCGCTATCGTATTGGGCGGCAGCTCCGGCATCGGCCTGGCGGTGGCGCAGGATCTGACCCACTCGGGCTGTCAGGTAATTTGCGCCGGTCGCCGAAAACAAGCCGACCTGCCGCTGACGATGCCGCAGGGCACGGTCTATGAATCGGTTGACGTGTTGGACCGGGCTGCGTTATCGGCATTGTTTGAAAAATACGCGCCGTTTGATTTTCTGATCAATACCGCCACCGGTGGCCCGCGTACCAAAGGGCCGTTTTGTACGATGGAGCTGGATGATTTTCAGAATTCATTTGCCAAACTGTGGGGCTATGTCAATTCGGTCCGGCTGGGCGCGGCGTGTTTGACCCCGGATGGCGCGATTGTACTGATCAGCGGTTCACCGGCCCGCAAATGCGCCCCCGGGATGATTGCGATTTCCACCGTCGGCAATGCCGTGGAAGGGTTTGTCAGAGGCGTGGCGCCCGAGCTTGCGCCGCGGCGCATCAATGCGGTTTCGCCCGGTTTGATTGACACGCCGATGTTTGCCGTTGAGCAGACGCAAAGAGACGCTTTTTTTGACGCCGCGACCCGGAATAATGCCATTCCAAGAGCGGGCAAACCGAGTGAGATTTCTCAGGCGGTGTTGTTTCTGCTCGGCAATACGTTTGTCACCGGCAGCGTGGTCGATGTTGACGGCGGTATTTTGCTGCCCTGACCATCCGGCTTCGACGATAGCCGCAAGGCCGGCCGGGATTGCGCAGTAGCCTGGTCGGTGTTGGCCGCCCGCCAATCGACGTGGTGTTGTGCCAGCGCCCAGTGGACGTGCTCGACGACGAGGGCCGATGGATGCGTCAAGCGGGCTTGCAGCGCTTGCAATACGGGCTCACTGGTGGGTGCGTTGCCCAAAGCGACGGCCACATTGCGCAGCCAGCGTATATGCCCGATGCGACGGATTGCCGAACCTTCTGTGCGCCGCATAAAAGTGGCTTCGTCCCAGCCAAACAGCGCCACCAGATTTTGATTGTCCAGCTGATGGCGCGGCTGAAAATCTTTTTCCGTGCTCAGTCTGGCATAGCGATTCCATGGGCAAACCAGCTGGCAATCGTCGCAGCCGTAAATTCGATTGCCGATTGCCTGTCGGTAGGCGAGCGGGATGCTGCCGTGCAGCTCAATGGTTAAATAAGAGATACACTTTCTGGCATCCAGCCGGTACGGCGCGACGATCGCCTGGGTTGGGCACACCGTCATGCAGGCGTCGCAACTGCCGCAATGCGACGTGACCGCCTTGTCGATGGGGAGCGGCAAATCGGTGTAAAGCTCACCAAGAAAGAACCAGGAGCCGCTTTTTTGGTTCAAAATGTTGGTGTGCTTGCCCAGCCAGCCCTGCCCGGATTTCTGTGCCAGCGGTTTTTCCATCACCGGCGCGCTGTCGCAAAAAGCGCGGTAGCCAAAGCTGCCGACTTCGGCGGTGATTTTATCCGCCAGTTTTTGTAATCTCGAGCGCATCAGCTTATGGTAATCCCGCCCCAGCGCATAGCGCGATACATAGCCTTTGTCCGCATCCTGCAATACCGCCGCGGCTGCCTGCATGGATTGATTCAGGTAATCCATGCGGACGGTTATCACGCGAATCGTCCCGGCAACCAGTTGGTCGGGCCGCGTGCGCTTAACCCCGTGCTGCTGCATATACCGCATCTCACCATGGTAGCGTCGCGCTAACCAGGCTGAAAGCTGCTGCTCGGCCTGGGTGAGGTCGGTGTCGGCCACCGCGGTGTGGGCAAAACCCAATTCCGCTCCCCATTGTTTGATCTGCGCCGACAGCGCACGCAGGTCCTGCTGTGACGAATTGAGCATGCGACAAGCATAGCCGCGCCGACGGCATAATGCCAAAGGTTTCTGAACTTATGCAGACTGTGCAGGCTGTGGCGGGCGATTTTCCGCCGGGCGCAGGCGCAGACCCCGACCGTAATGCCGGGCCGGCCTATTCAATTGGCGGTGCCGTCAATGGTATGATGTGCGTGGTTTACCCTGATGAATCCGCAGCTAAAGACACAGGTATTTGAGGTCACAGCCGAGCACTGTATGCTGGAACTGGCGCGCCGCTGGGCGCAACAGCTCAACAGCGGTGATATGGTGTATTTGCTTGGCGACCTGGGGGCGGGTAAAACCACTTTCGTGCGCGGTGTTTTGCAGGGGCTGGGCCATCACGGGCCGGTAACCAGCCCGACGTATACGTTGGTGGAAATCTACCACCTGCCGCCGTGGCAGGTGTTTCATCTTGACCTGTACCGCTTAAACCGGGCCCACGAGCTGGAATTGATCGGCTTGCGTGACATGCTGGCGCGACAAACCGTGATGCTGGTCGAATGGCCGGAAAAAGGGCAGGGCGTATTGCCGCCGGCCGACTATACGCTGCAATTTGACTACACACCGACAGGGCGCCGGGTTGCTATACGCCTTGCCGACGGCATGGCCGGCAGGAGCGGGTAAGTGCAGCACTATCGGTTTTTCCTGTCGGTATTGCTCTGCTGGTTCAGCTTGTCGCCCCCCGCATCGGCGGCCGAGGCGCGCATCAGCGAGATCCGCATGTGGCATGCGCCCGATCGCAGTCGCATCGTATTCGATATGGATCAGGCGCGCCAATTCAAGGTTTTCTCGCTCGAGAACCCGGACCGGGTGGTGGTCGATCTGGCTCAGGTCCGTCTCGCGACGGCATTGCCGACCGCCGCTCAGAGCGGGCAGTTTATTGGCCGCATTCGACAGGGAAATCCGGCTTCAGGGGTTACCCGGCTGGTGTTCGATCTGCAAAAGCCGGTGCGGTATTTTGTCCAGCTATTGAAGCCCAATCAGCGATATAAATATCGCCTGGTGGTGGATTTTTATCACCGCAATGCGATAATTGGAACCGATAAAGCGACCGCTGCAAAGCGCCCGGAAGCGCCGCCACCCCGGCCAGAATCAGCCGGTTCTGAACTGCTGGTGCTAATCGATCCGGGGCATGGCGGCGAAGACCCGGGCGCTACGGGTCGGTGTTGTAAGGAAAAAGACATTGTTTTGCAGATAGCCAAACGACTGCAACGACTGATTGATCGCCAACCCGGGATGCGAGCGGCGTTGACGCGCACGGGCGATTATTATGTTCCACTGCGCAGGCGCACCCGCGATGCCCGCAGCCGCAAGGCGGATTTATTTATTTCGGTGCACGCGGATGCGTTCAAGAACAACAGCGCACAGGGCGCCTCAGTGTATGCGTTATCGCAGCGGGGGGCATCGAATGAAACCGCTCGCTGGCTGGCTAACCGAGAGAATTCTGCCGACCTTATCGGCGGGGTCAGTCTGGCCGACAAGGATAATTTGCTGGCGGAAGTGCTGCTGGATTTATCGATGACCAAAACCATCAGTGAAAGCCTGCGATTTGGTCGTTCGGTATTGTTTGAGCTAAAGAAAATTGGCAAAGTACACAGCAAGTCGGTAGAGCAGGCCGGCTTCGTCGTGCTGAAGTCGCCGGACATTCCGTCGATTCTGGTGGAAACCGCGTATATAACCAATCCGCGGGAGGAAAAACTCCTGATAAATCCGCGTCATCAGGAAAAAATTGCCGCGGCGGTCGCCGCCGGAGTAAGAAATTATGTATCCAAAAACGGAGTTTTCTCTGTCAACCAATCACCCTGACCCACTGCCGGTGGCGCGTCGGCCAATCGTGCAGCTGGATGAGCATCTGATTAACCGGATTGCGGCCGGGGAGGTTATCGAGCGCCCGGCTTCACTGGTCAAGGAGCTGCTGGAAAACAGCCTGGATGCGGCGGCCGACCGGATTTTGATCCAGATCGAGCGTGGCGGCCTCAAGCGTATTTTGGTGGCCGATAACGGCACCGGCATTCCCCGGGACGAGCTGCCGTTGGCGCTGGCCTCGCATGCGACCAGTAAACTGCGCCAGTTTGATGATTTGTTCAATGTGGCCACGCTGGGATTTCGGGGCGAGGCGCTGCCGAGCATTGCCGCCGTTTCCCGGCTGTCGCTACAGTCACGGGTGGCCGATGCAGACAGCGGCTACGCCGTATTTTGCCACGGCGGCGGCGCAGTCGGCGCTCCAAAACCGACCGCGCATGCGCCGGGAACCACGGTTGAAGTCACCGATCTGTTTTACAACACCCCGGCAAGACGCGAATTTCTGCGCACCGATAAAACCGAACTCAAACATATCGACCAGGTCATTCGCCGGGTGGCGCTGAGCCGGTTCGAGGTCGAATTTCGTTTCGTCAGCGATGGCAAGCAGGTTTTTCACACTGCCGCCGCCCGTACGCAGGCCGAGCGTGAACGCCGGATTGCCGATATTTGCAGCAAGCCGTTTGCCGAGCAGAGCGTGTATTTGCAAGATGCGGTTCCGTCGCTGTCGCTCTATGGCTGGATCGGATTGCCGGCCTTTTCTCGCAGCCAGCGGGATTTGCAGTATTTGTTTGTCAATAATCGGGCGGTGCGGGACAACCTGATCGCCCATGCAGTGCGCCGGGCATACTCCGATGTGCTCTACCACGGACGGCATCCGGCGTTTGTTCTGCTGCTCTCGATCGACCCGCAGCAGGTCGATGTCAACGTGCATCCGGCAAAAACCGAAGTGCGTTTTCGCGATAGCCGCGCGGTGCATGATTATCTGTACCGGACGCTGCACCGCACTATCGCCGAATTGTCCCCGACCGACGGCGCACCCGCTGTGCCGCTGCCCGGGGCGGTTGCCGCCCATGCGGCAAAAACCGGCTACGGCTCGCGTGAGCAGCAGCAAAACCTCAAGATGCTGGTGCAGGGGCAGCTTGATGCCTATCGGCAAATCCAGCCCGGCACGGCCGCCGTCGAGGCAGAACCCACTTCACACATGCTCGAGGTGGCCGATGCGACGGTCGACCGGCGCCGCACGCCGACAGCGGACGAGCAGACGTCGCAGTCGGATATCCCGCCCCTGGGCTACGCGATTGCGCAACTCAAAGGGGTGTATATTCTGGCCGAGAACCGCGACGGGATGATCATCGTCGATATGCATGCGGCGCATGAGCGCATCACGTATGAAACCCTCAAACAGCAGCGCGACAACGACCGGGTGCCGGTGCAGTCGCTGCTGGTGCCGGTCAGCCTCACGGTCAGCCCGGCGGAGGTGCGGGCGAGCGACACATTTGCGTCGGAGCTCGACGCGATGGGGTTTGAAATTGACCGCATTGGCGAACAGCAGATTGCGATTCGCAGTGCGCCCGAGTTGCTGGTGAATGAAGATATAGCCAGCCTGGTGCAGGACGTGTTATCCGATCTGGTGGAGCAGGACTGTAGTGATCGGGTTGCCGATAGACAGAATGACGTGCTATCGAGCGTTGCCTGTCACGGCTCCGTGCGTGCCAATCGGCGCCTTTCGCGCCCCGAAATGGATGCCCTGCTGCGGCAGATGGAGGCGGTCGAGCGCGCCGGCCAATGCAACCATGGCCGCCCGACCTGGATGGCGGTGTCTTTGCAAGAGCTCGATAAATGGTTCATGCGTGGCCGCTGAGTCGCAGTGCCGCTAAGTAACGGCGGTATGGACGGGCTGTCTGTGGCCGGCGGCGAAACGTTGCCGGTAATATTTCTGTTGGGGCCAACCGCCTGCGGCAAGACCGATCTGGCCGCCTGGCTTTACGCCAGAGGCTGCCATGAATTGATCAACGTCGACTCGGCGCAGGTGTTTCGGGGTATGGATATCGGTACCGCCAAGCCGGATGCGGCGTACCGCGCAAAAATACCGCATTATTTGATTGATGTCCGTGAGCCGGATCAGTCGTATTCTGCGGCTGAGTTTTGTGCCGATGCGGCGGTGCTGATTCGCCAGATTCACAGTCGGGGCAAGATTCCGGTACTGGTCGGCGGCACCTCATTTTATTTTCACGCACTGGAGCAGGGGTTATCGCGCCTGCCGGCAAAGGATGACGCCGTCCGTAGCCGGATCGAAGGCGATATCGAGCGGGTCGGACTGCTCGAAATGCATCGCCGGCTGGCCCAGATCGATGCGGCCACTGCCGCCAGAATTCACCCAGCCGATCGGCAAAGAGTGCAGCGGGCGCTGGAAATTGCCGCGCTTAGCGGGGCCGCACCGTCGCAGCTGATGCGTCGGCAGCCGGGGACGAAACTGGCGTATCCGCTACTCAAGCTGGCGTTGTTTGACAGTAGCCGGGCCCGGCTGCATCAGCGCATTGCGGCAAGATTCGAGGCCATGCTGGCGGCCGGGCTGGTCGACGAAGTGGCGCAATTGAAGAACCGGTTTGCTCATCTTCATGCGCTATCATCGATGCGCACAGTGGGGTATCGTCAGGTTCTGGACTACTTGAATGCGCAAATTGATTATGCCACCATGGTCGAGCGGGCGGTGAGCGCGACGCGTCAACTGGCGAAAAGGCAGCTCACTTGGCTGCGCCGGCAATCCAATGTAACCTGGTTTGACCGCGGTCAGCGCCATTTGACCCGCACCTTGGCTGAGTATCTCGACCTGCACCCGATGTTGTTGTACGGCGGTCAGTGCCAAGGCGGTGATCGAGGGTAGAGCCCGATTCTGCGCCAGATACCATCATCCCTGTCACCACGCGCCCGATGCCAGCCCAGCCGCCACTGATTGATTTGCAGGAATTTGAACGGCTTGCGGCCCGGGAAATGCCGTTTATGTCGTTTATGGGGCTGCGCCTGGAAACGCTTACTAGAAGTGCGGCCAGGGTCAGGGCATTGTACCGGGATGAGTTTCTGCGGCCCGGCGGCACGATTGCCGGGCCGGTTATGATGGGGCTTGTGGATGTCGCTTTTTATGCGGTGATTCTGGCCAATGTCGGTCTGCTGGAGTTGGCGGTGACGACCAATCTGCATATCAATTTCCTGCGCAAGCCGCCCCCGGGGGACCTGATTGCCAGTGCCGGGATCTTGAAACTGGGCAAGCGCCTGGTTGTATGCGAAGGGCATATCTATAGTGAATCCACCGGCGAGGCGCACTCGGTGGCGCATGCAACGGGGACCTATTCAATACCGGTTAAGCAACAAGAATCCTAAATTAAGGATAATTTATCAATACTTTATAAAACAATATTGCTTTTTTGCATGAAGTGTTCCGCAAGGCCGATCTGCCGCATTACAGGCAGGCCATCGGTAAAATAATTGCCTTTTTCCATGCCGAATAATTTACAATCCACTACAAAAATACGTCACCTGTTCGTTGAATAAAAACTCTGCATCCATGGGGGTTGTGCTCGCAGCCCTGGTCGGCAACGGTTTGATTGCCATCACCAAATTTATCGCCTCTACCCTGACCGGCAGTTCGGCTATGCTCAGTGAGGCAATTCACTCGCTGGTCGACACCGGCAATCAAGGGCTGCTGATATGGGGGATGAAACGCGCGTCCAGGCCGGCCGATGAGCACCACCCGTTCGGCTACGGTATGGAGCTGTACTTTTGGACCTTCGTGGTGGCGATTTTGATTTTTGCGATTGGCGCCGGAGTGTCTTTGTACGAAGGCATACAGAAGCTGGACAGCCCGCACCCGATCACGTTGCCCATCGTGAATTTCATTGTGCTGGGGGTGGCGATGGTGTTTGAGGGCGCCGCCTGGCTGGTCGCATTCAGGGTATTCAGAAAGCGCAAGGGCAAGCTCAGCTACTTTACTGCGATGCAAAGCAGCAAAGACCCGACCGTCTTCACGGTATTATTCGAAGACAGCGCAGCTATGCTGGGGCTGATGGTGGCCGCCATCGGACTGGCGCTGACGCAGTGGCTGGACATGCCGATATTCGATGCCATTGCCTCCATCGTTATCGGGGTGATTCTCGCCTGCACCGCAGCGTTACTGGCGTATGAAAGCAAGGGCTTGCTGATCGGTGAGGCGGCCAGTCCGGAAGTGACAGACGGAATTCGGAAGATCATCCATACCGAACACAACATCATCAATATTAACGAAGTGCTGACGATGCACATGGGGCCGAATGATGTGCTGCTCAATATCAGTATTGACTTTACCGATTCGATTTCTGCCGGCACAGTAGAAGGGACTATTTCAAGTTTAGAATCAAAGATTAAGCAGCAGTATCCAGAAATCGCTCGGATTTTTATCGAAGCCCAGAGCCGGACCGGACATCTACGCAATCTGGCAAACATTCAGCCTGTGGCAACGGAATAACGAAATACCGCAGAATTGGGGCCGGAGCTGGGGTTTGTGTCCTGGTGGTGTATATTGCTTCGCATAATACATATTATGTAAAGTAAAGAATCAACCAGCCAATGATGCAGTCAGCCGTATTGTCTTATGCCGTCCGGTAGCACAGCGCGCGCGAGTTTCAGCGCGATTCCAATTGCCGCCGTCCCGCTTGGAGCAAACAGCGAACGATTCAAATCGCCGGGCGCAAGCGCGGATAATTTAGCGGTGAGTCGCGTGGCAGTTTCATTGGCGAATCGGCGCGGCGAAAACGGCTGACGGCGAAGTTCCGCGCGAATCGCCGATAACACCCGCCGATTTCCATAGCCGACTTGATGAACGCTGTTGCCGTGAAAATCCATAATTCGCCGTCCATCGCAGGCGATCAAATACATTCCTCGGCAGCCGCTGAGAGCATCTAAGCATGGCGTGGAGAGTCCCTGATGCAGAAAAAAACGGGCGTCGTCGGCGAGCATTTTTCGCGTCCGCGAATCGCGCTGTGCGCGGTCCCAGTCACGCCTCGCCGACGAGCGATTAATGTCGCCTTCGCTTTGTTCAATTGCTGTCGTCTGCGATTTTGTCACATCAATTCATCGGCGATTGTCAGATATTCGGCCTATATGCTGCCAGTTTCAGACCAAAGCCGAAGAACACGACGCCGGTGATCCCTTTCAACCAGCGCTGGAATCCTCCGTGCCGTGCAATCGTCGTTAGTGTGGAGAATAAGAGCACCATCGCTCCGAACCAGATAGCGTTGATCAGGGAGTGCAGGAAAACCAGAAGGAAGGCGGATGCCGCGGCGTTCTCGCCAGCAGTCATGAACTGCGGAAAAGCCGCGAGATAGAACATCGAGACCTTGGGGTTTAGGGCATTCGTCAAAAGCCCCTCGACATAAGCATTGAAGAGAGTCCTCCGCCTTTTTGCCGGAACGACCCTCTCGGCAGTCTCAATCCGTTGAAATGCCGCGATGAGTGCCCTGACGCCAATCCAGCAAAGATAAGCCGCGCCAAGATACTTCACGATCGCGAATGCCGTGGCCGATTGCACCAAAATGAAAGAGATGCCAAGAATTGAAAGTGCGCCGTGCAGATAAAACGCCGTCACGAAGCCCGCGACATTGGCGAAACCGGCACTTCGGCCCGATGTCGGCACTGTTTTGGCGACCAAGACGCCGTTCGGACCAGGAGACATGACAAGGAGCGAAGCGACGAAGACAAACGCGAGAACCTCTGACCAGATCATTTCGCTTTCCCGACATTTTTCTGCGACACTCGAACCGACTCGCCATCGTGGCGGGAAATGGCGACGCCGGGAATGCTTTGATGGGATTTCATCATATTTCTCCTTTGTGGATGCCGATTGGAATCCTGCGCCGAATAATCGCGCTTATACACTGCGAAAAGAAGCGGGCGTCGTCGGCGAGCATTTTTCGCGTCTGCGATTTTGTCACATCAATTCGTCGGCAATTTCTTCGCCGACGGCGAAAGCGATGGACGCGCCAATTCCGGCGGTGACCATCACCACGCGCACAGCCTTGTCGGGGCGGTCAATCAGCAGCGAGCGATCCGGCAGATAAGGATACCAGCCGAGCCATCGCTCGCACACTTCGGCAGGCGCATTAAATGTTTCGTTGAATTCGCGCAGGATTAAATTTTCCGCCGCAACTGGGGCGAAAGGGTCAGGCGGATTCTGTCCGTATTCGTGGCTGTCGCCGACCGTCAGAGAGCCGTCCGCCGATTGCGCAGCGACTAAATGCACGCCGTGAGTCAGGGCATCGGATTTTTCTTTTTTGAGTCGCGACAGCAATGCGCGATGCGCGGAGAATTTGTGGAATCCTTCGCATCTGCCAACGCTTAAATCATTTATAACCGCCGCGCCGATTTGGAAATTTTTTCGCGCCGGACGCAGCCGCAGCATCTGCAGTTTGCAGAATTGCAATTTATAGGAAGCGAGACGATCAGCGAACAGCGTGACGGAATCACCGCCCGGACAAATCGCGCAACGACTCGCGGCGAATTTGCCAATGCTGGTTTCAAGGCGCGGCGGATTCGCCGAATGCACCGCGACGCGCCAGAAAAATTGAACGCCGAAGTGGTCGGCGAGAAAGCGCGTCAGACGCGGAATCGCCTCGCGCGATTCCACCCGCAATTCACTCGGGCTCCACAGTGCGCCGCGGAGTCCGTCGACGCGCAGCCCGGGCGACCGCTTGCGCGCCTGACTCGGCGAGAGCATTTCGCATTCGCCGCCGGCTTCCGTAAGTGCAAACGATTCCAGCACGGCGAGGGTTTCTTCCAATCGCGCCGTGACGACGAGTCCGCGATGCGAAATTTTAATTCCGGCGGCGACGGATAACTTCTCCCAAATGTTGCGCGCGCGACGGGCACGAATCCAATCGTCGCCGCCGAGTCCGGTTATCAGAATCAATCCGAAATTCCGTACCGACGCGCCCCGCGCGGCGAAATCGCGGTCAAAGACGGCGACTCGCGCGCCTCGCCGGGCCGCCGCATAAGCGCAGGCAAGTCCGACAATTCCTGCGCCGACCACTGCGAAATCAAAGGGCGCGGCTTTGCGATTCGCTATTTTTGTCATCCATTAAAAAAATGCCGCGCTGTTTCTGTCTCTGGGCATCGCCGCCCGTGCTGCCACCGACCTCGTCGTTTATACGGCGATTGAGGCCGAAGACTTGAAGCGCTACGCCGCTTTTTCATTGATTGGCCCGATTGGCAATCAGCTCATCAACCACTGCCGGGCTGGCCAGCGTGCTGGTGTCCCCCAGATCATCCAGCTCATTTTGCGCGATTTTGCGCAGTATCCGGCGCATGATTTTCCCGGAGCGGGTTTTCGGCAGCCCGGGCGCCCATTGAATCACATCCGGTTTGGCGAACGCGCCAATCTCTTTGCGCACCAATTCGATCAGTTCGCGGTGTAACACACCGTCCGGCTCGACCTCGGCCATCAAGGTGACGTAGGCATAAACCCCCTGTCCTTTGATTGCATGCGGATAACCGACTACGGCGGCTTCGGCGACTTTGCTGTGCAGCACGAGCGCGCTTTCGATTTCCGCAGTGCCCATGCGGTGCCCGGAGACATTGATGACGTCATCCACCCGCCCGGTAATCCAGTAAAAGCCGTCTTTATCGCGCCGCGCGCCGTCGCCGGTTGTGTAGTAGCCGGGATAGGCGGTGAAATAGGTGTCGATAAACCGCTGATGGTCGCCGTAAACGGTGCGCATCTGCCCCGGCCAGGACTGCTTTATCACCAGATTGCCGGATGCTTCCCCCGTCAGCTCATTGCCCTGATTGTCCATTAAAGCCGGTTGAATGCCGAAAAACGGCAGCGTCGCGGAACCCGGTTTCAGGTCGGTGGCACCGGGCAACGGGGTGATCAGAATACCGCCGGTTTCGGTTTGCCACCAGGTATCGACAATCGGACAGCGCGCCTCCCCCACGGTATGGTAATACCACTCCCATGCCTCCGGATTGATCGGCTCACCAACGGTTCCCAGTATGCGCAGCGAACGGCGGCTATGCCGCTTCACCGGCGCGTCTCCTTGCGCCATCAAGGCGCGCAAAACCGTTGGGGCGGTATAAAAAACCGTCACCCGATGCCGTTCGACGATCTGCCAGAAACGACTCGCATCGGGATACGTGGGCACACCCTCAAACATCAGCGTGGTCGCCCCGTTGGCCAGCGGGCCGTAAATAATATAGGAATGGCCGGTAATCCAGCCGACATCGGCGGTACACCAGTAAATATCGTCCTCCCGGTGGTCGAACACATATTTATGCGTCATCGCGGCGTATAGCTGATAGCCGCCGGTGGTATGCAGTACGCCTTTCGGCTTGCCGGTGGAGCCGGATGTATAGAGGATGAACAGCGGGTCTTCTGCCTCCATTTCTTCCGCTGCGCATTCGGCCGAGACGGTTTGCATCGCATCGTGATACCAGACGTCGCGCTCGGCATTGGCGGCAACCGGATTGCCGGTGCGCTGTACAACCACCGTCGTGTGTACGTTGGGGCAGTCGCGCAACGCCTGTTCAACATTGTTTTTTAGCGGCACATGATTACCGCCGCGCGGGCCTTCATCGGCGGTGATGACCACCCGGCAGTCGGAATCCAGAATACGGTCGCGCAATGCATCGGGAGAAAAGCCGCCAAACACCACCGAATGCACTGCGCCTATGCGTGCGCAGGCCAGCATCGCCACCGCCGCCTCCGGCAGCATCGGCATGTAGATGCAGACGCGGTCGCCTTTTTTTACCGTGCGCTGTTTGAGCACGTTGGCAAATTGACAGACCAGCCGATGCAGCTGTCGATAGGTAATCGATTTGCCGCTATTGAGGGTGTCTCCTTCCCAGATAATCGCAGTCTGATCGGCACGCTCTTCCAGATGGCGATCGATGCAATTGTACGCCGCGTTCAGCCGCGCACCCTGAAACCACTTAATCTCTCCGGCGGCGTAATCCACCTCCATCACGTTGTCCCAGCGGCGGTACCAACTGACGAACCGGCCCGCCTGTTCGGCCCAAAACGCTTCCGGCCGTTCTATCGACCGGCGGTACATTGCCAGATACTGCTGACGATTCAGCTGCGCCTGGGCGGCCACATCAGCCGCGACCGGGTATGTTTTTTGTTCGGACATGTATTCGCTCCAGATTATAGGCCGGTCAGGTTTCCCGCCAATTGCGCGGCTGGCCGGACAAGCCGGACACACTGCCGCCAACGGCATCGGCGTAAATACCAAATGAGCCGATGTCGCTTTCCTTGAAATACCGGCGCAGCATGATCTCGGTTTCCTGATTCGGCAGCCGTTGCCAGGGCAGGGTGTCGCGATCGAACAACGCCAGCCGGTGTTTGGATAGCCGGGCAGCCGTCGGAGAGCGCATCAAACTACCGCGATAGAAAATATAATTCTCACCGCTATCGGCGGTTTCAAAAACAGAATACAGGAAGTCAATATCGGCGTGCAACTCCAGCTCTGACAGCAGCTTTGCAAGCCGCTCATCATGCCCGACCAGATTCCCCTCGACCCTGGTATTGGGCACCTGCCAGTCATTGGTCCGCTGTTGCAGCATCACGCTCCCCTGCCAGCCGACAATGCTGCCGACGTAAGTAGCCAGGGCATGATTGACGCCAAGGGCGCCGGTCTGTACGCCCAGGGTGACATAGCCGCCCCGCCAGTAGCCCAGCGGGTCGCCATTGTCCATGCCAAACCAGGACACCTCACCAATCAGGATAATGTGATCGCCGGCCTCTATCTGGTTGTATTTGACGCAATCGAACCACCCCATGCAGCCGTCAATCAACGGCGACCCGGTAACGCCGGGGCGGGTTTTAACAAAATCGAACTTGTTCGGCTCTTTGGTCGCAAAGGCGGTCGATATGGCCTGTTGTTCTTCGGTCAATATATTCACGGCAAACCCCGGCGCATGGGTGAAGGCGTCGACCGCATCGGCATTTTTGGCAATGCAAATCAGCACCAGCGGCGGCTGCAATGAAACCGAGGTAAACGAGTTGGCGGTAAAGCCGCGCTGTCGATTTTGACTGTCGCGGGTGGTCACAATCGTAACACCGGTCATAAAGGTCGACAATGCCTGCCGGAACGCCTGCGTATCCATGGTTGGGCTCGTGCTGCTCATTGGCTATCGATAATCTGCATGCTGACACGCGTTTTCATCCGCTGATTGTCGCCGACCGGCGACCGGGGTCGGTTAGATGACAATTAAATCGGTCGGTTTGCTGCTCAGTCTTTCATAGCCGGTCGGGGTGACCAGAATGGTTTGACCCAGAGTCATCGAGTTGCCGCTGTCGCTGTTCATCAGGATGATATGCACAAACAACACCATGCCGGCCTGAATGGCAAACGGATTATCGGCGTAAAACATCGGATAATCCATCCATATCGGCGTATACATCGCCCCCAGGCTGTAGCCGCAGGCATTCATGCGGTGCCGGGAGAAGCCGGCGGCGTCCAGTACCCGTGCATGTTCGGCAAATACCCGCCCCATTTGCGCCCCCGGCCGGATTGAGTGCAGGCAGGCCTGCATCGCATCCGAACAGGCCAGATGCATCGCCCGATGCTCGGCCGACGGCCGGCCGAGCAGGAAAGTCTGCATCAAACAGGCATGATAGCGGCGATAGGCGCCGGCGTATTCGAGTGTCAGCTGATCCTGTTTATCGAGGTTTCTGCGGCCGGAAAAGTAGCGGCATAGCAGCGCACCCGGCCCCGAACCGATAATAAACTCATTGCCGGGATAGTCGCCGCCGCCTTTGAATACGGCGCCCTGCATTGCGGCCAGGATATCGCCTTCAAATGCCCCCGGCGCGGCGGTGGCCAGCGCCGCCGCCATCGCATCATCGGCCAATTCGGCCGCCCGGCGCACATACACGATTTCGGCCGCACTTTTCACCACCCGCAGTTCGCTGACCAGACTCGATGCATCCTGCAAGCGGCAAAAGCCGTCCAGCCCGGCATCCAGCAGTTTGCCATAGGCGGCAGACAGGCCGTAAGCGTTGTATTCGCACCCCAGACATTGACCGGCAGCCGCATAATCGTACAACATGGCGCGCAAATCGGCCACCGGGTTGGCGCCCTCCCCATCTACCCACACACGAATATCGGTGATATCCGAGGTATGCCGGGCTTGACGCAGGTCGGGCGCGCGGGTCAACAAGGCGTAGCGGCCGTCGGCCGCGAAATACAGACATTGGAAAAAGCAAAACCCGAACGTGTCGTAGCCGGTCAGATAAAACATACTCTCCTGTTTAAACAACAGGATGCCGTCGAGCCCGGCAGCCTGGAGTTTTGCCGCCGCCGCCCGGCGCCGCGCGGACATTTCATCGGCACTGAAATGTAAAGACATGGTCGGATAACTCCCGTGGTTTTTGACCGCCGCACGTACCCGGAACTGCGGTATGCGGGTTACAATAGATACGCTAACATCCCGATTAAAGCATGAGTGAAGACGATGGCACAACCCACCCGAGCGCGTTTCGATACCCTCGCCCTGCATGCCGGGCAGCGCCCCGACCCGGTCACCGGTGCGCGCGCGGTACCGATTTATCAAACCGCCAGCTATGTGTTCAATGACAGCGACCATGCGGCGTCGCTGTTTAATATGGAGCGCCCCGGTCATGCGTATTCCAGACTGTCGAACCCGACCAATGCGGTATTGGAAGAGCGCATAGCGGCGCTGGAAAACGGGGTCGGCGCGATTGCCACGGCCAGCGGTCAGGCGGCGCTGCATCTGGCCGTGGCGACACTCATGGGCGCCGGCTCGCATATCGTCTCCTCGAGCGCGGTGTATGGCGGGTCGCATAATCTGCTGCAGTACACGCTGCCGCGTTTCGGGATTGAGACCACATTCGTTTCGCCGCGCGACCTGGACGGCATCCGCAGCGCGATTCAAGCCAATACGCGGTTGATTTTCGGTGAGGTGGTCGGCAACCCCGGCGGCGACCTTATGCCGCTGGACGCGGTCGCAGAAATAGCGCATGCGCATCGAATCCCGCTGATGATCGATTCAACCTTCACGACCCCGTACTTGATTACCCCGTTTGCGCATGGGGCCGATATCATTATGCACTCCGCGACCAAGTTCCTGTGCGGTCACGGCACCGTGATTGGCGGTTTGCTGGTCGATCACGGGCGCTTTGGCTGGCGCCAAAGCGGGTTGTTTGACACGCTGTCGGCGCCCTACTCCGGTTTCCATGATATGTGTTTTGATGATGAGTCGGCACCGGCGGCGTTTTTGCTGCGGGCGCGGCGCGAGGGGATGCGCGACTTCGGCGCCTGTATGAGCCCGAGCACGGCATTTTATATTTTGCAGGGGCTGGAAACCCTGTCTATCCGCATGCAGCGGCATGTGCAGAATACCCGTAAGGTGATCGAATTTTTGCAGTCATCCGATGCGGTTGAAGCTATTCATTACCCCGAATTGCCCGAGCATCCGGACTATCGGCTATGCCAATCGTTGCTGCCCAAAGGCGCGGGGGCGGTATTCAGCTTTGCCCTGAAAGGCGGCCGTGAAGCCGGTCGCGCCTTTACCGAAGGTTTGAAAATCTTTTCCCACCTGGCCAATGTGGGCGACGCCAAGTCGCTGGTTATCCACCCCGCCAGCACGACGCATTTTCGCATGCGCGATGCCGACCTGCTGAAAGCCGGCATCACCGCCGGCAGTATCCGCCTGTCGATTGGCCTGGAGGACGTGGATGATCTGCTCGAAGACCTCTCCCGCGGCCTTTATCTGGCGAAAAAAGCCGTCGCCTGACGCCGACCATCGAACCGACTATGCAGCCACCTGTCGACAATGCGACCTGCCATGCGTATACCGCCGGAATCCGCCCCGAGGATGCGCGCGATAGCGTAATATTTATCCATGGGGCGGCGATGGAGCATAGCGTATGGAACCTGCAAAGCCGTTATTTTGCCTATCACGGCTATAATGTTCTCGCGCTCGACCTGCCCGGCCACGGCGGCAGTACAGGGGCATTATTGCCCTCTATCGAGGAGCTGAGTGAATGGCTGCTGCGCGTGGTCGATAGCTGCGTCGGCCGTGGGGTTCATCTGGTCGGGCATAGCATGGGGGCACTGATCGCACTGGAAACGGCAGCGCGGTATCGGCACCACCAGCCGCTTCGATCGCTCACCCTGGTCGGCTTCAGCTATCCGATGACGGTGAGCCCAAAACTGCTGTCGGCAGCGCAAGAAAACCCCGCTATGGCGTATGCGCTGATGACCCAATGGAGCCATGCCTCGCCGCTGGGCGGTGAGCCCAATCCGGGGTTCTGGTCCCCCGGCATGCAGCTGAGCATGATGGAAAACAGCGCTCCGGCGGTAATCGACATTGACTTGCACGCCTGCCACCGCTACCGGCATGGCGAACCGGCGTTGGCCGCATTGCGCTGCCCGGTGTTGTTTCTCAGTGGACGGCTGGATAAAATGGCGCCGGTCGAGCGGGCCGAAAAACAAGCCGCCACCTGCGCGCAATCGGAAACCGCCATCATCCCCGGCGCAGGGCATAGCCTGCTAGCCGAGAAACCGGATGAAGTGCTGGTTGAGTTGCGGCAGTTTATCGGCCGGCATACGCCCCCGGTCTGACCCGTCGATACCCGCCCTGCCCCGCCAATCAAGCCCATGTTTTTTGTCAGCCCACTGGATTGCCGCCCCCGGATGCGGATGCCGGCTTGTACCGACCGCAGGCCACAATGAAACCGGTCGACACGATTATTCTGCCCCGCTGGCTGATACCGGTGGATGACAGCCACTCGGTACTGACCGCACAGGCGGTTGTCGTTGACCGGCAGCAGATCGTTGCCGTCGGCGCGCGCGAGACGATTGGCCGGCAATACCAGGCCCGGCAGACCGTGTCTTTAGACCAACACGCGCTGATACCCGGCTTGATCAATAGTCATACGCATGCGGCGATGAGCCTGCTGCGCGGCTATGCCGATGATCAGCGGCTGATGGATTGGCTGCAGCAGCATATCTGGCCGGTGGAAGCGGCGCAGGTCAACCCCGAATTCATGCAAGTGGGCACCGACCTTGCGATTGCCGAGATGCTGCGCTCGGGTACGACCTGTTTCAATGATATGTATTTTTACCCGGATATTGTTGCCGCGCGGGCGCACAAAGCCGGCATGCGCGCCTGCGTCGGCATGATCGTGCTGGATGCGCCCACGGTCTGGGCGCAGGATGCCGACGACTATCTGCGCAAAGGGCTTGCCGTGCACGATGCGCTGCGGCATTTGCCGTTGATTACGACCGCGTTTGCGCCCCACGCACCGTATACCGTCTCGGACGAGCCGCTGCAGAAAATCCGCACGTATGCGGATGAACTGGATTGCCAGATCCACATACACCTGCACGAGGCGGCGTTTGAGATAGAACAATCCAGCGCCCGGTTCGGCCTGCGACCGTTAGAGCGGCTCGACCGGCTCGGGCTGCTCAGCCCCAGGCTGTGTGCGGTGCACATGACGCAATTATTGCCCGCGGAAATAGACACGCTGGCCGCTCGCGGGGTGCACGTGGTGCACTGCCCACAGTCGAATCTGAAATTTGCCAACGGCTTCTGCCCGGTACAGAAACTGCTCGATGCTGGCGTGTCGGTTGCCCTCGGCACCGACGGCGCGGCCAGCAACAATGACCTGGACCTGCTCGAGGAAACCAGAACCGCCGCCTTGTTGGCCAAAGGGGTAAGCGGCGACCCGCTGGCGATGGGGAAGCATGCGGCGTTGCGCGCGGCTACGCTCGGTGGGGCTGAAGCGCTGGGGCTGGATGAGATTATCGGCTCAATCAGCGTCGGGAAATTCGCTGATTTGACTGCAATCGAGTTGTCCGGGGTGTCGTCGCTGCCGGTTTTCGACCCGGTGAGCCAGATCATCTATAGCAGCGCACGCGATCAGGTCAGCGACGTCTGGGTTGCCGGCCAGCGGGTATTGCACGACCGCAGTCTGACCAGCCTGGATGAAGCGAAAATACTGGCCGACAGTGCCGAGCTGGGCAGTCGCCTGCCGCCTACGGCGGGAATTAGGAATTAGGAATTAGGAATGAAATCCGCCTGCGGCGGGAATTAGGAATTAGGAATATCGAGGCCGGTTACAATGGGGGACAGGAATGTCCCCCGCCGTTGACGGGCTGTATTATACGTTTCAATAAATGTGGTAATTAATCAGCGTTGCCTTATGATATGTTTGTCTTAACTACCTGCTTATCAATGCTATTTTTAAAAATATCTATTAATTCCTGATGCTGTTCCTGCCCCGCTTTTATCCCGACTCCAAAAAATGCCGATGACAGACGACACGGACAATATCGACCCCACCGAAGTGGACAAATTCGCTCGCCTTGCCGCCCGCTGGTGGGATATGGAAGGTGAATTCAAGTCATTGCATGAAATCAACCCGCTACGGCTTGATTTTATTCATCAACGCACACCGCTGAACGGTTTGGAGGTGCTTGATGTCGGCTGTGGCGGCGGCATCCTCAGTGAGTCAATGGCTCGGCTTGGCGCCACGGTCACCGCAATCGATAGCTCGGCGGCGCTGCTGGACGTGGCGCGCCTGCATGCGCTGGAAAGCGGTGTGCAGGTGGAATACCGGAATATCAGCGTCCAATCGCTGGCTGAACAACAGCCCGGTCACTGGGATGTGGTCACCTGCCTGGAAATGCTCGAGCATGTTCCACGACCTGCCGCCATCGTTGAGGCCTGTGCAACGCTGGTCAAACCGGGCGGGTCGGTGTATTTTTCCACCATCAATCGCAATTTGAAATCATTTCTGTTCGCGATTGTCGGCGCCGAATACATGCTCAATTTGCTGCCCAAAGGGACCCATCAATACGCCAGATTGATTCGACCGAGTGAGCTGAATCACTGGTGTGAAGCCGCTTCTTTGCGGGCGCTGGAAATGACCGGGATGCATTACAATCCGATCGGCAGGCGCTACACTGTAGGCGACGGCGTGGCGGTCAATTACCTGCTGCACTGCCAACGGGATTAGCGCCAGCGAGCAAGCGCACCGATGGACAAAACAATCGCCGCCGTATTGTTCGACCTCGACGGCACCTTGCTGGACACGGCGCAGGATATGGGCAACGCGCTGAACCGGCTGTTGCTGGCGCATGGCCGGGTGGCAATGCCATTATCCGAGCTGCGATCGCATGTCTCCCAGGGCGCCGGAAAATTAATCTGCGTCGGTTTTGACTGCGCGCCCGAAACCCCCGAAATGGAATATTTGCTGCCACAGTTTTTAGCCTATTATGCGGCCGATTTAAGCCGGCATACCGGGTTGTTTGCCGGTATGGAGCCGCTGCTGCAACGGATTGAAAATCAGCCGATGCCGTGGGGCATTGTTACCAATAAGCCGGCGCATCTTACCCTGCCCCTGCTGCAGGCACTGCAATTGCGGCAGCGTGCCGCCTGCGTGGTGAGCGGCGATACGCTGGCAACCCGGAAACCACACCCTGCACCCATGCGGTATGCCAGCAAGCAGATTGGGGTGCCGTGTCAATCCTGTTTGTATATCGGCGATGACCGGCGCGATATAGAGGCCGGAAGGTCGGCGGGCATGTATACGCTGGCGGCCGCTTACGGCTATATTGGTGCGGACGATGCGCCCGGCGCCTGGCAGGCTGACGGGGTTATTCATAGCCCGCAAGAGATCCATGCCTGGCTTGATTGAGCGGCGAAACCGACTTTTTCGTTCCGCAATCGCATCGCGGTCTGGCTGCGCAACCGGGCGACCGGCGGCGGCTCATCTCGCCCCGCCGCCGTCAGTCGTCAACAGGTGAAGCAATTCTCCCACCCGCAGGATGCCAGCCGGTGGTGTGAGCGCCAGCGGCGACAGCGACGGCGTATTGGCTATGTGGCGACGATGGGCGGATTGCACGCCGGGCATCTGTCACTGCTGCAAACCGCGAGGCAACAAAACGAGGTTGTCTGTGCCAGCATATTTGTCAATCCGCTGCAGTTCAATAATCCGGCGGATCTGGCCGGCTACCCCGGCGTCTATCAACAGGATGTCACCCAGCTTGAACGGCATGGCTGCGATATGGTGTATACCGGAACGCTGGCGAGTTTTTTCCCGGAGGTACGCCATCCCGATAAAATTGTCACGGGTTGTCCGAGTGCGGCGGCAAGCGGGCTGGAGGGCGAGTTTCGCCCCGGTTACCTGCCGGGTGTCTGGGCTATCGTGGCGCGCCTCCTGCGCACCGTCGGGTCGTGCACTGCGTATTTTGGCGAAAAGGATTTTCAACAAACCCTGGTCATTCGTGACTTGATCGAGCAACTCGGGCAACCGGCCGCTGACCGGCGAATGCAGGCGATTGACGTCACGATGTCGGTTTGCCCCACGGTTCGCGCTGCCAACGGCCTGGCCTTGTCGTCACGCAACCGGCATCTTGCCCCCCAACAGTTGCAGCGGGCAACCGGGATCTATCAAACGCTGCTGGCCGCCGAGCGATGCTGGCAGGCGGGTGTGCGGTCGGCGGCGATGATTGAACGGGCGATGCGGGATTTCATCGCCGACCGGCCGGGATTGACGATGGAATATGCTGCGGTTCGTGACCCCGAGCGATGGACGGAAAAGACACCGTCCCATGCGCTTCGACAGGCGCGAGCGCTGATAGCCTGTTATGTCGATCAGGTCCGTTTGATTGATAATCTACACCTGAGTTAACCGGACGAAAAATACGCCGCCATCGTGTATGAATGTGCCATTAATGAATAACCATCCGCGGCTGCTGGTAGTAGCAAACTGCCCGTCGCCCAATACCGAGCGCCTGTATCGGGCCGTTCTGGACGGCGCGCAGCATCCCGATATCGAGCAGATAACCGTCACCGGCCGGCTGCCGCTACAGGCGGATGCGGCCGACGTCCTGCAGGCAGATGGCATCATCCTCGGCAGCACAGAAAATTTTGGCTACATGAGCGGTTTGATGAAAGATTTTCTCGAGCGGATTTACTATCCCTGCCTCGATAAAACAGCCGGCTTGCCGGTGGCGGTATACATCAAAGGCGGGTTGGACGGGCAAGGTGCAAAGCACAGCATCGAGCGCATACTGACCGGTCTGCGCTGGAAATCGGTGCAGCCTGCCCTGGTCTTGAAAGGACAATATCAGCCCTCTTTTGAGGCTCAGTGCCGTGATCTCGGCACCTATATGGCGGCCGGGTTGGAAAGCCGGATATTCTAGTGTGCCGGATATTCTAGTGTGGCAGTCCCGGCTATCGTGCTGCGTCATTGCGAGGTTGCGCCGGTATTGCGCAATTGAATCGCCAGCCCAAGTTGTCGGACGCCAATGCTGTCCAGCCCGTCGAGGTCGGCAATCGTTCTGGCAACCCGCAGAATCCGCTGGTAGCCGCGGCTGGATACGCCAAAATTGCGCATCGCATCGTCGAGCAGTTTTATTTCGGGCGCCCCGAGTTTGCACCAGTGCCGGGTATCCGCCCCGAGCATGCTGTTGAGTTTGCCCTGGCGGGAAAATTGTCGCTGCTGCGCGGTAATCACACGTTGTCGAATGCCGTCGCTGCTTTCTGCTGCCTGTGCCGTTGCGTGTATCGACTGGATCGAAATACTCGGCACCTTTATCTGCATGTCTATCCGATCCAATAACGGCCCCGATATTTTTGCCCGGTAGCGGGCAACCTGGTCCGGCAAACAGCGGCATCGGTCATCTCCGCTGCCCAGATAGCCGCAGGGACAGGGGTTGCTGGCGGCGATGAATAAAAATCGCGCTAGAAAGCGGCACTGCTGCGCGGCTCTGGATATGTTGATTGCCCCCGCTTCCAACGGCTCGCGCAAGTGCTCCAGCACTTTGCGGTCAAATTCCGGCAGCTCATCCAGAAACAATACCCCGTTGTGCGCCAGTGATATCTCCCCCGGGCGGGGAAAACTGCCGCCCCCAATCAACGCCGCGCCCGAAATGCTGTGGTGTGGGCTGCGAAACGGTCGGTACCGCCAGGTTTGCGGGTTGAATCCGGCGGTTGACAGTGAGGTGATGGCCGCACTTTCCAGCGCTTCATCGGGATTCATCATCGGCAAAATCCCCGGCAAACGGCTGGCCAGCATGGTCTTGCCGGCGCCCGGGGGGCCGCTCATCAACACGCTGTGAAAGCCGGCGGCGGCGATTTCAAGCGCCCGTTTGGCCATCGGCTGGCCGACGACATCGGCAAAATCCGGATACCGTGGCGGGGGTGCCGGTGCGCGGGCGGGTAGCGGCTGAAAGTCGCCCATGCCATTCAATATGCCGGCCAGCTCCAACAAGCTGGAGACCCCGTTTACGGCGGTATTTTCTACCAGCGCCGCTTCTTGTGCGCTCTCCTGGGGCAGGATAAGTGTTTGCTGTCGATGGCGAATCGACAGCGCCGCAATCAGCCCGCCGCGGACATGACGGCACGCTCCGCTGAGTGCCAGCTCACCCAAAACGACGAATTCTTTCAATCCATCGAGCGGCACCTGACCGCTTGCGGCAAGCACGCCCAGCGCAATCGGCAGGTCGAATCGGGCGCCTTCCTTGGGCAAATCGGCCGGTGCCAGATTAACGGTTATGCGTTGTCGCGGAAAGGCAAAGTTGGAATTGATAATTGCCCCGCGAACGCGGTCTTTACTTTCTCTGACGGCAGCCTCGGGCAGCCCGACAATGAAAAACGCGGGCAGCCCCCTGCTGAGATACACCTCAACAGTGATTTCGGGCGCATCGGTGCCGATAATGGCACGGCTGAAAACGGTCGCAAGTGACACCTTGTCTCTTCCCTGTAAAACATCCACCTTGATTGCCGGCAGTCTGGCTGCGTCCTGTCGGAGTGCCGGAAGATCCGGCTACAGCCGGACTAAAAAACTTTACTGCTTTGGCTTGCCTTCCAATTCTGCCAGTTTCTGCTCGACCTGCGCCAGTCGCTGCTGGGTTCGCCGCAGTATTTTTTCCTGAATTTCCAATTGCTCATGCGTGACCAACTGCATTTTTTCAAAATTACTGCGTATCACCGCCGCAATATTCTGTTTGAGCTCCTCTTCCAGCTCTTTCGGCAGCAAACGACCGATAGCCGTACTGAGTTTTTCTATCATGTCGATCATCACATTGCGCGCTTATACGTCAACCCCGACATATTCGATATAGGCTTGATTGCGTATCGAAGTATACCAGTCGTTGTACAACTCGGCGGCTTTGCGCCTGAAGATTATCTGCCGGGCCCGGTCGCGCGCATTGGCCTCGACAATATCGACCTTGCGCCGCTCCAGTACTTCAATCAGATGATAGCCTGTCGGGGTTAAAACCGGTTCGCTGATGTCGCCTGTTTTCAGCGCCATCACCGCCCGCTCAAACGCCGGCGCGGCATCCCCCGGGCCAATCCAGCCGAGCAGGCCGCCATCGGCACGGGTGCTGTTTTCCTGTGAATTCAAGCGTGCAATCCGGTCGAAATCTTCACCTTGCAGAATCTGCTGCCGCAGCCGCCGGGTTTTTTCCAGCGTTTCTTGCTGCGTCTCATTAGCCGACCCTTGAACCAGAATATGGCGCACTTTGTGTTGTTGTACGGTCTCCCGGCCTTTTTCGTCATGCAGTTTCAATAAGTGCAAGCCGTTGCCGCTTTCGATTATTTCACTGACGCTGCCGACCTCGGTGCGCCGCAGTGCGGCAACAAACTCGTCCGCCAATTGATTTTGCGTCCGCCAGCCAAGCAGCCCTCCTTGCGCCTTGTTACCGTCGGAAAAATCAGCCACCGCTTGTTCAAAAGAGCCGCCGGCCAGCAAAGCCTGCCGCAAGCGTACCAGATTTTCTTTATCGGCAGCGGACTGCTCAGCCGATTTATCGCCCGACGAAATCCACAAATGTGAAACCCGGAAGGCCTCATCCGACACCAAAAGCTCCCGGTGGTTTTGCAGATAATTGTCCACCTCCTGCTCGCTGATCACCACCCTGGAATTGATAGTGAGATCGATCAGGATCTGAATCAAGCGCTGCTGCCGCAGGGTCGAACGAAATTGGGCCGCGGTAATGCCGTCTTGCTTCAGCTGGCGCAACAGTTGCTCCCGCGTCATTTGATTGCGCCCAGCGACAAACGCGGCCACGTCATCGAGCTGCGTTTCACTGATGCTGATTCCCAGCAAACCGGCTTGCTGGAGTTGAATCCGTTCGTCGATCATCTGCTCCAGTAAATCGGTATTGATTTCGCCGTTGAATGCCGCCAGGCCGCCGTCGTTTTGGATCGTTTCATAGTGATGGCGGGACTGGTATTCACCCAGCGTAATCGCTTCACTATTGACAATCACCAGTATGCGGTCGATCGATACGATACCGGCCCCGATGCCCGGCAGCAGCAGCATCGCCATCGTCAAGAGCACGCCAAAGAGCTTGGTGTTTTTCATAGTAATTCCAGCAGTAGACGCAGCCGGCAAACCGCTGCCATCCGATTAACCATATAATTAGAATCGCGTGCCAATTCGCCCCAGACTATCCAGTTCCAAAATCACCAGCACCCGGCTTTTGAATTCCCCCTGCCCGTTCAGGTGGCGTTGCAGCGCCAGGCGAACCGCCCAGCAGCAGCTATCATAGTTGACCCCCAGGCCGGATGAACGCAACTCCGCATCTTCGATCGAGTATGCGGCCTGGCCGGTAAACTGCCAATGTTCGGCCAGCGGCGTTGCAAACGAAAAATTAAACTGCTCCCGATCATCGTCGCCAGCGCCAATAGTACCATTGGAGCGCGTATAGGTGATAGCGGCGCGGCGTTGGTGGCGATGGTAATCTGCCGAAAACCGGATTGCGCCGAGCTCGCTTTGGGCATTGTCCCAGCGGGCAAACGCAGACAGCCGCCAGTCGGTTTGTATATTCGCAGTCGCTTCGGCAATAAAGTCGGATTGGCGCCCGGTTTCCACCGCCGAATCGGCGGTCAGCCCTACTTTGCGGTCGCGCAGGTAGAATACCTGCCCGAGGTTGATTTGGAATCGCTGCCGACCGCTCTCCTGTTCGATAATGCGGCTGCTCAGGCCGAGCGAAATCTGCCGGCTATCGCCCACTCTGTCGCCGCCAAAAAACCGATTCTCGCGGAAAAAATGGTTAAAACTGCTATTGCTGCCAAGGCCGGTGTCAAAATTGGGAAACGTTTCCTGCTCCTGTTTATCGGCAATATCGAGATAAAATAATCGCGGCTCCAGCGATTGACTGTAGTATTTGCTGCGATATTCAAACTGACGATCGAAATACAGCCCGCTGTCGAGACTGAAAATCGGAATGGAAACGCTCGGTGAATCATCGTCAGAGGTGGGATTATCGAGCGAATAGTGAATCGTTTGCAGCGATAATCTGGGCGTGATGTATCCGTAGGCAGGTTTCAGCGGCAGGCTTATATAGGGCTTTAGTCGTAATCGGGAGCCGGAAACACGGTTGTTATCGGCATGCTCAAAATTGGTGTAGGCCACATCCGCCCCGGTCTTGAATACACCCAGGCTGTGCGGCTTGATATGCAGTGACAGCTCCGGCAGGATTTCATACGGTCGGTCGCTGTCGGTCAGCCGATTATTGACCACGTCATAGCCGACGGCGCGCAGTTGAAATCGCAGCCGGCGGTCGGTATAGCGCAGCTTGCCCCGCTGCGCGACAAAGCTGGAGCCGACAATGTCGATATCGCTGTTGAAATCACGCAGATAATCGCTGTCGGAAACGGTTTGCAGGTCGATGCCGGCATCCCAGTTTCGACTCAGGCGATGCACATGATCGAGCTTGATTGCGTGGCGCGTTTGATCGTCATACACCGCGTCCACCGGGAGATATTCGGCCTGCAACCGGCTACGGCTGTTTGCGCTCAGATGCCGATATTCACCGTACAGCTGTACGCCGCGCCGGGTCAGCAGCCGGGCCACCAGCGTCGCATCCTGCTGCGGGGCAATGTTCAGGTAATAGGGCACTTCCAGGATCAACCCCGATTGGTTGTCATAGCCGGCGGCCGGGAACAAAAAGCCGGTTTTCCGTTCGTCGGTGAGCGGAAAGGTGGCGGCGGGAAAATAGAAAATCGGCAGCCCCATGAACCTGAGCGTCATGTTTTTTGCCTTGCCGACGCCGGTGGCATGGTCAAGATCGATTTGCCGAGCCTGCAGTAACACATCGTCCTGCCCTTGTGCGCACGTAGTCAGCGTCGTGTTATGCAGGCGCTCGGTTGCCTTGCCGGTAAACTCAATGCGATCTGCCGTCGCCCGCATCCCGACATAAACCGGCTGGTCGCCGGTTGTCGGCGCCGCTGCCGACCGGGCATGCGCGGTTCGCAGCCGCACGTTTTGCGCGCTGCCGGTATACGCATCCAGTTGCGCGGTGATCGAATCTGCTCGAATTTCAGTCCCGTTCGGCAGATAGAGATGCGCATCGCCCACCGCTTCGGCCATAGTGGAGGTTTGATGGTAGGTGATTTCATTGGCGTATATACCACGCCGCCCCTGCGTTACCTGTGCATTCCCGAGCAGCAAAAGCGTATCGTCCTGCCGGGCCGAAATCTGGTCGGCTGCGGCATTGATTGGCAGCGCGTCGGGCTCACCCGGTGGTGCGGTTTGCAGTTCCGGCGGTATGGCTATCCGTTCGGTATGGCATACGTCGGCAGCGACAAAGCCGATTTCCTGCTGTGGCAGAATCAGCTGAGCCTGCGTATCCGCCGGCATGGATAACAGATTCAGGGCGAGCACGGCAAGCGACAGGACGCTGGCGGAAATGCGGTGCGGTGGTGGCTTAATCGATGGATGCAAGGGGAAAAAACGCAGCATAATTACCGTTTTATTCAAAAATTTTCCAATATGACACGATTCGTTTCGGTTATCATTATAAGCATCAGGCTGTCTATAATCTATGGAAATTCACCTTGCAAGCCGGATATCCCCGTGGATGTAATGCTGCTGGCCGCCGGTCGCGGCGAGCGCTTGCGTCCTTTGACCGACACCACGCCAAAACCACTGATTCCGGTCAACGGCAAAGCGGTTATTGAGCATTGCCTTGAGGCGCTGGGACGGCAGGGTTTTCGCAATGTCGTTGTCAATCTCAGCTACCTCGGCCGGCAAATTCGCGCTGTGCTGGGCGACGGTCGGCGCTTTGGGCTGCGGATTCGCTATTCGGTAGAGCAGCCCACGGCACTGGAAAGCGCCGGCGGTATTCGTCAGGCATTGCCACTGTTTCAGGGCGACAAACTGCTGGTGATGAATGCCGACATTATTACCGACATGGATTTTTCCGCTATCGCTCTGCCGGCTGCATACGACCTGCATTTGATAATGGTGCGCAACCCCGCGCACCACCCGGCCGGCGATTTTGCACTCGACCTGCACACGCAGCCGCAGGAGCTGCTATTGCCGGATGAGCGGCGCCCGAGCTATACCTTTTCCGGCGTCGGCTGCTATCGACTTTCCCTGTTCCGGGCGGTGCCGCCGGGCACGGCAAAGCTGGCGCCGTTGATCCGGCAAGCCATCGCCGCCCGCAAGGCCAGCGCCGGGCTGCATACCGGAAAATGGTTCGATATCGGTACTGTGGAGAGATTGCGGCAGGCCGAAAAGTGTCTGCGCGAGGGTTAATTTCAAGCAGTCGGCGCTAGTTGTTCGAGCAACTGCTCAACCAGGCGCCGCTCCAATGCCGCCCGCTCTTCGGTGACGCCGAAATCATCGAGCTGGGTTACGCGCAGCTGCGCAAGCCCGCAGGGTTGGATGTGCCGATACGGTGTCAAATCCATACGCACATTCAGGCTCACACCATGATAACAGCAGCCTTTGCGTATACGGAGCCCCAGGGCGGCAATTTTAGCGCCATTGACATACACGCCGGGCGCTCCATTCCTGCGTTTCGCAGTGATGCCCAGCTGCGCCAGTACGGTAATCATTGCCTGCTCGACCCGCAGCACCAAAGACCGCGGGCCGAATCGCCGGCGTTTCAGGTTTAACAGCAGATAGGCGACTATCTGTCCCGGCCCGTGATAGGTCATCTGCCCGCCGCGGTCGGAGTCAATGACGGGGATGGATTTGCCGGCGGGGTCGGGGGTGTCGCGGCAACTGATGCCGCGGGTATAGACGGGGAAATGCTCGGTCAGCCAGATTTGATCCGGTTCGCCGGGCGATCTTCGATCGGTAAAATCGCGCATCGCAGACCATACCGATTGATACTCGGTCAACCCCCAATGCACCACTACTTCATCCGTCATCTACACCCTCAAAAGTCACCTCAGCAGTTTCCTGGCATAATCCAGCAGGCGTGACCACCAGGGCCCCTCGGGGTAGGCCTGGTGCAGATATAGCCCGCGTTGTAAAAACACCTGTTCGTCATAGCGCATTTCAATCAGGCCAATTCGGCTGCCGCTCTCCTGCGGCGCCTCGATGTATGCCGGCAGGTCGATGCGCGATGACAGCGCCGCCGACGTGCCTTTGGGGAACAAGACCGCCAAACGCCGGTTGACCGTCGTCTGTGCGTACGGGACCTGGCCCATCAATAACGCCACTTCCTGTACCACCGCTTCAGGCTCGTACAGCACGTTGTTTTCATAGGAAGCATAGCCATACTGCAGCAGCGATTGCACCATATTCGCTCTTTGCCGGGCGCTTTTCGCCCCGGCTACCGCGGCGACCAGGCGCAGCCCGTCGCGTTCGGCGGTGCCAATCAGACAATAGCCCGCTTTTCGTGTATAGCCGGTTTTAATTCCATCAACGGTGGGGTCGCGCCGCAGCAATACATTGCGGTTTGGCTGCGTAATATTGTTGTAGGTAAATTCGCGGATGGAATAATAGGTGTAGTCGTCCGGGAAGCGGCGAATCAACGCCATCGACAGTAATACCATATCGGCCAGGCTGCTGTATTGGCGCTCATCCGGCAAGCCGTTGCTGTTGGCAAAATGGGTGTTGATCATGCCCAGTTTGCTCGCTGTACGGTTCATGCGAGCGACAAAGTGTGCCTCAGAACCGGATATATGTTCTGCCAATGCGACCGCCGCATCATTGCCTGACTGCACCACCAGGCCTTTGATCAGATCGTCAATTGAAACTTGAGTATCAACTTCAATAAACATCCGTGAACCCTTTGATTTCCATGCTTTTTCACTAATGTAAGTCAAGTCATCGCGGGCAATTTCCTGTTTTTTCAGCGCCTCGAAGGTCAGATAACTGGTCATCAGCTTGGTTAAGCTGGCGGGTTCGATACGGGTGTGCGGGTTGTGGTCGGCCAGTATCCAGCCGTTGTCAAAATCGGCCAACAACCAGCTATCAACTGCCGGGGCAGGCGCCGGGACCGTTGATTTAAGCAACTCCGGAATCGACTGCAAAGGTTGGTACGGTGCCAATTGCGGCGTTTGCGCCGATGCGCTGCAGCACAGGCAAAACAACAGGGTCAATACTCGGAACATGCTTTTTTAGACAGGGTTAGACAGGGTTGTTGATTGCGCATTGCTTTTCCTGCGTATGCGGGTAATCCGATTTGGTCGCGACTACCCGTATTACGACAGTAGATACAGCGCTTCGGCTACTCATTCGGTCAGTTGTGATACCGCTGCCGGATCTCCTGCGCCAGCTCGACTACAACCATCGCATAATTGATGCTGGGGTTATAACGCGTGAGCACGTAAAAATTCGTGAAGCCGACAACATAGCGGCTGCCCTGCTCCAGACTCAGCTTGAGTAAAGCCGCCTGCTCACTGGCATCCTGATGGGCAAACTCAACCCCCGCCTGTTTGAGCTGGTCAATCGGCAGTTTTGGCTGGGCGCGTTCGGTAACCAGCCGTATCGCCGCCGGCGGCAGATTATCCTGATTATCCACGGCTGCAAACACCCCTTTTTGCCGCTGCCAGCCATGCCGGGCGAGATAGTTTGCCACACTGCCGATTGCGTCGCTGATCTCATTTACCAGATCACGCGTTCCGTTTTGATTGAAATCAACCGAGTATTCAGCATAGCTGCTGGGCATGAATTGTGGGATGCCGATAGCGCCTGCAAATGAGCCCAATACACTGGTCGGGTCAATTTTTTCTGCTCGTATGGTGTTTAAAAATGTACGCAGCTCGCTGCTGAAAAACCGGCTTCTGCGCGGCAACCGGGCGGTCAGCGTGACCAGCGCATCCAATACCCGCTTGTTTCCCAGCTGTATGCCATAGTGGGTTTCAACCCCGATCAGGGCCACCATAATCGCTTGCGGCACGCCGTACTGTTGTTCCGCCTGCTGTAGTAACGCGGCATGCTGCCGCCAGAATTTCACACCGCGTTGGATGCGGTCGCGGTTGATAAACAGTTTTTTGTAACGATACCAGGGCTGTGATTCATACTGCCGATTCATGGCTTCAATGATGCTGTTGTCGATTTTCGCCGACGCCAGAATGTTTATCAACTCGGATTTCGGGTAGTTATCCTCGCGCACCATCGTCTCGACCAACTCGGTCAGCTCCGGATAATCCGCCACTTCCAGTGCCGAGGCCGGGACGCAGCAGATAAAAAACAACATGGCCAGCAGGCCGGGGCGTGTGGTTAAATCTATTTTCATTGCAGGAGCCTGTTTTTATTTCGTCGAATAGCCATCAACATACCAAATCCAATCATCAACGTAACCATTGATGTGCCGCCGTAGCTGATCAGCGGCAGCGGCGCGCCGACGACCGGCAGGATGCCGCTGACCATGCCCACATTGACAAATACGTAAAAGAAAAAAGTGACCGACAGGCTGCCGGCCAACAACCGGGCATACGTATCCCGCGCATAAAAGGCGATCGAGAGGCTGCGTATCACCACAAACAAATATAGCCCGAGCAACAATAGCACGCCCAGCAAACCAAACTCTTCCGCGTAGACCGAGAAAATAAAGTCGGTACTGCGTTCAGGGATAAATTCCAGCTGTGACTGAGTGCCTGCCAGCCAGCCTTTGCCGTCGATGCCGCCCGACCCGATCGCGATAATTGATTGGATACTGTGATAGCCGGCGCCCAGCGGGTCGGCCCATGGATTGAACAGCGTTATGATTCGGCGTTTTTGGTAGGGATGCAATAAAAACCCCCATATAATGGGCGCCGCTAGGCCGAGTATGAGCGTAATGCCGGCAACGTGTTTCCAGCTGATGCCGGCCAGGAAAATGACGATAAGACCGGCCGAGGCAATCAAAATGGCGGTGCCCAAATCAGGCTGTATTAACACCAATACGGTGGGCAGCAGCACCATGATAACCGCCAGAATCAAATGCCCGCTGGTTGCCGGCAGGGTGGTTCGGGTTAAGCTCCAGGCGACCATCATCGGCACCGCCAGTTTCATTATTTCAGCCGGTTGGAAGCGGAACAAGCCCAAATCCAGCCAGCGCTGCGCGCCTTTGCCGACCACACCAAAGCCGAGCACCACCACCAGCAGCAGCAGGCCGAGGACATACAGATGCGGTGACCAGCGCGCCAGGCTGAGCGGCGATATCTGGGCAAAAACCAGCATCAGGGCAAACGCAAACCCGATCCGAATCGCGTGCTTGATCAGCAGCTCGATATTTTCATCACCGGCGCTGAACAGCACTACCAGGCTGAGCCCGCTCAATAGCGCCAATCCGCTCAACAGGGGCAAGTCAACCGGCAATGGCGAGTCGTTTTTCTTCACAGCCGGGGCAGGTCAATCCGTTATCACTTACTGTGCCGTTGTGCTCATCGCCGTCTGCCGGTCGGCAAACAGTTTGAGCCGATCGAGCAAATAGTAATCGATCAATTGGCGCGCAATCGGCGCGGCGACACGGCTGCCGCTGCCGCCGTGCTCCACCACCACGGCAATCGCAATCTTCGGTTCGTCAAACGGGGCAAACCCGATGAACAGCGAATGGTCGCGGAACTTCTTTTCCACCAGATCGGCTTCATAAGACGCATTTTGAGCAATGCTTTTGACCTGCGCCGTGCCGGTCTTCCCCGCCATTTGATAGCGCATTCCCACGCCAATACCGCGCGCAGTGCCTCTTTTGCCGTGCACTACAGCGCGCATCGCGTCGAGCACATAAGCGTACGCATCCGCATCGAACGGCTGCTGCGATTCGTTGGTAGTCGATTCAAGCTGATCCCGACTGTGGCTTTGTGGGTTTTCAATTGCCGATAACAATCTCGGCGTAACCGGTCGACCGCGATTCGCCAGGGTGGCGGTGGCGACGGCCAATTGCAGCGGGGTGACCAGCATAAACCCCTGGCCGATGCCGGTGATGATGGTTTCGCCCGGATACCAGGGCTGATCTTTTACGCGCCGCTTCCACTCTCGCGACGGCATCAATCCGCTTGGCTCTCCCAATAGATCGATCCCCGAAATATTGCCAAAACCAAACCGCTGCATACCCTGATTTAGTTTGTCGATCCCAAGCTGCTTTGCCAGGCGGTAAAAGTACACGTCGCAGGACTGTACAATCGCCGCTCTGCCGTCGACTGTTCCGTGGCCGGTTTTTTTCCAGTCGCGATAACGATGCCGATGGTTCGGCAGACTGTACCAGCCGGGGCAAAATATACTCGCATTCGGGTTCAGGCCGTTTTCCATGCCGGCCAGTGCAAGGAAACCTTTAATTGTCGAGCCCGGCGCATACCGCCCCGACAAGGCCCGATTCAATAACGGCTGTCGCTCCGATGTGCGTAATTGTGCATAGGCATGTTTGCTGATGCCGTTAACGAATAGATTCGGGTCATACGCGGGCACGCTAGCAAAGGCCAGTATTTCACCGCTGGCAGGCTCAATCGCCACGACCGCGCCTTCATACCCGTGCATCGCTTGTACGGCTGCCGCCTGCAATTCGATATCCAGACCAAGATGCAGGGTCTGCCCGGTATCCGGCGCCACCTGCTCCAGACGGCGGATAACCCGGCCGTGCGCATTGGTTTCCACTTTTTCATAGCCCGATTTACCCAGCAGAATCGATTCATAGTGCGCTTCTATGCCGGTTTTGCCGATATACTGCAAACCGCGATACGTCTCCGGGTCCACTTTTTTTTCCAGCTCATCGCTGCTGATCCGCCCAACATAACCGACCACATGTGCGGTCAGCTCCCCTTTGGGGTAAACCCTTTGCAGCCGCGCTTTCAACTGCGTCCCCGGATAACGATGCAGATTGACCGCCAGCCGGGCCGCTTCATCTTCCTGCAGATTGGCTTTCAGCACCTGCCGCTCAAAACCGGGGCGACGATTCAACGCCGTATTGAACTTCTCCAGATCATCATCGCCAAGCTCGACCAGCCGGCCGAGATCGGCCAGCAACTGCGGCATATCGCCCACCTGATCGGGGACGATCTCGAGATTGAATACGCGAAAGTTCTGCGCCAGGACTTCGCCGTTGCGATCATAAACCGTGCCCCGTACCGGCGACAGCGGCAATGAATTGATCCGGTTGTTCTGGGCGAGCTCGGAAAGACGTTCGTATTGGCTGATTTGCAGATAGCCCAGCCGGCCAACCAGCACCAGCATCATCAACAGCACCAGAGCGAACATAAAAGCCAATCGTCGATGTACGATCCGGCTTTCCATCAGATAGTTCTTGATCGGAATCACGCGTTTTTGACGGTAATGTGTATGAGTGCGTTGTCAGGCGTGCTGCAACCGGCGAAACTACGCCGCACGCCTCCGGCCGATAAAACCCAAAAAAGCATGGACAAACGGCCACAGCAGCGCCGTGGTCACAATGGTTTGCCAGTAAGAAAACGACCATTGCGCCCCGATGCTGACATGATAGATCCAGAAATTGACCCCCGCCCCGAGTGCCGCAACAATGAACACAACACTGCATTGCTGCCATAAATAATACATCCGCAGGCGTTGATGGCCGAGTACGGCAATCATCGCGATTAGCGCCGTCGTGAGCGCATGCTGCCCGAGCAGGGTATAGTGAAAAAAATCCAAAATCAATCCAACCATCCAGCCATAGCCCACCCCGATTCGATGCGGCAGGGCAATGCACCAGTAAAACAGCACCAACAGCACCCAGTTGGGTACGGCATTTTGCATCCAGTGCGGGTAGTCCACAATCGTCAACAGTATCGCGACTGCCAGCGTCAGAATAACCATGCCGCGTCGCGGCTGCATCGCATAATCGGCTTTATTGATCACGACCACCCGCCCGCTGCTCCGCCTGCGATAATTGATTATGGTGATTCCACAGCAGCAGCACCTCCTTGACGGTGCGGATACGGGCGGTTGCGGTCGCTTCGACGCGCAAAAAAGCCTCGTTGGCATCTTTGATGATCTCGGTAACCCGAGCGACTGTATAACCCAATGGAAACCGCCCGCCCATGCCGGAAGTTACCAGCATATCCCCGAGGCGAATATCTGTCTGCCCCGGCAGCGATAAGACGGTCACCTGCGCCCCCGTGCCCAGGCCCTGCGCAATCGTATACAAACCGTTTCGCTGTACTTGAATCGGGATGCCGTGATCGCGGTTGGTAATCAGCGTGATCACGCTGTGCTTCAGATTCGCCTGCGACACCTGGCCGATAACGCCTGCGGGTGTAATTGCCGGCTGCCCCGGGTATACCCCGGCCTCTATGCCCTTGTCGATCACAATGCGATGTGCAAACGATTCTACGCCGACATTGATGATGTTTGCCAGCAGGGTTTTATGCTGCGCTGTTTTAGCGACTGCCAGCAATTTCGACAGCCGCTCGTTCTCTGCCAGCAGCGCTTCATGGCGCTGCAGCCGCGATTCCAGTACCAACTGCTTGCGCCGCAATTCAGTATACTGCCGGTGGAGCGAATCATCCGGGTAATAGCGCTGCAACTGCTGCCATGCGCGCACCGGCAGCAGCGCCAGGGTTTGGAACGGCACGGTCATTACCGACGCCGCCAATCGAGCGTGCCGAAACAGATCGGTGCGATGATCCAAAATCATCAGCCCAATCGACAGCATGAGCAGAAACAAGAAACGATAAAACGGGGTCACTTGTTTTAGATTCATTGCCATAAAAATGGGTTATCCAACACGGTTCAAGCCTGAGTGAATACCGCCTGTGATTGCCTCGTCATTCGCCGCGGCGATGGTGCGCCAATGCCGCGCCCTCGCCTGCCACCTGCCGTAATCTACTGGTCATCGGCAAATACATCACCGAGGACATCCATTTCCTCCAAAGCACGTCCGCAGCCAAGCGCAACACAAGTCAACGGCTGCTCCGCCAGCACCACCGGCAACCCGGTATCCTCCATCAAGCGGCGATCCATGTCGCGCAGCAACGCGCCGCCGCCGGCAATCACCATGCCTTTTTCACCAATATCGGCGGACAGCTCGGGCGGTGTCTGCTCCAGCGCCTTGCGAATGGCGTACACAATCTGCCGCAGTGAGTTGTTGATCGCCTCGTATATTTCCTCGCTGGTAATCAGTAGGCTGCGCGATATGCCCTCGGTAATATCGCGGCCGATGATTTCCATCTCCATATGCTCGGAATCAGACCAGGCGGCCGCTATCGTCTGCTTGACGCGCTCTGCCGTTGCCTCGCCGATCAACATGCTATGCCGATGGCGCACATAGGTAATAATCGCCTCGTCGAAAGAGTCACCGGCAATGCGCAGCGAATTTGAATACACCATCCCGCCCAGCGACAGGATGCCCACTTCTGTCGTGCCGCCGCCAATATCGACCACCATTGAACCGGTCGGCTCCGATACCGGCAGGTTGGCGCCGATAGCGACTGCCATCGGCTCTTCAATCAAATACACCTCGCGTGCACCGGCACTGATAGCGGATTCGCGGATCGCACGGCGCTCAACCTGGGTAGAGCCGCAGGGTACGCAGATGATGATGCGCGGGCTGGAAAAGAACCGGTTTTCCTGGACTCGACGAATGAAATACTTCAACATGTCTTCGGTCACGTTGAAGTCGGCGATGACCCCGTCTTTCATCGGGCGGATAGCGCGAATCGAACCCGGCGTACGCCCCAGCATCCGTTTGGCATGATGTCCAACTGCGAGCACACTTTTAGTGCTGCTGCCATTGGTCGGCATCTTAATCGCAACCACCGAAGGCTCGTTCAAAATAATACCGCGGTTACGGGCGTAAATCAGCGTATTGGCAGTGCCGAGATCGATCGCGAGATCGTTGGAAAAGAAACCTAACAGGCGTTTTAGCATAGCAGTTCAGTCAGTCTGTAGATGAAGTTGGCAGGCCATACACAATACAATCAAACCCGGCTTTATGGGTAGCCGTACTGTAACAATCGTATCGTGACTATTCAAATCGTATCGCGACTATTCAATAAGATAAACTTATGGTAAGTTTCTGTCGTTTTCCGCATCGAGTCTCTAACCCCCGTTAACCCGGGGTCCGCATACCACCGACCGGAGTTAGATTGTGACCACGATTAGCCGCGATGACATCACCTATATAGCCCATTTGGCCCGGCTTGAAACCGACCCGGACAAAGCAGAAGCGTATGCGGCCCAGCTAAACCGCATTCTACAGTTAATTGATGCGATGAACCGGATTGATACCGACCGGGTTGAGCCCATGTCGCACCCTCAGGATGGTGTTCTGCGATTGCGCCCGGATGAGGTCACAGCTCAAAACCGGCGCGATGAATATCAGCAAATTGCGCCTGCGATGCAGGACGGTTTCTATCTGGTGCCTGCGGTGCTTGACTAAACGGGCACGGCTGCGCGACTGAAACGCGGTGCAACCGCTCCCAACCTGCCGGCGTTTGTTGCCATCGATAACCTCATTGTCAGACCTCACGCCGGCCGATCCGGCACGCTTACTTTATGCAAGAAAAAACATTAAATCAGCACGCTAATTCACTGAAAAATAAGGATTATTCCAGTGAGGAGTTAACCCGATATTATCTTGCCCGGAGTGTGCGACACGCGGATCTGAATGCCTTCATCACACTCACTGAAGAAGTGGCACTGGCGCAGGCACGCGCGGCGGATCGACAGCTGCATCGATCTGATGCGCACCCGTTGACCGGTATTCCGCTGGTGCATAAGGATCTGTTTTGCACCCAGGGCGTGTTGACCACCTGCGGCTCCCGGATGCTGCATAATTTTGTTTCGCCGTATAACGCCACGGTGGTTGAAAAACTAAACCGGCACGGCATGGTCATGCTGGGCAAGGCCAACATGGACGAATTTGCGATGGGATCATCGACCGAAAACAGTTACTACGGCCCCACCCGAAACCCCTGGGACCGGGATACCGTGCCCGGTGGCAGCTCGGGCGGTTCGGCCGCTGCGGTTGCCGCCCGGCTGGCGCCGGTGGCGACGGCGACCGATACCGGCGGGTCGATACGGCAGCCGGCGGCGTTTTGCGGCTTGACCGGAATCAAGCCGAGCTACGGCAGAGTTTCCCGTTACGGTATGGTTGCGTTCGCCTCCTCACTCGATCAAGGCGGCGTGATTGCCCGCACTGCCGAAGATGCGGCGCTGCTGCTACAGGCGATGAGCGGCTTTGACGAACGCGACTCGACCTCACTGCAACAGCCGGTGCCGGACTATACCGCCGGATTGTCCGCCTCACTGAAAGGCAAAGTAGTCGGCCTGCCGAGGGAGTTTTTCGATGTCGGCACCGACGCCTGTGTTGCCGCTGCGGTCCAACAGGCGATTGCGCAATTACAATCACTGGGTGCGACGACGGTTGAAGTCGAGCTGGCCAACAGCCGGGCCGGCATTGCCTGCTATTACGTGCTGGCGCCGGCTGAGGCCTCTTCCAACCTGTCGCGTTTTGACGGCGTGCGCTACGGCCACCGCAGCCACCATTGCACCGATTTGACCGAGATGTATACGACGACTCGGGCGCAGGGCTTTGGCGCTGAAGTTCAGCGGCGCATTCTGATCGGCACCTATGTGCTGTCGTCGGGCTACTATCAGGCGTATTATCTCAAGGCCCAAAAGCTGCGCCGACTCATAGCGGATGACTTCAAGCGCGCATTCACCCACTGTGATCTGATCGCCGGGCCAACCACCCCGACCACCGCGTTTGCGCTGGGTGAAAAAAACCACGACCCGGTGACGATGTATTTGAATGATATTTTTACCATCGGCGCCAACCTTGCCGGGCTGCCGGCGATGTCGCTGCCGGCCGGCTTCGACCGGCACGGCCGGCCTGTCGGGCTGCATTTGATTGGCCGCTATCTGGACGAACAGACGATTTTGAATGCGGCGCATCAATACCAGCAGCAGACCGATTGGCATCTGCGCATCCCCGCGGGCATGGAAGCATGAGCGAAGCCGGCCGCTGGGAAAGTGTGATCGGGCTAGAGGTGCATGTACAGCTGCGCACCAGAAGCAAACTGTTTTCCGCCGCCGCAACCGCTTACGGCGCGCCGCCCAATACCCAGGCCTGCGAGGTCACCATCGCCCTGCCGGGGGTATTGCCGGTGATGAATATCGAGGCCGCGCGGCTTGCGGTTCGGTTTGGCGTGGCGATAGGTGCCCGCATCAATCAGCGCTCCGTGTTTGCGCGTAAGAACTACTTCTACCCGGATTTGCCCAAAGGCTACCAGATCAGCCAGTTTGAGCAGCCCATCGTGGGCAATGGGGAGCTGGAAATTGCGCTCAACGGGCGGCATAAAGCCATCGGCATTACGCGCGCGCACCTTGAAGAGGATGCGGGTAAATCCCTGCATAAGGCCCGGCATGGCATGAGCGGCATCGATCTGAATCGGGCCGGCACGCCGCTATTGGAGATTGTATCCGAGCCGGATCTGCGCTCGGCCGACGAAGCGGTCGCGTACCTGCACAAGCTGCATGCGCTGGTGCGCTATCTGGACATCTCGGATGGCAATATGCAGGAGGGCTCGTTTCGCTGTGATGTCAATATTTCTGTGCGTCCCCGGGGTGAGCAGCAACTGGGTACGCGCACCGAGCTCAAGAATATCAATTCATTCCGCTTTGTCAGCAAGGCGATCGACTATGAAGTGCGGCGTCAGATTGAGCTGATCGAGGCCGGCAGTGCAATCATTCAGGAAACCCGGCTGTACGACGCCGACCGACACGAAACCCGTCCGATGCGCAGCAAGGAAGAGGCGCATGATTATCGCTATTTTCCGGATCCGGATCTGCCGCCGCTGGTGCTGGATGATGCGTTCATCGAGCAGGTCAGGCAGGCGTTGCCGGAGCTGCCCGAGGCGCGTACGGCGCGCCTGGTCAAAGACTACCCATTGAACCCCGACGACGCGGTCAAGCTGGTGCTGGACCGGCCGACAGCGGATTATTTTGAAGCGGTCTGCGCCGCCGGTGCGGATGCGCCCGCCGCCGTCAACTGGATTCTGGGGGAATTGGCGGCCGCCCTGGCCGCGGCAGCGGTCGATATCGATCACAGCCGGGTTTCGCCCACCCAGCTGGCCGCATTATTAACGCGCATTGCCGACGGCACCATTTCCGGGAAAATAGCCAAAGACATTTTCTCCGCGGTTTGGCGGGGCGAAGGGGAAGTCGACGACCTGATTGAGCGTAAAGGCGTGCAGCAAATTTCGCATAATGCCGACTTAGAGCCGATCATCGACCGCGTGCTGGAAAACCATCCCGCGCAAGTGCTACAATACCGGCAAGGTCAAACCAGAGTTATGGACTTTTTCGTCGGCCAGGTGATGCGGCAAACCCGGGGCAAAGCCAATCCCGGACAGGTAAACCGGATGCTGCGAAAAAAACTTGACTGACTCCGGGCTGCATGACGAGGGCAGCCCGCCGCGCTGGGAGATTCCGTGACCCGGGTGACAGCATAAAGATCGGCCAGTACGGGCCCGTAGCTCAGTTGGATAGAGTACCTGGCTTCGAACCAGGCGGTCGGGGGTTCGAATCCCTCCGGGCTCGCCACCCCTCGCCGGTATTTTTTCCTGCCATCCATGCGGATTGCATTTGCAAGTGGATAGATCGATTCACATTGTCCTGGCCTCATCTTCAACCGCTCGCCGGTCAATACTGACGCGTCTGGGCATCGCCTTTGAAGCGGTATCGCCCGGGATCGATGAACAGGCGAGAGCAAACGAATCGGCAACGATGATGGTGCGACGGCTGGCGGTTGAAAAAGCCCAGGCCGTCGCCGACCGGTTCCCAAACGCATTGATTATCGGCTCTGATCAGGCTGCCGAGCAGTCGGACGGCGAGATCATTGGCAAACCCGGCAATCATGCGCAAGCGGTAACCCAATTGCTGGCCGCCTCCGGCCGCCGCATGATGATGTATACCGGCATCGCGCTGCTAAATAACAGCAGCGGGCATATTCAATCGGCGGTCGAGACGTTTGCGGTTGACTACAAGGAGCTGTCGGTTGAACAAATCGAACGCTACCTGCACGCCGATCAACCCTATCAGTGCTGTGGCAGTCTTAAAATCGAAAGCCGCGGCATTACCCTGCTCAAGCGTTTGCGCGGTGATGACCCCAACGCACTGGTCGGTTTGCCGGTAATCCGCCTGCTCGATATGCTGACAGCCGAGGGCGTTACGCTGTTTTAGCGGTTTTGATTGAATCCGCGGCCGCTGCATTCGCCACGCTCCGACTATGGGCCGTACGTGTCATCAACGGCTCGGCCGCGGTCTGTACCCGGCTAATCGCGGCCAGTCGCGCTTCGGCGATGCCCACCAGTTCCGGTTGTAATTCAAAGCCGATAAAATCCCGCCCGTGCTTTTTGCACACCGCCGGGCACGTGCCCACGCCGGCAAACGGGTCCAACACCAGGTCGCCCTCGTTTGAGCTGGCCAGCACCAGCCTTTCAATCAGTTTTTCCGGTTTCTGGATGGTGTTCAAGGCGGTGCGCGCAGCCAGTTCTTTGGATTTATAGGTCAGCTGTTTAATATCTCCCCACACGTCTCCCGGGTTCTTGCCCTGGCCGTTGAACCGGGTTTTACCGTATCGGCCGTCCGTCACCGACGGCACCTTCTCACACCGCAGCCGGTGCTCAAGCTCAACCAGTTGCGGCACCCTGACCGCGTCCAGGTTGAAACAGCGCGGGGTTTTGCCTTTGATAAAATAGGCAATGATGTCGTAGTTGTTGGTATAGCTCAGGCGGCCCTGCGCCAGCCTGCTCGGCTGGTACCAGATGATTTTCGACTTCAGCTGGAGGTGCTTGCGGTAGTCAATAAAGTCGATACAATTCGGTTTGCCAAATAGATAGAGCGCCCCGCCGGGTTTCAGTATTGCCGAAAAGCGTTTGATCAGTTCCAGGTTATACACCTGAATCGACGGAATTTTGTCCCAATCATTCCGGGTCACGCCGTAAGGGCCGTCGCAAACGATCAAATCAACCGATGCCGCCGCCACTTTTTGCAATAGCGCCAGCGCATCGCCGCAGTACAGTAGGTTTTTTTCCGGCATACCGGGCTTCTTTTTGCCACTGAGCCGGACGCTCGACATACGCGGCACTCAGCTCGCCTGCGCCCGGATAAACTGCCCCTGCCGAATACGATTGATTTTGTCCCTGACCGTAGCGGCAGCCTCGAACTCCAGATTCCGCGCATGGACGTACATCTCTTTTTCCAGTGCTTTTAGCAGTTTGCCCAGCTCTTTCGGGGTTGCGTTGATATATTCCACCGATTCTTCCGCCACCTGCCGCGCCGGCAGGTTTTGCCATTCGGTATCATTCGCCGTCACCCCGTCGATAATATCTCCGACCGGTTTGATGATCGATTGGGGTTGGATATTATGCGCCCGATTATACTGCCGTTGTTTTTGCCGCCGCCGTTCGGTTTCATCGATTGCCGCTTTTATCGACCGGGTTTCTACATCCGCATAGAGGATCACCCGGCCCTCGACATGACGCGCCGCGCGACCGATAGTCTGGATCAATGATCGGGTCGAGCGCAGGAATCCTTCTTTGTCGGCGTCCAGTATGGCCACGAGCGATACTTCGGGAAGATCCAGGCCTTCGCGCAGCAAATTGATGCCGACCAGCACGTCAAACAACCCCTTGCGCAGGTCGCGGATAATCTCTACCCGCTCGACCGTGTCGATATCGGAATGCAGATAGCGCACGCGCACCCCATGTTGGTGCAGGTATTCGGTCAGGTCTTCGGCCATCCGTTTGGTCAGCGTGGTCACCAGAACCCGCTGTTGCTGCTGTACGCGAACGGCAATCATCGAGAGCAGATCATCAACCTGCGAATCGACCGGTCGGATTTCGATTTCCGGATCCACCAGCCCGGTGGGCCGCACCACCTGCTCGACCATCTGCGGGCAGCGCTGCGCTTCGTACTCCCCCGGAGTGGCGGAAACAAATATGCATTGCGGCATCAAATCTTCAAATTCATCAAACCGCAGCGGGCGATTGTCGATTGCCGAAGGCAGGCGAAAGCCGTACTCGACCAGCGTTTCTTTCCTCGACCGGTCGCCGCGGTACATCGCGCCAATCTGCGGAATCGTAGCATGGCTCTCATCGATAAAAATCAGCGCATTGGCCGGCAGATAATCCATCAGCGTCGGCGGCGGCTGGCCGGCCTGACGACCGGACAGGTAGCGCGAATAATTTTCGATGCCGTTGCAATAACCCAGCTCAAACATCATCTCGAGGTCGTAGCGGGTGCGTTGCTCCAGCCGCTGGGCTTCCACCAGCTTGTCGCCGCCGCGCAACTCCGCCAGCCGCTGCTGCAACTCCAGCTTAATCTCGTCCTGGACCCCGATAATCGTTTCTCTGGGCGTGACGTAATGGCTTTTGGGATACACCGTGACCCGTTTCAGCGTCTCTTCGAGCGTACCGGTGAGCGGGTCAAAGCGGGAAATCGACTCGATTTCATCACCAAACAACGCAATGCGAATCGCCAACCGCTCCGATTCGGCGGGGTAAACATCGATCACATCCCCGCGCACTCTGAACGTACTGCGGCGCAGCTCCAGGTCATTGCGCGTATATTGCAGCTCGGCCAGCCGTTTTAGAATTTCTCGCTGCTCGATCCGATTGCCCTGCTTCAGATGCAGGATCATGTTGTGATAGGAAGCCGGGTCGCCCAGCCCGTAAATCGCCGATACGGTGGCGACAATAATCACGTCCGGGCGCTCCAAAACGGCCTTGGTGGCGGATAGCCGCATTTGATCGATATGCTCGTTGATCGAGGCATCCTTTTCGATATACGTATCCGAGCTCGGCACATACGCTTCGGGCTGATAATAATCATAGTACGAAACGAAATACTCGACTGCATTTTGCGGGAAAAAGTCGCGCATTTCCGCATACAGTTGCGCCGCCAGCGTTTTGTTGTGCGCGAGGATTAACGCCGACCGGCCAGTCGTGGCAATGACATTCGCCATCGTAAAGGTCTTGCCCGAGCCGGTGACCCCGAGCAGCGTCTGAAACGCCTCACCGGCCGACAGGCCCTGAAGCAGGGCGTCAATTGCCTCGGGTTGATCACCGGCTGGGGAAAATCGACTTTTCAGTTGATAGGCGGCGCTCTGGTTCATCGGATCATTGTAACCGAGATTGTGCATGCTGTCCCATAGCGGCCTCGAGATTAAAATCCGGCTTGTCTGTGTGATTTGGCACAGCCCGGCAACCCGCCCCGCCCGGATACTCGTATACCAATTAAAGCTGATCGCGCCCAGGCCAGGCCAGGCAAATCATCGTTATGCGAGCACACGGATTTACACTCATCGAAGCCATGGTTGTGCTGGCGATTATGGGTATATTGCTGGGCATGGCAATCCCGAGTTTCAATTGGCTGGTTATCGATACCGAGATGAGAACGGCAACCAATAGTATGCGTCGCAGCCTGAACCTGGCCAGAAAAGAAGCGGTCACGCGCTACCGGGATATCCGCATCTGTGCCAGCAGCGACGGCGAAAACTGTAATGAATCCGCCAATCTGGGCGTCGGCTGGATTGTCTACGCCGACCTGTCGCCCGACCCATACCGCACCTCCGCCGACCCGCTGATACAGGCACAACCGCCGTTGCCGAATGTCACGATAAAATATAACCAGGGCCTGCAGTTGCTCTTCAATCGACACGGCCGTTTCGGCCAGAATGGCTCGATTCATTTTTGCCCGACCAATTCAGACAGCGCACCTAAACGGCTGGTCGTGATTCACTCGGGGCGGGTGCGGGAGACCGACGCCGGCGTCAACTGCACCTGACCTGCAACCGGGAGCATAATCAGGAGATGAACAGGGCGATAAATTTGAACCGGAGTCTTGACTGAAGCCGACCGGGTAACTATCATCTGTCACGAGCCCGTTCCCCGGTAGCTCAGTTGGTAGAGCAGGTGGCTGTTAACCACCTTGTCGGCAGTTCGAGTCTGTCCCGGGGAGCCATTATTTCCCGCCCCGATGCCGACTGTCGAGACAGCGCAGCGCTTCCCGACCGTGCTCAAACAGAGCCGATAGAAACGCCACCAACGGGTTGAATCGATTGCCACTGCACGCATCCGGTTCAAGGTTGCCGCATAAATACCCGTCGGGGCGTCAACGTGTTATTTTCTCCCACCTCACCCAGCCCCAAAAACACCGCGGCAACGGTGTAAACGCGCACCCATCCGCACGCATTGTCCGAGGCCGCTTTAACGCATTGGCCGCGGCAGAAATACGCGGCGATATTTTCCGGCAGGTAAATCGGGGGATACGCGTCCAGGCCTTGCTCGATCGACAGCAAGTGCTGCTCGCGCTGACCGGCGGTCAGCGATTCAAGCTGCGCCAATGTAATCGATTGCGCAACGTCAAACTGCCCTACCCGGGTTCGCCGAAGCTGGGTGACATGCGCACCACAGCCAAGCGCGGCGCCCAGATCGGTCGCCATGGCCCTGACATAAAAGCCTTTCGAGCAGGAAATGGCCACCTCCAAATCATGCGCCTGCCGGCCCAGCCATTGCAGATTGTATACCGTCACTTTGCGCGGCTGCCGTGTTACTTCGATTCCTTTCCGAGCCAGCTTATACAGCGGCTGACCGTTGCGTTTTATAGCAGAATACATCGGCGGCACCTGATCGATTTCCCCTTGAAACCGTTGCATCGCCTGCTCGATCTGCCGGTCGGTCACATCGACGTGGGATTCGGCAATAATGTCACCCTCCCGGTCGCCGGTGTCGGTTACCTGCCCCAGTCGGATGCGGACCCGGTAAGATTTATCGGTATCCAGAAACAGACCGCAGATTTTAGTGGCATCGCCAAAGCAAATCGGCAGCAAGCCGGTGGCAATCGGGTCGAGGCTGCCGGTATGGCCGGCTTTGCGCGCATCGAACAGGCGCCTGGCCTGCTGCAATGCGCGGTTCGAGGTTATCCCCTCCGGCTTGTCCAGCAGCAGCAGGCCGTTTATCGGCAAGCCGGATTGCCGACTAGGTTTCACTATTCGGGGGCGGCTGTCCGGGTTGGTTCAGCCGATCGATCAGGCGCGTCATTTTCACTCCATGTTGTATGCTGCTGTCATATTTGAACAATAGCCGGGGAGTAAGGCGCAGGTGAACCGATTGACTGAGAAGGCGGCGCAAAAATCCGGCCGCGTTGTTTAATTGGCGCTCAATCTCACGGCTTGCGGCGGTGCCGTCGACACTGGAAACATAGACCGTCGCCTGTCTGAGATCACGACTAACGGTGACATCGGTTATTGCAACCGAATTGATTCGACTGTCATTCAGATTACGGGCAATAATCAGCGCCAACTCACGCTGCAGCAAGGAGGCCACCCGCCGCGTCCTGTCTACCTCATCACAGGTCTTCATTGTGGTATGGCGAGCAATCAGACTATCGCTGATTGATGCCGGCTAGAGCTGCGCGGCAGTTTCGACCAACTGGAACACTTCGATCTGATCGCCGACTTTAATATCGTGATAGTTTTTAATCCCGATGCCGCATTCAAAGCCGTTTTTGACCTCCTGCACGTCGGCTTTAAACCGTCGCAGCGAGTCGATCGCGCCTTCAAAGATAACCACATTATCGCGCAGCACCCGCACCGGAAGGTGGCGTTTAACCGCGCCTTCGACCACATAGCAGCCGGCGATAGCGCCGATTTTGGGCGCGCGAAACACCTCGCGCACTTCGACCAGACCGACGTATTCTTCTTTGATCGTGGGCGACAACATCCCGGACAAAACCGCTGTGACCCGATCCGTCACGTCATAGATAATGCTATGGTAATACACCTCGATGCTTTCCGACTCGATCAGTTTTCGCGCTGCCGCGTCGGCGCGCACATTGAAACCGATGATCATCGCATCGGCAGCAATCGCCAGGTTGACATCGGACTCATTGATACCGCCGACCATGCTATGCGCGATCTTGATGACCACCTCGTCTTTGGATAGATTTTCCAGCGCCTCGGTCAATGCCTCCACCGAGCCCTGTACATCCGCTTTTACGACCAGATTCAACACGCGAATATCCCCCTGCTGCATCCGGTTAAACATGCTTTCCAGTTTCGTCTTCTGCTGTTTTGCCAGTTTAATCTCCTTGAATCTGCTCTGTCGATACAGCGCCACTTCACGCGCCTTGCGTTCATCGTTCACCACCAGCAAATCATCACCGGGTACCGGCACCCCGGTCAGCCCTTGAATTTCAACCGGCGTCGAAGGGTCGGCAGACGCAACCGACGTGCCGTGTTCATCCAACAGCACCCGAACACGACCGGTTTCCCGACCGGCCAAGACAATATCACCGATATTCAACCGGCCCTGCTGAACCAGCACACTGGCAACCGGGCCGCGGCCTCTATCCAGTCGCGCTTCGATCACCAGGCCGGTCGCCGGACCGGTAAAGCGGGCTTTTAAATCGGCAATCTCGGCCTGCAGCAGCAGCGATTCGAGCAGCGTGTCAACCCCCTGACCGGTCAGAGCCGACACCTCCACCATCAGCACGTCGCCCCCCCAGTCTTCCGCGACGACGCTGTGATTGGTCAACTCTTGCTTCACTTTCTGCACGTCCGCCTGCTCTCGATCAATTTTATTGATGGCCACAATAATCGGCACCTGTGCGTCTTTCGCATGGCGAATCGCTTCAATCGTCTGCGGGCGCACGCCGTCGTCCGCCGCAACCACCAGAATAACCAGATCGGTCGCACTTGCCCCGCGCGCGCGCATAGCGGAAAACGCCGCATGGCCGGGCGTGTCCATAAAGCACACCTCACCCTGCGGCAGCGTCACCCGATAAGCGCCGATATGCTGGGTGATACCGCCGGCTTCACCGGCAGCCACCTTGGCCTTGCGCAGATAATCAAGCAATGACGTCTTGCCGTGGTCAACATGCCCCATGACGGTAACCACCGGCGATCTTGGCTGTTCCTCATAGTCCGCATCCTGAACTGCGGTCAGCATTGCCTCCGGGTCTTCTTCGACCGCCGCTTTGGCGGTATGCCCCATTTCCTCCACCAACAAAATGGCGGTATCCTGGTCGAGAATCTGATTGATCGTCACGATTGAGCCCATCGCCATCAGCGTTTTGATCACCTCTCCCGCTTTGATTGACATCGCTTGAGCCAGGTCACCGACCGTGATGGTTGTCGGGACGATCACATCGCGTTTAATCGGCTCGGTCGGTTTTGCAAACACATGCTGGTCGGTGCTGCTGGATGAAATTCTTCCCGATTTGCGCAGCGGTCGCCGCTTGGTGCGGTCGCGGCCACGACGGGCGTGCAGTTCCTTGCGCTTGGTTGTCGGCTCCGGCTTGCCTTTCTTGGCCTTTTTGGCCGCCTCCTGGTCGTCTTTCGACGGCGTAGCGGCGGGAGCAACCACACTCGGTGCGGTTTCTTTGACCTGCTTTTGCTCTACCCTGGCCTGCTCGACATCCACTTTGGCCTGCTCTGCCCTGGCCTGCTCCGCCAGCCGCAATTCCTCGGCCTCCCGCAGCCGTCGTTCCTCCTCTTCCCGGCTGGCCGCCTCGGCCTCCACTTGCTCGCGCTGGCGTGCTTCTTCTTCCAGCGCCTGCTGCTCAGCCTGTTCCCTGCGCTCTTCTGCGGCTTGCAGCGCCGCGGCCGACTCGGCTTCGTGTACGCTGCGTTTGATGAACGTCCGTTTTTTGCGCGTCTCCACATGTACGGTCCGCGCGACGCCCATCTTATCGGTCTGTTTGATTTGCCCCGTGGTTTTGCGCTTCAGGGTGATTTTTCCTCGAGACTCACCCTTGTTTTCGCCTTTTTTCAGGAACTCAAACAACCGGCTTTTCTCATCCTCCTTGAGCAGATCATCCGCCTGTTTGCCGATAACACCGGCGTGTTTGAGCTGCTCCAGCAGTTTTTCAACCGGGATCTTACTCTGCCGGGCAAAATTTTCTATCGTGACCTGAGACATAGTGTTGTAGCGCCAAAAAACCTGTATCGGGAAAAATCGCCGGCCGAGCTATTCAAACCACGGGGCTCGTGCCGTCATGATCAGCTCGCTGGCGCGAGCCGCGTCGATAGGTACGATTTCCAGCACTTCGTCAACCGCACACTCGGCCAGGTCTTCCATGCTTCTAACGCCGCTGGCCGCGAGCGTGCGCGCCGTGGCTTCATCCATGCCTTCGAGGCTAAGCAAATCCTCGGCCGGCTCTTGCTGTTCATGCGAGGCAACCGCGCTGGCCAACAGCGTATCCTGTGCCCGGGCACGCAGCTCATCGACCAACTCCTCATCAAACTCTTCGATATCCAGAATTTCCTGTTTCGGCACATAGGCAATTTCTTCCAGCGAATTAAAACCTTCCTGCGCCAGAATTGTAGCGACGTTCTCATCGATATCCAGCTGATGCATGAACCGTTCGACTACGACTTTTTGTTCGTTATCGAGTTTTTCCGATGCGTCCTTGTCGGTCATCAGATTCAATTCCCAGCCGGTCAATTCGGATGCCAGGCGCACGTTTTGACCACCGCGCCCAATCGCGCGGGGCAGCTTTTCTTCCGCCACCACGACATCCATGCTGCGCGTCTCCTCATCCACCAGAATCGATTCCACTTCCGCCGGCGCCAGCGCCTGAATGACAAATTCGACTATATCCTCCGACCAGACAATAATATCCACCCGCTCGCCGGCAATTTCATTGGAAACGCTTTGCACCCTTGAACCGCGTATGCCGACACAGGCGCCCACCGGGTCAACATTTCTGTCATGGGTGCGCACCGAGATTTTTGCCCGCGCACCGGGGTCGCGCGCCGCGCCCATGATTTCGATAATATTCTCTCCCACCTCCGGCACTTCCAGCTTGAACAACTCGATCAGAAACTGCGGCGACAGGCGCGTCAGAATCAACTGCGGCCCGCGCGCTTCGGTGTCGATTTCTTTTAACAGAGCGCGAATACGATCGCCCGGGCGCAGGCCTTCTCGCGGAATCATCTCGGTTTTCGGCAGCAGCGCTTCAGCGTCGCCCAGATCGATAATCGCATTGCCGCGTTCAAGTCGCTTGACCGTGCCTGAAATCAAACTGCCGAAGCGGTCTTTGTACCGCTCCGCCACCTGATTGCGCTCCGCCTCACGGACTTTCTGCATGATCACCTGCTTGGCCGCCTGAGCGGCGATGCGGCCAAAATTGACCTGCTCCATCGGCTCTTCGATATGCTCGCCCACTTCGATCCCGAGGTGGGTCTTGCGCGCCTCGGAAAACAAGATTTGCCGGTCGGGGTTTTCTATTTCCTGATCATCCTCCACCACCTCCCAGAGGCGGTAGGTATCGTAATCACCGCTGTCCTGATGAATGCTGACCCGGGCCTCTATATCGCTGTTCGGGCTATGCCATTTGCGGGTGGCGGTGGCAAGTGCGGCTTCAATAGCGCTGAAAATAACCTGTTTATCGAGCTCCTTTTCTCTCGATACGACTTCCACCATCAATAAAATCTCATTCTTTGTAATTGCCATGTCGAGGTATTTTCGTCAAATTGTTTCAGGCACTGGTTCGATTACCGGCCGTTAAAAAGCCGGTACAAGTCGAGCAGAATCAATATTATCATACGGCAGTGCATACACTTCACCCTCACATTCGACCACCACGCCCTCGGCATTCGCCTCGAGCAGGCGGCCGGAAAACCGGCGCCTGCCAAGCACATGCGAGTGGGTCACCGCCCGCACGGAGCTGCCGACAAAGCGTTGAAAATGGGCCGGCTTGACCAGCGGGCGATCCACCCCCGGTGAAGACACCTCGAGCGAATACGCCGATGTAATCGGTTGTTCGACATCCAGCAGCGCACTCAGCCGCCGGCTGACCGCAGTGCAATCGTCCAGCATGATGCCGCCGGGCGCATCGATATAAACCCGCAGCACCGCACCACCGGGCTGCGCCCCGGATTCAACCTGCACCAGCTCATAGCCCATCGATTCCAACGTGGGCTCAAACAGCATCCGGATGGATTGCAAATCCGCTATCACGTGCTATCTCACAGGGCCGCCAGCCCACACATTATGCCGCCGAAAAACACAAAACCCCGCTTACAGCGAGGTCCTGGCCCATAAAAACATCTACCACCGCCCCTGCTACAGGAAAAGCGGTCAACCCGCCGGTCAATTGCCTGCCCGGATATATCTATCCGAACCTGCCCGGCTGCCGGCAAGTCACATTTCACCGTTTCAACCACCAGCCTGCACTGCTTCAACGCGCAGGCAGTATACGCGCACTATTGCCCGTTTTCAATCGCACAGCAGAAATAAACCGCCACTCGCCCGGATATTTGCCGTCCGGCCACCGGTCTGCATGCGATTCAAGTGCCGCCAGATTTTCCGAATCTTTCCGGGGAGCATCCGGCTCGATTAAAAAAAATCAGCGCCCTCGCCTGCGGCTGAAACGTTGTCGGGCGGCCGCGGCCACTATACAATGGCCAGCCGGACAACCTGTTTTGAGGCGGCAAGCGCACGGTGAAAATCACGCGGAAATCGATCGACGCAGCGGTCGAGGACGAAATTATCAGCGCCGAACAGGCGCAGCGTCTGTTTGAGTTTTTGCAGCGCCATGTCGATGCGACGCCGAGGTTTGACTTCACCCATGTGCTGTATTACCTGGGCGGCTTGATTGCCATCGGGGCAATGACGATATTTATGAATCTCGGCTGGGAGTCCTTCGGCGGCTGGGGGATATTGGCTATTACCGTGGCGTATGCCGCGGTCGGGCTGAAGCTGACCGCGGTTTTTCAGCGTAACGGGTATGCGATTCCGGCCGGCATTTGTGCGGTGTTTGTCGTCGCGTTGACACCGCTGGCTGTCTATGCGCTGCAGCAGGCGCTCGGGGTGTGGCCCGAGGGGCGCGTTTATCGTGAATACCACCGGCATATCGAATGGCATTGGCTGTATATGGAACTGGCGACCCTGGCGGTGGGAGCGGTGGTTAGCTGGAAGTATCGGTATCCCTTTTTGACGCTGCCGATCGCTTTTACACTGTGGTATATGTCGATGGATATTGCGGCGATGATTGCCGGCGGGCGTGAATATTTCACTTCTGCCAGCATTGCGCTGCGGGCGACGGTTTCGATGTACTTCGGGCTGTTGATGCTGCTGCACGCGTTCTGGGTGGATATCCGGGCGCGAAAGAGCGCGGCAGATTATGCGTTCTGGCTGTACATTTTCGGTGTACTGGCCTTTTGGGGCGGCATGAGCATGCAGGATACGGACAGCGAGTTGAGAAAATTCGCCTACCTGTGTATCAACCTGCTGATGCTCGGGGTGGGCGTGGTGCTGCTCCGACGGGTGTTTGTTATTTTTGCCGCGCTCGGTATCTGCGGCTATTTTGGGCATCTGGCGATGAAGGTGTTCGAGGACAGCTGGTTGTTCCCGTTCGCATTGACGCTGCTTGGCCTGGCGGTTATCTACCTTGGCGTCATCTGGCAGCGGAATGAACGGCAACTGACACAACGGGCGAGACGGATTTTGCCGGTGCCACTCAAAGAGCTGCTCGACGCCAAGAGCAGTTGAACCTGGCCGCGGTTTTGCGGCTAACGATAGAAGGGTTTTTCGCCGGGCGGGCGGGTTTTGAAACGCCGATGGCACCAGAGATACTGCTCCGGGGCGTACTCAATCAATTGTTCGATAACCCGATTCATTGTGGTAGTATCCGTCAACTCATCGCCTTGCGGGTAGGACGTCAGCGCCGGCAGGAAGATGATTTCATAGCCTTTCCCCCAGGCCAGTATGCGGGTGCAGCAAGGTACAACCCTGGCGTTGCCGAGCGCGGCAATCCGCCCCAGCGTAGGAAAGGTCGCGGTCGGTATCGAGAAGAATGGCGCGAATACCCGATTCCTGGACGAATTCTGATCCGGCAGATAATAAAATGGCAGCCCGGCCTGAATCTGTCGGATCAGCGATCTGCTCGACTCTTTGTGGCCGTAGATTTTGCTGCCAAACCGCAGCCGATGTTGTCTGATCAATTCATCCAGCAACGGGTTTTTATGCTTTTTGTACATGCTCACTACCGACTGCCGACTGGCGAGGTAGATGCCGCCATATTCCAGCGCAACAAAGTGCGGCGCAAGAAAAATCATGTTTTCGCCGTTTTTCCGCAGTGTTTCCACTACCGATGCATTGCGCACTCGGGTCAGCCGCGCGAGGCGTTTGCCGCTGGCCCGCCAGTTGATCCCGGTGGTCAGCAAGGTGTACAGCAGGAAGTGAAAATGACGCCTGCCGAGACGGCGGATTTGCCGCCTGGAAAGCTCCGGGAAACAGGCGCTCAGGTTGCGCAGCGTGATCCGGCGCCGCCGCCGGTGCAGCCGGAAGCAGATTTCTCCGAGCAGGCAGGCGAGCATATACATCACCGGCAGCGGAACCCATGTCAGCAGGAAAATCAACCCAACCCCCAGCCAGATGGCGAGATCACTGAGCCGGTGGTGTTGCCGCAATAAGGTCAGCAGTTGTGGTTGCATTTTGTATCGGCCGGATACCGGCGTGCAGGGTTGCAGCAAACGCCGGGCGGCCGGGTTGAGTCGGTGGGGTTAATTGAACGAGTATAACAGTTGCCGTGGCGCATCCCAATCGAATCGAATCGGATGCGACGCCGCGTTGAATGGTGCATAATCGGCAGCAAAAAACTTTATCATTATCACCACGATACGGTTATGCCGGGCATCGTGTAATACAGGGATTAGGGATGTCGCATAGAATTGCCCGGTCATTGGCCCCGGTGATTGGCCCCGGTGATTGGCAATAGCCGACGGAAAATTACGCCGTCCGGAATCGAATTTCAACTCAATTAACGCCCGACCGTTTTAGGGCAGGCAAGAAATATCTGCAACCGAAATGCTGGTACTGACGACTGACATGATGATGGTGATGGGCATTTTGTTGCTGACGACGTATTTGTTTGCATTTGAGGTGGTGCGCGTGGACGTGGCGGCGGTCTCGGTGATGGTGTTGATTGGGTTGACCAATCTGATCCCGGGGCGGGACGGCCTGATCGATCCGCAATTGCTGTTCAGCGGCTATTCGAGCAATGCGGTTATCTCGATTATCGCCATCATGATCATTGGCGCCGGCCTGGATCGCACCGGCATTATGGCGCGGCTGGCGGGCCTGATTCTGAAACGGGGCGGCAATCAGGAAGGCCGGGTGATCGCGCTGATTACGACTGTGGTTGGCGTCATCTCCGGCTTTATGCAAAATATCGGCGCCGCTGCGTTATTCATGCCGGTGGTCAACCGCATTGCCCGGCGCGGCAATCTGGCGATATCACGCCTGCTCATGCCGATGGGGTTCTGCGCCATCCTCGGCGGTACGACCACGATGATTGGCTCGAGTCCGCTGATTTTGCTGAATGACCTGATCACCACGGCGAACAGCGCACTGCCGGACGAGGTCCCGCAGATAGAGACATTCGGACTGTTTGCCGTGACCCCAATCGGCCTGGTGCTGCTGGCCGTGGGGATTGGCTACTTTGTGTTTTTAGGCCGTTTTGTGCTGCCGCTGGTCAAAGACAAGCCGGGTGAATCCGGCAGCATGTTGAAATACTTTAAGCAGGTATACGGCATCGAGGGCGAGGTGTACGAATGTCGGGTGACCCCCGAAAGCCCGTTGATCGGGCGGCTGCTATCCGATATCGACTCTGCCGGGCGCGCCGGCTGGATCATCGCCACCCGCACCGGCAACGAGCTCTTGGTCGCCCCGAGCGGCGATACCGAATTTTGGGCCGATACCGAAATCGCGATCATGGGGCGGCGGGATGCGGTGATGAAATTTGCCGAGGAGTATGCGTTACGGGTTAAAAACGAGATGGATGTGTTTGCGGATATATTGAATGCCAGCAGTGCCGGCATCGCCGAGGTGGTGATTCCGCCGGATTCGGCGTTGATCGGCAAGACGGTCAAGGAGGTCAAGCTGCGCAAGCGGTTTGGCGCCACCGTGCTGTCGGTTTTTCGCGCCGATGATGTTATCGACACCGGGATTTCCGATCTGGCGATGCAGTCCGGCGATACGCTGGTTCTTCATTCACGCTGGCACGAATTGGCGCCGATTGCCGATAACCGGCACGACTTTGTCGTCGTGACCGATTTCCCCAGAGAAGATGATCGCCCCGAAAAGCTGAAGTACGCCGGCTGTTGTTTTGCGAGTGCCCTGCTGCTGGCGCTGTTTTCGTCGCTGCCGCTATCCACCGCATTGATGACCGGGGCGGTGGGCATGGTGCTGTGCGGGGTGATTAAAATCGAAGAGGCTTACCGCGCGATTAACTGGCAAAGTGTGTTTTTGCTGGCGAGCCTGATCCCGCTTGGCATTGCAATGGAAAACACCGGCACGGCGGCATGGATGGCGCAGCAAACCACAGCGCTATTCAGCGGCATGCCGGTCTGGGTATTGCAGAGTGTGCTGGCGATTCTGGCGACCTTGTTTTCGCTGCTGATCTCCAACGTCGGGGCAACCGTTTTACTGGTGCCGCTGGCAATCAATATCGCGGTGAATATCGATGCCAACCCGGCGGTGTTTGCGCTGGTTGTGGCACTCTCCACGTCCAATTCATTCCTGATTCCGACGCATCAGGTCAATGCCCTGATTATGGGACCGGGCGGCTACCAGGTTTCCGACTTCCTCAAAGCCGGCGGCATTATGACGGTGGTTTTTTTGCTGCTGGTGATCAGCATGCTGAACCTGCTGTTTACTTGAAAGGCGCCCCGCTCGGCCTTACCCATCGGTCGGCGGCGACGATTGCGGCAAGCTGGGCGCCGCCACTGCCACCGCCAGCCTGGCCTGCCAGCTCGCCGGCCCGCTTTTATGCACCGATTCGCCGCGGCTATCGACGGCGACGGTGACCGGCATTTCTTCTACGTCAAACTCATAGATAGCCTCCATACCCAGGTCTGCAAACGCGACCACACGGGCCGATTTGATTGCTTTTGAGACCAGATACGCCGCCCCGCCGACCGCGATAAGATACACCGAGCGGTGTTTTTTGATCGACGCAATGGTCTGATCGCCGCGTTCTGCTTTGCCAATCATGCCGGCCACCCCGGCCTGTTCCAGCATCAGATCGGTAAATTCATCCATTCGGGTCGCGGTGGTGGGCCCGGCCGGGCCGACGGCTTCATCGCCCACCGCATCCACCGGCCCGACATAATAGATAAAGCGGTTATGGAAGTCGACCCCGTCGGGCAGCGGCTTGCCGGCCGTCAGATAGTCCCGGATGCGTTTATGCGCGGCATCCCGCCCGGTCAGCAATTTGCCGCTCAACAACAGTGACTGCCCGGATTTCCAGCTACGGATTTCATCGCTGTTCAGGGTGTCCAGATTGACCTTGCGGGTGTTGTCGCCGGGCTGCCAGCTGATATCCGGCCAGTCTGACAATTTCGGCTGCTCCAATGTCGCCGGGCCACTGCCGTCGAGGGTGAAATGGGTGTGCCGGGTGGCGGCACAATTGGGGATCAGGGCCACCGGGAGCGAGGCCGCATGCGTGGGGTATTGGTTGATTTTGACATCCAGCACCGTGGTCATGCCGCCCAGCCCCTGCGCGCCGATGCCCAGCCGGTTGATTTTTTCAAACAGCTCAAGCCGCAGCGCTTCGACCGCGGACTGCGGCCCGCGCTCGGCCAGTTCATCGATATCAATGGGCTCCATCAAGCTGTGCTTGGCCAGAACCATGGCCTTTTCCGCACTCCCCCCCAGACCGATGCCGATGACCCCGGGCGGGCACCAGCCGGCGCCCAGTTTGGGAACGGTTTCCAGCACCCAGTCAACCACGTTGTCACTGGGGTTCAATATCACAAACTTGCTTTTGTTCTCCGACCCCCCGCCTTTGGCGGCAATCACGACCTCGACCGTATCGCCGGGCACCAGCTCGACATGCACGACCGCCGGGGTGTTGTCACCGGTGTTGCGCCGTTTGCCTATCGGCGGCGACACTATCGATGCCCGCAACGGATTATCCGGGCTCAAATACGCCTCGCGCACCCCCTGGTTGACCATCTCTTCCAGGCTGCGGTCGGTGTCCCATTGCACCTGCATACCGACCCGGATGAACGCGACGACAATCCCCGTGTCCTGACACAGCGGCCGCTTGCCTTCGGCGGCCATTTTAGAATTGATCAAAATCTGCGAGATGGCATTGCGGGCGGATTCGGATTGTTCGCGCAGGTACGCCCGGTGCATCGCGTGGATAAAGTCGCGCGAATGATAGTATGAGATATATTGCAGGCTATCGCTGATGCTGGCAATAAAATCGTCGGCGGTAATTCGGCTCATTGGTTTTCCCCGGTTGTGTGAAGCGCCTGGCGGCATTGCTGCAAGCGCTGCATCGCCTGCTCACCCTCGGCCGGCGGCACCGCGCCCAAACTCAAAATCGCGGTTACCAGTTGCCCGGGCGGCAGCAGCTCTACGGTGGTGGCTTTGCCTACCCCGGCGGCCAGGCGATTTACCTGCAGCGCCATACGCTGACGGGCAAACTCGGCCGGCGACGGCACATTGGCGGCGATTTCCAATTGTAACAGCAGTTGCTGCAGCTGATCGAGGTTGGATACGGCCTGCTTGCAGAGTTGCTCACGCTCGGCCGGGTGGGCATACGCCTTGCTGGCCCGCTGAAATCGCTGCTCCATCTGCTGCTGCAGCGGTGGCGGCAACGCATCGAGCGCCTGCCATGCGTGCTCAATTTTTGCCATATCCGGTGTCGATGGCGCCGCATCGGCCGACTCAAACAGATTTTTTTCCAGCTCTGCGCAGTGGCGGTAAAACACCAGCAGCAGCGCCTCGGTTGCCTGCTGCTGGTGTGCCGCCGTTTGCTGCTGCCACTGCTGTACCTGGTGCAGTGCCGAGCGATAGCGTTTTTCAATTGCCGCCCGGCTCGCCACCGACGCGTCACCGCACTCCTGCCATTGCGCCTGCCAGCGCACCAACTGCGCGGCCAGCACACTTTCAGCGGCTCCGTCGCGCTCGGTAAATGTTTCGATTTGGACACAGATAGCCTCCCTGGCTTGTAGATTTTGCTGTTGCTGCCGGGTCTCGGTCTGGCGCAGCGCGTCGCGCTGCTGATACACCCGGTCACACGCCTGGGTGAATTGCTGCCAGAGATCCTGCTCTTGTTTGCGCGCGCACGCGACACTGACCACCCATTGTTTTTTCAACTCGGTCAATTGCCGGGTGATCAATTTGACCTGCTCCGATTGCGCCAACCGGTCGAGCTCCGCTATCAGCGCCTGGCGGCGCTTCAGACAGCGTGCCCGCTCGCGCTCCAGCGGGGCTTCATACTCGGCGATAATGCGGTCAAACCGCTGCTGCAATACCTGACGGAGTTTGTGCTCAACCGTCCCGGCATGGCGCCAGCGTGTTTTTTGCGCCTGCACCAGCCGCTGCACCGCTTTCCAGTCCGCTGAATGCCAGTCGATTTGCGCCAGCTCGGTTTCCAGCAGTTGACAGCATTGCTCGCGCACCTGGGCCGCTTTTTGTCGTTGTTGCCGCTGCTGCTCAAAATAGCGTTTACAGGGCGCGTATGCCTGGGTGCAAACCCGGTCAAACTCGCGGTAGAGTGCATGCTCGGCGGCGTCGCTTTGATCCCAGTCGCGCCATTGTTTGCGCGCCTGCTGAATGCGCTGCGCCGCCTTTTTCAGATCCTTTTCCGTCTCATGCAGGTTGCGTATTTCCCGGATCACTTTTTGCCGCGCCTGCCCGGTTCCCCAGTGCCGCCAGGCCGTCATTTCCTGAATTTTCGGGCGCAGTTGATCCAGCTCTTCAATCAGCCGCTGGCGCCGCTGCACAGACAGCCCGACTATCCGGTTGAGCTTTTCAATCAGCTCCGCCTCCTGCTGGGGGATGGTCTTGAGATCGCCCGCCTGCACCTGCTCTTTTAAGTGCTCGAGCTGCGCCGTCAGCTCGGTAAACTGTGCGTTACGGAGCTCTACCTGAGCGTGGATGCGGCTGCGCAGACTGGCAAACAATTGGGTGATCTCGTCCAGCTGCGGCTGCGCCACCGAGCCGGTGTCGAATACCGCCCATTGTTTGCGCAACTGCTTGGCCAGATGTTCGTCGATACCCGACTTTGACGCCAGCAACGCCTTCAGTTTGCTGCCGATCAACTCGAGCTCGGGTTCACCGGCCGCGGCTGCCGAATGTTCTCTGGGTACGGAAAAGGGCTCCATTTGCTTGCAATAATAGCGACGAGGGCATGGATTATAGCTTAGAATTGCATCTGCTTTTAGTCCATCCCGATATATCAGAAAATTGAAACTACTCGGCGCTGCCCTGCTATCAATCGCATTGCTGCTGTTGATGCCGGTCGATACGCTACTGGCGCATCATCTATTGCCGCAATACCGGGTCGATTGCAGCGCCAATTTCCCGTGCCCGGATGCGCTCAGACGGCGCATCGATTTCTGGATCGAAGTATTCGGCAGCTGGGATCGAAATAAGGCGATTTTACACGACACCCGTTCCCCCGAACGCATCTATGCCGTGCTCGACACCGGCGCCGGCTGCGGTCGTGCGGCGAGGAAAAAACTCAATCGAGAGCGCAATAAAATCAAGCAGTCTTTGCGCTCGGTCGCAGATAAGCTCGCACGGAATAAAAAAATAACCACGGCCCATGAGCGCCACCTGCTGCTGCTGTTTGCCGACACTGCGGCCGGGAAAAAAGCCGGAACAATCCGCCGGGCGGTCGACAATATCCGCTGCCAAAGCGGGGTGCAGAATGGTTTTATCAAAGGCTTGCAGCGCTTCCATCAATACAAGGACATGGTCGATCAAGTGTTAAAAGACAACGGACTGCCGCCGGAAATTCGCTATTTGCCGTTTGTCGAATCCTCGTATAACCCGGCCGCCTACTCCAAGGTCGGCGCGGCCGGGATGTGGCAGATTATGCCGAAAACAGCGCGCTCTCTGGGGCTGGAGCTAAACGCCACGCTGGACGAGCGCCTGGACCCCGAAGCGGCCACCCGCGCGGCGGCGCGCTATTTCCTGAGATCGACCGAGGTGCTCAATTCGGTGTCGCGCAAAATACAGCCGCGCCTGTCGCAGTCCGACATCAACCCGTTTATCATCACGTCATACAACTATGGTGTAAACGGGATGTCGCGCGCGATTCGCCAGATTGGCCCGGATTTTGTCAAGGTGCTGGACACCTACAAGTCGCCGAATTTTCGTATAGCGGTGAAGAATTTTTATGCCAGTTTTCTGGCCGCAAGCTATCTGGCGGCCAACTCCAAACGCTACTTTGGTTCGGTTGTGCTGGCCGATCAGCCACGCTATCAGGTTACGACGTTGCAGCATGACACCTCGATCGCGCGCATCAAGCAGGTGTTCGGGCTGCACGAGTCGGATTTGAAGCCGATCAACCGTGAATTGACCCGGTTTATCTGGAACGGCTGGCGCATGCTGCCGGCCGGCTACCGCTTGAAGCTGCCGTCGAGTCGGCAAAACTGGCAGCCTGAACTGAATCGGCTGGCGCGGCTGGCGCCGGAGAAGCAGATTCCCGGGCTGGACCGGTATCGGGTCAGAAAGGGCGATACGGCCTGCGGTATCGCCCGCGCCCTGGGCGTCAACTGCTCGACTTTGATCAAGGTCAATCGGCTCAATAAGCGGGCCACGATTCGGATCGGCCAGAACCTGACCATCCCCCGCCGGGTAACCGGCCAATCCGGTGCGGCAGGCCTGGCCGGGCAGACGTACCGGGTCAAACGCGGCGATACGGCCTGCCGGATTGCGGAGCGGTTTGCGGTCAGTTGTCTGCAATTGATTAAAGTCAACAACCTCGGGTCGAAGGCAAAAATTGTGATTGGACAGACGCTGACCATGCCGCGAAACGCCCTGAGCAATCGGGGCGATAGCCTGAATGCCAATAATCAATATGTGGTCAGAAAGGGGGATAGCGCCTGCCACATCGCCCGGCGTTATGCGGTCAGCTGCGCCGAGTTGAAAAGCCTGAATCGCTTGAACCGGGCCGCCCTGATCTTTCCGGGTCAAAAGCTGCTGATTCCCGGCTTGCAATTACCGGATACCACACAGACCGCCAGCCGGTTGGCCCAGGGCGGCACGGCCGGTGCGGCTGCCGCCGCTAGTCAAACCGACGTGCAAAGCGACCGCGCGCAGCCGCTCGACGGTGATGTCGCGGCCCTGTCCAATCTGCTCGACACCCTGCCGGACCTCGAAATCAGTATCACCAGCCGTGGCGACCAGCCGATCTATTTTATGCACGTCGAGACCGATGAAACCCTGAGCCACTATGCCGACTGGCTCGGCCTGCGCTCCATCCGCCAACTCCTGCGACTCAACAAGCTGAGCAGCAGTCGGGCGTTGCCGATCGGCAAGCGTCTGGTGCTGCCGATCGAAAATGCCCGGCAGGTATCTGAATTCGAGCAAAAACGCACCGAATACCACCAGATTTTGAGTGAATCGTTGAAAGAGAATTATGCCCTGACCGGGATCGAGTCTTATCGGGTCAAATCGGGCGATTCAATCTGGTCGATGTCCAATCGGCTGGGGTTTCCATTGTGGTTGATTTATCGCTTGAACCCGAACCTGCGCAGCGCCAGCCTGGCAGCCGGGCAGGTGATCAAACTGCCCCGGCTGGTCAGGAAAAACAATTAACCCCGGTCAGCCGACCAGTGCCGCTCGCTACGAGGCACCGGGGGCGTGATTGCGCCGGAAGGTGTCCGCCAGTTGCCGGCGTTTTAGATATGCCTGCCGGGCAATATTGATATCTTCAAGAAAAAAGCCCAGCTCGTCCATCGTCAAGGCCTGCGGGCCGTCAACCAGCGCTGTCGACGGCTCCGGGTGAAAGTCCGCCAGCACCATGTTGGCCCCGGCAATGATGCCTTGCGCCGTGGCATGGAATAGATCGAGCAATCGGTCGGGGGGTTGGTCGCGGGTGCCGACCGAATGGGACGGGTCGATGCAGACCGGCATGTGGGTTAGCCGCTTGATCACCGGCACATGGCTGAAATCGACCAGATTTCTGTGCGGGTCGCCCATATTGGTTTTCATTCCGCGCAGGCAAAAAATCACTTTTCGATTGCCTTCGCTGGCGAGATATTCGGCCGCGTTGAGGGACTCCTCCAGCGTGATGCCAAACCCGCGTTTGAGCAATACCGGATAGGTCTGCTGCCGGCCGCAGGCTTTCAGCAATTCAAAGTTCTGCGTGTTGCGGGTGCCAACTTGCAGCATCACGCCGGTCGGCTCGCCGGCCTGTTGCAGCGCCTGATCGATCTCCTCGAGGTGCGCATCGTGGGTAATTTCCATCGCAATGACCTTGATCCCATACTTGCCGGCCAGCTCAAATACCCACGGCAGGCAGGCCGCGCCATGCCCCTGGAAAGAATACGGATTGGTGCGCGGCTTATAAGCCCCCATGCGGGTGCATTGCAGCCCGACCTCGGCGACGCTGCGCATGATGTGCTCAACGTGCTGCCGGGTATCGACGGCGCACAGTCCGGCAAACAGGTTGAGCGAATCCTGATTGAAATCAACCCCGTTATAGCGAAAACCATAGGAGCGGCTGTCGCCAACGTGCCGGCCCAGGACGGCATACGCACGCGACACCTTAACCACGCGCTCGACCCCGCTCAGGTTTTCGATCGCATCGCGATCCAGGGTGGTGGTGTCGCCCAGCAGATAAATCTCCGTCAACGTCTGCTGCGCGCCGCTGACCTGGTGGACTTTGGGCGTGATGCCGGGCCGCTGTTCGAGATAGTGCAAAATAGTGCGCAGTTGCTCGGAATCGGCGCCGGTTTTCGGGTCAAGTATGACAATCATCGGATAGTTTTGATTTGCGGCCGCGCAAACACCGGATTGACCGGGCGGCCCCGGGTGGGATGCCATGCGGCTGATTGAGTGCGGTTTGCCCCGCGATTATAGCCGATCCGGCGCCGGTTCGGGTCGGCTGCGTCGGTGTTCGCTATCGAATCAACCGCCTGCGACCGGCAATGCGGGGTCGCTGCTCCATTCCGACCATGACCCCGCATACCCGCGGACACGGGGAAACCCCAGGCTGCGCAGCATCGCAAAACTGTGCGCTGAGCGTTGATGCGTCTGGCAGTGTACGATGATTTCGAGCTCCGGGCGTACGCCGCGCTGTTCGAGCAAGGCCTGCAATTGCGGTCGGCTTTTCAAGCGGCAGCCATTGGCGGTATCAATCGTATCGAGCCAATCGAGGTGAACCGAGGAGGGAATGCGACCGCGGCGTTCAGACGCCGACTTAAGCCCGGCGTGCTCGGCCGCCGAACGGGCATCCAGAATACGGCGCTCGGGGTGGTCAATCGAATCCAGCACATAATGCTTGTCGGCGATGACATCGGGATTACACCCCAGGCGGATTGTCGATGGCCGGGTCGGACTGACCGCCTGCTCCACCGCCCTGCCCTGGCTCCAGGCAATCAGCCCGCCGTTGAGCAGCGACACCTGCCGATGCCCGACCGCTTCCAGCACCCACAGCAGCCGGGCCGCTTTCTGGCCCTGAACGCAGTCGTAGGCAATAACCCACCGGTTCGCATCCAGCCCGACCCGACGCAGCAGGCTTTGCAAAGCGTCGCGGGCGGGCAGCAGCCCCGGAGCGGGCGGCAGGCCGAGGTTGAGCTGCGCGGCATCGATAAATTGTGCGCCGGGGATATGCGCCTGCCAATAATCCTCGCTACCGCCGACGTGCAGCAGCAGGATACCGTGCCGTTCCAGGCCGGCCGGCTCGGCAAGCAACGCCTGTAGCGATTCGCATTCGAGCAAATAAGGAAGCGTTTTTTCGGGCATGTGATAAGATGATTAAGCACCCCATCGGATGCAGTTGTGGATGCCGTGAATTCTACTGTCACAGCGGCGAATTGGCCATCCGTGTGCACCTCGGCATTGTGATTGACGGTATCGATCTGAACGGCCTATGAGCGAGTTTATCTTAAAACTGCGGCGTGCGTGGCAAGTGCAAAACTCGCTGCTGTGCGTCGGCCTGGATCCGGATTGGAGCAGATTGCCGGCCGGTCTGTCCCGCGACAGCCGCGGCGCCGGCGAATTTTGTCGGCAGATTGTCGATGCGACCGCGCCGTTCGTGTGCGCCTTCAAACCGCAGGCGGCGTACTTTTCCGCCCGCGGCGACGAGGCCGGGTTGGAGCAAATCATCGCGTATATACAGCAGCGATACCCACATATACCGGTTATTCTCGACGCCAAGCGCGGCGATATCGGCGCCACCGCGGCGCTGTACGCGCAAGAGGCGTTTGAACGCTACGGCGCCGATGCGGTGACCGTCAACCCGTATCTCGGCGGCGATGCGTTGCAGCCGTTTTTGGATTATGCGCACAAGGGGGTGATTGCCTTGTGCCGCACCTCGAACCCCGGCAGCGGCGAAGTGCAGCAACTGATGTGCGCCGGGGAAAGCGTCGCCCGGCATGTTGCCCGTCGGGCCGCAGAAAACTGGAATGCCAACGGCAATATGGGCCTGGTGATGGGGGCGACCTACCCGGACGAGATTGCCGCAGTACGGCGGATTGTGGGCGAGATGCCGCTGCTGATCCCCGGCATCGGCGCCCAGGGCGGTGAGCTGCGTGCGGCGGTCGAAAACGGTCTGACCGCTGCCGGCAGCGGCCTGCTGATCAACGCCTCGCGCTCGGTTATCTTTGCCGGCAGCGGCGATGACTTCGGGCAGCGCGCGGCGGCGGCGGCAAGCGCATTGAAAAACCGCATCAATCGCATCCGCAACGGCCCTGCGTGACGGTGTTAAAATAGCCGACCTGTACACGCAATTGATTGGCCGATGGATTGGCGCCGTATCCGGCCTCGGCCACCGACTCCACCCGGTTTGCTGCAATTTTAGTATGCATTACGACACACGCTACCCCGGCATTGCGGATCTCAAAGCGCGCGCCAGAAAACGCCTGCCGAATTTTGCCTTTGACTATGTCAACGGCGCCATCGACGACGAGCGCGGGAAACAGCGCAACCGCGAGGCGTTCCATAACCTGCACATGACCCCGCGCTATCTGCGCGATGTGACCACGGTGGATTTGACTGTCTCGCTGTTTGACCGTCAATACGCCATGCCGTTTGGCGTGCCGCCGGTAGGCCTGGGCAACATGATATGGCCGGGGTCGGAAACAGCGCTGGCCCAGGCGGCGCAGAAAGCCAATATTCCGTATATTCTCAGCACCTTCAGCACCACCGATATGCGGCAGATTGCCGAGCTCGCCGCCGATGTCTGCTGGTTTCAACTGTACGTGCCGCAAACCGTATCGGTGATGCAGGATTTAATCGCGCAGGTCAAAAACGCCGGCTTTCACGTACTCGTGGTCACACTCGATATTCCGGTCGGGGCGAAGCGCAACCGTGAGCTGAAAAACGGTTTACAACTGCCATTCCGGCTGACCCCGAATATGGTTCACCAGGCGCTCACGCATCCGCTATGGAGCTGGCAGACCCTGCGCCACGGCATGCCGGATTTTGTCAATGTCGCCAAATACCGCACCCGCGCCGATCAAGCGCTGAGCGAATTCATTACGCAGTTCAATATGAAAGGCGTCACCGCCGAGCGCCTGCGCCTGATCCGCAAGCTCTGGAGCGGGCCGCTCGTCGTCAAAGGTGTGCAATACCCGCAGGATGCGCTGGAGGCAATGCATATCGGCGTCGACGGCGTGATTATCTCGAACCACGGTGGCCGCCAACTGGATGCCGCCCCGTCATCGATTGACAGCCTGCGGCAGTTGCCCGACGCCGTGCATCAGAATATGGCGGTGATGATCGACAGCGGCATACGCTCCGGTCTGGACGTGGTGCGCAGCAAAGCTCTGGGCGCCCAAATGGCCTTCTCCGGGCGCTCGTGCTTCTATGCCGTTGGCGCCCTGGGCGGCAACGGTGCCCAACAGGTGGTGGAAATTTATCGCGACGAAATCACCCGCACGCTACAGCAGCTCGGCTGTGTCTCGTTTGCCGCTATGGACGGCAGCTGGCTGGCGGCATAACCCTGCCGCGCGGTTTTGCCGACTCAGCTCGGCACCAATGGCGCCCGTAATGCCAAAGAAACCAGCATACCGAAAGAGACAACCAATAAAACCCAGGGGACAAATGCGATTCTCAAGCGCATCAGGCCATATAAAAAAGCCACCGGAGAAATCACGATAATGGCCACTCCCCACCAGATTGAAGATTCGTTTCTAAACGCAATCACAATCAACCATATCCAGGCAACCCCGGCGAGAATTCCAAGTAATTGTTCCACGATGCACCTTTCTGTTTAACCTGCCTGGGCGCACTGTAGCACGGTCATACCATGCAATCAAACCCGGGTACGGGTTTGTGAATTCAACCATAGGTGCGCTCACTAAATGATGACAAGGCAGGATGCGGCAATTATGATTTACCCATCAACCACTGCAAGCGGCCTTATGACCTGCTACCCGCACCGCACCCGGCTCCAAAGATAGCGGATTTTCTACGGGTTGAGGGCGGGATATACGCACAAAATCATCAGCACTCAATGAGTGCCAATCAGCAATGATTGAATTGAAAAGAGTTGCTTAACCGGGGTGTGACAAGGTGCTTGACCATTCCAGTGTCACCGCGCAAGCCCAAAATCGTTTTCGGTGGTCTCTGGTTGACCTCATTTCTGCTCCTTGAGTATTGTCTTAATATCCTGAAAGTGAGTCTCGACAAATCTAATGTTTGTATCCAGCTCCCCAAGACACAGCGGAATCTCACACTCATCTGTATTCTTTATTACGTCTTTCAATACCATCATAGCCTCTTCCTTTTCGTCCAGTTTAACGAATTCTTTGTACCTTGCTGCACACAAGGGACACAAAGCCAAAAATTGTGCTTCATGCTCTGTATGGAAATACTTTTTAGTAAGTGCCTCTACAGCTTCGAAATAGTATTCCCCATCGCGCTTTCTAAAAGGCATCTTCTCTTTGCATATCTGGCATATCATCTGCCCAGCTTCATTCTTATATTGATTCCTGAGCCACAAGGCCGGATCGACCGCACTTCTTGTTGTCCGGACACTTCTGTCCCGTTGTTCATAATTCTTGATGGGAGAGTTACCAAGCTGTTCAGAAAGTTTCTCTCGTCTGCGCTCCGAATTCGAAGAAGATCTCTCGGGGAATGCTGGTTTTTGTTTATTTGCTGACATATTCTCTTTCCATTGCTGAAACTCTGTCGGATGACGTTTAAGCAGCTCGATATCCTCAGCGGACAAACCGGCTGCTTCCGCGAGTTTGGCAACAAAATTCAGCTTCATCCCGAGTTGCTGGGCCAGCTTTTCGTCCCGTATGAAGGAGTCAGGGAGATCATCAAGTGTGAGCTCATCCGGTTTTTTCAGGCTTCCATCTGAACACGGCAGCCATGCTTTTTTTATAAGCAAACATCCAAAATATGATATTTGATCCTCTACGCTGCTGCCCTCATAAGTTTGCCGCGAACACGACTCGACCTCACCGCGAATACATGAAGAATGTGGAACGGCAATGTTATTCCAAATGAATTTAATTTTATCCGGTGTTAGTGATGTCAAAGCGAATTCTAACTCTTGAACATAAATATCTGGATCAAAACCATCAAGACCTCTCTCATGATTGCTATGACAATCCTCAAGAGTAACATACCCTCCCCACTCTTCTCTCTTCCGGCAAACCCGTACGGAATCCGCTACCCCTAAATCCTTGAACAGCGATCTAACGGATTCAGAGTATTCAGGGTTGACAAATCCAATAGCGCTGTTCCCAAAGAAGTACAATCTTAACTCATCGCTTTCGAAATAGAGTTCGCATGGCCTCCGGTAAATAGTCTCTCCATCACCTTGACTCTCTGTGCGCACAAAAGGGGTTTCACGTAGTCGATCCTGGAGGCGCTTCTTCTTTTCTGGCGAATCCGTGCCGTAGGCTTTTTTAATTTTAAGAATATCGTGTTGGTGTTCTTCAATAGTAACTACTGAATCGTCGTTTGCGTATTTTGGAAGAACCATTTTAATGACCTCTTCTACAAGATCTAGCTCGGGAATACCTAAGTCCATTAGAAACTGTCGGGCCTCCTTATGCCGGCAAAACCCGGACTTCACGACCGGCAGAGAAGTCTCAATGTGACTGCCGTCTGTCAGGTATGCATTTGGTTCTCCATCCTCCCGGAACGGTTTAACTTGTGAACCATTCTGAAGGCGAATAATTGGCATTGAACGTAGCGGGCCGGGAGGATTCCAACCTCCGTTTCCCGGCTTCCAAAGAGCTTTTAGACCGCCAACATACCCGTACATTAAAGTCATCCAGTCATCTGATTGACCTTTTAAGAACGGTTCTGAGAGCTTTTGGACAAATCTCTCAGGTGTAATCTCCTCCACATCAAGCTCATTCATCAGATACTCTTGCAAATCCCGCGTTCGATCTTGAGTAATTGTCCTTACCAACCATTTCACCTTGCTGCCGGATTGAAACAAAGAACTGAGTTGCTCCTGACTGAGGAGATATCTCAAATCCCCACCGCGAGCGAGCTTGACGTTTTTTGCGTCTGCGAAGGTTCCGTCATCCGTTGGAAGCAATTTATGCTCAAGAAAGGCTGTGCGAACGGATTCGGTTATGGGAAAGAACATGCTTTCTTCAGGAAAATCAACCATTCGGATTGGCATTGATTCGAGTACAGATACCGTCAGCAACCCCATCTTTTTTATGTTGATCAACGAATCCACGAGCAGGCTGGCTGTCTCCTCAACGAGGGTTACATTAAAATCATCATCCCTGGGAATAGTATTTCGTGATACTGTCGTTCTGTACGGGCCCTGAATGAGAAAGCCAAAGTGAGTTGGCTTTTCTGTTGGGAAATACACCACCAAAGGCGCATCCTTGATACGGGTTATCTGCTCGGTTTTCTCTTTCGCGTCTGTATCGAGTTTAAAGGCCACTTCGACCTTTCCCGGGTCGTCGTTATTTGGAACGGGAACCAGCTTTTCAAAGACAAGCCAATTCTCATCCTCAACCTCACCGTTGTTTTGCCCGGTGACGGTCACTTGTCTGCCAGGGGCACGGGGAACCTCTTCACGCAGATAAACGCCGTTTGTTCCGTCCGGCAGACTGTATTCAATCTCCTTGATTTTTCGGAGAAAAAGAAGGGTTCTGGCGCTCAGGTTGTGCAATCGGTCGGCGATTTCATTGAAAGCTGTTTCAGCCTTCACCGTCGGCACATCAAAAGGGAAAGAGAAAAGAGTGGTCCAAGAGTCACCGGTCTCTTTGAGTTCAACAGGACAAGGGCGCACATAATGCTCGATGCGAAAATGTTCATCCCCAGAATGAACCTCTGGAGAGAACGTGTAAGCATAAACCGACTTAAATCCAATTCCAAATTTACCGATCTGGGTTAGGTCTTCAACCTTCGTACTCTTTCCGATGCCACAAATGCCCTCGACGTCGCGTTCGTCAAAGGGACGGCCATCATGCTTGACTTCAAGCATTTCTTCGGAAAGCTCAAACAGGATTTTTGTCGCTCTGGCGTCCTCGGCGTTTTGCAGAAGCTCGAAAAGAAAATGCGTCCGGCTTGTATACAATCTACTCAGGTAAGATAGATGATCGATTTCCGTACCGTATTTCAGGATATTATCCTTTCTGATTTGATCATAGTCACTCGGCATTGGTCGGATCCTCATCGACTTGAAGAACACCATAGGCTACGGGACCGGCGGTTATCTCGACCCTTTCCATCGCTATATCCAGCTCTTGAATACGTCGTGCATAGTCGGCTTCCGCTACAGCTATCTGTGAACGGCGCATCTTCCGGATTTTTTCATTTGTTGCCTGCTGGAGCTGTTCTTCCAGGAGAGCTATTCGTGCTTTGTGGCTTGTTGTCAAGCTTTCCCTCCGGTATTCTGCCAGTTCCCGGGTTCTCCGCTGATGCCGGGTGCGCGCCTCAGACCATAATTTGTGATGCTGGGCATCCAGGCCATCCCATATGTTCGGATCAGGAGCATCAGCCCTTTCCTTCGGCACGCTTTCTGTCGCCTCAAGAAGGCTGGAAAGGTGCCTGGTGACAACATCTACTGAAGCAACCGGTTGCAAAACCAAGTCCTCCCTGACGCCATGGAACTGCCATTGGTAAATTGCAAACTCATAGCTGCCTCTCGGGACCTCATTGCTTTTCGACCGCAAAACCGTTATGACGCGCTTTTTCGTATCGAAAGTCATAGCTGCTTGTTTAACAAGAGGATGAAGGGGCATCATAAAGACCGCTTCGGGATGTTGTGAAGCGCACTTGGAATCGAAGGTCACAGGCAGATGCGGATTCCCCCCTTTTAGCCAATTTTCCCATTCACGATAAAAAGTCATGTTCTGGCGAGGGAGCCTTTGAAAATCTCGTAGCAGATGGTTTCTGGCCTCTTGGGGTAGACGAAGAGTTTTAAGTGATTTCTCGCCGAGTATGCATTCCTGATCCCTGCCGCAAGTGCGCTGAAGGTAAATCGTGATAAGCCTTCGTATCGATATGGGGGACAGCCAAAAGCTCGATGCCTGCTCGATTTCCCGTTTCATCTGGTCTTGGGGCAGATGGATACCGAACAACTCGAGTTGTTTCTGTTCAAGTTTGTCCTGTTCCTGTATCAGCCTGATTTTGTTGTCAGCCAGTTGTTGAAGTTGCTCTCCACGTTCTGTTTCGTTCAGAGAAAAATTTTCCGCAATGCCACGAATCTCTCTGGTGATTTCTCCGAGTATCTCCTCGTTACCCCCAAGGGCGCTGTTGAACACGCCAATCCGCACCAAACACCGTTCATAGATATCCGCATCGACCGTACCCGGCGTGATCAAATTGAAAATGGCGATGCTCTCGCTTTTCTGCCCATTCCGATCTATACGGCCTATCCTTTGTTCCACCCGCATAGGGTTCCATGGCAGGTCGTAATTGACGATACAATCACAGAACTGGTAGTCCAGTCCTTCACAGCCAATTTCTGAAAACAGTAGCACGTCGAGGCTGTCCTCCCGGTTTGGCGGCAATTCAAAACGATTTCGAAGCTCGACACGGTCCTCATCCGGTGTCCCGCCATGAATCATTCCAACCCTGAAACCATCCGCCTTGAGATGTTCATAGAGATAGTGAAGCGTGTGCCGAAAACTGCTGAAAAGCATCACCTTGTTGTTTGATAGTTTTTGCTTGTCCCGGATGATGTTACGGAGAGCGTCCAGTTTCGGATCGTATGGGTCGAGGTCACGCGCCTTTTCAAGGACTGCCTGGATACACGATTCAATGCTATCAACAGCGTCGCTTTTTGGAACTAGATCGATGTTGTCCGCTTCTTCCCATGATAATTCATCAAGGTGGCGGCTAAGGATTTCCTCAAGGAAAGGGGCCAGTCCAAAAAGACAACTCGCAGCCTGGCGACGAATGGTTGTCATCATGAACTTGACACTGACATCCCCATGAAGCCTGCTGAATATCTCCGCCTGTACTTGAAGCAGATCGTCGTGCAGCTCCTTTTGATTCGGAGTAAATTCAACAACGACGGATTCGGGCTTGCGCACCGTGAACTCCCCAATATCACGGCGGCGCGTTCGGTTGATTACCCCTGAGAACGTATGCAGGGCTTCGATATCGGTTATCAACTGCACGCGCTCTTCCAAGCCGATCCTGCCTTCGGCGAGCCGTGCATTTATCCGACCAAATTCAGGGTTGTGCCTGAGAATTGACCGACCCCAAGGTGTCCCCGCCGCATTGTCCAAAGCCTCTTTCGCCCGGATAGTCCATTCTGGTTCCTGCGCACGGGCCAAGGCTACCGCCTGACTAATGAACGGATTCGGCTCTGACATGTGCTTGAAGCTCTCTTGATCGAGAATCAGGTCGGGACGGAGGGTGTTCAGTAAGACGAACAGATCATGGCTGCCAAGCTGGATGGGAGTTGCAGTCAGAAAGATAACGGCTTCCGCATGGTCGCAGAAAAACCGCACCGCCTTGTGACTAAACGTATCCTGATTCCTTATATGATGGGCCTCGTCTACGATGACCAGGTCGAAGCGAGGGGACGGGTCCAGGTCCAGCAGGCCTTTCTTGCGCTTTTGCTTACCGTCCGAACCATATAAAAGCGCTTCATCGAACAGGGAATATGAGATGATGATCCGTTGGTGCTGCTCTGGCCAGGCGCCCTCCAAATCCATTTCGTTGATGCAGTACCTCAGTGTTGGGCCGTCGAGATGAACAAAGCGTTCCTCAAATCGCTTCATCTCAATTTGCCATTTGCGCTCGGTAACAAGCGGGCGGGGACAGATTATTAAAATCGATCGTATGTCGCGCCTTGCCTGAAGCTCTCGGAGAATCAAGCCTGCCTCGATGGTCTTGCCGACGCCAACACCGTCGGCAACCAGCAATCGAGGGCGGTCTGATCGGATAAATCGCAAAACAGGCCGAAATTGGTATGGGATGAAGTCCACACGGGCGGCATTTAAAGAATAGAGCGTTGAAAGCCCTGGATATCGAATCTGCAACGCGGTAAGGTATGAATGAAACTCATCGCAAGGCAAAAACCGAGACTCGGCCTCCTGTCGGTCTTCCACCTTTAGCTGTGACGCATAGTAGGTATGCGTTTCGCTTTCCATGAACACCTGGTATCGGTTCTCCGGTTTTCCCGGTATTAAGGAAACAACGGCACCCCGCATGGCCGGATTGGATTTGAGATGGACGATCTGACCAGGCACGAATTCCGTTTCTGCTCCAGGCATCTCTCGAGATGAACTTTCCTCGGTTATTTTATCCTGAAGGTGACCGGGTCGGTCCTTGGAAAGCAGGGAGGCCTTTGTCTCGCGCACTTCTTCAAGCAGGCTTTCATCAGCCTCAACCACAATGGCAAAGCGCTGCAGCGTATCCAGGTCGCGGTATACGTCGTCTACAGGAAACCCCTCACTGCTCGCATGCGCCCATCGATTTCGGACTGTCTGCATCTCCTTAACAAAATGGCGTGCTTCCGACGCCAACTCCAGTTTTGTTGATATCTGATACCAATTCTGATCAAGCACGCGGAGTATAGCGGCAAGGTCCAAGGATGCCAAAGAATTGATACCGCGTTCTTTAACCCGACGCCGTTGCTGAAATGAAAGGATATTGACGACGGCCTCATCCCACCAATCGTTAAAAAGGTCCGGCAGTACCTTTTCCAGAAAACGCGCAAGGTTCTTCGACGCCTCACCCAAAAGGTGAGCCATGGATGCCTGCATTCGATTTGTGTCTGGCCGGTCCGCCATCATCTATTTCAGATTCATTAATGTTCTTGATTCTGAGCTGGCCGTTGGCACCAGGTTCAAGTGACCGTGCCTCTAAACCAATACTACGACTAAAGAGGGTATTTGATGCAGCGGGCAGCGCAGTATATAACCGATGCTGTTTATCCCCGGCCCGTCCCCGGCCACGACCGATTCGCAAGCCGCCCTAGCCGCGCGAGCGGCTGGCATCGGCGTCCCATACCGGCGCCGGCAGGACCTGCGAGCGCCGACGCTGGCCGAGAATGTCGACCTCGAACAGGCTGCCGGGGGCCGCATATTCGCTCTCCACGTAGGCAAACCCGAGACTCTTCGACGTGGTGTGGCCGTAGCCGCCGGAGGTGGTGACGCCGATTGGCCGTTCATCAACCAGCACGGCCTCGCCGCCCTGTATATCCTGCTCGCCCGGTTCGACTTCGAAGTAGACCAGGCGGGTTTTGGGGGTGCTGTGCTGGCCGGCCAGGGTGGCCTCACGGCCAATGAAATCCTTTTTTTGCGCGCAGAAAAACCGCTCGCTGGCGGCTTCAATCAGCGTGATTTCATTGGTCAGCTCGGCGCCCCAGCCTTTGTAGGCTTTTTCCATGCGCAGAGAATTGACTGCATAGGCGCCAAAATTGGCGATGCCGTGCGCCTGCCCCGATTGCCAGACCGCGTCGTACAGGGCCGACAGGTGCGCCATGGGGCAATGCAATTCCCAGCCCAGTTCACCGACATAGTTGATCCGCAGGGCGCGCAGGGGGATATTGGCCAGCGTAATCTCGCGGGCGGTCAGCCAGGGAAACTGTCGGTTGGTTAAGTCCGCTGCGGTCAACGGCGCCAGTACATCGCGCGCCCGCGGGCCGGCGACTACCAGCACGCCCCAGTGGTCGCTGACACGGTCGATGCGGACGGTTTCAGCGGGCAAAACCGCCTGCGCCAGCCGGTCGTAGTCGGCTTCTTCAGCCACCGCGGCTGACAGCAGATAATAGTGCTCGGCGCCGAGTCGGGTGATCGTGGATTCGCCGTTGATGCGGCCTTGTGCGGACAGGTAATGCGCCAGTGCAATCCCGCCCTGCTGCGGCATTTTGTTTGCGGTAATGCGATTGAGCAGGCGCTCGGCGTCGGCGCCGCTGACTTCGTACTTGGCGAAGCTGGATAAATCCATCACGCCGACGCGCTCGCGCACCGCCCGGCACTCGGCGGCGACGACGTCAAAGGCGTTGCTGCGGCCAAAACCGAGGCTTTCAACCCGGTTGTCCGGCGAGAACCATTTTGGCCGCTCCCAGCCGTTGACCTCGGTATACACGCAGCCTTGCTTGAGCAGGCGGTCGTACAATGGGGTGATGCGGGTTTTGCGCGCTGCCGGGCGCTCTTCGCCGGGCAGATGCAGCGCATACATGTGCTCGTAGTCCTGATGGGATTTGGCTTTGGTGTAGCTGCCGGGCGCATAGCGGGCAAAGCGGCGCGGGTCCAGCCCGGCCATGTTGATTTCCGCATCGCCGTAGACCATCCACTGGCTCAGATACTTGCCGCAGCCGGCGCCGGCGGCAATGCCGATAGAGGCGCCGTTGCATTGCCAGAAATGGCGCAGCCCTACCGCCGGGCCAAGGTACGGGTTGGCATCCGGGGTGTGCGGGATTGCGCCGCAGACGACCCGCTTGATGCCGAGCTCGGACCAGATCGGCATGCGCTGCATCACCCGTTCGAGGTACCTGGACAGGCTGCCCAGGTCGGCGTCAAACAGCTCGTTTTCCGCATTCCAGTGCGGCCAGCCGCCACGCTCGGCCCAGTTTTCGATGGAGTTTTCGGTTTCGTAGATGCCAATTAACGCGGATTTTTGCTCTTGACGGTAGTAGGCGGACGGATGGGGGTCGCGCATCACCGGCAGCTCTTCAGCGCGCTGTTGAAACTCCGGCACCGTCTCGGTGACCAGGTAGGTATGCTGAATATTGGTGATCGCGACGTCGGTGCCGGCCATTTGTGCGACCTGACGGGCATAACAGCCGGCGGCATTGACGACGTGCTCACAGATGACGCTGCCCTGTTCGGTCACCACCTCCCAGTCGCCCGACGCGCGCAGGTTGATCTCCAGTACGCGATTGCGGGTGACGATATCGGCGCCCATCCGACGCGCGCCTTTGGCCAGCGCCTGGGTTACGCCGGAAGGGTCAACATGGCCATCGTTGAGCGTCCATGCACCGGCCAGCACGCCGTCGGTGGTGATGAACGGGTTGAGCTGTTTGATTTTCTGCGGGTCGATGATTTCACACTCGAAACCGATTAGCCGCCCTACCCCGGCAACATGCCGGAACCAGTCTACTTCGGCCGGTTTGGTTGCCAGGCGGATGCCGCCGCAGCCGTGCCAGCCGACATATTGTCCGGTGATTGCCTCCAGCCGGGGGTACAGGCGCACGCCGTAATCATGGATTTTGGCCATGTTGTAATCGGCGATAAAACTCGGGCATTGGCCGGCTGCGTGCCAGGTCGAGCCGGAGGTCAGGTCGCCTTTTTCTATCAGCAGGCAGTCGTGCCAGCCCGCTTCGGCCAAATGGTATAACAGGCTGACGCCCATAATACCGCCGCCGACGATAACCACTCTGGCTTGCGTATTCATAATCGGGTTCCTGATCGGATGGGTGGGCGGCAATCACGGCTCAGAGCAGGCTCTCGAGTCGGATGACGGTTATCTCGCCGCTGATGGTCGGCAGCGCAGACAGCGCGGTCCGGGCTTGCTCCATGCGGTGTTCGATTGTCGTATGCGTGACGATGACAATTTTTACCGCATCGTCCAGCGCGGCTTGCCGGGACTGGCTTTTTTGTATGATGCTGTCGATGCTGATGCCGTTGTCGCCCAATATTGCGGTGATGGCGGCGAGCACGCCGGGGCGATTGACAGCATTTAGCTTGAGATAATAGGCGGTTTCGATGTCCGCCGGGGCGACCACCGCCAAATCGGCCAGTGCGGCCGATTGAAACGCCAGATGCGGCACCCGGTTGGTGGGGTCGGTGGTGTGCGCGCGGGCGACATCAATCAGGTCGGCGACCACGGCCGATGCGGTTGGCTGGGCGCCCGCCCCGGCGCCATAATACAGCATCGACCCGACCGGGTCGGCGTGCACCAAAACCGCATTCATCACCCCGTCGACACTGGCGAGCATCTGATCTGCCTGTACCAGGGTGGGGTGGACGCGCAACTCGATGCCGCCGGCGACCCGTTTTGCGATGCCCAGATGTTTGATCCGGTAGCCCAAATCATGGCAAAACTCGAGGTCTTCCGGGGTGATGCCGGTAATGCCTTCGATGGATACCTTGTCAAATTGCAGCGGGATGCCGAAGGCGACCGACGCCAGTATGGTCAGCTTATGCGCGGCATCCAGGCCGTCGATATCGAAGGCCGGGTCCGCTTCGGCGTAGCCCAGCTCCTGAGCCTGCGCCAGCGCGGTGGCAAAATCGGCGCCATCGGCCTGCATCGCGGCCAGAATATAGTTGCAGGTGCCGTTGATGATGCCGGCCAGCCGGTCAATCCGATTGGCGGCCAGGCCCTCGCGAATCGATTTGATGATGGGTATGCCGCCGGCCACGGCCGACTCGAATGCGACAATCACGCCCTGCGCCTGCGCGGCGGCGAAAATGGCATTGCCGTGCAGCGCAATCAACGCTTTATTGGCGGTCACCACATGCTTGCCGTTGTTGATTGCCTGGAGTACGCAGGCTTTGGCGACCTGGTCGCCGCCAATCAATTCCAGCACAATATCGACCTCCGGGTTGTTCACCACGGCAGTGACGTCGTCGGTCAGGCTGAGGCCGGCGAGGTCAAGCGCACGGGGTTTGTGCAGGTCGCGCACCGCGGCCTGTGTGATCTCTATCCGGCTGCCGGCGCGGCGGCTGATTTCCTCGGCGTTGCGGCGCAGGGTTTGCAGCGTACCGCCGCCTACCGTGCCCAAACCGAGCACACCGATACGAACTGTCTTCAAGCTGATTTCTCGAGTTGGGGTATGGGTTGGCGATAAACGGCGGGTGCTGTTTTACCGGGCGCAGTATATCGCCTCAATGCGGCACGCCAGGTTGCGGCCACGACCGAGTGGTGCTGCCGGGCAGCGATGATGCCGTTGAATTCTACCATTTAAGCGGGGCCGGGAAATCATGCTGTCGTCTGTCCGTTGCACTCATCAGGCCGGAATTGTAACGCGCCGGGGGCGATTTGAGTATAATTGGCGGCCTGTTTTGGCGGAACATGGCGTCTTAATTTATATGGAACTGCAACTCGAGCAAACAGCGGCCATATTAACGGTGCAATCGATCAATGCCGGCGCTGACGGCCTGATACTGACTATCGATGGCAAAACGTATGATCGGTCTGTTATTCTGCTACACTCCGGGGTCGAATTGTGGCCGGTCACCGAGGTCGGCGCGCTGACGGTCGAACAGCTTGGCGCCGCGGCGACGGCGCCGATTGAGTTGATTCTGCTGGGCACCGGGCAGCGGATGATTTTCCCGCATCCACGCCTGCAGGCGGCCTTGACAACACGACGAATCGGCCTGGAGGTGATGGATACGCCGGCGGCCTGTAGAACCTATAACATGCTGGCTGCTGACGGTCGCCGGGTTGCCGCCGCGTTAGTGCTGTAGCTTTGCTCAAGGAGAAATCGATATTTTCGGCCTCCGGGAATAACCGGAAAGCCAATGACAGGGATGCCGCGGCAGATGCCGTCGCGTCGGGGGATACGCCAACAGGCGGCTGCCCGCGCGCCGCTTCGCCGGTAATTGACGCGGTTATGGAACTCTTAGCCACAATCGCTCTCTGATGGATGAATACTTCATACTCAATCCGGATACCAGACCATGAAACCCCCTTACTACAAAAGCTTTCTGACCGTCGGCGCTTTTATCGTCATTGGACTGATCACGCTCAAGATCGTCATCGACCCGCCCGCGACTACCACACTGGAGAATCAATCCGCCCAAACGGGCCAAACGTCTGCTCCCGCGCAGCCGGCGCAATCGCCGCCGACAGGCGGAGCGGTGGCTACGTTTGCCGGCGGCTGTTTCTGGTGTGTCGAATCGACTTTTGAGAAACTGAACGGGGTGCAGGAGGTCATCTCCGGCTATAGCGGCGGGCACACGGAAAACCCCACCTATTATAAAGTCGGCGCCGGCAATACCGGGCATACCGAAGCGGTACAGGTGTATTATGACCCGGAAATCATTTCTTATGCCGGGCTGCTGCACTATCTTTGGCGGGAAATTGACCCGACAGACGATAGCGGGCAATTTGTCGACCGCGGGGAGATGTATCGGCCGGCTGTTTTCTTCCATAATCAGCAGGAAAAAGAAATCACCGAAAACGCGCTTCAGGCTCTGGCCGCTTCGGGAAAATTTGACCGGCCGTTGACAATCGAAGTTACGCCGTTTACGGCTTTTTATGAGGCCGAGGAAAACCATCAGGATTATTACAAGACGAGTCCGTTGAGATACAAGATATATCGTCGCGGCTCCGGACGCGACCAGTTTCTGGAAAAGACCTGGGGCGAAGATTTATACGCGGCGTTTCCCGGCCATCAGCTGATGGAAGAGGTGGCGTCGAACGACCCGGAGCAGTCCAAACCGACAGCGGCGACCGACGACGATGCCACACAGTCCAACTATCGTAAGCCGGCCGAGGAGGAGTTGAAAAATACCCTCTCTGAAATTCAGTATCATGTGACGCAGCAGGACGGCACCGAACCACCATTTAAAAACATCTACTGGGACAATAAAGAAGACGGCATTTATGTCGACATTGTTTCCGGTGAGCCGTTGTTTTCATCCACTGACAAGTTCCGCTCCGGCACCGGGTGGCCAAGCTTTACCAAACCGATCGATGAAAATTTTGTTGTCGAGGAGGTCGATTACAAACTGCTGTTCCCCAGGACCGAATTGCGCAGCAAGTTCGCCGACTCGCATCTCGGCCATGTATTCAATGACGGGCCGGAGCCGACCGGCCTGCGCTATTGCATCAACTCGGCCGCATTGCGGTTTGTCGAGAAGGATCAGCTGGCACAAGAAGGCTACGAAGACTACCTCAAATTATTTGCACAGTGATATTTGCACACTATATAGTGTTGCCGTGGCTATCGCCGCGGCAATCCAATTTTATCCTTACGGAGTGAATTCATACCATGATGGCAGAAGCATTGGAAGCGGCCCAACCCTGGCTGACGGTAGCATCCGACCTTTTTCTTGCGGTTGCCTTGCTAATCATTTTGTTTATCGTGGTCGTATTTATTCACGATGTCGTACAGACCCGTGATGCGGTACTGCGAAACTACCCGGTCATCGGCCATTTTCGTTATATCTTCTCGACGCTCGGGGAGTTCTTTCGGCAGTACTTTTTCGCGATGGATCGGGAAGAAATGCCGTTCAATCGTGCCGAGCGCGACTGGATTGATCGGGCGATAAAAAACAAGGATAACACCATCGCGTTCGGTTCGACCAAAAGCCTGGAGCCGGTCGGCACGATGATATTTGAAAGCTGCCCGTTTCCGACTCTGGACGAAGAAGCCGTTAAGCCCAGCGCGGTGACGATTGGCGGCGGGTATTGTGAAAAGCCGTATACCACCGACTCTATCATCAATATTTCGGCGATGAGCTATGGCGCTATTTCGCATCTGGCGGTGCGCGCATTGTCGAATGGCGCGCGCATGGCCGGCTGCTGGTACAACACCGGTGAAGGCGGGCTGTCGTCCTATCATCTCGAGGGCAATGCCGACCTGGTATTTCAAATGGGTACGGCAAAGTATGGCGTGCGCAATCCGGATGGCAGCTTTAGCCCGGAAAAAATGCGGGAAGTGGCGGCGCACGAGCAGGTGAAAATGATTGAAATCAAGATGTCGCAGGGGGCAAAGCCCGGTAAAGGCGGGATTTTGCCGGGCAACAAGGTGACCGCTGAAATTGCTGCGATACGCGGTATTGAAGTGGGTCAGAGCTCGATCTCCCCCAATCGTCATCTGGAGATTAACAGCTCAGTGGAGTTGCTTGATTTTATCCATCGGGTGCGCTCGGTGGCCGGCAAACCGACCGGCTTCAAGACGGTTATTGGCGCGCCCGGCTGGCTGAATACATTGTTTGAAGAAATCAACCGTCGCGGCATTGAGAGCGCACCGGATTTTATTACCATCGATAGCAGTGACGGCGGCACCGGCGCGGCGCCGATGACGTTGATGGACAATGTGGGCTTGCCGTTGAAAGAGTCACTGCCGGTGGTTATCGATTTACTCCATCAACACGGTCTGCGTGAGCGCATAAAAATTATCGCCTCCGGTAAGCTGCTCACACCGGTCGGCGTTGCCTGGGCTTTGTGCACCGGCGCGGACTTTATCACCTCTGCGCGCGGTTTCATGTTTGCGCTTGGCTGTATTCAGTCGCTCAAATGCAATAAAAATACCTGCCCGACCGGGATTACGACGCATAACAAGCGATTGCAAAAAGGCCTAAACCCGGAAGACAAGGCGGTCAAGGTGGCGAATTACGTCAAGAATATGAACCACGCGGTCGAGATCATCGCGCATTCCTGCGGGGTAAAAGAACCGCGTGAACTGAAGCGCAAACACGTCCGCCTGGTACAAAGCAGCGGCAAATCGGTCAGAATGAGTGAGCTGTATCCGCCGCTGCAGGCCGCCGGTTGAGCGCGTGACGGTTAGCCTGACTGCACTCCCGCGCCGATGATTCGCCCTGCCGCCTGACGTTGGCGCAGCGCTTCAAACAAGATGACGCCGGTGGCCACCGAGGCATTTAAACTGCTCAGCCGGCCCTGCATCGGGATGCTGCCGAGTTGATCGCAGTGCTGTTGTGTGCGCGGCCTTAACCCCCGGCCCTCGGCGCCGATGACGATGCCGGTGGCGACCGTCAGGTCGAGTTGATAAATGGTTTTTTCCGCCGCTTCTGAGGCGCCGGTTATCCACACCCCCAGCTGCTGCAATTTTTGTATGCATTGCACCAGGTTGACAATCTGAACCACCGGCACCCGCTCGGCCGCGCCGGCGGCGACCTTGCTGACCGTTTGATTGACCTGGCAGCAGCCGTCTTTGGGCAGGATGACGGCACTAACGCCGGCGCCTTCGGCACTGCGCAGGCAGGCGCCCAGATTGTGCGGGTCCTGTATGCGGTCAAGCAGCAGCAGCAGAGGCGGCGACTCGGCCTGTAAGACCAGCTGCCATAATTGTTCAGGCTGCCGATATCGATACACACCTGAGCGGGCGGCTACGCCTTGATGCCGCGCGTTTAGCGTCAACTCATCCAGCGTTTGTCGCCGACAGCGGATGAGGTTTATGTGATGCGCCGCCGCCAGATCAATGATTTCCTGCAAGCGGGCGCTGTGGCGTGTTTGATCGACATACAGCTCAAATGTATGCGCCGGTTGGTCGGTTGAATCCAAAAGCTCCACGTAGCGCACTAACGCCGCCTGTACTGCATGCAGGCCACAGCTGATGGCGACCGGTTTCTTGTGCCTGGCCGGATTCGCCATGCCGCTTATCGGCGTTTGGGTTTTGTCTGCTTGTGGCCATGCCGCCTGTCGTCCCTGGAGCGGTTATAAATCGACGGCGATTTTTTGCCGGGCCGCCCTGCCCTGCCGGACGTTTTCGGCTGCGACGCCGGCACAAAGCTTATTTTCGACTGCTCGGGGTCAACACTCTTCACCCTGACTTGCAGCAGGTCTCCAAGGCGATAACGCTGGCCGCTTCGTCGGCCTGACAATAGCAATTCATGCGGGTCAAAGTGAAAATACTCGTCCCCCAGCTCGCTTACATGCACCAGGCCATCTACCAATATGTCTTGCAGCGTGACAAACAGACCGAATTCCCGCACCCCGGAAATTCTTGCGTCGAAAGTCTGGCCGAGTTTGCCCTGCATGAATTCGGCCTTTAGCATCGCGGTCACACTCCAGGTGGCCTCATTGGCGCGGCGCTCCGTGAGATTGCAATGGGCCGCCGCCTTGTTCAGGGCATCCGCCGCCGCCCAATGCGGTGGGTTTGACGCATTATCAGGATGCAGAGTCGAACGGATCAGCCGATGGGCAATTAAATCGGGATAACGTCGGATGGGTGAGGTGAAATGCGTATAGAACGGCAGCGACAAGGCAAAATGTCCGTCAGGCTGGCAGGCATACTCCGCCTGGCCGAGGCTGCGCAGCAATATGGCCTGGAGCAGTTCAAAACGCCCATCTTCGGCGCCGCGCTGTTTTGCCAGCAGCGCAGAGTAATCGGCTGCCCGGGGCGCATCGCCCCCGGCCAGGCGCAAATCCAGGCTGCTTAAAATCCGCCGGATATCGGCCAGCGAATCCACATTGGGGCCGGCATGATTGCGATATATTGCCCGGCTGGAAAAATGGCGCTGCAAGAATTTCCCGGCACAGACGTTGGCCGTCAGCATACATTCTTCGATCAAGCGGGTAGCAGGGCCGCGCGGTTTGGCCGTAATCTGTTCAATGCGATGATTGTGGTCGAACCGAAGCTGCGGTTCAGGAAACTCAAACTCGATGGCGCCGGCGGCCACGCGCTGCCGATACAGCAGCTGGCTGAGTTGATGCAAGCCGTGTATCCGGGTTGTCAGCTCGGGTGTCAGTGGCGGCTGAACTGCGCTTGTGTCGCTACTGCGCTGCTCGATGATTTGATCGACACCGGTATAGGTCAAGCGCGCATGGGAGTGCATGATGGCGGTGTAAAACCGATAGCTGCTCACCGCTCCCTGATGATCCAAATCGACTTCGCAGGCAACACAATATCGATCTTCTCCGGGGTTTAATGAGCATACCCCATTGGAAATTTCTTCGGGCAGCATCGGAATAACCCGGTAAGGGAAATATACCGAATTGCCGCGCTCCAACGCGGCGGCATCAAGCGCGCCACCGGCGCGGATATAGTGGCCAACATCGGCAACGGCCACGACCAAACGCCATCCTGATGCCATCGGTTCGCAATACACCGCATCATCAAAATCCCTGGCATCTTCATCGTCGATCGTCACCAGCGGCAGGGAGCGAATATCACGTCGGCTGCCGGGTTGCTCGTGCTGTGGGCTAAAGCCGCCTGCTGTCAGGCCTTTTAGCTCTGCAAGGGCCGCGTCCGGCCAGGCAGTCGGCAACTCATATTTCTGGATCGCCTGATCAACCGCCGTATCTTTAATCGAAAAATCGTTCATTGTCTTGATGGCTTTGCCACTGGCATCGGCGGGTCGGAGCGCGTAATCAATAGTCGATACAGGTGCAATATTTCAATAAAAAAAAACGGCAGCCCGAATAATGAGGGTTCGGACAATGAGGGCGGATGGTTTTGGCCCTGATCAGCCATCGGATAATAGTGCTGTTGTGCGTGTCAGGGACTGCAACCCAGGCCACGTTCGATAAGGCACTCGGCTGCGGCTGCTAACGTGACAGAGATTACAACCGGGCATCACTGTATGTGATGAGGGATGGCTTGTTGTCCGGGATATGACTTTACACACCCCGGGGGTATATAGCCGACAATAAGCGGCATACGCGCATTGGCTTATGGGGTGAAATCAAGTCGTTATGCGGCCGAATGCAATGGTTGCCAATACAAAAATTAACACGCTGTATTGTGGCATTTCGCACTGAATGCCCTGTGTTTATCTGCATAGAAACAGACAAATGCCATTCAAACTGAGCGGCTCGGCGTCACCCGCCACCCGGCTTGAACGGCATTTGGAGAACCCCTACCCTACATCAAGGGGCATTTTGCAAATAGACTTTATCTGACGGTTCAATTGGCCCCACTGACCATGCGCCCCGTGTTTTCGCATGCTGAACGGCATAATCAATCTGGCTTCTCGATACATCTCGAGGAATCGTCAGCACCTGGCCAGGGTAGATTAAGTCGGCATCTTTGATCTGGCTGGCGTTGGCTTTATAGATAAGCGGCCATTTTTCCGGCAAGGCATAGATATCTTCCTTATCGGCAATCGCCCACAGATTATTACCCGGAACAACCGTCCAACTCGTCAAAGCCGGATCCGCAACCGGCTCCGGAGCAGCAACCACAGCAGAAGCGGGGGTTACCGGATCCGCCACCACCGCCGGTGTTGCAGGAACACTGGCCGCTGTTGGCGCGTTTTTAGCGCTGATACAGCCGGTAGTGAATACGGCGACAACCAAAACTGATAACAACTTCAGCATTGATATCAAGCAGTTACTTTTAATAGGCATCTCTAAATCACCTCCATATATTTTTCTGTTAAATCGCGATTAAAATATTAGCCTGAATCGACCCTGATCACCGACCATACACAGCGACATTATCACCGTGTGTGGCGTTATAACATTGTTTATTCGCCTACTGCAAGCGCTATTGTAACCGAATTACAATAGCCAGGTAGATTATGCCGCCACCCGCAACAGCGATTTATGCGACCCCGCCGATGCACAGGTATTTCATCTCCAGGTATTCGTCAATGCCGTGGGCCGAGCCTTCACGCCCAATGCCGGACTGTTTGATACCGCCAAATGGCGCAACCTCGTTCGAAATAATCCCGGTATTGATGCCCACTATGCCATATTCAAGCGCTTCCGCAACCCGCCACACCCGGGCCAGATCGCGGCTATAAAAATACGCAGCGAGGCCGAATTCGGTGTCATTGGCCTGTTGAATCACCGAGGCTTCGTCATCAAACTGAAATAACGGCGCCAACGGCCCGAAAGTCTCCTCGGTCGCTACTTTCATACGACTATGGATGCCGGTGAGCACGGTCGGCTGGAAAAAGGTTCCGCCTAGCCGGTGCCGCTCGCCGCCGGTCAAAATACGGGCGCCCTGGGCTATCGCATCGGCAATGTGCTCTTCGGTTTTTTCAACTGCGGCCATATCGATCAGCGGCCCTTGAGTCGAGTCGGCCTCCAGCCCCGAACCCACCTGCATTTTGGCCACGGCCGCCGATAATTTTTCTGCAAACGCGTCATAAATCCGGGAATGGATATAGAGACGATTGCTGCACACACAGGTCTGGCCCGCATTGCGGTATTTCGAGGCGATTGCACCGTCAACGGCGGCGTCTAAATCCGCATCCTCAAACACGATAAACGGCGCATTGCCACCCAGCTCCAACGCCACTTTGATGATCGAATCGGCACACTGACGCATCAGCAGGCGGCCGATTTCGGTGGAGCCGGTAAAACTCAGATGCCGCACCGCCGGATTTGAGGTCATCTCCGCGCCGATGTTTTTAGCCGAACCGGTGACGACGCTCATCACGCCGGGGGGCAGCCCGGCCTGCTCTGCCAGCTCGCACAATGCCAACGCGGACAGCGGCGTCTGCGTGGCGGGTTTAACCACCATGCTACAGCCGGCGGCGAGCGCCGGGGCTACTTTTCGAGTAATCATCGCCGAGGGGAAATTCCACGGCGTGATGGCAACGCAAACCCCAACCGGCTGCTTGAGCACGAGCAGGCGCTTGTCTGCCTGATGCTGCGGGATGATTTCGCCGTTGACTCTTTTTGCCTGCTCTGAAAACCACTCGAGAAATGATGCGGCATAGGCAATTTCACCTTGCGCCTCGGCCAGCGGCTTGCCCTGCTCCAGCGTCATCAGGAGAGCGAGATCCTCCCGGTTTTCCAGCATCAACCGATACCAGCGGTGCAAAATTGCCGCCCGCTCCCTGGCCAGCATGGCGCGCCATGAAATTTGCGCGCTGGCGGCGGCTTCGATCGCACGCCGGGTTTCTTCGGCGCCCATTACCGGCACCTGTGCGATCACCGCTCCATCCGCCGGGTTGGTCACCGCAACGGTGCCACCATCATTCGCATCCTGCCACTGCCCGTTGATATAGCATTGTTGGCGAAAGAGAGATTTATTGCTTAGCTCCATAACTGTCTATGCCGATATAAAAAGTTGAGATGCAGGGTTGCCGACCGACATGAGCATATCACACCGAGGCCGCGAATGGGTGGCGCAAAATGATCGTGTCGTCACGCTCCGGACTGGTGGAAATCAGATCCACAGGCAACTCCGTCAGCTCCGACAGGTACTCGAGATACCGTTTCGCATTCGGCGGCAGTTGGTCGTACTCGCGTATACCGACAGTAGATTCATGCCAGCCCGGCAGTGATTCATAAATCGGCTCGCATTCCGCCATCGCATCGGCGCCGTAGGGCGAGAGTGCTATTTCCGTATTCCGATAGCGATATCGGACACACACTTTTATCTCACTCAGGCCGTCGAATACGTCGATCTTGGTGACGCACAAAGCGCTCAAGCCGCAAACTTGTGCAGCGCGGCGCAAGGTCGGTATGTCCAGCCATCCGCATCGACGAGGGCGGCCGGTGGTCGCGCCAAATTCATGTCCGCGCTTGCCCAATAACGCGCCGGTATCATCAAACAATTCCGTAGGGAAAGGGCCGGTTCCGATTCGCGTCGTATAGACTTTGGTCACCCCCAAAACCCGGTTGATCGTGAGCGGCCCGACACCACTGCCGGTCGCAGCGGCAGCCGCGGTGGTGTTGGAAGACGTGACGAACGGGTAGGTGCCATGATCGACGTCCAGCAAGGCGCCCTGGGCGCCTTCAAACAGGATGGATTGATTGTTTCGGCTTAACTGGTGCAGTTCCAGCGACACATCGGCAAACAACTCCCGCAGCAGCTCCGCATACTCCAATCCTTCATGCAGACAGGATTGAAAATCAACCGCCTCGACCCGGAAGTACCGGGTCAAAACGTGATTCTGGTAGTCTAAAAGGTCGCGCAGTTTATCGGCAAATCTGTCGGGGGCGAGCAGGTCGGAAATACGGATGCCGCGGCGAGCCACTTTATCCTCGTAACACGGCCCAATTCCCCGCCCGGTGGTGCCTATCGCCGCCGCACCACGGGACTTTTCCAACGCCAGGTCCAAAGCAATGTGATGCGGCAGCAGCAGCGGACAGGCCAGGCTGACCCGCAGACGATCGCGAATCGATACCCCCATCTGCTCAAGCTGGGTAATTTCTCGATGCAGTTGCGGCAGATTAACCACCACGCCGTTGCCGAGAAAACAGGCGACGCCTGCGCGCATCGCGCCGGATGGCACCAGATGAAGCACGGTTTTGACGCCGTCAATCATCAGGGTATGACCGGCGTTGTGCCCACCTTGAAATCGCACCACTGCGCTGGCTTTTTCAGTCAGTAGATCGGCTATTTTACCTTTGCCCTCATCGCCCCATTGCATACCGATGAGCACCACACTGTTTGACATGGTCGGATTGTTTGATTACGGCTTTGGTTGGGGGCGCACTGCGACGCCCGGCAGTCGCTGCACGGACACTGACCCGGCGTGTGATTCGAATAGGAACTTCAGCGCATCAGCGTGATGCATCGAGTCGGCTATCGAACCCAATACAGCAGTATCACCCCGGCAGCGATACTGCTGATACCGAAAATATGCAGCTTCTTATCGGATAGTTGCAGCATGTTGTTAAGAGCCTGTCTGAACTTTTGCGGGCTGGCAAACGGCAGCAGCCCCTCCAGAATCAAATACAACGCGAACGCACTAAACAAATCCTGCCAAGCCATCTGGAAATCCCAGCAAAAGGAAACAGGTAAAAAATGACAAACAGGGATTACGGGTGACTGCGGGCCAGGCTACCGGAGAGACTACTGAGACAAAAATCTGCCGTTCGGCTGCTTGAAATAGTTAAAGAATTCGGAGCTCGGGTCGAGCACCATTAAATCCTGTTTGCTGTTAAACGCAGTCCGGTAAGCCTGCAAACTCCGGTAAAGATTATAGAATTCACGATTCTGATTGAACGCGGCCGCATAGGTCGCAGTGGCAATCGCATCTCCCTCACCGCGCACCTTTTCGGCATCACGACTGGCTGTGGCCAATAAAATTTCACGCTCACGGTCCGCATTCGCCCGAATGCGCTCCGCCGCCTCTTCACCTTGTGCGCGCAACTCTTTGGCCACCCGCTGCCGCTCGGCCTCCATGCGTGCATAAACCCGCTGGCTGATGGCCGAATCGAGATCGACCCGCTTCAAACGCACGTCGATAATTTCAATCCCAAACTTTTTTGCTTCCTCATCCATCGCCCGACGCACCACTTCCATAATTTGTGCGCGGTCACCGGAGATCACTTCCTGTACGGTGCGTTTACCAAACTCCTGTCGCAAACTGTCATTAACCCGCTGGGAAAGACGCAGCCGGGCATTCGACTTTCGACCCTGCAACCGGGTGTAGTATTCATGCGCATCACGGATTTTCCACTTCACGAATGAGTCCACCACCAGATTTTTCTTTTCCACGGTCAAATAGCGCTCCGGGTCGGCATCCATCGTCTGTACCCGTGCGTCGAAATAGCGCACATTATTCAAAAACGGCACTTTCCAATGCAACCCCGGCTGGATATCGGATTCAATAATCTCACCGAACTTAAACACGATCGCCGTTTCCCGTTCATCGACAACGTACAACGCAGAAAACAACACCGCCGCCATAATGGCCGCGCTGGGAATGCCAATCAATTTTAGAGCTTTCATCATACTTAATTCCTGTTCGAGCGTTCGACGTTGCGCGTATTGCTGCGCAACGCATTGTCTCCGCTCCGCCCGTCGGTTGACGGAGTGGACAAACCATTAAACCCGGAGCGGCTGTTTCCGGCCTGATCCGGCTGTCCTGAGCCGCGATTGCGCAGTAATTGATCGATCGGCAAATACAACAGGCTATTGCCCTGTTTCTGGTCGATAACCAGCTTGCTGGAGCGGCTCAGTACCGACTCCATCGATTCCAGATAGAGCCGGGTTCGAGTCACCTCGGGCGCTTTTTTATACTCGGCATACACCTGTGAAAAACGTGAGGCCTCGCCTTCCGCCTTGGCGATATTGGACTGTTTGTACGCCTCCGCCTCCTGCTGGATTCGTGCCGCAAAGCCGCGCGCCTTGGGCACAATATCATTCGCATACGCTTCGGCCAGGTTTTTCAGGCGCTCTTCATCTTCACGCGCCTTGACCACATCATCAAACGCATCTTTGACCTGTTCCGGCGGCTGTGCATTTTGCATTTCAACCGTCACAATGTTGATACCGGTCTGGTAGCGATCGAGCACCCGCTGCACTAGGACTATCACTTCCGCCGTTAGCTCGGCCCGCCCGTCGGTAATCGCAAAATCCAGTGAATTGCGCCCAACAATCTGGCGTACGGCACTTTCGGTGGCCTGGCGCACTACGCTTTCGGCGATATCACGCGGGTTGTATTCGCTGACATTGAACAGCAGATCGATTGGGCTTTTGATATCATATTGAACGGCAAACTGCACATCGATGATATTTTCATCCTGGGTCAGCATCAGGGCCTCCCGATCGACCGTCTGAATATTGCGGCCCTGCTGGCGATAGCCGACCTCAACGGTATTGACCTTTTCAGTGTTGACAATTTCCACCGATTCGAACGGCACCGGGAAATGCCAGTGCAGGCCGGAGTATTTGATTTCCTTAAACTTGCCGAAGCGCAGCTCTACCGCCTGCTCGCCCTCGTCCACTATATACATGCCCGTGAACAGCCAGAAACCGACGGCGATAAACGCAATCAGGCTGATCAGCCCGGTGCTCGGACCGGACAAAATACCGCCGCCGCCGGATGAGCCGTCTCCGCGCCCCGACCCCCGACGCAGGCCAAACAAAGCGTCAACCCGGTTTTTGATATCGCGCAGTACTTCGTCCAGATCCGGCGGACGATTGTCTTTGCCTCCCTTGTTCTGCTCCCAGGGATCGCGGTCATTGCCGTTCGATCCGGCTTGATTCCAAGGCATAATGTTTATCCGGTATGATGAAAAATTCTGATTGTAGCGGAATAATACCGCTAAGGAATGCGTTCGTTCGTCTGAAAGCGCGATTGTATCACTTTTATTGCCGCTTTTATTGCTGCTTTTATTGAGTGCCACCGGCGGCGCCGGGGCCGGTATCGATACCCAGCTGCCGGATTTTTCGGCTCAACGTGTTTCTGCTCCAGCCGAGGTATGCCGCCGCCTGGCGGCGATGCCCCCCGGTGTGCGACAAGGCGGCCACAATCAAGACCCGCTCGAACTGTTCGGCCAGCGCCTTTGCCAGCCCGGTTTCTCCTGCCGTCAAGCGGCTGAGCGTGGCTGCATGCAAGTCACGCCGCCAGCTGCGGGCCGCGGAATCGGCGCCACCATGGCGGCTCAAGGCCGCCGACCGAGGCGTTTCCAGTGACACATCTTCGGCTGTAATCCGCCGCCCGGACACCATCACAGCCAGCCGCTGCATCATACTCTCCAATTCCCGCACATTCCCCGGCCAATGGTATTCGGACAACCGCCGCTGCGCCGGCTTGCTCAGGTATTTTGCTTCGACCTTGAATTTGTCGGTTGCCCGTGCGAGGAAGTGTTTTGCCAGCAGCACCACATCCTCACCGCGCGCGCGCAACGGCGGCAGCGACAACGAAATGACATTCAGGCGATGGAATAAATCGAGCCGAAAACAGCCCGTTTCAACCTGTTTTTCCAAATCCTGATTGGTTGCCGCAATGATGCGCACGTCGGCCTGAATTTCTTCGTGCCCGCCGACCCGAAAAAACCGCCCTTCAGACAAGACCCGCAGCAGCCGGGTTTGCAGCATCAACGGCATATCGCCGATTTCATCGAGCAGCAACGTGCTGCCGTTGGATTGCTCAAAACGTCCTGTTCGGCGGCAATACGCGCCGGTGAACGCGCCTTTTTCATGCCCGAACAACTCCGATTCCAGCAGTTCGGTCGGTATCGCCGCGGTATTGATTTCGATCATGGGAGCGCCGCTGCGCGGGCTGTTCTGGTGCAGCGCCTGGGCAATCAGTTGTTTGCCGGTGCCGGATTCACCGCGTATCAACACATTCATCGACGACGATGACAACCGGCCAATCACCCGAAAAATACCTTGCATGGCCGCACTGTGGCCCAGCATGGGCAGTGGATTCAGGGGCGCGGCGGCTTCCGCCTGCATCGGTTCAGCGGAATTGATCGCCCTGCTGACAACCTGCAGCATCGCATCGATATCGAACGGCTTGGTCAGATAGTCGAATGCACCTTGCTTAAAGGCGCCAACCGCGCTGTCGAGGTCGCCGAATGCGGTCATAATAATGATCGGCGTATCGGGCCGGTGCGCGCGCACGTAATCCACCAGCTGCAGGCCGGACTCCTGCGGCATGCGAATATCCGACAAAATCACGTCCGGCGGCCGTTGTGTGTCGCTCAGCGCGCGCACCGCAGAGCGCACATCGGGGAGGGTGACAACCTCATAACCGGCCTTCTGTAACGCCTTTTGCAGCACCCAGGCGATCGCCTGATCATCATCGACCACCCAGATGCAATGCGTCCGCTCAGCCGGCGTCGTCATCCTGATGCAGCCGCAAAAAAATACTAAAACAGGTTTCGCCGGGGCAGCTCAAAACGTCAATCAGACCGCCATGCCGGCGCACAATATCGGCGACAATCGCCAGCCCCAGACCGGTGCCGTTGCGCGTGCGTGAAAACAAGGGGTCAAATATGCGCTCGAGGTGTTCGCGCGCGATACCCGTGCCCCGATCGATCACGCTGATCTTCACCACCTGCTGTCTGGCCGCATCGGTCGGCAATATCTGGTGATCGATGCGGGTTTTGAACAGAATATCCAGCCGGCCCTCGCTGGCCTGTATGGCATTGCGCGCCACATTCATAAACGCTTGAATCAGCGACCCGCGACAGGCGCGGACCGGCGGCAGGCTCGGATCATAATCGGTTCTGATTGCCGCACCCGTGAGCAAGCCGGGCGTCTGGCTGAATTCGGCTTCCAGCAATTGTCGGACATGATCCAGGACGCTGTGAATATTCAGCCGCTGATACGCCACTTCACTGCCGGATAGCTGCATTCGATCAATCAAGTTGGCCAGCCGGTCGGCCTCGCGCACAATTAATTGCGTATATTCTCTCAGCTCGGCACTGTTCAGCTCTTGCTGCAACAGCTGCGCCGCACCACGCATGCCGCCCAGCGGATTGCGAATCTCATGCGCCAGACTGTGCAGCAGCTCGTGCTGCGCCTGCTGCTGGTCGGTCTTGTCGGCAGTCCACAAGGCGCCCTCCGGCGGTTTTATCGGGGTTATTTCCACTACCCAGTGGTCCGCATCGGAATCCGCCCATTGGCAGGGCGCAATCGAGCAGTTTACCTGGCAGGTGGATTGCCGCATCGGCAGACGCAAATCATACCGGCGCAGCACCGTCGCCCGGTACTGCGCCACTGCCGACTGCCACAGAGTCCGGATTTCATGCTGCCGCTCGAACAGCGACAGCAACCCCGCTCCGAGCACACGCCGCTCGCTGACCTGCAGCAGGGATTGCGCCGCCTCGTTAGCCAGCACCACCAGGCCGTCGCGGTCGGTAATCAGCACGGCGGTGGCCAGACTATCCAATACCTGCCGGCTGCGATTTTGAGCGGCGATGGCGGTCGATTTGCTGCGCACGGATACCATCCCCAATCGACACGCCTGCGACCTGCTTGATATCCGGCCGATAGCCAGACCGACCGGGCAGACCGACTAAAGGCTGTAATACAACTCGAATTCAACCGGGTGGGTTGCCATGCGCACCCGATTGACTTCATGCATTTTCAGCTTGATATAGGCATCGATTACCCCGTTGCTGAAAACACTCCCGGCCAGGAGGAATTCGCGGTCCTGATCCAGTGCTTCCAGCGCCATGTCAAGACTATGCGCAACCGTTGGCAACTGCTGCTCTTCTTCCGGCGGCAGATCATACAGATCTTTGTCGCCCGGCTCGCCGGGGTGAATTTTGTTTTGAATACCGTCCAGACCGGCCATCAGGATGGCACTGAAGGCCAGATAGGGGTTGGCGGTCGAATCCGGAAACCGGATTTCGATGCGCCGCGTCTGCGGGTTGGCAACATAGGGGATGCGGCACGAGGCGGAGCGGTTGCGCGCCGAATAAGACAACAATACCGGCGCCTCAAACCCCGGAACCAGGCGTTTATAGCTATTGGTGCTGGCATTGGTGAAGGCATTGATCGCGCGTGCGTGTTTGAAAATACCGCCGATATAGTACAGCGCCGTTTCACTCAAACCGCCGTAATGCTCACCGGCAAAAATATTTTCGGCGCCTTTCATCAGCGAAGTGTGCACGTGCATACCACTGCCGTTATCGCCCACCAGCGGTTTCGGCATAAAGGTCGCCGTCAAACCGCTGTTGTGGGCAACGTTATGCACCACATACTTGAATATCTGCACCTCGTCGGCTTTTCTAACCAGCGTATTGAATTTCGTCCCGATTTCCCCCTGCCCGGCGGTGCCTACTTCGTGATGGTGCACTTCCACCGGCACACCCATTGATTCCATGGTCGTACACATCAGCGCGCGCACGTCATTCTGGCTGTCGACCGGCGGGACCGGGAAATAACCGCCTTTGACCCCCGGTCGATGGCCGCTATTGTCATCCTCATACTCCTTACCGCTGCTCCAGGCGGCTTCGGATGATTCAATTTTGAAAAATGCGCCGTCCATTGCATTTTTCCAGCGCACACTGTCGAACAGGAAAAATTCATTTTCCGGCCCGAAGAAAGCGACATCGCCGATATTGGTCGAGATCAGATAGGCTTCCGCCCGCCTGGCAATCGAACGCGGGTCACGGTCGTACCCCTGCATGTCAACCGGATCAACTACATTGCAGCGAATATTTACGGTCACATCGTCAGGGAACGGGTCAACTACAGCCGTTTCGGTATCCGGCATTAACACCATATCGGATTCGTTAATCCCCTTCCAACCGGCTATCGACGAGCCGTCAAACATTTTGCCGTCTTCGAATAATTCTTCATCAACCATGTTGACGGGTAGCGACACATGCTGCTCCTTGCCCAGCGTATCGGTGAAACGCAGATCGACAAACTTGGCTTCACTGTCCTGGATAAGTTTGAGTACATCAGATATAGACATAGCGTGACCTCGGTAAAATCGGTTATTTAAGATTACAGTCGCCTGCAGGCAATCGATGCCGGCATCCAACCCGCCACCAATTTGACGGCGGACAGCGGGCATGGAATATAGACTATAAGCAAAGATCGTGCCAACCTCGATCTGTCGCCGGATTCAGGCAATTCGCCTGCATTGATGCAGACAGGGCGAAATAAATTACACTTCAATTGCACTATTTTAGTGCACGATGGCGGTTGGCGCTCTATTATAGCGCACTTGACGTGTGTTTATGTCGCGTTACAGCGATGCCGACCGGCGCCAGACCAATAATCGATTGTTGGCCGGCATCACTTCGTCGGCGTACAGTGCCAGGCCGTTTTTGGCCCCCAGCGTGATCAACTCGCGGTCATCACGGATGCCCATCGTGGCGTCTTGCATTTTCAAGCTGCGGTCAAACCGACGGTTACTCTCACTGGTAAAACAACCGTCGCGGTTAAACGGCCCATACAGCAAAAACAGGCCATCGGCAGCAAGATGAGCGGCCACCCCCGTAAACAGACATTCCACCGCCGGCCACGACATGATGTGGGCGGTATTGGCGGAAAACACGCTGTGCGTCTCCACTGGCGGCCAGGGCTGCGTGACATCCAGGGCCAGCGGTGCACGCAGGTTTGCCAACCCAGCGTCTGCCAGCCAGGCGTTGATCTGCGCGTGGTATTGCGGTCGGTCGCTGCACTGCCAGACAAGATGCGGCAGGTGTTCGGCAAAATAAACCGCATGCTGGCCGTTGCCACTGCCGATTTCCAATACCTGCGGCACCTGTCGACAATAGCTCTTCAACTGCGCCAGAATCGGCTGACGATTATTGAGGCAGGCTTGAGAAGATATTTTTTTAATATGCATATCAAATATTTAGGGTGGATTATTAATTTTTTGGATTAAGTTCCGGCAGAACGGCGTCAACCGGTTTTTGCGGAAGCGAAGCAAGGGCGCAGACATCCGAATTGGCGATACTGCGGTCGAACAGCCCCTGGGCGATCAGCGACAAGCCGCCGGACAAAGCGGCGATGCCCAGAACCGCGCCGGAGTGCAGCAAGCCGCCAGGGTAGGCGGTAATTTTCGGTTTGGACAAACTGCCGCCCAGACGGGTTACCTTGGCCACCGAAGCGGGGTTGATGCCGAGCCCGGTGCGCGCTTTCGGGCGCAGTATCAATTGTATCTGCTCATCACCCAGATTCACAAATCCCCCGCCGAGCACCGTCACTTTATCGGTTTTCAAGGCAATGCCGCGACTATCAGACGCAACGCCGTCAGCAATTTGAAAACGCAATACACCGCATTCGATAGCGATGTGATCACTGTGCTTGTCAAACGGGTTAATCATCGAAAATACATTCAAAAACAGGTCACTGCCAATCAAATCCAGGCTCTCATTTTTCATCCTGGCGTCGTCCAGTGTAAATTTGACATGGCCGTCCGCAGTGGCGGCGATTGCAGAGAACGAGCGGCCGCTGCCGACGACCGATAAATCAATGCCGACATCGCCCTGTTCCAGCAGGCTGCCTTTTGCAAACAGGTGCAATTTAACCCCGTCCAGCCCGGAGCCGTTGATTTGCAGCGACAAGTCGGGCACAGCCGCGGTCGTATCCAGATTCAGTGCCGCCGCCAGCCTGCCCTTGCCGATACTGCCGACCGCATCCGCCTCGAGTAGGCCCGCCTGGAAGCGCACCTCGAACGCGGCCGCCTGCAAATCAAAAACACGGCTCTTGAAGCTATCGATCTGCAGGTGCACCTCGCCGGCAAGCGCCTCGAGCCATTGCAGCGCAAGCGGGTCGGTCGAAAACCAACGCTCCTGTTCCGGCTGTTTCGGCTGTTTCGACTGTTTCGGCAGCAACTCTCTCAAATCGAGGTTATCGGATTGCAGGTCAACGACCAGTGACGGCGGCAGGCCGGCGGCAGTGGGGACGCGCCAGTCAACCACGCCGGATACGTCACTCGCGCCAATACGGATGCTGCCGCGGCTGCGCAGGCCCACCGGCATCAGGTCGAGCCGCAAGTCGGCTTCTACCGGTACGGCCTCGGACAAGGCCAATGACTGCAACCCTTTAAGCCGCTGTAAAGAGTCCAGCGTTAAACGCAGGCCAAGATCATGGGCCACCAGCGGTGACCAACTGTCCGGTGTGCCGTGCACAGAAATATGCACGCCGACTTGCTCGAGTTGCAGACTGAATTGACCCGGCAGCGGCCGCCAGTTTTTCAGCTGCACCACGCCGTTGCCGCTGAGCCGCAGTATCGGCGGCTCCAGCTGTAGCGGCAACCATGCGGGCAAGGCGACCGGATCCAATAGTCCGTCATAAACCCAATCGACTGTGCCGTCGCCGGCCGCCGCCGGCTTTGACGGCGCCAGTTCGAGCACCAGTTTACCGCCGGGATGGCCGATATCCACCTGCGCAGCAGTGCCGTGACGCGGATGATAGGCGATATCCGCATGGGCAATTACCGGCAGCAAAAACTGCCATTCACTGGCCTTGAACGCCGCCGGCAGCCACGGCGTCAGCCATTTGAAGGCGGTTATCTCCGCCTTGACCTGGCCGGTAAATTCAGGCTCGGCAGTCAGCTGAGTCACGCTGCCATTGGCGGTGAAGTGCATATTTTCGTCCCGGCTTTGCAGCTGAATATCCAGCGCCACCGGCCCATCCGGCGCCGTGCTCTGCAACACGGCCCGGTAGGTGATGGCGGCCAATTCCGGCGTCTCCGTCGCGGCCAGCCACGGCAGCTCACCCGGTGCGTCGATAGCACCGGTAACATTCAAATTCACCGCATCAACGCGCTGTTGCTGCGCCAACGGCAGACGGAAACTGCCGTCGGCCTGCAGCGACAGATTGTCATCGGCCAACCGCATCTGGTCGATGCGGACCGTGGCGACCGAATCGGCTAGAGAAATCGCCGCGCGCAGCGCGATGTGTTTTGCCTGCGACGGCGACAGCCAGGTCGCGAGCGACGGGAGTGTATCGAGCAGCCAGGCCCCGTCGGTGCTTTGCCCCTGCAACACCATCTCGCCGTTGACTTTTCCCTGCCGCAGGTCGATGTCGCCGCTCAGCCCCGCCGTGGTTTTATCGTTGGACACCGACAATTGCAGCGCCGACCACTTCTGGGCAGCCAATCCCGGCCACCATTGCGCCCTGCCGTCAACGGCGCCCAATTGCGGCCATGGCTGCTGAAACAACGCGCCGACCCGCGACACGTCATCGGCATGGGCGGTCACCTGCAGCGGCGCCTGCCATCCCTCTTTACGCCATTGCGTGCTGCCTTCGGCACGCAGCCGGAGGCCCGGTTTTTGCAGTTGGGCCGTGTCTACCGTAAAATCCAATGCGGATTTATCGCCGCGCATCTGCAGTTTGAGGTCGAGCTCCGCCGCATCGAGGTAGGGCCGTTGCGGATGCCGTATCCGGCCGACCGCCTGAAGCGAAAAAGCCATCCCGGACAGCGTGATTAAATTTCCCACGCTGCCCTGTGCCGCCACCGCCACCCCGGCAAACTCGGTGGTGGCCTGCAATGCGGGTATGGTCAGGCTGCTAATGCTGCCGGGTTGCTGTAGTTGCAGCTCTACACTGATATCGCGCAGTGCGGGCAATGGCCGATTGAACCAGCCGGAAAAATCCGACAACTCATTGAGACCGGCATCGACGGATAAATCCAGCCCCCGCCAGCGCAGTACATTGTCTATCCGCCCCACCGCCCTGACCACGCTCTGCCGCGCCCCAATCAAGCCATCGAGCCGCACATCGACCGGCTGCCGGCGCCATATCGCTCCGAGCTGACCGAATTCCGCCGCAACCGTTACCGGAACCCCCTGTATACGCCCCGTGAGCTTGCCGGCAACCGGTCGGTCAAGTAAATTTTCCGCCGTCCCCTGCGCGGCCAGCGTGACCTCGTCCAGAGCCACCGTCCAGAGCCGGCCTTTTTTCGTCTGTATATCCACCACACTGTCGGTAATATTCAACGACAACAGTGCCAGCCAATCGGGCAGGCTACGCGCCCGGCCGGGTTGGTCGCCGGTGGCCACAGCCGCTTGCGGGTCACGCTGCGCAACCGATAGTCTGGCAGCGGTTAAATCCACCCGGCTAACAACCACCCGCCACTGCAGCAGACCGAGCAGTGACGGGTACAAAGCGACCTCATCGGCTGCAAAAGTCCACCGTCGCCTGGCCCTTGCCGAACTCGACAAACGGACGCCCTCGGCGACCAGATTCAAGCGATCGGTAAAATTAAAATCGAGCTTGCCGGTAATGATAAGCTCCTGCCCGGTCGCCTTGCGCACCGCGTCTTGCAGCAATTGCTTGTAATATTCCTGCCCCAGAAACAGTACCATCACGGCGATACCCAGCAGGAAAACCGCACCGACCAGCAATAACCACTTGCCGACCGAGCGGCCGGTTTTACCGCTGCTCGCGGCTTGTCTGTCAGGCGGATGCGGCTTGGCTGTCATCGTAGTTGAGGGGGCGGATTGCGATACAGTGTAACAGCTTCAAACTATCCGGCTGATCAATCCATCAGACACTGAGACAAGTGGCGGCCGATTTGATCCGGATGCGGTTACCGTCCATATCAACCCGCAATTGGCCGGGTTCTGGCGCGGCCCGGTCGGCATATCTGCGCCGTTTGAAGCGGCCAGCCGGGCGCCCGGGTGTCATTCCGGGGTCGCGGCTCTTTCCTGTAGTTGGCGCAAAACAGCCCGCGCCTGCTCCAGCCTCGAACTCAATGCCTGCTGCTTTGCGGCCGAATCCTCAACCACCTGCTGCAATGCTTCGTATGCGATCCGATCGGTCTGGATTTGCCGCTTGACAATATCCAGCGTTTCCTGCAATTGCCGATTGCGCAGTTCAATCTGCCCCACCGTCTGCCTGAGCTCGGTTATTTCTCGCTGATCCAGTCGCTGCACCAGCAAGCCGGCGAAAAACGCGGCCACCAACAGCAGGATAAACCCCAGGATAAAAATCAGGACACGCCGCATTCAAGGCACTAATGCAATGCTATCCAGCCCGGTCGTTTCCGACAGCCCAAACATCAGATTCATATTCTGTACGGCCTGGCCGGCCGCCCCTTTGACCAGATTGTCTTCAACCGCCAGAATCACCGCCATGTCGCCATCCTGTGGACGATGCACCGCCAGCCGGCATACATTCGACCCGTATACACTGCGCGTATTCGGGTGTGCACCGGCGGGCAGTACGTCCACAAAGGGCTCATCCGAATAGCGTTGTTCGTACAATGCTTGCAGTTCAATTATCGGCTGTTTGAGTCTGGCATACAGCGTCGCGTGGATGCCGCGAATCATCGGCGCCAAATGCGGCACAAATACCAGACCGACGTCGGCGCCTGCCATACGACGCAACCCTTGTTTAATCTCCGGCAGATGGCGGTGTCCGGGTACCTGATACGCTTTAAATGATTCCGATACCTCACACAGCAGGGTATCCAGTATCGGTTTGCGGCCGGCCCCCGAAACCCCGGACTTCGCATCGGCAATCAGGCTGTCGGTATAGACCGCGCCACTCTCCAGCAGCGGCAGCAAGCCAAGTTGAATCGCCGTAGGATAGCACCCCGGATTGGCGACCAGATTTGCCTGACGAATCGATTGACGGCACAATTCCGGCAGCCCATAAACCGCCTGTGGCACCAAATCCGGGCAGGCATGCGGCATACCGTACCACCGCTCCCATTCGGCCACATCAAGCAAACGAAAATCCGCCGACAGATCGATCACTTTTGCCCCGGCTTGCAACAGGGCGGGCGCATACGCCATCGCCACGCCGTTGGGCGCGGCGCAAAACGCCACATCGCAGCCGCCAAAATCGACCTCATCGGGGGTAGAAAACGACAGCGCTGTTTTCCCGCGCAGCGACGGCAACACCGCATCGACTCGCCGACCGGATTCGGCGCGCGAGGTGATAAAAACAAGCTGTGCAAACGGGTGCGCGATCATCAGGCGGAGCAACTCCATACCGCTGTAGCCGGTTGCGCCGATAATCCCGACTTTTATGCTTTGCTCGCGCATAATCAGCGTCATTTAGAGGCCGAGGCTCACCGTGGAGCGCGAGTGGAAATGCCGCTCGATTGGCCGGAAAAATCGCCCCATGGCCATTCGCTCATCATTCGCTGCCGGGATTCGGTTCACCACAGCCGCCGGTCAGATAGCTCTCAGATTGGAATTGACTCCACTACTGAGGCTGCCGGCATCCGGGCCCTCGAGTTTGATTTTCAGGCGCAGATTATTTTCTGATTCCGCATTTTTGAGCGCTTCAACATCGCTGATCAAGCCTTTACAGTACAGATTGAATAACGAGTGATCGAATGTTTGCGACCCCGAGCCCGGCGACCGCTCAATCGCCTCGGGAATCTGGTGGAAATCACCACGACGAATAAGGTCGCCAATCAATGGTGTATTGATCATCACCTCCACCGCTGCAATCCTGCCGGCTCCTTCAGCCCGCGGGATCAGGCGCTGCGCAACCACCGCATGCAGGCTCAGGGATAAATCCATCAACAGGTGATCCCGACTGTCGGCGTTATAAAAACTCAAGACCCGATCCAGCGCCTGATAGGTATTATTGGCATGCAGGGTTGCCAGGCACAAGTGCCCGGTTTCAGAAAACACGATCGCGTCGTGCATTGTCTGGGCATCCCGTATCTCGCCAATCTGCACCACATCCGGCGCTTGACGCATGGCATTTTTAAGCGCAATGCCAAAAGAATCGGTATCGATGCCCACCTCGCGCTGGTTGACAAGGGATTTTCTGTGTACATGCAGGAACTCAATCGGATCCTCGATAGTAATAATATGATCGCTCGCATTGGTATTGCGGAAGCCCAGCATCGCAGCCTGTGTCGTACTTTTTCCGGTGCCGGTACCCCCGACCATCAGTACCAATCCCTGTTTTTGCATGGCAATTTTCGGTATCGCCTCGGGCAGGTCCAATTCGTCAAAAGTGGGAATCTGGGTATTGATGCTGCGTATCACCACCGCAACGGTACTGCGCTGGAAAAACACGCTCACCCGAAAACGACCGATGCCATGCGGGTGTATCGCGAAATTCGATTCTTTGCTGCGCTCAAATTCCTCACGCTGTGTCTGATTCATCAGCTTGTAGGCAAACCGATAGGTATCTTCCGGATTCAATTTATTCGTGTTGATCGAGCGCATATCGCCGTCAACCTTGAAACTGATCGGCGCACCGGTGGTTACAAACAGGTCTGACGCACCCAAACGCCCCATCAACTTCAACAGATCTGATAATTCCATCGTTCCGATAATTCTATCGTTAAGTGCGCATCAGGCGCTGCCGTACAGCTGCAATGCCAGCGCGGCACCGGTCATCCTGACGCACGCAGGCCGCTGCCGCTGTTTGCCGCCTCTTCCAGCTTGGACGGATCGATCGCGTGTTCAATCGCCGCCTCGACCGTGATTTGTCGGCGCTGTACATACTCGATCAGGCATTGATCCATCGTTTGCATGCCCAGCGACTGACCGGTCTGGATCACCGAATACATCTGCGGTACTTTATCCGATCGAATCAGATTTCTAATCGCCGAAGTGCCCAGCATCACTTCCCAGACTGCCACTCTGCCGCCGCCCTGTCTGGGCAGTAAAAGCTGTGAAATAACCGCCTCCAAAGACTCTGACAGCATCGAGCGGATCAAATCTTTTTCATTGCCCGGAAAGGCGTCAATAATACGATTCACCGACTTGGCCGCCGACGTAGTGTGCAGCGTCGCCAGCACCAGGTGGCCGGTCTCGGCCGCCGTCAAGGCCAGGCGAATGGTCTCCAGGTCCCGCATTTCACCCACCAGAATAATATCCGGGTCTTCCCGCATCGCCGACCTCAACGCCGCCGAAAAACTATGGGTATCCTTCTCAATCTCGCGCTGGTTGATGATGCAGTTTTTGGGCGTATGCACAAACTCGATCGGGTCTTCGATGGTGAGAATATGCCCGTGCCGTTGCTCGTTAATTAAATCCACCATCGCAGACAGGGTGGTAGACTTGCCCGAACCGGTTGGCCCGGTAACCAGAATCAGCCCTTTGGGCTTCAGAGACACCGTTTTAAATATGGCGGGCGCGTTCAGTTCCTCCAATGACTGAGTCACGCTCGGAATCGTACGAAACACCCCGGCCGGGCCGCGCTGTTGATTGAATACATTGATTCTGAAGCGTGCCAGGTCAGCGATGCTCATCGAGAAATCCACCTCCAGCTCCTGTTCAAACTTTTTGCGCTGATGATCGTTCATCACGTCATACAGCATGTTGCGCGTGTCTTCAGCCGAGAGCGGATCAACGTTGATGCGTTTGATCTTGCCATCAATGCGAACCAATGGCGTCATACCGGCAGAGATATGCAAATCCGAAGCCCCGTTTTTCACAGAAAAAGCGAGAAAATCTGTCAAGTTCAAAACAGCACCTCCTGAAGTTAACCTGTCAATTCGCGTCATGCCGTCAATGCAGCCGTACGCTCGGAGTCTGCATTCTACCCCTCAACCAGACCGAAAAAGTGTCGGCTGCGGCCGACTGGCAGTATAAACTCAAGCCGGGCTTCAAGCCAGCGAACAGTCCGGTTGCAAAGGCCGGTTAAAATAACGCTTGAATCGGCCCTGAAACGGCGAGTACCATACCGTTTGACCGCCCTGCCACCGACCCGGCTGAACAGAATATAGAGTGATGAACAGCATGTTGCAACCCTATCGGCAGGTCAAGCAGGCAATTGCGGCATTTTGCCTCCAGTACAACCGATTGCCGCAGGAGGTCGAGCTAATCGCCGTCAGCAAGCGGCATGCGGTCGATAAAATCATCCAGCTCAATCAGGTCGGCCAACGGCACTTTGCCGAGAATTACCTGCAAGAGGCGGAGCAGAAAATAGCGCATATTAACGCCCTCCAGGCCGGCCGGTTGCAGGTATCGCCCGATGACAAGATAGTATGGCATTTTATCGGCGCGATACAAAGCCGCAAATGCCGGCAGATTGCCCAGCTATTCGATTGGGTGCAGACCGTAGCCAGCGAAAAGGTGGCGCACAAACTGAATCAATATCGGCAAGGCTACCCGCCGCTGAACACCTTGATTCAACTCAATCTGGAGCACGAATCGAGCAAAGCCGGCATCGAGCCCGAGCAGCTCGAAGACCTCTGTCAGGTTGTTCGGGACTGCGCCAATCTACGCCTGGCCGGATTGATGATTATCCCTCGCCCGGAGGCCGACCGGCAACGGCAGCGCCGGGTATTTGCCGACTGCCGGGCCCTGTTAGAGCGGCTGGTAGAGCGCGGCTTCGACGCCAGCCAGTTATCGATGGGCATGAGCAATGACCTCGAAGCAGCGATTGCCGAAGGGGCCACCCAGGTGCGCATTGGCACTGCCCTGTTCGGCGCTCGGCCGAGCTGATTACCGGCCGAACACCGCCGACAACAGCACAAGCAGCCGATCAGCGATTGAATATGCCGGGTAAACAGCGCATACTGCGCGCCTGGTTTTGCCGCCTGATTCGGCGCCGTTGCCAAACCGTAATGCTAAAGCCAAATATCATACAATCGCTGCATGACAACGCATAAACTTGCTTTCGTCGGCGGTGGAAATATGGCCTGCAATTTGATTGGCGGCCTGATTCAGGCCGGCTGGCAGCCACAGCAGATTGCCGCTGCCGATCCGTCAGATCAGCAACGGCAAAAGCTGGCGGACCGGTTCGGCATCGTTTGTGATGCCGACAACAGCCGCTGTATTGCCGACGCCGACAGCGTGGTCCTCGCCGTCAAGCCACAGTGCTTTCAAGTCGCAGCAACCTCGATTGCCGCAGCGAGCAGGAATCGCGATCAGCTGTTCATCTCCATTGCCGCCGGCATCCCGATCGATTCGGCGCTCGGATGGCTGGGCGAGGCCAAACCCTTTGTCCGTGCCATGCCCAATACCCCGTGCCTGATCAACCAGGGCATTTCAGGATTGTTTGCCAATCGCCTGACCTCACCGGCGCAACGCGCCCTGGCCGAAAAAATCATGTCCGCCGTTGGCGCCGTTGTCTGGCTCGAGCGGGAGGATTTGCTGGATAGCGTCACCGGTATTTCAGGCAGCGGCCCGGCGTATTTCTTTAAACTGACCGAGCTGATGATGGAAAGCGCCTATGAACACGGGCTAACCCGGGAACAGGCGAAAAAACTGGTGCTGCAAACCCTGCTTGGCGCCGCGATGCTGGCCAACCGCAGCGAGCATTCGATAGCCGACCTGCGAAAGCAGATCACATCTCCCAACGGAACGACCGAGGCGGCGTTAAACCGCATGCAGCAACTTAAATTGGAAGCGGCTATCAAAGGCGGTATCGATGCCGCCATCGACCGGGCCAAATCCCTGAACCGCGAATCGGGCACCGGCCAATGAGCTATTTTCAGGATTCGGCGGTCTTTATCGTCGATGTTTTTTTGGGCTTATACCTGACGGCGTTCATTCTGCGGTTTTTGCTGCAACAAGTCAGGGCGGATTTTCGCAACCCGATCTGCCAGATCATATATAAAGCAACCCAGCCACTGCTGGCCCCGTTACAGCGATTCATACCGCAGCTATACGGCATCAATCTGGCGCTGATCATACTGATGCTGGTTTTAAGCATGCTCAAACTCTATATGCAATTGAGCATACGCGGTTATCCGGCCAATCCGCCGGCCGTATTGATCCTGAGCACCGCCTACCTCGGCAACACGATTGTATGGATATTTTTGCTTGCCATCTTGATCCAGGCTGTAGCCAGCTGGGTCGCTCCCGGCTCGCATCATCCGGTGCTTCAGGTGATTGGCAGCCTGACCCAGCCGATACTGAGCCCGTTTCGCCGCATCATCCCGGTGTTTGGCGGGCTGGATTTATCCCCGCTGGCCGCCCTCGTAGCGCTCCAATTGCTCCTCAAGCTTATCGTGCGCCCCCTGGTCGATTTTGGGCAAGGGCTGTTATAGTCGCCGGGCAGAACCCCGATCAGCGGCGGCAAACCGGTTCATTCAGACCCTGCTCAGGGCGGCTTCGGTTCGCCGATGTGCAGGCGGCGACCGGCGATGAGAATCAACACCAGAACCGGAAAGCCAATCAGCGCGGTAAAGATAAAAAACCGGGAATACCCCATTTGATCGACAATCGCCCCCGAATACCCGCCCAGCAGCTTGGGCAGCAACGTCATCAAAGACGTAAACAGCGCGAACTGCATTGCGGTAAAACGGATATTGGTCAGCGCGGATAAAAATGCAACAAACGCGGCACTCGCCAGCCCCGCCGATGAATTATCCGCGCCAATAACCAGATACAGCAGCCACAGGCTGGGGCCGGTTTGCGCCAGCAGATAAAACAGCAGATTGGTCGAACACGACAGCAGCGCACCGAGGAATAAAATCCGCATCACGCCGAACCGCATGACCATGATTCCGCCCACCAGGCCGCCGGCAATGGTCATCAGCAAGCCGAAGGTTTTGGACACCTGGGCGATCTCGGGTTTACTGAAGCCAATATCCTGATAAAACACATTGGCAATCACGCCCAGCACAATATCCGATATGCGATAGGAGCCGATTAGCAGCAATATCAAGCCGGCCGTCGCCACGCCGTGGCGGGAAAAAAACGCCCCTATGGGTTGAATATAACTGTGTTTTACCACCTCCCGGCTAACCCAACCACAGCGTAGTGCGGCGGCAGCAATCAGGCCGGCAGCCAATACGGCCAGCAGCAAACGCAGCCCTTCAACCTGAAACCCGCTCAATACCGCATTGTGCGTCCAGGAAAGAAACACCGCTTTCAACTGCAAGGCCAGCGGTGCGGTTAACGCATACGTGGTCACCAGGCCGGCAGCACAGAGCACAAACAACAACACCAGTTGCGCGTGGTGCTTGCGATTTGCCACCTCGGTCGCCGGCGGTGCAATTTTTGGCTCCGGGATGCTCAATGTCGTGACCACGCCGACCAGCATGGTTGCCGCCATCAGCAGATAGGTTTTTTGCCAGGCGGCATAGACATACTGCTGCGCGGTTGAACCGAATGTACTCGACAGGTATAACGCCCCGGCACCGGCCACCAGCAGGCCGACCCGGTAGCCGGCAATATAGGTCGCCGACATCATCGCCTGAAGCCGGGCCTCGGCCGACTCAATTCGATACGCATCGATGACAATATCCTGGGTCGCGGATGAAAAACCCAACAACACCGCAAAGGCGGCCAGCAGCAGCAAGCGGTTCTCGCCCAGCGCCGGGTCGGTCAAGGCCATCAAAACGATAGACAATATGACAAAAAACTGCGCCAGCAGCATCCATGCCCGGCGCCGGCCCAGCACCCCGGTCAGCCACGGTATCGGCAGCTGATCGACCAGCGGCGCCCAAACGAACTTGAATGAATACCCCAGCGCCGCCCAGCTAAAAAGCGTCACCGTTGAGCGCCCATAGCCGGCCTCCCGCAGCCACAGCGATAATGAAGAAAAGATCAATAACAGCGGTATCCCGGCGGCAAACCCGAGGAATAACATGCTGATCACCCTCGGATGCAGCAATGCCCGGGTGCTCGATAGCGGTAAAGAGCGGCTATCTCCGGCTGCGTGCCTGGTGTTATTATTCATTCCGGTAGATTGCGCAACAGCGGCTGGATTAGCGCATTATCCCGGTAGCGCAAACGGGTGGTCTGCCGCGCAGTCGTCCGGTTCAATCCGACGGTTTGCCCGGACGCCGGCGACTGTATAGCGCGCACCAATTTTCGTCTATAGCCAAACATGAAAAATTATCAATCCCGGTTGTTTGAACTGTGTCGACAGCATGGCATCCTTCGATTTGGTGAATTCACGCTCAAATCCGGCCGCGTCAGCCCCTATTTTTTCAACACCGGGAGGCTGAATAACGGCGAACTATTATCCGAAATCGGCGCCGCGTATGCGCATCTGCTGGTACAGACCATCGGCGTCCCGTTTATGCTATACGGCCCGGCCTACAAAGGTATTCCGCTGGTAGCAGCGACCGCATTGCAGCTGTTTAGAGAGCACGATATGTGTGTCGACTATGCGTTTAATCGCAAGGAAGCCAAAGACCACGGCGAGGGCGGCAACGTGGTTGGCGCCACCCTTAAAGACAGCGTCGTTATCATTGACGATGTTATCACCGTCGGCACATCGATCAAAGAATCGGCTGACGTCATTCAAGCCCACGGCGCCCGGCTACAGGCAGTGGTTATCGCACTGGACCGGCAGGAGCGGAGCACCGACAGCGCATTCTCTGCGGTACAGACCATCGAGCAAACCTACGCTATCCCGGTTTTCTCTATTCTGAAATTACGGGATTTGATTCACTACATCGAGCAGACGCAATCGGAGCCGAAAATCGTGTCACAGATGCGGGATTACCGGCACCGCTATGGCGCCGGATGAAAAACCGGGAATCACCCAGGCGCTCGCGGCGTACCCATTCGCGGCGTGCTGAGCGAATCAGATTGCCTCGTCGTCCATTTCACCGGTCCGGATTCTGACTGCTTTTTCCAGATCATAGACAAATATTTTGCCGTCTCCCAGCCGACCGCTCCGCGACGCCTGGATAATCACATCAACCACTTCATCCAACCGCCGGGAAGGCACCGCGAGCTCGAGTTTGACTTTCGGCACAAAATCAACCACATATTCCGCCCCTCGATACAGCTCGGTATGGCCTTTTTGTCGGCCAAATCCCCGCACTTCGGTAATCGTCATCCCCTGGACGCCAATTTCCGATAGCGCATCACGCACATCATCCAATTTGAATGGTTTGATAATCGCCGTGAGCAATTTCATAGCCGCGCCCTGTCACTAACAGCCCGGCGGCCAGCCGGGCGATGGGTTTGCCGGAATATGAGCGCTGGCGACGGCATAACCGCGCTGGAACGGGCAAAAATGGCGCGCCCGGAAGGATTCGAACCTCCGACCGCCTGGTTCGTAGCCAGGTACTCTATCCAACTGAGCTACGGGCGCTTGACAAAACATCGTACATTTCACCGGCCGAGCCAACCACCGCATTCGGCGGATGCGGCCAATCTGGCGGAGAGGGAGGGATTCGAACCCTCGATGGGGCTACAAACCCCATACTCCCTTAGCAGGGGAGCGCCTTCAGCCGCTCGGCCACCTCTCCGATATAACACAGACCAGCCGGCTTCAAGCCGGCGGTGGAAAAATCTCGAACCGATATGCGCACGCGACAGTAACCACACAAAACGGGATGCAACAGGTGACATCCGGAAAAAAGCCGCCGCTATTGGCGCGACTTCCGGCCCACATTCAGGCGCAACCTCTGACCGAAATTCAGGCCCGGATTCAGGCCCGGATTCAGGAATTATGCGGGTCACCCTGATCGGAAGCGGGGTGAACTTCATCGTAATTCGGCTGACTGGAGCCATCCTCTCCCGACTGCTCATTCTTGATACGATAGTAAATTTCCTCACGATGAACCGGCACATCCCGTGGGGCATTAATGCCAATTCGCACTTGGGTACCGCGTACGCCCAATACGGTCATACGTACTTCATCGCCGATATAAACGGATTCACCAATCCGACGAGTCAAGATCAACATTATTTTTCTCCTGAATTTAGCCCTGAGCTTAGGTTTACCTGCCACTCGATACCCAAAACCGCCAACATCCCAGGCACCCTGGCAACTCGGTATCGGAGATGAACGGTAAACAATCCCGATCAAATTTACAAGTCCGAAAACCGATATTTTCGGCCCAAACCAGGCTGTTTATGTGTCGAGATCGAACGCCTTGTGCAGCGTTCTCACCGCCAGCTCGGTATATTCTTTTTCGATGGTAACCGAAATTTTGATCTCGGATGTCGAAATCATCTGAATATTGATACCTTTTTCCGACAACGCACCGAACATCTGCGTGGCGATGCCGGCATGCGAGCGCATGCCGACCCCCACTACCGAGATTTTGGCCAGATCGCTGTCGCCGACCACTTCACGGGCCCCAAACTCGGCCGCCACCGGGCGCAAAATATCCAGACAAGCCACCAAATCCGTGCTGTGAACCGTAAAGGTGAGGTCGGTCAGGCCGTCAATACCGACATTTTGTACAATCATATCGACATTGACATGGGCATCGGATACCGGGCCGAGCAGGCCAAAGGCAATGCCCGGCTTGTCCGGCACACCGCGCACGGTGACCTTGGCCTCATCACGACTATAGGTAATTCCAGAAATCAGCGGTTGTTCCATCGACGTATTCTCTATGTTAATCAACGTGCCTGCGCCATTTTCAAACGACGACAGAACACGCAATGGGACGTGATATTTGCCGGCAAACTCCACCGAACGGATTTGCAGCACCTTGGCCCCGGCGCCGGACAGCTCCAGCATTTCTTCAAACGTGAGGTAGTCCAGCCGTCTGGCCTCCGGCACGATTCTCGGATCAGCAGTATAGACCCCGTCCACATCGGTGTAAATCCGGCACTCATCGGCTTGTAATGCGACCGCCATGGCGACCGCCGTGGTATCCGTGCCGCCGCGCCCCAGCGTGGTGATATTGCGGCCTCTGTCTATCCCCTGAAACCCGGTGATCACCACCACGCCGCCCTGCTCCAAATCCTGTTTGACCCGCTCAACCTGGATCTCTTCGATCCGCGCCTGGCCGTAGACTCGATTGGTGACAATTTCAACCTGAAACGCGGTATAGGATTTCGCCTTGATGCCGATGTGGTTGAGCGCAATCGCCAGCAAAGCGGCACTAACCTGCTCGCCGGTTGACGCCAGCGCATCCATTTCCCGCCTCGAAGGCGCCGGCGCAATCTGTCGAGCCAGCCCCAGCAGCCGATTGGTTTCACCGCTGATTGCGGACACCACCACCACGATGCGATGCCCTTGACGCACGCCGGCCGCCACATTTTCTGCGACCGCCTGAATGCGCTCGATGCTGCCGACAGAAGTACCGCCGTATTTTTCGATAATCAGTGCCATGGTATGCCGGTTAGAACCTGAATGATCGCATTGAAAATGTCGTCAATATCCAAACGCAGCAGCGCCGTGATCACCTCGATCAGATCCGCAGTGGGCTCATACGCGGGAATCAGAATAGCAGTTCGAGACATGTCGGAAATAATGCCGGAAATAATGTATGCACCAGACCGGCATAGCAACCGCCATGCCATACATCACCGGGCGCATAGGAATAGAATAACGCGGATACGGTGCGCCTATCGTGTGCATTAAGATGAAATAAAAAATCAGCAGCGACAATAATCGCAGCGTAAACAGGAATGCCGACGGCATCTGCCTGGAGGCGGGCAGCCAGGCTGCGACCGCGCTCATCAAACACAATAACACCAGAACCGGATGCGTTATATGCATCAGCGCATGCGTTGTCTTCAACCACAGGTTGTAGGTATACGGTGTTTGTATCACCGGGTAGACAAATACGTCGCCCGCACCGGCAATGATATCCCAGGAAAAAACGGTTAGCAGTTTGCCCCACAAATACCATTGAATGTAGGTCCAGGGTTGTTCCGCTACGCGCCGGGACAATTCGTCAAACAACGTTTGTGAGGTCAGCTGAACGGTTTCAATCCACGGATCAAAGCGATAGGCAAACCCGGTCGTTTGCGGCTGAAAATTATACATCATATCCGGGTACATGCCGTGATATATGCTGGCTATGCTCAGGGTTGGATCGGTAATACTGCCCAATAGCAGATAATTGCGAATGAGCCAGGGGGCGACGACGAGAGCAAACCCGGCAAGCAACAGCAGCGGCCTTATCCGGCTGTGCCGATTGGCGGTAGCAAATAGAAAAATGCACAGTACCGGTAAAAACCCTTGTATCCACGGACGGGTCAGCGTTGCCAGCCCCAGCAGCCCCCCGGCCAAACCGAACAACCATAATCGCGCCTGCAGCAAACGACTTGCCAATGCGAGAAATGCAACCAGGAAAAAACAAAACAGGGTTTCCGTCAACAAATAGGTATTCATACTCACCAGATGCGGGCTGCAGGCGGTCAAAAATGCCACCAGCACCGCCCAGCCACGCCCCAATCCGAGGAATAAAAAGTACGCCAGAATAATCGTCAGAGCACTCAATAGCGCTTGAGCTGCCAACAGCCAGGTATAGTTCAGAAAACCGTCGGCGTTGACAAACATACTGACCAACAGAGGGTATCCGGGGGTAACCAGCGCATCCGGCTGAAGCTGCTCGGGCTGCCCCTGTGCGCCAATAGCGCTATAGGAATACAGCCCAAAATTCTTTAGATTGTATGCATACAAAAGATATTTGGCCGCATCCGCCCGTACCGGGGTGTTGACCTGCGTGTCCGATAGCGCAATGTAACGCAACATCGCACCCAGCAAAAACACGAGCAGCAACACAAGCGGACAAATCGATGCGCTTTTCATCTGCGCGGATATTCTGTCGATGAGCGCAGGGCGAACGGTCGTGATCAATGGTGGAGATAGGGTCTGGTTGATCTGTTTCACCGCGCCGAATTTCATGCGCGATTCGAAGCCGTCCATGACCGACACCCGGTCAATCGATGAATGTCAGCTCGGCAGCGTTCGGCACTCGAACCATACGGTCATCCAACCGGAGCGTATCAAGGCGTTGCACACACCGCCGCCACTCACGCGGCGGCCTGCTCCTCGACCCACTGCAGCGCCCGCGCAAAGGCGGCCGCAATCCCCGCCGCATTGGTGCCGCCGCCCTGAGCCAGCTCCGCTTTGCCGCCGCCTTTGCCGCCGACCAACGGCGACAGCGTTCGAATCAGATCGCCGGCCGCATAACGCGCCGCCAAATCCCGGGTGACCCCGGCCAGCAGCGTCACCTTGCCGTGCCGGACCCCGGCAACCACAACCACCCCGCTGGCCAGCTTCTGCTTCCATTGATCGACACTGAGCCGCAATGCCGTGACATCCGCATCATCCAATCGCAATACGGCGACTTTTATGCCGGCGACTTGCCGCACTGCACCCGCATCGGCGTCGCCTGCGCTCACCGCCAGCTTCGCTTGCAGCGTCTGGATTTGTCGCTGCTGCTGCTTTTGCATTTCAACCAGGCTGTGCACCTTGTCCGGCAACTGTTCCGGCACGGTTTTAAGCTGCATCGACAGCGCACGCAGCGACGCCAGTTGTGCGCTCACATACGCCTGTGCGCCGGCCCCGCTGAGCGCGTCAATGCGCCGGACACCGGAGGCCACCCCGGTTTCCGACACGATCACAAACTGGCCGATATCGCCGCTGCGAGCGACATGCGTGCCGCCGCATAACTCGAATGACGCCGCCCCCATTTTGATCGTGCGCACCTGGTCGTCGTATTTTTCACCAAACAACGCCTCCGCGCCGGCCGCCCTGGCCCGCTCCAGCGCCATGGTTTCCACCTGGGCCGCATGATTTTCCCTGATCCAGTCGTTGACCCGATGCGCAATCGCCTGCAGCTCCGGCTCGGTCAGCGGGGTGAAATGGACAAAATCAAACCGCAGTCGATCCGCGGTGACCAGTGAGCCTTTTTGCTGTACATGCTCGCCCAACACCGTTTTCAGCGCGGCGTGCAGCAAATGCGTCGCCGAATGATTGCAGGCGATGCGACGGCGCCGGTCGGCGCATACTTCGGCCCGGCCGCGATCGCCTTGTTTCACCCGACCTCGCTCCAGCCTGCCGATATGACAGATGACCCTGCCGCCGAGATAACGGGTATCCTGCACCGCGAATAGCGCGCCGTCACGGAATGTAATTGTGCCCTGATCGCCTGCCTGCCCGCCGCTTTCGGCATAAAATGGCGTTTGCTCCAGCACCAGCATCTGTGCACCGTCCTGGTTTGCCGACAAGGCGTCTACCGGTTCGTATTCGAGCAGCAAACGCGACAGCACCACCTCGCTGTCGAGCACAGTATGGCCGATAAATCCGGTCGCAGCCAAATCACCGAGCGCCTGTTCGAGCCGGTCGTTGGGGCGCAGCTCCAACCCATCGGTATCGCCGCCCGCCATCGCACCCGGCTCGACCTCCGCCGCCGCTCGAGTAAACCGATCCGCCGCTCGGGCGCGCTTGCGCTGCTGCTTCATCGTGGCCTCAAATCCGGCCAGATCGGTGCCCAGTCCCCTTTCCCGGGCCACATCGGCCGTCATATCCGCCGGAAAACCAAACGTATCGTACAGTTTGAACACCACGTGACCGGGGACGTCACCACCTTGGAGCGCGGCGATCTCCTGATGCAGAATTTTCAACCCCTGATCCAGAGTTTCGTTGAATTTTTCATTTTCACGCTGCAATACCCGCTCAATATGCGCTTGCTGCCGGATCAATTCGGGATAGGCGTCGCCCATTTGCGCTATCAGCGGCCCGACCAGCCGATGCATAAACGCCGGTTGGCAGCCCAACTGATGGCCATGGCGAATCGCGCGGCGCGCAATGCGGCGCAGGACATAGCCGCGCCCCTCGTTGGACGGCAAAACGCCATCCAAAATCAAAAACGCCGTCGAGCGGATATGATCGGCAATCACGCGCAAGGAATGCGCCTGCATATCATCCGTCCCCATCACCCTGGCAACGGCGGCAATCAGATGCTGAAATAAATCGATCTCGTAATTACTGTGCACCCCCTGCAATACCGCGGCCATGCGCTCCAGCCCCATGCCGGTATCCACCGACGGCTGCGGCAATGGTTGCAGCGTGCCGTCAGCGCTGCGATTGAACTGCATGAAGACCAGATTCCAAATCTCCACATACCGATCACCGTCTTGTTCCGGCGTACCGGGCGGCCCGCCGGCAACCTCCGGGCCATGGTCATAAAAGATTTCCGAGCACGGCCCGCATGGCCCGGTCTCGCCCATTTGCCAAAAATTGTCCTGCGCCCCGATGCGGGTCACGCGCCCCGGGTCAACGCCAATCTGATTTATCCAGATATCAGCGGCCTCATCATCCTGCTCAAAAACCGTGACCCACAGCCGCTCCCGGGGCAGCCCAAAGCCTTCGCACAATAATTCCCAGGCAAGATGAATCGCCCGCTGTTTGAAATAGTCGCCAAAGCTGAAATTGCCCAGCATCTCAAAAAAAGTATGGTGGCGAGCGGTATAACCGACATTTTCAAGGTCGTTGTGCTTACCGCCGGCGCGCACACAACGCTGCGCCGTGACCGCCCGCCGATAGGGGCGCGACTGATTGCCCAGAAAAACCTCCTTGAACTGCACCATGCCGGAGTTGGTAAACAACAGGCTCGGGTCGTGTTCCGGCACCAGCGGGCCGCTGGCAACAATAGTATGATCGTGGTCGGCGAAATAATTCAGAAACAGCTGCCGAATATCGGAGGTTCGCATAGCTCAATTACAGGCGGGAAACCGGGTCGTATGCAGGCTCAGGCGCCGTCAAAGGGGCGGATCTGATCGTTCATGAAACCGCGTTGTCGGAGAAATCGCGCCTGACGCGCCCACTGTTTATAATCGGCCGGCGGCGCATCGCCAAACTTTTTCAGCCGGGCCGTATCGGCCAACTGCTGCCACTGATGCGCGTACCCGGACAGCACCGCCTGAATAATCCCGGGCTCGATGCGATGCTGCTCCAATTCATGGTTCACCTGCACCGGCCCTTTGCCGCTGCCCACCCGAACCCGGCAAAGCTGCTCGGCAAAACGGCGGTCGGATTGGGCGCCCTGCGCCGCCAGCTCCTGCAATAGTGTTTGCATACAGGCCGCATCGGCTTCCCCCCCGGCACTCAGCTTCCGCTCGAGCTCAAACACGCTGTGCTCGCGCCGGGCCAGGTACGTCAGCGCTTTGTCCCGCAACGTACGATAAAGCAATGGCTGCGCGGACGTGGACAATGCCCCCAGATAACCCCAATCGGTTTCGCCGCCTACGCCTCAGCCGGCGTATCGATTGCAGGTGCGGCCGACGACGAGGCAGGCAAGCCTTTTTTCTCGCGAATAAGTAATTCTATCTCAGTTGCCATAGCGGGGTTCTCTTTGAGAAAAAGCCGCACATTGTCACGCCCCTGTCCAATCCGGTCGGCGCCGTAGCTATACCAGGCGCCCGATTTTTCAATCAGCCCCAGCTCCACGCCGAGGTCAATCAACTCACCCTCTTTGGAAATCCCCTCATTGTAGAGAATATCGAACTCGGTTTGCCTGAACGGCGGTGCGACCTTGTTCTTGATCACCTTCACCCGGGTCTGGTTGCCCAGCACTTCATCGCCCTTCTTGATTGCGCCAATGCGCCGTATATCGAGCCGCACCGACGCATAGAATTTCAGCGCATTGCCCCCGGTTGTCGTTTCCGGGTTACCGAACATCACGCCGATTTTTATGCGAATCTGGTTAATGAAGATAACCATGGTGTTGGAGCGCTTGATGTTTGCGGTTAATTTGCGCAGCGCCTGCGACATCAAACGCGCCTGCAAGCCGACGTGGACATCGCCCATATCGCCTTCGATCTCGGCTTTTGGCGTCAATGCCGCCACCGAGTCGATCACCACCACATCCACCGCCGAAGAGCGCACCAGCATATCGGCGATTTCCAGCGCCTGCTCGCCCGTATCCGGCTGCGATACCAGCAAGTCATCGATGTTGACCCCGAGTCGGGAGGCATAGCCGGGGTCGAGCGCATGTTCGGCGTCGATGAATGCCGCCGTGCCGCCGTTGCGCTGCGCTTCGGCAATAACCGACAGCGTCATCGTGGTTTTGCCCGACGATTCCGGGCCATAAACCTCGACCACCCGCCCTCTGGGCAAGCCGCCAATCCCCAGCGCGATATCCAGACCGATGGAGCCGGTGGAATAACAGGCAATATCCTGCGGCACCCCCGAATCGCCCAGCCGCATCACCGAGCCCTTGCCAAACTGACGGTCGATCTGACCGAGCGCCGCGTCAAGCGCCTTGCGTTTATTTTCGTCCATTAATTCAATTCTCTATGCTATGAAATAGTGTATGGGTTGCGCGTCCCGGCAAGCCAACCGCCACCGCCTGCCCCCCGACCCGTCCCGAAAAACTGCCGGCCGGATTATCCCACAACCGGCGCCAGACTGCCAGAATTGATACGCAGCGGAAAATTATCATACGCACTGCCTCCATGCAGACGGGGTGACAGCTTATATGCACCCACACCGGCAGCGGGCCCGGCAACGCAAACTGCCCTGCTATTCGGCAGATAGCCCGACCGGGGGCCCGGTTGATGTGCGTATGATATACTGTAGCAATGCCAAAGTGACTGGTCAAACACGCCATTCGCTCCGCATACCCCGACCCTTACAACCGATAAACCAACCCATCAGACTCCAGGCCAAATGGCAAAAAAGAACCAATCCCCCCAGCCGGGCACCACCGCCTACACTGCCGACCGCTATGAATACTATGAAAAATCCGTGCAATCGGTGGAGGCGGAAATCGATATGGTGGACGCCACGTATCGGCAGCTGCGCGGCCGTACAGCCAGCCTGCTGCGGGAAGATTTTTGCGGTACCGGCAATACCAGCTGCGAATGGGTCAATCGCCGCAAAACCAATCGCGCCATCGGCCTGGATCTGGACCCGGAAGTGCTCGAATGGGGCAGGCAGCACAAGCTGGGGCGGCTGAGTAAAAACCGGCGGCAAAGAATCGAGCTGCTGCAACAGGATGTCATGCAGGCCGATTGCGACGCCGTGGATATGATACTGGCGATGAACTTCAGCTATCAGCTGTTTAAAACCCGCGATAGCCTGCGCAATTATTTCGCCACCGCACGGCAGGGGTTGAAATCGGACGGCATCCTGTTTATCGACGCGTATGGCGGATACGAATCCGGTAAAACAGTCAAGGAAAAAACCAAATACAAGGGCTTTACATATTATTGGCACCAAAAAAAGTACAACCCCATCAACGGCCACATGCTCTGCCATATCCATTTCAAATTTTCGGACGGCTCCTGGTTAAAAAAGGCGTTTACCTATGAATGGCGGCTATGGACCCTGCCCGAGCTGCAGGAAATACTGGTCGAGGCCGGCTTCAGCAAGGTGACGGTGTATTGGGAAGGCACCGATGAAGAGAGCGGCGAAGGCAACGGCATTTACACCCCCGCCACCACCGGCGAAGACGACCCAAGCTGGATTGTGTATTTATCGGCGGAACCATAGCCGTCGATTGGAGCAACGGTGAACCGGCGCGGTTATCGACCGGCGAGCGGGGGGCTGATCACGGCATTGATCAGGCCGTTTCTGACCCGCTAGTCATTGTCCTTCAGACCTGCCCCGGCGCCGGCCAGACGCGATTCCTCGGTGGCCGGTGCATAGGTATTATGGGCCAGGCGGGTCAACACCGCGATACATTCGGTTGCCGTTGACTGCACCCTGATCCGGGCATCTGCATGGGTGACGTCGGCTGTTGCAGCGCCATAGCCGATCCGGCATGACGCCGCGGCGACCAGCAGGCGGGTTGGCGCAACATTGCCGGTGAGCCCGGCGTGCGAGACGGTGACCTGTACGGCGCCCATATTCAGCAGGAGGACGCGGTCGTCGGTTACCCGGCCGGCAATAAATGGCACCAGCAGTAACGGCTCGCGCACCGATGACAGCGTGACCGGCAGGGGTATGGCGCCGTCTGAAATGGCCGCCCCCAGGCTAAGCGGGCAAAACCAGCCGCCGTCCGTGTCGTCAGGCCAGTGCGACGGGGGCCGTCCGTTTTCAAGCGATTGGCGATAGCCGGACAAATAGCGGCACAGGGCAGAAACGCCCGGCGCGCCATGGCGGGTTAACCAGCCCAGGGCAAAGCCGGCTTCTTCGGCCAATCCCCACGGCATACCCACACCGCGTGCCGCCTTGACGGCAAGCGCGCTGGTCTCACCAACGGACCAGCTCGCGCTCGCGTCCGTCACACAGGCACGCTGCCCGGCAGTGGCGGGTAGACAAGCTCATCCGGGTCGAGGTCTGCCAGCTCATCCGGGAATGGCGCCCCCTGAAACATCGTGATGCGCAACCATCTGTCAGAGCGCGGATCGAATTTCATCGCACCGAAAAACGACAATTTGCACCGCAACAGGTCAATTGGCCGCATGTCAGCGGCAATGGTGTTGTCCCGGATTTCACCAAAAGCGCACTGTGCGATCAGCTGCGCGCGGCGCGTGATATGCCGGTGTTCCGGATGCGCCAGCAGGAAGCCGGCGACGGTGTCATTGCCGCCACATTTTTCGAGGTCGAGCAGCGCGCGCCTGGCATCACGGCCCGGCGCAAGCGGTTGCTCATAATCGGCAATCGGCTCTTCAAACCGCTCACCCAGGCGTGGCTCCAGCTTTTCTTCGGATACGTACCAGACGCGCGCCTGCGCATCACGGCTGTCAAAATCAATCCCCTCCGTCCAGTCATAGGCTGCGCGGATAATGCGGCTGAGCGCGGCAATTTTCATACCGCCGTCAATGCGGAAGCTGCGCGCCTCATCGACGGCCATCGTCGCGGCCAGATCATCAACCAGATGGGGATAGGGCTCCATCATCAATGAAACAATCTGTTCCTGACCTTCAAGGCCCAGGGTGTGCTCAGCCCACGCATAGAGGCTGTTCCACGCAAAATCAGCCGACAGATCAATCGACCCCAGATGCTGCTCGGTTGCATCCAGGTCCGCGCGCAGGCCAGCAATCTTGTTGGCCTGATCAGCATGATCAACATGCCAGTCGGCGGCGTTCACCGCAGCGCGCGTGACCCGTTGTGTGAACAGGGCGATCTCCGCAGGACACGCGTTTTTAACCGCCCGAACCCGGGCCAGCGCTGTCTCGCGCGCCTCGATCCAGGAATGGATAAGCGCCGGATGGTTGATTAGAAAAGGGGCCATGCCCAGGCCGGTGGAATTGCCAACGCCAAGGCGCCGCCGGATGGCAGGGGCCAGTTTGACGGCGGTTTCGGGGGCGCGCATCTGTGCCGCATGTTCAACCAGGTCGATGGTAAAGGCGCGAATCAGCCAGACCGCCAGCAATTCAGGCTGGAAAGCCCCGGCAAACTCCGGGCGGTCAGCCCAGATTTCCCGGTCAGCAGCGCCAAATTTGCCCGACCCATACACCGCGGTCGTGCGCATCAGATAGCCAACAGGCTCAATCTGCGCCGGATCAGGCTGCGCCCCGCCGGCAAGGCATGTGGCGACATAATCGAACAGCCGCACGGATCTGTTGGCGCGCGAAAGAACCAGTTCTGCAGCGGAAATACGCCCTGCTTCCTGATGCGGAACAGTGGCGCCGAGCCGGTCAATATCGGCCTCGCTCACATTGCCGTCATGCAGCGTAAAGGTGGCATCCCAGGCCTCGGCAATCACGCGGTCAGAGCGCAATTCATCGGGCAGATCATGGGCAAAGGCAACCAGCGTGTAACTGCGGGTTGGCCCGCTGGCACGATAGGTGGCCACGCCGACCCCGCCCGCATCTATCCGCCAGACAGGGCGGTCAAACACCCACCCTGCATTTTTCAGACGGCGCAGCAACACCCGCATAAAGCTGAGACGGCTTTGATGAAACGATCCCATCCGCGCAAGGCGCATGACCTCACTTGCCGCCCGCAGGGGAGCACGCGCAACGCGCACGGGTTTGACCTGTTTTTCTGGTTGCCCATTCATCGCATCAGGCGCTTTCAGGGCCAAAATTATGGTCATAAAACCGCAGCCAGTTTTCCCCCATCACGGCCGCCGTGTCGGTTTCGCTAAAGCCATATTCACGCAGGCCGACAGCGATATTCCCAAAATGTCGGTTATCCTCAAACCAGTCCGGCATGGGCGGGAAGCCGGCGTCACTTGCCGACCCCTCGCCATAGTCAATTTCCCTGGACCAACGGCCAACGCGCATCCATTCCACCACCGAATTCGGCTGGTCCTGGCACAAATCCGACCCCAGGCCGACATGTTCAATTCCCATCAGCTCGGCGGTGCGCGCGATCATCTCGCAAAAGCCGGCCAGCGTGCAGTCGCTCTTGTCCTTGAGATGGTGCGGATACAGGGAAAAACCCAGCATGCCGCCGGATTGACCAAGCGCACGCAGCACCGCGTCCGATTTGTTGCGCCGGGCAGGGTGCCAGAACGCCGGGTTGGCATGGGTGATGGCAATCGGACGCCCGGAAATCTCGATCGCGTCCAGCGTTGACCGTTCGGCAGAATGGCTCATGTCAATGACCAGACCAACCCGGTTCATTTCCTTGATCACCTGACGGCCCATGCGGGTAACCCCCGCGTCTTCCGCCTCATAACAGCCGGTGGCGAGCAGTGACTGGTTGTTATAGGTCAGCTGCATAAACCGCGCACCCAGCGCATGCCAGATTTCGACCAGGCCGATGTCATCTTCGATCGGTGACGGGCTCTGAAACCCGAAGAAAATCGCAGTCCGGCGCTCCGCTTTGGCGCGGCGCACATCATCCCCGGTCGTGCCGTGGAAAATCAACTCCGGGAACCGCTCAAACCGGCGATTCCAGGCCGCTACATTGGCCACCGTCTCGCGAAAATTCTCATGATAGGCAATGGTCACATGCACGGCGTGAACGCCGGCCCCGGACATTTGCCGGAAAATTTTTTCCGACCAGTTGGCGTATTGAAGATTATCAATCAGGTGCATGGCAATCTCGCTGCGACCGGTTTATCGATGCACCTATGCCGGCGTTCCGGAACGAATATAGGCGGTTTTAACCGTGGTAAAGAATTCCACCGCATAACCGCCTTGTTCGCGCGGACCATAGGATGAACTGCCACGCCCGCCAAACGGCACGTGATAGTCCGTTCCGGCAGTCGGCAAATTCACCATGACACAGCCGGTCCTGGCATTGCGCCGGAAATGCGTTGCCCGCGCCAGGTCGCGCGTAATGATCCCCGACGTCAGGCCAAAATGCGTATCATTGACCAGCTGCAGCGCCTCGTCATAGCTGTCTGCCTTGATCACGCAGGCGATTGGCGCGAACATTTCCTCGCGGTTGACGCGCCAGTCATTGCGGGTACCGGCGACCACGGCCGGTGTCATGTAATAGCCCTCGGTAGCGCGACCGACCCGCTCGCCGCCAAATACCACCTCACCCCCTTCAGCGCGTGCCAGTTTCATATAGGCCATGTTCTCGTCAAGCTGCCCCCGGCTGACAACGGGGCCGATCTGTGTGCCGTCTTTCAGGGCATGATCGACCACCATCGCCGCCGCGCCGGCGGCCAGTTTGTCGACAAATTCATCATGCACCGCGCGGTGCACAATCAATCGTGATGAGGCGGTGCATTTCTGGCCGGTGCCGCCAAACGCCCCACCAAGGGCAGCGGCAACGGCAATGTCCATATCGCCGTCTTCCATCACGGCAAGCGCATTTTTCGACCCCATCTCCATCTGCAGCCGGGTCAGGTTGCCGATGGCGGAGCGGGCAATCTGCTGGCCGACCGCAACCGAGCCGGTAAAGCTGATGGCATCAACCGCCGGGCTTTCGATCAACTGCTGGCCAATGCTGCTGCCTGTGCCCATGACCAGGCTGAACAGGCCGGCCGGCAAGTCCTGGCTGGCAATAATCTCGGCCAGTGCAACCGCCGACGCCGGCACCAGATTGGCCGGTTTCCAGACCACCGCATTGCCGAACGCCAGCGCCGGTGCAATTTTCCACGCGGCGGTGGCGGTCGGGAAATTCCACGGGCTGACTACCGCTACGGTGCCAACCGGTTCGCGGCGCACATCGATTTCAATGTCGGGACGCACACTGTCGGCGGTGTCGCCAGTCTGGCGCACAACCTCGGCAGCGTAGTAGGTGAAAAACTGGCCGGCGCGGTAAATCTCGCCTTTGCCCTCTGCCAGCGGCTTGCCCTCTTCACGGCTAAGCAGGGTGCCAAGCTCGACGCTGCGCGCCATCAACGCGGTACCGATGTTCATCAAAATCGTCTGGCGCGCCTCTAACCCGGTCGCCGCCCATACCCGCTGCGCCACTCTGGCAGCATCGAGGGCCTGATCCAGTTGCGCGGCATCGGCCTGGGCAAACTGTCCGACAATCTCCGACAGATCAGACGGATTGCGGTTCTCGATAGTGGTGCTGCCGGCAAGCCATTCGCCGGCAATAAAGTTGTGTTTGGTCTCGGACATTAAAAAACTCCAGTGCTGCCGGGCGTGGTTTCACCGCCTGGCGTTTTATCGGGTATGGGTGCTCATCACGATCTTATGCACCGTCGGTTTCGCGGCGCATAAGATCGCCTGCATTATGTTGGCACGTCGCCAGGCATTTCAGGGTAAAATCGACAAGACATCCGGTTATTATATCCATATTCGCGCGCCCTGTTCAAACTGGAACCGGCGGATAACAGCGGCATAAGCAATCGGAAACCGCGCTTTCGCGCTGCTCGTTGCGGATAATCAATCGGAAATGGGCGTTTTTACTGCCGAGGTTCCTTATGAATCGGTTTGCTGAATGGTTGGCGAGACCTTATGCGGCGCTGGGCTTCCTGGCGCTCGGTCTGATCATCATTCCGCTCAATGATGCGCTCGTCAAATTGCTTGGCGAGACCATGCCGCTTGGGGAGATTATCGCCATCCGGTCGCTGATGAGCATAATGTTGATTGCGGTCTTCAGCACCGGCCTGAAGCGCATGATGAAGCTGGATGCCGCCGCTTTCTGGCAGTTCACCGGGCGCGGAATGTGCCTTGTCGTTGCCATGGTGCTGTTCTTTGTATCGCTTGGCAGCCTGCCGCTCGCCAGCGCCGTTGCCATCTTTTTCATATCCCCCTTGATGATCATGCTGTTGTCGGTGCCGCTGCTGGGTGAACGCATTGGCATTCACCGGATCCTGTCGGTGATTGCCGGCATGGCAGGCTGTCTGTTGATCATCAGACCCGGCGCGGCTGATTTTCAGATAGAAACCCTGCTTGTTCTCGGGTCGGCGCTCAGCTATGCGCTGTTCCAGATCTGGACACGCAAGCTCAAATCAACCGGTAATTTGTCCGCCATGGTCGCGGTGCAGCATTGTTGTTATGCGGTGGCAGGCTGTACGCTGCTGTTGATCAATGTTGCCATGCCGTTTGACGATCTGCGCAATCCGTCATTGGCCTTCCTTCTGCGGGGGCCGGTTTCTATTGATGCCGGGCAACTCCTATACCTTTTCTTCTGCGCCTTTGCCGTGTTGCTGCTGTCGGTGGCCTCGTCAAATGCCTACCGTACCGTCGAGGCATCCCTGATCGCACCACTCGAATATACCGCCATTCCAATGGGCGCTTTCTGGGGCATTGTGATCTGGGGGGATTGGCCATTGCCCACCGCCTGGGCTGGCATGGCATTGATCCTTGCCGGTGGGTTGTATGCCATTTACCGGGAGCAGGCGCGTGCCGTGGCGGTGATTACGACCGTGCCGATGCCGGCCTCAGCCGCAATGGCCCAATACCCTGACGAAGATACCGATTGACGGCTGTGCGGTAGATTCCGGCCCAGCAAAACCGGGCGCGACAACCGGCTGGTTACCATCGCTATCCTGCCGGCGGCTGCGATTGCCTATTGCGGCTCCCTCGGCTGCATCCGGTCGCGCTGCAACCGGATGTCAAATTCCTGTCGAATCTGCGCATCCAGTTGCTCGGAAATATGCTCAGGAAAATGGGTTGCCAGAATTTCCTGGGTTTTTTGCTGCGCAGGCCGGTTGATCGCATGCGCGCCCTGCTCCTTCCATTCCGCCGGCGTCAACCGATTGCCGACCTCAGGATAAACATAATCCTTCTGCATCCGCGACAGCGTATCCTGATGGCCAAGAAAATGCTCCGGCCCATTCAGGCAAACATCGGTAATGACCTCCAGCGACAGCGTCGTCGGATCGACCTCAACCCCGCGAACACTGCGGTTAACTGCCCCCAGCATATCATTATCGATAGTGCAGCCCTCAAAGCTGAACCCGAGCAGACTGCCCTGCATCCCGGCCGATTCATACACCAGATTGGCGCCGCTGTGCCCGGCCAGCGCGAGGGTATAGCCCTTCTCAAAACCGGATTGCGCATCCGGAATTTTCGAGTCCGCCATACCGGCGGCGACCCCGGTCGGCAAGTCGTAATACCGTCCCACCTGACCGCAGGCCGCCATCAACACCGCCTGCTCACCGCTGCCGCCGCTCATCGCGCCGGTGCGCAGGTCGGATACAAACGGCCACGGCCCGAAAATCGCCGGGTGCCCCGGCACAATCTGATTGACATACACCAGCGCAGCGAGGCATTCGGCGCACTCCTGCACCACCGCCCCCGCCAGTGACGCCGGGCTGGTCGCCCCCGCCTGACCGGCAGCCAGCAGCAAAATCGGCATCCCGCCTCTGACGCACACCTCCAGCACCCGGCAGGCGTCCTTGGCAAAGCGCAGCGGCGGCACCACAAAACAACACGACAAACTGGCAAACGGCCGCGCCCGCCATTTTTTCTCACCCCCGGCGATGCGATGCAACAGCCGCAAACCCTCTTCGGCATGCTGCGGGTCAACATAGCTGACGCCGCAATGCTTGGTCGTTCCCGCCACCGAAGCATAGGTGGTGTTCAAATCCATCGCCGCCGGCTGCTCGATATCCCGCGCCACCATGCAGCGTTGAAAAAAATGAATGTGCTCATGCTTGTCCACCAGCCGGGCGGCATCGTATAGATCTTCAATGGTCGATTCTCTATAGTTGCCCTTAGCCGCATACTGCGGGTGGGATTTCCAGTCGTCCACCACGTGCACCGCCGCCCCGGCGGTGCCAAAATGCACCTTGTATCCGCTCAGGTGCAGGTCGTATTTCTCATCCTGGGCGTACAGGGTGAAATCCCGATTGGCGGCGGCAATCGTATCTTCAACCAGCGCACGCGGAAACAACAATCGCCCGTCGCTGGTATAGCGGCCGCCGGCCCCGGTCACCAACTCGATGCACGAGGGAATCGCCTGGGAAAACCCGACCTGCTCCAGCAGGTCCAGCATCGCGGTGTGGATTTTTTTTAAGTCGTCCTCGGTCAGCGGCATAAAGCGCCCGCCGCTTTGCCCCGGCAGCACCGGCTTGCTGTCCTCGGCCAACGGCGCTGAGCGCAAGGCTTTGCGGGCCTCGCGCCCGCCCGCCCGGCGGCCGGTCATTGCGACCGCCCGGCAACGAGGGGCGCCACCGCAGCCCCCATCAATGGCCAGCGCCACTGCCAGCGCGCCAGATCGGTGCCGCAAAACAGCACGGTTGTGTTGTCATCATCATTGCGCAATATGCCTGTGTTATTCATACCCATTCAACCACCTGGTCGCCACCTGAAGTCAGTATCAATCCGCCGCCTTATTCCGGGTACATCAGCATTTGTGTACAGCGAAACAGCGCCAGCCGCTTACCGCCCTGGTCGGCAACCACCTCGGTACTCCAAACCTGGGTGCTCCGCCCCAAATGCTCGGCCTGTGCCAAACCGCGCACTTTACCCTCCCGTACGGTGCCAAAAAAGTTGGTTTTTAGCTCAATCGTCGTAAACGTATCGGCGCCCTCGGGCAATGACGCCAGCGTACCATACCCGGCACAGGTATCCGCCAGCGCCACCACCGCCCCGCCATGCAAAAACCCGTTCGGCGCCAGATGATGCCCACACACCTCGAACTCAATCTCCACTTCGGCCCGCGCCACCCGCACCACATGAAACCCGAGATACTCGGGCAATTTACCGGGCGCAAACCGATTGAAATAGGCGACTGAAAGCGGGGCTGTAGTTGACATCAACGCAAGTAGCAAAACCGCACCGGAATTGGCACGGAATTGTCTATTGTACGCCTGATTTAGTCAAGAAATTCAATTCACAGGCGCCTCAGCGCCGACCCGGCGGCCGTTTGCCGGGGTTGGGGTACCCGGTGCACCGGCAGCCCATCCCGGCCACCGGTTCAGGCGGCCCGGTACAACTGCTGTATGCGGTGGCCTGTATAATGTTCTCGATTAGCCGGACTTCCTGACGCAAATTATCGTAAAATCCGCTATTCCATGCCCCAGAAGTCCAAACAAAAATCCGCACGCGACTATCGCCACGACGACAAGCAGGCATTGTTGCGCCCTGAAGGCGGCGCGCAGGACGTTTTCCCGCCGGCGCGCAAAAAGCCGCCGAAAACCTACCACTACGACTCCTCGCTGTCGCCGGAACTGGCCTGGGACGAAGCCGAAGCACGCAGCGAAGGCGAGCGCCTGATCGGCGCCATCCTGAACAGCGACAATCTGGCAGCCGCGCAAACAGCCGCCAGAGAATTACAAAACCTGTCCAGGCCCTTCCTCAACTGGGCCGGCAAAGCCGAGCGTGGCCGTATTCAAATTCCCACGTTGCCGCTGTTCACCCACGAGCGGCTATCCACCCAGGCGGTGCTGGAAACCCTGAAACGCCGCCACCGCAAACGCGGGCAGACGCTGGACCTGTTCGGCGAGGGCGACAAAAGCATCGGCGAAAAAATCCGCGGCGCCTATCAACACCTGAACGGCTGGCAGAACCGCCTGATCCTCGGCGATTCGTTGCAGGTGATGAACTCGCTGCTCGAATACGAGAGCCTGGGCGGGCAGGTGCAGATGGTGTATATGGACCCGCCCTACGGGGTCAAGTTTGGCGGCAACTTTCAGCCCTTTGTGCGCAAGCGTGATGTGAAAGACGGCGATGACGACAATCTCAGCCGCGAGCCGGAGATGGTGCAGGCATATCGGGATACCTGGGAGTTGGGGATTCATTCATGGTTGACGTATATGCGCGATCGTTTGTTGCTGGCGCGGGAATTGCTGACGGATTCGGGTTCCTGTTTTGTGCAGATTTCGGATGAGAATGTGCATTTGGTGCGGAGTGTGATGGATGAGGTGTTTGGGCGGGAGAATTTTGTTAGCGCCATCTACTTTTCTACCACAAGCGGCTTTTCAACTGAAACAATTAGTCGAGTAGGAGACTATTTAATCTGGTATGCAAAAGACAAAGAGAAAGTAAAATATCGCTCCTTGTTCTTGCCCAAAGACAATTTGGCAAGGGGAGATGCCGCATATAAGTATTTGGAACTTGAAGACGGAACAAGGCGATCAATGACCAAAGAAGAAAAAGCAGGCCGTGTCCCTCTGCCGGATAAAAGTCGAATTTTTAGGCACGGCGATACACAATCTCAAGGCTCCCATTCGAAAGATTGCCCTTTTGAATTTGAGGGAAATATTTATCGCCCACAGAGCAATAGTCACTGGAAAGCCCATTATCCAAAGGGCATGGAAAAGCTGAAAGACAAAAATCGCCTCGCGGTTATCGGAAATAAATTATGGTATGTCCGCTATATTGATGACTATCCGGTGCAGCAGCTTACCAATTCGTGGATGGATACCGGATTTGCTGGTTACGCCACAGACAAAAAATATGTTGTGGAAACTTCTGTTAAGGTTATCCAACGCTGTATATTAATGACCACCGACCCCGGCGATCTTGTCTTTGATCCAACCTGCGGCAGCGGCACCACCGCCGCAGTTGCCGAACAATGGGGGCGACGCTGGATTACCACCGATGTATCGCGTGTGCCGCTGGCACTGGCTCGCCAGCGTCTGCTTACCGCCACCTACCCCTACTATCAACTCAAAGACGAAAAACGCGGCCCCGGCGGCGGCTTCGTCTATGCCCGCAAACAAAACAAAAAAGGCGATCAAGTCGGCGGCATCGTGCCGCATATCACACTGAAATCCATCGCCAACAACGAACCGCCGGCGGAAGAAGTATTGGTCGATAAGCCGGAAGTGGAATCCAATGTCACGCGCATCAGCGGCCCTTTCTGCGTCGAGGCAGTGCTGCCCACGCCGCTTTCCCCCGATATTTTCCCGGAGCATTCTCAAGGCATACAAGAGCCATCCACCCAATCGGACGACGAGGACAACCACATCCCGCGCATGATTGAAATCCTGCGGTTGTCGCCCACCATACGCCTGCCCGGCAACAAAACCTTCAACCTGAAAAGCATCCGCCCGCCCGCCAAATCGCTGAACCTCCACGCCGAAGCCGAAACCGCCGACGGCGACGATACAATAGCCGTCGTCTTCGGCCCCGCCAACGGCGCCATCAGCGAGCGCGCCGTAATAGAAGCCGGGCAGGAAGCGCGCAACAAAGGCTATGCCCGCCTGCTGACCATCGCCTTCGCCATCGAACCCGCCGCCCGCGAAACCATCGAACACGGCGAAGCCACCTTCGGCCTGCCCGCCATCTACGCCCAGGCCAGCACCGACCTGGCCATGTCCGACCTGCTCAAAAACATGCGCTCCAGCCAGATCTTCTCGGTATGCGGCCTGCCCGACGTAGCGTTAAGAAAAGCCGATGAAAAAGCCGACAACGGCGGCGACCTGTACCAGGTAGAACTACGCGGCCTGGATGTATTCGACCCGATAAGCATGGAAACCGACTCCCGCAACGGCGACGACGTCCCCTGCTGGATGCTCGACCCCGACTACGACGGCCAATGCTTCCGCGCCGGACAAGTATTTTTCCCCCGCACCGGCGCCTGGGATAAAATCCGCAAAGCGGTAAAAGCCGACTTCGAAGACACCATCTGGGAGCACCTTGCAGGCGCTGTAAGCGCGCCTTTTATTGCCGGGGAGCAGGTGGCGGTAAAGGTGATTGATGATCGAGGGAATGAGTTGATGGTGGTTAAGAAAACAGAAGATAACCAGGCATAAAAAATGGCAGACTCTGCACCGCCAAAACTATTTATATCCTATAGCCAGTCTGACCCTGCCCATGTGAAGTGGGTTATCGATTTAGCAACTAAGCTTAAGAACTCAGATATTGCCGTCATGCTAGATAAGTGGGATTTGAAAGCGGGCGATGACGCTATTGCGTATATGGAGGAGATGGTAGATACACCGGATATCCAAAAAGTTCTAATAATCTCAAACAAATCCTATGTAGATAAAGCAACTAAAAGATCAGGTAGAGTCGGCACCGAAACACAAATTATACCGAGGAAAATTTATAGCCAACAAAAACCAAACAAATTCGTTGTTGCTGTGGCTGAAAAAGATAAAACTGGGAAGCCATATCTGCCCACCTATTATAAAGCACGTATATACATTGATCTAGCAGAAGAAGAAAAATATGACGAAGGGGTCGACGAAATTATTGAATGGGTACTTGATAAGTCACCGCATAAAAAACCAGAAATTGAGTCCTTTCCATTATTCATTGATGATGAAGATGCTATATTGTTAGGGACCACCGATAGTTATAAAACGGCGATACATGCAATTAAAACCGACAGTAATTCTGCTGCTGGTGCAATAGATGAATATTTAAGTATTTTCTCAAAAAACCTTGAGCGTTTTCGAATCAAAAATGATGTCTTTAACAACGATTTTGATGATCTCATAGTAAAAAATATAGAACAATTTATCCCACACAGAAATGAATTGATTGGATTGTTTGACCACATAGCCAATTACGCTCCTACTGAAGAAAACATGAAAAAAATACATCGGTTTTTTGAAAGAATTATTCCATATATGCATGAGTCAGAACAAATAAATAATTACCCATGGGGCATTGATAATTTCAAATTTATTGTGCATGAACTGTTTTTATATGCGATCGCTGTTTTTATCAAAAAAGAAAAATTCAGTAGTGCCAATTATCTGCTAGAGAATCAATATTACTTAAACCTTTCTGGTTCGGATGCAGTGATGTTTGGTTTTGTAAAAACCAATGATTATATAGAGTCTTTATACAGCCGAAACAGCAGGCTAAAGTTAAATCGCCTACCCATAAGAGCTGTCCTTCTTAAAGAGAGATGTGTAAATTTAAATATTGGATTTGTGGATTTAATGCAGGCTGATTTTATTCTCTTCCTGCGAAGAATGATTGAGGTCATAAGAGAAAATAAATCACCCCATATATCCAATAGAGAGTGGTGGCCAGAAACATTAGTTTATGTGAACTATACTTTCAAGCCTTTTGAAATATTCGCTCGCTCCATTTCAAAAAAGTATTATGACCAAGTGAAGGTATTATTAGGCATAAACGAGGCTTCAGATCATCGCAACTTATGGAAGGCCTATAACAAGCTACCTCGAGAGGCAGGATGTCCGCTTCCGCGTGAAAACTTATTGCACTATGAAAAACTGGCAACATTGAACTATGAAAGACTGGCAACTTTTCCACAGTCTATGGAACTGAAAATCTCGAAAGCCACCCTCCGCAACTTCAAGCAATTCAAGGAAGTAACCTTTAACCTTGATGGCAACGTCGTTATCGCCGGGCCAAACAACTGTGGCAAAACCACCCTGCTACAAGCCATCGCCGCCTGGTCGTTGGCGTTGGAATGCTGGCGTGAATTAAATAATTATCACCGACGTAGGGGTGCCTACTCCCGGGCCCCTATCGCACGACAGGCATTTTATCCCGTGCCATTACGCGCCTTTGACTTGTTATGGAATGAACGGGATGCGAGGAACTGTATTGAAATAGAAATTACCGGCGACATGGGATGTATTTCCATTGAAATTAAGAGTGACAGTAGCGAGCAGGTATATGTTCGTCCCCTCAAAAACGTGAATCCGGACTTGCTACGCAATGCAGGTAATTTTCCGAAGCCGGTGTTTGTCCCGGCCATGACCGGCCTGAGCACCGAAGAACCGGTGTATCAGCAGCCCAAAATCAACCAATTATTAGGGCAAGGCAAACCCGGCGATGTGCTGCGAAACCTCCTGGTCGAAACCAACCATAATCAAGATGCATGGGAGAGATTGACAAAATCCATCGAATCCATGTTTGGCTATGAACTGCTACCACCAGACACCGCTGGCCCAAACATTGTTTCCGAATACCGGCATCAGAAAGGTGGCACAAAATATGACATCGCCAGTGCCGGCAGCGGGTTTTTGCAGGTGCTGATGCTGCTGACTTTCCTGAACTCCCGACCAGGAACCGTACTCTTGCTGGACGAGCCGGACGCGCATTTGCATGTAATTTTACAGGACGGCATTTATAGTGAACTAAGAAACGCCGCACAAAAAAGCAATTCGCAGCTGATTATCGCCACCCACTCCGAGGTGGTCATCAATGCGGTTGATCCGAGGGAATTGTGCGCTCTGCTAGGCAATCCCAGGAAATTGGCGAGGGATGACCAGAAGTCATCATTGATTCGTTCTCTTTCCGTTCTTTCCAACATGGACATCATGCTGGCACTGCAAAAGAAAAAAATTCTCTACGTGGAAGGACATACTGACCTGAACATCTTGCGAGCATGGGCTACCATTCTGAATCATCGGCTAAAAGATTTTCTGGCACAACCATTTTGGAAGCCTGCCGTGTCCGAATCGAGAAGTGGGGCCAAAGGAGTACAAGCACAGGATCACTTCGAATCACTTTCGCTGGCACAGGAAGAGATAAGAGGTGTGCAAATCTCCGACCGGGATGGCAATGAAAATATCCCCCCTTCGAAAAAGGTTTTTGACGACAGACTTCTGAAGTTGTGCTGGACCCGCTACGAGATTGAAAGTTATCTTTTAAACCCTGTCATTCTTGCAAGATTTGTTGACAAAGCTGTCGGCACGGGCACACAATCAGCAAATATCGAGGCCATGAAAAAAGTCATGCGAACACACTTGCCCGGCGTAGTGGTGGACAAACCAGAAAATGGAGACGCCTATCTTATCGGCATAAAAGCGAAACCCATTTTGTCTAAAATCTTTGCAGATTCTGATCTACATAGGTTTCCTGATACTCGCTATTTTGAAATAGCCGAAATCATGCAAGCCGATGAAATCCACCCTGCAGTAGTCGCCTGTTTAGATGCCGTCGCCGATCACTTTAACTTGTAATGTCCGCCTCCGAAGTCCAACACCCGATCATCAACTCCCCCTACGAGGAGCCGGCTTGCCATTGGAAAATCCACGAGCACGAGCCGGCGGAAAAAATAGACGGGCGGCGGATGCCGACCTATATGTATTTGAAGCCCGGGACGAAAACCGATGAACAAAGCGAGCGTGACATCGGTTATGAATTGGAATTAAGCATGGTTTCTTCCATTCGCCGGAAACTGGCCGAATGGCGACCGCTGGCATTGGCCCGCCAGCGCCTGCTCACCGCCACCTACCCCTGTTATCAACTCAAAGACGAAAAACGCGGCCCCGGTGGCGGTTTTGTCTACGCACGCAAACAAAACAAAAAAGGCGAGCAAGTCGGCGGCATCGTGCCGCATATCACACTGAAATCCATCGCCAACAACGAACCGCCGGCGGAAGAAGTATTGGTCGATAAGCCGGAAGTAGAATCCAATGTCACGCGCATCAGCGGCCCCTTCTGCGTCGAGGCGGTGCTACCCATCAAAAACATACGCTCCAGCCAGATTTTCTCGGTATGCGGCCTGCCCGACGTAGCGTTAAGAAAAGCCGATGAAAAAGCCGACAACGGCGGCGACCTGTATCAGGTAGAATTACGCGGCCTGGATATATTCGACCCAATAAGCATGGAAACCGACTCCTGCAACGGCGACGACGTCCCCTGCTGGATGCTCGACCCCGACTACGACGGCCAATGCTTCCGCGCCGGACAAGTATTTTTCCCCCGCACCGGCGCCTGGGATAAAATCCGCAAAGCGGTAAAATCCGATTTCGAAGACACCGTCTGGGAGCACCTTGCAGGCGCTGTAAGCGCGCCTTTTATTGCCGGGGAACAGGTTGCGGTAAAGGTGATTGATGATCGGGGGAATGAGTTGATGGTGGTTAAGCGAACAACCGGAGAAAACTGATGAAATTAACTGTTGAAAATTTTGGTCCCATCAAGAAAGCGACAAATATAACTGTCAGCCCAATGACGATTTTTGTCGGTCCTAGCAATACCGGAAAATCGTATTTGGCTATTTTAATTTATGCGATTCTTAAAGTTCTTGGAAATCAAAAGAGAGATGCTTTTGGGTTGGAAATAAATCGAGATATTAAACGCAATATTGTAAAAATTGTAAAAATTGCGAGAGAAAATTCTGAAACACCTCAGGCAATAAAAAAAATTGGGGAGTTAATGATAGATCATTCGTTTATATTTTGGACTAACAGTATTGCCGATGAACTAAAAAGACAAATTATTTATTGTTTTGGAGAGGAAGGCAAAAATATGATGGAAAATGGCGGACACCCTGTAATCAAAATTTTCAGCCACAAAAACGAATTAATTTTAAATTTGTTTTCTCCTGATAAAAGCAGGCTTACTATCAGGAAAAAACAAGAAATCATCAATTTTTTGTCGAAAACTATAGGGCAAATATACCTAAAGGTACTTATGGATCAAAGATACCTAAAGATGCTTGTACAGGAAGACAAGATCGATCATTTAATTTATCGTATTTCAGGGCATTTTTTAGAGAAGTTTACCTTTGTACTGCTTGAACAGTCCGGGCTGGAAAGATCCAATCAATTTACTCGCTCTCATTACCTTCCCGCTATACGAGGTGGGATTATGCAGAGTCATCGCACTCTGGTTAGTGCTTTGATTGAACGCGCGCCGATGGCAGGGCTTCATAGTAGATTTTCGCCAATACCACTTTTTAGCGGCGTTTTATCTGATTTTATGAATAAGCTAGTTCATGTCTCGGATGCGAATAAGAGATCAAGTAGATTCCATCGGTTTTATAATCTACCTGCTGGCAAAGAAGAAAAAGAAAAATTACATGAAATTAGTGATGCATTGGACAAGCGCATTTTGGACGGTGAGATATATGCGCAGTCATCTGAAACACGTTATCCCGATTTTAGCTATGTATTCCCAAAAGGCAGGAAAAAGAAAAAACTACCATTAATGAATGCATCATCGATGGTTTCAGAGTTAGCTCCTGTTTCTTTGTTTATTCGACACTATGTTGGCTACGGTGACTTGTTTATTCTCGAGGAGCCCGAAGCTCATCTACATCCCGGTGCTCAGTGTGAAATATCTAATATCCTTGTGCAGTTAGTTAATGCTGGCGTTTATGTTCTGATCACCACGCACAGTGACAATATACTGGAGCAAATTGGGAATTGCATGCAGGCAGCAGAAGTACCTGAAAATTCGCGCCCCGAGGGACTAAAGGATGAAAAACAGGTACTAAATAAAGAAAAAGTTTCAGTTTATCTATTTAAGCCCCTCCAAAAGGGGAAATCAAAAAGTACTACTGTAAAAAAGATTCAATTTGATTCAGAAATCGGTATATTAACCGAAGACCATCTAGAAGTTTCTTCGGCTTTATACAACGAAACAGTAACTCTCCTAAATGAAAAGGAAAAAAACAATGATTAAAGACGAATTTTCTCAGCGTTACCGTACATGTATTATAAATAATCCTATAAAATGTAAATTAACGAGCAGAGTAGAAAAACCCAAAATTTTTGATGTCGATCGTGTATTTATACAAGGTAAAGGTAGCGGGGATCGTTGTGATGAATTTATTTTCTTCGATTTAGGACGTGATAAAGCAGGAATTTATCTAATCGAAAGAAAAGACGGCCAAACAAAAACAGAAAAAATACAAAAACAACTTCAGGGTGGCGCAAACTTCATCAACAATTTTTTGTGTAATGAGTACACAGGAAGTGATGAGTTTGATTTTTTGCCTGTCCTTATTGCGGCAACAATACCATCAGGTCGCTCTACCTATCTGAGACAAAAAATTTTCTTAAAGGACCTGAAAAGGAATATAGCACACATTGAAAAAAACAAAGAACTGCCACTGTTAAAAGATCAAAAATGAAAACCACAAAACTTCATACTCAAGGTTCTATTTTATGCAAATGCCATCGCCAACCACTTTAACCTAATAATGTCCGCCTCCGAAGTCCAACACCCGATCATCAACTCCCCCTACGAGGAGCCGGCCTGCCATTGGAAAATCCACGAGCACGAGTCGGCGGAAAAAATAGACGGGCGGCGGATGCCGACCTATATGTATTTGAAACCCGGGACGAAAACCGATGAACAAAGCGAGCGTGACGTCGGTTATGAATTGGAGTTAAGCATGGTTTCTTCCATTCGCCGGAAACTGGCCGAATGGCGACCGCTGGCATTGCGCGGTGAAGGCGGGGTGAGCCGTGTGACCATGGAATTGCTGAACTACTGGTGGCGTAAAGAGCGAGGGCAGCGGCTGTTTTTCGCACAGCTGGAGGCCGCGGAGACAATCATCTTCCTGACCGAGGCGCGCCAGGATTTTTTGCAGGGCATCAGCATCCCGGCAGACCCGCCCGGGGAAGAGAAACGAAAAGAAGGCTTTGAGGCTTTCCGCCGCCGGTGCTGCCGCATGGCAACCGGAACCGGCAAGACCACGGTCATGGCCATGCTGGCGGCGTGGAGCATACTGAACAAGGTCAACAACAGGAAGGACAAGCGTTTTTCTGATGCGGTTCTGGTCGTTTGCCCGAATGTGACGATTCGCGATCGACTGGCGGAGCTGGACCCGAAAAAAGGCGAGGCCAGCCTTTACCGCACCCGCGATCTGGTGCCGCCGACGCTGATGCCGCAACTGACACAGGGGCGGGTCCATACCACCAACTGGCATGTGTTTGAGCCGCGCAACACGCAGGCCGGCAGCAAGGTGGTCAAAACCGGGCGGCGCGTGGTGGTCCGTGAAATTGTGCATATCGGCGACAAAACCACGACCGCACACGGCAAGCGATATATGAGCGAAGAGAGTTTGCGCAAACAAAGCGCACTGGGGCTTTTGCGGATAGTCGGTGAGACCCGGGATAAAAACCAGGCGCTGAAAAAGGTCGAGATCGAATCCGAAAAATACATCGAAACGGATGCCGCTCTTGTGCGGCGCATTTTGGACGGTGAGTTGGGAACGCGGCGCAATATTCTGGTGTTCAACGACGAAGCGCATCATGCCTACCGTCTGCACCCGGCCAACGATGATGACAGTGACGCCGATATGCTCGGCGATGAAGAAACGGCGGAAAATTATTACAAGGAAGCCACGGTCTGGGTGGACGGGTTAGACCGGGTACACAAACTGCGCGGCATCAATTTTTGCGCCGATTTCTCGGCAACGCCGTATTTTCTCGGCAAGGCGGGGAAAGACACCAACCGCATTTTTCCGTGGACGGTCAGCAATTTTGATCTGCAGGACGCGATTGAATCGGGGCTGGTGAAAATCCCGGAATTGGCGGTGCGCGATTCCAGCGGCGCCAATGTGCCCGGCTATTTCAATATCTGGAGGTGGATCCTGCCGAAACTGACGGCGGGCGAACGCGGCGGCAAGAAAACCGGCGCCAAACCGGAAGCGATACTCAAATACGCACACACGCCAATCGCCATGATGGGCGGCATGTGGGAGGAACTGCGCCAGGAGCTGGCGCAATCGGATGATCCGCGCCCGCCGGTTTTTATCATCATCTGCAAAACCAAAAAGCTGGCGAAAATTGTCTATGAATGGCTGGCCGAAAACCGCCCGCCGACCCCTGTCATTCCACCGGCGAACCTGCCCGGATTGCAAAACAGCGCGGAACAACAAAACACCCTGTGTGTGTATTCCAATATACAGGCGGAAATCGACAGCGGCGCCGCAAAGAGCGACGAGAGCCGCTGGATGCGGTATACGCTGGACACCATCGGCAAAAAAGACTGGCCGCAGGACAGCCAGAAGCGGGCGCAATACCCCGACGGTTTTGCGGGCCTGGCCGAGAAGTTGAAGCGCGACCAACACCCGCCGGGGCGCGACGTCCGTTGCATCGTGAGCGTGGGAATGCTCACCGAAGGCTGGGATTGCAGCACCGTCACGCACATTATCGGGCTGCGCCCTTTCATGTCGCAGTTGCTGTGCGAACAGGTTATCGGGCGCGGGCTGCGGCGCGCTTCCTACGAAGTCGGCGAGGACGGGCTGATGCACGAGGAAGTGGCCTCGGTGCTGGGCGTGCCGTTGTCCGCCTTCACGGTCAAGGTGAAAAACCGTGAACCGCAGCCCAAACCGACCCGCCATCATATCTATGCGCTGCCCGGAAAAGAAGATTATGCGATCACGTTCCCGCGCGTGGAGGGGTATCGACAGGCGGTGCGCAGTCGCCTGTTTTGCGATTTTACCAAGCTGCCGAGGTTGAATGTTGACCCCGAAAAAATCCCCCCGGAAATCGAAATGAAAGCGGCGTTGCCTGATAACCAGGGCCGCCCGTCGTTGAGCGGCCCCGGAAAGGTGACGGCAGCATCGCTGAAGGAATTCCGGCAACAGATGCGCTTGCAGCAAAGAATGTATGAAATGGCGGGAGCATTGACCCGCAATTACGCGCAAGACGACGGCTGCGCGTTGCCGCCGAATGTCTTGTTCCGGCAATTGTTTCAGATCGTGTACGCCTGCATCACCGAAAAGGTGTCCGCGTCTTCTCCGGCAGACAAAAAAGATGTTTTTCTGTCTCCTTACTATGGCTGGATCATCGAGAGCCTGCTGGAAAACATCAGACCGGACGAGTCCGCTGGAGAAACCCCGGAACTGCCGCGCTATGAGCGTCTGCGAGGCCCCGGCTCAACGGCGGACGTGGATTTCTACACCAAACGCGCGCCTTATCCGGTGATAAAAAGCCACATCAACGCCGTGGTGCCGGATACCAAACGGCTTGAGCAGTCCGCTGCGTACCGTATCGACCGGCACCCGCAGGTTTCCGCATTCGCCAAAAACGAAGGGATGGGTTTTGGCATTCCCTATCTCCACAACGGCGAGATGCACGACTATGTACCGGATTTTCTCATTCGCCTGCAACCGGATGAAAAGCACACCCTGATTTTGGAAACCAAAGGGTATGACCCGCTGAAGGACATCAAGCAAGGCGCCGCCGAGCGCTGGGTGGCCGCCGTCAACGCCGAGGGCAGCCACGGAAGGTGGCAGTATTGCATGGTTGCCAGGGCGGATGAAATCAACGGCGCTATCAGCGCAGCCATCTCCGAGATGCGTTAAGGCCGTGTTTGAAAAGGACGTCTTTGAAAGAGAGAGGACGACACTGGATGCCACCTGCCTCCCATCCCGGACAGCAACACCCGGGATGGCAGTGCCGCCCGGGCAAGCCGGCAGTATATTAGCCGGTTGACAAAACCGGACTGCCTGTTATAGATTGCATCGCCTTGCGATAAGCCGGTCTGCGGGCCGCGTTTGTCCGGCTAAGAAACAACATACCCCAGGCGACCTCAATTGACGTTATCACCCGGCAGACAACAGATGCAATCACGATGAGCGCAACCACGACCCTCCGGCCCGGCGTACCGCAGGATGCGGCGGTGCTGGCCGAGTTCAATCAGCGGATGGCGCTGGAAACCGAAGGCATCGCCCTGATTCCGCAGGTGATTTTGAGCGGCGTGACACGCTTGCTTGACGACCCCGGCCTGGGGTATTACCTGCTGGCCGAACACGACGGCGACGTGATTGCCGCATTGATGGTGACCACCGAGTGGAGCGATTGGCGCAATGGCGTATTCTGGTGGATTCAGAGCGTTTATGTCGTGCCTGAGTGGCGTCGTCAGGGGCTGTATCGGCGCCTGTACCAACGCGTCAAACAGATGGCCCAGGAGGCTAAAAATGTATGCGGATTCAGACTGTATGTCGAGCGGCACAATCACGCTGCGCAGCAAACCTATCAACGCTGTGGCATGCTTGAAACCCACTATAAACTCTATGAAGAGCTATGCCTGGAGCAGCCGTACCACGAAAACCCGCCGCAGTAAGCCCGCAGCAATATGTATTGTGCGCTTCCGGATGGACGCATCGCATTATCGACAGCCGCCTGATCGGGTTGACCCGGCGTTGATTTGCCCGCATCATATCCAGCCATCATGACCGATCCAACGCTCCATATTGGCCTGCTGCTGTGTGACGACGTGCCGGGCGAATATCAATCGCAATACGGCAGCTATACCGGGATGTTTGAGCGCCGCATCCGGCAGACCGATCCGCGGATTCGGCTGACCCCGTTCCGCTGTATGGAGATGGAATTGCCGCACAGCCCGGCGCAGTTCGATGGCTATCTGATTTCCGGTTCCCGTGCCGGCGCGTATGAAGCGGCGCCCTGGATTGCCGAATTGACGGATTTTGTGCGCGCCTGTCAACGACAGCCGGTCAAAGTCGTCGGTATTTGTTTCGGCCATCAGTTGCTCGCCCACGCTTTGGGCGGCAAAGCCGAAAAGGCGGCGGTCGGCTGGGGGTTCGGCATTCAGTGCAGCCGGATACTCAAACAACCGCCGTGGATGCCCGACGCGGCCACCGCAGACTATAACCTGGTGGTGATTCATCAAGATCAAGTGGTCGCGCTGCCGCCGGGCTTCGAGACCATTGCCGACAATGATTTTTGCGCAAACAGTATGATAGTCAGCGGCGACTTCGCGCTGGGGATTCAGGGACACCCGGAGTTCACCCCGGAATTTTGCGCTTTCAGGGCAGAATTTCGCCGTGAGTTGATTGGCGAGGCGGTGTATCAAAACGCCTTGCAGTCGATACAAGACCTGACGCCGGATTCCGAGCGCGTGTTTGGCTGGGTGTCTGCGTTTCTGCGCTATCGCGCCTGAGCCGGTTATTCGCATGGCCTGGCTTGCCTTTATCAGACATGCCAAAACCGACTGGAATCGACGGCGGTGGCTGCAGGGGCGAACGGATATCCCGATTGATGCGCACTCCGGCCAACGTCTTTGCCGCCTGCAAACCACCCACCTGTGCACGCAGCTAACGTCGGCGCGCTGGTTCAGCAGCCCGTTGCAGCGTGCCCGGCAAACCGCACTGGCCTTGTCCGGCGGTGCGCCGATAGAAACGGCGGCGGCAATTATCGAAACCAATTGGGGCGGCTATGAAGGCTTGCCGCTGCAACAGCTGAAAACGCGGATTCAACAGGACAATCTCATGCCGTGCCGCGGCCTGGATTTGTGCCCGCCCAACGGCGAAAGCGCCCGCATGGTGCGCGACCGGTTGGCGGCGTGGCTGCAAACCGTCGAATGCGCGCAGGAAAATATGGTTGTCGTCAGCCACAAAGGGGTGATTCGCTGTGCGCTCAGCCTGGCTACCGGTTGGGACATGTCAACCCCGTACCCGGTTAAAATTGATTGGGGACTGCCGCAGCTTTTTGCTTTCCGCCGCGCCGGGCGGGGTACGTCGGCCACTGCGCAACCGACCCATCCGATACGACTGGTGCGACTCAACCTGAGCTGGGATCAATCCATAGAGCAGATACCGGCCACCCGTCCGGAGGCGGAACCCGGTTTCGTCAAAACCCGCTCACCGCAAACGCAAACCCGATAAACCCACTACCCTGTCCGCCACCAACATGATCGTCAAACAAATCTGGACCGCCAACGCGTACCGCAACTTTAACTACATAATCGCCTGCCCGACCACCGGTGACGCGCTGGCGATTGACCCTCTGGACCACGTAAAATGTCTGGCCACGGCAAAAAATAACGGCTGGCAAATCAAACAGATTGTCAACACGCACGAGCATCACGACCACATTGGCGGCAACGACAAAATGGTGGCGGCAACCGGCGCGCGGATACTGGCGCACGCCGCTGCCGGCAACAGGATACCCGGCATCAATCAAGGCTTGAGCGCCGGCGATGTGATCAAGGTTGGAACAACGGTGGAGCTCGAGGTGCTGGACACGCCGGGGCATACCATGAGCCATGTCTGTCTGCTTTCACACACCGATCAGCCGGCCTTGTTTTGCGGCGATACGCTGTTCAATGCCGGCGCCGGAAACTGCCACGACGGCGGGCACCCAAACGCGCTCTATGAAACGTTCATGTCACAGCTGGGCGTGCTCGATACCAACACGCTGATCTACCCCGGGCACGACTATCTGGAGAACAATCTGCGTTTTGCCCTTGACCGCGAGCCGAATAATGCCGATGCGGCCGAATTATTGCCGACAGCGGTCAATCAGAATCCGGCGCAGGCGATGGCCACCACATTGGGGGTCGAAAAACGCATCAACCCGTTTTTTCGGTTGCAGAACCCCGAACTGATCGAACAGCTGCGCCTGAAGTTCCCGCGCATTGGAGCGCAGCCCGACGCCAGAACCGTATTTCTGAAATTACGGCAACTGCGCAATCACTGGTGAGGCGATAAAGGTGAGGCGATAAAACCGCCGGCCAGCCGACGGCAATGTCGCCGCCGCCGACGGTCGAGCGCCGCCGACAAATGCGCGTACCGCAAATCCAGGTGGCGGATTAGCCGCCGGCTTCCGCCAGTGCTTTGATGCTCAACCGCACCCGCCCCTGTTTATCGACTTCGAGCACCTTGACCTTAACCTGGTCGCCTTCCGACAGCACGTCGCTGACCTGGTTGACGCGCTCGTTAGATATCTGAGAAATATGCACCAGCCCGTCCCGTCCCGGCAGGATGTTAACGAACGCACCGAAATCCATCAGCCGCACAACCTTGCCGTCGTACACGGCATCGACCTCGACGTCGGCGGTTATCTGCTCGATTCTGCGCACCGCTTCGGTGGCGGCGAGATTATCGGTTGAGGCGATTTTGATGGTGCCGTCGTCGTCGACATCGATGCTGGCGCCGGTTTCTTCCGACAGCGCCCGAATAGTTGACCCGCCCTTGCCAATCACATCGCGAATCTTCTCCGGGTTGATTTTGATCGTGACAATACGCGGCGCATAATCGGACATCTGTTCGCGCGCAGAGGCAAGCACCTGATTCATCTGCTCCAGAATATGCAGACGTCCGTGCCGGGCCTGGTCGAGCGCCTGCTGCATGATCTCCCGGGTTATCCCGTCGATTTTGATATCCATCTGCAACGCGGTGATGCCGTCCGCGCTACCCGCCACCTTGAAATCCATATCGCCGAGATGATCCTCATCGCCAAGAATATCGGTCAGCACAGCAAACTGCTCACCCTCTTTGATCAGCCCCATCGCGACCCCGGCAATCGCCGCCTTGATCTTGATGCCGGCATCCATCAGCGCGAGACTGCTGCCGCAGACGCTGGCCATCGAGCTCGAACCGTTGGATTCGGTGATATCGGATACCAGCCGAATGGTATAAGGAAACGCTTCCTGGCTGGGAATAACCGCCTTCAACCCGCGCTTGGCCAATCGACCGTGGCCGATTTCACGTCGTTTCGGCGAACCGACCCGGCCGGTTTCACCAACGCAGTAAGGCGGAAAGTTATAGTGCAGCATAAAGGTATCTTTATATTCGCCCGCCAGCGCATCGATGCGCTGCGCCTCCCGCTCCGTACCCAGCGTCGCCACAACGATGGCCTGGGTTTCACCGCGGGTAAAGCAGGCCGAGCCGTGCGCGCGCGGCAGCAGGCCGGTTTCAATCTGAATCGGCCGCACCGTACGCGCATCGCGACCGTCGATGCGCGGCTGGCCTGCCAGAATACGCCGGCGTACGGTTGTCTTTTCCACCTTCTTGACCTCATCCTTGACCGCCGCTGACACATCCTCCCCGGTTTCAGGGCACAGCGCCGCAATGATGCTGGTGCGAATTTCAACCAGCGCATTTTGCCGCTCAACCTTGTCGGCAATCTGATAAGCCGCTTCAATCCTGCCGTCGTCTGCCGCCGCCACCTGGGTGGCCAGCTCGAGATTGTCGGCCGACGGCTGCCAATCCCACTGGCCCCGGCCCGCTTTTTGGCCGAGCTCACGCACCGCCTGTATCACGGTACGGCTATGCTCATGGCCGAACATAACCGCCCCCAGCATTTGCTCTTCGGTCAGCATCTGCGCTTCCGATTCCACCATCAAGACGGCCGAGTCGGTGCCGGCAATGACCAGATCCAGCGCCGATGTCGCCAGCTGGCTGCGCGTGGGGTTCAATACATACTCATTGTCAATCACACCCACCCGGGCCGCACCCAGCGGGCCGTTAAACGGCAGGCCGGACAATTCAATCGCCGCCGAAGTGCCGATCATGGCGATGATATCGGGGTTGATTTCCGGGTCGATAGACAGCACCGTTGCAATCACCTGAACTTCATGCATAAAACCGGCGGGGAACAGCGGGCGAACCGGTCGGTCGATCAAACGACAGGTCAACACCGCGTTCTCGGATGGCCGCCCTTCGCGCTTAAAAAAGCCGCCGGGGATTTTGCCGGCGGCGTAGGTGCGCTCTTCATAGTCGATCGTCAGCGGGAAGAAATCCCGCTTGAAGTCGCTTTTCCTGCCGACCACAGTAACCAAAACCACTGTGTCACCGATACGGGCCACAACCGCCCCGTGCGCCTGCCTGGCTATCGCCCCGGTCTCGAGGCTAACTTCGTGCTGGCCATATTGAAAAATCTGGGTTACTTTGCTCACTTTGATGTTTGCTCCTGATGCTGGTAACAAAAAATTACGATGGGTTTATTTCCTTAGGCCGAGCCTGGCAATCAGCGCACGATAGCTCTCAACATTGGTTTTGCGCAGATAGTTCAGCAGTTTTCGGCGGCGATTTATCAGCCGCAACAACCCGCGGCGGGAATGGTGATCGTGAATGTGTGTTTTGAAATGCTCGGCCAGGTCCTGAATCCGCGCGGTCTGCAGCGCAATTTGCACCTCGGGAGAGCCGGTATCGCCTGGTTCACGCTGATAGGCTTTTACCACAGCTGCCTTGTCTTCGACAGTAAATGTCATTTGGTTACCTCATTTAACCAACGGTTATTACCTGTGCCAAAGCCGAGCTGGAGAAAATTCAAACCGCATGATCACCAGCACCGGCCTCAAACACCGTATACCCAATCCGACGGGCGGGGGTATTCTAGCGGCGACGGCTGCTGATAGCAACTTAAACCGCACAAAAAACCCGGCGCGCAACCCCGCCTGACCCAACCGCCCCCGGCACAACCGGATTGCGCGCACCCCGCTCGCAGCCCGCCGGGATGCCGCGGCAATCCGGGTTTTTCCGGAATCCGTGATCACATTAAAAGCGCAAACCCGTATAATAGGCCGCTTTCCAATTTGGCAGTCGTGTTTCACGTCAATCGACAACGGATATGCAATTAAAACGGGTCGGGTTTGTCGGCTGGCGAGGCATGGTCGGCTCTGTTCTGATGCAGCGGATGCGCGCAGAGCAGGATTTTTCCTTGATTGAGGAGCCCTGCTTTTTCAGCACCTCCCAGAGCGGGCTGCCGGGGCCGGACATTGGCCGGGCGGTACCGGAGTTGATGCCGGCCCGCGATCTCGACCTGCTGATGGGCATGGATGTCATCGTGAGCTGCCAGGGCGGAGACTACACGCAGGAAATGCACCCCCGGCTGCGTGAGCAGGGTTGGAGCGGCTACTGGATTGACGCCGCCTCCACGCTGCGCATGGACAAACAGGCAACGATTATTCTCGACCCGGTCAACCTGCCGCTGATTCAACGCCAATTGGCCGCCGGGCGGAAAGATTTCATTGGCGGCAACTGCACCGTCAGCCTGATGGTAATGGCATTGCACGGGCTGTTGCAGGCCGATTTGGTCGAGTGGATTACGGTGGCGACCTACCAGGCCATCTCGGGCGCCGGTGCGCGTCAGATGCGCGAGCTGATACAGCAAATGGGGCATATCCACAGCGCGGCCGGCCAGCAGTTGGCCGATGCCGACGGCTCCATTCTTGAACTGGACCGGCAGGTATTGGCCAGCATGCGCTCGGCGCAGTTGCCGAGCACTGAAATTGGTGCCCCGCTGGCCGGTAGCCTGCTGCCGTGGGTTGACGCCGACCTCAATGGGCACAGCCGTGAAGAACAAAAAGGGGCACAGGAAACCAATAAAATCCTGGCCCGCCAGGAGGCGCCGATTCCGATTGAAAGCACCTGTATTCGCATTGGCACGATGCGCTGCCATTCTCAGGCATTCACCCTCAAACTCAAGCGGGACCTGCCGCTGGATGAGATTGAAGAGCGGCTGGCGCAGGCCAATCCGTGGGTCAGGCTGGTCGCCAATACCCGCGCATCGAGTTTGCAGCAATTGACGCCGGCCGCCGTTACCGGGAGCCTGGAGATTGCGGTCGGTCGGGTTAAAAAACTGCGCCTTGACGGCAATTATCTATCCGTCTTTACCGTCGGCGATCAACTCCTGTGGGGGGCCGCAGAACCGCTCAGGCGAATGCTGCACATCCTGCACCGGGACGCCTGACTGCCGCCGCCGTGCTCGCCGAAAATCAAACTCGACCATACACCTGATTGCGTCCGTGTTGTAAACTTGCATTGCCTCACCCCATAACCGATATTCCCGACCCTGATAACGATGAAAATTCTGATTGCCGACAGTTTCCCGCAAACCCATATCGACCGGCTCGATGCGCTCGGCCACACCTGCACCCACGCGCCGGAGCTGGATCAAACCACCCTGCCCAACGCGATTGCCGACCATCAGGTGCTGATTGTGCGCAGCACCCGGGTTGACCCGGCGACAATTGATGCCGGCGCGCGGCTGCAACTCATCATCCGCGCCGGCGCCGGCACCAATACGATTGACAAGGCGCACGCAGCGAAAAAAAATGTGCGCGTCTGCAATGTGCCGGGCGCGAATGCGATTGCCGTTGCCGAACTGGCGATTGGCCTGATGTTGTCGATCGACCGCCATCTGGCCGACAACGTTGCCGATCTCAGGCAGCAGATCTGGAACAAGAAAAAGTACAGCAGTGCACGCGGGCTTTACGGCCAGACACTGGGCATTCTCGGGCTGGGGGCGATCGGCATTGCCGTCGCCGAGCGCGCCGCTGCTTTCGGTATGCCGGTCATCGTCACGACCCGGCCCGGGCGCAGCGCTGCAATGCGGCAACGTATGGCGCAGCTCGGAATTACCGAAGTGGCCGACCTGGCGGCGCTATTGTCGCGCAGCGACATCGTCTCGCTCCATCTGCCGGCCAATCCGGATACCCGCGGCCTCGTCAATGCCGGTTTTCTGGCGCAAATGCAGCCGGGTGCAATGCTGATCAACACCTCACGCGGAGAGCTGGTTGATGAAGCTGCGTTAATCGACGCGATGAATCATCGGCAGATCCGCGCCGGGCTGGACGTGTATCAAAACGAGCCGGGCGCCGGTGACGAGCGCTTCGACGGTGCGCTGGCAAGGCACCCCGGCGTCTGCGGCACGCACCATATCGGGGCCTCGACCCGGCAGGCGCAAGTCGCCGTCGCCGACGGCGTACTGCGCGTGATCGAATCATTTCAGGCTGATAAGCTGATTTTCTGCGTCAACAACCCAACCTGAGCGGCGTCTTTTTACCGCCGCTTTTCTCACCAAGACCTTTTTACCTGGCCATCATATTGTCATGAACACACCCAACCGCAAATTTAATTTCAGCGCCGGCCCCTGCACGCTTCCTCTGGAGGTGCTGGAACAGGCCCAGGCCGAATTCGTCGACTATCAGGGCGCGGGAATGTCCCTGATCGAAATGAGCCATCGCGGCCCGCACGTCACCGCGGTCGCCGAACAGGCCAGGGCAAATGCAATGCGGCTGTTTCAGGTCAGCGATGATTTCAGCGTGCTGTTTTTACAGGGCGGTGCGACCTTGCAGTTCTCTATGATACCGATGAATCTGCTGCATGGCGGGCAGAAAGGCGCCTACGTTCATTCCGGCGTCTGGGCCAAAGGGGCGATTGCCGACGGGCACCAGCACGGTGCGGTGTATACCGCCTGGGACGGGGCGGATAATCAGTATACGCGCATGCCGTCAAGCGACGAAATCCGGCTGCAAGACAATACCCGCTACCTGCATATCACGACCAACGAGACGATCGGCGGGGTGCGTTTTGCGGATTGGCCGCAGGTGGAGGTGCCGCTAATCGGCGATATGTCATCCGAATACATGGCGCGGCCGATTCCCTGGGAGAAATTCGATCTGGTATACGGTGGCGCCCAAAAAAACCTCGGCCCGTCCGGGCTGGCGCTGGTGTTCATCCGCAAATCGATTCTGCAGCACAGCAATCAGAAGATTGGCAGCTATCTGCGCTACGATATGCAGGCGTCAAAAGAGTCGATGTTAAATACCCCGCCGGTATTTTCAATTTACCTGCTCGGCAAAGTGCTTGAGTGGATGCAACGCCAGGGCGGGCTGGCGGCGATGGAATCTCGTGCGGCGGACAAGGCGGGCTTGCTCTATACGGTGATTGATGACAGCGACGGTTATTACCAATGCCCGGTAGACGTCGCCTGCCGCTCGCATATGAACGTCGTGTTTCGCCTGCCCGACGAGCAGCTCGAGCGGAAGTTTCTGGCCGACAGTGACGCCCTCGGCCTGGTCAACCTGAAGGGCCATCGCAGTGTCGGCGGCTGTCGTGCCAGTATTTATAATGCCATGCCGATCGAAGGCGTACAGGTGCTGGCCGACTTCATGCGGACATTCAAAAACCACAACGGATAGCGTTTTCGTTTCTCCGGCTATGCCAAAAATCAAGGCTTTTACCGGCTATCTGGTTCATCCGGATCACGCCGCCGCGGTCGTCTCGCCCGCGTATGACACGGTTTCGCCCGAACAGCGTCGCCGGTTTGCCGCCACACATCCGCACAACTTCCTCAACACCATGCTGTTGTCGGAGGATTTTCCGCCGGATAGCCGCCCGAGTAACGAAAAACTGCTGGCGACCAATAAAAGCCAGCTGGACGCGCTGTTGAGCAACGGCTCATTTGAGCAGATAAACCGACCGAGCCTGTTTATCTATCAGCTGGACAGCGGCGAGCATGTACAAACCGGCGTGGTCTGTGAAATCGGGGTAACCGAATATGAGCAGAAAAAACTGCGCGGCCACGAAAATACGCAGCGGATCAAAGAACAACTGCTGACACAGTATCAGCAAATCGTCGGCGTCTCTTCCAGCCCGATCTGTCTGGCCTATGAACACCATGCCGGGATTCAGCAATACCTCGAACAGGCCGTGCAAGCCGCCCCTGATCTCGACTTCCTGTCTGAAAACGGGGTTCGGCAGCGGATATGGCGCATCTGCCCATCACGCCAACAGCACCTGATCGATCTATTCGCCCCGATCGAAACCACGTATCTCACCGACGGCCACCACCGCGCCGCCGCCGCCGAGCACTATGCAAAAGCGATGCGGGAAAAACATACCAATCACGGCGACGAGCCTTACAACCAACTGCTGGTGGTATTGTTTTCCGCACAACAGCTCAAGCTGCTGCCGTTTCACCGCTGCGTCAAAGATTTAAACGGCTTGACCGAAGCGCAGTTGCTGACCGCGGTACGCGCTCGATTCCAGACGACCGATCTGGGTGCCATGGATATGTATACCCCCGAACAGCCCGGCGATTTCGGCATGCTGCTGAACGACCGATGGTATCGGCTGCGCGTAAAAGCCGAGCTCGTCGAGGGCGTCAACCCGATTGATGCACTCGATGTGTCCATCCTCCAGAACCACATTCTCGGCCCCATACTCGGTATCGAAGACAGCCGCAGCGACCCGCGGATGGATTACATTGCCGGCACGACCGGCGGCCGGCATCTGCGCGAAAAATATACCGACGGCTGGCCGATCTGTTTTGTTTGCTACCCGACTTCGATCAAACAGCTGATGGCGATTGCCGATGCCGGACAGCTCATGCCGCCCAAATCAACCTATTTTGTCCCCAAGCCGTACGCCGGCGTATTTGTCTGTAGAAAATAAACCCGGCCCGGCCATCCGCTGAGTCGGCAGCCGTCGACCGCCGCCGACCCATTTACCTCAGCCGCTTTTCGGCACCACTCTCTCCGACAACCCGATGCCGCTCAGCACCAGCAACAACGCAGCCGCATGGTAGATTGAAAACACTTCCCGCAAAAAAAGCACCGCAAACAAGGAGGCGAACAACGGCACCAGATTAACAAACACCCCCGCCCTGCCCGGGCCGATCAAAGACACACCGCGAATAAAACTCAACTGCCCCAGTACCGAGGGGAATACGATCACCGCCGCGATAATCAGCCAGCCTGTTGGAGTCGGCCAAAGCAAACCGGAGGTCGCCGCTTCATACAAAACCAGCGGAATCGATGCCCCCATCGCGGCAAACGCCATTACGGCCAGCAATGAAAATGTCGAAACCGGTATGTGACGACGCAGGCCAACGGCATAACCGGCGTAAAGCACACTGCCAAACACCATCAGCACATCACCCGGATTGACCCATGACCCGGACAAATGCGCCACCCGCCCGCCGACCGCGACCAGGGCCACCCCGGTAATCGTCACCGCCACGCCAACGCACTGCAACGGCCGAATCGGTGTACCGTAAGCCACGAACACCCCGATCAGCACGAACATCGGCATCGCACCTTGAATAATCCCGATATGGATTGCGGTCGTGCTATGTGCGGCCAGATACATGCAGGCATTGAAGGCGGTAAACCCGAGCGTGCCCATACCCGCCAGGAACACCCGATGCTGTTTCAACACCGGCCAGTCTTTGATCAATTGGCGATGCGCAACCGCCCACAGCAGCAAAACCGAGCCCACCCACCGCAGCATCACCAGCAAGAAGGGCGATACTTCACCCACCGAAGCGCGGCTAAACACGGCATTGGCGCCCCAGCACGCCGTGGCAAAAATCAACAGCAGATACGCCTGCAGCACAGACCGTGACGCAATCCGATTGTCGTCGGCGCTCATGTCGATTGACCGCGGTGACCGACAGACCGCCCGCCCGCCCGCCCGCAGAAAACCGAATCGAGCGTGAACACCGTGCGGTCAGCGCACGCTGTTCAAGCCGCCGATTCGCCCCTGGGTGACCCGCTCCAGGCCGGCCAGGTCGTGCACCGTGTGCACCGCGTCAAACCCGCACCGACGAAACAGATCAGACACCGCGGCGGCTTGCCGATAACCGTGTTCCACTGCCAGCCAGCCGAAGCGGGACAGATGGCCGGCGGCCTGAGAAATCAGCGTGGTCAAATCACGCAACCCCGCGTCTGCGGCAAAAATCGCCGGCGCCGGTTCAAATTTTTCCACCCCCCACTGCAACTGCGCATCGTCCCGGTCGATATAAGGCGGGTTGGCCACAATCAGATCAAACTGTTGGCCGGCAACCGCGGCATACCAACTGCCGTGCGCAAACGCCACCCGCGGCAAACCCTGCTGCGCCGCATTGCGCCGGGCCAGTGCCAGTGCCGGCGCCGAGACATCCGTCAACGTCACCCCGGCGGCCGGCAGCTCAGACGCCAGCGCCAGCCCGACTGCGCCACAACCGGTTCCCAGCTCCAGCAGCGTCACCCGCCCGCCCGCCCGGCAGGGCATGGCCTCGACCTGGCGCAGCGCCTGCTCAACCAGCAATTCCGTTTCCGGACGCGGAACGAAAACCCCGGCGGCGACCTCAAAGCGGAGCGACCAGAACTCCTTATACCCGGTCAGATAGGCGACCGGCTCGCCCGCGGCGCGGCGCGCGATCAAACCCAGATAGTGTGCGCGCACCGCCGCGGTGACCCGGTCATCGCCGTGCCCCAACAGCCAGGTCGCCGAGCGGTTCAAACTATGCGCCAACAGCACTTCCGCATCCAGCAGTGCGTCCCGGCGGGACACCGGCGGGCGGCACGACCGCGGGCTGACCAGGTTGGCAACGCCGGCCGACAGCAGGGCGCTAACCGATTCGGCCGACAGCACCATCAGGCGCGCTCGAGATCGGCCAGCAAATGCGCCTGATGCTCGACCACCAGCGGGTCGATGATCCGATCCAGACTGCCGGACAGTACTTCATCCAGTTTGTATAACGTCAGATTGATGCGGTGGTCGGTGACCCGGCTTTGCGGGAAGTTATAGGTGCGGATACGCTCGGATCGATCACCCGAGCCGACCAGCGATTTTCGCGTGCTGGCCTGCTGCTGCTGCTGCTCCTTCTGCTGTGCCTCCAATAAACGCGATTTCAATACCGCCATGGCGCGCGCACGATTCTTGTGCTGCGAGCGCTCATCCTGGCACTCAACCACGATGCCGCTCGGCAGGTGGGTGATGCGCACCGCAGAATCGGTTTTATTGACGTGTTGACCGCCGGCGCCGGAAGCCCGAAAAGTATCGACCTGCAAATCCACCGGCAGCAGCACAATCTCATCCATCTCATCCGCCTCCGGCATCACCGCGATGGTGCAGGCAGAAGTATGTATCCGCCCCTGGGATTCGGTTTCCGGCACCCGCTGCACCCGGTGTGCACCGGACTCGAATTTCAGCCGCGAGTAGACCCCCTGGCCTGCAATCCGCGTGATGATTTCTTTGAAGCCGCCCTTTTCACCCTCACTGCGGCTGATCGCCTCAAACCGCCAGCCGCACAGCCCCGCATAAGCATAGTACATTTTGTACAAATCGGCGGCAAACAGCGCGGCTTCGTCACCGCCGGTGCCGGCGCGAATCTCGAGAAAAACATTGCGCGAATCATGCGCATCCCCGGGCAGCAGCAGCCGCTGCAAGGCGTTTTCAACCTGCTGCGAACCGGCCTCCAGCTGCGGCAGCTCTGCGCGCGCCAGGTCGCGTATCGTGCCATCCGCATCCTTCAGCATCGCACGCGCCTCGTCCAATTGCCGTTGCAGCGATTGAAACTCGGCAAACACCTCGGTGATGGTTTTGATCTCCGCCAGCTCGATCGACAGCTGGCGAAACTCATGCTGCCGGGCGATCACCGCCGGGTCCGACAGCAGCGCATTGATCTCCTCATGCCGGTCGGCAATCCGGTGCAGTTTCTGCTCGGTAGAAGGGGTCATCAATCCGGCATCCGGCTTCGCCCGCTGCGGTCGAGCGGCAATCGCAGACGCATACAACGGCTACAGTTTAAACAAGCGATGCGCCGCCGACAGCAGCTCGGTATCGCCGTCGATATTGGCCTGCCGGATGGCCTCGCTCGGGGCGTGGGCGAATTTATTGACCAGATTATGCGCCAGCTGGTTGACGACTTTCTGCGCCTCTTCACCAGCCTCGATCCGGCCCAGCGCCTTTTCAATCTCCGCCTGCTTGAGCTGTTCCAGATTCCGGCGAAACCCCTTTATCGCCGGCACCGACTCGAGCGAGCGCATCCAGCGCATAAAACGCACCACCTGCAAATCGATGATGTTCTCCGCCTCCTGCGCCGCCGTTTGTCTTCTGAGCCGATTTTCCTGCACCACCTGTTGCAGGTCATCAACGGTATACAAATAGACATCACGCAGCTCCGCCACCGCCGCCTCGATATCCCGCGGCACCGCCAAATCGAGTATCAACATGGGCTTGTGCCGGCGTTTTTTCAGCGCCGTTTCGACCGTACCCTTGCCCAGTATCGGCAGCGTGCTGGCCGTAGATGACACCACGATATCGGCTGCATGAATGCGCTCGGGAATCTCGGCCAGTGCAATCGCCTGACAGCCGACCTGCTGCGCCAGATGGCGCGCTTTTTGGATCGAACGATTGGCGATAAGCATCCGCCGAACCCCGTTTTGCCAGAGATGACGCACCACCAGTTCGATCGTTTCGCCGGCCCCGATCAACAGCACCGTCTGCTCGTCCAGCGCGTCGAATACCCGTTTCGCCAGGCTGACACCGGCGTAGGCAACCGAGACCGGATTGGCCCCGATTGCGGTATCGGTTCTCACCTGCTTGGCAACCGAAAACGCATGCTGAAACAATCGATTCAGGATTTTTCCGGTCGCGCCGACCTCGGTGGCGGTAACAAACGCCTGTTTCATCTGCCCTAAAATCTGCGGCTCACCCACCACCATCGAATCGAGGCCGGAGGCGACCCGAAAAGCATGCCGGACGGCAATTTCATTCGGGTAGGTATACATACTCGCCGCCAGACTGGCGCTGTCAAAACCGCTCACCTCGGACAGCCAGCGCAGCACCCATGCGGCTTCGGGCTGCGTTTGCCGACAATAGATTTCGGTGCGATTGCAGGTCGACAAAATCGCCGCCTCCTGCACCTTGTCTACCGCAATCAGATCCTTCAACGCGGCGGATATTTCAGTCGGGGCAAAGGCGGCTTTTTCACGCAATGCGATCGAAGCCGTGGTGTGGTTCAGCCCCAGTGCGAGCAACTGCATAGCGGGATAAGTCCGGTTCGGAGCAAAAGGAAATTAAGCATATCGGCCACTGCGACCGTGATTTAACCACAAAGCATTCATTATATGTTCAAAACCAACCCGTGTATGCAATCCTGTCGGCACAACGGCACTGATATTTTACCGGCAGCGCGCTAAAATAAGCCGGAAAATCAACAGATTTGATACACTTGCCGCATGAAGACAGCAGCACAAACCACCCCCCCGTCGCCTGGCGGCCTGCTCAAAACCGTACCGATCATGCTCCCGGTCGGCCTGCTGTTGTTCGCCTGCGCCGGTCAGCAGAGCCCGCACAGCACCTCGGTCGGGCCGTTCGCATCCGAGGCCGGAGCGGCCAGTGCCCTCGCGCTGGACGATGCCGCGCACGGCAGCCGCTCACTCAGCCCGGAATTGCTATACGACCTTCTGGTTGCCGACATCGCCCGGCGGCGCGGCCAGCATCGCACCGCCCTGGCGGCGATGACGCGCGCGGCCGAGCGCTCACACCACCCCGGGCTGGTCAGACGGGCAATCCGCTTGGCCTTGCATACCCGGGCGTTTCACCAGGCAGTCGAATTATCCCGCCTGCTGACCGCAATCACACCGGACGACATCCCGGCCCGGCTGATGCTGGCCAATGCGCAGCTGCAGGCCGGGCAGAGTCGGGCCGCGATTGCGCTGCTGCTCGAGCTGGCCGCCGCCCAGCCCCTCGACAGCAGCTCGGTGCTGCAGGAAATCTCGCGGCTGCTGGCGCAGAAACCGCCGGCCGACGGGGCGGAAAATGCGGCGCCCAACACCCTGCTGGACGATTTTTTGACCGCCGCCGACGCCCGGGGTGAGCTGCCGCAGTTATGGCTGACCGCCGCGTTGACCGCTTTCCGACTGGAGCAGCACGCCCGTTTTCGCAGTCTGCTGCGGCGCAGTCTGGTGCTACAGCCCGACTGGGAAGTGGCGGCGATCATGCTGCTGACCGACTTGTATGAGCGCAACGGCGACCAATACCGGCCCTATGCCCTCGAACGGCTGCAACACTATCCCGAACAGGCCCGGTTTCGCACCCATTATGCCGCCTTACTGCTGCAACAAAGCCACACGGATGACACCCTCGAGCAGCTCGAAATAGTCTTGCAGCAAGGCGGCGATGTAGCGCAAGCACAGTACATCGCCGCCCTGATCTACTTCGAGCGCCTGGAATATACCCGCGCGCAGCCATTGCTGGAAAGTTTTTTGCGCACCAACCCGGACAGCGATCAGGCCCGATTGTACCTGTCTGAAATTTACCGTCAGCAGCAAGACCCGGCTGCCGCAGCGGCGCTGCTGCACGCGGTGCACTCGCCGCGCTATTATCTGGACGCGCAAATCGCGCTGGCACGCGTGAAGGCCGAACAGTCCGGGGTTGAGGCCGGCATCCGCCACCTGCAAAGCGTCGACAGCCACGACCCGCAGCAGGCCAGCCGATTGGTCTTGGAGCAGCACCTGATGCTGCGTGATTACCAACAGCCCGCACGCGCCAAGCAAGTGCTCGACCGGGCATTGGAAAAACAGCCCAACCAACCCGACTTTCTCTATAGCCGCGGCTTGCTGGCGGCAGAAATGCAGCTGCTCGAACTGCATGAACGCGATATGCGGGCCTTGATCAAAATTCAACCCGACAATGCGCATGCCTACAATGCGCTCGGCTACACGCTGGCCGACCGCACCGAGCGCTATCCAGAAGCGCTGCAACTGATCACCAAAGCCCTGGAGCTGATGCCGGACAGCCCGTTCATTCTCGACAGCATGGGCTGGCTGCAATATCGGCTTGGCGACTATCCGACCGCCATCCGGTTTTTGCGCCGCGCGCTCGCGCTGAAAAAAGACGTTGAGATTGCCGCCCATCTGGGAGAAGCCCTGTGGGTCATCGGCAAAAAGCAGGAAGCGCACCAGATCTGGGCCATGGGGCGCGACTGGAGCCCGGACAGTACCCTGATAATCGACACCATCAACCGGCTGACAAAAAAAGATCGGACGCCCGGCACGACATAACAACCTGCCTGCCATGTCCGTCCATCATCCGCCGGCGGCGCCCAGACAGACCGCCGCCCTTGCCTGCTGCCTGCTCGCCGTCGGGCTGAGTATGTTGTCCGGCTGCGCCACCCCGCCACCGTCGCCGGCCAGCGCGAACCACCTGCTCTGGCAGCAAAAACAGCGGCTACTGGTGGATATGCACAGCTGGAAACTGAAAGGCAAAATCGGCGTGAAAACCGATAAAAAAGCCGGCTCGGCGACCCTGCTATGGGACTTCATGCCGGGTCGTCAGCGGATCGATCTGTATGGCCCGTTTGGCGGCGGTCGCGTAAAAATCACCGCCAACCGGCGCACTGCGATGCTCAAAGACAGCAAAGGCCGCATCATCGAAGGGCCAACGGCGGACGCGGTGCTGTTCATCCGGCTGGGCTGGCGCATTCCGTTTGCGCAAATGACGTTTTGGAGCCGCGGGCTGCCGGGCAGCCGGGCAACCGATCTGGTTATCGACGCAAAAGGCCGCCTCAAACAGCTCAAGCAGGGCAATTGGCTGGTGACCTACCGGAATTACCGCACGGTGACGGCAATCGAAAACGCGCAGCCGGTGACGGTTGAATTGCCGCGCAAACTCACCATCGAGGCGCTGCCCGGACGCCTCGACCTCTATTCGGACCAGGGTGAATCCCTTGGCGACCGGCTGCGCATCACGGTGATATTCAACCGCTGGTGGGAGGTTCGAGTTGGCGGCGACCGGCACCCCGAGTGAGCCGCGAGAGGCAACCACTGCACGCTGACAGCAACGCCGTGAGGGCAGAGCCGGGTGAATTGTGGCTGCCGGCGCCGGCCAAGATCAACCTGTTTCTGCATGTCCTGGGGCGGCGCCCGGACGGCTACCATCGGCTGCAAACGCTGTACCAGTTTTTGCATTTCGCCGATCAGCTGCATTTCAAGCTGACTACAAAACCCGGCATCCGGCGGATCGATCTACACCCTTATGCGCTGCCGGCCGAGGATTTGATCATGCGGGCGGCGACCCGATTGAACGGCTTGCGCCGGCCAGCCGAGCAAGCCGCCGGCGGAGTGGAAATCCGGCTGCAAAAAGCCATCCCCCCCGGCACCGGCATCGGCGGCGGCAGCTCGAATGCGGCGACCACGCTGATCGGCTTGAATCGGTTATGGAACCTGCAACTCGAACGCAATCAACTGATGCAGATTGGGCTGGAGCTGGGCGCCGACGTACCGGTATTTCTGTTCGGCCATGCCGCCTGGGGCGACGGCATCGGTGAGCGGCTGCAACCCTGCGCACCCGATGAAAGCTGGTACTGCCTGCTGCTGCCGCCAGTGGCGGTGTCGACCGCCGCCATTTTCGCCTGCCCGACGCTGTGCCGCAGCCATGCGCCGGTCAGTTGGCAGGATTATCTGCGCGGCACCTGCGGCAACGATTTGCAAGCAGTCACCTGCGCGCGCTATCCGCAGGTTGCCGCCGGGTTGGAATTGTTATCGGCGTTTGGCCCGGCGCGCATGAGCGGCAGCGGCTCGGGCCTGTTTTTGCGCTGCGCCGACCAGCCGGCGGCCCGGCGCATCGCCGCACAAATCCCGCCCGCCTATCGGCCAATGGCGGTCAAAAGCGGCAACCGGCACCCGCTGGCGGAGCCGGTCGATACCCCACCACACCACAGCCACCGGTAGCGCACTCAACCCGCCACCGTTTCGCCCAGCTTGTGTCTGCATACGTACAGACAAATCATTTCATACGCCAGCGTCGCCCCCAGCAGCGCGGTGATTTCGCCGCTGTCATAGGGCGGCGAAACCTCCACCACATCCATCCCAATCAGATTGATGCCGCGCAACGAGCGCAGCGTTTGCAGTGCCTGCGCCGAACTCAACCCACCGCACACCGGCGTGCCGGTACCCGGCGCAAATGCCGGGTCAACGCAATCGATATCGAAGGTCAGGTAGGTTTTCCGATTGCCGATAATTTCCTTGATCCGGCGCGCCAATGACTCGGTATCATGCCGATGCACCCAGTTGGCATCGAGAATATGCAGGCCCATGGTGTTGTCATTGGTGGTGCGTATCCCCACCTGCACCGACGCCGCCGTTTCGATCAGCCCCTCTTTGACCGCATGATAAAACATCGTGCCGTGGTCGATGCGCCCCTCGGTATCCTCCCAGGTATCGGTATGCGCGTCAAAATGCAGCAGCGACAGCGGGCCATGCCGGCGCACATGGGCGCGCAATAACGGCAGCGTCAAAAAGTGATCGCCGCCCAGAGACAGCAAGGCGCAATTTTGCTCGAGAATCGTGCGCGCATGCTGCTCGATGGTCGCCGGCACCAACTCGGGGCGGCCGTGGTCAAACCAGCAATCGCCATAATCGACGGTTTTGAGTTTCTCAAACGCATCGAATTCCCACGGCCAGTTACGCTCCCAGGCCAGATCCGCCGAAGCGGCCCGTATCGCCCGCGGACCAAAACGGCAACCCGGCCGATTGGTGGTGGCGGTATCAAACGGGATGCCGGTAACCGCCAGCTCGGCCTGTGACAGATCTTTTGAATACGGCCGGCGGGCAAAGCTGAGCGCCCCGCTATAGGTCGGTTCCGGGGACACGCCGCCGGGCTGTTTTCTGGTAAACGCCAGATCGATCGCATCATTCTTCATAGGCCAGCCGACTCCTGCAAGGCAGAGTGAATTGGTGGAAAAAGGGGGTATGATTATACTTTTTCCCAGGCCGGCTTCCCAGCCGGTGTACGGGTCGGTGAATGCACCCCGGAAATGCACCCGGCGGCTTAACCGGAGAGAGCACCCCCATCTTCCCCTGAGGGAAAGCGAAGAAGTCGGTGAATGCGCTCAGGGGTTGAATTGGCCGGTTTGAACAGTGGCTTGAAAAGTCAGGTTATCCTATAATGCGCAACGGGCCGAAACAGGCCGATATGCCGGTTTTGCCGATATGCCTGTTTTAATGTTGTCAATGTTGTTTTCCCGGTGTAAACCGTTTGCCCGGATGAGGCAGACACCCGCTATCCCGGGCGTGCAGCGCCCGGCGGCCGGTCGGCGATAGACCGACAACCCATAGCGATCAGATTGTTACGCGCAACTTCGGATAGAAAATTGGGGTGTAGCCAAGTGGCCTAAGGCACCGGATTTTGATTCCGGCATTCGGAGGTTCGAATCCTCCCACCCCAGCCAACCAGCCGCAAACCGACCGATGGCACTAGAAAATCTCGCTATATTTACCGGCAATGCCAATCCCGCCCTGGCGCGTGAGGTCGTACACTACCTCGGGCTGCCGCTGGGCAAATGCCTGGTCGGCAAATTCAGTGACGGGGAAATCAATGTCGAAATCATGGAGAACGTGCGCGGCCATGATGTTTTTATTATTCAGCCGACCTGCAATCCGAGTAACGACAATCTGATGGAATTGCTGGTGATGGCGGATGCATTGAAACGCTCATCGGCAGCGCGCATTACCGCGGTGATTCCGTACTTTGGCTATGCCCGCCAGGATCGCCGGCCACGCACCGCCCGGGTCGCGATTTCGGCCAAACTGGTGGCGTCGATGATCGGCGTGGCCGGTGCCGACCGGGTGCTGACGATTGATTTGCACGCGGATCAAATCCAGGGGTTTTTTGACATCCCGACCGATAATATCTACGGTTCGCCGGTGCTGATGAGCGAGCTATGGCGCAAACGATTGCCCAATCCGACGGTGGTGTCGCCCGACGTTGGCGGCGTGATTCGCGCCCGGGCAATGGCCAAACAACTGGAAACCGACCTGGCGATTATCGACAAACGCCGGCCAAAATCGAATGAGGCCAAGGTGATGCATATCATTGGCGAGGTGGAAGGCAAATCCTGCATCCTGATTGACGATATGGTTGATACGGCGAATACCCTGTGCGAGGCCGCGCGGGCGTTGAAGCAGCACGGTGCGGTCAAAGTGCTGGCGTCGTGCACGCACCCGGTGCTGTCGGGCTCGGCAATTGAGCGCATCGACGCCTCCGAGCTGGACGAGGTGCTGGTGACCAATTCCATCCCGCTGCACGACAAGGCCCGCAGCAGCCCAAAAATTACCCAGCTCAGCATCGCTGAGTTGTTAGCGGAATCGATTCGACGAATCTGGTCGGGGGATTCTATCAGCAACCTGTTTATTGACTAACCGATCTAACAGCATCCAATATTTATCAACCCGGAGTAGGAAAATGAGTGACCAATTCGAGCTGATTGCCCGGCGACGCGCCCGTTCAGGGAGCAACCTGGTAAGAAGATTACGCCGTGAAGGCGATGTGCCGGCGGTTTTGTACGGCGGCGGCAAAGAAAATATCAGCATCGCCATCAACCACGACGTGCTGTACCACAGCCTGAGAAAGGAGGCGTTTCATTCGGCGATTATTATTATCAACACCGATAACAACAAGGAGCGGGCGATTTTGCGCGCGGTGCAGCGGCACCCGTACGGCATCCATATCCTGCACGCCGACTTTCAGCGCATTGACGACACCAAGGCGTTGACGATGTCGCTGCCGCTGCACTTTCTGGGCGAGGAGGACTGTGTTGGCGTCAAAATCAGCGGCGGGATTCTGTCGCATTTGATGAATGAAGTGGAAATCACCTGCCTGCCGAAGGCGCTGCCGGAAGCGCTGGAACTGGACGTCACCCAGCTGAACGTCAACGAGTCGCTACACCTGTCCGACATTCTGCTGCCTGACGGGGTCAGCATTACCTCATTGCTGCACGGCGACGAGAAAGAGCACGACCATGCAGTGGTGGCGGTGCTGCCGCCCAAAGTGGCCGCCGAACCGGAGGCGCTGGCGGCCGAACAGGCGGACCCAGACGCCGCCGAGACAGCCCAATAGCCGGCCGATTTCTATCGACCGCCGCGGCTACCGGTCAAGCGTGAGCACAACCCATTGCATCCGGGCATCTTGTTGATTGCGGGGCTGGGCAACCCGGGCCGTGAATACGCCGCCACCCGGCATAACGCCGGGTGGTGGCTGTTGTCCGGCTTGCAGCAGCAATACCGGTTTACGCTGTCGCCGGCAAAAAAATTTCCGGCCGATATCGGCCGCTTTACGCTCGACGGCCGCACCATCCGGGTGGCGGCGCCGACGAGGTTTATGAACCACAGCGGTCAGGCGGTCGCGGCGATAGCGGATTTTTATCGTATCGCAGCGAAGGAAATTCTGATTCTCCATGATGAGCTCGACCTGGCTGCCGGTACGGTGCGGGTAAAGCTGGATGGCGGCCATGGCGGGCATAACGGCCTGCGCAATGTCATCGAGCACCTGGGGGCCAGAGACTTTGTCAGGATACGCATCGGTATCGGCCACCCCGGCACCGCTGCGGCGGTCACGGACTATGCGTTGAGCCGGCCTTCGAGCGACGACCGCAGCCGCATCGAACACGCGCTCGAGCGCACGCTGCCGGTGATGCCGGATCTGATCAACGGCCATTTTGACCGCGCCATGCAGCAGTTGCACACCGAATCCGTCGAGGCAGCGCAGCAGCGGCCAACCAGACGAAAACCAAAGGCAGCCGGATATGGGGTTTAAATGCGGGATTGTCGGTCTGCCGAATATCGGCAAATCGACCCTGTTCAATGCATTGACGCGCTCGCACGCAGCGCAGGCGGCGAATTATGCATTTTGCACCATCGAGCCCAATGTCGGCATCGTCGCAGTGCCCGACCGGCGGCTCGATCAGCTGTGCCGCATTGTCAGCCCCAAAACCACGGTGCCAACGACGATTGAGTTTGTCGATATCGCCGGGCTGGTAGCCGGTGCCTCGAGCGGCGAAGGCCTGGGCAATCAATTTCTGGCCCACATCCGCGAAGTGGACGCCATCGTGCACGTCGTACGCGCGTTTACCGACCCCAACATCACCCACGTGGCGACCCGGATCGACCCCGGTTCCGACATTGAAACCGTGACCACTGAGCTGATACTGGCGGATATGGAGACGGTCGATAAGGCATTGCAGCGCGCCCAAAAAAACGCCAAAGCCGGCGACAAGCAGCAGATTGCACTGCAAGCGCAGCTGGCGCAGGCCAAGGCGCATTTGGACAGCGGCAAATGCCTGCACACGCTGGTTGCGGATCAACCGCTGCAGGCCAGCCTGCAACCGCTCTGCCTGCTCACCAACAAGCCGGTTTTATATGTCGCCAACGTCGATGAACACGGCGTTGTGCATAACCCGCAGGGCACGCAGATCGAGGCCATTGCCGCTGCAGAAAACACCCTGGCGGTGGCCATCTGTGCGGCGATTGAGCAAGAGCTGTCAGAGCTGGAACCGGCGGATGCGCAGGCGTTTCTACAGGAGATGGGGTTGCAGGAAACCGGCCTCGACCGCGTGATCCGGGCCGGCTATGCGTTGTTGCAGCTGCGGACGTATTTCACCGCCGGGCCGAAAGAAGTCCGCGCCTGGACGATTCCGGCCGGCACCACTGCATCACAGGCGGCGGGGGTCATCCACAGCGATTTTGAACGCGGATTTATCCGTGCGGAAACCATCGCCTACGACGACTTTATCGCCGGCAATGGCGAGGCGGGCGCCAAGCAGGCCGGCAAACTCAGACTAGAGGGCCGGGATTATATTGTTCAGGACGGCGATGTCCTGCATTTTCGCTTTCATGTTTGAACCCGACGCCAGCCGCCATGCGCCACCCCGGATTGCCCCCGGATGTACCGACCAGCCGAGCGCAAGCGCCCTCACTTACGAACAAATAGAGCACCTGCTGGATGAATATCTCGACCCGGTATTGTCCAGCCGCCGGACTTCTGAAGAGCCCGCCCGGGGTCTATTGCCGCTGACGCTCGAACAGCAGCAGTTTGCGCTGCACTGGACCGATATCATCCGCAAATCGAACGCCGAAATGGCCTATCAGTTTGTCAGCCATGCGCCCAAAGCCTTCAAACTGATGGCGCTCGACGGCGCACATGCCTGGCTGCTGCACGCGATCGACGTCTACGACAAGGAAGGGCTGTACCCCGGCAGCGCGGCGCTGAATGATCTGGAATCTTTTGCCCGGGAATATCGGCTCAGCCATATCACGGTCCGGCTCGAACAGGTGACCAGATTGCTGCACACCTTTATCACCGGGCTGGCCGGGCGGCCGCTCAAACTCGAAGCCGGAGACCGCCTGTATACCGATACCGACACCCTGTTCCTGCCGGCGCAGATCAATCGATTCAACGATAGAGAAAAAAACTATCGGCTGTATAAGGCGCTCGCCGTTCACCTGTGGGCCCAGACCTGGTTCGGCACGTTCCGCCGGCCGCATCCCGACTCGCCGCATCTGTTGCAGCTGATTGCCGGGTTCGCCGATCAAGGGCGGGCGCTCAGGCTATTCAACCGGCTCGAAACCATTCGCCTGAACGCCTGCATCGAACGCGAATTGCCGGGTCTGTCGCGGGAAATGCTGACCCTGCATACCGCCGAACCGCACTACGACAACAGCTGGAAAAAGTGTGCCGCCACACTGGCAAGGCCGACCGCCACGGTGGCCGATACGCTGGCGGCAACCGCCGCCCTGTATGCGCTGCAAACGCCCTGGCCGGAGCCGTTGATCTATCAGGGCGAATTCGACCTCAATGCCGCGGCCACCGGCATCGAGCAGCGGTTGGCGGAGCAGAAAAACGCCTTGCAGCGCAATCTGAATCAACTGCTGGACGAACAAGACACCCCGGGTGACGCGGCGCCCGACAGCACCGGTTTTGCCGTCGAACACCGCCCCGAGCCGGATATGACGGCGGCCATCACGCTGGACGGACAGCCGCTCTCGCCGCCGCCACAAGTACACAGCCTGCTGCAATCGATGCGGCAAGACCTCGATCAATTGCCCGAAGACTGGCTGGTTGCCGCCGGCGACGGCGGCTATCGCAACTCGTCGAATGCGGATAAGCACCCGGACGAGGCGGCGCAAAAAGGCGATGAAGCCGCCGTGTTCAGCTACCGCGAATGGGATTATCGCCGGCAGACCTACCGTAAACAGTGGTGCGTCCTGCGCGAGCTGGACGCGCATCCGGTCTACGACGGCTTCGCCGCCGCCACGCTGGAAAAGTACACCCATCTGGTCGGCCAGATCCACAAGCATTTCGAGGCACTGCGTGGTGAGCACAAAACCCTCAAAGCGCAGCCGACCGGCGACAACATTGATCTGGATGCGTTGATAACCGCCTATGCCGACCTGCAAACCGGGGGCGAGATGAGCGACAAGCTGTTTACCCGGATGCGGAAAATCGAACGCAACATGGCGGTCCTGTTTATGGTTGATGTGAGCGGCTCGACCAAAGGCTGGATCAATGATGCCGAACGGGAAAGCCTGGTATTGCTCTGCACTGCGCTGGAAATCCTCGGCGACCGCTACGCGATCTACGGTTTTTCCGGCATGACCCGCAACCGCTGCGAAGTCTACAAAGTGAAAACCTTCGAGCAGCAGTACGATGCCGACGTGGCCGCCCGCATCAGCGGCCTGCGCCCGCAGGACTACACCCGGATGGGGGTCGCGGTGCGCCACTTGACCGCGATACTGAGCCGGGTAGAGGCCAGAACCCGCATCCTGATCACGCTGTCCGACGGCAAACCGGATGACTACGACGGCTACCGCGGCGACTATGGCATCGAAGACACCCGCCGCGCTCTGCTGGAAACGCGCCACGCCGGCATCCACCCTTTCTGCATTACGATTGACAAGCAGGCCGGCGACTATTTACCATACATGTACGGCCAGGTCGGCTATGCGGTGGTTGATGAAGTCAGAAAACTGCCGTTAAAAGTGGCGGCAATATACCGCCACCTGACCACGTAACCAACCGGCATGCGGCCTGCTGCGCAAGCCGGGCGTCGGCAGCGCTGTTTTTCATTGTGGCAGTCCGCTCCGGCTGCGCTGAAACCGGCGCTGCATAAACCCACATCCGCTATTCATCTCAGCCAGTCAGAGCACTTTGCCTAAACAGCCACCACACCACCGTCATGGGCAACCCGCCACGGTCGGCGTCCTGTTGACCAATCTCGGCACGCCCGATAGCTGCCGACCGCGGGACGTCAGGCGGTATTTGAAGCAGTTTCTCTGGGATAGACGGGTTGTCGAGATGCCGCGGGTTATCTGGTGGCTGATATTAAATCTGGTGATTTTGAATACCCGTCCGCGGCGCTCCGCCAGGGCGTATCGTCAGATCTGGCGCGAGCAAGGGTCACCGCTGCTGAATATCAGCCGGCGTCAAGCGGCCGGCCTGCGGCGTCAGCTACAGCTGCAGCAGCCTGATATTCAGGTCGAACTGGCGATGCGCTATGGCCGGCCCGGCATCGCCGACGGGCTGCACCGGCTGTATCAGCGCGGGGTGCGCCGGATTTTGCTGCTGCCGCTGTATCCGCAGTATTCGGCCACGACCACGGCGTCGACCTTTGACGCGGTCAGCGACGTGTTCAAAACCTGGCGCTGGATACCGGAGCTGCGTACGATCAATCATTATCATGATCATGACGCCTACATCGCGGTGCTCCAGCACCGGGTGGAAGCATTCTGGCAACGCCACGGGCGGGCGGAAAAACTGATCTTTTCTTTCCACGGCATCCCGCAAGCCTATTTTGAAGCGGGTGACCCGTATCACTGCGAATGCCAAAAAACCGCCCGGCTGCTGGCAACCGCGCTGGGGCTCGACGAGCGGCAATGGATGGTCACCTTCCAGTCACGCCTGGGGCCGAAACAATGGTTGCAGCCCTACACGGATACGTCGCTTAAGCAGTTGGCGCACGACGGCTGCCAGTCGGTGCAGGTCATCTGCCCCGGTTTCAGCGCCGACTGCCTGGAAACGCTGGAAGAGATCGCGCTGGCAAACCGGAAGGTGTTCATGCAGGCGGGAGGGCTGGAATACGGCTATATCCCCTGCCTCAACGATGACGAAAGACATATTCAGATGCTGGCCGATCTGGCGCTGCAGCATCTTGCCGGCTGGCTCGAGCGCCCCGACAGGTCGGCGTTGCAGCAGTCCAAAATACGCGCCGTCAAGATGGGTGCACCGGCGTAATCGGGGGGCTGCCGCCGTAGCCGGTCAGGTGTCGCCGCCGCTCACGAAGAACAACTCACCGCCAGCCCGCGCGACCATTCCGGCGATTGGCGGGCGTATTCCTCCCACCGCCTGTTTTCCGCAAACGGGTTGCGCAGCAGCGCGACCAGTTTTTCTATCTCGCTATAATCGCGCTTGTCACTGGCCGCCCGAATCGCATTTTCAGCCAGATAATTGCGCAGCACAAATTTTGGGTTGACGCGTTTCATCGCCCTCGAGCGATGCGCATCGCTCGGCCATTCGGGCGCGATTCGGGCGCGGTAATCCTGTAGCCAGCGCTCGAACCGGGCGCGGTCTACAAACAAATCCCGCGCCGCTGTCGGGTCGGGGGCGCTCAACCGCCGAAACAAAATTGTGAAATCCACTCGCTCGTCCTGCATCATCTCCAGCAGGCGATCGTACAGCGCCTCGTCACCGTGCCGCCGCGTCCGCAGCCCCAGCTTGCGGCGTTTTTGCCGTGCATAATGCCCGGCAAACAGCGTGTCATAGCGCTGCAACAAGTGGGTCGCCTTTTCAACCGCTTCCTGCGGCGGGCCGTCTATCACCGGCAGCAGCGCCTGCGCCAGACAGCTGAGATTGAACAACGCGATGCGCGGCTGCTGATCGAACGCATACCGGCCCGAATAATCCGAATGGTTGCAAATGTGCCCGGCGTTATATTGGTCCATAAAACCAAACGGCCCGTAATCGATCGTGATGCTGTGGATCGACATATTGTCGGTATTCATAACGCCGTGACAAAACCCGACCGCCTGCCACCGGGCAATCAGTTTCGCCGTCCGCTCGATCACGGTGGACAACAGCGCCAGACACGCATCCGGCTGATGCTGCAATGCGGGGAAATAATTCGCCAGGGTAAACGCCGCCAGGGTCGCCAAATCGGTGTAGCGCCGGGTATGGAAAAAATACTCAAAACTGCCAAAGCGGATATGGCTGGGCGCAACCCGCACCAGCATGGCGCCGGTTTCAACCTGCTCTCGATACACCGGTTCATCGCTGCCAAACAGGGCCAGCGAATGCGTGGTCGGGATACCCAGGCCGTGCATCGCGGCGCTGCATACATGCTCACGAATCGTTGAGCGCAGCACCGCCTTGCCGTCGCCCTGGCGTGAATACATCGTTCGCCCGGCGCCTTTGAGCTGTAAATCCCAGTATTGCCCCTGCTGCTCAACCTGGCCGAGCAGCACCGCGCGACCGTCGCCCAGCCGGGGGACATACTGACCAAACTGATGGCCGGCGTAGCAGGCTGCGACCGGCTGAAAATTGAGCGCCGAATGCTGCGCGGTGAAAATATCGATGCAATCCCGGCGCTGCAACTCGGACGGATGCAGCCCGATAAGCGCCGCAACCGTGGTATTCGCATGCAGCAAAAACTGGTTATGCAAGACCGCCGGCTGGTGTGCGGAATGAAAAATGGCGGGCAGACCGGCGTACAGGTTGCGGACCGTCAACTGTTCAAAGCGGTGCATGTTTATCCGTCATCAAACCGCGGTATAGCGCGCTGCCAGTCGTTCATTGTGTCGAGCCGGGACAACGGCAAGCAAGCGCCGATAGCGAAAACCCCGCCGCCGGCAGCATGCGAAGGGGGCCGCGCCGCGCCGGTCAGAAACGTTTTTCCGCGCCAAATTTAAGTTGCGCGGATTCCCTGGAAAGCAGCCCGCCTTCTACTTCCTTGCCGATCAGCTCAACGCCAAACTGCGTGCCCGGCCACGGGTTCCAGGTGTAGCCGAGGTGTACGGTGTCCAGCGTATCTATTTCATTGGCCTCATCGGCCACCGCAGATTGATAGTGATTTAATTCGAGATGAATGCTGCCCTTGTCCTGAATGGAATAATTCAACCGGGGGTTGATCACAAATGCCCTGCCATACGAACGCGTAGCATTGCCGGCCAGGTCGTTATCGAAACGGTTCAATAGCAGGTAATCAATGCCATTGCCGACACTCACGCCGAGCGCGGCAAACAAATCGCCGAACCGCCAGCCACCGGACATCTTGATCCCCCAACCGATGCGCTCCTCTTGCTCTTCCTGTGGATGCGCATCGCTCGACGTCGTCTCCGAAGCGGGCAGACGCGTTCCCAACGCAGACAACAGATAGCGATGATCGCCGTTTTCCGAGTGCCCCTGCCAGGACAAAATCAGATTGGGATTGCCTTTTGTCGCGGTTCCGGACGGGGTATTTTCCAGCACCAGCCCCTCTTCGAGGGCAATGGAAAAACCGTGGTTGGCGCCATGGGCCCAGCGCACCTGCGCGGTCGGCTCAAGCGGTTTCAATTCGGTGAATACATTCGCATAGTTGGCGGTTGACAACAAATCCTGAAAATTAGACCAATCGCTACCCACCGTCAGCGCGTTATCGCCGTGCTGCCAGGTGGTGGAAAACCGGGTGATATTCAACCCTTTGGATGCGGCGGGGTAGGCTGAAATCAAACTATCCAGATTGTCGCCCGACTGCAACCCGGACTGAAATCCCCGATCGGATTCCGACCGGACTTCCAACAGCGTGAAGACCTGCGTCGCGTCGCGCATTGCCTCCAGCTTGATCTCGGACTGACCGCCAAACTGAATCGATTGATTGAACAGACTATCGCCAATGAATGCGTTCACGCGCTCGGTATCGTCGGCGCCGGCATCATCGGTATAACCAGGGGCGGTCAACAATAGTGCCGAGCATAGCGCCGCCAGGGCAAAGGTAAGCAGTCTTGGCATACGCCTGTGCGTGTGGGTTTTTTGGAGCAGAGATTCAGAGATACAAAGCATCGATACATCGTTGGTTATGGATCAAATACGTGCAACCCTCAGCGCCGATTATAGGCAACCGATACCGCTTTGTCCATAACGATCAGGGAAAATGCAGCGAGGATAGTCAAAACAAATTTTCAATTTATTATCAATTGGTTACAAAATAAATCTTCCAAGGTACATTAAAAAATAATTTCATCTTGTCGTGCCGCACCCGGTGTGCTGCCGGCTTCCGCCGGCCCTGGTCGGATGCCAATCTGGTTTCTGAAACGCCAGCCGGCGTCGGCGGCCGTGCGGTGCAGCCAGTCAATCAGGTCGGCGTAATCCGCCTCGGAGTGCACCAGCCCGGCGACCGACAACTGCCGCAGGCCAACGGTAATCCGCGCATCGGTCAACCGTTCATCCAGCCGCCCCTCCAACACCGCATACAGCAGCGCTTCCCAATCCGGCTCGCTCACTTCCAGGTCGACCCGAATCAAATCGGCCACCTCGTGATAATCGAATGCAGCCTGAATTCGCCCCATCCAGTCGGCGGCTATTTCCCTGGTCGGCAATTCTCCTTCGACCTGCAATCGCTGCTGCCGATCGTAAAAAATCGACACATACGCCGCCCGGATTGGCCAGATTTCCAGGCCGTCGCGCACCCGGCGCACAGCGGGCAACTGCGCCACCAGATCGATTGCCGCCTGCCTGGCAATCGGACTCGCCACCCGGCCCTGCAGCAGCGCCTCACGGTCATCGAACCGGACCTCAACCCGCATCAGTTTCTGATCGCGCAGCGCCTGTTGCGCCGCCAGCGTCAACTGCTGATCAACCCCGGGCACTTCAAGCAGCCGCGTGACGGCGTAGGCTGCGAGCAATACCACGATGACGGGTATCCCGGATAGCAACCAGCGCGTCAGCGGGCGGCACAACTGCCACCGGCGGTACCATCCGGACAACCGCGCCAGCACCGGCACGGCACACCGATTGATTGCGGCAATGAGGCGGGTGGGTTTGGATAGCCGCATCAGCGCTGGCATTGCCCACAGTAGAACGTCGATCGCTGCGCGACAACCCGCCGCCGAATCGGTGCGGTGCAGCGGCGACAGGGCTGCCGGTCGCGCTCATATACATTGAGCACCTGCCGGAAATAACCCGCCGTGCCGTCCGCCTGCACAAAGTCGCGCAACGTCGTGCCGCCCTGCGCGACCGCCGCCTGCAATATGGTTTTCACCGACTGCGCCAAACGCACGTAGCGCGGCAAAGCAATCCGGTGGCTCGCCCGTAAAGGATGAATGCCGGCGTCAAACAAGGATTCCGATGCATAGATATTGCCGACGCCGACCACCACCCGGCCATTCATCAGCAGACTTTTGACCGCCACCCTGCTGCGCCGGGAAGCCCGAAACAGCCGTTCACCGTTGAATTCATCCGACAACGGCTCCACCCCGAGCCCGGCCAGCCGGACATGCTGCAACGGGTTTCCCGCCGTCCACAGCAGGCAGCCGAAACGACGCGGATCATGATAGCGGATGATGGTGCCGGTCTGCATGATCAAATCAAAATGGTCGTGCTTTGCAGCCGCCTGCGCGCGCAGCAGCACCCGCAACGACCCCGACATGCCCAAATGCACAATCAAACTGCCCGTTGGCAGCCGAATCACAATATACTTGCCGCGCCGAAACAGGCCGGTGACCGGCTGATCACGCAGCCGTGCTTCGAGCCCGGCGGCAATCGGCCAACGCAATCGCCGCTCGCGCACCCGCAAACGGTGTATGGTTCGGCCCTCGAGATACGGGCGAATCCCGTTTAGCGTGGTTTCGACTTCAGGCAGCTCGGGCATGGCACCGGATGGGGGTTTGCTACTACAATCCCGACTTTTTCATCAACCATTTCACATCAGCGTAAATTATGGGCTTCACCGTCACCAATCAACGCACCCAGAACCACTTTACCGTACTCGATAACGAGACCATTCTCGACGCCGCCCTGCGTGACCGGCGAATGGTGCCCTACGGTTGCCGCAACGGCGTTTGTGGCGCGTGCAAATGCGACCTTATCAGCGGGTCGGTAGACTACGGTCGGTATGAGGATTATGCCTTAAGCCAGAGCGAGATTGCCAGCGGCAAAGTCCTGTTGTGCCAGGCAATACCGCAGCAGGACGTGGTCATAGAGGTTGAGGAGTTTGCTTCCGGGGAGAACATTCAGATCAAAATACTGCCCTGCCGGGTCAACACCATGGAGCAGTTGGCCGAACACGTCATGGCCGTGCATCTGCAACTGCCGAAAACCAAAGAATTCCATTATATCGCCGGCCAGTACATCGATATCATCATGAAAAACGGCCAGCGGCGCAGTTTTTCGATCAGCAATCTGCCGGATGAGGCCAGGCAGACCGGGCTCGAACTGCACATCCGCTATGTCGCAGGCGGGCAGTTTACGCCGCAGGTGTTTGGGGCGATGAAAGAGCGGGATTTATTGCGTTTTGAAGGCCCGTTTGGCAGCTATCTGTGGCGCTCCGACCCCGACACGCCGATTATCCTGGTTGCCGGGGGCACCGGCTTCGCACCGATCAAAGGGTTGATTCAGCAGGCCATGCAGCAGCAGCATTCGGCGCGCATCCATTTGTTCTGGGGCGCCCGGGACAAGCAGGATCTCTATATGCACCAACTGGCAACGCACTGGCAGGCGACCTGGCCCGGATTTTACTATACGCCGGTGCTTTCCGGGCAGACCGCAGCAGATTGGCCGGGAGAAACCGGCTGGGTGCACGAGAGTGTATTGCGCCATTACGGCGATGTCGCCGAACACGATGTATACGCGAGCGGCCCGCCGGTTATGATTCGGGCGGTGCGCGACGGGCTCAGCACGAAAAACCTGCGCGAACAGCGGTTTTTCTTCGACTCTTTCGACTATGCCAGCCCCGCCTGAACGGCATCAGCGCCAGCGCATCGGCGCCGGCGGTCGGCGGCTCAGCCGGGGCTGACCGGCGGCACCACCGGGTCTTCAACCTGCTGCTCGAGCGCCGTCAACTGCCCGCTCGCCGCCGGCGGCCGAATCGATTCCCGCTCCGGGGGCAAGTCGGCCATCGCCTTTTTATAGCACATCAGCGCCGCGTCTTTTTCCCCCAGCTGCGCCAACAAAGCGGCCAGCTCTACCACCGCCGCATTGCGCCCGCCGAGCGCCACCGCCTGTCGAAACGCGAGCTGTGCTTTATCGTATTGCTGGGCGTGCCGGGACAATCGCCCCAGCGCCAGCATCAACTCCGGCTGGTCGGGGTACTTTTTTATCCAGGCCTCAACCAGCTTAATCTGATCGGTCGGAAAATCGGTTTCAACCTGGCCGTACAAATACGCCAGATCGGGGTGCCAGGCTTTGTTCAACCGCGTACGCAGCAGTTTTTCCGCACCGACCATATCACCGCTTCGCAGCAGTAGGCGGGCATAGCCGGCGACCGCATTCGGTGTCTTTCTGACGTGCATCGGCAACGCTTTCCAGGCCTCCGGGTCCGCCTGTTTGCCGTCCTCCCGGACCAGCTCCGAGGCCGCCAAATGACGCTCATAAGCCACTTTTTCTCTGGCCTGCAACTCGACTTCAGCCAATGCACCCAGCTTTTTTGCCTGTGGCAGCAGCGCCACCAATGCCGGCCAGTCGCCCAGTCGCTGATAGGTGTCCGCCAGCAAGCGGACTGCCGGGATATTTCCCGGTGCAGTTTGCCGCAGCTGCTCCAGCGTATCACGGCATTCAGCCAGCTGACCCGCCTGGTGCTGCAAGCGCGCCTGCGTCAGACTGACCGTGTTGCGTTGTTTCGGGTAGCACTGCATCGCATCATTCAGGTAGCGGTCCCGGCGCTGCAATTCGCCCTGCTGCTGTGCGGCATAGGCCGCCCCGAGATAATTGATGAGCGACGCCGGATTATGCGCCAGCCGGGTCAGCAGGCGGCGTTCCGCTTGCTCCCAGTCGCCTTCGATCAGGTCGGCATAGCCCAGCACGGATTGGGCCTGGGCGGTTTTTATGTTCTGCTGCTGCCGCCATGTGCGCAGTCGTTTCGGCGCGCGGCCAATGCCCGCGATAAAATTCAGCAGCAGATACAGCAGCCCGAAAGACAACAGCAGGATCAGCGCCAGTAGCGCCAGAGACAAGCGCACGGTATACGGCGCGCGCGTCAGGATAACGTAGCCCGGGTCCTCGAGCGCCAGCAGCGCCAGAAACAGGCTGACGCCAATGACGACAACGAGCGCAACCAGCAGCCGCATACTCAGCCCCCGGCCCGCATAATACGGCGCAGGGTTTTAAGCGAAGCCGATATGTCGGGCAACTCCGCGCCGGATACAATCGCCGTCTGGGCATCGAACCGGGCCAGCCAAGCCCGGGTTGCGGCCGCCTCGAGGTCAAACCGCTGCTGCACCCAGGTGCGCGCGGCCTGCATTCGCACCACATAAATCCGATCCTGCCGGCGCAGGAAGGCCAATTGCGCCGACTCGATAATCAGCTTGGCTCTATCCGCAATCAGCTGACGAATTTCAGTCGATAAAACCGGCTTCACCAGTTCGTCGCTTTTCTCCACCTGCACCAGATCGGCCAGGTCGTGCAGCATGCTGCGGCCGGTCGCCAGCAGGTCGGCAACGACGCCTTGATCCGCCTCGCCCGCATTGCCGGCGGCCTGCGACACCGATTGGCCCGCCACGAAGCCCCGCGGGTCGCCGGCCAGCGGCAACGCATCGATGCCGTTTATCAAGGCGTCGAGGGCATTGATCTGCCCTTCGATATCCACCGTTATCACCCCGTCCAGCGCGGCTATCTCATTGGCAATCGCGCGGCGCACTGCCGCCAGATCCGGGTTGGCCAATTCCTGCAACCGACTGTCGGCAAGCCGCAGTACATTGGCCGCCAATCCGACGTCACCGGACAATTGCAAACGCTGATTGGCGATCACCAACAGCTGTTCCACCTCCTCCAGATTCCAGCTATCGACATTGCGCCCCAACTCAGACCGCAATACCGCAATCGAATCCGACAACCGCTGAAACTCCCGCCGCACCCGGTCGGCTTGCTCGCGCAGCCCCGCGGAGGAGGACTGCAACTGCTGTTTCAACACCGATTCCTGCGCCAGGATATCGGCCCGCAGCGATAGCAGTTGTTCGCCGACACTGCCTTCCAGTTGTGCCAATTTCGCCTGTAGCGGTTCGATTTGTCGATTAAAACCGTCCCACTCGCTCCGAACAGCGGAAAATTGCCGCTCGATCGCCTCCAGTCGGTCGCCCTGCCGGCGCGCTTCGAGCGGCGTATCGACCACGACCTGATAGCCGGCATAGCCGGCGATAAGCAGCGCAAGCAGGCTGACAGCCAGCGCTGCCCACGGCGTGTAATGGCGTCGGCCGACCACCGCCGCGGCTTGCCCGGCGGCACCAATGGGGGGCGCAGCCGTGCTTTCAGCCGTGCTTTCTGCGGCCTCGGGCTCGGGGGTTTTTTCGGCCGCTATCTGGGCGTCACTGCCGTTTTGTGGCGGCTCGGCAGACGCGGTCTCTGATGGGGCATGTGGATCGGGCATTGTCGTCTCGAATTATCCTCTGATAGGCCGCTCAAGCACGACCGGCGGCAACTGTACACTGCCGACAGCGCACGGCAGCCTCGCTCCTGATTGCATTCCACTGCATTTTAGCACGCCAGGCGCGCGATCTCAGCCTGCCGCGCGTTTTGCCGCATAGTGCACGATCGCCTGCACGACCGACTCATCTGTCGGCAATGCGCTCACGGCAACCGTGGCAAAACAGCCGCTCAGGTCGCCGGCTTTTTTTATCCGCCGACTATAGGCGAAGGCGACTGCGTTGCGCATAAACCCCGCGGCGGCGGGCTGGTCGGCGGCAATTTTTTCCAGCACCCGCAAAATCGACACACTGGGAACAATGACAATGTCCGACGGCCGGGCGCCACTGTCGACCGCTGCCGATGCTGTCGCCGCTTCGGGCAGCAGGAGTGCATCGAAACACGGATAGACAGCCCGGCGGACATAGCTGGTAACCTGCTCCACGCTGGCGCCAAGTGCAGACAGCCGGGTCTGCAATAGACGGCGCCCCTGCTGACCGCTGAATATCACCACGCGCTTGCCTTGCCAGCCGCGCCCGGCCAACGCCGCCAGCAAGCCTTCGCTGCCATAACCCGAGGACGGGGTCACCTGCACGGGAATGCCGGATTGCCGGCAGCATTGCGCGGTTTTTGCGCCGATAGCCGCCACGTTGACCGTCGGCGGAAACGACAGCCGCCCTGCTCGCAGCGCGTCGGTGACGGCCTGTACGGCATTGACGCTGACAAAAATTACCCAATCGACGGTCGATAGCTGCCGCAGCCGCTGATACAGCGCATCGGCCGGCGCCACCGGCTGAATCTCGAGCAGGGGGAAAAAAATCGCCTGCCCGCCCCGGGCCTCAACCAGCCTGGCGAGCGCCGCATTCTGGCCGGCCGCACGGGTAATCAATACCCGCAATCCGCGCAAGGCATCCGCCGCCATCGCGCTTACCGCTCGGCCCGGCTATAGACCGTGCGCAGAATCTCGGCGGCGCCCTGCCGCAGCATCTCTTCGGCCACCGCAATGCCGAGCTGCTCAGCCGACTGCCGCGGCCCCCGACGGCTGGCGTTGAGCACGCGCGAGCCATCCGGCATGGCAACCCATGCCCGCAGATGCAGTTGATCCTGCTCGAGCTCCGCGTACGCCGCGATTGGTACGTGGCAGCCGCCGCCCAGCCTGGCATTGACCGTGCGCTCGGCCTGCACCCGGCAAGCGGTATCGGCATCGGCCAGCGGCTGGATCAGCCGATTGACGGCAGGTTGATCAACCCGGCATTCAATCCCGACCGCGCCCTGCCCCACCGCTGGCAAGCTGATTTCAGGCGGTATCAACTCGGCGATGCGCTGCCGCATATCCAGCCGAATCAGCCCCGCCGCCGCCAGCACGATGGCGTCGAAATCGCCCCGATCCAGCCGCTGCAAACGCGAATTCACATTGCCGCGCAGATTTTCCAGCTTGAAGCCTCGCCCCAGAGCCGCCAACTGGCCTTGCCGGCGCAAACTGCAAGTGCCAATTCTGGCCCCCGCCGGCATCGCCCGCAGGCTGGAATAGCGATTCGATACCAGCGCATCCAACGGGCTATCGCGCCGGCAAATCGCGCCGATATGCAGACCGTCGGGCAATGTCACGGTCACATCTTTCATCGAATGCACCGCCAGATCGATATCGCCTTGCAGCAGCGCCGTTTCAAGCTCCTTGAGGAACAACCCCTTGCCGCCGACCTGCGACAACGGCACATCCAGCGTACGATCCCCGGCGGATACAATTTTAACCAACTCAACCCGCAGCTGTTTGTGCGTCGCCAGCAGCGCCCGGCGCACGTAATCCGCCTGCCACAGTGCCAGCGGGCTTTGCCGGGTTCCGATTCTCAGTCTGTGCATCACGCTGTTGTGCCGCTCATTCTCCCGCTGTCTCCCGCTGTCTCCCGCTGTCATTGTAACCGCGCAATCACCGGCGCCTTGTCGTCGGGGCCGGCTAACCGGGGCCGGACAGTTTCAAGCGCAGGGCTTTGACGTCCTGCCGGGACAACTGCTGATCCACCGCCACCATATCGGCATACCGCTTAAACGGCCCGAGACGAACCCGATAAAAATCGCCGCGCCCCTGAATGCTGATTTTCTGTATGCTGGAAACCAGGCCGCTCAAAGCCAGTTTGGCTTTCAAGCTCTCGGCCTCAGCCTGAAGTGCGTATGACCCCGCTTGCAGCATATACACGCTGTTGTCGGCCACCGGTCGGGCCGGCGGTGATACCGGTTCGGCTTCAACCCCGGGCGCGGGCTCGCTCCCCTGTTCGCTCGCCTGCTCGCTCGCCTTTTCCGCCGTGTCTTCGATTACGGGCTCGGGCACAACCACTTCGATTTCCGGCAACACGGTATAAAAATCGTAATTCGTCTGCTGTACTGTGGGCTGCAGCAGCGACTCTGCCGGCGGTGCAGGCACAATCGGCGCCTGCTGTGACGGCTCAACCATTTTCCGGATACCCGCGCCAACCCCATTGTGCTGTGCCTGCATCCCCTGCCATAAAGTCGCCCCCAGAAAACCGATCACCACGCCCAGAACCAGCAGGGCCACGCCCTGGACGGTATTGCCCGAACGCTTTGCGGCGCGTGTCTTCGCCGGCGTCTTTCGTCTCGCCTGTACCATGCGGATAATTCTTTCTCAGGCGTCTCGATCAGGGCGCTGTTGGCTATCGGCTACCGATAGCCCGACGCAACTACATCGACTCCGGTGCATCAACGCCCAGCATCGACAAACCATTGGCGATCACCTGGCGCACCGCATCGATCAAACCCAGCCGTGCCAGCCGCAGCGGCGGCGCGCTGGCAAGAAACGGATGCGCATTGTAGTAGGCATGAAAAGCCGTGGCCAGATCACGCAGATAATACGCGACCTGATGCGGCTCAAACCGCGATGCCGCCAGCGCCACCACTTCCGGGAAGCGCGACAAAGTGCGCAGCAGTTCGCGTTCACGCACCTCAACCAGCAGCCCGTAATCCGGCCTCGGCGACGCCGCCCCGGGCGGCTGAAGTTGCTCCGCCTGACGGTGTACGCTGCATATTCTGGCATGGGCATACTGAATATAATAAACCGGGTTATCCGACGATTGCGACTTGGCCAGTTCCAGGTCGAAATCCATGTGCTGGTCCGGCCTGCGCAGCACATAAAAAAACCGCGCCGCATCGTTGCCCACCTCGGCCCGCAATTCGCGCAGCGTCACAAAATCGCCGCCGCGGGTGGACATGGAAATTTTTTCTCCGCTGCGATGCAGCTTGACAAATTGCACCAGCAGCACTTCCAGCTTGCCCGGCGCCTGCCCCAATGCCTCAAATGCGGACTTAATCCGCTCGACATAACCGTGGTGGTCGGCGCCAAACACATCGAGCAACATATCAAAACCGCGCTCGGCTTTGTTAAAGTGATACGCCATATCGGCGGCAAAATACGTATGCGCACCGTTGGCCCGCAGCACGACGCGATCTTTCTCATCCCCAAAGCGGGTGGCCCGGAACCACTTGGCGCCGGCTTTTTCGTACACGTGCCCTTGCCGCTCCAGCACCTCAATCGCGGTTTCGATATGCCCGCCGGCCAGCAATTCGCGTTCGGCAAACCAGCGATCGAACAGCACGCCAAATTCCGCCAGATCCTGCCGAATGTCTTCCACCAATCGATCGCGCCCGCAATTGAACAAGAGCAGATAACCGTCGGCGCCCAGCTGCGCTTTACAGCGCGCAATCAGCTGATCGATGCGCGCATCGTCGTCGTCGGGCAACTCCGCAAACAGCGCCTCGACCTCGCCCGGCAGACGGTCGGCGACCTCGGCCTGCAGCGCCGCGGCAATGGTCTGCACATATTCGCCCTGATAGCCGTTTGACGGAAAAGCCAACTGCCGGCCCAGCGTTTGCAGATAGCGCAGCCAGACACTGAGCGCCAGAATATCCATCTGCCGGCCGGCGTCATTGACATAATACTCGCTGTGCACCCGATAGCCGGCGGCCTTCAACACCCGCGCCAGCGCATCACCATACGCCGCCGCCCGCCCGTGACCGACGTGCAGCGGCCCGGTCGGGTTGGCCGACACAAACTCCAGCATCACCGATTTCCCGGCGCCGAAATCCGCCCGCCCATACTGCTGCGCCTGCGTGCGGATGGTCTCGATCAAATCCAGATACGCCGTCGGCTGCAAATAAAAATTAACAAAGCCGGGGCCGGCCACCTCGATCTTCTGCAGCAATGCCGATGCCGGGACAGCGGCAATTATCCGCTGCGCCAGCTCACGCGGCGGCATGCCCGCCTGCGCTGCCAGCAGCATCGCCGCATTGGTGGTAAAGTCGCCGTGCCGATGATCGCGGGTGCGCTCGACGCCGGGCTTCTGCGACGCTTCGCCGGCGCACACCCCCTGCTGCCGCAAAGCGTCAACCGCTGTACACAACAGCGCCTCAAGAGCCGATTTCAACGACATAATGCGTGCAGTTATCCGGGGTTATCTGGCACAAGGAAAAGCCGGCCAGATTATACGCGCCGACGGTCGAATTAGATAGCCGGCACGCTATTGAGAATGATAGCCGCAACCAACGTAACGGCGATCGGGCAGGATGCCGCCTGCAAGCGGATACACCGGGGTGGTGATATTTTTTGCCAACTGTAACGCCGCATCCTGATCGTTTTCAGACCGCTTTGATCAGCCGCACGCCTCCAGATTCATTTCAAATTCCAGCTCGTTGCTGACCCGCTCAATCAACGCAGTAACAATGCCAAACAACCGGCTCGATTCCTCATAGTTGGCCTCTGCACAAAAGTGTGCCCGGTTGTCTGTCACCAGTTTCTGCGCAACCGCTCTCTTCTCTTTTTCAGCGACGGTTATGCGCCCGCCTTTTTTCGGCGGATAAACAACAATTGAGTAGCCCCCCTGGTGGTTCATCATTTTCATTGCCGGCACATCGGTCTCCCCGTCGCCAATGTAAATCATTCTTGAAAACGGCTGCGGCCGCTCTTCTTCCGCCATAAATTTATTGATTTTTTTGTTATCCCAGCTATTGAGTATCCCTTTGTTTATCCGAAACAGATACTGCGTTTTGGTGGTATAGTTGACCGAGCTCGCCGCAAAGATCGGGACATCATTCGAATCATAAGAAAAACCCGATGCAAACACATGTTCAAAATATTGACTGATGTCGCTGCCTTTGATCATTTCTCTCAGCCCGGATGAAATAACGAAATGCTTGATGACCAGCCGATGCCGTTTCCCCAGCGCGTTAACCGCATCGAACCACTGCATGACTCCGGGGAAATATTCCAATCCCTTTCCATGCCCTCGAATTGAATCCCGGGTAAATTTCATCCGCGCATTGCGCGCCTTCTCTATCATCAGCTGCATGTAAGCCAGCACCTCGTCCATGTCCTGCTGTTTCGCTCGCCGATTGACCGCCGCCCAGAACGCCTCCTTCGACAAACCGACATCGGGTATAAAGCTATTCTCCTGCATGTTGCCCCGGATCAACGTGCCGTCGAAATCGTAGCAAATGGCCAACTCCGGTCTCTTCTTTTTTGGCTTGTCCATCTCACTGGCGGATTGGTTATTCATGGCATGTTTTTGATTTGAGTCATATTGATATTCAGAGCCATCTATCGACGCCTCTTGCGTTTCCCGTACCCGGTTTTTCGGATATTCGTCGCGATGAAAAACTTCATCGTATTTGCTTTCTATAGCCCGTATCTCTTTATCGGTCAATGCGCCGAATTCTTTTTCGCGGCCGCGTTTTGAAAGTCTGCCATTGTTCTGATGCAGGAACCGGATCAGCAAATCAATCAGCTTATCCGGCATATCGATGTAGTTATTGATGAAGCCGCCAAGCAGATCGTATCTGGTAAGATAATCAATTTCCTCAGGCAGCGTTTTGTTAACGGTCTCTTCAACGCATTCAAACAAAAATTCCGCCTGCCTGGTCGCATCAAAATAGCGATACAGATCAATCGTCCGGTTCAGGATTTCAACATTGTTTTTGTCGGTCGGACGCCACTCAATCAGATCGAGTGCAGGCCTGGAGTAATGCTCCAGTGTTCGCCTGTACTCATCAATGCGGTCCAGAATAACGGCTGACACCGGAAAGACCAGATCTGTGGGGATAAAACCCTTTTCCGCCAGAACATGATGCAGCAAATAGCGATGAATACGCCCATTGCCATCCTCAAAAGGATGAATAAAGACAAAACCAAACGCAACCAGCGCCGCCATCAGTACCGCGTCATAGTCGCTGCCGATCAAGAGTTCATAAGTATCGATTAAGCCCGAAAGAAGGCTTTCCACGTCTTCAGAACGCGCCGAGATATGGACGGGCAGCGGCATGCCGGTCACCCGATCATGATCGCCGACAAAGCCTCCCTCGACCCGGCATCCGGGCATAACGAAACGGTTATCAACAATCACGACTGATTGAAGATACTCGAATTCTTCAACGCTTAATTTGCGCCGCCCGGCTTCGCCGATGATCCTGCCCCATCGTTCAATGCGGGTATGCGGCGGGGTTTCGCCCTCAATCAAGTAGGACGCTTTGCTGTCTTTCAGCAACAGGAAGGCAGCAGCGCGGCGCAATAAATCCGCGTGGGTTTTACCGATATGCCCTATCGCCGCCTGTGAAAGGTTCATGCCAATGAACCGGTCGAGCTTCTCGGTGCGCCTGATCATCGGGCAAAACCGGCGCGACCCCGGCAAATTGTTACGCACACGATGACGCCGGGAATCGCGCGGCGCCGCCGTATATTGCAGCTCGCCATTGACCAGCGGAACAAAGCTCCCTTGCGTGGCATCCTCTAATTCGAGTCTGGTTTCGGTAAGCCATTCATATAAAAACCAAATGCACCGGCTATAGGCGCCCGTGGGTTCTGACCGAACGATGGCGGTAATTTCCCGCCGGTCAATGGCATCAAAAAGCGCTTTGAGAACCGCCAAATCAATGCCTTCGTACTTGAGTGCAAAGGTGAGATGACCGTGCAGCGTGTCCTCCGGCTTATGGCGTGGCGTAAACAGATGCCAGCACTCCCGGTCATACTTTCGGTGCTTGACGCCTATCGCACACAGGTAGTCCGGTGCAGGCACACAGAGCGAATGCCCAGCAATCAACGCGGCATAGCCCGCATACGCAGCACTGCCTTCCAGTGCCGGGAAAGCGTGAAAAACCTTTATATCTTGTGATTTTTGGTTATATGCTGCCATTTTCGTGAATTTCTAAATTTAATCTTTTCTATCCAGGTGTGGTTGCGGTTTTTTGCAGCATGCGTGAAAAACGATTTTCATCCATGAAAAATGATTATATATCATACGTTATGTGAAAAATAATAATTATTGCCGCGTTTTGCTGCCAACCGGACAATTCACTTGCTTTTTTTACGCATATCGATATATTGCCTGTTATCGCAGTCATTAAGCGGTTTAATGGCTATAAAGATAGGCATATACATAAAAATTGACATGGCAAAACAACGCACTTATTCAAAACATACCCAGGCAGTCGCCCTGTTGCTCGGCGAACAAATCAAGCTGGGGCGCAAGCAGAAAAAGTGGACCGAGAAAAACCTGGCTGAGCGAGCGGGTATTTCCAGAGCCACCCTGCAAAAAATCGAAAACGGCGGTATGAACTGCGCTATCGGTCTGGTCTTTGAGGCGGCCACCCTGGTTGGCGTCACGTTGTTCGAGCAAGACACGCCCGCCCTCAACAGGCGAATCGAGGACACCCGGGGCAAATTGGTCTTGCTGCCCCGGCGCATAAAAACCCGCCCCCCGGTGGTGGACGATGACTTCTAGCGACCGATACAAAGAAGCGTTCGTCTGGATCTGGCTGCCCAACGAGACCAGGCCGGTCATCGCCGGCAGGCTATGGGAAAATAACGGCACCATCCTGTTCCACTACGGCAAGCGCTATCTGGAACGGCTGCACGATACCGCGCCGGCCATGTCGATATATGCACCGGAACTGCCGCTAAGGGTCGGCGAATTGCAACCGCTCAACGGGCTGAGCATCGCCGGCTGTATCCGTGACGCCGCCCCCGACGCATGGGGGCGGCGGGTCATTGTCAATAAAAAATCAGACCATCAGGCCGCCACCGCGGATCTGGATGAATTGACCTGTCTGTTGGAATCCGGTTCCGACCGTATCGGCGCACTCGATTTTCAACGCTCGCCATCCGAATACGTACCGCGCCATGCAGCCAATATCAGTATGGATGAGTTGATTGCATCGGCTGAAAAAGTAGAACGGGGCGTGCCGCTCACGGCGGAACTGGATCAGGCTCTGTTCCATGCCACCTCCGTTGGCGGCACTCGACCAAAAGCTCTTGATCGAAGAACATTGATCCTCTGAGAATGATTTACTGTATTATAACCAATTATGACAATTAATCGGAGTTACCTAAAATGATACTCAAAAAAGGAAGCAACGGTGGAGCTGTAAAGAGGCTTCAAAAATTTCTTAAAACCGGAGTAGATGGAATCTTTGGACCGGAAACAGAGAAAGCTGTTAAAAAATGGCAACGCGATAATGGGTTAAAGCCCGATGGACTTGTGGGGTTAGTCACATTAGATAAAATGGATCTTTTTGATGAAACTTACAAAAAATGCACTATTCAAGGCTCCGCTTTTCCAGGCAAGCCTATTAAATCTAATCTGAAAATAGAATTGAATGCCTGCATGATAAATGAATATTTACCGGAATTAAAAAAAGCCATGGGTAATGATCCTAAAGGATTTCAATTATTATGTACTATTATGGCACATCATGAGGGATTTAAAGAAGGTACAAGATCGTATCGGACCAATAATCCTGGTAATATCGGAAATACAGACCGTGGAAGAAACAAATGTAATTCTACCCTTAAAAGTGGCATACTTTTGCAAAAGAAGTATATACTAAAAATCGTAAACGGAAAGCACAGTGCCTATCCTTTAAACGCAACTAAAATTATTAGACCTTATTGTAGTCCCGAAATTGCTAGAAATTCTAAAACCTATGGAATGAGCCCGTACCTTCCTGGTTATAAATTTAAATTTACTGGTCAAATAGACCAATTTGTTAAAATATATTCTACAGCTGCAAGAGGGGGGAATAGCTACCTATCTATGATTATATCTTATTTTAAGCAACATGAAATTAACATTCGCCCTGACTCTAAAATACAAAACATTATCAAACTTACCTAAGGCAACTCTGATTTATTGCCATAATTGTTTATAATACTGTGCCTCATTGTCAGAGGAACAATGTCATGTAACAAACCCTTTCCGAAAACGGATTCGAGAAATTTCGCAAGAAGACCCATAAAGAGAAATTCCTGGAAGAGGTGGAGACTCTTATCCCCTGGAAAGAACTGACCGAAGTAATCAAGCCCTTTTATCCCCATCCAAAGGGAGCGGAATGTCGCCCGATAGGCATCGAACGCATGTTGTGGATCCTCCAGCATTGGTTTAACCTGTCGGACCCAGCCACAGAAGAAGTCTTGTACGACTCCCGCGCATTGCGTCGGCTCGTGAAGTTTCTACACACCTCGAATGGCGACCACTGAGCCATCGAATCACCAAAGAAATTTCTCAGGCCAGGCACGCCACAAAGCGACTTCACGCTACCACGTTTTTATCAGACCACACCGCGTACTCGTTGCCGTTGGGGTCGCCAAAGTGAAAGCGGCGCCCGCCGGGAAATGAGAACATCGGTTTGACAATCGAGCCGCCGGCCTGCTCTATCCTGGCCCGGGTTTGCTCCAGGTTTTTGCTGTAGAAAACGATCAGTGCGCTGCCATTGTGGGTGGAGGCGGACAGGTCGGATTGGAAGAACCCCCCGTCAATGCCGGCGTTCGAAAAGGCGGTATATTCGGGCCCGTAATCGACAAACGACCAGCCGAAGACCTCGGCGAAGAATGTCTTGGTTGCTTTCAGGTCTTTCGCCGGAAATTCCACGTAGGTTATTTTTTCGTGGCGGTTCATTGCTGTCTTGCACGGGTAGGGAGATGCATCTGCCTGATCACGTAATCATCTATCCGGGAAATGTCCATCCGCTATCGCGATCCGGCCGGCATTCTGCGGCAAACAAAGGTAGGAAAACAGCGCACGGCTAAAAAAGCCGGAGACCGTGTATGGGTCCAATACCTTTGGCACTGTGGCAGTTGTTGGAAGCCGAATTGTATCGGAGTTTGCAGACCGCGGCTATGGTGGGGAATGACGGTGTTATATTCGACCAGCCAGGCAGCCATTTTGCGGTTAAACAAGGCCAGGTCCGTGAACAGCAAATCGGCGTGATAATCCACGAACTGCTCCTGTATGGTGCGGTTGAAGCGCTCACAATGGGCATTCATTTTGGGTGACCTGGGGTAAGTCCACCAGTGGACAATACCGAGCTGATTAAGGCGTTGCTGGAAATCGCCCATGAACTCAGAACCATTATCGGAGAGCAGGAATTGCGATTGCACGGGCAGCAGGTCGGTGAGCGCCTCCAGGGCGATGGTGGTGTTGCGGCTGGTAGCGGAATTGGCCGCAAAGGCAATGGCAAAGCGGCTGTTGGGGTCGATGAAGGTGAACAGGTAGCGGCGGATGCCGTCGCGCAGGCGCATCACGGTATCGCAGGCAAACAGGGCCAGTGGCAGCGGCCGGCAGTGTTTGGGTTTGCGTGTTTTGCGGGTACGCAGTAACGGTTTGAGGCGCCCGGTAGGTGAGATACGCGCGGGAGCGTGGCGCATTTTATGCGGGTCTTTGGCAATGATGCGCCCGATGGTGGAGACGCTCGGCAGCGCCAGTCGCCGCTGTGCGCACCAGTCTCGTAATAACACATGGAGTCTGGCCTTGCCGAGGTTGGGGTATTGTCGGCGCAATTGCCGGATTTGCTCGCTCAGGAGCGGTGGCGTGACTGGTCGCCTGCGCCGGTGCGGTACACAGGATTCAGGCGTGAGCGCGGCGGCGTTGCCGGCGTTGTGTTTGAGGGTCTGACGCCAGCGATAGAGCGTACGGATGCTGACCTTAAAGGCCTCGCTGGCAGCGATTTTGCCGTGCCGATCGGAAAACGCCAGGATCGCAAGGCGGTGTTGGGCATGTTTGGAAGTCATCCCCCAAACATGCCCTGAATGGGCTACTCGGTAAAACCCCCGGATGCGGTATCCGGCATGGTGAATTTGCATGGCTCTCCTCTTGGGGCGGAGTGCCAACCGTTTCTGAGCTTATACAGAGTTTTTCCCAAAATTAAGAAATATTGATTGGCTGATTGGCCCTGAAACCCTGTCGTTTCCCATCAATCCACCCATAAATATGCCAATGCCCCTACATTAGCTTTGCAATCCATCAGACTCGATCAAACCCAACCGTTTTAATGGTGAATACCCGAATCTTAACCAGCCAACTCCCTGCCATACCATGCAGCAGGTTGAAAAAGGGGAATCGCCTCGCACACCATCAGAGCTTACGGCAGTGCACGGCTTTGCAGTAACCGTCCCTGCCGGGCTAAAGCAGATTCTTTATCCTTCGGCTGTCCCGGGCCTCTTGCCTTTGCCTCGTTGTGCGGGCGTTACCCGCGCTCGATATCTAAAGTTGCTCTGATGAAGCGACAATCTCACCAACAACAGCAGATTCACCGGTAATCTCAAACTCCAACAAGACAGGAGCAATAGACAGAATGCCGGTAGCGCGCTGCTTACCGATTGGACGATCACGGAACCAGGCCGCGTGCGGGTCCGTATCAAGACCAAAGCCTGAGATGACCGTGGCAAAGTGATCGATGCTATTGAACATGGAAGTCCACTCATTACGGGCCTTAACAGTGATGCCGTAATCCACCCCGGTGAATACACGCGCCTTCTGTGTGAAGTCCGCGATTTCCTTGACAGTAGACAGTATCAGCCTGGTCTTCGGAGGCACCGACACCGAGGTTATTGTAGACCGTGAGGTTGACTCTGTATTTCCCCACTGGCGCTCGTAGCTGGATGAGACTTCAGCGGTAATCGTAGTCTCGCCTTGAACCACACCCACACTATAACCGAACTTCTGTTCAATAGCTATCGAGTAACCCACGCCAACAGTCTGCGACAAGGTCCGCTCAGCTGAAGAGCTATGCTCATACTCACGGGTAATAGTAGCCGCTGAGTTGTTGCTAATGGTGCTTATCTGCGAATCAATCCTGGTACTATTCGAGACAACCGGATTGTCAAACTCAGTATCTGCAAGGGTGGTCGGCCGGATATTTGAGAACTCGATATAGCCCTCGTCTCCAAGGCTGCAACGCAACGTCCCGGCTTTTGGCAGGCTATACCATTCGACCCGACCACGTTGGGGGTCATTCTCCGTGAAATGCCCGGCGTTGTAATGGTTCCAGGCATTTCTGGGTAATGGTTTTAGAATGTGAAAGCCGATGTCTCTGGCGGTAGATTGCAGTGCTGCGAGCACTTCTGGTGTAATCGACATGATAATGCGTCCTCGTAATTGGTAAATGTCTCTGGATGAAGAATTAAAACACAGGAAGGATAACCGCCCTGTTTCCCAAAATCAAGGAAATATATGGATCCAATACCTTTGGCACTGTGGCAGTTGTTGGAAGCCGAATTGTATCGGAGTTTGCAGACCGAGGCTATGGTGGGGAATGACGGTGTTATATTCGACCAGCCAGGCGGCCATTTTGCGGTTAAACAAGGCCAGGTCAGTGAACAGCAAGTCGGCGTGATAATCCACGAACTGCTCCTGTATGGTGCGGTTGAAGCGCTCACAATGGGCATTCATTTTGGGTGACCTGGGGTAAGCCCACCAATGGACAATACCGAGCTGATTAAGGCGTTGGTGGAAATCGCCCATGAACTCAGAACCGTTATCGGAGAGCAGGAATTGCGGTTGCACGGGCAGCAGGTCGGTGAGCGCCTCCAGAACGATGGTGGTGTTGCGGCTGGTAGCGGAATTGGCCGCAAAGGCAATGGCAAAGCGGCTGTTGGGGTCGATAAAGGTGAACAGGTAGCGGCGGATGCCGTCGCGCAGGCGCATCACGGTATCACAGGCAAACAGGGCCAGTGGCGGCGACCGGTAGTGTCTGGGTTTGCGTGTTTTGCGGGTACGCAGCAGCGGTTTGAGGCGCCCGGTGGGTGAGATACGCGCGGGAGCGTGGCGCATTTTATGCGGGTCTTTGGCAATAATGCGCCCGATGGTGGAGACGCTCGGCAGCGCCAGTCGCCGCTGTGCGCACCAGTCGCGTAATAATACATGGAGTTTGGCCTTGCCGAGGTTGGGGTATTGTCGGCGCAATTGCCGGATTTGCTCGCTCAGGACCGGTGGCGTGGCCGGTCGCCTGCGCCGGTGCGGTACACAGGATTTAGGCGTGAGCGCGGCGGCGGCGGATGCCGGGGGCAGTTTGCTCAGGGCCAGATAGAGCCGGGTCAGCCCGCTGCGGGCGTTGTCCAATGCGCCGTCGGCGTAATTCAGCGGGCTGCGGTAATGGCTGGTCAGCATCATAAACCGGATAATCTCGCCCATGCGCTGCGGCCGGTCGTCGCGCTCGAGGATTTCCCGGATGGTGAGAAAATTGCCCAGCGATTTCGCCATTTTTTCATCGTCCACCTGCACATAGCCGTTGTGCATCCACAGGTTGGCGAAGCGCTCGCCGGTCGCGCCTTCGCTTTGCGCAATCTCGTTTTCATAGCGCGGGAATTTAAGGTCGGCAGTGGTCAGACCCGGCACCTCGGCAACGGTGCGGGCGCTGCTTTCAGGATGGTCAGAATTGGTTTGAAATCACGGGGATCCACAAATTATTCATAAGAGGTCAGGTCATTGTCCTTAACAAAGATAACATTAGAGCCATCACTGAATTTAGGGCAGGCCTTCACGATAGAAATATCCACATTTGCTTCCAGCTGGGTTCCTTCAACATCAACTACATTATACGTCAGTCCCTTTTTTCTAACTTGATATTCAAAGCTATCAGAAGAGTAGGCGTAAGCAATCAGCCCCTTAGGCTGCTTTTTATAAAATAAAGTGCGATCATTAGCTGCAATCCCATCAGCCTGAAACCCATCACAGGACTCGCCTGTAACCGCCTGACTGAGCTGTTTAGGGCCAGATATAAAGCTGAAGTCAATCCCAGCCAGCTTAGCATATTCTTCAGCTTTTTTTCGATGTTGTTGAACCGAGTCCAGATATCTGCGTTTACGGTCTCTACTATCTTGGGCTAAATCAGAAGAACCAGAGGTCATTGCCTCTGTGATTTTATCTGCGTCTGTTTGATATGCTTCGGCTATTTCAAGATGATATTTTGCATTTTTAATGTACTCCGCTTTCTGAGCGGAGGTTACATCAGCATAAGACAGGGAGATATAGGGCAAGGGAGCATAAGACAGAGGTAAAAACAAAAATGAACAGAAAACAACCCAGGTGCGATATTTCTGTTTATTCATAATCAATTTCCTCGAATTGGTTTGGATAGATGGGCGTCCGGTTCGCATGGTTGATTGTGCATAGACGCGCATAGCGTGTACGGCTGCCCTTTGATTGCGTTTTGACGGGCATCATGTAAAACAAACCGCCGAGAATACCCAATTGTCGCACCGATGTCGTGTTCTTAATGTTGCTCTCTTGCTTGTATCGCGGACAGCAGGCGTCTTGTCATGACTGTTGATCATGAAGAAATCGTCATCCGGATTGGCTGACCAAGCTCTCATAAGATTGTAGTAGTCCATATCGGACTGACCCGGTTTATTGGTGCCGTCTGCATGGAATGCGATGTATGTTCCGTTTCGATATGTCATAATTATTCATTCCAATATTGTTTAACGGCTCGCAGATCAATATCCTCGAATTGATTTGGATGAAGAACTATGCGGATTACCCCCGTGATTTTTTTCACCTTCGTCGCTGTGATTGCAGAAAGGACGATTAGATTCAATAAGTCGCGAGGTGGCAAGCCAACTCCTGAAATGCCGTCGCCTATCAGTGGTACATTCAGTGGGTCTCCGCCCGCTTCATTTCGTGCCCCCTCCCACAAACCGTGCATCGCCATCCACATCGTTTTTACATCAGATTCGGCTTTACACGTTTTTAAAACGGCCCTCGCATTTGCGAATATAATATATTTGTCGTTGCCAAATTCTATGAAAGCTGTAGTCCCGATCCGAAATTTTTTCGCTTTGCCGTTAGGTTTTTTGGCCACGTCATGGATGTATTTTTGGTCCTGATCGCATTCTTGCAATTTCTCCTCCAACTGTTTATCAAATTCTTTAGCTTTAACTTTTCCAATGAAATCCTTGATCAGAAGCTTTCCTAGTAGACTTCCTTTGGCTACAGGAACACCAATCTCACTTTCAAAAAACTCCGTGGCGCCGATACCTCGCAATCCATTTTTATCAAACAAATCTCCGAACAAGACTTCTATTTTCGTGCCCGTCATCGGGATTTTGATAACAATTCTGGAAAATGCCCAAGATCGATAGAGACCAAAAGCCACACTAAGCAAAATCAATGACGTGTAAGCGTAAGGATTTTGAAAAACGAGACTATCTCCAGTTTTAAGACACGGAAAGAAGTTCGAACAGAGGCGCGAAACGCCTTCGACTAACGTAATAATGGTGCTGAAAGCAGCAACAGTCTCGAGCAGGACTAGCTTAGGGCGGCGCCGAAACCCGCACCACAATTTGTAACATATTTTCGTTGGCTTCATAGTTTGTTCTCCAGTGTTTGATAAAATTCATTTTTTCCAGTATAGCAGATTGCCCTGCTTATCGATATTTACTGTATGGATCGGTGAAATCAACCCCGAAGTGCAACCAGTGGTGCTATGCCGGATAGTGCTTAATTTGGCGTTTTCAGGTCAAGATATTTTGCGGTCGGTGGTTAAGTTGGTGGACTGTTCTAGCCAACTGCGAGGGGCAACGGGGTATTCTGGACTACATTGTGATGTTTTATAACAGCCGGCAGCGGCATTCGTATCTGGATTATGTGAGTCCCAATCAGCACGAAGCCGCGATGACTGGATTGAAAAAAGCCGCTTAACTGGGATATCACAAAATGCTTGACCATTCCGACCTTAGTCAACTCAAAACCTGCCTTGAAACCGCGCATAACTTTCACATTTCCAAAGAAGAGGCGCATGCCATTTTTGCCGCACAGCAAGCGATAATCGAACGACATTGGTATTCAGTGTGCGATCAGGCTCGACTGGGTGAGGTAGATAAAAGACTGCTGTGGAAAAGGCAGTTTCTCAATCCTTTTTCGATTATCAGTGAGTAAGCATACGGTGGATCATGGTTGCGTTTACATGAATACTCTTAACCTTTAATTCTTTTTTCAATGCGTTGATCACTGCATACCTTACAATTAAGCTGCCTTAATTTTTTAAGTGAAATGGAATGCAAATTATTTTTTGTTACTTGGCGACCTTCCAAGATTTTTTTTATTATTTTTCCCGGCCCATTGAATATCTCTTCGTGAGATCCATCCTTACACACCTTAATACCTAGATAGTACGCCGGTATGTGGTCACAAGGAAAAGTTAGCGAGTTTTTCATTGTCGTTTTTATTTGAACCTTTCTACCCTCTGGCGTCTCACCATCGTAATGCTTCTTAAGCTTCTTATAAAGCTTTATATCGTAGTTCTGCTCGACCAATATTTCACCAATATCCCCCACCAAGCGACCATCAAGTGTAAATTTCTTCTTTGGATAGCTATTCTGAAGCTCAGCAACAATTTTGAGCAATTCTTTTACCGCGCAAGCAATATTCATGGCTGTATAATTAAATAGCTGCTTTTAAATTTATCGAGATAATGTGCATTTACTACGCTCATTTTCGCACAAAACTGCTCCATAATTTGGGCAGATTACTGGCTTGTCATAAGCCTGCGAAGACTAGCTGAAACATGATGGATATGAACGGTACTATCTGTTTTAATTAGTTTAAGGTGATCATTGGACTCTAAAACATCCAGAATATGATTAATAATTACAATTGGTTGTTTAATTTTTTCTTGTATCAATAAATTTCTCTTAACGCCCTCATTAACAATTAGACTAACGACTCGATCTATAATTGGTGAGTAATCTGTTAAATATGATTGCGCATAATTATAAAAACCATAAGTGGTAACTTCGTAATAATGACAAGCATAGTTATCTCTGCCATCACCCATATATGTAAAAATATCTATATATCTATTTTGCTCAAGAATTTCGATCGAATCTTTTATTTCAGAGCAACTTAAACCTAATGAATCATCGTCACCAAATAATGATTTAGGATTAACTATGTTTTTGTTATTTTTGACGATATATTCGCAGAATTCTTTTAAAATCAAATTATCAGTTCTAGTCAGCCCATCAATTGCGTAATATGTTTTTGATGTATGAGGAGGCGGTTTACCTAAAGCAGGTTTGTCGGTAGTTCCAAAAATCGAAGATAAAACCCTCTTAAAGCTACTATAGTAATTATCTAAATCTGTAATAGGTTCCCATAAAGTTGAAGTTAATGATTCTGGAACTTTACATTCATCAAGAACAATTGGAATGATTCTGGTTCCTTTTGATAGTTTTGAAACAACACTTGCGTTCAACTCTTCACGAACCCAAGGTTTAGTGACACTGTGATTTGATAAGATAATTATTACAGCCCTGGCTTCTTTTATGCCTTCTTCAAATATTTTATCAACCAAGCTATCTCCAGGCAGCATTTCCCATCTATCAAGCCAAACATCAACCCCATTCTCTCGCAACTTTGTTGCAAAACCAGTGACAAACCTATCTTTATCTTCACTAGCGTGACTTATAAATACTTTAGGATGCATAGATACTCCGTTTTGCGCTTAAAATGTTATCTTCACTAGCGTAACTTACAAATCAACATAGGAAGGATAACCGCCCTTTTTCCCGAAATCGAGCGGATGCCATCGCGCAGGCGCACCACAGTATTGCAGGCGATCAGGGACAGTGGTGGCGGTGGTGTTGGGTTTGTGGGTGTTGCGCGTGCGGGGTACCGACACGACCGGGACGGCACGCCAAATCTCCAACTGGATGCCGTGACCAAACCGTTGAAAAAGAAATTTCTCAGGCCAGGCACGCCACAAAACGGCTTCACGCTACCACGCCTTTATCAGACCACACCGCGTACTCGTTGCCGTTGGGGTCGCCAAAGTGAAAGCGGCGCCCGCCGGGAAATGAGAACATCGGTTTGACAATCGAGCCGCCGGCCTGCTCTATCCTGACCCGGGTTTGCTCCAGGTTTTTGCTGTAGAAAACGATCAGTGCGCTGCCATTGTGGGTGGAGGCGGACAGGTCGGATTGGAAGAACCCCCCGTCAATGCCGGCGTTCGAGAAGGCGGTATATTCGGGCCCGTAATCGACAAACGACCAGCCGAAGACCTCGGCGAAGAATCTCTTGGTTGCTTCCAGGTCTTTCGCCGGAAATTCCACGTAGGTTATTTTTTCGTGGCGCTTCATTGTTGACTTGCACGGGTGGGGAGATGCATCTGCCTGATCACGTAATCATCTATCCGGGAAATGTCTATCGGCTATCGCGATCCGGCCGGCATTCTGTGGCAAACAAAGGTAGGAAAACAGCGCACGGCTAAGAAAGCCGAAGACCGTTATTTGCCAAGGACAACAGCCGTCTCTTCAATCTATGGCGTTGGTAGCGGGGGCAGGATTTGAACCTGCGACCTTCGGGTTATGAGCCCGACGAGCTGCCAGACTGCTCCACCCCGCACCTGTCGGCGGGTAATGTAATCGACAGCCCGGCAGATTGCAAGTGCGCTGGCAAAGATAGTCGAAAAATAAATCACCCTGTCATAAGCCCATCACCGCCCGGGCGCGGCCAGCCTCAAGCACCTGCCGACCGTGAATCCGTGATGTCACCCGGGAACCGGAAACGAGCGCGCCGCCCACTCCGCATCGCTTCAGGTTTTCCGCCAGCTGGTGATATTGCCGCTATCTTCCAGCACCACGCCCAGATCGTCCAGCCGGCGGCGAATCCGGTCCGCTTCGTCCCAGTCCTTGTTGCTGCGGGCGGTAGCGCGCTGCGCGACCAACTGCTCGATTTGGCGGGTCAGCTGATCGTCTCCGGTGGATTGCAGATCGAGAAATTCCGCCGGGGGAAGGTGTAATAGCCCGAGGCTGGCCGCCAGTTTTCGCAGCGTATCGCCGAGCACGGCGGCCCGGCTTGACTGCCCGGCATCCAGCGCCTGATTGATTTCTCTGACCACATCAAACAGCACCGAAATCGCCCGCGGGGTGTTGAAATCATCCTGCATATATTGGTGGAAGCGGTCGGCATGCGGCGATGGCGCGGGGTGCGCCGTCGCGTCGGTGGCGGATGCCGGGGGCAGTTTGCTCAGGGCCAGATAGAGCCGGGTCAGCCCGCTGCGGGCGTTGTCCAATGCGCCGTCGGCGTAGTTCAGCGGGCTGCGGTAATGGCTGGTCAGCATCATAAACCGGATAATCTCGCCCATGCGCTGCGGCCGGACGTCGCGTTCGAGAATTTCCCGGATGGTGAGAAAATTGCCCAGCGATTTCGCCATTTTTTCATCGTCCACCTGCACATAGCCGTTGTGCATCCACAGGTTGGCGAAACGCTCGCCGGTCGCGCCTTCGCTTTGCGCAATCTCGTTTTCATGGTGCGGGAATTTAAGGTCGGCGCCGCCGGCATGGATGTCGAAATGATTGCCCAGGCAGCAGATCGACATGGCCGAGCATTCGATATGCCAGCCCGGACGGCCTGCGCCCCACGGCGAGGGCCAGCTTGGCTCGCCCGGTTTGGCGCGCTTCCACAAGACAAAATCCAGCGGGTCGTGCTTGTCCTCGTCGGCGGCCACCCGGGCACCGACACGCAGGTCGTCCACGCTCTTGCCGGACAACGCGCCGTAGCCCGGGAACCGCCTGACGCGAAAATACAGGTCGCCGTTGTCGGCCGCATACGCCAGGTCGTTGTCGAGCAGGCGCTGGATCAGCTGCAAAATCTGCGGAATATGCTCGGTGGCGCGGGGCTCCTCATCCGGCGGCAGCACGCCCAGCAGGTGAATGTCCCGCTGCATCTCGTCAATGTACTGCGCGGCGAGTTGCAGCGCGTCCAGGCCGGCTTCATTCGCCCGACGGATGATCTTGTCGTCAATATCGGTAATATTGCGCACGTATCTGACCCGATAGCCGCACTCCCGCAGGTACCGGACGACCATGTCGAACACCACCAGCACCCGCGCGTGCCCCAGGTGGCACAGGTCGTAGACGGTCATGCCGCAAACATACAGGCCGACCTGGCCCGGCCGTATCGGGGTTAACGGCTGTTTGCGCCGACTCAGGCTGTCGAATATCTGTAACACGGCTACTCCCGAGGGCGGCATAAAACCGGGTCTGCAATAACGGATGGCCGAAAATTCATCAGCCGCGAGGAAAGCGGATGATATAATAGTTTCGCAGCACTTGCATCTATCGCCCCAGTGGCGGCACGCTATCAGCAGACCAACCGACACCATGACCATTGCCTTTATTTCAGATTTGCACCTCACCCCGGAGCGGCCGCACTCGAATCAGTTGTTTGCCGATTTCATCGGCCAATCCGCCGGCCACCTCAAGCAACTCTATATTCTCGGTGATTTGTTTGAATACTGGATTGGCGATGATGCCGGCGGCCAGCTGGGCTATGCGCCGGTCGAGGACGCCGTCCGACAGACGCTGCAAGCGGGCACCGAGGTCTTGTTTATGCACGGCAACCGGGATTTTCTCGTCGGCCAGCAGTTTGCCGAACGCACCGGCTGCCGGCTGCTCGACGACCCGTGCGTGGTGCAGCTCGGGGAACACCGGACGCTGCTCACCCACGGCGACAGCCTGTGCACCGACGACGTGCAATACCAGCAGGTCCGGCAGACCCTGCGGTCGGCCAAATGGAAGACGACATTCGAGCAGCAGCCGATCGCCCAGCGGATTACCGATGCGATGGCGCTACGGCAAAAAAGTGAAGCCAGCAAACAGAACAAATCGATGGAGATTATGGACGTCAATCAGGCGGCGGTTGAAGCCTGCATGCGTGAGCACGGGGTTTGGCGCATGATCCACGGCCACACCCATCGCCCGGCCGTGCACGAGTTTGAGCTCGACGGCAAAAGCGCCCGCCGTTATGTGCTGGGCGCCTGGTTCAGCAAAAAAAGCGTGCTGTTTTATACCGACGGCTGTTTGACGTTGCGCTGAAACCGGGTCGAAGGCGCACAGCCTGACTACTAGCAGCCGTCGAGTGAGGCCGAATACAGACCAGACGAATTAACCAGGGAGGTATCAATGGCGGATACGGCACAATTAAAAGCGGATTTACAGGCAATACGCGATTCGATTGACAACAACCATGCGGTGCGGCTGCATCGCGCGATTAGCTGGCTGCGCTGTGCCGACGAATGCGCCGACAACCGTGATTTGCAGTTCATCAGCCTGTGGATTGCGTTCAACAGTTGCTACTGCGCTGATGATCACGGCGAACAGTCGCTCGCCGAGCGGGAGGTGTTTCAGATTTTCGTGCGCAAACTGGTTCGGCATGATGCCGAGAAGGAGATTTATCATTGTTTGTGGCAGCAGTTTCCCGGGCCGGTACGCGCCTTGATCAAAAACCCGTTTCTGTTCCATCCGTTTTGGCGGGTGCACAGTGAGGGCGGTGATGCGTCGGCCTGGAGGGGGCGATTCACGCGCTCTTCCGACGCAGCGAATCGCTTTTTAGCCCGACAACAGGTGCCGCAATTATTGGGCGTGATACTGGATCGCCTGTATGTGTTGCGCAATCAGCTGGTCCATGGCGGGGCCACCTATCAAAGCAACGTCAACCGCACGCAAGTCGGTGACGGCTGCAACATGTTGTCCGCGTTGATGCCGATCATCGTCGCCATCATGCTCGCCCACCCGGCTGAAAACTGGGGGCAGATCCGGTTCCCGGTAATCGACAGCCAGGTACTCTGATCACCACCCACACCGAGGCCCCCCGCTCACTGCGCCGGCTCGGCGCGCGGACGGTCGATCTGTTCGAGGTAGGCCGGGGTAATATCGCCGGTCACGTATTCACCGCTAAAGCACGAGGTATCGAATTGCGTTATGCCGCATTCGGCATCGGCGCTGCTGTTGACCGCATCAATCAGATCGTCGAGCTGCTGATAAATCAATTTGTCGGCGCCGATGAAGGCGCAGATCTCCTCCACCGACCGATTGTGCGCCACCAGCTCGGCCGTATACGGCATATCGATGCCGTAGACATTCGGGAAGCGTACCGGCGGTGCGGCCGACGCAAAATAGACTTTTTTCGCCCCCGCCTCGCGCGCCAGCTGGATGATTTTCTGCGAGGTCGTGCCGCGCACCACCGAATCATCGACCAGCAGCACGTTCTTGCCGTAAAACTCGGTGCCGATGGCGTTCAGCTTCTGGCGCACCGAGCGCTGCCGCGCCACCTGCCCCGGCATAATAAACGTGCGGCCGATATAGCGGTTTTTGATGAACCCTTCGCGGTACGGCAGGTTTAACACGTTGGCCATTTCCAGCGCCGAGGTGCGGCTGGTATCGGGCACCGGAATCACCACGTCGATATCATGCTGCGGCCACAGCTGTTGCAACCGCAGGCCCAGCCGATGGCCCATCTCCATGCGGCTCTGGTACACCGGCACCCGATCCATGACCGAGTCCGGCCGGGCCAGATAGACGTATTCAAAAATACACGGCGCATACATCGTCCGGGCGGCGCAGATGCGCCGCTGCAAGTGGCCGTTGAGGTCGATAAAAACCACCTCGCCGGGCAGTACATCGCCGATCAACCGGTAGCCCTGCACGTCGAGGGCGACGCTTTCCGAGGCAAACATATACGCGGTGTGGCCGTTTTCAGTCCGGCTGCCGTACACCAGCGGGCGGATGCCGCACGCGTCACGAAACGCCAGCAGGCCGACGCCAACCACCATCGCCACCACGGCATAGGCGCCTTTACAGCGGCGGTACACGCCCGCCACCGCGTCAAACACGTCATCCGCCGCCGCCCGCCGCGACTCCCCCACGGCATCGCGCAGCTCATGGGCAAAAACATTCAGCAGAATCTCGGAATCGGACGAGGTGTTCAACTGCCGCAAATCCTGCTCGAACAGCTCGGTACGCAGCTGCGCCGTATTGGTCAGATTGCCGTTGTGGCCGAGCGCAATGCCAAACGGAGAATTGACATAAAACGGCTGCGCCTCGGCGCGCGAATCACAGCCGGCGGTCGGGTAGCGCGAATGGGCTATGCCCATATTGCCCTTCAATTTCAGCATGTCGCGGGTGCGGAAAACATCCCGCACCAGGCCGTTGTTCTTGCGCAGATAGACCCGTTGGCGATCGCTGGTCATGATGCCGGCCGCATCCTGTCCGCGGTGTTGCAGCACCGTGAGCGCTTCGTATAAGGCCTGATTGACCGCGTGGTTCGCCGTGATGCCAATCACGCTACACATAAAACTCGGCCGGTTGCAGCAGCACCAATTCGGGTTTGAAATATATCGCGATATCGTCCGGCATCAGGGAGATGAAAAAATCCACCAGCGGCATAAAATAGCCCACCAGCTGCGACTGCTTCCACCACACCTGGGCGGAAAAATCCGTAAAAATCGCAAACAGAATCAACAGGCTGATAATAATGGCGCCGCGCAGACAACCAAACAACAGCCCCAGCAACCGGTCGCCGGGGCCGATTTTGGTGGCGATTGACAGCAATCGGTACAGCAAATAGCCGATGATTGAGGTGAGCAACAGACTGATGATAAAAATGGCGGCAAAGGCGGCCCCAAGCCGCAGCAGCGGCTGGCTGATATGCGGCTCCAGATACATCACCCCGACATCGACAAACAGATAGGCAAGCGAGACGGACACGACCCATGAGGTCAGCGACAGCGCTTCACGGATAAACCCCCGGAACACCCCAATCAGGACGGAAACGGCAAAAACGCCGATAATGGCAATGTCAACCAGATTCATTCGGCAGCATGGATTGGCGGGGCCGTGGCGTCTCGAGGCGGCGGTTTAGCCGCCGCACCGAACCGGGCCCGGGCCGGCGTCAGGACGCATGCCGGGTAACATAGCCTTTGCTGTCGGTCAGACTCTGCAAGCGCGCGCTGACCTTCTCGGCCTGTGCTTTTTGCGGGTACGGGCCGAGCCAGATACGGATGGCCTCACCGCTGTCGGTTTGGATTGTTCTGCTCCGGGCGGTCAACCCGTTGTCTTTCAGCTTCGCCAGCATTTTATCGACATTCGCCTGATCCTGGAATGTGCCGACCCGAACCTCCCATTGCCGCGCGCCCGGCGCGGCCGACTCAGCGGTTAATTCTGCCGCGGTCTGCGTTCCCGATTTGCGGGTCATGACAATGGTGCTGTTCACATCCGCCCCCGTCGCCGCCGCCGGGGTTTGCCCGCCGGCCTGATTGATGGCGTCGGGCAGCCGGTTCAATGGCTCAATTCTGGATTGAAACATCTCTTTGCCATGCGCCCCGGGCCGCCCCGCCTCGATGGTCGCCTCCACGCCCGTACCGGACAACAGCAGCGGAATCACCACCACCAGCGTGGCGATGATAATGATCGCCCCGGTCACCCGATGGCGCAAATCAAATTCTTTTGTCAGCCTGGAATTCTGCATCTGCACGCAATCACCACCCAGCCGGCCTGCGATTTCGGATAACCCGTACGCCGCCGGTTTTCATCCGCCCCCAAAGCGGCCATCGGCACCAGAGGGCATCAACATCACCCCCATCCTGCTCGGCCTGTATTCACCCCGTTTGGGCCGCCTGCCGAGCGGCGATTATATCACCCACGACATAAAATGAACCAAAGATAACCACCCGGTCCGATTTTTTTGCCGCCTGCATGGCGGCTTGCCAGGCCGCCACCGGGCGGTCGAACAGCCGGCGGTTGCGGTAGCTCGACGGGCAGTCGAGCTGCGCCGTTAGCTGCTGCGCCGATTGCCCCCGCTCGCCCTGCAACCCGGCGAAATGCCAGTGATCCACGCGCGGGCACAGCGGCGCCAGCAGATGCGGTGATTTATCGGCCAGCAGGCCGACCACCGCATAGGTCTCGCCAGCCACCGGATGTTGATCAAGGAATGCCGCCAATTCCGCCGCCGCGTCCGGATTGTGCGCCACGTCCAGAATCACCAGCGGCGCGCATTGCACAATCTGGCACCGGCCGGCCAGCCGGGTTTGCGCCAGGCCGGCGCGCAATTGGGCCGGCGTCAGCGGCAGCCGCCGGGACAACAACCCGGCCACGGCCAGCACGGCGGATACATTGTCCGCCTGATGCCGACCGGCCAGCGGAATCGGGATCGATTCGAGTGTGGCCCAGGGTGACGGTATCGCCGCGTGGCGGCTGTGCCAATTCAGCTGCGGCTGACGCGCCTGCGGTTCACTGAACTGATACTGAAAATCGGTGCCGGCACACAGCAGGGTCGCGTTCTGCTGCTGCGCCAGCGCGGCAATCGCCGCCGGCGCATCCGGGTCGGCCGCCACCGCCAGCGCACCCGGCTTGATCACCCCGGCTTTTTCCTGCGCGATCCGCTCGCGGTCGGAGCCCAGCCAGCGTTCATGATCGATGCCGATGCGGGTGATCAACGCAATGTCGTTGTCAACCATATTGACCGCATCCAGCCGCCCCCCCATGCCGACTTCCAACATCACCACCTCGACCTCCGCCTGCCGGAACAGCAGCAGCGCACACAAGGTGCTGAATTCAAAATAGGTCAGCGGGATGGTCTGGCGGGCCGCCTCAATCCGGCAAAACGCCGCACAAATCGACCGCTCGCTGAGTGCGACGCCGTTGATGCGAAACCGCTCGTTGTAGTGGACCAGGTGGGGCGAGGTGTATGCGGCGGTTTTCAGCCCGGCGTGGGTATAAATCGCCTCCAGCATCGCCACACAGGAGCCCTTGCCGTTGGTGCCGGCCACGGTAATCACGGTGGCATCCATGCGCCCGTCCAGCCGACGCCACACCGTGGCAATGCGATCCAGCTGCATGTCGATGCTGCGCCAGTGGCAGGATTGGATATGCTGCAACCAATCCGCCAGACCAAACCGACGGTACTGTTTCATGTTGTTCGGCAAGATGTACCGGCGCGCTCGAGCGTGGCCGCCGCGCAGTGCGCAGGGGCGATCTATTGCTGCCCGGACAGCTCCGGTGCGGCAAAACCCAGCTTGGCCAGCAGGCTGCTGATGGCAGCGCGCATCTGCCGGCGGTCGACAATCATATCGATTGCGCCGTGCTCGAGTAAAAACTCGGATCGCTGGAAGCCCGGCGGCAGCGTTTCACGCACCGTCTGCTCGATCACCCGCGGGCCGGCAAAGCCGATCAGGGCATTCGGCTCGGCAATGATAATATCGCCGAGCATCGCCAGGCTGGCCGAGACACCGCCCATGGTCGGGTCGGTCAGCACCGACACAAACGGCAGGCCCTGGTCACGCAGGCGCGTGACGGCAGCGGCGGTTTTGGACATTTGCATCAACGAAAACAGCGCCTCCTGCATGCGCGCACCGCCGCTGGCCGCGAAGCACACCAGGGCCTGCTGATGCGCGATGCTGTAATCGGTCGCGCGCCTAAAACGCTCACCGACAACCGAGCCCATCGACCCGCCCATAAACCGAAACTCAAACGCCGCCGCCGTCACCGGCAACCCCTGCAGCCGCCCCTCCGCCACCAGCATTGCTTCGCTTGCCTGGCTGGTTTTTTTCGCTTCACTCAGGCGATCCTTGTAGCGTTTTTGATCCCTGAATTTCAAGACGTCGAGCGGTTTAACCGACTCGCCCAGCCAATTCAGCGAATCCGCATCGAGAAAAGCGTGCAGGCGGTTGCGCGCACCCAGGCGCATGTGGTTGTGACACTTGGGGCACACCTGCAAACTGTGATCCAGCTCGACCCGATACAGCACCGCCTGACACGCCGAGCAGTTTTGCCACACCCCTTCGGGCACACTTTTGCGGCCGATTCCGGTGCTGGCCTTGATCTTCGGCGGGATGATTTTATCAAACCAACTCATGGTTTTATCTGTCTTTTATCATGTTAATTATTGGAAAATATCGCCCGGTCAAAGCACATACAAATGCGGCTGATGCTAACACTGACCGGCGCGCACCCGTTGGCAGAACAGACGGATTTTTTGCGCATCTTTACGCCCGTCCGATTCGACCCCGCTGCTCACATCGACCCCCCACGGAGCGGCAATGCGGAGCGCTTGCGCAATGTTTTCCGCATCCAGCCCGCCGGCCAGTATAATCGGTTTGGTGCCGCCAAAATTGGCCCGGCGCCAGTCAAAAGCGTGCCCCGTGCCGCCATAGCAGCCATCGACATGGCTATCGAACAGCAGCCATCCGGCATCGCCATAGCGCGTTTCAAACTGCCGCAAAGCGGGCGCCGACTGCGCCCCAACCCGGATTGACTTGATATACGGCAGGCCAAACCGGCGGCAGAATTCCGGCGGCTCATCGCCATGAAATTGCAGCCAGCTGATGCGCACCCGCTGCAAAATCTGCTCGACATACTCGGCCTCGGGGTTGACCAGCACCGCCACGGTGGTCACGTCAGGGGCCAAAGAGCGGCTGATTTGCTCGGCCTGATGCAGTTCCAGGTAGCGTTTGCTCGACGGATAAAACATCAGGCCAATGGCATCGGCGCCGGCGGCAACCGCAATCCGGGCCGACTCGACCTCGGTGATGCCGCAGATTTTGATGCGCACTGACATGGCGTGGGCCGATTCGGGCTGAGATGGTTGCGATACAGGGCGACCGCGCGGGAAACGGCGCCGAGCGGACGGTTGAATTTTACCAGAATCGGCAGGTCGCGTTATTTTCCGGCAACCCGTGGTGCGGGTCATACCGTACGCCGACGAAGTACAGGCCGTCGGCCGCCGCGGTGACGCCGGCCTGCCGACGGTCGCGCGTCGCCAGAACCCGGGTCGCCCACTGCGGCGGCTCGAGCCCTTGACCGATGCGGCACAGCACGCCGACGATATTGCGCACCATGCGGTATAAAAAGCCGTCCGCCCGAATATCCAGCCAGATCCAGGCGCCGCAATGCCCGATCTCGAGCCGGTGAATGGTGCGCTGCGGCTGCTTTGACTGACAGCCGGCGGCACGAAAAGCGCTGAAATCATGCCGGCCCAGCAAACCGGTGGCGGCCTGTTGCATGATGGCCGGGTCGAGCGGCGCCACGTGCCAGGTAACCAGGCCGTGCAGACAGGACGGCCGCACCCGCCGATTGAAAATGATGTAGCGATAGCTGCGCTCGATGGCGCTGAACCGGGCATGAAATGCCGGCTCGACCGGCCGGGTCCAGAGCAGGGAAATATCCGTCGGCAGATACCGGTTGACGCCGTGCAGCCAGGCATAATCGCTGCGGTGGCGGCTGGTATCGAAATGCACCACCTGCTCCAGCGCATGCACCCCGGTATCCGTCCTGCCGGCGGTGATCACCCGAATCGGCTCATCGGCAACGCGGCCGATAGCCTGCTCCACCGCGGCCTGCACCGAAGGCTGACCGGTTTGCTGCTGCCAGCCACGGTAGCCCCTGCCGTTGTATTCGACCCCGGCGGCGATACGCTGCACCGGCATCAGCCCGCCCGCCCGCAGCACGTCACCGGCGCCCCGTCTGCCGCCGCCTCGGGCGGGGCCTTGCCGCCGCAATACATCGACCGGCTAAACCCGGCGCCGATCATGAAACGCCTGATTCAACGTTCCCGGGTCCATATACTCCAGTTCGCTGCCCATCGGCAAGCCGCGCGCCAGCCGGGTAACCTGAACCGACAGCGCTTGCGACTGCATCAAATCAATCAGAAAATCCGCCGTCGCCTGCCCCTCTACGGTGAGGTTGGTCGCCAGGATGATCTCATCAATTGCGCCCTGCATGACCAGGGCGGTCAACGCATTGATGCCCAGCTGATCAGGGCCGATATTGTCCAGTGGCGACAAATGCCCCATCAGCACAAAAAACATGCCTTGATACACCCCCGCCTGCTCGATCGCGTCCAGATCCGCCGGGGTTTCGACGATGCACAGCCGCGAGCCGTCGCGGCTGAGAGAAGCGCAAATCGGACACAGCGGGGTTTCGCTAAAGTTATTGCAGCGCTGACAGTGGTTGACCCGCGCCAGTGCGCGGCGAAGCGCCTCCCCGATCTGCCGGGCGCCTTCACGGTCGCGCTCGAGCAGATGAAACGCCATCCGCTGGGCCGATTTAGGCCCGACCCCCGGCAACCGCCGCAAAGCCGCCTTCAACTCATCAATCGAACGCGGATCAGGCATTGCAGCCGCCCCGACCGCGTGTGTTCGATGCTCCGCTCGCCATTGCGATAACCGCTAGAAAGGCAGCTTCAGCCCCGGGATATTCGGAATATCCAGCCCTGAGGTCAGGCCGGACATCTTTTCGGCGGCGGTTTTCTCCGCTTTGGCGGCCGCGTCATTCATCGCCGCGGCAATCAAATCCTCCAGAATTTCCTTGTCGTCGGCCATCAACGCGGGGTCAATCGTCACCTTTTTCACATCGTGCTTGCAGGTCATGACGACCTCCACCATGCCGCCACCGGCCTGCCCGGTGACTTCCATCCCGGCCAACTCCTCCTGGGCTTTCTGCATGTTTTCCTGCATTGCCTGAGCTTGCTTCATGATATTTCCAAGACCGCTTTTCATAATTAACCCCGCTTAGACAGGTGATCAAAATAGGTTATTGTAGCAGTGTCAACGCGCTTTAGACGGCGGCTGCGCAGCGCAAAGCGCCCCTGCCGTCTTCCACGCCGGCTGGCGCTGCCCGATATTGACAGTGACGCGGCGCCCCGCTTCACGCCGCCCCCGGCCGGATGGAGCCGGGGATGACCTCCGCATCAAACGCCTCTATCAACTGCTGAACGTTTTCATCGGCATAAAATGCCTGCTGCGCGGCCGAGTCGCGCTCGTCCTGCTGCTGCTGTTGCTGCTGCGACGGGGTTTTCGCCGGCAATGCGGCCAGGCTGCCGACCGTGACTTCGACGCGAATCTGACGCCCGGCGTGTTCGCTGATCAACGCCGCCACCCTGGCAATCCGGGCCGGGTTCGAGAGGTTGCGGTACTGTTCATCGAGCAAAAAAATCATCCGCCCGCGCGCGCCGTCCGGCTGCGGCAGCATGTGCAGCATCATCTGCCGGGTCATGCCATCGGCGCCGCAGCGGTTGATGAAATCCGCCCAGTCGGCGGCGCTTTGTATCTTCTGCAATAGATCGGTTGTGGCGACCTGCCCTGACGCCGGCGCCGCCGCGCGTGCGGCGGCACTGTCGACAGGCGCGGCTGCCGGTGCTTGACTGACCGCCGAGGCGGGCGCCGCGGCTGCCGGCGTTTTGCTGACCGCCGGGACGGGCGGCGGGGCGGCAAAACCGCCGGTTGCAGGCGGCTGCGCGCTGCCCGCTGCCGCAGGTTGAAACACCAGCATGCGCAACAGCACCATCTCGAAACCACTGCGCGGGTCCGGCGACAACGGCATATCCCGCTTGCCAATCAGGCCAATCTGATACAGCAGTTGCAGCAACTCCGCATCCGCATCGGCGGCCAGCGCGGACAAAGCCGCCAGATCCAGCCCTTTCCATTCGGCCGCCGCCGGGTCTACTTGCAGCAAGCACAGCGCATGAATCGTGCTTAGCAGCTCATCCAGCACCGCCAGGTAATCCACCGACCGCCGGCTCATGTCGGCCACCGTCTGCAAGGCGGCGGCGGTCTGCCGCTGCAGCACCGAGGCGAGCAAATCCAACACGTATTGATTGTCGATCATGCCCAGCATCGCGCGCACGCTGTCGCTCTTGACCGTACCGTTGCCATAGGCAATCGCCTGATCGAGCAGGCTCAAGCCGTCGCGTACACTGCCGTTGGCCGAGCGCGCCAGGGTTTCTAACGCCGCCGGCTCATAGGGCAGCTCTTCGGCCGTCAAAATCTGCGCAAACTGCGCGCTCAAATCCGGCAGGTCTACCGACTTCAGATTAAACTGAATACAGCGCGAGAGAATGGTCGGCGGCAGCTTCTGCGGGTCGGTCGTCGCCAGCAAAAACTTGACATGCTCAGGTGGCTCTTCCAAGGTCTTCAATAACGCATTGAAACTGTGCGTCGACAGCATGTGGACTTCGTCAATCAGATAGGTCTTGATCCGCCCCAGCGTCGGCGCGTACTGCACATTATCGAGCAACTCGCGGGTATCATCCACCTTGGTGCGCGAAGCCGCGTCCACCTCGATTAAATCAACAAAATTCCCCTGATCGACACTGCTACACGCGGCGCAGTGGCCGCACGGCGTGGACGAGATGCCCTGTTCGCAGTTCAGGGCCTTGGCAAAGATCCGGGCCAGCGTGGTCTTGCCGACCCCGCGGGTGCCGGCAAATAAAAACGCATGGTGCACCTGCTGATTGTCAAGCGCATTGCACAACGCAGAAACTACATGCGGTTGGCCGACAACCTGATCAAAGCGCTTCGGGCGCCACTTTCGCGCCAGGGCCTGATAGCTCATATTGTTCTCATGTCAATCGTATCGGTGCGCACCCAGACCCGACCTCGGCACGGCTCGCCCGACAGCAAAACAGGCCGGTGCCATCACAGATCAGGCAATTATTTTTACGCCATTGACGGCATTGACGGCATTGGTGGTCACGGTCGAGTAAGGTGGCGGATCCAACCCGCCCGCTCCTGACACCCGAATCACTGCTGCGGCTGCTTCCTTCCGGACCTGACCGGGTTCACAGTGTTATCGCCATCAGGGGGGCCGATCTTCACCGCCATAGAGCGGTTACATCGGGGCACAGTGTACTCAATCTGCATGACAAACCCAACCCTTCACCGGGAAAATAATTCTACGATAATTTATTTAAGGCAGCCCTGATTAATTAGCATATTGATTACTTGTAATACAGGCCGTTAAAGGAGGGAGGACTCCTGTCCCCCCCTCCGTTCGGCGGCATAACACCACCGGTTGCACTTCGGGTGAATCCGCCCTGACAAGGAAGTTCACATATAGCCCACCTGACAAGGGGGGAGCAAAACCAGAGCGCATTTGGATTTAATATAAATATCAATCATTTAAGTTTATATTGTCATGTAATCTATAAACTTATAAAACACGCTGGGCGCCCGTGTCGGCCTCAGCAATCCAGCGTGTTATCGCGCTCCCATTGGGTGATAGAGCGCGTGTAATCGTTCCATTCATCCAGCTTCAGTTTGCAATACGCATCAATCAGCGCATCCCCCAGCTGCGCGCGCAGCGGCTTGCTTTGCTGCGTCAGCCGAATCGCGTCGAGCAGATTCAGCGGCAGTTGTTTCAGCCCTTTTATCCGGGCGCCGTCGGTGTACATGTTGATATCCAGGCGCTTGCCGGGGTCGCGTTTATGCTGAATGCCGTCCAGCCCGGCCGCCAGAATACCGGCTTGCAGCAGATAGGGGTTGGCGGCCCCGTCCATCAGGCGCATTTCAAACCGACCCGGGTCGGGAATTCTGACCATGTGGGTGCGGTTATTGCCCCCATAGCTGACCGCATTCGGCGCCCAGGTCGCCCCGGAGGCGGTGCGCGGTGCGTTGATGCGTTTATAGCTGTTGACCGTCGGGTTGAACAGCGACGTCAACTGCTCCACGTTGTGCATCACGCCACCCAGAAACCGATAGGCCAGCGTTGACAGGCCCAGTTCACCCCCGCTGTCATGGAACAGATTCCGGCTGCCCGTTTTGTCCCACACCGAAACGTGGGCATGGCAGCCGTTGCCGGTCAAATGGGAAAACGGCTTCGGCATAAACGTCGCCCGCAGGCCGTGTTGCTCGGCAATCTGCCGGGCCATGTATTTGAAAAACACATGCCGGTCGGCGGTTTTCAGGCAATCATCGTAGGCCCAGTTCATCTCGAACTGACCGTTGGCGTCTTCATGGTCATTCTGATACGGCTCCCAGCCAAGCGCAATCATCGCATCACAGATTTGCGTGATCACGTCATAGCGACGCATCAGCGCGGCCTGGTCATAGCACGGCTTGGACTGCGTATCGCGCGCATCGGCAATGCTGGTGCCATCCGGGTTAATCAGAAAATACTCGCACTCCACCCCGGTTTTGAGGCGATAGCCGCGCCGGCTGGCGATCGCAATCTGATTTTTCAGCGCGACCCGCGGCGAGGCTTCGACCGGCTTGCCATCCAGAAACAAATCGCTCGCCAGCCAGCCCACCTCCGGCTTCCACGGCAGTTGAATCAGGCTATCGGCATCCGGCATCGCGAACAGGTCGCCGTCGGCCGGGCTCATATCCAGCCAGGCGGCAAACCCGGCAAAGCCGGCGCCGTTTTTCTGCATCCCGGCAATTGCCTGCGCCGGCACCAGCTTGGCGCGCAGGACGCCGAATAAATCAATAAAGCTGATCAGGAAATATTTGATCTTTTTTTGCTTTGCAATGGTCGAGAGGGAATTTGACATGGTTTTTACCCGGATGCTGTAGTGAAAAATCGATTGGCCAACCAGCGCCGCCAACACGGCTTGTGGCCGCCGGCGGTGGTCGGTGATGCGCGCGCCGGGGCCGCCGACGACAACGCCGCGCCGGCAAAACCCGCTGCCGGCGGCATATAATTCAACTGTACACGCGATCAACGCGGCTGACAAGATTCCGACGCCGCCGGGCCGCCAGCGGAGCCGTTGATTAGGAAAAACCGAATCAAACGACTACAAAATATTACTTTACTGATACCCGCAACTGGATAACACTTACACCCAACCGATGTATATCGATCCACCTGGAACAACCGAGCACACAATATGATTAGAACCGGAGAGCAATACAGGCAGTCACTGCGTGACGACCGTGAAGTCTATATGGACGGCAAACGGGTTGACGACGTCACCCTGCACCCGCAGTTTCAACCGCTGATCGACATCCGGGCACGGATCTACGATATGGCGCATGCGCAGCCGACCCGCGACACGATGACCTACCTCGAAGACGGCGAGCGCTACGCGGTCGGCCTGAAATTGCCTCGGCAGCAACAGGACTGGGTGGACAAGCGCGTCGCGGTGGATGCGGTGATGTATGATATTGGCGGCGTGGTCACCCGGGTGGGCGATGAAACGGTGGGCGAGATGTGGTCGCTGTGGGACGGCGCCGACATCCTGAACGAGATCGACCCCCGCTTTGCGGAAAATATCGAGCGGCATATCAAAACCGCCATCCACACCGACCCGTTCCACGTTTCCGCCAATACCGACCCCAAGGGCGACCGCTCGAAAAAACCGCAGGATCAGGACCCGGATATGCTGGTGCACGTGGTCAAAGAAACCGATGCCGGGCTTGTCATTCGCGGCGCCAAGTATGAGACCGCCGCCGCCTATGCCAATCAGGCTTTCCTGAAGCCGACCATCGCCAACTGGGGCGATGCGTCGATATCCGATTATGCGGTCGGCTGTATCCTGCCGATGAACGCGCCCGGGGTCAAACATATCTGCCGGGCCGGATTTGCCCGCAGCGGGTCGGAAAGGGATTATCCGCTGTCGAACCGATTCGATGAAATCGATACGATTATGGTGCTCGATAACGTGCTGATCCCGTGGGAAGACGTGCTGTTCTATCAGCATACCCGCGCCGCCGCCTTTATTCGCACCACGCTGCACCGCTATTCGGCGTTCCCTTTCATACAGCGCATCCTGACCTACACCGACATGATGATCGGCGCCGCGCTGCACAACATCCGGCAAACCGGGCTCGACAAGCAGCCGGCGGTGCAGGAAAAGCTGGCGCAGCTGGCGGTCTACCGTGAAGGCATCAATGCCCACCTGACCGCCGCGATTACCGTCGGCGAGACCAGCCCGGCCGGACTGCTGATGCCGAACCCGTCTTTGTTGATGAGCGGCCGGGTGCATGCCTGCGCCAACCTGCCGGCGATGATGCATATTGCGCGGGAATTATGCGGCGGACAAATCTGCGTGACGCCGGACGTGGCGTCGTTTGAGGCCGCAGAAACCGGCAAGTGGCTGAATAAATTCTATACCATCAACGACCAGTGGCAGGCCGAAGACCGCCGCAAGCTGCTGGCGTTTGCCCGTGACCTGTTGAATTCGAGCTATGCCGGCCATCGGCTGACCTTTCAGTTGTTTGCCCAGTCTCCGCCGTTCGCGCATATGGCCGCGGTGTACCGCAATTTTGACTGGGACGGCCCGCTTGACTTCGTCAAAAATGCCGCTAACCTGTCCGACAGAATCCATACCGGAGGCGGCAAACCGCAATGAATCAGAACGACGTCCATCAGCGCTACCGCAAGTTCAATACGCGCACGACCTACCCCAACCAAAGCCTGGACAATGACCTCTGCCAGGTGGTCAAAGCGCGCGGGACGATGGTGTTTGTGCGCGGCCAGGTCGGGCAGGAAATCGACGGTTTCCGCAGTCTGCAAGATGCCAGCCCGTATCAACAGGCCGATCAGGCGATGAAAAATGTAGACCAGTTGCTGCGCGAAGCCGGCTCGCAGCTAGCGCATATCTGCCGGATACAAGTGTATCTGACCGACCGCGCCTACCGCGATGACGTCTATCAGGCCATCGGCAAATGGCTAAAAGGCGTTTACCCGGTTTCGACCGGTTTGATTGTAGACGGCCTGGCGCGGCCGGAGTGGGTCATGGAAATCGAAGCCACTGCCGTCATCCCCGAGACCGCGTGATGTCCTGCGCTCAACGGCATGGCCGGTAACGGATTGGCAACCGACAGCGCGGCACCATTATGACCTTCTCGATTGTCGGCCATTGTCAGCGCAGCGGCGCGTTTGGGGTTGCCATTACCACCTCCAGTATCTGCGTCGGTGCGCGGTGCAGCCATGCCCGCGCCGGGGTCGGCGCGGTGGCCACGCAAAACATTACCGACCCGGCACTGGGTCCGCGGGTGCTCGATCAGCTGGCGGCGGGCAACGATGCGCCGACGGCGCTCGAGGCGGCCCTGGCCGGTCGGGATCATCTCGCCTACCGACAGCTGGTCGTAGTCGATCGACACGGGCAAAGCGCCTGCCATACCGGCACGCAGATTCTGGGCAACCACGCCGAAACCGCCGGGGCGCATTGTTTTGCCGCCGGCAATCTGTTATCCAACCCCGGCGTCACCGCGGCGATGGTCGGCGCATTTGAACAGCATCAAGCGCAGCCGCTGCCGGAGCGCCTGCTGCGCTCACTCGAGGCCGGATTGGACGCCGGCGGGGAACAGGGGGCGGTGCATTCGGCGGCCCTGCTGGTGGTCGAGCAGCAGCCGTTTCCGCTGGTGGATTTGCGCGTTGACTGGTCGGATAACGCGCCGCTGGCCGACCTGCGCCGGCTTTGGCAGGCCTACCAACCGCAGCAGCAGGACTACCTGATGCGCGCCCTCAACCCTGCGGCGGCGCCTTCCTACGGCGTGCCGGGCGATGAATAGCGATTCCTGTCACAAACAAACCGCACACCCTAACACCAGCCCCCCCGCCATGCTGAACCGGCAACAAAAACGGTTTTTCCGTCAGCATGGGTATCTGATGCTCCACGATGCCGTGACCGCAGCACAGCTGCAGGCCCTGCAGCAGGATTTCACCATGTGGTGCGAGCACAGCCGCAACCACACTGCGCCCTATGGAAAGACGCTTGATGGCCGCCCCCGATTCGATCTGGAGCCGCGCCGCGGCCAACACCCCCCTGCCCTGCGGCGCGTCGCCTCGCCGACCGACATATCCCCGGCCTGCCTCGACACCATGCGCCACAGCAGCGCAGTGACCGCGGTTGCCGAGTTGATTGGCCCGGACATCCGGTTTCACCACAGCAAAATCAATTCCAAATTGCCGGGCACCGCAACCCGGGTACAGTTCCATCAGGATTTCCTGTACACCCCGCACAGCAATGACGACGTGATTACCGTGCTCTATTTTCTCGATGACGTGACCGATGAAAACGGGCCGCTGGAAGTCATCCCCGGCTCCCACACCGGCCCGCTGCACAGCTTGTGGCATCGGGGTGTGTTCACCGGCGCGGTCGCCGATGAGACGGCCCACCAGGCGGCGCAGCAGAAAATCACCTGTACCGGCGCAGCCGGCAGCGCCTGCCTGATGCACACCCGGCTGCTGCACGGCTCGGCGGAAAATCACGCCACCCGCCCCCGGACGCTGTTTATCTGCGTGTACAGTGCACAAGACGCGATGCCCCTGTCGCCCAACCCCCTGCCGAGCCGCTACGCCGGTGAAGTGGTGTGTGGGCAGCACAGCAATCGGGTGCGCTGCGCGAATTTCAACCTGCAACTTCCCGAAGTGCCAACCGACGCGTCCTTCTTTGCGCAACAAGCCCGGCACACCCGCTGAAACCCGCCGCCCGGCGCCCGCAGGCGCCGCCAGCTAACGGCGTGCGATTAGGAATTAGGAATTAGGAACTCCGCCTGCGGCGGGAATTAGGAATTAGGAACTCCGCCTGCGGCGGGAATTAGGAATTAGGAATTAGGAATTAGGAATTAGGAATTAGGAATTAGGAATTAGGAATTAAAGCGGGTTGGATAAGCTGTTGTGCAGGGTGTCTAGCTTTTCGCGCAGGTGTTTAAAATGGCCGGACGTTGTGATTTGGCGTAATAATTCATGGTTCAGGCCGTCGTCGGTTGATAATTCTTTTACTGCTTGCGTGAAGCGGTCTTGGCCGTCTTTTTTCAGGCTGTTGAAATAGCCGGTCATTAGCAGTGCGATATAACGTTCTGCCGCTTGTGGCTGGCCGGTGCTGTTGCTTAGCCATTCGCTCGCTTCCGCCAGCTGGGTCATCACCAGGGACAGCATTGTCGTGGCGACGAAGTGCGGCGACAGCGCTGATTCGGATGTCAGCGGCTGTACGTCATTGTCGGCGCCAAACAGATGCTCCAGCAGGCGGCTGGCTGGGAATACTGGCAGCGGGCAGCGGCCCTGGTCAATGAACGGTAGCGGCACCGCAATGCACGGGTCTGTGGCCGGCATGGTGAGAAACTCCAGCTCGGACAGGCCGATGCCGGCCATGACACTGACCACCTGATGGCTGCTGCGAAAGCCCAGCCCGGGCAGAACCTGGCGTGCCGTCTCGGCTGGCAGGCAGATAAACAGTGCTTCGCTGTGCTCCAGTACCGCTTGATTCTCCGCCACCGCTACGTTGCTCAACTCGGCTGCCAGGCGCGCGGAAATCGCGGCATTGCGTTGTGAAACCCGAATCTGCGCGTCCGGCAGACGCCGCGACAGCGCCGTCACCATTGGCCGGGCAATGCGACCGCAGCCAATAAAACCGATGTTCATCCGCCGCGCACCCGCACGCGCCGCCGGTGATGGGCGCCCCGCCGGCAACGGCAATGCACCGCCGGCGGCAGAGTATGGCACTCGAGTAACATTGGCTGCGTCCTGATCATGTGGTTATTGTATTGATTTTCTTTTCCTTTTGCCTGCATAGTTGAACCTATGAGCGGACTGACCACCGACCACCGGGCGCCAACGCCAACCCCGCTGCCGCAGGCCGCAGACTGGGTGCGGCAGCAGTTGCCGGAAACCACGCCGCAGCAATGGTGGCAAGGCCGGGAAACCGCGGCCATTCTGGCGTCGCTCAGCGTGGCCGAACAAGACGTCCAGGCCGGCTTTTTGCAGGCGTTTTTACCACTGCCCGCGCCCGCAAAAGACGCTTTCATCGACGCCTTTGGCGCGCCCACGTGGCAGTTGCTCCAGGGTATCGCGCAAATTCAGCAGTTGTCGGCCCTGTCACGCCACACCGAGCGCGCCGACGGGCATCGCGCGGCGGCGGTCAGCGAAGAGAATCTGCGCAAAATGCTGATCACGATGGTCGACGACGTGCGCGTCATCCTGATCAAACTGGCCGACCAGCTGGGCCAGCTGCGGGCGGCCAAAGACCAGGATGAAAACCGCCAGTACCAACTGGCCAGGCTGACGCAGGATATCTATGCGCCGCTGGCCAACCGGCTCGGCATCTGGCAGCTTAAATGGGAAATGGAAGACTTTGGGCTGCGCTATCTCCAGCCGACCGCCTACCGACAGCTGGCCCGCCAATTGCAGGAAACCCGCCGCGCCCGCGAGCGCTATATTGCCGCCCTGCTGGCGCAGCTGAAAACCGCCATGACGACCGCGGACATCGAATGCCAGCTATCCGGCCGGCCAAAGCACCTGTACAGCATCTGGAAAAAAATGCGGCAAAAGGGCCGCACGTTTGACAACCTGTGGGACATTCGCGCCGTCCGGATACTGGTCGATACGGTGGCCGACTGCTATGCCGCGCTCGGCATTGTGCACACCAACTGGCGGCATCTGCCGGGCGAATTCGACGACTATATCGCCACGCCAAAAGAAAACGGCTATCGCTCGATTCACACCGTCGTCATCGGGCCGGAAGGCAAAAGTGTCGAAGTGCAGATTCGCACCCATCAGATGCACACCGAAAACGAATTCAGTGTCGCGGCCCACTGGCGCTATAAGGAAAACACCGGGCCGGATCAGAATATCGACGACAAGGTATTGTGGCTCCGACAACTGCTCGAATGGCACGACGAAGTCATCGACGACGACCAACTGTTGCAGCGGCTGCACAGCGACAGTGAACACCGGCAGATTTACGTGTTCACCCCGCAGGGCAAAGTGCTCGACTTTCCGCAGGGCGCAACCCCGATTGATTTTGCCTATGCGATTCACTCCGAGGTCGGCAACCGGATTCGCGGCGCCCGGGTCAACGGCAAGATGGTTGGCCTCGACTATCGGCTGGCAACCGGCGATCAGGTACAGATTCAAACCGGCAAAGACGGCAAGCCCAGCCGCGACTGGATTCGCAGCGACCTGCGCTATGTGAAAACCCACCGCGCCCGCAGCCGGATTCAACACTGGTTCAAGCAGGAAGATTATGACCAGCACGTGGCCGCCGGGCGCAGTATGCTGGAACGCGAGCTGTCCCGCCTTGGGCTGGTCGGCCTGAGCTATGACAAAATCGCCGAAAAAACGCATTTTCGCAAAACCGAAGATCTGCTGGCGGCGCTGGGCGCCAACGACTACAAGCTGTCGAAAGCGCTGTACCCGTTCAAGCGGCAGATTGAACCCCCGCCGCCGAGCATTGCCCCCTCACCGGCCCGCCTGCAACCGCCGCAGGCCAGGGTGCAGGGGGTCGGCAATCTGGTCAACCATATCGCCAAATGCTGCCGCCCGGTGCCGGAAGACCGGATTGTCGGCTTTATCACTGCTGGCAGAGGCGTGACCATTCATCGGCAGAGCTGTCATAATATTGTCAATCTGCAAGCGGACCGGATCAACCGCCTGATTGAGGTGGAATGGGGTGAGTACGAGCACTCATCCTACCCGATTGATATTGCGCTGACGGCGTATGCGCGCAGTGAGCTGCTGCATGATATTACCCAGACGCTGAAAAATCATAAGCTGCATGTGCATAAGTTGAATATGCAGACGGATGATGAGCACATTGCGACGATCCATCTGCGGCTGGAAATTTCCGGGCTGCAAAAGCTCAGCCGGGTGCTGCATCAGTTGCAGCAGATTCGTAATGTGTTGTCGGCTAACAGGGTTAGTGGATGAGGATCGATACCGTCGCTGCCTGGGGTCGCCCTGTCGGGGCGATTAAAATCACGGTGCAACCATGCCAGGGCGAAAATGCCTGACAAGACTGTAAACCCGGGCGTATTTTTCGTTCGCTGCGCGCATTACAAATGCGTCGGTTACGGCAGGCGTTAAAAATCACAATACGAATTGAGTGCCTTTCACTATGCGACTAAAAGTAAACTTTGTAGATGCTTTCACGGATACCACATTCAAAGGTAATCCTGCTGCGGTAATCGTGACGGACGAATGGCTAAATGATGATCTTATGCAAGCCATTGCCACCGAGAACAATCTTTCTGAAACCGCCTTCGCCGTAAAATATGATGAAAATGCGTATGCAATACGCTGGTTTTCCCCAATTACAGAAATAGCGTTTTGCGGGCACGCAACTTTAGCCACTGCGTTTATCCTGTTCGACCAGGATGGTGACATTGATACACTTACCTTCAGGGCCAGGGCGGTAGGAGATCTAGTTGTAACCAATACCGGCTCCGGCAATATTCAAATGCGCTTCCCCAATACAAAGCCGGACAAAGTGGATGAAGTACCGGCTGATTTGCTTACGGGTTTATCAATACAGCCCAGTGAGGTGTATTTGAATCAACAAGCCTATTTTGCGGTGTATAAACATGAAGAGGAAGTTTTTGCAGTAACACAGGATCGGGAATGTCTTAAAAGACTGGCTCCGTATGACGTTGTGGTGACGTCAACTGCCAATAACCATGATTTTGTGTCTCGCTATTTCTGGCCCGCGAATGGGGGTGATGAAGATCCGGTCACAGGTTCAATTCATGCGGGTCTGGCTCCTCTTTGGGCAGAGAAGCTGGGTAAATGTCAACTCTCTGCCTATCAGGCATCAAGGCGTGGAGGCCGCTTATCTTGTGTTGTTGAAGGCGACAGGGTTTTTATATCTGGTCAGGCAGTAAAATATCTGGAAGGCACTATCTATGTTTAATCGGAAAATTTCTGACAAGGCCAGAAGGAAATTCGGTGACTGCCGTCCGTCGATTTTCCACGCTATGGTAACAGGTTAAATGGCCTTGGGGTTCAGGTATTCAAGCTACCAGCTTTGATAGAAAGCCATTTACAATGCGATTCAACCGCGATTACGGTACATTACCTATACTTATGGAGCAAAGAATTTAGTCAATTTCAAGACTGCGCCACTCACATTTCCGATTTGTTTAGCAAGCTCGGCCTTTTTCGTGTTTTCATCTGTACTAGCATTCACTATTTCCAAAAGTTTACTCAATTCGTCCTTGTCGCTTTTTTTAGGAAAAAGTTTGTTAGTTTCATCTTTTGTTAATCGAGTATATGATGCGAGCTTCTCAGAGAACTCCGCTTTTGTTTGCGCGCTGGCCAACTCACCGATAGGACTTTTTTTAGGCATGATCGTCTCCTCATAAATGATTAATAAAAATTATTGAATTGCATATTTTGAATCAATATCTTCTTTTCTATTCTTTACTTCTTCTGCCATTGAATTAATTTTATCATCTCCATCTGAAAAAACTGCATCTAATGTCAATCCTGATTTTATGCCACCCAGTATTTGATTTATGACCGCTTTATTTGCCGCTTGAAGTGACTGAACGCTTTTAATCCAATTGTTGGTAGCATTATGAATCTCGATTGCGTTCGCGTATTCTGCCTTAATTGATTGCTTTAACTCATGGCGAATGTTTCCAAATCCGCTGCTCACATCTTCATATTCGGCCACAAGATCAGAATAGAATAAAGCGAAATCTTTCTGTTCAACATAGTCACGCTTCTTTGCATCCATAAACTCTTTTTTCCATTTTCTAAGATATACGGGGCCATACTCCTCAAAGTAAAATTTATCGAAAGCTATTACTTTGCTATCTATATATGCATCAACCAAGTGAAAGTGTGAAGATTTTAATGATTCTATTATTTCCAACTCTTTCTGATGCGCTTGTGCCACCTCTGGTGGTACCGATACACAACCGTTCAACAGTAAGAATACCGGCATAGCTAACAGGGCACGTAGCAGTGGCTTTTTATTCATTTTGCATTCCTCTGTAGTTGTTGTCGCGCATTAAAATACATGGTGGCATTGTAAACCGAACTTTCAGTGTCTTGTCAAGTAAAAAAATGTGATTTTTTGCTATTTTTTTACTAATTTATTTTTTTGCTTTAAAATTCAATTATTTAGAAGGATTTTTTAATTCGATTTACACTCATTTGCTGGCTTTCGGGGAGATTTAGATGCTGTTTTTGTTCATTCTGGTTTGTGTCTACTCCGGTTTTGGCTGGCTTTTTAGTCGGGTTGGGTACAATCGTGCTTTTCCATTGATTGGTGGGAATCAGGAATGGTTGGGGGCAGACCGAGGTCGGGGTCAGGTTTGACGGGAATATGGGCGATTGGCTACGCACGGACATGCCCTGAATGGGTTGTCGGTGAAAACTCCGGATGCGGTATCCGGGATAATGAGTTTGCATGGTGTTTCTGTTGGGGGGAGTGCCAACTGTTTCTGAGTTTACGCCCCGCCCCGCCCGCCCGCTCCCCAAACACAACCCACGTCTGAAGTGGTTCAATAGATGTGACCAGTCCAGTTAAATGGGATACTACCGATATCAAACTGGAGGTGAAATATGATGACGAGAAAGAAGTATTCAAGAGAGTTCAAGCTGGACGCTATCAACCTGGTGCGCGAACAAGGCTATAGCCAGGCCGAGGCGGGGCGCAGTCTGGGCATCAATCCCAATATGCTGGGCCGCTGGCTTCAGGAATATCAGGCCGACGCACAGCAGGCATTTTGCGGCAATGGCAGCCTGAACCCGCAGCAGGCCGAGCTATGCCGGTTGCGCCAGGAGAATCACCGCCTGAAGATGGAGCGCGACATCTTAAAAAAAAGCGACGGCCTTCTTTGCCAGAGAAACGTAGTGAAATACGTTTTTATCATCCAGCATAAGAAGGCCTGGCCGGTCGACCCGATGTGTCGCGTACTGGGTGTAAGTCGCAATGCCTGGTATCGGTATTGCCAACGACGGCGATAGCGGCCCGCGGCGCATCAGGCGATGTTGTTTGGAAAGGAGAACGGGTTTTCCAACCCGTTTATTTTGAAAACACGGACAGGAATGTCCGTGCTCCTGTTCCTGCTCCAGAGCCGCCTTTGGCCTCAATACCGCATATCTGAATAACCAAAGTGCGTTTCTCATTTTAATCAGATTTTCCTTATATCTGGACACAGGCGGGCTGGCTGTATCTGGCGGTGTGTATAGACCTGTACTCCCGCCGCGTGGTGGGCTGGAGCAGGCGTTCACGGATGAACCGTTGTCTGGCCACGGACGCGCTACGCATGGCGATTGACCAGCGCCGCCCAGGTGCGGGGCTGGTGGTGCATTCGGGCCGCGGTTCGCAGTATGCCAGCTATGCCTGGCGCCGGCTTGTCAAAGCGCATGGCCTGGTGGGCAGTATGAGCCGCAAGGGCAACTGCTGGGACAATGCGGTGGCGGAGAGCTTTTTTGCGAGTTTGAAGAAAGAGCGGGTGCACTCGAAGCACTATCAAACCCGCGCTGAGGCGCAACGGGATATTCTGGACTACATAGTGATGTTTTATAACAGCCGGCGGCCGCATTCGTATCTGGGTCATGTGAGTCCCAATCAGTACGAAGCCACGATGACTGGATTGAAAAAAGCCGCGTAACCGGGGTGTCACAAAATGCTTGACTATTCCATCGCACAGAAATTTCATTCTGGCCATGATGCTTCCCCTTTGGACAAAACCGTTAAAACATAGAATAGCCGTCTTTGACGACAAACGGCGCGCGAAAATCGTCGCCGTAAAAATAATAGACGCCCTGTGCATTGTCGTGCAGAATGTCGTAGCAGCCCCATTCGCCGCCGTAGTCGGGAAAGCGCGAGCAGTATTTTCCGCTTTCGGTCTTCCATTCGCCGATGGAGGATTTTTCGTCACCTTCGCCTTTCCATTCGGTTTTGCCGTCGGCGGAAAAATACTGCATCGTCCGCTTGCCGTAGTGGACGCCCTGAGCAGTGTTGCCGGACAGCAGCGATTTAATTTCACCGGCGGAAAGCGGCTTTTCCGCCGCCGTAGCGACAGGCATCACCAACGTAAAAATAGCGGCGGCAAAGAAAACGGCGATGAGTTTGCGCGCCATCGATTTACCGGTAATTAAAATTAAGGCACAGACTACACACGTCAATTTAATCTTGTGCCTTTTATTAAGAAGTAGCGCATTTTTGAAGTGCGATTTCGTTTTCATTTTGCATTCCTCTGTAGTCGTTGTCGTGCATTAAAGTACGTGGTGGAATTGTAAACCGGGCTTTTGGTTTCTTGTCAAGTTTTTTTACTAATTTATTTTTTTGCTTTGAAATTCAATTATTAGAAGATTTTTTTAATTCGATTTACACTCATTCGCCGGCTTTCGGGGAGATTGAGATGCTGTTTTTGTTCATTCTGGTTTGTGTCTACTCCGGTTTTGGCTGGCTTTTTAGTCGGGTTGGGTACAATCGTGCTTTTCCATTGATTGGTGGGAATCAGGAATGGTTAGGGGCAGACCGAGGTCGGGGTCAGGTTTGACGGGGATATGGGCGATTGGCTACGCACGGACATGCCCTGAATGGGTTGTCGGTGAAAACTCCGGATGTGGTATCCGGGATAATGAGTTTGCATGGTGTTTCTGTTGGGGGGAATGCCAACTGTTTCTGAGTTTACGCCCCGCCCACCCAACCCCCAAAACACAACCCTCGTCAGCGTGGGGGGACGTTCGTGCAGGGGAGGTGATTTATCCGGGTTATCCGGATGTGCCTGCCCCGACATCGTAAACAGCGACCGCACGGATTTGCGAACAGTGGGGGGTATCGGGCGCACACACGATACCTCACCGCGCAGGGGCCGGGCGTTCGCATCTATCGTGCCTCTCGCCACGCCCTCGGCGCCGGCGTTGAAATACAAGCCCGACGGCACGCCAGTCAGCAAATACCTGGCGGTCGGATTTGCGGCGGGCTAAGATCGACCTACTTTCTGCCGCCGTGTTGGCGGATTACAGCGGCGGCCTCATAGGCGTCGAATCTTAACGCTACAGCTAACGGCGTCTCCCCATTATTGGTCTTCGCATTCACCGCCACGCCTCTTTTAAGCAACAGGGCCGCAGTATCTCGGGCGTTTTCCCAGGCCGCAATATGTAGCGGCGTCAACCCATGATTATTTTCCTTCGCATTCACCGCCGCGCCTCTTTCAATCAACAGGGTCGCGGTCTCTACGGCGTTGTTCCTGGCCGCAACATGTAGCGGCGTATACCCATCATCGTCCTTCGCATTCACCGCCGCGCCTCTTTCAATCAACAGGGTCGCGGTCGCTACGGCGTTGTTCTCGGCCGCATAATGTAGCGGCGTACTCCCAAACTCGTCCTTCGCATTCACCGCCGCGCCTCTTTCAACCAACAGGGTCGCGGTCGCTACGGCGTTGTTCTCGGCCGCATAATGTAGCGGCGTACTCCCAAACTTGTCCTTCGCATTCACCGCCGCGCCTCTTTCAACCAACAGGGTCGCGATAGCTACAGCGTTTTCACCGGCCGCAACATGTAGCGGCGTCAACCCATCTTCGTTCTTCGCATTCACCGCCGCGCCTCTTTCAACCAACAGGGTCGCGGTCACTACGGCGTTTTCCTTGGCCGCAATATGTAGCGGCGTCATCCCCTCATCGGTCTTCGCATTTACCGCCGCGCCTCTTTCTACCAACAGGGTCGCGGTCGCTACGGCGTTTTTAAGGGCCGCATGATGTAGTGGCGTAACCCCATCATCTCTCTTCGCATTCACCGCCGCGCCTCTTTCAATCAACAGGGTCGCGGTCGCTACGGCGTTTTTCCTGGCCGCATAATGTAACGGCGTCCACCCATCATCGTCCTTCGCATTCACCGCCGCGCCTCTTTCAACCAACAGGGTCGCGGTCGCTACGGCGTTGGTCCAGGCCGCAACATGTAGCGGCGTTCCCCCATACCTATGCCAGTCATCATAATCTTTCCCGAATCGGCGCAGGGTTGCCTTCCATTCATCTGTAAAGGGTTCCCCATCGGATTTTAATCTGGCATCTACTTTCGCCCCGGATTCCAACAGGCGTTTTGCCAGAGATGAAAGGTCCAAAACAGCGGCATAGTGCAAGTCAGTCCAGCCGTTGCCATCCTTTGCCGTCGGCGAAGGCGGGCGTCCGACCCCTGCCCTAAACTGGGCGGTTTCATCGGCAAGCCGGTCGGCCCGGGCGGTTTGTATGCCGCCGGGCAACAGCGCCGGTGCAGCAAACGCCGCTATCAGTAAAGCCGCTATCCAATATTGTGTGCGCATGTGTTTTTCCTGTGGTTGAACAAAACAGCAAGTGAAAAATGGACGGGGCTTATGCCCGGTTGAAATAGTATATGCCATCAGGGCAGGTCAGTATAGTGGTTGCATGGCGCTCCTGTTGGGGGGAGTGCCAACTGTTTCTGAACTTGTGCACCGCCTCACCCGCCCCCAAACACAACCCACGTCAGTGTAGGGGAACATTCGTGCAGGGGAGGTGATTTATCCGGGTTACCCGGGATGTGCCTGCCCCGACATCGTAAACAGCGCCCGCATGGATTTGCAAACAGTGGGTGGTATCGGGCGCACACACGATACCTCACCGCGCAGGGGCCGGGCGTTTGCATCCATTGTGCCTCTCGCTACGCCCTCGGGGCACCGACATTGAAATACAAGCCCGACGGCACGCCAGTCAGCGGATACCTGACGGTCGGATTTGCAGCGGGCTAAGCTCGACCTACTTTCTGCCACCGTGTTGGCGGATTACAGCGGCGGCTTCATAGGCGTCGTGTCTTAGCGCTACAGCTAACGGCGTATCCCCATCATTGGTCTTCGCATTCACCGCCGCGCCTCTTTCAATCAACAGGGTCGCGGTCGCTCGGGCGTTTTTCCAGGCCGCATAATGTAGCGGCGTAGCTCCATAATTGGCCTTCGCATTCATCGCCGCGCCTCTTTCAACCAACAGAGTCGCGGTCTCTACGGCGTTTTCACCGGCCGCATAATGTAGCGGCGTCCTCCCATCATCGTCCTTCGCATTCACCGCCGCGCCTCTTTCAAGCAGCAGGGTCGCGGTCGCTACAGCGTTGAACCTGGCCGCATTATGTAGCGGCGTATCCCCATCATCGTCCTTCGCATTCACCGTCGCGCCTCTTTCAACCAACAGGGTCGCGGTCGCTACGACGTTTTTCCCGGCCGCATAATGTAGCGGCGTCTCCCCATCATCGTCCTTCGCGTTCACCGCCGCGCCTCTTTCAACCAACAGGGTCGCGGTCTCTACGGCGTTTTCCCAGGCCGCAATATGTAGCGGCGTCTTCCCAGCATTGTTCTTCGCATTCACCGTCGCGCCTCTTTCAACCAACAGGGTCGCGGTCTCTACGGCGTTTTTAAAGGCCGCAATATGTAGCGACGCATCCCCAGAATTGTTCTTCGCATTCACCGTCGCGCCTCTTTCAACCAACAGGGTCGCGATCTCTACGGCGTTTTTAAGGGCCGCATAATGTAGCGGCGTAACCCCATTATTGGCCTTCGCATTCACCGCCGCACCTCTTTCAACCAACAGGGTCGCGGTCGCTACGGCGTTGTTCCAGGTCGCAAAATGTAGCGGCGTCTCCCCATCCCTATTCCAGTCATCATAATCTTCCCCGAATCGGCGCAGGGTTGCCTTTAATTCATCCGTAAAGGGTTCCCCATCGGATTTTAATCTGGCATCTACTGTGGCACCGGATTCCAACAGGCGTTTCGCCAGAGATGAAAGGTCCAAAACAGCGGCATAGTGCAAATCAGTCCAGCCGTTGGCATCCTTTGCCGTCGGCGAAGGCGGGCGTCCGGCCCCTGCCTTAAACTGGGCGGTTTCATCGGCAAGCCGGTCGGCCCGGGCGGTTTGTATACCACCGGGCAATAGCATCGGTGCAGCAAACGCCGCTATCAGTAAAGCCGCTATCCAATATTGTGTGCGCATGTGCTTTTCCTGTGGGGTGAACAAAACAGTAAGTCAAAAATGGACGGGGCTTATGCCCGGTTGAAATAGTATATGCCATCAGGGCAGGTCAGTGTAGTAGATTTGCATGGCGCGGTGGACTCAACCCGAAGTGCAACCAGGGTTGACTGTCGCTCGGCGGGTCGCGTGGCGGGCTGTTATAGATGTGTGCCTGCCACCCCTCACCCAACCCTCTCCCACAGGGAGAGGGCTAAAGCCGACCAACGCCTTCGCACCGGGATAACCGGAAACCCCCTCTCCCTCTGGGAGAGGGCCGGGGTGAGGGCTACCGCACGGCCCAGTCACTGCCCTCGGGGACGCCGGCGTTGCAATACAAGCCCGACGGCACACCAGTCAGCGAACCCGTAACGGTTGCATTTACAGCAGGCGAAACGCGACCTACTCTGTGCTGCCGTGTTCGCGGAGCAAGGCGGCGGTTTCATCCTTGCCGAATCTTATGGCTACAGCTAACGGCGTCTCCTCATCATTGTCTTTCGCATTCACCTCCGCGCCTTTTTCAATCAACAGGGTGGCGGTCTCATGGGCGTTTTGCCATGCTGCATAATGTAGCGGCGTCCACCCCGCACTGTCCTTCACATTCACCTCCGCGCCTTTTTTAATCAACAGGATGGCGGTCTCGTGGGCGTCTTCCGATGCCGCAAAATGTAGTGGCGTCATCTCATCATCGTCGGTCTTCGCGTTCACCGCCGCACCTTTTTCAAGCAGCAAGTCGGCGGTCGCGCGAGCATTTTGCCATGCCGCATAATGCAGCGGCGTCCTCTCACCATCGTCATTATCGGTCTTCGCATTCACCGCTGCATTTTTTTCAAGCAGCAAGTCGGCGGTCGCGCGAGCATTTTGCCATGCCGCATAATGTAGTGGTGTCCTCTCACCATCGTCATCATCGCTCTTCGCATTCACCGTCGCACCTTTTTCAAGCAGCAGGGCAGCGACCTCACGGGCGTTTTCAAATGCCGCATAATGTAGCGGCGTCCATTCCTTATCGTCGGTCTTTGCATCCACCGCCGCGCCATTTTTAAGCAGCACGGCGGCAGTCTCGTAAGCATTTTGCCATGCCGCATAATGTAGCGGCGTCCTCTTACCATCGCCATTATCGGTTCTCGCATCCACCGCCGCACCTTTTTCAAGCAGCAGGGCGGCAGTCTCGTGGGCATTTCGCCATGCCGCATAATGTAGCGGCGTCCATTTCCTATCGTCGGTCTCTGCATCCACCGCCGCGCCATTTTTAAGCAACAGGGCGGCGGTCTCGTGGGCATTTTGCCATGTCGCATAATGTAGCGGCGTCCTCTCACCATCGTCATCATCGGTCTTCGCATTCACCGCCGCATCGTTTTCAAGCAGCAAGTCGGCGGTCTCGCGAGCATTTTGCCATGCCGCATAATGTAGTGGTGTCCTCTCACTATCGTCATCATCAGTCTTCGCATTCACCGCCGCACCTTTTTCAAGCAGCAGGGCAGCGACCTCACGGGCGTTTCCAAATGCCGCATGATGCAGCGGCGTCCACCCATTATAGCTCTTCGCATTCACTGCCGCGCCTCTTTTAAGCAGCAGGGCGGCGGTATCTCGGGCGTTGTACCGTGCTGCAATATGTGACGGCGTCTGCCCATCGTTGTTGTTCGCATTCACCATCGCGCCTCTTTCAAGCAGTAGGGCGGCGGTATCTCGGGCGTTTCCACGTGCCGCATGATGTAGCGGTGTCCACTCATCATTGTCCTTCACATTCACCTCCGCGCCTTTTTTAAGCAGCAGGGCCGCGGTATCTCGGGCGTTTCCAAATGCCGCAATATGTAGTGGCATTTCCCCATACCTCTTCCAGCCGGCATAATCTTTCCCGAACTGGAACAGGATTGCCTTTAATTCATTCGTAAAGGGTGCGTCATCAGAGTTTAATCTGGCATCTACTTTGGCGTCGGATTGCAATAGGTGTTCCGCCAGAGACGTAAAGTTTAAAGCGGCGGCGTAGTGCAAGTCAGTCCAACCGTTGGCATCCGTTTCCATCGGCGAAGGCGGGCGTCCGACCCCGGTCGTAAACCGGGCGGTTTCATCGGCGAGGCGGTCGGCCCGGGCGGTTTGTATCCCGCCAGGCAACAGCGCCGGTGCAGCCAACGCCGCTATCAGCAACGCTGCTATCCAATATTGTGTGCGCATGCGTTTTTCCTGTGGATTGAACAAAACAGCAAGTGAAAAATGGGCGAGCTTGTGCCCCGCTTCAAATAGTACGTATCGTTAGTGTAAACCAGTCCAACCGTTGGCATCCTTTGTCGTTGGCGAAGGCCGATGTCCGACCCCCGTGCCGTAAATTGGGCGATTTCATCGGCGAGGCGGTCGGCTTTGGCGACTGTTTCGGTCAGCTCGGGCTTTGCTTCCAGCACGGTGTCATAGTCCGGCGAGTCGAGTGGGGAGATGTACAGGTAGCCGCCAGGTAATTGGATACTCGGGCAAGCATCATACGAATCCTGCACAAGCGCACAAGCCTCTTTTCCAACGGCATCATTGGCGACGGTTGCCGACAACGGGACGAGTAAAATAACAGCGAGTAACAGAGAAAAAGGGAGTTTCATTTTTTTACCCCCCTGAGGTGCTCCATTATCGAATCCAGGTCAGACTCGGGCATCAACAAAATAGCACTAATATTACTATTATTACTAATATCACCAATATTGCTATTACTATTACTCTTATTAATATTGATTGTTTGTATATCTTCGGATACTCGGGGTACCCCCTCCCTAAGGCTCTCTACTTGCTTCTTAAGCTCCTCCACTTGATCCGTAAGTTCACTTATGTGATAGATTTTTTCTATCGAAAACCCTCCTATGAAAACCCCTCCCATCATAAGAAACAGCCCAGTTATGGCACCAACTATAAGCCGAGTGGTTACTTCCTCCCTGATTTTATGCCAGATAGTCATAATGGCTTACCTCCCATATTCTTGCATTTAGGATTACCGACTATCCCACCACAAAACCGCAGGACTGTCAATATCGTGTATAAGTCGATGGATTCAACCCCGAAATGCAGCCAGTGGCACTATGCCGGATAATGCTTGATTTAGCGTTTTCATGCCAGGATATTTTCGTGGTCGGTTATTGAGTTGGTGGACTGCCCGGGCCAATTGCGAGGTGGTGACGGTGGCAAAGTCGCAACTCTTTGGAAAATACTGCCGTACTCAGTCCGTTGGTATTCTCATCAGGTACCGCGTCGAAAAGCATCGGCGCGTCGAAAAGTGCCCCGCAGGATTTTTTGCAGCGCAACTTCGTTTTCATTTTGCATTCCTCTTGCAGTCGTTGTCGCGCATTGAAATACGTGATGGAATTATAATGTCTTGTCAAGTAAAAAACATGTAATTTTTACTATTTTATTTTTTGCTTTGAAATTCAATTATTTAGCAGGATTTTTTTAATTCGATTTACACTCATTCGCCGGCTTTCGGGGAGATTGAGATGCTGTTTTTGTTCATTCTGGTTTGTGTCTACTCCGGTTTTGGCTGGCTTTTTAGTCGGGTTGGGTACAATCGTGCTTTTCCATTGATTGGTGGGAATCAGGAATCAGGAATGGTTAGGGGCAGACCGAGGTCGGGGTCAGGTTTGACGGGGATATGGGCGATTGGCTACGCACGGACATGCCCTGAATGGGTTGTCGGTGAAAACTCCGGATGCGGTATCCGGGATAATGAGTTTGCATGGTGTTTCTGTTGGGGAATGCCAACTGTTTCTGAGTCTACGCCCCGCCTCGCCCGCCCGCTCCCCAAACACAACCCACGTCAGCGTAGTGGGGCATTCGTGCGGGGGAGGTGATTTATCCGGGTTACCCGGGCTGTGTCTGCCCCGACATCGTAAACAGCGCCCGCACGGATTTGCAAACAGTGGGTGGTATCGGGCGCACACACGATACCTCACCGCGCAGGGACCGAGCGTTCGTATCTATCGTGCCTCTCGCCACACCCTCGGGGCACCAGCATTGAAATACAAGCCCGACGACACGCCAGTCAGCGGATACCGGACGGTCGGATTTGCGGCGGGCTAAGATCGACCTACTTTCTGCCACCGTGTTGGCGGATTACAGCGGCGGCTTCATCGGCGTCGTATTCCAGCGCTATAGCTAACGGCGTCTCCCCACTATTGAGCTTTGCATTCACCGCCGCGCCTCTTTCAAGCAGCAGAGCCGCGGTATCGCCGGCGTTTTTCCAGGCCGCAACATGTAGCGGCGTCAACCCATCATTGGCCTTCGTATTCACCGCCGCGCCTCTTTCAAACAACAGAGTCGCGGTCGCTGCGTCGTTGTTCCAGGCCGCATAATGTAGCGACGTCCACCCACTACTGGTCTTCGCATTCACCGCCGCACCTCTTTCAAACAACAGGGTCGCGGTCGCTACGGCGTTGCTATAGGCCGCAATATGTAGCGGCGTCCTCCCATCATTGGTTTTCGCATTCACCGCCGCACCTCTTTCAAACAACAGGGTCGCGGTCTCTACGGCGTTTTTATAGGCCGCAGAATGTAGCGGCGTACTCCCACCATTCCTCTTCGCATTCACCGCCGCGCCTCTCTCAACCAACAGGGTCGCGGTCTCTACGGCGTTGCCCCTGGCCGCAAAATGTAGCGGCGTTTCCCCGTTATTGTCCTTCGCATTCACCGCCGCGCCTCTTTCAAGCAACAGGGTCGCGGTCTCTACGGCGTTGTTAAAGGCCGCAGAATGTAGCGGCGTCTCCCCATTATTGATCTTCGCATTCACCGCCGCACCTCTTTCAACCAACAGGGTCGCGGTCGCTACGGCGTTGTTCCTGGCCGCAAAATGTAGCGGCGTCTCCCCATCCCTATTCCAGTCATCATAATCTTTCCCGAATCGGCGCAGGGTTGCCTTTAATTCATCCGTAAAGGGCTCACTATCGGATTTTAACCTGGCATCTACTTTCGCCCCGGATTGCAACAGGCGTTTCGCCAGAGATGAAAGGTCCAAAACAGCGACATAGTGTAAGTCAGTCCAGCCGTTGGCATCCTTTGCCGTCGGCGAAGGCGGGCGTCCGACCTCGGTCGTAAACCGGGCGGTTTCATCGGCGAGGCGGTCGGCCCGGGCGGTTTGTATACCGCCGGGTAACAGCATCGGTGCAGCCAACGCCGCTATCAGTAAAGCCACTATCCAATATTGTGTGCGCATGTGTTTTCCTGTGGGGTGAACAAAACAGCAAGTGAAAAATGGACGGGGCTTATGCCCGGTTGAAATAGTATATGCCATCAGGGCAGGTCAGTATAGTGGACTTGCATGACGCTCCTGTTGGGGAATGCCAGCTGTTTCTGAGTTTACGCCCCGCCCCGCCACCCCCCAAAACACAACCCACGTCAGCGTGGGGGGACGTTCGTGCAAGGGAGGTGATTTATCCGGGTTACCCGGGATGTGCCTGCCCCGACATCGTAAACAGCGACCGCACGGATTTGCAAACAGTGGATCGAAGCATCTTGATTTTCCCATCAATGCTGACTTTCAGTCCAAAGTACAACCATCGGATAATTGTTTTTTCTGCGAAGCCGTCATTCCCGCGCAAGCGGGAATCCAGTCTAAAAAACAATGCGAAGTGGCCTGATACGCCGAAACAGGGGGCGCGACTGTGAAATGGCCAGACGGATTTTTACTTGCTGCGGTATGCGTTTAGCTGGATTCCCGCTTGCGCGGGAATGACGGGGTTGCGCTTCGGACTGGAAGTCAGCCCTTTTCAGGGGAGTAAAACCGGGACAATTAAAATCACGGCTCAAACTGCTGTTGGAAACACCGCATCTGCAATGGCTTTATCGATCTGGCTATTGGTCAGAGATTATTTCAGCAGAATGGAATTGTGGGGGCACGGTGCGTTGTGCCCGTGTATTCAATCAAAAAAACATTCCACGACAATGGTATATAGCTTTGTTTCCCCATCCGTATGCTCGGCATTGCAACTTTTGTGGGGTGCGTCAATGACAGGAGGCGCGTCGTCATCGTCAAAAATCCGCAGCTTGATCTCGTGATGACTATCTTCATGGCGAATAGCGGTCTTGCTATATTTCCCCTTATCAATAGCAGCAGCCAGCTGAGCTTTGGCTTCAGTTTCATTAGTGGCTACTATAATTTTGATTTCAGATCTACACATAGTTGTTCTCCTAAGATTTTCAGGCCACCGACAACGGCGGCACCGTTGTTAAAAGTTATTCTTGTTCCCGCAGTTTGTCCAACTCGATGCTATCTATGTCCGCCCGGCCGATTTGCATAGAAAAATCACCTTTGTCTTTGTTTGCGATGGCTAGACGAATCAGTTTCATGGAGTGGGCGAGAACATGGACTTCTGCTTTTTTAATGAGGTTGTCAAAACACCCTACAGCGTCTTCTTTCTCCAGCTCAATTTTTTTCCATAGATCGTTGATTTGGTTGTTATACCGCGCCATCAGAGCCGTGTTGCGCTTATTAATTTGGGCTTCAGACATATTGTTCTCTCGGGATTTTCAGGTCGCCGACAACAGTGGCACCGTTGTTAAAAGTTATTCTTGTTCCAGCAGTTTGTCCAAATCAGTGCTATGTATGTCCGCCCGACCGATTTGTATAGAAAAATCATCTTTGTCTTTGTTTGCAATGGCCAGACGAATCAGTTTCATGGAGCGGGCGAGAACATGGACTTCTGCTTTTTTAATGAGGTTGTTAAAACGCTCTACAGCTCCTTCTTTCTCCGGATCAATTTTTTTCCATAGCTTGTTGATTTTGCGATCATACACCTTCAGAAGAGATTCGGTGCGCTTCTCAATTGCGATGCGCTCATAGATCATAGTAGCTTGTAGTACTTTTTCTTCTTCGATTTTCGTTTCCGCTTTTTCGGTTTTCACTTCCGCTGTGGCGATCATTAGTTTCAAACAATTATCTAGAAACTTTTCTTCCGCGGCTGTAATTTCTTTCGATATAAGTTTTGAAAGGCTACGAAACAGCACCACACAGGTCATTTGCACCTCATCAAAGCCGTCGATATTTTTAACAATTTCCAATACTTTATCGGCAATATAATCTGGAGCAGCATCTTGGTTGATTCCGCCAGTGCCGCCGAGCCGGCCCTCACTATGAGTCGCTAGTGTTACGGTGACCTGCTCCATGGTATTTTGAAGAAAGTCATAATGCGCTTTGGCTTGATCGACTTGTTGTTGCAGGTCTTCGGCTTCTTTGCAAAGCGTCAGCTTGTTCTTTTTATCTTCGTCGGTTGTGTTTCCGTCGGTTGTGTTTCCGTCCAACCCACTGCAAGCTCCCACGGGCTTGCTGTCATCTGCTTCTTTCTTTTTGGCGTTGGCTTTGACTTGCAGGTTAGCGTAGTCTTTCCGCGCTTCTTGCAAGGCGGTCATAGCTTCCGGAGATAGACCACCTGATACGGCGGAAGACATGGCGGAAGATGCGGTGGTGAGTGCCGTGGACGCGGCTTTTTGCACCCCTGTCAGTTGTTCGATAGCGAGCACTGCTGCCATGACCCTCTGGTCTCTGGCGGCTTGTACGATAAATTCGTTCTCTGAGATGGCGCCACTCATATAACGTTCGCAGGTTCTATACATCGACTCCCGCAAAATATTAATGGTTTGCGTGCGTTCGATAGTGGCGGCATTTTCGCTCAAGGAAGCACTCAGGCCGACTGATACTGCGCCACCCTTGGCGGGGCTCGCGTTGGCAGCAAGGCTAGCGGCAATAGCGGAAAATACATCGGGAGGCGGTTCGCTGCATATTCTCAGCACACTGTTCATGCCGTCTTCTGATTTGACAACGTTGGTGATAACTCCACGTTGCTTGGCGCCTACAAATATGACTTTGCCGCCGGATTCGAGCGAGTCGGTATTGTGAATGGGAATAGCACGGCAGCCGGTAATTAAAATTAAGGCACAGACTACGCACGTCAATTTAATCATGTTCATTTGATTAAGAAGTGGGGTATTTTTGACGCGTGAGTTCGTTTTCATTTTGCATTCCTCTGTAGTCGTTGTCGTGCATTAAAATGCGTGGTGGCATTGTAAACCGGGCTTTCAGTGTCTTGTCAAGTAAAAAAATGTGTTTTTTTGCTATTTTTTTACTAATTTATTTTTTTGCTTTCAAATTCAATTATTTAGAAGGGGTTTTTAATTCGATTTACACTCATTTGCTGGCTTTCGGGGAGGTTTAGATGCTGTTTTTGTTCGTTCTGGTTTGTGTCTACTCCGGTTTTGGCTGGCTTTTTAGTCGGGTTGGGTACAATCGTGCTTTTCCATTGATTGGTGGGAATCAGGAATCAGGAATGGTTAGGGGCAGACCGAGGTCGGGGTCAGGTTTGACGGGGATATGGGCGATTGGCTACGCACGGACATGCCCTGAATGGGTTGTCGGTGAAAACTCCGGATGCGGTATCCGGGATAATGAGTTTGCATGGTGGTTCTGTTGGGGAATGCCAACTGTTTCTGAGTTTATGCCCCGCCCCGCCACCCCCCAAAACACAACCCACGTCAGCGTGGGGGGACGTTCGTGCAGGGGAGGTGATTTATCCGGGTTACCCGGGATGTGCCTGCCCCGACATCGTAAACAGCGACCGCACGGATTTGCGAACAGTGGGTGGTGTCGGGCGCACACACGATACCTCACCGCGCAGGGGCCGGGCGTTCGCATCCATTGTGCCTCTCGCCACACCCTCGGGGCACCGGCGTTGAAATACAAGCCCGACGGCACGCCAGTCAGCGAATACCTGGCAGTCGGATTTACAGCGGGCTAAGCTCGACCTACTTTCTGCCACCGTGTTGGCGGATTACAGCAGCGGCTTCATAGGCGTCGAATCTTAGCGCTACAGCTAACGGCGTCTGCCCATCATTGTCCTTCGCATTCACCGCCGCGCCTCTTTCAATCAACAGGGTCGCGGTAGCTCGGGCGTTTTTCCAGGCCGCAGAATGTAGCGGCGTAGCTCCATTATTGGCCTTCGCATTCACCGCCGCGCCTCTTTCAATCAACAGGGTCGCGGTAGCTCGGGCGTTTTTCCAGGCCGCAGAATGTAGCGGCGTAGCTCCATTATTGGCCTTCGCATTCACCGCCGCGCCTCTTTCAACCAACAGGGTCGCGGTCTCTACGGCGTTTTTACTGGCCGCTTCATGTAGCGGCGTATCCCCATGATCGTCCTTCGCATTCACCGCCGCGCCTCTTTCAACCAACAGGGTCGCGGTCGCTACGGCGTTTTTAATGGCCGCAATATGTAGCGGCGTCCACCCATCATCTCTCTTCGCATTCACCACCGCGCCTCTTTCAATCAACAGGGTCGCGGTCGCTACGGCGTTTTTACTGGCCGCATGATGTAGCGGCGTACTCCCCTTATTGGTCTTCGCATTCACCGCCGCGCCTCTTTCTACCAACAGCGTCGCGGTCTCTACGGCGTTGGTCTCGACCGCAGCATATAGCGGTGTTCCCCCAAGCCTCTTCCAGCCATCATAATCTTTCCCGAATCGGCGCAGGGTTGCCTTCAATTCATCCGTTAAGGGCTCACTATCGGATTTTAATCTGGCATCTACTGTGGCGCCAGATTGCAACAAGCTTTTCGCCAGAGAGGCAAAGTTCAACGCGGCGGCATAGTGCAAGTCAGTCCAGCCGTTGGCATCCTTTGCCGTCGGCGAAGGCGGGCGTCCGACCCCTGCCCTGAACTGGCCGGTTTCATCGGCGAGCCGGTCGGCCCGGGCGGTTTGTATGCCGCCGGGCAACAGCATCGGTGCAGCCAACGCCGCTATCAGTAAAGCCGCTATCCAATATTGTGTGCGCATGTGTTTTTCCTGTGGGTGAACAAAACAGTAAGTGAAAAATGGACGGGGCTTATGCCCGGTTGAAATAGTATATGCCATCAGGGCAGGTCAGTATAGTAGATTTGTATGGCGCGGTGGACTCACCCCGAAGTGCAACCAGGGTTGACTGTCGCTCGGCGGCTCGCGTGGCGGGCTGTTATAGATGTGTGCCTGCCACCCCTCACCCAACCCTCTCCCACAGGGAGAGGGCTAAAGCCGACCAACGCCTTCGCCCCGGGATAACCGGAAACGCCCGCTCCCTGTGGGAAAGGGCCGGGGTGAAGGCTGCCGTACAACCAGTCACCGCCCTCGGGGCATCGGCGTTGAAATACAAGCCCGACGGCACGCCAGTCAGCGAATACCTGACAGTCGGATTTACAGCGGGCTAAGCTCGACCTACTTTCTACCACCGTGTTGGCGGATTACAGCGGCGGCTTCATAGGCGTCGTATTGCAGCGCTACAGCTAACGGCGTCTGCCCATAATTGTTCTTCGCATTCACCGCCGCGCCTCTTTCAAGCAGCAGAGCCGCGGTCGCTGGGGCGTTTTCCCAGGCCGCAATATGTAGCGGCGTCAACCCATGATTATTTTCCTTCGCATTCACCGCCGCGCCTCTTTCAATCAACAGGGTCGCGGTCTCTACGGCGTTTTTCCTGGCCGCTTCATGTAGCGGCGTAGCCCCATTATCGTCCTTCGCATTCACCGCCGCGCCTCTTTTAACCAACAGGGTCGCGGTCGCTACGGCGTTTTCCTTGGCCGCAATATGTAGCGGCGTAACCCCATAATCGGTCTTCGCATTTACCGCCGCGCCTCTTTCAATCAACAGGGTCGCGGTCGCTACGGCGTTTTTGAGGGCCGCATAATGTAGCGGCGTAACCCCATCATCTCTCTTCGCATTCACCGCCGCGCCTCTTTCAATCAACAGGGTCGCGGTCGCTACGGCGTTGTTACTGGCCGCAGAATGTAGCGGCGTCTCCCCATCCCTATTCCAGTCATCATAATCTTTCCCGAATCGGCGCAGGGTTGCCTTTAATTCATCCGTAAAGGGTTCCCCATCGGATTTTAATCTGGCATCTACTGTGGCGCCGGATTGCAACAGGCTTTTCGCCAGAGATGAAAGGTCCAAAACAGCGGCATAGTGCAAGTCAGTCCAGCCGTTGGCATCCTTTGCCGTCGGCGAAGGCGGGCGTCCGACCCCTGCCCTAAACTGGGCGGTTTCATCTGCAAGCCGGTCGGCCCGGGCGGTTTGTATGCCGCCGGGCAACAGCATCGGTGCAGCCAACGCCGCTATCAGTAAAGCCGCTATCCAATATTGTGTGCGCATGTGTTTTTCCTCTGGGTTGAATAAAACAGTAAGTGAAAAATGGACGGGGCTTATGCCCGGTTGAAATAGTATATGCCATCAGGGCACGTCAGTATCGTGGGCTTGCATAGTGCTCCTGTTGGGGAATGCCAACTGTTTCTGAGTTTACGCCCCGCCCCGCCCACCCCCCAAAACACAACCCTCGTCAGTGTGGGGGGACGTTCGTGCAGGGGAGGTGGTTTATCCGGGTTACCCGGGCCGTGCCTGCCCCGACATCGTAAACAGCGACCGCACGGATTTGCGAACAGTGGGGGGTATCGGGCGCACACACGATACCTCACCGCGCAGGGGCCGGGCGTTCGCATCCATTGTGCCTCTCGCCACACCCTCGGGGCACCGGCGTTGAAATACAAGCCCGACGGCACGCCAGTCAGCGAATACCTGGCAGTCGGATTTACAGCGGGCTAAGCTCGACCTACTTTCTGCCACCGTGTTGGCGGATTACAGCAGCGGCTTCATAGGCGTCGAATCTTAGCGCTACAGCTAACGGCGTCTGCCCATCATTGTCCTTCGCATTCACCGCCGCGCCTCTTTCAATCAACAGGGTCGCGGTAGCTCGGGCGTTTTTCCAGGCCGCAGAATGTAGCGGCGTAGCTCCATTATTGGCCTTCGCATTCACCGCCGCGCCTCTTTCAATCAACAGGGTCGCGGTAGCTCGGGCGTTTTTCCAGGCCGCAGAATGTAGCGGCGTAGCTCCATTATTGGCCTTCGCATTCACCGCCGCGCCTCTTTCAACCAACAAGGTCGCGGTCTCTACGGCGTTTTTACTGGCCGCTTCATGTAGCGGCGTATCCCCATGATCGTCCTTCGCATTCACCGCCGCGCCTCTTTCAACCAACAGGGTCGCGGTCGCTACGGCGTTTTTAATGGCCGCAATATGTAGCGGCGTCCACCCATCATCTCTCTTCGCATTCACCACCGCGCCTCTTTCAATCAACAGGGTCGCGGTCGCTACGGCGTTTTTACTGGTCGCATGATGTAGCGGCGTACTCCCCTTATTGGTCTTCGCATTCACCGCCGCGCCTCTTTCAACCAACAGGGTCGCGGTCGCTACGGCGTTGGTCTCGACCGCAGCATATAGCGGCGTTCCCCCAAGCCTCTTCCAGCCATCATAATCTTTCCCGAATCGGCGCAGGGTTGCCTTCAATTCATCCGTAAAGGGCTCACTATCGGATTTTAATCTGGCATCTACTGTGGCGCCAGATTGCAACAAGCTTTTCGCCAGAGAGGCAAAGTTCAACGCGGCAGCATAGTGCAAGTCAGTCCAGCCGTTGGCATCCTTTGCCGTCGGCGAAGGCGGGCGTCCGACCCCTGCCCTAAACTGGGCGGTTTCATCGGCAAGCCGGTCGGCCCGGGCGGTTTGTATGCCGCCGGGCAACAGCATCGGTGCAGCCAACGCCACTATCAGTAAAGCCGCTATCCAATATTGTGTGCGCATGTGTTTTTCCTGTGGTTGAACAAAACAGTAAGTGAAAAATGGACGGGGCTTATGCCCGGTTGAAATAGTATATGCCATCAGGGCAGGTCAGTATAGTGGGCTTGCATAGTGCTCCTGTTGGGGAATGCCAACTGTTTCTGAGTTTACGCCCCGCCCCGCCACCCCCCAAAACACAACCCACGTCAGCGTGGGGGGACGTTCGTGCAGGGGAGGTGATTTATCCGGGTTACCCCGGATGTGCCTGCCCCGACATCGTAAACAGCGACCGCACGGATTTGCAAACAGTGGGGGGTATCGGGCGCACACACAATACGTCACCACGCAGGGGCCGGGCGTTCGCATCCATTGTGCCTCTCGCCACACCCTCGGAGCGCCGGCATTGAAATACAAGCCCGACGGCACACCAGTCAGCGGATACCTGACGGTCGGATTTGCGGCGGGCTAAGCTCGACCTACTGTCTACCACCGTGTTGGCGGATTACAGCAGCGGCTTCATAGGCGTCGAATCTTAGCGCTGTAGCTAACGGCGTCTCCCCAGCATCGTCCTTCGCATTCACCGCCGCGCCTCTTTCAAGTAACAGGGACGCGGTAGCTCGGGCGTTTTGCCAGGCTGCATAATGTAGCGGCGTAGCTCCATAATTAGCCTTCGCATTCACCGCCGCGCCTCTTTCAACCAACAGGGTCGCGGTCGCTACGGCGTTGCCCCTGGCCGCAAAATGTAGCGGCGTTTCCCCATCATCGTCCTTTGCATTCACCGCCGCGCCTCTTTCAAGCAACAGGGTCGCGGTCTCTACGGCGTTTTTCCTGGCCGCTTCATGTAGCGGCGTATCCCCATCATCGTCCTTCGCATTCACCGCCGCGCCTCTTTCAATCAACAGGGTCGCGGTCTCTACGGCGTTGGTATAGGCCGCTTCATGTAGCGGCGTACCCCCACCATTGCTCTTCGCATTCACCGCCGCGCCTCTTTCAATCAACAGGGTCGCGGTCTCTACGGCGTTGTGCTTGGCCGCAATATGTAGCGGCGTAGCCCCATTATCGTCCTTCGCATTCACCGCCGCGCCTTTTCCAAGCAACAGGGTCGCGGTCGCTACGGCGTTTTTCCAGGCCGCATAATGTAGCGGCGTAACCCCATCATCTCTCTTCGCATTCACCACCGCGCCTCTTTCAACCAACAGGGTCGCGGTCGCTACGGCGTTTTTCCAGGCCGCATAATGTAGCGGCGTAACCCCATCATCTCTCTTCGCATTCACCACCGCGCCTCTTTCAACCAACAGGGTCGCGGTCTCTACGGCGTTGTTCCTGGCCGCAGCATGTAGCGGCGTATGCCCATTATTAGTCTTCGCATTCACCGTCGCGCCTCTTTCAACCAACAGGGTCGCGGTCGCTACGGCATTACCCCTGACCGCAAAATGTAGCGGCGTCTCCCCATCCCTATGCCAGCCATCATAATCTTCCCCGAATCGGCGCAGGGTTGCCTTCAATTCATCCGTAAATGGCTCACTATCGGATTTTAATCTGGCATCTACTGTGGCACCGGATTCCAACAGGCGTTTCGCCAGAGATGAAAGGTCCAAAACAGCGGCATAGTGCAAGTCAGTCCAGTCGTTGGCATCCTTTGCCGTCGGCGAAGGCGGGCGTCCGACCCCTGCCCTAAACTGGGCGGTTTCATCGGCAAGCCGGTCGGCCCGGGCGGTTTGTATGCCGCCGGGCAACAGCGCCGGTGCAGCCAACGCCGCTATCAGTAAAGCCGCTATCCAATATTGTGTGCGCATGTGTTTTTCCTGTGATTGAACAAAACAGTAAGTGAAAAATGGACGGGGCTTATGCCCGGTTGAAATAGTATAGGCCATCAGGGCAGGTCAGTATAGTGGACTTGCATGGTGTTCCTGTTGGGGAATGCCAACTGTTTCTGAGTTTACGCCCCGCCCCGCCACCCCCCAAAACACAACCCACGTCAGCGTGGGGGGACGTTCGTGCAGGGGAGGTGATTTATCCGGGTTACCCCGGATGTGCCTGCCCCGACATCGTAAACAGCGACCGCACGGATTTGCAAACAGGGGGGGTATCGGGCGCACACACGATACCTCACCGCGTAGGGGCCGAGCGTTCGCATCCATTGTGCCTCTCGCTACGCCCTCGGGGCGCCGGCATTGAAATACAAGCCCGACGGCACGCCAGTCAGCGGATACCTGACAGTCGGATTTGCGGCGGGCTAAGATCGACCTACTTTCTGCCACCGTGTTGGCGGATTACAGCGGCGGCTTCATAGGCGTCGAATCTTAGCGCTACAGCTAACGGCGTCTCCCCACCATCGTCCTTCGCATTCACCGCCGCGCCTCTTTCAACCAACAGGGTCGCGGTCGCTCGGGCGTTTTTCCAGGCCGCAATATGTAGCGGCGTAGCCCCATTATTGGCCTTCGCATTCACCGCTGCGCCTCTTTCAATCAACAGGGTCGCGGTCGCTACGGCGTTGGTCCAGGCCGCTTCATGTAGCGGCGTATCCCCATTATCGTCCTTCGCATTCACCGCCGCGCCTCTTTCAATCAACAGGGTCGCGGTCGCTACGGCGTTGTTACTGGCCGCAAAATGTAGCGGCGTCCCCTCATTATTGGCCTTCGCATTCACCGCCGCGCCTCTTTTAACCAACAGGGTCACGGTCTCTACGGCGTTGTCACCGGCCGCAACATGTAGCGGCGTCATCCCCGTATCGGTCTTCGCATTTACCGCCGCGCCTCTTTCAACCAACAGGGTCGCGGTCGCTACGGCGTTGTTCCTGGCCGCAAAATGTAGCGGCGTTACCCCATCATCTCTCTTCGCATTCACCGCCGCACCTCTTTCAACCAACAGGGTCGCGGTCGCTACGGCGTTGTTCCTGGCCGCAAAATGTAGCGGCGTCTCCCCATCCCTATTCCAGTCATCATAATCTTTCCCGAATCGGCGCAGGGTTGCCTTCAATTCATCCGTAAAGGGTTCCCCATCGGATTTTAACCTGGCATCTACTGTGGCACCGGATTGCAACAGGCGTTTTGCCAGAGAGGTCAGATTCAACGCGGCGGCATAGTGCAAGTCAGTCCAGTCGTTGGCATCCTTTGCCGTCGGCGAAGGCGGGCGTCCGGCCCCTGCCTTAAACTGGGCGGTTTCATCGGCAAGCCGGTCGGCCCGGGCGGTTTGTATGCCGCCGGGCAACAGCATCGGTGCAGCCAACGCCGCTATCAGTAAAGCCGCTATCCAATATTGTGTGCGCATGTGTTTTTCCTGTGAGGTGAACAAAACAGTAAGTGAAAAATGGACGGGGCTTATGCCCGGTTGAAATAGTATATGCCATCAGGGCAGGTCAGTATAGTGGGCTTGCATAGTGCTCCTGTTGGGGAATGCCAACTGTTTCTGAGTTTACGCCCCGCCCCGCCCACCCCCCAAAACACAACCCTCGTCAGCATGGGGGGACATTCGTGCAGGGGAGGTGATTTATCCGGGTTACCCCGGATGTGCCTGCCCCAACATCGTAAACAGCGCCCGCACGGATTTGCAAACAGTGGGGGGTATCGGGCGCACACACAATACGTCACCACGCAGGGGCCGGGCGTTCGCATCCATTGTGCCTCTCGCCACGCCCTCGGGACACCGGCATTGAAATACAAGCCCGACGGCACGCCAGTCAGCGGATACCTGACGGTCGGATTTGCGGCGGGCTAAGATCGACCTACTTTCTGCCACCGTGTTGGCGGATTACAGCAGCGGCTTCATAGGCGTCGAATCTTAGCGCTACAGCTAACGGCGTCTGCCCATCATTGTCCTTCGCATTCACCGCCGCGCCTCTTTCAATCAACAGGGTCGCGGTAGCTCGGGCGTTTTTCCAGGCCGCATAATGTAGCGGCGTAGCCCCATTATGAAGTGGTTCAATAGATGTGACCATCCCAGTTAAGTGGGATACTACCGATATCAAACTGGAGGTAAAATCTGATGACGCGAAAGAAGTATTCAAGAGAGTTCAAGCTGGACGCTATCAACCTGGTGCGCGAACAAGGCTATAGCCAGGCCGAGGCGGGGCGCAGTCTGGGCATCAATCCCAATATGCTGGGCCGCTGGCTTCAGGAACATCAGGCCGACGCACAGCAGGCGTTTTGCGGCAATGGCAGCCTGAACCCGCAGCAGGCCGAGCTGCGCCAGTTGCGCCAGGAGAATCACCGCCTGAAGATGGAGCGCGACATCTTAAAAAAAGCGACGGCCTTCTTTGCCAAGGAAACGTAGTGAAATACGTTTTTATCACCCAGCATAAGAAGGTCTGGCCGGTCGACGTGATGTGTCGCGTACTGGGTGTAAGTCGCAATGCCTGGTATCGGTATTGCCAACGACGGCGGCAGCGGCCCGCGGCGCATCAAGCGATGCTGTCGGTCGTTCGAGAGCTGGCCAGGGACAGTGGCTACAGCTACGGATCACGGCGCATACAGCGTGCGCTGCAGGCTCTGGGCTATTGTGTGGGCCGCTACCGGGCGCGATCCCTGATGCGCCAGGCCGGTGTGTGCGTACGCTATCGCAAGAAGTACAAGGTGACCACCAACAGCAAGCACCGCCAGCCAGTGTTTGACAATGTGCTGGAGCGGAAATTTACCACCACCAGTGCAGACCAGGCCTATGTGTCGGATATTACCTATATCTGGACACAGGCGGGCTGGCTGTATCTGGCGGTGTGTATAGACCTGTACTCCCGTCGCGTGGTGGGCTGGAGCATGCGTTCACGGATGAACCGTTGTCTGGCCACGGACGCGCTACGCATGGCGATTGACCAGCGCCGCCCAGGTGCGGGGCTGGTGGTGCATTCGGACCGCGGTTCGCAGTATGCCAGCTATGCCTGGCGCCGGCTTGTCAAAGCGCATGGCCTGGTGGGCAGTATGAGCCGCAAGGGCAACTGCTGGGACAATGCGGTGGCGGAGAGCTTTTTTGCGAGTTTGAAGAAAGAGCGGGTGCACTCGAAGCGCTATCAAACCCGCGCTGAGGCGCAACGGGATATTCTGGACTACATAGTGATGTTTTATAACAGCCGGCGGTCGCATTCGTATCTGGGTTATGTGAGTCCCAATCAGTACGAAGCCGCGATGACTGGATTGAAAAAAGCCGCTTAACTGGGGTGTCATAAAATGCTTGACCATTCCATTATTGGTCTTCGCATTCATCGCCGCACCTCTTTCAACCAACAGGGTCGCGGTAGCTACGGCGTTGTTCCTGGCCGCATAATGTAGCGGCGTCCACCCATCATCGTCCTTCGCATTCACCGCCGCGCCTCTTTCAAGCAGCAGGGTCGCGGTCGCTACGGCGTTGGTCCAGGCCGCTTCATGTAGCGGCGTATCCCCATTATTGGCCTTCGCATTCACCGCCGCGCCTCTTTCAACCAACAGGGTCGCGGTCGCTACGGCGTTTTTTCTGGCCGCATAATGTAGCGGCGTAGCCCCATCATCTCTCTTCGCATTCACCGCCGCGCCTCTTTCAAGCAACAGGGTCGCGGTCGCTACGGCGTTGAACCTGGCCGCAGAATGTAGCGGCGTAACCCCATTATTGGCCTTCGCATTCACCGCCGCGCCTCTTTCAACCAACAGGGTCGCGGTCGCTACGGCGTTTTCCCAGGCCGCAGAATGTAGCGGCGTATCCCCATCATCGTCCTTCGCATTCACCGCCGCGCCTCTTTCAATCAACAGGGTCGCGGTCTCTACGGCGTTTCTACCGGCCGCATAATGTAGCGGCGTATGCCCATCATCGTCTTTCGCATTCACCGCCGCGCCTCTTTCAAGCAACAGGGTCGCGGTCGCTACAGCGTTGCCACTGGCCGCAATATGTAGCGGCATATCCCCATCCCTATTCCAGTCATCATAATCTTCCCCGAATCGGCGCAGGGTTGCCTTTAATTCATCCGTTAAGGGCTCACTATCGGATTTTAATCTGGCATCTACTGTGGCACCGGATTGCAACAGGCGTTTCGCCAGAGATGAAAGGTCCAAAACAGCGGCATAGTGCAAGTCAGTCCAGCCGTTGACATCCTTTGCCGTCGGCGAAGGCGGACGTCCGACCCCTGCCCTAAACTGGGCGGTTTCATCGGCAAGCTGGTCGGCCCGGGCGGTTTGTATGCCGCCGGGCAACAGCATCGGTGCAGCCAACGCCGCTGTCAGTAAAGCTGCTATCCAATATTGTGTGCGCATGTGTTTTTCCTGTGGTTGAACAAAACAGTAAGTGAAAAATGGACGGGGCTTATGCCCGGTTGAAATAGTATATGCCATCAGGGCACGTCAGTATAGTGGACTTGCATGACGCTCCTGTTGGGGAATGCCAACTGTTTCTGAGTCTACGCCCCGCCCACCCCCCAAAACACAACCCTCGTCAGCGTGGGGGAACGTTCGTGCAGGGGAGGTGATTTATCCGGGTTACCCGGGATGTGCCTGCCCCGACATCGTAAACAGCGACCGCACGGATTTGCAAACAGGGGGGGTATCGGGCGCACACACGATACCTCACCGCGCAGGGGCCGAGCGTTCGCATCCATTGTGCCTCTCGCCACGCCCTCGGGGCACCGGCGTTGAAATACAAGCCCGACGGCACGCCAGTCAGCGGATACCGGACGGTCGGATTTGCGGCGGGCTAAGATCGACCTACTTTCTGCCACCGTGTTGGCGGATTACAGCGGCGGCTTCATAGGCGTCGAATCTTAGCGCTACAGCTAACGGCGTCTCCCCACCATCGTCCTTCGCATTCACCGCCGCGCCTCTTTCAACCAACAGGGTCGCGGTCGCTCGGGCGTTTTTCCAGGCCGCAATATGTAGCGGCGTAGCCCCATTATTGGCCTTCGCATTCACCGCTGCGCCTCTTTCAATCAACAGGGTCGCGGTCGCTACGGCGTTGGTCCAGGCCGCTTCATGTAGCGGCGTATCCCCATTATCGTCCTTCGCATTCACCGCCGCGCCTCTTTCAATCAACAGGGTCGCGGTCGCTACGGCGTTGTTACTGGCCGCAAAATGTAGCGGCGTCCCCTCATTATTGGCCTTCGCATTCACCGCCGCGCCTCTTTTAACCAACAGGGTCACGGTCTCTACGGCGTTGTCACCGGCCGCAACATGTAGCGGCGTCATCCCCGTATCGGTCTTCGCATTTACCGCCGCGCCTCTTTCAACCAACAGGGTCGCGGTCGCTACGGCGTTGTTCCTGGCCGCAAAATGTAGCGGCGTTACCCCATCATCTCTCTTCGCATTCACCGCCGCACCTCTTTCAACCAACAGGGTCGCGGTCGCTACGGCGTTGTTCCTGGCCGCAAAATGTAGCGGCGTCTCCCCATCCCTATTCCAGTCATCATAATCTTTCCCGAATCGGCGCAGGGTTGCCTTCAATTCATCCGTAAAGGGTTCCCCATCGGATTTTAACCTGGCATCTACTGTGGCACCGGATTGCAACAGGCGTTTTGCCAGAGAGGTCAGATTCAACGCGGCGGCATAGTGCAAGTCAGTCCAGTCGTTGGCATCCTTTGCCGTCGGCGAAGGCGGGCGTCCGGCCCCTGCCTTAAACTGGGCGGTTTCATCGGCAAGCCGGTCGGCCCGGGCGGTTTGTATGCCGCCGGGCAACAGCATCGGTGCAGCCAACGCCGCTATCAGTAAAGCCGCTATCCAATATTGTGTGCGCATGTGTTTTTCCTGTGAGGTGAACAAAACAGTAAGTGAAAAATGGACGGGGCTTATGCCCGGTTGAAATAGTATATGCCATCAGGGCAGGTCAGTATAGTGGGCTTGCATAGTGCTCCTGTTGGGGAATGCCAACTGTTTCTGAGTTTACGCCCCGCCCCGCCCACCCCCCAAAACACAACCCTCGTCAGCATGGGGGGACATTCGTGCAGGGGAGGTGATTTATCCGGGTTACCCCGGATGTGCCTGCCCCAACATCGTAAACAGCGCCCGCACGGATTTGCAAACAGTGGGGGGTATCGGGCGCACACACAATACGTCACCACGCAGGGGCCGGGCGTTCGCATCCATTGTGCCTCTCGCCACACCCTCGGGGCACCGGCATTGAAATACAAACCCGACGGCACGCCAGTCAGCGGATACCTGACGGTCGGATTTGCAGCGGGCTAAGATCGACCTACTTTCTGCCACCATGTTGGCGGATTACAGCGGCGGCTTCATAGGCGTCGTGTCTTAGCGCTGTAGCTAACGGCGTCTCCCCATCATTGAGCTTCGCATTCACCGCCGCGCCTCTTTCAAGTAACAGGGACGCGGTATCGCTGGCGTTTTCCCAGGCTGCATAATGTAGCGGCGTAGCTCCATAATTAGCCTTCGCATTCACCGCCGCGCCTCTTTCAAGCAACAGGGTCGCGGTCGCTACGGCGTTTTTACTGGCCGCATAATGTAGCGGCGTATCCCCATTATTGGCCTTCGCATTCACCGCCGCGCCTCTTTCAACCAACAGGGTCGCGGTCGCTACGGCGTTTTTACTGGCCGCATAATGTAGCGGCGTAGCCCCATCATCTCTCTTCGCATTCACCGCCGCGCCTCTTTCAAGCAACAGGGTCGCGGTCGCTACGGCGTTGAACCTGGCCGCAGAATGTAGCGGCGTAACCCCATTATTGGCCTTCGCATTCACCGCCGCGCCTCTTTCAACCAACAGGGTCGCGGTCGCTACGGCGTTTTCCCAGGCCGCAGAATGTAGCGGCGTATCCCCATCATCGTCCTTCGCATTCACCGCCGCGCCTCTTTCAACCAACAGGGTCGCGGTCGCTACGGCGTTTCTACCGGCCGCATAATGTAGCGGCGTATGCCCATCATCGTCTTTCGCATTCACCGCCGCGCCTCTTTCAAGCAACAGGGTCGCGGTCGCTACAGCGTTGCCACTGGCCGCAATATGTAGCGGCATATCCCCATCCCTATTCCAGTCATCATAATCTTCCCCGAATCGGCGCAGGGTTGCCTTCAATTCATCCGTTAAGGGCTCACTATCGGATTTTAATCTGGCATCTACTGTGGCGCCAGATTGCAACAAGCTTTTCGCCAGAGAGGCAAAGTTCAACGCGGCGGCATAGTGCAAGTCAGTCCAGCCGTTGGCATCCTTTGCCGTCGGCGAAGGCGGGCGTCCGACCCCTGCCCTAAACTGGGCGGTTTCATCGGCAAGCCGGTCGGCCCGGGCGGTTTGTATGCCGCCGGGCAACAGCGCCGGTGCAGCCAACGCCGCTATCAGTAAAGCCGCTATCCAATATTGTGTGCGCATGTGTTTTTCCTGTGGTTGAACAAAACAGCAAGTGAAAAATGGACGGGGCTTATGCTCGGTTGAAATAGTGTATGCTATCAGGGCAGGTCAGTATAGTGGGCTTGCATGGCGCGGTGGACTCACCCCGAAGTGCAACCAGGGTTGACTGTCGCTCGGCGGGTCGCGTGGCGAGCTGTTATAGATGTGTGCCTGCCACCCCTCACCCAACCCTCTCCCACAGGGAGAGGGCTAAAGCCGACCAACGCCTTCGCACCAGGATAACCGGAAACCCCCTCTCCCTGTGGGAGAGGGCCGGGGTGAGGGCTACCGCACGACCAGTCACTGCCCTCAGGGACGCCGGCGTTGCAATGCAAGCCCGACGGCACGCCGGTCAGCGAACCCGTAACAGTTACATTTACAGCAGGCGAAACGCGACCTACTCTGTGCCGCCGTGTTCGCGGAGCAAGGCGGCGATTTCATCATTGCCGAATTCCAGTGCTATAGCCAACGGCCTCTTCCCGTCATTGTCTTTCGCATTCACCGCTGCGCCTTTTTCAAGCAACAGGGCGGCGGTGTCGCGGGCGTTTTTATATGCGGCCCAATGTAGCGGCGTCCACCCAATATTGTCCTTCGCATTCACCGCCGCGCCGTGGTTAAGCAGCAGGGCGGCAATCTCGTGGGCGTTACTCACTGCGGCATAATGCAGCGGCGTCCACCCGCCATCGGACTTCGCATTCACCGCCACGCCTTTTTCAATCAGTTGGGCGGCGTTATCGCGGGCGTTTACCGATGCCGCATAATGTAGATAGGTGTATTCGGCTTCGGCGCTCCAGGCAAACAGGCTAAACAGCACGGGCAGCATAATTGACAATCGTTTCATGGCTTTCGTACGGGTTTGGTGATTCATTGTGTTCTCCTGTCGCTGCGGCGACGGTTAGTGATGCACGATATCGCGCTGCTGAACCGACTCCGCCAGCCGATCACACTCGCCCGAGACAACTGCCAAAGGAGCGCGGCAGCGCGACGGCGAAAGTGGCAAACCCGGTCGGGGCTTTGAACAACAGCGGGACCCTTCGAGCCGGTATATTCTGCGTATACAACGTGAAGCATATAGAAAGATACCCCCTCTGTTCCGCAAAATCAAGAAACCGGGGTTGGCTGATTGGCCCTGAAACGATGCGCCGTGACGGTTACGTGGCGACACCAAGATACACATACAAGACCGACGCGGCCAGGCTTGCAACGCTGCGGATGGCATGTAGTCGGCCCCACTTCTCAAGCAGCATTCGGGTTGCTTCCGAGCCGCGGTCGCGCTCCGGGTCAAGCAGTTGCTTGTTGGTCGGCATGATGGCCAGGAAAGTGAACGGCACGACAAAGAAAATAAGCCCCGCCCCAACGAGCCAGAGCCCCGCCCCGCCGTTGAGCGCCACCGCGACGCCTGCCAGTGTTGCGACCAGTGCCAGGCAAGCCTGCATGACAGCGGCGCGCCGATAACTCGGCCCAAAAACAGTCGCGGCAAGCTCCGTTCCACAGGCAAGGCGGGCCGGGTGCTCCGCCACATTAACGTAAATCGCCGCCCCCGCGAAAATCGAGCACGCCAGGATGGCGATGATTTCCAGAATGGCCATACTCACCTCACTTGTTTGTAAATTCGCGCAAAATCCACCGCCAGCTACCGTAATGCGGGCGAAAAACCCGCTGATATTGCGGATCGTTGTATTGCCGAACAGGTATGGCGGTCAACACCCTCACGCCCGATTTGTTTGCCCTGCTCAGCCGGTCAGCCGAACCGCGCTTGATTTTACACCCGTAAAACGCCGCCGTGTTCAAGCCAGCTTCGACGGCGGCGGCATCTCCTCACGCATCACGGCCCGGGCCGCGGCAAGCCGTTTACACCCCGACCACGTTACTGCGCCGCTCCAGCAACAGCACATCACGCCACACGCCCCGCATCTGCCCGAGCTTTTCCCGCCGGCCCAGAATCTTGAAGCCGTGTTTCCGATGAAATCGTATCCTGGGCAGGATTGGATATTGACGCGCATATTATGGCTGAGCGGCGAAAATCCGGTCAAACCAGATGCGTCACGTTGACCTCATTGCCCCATTCTTCCTGAAGATATTCCGCAACAAGCCGCCGGTGGCAGTGATGAGGCTTGTCTTCGCTACAAAGCAGGCAGCCGCCATCCAAGATTTCCGGGCTGAGTTTCTCATCGATGCGCCGTTGCCTCATCAATTCGAGAAACTGTTTTTCATAAACCGCCCAGTCACCTTTTTCCTTTTTGTAGGCATCCAGTATCTCCTGCGTGGGGGCAAGTTCTTTGAGATGAAGATATTCCATCCCCCCCAGTTGTTTGAGGAAATAAACAAGGTCGTCTTTTTTGGCAAAACCAGCTAATTGAGAGACGTTGTTCAGTCGCACATCAATCACTCGTTTAACCCCGGCCTGTTTTAGTTTGCCGAAAAAGTACTCGGCTCTTTTCTTTGTAAAGCCGATGGTGTACAGATCGGCCTGGCTATGCTGTTTCTTTGACATAAGCGATTTTTTGACCCTGCAGGTCGTAGGCTTCCTCAATGCATTGATTTTCATTTCTCACCAAATCAGGATGGATGTTCAACATATTCATCAATCGTTTCTCCGCTTCTGCATTGCTTTCGATGCCACCGTCGGCAAGAATATGACTGACTACAACTTCCCGCCGAAGTTGCCGTGTCACCAGAATCGTTCTATGGCAAGTGAGCGGGTCTTTTTCAGCACACATCAGGGCAACGGAGTATTTGCACATACCTTGTCGGAGTCGATCAAGCCCTTGTTGGAACAAGGGTTCGTGGATTAGTTTCTGGAACTGCACTTTGTCGTTCGCATAGCAATCAGGGTTGTCGTTGCGGGCACCTAGTTCTTTGCCAAGAAAAATATAACGGATATTGTTGTTTTTTAATTCTCCTGAAATCGTCTCCTTGTTGTACTGCGGATTGTACTTGCTGTATGGGCGCGAGCGCACATCGCATACAACCTCTATGCTTTTTTGCTTAAGCATTCCGACAAAATCCCCGGTGAAATGGGTGGAATGGCCGATGGTGAATAACTGGTCGGGCATTTAATCAGGGCCTTCGATGGACGGCGGCGACTAGTTTATAGCAATATCTATACAATTTCTCTCCAAGACTGATGCACAAATATACTCCATCAACCGTGGCAGAATATTCTCGCGGCAAACCTTGTCCGTCTTTGCGGTAATCAGAATAAGACATGTCCATATATTGTTGTTCGATAACCGGATCAGTTACTACTAGATTATAGTGATTTTTGTTATGATGAAAATCTGCACGAACTTGACGAATACCCTTACGACGTTCTTTCCATCGAACGATAAATTTTAATGATGTGGGGGCTATCAGAAATAATGATTCCTCTAAGTTTTTTGCATCAGCAAACAAAACTCGGTCATTGCACCCGGGATTTGAGGAGCTGCCGTTAATCCAAAGATCACCGGGGATATCATCACGCAATTCAGACAATACATTGTGATCCATACTTTTTATTATTCTCCAGCGTTGACCCTTATCTATCAAATGATTCTCCTGCTGATGGTGCATTGGTTTCGGTTCCAGCATGGGAATGGATACCACATCCAACAGCTGCGGGTAACTGCCGTCAGCGAATGTTTGTTCCCCACAAGAAATTTCCTCGCCTTTTCGGCAACTCACCGGCCGTATCCACTCGCCATAACAACCTTCTTCGAGAACTTCTTTCCCAGCAAAACACTTCCCTCCGAGTTTTTTCGAATTGGCTAAACAAACAATTTTTTTGTGGTATGTCATGTTCCATATCTCCTGTGATAATCGCACCTATATGATGCTGGATAATTGCTCTTTTTAAATTCTTCAATCTCCACTCCCGCTTAATCAACTTCCACACATTTCTCGCCGATCATGATGGCCGGGGCATGATGTAGCCCGAAGTGATGGAGGGGTATTAGCCCGAATATTACACCAACAAAGCGAGCAAAGCCCGTAAAGTTTGATGAAATTCCAGTACTCACACCAAAATCAAACAACACCTTGCCGATGACAAAATATACCTGAACCGCGCTTGATTTTACACCCGTAAAACACCGCCGTGTTCAAGCCAGCCTCAACGGCGGCGACATCTCCTCACGCATCACGGCCCAGGCCGCGTCAAGCCGTTTACACCCCGACCACGTTACTGCGCCGCTCCAGCAACAGCACATCACGCCACACGCCCCGCATCTGCCCGAGCTTTTCCCGCCGGCCCAGAATCTTGAAGCCGTGTTTCCGATGCATCTGCAGGCTGGCTGCGTTCTCCGGGAAAATACCGGCCACCAGCGTCCAGATGCCGTGCTGCTCCGACGCGCTGATCAGCTCGGCCAACAGCGTGCCGCCAAGGCCGCCGCCGGTTGATTTGGTGGCGACATAGACGCTGACCTCGGCGACACCGGCATACACGCAGCGGCTCGACGCCGGCGACAGCGCCGCCCAGCCGATGACCCGGTCGCCCTGCTGCGCCACCAGGCGGCATTCCGGCAGCCGCGCGCGGTTCCACTCGTCCCAGTCCCCGGCCTGCTGCTGAAAGGTTGCATGGCCGCTATCGATGCCCTGCTGATAGATCGCCTTGACTGCCGGAAAATCGGCTGGTTTGAATGCCCTGATAATCATGCGCATAGAGCGGGAAAAATGGGGTTACCACACCGGGCGCATCGGCCAGCGCACGCGGCGCGCCGATAGCCCACTCAGGCTGCGCCCCACCCGCCGCCGCCCGGTGTCTCAATCACGAACACGTCGCCCGGCTGTAGCTCGATTTGCTCGCTGCCGGCCAGCTCGCTGACCGAGCCATCCGGGTGTTCGACCCGGTTGCGGCCAACCACCCCGGCGCCGCCGCCGGCCATGCCGTAGGGCGGCACGATGCGGTGGCCGGACAGCACATTGGCGGTCATCGGCTGCAAAAACAGCAGCTTGCGAATCACGCCATTGCCGCCGGGCTGCTGCCCATGCCCGCCCGAGCCGTGCCGGATGGCGAACGAGTTGAGCACCACCGGGAACCGCCATTCGAGCACTTCCGGGTCGGTCAGGCGGGAGTTGGTCATGTGGCTATGCACCGCGTCGGCGCCGGCAAAATCGGCGCCGGCGCCGGTGCCGCCGCAGATGGTTTCGTAGTATTGATGGCGTGCGTTGCCCCAGATGAAATTGTTCATCGTCCCCTGCGACGCCGCCACCACCCGCAACGCGCCAAACAACGCATCCACCAGCAGTTGCGAGGTCTCGACGTTGCCGGCAATCACCGCCGCCGGATAGGCCGGGCTGATCATCGAGTCGGGGGGAATCACGATATCCAGCGGCTTCAAACAGCCTTCGTTGAGCGGAATCTGATCGGCCACCAGACAGCGAAACACATACAGCACCGCCGCGCGCACCACCGCGGTCGGGGCGTTGAAATTACCCGGATGCTGGGCGCTGGTGCCGGTAAAATCGATCCGCGCGGTGCGCTGCCGGCGGTCGACTTGAATCGCGACGCTGACGCGGTGGCCGTCGTCCATGGCATAGGTAAACGCCCCGTCGGTCAGCCGCTGCAACACCCGCCGCACCGACTCCTCGGCATTGTCCTGGACGTGCTGCATATACGCATGCACGGTCGAGATGCCGTAGTGATCGGCCATTTTGGTCAGCTCCTGCGCGCCCTTCTCACAGGCCGCCAGCTGGGCTTTGAAGTCGGCTATATTCATCGCCGGGTTGCGCGCCGGCCACGGCCCGTCGGTCAGCAGTTGGTAGATCGCCTGCTCGCGGAAACGGCCATTTTCGACCAGCTTGACATTGTCGATAACGATGCCTTCCTGCTCTATGCTGGTGCTGTTGGCCGGCGCCGAGCCGGGGCTGATGCCGCCAATGTCCGCATGGTGGCCGCGCGCGGCGACGTAGAACAGGCGCTCGTTGGCGGCGCCGAAGACCGGCTTGACGACGGTCACATCGGGCAGGTGCGTGCCGCCGTTGTACGGCGCGTTCAGGATGTAGGCGTCACCGGGGCAAATGTCCGCGCCGCGCTGCCGGATAATGGTCTTGATGCTCTCGCCCATCGAGCCCAGGTGCACCGGAATGTGCGGCGCATTGGCGACCAGGCCGCCGTGCGGGTCGAATACCGCGCAGGAGAAATCCAGCCGCTCTTTGATATTGACCGACGCGGCGGTGTTTTCCAGCACCGCCCCCATCTGCTCGGCAATCGACATGAACAGGTTGTTGAAAATCTCCAGCATCACCGGGTCCACCTGCGTGCCTATCGCCGGCGCCGCCCGGCGGGCGCGATAGCGCTCCAGAATCAGGTTGTTGTCCGCCGTCAGCCGGGCCCGCCAGCCGGGTTCAACGGTGATTGTGCTGGTCGGGTCGAGGATTACCGCCGGGCCGGGCAGCGGTTGTTCGACGGCCAGCTGTCGGCGCTGATAAAACGGCGTCTTGCGCCACCGCCCGTGGATAAAACAATCGCGTTCAATTGCGCTCGCCGGCGCGTCGGCGTCGGCCTCACGCACCATCGCCGTCAGTGGCCGGGCCGGTCGGATGACCTCGACCCGGATTGATTCGACCACCAGCGGCTTGTCCTGCGAGATGAAGCCGAAGCGCTGTTGATGCCGCTGTTCAAACTGCTCGACGACCGCGGCATGGTCGCGGCAGCCGACCACGATGCTGCTGTCGGAGTCCTGATAGCGCAGGTGCAGCAGCGACGTCGATTGCAGCCCGTCAACCGATTCGCCCTGCGCTTCGAGCTCGGCCATCCCCTGCTGTTCGAGCTGTTGCAGTTGCGGCGCCAGCGCGGTCAGCGTCGTCGGCGACAATGCGGTTTCGACGGTTTTGTGGCGGCTGACCACGGTGTCGGCCAGCCCCATGCCGTAGGCCGACAACACCCCGGCGTACGGGTGGATAAAGATGCGCTTCATCGCCAGCGCATCCGCCACCCCGCAGGCGGCCTGCCCGCCGGCGCCGCCGAAACAGCACAAGGTGTAGTCGGATACGTCATAGCCGCGCTGCACCGAGATTTTTTTGATTGCGCCGGCCATGTTTTCTACCGCCACCGCGCGGAACCCGGCGGCCACCTGATGCGGCGCGGTGCGCGCGCCGGTGGCCTGCGCGATCTGCTGCGCCAACTCGGCGAAGCGGGTTTCGACCCCGGCCCGGTCCAGCGTCTGGTTCGCCTGCGGGCCGAATACCGCCGGGAACAGGTCGGCCTGCAAATGGCCGAGCATCACATTGCAATCGGTGATGGTCAACGGGCCGTCGTTGCGGTAGCTGGCCGGCCCGGGGTGGGCGCCGGCGGAATCCGGCCCGACCCGATAGCGGGCGCCGTCGAAATGCAGTATCGAACCGCCGCCGGCGGCCACCGTGTGAATCAACAGCATCGGCGCCCGCAGCCGCACCCCGGCCACCCGGGTCTCGAATACCTTTTCAAACTCCCGGTTGTAGTGGCTGACATCGGTTGACGTGCCGCCCATATCGAAGCCGATGACCCGGTCAAACCCGGCCGCCTCGCAGACGCGCGCCATGCCGACCACACCGCCGGCCGGCCCGGACAGCACCGCATCCTTGCCCTGGAAAAAGTGCGCATCGGTCAGGCCGCCGCTGGACTGCATAAACATCAGGCGCCCGCCGTGGTGCTCCAGCCCGGCCAGCTCCGCCGCCACCCGGCCAACGTGGCGCCGCAATATCGGTGACAGATAGGCGTCCACCACGGTGGTGTCGCCGCGCGATACCAGTTTCATCAGCGGGCTGACCTCATGGCTGACCGACACCTGGGTAAAGCCGACCCGGCGCGCCATTTCCGCCAGCTGTTTTTCATGCGCCGGGTAGCGGTAGCCGTGCATCAGCACAATCGCCACCCCCCGGCGACCGCGGGCATAGTGCGCCCGCAGGCCGGCCTCGGCGGCGTCGCGGTCGAGCGCAACCAGCAGCTTGCCGTGCGCGTCTACCCTTTCGGTGATCTCCAGCACGTCGCAATACAGCGGCGGCGGCAGTTTGACGTGCAGATCAAACAGCTGCGGCCTTTCCTGATAGCCGATGCGCAGTTGATCGCCGAAGCCCCGGGTTATCACCAGCAGGGTGTCCTCGCCTTGTCGTTCGAGTAAGGCGTTGGTGGCTACTGTGGTGCCCATCTTGACCGCCGCAATCGCTTCGCTCGGCAGTGCCTGGTCGGCGCCGATGTCCATTAGATCGCGGATGCCTTGGATCGCTGCGTCGGTATAGTGATCCGGGTTTTCGGACAGTAGTTTGTGGATTACGATTCGGCCGTCCGGGCGGCGCGCAACGACGTCGGTGAAGGTGCCGCCGCGATCGATCCAGAACTCCCATTTGGGTGATTTTGGTGGTGCTGGGTGGGGGGGGTGGGGGTTGGTTTTGGTCATGGAGAATCTTAGGAATTAGGAATGAAATCCGCCTGCGGCGGGAATTAGGAATTAGGAATGAAATCCGCCTGCGGCGGGAATTAGGAATTAGGAATGACATCCGCCTGCGGCGGGAATTAGGAATTAGGAATTAGGAATTAGGAATCAGAAAGTCCGCCTTCGGCGGGAATTAGGAATTGGGAATTAGGAATCAGGAAATCCGCCTTCGGCGGGAATTAGGAATTATAGATTATGGATTATGGATTGGGAATATTGCTTAACGGCCGCTCTGCTGCCAGGGCCAGGAGGGTTGGCATTATATCGTGTACTTGTTCGCATACGATGGCGCCGTTGGAGCGTAGTTCGGGGATCACGTTTTGTGGTAGTGAGGCGGTGTTGTCTTCGGCGATTTGATTTAGTTGGCCGCCGATGAGGACTGGGATGGTCAGGCCGATTTCTTGCAGCACGTCGCGTAGTTGGCAAAAATATGTCAGCGCAACGCCGTTGTAGGTGGTCAGCGCAATGGCGTCGGCGGCGCAGCGCTCGGCCCGGCGGGCCAGCTCGTCCGGGTCGACGCTGACGCCGCCGTCGATTGGTTGGATGCCAAGGCGGTGAAAAATCTGCTCCAGCATCATCTTGCTGTGTTTGTGCACGTCGGTGGTGGCGGTGATGATTTTCAATCCGCTGCCGGCAATGTCGGCCGCCCCATAGGCTTGCAGGTGCGCGACCTGCTGCTCAACCAGCGCGTCGATGTGGCGCACGGTGTCCGACAACACCCAGGCGGTACGTCGGTTGCGCTGCTGCTCAAGCCGGCCCGGCGCATACCATTGCTCCAGCGTTTCGCCGCCGATGCGTCGAATCGCCAGCAGCATCTCAAACGGGTTGCCGGTATCGATGCCGGCACGCGCAAAATCGGTCAGCAGATTGCGCTTGAAGATCTCTCCGCCGGCCAGCAGCCGGGCGGCGATGCGCTGCGATTCGGAGCGGTCGATCAGGTCGGTATACGGCTGTCGGCTGTCCGCCAGTCGGGCGGCGAATAACTGCGCCTGGATGATTTCGTCGATGTCCGGTATGCGCTGATTCTCGGTGACCGGAACCGGGTTGACCGCGTGACCGGACGGCTGGTCGGTTTGCCCGATCAAATCGACCAGCAGGTATGCCGACAGGCTGGCATAATTTTGTGCCGCACTGCCGGTATAGCTGACCGTGTTGCCATAGATCATGCTGCCCGGCGCGGGGCTGGCCTGGTGCAGCGCATAATAAAACGCCAGCCGGGTGGCCGGGGTGGTGTAATGGTGGCCGAAACAATGGGTTATCTTGCCGCCAATCAACTCCTCGACAATGTAGCGCTCGACCAGCGCCGCCCCGATGGCGCTGGCCAGATCGGTGAATACCGCGGCAAACCCGTCGTCCAGGTTGGAATGCGCCAGCACGTCCACCGGCTGCGCCGCCATCAATGCCAGCGCGGTCAGCGTCGATTCGGTGATGGCAATATCGTCATGCCAGTTGGGCAGCCGAAAGGTGAAATACTGCCCCAGATTGCCAATCACCGTCGCCCCCGCCGCCAGGGCCGACTGGGTGTTTTCCAGCGCCGCCGGAAACCCGAGGACAAAATCACCGAAATGCGGCGCCAGCGGGGCGACCTCGGTCAGCTTGACAAAATCATCGGTCTCATTGAGCAGCAGCCCGGTACCGCGTAGCTGCTGATTGCGTATGGCGCGCGGAAACCCCATCGACCAATCCAGACACACGCCGATGCGATCGACTGTGACGCCGTGTTTTGCGGTTTCCTCATAGATTTGCGCAAACGCTCTGATGCTCTTGTCCCGGTCGCGGAAGCCCATGTGCGCATGTTGCATGACGCGCCCGTGACGCATCTGATGACGCTTGTAGTCGGCCTCGCAGGCGCATTGATGCTGCCGCAAAAAGCTGCCTTGAACCACCGGCCAATCCGGCGCCTGCTGACGACCGGTGGACAGGATTTCGGCGGCATCCGGTAATTCTGCTTCGGGGAAAATCTGCGCTCGCTGGAGGCGCATGGTTTGCTCCTATGGTTGTGATTACAAACGCCTGGTAGCCACCGGATCAACGGCCAATACGCCTATCGAATCGCTGCCGTGCTGATGTCATCACATTGCCCCCCAGGCCGCTTGTCCGGGCATAGACAGGGCGGTACTATAACGATCCGGCGGCATAATTAACACTCTGTCATGTCTGACAATCAGGCAGGTTGTTTTTTACTCATATAGTGGCGAGGATGTATTCCATCCCACGCTGCTTACACCACGTCTCTGCCGCCTTGCGCTTGCGCTGCACATCATTTGAGTCAATTCGGCTGGGGTCTTTCACCTCAACGATAACTTTTCTGCCGTCTTCGTATTCTACGAGGAAATCCGGCACATAACGCCGCTGGTGCTTCTGGCCGTCAATCCAGGGAATTATGATTCCGTGCCGCTTTAGCCATTTAATTACATGCTGGTCATTTTCCAATCGCTCCATCATTTGCCGCTCAAGGTCGCTATCATATTTCTCGAAACTCCAAGGGCTTTTCTGTGGATTGTCGTATTGGCCGCGCTTGCTAATCGTCATATTCAATAACCCCCGCAATCAAACCCGGGATTGTCCCAACTTTCAGCTTGACTTGGCCGAGCATTCTCCACGTGAAATCCACATCCGATCGGTCAGCCAGACCAAGCGATGAGTCGTTAAGAAACTTCGCTCTTACGTGATAGAGCAAAGCGCTGTAAACACGATCTTTGAACATTGCGGCGCAACCTGCCTCAACGGTTAGTTGTTCGGCCATCTCAAGCAATCCCGCTTTCACCGCTTCGCGTACAGATTCATCCGATATCTGTGTGACCGCTCCACCGGAACCGCTTTCATCGGGCGCAGAGTGTACGGTTTTCCAGCCTTTATTTCCCAATTCTTGCCCGACCACTCCCGCAATATTCACTTTAGTAATTTCGACCACCGTGGGATCGTATTCAATTGTATCCAGTGCTTCTTGCCAATTCTCCAATGGTTCCGGCGGGGGCGGAATATCGCCTACATCAAACTCTTCATCGCCCACCACCGATGGATCAATCGGCGGAATATCAATTACCAAATTCGGTTTTTCAAGTTTCTGTTTTGGTGGCGGCGGCGGTAGATCTTCGGTCTCGTCAAATAGATCATCAATAGAAACATTTATTCGTCTTTTAGCGTTGAAAATTTCCCATAGCCATTCGTGCTCCAGTTTAGGGTGATCCACCACGGCGCATATTTGCGGCTCCGTCTGCTCAACTCCCTTTGCTCGCACACGACGTAGTCCACGCCCGACAACCTGCTGCCCATAAACTCTGCTACCGAACTTGCGTAAGAGCAGGATAACGCCGACTTCCGGCACGTCCCATCCTTCACGCAACATCAGCACACTGACCACAGCTTTGTAAGGCGTCTCCTTCTTTTTCTTCCTGCCTAACTCTCGTGCTTTCTGCCGTTCCAAAGGACTGCTGTCTTCCGTAACCCGTAGCGTCTTCACCTTGAAATATTTGTTGAGGGTCTGTTCAGCCTTCTCGGCGTCTGCCTTGCATACCGCCACAACAAACAAAACGGGCTGATAGCGTCTCTTCGCACGTCGCTCCTGTTCTTCCAAGCGTTTCAGCGCAATCGCCATTTGCTGACGCATTGGCTCATCATCCGTTACCCATTGCGTTGCGTTCAGCCCCAGGCGATCTACCTCATCCCAGTCGATCTCCTCTACTTTACGCCGTTCGCCGGTGCGCGCGTCGGTATAGGTCAACTGCACGGTCTTGATGTCCGGCTGATAGACCACCGGCGTCTTGATAATCCCATCGGCCAGCGCATCCGTCACGCCGTATTCATAAATCATCGCACTGTCCGGTGCATTGCCGTCGGCACGGTCGGGCGTTGCAGTCGTATCTACTCGTAAGGTGACCTTCTCGCGCATTCGTAGCAGGGTCGCCTCGTATTCCGTCGCGGGCGAATTGTGCGCCTCGTCATTGAACAGGGCAAAATCAGGGCCATTCATCAATGCCGAAAGGTTGCTCTGTCCGCTCTTGTTGCTCAAATAAAATTGGTGAATGTTGCCCAGTATCACGTTGGCACTGAGCAAACTTGCCCAGCCGCCTTCCCTGTCACTGCCCAAAGTCGTGAGAACGAAGTCTTCCGGATGGGCACATCCCCAATCGGGCAGCAGGGCGCGGTCTTTGAATACTTTCCCGCCTTCAAAATCATCTTCCAGCCGATCGCGTACAATCAGGTTCGGGCAAAGCATGACGAACTTCTGAACGTCATGCGCGATACGCAGCCACGCAACTACCGCCGCTATCACCGCCGTCTTGCCCCCGCCTGTTACGATATTCAGCAGTAATCCATCCGCTCCAAGCTCCGCCTTGCCCAAAACTTCATACGCATAGATTACCCGCAGAAACGACTCCCATTGATGTGCCCAAAGCGTTCCTTCCCGCGCTTCTTGGTCGTCTTCCTCGGAAGTCAGAAATTCAACATACCTGTAAGAATTTTCACACAAACCCGGCAATCCGCCCTGTTTCCAGTCGCGAAAGGCCTCCTCGTATTTTGCAAATTGGTTGAACATCGGTCAGCTTACATCTATTTTGGAAACTCGCAGTCCCTCACCACCCATGTCGTCCTGTACCTTGCAAGCGATGCGCTGTTTGCCGTTCACGGGAAACTCGTATTGCGTCTGTAATGCCACTCCTGTCTTACCTGTCCGAGAAAACGAGTAGCCCGGCGTGCTGCTGAACCGTTTGTCGTAAGCAAAATCCCATTGCACATTGATAATCTTCGCTCCAGCGTTCAGCACGACCGTTTCACTGACATCAAACTTATAGGTGCGTGCCGCAATGCGTTTGAAGCCCACCTCGACCCTCGGCGGCTGTACGAAAGTCAGAAAGTTTTCATAGTCAGCGTTATCTGTTGAAAGTGCCGCTACGTGCTCGCGGAAGCGCGGCGAGTCAATACGTATCATATCAAGTCGAATAAAGTTCAAGTCGGTCTGTTCCTGCTTGCGTAGTCGTTCCGCCGCCTTCATCGCGTCTGGACGAAAGGCCCACCCAAGCATGATGCCGTCGCGCAGGTTATCCTCCTTGTAGCGTAGCGTCTTACGGATAGAGTTAGCAAAAGCCTGTACATCTGTCGCCGTTACCGCCTTCCTTTGATGCGGTTCACCCACCCACACCGGCACGGCGCCCTTGTAACCGTGGATGCCTTTCCCGCGTTCTGCAAGTATTGCACCAAAACACCTGATGACAAAAGCACGAAACTGGTCGGATGGAGCTTCGGACAAGCGGTGCGCCTCATACACGCCCCAGTGTTCCACTGTGAAGTCCGGTACGGGGAATATTTTTCCTGTCTGTTTCTCAACCTGCCGGGTCAGTCGGTCTGCTGTAATTGCTACCGCCACCCGCGACTGGTCGCAGGCAATCCAGCGGCGGCCAAGGCGTTGTGCGACAGTGGCAGTTGTACCGCCGCCCGTAAAGAAATCTGCGACTACTCCATCGTTGGGGCAGGACGAATTGATAACCCGCTCAAGAAGCGCCTCTGGTTTTTGTGTGGGGTAGCCGATGCGCTCCGGATCTTTCTGCTGAAGATGATTAATCCCTAGCCATGTATCTGGCGGCATGGTCTGTTCGTCATCATAATATTTATAGATTTTTCCAGCAGATTTTATCGTCCGATACACTCGACCATTCTCATCAGTGTTTTTCTTCATATTGTTCCACTTCGATAATTCATTTCCGCACAAATTACATTGGTTTCTAGGGATACCAATAGCATCACCAGAAAATACTTTTTGTGAGGTGTTAAATGCATACCAAAGCAAAATATCATGTTTGCGTGGATAGAATCTAGTAGAACGTCCTCCACTCTCATAATGCCAAACAATCTCATTCAAAAAACTGTCGTAACCAAAAATTTTATCCATTTCCACTTTGATATAGTGGCTGGCGTGCCAATCACAATGGACATAGATACTGCCACTTTTCTTAAGCAATCGCTTCATCTCAAAGAGTCGCGCGTTGAGCCAGACAAGATAGCCGGGCATCCCACCTTCCCAAATGTCGGAAAAGGAGCGCAGTTCATTCTGGTCACCAAAGATGACGTTATAGTTTTGCCCGGAAAAGAACGGCGGATCAATGTAAATCAGATCAATACTCTCACTCGGCAATTGACGCATCACGTGGAGATTATCCCCCCAAAAGAGACGGTTCGGTTCCAGTTCGGAATGCCCAAACGAAACTCGATCAACTACTTGGAGCGGCAACATGACCTGCGGAAACAGCTTGCGAAAACCTCGGCGCCGATCCCAGCCCAGCGGCTCTTTCTCTATCGGCACACTGCCAAAACGCACTGGCGGCCACCAGAACTCCTCTTGTTTCGGTAGCGCATCCGCCGGTTCGTCCTGCTCATCCGCCTCCGGCGACGGGATAAAATCACCCTTTGTGGGGCCGGTGGGTTGTTTTTCGACTTTTCTCTTTGTGTTTCTTTTTGTCATTTAGTCATTTCCTCTATTGGTGACATTGTCTGTCGTTGTATAGCTAGTGCCAGTCGCAGCCAGTGCAGTTGCAACAAAAAATGCATCCGGGTTGGCAGCATTGTTGATACCCATCTATCCTGCCATCCAGTCGTATATTTTACGCATCACTTTGATGATATAGGCGCCCAATGCAAGCACAAACCCACCGATAAAAAATGAAAAAATTGAGGCCAAAAAAATATTTTTTATATAAATAAGCATAAAAACAACGATAACCAAACCGATTACAACACCTGCCCAAGTGGCTTTCGATCGCGACACACCCCAAACCTGATCATCCAAAGATTTATGTTTACACTTAACTCCTTTATGCGTAACATTTAGCCATATATTTGGGGTTTTTTCTGGATGTGCTTCATTCAGAAATTGAAAACGTAATTTTTGTCCACGATTTATTGTAGGCACAACATAATCTCTTCCACTATAGTATATCTTTACTTGATCTTGCGTTGCCTTGCCAGCATTAGGAACCGCTATTTTTTCCTTGTATTCGTCTGTAAAGTCAATCCCGTCCGGAGTTCCGACAATTTCCGTCTTTTGTTTAAGTAACGAAGTATCACTTGTGTATACACGTATTTTTACCGAGTCAAAATCCTTCACGCTCTGGTTCGTCAGCTCAACTGTGGATAGATATAAACGTTGAACTGGACTGTCATTCCAAGTCATCTTTACAGAGCCATAAATTGGATCATCCGCAGATATTCCTATTCGTTCGTGAGATACGTGGTAAGTGAAAAGCGCACGCCTATTCAACAAATATTGAAAGATGACGGCGATTACTGCGCCAATTATGGCGACGGCCACTCTAATATATGTTTCGCTGGTTAATGTGGTGAATATATCCATGGCTTTATTACAGTAATAACTACTTACTTTGCTTAAAATTCTACAGTTACTTTGGTTTTCATTTGAGAGGTCATCAGTGGATATTATGTTTCAGATTAGTTATGAGTGATTCATTGTCATTTTCTCTCGATTTTTGATAGCAATATGTTGAACTAAAAAAATAGAATCTTTCTAATACAATTGTTTTGATGGCGTTTGCTAAACTCCTTAGATTTATTATTTGCACTTCTGCCATTTCCTGAATTGCTCTAATTGGGCTGTTAATTTTTGACATCATCTCGTGGTTTTTATCAACATTGATAGTACAGTATTTCAGCCGCATCCGGCAATTCCGATTCTGGAAAAATCCACGCCCGCTGCAAACGCATCGTCTACTCCTGCTCGTCGTGACTGCAAATGCTTTGTGACCGCCCGGTCACCGACCAATACGCCGCCTATCGAATTGCTGCCGTGCTGATGGCATCAGATTGACCCCCAAGCCGCTTGTCCGGACATAGATGGAGGTACTATAACGATCCGGCAGCACAATAGCAAACAAACTGTATAAGTCCAGTACCGTTGGCGCTCCGGTAGTTGCTGGAGGCCGAATTGTAGCGGAATTTGCAGGTCGAGGCTATGGGGGGTGATGGGTAGGAATTGGGAATGGTTAGGGGGTTTGCAGGCCAGGCCAGGGTCAGGTTTGACGGGATTACAGGCGACCGGCCACATAGCCCTGTACGGTTGAACCAAGACGGGTTGGAGCCAGTATCGAAATGCCAGGACTGCGCCGTTGGCATCCTTGCAAGGCAATGCGGGAGTCATTGGCTTATTCAGGGGTGGATTGGTGGGAAACGACAAGATTTCAAGGCCAATCAATACTTCTTGATTTTGAGAAAAAGGGCAGTTATCTTCCTATGCTCTACATGCCCTGCTTTTCCAAGGGAGCGCTTCCTTAAAGGGGATGCCTCAAAAGCCGTCACGGCTTTGTCTTTAAGAAGAATCAGCACCAACCAGAAAACCGATCCCGAGAGGTAGAAATACACCATGGCACAACACGACTACACCAAATTGCCCGCCAACCTGCCGCGCCCGCAGGATGACGGTGCCTGCCGCCATCTGGAAGGGGCCCTGCTGCCCGACCTGGCGCTGCCTTGCACCGCAGGAGCGCCGGTTAATCTGCGCCGCCTGACCACCCCCTGGGTGGTGGTGTTTGTCTATCCCTTCACCGGGACACCCGGCCACGCCCTTCCTGCCGGTTGGGATGACATTCCCGGCGCACGCGGCTGCACCCCTGAAAATGCGGCCATTGGGGCGCTGTTGTCCCGGTTTCATGCCCTGCAAGCCGATGTGTTTGCCTTGAGTGCGCAGGATACCGCCTACCAAAAAGACATGATCGCCCGCCTGGGCGTCTCCCATCGGGTGCTGAGCGATGCCGGCCTGGGCTGGACGCACGCCTTAGACCTGCCCACGTTTGCGGTGGAGGGGGTGGAACTGAATTGTCGCTTGAGCCTGATTTGCCGCCTCGGGCGGATAGAGCGGGTGTTTTACCCTGTGTTTCCCCCCAACACCCACCCGCATCAGGTGCTGGAAGCGCTGGAAGAAATGCGTGCAAAACCGGCTTACGCGGACGGTGGAGGGGCAATCGGTGGTGCTGCCGGTACATTTTCGTGATCGGTGGTTGAGTTGGTGGATTGCCCGAGCCGGCGGCGCGGGGGTGGTGGCAACGTCGCGGCTGTCTGGAAAATAGGGTCGTCTCAGTTCGTTGGTATTCTGATTGGGTTGATAAGGCGCATCGGCATTCCTTTGCATTTCGCGGGTTGGAAAACCCGCGCTCCTTTGCGATGAGATTGGGGAAAGGATGTTGCACTTCGGACGGGAAGTCAGCCCCCTGAAACGCCATGGATTATGGCGCGATACCCGCCCTGTTTACCCGCCGGATGGGTTATACTGCTTTCCGCCTGCCAACCGCCACCACGCCATGCCCAGCGTCTTTCACGTTCTCGACCCTCGACAATTCTCGCGCGACGACCTCGACGCGCTGTGTCGGCTGTGTACCCGTGTGCGCAGTATGGCCAAGACCCGGGAAGGCGCGCGCATTCTGCAAACGCTGCTGCCCCACAAGCGCGCGATGCTGTATTTTACCCAGCCGTCTACGCGCACCTTTCTCTCGTTCAGCAATGCCTGCCACGTGCTGGGCATCCGCACTTCGGAGATTCGGGACGCCTCGATTTCTTCCGAGGTCAAAGGGGAAAGTTTCGAGGACAGCATCCGTACCTTTAGCTCCTACGTCGATATGATTATCATGCGCACCTGGGGTGAGGGTATGGCGCAGACGTCGGCTGATCTGATGGATCGCATCAACCGGCGCATCCCGATCATCAACGCCGGCAGCGGGCGCGACCAGCACCCGACTCAGGCGCTGCTCGATATCTATACGCTGGAGCGCAGCTTTGAAAAGCGCGGCGGCATCGACGGCAAAGTCATCGGCTTGATGGGCGATCTGAAACGCGGTCGCACCGCCCGCTCGCTGGCCTACCTGATGGAGAATTATCAGGGCGTCTCGGTGGTGCTGATTGCCCCGCAGCCGTTTCAGATGGGCAGCGACGTGGTTGATTATCTGGCGGCAAAGGGCATCCCCTGCACGCAAACCACCCGGCTGGACGAGGCGCTGCCACAGCTGGATGCGCTGTACGTGACGCGGCTACAGGTCGAATACGATATCGATGGGGAGGCCGACGGTTTCGACCATAGCCAGTATTGCATCGGGCCGGAGCAGATGCGCCGGTTGAATGAAAACGCCGTCGTGATGCACCCGCTGCCCCGCGGGCCGGAGCTGGACCCGGCGGTGGACGCCGACCCGCGTGCGGTCTACTGGCGTCAGGAGCGCAACGGCATGTGGATGCGGGCGGCCTTGTTGATAAAAATCTTCAATGCGGAGGCCGGGCTGGAGGGCGGCCTGTCGGCAGCCGACCTGTAGGTGGCGCTTGAGGCGAGCACGGCGCGGCGGGCAGCCGGCGGCCAGCGCGCCGGCCGGTTGATCAATGCGATATTTTAGCCAGCAGTGCGGCCAGAAAATCATCGCAGCGGGCCAGTTCACTGCGGGCGATAAACTCGTCCGGTTTATGCCCCTGGTCCATCGAGCCGGGGCCGCACACCACGGTCGGAATCTGTAGCCGACGCTGAAACAGCCCGCCTTCGGTGCCAAACGCGAGCTTGATATGGCGGTCGTCGTGCAGCAGCGACTGCACAAAACCCACCACGTCGGCTTCGCGCTCGGTGTTCAACGCCGGATACTGATTGAAAATATCAATCTCGATGTCCACCGCCGGGAAGCGCTGGTGATAGCCGGCCGCAATGCGCTCGGCCTCGGAGCGGATTTGCGCCATGATCGGCTGCGGATCGTCCGACTGCAAATGGCGAATTTCAAACTTGAATCGGCACTCTTTGGGGATAATATTCAATGCCGTGCCGCCGTCAATCGTGCCGACGTGCAGGCTGGTATACGGCACGCTGTAGTCGTCGTCATACTGCCGGGCGAGGATAATCTGCTGTTGAATCTGCCGGATGGCCGCCACCATGTCGGCGGCCATATAAATGGCATTCACCCCGCCGGTCACCAGAGCCGAATGCGCCTCAACCCCGCGGCAGACGCAAAGCGCGCCGGTTTTGCCCTTGTGCGCAATCGCCACCTGCATTTCGGTCGGCTCGCCAATGATGCAGAAAGCCGGCGGCGGGTCGGCATATTCGAGTTGATCGATCATTTTGTGCACCCCGACACAACCGATTTCCTCATCGTAGGAAAAGGCCAGATGAATCGGGCGCGCCAGGTTGCACTCAACCGCAGCGGGCACCATCGCCAGCACCGCGGCAATAAAGCCTTTCATGTCGGCCGACCCGCGGCCATACAACCGCTGCTCTTTGGCCGTCAGGCTGAACGGCTCGACACTCCATTGCTGGCCGTCCACCGGCACCACGTCGCTGTGCCCGGACAGCATGACACCGGGCACATCAGACGGCCCAAACTGCGCGTGCAGATTGGCTTTGCTGCGGTCGTCATTGTAGGTCAGCGAAGCTTTGATCCCGTATTGCCCCAGATAGTCTTGAATATAGTCAATCATCGCCAGATTGCTATCCCGGCTGACGGTCGGGAAACCGATCAGCCGTTGCAGTATTTCTTCCGTATGTGTGCGCATTAGATAAGCCGAAGTTGGGTTAAACCGGGCGGCAATCATAACCCAGGCGGCGCGGTATGGCTAATGCGTGTATAAATCGGCAGATTCAACCTCGAAGTGCAACCGATGAGCCTGTGCCGAGCCATATCGCCGGGCCATGCCGGTTGTCGCTTGGCGGATTGAGTGGCGAGCTATTATAGATATTTGTCTGCCCTCACCCAACCCTCTCCCAGAGGGAGAGGGCTAAAACCGACAACCGCCCTCTCCCCCGGATAACCGGAAACTCCCTCTCCCTCTGGGAGAGGGCCGGGGTGAGGGCAAGAGCCGCCGCACGCCCAAACACCGTTCGGAATCCCACCTTCCCGTCAGCGGTGAAGTTGCACTTACAAAGTTGCACTTACAAGTTGAATTCACCGATTTATACAACTTTCTTGATTTTGGGGAAAAGGTCGGTTATTCTTTCCATATTCAGACCTTTATTCTCTGGAAAGAACTGACCGAGGTAATCAAGCCTTTTTATCCCAACCCAAAGGGAGCGAGGCATCCTCCGTCGGCATTGAACGAATGCCACCCTAGTGATACAGGGAGGACTGTCTTCCGTTGTTGCATTGACCGGTTTGACCGATCGGACGCAGTTCGATGATGTGGTCTCGAAATGAGGAAATAAACTTTCAACATGTCTTTACCTTTGGAATGCTAATATGTCTAATTCGATAAAACACAAAGACCATCGCAGAACAGTCGGTGAGTGGCTATCCGAGCCATATGAATGGCGTATCCCAGTATATCAGCGTCACTATGCGTGGGACCCTGAGGAAGAGTTCGGCCCTACCCAGCTTTTCTGGGAAATCGTGGAAGAACAAGCCAGCAAGCGTTTGAAGAATAAAAAGGTGGATCCGCATTATTTTGGTGCGATCCTGGTGGAGAATAAAACAGGCAATCTTCAAAGCACCCACAATTACGATGTAGTAGACGGACAGCAACGACTGACCACAATCAATGTCGCTATGTTCGCAATCATCGGAATAGCAAGCCAGTTTAGTTATAGGAAAGATGTGCAAGACAAGTTGGAAAAATATATTTTTAACGACCCATCGCCCAATGCCCGCAAACAACAAAAATTAGTCCCCACCAATTTTGACCGCACACAATTCGGCAACCTGCTTTCTGGCGCATTTGATGAGTCATGTTCATATAAGGATGATAGTGAGCAGGCAAAAAGGTCCAAAGTTGTGCAGGCATGTCATTTCTTTAGCGAGGAATTTAAAGAATTTGTTGACAATAACAGTACAACAGATCAAATGGTGGCCATTAATGTTCTGATAGACACCATTATTGATGGGTTTGAATTGGTGCTAATTCCACTTAAGGAAACTGACGAGGCTCAAAAGGTATTTGAGTCATTAAATAACACGGCAAGGCCATTGACAACCTTTGATCTTATCCGTAACAACATTTTTTATCGTGCGGATAAGGCATTACCGGGATCAGATGTAGAGTTATTCGAAAGCCGAGAATGGCAGCAATTTGAGGACACTTTTTGGGAAACAACGCCTGGCCGAAGCGATAATAATACGCATGTTGAAGCGTATATTGCCCGCATGCTTATGGCAAAAAAGCAACGATTCCTTCTGTTAAATCGCAATGCGATTTTCAAGGAGTATAAGAGTTTCGCCAAAGGTGAAGCAGAGAAAGGTTTGAACGTTCGAGCAGAAATTGGGACAATTTCTGAATATGTCGACATCTACAAGCATCTTGTGGGGGAAACGAAGAAAAACCTCTTGAGTAAGGATTTTGATTTTGGCTATTTTATGCATGCGATATGCAACAGCATGGATTTTTATCCGGCGATTTTTACTATTGTCAGTTGCGATGCTTCTGTCGAAGAAAAGAAAAGAATGATTTTTCTCTTGGAGAGCTATGTAATACGTAGGCACATGTGTCAGTGGCCATCCGGAGACTACAACAAACAAGCACCAAGAATTTGTAAAGAACTCGGCAGCGAGCCAAATTATCAGAAACTGGATGAATTCTTGAAAGGTTCCCCCGGTAGTGAAACTCGGGCATTTCCGAGCAATGAAGACATTTTAAATAGTTGCTTGCACCATAATTTTTACAGTCGCAACAAGCTGAAAAACTACATATTTCAGAGGATCGCGCATCATACTACGACTGATAGGGATGAAGTACGCGGTATCGAAGGGCTAACCATTGATCACATCATGCCAAAAGCATGGCGCGAAAAAGCTGGATGGTCAGATGCGTTAATATCAGATGCGTTAATATCAGATGCGTTAAAAGGTATTCTAGAAGAAGATATTGATATCAAGATTCACGAAGAAGATATTGATATCAAGATTCACACTATTGGCAACTTAACACCGATGTCAAGAGGGTTGAATTCGGCAAAATCTAACCGTGGTTGGGATGATCCTAAAGGGGCCAGATCTCATTTAAGAGAATGCGATTTAAAGATGACCCGCATACTTGCCAGCAAGGACAAATGGGATCTAAATGATATAGACGAAAGGAGCAGAGAACTTGCGAGGAGCATTTGCGAAATCTGGCCTTATGATATTATTTAAACTCCAAGACTGTATAAGTTCAGAAACGGTTGGCACTTTGTACCAGAGGAGTGCCATGCAAATTCGCTATACCGGATATCGCCCCCACCGTCATTCCCTCTGACTTCCAGTTCGAAATGCAACACCTAGATATCACCCGAGTTGCCGGGACTTGTGCAAAAGGAGCACAGGCATTCCTGCCTGTGTTTTTTTTATTTGTATTTCGCGGGCAGGAATGCCCACGCTCCTGTTGGAGGCCCCGGTTAGTACCGGGCAATATCAACGGGGAGACCGGTTAGTATCCCACCCCGCTGGATTCCCGCTTGCGCGGGAATGACAGCCTCGAAGCAAAAACAACCATCCGATGGTTACACTTCAGACTGGAAGTCAGGGGGCACTAACCGGGGCAAATCGAACCGGAACGCCCGGAGAAATAAAGATATAATTCCCTGATGGCCGGCAGAAAAAACAGAAACAAAAACCGCCGTGGGCAAATCAGGCCGGGTTCCAAAAATCCCGCAAAACGGGAGGTCATACCCGAAGACATCAAAATACCACCAACGGCAACGCATCCGAACGTGTCTCTTCCGGGATGGAACGCCACCATCCCGCCTGCCCTCGCACTCTGCCTGTCGCTGCTGGCGCTTTGTCTGCTGGTGGCCGTCAGTTACCTGCCTGCGGTCTGGGCGGGTTTCGTGTGGGATGACGGCACCATCACGGATTCAAGCGAGGTGGCGACGCTGTCCGGGCTTTGGGACATCTGGTTTTCCCCGGGCTCCATCGGCACGGAAGCGCACTACTGGCCGGTCGTGTATACGACCTTCTGGCTGGAACACAAACTGTGGGGCTTTGCCCCGGCGGGCTATCACATTGTCAACGTGCTGCTGCATATAGCGAATACGCTGCTGTTGTTCCGGCTCCTCGCGCATCTGCACGTCCCCGGCGCCTGGGTTGTTGCCGCCGTGTTCGCCGTCCACCCCACGCATGTTGAATCCGTGGTGTGGGTGATTGAGCGCAAGGACATGCTGTCGGGGCTGTTCTATCTTGCCGCGACAGGGGCCTACATCCGCTTTGCGGAACGACACAACAGGCGGTTCTATGTTCTGGCGCTGGCGTGGTTCGTATTGGGGCTTTTGAGCAAATCCGTCGTGGTAACGCTGCCCGCGGCGCTGCTGATATGGCACTGGTGGAAACAGGGCCGCGTGACCAGGGCCGACGCGACGCGACTGCTGCCATTCTTTCTGCTCGGGCTGGGCATCACGCTCGCCGACCTGGCGCTGGCCAGAATGGTGAATCCGGTCATATCCACCTTTTCATGGGACGACCGGGTCTTGATGGCATCAACCGCGCTGTGGTTCTACGTTGGCAAGTTGCTGTGGCCGACGGAGCTGGCCGTTATCTACGACCTCCGTGCCGGCGGCTGGGGGTATGTCGTCGCCTGTGCTGCGGTCGCGGCGACGCTGTGGTCGCTGCGGCATCGCATTGGCCGCGGCCCGCTCGCCGGTGCCCTGTTCTTTGCGGTGACACTGTCGCCGTCGCTGGGCTTCGTGGACTACGGCTTTATGAGCTTCGCCTTTGTTGCGGACCGGTTTCAATATCTTGCCGGCATCGGGGTGCTGGCGGTGCTCATCGCAACGGCGGTGCGCGGTGTCGAGCGGCTGCCGCGGTCGGCTTTGATGCGCACGTGGGGCACGTGGGGCACGTGGGCGGCACTCACCACGCTGCTGGCGCTGCTGGGCACCGCCACCTGGCGCCAGGCGGAAATCTACCACAACTCGGAGACCTTCTTCAGCCACATCATCGCGCTCAATCCAAAGGCACAAAGCGCACACTACAATCTCGGCAACGAGTACAGGCGGCAGGGGCTTAAAGACAAGGCGCTGGAAAACTACCGCATCGCCCTGCAGCTGGAACCGGACGCATACAAGGTGCACAACCAGGTGGGGCTGGCGTTCAAATCTCTCGGGCAACTCGACCAGGCGGAGCAGCACTTCACACGCGCGCTGGAAATCAGACCGACGTTCTCCAAGAGCCTGACCAACCTGGCGGTGCTGCGGATGAGTCAGCAGCGTTACCAGGAGGCCCTCGAGTTGTACCAGACCGCCCTGGAGAGTGAACCCGAACTGACCGCCGCCCACTCCGGCATGGGCAGCGCGCTCCTCAATCTGGGCCGGCCCGAAGACGCGCTGCGCAGTTTTGAACGCGCGCTTTCACTAGACCCGACCATGCAGCACGCAATCGACAATCGCCGGCGTGCGCGGGCAATGTTGCAGGGTAAAAGCGAATGAAGCGGTTTCTTTGCGTCCTGTTCGTGCCCACCGTGCCCGCGCAATGACGTCGGCTTCGCCCAGGGGCAAACAGCGCCCGCCGCGCTCTCCGGCCTGCACCGGCCTGCGCCGGATTATGATTTGATTTTGAGACAAAAGGCGGGTATCCTCCCGGTGCTCAGCGTGGCTGAAGAGGCGTTCTGTCAACAGCCACACCTGATCCCCATGCCCGGCAGCACCGTTAACGCGGGCCAATCGATTTTTTGCGAGTACCATCAACACCTATTAACACATATCATCATAAGAGGAGAACCGACTATGTCACATGCAGTAAAAACCGGCCATAAAAGCCGTTCCAGAATACTGGCCGCCAGCCTGGCAGCCGGCATCACCATGGCCGCCGGCGCGGTATCCGCGGAGCCGATAACCGTCGTCTCCTGGGGCGGCAGCTACGGTGACGCACAGGATGCGGCGCTGTTCAACGATGCGTCGAAAAATTCCGGCATCGATATCAACCGCGAGTCCGGGGCCAGCATGTCCAAGGTCTGCCTGCAGGTCGAGTCCGACTCGGTGAGCTGGGATCTGGTCGTTAGCGGGTCGGGCGGCGCCGCATCGGCGGCGGCGAAAGGCTGCCTCGAGAAAATCGACTACAGTGTCGTCGACGTGTCCCGTTTTTATCCCAACCTGTACACCGACTATTGCGTGGGGTCGGACGTCTTCGCCACGGTGATGTCCTGGAACACCGACAAGTACGGTGAACCGGGCAGCCCCGGCGCCCCCAGCTCATGGGCCGATTTCTGGGACGTGGAGAAGTTTCCCGGCACACGCGCCTACCGCGCCAACAACGTCGACGGCGCACTTGAGCCGGCATTGATGGCCGACGGCGTTCCGGCCGACAAGGTGTATGAGGTGCTGTCAACCCGCGCCGGTATCGAGCGCGCCATTAACAAGATTCGCGAACTGAAGCCGCACATCGCCGTATTCTGGGCCTCGGGCGCGCAACAGGCGCAGCTGATGAAAGATACCGAGGTCGATATGACCACCGGCTGGAATGGCCGCTTCGACAACGCGAAGAAAGATGGCGCCAAAGTCGGCTACACCTTCAATCAGGCGCTGCTCGACTACGACTGTTTCGCGATGCCCAAAGGCGCGCCGAACAAGGACGTCGCGATGCAGTTCCTGGCGGAAATCTCCAAGGCCGAGTATCAGGCCAATCTGCCGTTCCACATCACTTACGGCCCGACCAACCAGGAAGCCTACGAAGTGACCACGGCGCCGAAGGAGCTGCTCGAAGCCCTGCCGTCGCATCCCAAAAACGTGCCGCTGATGCTGCCGATCAGCCTCGACTGGTATGCCAGTCATCGCACCGAAGCGCTTGAGTTGTATCTGGAATTGATGAGCGAATAGTTCGACCATTGCCGGGTAACAGGGACGTCACCCGGCAGACCAATTCACCCGGGTTCCTGCTGTGTCCAGTCATCACCAACCGCCATCACCACCAACCGCGACCGCATTACCGATTCACATTCAGGGGCTGACGAAAAAATACGGTTCACTGTATGCACTCGACGCGGTTGACCTCGACGTCAACAGCGGCGAGTTTCTGACTCTGCTGGGGCCGTCAGGGTCGGGCAAAACCACACTGCTGATGGCCATCGCCGGCTTTAACCGCCCCGATGCGGGCAGTATTCGCTTCGGTGAAGATGAAGTGGTCCTGACCCCGCCGCACCGCCGCAACGTCGGCATGGTGTTCCAGAGTTACGCCTTGTTTCCGCACATGACGGTCGCCGAAAACGTCGCTTTCCCGCTTAAACTGCGCGGTGTCGCGGCGCGGGAGGTGGCCGAACGGGTGGCCGCGGCGCTGGCCACGGTGCAACTCGACCGCCTCGGCAACCGGGATATCAATCAGCTATCCGGCGGTCAGCGTCAACGCGTTGCGCTGGCGCGCGCGTTCGTGTTTCGCCCGCGCATTCTGCTGATGGATGAACCGCTATCGGCACTCGACAAAAAATTGCGCGAACAAATGCAGATCGAGTTAAAACACCTGCACCAGCAACTCGGCGTCACCACCGTATATGTCACCCACGACCAGCGCGAGGCGTTGACCATGTCGGACCGCATCGCCGTCATCAATCACGGGCGCCTGGTGCAGGTCGATACACCGCAGGCAATTTATAACCGGCCCGCGAACGCCTTTGTCGCCGATTTTATCGGTGAATCAACCCTGCTGCCGCTCAGCCGCGATGCCGCCGGCAGGCTGTGTTTCGAACACCATGTCATCGACAGCGATGCGGCCACAGATGGCGCCGGCGGCTACGCGCTGGTGCTGCGACCGGAACGGCTGTTCGTCACCGACCCCGCACACCAGGACGGCGATCAGACCCTGGTCTTTTCCGGTGTGGTGCGTGAATTCGTATTCCAGGGCGAGACCGCGTTTGCCCTGATGTCGATGAATGACCAACACGACCTCGCGTTTCGCTTCGCCACCGACGCGAGCTCGGCGCAACCTGTTCTGCGCCCCGGTGATCCGGTAGCGCTTGGGCTGCATCGGCGCGACGTCATTATCATTCCACAGGACGCCCCCGCATGACGGCAGCGGCCGCCAGCGAAACCCGTGCCAACGGCCTGAACGAGAAAGCGCTACGTGCCCAGGACGCAGGCGAGCAACGCCTGCTGCTCAGCCTGGCCACCCCGGCCATCCTGGTGGTGGTGGCGGTCGTCTTCATCCCGGTCGGCTGGCTGTTTTACCTGTCGTTCGTCGGCAGCGACGGACAGTTTTCACTGGAAAACTACGCCAGGATGCTGCGCTACAAATCCTATGCGCGCGTGTTCGTGGCCACCTTCCAGGTGAGCATTCTGACCACGCTGATCTGCATCCTGATCGGCTACCCGCTGGCCTATTTCCTGGCGATGCTGCCGGCCCGGCTGGCCGGATTCTTCATGCTCGCGGTGCTGTTGCCGTTCTGGACGTCGCTACTGGTGCGCACCTATGCGTGGCTGGTGCTGCTGCAAAAAAAGGGCATACTCAACGACTTTGCCCTCTCCATCGGCTTATGGGATACGCCGATAAAACTGGTGCACAACCTGACCGGCACGCTGATTGGCATGGCGCACATCATGCTGCCCTTTCTGGTGCTGCCGCTGTACGGTTCGATGCGCAAGATCGAGCGCGACCTGATGCACGCCGCCGCCAACCTGGGCGCCTCCCCGGTGCAATCCTTCTGGCAGGTGTACTTCCCGCTGTCGCTTTCCGGGATGGTTGCGGGCGCGTTGATCGTCTTCGTATTGTGCCTCGGGTTTTATGTCACGCCGGCGGTGCTCGGCGGCGGGCGCGTGATCATGGTGTCCACGCAGATAACCGCCATCCTCGAAAACCAGTACGACTGGGGCGCCGCCAGCGCGCTCGGCGTGGTGCTGCTGGTGGCCACGCTGGTGATTCTGTTTGCGGCAACGCGGTTGTTGAAACTGGATGTCGCCCTGTTCGGGAAGCGATGACATGCACTGGCTGAATCGCCCCGCATCCGACACCCGGATCACCCATCGCGATCGGCTCTGGCTGTACGTCGTCGCCGCCGTCATCATGCTGCTGCTGGTCATCCCGACCTTCATCGTCATCCCGATGTCGTTCTCGGATTCCCAGTACCTGGAATTCCCGCCCGATCACTGGTCGGTGCGCTGGTATACCGTATATTTCGAGTCTTCCAAGTGGATGCGCGCCACCGTCACCTCGTTACAGGTGGGCGTACTCACGATGCTGGTGGCAACCCCGTTTGGCACCATGGCGGCCTACGCCCTGTTCGTCTCCGGACATCGGGCGGCGCGCACCCTCTTCATGCTGCTGATCACGCCGATGATTGTGCCGGTGATCCTGATCGCAATCGGCAGTTTTTACGCTTTCGGCCGCGTCGGCCTGAACAATACCATCACCGGGCTGGTACTGGCGCATACGGCTCTGGCCGCACCGCTGGTGATGATTGTGATCACCTCGGCGCTGCGCAATTACGACCTGAACCAGGAGCGCGTCGCCCGCAGTCTTGGCGCCACCCGCATCAAGGCATTTTTCGTCATCACCCTGCCACAGATAAAATTTTCGATTGTAACGGCCGCCCTGCTCTCGTTTCTCACCTCGTTCGACGAAGTCATCATCTCCATTTTCGTCTCGGGCGGTTCGAATGCCACCCTGACCAAGCACATGTTCGGCGCGTTACGCGATTATATCGACCCGACTATCGCGGCGATTTCTACGATCATGATTCTGGTGTCTACTACGCTGTTGCTGGCGACCCGGTTTATTGGTAGTCGGGACAAGTCTTGATTCTTTCGGATGGTGAATTCAACTTATAAGTGCAACTTCGCTGCTGATGGGAAGGTAAGATTCTGGACGGTAATTAGGCCGTGCGGCGGCCCTCTCCCTCACCCCAGCCCTCTCCCAGAGGGAGAGGGAGTTTTCGGTTATTCACAGGGAGAAAGCAGTTGTCGGCTTTAGCCCTCTCCCTCTGGGAGAGGGTTGGGTGAGGGTGGGCAGGCACACGTCTATAACAGCTCGCCACGCGACCCGCCGAGCGACAGTCACTGGTGTCTACCACGTTGCTGCTGGCGACCCGGTTTATTGGTAGTCGGGACAAGTCTTGATTTTTTCGGATCTATACGACTTCTTGATTTTGGAGAAAAGGGCGGTTATTCTGCCTATACTCTTTATTGGATTTGTATCAGGTATTTTTACATTGATTATTGGAAGTGGTTTCTATGGTAATGAAAATTGAAGAAATCGCTCAATTAATTAAATAACAGTAGAAAAGCACAAGCTTATGGTAGATTTTAATTTTAATCCATTCGACACAGAATCTGTAATAGTTCGATTTAAATGTGACGAGTGTTCACATCAAGTTGAAAGTGAAGAAATATCCGTACCATTCTCTAGTTATGCATCTGAAACAACACCATCAGGCAGTCAGACTAGTGAGGGAGGGTTTGCTGTATGTAGTGAATGTAAAAAATACTTTACTATAAACATCCATGTTACGTTTTTTCGCGGTGATGGAGATCTTGGTAATGTATATATTGGTTATGGACATGTTAATGAATTACCTGATGATTATGCTGTTGATGTTGAAGAGATTGACGAACCATATTATGCAGAACATTATGCAGCTATCTCTTCAAATACTGCATTCTTCATAACTTTCAATCAAGATTTAAACAATATTATTAGCCTTCTTAAAATTAAGCCATCAGATAAAAATCTAAAAAAACTATTCCATCGTCAATTATATTCAAGCGTAATAGGAATTATGGAAACATACTTGTCAGATGCTTTTATAAATACAGTATTTCAATCAAAAGATAATCTTAAACGGTTTTTTAAAACGTTTAAAGAATTTAAAAAAGAAAATATTGCAGTGTCGAATTTTTTTGAGTTTGAAGAAAAAGCAGAATTTTTTGCTAAAAAAGCAATGCTTGACGTAATCTATCATAATTTACCTAAAGTTTCTGGAATGTATAAAGATACATTTGGTGTGGAATTTCCAAAATCTGAAGAGCTTTATAAAGCTGTTTCAAAACGTCATGATTTTGTTCATAGAAATGGTAAAGATAAAGATGGAAATGAAGTGATTGTAGATTCTTCTATGATTGAAAAATTAGTTGATGATATACGCATTTTTGTGACAGCAATTGACGACCAGATTAAAAACTAAAAATGACATACCATAGTATGCACTCATACGGTTTACCTTGCAGGCTGTTTGACACCGCCTATCCGGTGCGGACATAATCGCCATCGCCACACACCGCCACGGCGGGCCACTCAATCATATTAAAGTACAAAAAATGCTGACCGTTTATACCAACCAACACCAATTGCGTGATCCGAAAACCGAACTGTACGGCGGTCAGCTGGTCACGCCGTTTGAGTGCCCGGCACGCATGGATTACGTGTTGCAACAGGTGCGGCAGGTCAACCTGGGGCCGATAGTCGAACCGGACGATTTCGGGATGGAGCCGGTTTTACAGGTGCACGACCGTGACTATATCGCGTTTCTACAAACTGCGTGGGGCGAGTGGCAGGCTGAAGGATACCGCGGTGAGGCTATCCCGACTTCGTTTCCGGTGCGCGGTATGCGGCAGCGGCGGCCCGGGGTTATTGACGGGAAAATGGGGTATTACGCACTGGCGGCGGAAACCGCAATCAGTGAGGGTACCTGGGAGGCGGTCTGTGCCAGTGTCAACGTCGCCCTGACCGCACAGGCGCAGATTGCGGCCGGACAGACAGCCGCGTTTGCGCTTTGCCGGCCGCCCGGTCACCATGCCGCCGCCTCTATGGCGGTTATTGTTTTGTCAATAATGCCGCGGTGTGTGCGCAGGCCCTGCTGACGCGGGGTGCCGGGCGCATCGCGATACTGGACGTGGATTTTCATCACGGCAACGGCACCCAGGCGATTTTTTATCCGCGCCCGGAGGTGCTGTTTCTGTCGTTGCACGGCGACTCGCAATATGCGTTTCCGCATTTTCTCGGCTACGCGGATGAAACCGGTGCGGGCGCAGGCGAGGGCTTCAACGTCAATTATCCGCTGCCGCCGAATACCGGGTATGCGGCGTGGAGCGACGCGCTGCGGATCGAGCGGCGCGCACCCTCTTCATGCTGCTGATCACGCCGATGATTGTGCCGGTAATCCTGATTGCAATCGGCAGTTTTTACGCCTTCGGCCGCGTCGGCCTGAACAATACAATCACCGGGCTGGTGCTGGCGCATACGGCTCTGGCCGCACCGCTGGTGATGATTGTGATCACCTCGGCGCTGCGCAATTACGACCTGAACCAGGAGCGCGTCGCCCGCAGTCTTGGCGCCACCCGCATCAAGGCGTTTTTCGTCATCACCCTGCCACAGATCAAATTTTCGATTGTAACGGCCGCCCTGCTCTCGTTTCTCACCTCGTTCGACGAAGTCATCATTTCCATCTTCGTCTCGGGCGGTTCGAATGCCACCCTGACCAAGCACATGTTCGGCGCGTTGCGCGACTACATCGACCCGACCATCGCGGCTATTTCTACGATCATGATTCTGGTGTCTACTACGCTGTTGCTGGCGACCCGGTTTATTGGTAGTCGGGACAAGTCTTGATTCTTTCGGATGGTGAATTCAACTTATAAGTGCAACTTCGCTGCTGATGGGAAGGTAAGATTCTGGACGGTGATTGGGCCGTGCGGCGGCCCTCTCCCTCACCCCGGCCCTCTCCCAGAGGGAGAGGGAGTTTTCGGTTATTCACAAGGAGAAAGCGGTTGTCGGCTTTAGCCCTCTCCCTCTGGGAGAGGGTTGGGTGAGGGTAGGCAGGCACACGTCTATAACAGCTCGCCACGCGACCCGCCGAGCGACAGTCACTGGTGTCTACCACGCTGTTGCTGGCGACCCGGTTTATTGGTAGTCGGGACAAGTCTTGATTTTCAACCTTTGCTCTTAATGTGCTGTGATTGTCGGAGGCAAACCCGGGGCGCGGCCATCTCTATGAAGAGCGACGACTTCGCCACCATCACCTCTTCGCAGCTGGCTCGAGCAGTCCATCAACTCAACCGCCGACCACGAAAATGTCTTGACATGAAAACCTCTAATCAAGCATCATTCGGAATAGCGCCACTTGTTGTGCTTCAGGGTTGAATTCACCGACCTATACAACTTCTTAATTTGGAAAAAGAAAAAATGGACAAAGTTTTCGTTTATTGGGACAACTCCAACATATTCATCGGTGCGCAGGGGCTGACGGATGATCGCGAAGGAAATCCCGACGCGAGTTATCGCGTTCGCGTGGATTTTGAGAATATGTTTCGTCTCGCCCATGGCGACCGACCTGTGGCAAAGGCACTTGCCGTCGGCTCTATTCCGCCGCCGCTTCGCCAGGTTTGGGACAGACTGCGGCGGCAGGACGTCATCGTTGAACTGTACGACCGAGTCGAAGCGCAAAAAAAAGAGCAGGAAGTGCCCGACCGCCTGCTGCAATTGGAGATGCTGCGCGACGCCCTTGACTACAACGGCGACCCCGGCATCGCCGTGCTGCTCACCGGCGACGGCGCCGGCTATTACAAGGGCCCCGGCATCGGCTTTCACAAAGAATTGGAGCGCATGCACAAGCGAAAATGGCGCATAGAAGTGCTGTCGTGGAAATACTCCTGCAACCCGCGCATGCGAAAATGGGCGGAAGAAAACGGTGCTTTCATTGCGCTGGACGACTTTTATGAATCCGTCACTTTCGTGGAAAAATCCGAACCCGGTTATCCGCCGGTTTCCCCCCGCGATTCCAAGCCGCTGGATTTGTCCCGCCGGAAAACGGCGTAGCGCATCGTTTCCAACCCGACGCTTGATTCCGACAATCGCCATTGACGGCCCTGTCGCCGCCTGCGGCGGGAATTAGGAATTAGGAATTAGGAATGCTGCCGCCTGCGGCGGGAATTAGGAATTAGGAATTAGGAATTAGGAATTAGGAATTTAGTCGGCTATCCGGTGCGGACACAAGCGCCATCACCACACACCGCCACGGCGGGCCACTCAATCATATTAACGCACAAAAAATGCTGACCGTTTATACCAACCAGCACCAATTGCGTGATCCGAAAACCGAACTGTATGGCGGTCAACTGGTCACGCCGTTTGAGTGTCCGGCACGCATGGGTTACGTGTTGCAACAGGTGCGGCAGGTCAACCTGGGGGCGATAGTCGAACCGGATGATTTCGGGATGGAGCCGGTTTTACGGGTGCACGACCGGGACTATATCGCGTTTTTACAGACTGCGTGGAGCGAGTGGCAGGCCGAAGGATACCTCGGTGAGGCCATCCCGACTTCGTTTCCGGTGCGCGGTATGCGGCAGCGGCGGCCCGCGTTTATTGACGGGAAAATGGGGTATTACGCACTGGCGGCGGAAACCGCAATCAGTGAGGGTACCTGGGAGGCGGTCTGTGCCAGTGTCAATGTCGCCCTGACTGCACAGGCGCAGATTGCGGCCGGCCAGACAGCCGCGTTTGCGCTTTGCCGGCCGCCCGGTCACCATGCCGCCGCCGACCTCTATGGCGGTTATTGTTTTGTCAATAATGCCGCGGTGTGTGCGCAGGCTCTGCTGACGCGGGGTGCCGGGCGCATCGCGATACTGGATGTGGATTTTCATCATGGCAACGGCACCCAGGCGATTTTTTATCCGCGCCAGGAGGTGCTGTTTCTGTCGTTGCACGGCGACCCACAATATGCGTTTCCGCATTTTCTCGGCTACGCGGATGAAACCGGTGCGGGCGCAGGCGAGGGCTTCAACGTCAATTATCCGCTGCCGCCGAATACCGGGTATGCGGCGTGGAGCGACGCGCTGCGGGACGCCTGCCGGAAAATCCGGCGGTATGCGCCCGACACGCTGATTGTGTCGCTGGGGGTGGATACATTCGAGCAGGATCCGATTTCGTTTTTCAAGCTCACCGGGGATGATTTTAAACGCTACGGCGCGCTGATTGGCGCGCTCGGTCTGCCGACGCTGTTCGTCATGGAAGGCGGCTATGCGGTGGCCGAAATTGGCGTCAACACGGTCAACGTCCTGACCGGTTTCGAGGGCCGCTGACACGGCGACGCGGTCGAGTGGATCGCCAATCAGACAGCAATCGCGATGCGGCTGACCGCGTGGCCGTTGCCGCCGGTTGATCCGGCGATGCACGCGCGGCCATCATGCGGCGCCGGATGGGGTATCATCGGCAGCCAAGACACCAGCAGCAGGAGTGCAACATGACCAAGAGCAGAGAGACACCGCCCATCCCCCCGGTCAGCGGGGTGGAGATACCGCGCTACGCCGGCCCATCGACTTTTTGCCGGCTGCCCGAGCTGCGCGACGTGCCGTACTGCGACGTCGCGATACTGGGCATTCCGTTCGATGCGGGGACCAGCTATCGACCCGGCGCGCGCTTCGGGCCGCAGGCCATTCGCCAGGCGTCGCGGCATCTGCGTACGAATTTTCATCCGGCTTATGATACCGAGCCGTTTGCCCAGATTCAGGTCGCCGACGCCGGCGACGTCGGCTGCAATCCGTTCAACATCGACGAGGCAATACGGCAGATAGAGGCGGCGGCGGACGACTTGCACCGGCGCGCCGGCGCGATTGTCAGCCTGGGCGGCGACCACACCATTGCGGTGCCGTTATTGCGCGCAATCAACAAACAGGCGGGCCAGGTTGCCCTGGTGCATTTTGATGCGCATCTCGACACCTGGGACACCTATTTCGGCGCGCCCTACACGCACGGCACGCCGTTCAGGCGGGCGGCTGAGGAGGGGCTGTTTGACGACGACGCGTCAATGCACGTCGGCATCCGCGGGCCGCTGTACAGCCGGGATGATTTGAAAAACGATGCCGAGCTGGGGTTCAAGGTGATCCATTGCGACGAGATCGAATCAGAGGGGGTCGCTCAGGTCGCCAAACGAATACGCGACAGAGTCGGCAGCAAGCCGCTGTACCTGTCAATCGATATCGATGTGCTGGACCCCGCGCATGCGCCGGGCACCGGCACCCCCGAGATAGCCGGGTTATCCAGCCGCGAATTGATGAATATTATTCGCGGCCTGCAGGGCGTCAACCTGGTCGGGGCGGACATTGTCGAGGTGGCCCCGGCCTACGATCACGCGGAAATCACCGCGCTGTCGGCGGCGACGATTGCGTTTGAAATGATCAATCTGATGCTGACCAAAGCGTAGCCCCGGCAGCCCGCTTCGGCTGCCAGCCATTGGCCGCTTCAGCCCAACTCAGGCCAACTCCGCCGTCAACATGCGGCTGATGTACTGCGTGAATTCGTGGTTCTCCTTCTCCAGCCAGCACAACGGGCCGGGCGTCGACAGCGGCGCCCGCGCGCCCTTATGGATGCCCTCGACGACGTGGCGATCTTCCTGATTGACCGTGTCCAGGAACGCCTTGATCTCGGCCGTCAGCTGCTCCGCATCCGCCGTCGTGCGCAACACCTCCGGCGCCAGCGCAATCCCGTAGCGGATATGCACCCGGTCAACCGCCAGCGGCTGCAACGCCAGGTACCACAGATGATCCGGCGCCAGCGTGATCATGTGCGACGGGAAAATGGTCGGCAGCACGGAGGTTTGCCGCTGCACACCCTTTAGCCGGCGATTGTGTTTATGCGCGATGCCCACCGGGGCCTGCCGGTCTTTGATAAAACTCTGATAGGTGAAAGCGGGGTTCGCCGGCTGATCCGAAAAGCGGGTTTCCTCCACCGGGAAATAACCGCCGACCGTCGCCTTGTGCACCACCGGCAGGTGGTAGCCTTCCATAAAATTTTCCGTGAGCTGTTTCCAGTTGGTGTGCCAGACATGGTCTTCGACCGCCACCTGCCGGTAGTCCGCCATCCGGTAGGGCGCCACCACGGTGGACAGCTCGGCCAATTGGGTGCGCACCGGCACAGCATCCGGATTCAGCGTCACATACACCCAGCCCTGCCAGATCTCGCAACACACCGGCGCCAGCGAATAGTCGCTGCGCTCGAAGCCGGCGCGCGACTGCATCTGCGGCGCGGCTATCAAGCGGCCGTCGCAGTGATAGCTCCAGGCATGATAGGGGCAGACAATGCGCCGGCGCTGTCCGCGCCCCTCCAGCAGGCGCATCATCCGATGCCGGCAGACGTTGGCAAATGCCTTGACCGCCCCGTTGTGCTGTCGAATCACAACCACCGGCTGGGTATCGACCTGGCAGGTCAGGTAGTCGCCGTATTGCGGGATAGATTCCGCCCGACCGACGCACAGCCAGCTGCGGCGAAATATGCGTTGGCGCTCGAGTGCCAGAATCGGCTTTGAGGTATACATCTCCGGCGACATCGCCGTGGCGGCGGATAACGGCAGCGCCGCCAGCTGTTTCAACCCCGCCAGCAACGCATCGAGCGAGTGCTCCGCCGACGCGGCGGCCAGTATCGCCGGGGGGCGGTTTGGCATGGCGCTCGACGGCATGGCGGAAGATGCGTGCTGGCTCGCGGTCGGCGGCAAGCCTAGCCGGCGCGTTCAAACAGCGCCGCGATGCCCTGCCCGCCGCCGATGCACATCGTCACCACCGCATACCGGCCGGCGGTGCGCTCGAGCTCGGAAATCGCCTTTTCGGTCAACATGACCCCGGTGGCGCCGATCGGATGGCCGAGTGAGATGCCGCTGCCGTTCGGGTTGAGCCGGTCGGCCGGGATGTCCAGATCCCGTGCGACCGCAATCGCCTGCGCGGCAAACGCCTCGTTGACCTCCCAGACGTCGATATCCTTGACCTCGAACGGCGTATCCTGCAGCAGGCTGCGCACCGCCGGCACCGGCCCGATGCCCATATACTTCGGCGCCACGCCGGCATACGCATACTTCAGCAGCCGGGCGCGCGGCGTCAAGCCGTGCCGCTCGCATTCCTGCGCCGCCATCAGCACCACGGCAGCGGCGCCGTCATTGATGCCCGAGGCGTTGCCGGCGGTCACCGAGCCGTCCGGCTTGAATACCGGTTTCAGCTTCATCATGTCTTCCAGGCAGCTGTCGAAACGCACGTGCTCGTCCTGTTCAAACACCGCACCGGCGGCGCCGCGGCGGGCCGGCAGATCAACCGGCACAATCTGCGCCTTGAAGCGCTGCTGCTGAATCGCCTGCTGCGCGCGCTGATGCGACAGCAGCGCCAATTCGTCCTGCTCCTGCCGGCTGACCCCCCATTTCTCAGCAATGTTTTCCGCGGTAATCCCCATGTGGCAGCCTTCTATCGGGCAATGCAACGCCGCCATCATCATGTCCACCAGCTTGCCGTCGCCGAGGCGATTGCCAAAGCGTGCGCCGGTGGCCACATAGTTGCCGCGGCTCATCACCTCCGCGCCGCCGGCCACCGCGGCGCTGCACAAGCCGAGCTCAATCTGCTGCGCCGCGGTAACAATCGCCTGCATCCCGCTGCCGCACAGGCGATTGACCGTCACCGCCGGGGTCTGCTCGGGCAGCCCGCCGCGCAGCGCCGCCACGCGGGCAAGATACATGTCCTGCGCCTCGGTCTGGATCACATTGCCGACCACGCAATGGCCGATAGCGTCCGGCGCGACCCCGGCCCGCCGGACCGCCTCCTGGATGGTCAGCGCGGCCAATTGCACCACGGAATGATTTTTCAAACTGCCGCCAAAATCCCCGATAGCGGTGCGTACACCGCTCACCACCACCACGTCGTTTTTGTTCATCACGTCTCCTTCGTTTAAGTATGGATTGAATCCGTCGCGGCGCGGCGCCTAGGGCTCGGACAACGCCTTGAGGTTGCGAAAATATTCCAGCGCCTGCGGATTGGCCAGCGCGTCGATATTTTTCACCGGCTGGCCGTGCACCACGTTCTTTACCGCCAGCTCAACAATCTTACCACTCAGCGTGCGCGGGATTTCAGGCACCGCAATGATTTTTGCCGGCACGTGCCGCTTGCTGGCATTGTGTGCAATCAGCGTACGGATGTGCTGTTCGAGCGCGGCGTCCAGCACCGCGCCGTCACGCAGCACAACAAACAAAATAATACGCGTATCGCTGCCCCAGATCTGGCCGACACAGACGCTTTCCAGCACCGCCTCGGCTTTTTCCGCCTGACGGTAGATTTCGGCGGTGCCAATCCGCACCCCGCCCGGGTTCAATAGCGCATCGGAGCGGCCATAGATAATCATCCCGTCCTGCGGGGTCAGTTCGGCAAAATCGCCCTGCGTCCAGACGCCGTCAAAGCGCGAAAAATACGCCGCATGATAGTCGGCATCCGGCTGGTTCCAGAACCCCAGCGGCATCGACGGAAACGGCCGCGTGCAGACCAGCTCCCCCCGCTGGCCGAGCACCGGTTTTCCGGCCGCGTCATACACCGCCACCGCCATCCCCAATCCGCGGCCCTGTATCTCGCCGCGATAGACCGGCCGGGTCGGGTTGCCGAGCACAAAACAGGAAATAATATCGGTGCCGCCGGAGATCGAGCTGAGCATCAGGTCGGATTTGATATGCCGATACACATAGTCGAAGCCCTCCGCCGCCAACGGCGAACCGGTGGACAACAGCGTACGCAGCGCCGACAGATCATATTCCTGCGCCGGCCTGACCCCGGCCTTGGCCAGCGCGCTGATATAGCCGGCGCTGGTGCCGAATATGCTGACCCCCAGCTGCTCGGCCAACTGCCACAGCCGGCCCCGGTCGGGGTGCAACGGCGCACCATGGTACAACACCAGACAGCAGCCGCTCGTCAGCCCGCTGACCAGCCAGTTCCACATCATCCAGCCGCAGGAGGTGAAATAAAACAACACATCCTGCGGTTGCAGGTCGGTATGCAGCCACTGCTCTTTCAGGTGCTGCAACAGCGTCCCGCCGGCGCCGTGCACAATGCACTTGGGCGCCCCGGTGGTGCCCGACGAGTAAAGAATGTACAGCGGGTGGTCGAACGGCAGTTGCTCAAACTCGAGCGCCTCGCCGTCCACCGCCCATGCATCCGCCAGTACGCCGCCGCGAATCGACCCGACCGCCGGCTGCGCGTGCAAAAACGGAATCACGACCACCTGCTCCAGCGAATCGATGCGCTCGGCCAGGCCGGCAACCTTGTCCAGGATGCGAAACGTCTTGCCGGCATAGCGGTAGCCGTCAACCGCAAACAGCACTTTCGGCGCAATCCGGGAAAACCGTTCCAGCACACCGCTGAGGCCAAAATCAGGCGAACAGGACGACCACACGGCGCCGATGCTCGCACTCGCCAGCATCGCAATCACCGCCTCGGGAATGTTCGGCAGGTAGCCGGCCACCCGGTCGCCGCGGCGCACGCCCAGGCGTCTCAACGCCGCGGCATAGCGCGCCACCTGTTGATACAACTGCGCGTAGGTCAGCGTCCGCTGCTCGCCGTCCTCGTCGCAATACACCAGCGCCCGACGCTGGTCGCGATGGCGCAGCAGATTTTCCGCAAAGTTCAGGCGCGCGCCGGCAAACCAGACCGCCCCCGGCATGGCCTGCGGATGCTGCAAAACCTGCTGCCAGTCGGTGCCCGCTTTGACCTGGCAATAGCGCCAGACCAGCGGCCAGAAATCGGCCGGCTGCGCAATGCTCCAGGCGTACAGCGAATCATAGTCGGTGACCTGCGGCGCCTGATTCGACGCGCGGCGGATAAACCGGCTCAGGTGGGTCTGCTCGACCGCCTCGGCCGCGGGCGACCAGCATATTTCCGGATTGCGGGCGGTGTTCATGTGCGGTGCGGGCGGTCTTGTTTCGGTGTGCCGTGCCGGCGCGGTTTCAATACTGCGACGCCGGCACATTCACGACCAGGCCGTTGAGCTCTTCGGTCATCACAATCTGACAACTCAAGCGGCTGGTAGCGTCAACCTGTTCGGCAAACTCCAGCATATCGGTTTCCACCGCATCCATCGCCGGCAATTTCGCCACCCACTGCGGGTCAACGTGGACGTGGCAGGTAGCGCAACTGCACGTCCCGCCGCACTCGGCCCAGATAGCCTCGACGTGATGGCGCCGGGCCACCCGCATAACCGAATCCCCCGGCTCGGCCGCAGCGGATACGCATGACCCGTCGGCCAGTTTGAAATGAACGGTTGGCATAAATCCGCCTGCGGCGGGAATTAGGAATTAGGAATTAGGAATTAGGAATTAGGAATTAGGAATTAAGGATTGGGTGCATGGCGGAGAGGGCGGGATTCGAACCCGCGATACGCTATTAACGCATACACACTTTCCAGGCGTGCTCTTTCAACCACTCAGACACCTCTCCGGGATGGCCGTATGTTGATCCATTAGCCTATGCGGGTTACGGATATAGACGGCTTATTTGCCAGCTCGGCGCATCGCCGGGGGCGGGCTTATTGTACACCAGGCGGTCGTGTAATCGACTGTTTCTGCCTTGCCAGAACTCAACCCGTGTTGGCAGCAGGCGATAGCCGCCCCAGAAATGTGGCGGCGGTACCGGTTGCGATTTGAACCGGCGGGTGATTTCGGTCAGGCGGGACTCCAGTTGTGACCGCTCCGTCAGCGGCTGGCTTTGGCGGGAGGCCCAGGTGCCTAGCTGGGTCGCGCGTGGACGGCTGGCGAAATAGGCTTTCGACTCGGCTTCACTGACTTTCTCGACTACGCCCTGGAAAATAACCTGGCGGTGCAGTGACAGCCAGGGGAATAACGCTGATACTGCGGTGTTGTGTGCGATCTGCTGGGCCTTGCGGCTGGTGTAATTGGTGAAAAAGACGAGGCCCTGCGGGTCGCAGGATTTCATCAGTACGGTGCGGATCCAGCTGCGGCCCTCGGCGTCGACTGTGCTCAGGCACATGGCATTCGGCTCGGCGATTTCCGCCGCCACGGCTTGATCGAACCAGGTGGCAAACTGCACCAGCGGGTCGGCGGCGAGGTCGCGCCGACGGATGCCCTGCTCCGAATAATCGTTGCGCAGATTGTACAGTTGTTGTTTATCCATTTCGCCCCCGCGAAATACGGCGCCCGCCCGGTTTGACCATCGCCCGATATCGCATTCAGTGCCGCGCGGTCGCCCGCCGGTAATGGCCCTGGATGACCCGATCGATCACCATCGCACAAAATAAAATCGCCAGCCCGGCCAGCATGCCCTGCCCTTTGGCGGCGTATTGCAGCGCAATCAGCACGTCCTGCCCCAGCCCTTTGGCGCCAATCAGGGACGCAATCACGACCATCGACAGGCACATCAGAATCGTCTGGTTGATGCCGGCCATAATCGACGGCATCGCCAGCGGCAGCTCGACGTCTTTTAACAACGTCCAGCGCGTGCAGCCGAAAGCGACCGCCGCTTCTTTGATGTGTTCGGGCACGCCGCGCATGCCCAGCGCGGTCAGCCGGATCACCGGCGGCATGCCAAACACGATGGTGGCCAGCACGCCGGGCGGCTTGCCGGTGCCAAAGAAGGCGATGATCGGAATCAAATACACAAACGCCGGCATGGTCTGCATGAAATCCAGCACCGGCCGGGCGATATGGTAGGCGCGCTCGCTTTTGCCAAACCAGATGCCCAGCGGGATGCCCATCAGCAGGCATAAAAATGCCGCCGCGCCCAGCAGCGCCACGGTTATCATGCTGGTTTCCCACAGCCCCAGCAGCCCGAGATAGGCCAGCGCGGCGGCGGTGAACAGCGCCACCCGCGGCCCCGCGAGCCGCCATGCGGTGACGATGATGACGGTCATGACCACCGGCCACGGGGTGCCGACAAACAGCGTTTCCAAGCCGTCGAGCACCGTGCGGATGGCCGTCACCACGCCGTCGAAGAGGTCGCCGAAGCGCAACGAAATGTAGTCAAACCCGCGATCCATCCCGCTGGCGATGGGGGAGAAGTATTGTTTTTTGGCCACCGGGAACTGGGTCACGAAGGCCGACAGCCCGGGCGCGACCTGGCCGACGGTGAACTTGTACAGCGTCAGCGGCACAATCGCCAGCCACAACAGACCGCCAAACCCGGCCCAGACCCAGCTAAAGCCGCTGACCGTGAGGTTCGGTTCGGCCCGCCAGGTGAGGTATAGTTTTTCGTACCGCCGGTTGGCGTAGCCGCCCTGAATCGCCCGCAGCACCAGCAGCAGGCCGATGCCGACCAGCAGGTATGCGAGCGCGCCGTCGGTGGCCGCCGCCGCTTCCTCGAGCAGGCGGTCGGCGACTTTTTTCAGGTTATCCGCGCGCACGATAATCGCCGCGACGGCCTCGGCGGTCTCACCGGCCGCGGTGGCCGCGTCCGCCTGGCGGTAAAACTCGCGATACCGCTCGGTCAGCCTGGCCGCCCGCGCTATCTGGTCGGCGCCCAGCTCCCCCCACAGGCCCTTGCCAATCTGCACCAGGGCGAGAATTTCGAGCACCATGAAGGCCCAGAAATACCCCCATAATCCTCTTGCCGCGCCCCAGAAAGGCCCGGCAACCGCGGCCATGGTATTCCACGACCACAGGAAGCCGGTGGCCGACTGAATTTTGTCGAACTCGCGCTCGTAGTAGGCCGTATTTTGTCGCACAAAATCGCCAACCGCATTGCCGAGACGGTTCGGGGCGGCGGTAAACCCGCTCTCCTGCATCAGTTGTCGCCTCCTTTGATGCCCTTGAGCAAGGTGATTTTATCAACCACGCCGACGTCGGCGCCGCCGTCGGTAATCACAATCGGCTGATTTCCCGTAATCGACAGATCGATCAACCCGCTCAAATCGGTATCATGCGGTGCCCGCGGCGCCCGGCTGAGGTCGTCTCCGGGCTGCGGCAGATATTCCGCCATCGGGCACATAATCGTGTGCGCAAAAATCAGCTTCAACGTCGAAATCCCTTCGACAAAATCGCGTACGTAATCATCAACCGGGTGGGTCACGATCTGCTCCGGCGTGCCGATCTGCACCACGACACCGTCTTTCATAATCGCGATGCGGCTGCCAATCCGGATCGCCTCGTCCAGATCATGGGTAATAAAAACCGTGGTCTTGTTCAGCTCCGCCGACAAACTCATAAACTGCTGCTGCAACTGCCGTCGAATCAACGGGTCGAGCGCCGAAAACGGCTCGTCCATCAACAGCACTTCAGGGTCGGAAGCCAGCGCCCGGGCCAGCCCGACCCGCTGCTGCATGCCGCCGGACAACTCATTCGGGAAGCGGTCTTCATAGCCGTCCAGATTGACCATGCTGAGGCAGCGCTGCGACACCTCCCAGCGCCTGGATTTGGGTTCGCCCTGCACCTGCAACGGAAACGCCACGTTGTCCCGCACCGTACGGTGGGGAAACAGCGCCATGTGCTGAAACACCATGCCGATATGCGCCGCCCGCATCCGGCGCAATTGCGTGGCGTTCAGTTTCATCATGTCCTTGCCAAGAACCTGAATCTGCCCGGCGGTCGGCTCGAGCAATCGGTTCAGGTGCCGCACCAGCGTCGATTTGCCCGAGCCGGACAGCCCCATGACGCAGAATATCTCGCCGCGGACAACCTCCAGAGAGCACCCGGCAACGCCGACCACGCAGCCGAATTGCGCCAGCACCTGCGGTTTGGTCAGCTGCTCGCAGGTGATCGCCCGCACCGCCTCCTCGGCGCGCTGGCCGAAGATTTTCCATACGTTATCCAGTTTGATAACCTGCTCGCGCACTGCCCTGCCCTGCTGTTGGAAAAGCCGACGACGGCTGATGATTGTTTATGCCGCCCGGCGATTGTCAGAATGACGGCGGTAGTGTAGTGTTGATTTGTAGTTGATGGCAAGCTTTCCGCCTTCGGCGGGAAATCCGCCTGCGGCGGGAATTAGGAATTAGGAATTGGGAATTGGGAATTGGGAATGAAATCCGCCTGCGGCGGGAATTAGGAATTAGGAATTAGGAATTAGGAATTAGGAATTAGGAATTAGGAATTGGGAATTGGGAATTGGGAATTGGGAATTGGGAATTGGGAATTGGGAATTGGGAATTGGGAATTGGGAATTGGGAATTGGGAATTGGGAATTGGGAATGCCGCCTGCGGCGGGAATGGTGTAACCTTCGATCGGATGCTGACATGTGTGACTACCCTGACCGCCTTCGGCGGGAATTAGGGATTAGGAATGCCGCCTGCGGCGGGAATGGTGTAACCTTTGATCGGATGCTGACATGGGTGACTACCCTGACTGCTTTCGGCGGGAATTAGGGATTAGGGATTGGGAATGCCGCTGGCGGCGGGAATGGTGTAACAATTGATTGGATGCTGACATGGGTGACTACCCTGAATTGACTGACCCGATGACGCGGCCTCGTTATACTGGGCTGGCTACGTTTATGCGGGTGCCGTATGCCGAAAATCTGGAGCAGGTGGATATTGGGCTGATTGGCGTGCCGTTTGATGGCGGCACCACCAATCGCCCGGGGGCGCGCCACGGGCCACGAGAGGTGCGCAACCAATCCAGCTTGATCCGGAAAATCAACCAGGCCACCGGGGTTAACCCGCACGCGCTGTGCCGGGTCAGGGATATCGGCGATGCCTGGGTGCAAAAGCCGTTTACGCTGGAAGGCAGCCATGCCGAAATCGCGGCGTTTTATCAGCGCGTCGTCGCGGCCGGCATCACGCCGATTTCGGTCGGCGGCGACCATTCGATCACGCTGCCGATTTTCCGCAGCCTGGCAACAAACGGGCCGCTGGGCATGGTGCATTTCGACGCGCATTGCGATACCGGGGACGATTATCTGGGCTCAAAATTCCACCACGGTGCGCCCTTTCGCCGTGCGGTCGAAGAGGGGCTGCTGGACCCAAAGCGCACGATTCAGATCGGCATTCGCGGCTCACTGAATGACCCCGACGTGTGGCAGTTCAGCCACGATTCCGGCATGCGGGTGATCTATATCGAAGAGTACCTCGAGCTCGGCTGGAAAGCGGTGGTCGCCGAAGCCCGCCGGATTGTCGGCGACGGCCCGACCTATATCAGCTTCGACGTCGATGCGCTGGACCCGGTGTTCGCCCCCGGCACCGGGACACCGGAAGTCGGCGGCTACAGCACGCTGGAAGCGCAACTGATGATCCGCGGATTGCACGGGTTGAATCTGATTGGCGGCGACGTAGTTGAAATCGCCCCGCCGTTTGACCCCAGCGGCAACACCGCGCTGGTGGGTGCGACTTTGCTGTTCGAGATGCTGTGCGTGATCTCTGCCGCCCTCTCCGCCTGCGGCGGGAGATCCGCCTACGGCGGGAATTAGGAATTAGGAATTAGGAATTAGGAATGAAATCCGCCTGCGGCGGGAATTAGGAATTAAGAATTAGGAATGAAATCCGCCTGCGGCGGTAATTAGGAATTAGGAATTAGGAATTAGGAATTAGGAATTAGGAATGAAATCCGCCTGCGGCGGGAATTAGGAATTGGGAATTCCGCATTTTTTGTCATTCCTGCGGAAGCAGGAACCCAGACAAACAACAATATCATCATATAAATCTCTCCAATCGGCATGATGTTTTACTGGATTCCTGCTTTCGCAGGAATGACGGCGTTGAGGTAAAAAATAATAAGCCAATTGCTTGAAGTGGTTCAGACAGCCCTTTATCAGGGGGGGACGGTAACCCCAACCAGGCTGCCGCCTCGGTCAGAAACCCCCCTGATCATTCCTAATTCCTAATTCCTAATTCCTAATTCCCGCCGCAGGCGGCGGATCACCAGTTCCATTGCCATTGCAGCTCAATGCGGTGTTCGGCGGCGGCGCGGCTGCCTTCCAATTCCAGCTGTACCCCGCGCCCAAACTCCAGCCGCATCCCCATGCGCTGCCTGCTGTCGCCGCCTTGCAGCAGCGACGCGCCCAGATATGGCTGTACCGTGCCGCCCAGCAACCACATCCCGTAGCCGACCTCGCCGTCCATCCGCAGCCGTGCCGTCTGCGCACTCGACACTGCCGACGCGCCCCGCTGCCATAGCTGCTCTGTGCCGCTGTCATCCCGACCGTAGCCCGGCGACAGGCTGAACGACAGGCCGCGACCGCCCTGCCCCGGTGCCAGCCGCAGTATGCCGCTGACGCCCCATTCGTCGTAATCCGCCAGCGTCAGCACCCGGGTTCGGCCCGACAGCGTCAGACCGTGCGTATTGCTCCACTCGAGGCTGCCGCCCAGCTCCAGACCCTGACCGTCCTGGCCGTCGCCGCCGTCGTGCCGTATGCCCAACTCCAGCCCGCTGCGCACACTGCCTGACGCGCCGCTGCGCAGGTGGCTCGCTTCCACTATCAAGCGCAGCCGATGGCTCGATACATCCGTAAAACCGGCGTCCGAGCGGTCAAAATCTACCTGCGATGCCGAGCCGTCACCGCGCAGATGCAGCTCGCTACGACCGCCCGCTATCAACGCATCCGACACAACCAGGCGACCGCTCGCGCCCACACTCACCGAGCCGACCGAGAGATCGCTGCTGCGCGGCTCGCCGTTGTCATTTAACTCGACCTCGCCGACGCCATAGCCGACACTCGCCCATATATCCAGATCTTCCGACAGCGACCAGCCGACGTATGGGTTCACGCTGCTGATATCCAGGTCGTACTCGCCCTTGCCACCGACCGTATCGACATACTCAAACTCGCCTTTCGAGTACGCTAGCAGCACCCCTGCCAGGGCGCCATTGCGCAGTCGCTTGTCGAGGCCGACGTAGCCGCTGTACAGGTCGCCGTCCCAGTCCAACCCGTCCTCGTCGCCCGATAGCCGGGTATAGTTGCCGATGCCGTACAGCGAGCCGCCGGCCATGCCAACCTGCTCACCGGCGGCGGCAAACGACAGGTCGTCTATAAAATCGCGCAACTCGACATCATCCAGGTTCTGCAACCGGCGGCTGAGCTCAACTTCGGCCGCATCGCCGGACAGCCATTGGCCCAATTGCGCCATCAGGCCCGACGACCCGGCTTCACCGCCGGACGCCTGGCTGCTGATGGTGCCGCCGCCGACAATGGCGCCGGCGCTCAGCCGGTCGGCAATCAGGCGACTGCCCACGTCTGCCAGCTTCAGGAATACCTGCGGCAGGATCTGCTCGTTCAACCGCTCGGTGAGCTCCTCCACCGGGGAGCCGATGGTGACGGTGAAGACGATGCGGGTGGTGCCGACAGTGTCGGTGACGCTGTAGGTCAGCCGGGCGACGCCGGCGGCGGTCGGCGTGCCGGATATGGTGCGGCTGCTGGCGTCATAGGTCAGCCCGGCGGGCAGGGTGCCGGTCAGGGCGTAGGACGGCGTGCCGGTGGCGGGGTCGGCCATCGGCAGTGTCAGGGGGACGATCGGGAGGTCAATCGGCCAGGTTGGATTGGCAATTGACGGCACCGTCGGCAGCGCGTCGTCATCGGTGACGGTGACGGTCACACTGGCGATGTTGACCGTGTTATAGACGGCATCCGCGCTCGTCGGCGCATGGGTGACGGTCGCCGTGCGGCGGTCGCCGGGGTTGTCCACGCTGTCGTTGACGCCGGTCACCGTGACGGTTTGCGCCGTGTCCCAGTTGGTCGTGGTGAAGGTCAGGGAGTCCGTCGAGACCGTGGCCGCCGTGGCGCCGGCAACGGCAATCACCACATCGGCCGTCGGTGCGCTGTTGAGGACCACGGTATAGCTGTCGGTGCCGCCATTTTCCGGCACCGTGAGGGCCGTCGGGGTGACGGTGACGCCGACGGCGGGAACGATGGTGATGGTGAACGTCAGGCTGGCGGTGTCGGTGGGGGCGGTATCCACGTCGCTGTCGCTCACGGTGTAGGTGTAGGTGGTGGCGGTCTGCTCCGTGCCCGCCGCCGGCGTGCCGGTCAGGGTATTGCCGGTTGGGGTGACGTTCAGGCGCAAGCCGCTCGGCAGCGGGGTGATGGTATAGCTCAAATCGCCGTCGCCGCCGGTGGCCGGCGGCAGATTGACGGGGACGATACTGGTGCCCACGGCGTAGATTTGCGCAGAGACGCCCACCCCGCTGAACATCGGCGCGCTGTTCAGGGCATTGACGGTCAGGGTGTAGGTGCCGGTATCAGCGCCTGCGGTGTTGGTGGCCGTCCAGGTGATGACAAAGACCTGCGATAACGTGCCATTCGTGATGGCATCAACAGCGACGTCACCCGTGATGGTACAGGCCGCGCCATTCAGGGTCAGCCCGCCGGGGAGGGGGGAACTGGTGGCACAGGTGACCGGTGACGTCCCGGTCACGCCGAGGTTGACGGCGATTGAATCCCCTTCAGTCACCGTTCTGCTGCCATCGGATGCCACCGGCGCCACCGGCGCTGCCGCATTGATGCTAACGGTAAATTCAAATGTGTCAACTGTTCTGTCAGTTGTGTCCTCAAAGCGAACGACAAAATTACAGGTACTTTCAGCTTGAGCCACCAGAGGAGTAAATGTGAGTACGCCCTCTCCATCAATACTGTGTGCAATACCACAGTCATTGGTTGTTTGTGACCACCTGACGCCAGAGCCACTCTCTTCAGGATGATTTATATCAAAATCCACACTGAAACGGTCTCCCACATTCAGGGCGTCCGGGATGACATCATCGGTATAAATCATGCCAAAAGGTTCAGGCGTGTCGTTGGTCACAGACGTCGTGGTCAGCCCGGCGGCGTCGTTGCCGGCGGTATCCTGCAACGGGGCGCTACCGGGCGTATAGCTCACCGTGACCGTCACCCCTCGGGTGACGGCGGGGTTCAACGTCAGGGTGGCCATGGCGCCGCTGATGGTTGTTCCGGTGACCATCGGGACCATGCCGTCGCTGACCGCTATCGTGTAGGCATCATTGGCTGGGGTGGAGGATGCGTCCAGGTCCTCGTTATACGTGAGGACCAGGCTGCTGCCGTTGACGGTGGCGCCGGTCAGGGTCGGCGCTGCGGTGTCCACCGCATGGGCGATATTGGCGGCCACGGCATCATGCGTGAGGTCCGCATCGTTGCCGGCGGCGTTTTGAATGGTACTGCTGCCGGGCGTGGTAAGGGCATTGGCGCCAATGCTCACGCCGTCTGCATCGGTCTCCCCGGCGACCACCGTGTAGGCGAAGATCAGGTTGGCGCTGCCGCTGCCGCTGGTGAAAGCCGCCGTGCGGGTGTTTCCGCCGACATCCAGCGCAATCTCCGGGGTGTCCGTGACGGTGACGGTATCGCTGAAGGTGACCGTGACCTGGATGGCCTCGCCCAGCGCATAGGGGCCGGTACTGGTGAAGGCCACACCGCTCACGGTTGCTACATCCGCACGGGTGGCGGTCACCGTGTAGGTCATCCTGGTGGTGGTATCGGCGGCGGTGACAACAACGGGAATCTCCAGCGGTATGCCTGCTCTCAGGAGAAGGAGGGCGCTGTTGGCGCCGCTGGCGACGGTGTTGCCTCTGACGGTAATCGTGGCGCCGGCGCCGGCATTGGTGGCGGTCGGCATCACGGTTAGATTGCCGACGTTGTTGGGCAGCGAGACGGTATAGGTCGTGGTAGCGGAGTCAAACGCCGGGTCCAGAGTGCCGGTGGACAGGGTCAGGCCGCTCAATGTGGCGTCCACCAGCGGGATGGCCGTGGTGAGTTCTGCGGAGGAGATGCGGAGGCAGTCGTCCACGCCGGCGGTGGCGGCGACAATGGGATCGGCGTCATCACGGGGGCAGACAAAATGGGCGTTGCGGACTCTGTCGTCAATAAAAAAACCGACGAGGGAGCCGCCGGAGGGGTTAATGGCCTCCAGGGTATCAAGCACGTCGTCAAAGATGCCGGCGGGCAGACCGGTGCCCGCTCTGAACTGGGTGTTGCCTTGCAAACTCAAGGTCCGGAGCGACGACAAGCCGTCAAAAATGTCGGCATCAAGTTCCCGTAACAGGCTGCTGTGCAACTCCAGAGTCTCAAGCGACGACAAACCGGCAAAAATGTTGGCCGGCAGCTCGGTGAAGCTGTTGGCGCTCAAATCCAAAGTTGTCAGCGACGACAAGCCGGCAAAAATATCGGCCGGCAGTGTGCTGATGCCGCTGCCGCCCAAATTCAAAGACGTCAGCCCCGTCAAGCCGGCAAAATCGTCGCGTTGCAACGACGCGAGCAGATTCTCCCCGATAAATAGAAGTCCCGTAATAGAAGCCAAATCCCCCACACTCGTGCATTCGCCGGCAGAGGACTGTCTGACAATCTCATCCCGCACCGCCGGCGTGCGGTCGCAGATATTCATGCCGGCGCTGGCGGTAATCGGGATGGTGTCGGTGGTCAGGTCGCCGCTGCCGGTGTGGCCGGCGTCGGCGAGGGTGACGGACAGCGTGCCAGGGGCGGTAATGTCCTCGCCGGTGTGCGTCAGCGTCACCTCAACGACGGTGCTGCTGTCACGGGTGATGCCGCTCACGCTCACGGTTCCGGCGACGGTATCCGTCACGGTGAAGTGGCTTTGCCGCAGTGTGCCTGTGCGCTCGTATTCGGTGTTGACCAGCGTGATGGTGACGGCCGGCGCCGGTAAGGCAAACAGGCTGGCTTCGGTCAGGGTGCCGGTCAGGGTGCCGGCGGGCGTCGTTGACGCTGAACGGGTGACGTCCACGGTGTAGGTCATCATGGTGGTGCCGTCGGCGGCGGTGACGACAATGGCAATCGGCACCGCTGTGCCTGCCGTTCGCAGGTCAATGGCGTCGGCGGCGCTGCCGCCGTTGACGGTAATCGTGGCTCTGGACTGGGTGGCGGTCGGCGTCACGGTCACACTGCCGATGCTATTGGCGACATCGACGGTATAGGTCGTGATGGCGGAGTCAAACGCCGGGTCCAGAGTGCCGGGGGACAGGGTCAGGCCGCTCAATGTGGCGTCCACCAGCGGGATGGCTGTGGTGAGTTCTGCGGAGCTGATGCGGATGCAGTCGGTGACGCCGCTGGTGGCGGCGACAATGGCATCGGCGTCGTCACGGGAGCAGACAAAATGGGCCTCGCGGACGGGGGTGTCCACAGTGAGGGCGACCAGGGTATTGAGCACGTCGTCAAAGATGCCGGCGGGCAGCCCGGTGTCTGGCGTGAATAAATTTGTTGTCAGATCCAAATTCGCAAACGCATCCAGGCCGTCAAACAGACCTGCAGGCAGGGTGGTGAGCTGGTTGTTGTTCAAACTCAAAATAATAAGCGCTGTCAAGCCGTCAAACAGATCGGCATCAAGTGCGTTGATGGTGTTTGCGTGCAAATTCAACGTTTGAAGCGCCGTCAAGCCGTTGAACAGATCGGCGGGCAGTGTGGTGAGGGTGTTCTGGCGCAAATTCAACGTCGTCAGCCCCGTCATCCCGGCAAAATCGCCGCTTTGCAATGTAGCGATATTTTGATTTGTCAGATCAAGCGTCGTAATTGAAACCAGGTGCGCTGCAGTCACACTCGTGCATTCGGTGGCTGCAGAACCCGCGATAATCGCATCCCGCACCTGTGCCGTGCGGCCGCAGATATTCATGCCGGTGCTGGCGGTAATCGGGATGGTGTTGGTGGCCAGGGCGTCGGTGGCGGTGTGGCCGGCGGCGGCGAGGGTGACGGACAGCGTGCCAGAGGCGGTGATGTCCTCGCCGGTGTGCGTCAGCGTCAGCATGGCGACGGTGTTGCTGGCACGGGTGAAACCGCTCACGCTCACGGTTCCGGCGACGGTATCCGTCACGGTGAAGTGGCGTTGCTGCAGTGTGCCTGTGCGCTCGTATTCGGTGTTGACCAGCGTGATGGTGACGATCGGCGCCGGTGAGGCAAACAGGCTGGCTTCGGTCAGGGTGCCGGTCAGGGTGCCGGCGGGCGTCGTTGACACCGAACGGGTGACGTCCACGGTGTAGGTCATCATGGTGGTGGTGTCGGCGGCGGTGACGACAATGGTAATCGGCACCGCTATGCCTGCCGTTGGCAGGTTAATGGCGTCGGTGGCGCTGCCGCCGTTGACGGTAATCGTGGCTCTGGACTGGGTGGCGGTCGGCGTCACGGTCACACTGCCGATGCTATTGGCGACATCGACGGTATAGGTCGTGGTGGCGGAGTCAAACGCCGGGTCCAGGGTGCCGGGGGACAGGGTCAGGCCGCTCAATGTGGCGTCTATCAGCAGGATGGCGGTGGCGAGTTGTTCGGAGCTGATGCGGATGCAGTCCTCCACGGTGGCGGTGGCGGCGACAATGGCCGCGAAGTCGGGACGGGAGCAGACAAAATGGGCGTCGCGGACAGTCTGGTCAACTGTGAAGGCGGTGCCAATGGCGCCCAGGGTATCAAGCACGTCGTCAAACACCCCGGCGGGCAGACCGGTGTCCGCCGTGAACAAATTGGAGTTCAGTCCCAAAATCATAAGCGCACCCAGGCCGTCAAAGATGTCGGCATCAAGGCTGGGGAGGCGGTTGTCGAGCAATTGCAACGTCTGAAGCGCCGTCAAGCCGTCAAACAGATCGGCATCAAGTTGGTTGAGTCTGTTGCTGCTCAAATTCAACGTCTGAAGCGCCGTCAAGCCGTCAAACAGATCGGCATCAAGTTGGCTGAGTGTGTTGGTATTCAAATTCAACGTCTGAAGCGCCGTCAAACCGTCAAACAGATCGGCATCAAGTTGGTTGAGTGTGTTGTCTATCAAATTCAACGTCTGAAGCGCCGTCAAACCGGCAAAAATATCGCCTGGCAGTGTTGTGAGGGTGTTCCGTCGCAAACTCAACGTCGTCAGCCCCGTCATCCCGGCAAAATCGCCGCTTTGCAACGTAGCGATGCTCGTACCTTCCAGATCAAGTTCCGTAATCGTCGCCAGGTTGTTGATGTTCGTGCAATCGGTGTTGGCTGCAGAAGTCGCGACAATCGCATCCCGCACCTGTGCCGTGCGGCCGCAGATATTGGCGCCGGCGCTGGCGGTAATATCTATGGGGCCGAGGGTCAGGTCGCCGGTGGCGGTGTGGCCGGCGGCGGCGAGGGTGACGGACAGCGTGCCAGGGGCGGTGATGTCCTCGCCGGTGTACGCCAGTGTCAGCATGGCGACGGTGTTACTGGCACGGGTAAAACCGCTTATGCTCACGGTTCCGGCGATGGTATCCGCCGGGGTGAAGTGGCTTTGCTGCAGTGTGCCTGCGAGCGCGTATTCGGTGTTGGCCAATGTGATGGTGACGATCGGCGCCGGTGAGGCAAACAGGCTGGCTTCGGTCAGGGTGCCGGTCAGGGTGCCGGCGGGCGGCGGTGGCACCGCACGGGTGGCGGTCACCGTGTAGGTCATCATGGTGGTGCTGTCGGTGGCGGTGACGACAATGGTAATCGGCACCGCTGTGCCTGCCGTTAGCAGATCAATGGCGGTGGCGGCGTTGCCGCCGTTGACTGTAATTGTGGCGTCGGTAATGGTGGCGGTCGGCGTCACGGTCACACTGGTGACGCTGTTGGCGACATTGACGGTATAGGTCGTGGTGGCGGAGGCGAACGCCGGGTCCAGGTCGCCGGCGGACAGGGTCAGGCCGCTCAATGTGGCGTCTGTCAGGTAGGTGTTGAGTTGTGCGTTGGTGATGCGGAGGCAGTGGGGCATGGCGGGCAGGGTCGGGGGGGGCGTGGCGGCGACAATAGCCGCGAAGTCGGCACGGGAGCAGACAAAATGGGCGGCGCGGCCATCGGCGTCGACGGCAAGTCCGGTGCCTCCACTGAGTTCCACGGGGCCCAGCGTATCAAGCACATTGTCAAAGATGCCGGCGGGCAGACCGGTACCCGGGGTGAACGGGTTGTTGGCCAGGGCTAAATTCGCAAGCGCGGTCAGTCCGTTAAAGATGCCGGCGGGCAGGGATGGCAAGGCGTTCGAGTTTATGAACAAATTCTGCACTGAAGTCAGGCCGGTAAACACGCCGACGGGCAGTGTGTTGAGTGCGTTGCTGAACAAATTCAACTCCTCAAGCGCGGACAAGTCGGCAAAAATACCGACAGGCAGTGTCTCAAGTCTGTTTTGGTTAAAACGTAAAAGTCTAAGACTCGTCAAGCCGTCAAAAATATCGTCAGGCAGTGTCGTGAGGCTGTTTTGGTCAAGAAGCAACTCTGTCAGCCCCGTCATGCCGGCAAAATCGCCTCTTGTCAGCGCATTGATGCCCATATTGGTCAGGTCAAGTCTCGTAATCGTTGCCAAATCGGTCACGGCCGTGCAGAAGCTGTCAACCGAGGTGGCGAGGATGGCATCCCGCACCTCTTGCGTGCGGTCGCAGATATTGACGCCGCCGGTGGCGGGCTTCCTGATGACTTCGGAGAGGGCGTAGATAGAGTGCGATCCGCTACCGGCGCCGATAGTAGATCTAAAGTGCTCTCCTGAAACTCCTGGCCTGCCTGTGTGTACTGAACCCCCGAATCCTAATGGGCGATCCGTTGCTGTGCCGTTATTATTGGTACCCGTAAATGCTCCTCCTCTGCTCGCAACGCCCACTCTATCGACTCCAGTGAAGGCTGCGCCATTCTGGTCCCTGGAATCGGTGGTGTCCCAACTTCCGTCGTAGAGGTCGTTGTAGTTGTCCGCCACCCGGCGGCCCAGGTAGTAGAAAATCGGCACACCGGTGCCGGTGGTCATGGTGTTGACGCGTGCATCAACGGCGTCGGTGGAGCCGAGGGCGTTGAAGGTGAAGCCGCTGAACGGGTTGCTGTTGGCGCCGTTGGCCTGACCCTGGACGAAGGAGTTGTAGTCGGCGATGTTGGTGGATCTGGCGTCTCTGCCACCCCTGGTGATGAACATGATGCGGTAGTTTGCACCGGCCGCGAGGCAGTCGGGGACGATGCCGGTCCAGGCGACTGCGCCGTTGCACGCGGCCTGCGCGAGGGCCGGGGCCGGGGCGAACGTGAACAGCGTGGCCAGTGTGGCCAGCGTCAACAGCAATGCGGTCTGGTATTTTAGTTTCAGCATGATGTCACCTCGCCACCAATGCGGCTGGTCGGATTTTTTTCGGGGGGTAACTATAGATGCGCCAACGGCGTCGCAACGCGGCTCGGATGCGGGTTGCTGACGACAACGAACGGGATGATTCGGCAGATTTGGCATTTGGAGTCTCTCCATTAAAACAATGAACAGATGGCCGCCTACGGCGGGAATTAGGAATTAGGAATTAGGAATTAGGAATTAGGAATTAGGGGCTGGGAATTGGGAAATCCGCCTACGGCGGGAATTGGGAGTTGGGGGCTGGGAATCGGGAGTTTAGGATTAGGAGTCAGGAATGTCGCCGACAACTCCGTCAAACCGGGCTATCGCTTCGTTCAGCAAACCCCCTGATCATTCCTAATTCCTAATTCCTAATTCGTAATTCCTAATTCCCGCCGCAGGCGGCATTCCCGCCGAAGGCGGATCACCAACTCCATTGCCATTGCAGCTCAATACGGTGCTCGGTGTCGGCGCGGCTGCCTTCCAACTCCAGCTGCACACCACGCCCAAACTCCAATCGCGCGCCCATCCGCTGCCTGCTGTCGCCGCTTTGCAGCAGTGACGCGCCCAGATACGGCTGTACCGTGCCGCCCAGCAGCCACATCCCGTAGCCGACTTCGCCGTCCATCCGTAGCTGCGCCGTCTGATCTGTGCCTGATAATTCCGATACGCCGCGCTGCCATAGCTGCTCTGTGCCGCTGTCATCTCGACCATAGCCTGGCGACAGATTGAACGACAGCCCGCGACCGCCCTGCCCTGGCGTCAGCCGGACGCTGCCGCTGAGGCCCCATTCATCATAGTCCGCCAGCGTCAGTACCCGGCCACGGCCCGACAGCGTCAGGCCGCCGGCATGCTGCCATTCGATACTGCCGCCCAGCTCCAGTCCCTGGCCGTCCTGGCCGTCGCCGCCGTCATGCCGGATACCGGCCTCCAGCCCGCTGCGCACATGGCCGGTCGCGACACTGCGCAGGTGGCTGGCTTCCAACAGCAGGCGCAGGCGATAGCTGTCTATATCCGTAAACCCGTCGCCCGAGCGGTCAAAATCTACCCTCGACGTTGACGCATCGCCGCGCAGCCGCAGCTCGCTGTGGCCGCCCGCAATCCAGTCATCCGACGCCACCAGACGCCCACTCACGCCGGCACTCAGCGCGTTGAAATCCAGGTCGCTGCTGCGCGTGCCGTCGCTGTCTTTCAACTCGGCCTCGCCGACGCCGTGGCCGCTACTCATCCAGACGTCCAGGCTATTCGACAGCGTGCGGCCGATATATGGATGCACGCTGGTGATATCCAGCTCGTACTCGCCGTCGGCGGCGATACCCGGGTCGTTATACTCGAACTCGCCGCGGGTATGCGACAGCAGCACCCCGATCAGCACGCCGTGTTGCAGGCGCTTGTCGATGCCAAGCTGGCCGCTGTACAGGTCGCCGTCCCAGTCCAGCCCGTCATCGTCGTCGGACAGCCGGCGGTAGTCGCCGCTGGCGTACAGCGAGACGCCGGGCATGCCGACACGCTCGCCGGCGGCGGCAAACGACAGGCCGTCAATAAAGTCGCGTAGCTCGAACTGCTCCAGATTCTGCAATCGCCGGCTGAGTGCGGCCTCGTCGGGGCCGCCGGACAGCCATTGCAGCCATTGCGGCATCTGCCCCGAGGACGATTCGCCGCTGACTGCCGGGCCGGCGGTGCCGGGCGCCGGGTTGCCGGCCAGCCCGCTGGCGGCGGGGGCCGCCTGCACGCGACCGGCAATCAGGTGATTGCCGACGCTGGTCAGCCGCGACAGTACCCGTGGCAGGATCTGCTGATTCAACTGCGCCGTGCGCTCCGCCGTCAGCGCGCCGATGCGGACGGTAAAGACGATGCGGGTGGTGCCGACGGTGTCGGTGACGCTGTAGGTCAGCGCGGTGGTGCCGGAGGTGGTCGGCGTGCCGGACAGGGTGCCGGGGGTGGTGGCGGTGCCACTGTAGGTCAGCCCGGGCACGGCGGTCTCCACCGGCATGTCGCTCGGCCCGGTCAGGGCATAGGTCAGCGGGGGGCTAGACCGGGTAGGGTCGGCGGCCGGCAGCGTCAGGGGGGAATCAATCAGGGTGTCAATCTGCCAGACTTGATTGGCAATGGACGCCACCGTCGGCGGGTCGTCGTCATCGGTGACAGTGACCACCACATCGGTGATGCCTGTCGCGTTGTAGCTGGAATCCGCGCTGGTCGCCGTATGGGTCACGGTGGCGGTGCGGGCGTTGCCGGGGTTGTCCATGCTGTCGTTGATGCCGGTGACGGTGACGGTTTGCGCCGTGGTGCCGTTGGCCGTGGTGAAGGTCAGGGAGGTCGGCGTGACCGTGGCCACGTTGCTGTCGTCGCTGGCCACGGCAATCACCACATTGGCCGTCGGCAGGCTGTCGAGCACCACGGTGTAGGTGGCGGTGCCGCCATTTTCTGCCACCGTGCGCGCCGTCTCGGAGACGGTGACGCGACCGTCGTTATCCCGGACCGTGACACTGGCGCTGTTGGTGCTGTCCACCGTGTAGCCGGTGCCGGTGGTCACGGTTGCGGTGATGCTGCCCGCCGCCTCGGGAGTGCTGTCGTCGGTGGTTAGCACCATCAGGGTGGCGGTGGTGGCGGCGGCGTTGATGGTGACCGTCGTCGGCGCGGCGCCGGCAATGAAGTCGCCCGCTCCGTCGGTCACCATCACCATGACGGTCAGGTTGCTCGCCGGAGCCGGGTCCGCCGTCAGCGTGAAGGTGGCCGCCATGCCCTCGGTCACCGGGGAAGTCCCGGCGGCGATGGAGATGATGGGCGGCGCTGCCGCACGGGTGGCGGTCACCGTGTAGGTCATCGTGGTGCTGCCGTCGGCGGCGGTGACGACAATGTCAATGTCCCGCGGCGTGCCGGGCGTCAGGGGAATGTCGCCGCTGGCGCTGCCGCTGTCGACGGTGGTGCCGTTGACGGTAATGGTGGCGCCGGCATCGTTGGCGTTCGGCGTCACGGTGACGCCGGTGACGCTGTTGGCGACCGCGACGGTATAGGCCGTGGTGCCGGAGTCAAACACCGGGTCCAGGGTGCCGGGGGACAGGGTCAGGTCGCTCAACGTGGCGTCTGTCGGGGTGTCGTCATCCTGGACCGTGACACTGGCGCTGTTGTTGGTGCTGTCCACCGTGTAGCCGGTGCCGGTTGTCACGGTTGCGGTGATGCTGCCCGCCGCCTCGGGAGTGCTGTCGTCGGTGGTTGGCACCATCAGGGTGGCGGTGGTGGCGGCGGCGGCGATGGTGACCGTCGTCGGCGCGGTGCCGGTAATGAAGTCGCCCGCTCCGTCGGTCACCATCACCATGACGGTCAGGTTGCTCGCCGGAGCCGGGTCCGCCGTCAGCGTGAAGGTGGCCGCTGTGCCCTCGGTCACCGGGGAAGTCCCGGCGGCGATGGAGATGGTCGGGGTGGCTGCCGCCGCCGCACGGGTGGCGGTCACCGTGTAGGTCATCGTGGTGCTGCCGTCGGCGGCGGTGACGACAATGGGAATGGCCCGCGGCGTGCCGGGCGTCAGGGGAATGTCGCCGCTGGCGCTGCCGCTGTCGACGGTGGTGCCGTTGACGGTAATGGTGGCGCCGGCATCGTTGGCGTTCGGCGTCACGGTGACACCGGTGACGCTGTTGGCGACCGCGACGGTATAGGCCGTGGTGCCGGAGTCAAACACCGGGTCCAGGGTGCCGGGGGACAGGGTCAGGTCGCTCAACGTGGCGTCTGTCGGGGTGTCGTCATCCTGGACCGTGACACTGGCGCTGTTGTTGGTGCTGTCCACCGTGTAGCCGGTGCCGGTTGTCACGGTTGCGGTGATGCTGCCCGCCGCCTCGGGAGTGCTGTCGTCGGTGGTTAGCACCATCAGGGTGGCGGTGGCGGCGGCGGCGTTGATGGTGACCGTCGTCGGCGCGGCGCCGGCAATGAAGTCGCCCGCTCCGTCGGTCACCATCACCATGACGGTCAGGTTGCTCGCCGGAGCCGGGTCCGCCGTCAGCGTGAAGGTGGCCGCTGTGCCCTCGGTCACCGGGGAAGTCCCGGCGGCGATGGAGATGATGGGCGGCGGTGCCGCACGGGTGGCGGTCACCGTGTAGGTCATTGTGGTGCTGCCGTCGGCGGCGGTGACGACAATAGTAATCGGCACCGCCCCCGGCGTCGGCAGGAGAATGGCGGTCCCGGGGCTGCCGCCGTTGACGGTAATTGTGGCGGCGGCATTGGTGGCGGTCGGCGTCACGGTCACCATGTCGACGCTGTTGATGACCGCGACGGTATAGGCCGTGGTGCCGGAGTCAAACACCGGGTCCAGGGTGCCGGGGGACAGGGTCAGGCCGCTCAACGTGGCATCGTCCAGGACGGCTGCGGCGTCAATCTGAATGTTGAACGGGAGGGTGTTGAAGTCTTCGACACTCCTGTCGCTATCGTCGATCCGGTAGGTGTAGGCGGTGGCCGCCTGCTCGGTGCCCACCGCCGGGGTGCCGGTGAGGACGCGTCCGATCAACGTCAGGCCGGTGGGCAGCACCGTGTCGACGAACGCCTCCGTCGGCGCCGTCGGCAGCGTCATCGGCGGCAGCACCGGCGGCGACAGCGTCGGCCTGATGGAATAGAGCACCGGGCGGCCGCCGTCGACGTATCCCTGTGGCAGCGTGACGTTGCCGATGTCTGTGCCCACGACGTAGACCTGGTCGGGGATGTTGGCCCCGCTCCTGAACATGGCTGTGAAGCGGCCATTGAGGAGTTCAAGGACGAAGGTCAGCGTGTCGGTGTCGCTGGAGGTGCTGTCGCTGTCGGTGTCGCTCACCGTGTAGGTGAAGGTGGTGGGAGACAGTCCGGTATTCTCCACCGAGGCGCCGGTGAGGATGCCTCCGGTCAAGGACAGGCCACGGGGCAATGCCGGGCTGAGGTCGTAGACCAGCGCACCATCGCCGCCGGTGGCCACCGGCAGGGTCAGGTCGGGATTGGCAATTGCGGAAACGTAGAACTGGTCGTCAATGCTGGCGGCAGGGTCGAAGGCCGGCGCTTCGGTGTCGTCCGGCAGGCGGCGGGTGGCGGTGACTGTGTAGGTGATCGTGGTGGTGGTGTCTTCGGCGGTGACGACAATGGGAATGGCCAGCGGCGTGTTTGGCGTCAGGGAAATGGCGGTGCTGGCGCTGCCGCTGGTGACGGCGGTGCCGTTGACGGTAATCGTGGCGCCGCTGGCATCGGTGGCGGTCGGCGTCACGGTCACACTCTCAACGCTGTTGGCGACCGAGACGGCATAGGTCGTGGTGCCGGGGGCGAACACCGGGTCCAGGGTGAGGGTGCCGGGGAGCAGGGTCAGGCCGCTCAACGTGGCGTCTGTCGACGAGTCGTTATCCTGGACCGTGACACTGGCGCTGTTTTCGGTGCTGTGCGGGGTGTAGCCGGTGCCGGGTGCCACGGTGGCGGTGATGGTGCCGGGCGCCTCGGCAGTGGTGTCGTCGGTGGTTGGCACCATCAGGGTGGCGGTGGTGGCGGCGGCGTTGATGGTGACCATCATCGGCGCGGGGTCGGTAATGAAGTCGCCCGCTCCGTCGCCCACCGTCACCATGACGGTCAGGTTGCTCGCCGGAGCCGGGTCCGCCGTCAGCGTGAAGGTAGCCGCCGCGCCCTCGACCACCGGGGAAGTCCCGGCGGCGATGGAGATGATGGGCAGCGCCGCACGAGTGGCGGTGACCGTGTAGGTCAGCCTGGTGGTGGTGTCGACGGCGGTGACGATAATGTCAATGTCCAGCGGCATGCCGGGCGTCAGGCTAATGGCGTCGCTGGTGCTGCCGCTGTCGACTGCGTCGGTGTTGACGGTAATCGTGGCGCTGCCGACATTGGCGGTCGGCGTCACGGTCACACTGTCGACGCTGCTGGAGACCGAGACGGTATAGGTCATGATGGTGGAGTCAAACATCGGGTCCAGGGTGCCGGGGAGCAGGGTCAGGCCGCTCAACGTGGCGTCTGCTTCTACCAGCGGGACGGCCGTGGTGAATTGCATGGCGGTGATGCGCAGGCAATCGGTGACGAGGGGGGTGATGGCGACAATGGCATCGGCGTCGTCACGGGAGCAGACAAAATGGGCGGCGCGGAGGGGGAGTCTACTGCTGGGACTGCCGATGACGAGACCGGTAGTGCCGCCATCGTTAATGGCGCCCAGGGTATCGAGTACAGCGTCAAAGACGCCGACGGGCAGGGCCATGTTCCCCGTGAACTGATTACCCTGCAAAAACAAATTCACAAGCGCATCCAGGCCGTCAAAGATGTCGACGGGCAGCGAGGACAGCACGTTGGAGCTCAAGGACAACGTCACAAGCGTCGACAGGCCGTCAAAGAGGTCGGCGGGCAACGTGGACAACTCGTTGTTGGTCACAGTCAACGTCCTCAGCGCATCCAGGTCGGCAAAGATGTCGGCGGGTAGCGAGGACAGCTGGCTATCGCCCAGATCCAACGTCACAAGCGTCGACAGGCCGTCAAAGAGGTCGCCGGGTAGGGATGGCGTGGACAAAGCGTTGCTGGACAAATCCAAAGTCACCAGCGCATCCAGGCCGGCAAAGATGCCGTCGGGTAGCGAGGGCAGCTGGCTGGAGCTCAGATCCAACGTCACAAGCGTCGACAGGCCGACAAAGATGTTGGCGGGTAGTGGCGTGGACAAAGCGTTGCCGGACAAATTCAAAGTCGTCAGCGCATCCAGGCCGGCAAAATCACCGCTTAGCAATGCAGCGATCCCCATGCTAGACAGGTCAAGGGTCGTAATCGTCGCCAGACCCGCCACACTCATGCAGGCGCCGGACGTGGTGGGTGCAGCGAGGATGGCATCCCGCACCTGTGTCGTACGGGCGCAGATATTGGGGAGGGCGGCGTCAATCTGAATGGTGAACGGGGGGGAGAGGGTGCTGGAGTCTGCGTCGGCATCTTCGACCTGGTAGGTGTAGGCGGTGGCCACCTGCACGGTGCCTGCCGCCGGGGTGCCGGTGAGGATGCGTCCGGTCAAGGTCAGGCCGGCCGGCAGCGTCGACGTGATGGAATAGGTCAGCGGGGCAGCGCCGCCGTATCCCTGCGGCAGCGTGACGTTACCGATGTCTCCGCCCACGGTGTAGGTCTGGGCGGGGATGGTCGCCGTGCTGCTGAACATGGGTGTGGATTCGGCAGCAAGGAATTCAATGGTGAACGTCAGCGTGACGGCGTCGTCGTCGCTGTCGGTGGCCGTGTAGGTGTAGGCGGTGATCCCCACCGTCGCGCTGGTCGGGTCCGGGTTACCGGCGAGGACGCGTCCGGTCAAGGTCAGGTCGTCGGGCAATGTCGGGCTGATGCTGTAGGTCAGCCTGCCGTTGCCTTCGGTGGCCTCCGGCAGGGACAGGCTGCTAATGGGAATGTTGATAATATACACCTGATTGGCAATGCTGGCCGCGCTGTTGAACCTGGGCACGCTGTTCATGGGTGGGGTTGCCCCGGGGGGCACTGTCAGGGGGTCGGAGAGGGCGAAGAGACGGCGAAAGTTGGTGGCGAGAGTATCGGTTCCATCGGTAAGTGGATTGAGAGCGACTGTTCCACTGCCCAGGCTCGGCCTTGTGGAACCCAATGGGGCAGCAGCATCGATGTCACCATCATCAGTGGTGCCTGTCCATACATTAAAAGCACTGGAAAAGGTGTTGCCTTCCCGACTCCTTGAGTTCGCGGTGTCCCAATCGCCGTCGTAGAAGTCGGCGTAGTCGTCGGCCACCTGTCGGCCCAGATAGTAGAAAATCCGCTCGCCGCCGGTACCGGTGGTCATGGTGTTGACGCGTGCAGAGACGGTGGCGGTGCTGGCGAGGGCACGGAAGGTGACGATGCCGGCGAACGGTTGGGGGTCGGACGCAAATGCGAGGGGGACGTTGTCGGCCTGCATCTGGACGTAGTCGTTGTATACGTCGATGTCGCTGCTGCTGGCGTTACGGGTTCCGGTGACGAACATGATGCGGTAGGTAGCACCGGGCCCGAGGCAGTTGGGGACGATGCCGTTCCAGGCAAAGGTGCCGGTGCACGACTGCGCGCTGGCGGGCGCCGGTGCGAGGGCTACCGCCAACAGCAGCAGCGCGGTCAGATGTTTTAGTTTCAGCATGACGCCACCCCGCCACCGGTGCGAACCGTCGGATTTTCGGGGAGGGTAATTACAATTGCTGCTAACGGCGTCGCAACGCGGCTCGGATGCGGGTTGCTGACGACAACGAACGGGATGATTCGGCAGATTTGGCATTTGGAGTCTCTCCATTAAAACAATGAACAGATGGTGGTCGCCCGGCTAAAACTAATGAACAGATGGTGACCGCCCGGCGCAGCAGTCACCCTGGTTGGCCCTGTAAGCCCGGATATCTGGTTGGCAAACCCTGTACCGGCGCCTGCCCCATGGCCACGGATAATAAACCAACGCGGATTATAATCATATCCGGGCGCCGCTGCCAAAGATTTCTGAACTTATACACTAAATCTCCTCGGTCAGAAAACCCCCTGATCATTCCTAATTCCTAATTCCTAATTCCTAATTCCTAATTCCTAATTCCTAATTCCTAATTCCTAATTCCTAATTCCTAATTCCTAATTCCTAATTCCTAATTCCTAATTCCTAATTCCTAATTCCTAATTCCTAATTCCTAATTCCTAATTCCTAATTCCTAATTCCTAATTCCCGCCGCAGGCGGCAGCATTCCTAATTCCTAATTCCTAATTCCTAATTCCTAATTCCCGCCGCAGGCGGCAGCATTCCTAATTCCTAATTCCTAATTCCCGCCGCAGGCGGCATTCCCGCCGCAGGCGGATCACCAGTTCCATTGCCATTGCAACTCAATACGGTGCTCGGCATCGGCGCGGCTGCCTTCCAACTCTAACCGGATGCCACGCCCAAGCTCCAGCCGCATCCCCATCCGCTGCCTGCCGCCGCCGCCTTGCAGCAGCGCCGCGCCCAGATACGGCCGCACCGTCCCACCCAGCAACCACATCCCATAGCCGACCTCGCCATCCATCCGCAGCCGTGCCGTCTGCTCCGCACTCGACACCGCCGACGCACCCCGCTGCCACAACTGCTCTGTACCGCTGTCATCCCGACCATAGCCCGGCGACAAACTGAACGACAGCCCACGACCGCCCTGCCCCGGTGCCAGCCGCAGTATGCCGCTGACGCCCCATTCGTCGTAATCCGCCAGCGTCAGCACCCGGCCTCGGCCCGACAGTGTCAACCCGCGCGTATTGCCCCACTCGATGCTGCCGCCCAGCTCCAGACCCTGATCGTCCTGGCCGTCGCCGCCGTCGTGTCGTATGCCCACCTCCAACCCGCTGCGCACACTGCCTGACGCGTCGCTGCGCAGGTGGCTGGCTTCCACTATCAAGCGCAGCCGATGGCTCGATACATCCGTAAACCCGGCGTCCGAGCGGTCAAAATCTACCTGCGATGCCGAGCCGTCACCGCGCAGGCGCAGTTCGCTGCGACCGCCCGCTATCAGCTCATCCGACGCAACCAGGCGACCGCTCGCGCCCACACTCACCGAGCCGACTGAGAGATCGCTGCTGCGCGGCTCGGCGTTGTCATTTAACTCAACCTCGCCGACGCCATAGCCGACACTCGCCCATATATCCAGATCTTCCGACAGCGACCAGCCGACATACGGGTTCACGCTGCTGATATCCAGGTCGTACTCGCCCTCGCCGCCGACCGTATCGACATACTCAAACTCGCCTTTCGAGTACGCTAGCAGCACCCCTGCCAGGGCGCCATTGCGCAGTCGTTTGTCGAGGCCGACATAGCCGCTGTACAGGTCGCCGTCCCAGTCCACTCCGTCCTCGTCACCCGATAGCCGGGTATAGTTGCCGATGCCGTACAGCGAGCCGCCGGCCATGCCAACCTGCTCACCGTCGGCGGCAAACGACAGGTCGTCTATAAAATCGCGCAACTCGACATCATCCAGGTTCTGCAACCGGCGGCTGAGCTCGACTTCGGCCGCATCGCCGGACAGCCATTGGCCCAATTGCGCCATCAGGCCTGCCGACCCGGCTTCACCGCCGGACGCCTGGCTGCTGATGGTGCCGCCGCCGACAATGGCGCCGGCACTCAGCCGGTCGGCAATCAGGCGACTGCCCACGTCTGCCAGCTTCAGGAATACCTGCGGCAGGACCTGCTCGTTCAACTGCTCGGTGAGCTCCTCCACCGGGGAGCCGATGGTGACGGTGAAGATGACGGTGGTGGTGCCGATGTCGTCGGTGACGGTGTAGGTCAGCCGGAAAACGCCGGCGGCGGTCGGCGTGCCGGATATGGTGCGGCTGCTGGCGTCATAGGTCAGCCCGACGGGCAGGGTGCCGGTCAGGGCGTAGGACGGCGTGCCGGTGGTGGGGTCGGCCATCGGCAGCATCAGGGGGGCGATCGGGAGGTCAATCGGCCAGGTTGGATTGGCAATCGACGGCACCGTCGGCAGGTCGTCGTCATCGGTGACGGTGACGGTCACACTGGCGATGGTCACTATGTTATAGCTGGTGTCCGTGCTCGTCGGCATATGGGTGACGGTCGCCGTGCGGCGGTCGCCGGGGTTGTCCATGCTGTCGTTGACGCCGGTGATGGTGACGGTTTGCGCCGTGTCCCAGTTGGCCGTGGTGAAGGTCAGCGAGGCCGTCGAGACCGTGGCCGCTGTGTCGGGGGCGCCGGCAACGGCAATCATCACATTGGCCGTCGGTGCGCTGTTGAGGACCACGGTGTAGGGGGCCGTGCCGCCAGCTTCCGCCACCGTTAGGGCCGTCGGGGTGACGGTGACGCCGACGGCGGGAACGATGGTGATGGTGAACGTCACGCTGTCGGTGTCGGTGGTGGCGGTATCCGCGTCGCTGTCGCTCACGGTGTAGGTGTAGGTGGTGGCGGCCTGCTCCCTGGTCGGCGTGCCGGTCAGGGTGTTGCCGGTTGGGGTGACGTTCAGGCCCAGGCCGTTGGGCAATGCCGGGCTGATGTTGTAGCTCAACGCGCCGTCGCCGTCGCTGCCCGTCGGGAGATTGACGGTGCTGATACTTATGCCCACGGCGTGGATTTGCGCAGCGATGCCCGCCCCGCCGAACGTCGGCGCGCTGTTCTGGGCATTGACGGTCAGGGTGTAGGTGCCGGTATCAGCGCCTGCGGTGTTGGTGGCCGTCCAGGTGATGACAAAGACCTGCGATAACGTGCCATTCGTGATGGCATCAACAGCGACGTCACCCGTGATGGTACAGGTCGCGTTCAAGGTCAGCCCGCCGGGGAGGGGGGAACTGGTGGCACAGGTGACCGGTGCAGTTCCGGCCACGCCAAGGTTGATGGCGATTGAATCCCCTTCCATCACCGTTCTGCTGCCATCGGATGCCACCGGCGCCACCGGCGTTGCCGTATTGATGCGAATGGCAAACGTGAATGTGTCAATTACTGCATCCGTCCTATCCTCAAAGCGAACGCTAAAATTACAGGTCATTTCAGCATGAGCCGGCATAACACTAAAGGTGAACAGGCCAGTTTCACTATTAATACTGTCTCCATCACCACAAGAATTCGTTAGTCCTCTCCAGGGGCTGATGCCTGCAAACGCGTCAGGATTATTGATATCAAAATCCACACTGAGATCGTCTCCCACATTCAGGGTTGCCGGGATGACATCATCGGTATAAATCATGTTCGCCGGTTCAGGCGTGGCGTTGGTCACAGACGTCGCGGTCAGCGCGGCGGCGTCGTTGCCGGCGATATCCTGCAACGGGGTAGTGCCGGGCGTATAGCTCACCATGACCGTCAACCCGCGTGTGACGGCGGTGCTCAACGCCAGCGTGGCCATGGTGCCACTGATGGTTGTTCCGGTGACCGTCGGGGCCGTGCCGGTGCCGCTGACCGCTATCGTGTAGGCCGTATTGTCCGGGGTGGAGGCGGCGTCCAGGTCCTCGTTATACGTGAGGACCAGGCTGTTGCCGTTGACGGTGGCGACGCTCAGGGTCGGCGCTGCGGTGTCCACCGCATGGGCGACCTCGGCGGCCACGGCATCATGGGTGAGCACTGCATTGCCGGCGGCGCTTTGAATGCTGCTGCTGCCGGGCGTGGTGAGGGCATTGGCGTCAATGCTCACGCCGTTCGCATCGGTCTCCCCGGCGACCACCGTGTAGGCGAAGACCAGGTTGGCGCTGGCGCTGCCGCTGGTGTAGGCCGCCGCGCGGGCGGTTGCGCCGACTGTCAGCGCAATCGCCGGGGTGCCCGTGACGGTGACGTTCTCGCTGAAGGTGACCGTGACCTCGATGGCCTCGCCCAGCGCATAGGGGCCGGTACTGGTGAAGGCCACACCGCTCACGGTCGGCGCTTGCGCATTGATGCCAACTGCAAATGCAAATGTGTCAACTATGTTTCTGGTAGCTGGGTCCTCATAGCGAACGACAAAATTACAGGTCATTCCAGCTTGAGCCATCAGAGGAGTAAAGGAGAGTATGCCAACGCTGTTAATACTGTGTGCAAGACTACAGTCATTGGTTGTTTGTTGCCACAAGTTGCCAAAGCTACCACCCACGCTAGAATGATTTATATCAAAATCCACACTGAAATCGTCTCCCACATTCAGGGTTGTCGGGATGTCATCATCGGTATAAATGGTGTCCGCCGGTGCAGGCGTGGCGTTGGTCACAGACCTCGCGGTCAGCGCGGCGGCGTCGTTGCCGGCGATATCCTGCAACGGGGTACTGTCGGGCGCATAGCTCACCGTGACCGTCACCCCTCGGGTGACGGCGGCGCTTAATGCCAGCGTGGCGCTGGCGCCGCTGATGGTCGTTCCGGTGACCGTCGGGGCCGTGCCGCTACTGCTGACCGCTATCGTGTAGGCATCATTGGCCGGGGTGGATGAGCCCAGGTTCTCATCATACGTGAGGACCATGCTGTTGCCGTTGACGGTGGCGGCGGTCAGGGTCGGCGCTGCGGTGTCCACCCTGTGGGTGAGATTTTGGGGCACGGCAACATGCGTGAGGTCCGCATCGTTGCCGCCGGCGTTTTGAATGCTGCTGCTGCCGGGCGTGCTGAGGGCATTGGCGTTAATGCCCACGCCGTTCCCATCGCTCTCCCCGGCGGTCACCGTGTAGGTGAACACCAGGTTGGCGCTGTTGCTACCGCTGGTGTAGGTCGCCGCGCGGGAGACTCCGTTGATATTCAGCGCAATCGCCGGGGTGTCCGTGACGATGACGTTCTCGCTGAAGGTGACCGTGACTTCAATGGCCTCGCCCAGCGCATAGGGGCCGGTACTGGTGAAGGCCACACCGCTCACGGTTGGTATCGCCGGCGCACGGGTGGCGGTAATCGTGTAGGTCATCCTGGTAGCGGTGTCGGCGGCGGTGACGACAATGGCAATCGGCACCGCTGTGCCTGCCATCGGCAGGCCAATGGCGGTGGTGGCGGCGCCGCCGTTGACGGTAATCGTGGCGCCGGCATTGGTGGCGGTCGGCGTCACGGTCACACCGGTGACGCTGTTGGCGACCGAGACGGTATAGGTCGTGGTGGCGGAGTCAAACGCCGGGTTCAGGGCACCGTCGGACAGGGTCAGGCCGCTCAACGTGGCGTCTATCGTCACCAGGTAGGTGTCCAATTGTGCGGAACTGATGCGGATGCAGTTGGCGACGCCGGTGGTGGCGGTGACAATGGCCGCGAAGTCGGAACGGGAGCAGACAAAATGGGCGGCGCGGACATTGGCGTCCACACCGAAACCGGTGAGGCCAACGCTGGTCACGGTATTAAGCACGTCGTCAAAGATACCGGCGGGCAGTCCGGTTCCCGCCGTGAAATTGTTGAAGCTCAAATCCAAGATCGCGAGCGCATCCAGGCCATCAAAAATATCGGCCGGCAATGCGGTGAAACTGTTGCTGATTAAGCTCAACTCCGTCAGCGCCGTCAAGCCGTCAAAAATGCCGGTGGGCAATGTGAGGAGGCCTCTGTTGCCGAAAAAGAACAACGTTTCCAGCGCCGTCAAGCCGTTAAAAATGTTTGTGGGCAGTGTGTTGATATTGTTGTCGGATAAGTCCAACTCCGTCAGCCCCGTCAAGCCGTCAAAATCACCGCTTTGCAGCGCAACGATGCCCGCCGCATTAAAATCAAGGTCCGCAATCGTCGCCAAATCGGTCACAGACGTGCATTCGGTGGCAGCCGATGCGGTGAGGATGGCAGTCTGCACCTGTGCCGTGCGGCCGCAGATATTGACGCCGGTGCTGGCGGTAATCGGGATGGTGTTGGTGGCCAGGTTGCCGGCGCCGGTGTGGCCGGCGGCGTCAAGGGTGACGGACAGCGTGCCGTTGGCAGTGATGTCCTCGCGGCTGTATGCCAGCATCAGCGTGGCGACGGTGTTGCTGTCGCGGGTAAAACTGCGCACGGTCACGGTCCCGGCAACGGTATCCGTCACGGTGAAGTGGCCGAGCTCCAGTGCGCCGCCACCCACGTATGCGGTGTCGGTCAGCGTGACGGTGACGGTCGGCGCCGGGGAGGCGAACAGGTTGGCTTCGGTCAGCGTACCGGCCAGCGTGGCGGCGGGCGTCGCCATCGCACGAGTGGCGGTCACCGTGTAGGTCATTCTGGTGGCGGTGTCGGCGGCGGTGACGACAATGGGAATATCCATCGGCGTGCCGGCCGTCAGGTTAATGGCGGTGCTGTCATTGCCGCTGGTGACGGTGTTGCCGTTGACGGTAATGGTGGCGTCGGCGGCATTGGTGGCGGTCGGCGTCACGGTCACACTGGCGACGCTGTTGGCGACCGCGACGGTATAGGTCGTGGTGGCGGAATCAAACGCCGGGTCCAGGGTACCGGCGGACAGGGTCAGGCCGCTCAATGTGGCGTCTATCGTCACCAGGTAGGTGTTGAGTTGTGCGGTGGTGATGCGGAGGCAGTTGTCAACGCCGGTGGTGGCGGTGACAATGGCCGCGAAGTCAGAACGGGAGCAGACAAAATGGGCTTGGCGGACGACGGTGTCAATAATAAACATGGGAGTGGGTGTATCCGTTAATTCTCCAACGATGCCCAGGGTATCCAACACGTCGTCAAAGATGCCGGCCGGTAGTCCGGTACGTGCCGTGAAACTGTTTTGGTACAAAGCCAAATTTTGAAGCACCGTCAAGCCGTCAAAAATGCCGGCGGGCAGGGTGGTGAGTGGCGTGTTGCTGGACAAATTCAAACCCTGAAGCGCCGTCAAGCCGGCAAAAATGCCGGCGGGCAGGGTGGTAAAGCTGTTGCTGGCTAAATTCAAAACCTCAAGCGTGGTCAAGCCGTCAAAAATGTCGGCGGGGAGTGCGGTCATGCTGTTGTTGCTCAAACGCAAATCCATCAGCGCGGTCAAGCCGTCAAAAATGTCGGCATCCAGTGCGGCGATGATGTTGTTGCGCAAATTCAAATCCGTCAGCGCGGTCAAGCCGGTAAAAATGTCGGCATCCAGTGCGGTGAGGCCGTTGAAGCTCAAATTCAAATCCGTCAGCGCCGTCAAGCCGGCAAAATCGCCGCTTTGCAGCGTAGCGATGCTCGCCCTTTCCAGATCAAGGCTCGCAATCGTCGCCAGGTCGGTGATGCTCGTGCATTCGGTGGCAGCCGATGCGGCGAGGATGACAGTCTGCACCTGTGCCGTCCGCCCGCAGACATTGGCGCCGGTGCTGGCGGTAATCGGGATGGTGCTGGTGGTCAGGACGCCGCTGCCGGTGTGGCCGGCGGCGGCGAGGGTGACGGACAGGGTACCGGCGGTGGTGATGTCCTCGCCGCTGTGCTCCAGCGTCAGCGTGGCGACGGTGCTGCTGTCGCGGGTGAACTCGCTCACGCTCACGGTCCCGGTGACGGTATCCGCCACGGTGAAGTGGCTTTGCGCCAGGGTGCCTGTGGCCGCGTACTCGGTGTTGGCCAGCGTGACGGTGACGGTCGGCGCCGTGGCGGCGAACAGGTTGGCTTCGGTCAGCGTACCGGCCAGCGCGGCGGCGGGCGTCGTCGTCGCCATCGCACGGGTGGCGGTCACCGTGTAGGTCATCCTGGTGGCGGTGTCGGCGGCGGTGACGACAATGGCAATCGGCACCGCTGTGCCTGTCGGCGGCAGGTCAATGGCGGTGGTGGCGATGCCGCCGTTGACTGCAATCGTGGCGCCGGCATTGGTGGCGGTCGGCGTCACGGTCACACTGGCGACGCTGTTGGCGACCGCGACGGTATAGGTCGTGGTGGCGGAGTCAAACGCCGGGTCCAGGGTGCCGGCGGACAGGGTCAGGCCGCTCAACGTGGCGTCTGTCATCGCCAGGTAGGTATTGAGTTCTGCGGCGGTGACGCGGAGGCAGTGGGCAGCGCTGGTGAAGGTGACGATGGCCGCAACGTCGGTACGGGAGCAGACAAAATGGGCGGCCCGGCCGACGAGGTCGACAGCAAGTCCGTTGCCTCCACTGAGTGCCACATCACGCAGCGTATCAAGCACTTCGTCAAAGATGCCGGCGGGCAGACCGGTACCCGCTGTGAACGGGTTGCCGTGCAAGGCTAAATCCATAAGCGAGGTCAGTCCGTCGTCAAAGATGTCGGCGGGCAGGGATGTGAAGGCGTTATTGTTTATGTACAACCTCTCCACTGAGGTGAGGCCGGCAAACACGCCGACGGGCAGTGTGTTGAGGTTGTTGCTGAACAAATTCAACTCCACAAGCGAGGACAAGCCGGCAAAAACACCCTCAGGCAGTGTCCTGAGGGTGTTTTGGTTAAAACGTAACGTTGTCAGCGCGGACAAGCCGGCAAAAATATCCTCAGGCAGTGTCGTGAGGCTGTTTCGGAGAAAAAGTAAAGTTTCAAGCCCCGCCAGGCCGGCAAAATCGCCGCTTACCACCGCAGTGAGGCCACCACCTGGATTCATCTGAGTAAAGTCAAGGGTGCCAATCGTCGCCAGATCGGTGATACTCGTGCATTCGCTGGCAGTGGACCGGGTGACAATTTCTTCATGCACCAGTGCCGTGCGGCCGCAGACATTCGTGCCGGTGCTGGCGGTAATCGGGATGGTGCTGGTGGTCAGGACGCCGCTGCCGGTGTGGCCGGCGGCGGCGAGGGTGACGGACAGGGTACCGGCGGTGGTGATGTCCTCGCCGCTGTGCTCCAGCGTCAGCGTGGCGACGGTGCTGCTGTCGCGGGTGAACTCGCTCACGCTCACGGTCCCGGTGACGGTATCCGCCACGGTGAAGTGGCTTTGCGCCAGGGTGCCTGTGGCCGCGTACTCGGTGTTGGCCAGCGTGACGGTGACGGTCGGCGCCGTGGCGGCGAACAGGTTGGCTTCGGTCAGCGTACCGGCCAGCGCGGCGGCGGGCACCCTCGCACGGGTGACGTCCACGGTGTAGGTCATCATGGCGTTGGTGGCGGCTGTGACGACAATGGCAATCGGCGTCGCTGTACCTGGCAGCTCCAGGTCAATGGTGGCGACGGCAATGGCGCCGTTGACTCTAACCAAGGCACTGTTACTGCCGGCGGTCGGCGTCACGGTCACCCTGGTGACGCTGTTGGCGACCGAGGCGGTATAGGACGTGGTGCCGGAGTCGAACGTCGGTTCCAGGGTGCCGGCGGACAGGGTCAGACCGCTCAATGTGGCGTCCATCCTCTGGAGGGCTTCGTTGAATTGTGTGGTGGTGATGCGGAGGCAGTGGGGCGTGCCGAGCGTGGCGGCGATAATGGCATTGGCGTCGTCATGGGAGCAGACAAAATGGGCGGCGCGGCCGACGTTGTCGACGGCAAGTCCGGTGCCTCCACTCAGTGCAACGACACCCAGAGTATCGAGCACGTCGTCAAAGATGCCGGCGGGCAGACCGGTGCCCGGGGTGAACGGGTTGTCGGCCAGACCTAAATTCGCAAGCGCGGACAAGCCGACAAAATCGCCGCTTGCCAGCGTATCGATGCCCATACTGCGCAGGTCAAGGGTCGTAATCGTCGCCAGCTCCCCTGCACTCACACTCGTGCAGGCGGGGGTGGGCGTGATGGCGGCGAGGATGGCATCCTCCACCGCTTGCGTGCGGTCGCAGATATTCATGCCCTGCGCGAGGGCCGGCGCCGGGGCGAACGTGAACAGCGTGGCCAGCGCCAACAACAGCAATGCGGCCAGGTGTTTTGGTTTCAGCATGATGTCACCTCGCCACCGATGCGGCTGGTCGGATTTTTTTTTCGGGGTAACTATGGATGCGCCAACGGCGTCGCAACGCGGCTCGGCTACGGGTTGCTGACGATGACGAACGGGATGATTCGGCAGATTTGGCATTTGGCGTCTCTCTATTAAAATAATGAACGGATGGTGACCGCCCGGCGCAGCAGTCACTCTGGTTGGCTCTGTAAGCCCGGATACCTGGCTGGCAAACCCTGTGCCGGCGCATGCCCCCTGGCCACGGATAATAAATCAACGCGGATTATAACCACATCCGGGCGCCGCTGCCAAACGGTGATCCGCCTACTTTTCCGCCTACGGCGGGAGATCCGCCTACGGCGGGAATTAGGAATTAGGAATTAGGAATTAGGAATGCTGCCGCCTACGGCGGGAATTAGGAATTAGGAATGCTGCCGCCTACGGCGGGAATTAGGAATTAGGAATTAGGAATTAGGAATGCCGCCTGCGGCGGGAATCAGGAATTGGGAATTCCGCATTTTTTGTCATTCCTGCTTCCGCAGGAAGGACGGCGTTGAGGCAAAAAATAATAAGCCAATTGCCTGAAGTGGTTCAGCCAGCCCTTTATCAGGGGGGGGCGGTAACCCCAACCGGGCTGTCGCCTCGGTCAGCAAACCCCCGGATCATTCCTAATTCTTAATTCCTAATTCCTAATTCCCGCCGTAGGCGGATCTCCCGCCGTAGGCGGCATTCATTCCTAATTCTTAATTCCTAATTCCTAATTCCCGCCGTAGGCGGATTTAATTCCTAATTCCCGCCGCCGTAGGCGGCGGCTAGCGGCGGCCAGCAGCTCAGCCAGCAGCCAGCTGCCGGCCACCAGTGCACAGAACCACAGCACGCCGGCGGTGCCGTGGTGTCCGGAGACCACCCCGGCGACTGCGCCGCCGACAAACAGTCCGAGAAATTGCAGTGTGTTGTACACCCCCATTGCCGTGCCCTTGTTGGCGGCCGGCGCCAGCTGCGACACCAGCGACGGCAGCATGGCTTCGAGCGCATTGAAGCCGACAAAAAACAGCCACAGCCCGGGCAGCAGATACACCAACCCTCGCCCACCGGTGGCAGCCTGCCATACCAGCGCCAGCAGCAGCAGCCCAATCGCGACCAGATAGCGCCGCTCGGCTGCCCGCCCGGTGGCGGCCCGGCGCAGCAGCGGCAGCATGCCGACCACCGACAGGATCAATACCGGCGCATAGTATTGCCAGTGCCGCTCCACCGCGGGGTCGAATTGCAGCAGCAGCGTCGGCAGGGCGACAAACAGCGCGGTGAGGATCAGGTGCAGGCAGAAGATGCCGCCATTGAGGCGCAGCAGTGACGGCTGTTTGAGCAGCGGCAGGATGCCGCCGGGCGGCGCCCCGGCGCGCGACCGGGGCGCCGGGGCGGGCGTCGGCACCAGCAGCAGCAACACCAGCAACGCGGCCCCGGCGAGTGCGGTTATCAGCCAGAACAGCCCGGCCAGGCCGAGCCGGCCAGCCAGCGGCGGCGCCAGCATGAAAGACGCCAGAAACGCAAACCCGATGCTAATGCCAATCAGCGCCATGGCTTTGGTGCGCTGCTGGGGCCGGGTCAGGTCGGCCGCCAGCGCCAGTACGGCGGCGGAGATCGCGCCGGCGCCCTGGATGGCCCGCCCGACCACCACCCAGAGGAGCGAATCGGCCAACGCGGCCACCGCGCTGCCGAGCATGAATATCAGCAGGCCGGCGGCGATGACGCGCTTGCGCCCGAGGCGGTCGGACAGCATGCCGAACGGCAGCTGGAACACCGCCTGGGTCAGGCCGTAGCCGCCCAGCGCCAGCCCGATCAACACCGGGGTCGCGTCGGCAAACCGGGCGGCATAAATCGACATCACCGGCAACAGCAAAAACAACCCGAACATCCGCAGCGCGTAGACCAGCGCCAGGGCCGCGGTCGCGCGCCGCTCGGTGCGGTTCATCGCCGCCCCGGCGCGGTGTGGCGGTGTGCGTCGGCGGCTGCGGGTCGGCGCACTGTTATTGAGGTCGGCAGGGTGGGCATCACAGTGTAAATTCAATTGATAAGTGCCACTTCACCGCTGATGGGAAGGGGGGATTCCGGACGGTGATGGGGCCGTGCGGCGGCCCTCACCCCGACCCTCTCCCAGATGTTAGGTTCCGTCTGATTACTCAAGACCTCTTTGGGTGATTTGTAGTCCAGGCATTTTAATCGAGTTCTGTTGTAGTTTTCCACGAATGTGTAGATAAACCGGTTTCTTTCCTCGTGGTTGTGGAATCGGTTTGTGCTCCAGTTGCTTTTGATCTGCGGCCTGCTGCGCAATGCCTCACTCAAACGGCGATTGAACCGCTCCACCATGCCGTTGGTCTGTGGTCGAAACGGGCGGATGAGACGATGCTCGATGTGATGCGCACGGCAAACCTGATCAAACAGATGCGTACCGCTTGGTTTGCCTTGTGGCTTGTTTTTCTTGTCCACTGCAAAGCGGTCTGTGAAGCCGCCATCGTTGTCGGTAAGCAGGGTATGCACCGGGTGGGGGAACGCATCCAGGAACTCACGCAGACACGTTGCGGTCGTGGCGGCATCGCGGCGCGCAATGATTTTCACCCAGACAAAGCGCGTAGCCCGGTCAATCGCCACCAGCGCATAGCTGCGTTGCTTATTCAGCTTGCTCAACACCTTGAAGTCCATATGGATAAACCCGCACGAGGTCTGCTCAAAACAGCTGAAATCATTCGCCTGCTTGACCTGTGGGAACCGACTTATGCCTAAGCGCTTCAGACAGCGATGTATCGCACTGCGGCTGAAGGTCTGGGGAAAACAGCGGTTCATCACCTCAACCACATCATCCAGCGACAAGCGCAAGCGTAGCCGCAACTCGGTGATAATCTCCTCATGCTGCGGGGAAGTGCTCGGGTTCAGGTTATGGCGCGTGTGGGAACCGTCATAGATGCGCCCCCCGGCCCGCCGCCACTTGTAAATCGTCGGCAGAGAAACCCCGAGCTCACGCGACAGGGTTGGCGCACTTTTGCTTGAAGTCTGAATATACTTACGGGTAGCTGGCGTTGTGGTGGCCAGCCGGTGTAATTTAATCTCCATTTTGCAACCTCTTCTGAACGTATTGAATGCCGGATTGGATTGAAAGAGAGTATATCCTATCATACGGGACGAAACACCCAGAGGGAGAGGGCGTTTCCGGTTATCCCGGGGAGAGAAGGCGGTTGTCGGCTTTAGCCCTCTCCCTGTGGGAGAGGGTTGGGTGAGGGTGGGCAGACAGACAGAATAGCCCGCCACTCGCCCCGCCGAGCGACCACCGGCATCGCCCGGCGGTATCGCTCGGCACCGGCCCACCGGTTGCACTTCGGGGTTGAATTCACACATCGCAATCGGGATTGTCGTTACAGGGTGAGAGCGCGTATAGTATCAGGTTTGCTTTTTTACGTCCGGGCACGGCCAGCCGTGCTGACCGCGCCGCGACCAGACCCGTCAACCGCACACTCGATACCGTGACCATCGATCGCATTCACATCCGCGGCGTACGTACGCACAACCTGAAAAATATCGATCTCGATCTGCCGCGCGACCGGTTGATTGTGATCACCGGGCTATCCGGCTCCGGTAAATCGTCGCTGGCCTTCGATACTATCTATGCCGAAGGGCAGCGGCGCTATGTCGAGTCGCTGTCGGCCTATGCGCGGCAGTTTCTCTCGATGATGGAAAAGCCCGACCTGGATTTGATTGAGGGGCTGTCGCCGGCAATCAGCATCGAGCAGAAATCCGCCTCCCACAACCCGCGCTCGACGGTCGGCACGGTGACCGAGATCTACGACTACCTGCGCCTGTTGTTTGCCCGCATCGGCGAGCCGCGCTGTCCCGAGCACGACATCACGCTGGCGGCGCAAACCGTCAGCCAGATGGTCGATCTGGTGATGGCGCAGCCGCACGGCACCGCGTTGTTGCTGCTGGCGCCGGTGGTCAATAACCGCAAGGGGGAGTTTCAGCAACTGCTCGGCGAGCTGCATTCGCAAGGCTTCATCCGCGCCCGGATCAACGGCGCCGTGGTCGAGCTGGAGCAGCCGCCCAAACTGGATAAGCGCTATAAGCACAGCATCGAGGTGATTGTTGACCGGCTGGTGATCAAGCCGGAGAACCGGCAGCGGCTGGCCGAATCGTTCGAGACCGCACTCGGCCTGACCGACGGCATTGCCAAAGCCGCGCTGCTCGACGCCGGGCGCGAGGTCACCGATACGCTGCTGTTTTCCGGCAAGTTTGCCTGTCCGCATTGCGGTTACAGCCTGAACGAGCTCGAGCCGCGGCTGTTTTCGTTCAACAATCCGGCCGGCGCCTGCGAGGATTGCAGCGGCCTCGGGGTGCGCCGCTTCTTTGACCCGCAGCGGATCGTGCCGGCGCCGGAAAAATCGCCGGCGGACGGCGCCATCCGCGGCTGGGAGCGGCGCAATGCGTACTATTACACGCAGTTGGAGTGCCTGGCGCAGCACCACGGCTTTAGCCTGGAGACCGCTTTTCGGGATTTGAGCCCGGCGCACCGGGAGTTGCTGTTATACGGCAGTGACGAGCCGATCGACTTCACCTACATTCAGCCCGGTCGGCGCTTTCACAAACGCCATCCGTTTGAAGGCGTGATCCACCATTATCAGCGCCGGTACCGCGAAACCGACTCGGCGTCGGCGCGCGAGGAGATGGCCCGCTATCAGACCGTCCAGACCTGCACCAGCTGCCACGGCAGCCGCCTGCGCCTCGCCGCCCGGCATGTGTTTGTCGGGCAGCAGACGATCCAGGCGCTGACCGGGCTGGCGATCGACCGGGCGCTGGATTTTTTCGCCACGCTGCGCCTGAGCGGCTGGCGCGCGGCGGTGGCCGATAAAATCATCCAGGAAATCAACGCCCGGCTCGGTTTTCTGGTGAACGTCGGGCTGAGCTATCTGTCGCTGTCCCGCGCCGCCGAAACCCTCTCCGGCGGTGAGGCGCAGCGCATCCGGCTGGCCTCGCAGATCGGCTCCGGGCTGGTGGGCGTGATGTATGTATTGGACGAGCCGTCGATTGGCCTGCATCAGCGGGACAACAGCCGGCTGATGCAGACGCTGTTTGATTTGCGCGATCTGGGCAATACCGTGATTGTGGTCGAACACGACGAGGAGGCGATACGCAGCGCCGATTATGTGGTCGATATTGGCCCCGGCGCCGGCAAGCACGGCGGCGAGGTGGTGGCCCGAGGCGCGCCCGGCGTGATCGAAAAAAACCGCCGCTCGCTGACCGGGCAATATCTGTGCGGCAAACGGCGCATCGAGCTGCCGGCAACCCGTACGCGGTTCAACCCCGAGCGCGTCCTCAGCGTGTGCCGGGCCAGCGGCAATAACTTGCAGCATATCAACGTCGATATTCCGGTCGGCCTGCTGACCTGCGTCACCGGTGTCTCCGGGTCGGGCAAATCGACGCTGGTCAACAGCACGTTGTATCCCGCGGTGGCGCAGCAATTGAACCTGACCTGCGCGCCTCCGCAGCCGTATGAATCGATCCGTGGCCTGCACCACCTGGATAAAATCATCCTGATTGATCAAAACCCGATCGGCCGCACGCCGCGCTCCAATCCGGCCACCTATACCGGCCTGTTCACCCCGATTCGCGAGCTGTTCACGCTCACCGCGGAAGCCCGTGCCAGGGGCTATAAACCGGGGCGTTTTTCGTTCAACGTCAAGGGCGGGCGCTGCGAAGCGTGCCAGGGCGACGGCCTGATCTGCGTCGCCATGCACTTCCTGCCGGACATCTATGTCGCCTGCGACCAGTGCACAGGCAGCCGCTATAACCGCGAGACCCTCGACATCCGCTACAAAGGCAAAAACATCAGCCAGGTATTGCAGATGACGGTCGAGGAGGCCGGCGAATTCTTTACCGCGATCCCGCAGATCAAGCGCAAGCTGGACACCCTGCTGGAGGTCGGGCTGGGCTACCTGACGCTCGGGCAAAGCGCGACCACGCTGTCGGGCGGCGAGGCGCAGCGCATCAAGCTGTCGCGCGAACTATCCAAACGCGATACCGGCCGCACCTTGTATGTGCTCGATGAGCCGACCACCGGCCTGCACTTCCACGACATCGGGCAGTTGCTGATGGTGCTGCACCGGCTGCGCGACCACGGCAATACAATCATTGTGATCGAGCATAACCTTGACGTGATCAAAACCGCCGACTGGATTATCGACCTCGGCCCGGAAGGCGGCGACGGCGGTGGAAAAGTCATTGCGGTCGGCACGCCGGAAGACATTATTACAGACCCGCATTCCTACACCGCGCGCTATTTGAAGCCGCTGTGCCAGCCGCGCAAAAAACCCGGGCGCCGCGCGGCGGCCAAAGCGAAATAAGAAGGAGCACAGGCATTCCTGCCTGTGTTTATTTACTTCGCGGGCAGGAATGCCCACGCTCCTGTTGACTTCCCCTGACAAGGGGGGTGGATCAGGCGGAAGGTCAGATTGATTCTTTCGGCTGTGGGGCGGCGGGTTTTGGGTATCGCGTGCTGCCAGTATTGCTGCGTCAGGCCGGTCATGAGCAGCAGCGCGCCGGGTTGCAGCTCGATCTTTTTGGTGCGGCACGGGCAGGCCGGCTTTTTCGGCTTGAGCAGGAAGCGGCGGGGGTGGCCGAGGCTGAGGGAGGCGATGGTGGGCTGCATACCGAGTTCGGGTTCGTCGTCGCTGTGCCAGCCCATGCTGTCGGCACCGCTGCGGTAACGGTTCAGCAGGACGCTGTTGAACGCGGCGCCGGTGAATTGCTGTAGCCGGGTTTTCAGCGGCAGCAGCAGCGCCGGCCACGGTTGCGGCCGATGGCGCCGGCCCGACCAGGTGTAGACCGCGCCGGGGTCGCCATGCCAGGCGGCCAGACGGGGGGAGTGTACCAGACGACCACCCAGCCGGATTATCGGCTGCTGCCAGTTGATCTGCGTCAGCAGTGCAGCGTGTAATTGGTCGGCGGCGGCCGGTTCGAGGAAACGGTCGAACCGGTAGACTGCGGCGACCGGGCCGCCCGCAACCGGCGGTCGGTGGTCGCAGTCGGCGAGCAGGTTGGGATGGCCGGCCAGGCGGTGCGGTAGCGGACGGCGGTCAGCCGTTGTTGACGGCATGGGCAATCCACTCACACCATTGCGGGCGATCGAAGCGGGGCGCCAGCCGCCGACCGGCGCGTGGCAATGGCCCGATGGCGGCGGCGGTGGCAATCAATCGGCGGGGTGCGCATCGACGGCGGCGGCAGCGACCGGCACCGACGGCATCGGTGGGGCAGCCGCAGCGGATCGGGTCGGCGCCTGGCTGTCATCCGCGGGCGGCGCGCTGTCGGGGTCGGGGTCGGCAAACAGTTTGCCGGGGTTGAACAGGTTGTCCGGGTCGAGGGCCTGTTTGATCAGGCGCATCGGTTGGATGGCGGCGCCGTGTTCGGCGGCCAGGTAGTCGATTTTGCTGTAGCCGATGCCGTGCTCACCGCTGCACGTGCCGCCCATCTCCAGCGCGCGCAGCACCATGCGGCGGTGCAGGGTGCGGGCTTTGGCGACTTCTTCGGCGTCGCTGTGATCGATCAGCAGGTTGAGGTGAAAATTGCCGTCGCCGACGTGGCCGACAATCGGCGCCAGCAGCCGGTAGTGGTCGATGTCCTGTCGGGTCTGGTTCAGACAGTCGGCCAGCTGCGAGATCGGCACGCAGACGTCGGTAGCCCAGATCTGGCCGTTGGGGTGCAGTTGTTTGCTGGCCCAGGCGGCGTCATGGCGGGCGCGCCACATGCGCTCACGCTGCTCGGTGCTGCCGCTCCATTGAAATTCGCCGCCGCCGTGCTGGGCGATAATTTCCGCGGTCAGGCCGGCCTGCTCTTTGACCCCGGCCTGAGTGCCGTGGAATTCCAGAAACAGCGTCGGCGCTTCGGTGAAATCGGTTTTGGAGTATTGATTGACGGCCTTGAGGGTGAGCGCGTCCAGCAGCTCGAGGCGGGCCACCGGGATGCCGTACTGGATCATCTCGATTACGCTGTTGACCGCGCCTTCGATCTGTTCAAAGGTGCAGACGGCGGCGGTGATCGCCTCCGGCACCGGGTAGAGCCGCACGGTGAGCTCGGTGAAGATGCCGAGCGTGCCTTCCGAGCCGACCAGCAACCGGGTGAGGTCATAGCCGGCGGCGGATTTGCGCGCCCGTCTGGCGGTGCGGATGAGCGCGCCGCCGGCCAGTACGGCTTCGATATTGATGACGTTTTCGCGCATCGTGTGGTAGCGCACCGCATTGGTGCCGGACGCACGGGTCGCGGCCATGCCGCCAATGGTGGCGTCGGCCCCGGGGTCAACCGGGAAGAACAGGCCGGTGTCTTTGAGGTGGCGGTTGAGCTGCCGGCGGGTGACGCCCGGCTGCACGGTGGCATCGAAGTCGGCCGGATTGACGTTGATGATGCGGTTCATGGCCGCGGTGTCCAGGCAGACGCCGCCTTTGAGGGCGGCAATGTTGCCTTCCAGTGAGGTGCCGGCACCGTAGGCGATCATCGGTGTCCGGTGGCGGGTGCAGATCTCGACAATGCGCTGCACTTCCAGCTTGTCGCCGGGCTTGATGACCGCATGCGGCGGCCTGCTGGGGCGAAACGATTCGTCTTTGCCATACTGCTCGCACACCGCGTGGGCGGTGATGAGCCGGTCGCCGAAAACGGCGCGCAATGCGTGCAGGCAGGGGCTGTAGTCATAGTCCGGGGTGGCGGTTGTGGCTGGCATGTCGGGCCTCCGAGTGCGGTGGTGGTGTGGGCGTAGTCTACCCGAGTATCGCGCGATTGCCAAAACCGGGCCGGTAAACCGCCGACTGTGCCGGCCTCAGGCGCAGCCGGCTTTCAGTCATCCGGCGCGGATGATATGGCCTGTAATTTGCCCTGCAATATAGCCTCCAATTCGGCTTCGGGCAGTCTGGCAACGCCGAGGGTGGCGGCCCGCTCGGCTTTGCTGCCGGGCTGATCGCCGACAATCAGGTAATCGGTTTTTTTCGACAGGCTGGCGACGACCCTGGCGCCGGCGGCTTGCAACTGTTGTTTTATTGCCGTGCGCGGCTGCGATAAAGTGCCGGTCAGCACCACGGTTTTGCCGGCCAGCGCGCCCTGCGATGGCGGCGCGGCGGGCGGCGGCGGCCAGTGGATGCCCTCCTGCTGCAAGCGCTGCACCACCGTGCAGTTATGCGGTTGCTGGAAGAAGACGATGATGCTGTGGGCGACCAGCGGGCCGATATCCGGCAGCAGTTCCAGCTCGGCCTGCGGTGCTGCCCGCAGCCGCTCGAGATCGCGGAGGTGGATGGCCAGCGTCTCGGCGGTGGTTTCGCCAACCAGCGGGATGCCGAGGGCAAACAGGAAGCGCGCGAACGTGGTGCGCTTGCTGTCGGTGAGCGCCGTCAGCAGGTTGGCGGCCGATTTTTCTGCCAGCCGCTCGAGCCGGCACAGCGGCTCGAGCGTCAATGCATACAGATCGGCGGCATCGTTGATCAGCTCGGCCGCGAGCAGTTGCGCGATCAGCTTGTCGCCCAGGCCCTGAATGTCCATGGCTTTGCGGGCGGCGAAATGCTTGATCTGCTGTTTGCGTTGTGCCGGGCAAAACAGCCCGCCGCTGCAACGGGCAATGACCCCGTCCGGCTGGTATACGATATCCGACCGGCACACCGGGCAATGCTGCGGGAATTCAAACGGAGCGGCATCCGGCGGGCGCGCGGCGCCGACCACCGAGACCACTTCGGGAATGACGTCACCGGCTCTTCTGACCACGACGGTGTCGCCGACCCGCAGGTCCAGCCGCTTGACTTCATCGCGGTTGTGCAGGCTCGCGCTGGAGACGGTCACGCCGCCGACAAATACCGGCTGTAGCCGGGCGATCGGGGTGACCGCGCCGGTGCGCCCGACCTGGAGCTCGATCTGCTCGACCCGGGTCACTTCCTGCTGCGCGGGAAACTTGTGCGCCAGCGCCCAGCGCGGGGCTTTGGCGGTGAAACCGAGCATCTGCTGCCAGTCGAAGCGATCGACTTTGTAGACCACGCCATCGACGTCATACGGCAGTCGCGCGCGCGCGGCGAGCAGCGCCCGGTAGTAGTCCAGACAGCCGGCAACACCGCGCACCCGCTGCATGCGGTCGGACACCGGCAGCCCCAGCTGCGACAGCCAATCGAGGGCGTCGAGATGGCAGCTCGGGGCGGCTGCACCACGGACCTCACCGAGGGCGTAGCAGATCAGGCTGAGTGGTCGTTTTGCCGTGGTCGCCGGGTCCAGCTGGCGCAGGCTGCCGGCGGCGGCGTTGCGCGGATTGACAAACTGCTTTTCGCCCGCCTGTTGCTGTTGCCGGTTGATGCGCTCGAAATCGGCTTTGGACATAAATACCTCGCCCCTGACTTCCAGCACTTCGGGCGCCCGGCGCGCGGCCAGCCGGGTGCCGCCGCGCAATATCCGGCGCATCACCGGGCGCATGTTGTGGGTGATATTCTCCCCTTGCCGGCCGTCGCCGCGGGTGGCGGCCTGCACCAGCCAGCCGTGCTCAAACCGCAGGCTGACCGCCAGCCCGTCGAGTTTCGGCTCGGCCACGTAATCGACCTGCCCGGTTTCCAGCGCGGTGCACACCCGGCGGTCGAAATGATGCAGCTCGGCGTCGTCGAAGGCGTTGGCGAGCGAGCGCATCGGGGGCTTATGCGGCACCGCGGAAAAAGGCCGGTCGACCTGTCCGCCGACTTTCTGCGTCGGTGAGCCGGAGTCGGAAAATTGCGGATGCTGCGCTTCCAGTGCCTCGAGACTGCGCATCAACCGATCGTACTCGCTGTCCGGAATGTCCGGATCGTCGAGCACATAGTAGCGGTAATTGTGGTCTTCGAGCTGTCCGCGCAGGCGGGTGATTTGCTGCTGAGGGGAGCGCGGCATTGACGATGACGAGGGGGGTTCAGATAGCGGTTAATGCGGGGCGCCGGCGGGCGGGCTGTGGGTGCGCGGCAGCGGCGGTCAAAACAGGCGCACGGCCGGTTCACTCCCCGGCGCTATCCCAAGCCGGCTCATTTCCGCCGCCACGTGTTCGATTTTGGCGCGGGTGTGTTCGATCTCGAGCTGGGTTATCGGGCTGTCGCCGCCCGATGCGATCGGCTGACCCTGAACCCGGGCGGAAAATGCCTGGGCCGTATGCACCATTTCCGAGAACACCGCGCCCGGCGATCGGCTGACTGCCGGGTGGGTATAAAAGGTGACGCCGCGGGCGTATTCGAGCTCCAGATTGTGAAAATCGAAGTGGCCGCTGTCGCTCATGTTTGCCAGGCTGTATAAGCAGACCTGCGACTTGCCGACCCGCTTGAAACGGGCGTAATGCTTGTCTTCGCGCTCCAGCCCCAGTTGACAGGCGCATTGGTCGATCAGGGCGCCGGGGAAATAATCCATTTCCAGCGGCTTGACGTTGATCACGGATACCGAGTCGTAATGGCGCATGAACTCGGCCAGCCGGGCCGCCTGCTGCATCGCCGAGGCCACCGGCGCCATAAAGGCAAACCCGCGGCCGGTGGAGGCCGACAGTCGGGCCACCAGATCGGTAAATTGCGTCATCTCGGCGGCACTGACCGGGCCATGCCGGTCGGCCAGCTGAATGGTGATCACCAGATCGATAAAGCGCGCATCTTCGGATTCGGTTTCCAGATCACACCAGGTTTTGCCCGGCATACGCAAGCCATAGATAGTGTGGTGTTTGCTCAGCCCGGCAACGCCCTGACGATAGACTGCGAGCACCGAATCCCGACTGACATCGCGCTCTCCGGGCAGCTTGACCCAGTAATCGAGCTGGCTGAGCTTGTCAAAGCCGGCGACCTCACCGACAGCAAACGCCGCACGGGTGGGCGCGGCGGCGGCGGGGTTGGTCGGCGGGGGCGACGCGGCGGCGGCATTGGTGGCCCGGGTTGTTTTCGCTGCCACCTTGTCCCGCTCGGGTCGGTTCGGCGCGCGCGCGGGCGGATTCGCTTTGAGGGGCGGCGCTGGCGTTGCGGTGGCGGATTCGGTCGGTGGGGGCGGCGCGGCGGCGGTCGGGGTTGAGCGTTCTGTCAGCGCAGGTGCAACGGTCGCGCGGGGGGGCTGCCAGTTCTGCTCCACCACATCCTCAAGGGCAAGCTCGGGGATATCATCGGAAGTGGCATCGGAAATGGCATCGGGAACAGCATCGAAAATGGCATCGGGAACGGCATCTGCGGCGACCTCGGGGGGGGTGGCGTAGTCGGCCTCATCGGCCCCGGCAGGCATGGCGACCGAGGCCGGCGGCGGTTCGTAGTCTGCGTCCGCCGCGTCCGCTGGCTGGCGTTCAGCCTGCTCCGGTGGCAGCGGATAATCGGCATCATCCGCCATCTGATCGACTTGCGGGACGGTCATCGACTCGAGCATGGGGGCCATTTTGTCCGCTTCATCGTAGTCGTCGAAATCGGATTTTTCTACCGGCGTACTGGGCAATTGACGCACCAGGCTGCGCTGCTGCTGCCAGCGCGAGAACAGATAGATGGCCACCACCAGCAGCAACCCGATCAACAGGATGATCAGTTGTAAATTCACCGTTTCGATTCGCCTGAGCTATGCGTCATGCGTACTGTGCATTCGCCGCGGCTATGCACATGGACGCGGTTATCGACCCGGCTGCCTGTCGCCGCCAACCCGGCGGCACGCGACTGTTCGCCAATCGCGCCGCCGCATTATTGCGCCGCCAGTTGCAGCGCCCGGTCGAGGTCAACCGACACCAGCCTGGAAACGCCGGATTCGGCCATTGTAACACCAATCAAAACATCTGCAGCCGTCATCGTGATCTTGTTGTGGGTCACAACGATTATCTGGCTGATGTCGGTCAGTCGGCGCAGGGTCTGGCAGTAGCGTTCCACGTTGGCATCGTCCAGCGGCGCATCGACTTCGTCCAGCAGGCAGAACGGCGCCGGATGCAAACGGAACAGGGCAAACAGCAGCGCCACCGCCGTCAGGGCTTTTTCGCCCCCGGAGAGCAATTGAATCGTGCTGTTGCGTTTGCCCGGCGGACGGGCCATCACCCCGACACCGGCGTTCAGCAGATCGCCGCCGATCAGTTGCAGCTCGGCCTTGCCGCCGCCGAACAGCTGCGGGAAAAACTGCTGAAAGCCGTCGTTGATCTGATTAAAGGTCTGTTTGAAGCGCGCGCGGGTCTGCTGGTCGATTTTGCTCATGACACTTTGCAGCGTAGCCAGTGCCTCGTTCAGGTCGGCGGACTGCCGTTCGAGATAGTGCTTGCGCTCGCTTTGCTCTTCAAACTCTTCTATGGCAACCAGATTGACCGAGCCGATACGGCCGATTTTGTCGTCGAGCCGCTGCACTTCATGCGCGCATTGTTCGATGCTGGCGTCGGGCGGCAGCTCGGCCCGCAATTGCTCCCGATCGTGCTGCTGCCGGTCGAATTGTTCCAGCAGGGTGCTGTGCCGCAGCTGGGTTTCCTGCTGACTCAGGCGCCGCTGCTCCATTGCGCTCCGCGCCTGGTCAACCTGGTTGCGATATTCGCTGTGCTGCCGGGTCAGGTCGGCAATCCGGTTCTCCACCTCGGCGATCGCATCCCGGCTGGCCGACAACCGGGTTTCGATTTCCTGCCGTTGTGCCAGTGCGGCGGCCAGGCTCTCCTGAAATGCGACCGGCGGGTCGGTCGATGCGGCCAGTATGCGCCGGGTTGCTTCGCTCTGCTGCTCGGCGCCGCTGATGTGCTGCTGCACGCGCTGCAGGCTGTCAGTCAGGGATTCCCGAGCCGATTCAAGGCGCTGCTGCTGCAATGACAGCTCGTGCCAGACGGCCTGAACCTGATGCTGCTGGGCACGTATTTGCCGCAGATTCTGCTCGGCCTGCTGACGCTGTTCGGCCAGCTTCAAGCGCTCGGCCTGCAGGCTGTCGCCTTGTTCGGCGGCGGATTCAAGCTGCCGCTGCGTCTGGGCGATATCGGTCGAATCGGCATCGATCTGCTCGCTCAGCGGCCCCAGCTCAGCCGCCAATTCCGACAACCGCTGCTGTAGCTCGCTGCTGCGGGCTTCCTGCCGGCCAAGCCGGCTATGCAACTCGGTCTTCTCGACCTGCAACTGCTCCAGTCGGGCTCGTTGTTGCCGGTAGTCGTCTTCCTGCCGCCGCTGGTCGGCTTCGATTTGCTCGGCCTGCTGCGCCAGCTGCGCGGCGTTTTTTTGCCGCTCTTCCGCCTGCTGTCGCAGTTTTTTTATTTCCGTCGCCCGCACCAATACACCGGTCTGCGACCGGCTGCGCCCGGCAAAACTGATCCAGTTGGCGCCCACCAGCGTGCCATCCCGGGTGACCACGCATTGGCGGTCGCACAGCCCGGGCTGCATCGCCAGCGCCTGCGGTACCGATTCCGCGATAAACACGTCCGCCAGTACCGCGCCCAGCTCCAGGCCGTCCGCTTTGACCTTGTCGCTCAACCGCAGGCGCGGGTCACCGGGCTGATGCACCCACCGTCCCGGGCTAATCAGCGTCAACCCGAACTCGGCCGGCAGCGGCGGCAGTTGCGGCGTGCCGGGCGGCAGACAGAGGGCGTTAAAAAACACCGCCAGGACGCGGTCGGCCGCGGACTGCCAGCCATCCGCCACCTGGATGCGCGGCGTTAGCTGCGGCAGATCGGCCAGGCCATTATCGTGCAGCCAGCGGCGGCGCTCCGGGTTGTCTTCGCCCAGCGCCGCGGTCTGGATTTGTTCGAGTGATTGCAGCCGCGAGTTGGCCTCCTGAAGGGCGGCAGCGCAGGCGGCAATTTCCTGCTGCTGGCGTTGTTGCTGCTGGCGCAGCTGATCGAGTTGCTGTTCACTCCGGCTGACCGCGCTCGCCTGATCAGCGCAGCGGCGGTCGTGCCCGGTGACTTCGGCGCGCAGCGCGTCGAGGTTGCTCTGCGCCAGGCTGGCCTGCGCCGTCTGCTGCTCCGACTGGATTTTTTGTTTGCGCACCTGCGCCCGGTGCAGATGCAGGCGCACTTGTTCGAGGCGGGTTTTTTGCACTTCTTTCTGCTGTGCCGACTGCTGCGCCTGCTGGTTGAACGCCTCCCACTCTGTCTGCCGCTGATGCAGGTTGGATTCGGCCGCGGTCAGTTGCCGCTCGATAGCCGTGCGCTGCTCGACCAGGGCGTCGAGCTGCGGCTGCAATTCAGACTGCTGGTGCTGCAATTGCTGTCGTTTCCGGTGATCGGCATGCCGCTGCTGTTGCCATTCATCGAGGCTGAGCTTGAGCTGGTCGAGCTGCCGGGTTTGCTGTTGACGGGTTTCGGCAACGTGTTCGATGCGCTGCTCGGTGCGGCTGATTTCACCGCTGATGCGGTACAACTCCTGCTGCACCCGGCTCGACTCCTGCTGTGCCTGCGCCTGCGATTGGCGCTGCTTTTCCAGCTCGGCTTCGCTGTGCCGCTGCGCCGCCATGGCCGATTGAAACGCATTTTCACAGTCGGCGGCCAGCCGGCTTTGCTCGGCCAGCTGCCGCTCGTGCTGATCGAGCCTGAGCAGTTGCAGCCGACCGTCGATCGATCTGTGCTCGACCTTGAGCCGCTTGTAGCGACGCGCTTCGCCGGATTGCTGCTTCAGACGGCGCAGTTGCCGCTCCAGCTCGCTGAGGATGTCCGCCACCCGCTCGAGGTTTTCGCGGGTCTGCCGAATGCGGGTTTCGGTTTCCCGCCGCCGGTCTTTGTAGCGCGAGATGTCGGCCGCCTCTTCGACAAACAGGCGCAGGTCTTCCGGGCGGGCTTCAATCAGCCGGCTGACCATGCCCTGTTCGATGATCGAGTAAGCGCGCGCCCCGAGGCCGGTGCCGCGAAACAGGTCGAGCACATCCCGGCGGCGGGATTTGATCCGGTTGAGCAGGTAGGTGGATTGTCCGTCGCGCGTCAATGTGCGCTGTACCGAGATTTCGGCAAACCGGGCATAGTTGCCGCCGGCACGCCCCTCGCTGTTGTCAAATATCAATTCAACCGAGGCCTGGCCGACCGGCTGGCGCGACGCTGAGCCGTTAAAAATGACATCTTCCATATTCTCGCCGCGCAGCGTTTTGGCGGAGGATTCGCCCATCACCCAGCGCACCGCATCGATGATATTGGACTTGCCGCAGCCGTTCGGGCCAACGATGCTGACCAGCTGCGCCGGCAGCGTGATGTCGGTCCGATCGACAAACGATTTGAAGCCGGCGATCTGAAGTTTTTTAAGCCGCATTTAGCGAATAGATGGTTTTATCCTGCCCTTGACGCAGACAGCCGACGGGGCGCCTGTCGATCTATCGACCGGCGCCATCGATGGTGCTGAGAGAGTGTACCCCTGGCCGCCGACCGGGTCGGCCGACAGCAGTGATGCCGATTCGAGCGCGCCTATTATACTATCAGGCGAGCCGAAGAAAGCCGAACAAGCAGGAGATTTTACCGATTGGGTTGTGCAGGACGAGGCCGGTTGGACGGCGGGCGAGCGGCAGCGGTCACCGCATATCGGAGGCGAAAACCGGCACCGCCCCGCTCACCGGGCGACACGTGCTGTCGGCATCCCCCCGGACAGCAGCCCGAGGGGCGTGCTCAGGCGGCAGTTTGCGCCAGCTCCGCTTCCGGCCCGGCTGACGGGGCGGCGTCGGGGTTGAGCGGCAGGTCAGGCCCGGCATGGGCGATGCCGTCGGGCTCTTTTTCGCCTTTTGCTATCAGCGGCTGCCATTTGACCTTCTTGACCTCCCATTCACCGGTCTCCCGGTCGTAGCGCGAATTGACAAAGCATTTCCAGTTGTCATCGTCCAGTTGAATGAAATCGGAGCGATAGTAGTAGCCCGGATAACGCGATTCCTCGCGGAACTGGATATGTTTCATGTGGGCTTCCGCCGCAATGATGCGATGGTAGTTTTCCCACGCGCGCAATAGCTCGTGCAGATCTTTTGCCCGCATTTTCAGCGAGTCTTCTTTCAGCATCTTCATTTTGCGCTCGGCCAGCTTCAGCATCGCCGCATTGGTCTGATAAAAGGTCGAGGTGCCGGCAACGTATTCATCCATGATTTTTTGCAGCCGGAATTGCAGCATCTTCGGCGTAATGTAGTGCGGGTTGATGTCGATCGCCGTGGTGTAGTCCTTGTGTTCGAGGAACGTGCGCACCGGGCGATAAATCTCTTCCACCAGCTGCTCCGTGGTGCGCGACAGCTCGGGGGCAATGTCGCGGTTGTCGAGGCAATACTGCACCATGCTTTTGGCGGCAATGCGCCCTTCGGTGAATGAGCCGGAGGAGAATTTGTGCCCCGATGCCCCCACGCCGTCGCCGGCGGAGAACAGACCGTTGACCGTGGTCATGCGGTTATAGCCCCAATGATAATGCGCCGGGGTGCCGGGCAAATCTTCCGGCCCGGAGCACCACAGACCGGCACAGCCGGCGTGTGAGCCGAGCAAATACGGTTCGGTCGGCATCAATTCGGACATTTCCTTGTCCGGCTCGATGTTTTCGCCGGCCCAGACGCCGCATTGCCCGATTGTCATGTCGAGAAAGTCTTCCCACGCTTCGGCCTCGAGGTGCTTGATTTCTTTCGGCGTCATCGAGCCGGCCAGCCGGGCCATTGCCGACGGCGTGTCCATGAAGATCGGGCCGCGCCCTTCGCGCATTTCTATCAGCATCAGATGGTTGCGCAGACACGTGCCCATCTGCATGCCGACGGCGTATCGGTCATAGCCGTGGTCGGCCAGTTTGGCGTAGTTCTTTTTCTGATAGTCCTCGCCGTCGCTGTTCATTGCCTGCGCCTTGAACAGCAGGAACCACGCCCCGACCGGGCCGTAGCCATCCTTGAAGCGCGCCGGCACAAAGCGGTTTTCCATCAGCGTCATTTCGGCGCCGCATTCGGCCGCCATGGCATAGGTCGAACCGGCATTCCAGACCGGGTACCAGGCCCGACCGGTGCCCTCGCCCACCGAGCGTGGGCGAAACACGTTAACGGCGCCGCCGGCCGCCAGCAGGCAGGCTTTGAATTTGTAGATATAGATTTTGTTTTCCCGCACCGAAAAACCGGCCGCACCGGCAACCCGGCCGGGGTCGTTTTTATCGGTCAGCAGGCGTACGATGAAGATCCGCTCACGGATATTTTCCACCCCCAGAGCGCGTTTGGCGGCCTCGGCGACAATCCATTTATACGATTCACCGTTGATCATAATCTGCCAGCGACCGGAACGCACCGGCTTGCCGCCATCGCGCAGCTTGCGGCCTTCGTCGCCCTTCTGCTTCCAGATCGGCAAGCCCCAGTCTTCGAAATTGTGCACCGCATCATCGACGTGGCGGCCGACATCATAGACCAGATCCTCGCGCGTAATCCCCATCAAATCGCCGCGCACATAGCGTACGTAATCGGCCGGGTCGTTGTCCCCCATGTAGGTATTGATCGCCGACAACCCCTGCGCCACCGCGCCCGAGCGATCCAGCGCCGCCTTGTCGACCAGCTTGATATTCAGGCCGGTGCCCTCGGCCCACTTCATGATTTCAAACGCGGCCCCACAACAAGCCATGCCGCCGCCGATCAGCAGAATATCGACTTCTTCTTCGACTACCTGCGGGTTGGCAAATGTGGTTGTGTCCTCAGACATAGCGCGATCTCCGGGTGTAGGGTGTGTGGTCGGTTCAGACGCGACGGCCATCGCGCCGGCATTGTTCAGGCGGTGATAAACTGACTCATATCGCAGTCGTGCGTGTCGGCGGTGAACAGTTTATGGTGGTTGGTCAAATCGGCCGGGTCGGCGTCCGGCTTGCCGCCAAACGGGTCGGCGGAGCCTTCGGGGGTGGTGCGTATGGGGAATTTGAAGCGTTTTATCTTGCCGTTGCGAAACCGGATGGTCCACATGATCGAGTCGGTGCCGCGCAATGGCTGCACCTGGGCGCCAAGCGGCACGACGTCGGCATAATGCCGGCACTCGATCGCCTGCTGCGGGCAAATCTTGACGCAGGAGTAGCATTCCCAGCATTGCTCCGGCTCTTGATTGTAGGCCTTCATCACATGGCCGGTTTCGGAGCCGTCGTGGTCGAGTTTCATCAGATCATGCGGGCAGATATACATGCAAGCGGTTTTGTCCTGGCCTTTGCAGCCATCGCATTTGTCGGTACGAACATAAGTGGGCATCGGATTCTCCGGGTGATAAGTGGGTTGCCGGGGGGTAATGTACCCACGGCAGCATAAAAAAACCAATCAGTATTATCAGTCTGGGTATAAAACCTGTTTATTCCAGATCCTCGGCGCCCGGCCCCCAGCCACCCAGACCGCCGGCGGGGGCGGGCTTCAGGCAGTCGGGCTACGGTTTATCTGACTTCTCCAGGCGTGCCTGCGCCGCTTCGAACTGCTGCAATACGTGCGCCCATTTGCGTAGCAGTTCGGCGCGGGTGGCCATATTTCCCTCGATCAACTGTTGATATTGGATGATTGCCTGTTCGCGCTCAGCGATAAGCTGTTTCACATTGTCGGATTGCTGCCGGGTTTTCAGCACCGCAATATCCTGCAGTACACTGGTTCGAGATTTGTCCAGTATTTGCAGATTGAGGTCAATGTCGGTCAAATTACGATCCCGGGTCAATTGGATCGTGGCGCGCGACACATAGGTGTTGATAATCGTCTGATCCTGCCTGCGCTGCTCGGCCGCCTGGAGTGCCTGCTGTTCGGCTTCCGACTGCAGGTGCAGCTCTTCCTGGCTGCGCGGCGGTGCTTGTTCGCCGCGTTTAAGGCCGTTTTCGTCCATTTCGGAAACCACCGAGTTGCGGCAGTGCTGCGACGCGAAATCGCCATAGTGCCAATGGCCCTGCGCATCCTGACATTTTTTAATTCTGCCGGTATCCGCCGACACCGGCGGCACCAGCCACAGCGCCAGCCCGATCAAAACCCAATTGCTCATATTCTTCTTCTTCACTTGACCCTCCCGCAGGAGTGAATTATTTTTCAATTTGCGCTGTGTGTCAGCATAACGCAGATCAACTCAATTGCGCGCGGCGCGGTGATAACGGCCCGCCCGGGCGCAACAGCAGCAGCAACCCGACGACTATCATCGGAATGCACAACACCTGCCCCATGCTCATCCAGTCAAACACAACCGCGCCCAGATGAACATCCGGCTGGCGAAAAAATTCGACCAGGAACCGGAAACCCCCGTAACCGATGAGAAACAGACCGGTGACCCGGCCGGCCGGCCGTGGCCGGGACGAATACAGCCAGACAAGCGCAAACAGCAGCCCGCCTTCCAGCGCCATCTGGTACAGCTGCGACGGGTGGCGGGCGTGATCGGGGACACTGTGAAACAGCACCCCCCACGGCACGTCGGTCGGGCGGCCAACCAGTTCCTGGTTGATGAAATTGCCAATACGACCAAAAAACAGCCCCGGCGGCACCAGCGGCGCCAGAAAATCGGCGGTCGGAAGAATCCGGCGGCCGGTTTTGCCGGCGTACCGCCAAATGGCGACGGCAACGCCGAGCAACCCGCCGTGAAAGGACATGCCGCCGTCCCAAATGGCGAACACCTGCAACGGCTGCTGAAGGTAGAAATCAAGTCCATAAAACACCACGTAGCCCAATCGGCCGCCGACAATCACGCCGATGGTGATGAAAAACAACAGATCGCTGATCTCTGCCGGCTGCCAGCCCGACCCCGGTCGCGCGGCACGCGCCCGGCCAAGCAGCACCCCGGCGACAAAACCAAACAAATACATCAGCCCATACCAATGGATTTGCAGCGGGCCGAGAACCACGGCGACCGGATCAAAATTGGGGTGTATAATCATAATTTATTTTTTTATTATAACGCTTTGCATCGATTGTGTGGTCGGCATCTGTCCGCGTCTGCACTGCAACCGCCCCATGCGGGTGCCCGGTGCGGCTTTTAATGCGGTTCGATTGTCATGCCCAACCAACTGATTGACCAGACCAGCCCGTATCTGCTGCAACACGCCGACAACCCGGTTGACTGGCACGCCTGGGGTGCGTCGGCGCTGGCGCTGGCGGTGCAGCAGGACAAGCCGATTTTGCTGTCGATCGGGTATTCCGCCTGCCACTGGTGCCATGTGATGGAGCGCGAATGTTTTACCGACCAGGCGATTGCCGACAAAATGAATGCGCTGTTTGTCTGCATCAAGGTTGACCGCGAAGAGCGCCCGGACCTGGATCGGATTTACCAAACCGCCCACCAACTGCTGACCCAGCGGCCCGGCGGCTGGCCATTGACGGTTGCGCTGACCCCGGTCGGCCATGCGCCGTTCTTTTCCGGCACCTATTTCCCGCCTGAACCGCGCCACGGCATGCCGGGCTTTGGCGCGCTGCTGTCGGATATCGCCGCGCATTACCGGCACCACCATGACCACATGCAGAGCCATTGGCAGAGCTTCCAACAGGCGCTGAATCAGCTCAATCCGGTCGCCGGCACCGCGGCTTTGCCGGCCGCGGCGGCGTGCCTGGAAACCGCCGCAGCGGCTCTGGGCGCCCAGTTCGATGCGGTCAACGGCGGCTTTGGCGCGGCGCCGAAGTTTCCGCATCCGACTCAGCTGGAGCTGTTGCAACGGCACGCCGGCGGCGGCTCGGCAGACAGCCGGGCGATGGTCGATCTCACGTTGCACCGTATGGCCGCGGGCGGGCTGTTCGACCAGCTCGGCGGCGGCTTCTACCGCTACTCGGTCGATGCGCACTGGCGCATCCCGCATTTTGAGAAGATGCTCTACGACAACGCGCAGCTGATGACGCGCTACTGCGATGCCTGGCTGGCCAGCGGTGAACCGCGCTGCAAACAGATCGCCGAACAGGCCGCCGAGTGGGTGCTCAGCGACATGCAGCAGCCCGATGGCGGCTATGCCTCGACGCTGGATGCCGACTCCGAAGGGGTTGAGGGCAAATATTATGTCTGGAGTGAAGCCGAGCTGCGGGCGCTGCTGACCGCCGACGAATACCTGGCGCTCGAAACCCGCTACGGGCTCGCCGGCGCGCCCAATTTTGACGGCAACTGGCACCTGAATATCGCGCCGGATAATGCCGGCCCGGCGGCGTCGGAACCGCTCGACAGCGCGCGGCGGAAGCTGCTGGTGGCGCGTGCCCGACGGGTCAGGCCGGCGCTCGACGACAAAATCCTGAGCAGCTGGAACGGCTTGATGATCAAGGCGATGGCGCGCTGCGGGCGGGTGTTTGCGCGCCCGGATTTTATCCGCTCGGCGCAACTGGCGGCGGATTTTGTCGCCGACGCGCTGTGGCAGCAGGAACGGTTGTTTGCCACCTGTCGGCACGGTCGGGCGCAGCTCAACGGCTACCTGGACGATTATGCAATGCTGGCCGACGGGCTGCTGGAGCTGTGCCGGGCGCAGTGGCGCAGCCGGGATCTGCAACTGGCCCGATTGCTCTGCGACGCGCTGCTGGCGCAGTTTGAGGCGGAAGATGGCGGTTTCTTTTTCACCGCACACGACCATGAGCCATTGTTGTATCGTCCGAAAAGCGGCCCGGATGACGCCATTCCGTCGGGCAACGGGGTCGCCGCATCGACCCTGCTCAAGCTCGGCTACCTGCTGGGCGAGCCCCGCTATCTGACCGCCGCCGAGCGCACCTTGCGCCTGTTTGCGCCGCTGATCGAACGCCAGCCGTCGGTCTACGGCAGCCTGACGCTGGCCTTGCTGGACGCCGACGACCACCACAAAACGCTTATTCTGCGCGGCCCGGCAGCGGATTTGCAGGACTGGCAGCGCGCCCTCGATCAGGCGTATCGACCGGCCGTGGATTGCTACGCGATCCCGACAGCGGCATCGGATCTGCCCACGGCACTGGCGATAAAAGCCGCCGACAAACAGCCGGTGGCGTATCTGTGCCGGGGGTTATCCTGCTCCGCTCCGATCACCTCGCAGCGGGAACTGCTCGATTTGGTTTGAGCCGACCGGCAGCCGTTGCCGACGGCTATCGCTGCACCACCGAGCTGTCCTGGCCGAACAGGATTTTTGCCGCCTGCGGGGTGATGCCGGAGGTCAGATTCAACTGTTCGGGGAGTTGATAGGCGCGCTGCGTCGCCGGCCGCGCACGGATGGTGTCGAACCAGCGTTTGACCTGCGGGAAGTGCGCCAGATCCTGCTGCTGACGCTGGTGCGGCACGCACCAGGGATAGCACGCCATATCGGCAATCGAATAGTCGCCGCACAGATACTCGTAGTGCTGTAGCTGCTTGTCCAGCACGCCGTACAGGCGCGAGGTTTCGTTGACGTAGCGGTCAATCGCATAGGGGATTTTTTCTTCCGCGTAGGTCACAAAGTGATGGTTCTGACCGAGCATCGGCCCGAAGCCGCCCATCTGCCAGAACAGCCACTCCAGCACCCGGTTGCGCTCGCGCAGGCCGGTCGGGATAAAACGGCCGGTCTTGTCGGCCAGATAGAGCAGGATGGCGCCCGATTCAAACACCGAAACCGGCTCACCGTGGTCGGCCGGCGCGTGGTCGATGATTGCCGGAATGCGGTTGTTGGGCGCGATTTTCAAAAACTCAGGCGCGAATTGCTCGCCTTTGCCAATGTCCACCGTCTTGACGGTATAGGGCAGGCCGAGTTCCTCGAGCAGCAGCGTTATCTTATGGCCGTTCGGGGTGTTCCAGTAGTAGAGGTCTATCATTGTTGATTCGATTGCGGGGTTGGTTGTAGTGGGAAATGCCGGGGCGATTGTAGCTGAATGTCGGGGGGGAATGTACGCTGGAGGTGGTGGATTTCCGGTAAACCTGGTGTATAAATGCGGAAACGATGGGCACTGTGCGCCAACAGGGGTGCTATGCGGCCACTATATTGACATGTACTACAGTGGTATATACTATTTCAAGCGGGACGTAAGCCTCGCCCATTTTTCACTTGCTGTTTTGTTCAACGCACCGGAAAAACGTATGCGCACAAAATATTGGATGGCGGCTTTGCTGATGGCGGCGTTGGTTGCGCCAGCGCTGTTACCTGGTGGCATACAAACCGCACAAGCCGACCGCCTCAACGATCAAATCGCCCAATTTACAGAAAAGGTCGAGCGCCCGCCTTCGTCGGAAGAAGAGGATACCAACGGCTGGACTGAATTGCACTATGCCGCTGCTTTGAACTTCACATCTCTGGCGAAACACCTGTTGGAATCCGACGTTAAAGTAAATGCCAAAAAAGTAAATGCCAAATTAAAACTTGATGGCGAGCCCTTTACGGAGAAATTGAAGAAAACACTGCGCCAATTCGGGAAAGATTATGATGACTGGAAGAGGGATGGGCAAACGCCGCTACATATTGCGGCAAAGGAAAATGCCCACGAGACCGCTGCCCTGCTTCTTGACAATGGCGCGAAGGTAAATGCGGAGACCTTCGATAAGGAGTGGACGCCGCTACATTTTGCTGCAAAAGAAAATGCTCGCGAGACCACCGTCCTGTTGCTTGGAAAAGGCGCGGAGGTGAATGCGGAAACCGATGATGACGATGACGAGATGACGCCGCTACATTTTGCTGCAAGGGAAAATGCTCACGAGACCGCCGCCCTGCTGCTTGAAAATGGCGCGGAGGTGAATGCGAAGACCGATGATAAGGAGTGGACGCCGCTACATTTTGCTGCAAAAGAAAATGCTCGCGAGACCACCGTCCTGTTGCTTGGAAAAGGCGCGGAGGTGAATGCGGAAACCGATGATGACGATGATGAGATGACGCCGCTACATTTTGCTGCAAGGGAAAATGCTCACGAGATCGCCGCCCTGCTGCTTGAAAAAGGTGCGGAGGTGAATGCGAAGACCGATGATGGGATGACGCCGTTAGATGTAGCGCGAAAATACAGCGCCGATGAAACCGCCGCCTTGCTCTACTTTACGGCAGAGGTCGGGCGCCCGCCTTCGCCGAAGGCAAAGGATGCCAACGACTGGACTGACTTGCACTACGCCGCCGCTTTGGACCTCACCTCTGTGGCGAAACGCCTGTTGGAATCCGGGGCGAAAGTAGATGTCAGATTAAAATCTGATGGCGAGCTCTTTACGGATAAATTGAAGGCAATACTGCGCAAATTCGGGAAAGATTATGAAGGCCGACGTAGGTATGGGGGAATACCGCTACATTATGCGGCACGGGAAAACGCCCGCGATACCGCCGACCTGCTGATTGAATACCATGCGGATGTGAAGGCGGAGGACGATGATGGGTGGACGCCGCTACATTATACAGCAATAAAAGACGCCGACGATGCCGCCGACCTGCTGATTGAAAACCACGCGGATGTGAATGCGAAGGACAATGGTGGGTGGACGCCGCTACATATTGCAGCAGGGAGCAACGCCCGCGAGACCGCCGACCTGCTGATTAAAAAAAAAGCAGATGAAAAAGTAGATGTGAATGCGAAGAGCAATGATGGGTGGACACCACTACATTATGCGGCATCGGAAAACACCCACGAGATCGCCGACCTGCTGATTACAAACGGCGCGGTAGTGAATGCGAAGACCGATAAGGAGCAGACGCCGCTACATATTGCGGCAGGGAACAACGCCCGCGAGACCGCCGACCTGCTGATTAAAAAAAAAGCAGATGTGAATGCGAAGGACAATGATGGGTGGACACCACTACATTATGCGGCATCGGAAAACGCCCACGAGACCGCCGACCTGCTGATTACACACGACGCTGTGGTGAATGCGGAGGACAATGATGGGTGGACGCCGCTACATACTGCGGCAGAGAACAACGCCCGCAAGACCGCCGACCTGCTGCTTAAAAAGGGCGCGGATGTAAATGCAAGGAACGAAGATGACCAGACGCCATTACACATAGCGGCGAGGCACGACACCCACAATGTGGCGGAACTCCTGTTAGATAAGGGCGCGGATGTGAATGCAAGGGATGAGGATGGCGATACGCCGTTGGACTTTGCGGCGGACGAAACAGCGGTATTGCTGCGCTTGCACGGCGGGCGTAGCGGGCGCTAATTCAGTGACCCGTATAGCATCCCTGCTATCGAAGTTGTCCAATGATCGACCATTGCCACGCTCCGCCCGCAGGCCACGAGTTGGGCGAGTATCGCATGAAGCGGGTGCTCAGCGTCGGCGGTTTTGGCATCACCTGCTACACCTGAGGCATTCATCTGGACAAGCTGATTACGGTCAAGGAGTCTCTGCCCAACGAGTTTGCCTTGTGTACCGACACCACAACAATCAAGCCCAAATCCACCTCGGACGAGGCGCGCTCTCTGGGAGCGGATTTCTACTTCGCCCACCCATTTTCCTTCTGGGAGCACAGTACTCATGAGAACACCGACAGATTGATACGGCAGTATTTTCCAAAGGGCTGCGACTTTGCCACCATCACCCCCTCGCAGTTGGCCCGAGCAGTCCACCAACTTAACCGCCGACTGCAAAATATCTTGACATGAAAACGCCAAATCAGGGATTATCCGGTATTAGATCAATCTGTTTCGGGTTTCGGTGGATGAATGCATGAAGAGGCGGAGGCGTGGGGTTTTGTGTTATACCCAGTCCAGCCTGATAATCGTTCGGATAATAGTATGAATGTAACGAAAAAAGACAAAAGTAACCAAAGTGAAGCGGCACGGCTTTATGAGATGTCATCGGAGAAGAACCGGAACCTGTTCCTGTTCTACTTGGCTACCATCGCCTATATCCTTATTACCGTTGCTTCCACCACCGATCTTGATCTGCTTTTATCCGAAAAATTTTTAATCCTGCCTGTACTTTCTGTTGGCATACCATTAGATATTTTCTATCTGTGTTCCTCACCACTGGTGCTGATTCTTCACTTCAGTCTTTTACACAACACCACTGAGCATCTGAAGAAAATCAAGCAATGGGAAAAGGAGGAAGAGAAGAAAAATCGAGAGTCCATTTCCTCCCACCTTATGCACCCGTATATTTTTGATTTTGCATATTTATCTCCACTAGGAAGGTTGGATAATATATTGATATATGCAGCCAGCTTCTTATTATATTTTCTAGCTCCATTCTGTTTGTTCAATATCCAATTCAGATTTTCTGATTACCAAAGTCTTTTTTATTCTTTTTGGCATTTCACCTGTTTATCGGCTGATTTATACTTGCTTATTCTCTTTTTTAACGCAGATCATAACCCTAGCAGAAGAAAACTTCTCTTTTTAAATGCAGCCCATAGCTCGAATAGAAAAAAACCAGACCCTAACGACAGTACAAGCGTGGCAGCATTTTTTAGATTTTTTAAATATATCGGTAAACTTCTTAAATATTTTATGGCTAATCCGATTAAAAATACCGGTAAACTTCTTAAATATTTTATAGCTAATCCGATTAAAAATACCGGCAAACTTCTTAAATATTTTATGGCTAATCCGATTAAAAATACCGCTAAACTTCTTAAATATTTTATGGTTAATCCGATTAAAAATATCAGTAAAATTTACAAAGAAGGCAAAAAAAGATTAGTTATGATTATTGTATTTTTTTTCCTTGGTTTCGTCAATCTCTGGATTGTTGGAATGCTTCAATTTGATAGGTCTATCACGTTGTTGGAAATACCACATGAGTTTGCTCGCAGGATTGCTATGCCCTTAAAGATCACCAAACTCTCAAATTTCACCATGCCAATCGGCAAACTACTTGATGAGTTTATTATTCCCAAGATTGCTATACCCCCAGGAACGAAAATACAAAAGCAGAATCTAGAAGATATTAAACTCATAGCAATCCAAAACAGCACAAATGAAACGGACGCCTGGGAAGTCCATGGGGAAAATTATGATCTGAGCTATCGGAGGCTTGTGTTTTCTGATTTTAGTCGTAGTTATATGCAGAAAATTGTATTGAAAGAAGTCTATTTGCAAGGCTCAAATATGTCGATGGCACAAATGCAGGGTGCTGATATGAGAAGTGCACAATTGCAGGGTGCTGATATGAGCAATACAAAATTGCAGGGTGCTGATATGAGCAGTGCACAATTGCAGGGTGCTGATATGTTCTTCGCAAACTTGCAGGGTACTAATATATTCCGCACAAACTTCCAGGGTGCTGATATGAGCAGTGCACAATTCCAGAGTGCTGATATGAACAACGTACAATTCCAGGGTGCTAATATGAGCAGTGCACAATTCCAGAGTGCTGATATGAGCAACGTACAATTCCAGGGTGCTGATATGAGCAGTGCACAATTCCAGAGTGCTGATATGAGCAACGTACAATTCCAGGGTGCTAATATGAGCAGTGCACAATTCCAGAGTGCTGATATGAGCAACGTACAATTCCAGGGTGCTGATATGAGCAGTGCACAATTGCAGGGTGCTAATATGAGAAATGTACAATTGCAGGGTGCTAATATTCGGGCGGCAAAATTCTCTGGTGCAGATATAGAGAAAGCAAACTTCCAAGGAAGTTTTTGTAGAGAAGAAAGATATGAGAGTTTTTTTGATCGAATCAATGCTCGCATAGGGAAGAGAGGACTAGAAGAGTGTGACACGACAGACAAACAGCTTGGGGTGCTGGATAAAGACACCGCAAACAGCATTATTGAGAGTTTGCGCAATAACGGGAACGTCTCCGAAGAAATTACTGATAAGATAGAAGAGAATATAAATAAGAGAATTGGAAAAGCACCCTCTATGGTGGGAGTCGAGAAAGGAGGATTAAACATCGATGAGGTATGCGCGATTATTGAAAACTGGCCTGAAAATATAAAATATGCACTCGAATTTAAAGAGATTTTTGCAAGCTGGCTCGCTACTGAGGCAGGTAAAGAATCCAGATTAAAAGGCTGCTCCATCACAATCCAAGTTCAGAACGCTCCTCAACCTTCCGAAAGAGTTGACGACGCAAAGGAGAAATAAATCACGTTTCCTGGGCCGCATTGCACCATTAATCGGTGGATGAAGGCAGTTGCGGTCGATCTGGCGACTATTCCGGGAAATGCTTTATGCCGGACACAGTCCGTGTGATAGATAAGCCATTTCCCGCCGTCGCCGCCAAAATCGCGGTGGGATTTGGCGTGCATAAGCTCAGAAACGGTTGGCACTCCCCCCAACAGGAGCGCCATGCAAGTCTACTATACTGACCTGCCCTGATGGCATATACTATTTCAACCGGGCATAAGCTCCGTCCATTTTTCACTTGCTGTTTTGTTCAACCACAGGAAAAACACATGCGCACACAATATTGGATAGCGGCTTTGCTGATAGCGGCGTTGGCTGCACCGATGCTGTTGCCCGGCGGCATACAAACCGCCCGGGCCGACCGGCTTGCCGATGAAACCGGCCAGTTTACGACCGAGGTCGGACGCCCACCTTCGCCGACGGCAAAGGATGCCAACGGCTGGACTGACTTGCACTATGCCGCCGCGTTGAATCTGACCTCTCTGGCAAAAAGCCTATTGCAATCCGGTGCCACAGTAGATGCCAGATTAAAATCCGATAGTGAGCCCTTTACGGATGAATTGAAGGCAACCCTGCGCCGATTCGGGGAAGATTATGATGGCTGGAATAGGGATGGGGAGACGCCGCTACATTTTGCGGCCTGGGGCAACGCCGTAGCTACCGCAACCCTGTTGATTGAAAGAGGCGCGGCGGTGAATGCGAAGGCCAATAATGGGTCTACGCCGCTACATGAAGCGGCCTGGAAAAACGCCGTAGCGACCGCGACCCTGTTGGTTGAAAGAGGCGCGGTGGTGAATGCGAAGGACGATGATGAGGAGACGCCGCTACATATTGCGGCCATTAAAAACGCCGTAGCGACCGCGACCCTGTTGGTTGAAAGAGGTGCGGTGGTGAATGCGAAGAGCGGTACTGGGTATACGCCGCTACATATTGCGGCCTATTACAACGCCGTAGCGACCGCGACCCTGTTGGTTGAAAGAGGCGCGGCGGTGAATGCGAAGAACGATTATGGGTATACGCCGCTACATGTAGCGGCCTGGAAAAACGCCCGAGATACTACGGCCCTGTTGCTTAAACGAGGTGCGGCGGTGAATGCGAAGAACGATGGTGGGGAGACGCCGTTAGCTGTAGCGTTAAGATTCGACGCCTATGAAACCGCCGCGGTGCTCCGCGAACACGGCGGCAGAAAGTAAGTTGCGTTTCGCCCGCATCAAATCCGACTGTTAGTGATTTGCTGGATGGTGTGCCGTCGTGCATGAATGTCAACGCCGGAGCAATGAAGGTGTAGAGAGTGTCCCGCTGTATGAGAATCCGGTGTCCCCTGCGCGGTGACGTATCGTGGCGCGACTGATGCAACAACCCGACAGTAAATCCGCACGAGCGCTGATTACCACAGCGGTTCGGCCACAGTTGCGTAACGCGGGTAAATCACCGCCATGCGTGCCCCCCCATCCTGCGCCGACGTGGGCTGTGGCGGGGGCGGGTGGGGCGGAGGGCGAGGTCTGATTTCAGAAACCGTTGGCATGGCGCACCAACAGGGGCGCTATGCAGCCATTATACTGGCCGGCACTACCGGGATATACTATTTCAACCGGGCATACGCCCCGTCCATTTTTCACTTACTGTTTTGTTCAACCACAGGAAAAACACATGCGCACACAATATTGGATAGCGGCTTTACTGATAGCGGCGTTGGCTGCACCGATGCTGTTGCCCGGCGGCATACAAACCGCCCGGGCCGACCGGCTTGCCGATGAAACCGCCCGGTTTACGACCGGGGTCGGACGCCCGCCTTCGCCGACGGCAAAGGATGCCAACGGCTGGACTGACTTGCACTATGCCGCTGTTTTGGACCTTTCATCTTTGGCGAAACGCCTGTTGGAATCCGGTGCCACAGTAGATGCCAGATTAAAATCCGATGGGGAGCCCTTTACGGATGAATTGAAGGCAACCCTGCGCCGATTCGGGGAAGATTATGATGACTGGAATAGGTATGGGGTTACGCCGCTATATTTAGCGGTCAGGGAAAACGCCGTAGCTACCGCGACCCTATTGGTTGAAAGAGGCGCGGCGGTGAATGCGAAGGCCAATAATGGGGTTACGCCGCTACATGGTGCGGCCTATACCAACGCCGTAGCTACCGCGACCCTGTTGGTTGAAAGAGGCGCGGCGGTGAATGCGAAGGCCGATGATGGGGAGACGCCGCTACATGAAGCGGCCTGGAAAAACGCCGTAGCGACCGCGACCCTGTTGGTTGAAAGAGGTGCGGTGGTGAATGCGAAGAGAGATGATGGGATTACGCCGCTACATTTTGCAGCACGGGAAAACGCCCGAGCAACCGCCGCCCTGCTGCTTAAAAAAGGCGCGGCGGTGAATGCGAAGAACAATTATGGGGAGACGCCGCTACATTATGCGGCCCTTAAAAACACCGTAGCGACCGCGACCCTGTTGATTGAAAGAGGCGCGGTGGTGAATGCGAAGGAGGATAATGGGGCTACGCCGCTACATTTTGCAGCACAGGAAAACGCCCGAGCAACCGCCACCCTGCTGCTTAAAAAAGGCGCAGCGGTGAATGCGAAGGACAATAATGGGAATACGCCGCTAGCTGTAGCGCTACGAAACGACGCCTATGAAACCGCCGCAGTGCTCCGCGAACACGGCGGCAGAAAGTAAGTTGCGTTTCGCCCGCATCAAATCCGACTGTTAGTGATTTGCTGGATGGTGTGCCGTCGTGCATGAATGTCAACGCCGGAGCAATGAAGGTGTAGAGAGTGTCCCGCTGTATGAGAATCCGGTGTCCCCTGCGCGGTGACGTATCGTGGCGCGACTGATGCAACAACCCGACAGCAAATCCGTACGAGCGCTGATTACCACAGCGGTTCGGCCACAGTTGCGTAACGCGGGTAAATCACCGCCATGCGTAACCCCCTATCCTGCGCCGACGTGGGCTGTGGCGGGAGGGTGGGGGCGGGAACGGGGTCTGATTTCAGAAACCGTTGGCATGGCGCACCAACAGGGGCGCTATGCGACCACTACACTGGCCGGCACTACCGGGATATACTATTTCAACCGGGCATAAGCCCCGTCCATTTTTCACTTACTGTTTTGTTCAACCACAGGAAAAACACATGCGCACACAATATTGGATAGCGGCTTTACTGATAGCGGCGTTGGCTACACCGATGCTGTTGCCCGGCGGCATACAAACCGCCCGGGCCGACCGTCTTGCCGATGAAACCGCCCAGTTTAGGGCAGGGATCGGACGCCCGCCTTCGCCGACGGCAAAGGATGCCAACGGCTGGACTGACTTGCACTATGCCGCCGCGTTGAATCTGACCTCTCTGGCGAAACGCCTGTTGGAATCCGGTGCCACAGTAGATGCCAGATTAAAATCCGATGATGAGCCCTTTACGGATGAGTTAAAGGCAACCCTGCGCCGATTCGGGAAAGATTATGATGGCTGGAATAGGGATGGGGAAACGCCGCTACATATTGCGGCCTATAGCAACGCCGTAGCGACCGTGACCCTGTTGGTTGAAAGAGGCGCGGCGGTGAATGCGAAGGATAGTAATGATGGGTGGACGCTGCTACATTATGCGGCCAGTGGCAACGCCGTAGCGACCGTGACTCTGTTGGTTGAAAGAGGCGCGGCGGTGAATGCGAAGACCAAAAATGGGTATACGCCGCTACATTTTGCGGCCAGGAAAAACGCCGTAGCTACCGCGACCCTGTTGCTTGAAAGAGGCGCAGCGGTGAATGCGAAGACCAGTGGTGGGGTGACGCCGCTACATGGTGCGGCCAGTAACAACGCCGTAGCTACCGCGACCCTGTTGCTTGAAAGAGGCGCAACGGTGAATGCGAAGACCAGTGGTAGGGTGACGCCGCTACATGATGCGGCCAGTAACAACGCCGTAGCTACCGCGACCCTGTTGCTTGAAAGAGGCGCAGCGGTGAATGCAAAGGACGATGAGGGGGGTACGCCGCTACATAATGCGGCCTGGAACAACGCCGTAGCTACCGCGACCCTGTTGGTTGAAAGAGGCGCAGCGGTGAATGCGAAGACCAGTGGTGGGGTGACGCCGCTACATGTAGCGGCCTGGGAAAACGCCCGAGCAACCGCCGCCCTGTTGCTTAAAAAAGGCGCGGCGGTGAATGCGAAGACCAATAATGGGGAGACGCCGCTAGCTGTAGCGCTACGAAACGACGCCTATGAAACCGCCGCAGTGCTCCGCGAACACGGTGGCAGAAAGTAAGTTGCGTTTCGCCCGCATCAAATCCGACTGTTAGTGATTTGCTGGATGGTGTGCCGTGGTGCATGAATGTCAACGCCGGAGCAATGAAGGTGTAGAGAGTGTCCCGCTGTATGAGAATCCGGTGTCCCCTGCGCGGTGACGTATCGTGGCGCGACTGATGCAACAACCCGACAGTAAATCCGCACGAGCGCTGATTACCACAGCGGTTCGGCCACAGTTGCGTAACGCGGGTAAATCACCGCCATGCGTGCCCCTCCATCCTGCGCCGACGTGGGCTGTGGCGGGGGCGGGAACGGGGTCTGATTTCAGAAACCGTTGGCATGGCGCACCAACAGGGGCGCTATGCAACCACTACACTGGCCGGCACTACCGGGATATACTATTTCAAGCGGGACGTAAGCCTCGTCCATTTTTCACTTGCTGTTTTGTTCAACCTACAGGAAACACATGATCACACAATATTGGATAGCGGCTTTGCTGATAGCGACGTTGGCTGCACCGGCGCTGTTGCCTGACGGCATACAAACCGCCCAGGCCGACCGCCTCGCCGATGAAACCGCCCGGTTTGCGACCGAGGCCGGGCGCCCGCCTTCGCCGACGGCAAAGGATGCCAACGGCTGGACTGACTTGCACTACGCCGCCGCTGTGAACCTCCCATCTGTGGCGAAACGCCTGTTGGAATCCGGGGCGAAAGTAGATGCCGGATTAAAATCCGATAGTGAGCCCTTTACGGATGAATTGAAGGCAACACTGCACCAATTCGGGGAAGATTATGCTGGTTGGTGGAGGGCTGGGCAAACGCCGCTACATTTTGCGGCAAAGGAAAATGCCCACGAGACCGCTGCCCTGCTGCTTGAAAACGGCGCGGCGGTGAATGCGAAGCTCAATAATGGGTGGACGCCGCTACATTTTGCGGCAGGGAACAACGCCCGCGAGACCGCCGCCCTGCTGATTGAAAACGGCGCGGCGGTGAATGCGAAGCTCCATGATGGGGGGACACCGCTACATACTGCGGCAGGGAACAACGCCCGCGAGACTGCCGCCCTGCTGATTGAAAACGGTGCGGCGGTGAATGCGAAGGAAAATAACGGGTTGACGCCGCTACATGGTGCGGCATGGGAAAACGCCCACGAGACCGCTGCCCTGCTGATTGAAAACGGCGCGGCGATGAATGCGAAGAACAATTTTGGGGGAGGGACGCCGCTACATATTGCGGCACAGGAAAACGCCCGCGAGACCGTCGCCCTGCTGCTTGAAAACGGTGCGGCGGTGAATGCGAAGAACAATTATGAGCAGACGCCGTTGGCTTCCGCGCTACTCTTCGGTGCCGATGAAACCGCCGCCTTGCTCCGCCAACACGGCGGCACAGAGTAGACCGCGCTTCGCCCGGCGCCAACGAGGGTGTGGTGGGAGGCACGATGGATGCGAATACGGTCGGCCCCTGCGCGGTGACGTATCGTGTGCGCGACCGATACAATCGTGCTTTTCCATTGATTGGTGGGAATCAGGAATGGTTAGGGGCAGACCGAGGTCGGGGTCAGATTTGACGGGGATATGGGCGATTGGCTACGCACGGACATACCCTGAATGGGTTGTCGGTGAAAACTCCGGATGCGGTATCCGGGATAATGAGTTTGCATGGTGTTTCTATTGGGGTGAGTGCCAACTGTTTCTGAGTTTACACCCCAGCCCCGCCCACCCACACCCCAAAACACAACCCTCGTCAGCGTGGGGGGACGTTCGTCCAGGGGAGGTGATTTATCCGGGTTACCCCGGATGTGCCTGCCCCGCCGTGGTAAACAGCGCCTGCGCGGATTCGCAACTGGTGTGGTGGTATCGGGCGCACACACGATACGTCACCGCGCAGGGACCGGGCGTTCGCATCTATCGTGCCTCTCGTCACGCCCTCGGGGTACCAGCATTGAAATACAAGCCCGACGGCACACCAGTCAGCGAATACCTGACGGTCGGATTTGCAGCGGGCTAAGCTCGACCTACTTTCTGCCGCCGTATTGGCGGATTACAGCAGCGGCTTCATCGGCGTCGAATCTTAACGCTACAGCTAACGGCGTCTCCCCACCATTGGTCTTCGCATTCACCGCCGCGCCTCTTTCAATCAACAGGGCCGCGGTCTCTACGGCGTTGGTCCTGGCCGCATGATGTAGCGGCGTCCACCCATAATCGGGCTTCGCATTCACCGCCGCGCCCCTTTCAACCAACAGGGTCGCGGTCTCTACGGCGTTTCCAAAGGCCGCAAAATGTAGCGGCGTATATCCGTTATCATCCTTCGCATTCACCGCCACGCCTCTTTCAACCAACAGGGCCGCGGTCTCTACGGCGTTGTAATAGGCCGCAATATGTAGCGGCGTCCGCCCATCATCGTCCTTCGCATTCACCGCCGCGCCTCTTTCAACCAACAGGGTCGCGGTCGCTACGGCGTTTTTCCAGGCCGCTAAATGTAGCGGTGTTTCCCCATCCCTCGTCCAGTCATCAGGTTTTTTCCCGAATCGGCGCAGGGTTGCCTTCCATTCATCCGTAAATGGCTTCCCATCGGATTTTAATCTGGCATCTGCTTTCGCCCCGGATTCCAACAGGCGTTTTGCCAGAGATGGGAGGTTCAAAACGGCGGCATAGTGCAAGTCAGTCCAGCCGTTGGCATCCTTTGCCGTCGGCGAAGGCGGGCGTCCGACCCCTGCCCTAAACTGGGCGGTTTCATCGGCAAGCCGGTCGGCCCGGGCGGTTTGTATGCCGCCGGGCAACAGCATCGGTGCAGCAAACGCCGATATCAGTAAAGCCGATATCCAATATTGTCTGCACATGTGTTTTTCCTGTGGTTGAACAAAACAGTAAGTGAAAAATGGACGGGGCTTATGCCCGGTTGAAATAGTATATGCCATCAGGGCAGGTCAGTATAGTAGATTTGCATGGCGCGGTGGACTCACCCCGAAGTGCAACCAGGGTTGACTATCGCTCGGCGGCTCGCGTGGCGAGCTGTTATAGATGTGTGCCTGCCACCCCTCACCCAACCCTCTCCCACATGTTAGGTACCGTCTGATCACTCAAGACCTCTTGGGGTGATTTGTAGTCCAGGCATTTTAATCGAGTTCTGTTGTAGTTTTGCACGAATGTGTAGATGAACCGGTTTCTTTCCTCGTGGTTGTGGAATCGGTTTGTGCTCCAGTTGCTTTTGATCCGCGGCCTGCTGCGCAATGCCTCACTCAAACGGCGATTGAACCGCTCCACCATGCCGTTGGTCTGTGGTCGAAACGGGCGGATGAGACGATGCTCAATGTGATGCGCACGGCAAACCTGATCAAACAGATGCGTACCGCTTGGTTTGCCTTGTGGCTTGTTTTTCTTGTCCACTGCAAAGCGGTCTGTGAAGCCGCCATCGTTGTCGGTAAGCAGGGTATGCACCGGGTGGGGGAACGCATCCAGGAACTCACGCAGACACGTTGCGGTCGTGGCGGCATCGCGGCGCGCAATGATTTTCACCCAGACAAAGCGCGTAGCCCGGTCAATCGCCACCAGCGCATAGCTGCGTTGCTTATTCAGCTTGCTCAACACCTTGAAGTCCATATGGATAAACCCGCACGAGGTCTGCTCAAAACAGCCGAAATCATTCGCCTGTTTGACCTGTGGGAACCGACTTATGCCTAAGCGCTTCAGACAGCGATGTATCGCACTGCGGCTGAAGGTCTGGGGAAAACAGCGGTTCATCACCTCAACCACATCATCCAGCGACAAGCGCAGGCGTAGCCGCAACTCGGTGATAATCTCCTCATGCTGCGGGGAAGTGCTCGGGTTCAGGTTATGGCGCGTGTGGGAACCGTCATAGATGCGCCCGGCCCGCCGCCACTTGTAAATCGTCGGCAGAGAAACCCCGAGCTCACGCGACAGGGTCGGCGCACTTTTGCTTGAAGTCTGAATATACTTTCGGGTAGCGGGCGTTGTGGTGGCCAGCCGGTGTAATTTAATCTCCATTTTGCAACCTCTTTTGAACGTATTGAATGCCGGATTGGATTGAAAGAGAGTATATTCTATCATACGGGACGAAACACCCACAGGGAGAGGGCTAAAGCCGACCAACGCCTTCGCACCAGGATAACCGGAAACTGAAGTGGTTCAATAGATGTGACCAGCCCAGTTAAGTGGGATACTACCGATATCAAACCGGAGGTGAAATATGACGACGAGAAAGAAGTATTCAAGAGAGTTCAAGCTGGACGCTATCAACCTGGTGCGCGAACAAGGCTATAGCCAGGCCGAGGCGGGGCGCAGTCTGGGCATCAATCCCAATATGCTGGGCCGCTGGCTCCAGGAACATCAGGCCGACGCACAGCAGGCGTTTTGTGGCAATGGCAGCCTGAACCCGCAGCAGGCCGAGCTGCGCCGGTTGCGCCAGGAGAATCACCGCCTGAAGATGGAGTGCGATATCTTAAAAAAAGCGACAGCCTTCTTTGACAGGGAAACGTAGTGAAAACCGTTTTTATCACCCACCATAAGAAGGTCTGGCCGGTCGACCTGATGTGTCGCGTACTGGGTGTAAGTCGCAATGCCTGGTATCGGTATTGCCAACGACGGCGGCAGCGGCCCGCGCCCGCGGCGCATCAAGCGATGCTGTCGGTCGTTCGAGAGCTGGCCAGAGGCAGTGGCTACAGCTACGGGTCACGGCGCATACAGTGGACTGATACAACCGGTGTACCGGCTCGGCATTATCCATTATGATACCAGGCCATCTGATTGCACCGGAGATGGCGCATGCGGTTATCGGTTATGATTGCCGAACGCACCCTGTTGCCGGCCACATTGAATGACTCGTCCCGATCTCAGCACCGTTACCCTGCGCCGCCATTTCGATACCCGCCTGCCGCTGCCGGCGGGTGATTTCTGGGTGTTTGGCTACGGCTCGCTGATGTGGGACCCCGGTTTCGATTTCACGCAGCATCAACCGGCGGTGCTGTACGGCTATCACCGGCGGCTGTGTCTCTGGTCGATCCACTTTCGCGGCACGCCGCAGCGCCCCGGGCTGGTGCTCGGCATCGCGCGCGGCGGCTCGTGTCGCGGCATGGCGTTCAAGGTGCGGTGCGACCAGGCCGACCCGGTGCGGCAATACCTGCAACAGCGGGAAATGCTGAGCGACGCCTACCGGCCAGCAATCAAACCGATCTACTTTGACCGCCGCCCGCCGGTAGAGGCCCTGACGTTTATTTCCAAGCCGCAGCATCCGCAGTATGCCAAGGCCATGAGCGATCAGCAGATTATTGAGGTCGTCGGTGCCGCCCGGGGCGAGCGCGGCTCCAACCGCGATTATGTCTTGAATACGGCGACGCTGCTTTCCCGGGTCGGGGTGCGCAATACCACGCTGCATCGGATTGCCGCCCGGCTCGGGCCCGAATAAGATGCGGTGTATCCCGCACCGCTGTACCACCGCCCTGCGCGCGGCAACCCTGTGCGCAACGGCGGTTAGCGATATTTCCCAACCCACTTCCATCACCGGAGTCAGCACAACATGAGCGAAGCAACCCTGTTCAGTAAAATCGTCAGCGGCGAAATCCCGGCCGACATTGTATTTCAAGATGAGCGGGTGACCGCTTTTCGTGACATCCATCCGCAGGCACCCACCCACCTGCTGATTGTGCCGAACAAGATCATTCCGTCCATCAACGAGGTGGAGGAAGAAGACGAGGCCACGCTGGGGCATCTGCTGGTGGTCGCCCGGCGGCTGGCCGAACAGAGCGGCATTGCCGAGGACGGCTACCGCCTGATCATCAACTGCGGGCGGCATGCCAATCAGGAGGTGTTGCACCTGCATCTGCACGTGCTCGGCGGCCGGCCATTGGGTCGAATGCTGCCGCCGACGGCGTAGCATCGGGACCGCGAGCGGGCGCGCGCTCAGCGGCGGTAGATCAGCGCCGTCGCGGCGGCGGCGATGCCCTGCCCGGTGCCCTCGAACCCCAGCCCGTCGGTGGTGGTCGCTTTGACATTGACCTGGTCGGTCTGAACCCCGAGATCGGCGGCGATATTGTGCTGCATCGCCGGTATATGCGGCTGCATCACCGGCTGTTCGGCGATAATCGTGCAATCGAGATTGCCGATCTGCCAGTCCTGCCGGGCCATCAGCGCCGCAACCGTACGGACAAACTGACGGCTGTCGGTATCCCGATAGCGGCTGTCGCCGGGCGGAAAATGGCGGCCAATGTCCCCCAGCCCGGCAGCGCCGAGCAGGGCGTCGCACACCGCGTGCAGTAGCACATCGGCATCCGAGTGGCCGCACAGGCCGAGCGGCCACGGGATTTCGACCCCGCCAATTATCAGCGCCCGGTCGGCGACCAGCCGGTGCACATCATAGCCGTGCCCAATCCGAAATAGACCGTTCATCGAGCACTCATGTCGCGCCCAGCAGGCACGCCGCCAGCGCCAGGTCGGCCGCATGGGTGATCTTGATATTGGTCGGGCTGCCGGCAACCACCTGCGGCGCAAAACCGCTGTACTCCATCGCGGCGGACTCATCGCCCATGCCTTGCCGGTCGGCTATTGCCAGCCGCAGGGCCGCGTGCAGTTGACCCAGCCGGAACATCTGCGGCGTCAGGGCGCGCCAGCAGGACTGCCGCTCCAGCGTTTGCGTGACGACCTGTTGCCCAGTCGCGGCCCCGACCGCAGCGGCGGGCTGCTCGGCAACCCGCTTGAGGGTATCGACCAACGGCACGGCCAGCAAGGCACCGCAACGGCTCGCCTGCGCGGCCGCAATCAAGCGGTTCAAATCGCCCTGCGGCAAGCACGGTCTGGCGGCATCGTGCACCAGCACCCAATCGGCGGCGCTGCTGGATTGCAGGTCGGCAATCGCATCGAGGGCCCGCAGCACCGTCTGCATCCGCTGCTCGCCCCCGGCGGACACCGCCGCCAGCTTGGCATGCCGAAAATCGAGGCGCGGCCAGTGGGCATCCTGCGCGGCAATCCCGACCACGAGGTGATCCACCTGCGGGTTTTGGCACAGCCGCATCAGGCTGTGTTCCAGCACGGTTTTACCCGCTAGCAGGCAGTATTGTTTCGGGGTTGCGCCGGTCATCCGCCGACTGCGCCCGGCGGCCGCCACCACGGCCCAGATACGCGCACGCCGATCAACGCCGAGCGCGGATTGTCGGACGCTAAGCGGTTCGGGCACGGGAGTCTGCGGGCAATGACGCGAAGGGCAATTGTGGGTACAATCTCGGCCTCGAATCATAGCATGAAAACCGCGCCTGTCCGGCCCGCCCTATTTCCGATGTCTGCTTCTGCGTTATTGCAGCCGCCGCTGCCCCATTCCGGCCACGAGATTGTCTGGGGCGGGCTGCATGGTGCCGCCACCGGCTTATCGCTGGTCGAGGCGATGCAGCAGGCCGATGCACCGCTGCTGGTGGTGCTGGATGACGCCCGACAGCTGCAGATGCTGCAATTGGAAATCGAGTTTTTCTACTCCCGGCCGACGCCCGCCATGCCGGTGGCGGAATTCCCGAGCTGGGAGTGCCTGCCCTACGACCGCCTGTCACCGCACCGGGAGCTGGTTTCCGAGCGCCTGCGCCTGCTGCATCAGCTGCCCCAGCTGCGTCGCGGCATCGTGCTGACCACCGGCGCCAACCTGATGCAGCGTTTGCCGCCCAGAGAATACATTATGGGGCATAGTTTCTCGCTCAAGGTCGGCCAGCAACTGGCGCCGGACGCCCTGCGCGCGCGCCTCAGCGAGGCCAATTATGCGGCGGTGCAACAGGTGGCTGCGCCGGGTGAGTTTGCCGTGCGCGGCGGGCTGATCGATGTGTTTCCAATGGGGGAGGCGCAGCCGATGCGGCTGGATCTGTTTGACGATGAGCTCGAGTCGATCCGCTATTTCGACGTCGATACGCAGAAATCAACCGGCCAGACCAGCGCGATTGAATTGCTGCCGGCGCACGAATTTCCGATGACCGAGCAGGGCATCACGACCTTTCGCCAGGCATTTCGGCGCACGTTTGCCGGTGACCCGCGAAAGCACAGCGTGTACCAGCAGATCAGCAAGGGCTTTGCCCCGGCGGGCAGCGATTTTTTCCTGCCGCTGTTTTTCTCCCACACCCATAGCCTGTTCGATTATCTGCCGCCACAAACGGTTGTCGTGGTCGAGTCGGCGCTGTCCGAGCACACCCACCTGCATTGGGATGAAATCCGGGCGCGCTATGAACATATCCGGTACGACCCCGAATACCAACTGCTGGAACCGGAAAAACTGTATCTGCCGCCGACCGAATTGCTGGCACAGCTGGGGCAATTCAGCCGTGTCGTGCTGGCCGGCGAGCACGCCACGCCGCAGTGGCGCAGCGACAGCCGACCGCCGCCCTCGCTGCCGGTCAATCCGAGCCAGCCGCTGCCGTATGCGGCGCTGATCGCGCAATTGCAGCAGACCGACCAGCGGACGCTGCTGGTGGTCGAAACCCCGGGCCGGCGCGAGGCGATGCAGGAGCTGCTGCAGGCGAATGGGTATTCGCCGGCCACCGTAGCGCATTTTGACGAGTTTGTTGCGCACCCGGATATGCGTCTCGGCCTGAGTGTGTGCGCACTCGAACGCGGCCTGTCGCTGCAGCGCGACGGCCGGCACATACAGGTGATTACCGAAAGCCAGCTGTACGATGAGCGGGTGCTGCAGCGGCGCCGGCGCAGTCAGCAGGCGCGCAACCCGGATAGCCTGATTCGCTCGCTGACCGAGTTGCAGCCGGGCGACCCGGTGGTGCACGTCGATCACGGGGTCGGTCGGTATGCCGGTCTGCACCGCATCGATCTGTACGGCGAAGAGAGCGAATTCGTCACGCTGGAATATCAGCACGGCGACAAGCTGTATGTGCCGGTGATGGATCTGCACTTGATCACGCAGTTCATCGGCGGGACGGAGGAAAACGCGCCGCTGCATCGGCTCGGCGGCGAGGGCTGGGGCAAAGCAAAAAAACGCGCCCGGGAAAAAGCCTATGACGCCGCCACCGATCTGCTCGAGATCGAGGCGCTGCGCGCGGCCAGAGAAGGCCGGCAATTCAGCCTGCCGAAGGCCGAATACGAGGCGTTTGCGGCGCGCTTCCCCTTTGAAGAAACGCCGGATCAAATACAGGCGATTGGCGACGTGCTGGCCGATATGCAGGCCGATGCGCCGATGGATCGGCTGATCTGCGGCGACGTCGGCTTTGGTAAAACCGAGGTGGCAATGCGGGCGGTTTTTGTCGCCGTGATGAACGGAGCTCAGGTTGCGATGCTGGTGCCGACCACGCTGCTGGCGCAGCAGCATTATCAGAATTTCCTCGATCGCTTTGCCGACTTGTCGATTTCGATTGAGCTGCTGTCGCGCTTCAGGGGCAAAGCACAAAACGATGCCGTGGTCGCGCGGTTGCAGCAGGGGCGGATCGATATCGTCATCGGCACGCACAAACTGCTGCAAAACGAGGTCGGCTTCGCCGATCTCGGCTTGCTGATTATCGATGAGGAGCATCGTTTCGGCGTCCGGCAAAAAGACACGATCAAGCGGCTGCGCAGCCAGGTGGATATTCTGACGCTGACGGCGACCCCGATTCCCCGGACCTTGAACCTGACGCTGTCCGGTCTGCGCTCGATTTCGATTATCGCGACCTCGCCGCAGTTGCGCCGGTCGATCAAAACCGTCATCTGCGACCACAACCCCGGGTTGATTCGCGAGGCCTGTCTGCGTGAAATCCGGCGCGGCGGACAGGTGTATTTCCTGCACAACAACGTGCGCAGTATCGAGCGCGCCGCCGACGAGCTGGCCGAGCTGATTCCGGAGGCCGCTATCCGCTTTGGCCACGGGCAGATGAACAGCCTGCGGATGGAGCGCATCATGCAGGATTTCTACCACCAACGGTTCAATGTTCTGGTGTGCACGACGATTATCGAAAGCGGCATCGACGTGCCGTCGGCCAATACCATCATCATCCATCGAGCGGACAAGTTCGGGCTGGCGCAGTTGCATCAATTGCGCGGTCGGGTCGGCCGCTCGCACCACCAGGCATTTGCCTATCTGATGGTGCCGGCCCGCGGGCTGATGACCCGGGACGCGCAGCAGCGCCTCGATGCGATTGCGTCGATGGAGCACCTCGGCGCCGGCTTCACCCTGGCTTCGTATGATCTCGAGATTCGCGGCGCCGGCGAGCTGCTGGGTGAAACGCAAAGCGGGCTGATCGACGACATCGGCTTTTCACTGTACAACGACTACTTGCGCCAGGCGATCGCGTCGATTCGGCGCAACGAGCTGCCGGGCGTGGACGATAACCACGCCGGCCACTCCGTGCACATTGACCTGCATCTTACCGCGCTGTTTCCGGGCGACTATCTGGCCAATGCGCATACCCGCCTGGTGCTGTACAAACGCATTGCCGGCGCTATCGATGACGCCCAGCTGGATGAGCTGCAAATCGAAATCATCGACCGCTTCGGGCTGCTGCCCGAGAGCGCCAAAAACCTGTTCAGGCTGACGTCGATCCGCTTGCAGGCGGAGCAGCTGGGCATCGTCAAAATTGACGTAGGCGAACACGGCGGGCGGTTTGAGCTGGCGCAGCAACACTGCATCGACCCGGCCCGGATTATTCAATTGGTGCAGACCGCGCCGGATGAATATCGTCTGCTCTCACCGGACACCTTCGGCATCACCGCCGACTTGCAGCAACCCGAAGAGCGACTGAACCGGGTCGAGGCCCTGCTGGAAATGCTGCGCGACCAGCCGGCCACCGAAGCCGAGCAACAGGCGCACAACCTGTCGTCTGCTGCATAATGGCGTCCGATTCCGCATGCAGTCCGGGTGTATTTACTGTTTTGTTCAACCCACCGGAAAACGCATGCGCACAAAATATTGGATAGCGGCTTTGCTGATGGCGGCGTTGGCTGCATCGGCGCTGTTGCCCGCGGCATACAAACCACCCAAACCTGACCGCCTCGCCGATGAAACCGCCCAATTTACGACCAAGGTCGGTCGCCCACCTTCGCCGACAGTAAAGGATACCAACAGCTGGACTGATTTGCACTACGCCGCCGTTTTGAACCTCCCGTCTCTGGAAAAACGCCTGTTGCAAGCTGGCTCGAAAGTAGATGCCAGATTAAAATCCGATGAGAAGCCCTTTACGGATGAATGGAAGGCAACCCTGCGTCGATTCGGGAAAAATTATGACAACTCGAATAGGTCTGAGGATACGCCGCTACATATTGCAGCATGGGAAAACGCCCGCGAGACCACCGCTCTGCTGATTGAAAAAGGCGCGGCGGTGAATACGAAGACCAATGATGGGAAGACGCCGTTAGCCGTAGCGCTAAGACGCGACGCCTATGAAGCCACCGCCGTGACCCGCCAACACGGCAGAAAGTGAGTCGCGCTTAGCTCGCTGCAAATCCGACCGTTACTAATTCGCTAACCGGCGTGCCGTCGGGCTTGAATGTCAACGCCGGCGACAACGAGGAAGTAGTGAGAGACGTGATTGATGCGAATACGCTCGGCCCCTGTGCGACGATGTATCGTGTGCACGACCGATACAACCACACTGTCAGTAAATCCGCGTGGGTGTTGTTACTACAGTGAGGCTCAATCCAGCATTGAGAGTTCTTTGTGTTTATCTTTCCAACTTTTGAAAAAACGGTTTCCCGATACTTCATATCATATCCAGTCAGCATGGCTTTTGTAACAGCTTGCCCTATTGTTGTACCGCTTAAATGCTTACGTAATACGTTCTCCAAACCCGTGATCGTAAAGCTCGTTGTCTAAAACCTCGCCAACGATGTGACCAACCAAAGGAAGTGATCTGAGAAGCGGTTTATAGAATACTTTTTTGCTATCGTTTTGCTAAATTCTTTTTAATTTAGCAACAGCGCTTTTATCTTCCCTTCCAGTTTTATCCGGCACAGTAAACCCTAATGCCAGAATTCCATCGGTAGAAGTACCAACGCTCAAGTCGAGTAATTCTGCAACAGAATTGCCGGTTTTCCCTTCGATATGCTTAAGGTGGCGAATATTTATCAAACAGTCTTATTTGCGGTCTCTGAAGGCGTCTCCCGGCCTTTGAAAACGCCTCCAACATTTTCCAGAGTAGTCCCTTCGTCGTGCCTTTTTCGCAACGGATCTTGTAAAATCTGATTCAAAATTGCTCGCGCGTAGTCGCTTTTATCTGAGCTAGCTATAGCTATCTTTTCCATAAATGCCATCATCGATTTTGCCAACACTGATTTATAAGAATAGTCTTCGGCTAGATTTTTATTCTTGACATATCTGCTCGCACAAAATATGGCGGCCGTTATTAGCAAAGGAATGGTACTGAGTCTAAATATCACAAGCTCCCAACCTGATTCAGGTATAGAACCAGCTCCGGACTTTAATCTCCAGTAGGAAAATCCAATTGAAGCAAGCACGAAAAATAAAGCTCCTATCATCCAACCTATGAAATTATACCACTTGCTAGCCTGCTTATATTTTTCATTATAGGCCGCACTGATTCCTTCGGCAGTTGTGAATTCAAGAGCTAATTTGGAGTTTTTTATTAGAGAGTCGACCTCTTCTTTGGAGGCTACTGCCTCTTTACATGATTTTTCATGCTCTTCTTGATAAGAGTCCAAATGTTTTTTATACTGATTCGTAGTAAGCTCCAAGTATTCTTTATACTTATCTGTAGCTTGTTTTTGCGATTCTATATGTTTAATAAGCGCTACAGATTCATCACGAGATTTTTCAGAAGAAGATAATAATTCCTTTATAGTTTTTTCATAATCAGGAAACATCCTATGGAGTTCACCTAACTTCCTTTCGAAGCTATCTAGGGAATCAGATTTTTTGGTTAGTTTTTCAACCAAACCAGAAAAAACACTATACCTTTTTTCTGCTTCTTGTATTTTATCTCGTGCATCTATTCTAGCAGTTTTTTCAATATCTGATACATTACGAAGGGTTTCTTTCAGTTGGTCACTTTCGACTCGCAATTTAGCGATACGCTTATGAATATCATCTTGTGACTCTGCTGATCCTCGAATTTTGTAATTTCGAATAGTAACCTTTAATAAATCCAGTTGCATGGTAACATTGTGATTATCATTACTCAATCTCCTAGATATACTGGCTAAATTAGTGTATATATCCTTACGCTCAGAAAAAACAGATAGCTGAACAAATATACCTATATTATTTGGCTCTGTAAGGATTCTAAGATCAGAAAGTATCAATTGCAAATCTACTTTAATAGATTGCAATGAGTATTCTTCTTCTTGACCATACCTGTTGCTAGATTCTTGTGGAATAAAAGTTTTAAGAATTTTTTCCAAGCGCACTAATTCTGCCCGAATCCTTTTAATTGACTCTGCTTCTATCATCTCACACCTCCATAATTTTCATCATATCATTGCCAAATATATTCACCACTTTGACAGCAATCTTGCACTACCCCGACAGGCATTCATGAGTTACACTAGTCAGTTCCAGCGAGCGGTCTTTCCTGGTACAGAAGCGCTACCATTCGTTTTCGAATATGTAATCCCCATTCCATTGTTCTCCGGTCTCGCCAGCGTCTTCGTTTCGCACTCTGTCATGTCACTACCTCGCATATGTATAAGTTTACTACTCCAGATTCGTGGATGTAAACACAAAAATTTCAGCTTATGCAACACGCTTTGACCTAATATTGGTGGTAGCCAGATTATAACCAGTTGATAATGAGTGTTTTTTGTATGATAATCGCATAATTCATACCATGATAAGCGTCCATAATCAAGCCGATGTATGGGTCCAATACCTTTGGCACTGTGGCAGTTGTTGGAGGAGGAATTGTATCGGAGTTTGCAAACCGAGGCTATGGTGGGGAATGACGGTGTTATATTCGACCAGCCAGGCGGCCATTTTGCGGTTAAACAAAGCCAGGTCAGTGAACAGCAAGTCCTCATGATAATCCACGAACTGCTCCTGTATGGTGCGGTTGAAGCGCTCACAATGGGCATTCATTTTGGATGACCTGGGGTAAGTCCACCAATGGACAATACCGAGCTGATTAAGGCGTTGGTGGAAATCGCCCATGAACTCAGAACCGTTATCGGAGAGCAGGAATTGCGGTTGCACGGGCAGCAGGTCGGTGAGCGCCTCCAGGCCGATGGTAGTGTTGCGGCTGGTAGCGGAATTGGCCGCAAAGGCAATGGCAAAGCGGCTGGTGGGGTCGATAAAGGTGAACAGGTAGCGGCGGATGCCGTCGCGCAGGCGCATCACGGTATCGCAGGCAAACAGGGCCAGTGGCAGCGGCCGGCAGTGTTTGGGTTTGCGTGTTTTGCGGGTACGCAGCAGCGGTTTGAGGCGCCCGGTGGGTGAGATACGCGCGGGAGCGTGGCGCATTTTATGCGGGTCTTTGGCAATGATGCGCCCGATGGTGGAGACGCTCGGCAGCGCCAGTCGCCGCTGTGCGCACCAGTCGCGTAATAATACATGGAGTTTGGCCTTGCCAAGGTTGGGGTATTGTCGGCGCAATTGCCGGATTTGCTCGCTCAGGCCCGGTGGCGTGACTGGTCGCCGGCGCCGGTGCGGAGCACAGGATTTAGGCGTGAGCGCGGCGGCGCTGCCGGCGTGACGGTTGAGGGTCTGACGCCAGCGATAGAGCGTGCGGATGCTGACCTTAAAGGCCTCGCTGGCAGCGATTTTGCCGTGCCGATCGGAAAACGCCAGGATCGCAAGGCGGTGTTGGGCATGTTTGGAAGTCATCCCCCAAACATGCCCTAAATGGGCTACTCGGTAAAACCCCCGGATGTGGTATCCGGCATGGTGAATTTGCATGGCTCTCCTCTTGGGGCGAAGTGCCAAAGGTTTCTGAACTTATACACCCCAACCATTCCTAATTCCTAATTCCCGCCGTAGGCGGCATTCCCGCCGAAGGCGGATTCCCATAGCCCCACAAATCCCGCTACAATCCAACCTCCACCAACCACCACAGAGCACCCGTTTGAACTTCCACGCCACTCGCCTAAGCCAGTTGATTGTGCTGCTGCTCATCGGCATGTCAGCGGCTATGGCACGCGACTATCAAGTCGAATTGATTGTGTTTGAACAGCGCCCGAGTGAGCTTGGGCAGCATGAGCGGTCGAGTATCGATTCCAGCATTACCAACACCCGGCGGCAGCGGATGCAGGTATTGCAGCAGCAGGCGCGTGATTTCCCGTTTGCCGAGCGACTGCGCCAGCTGGCGTCGGTCAGAGCGACGCTGCTGCAAGCGGGCCATGTGGTTTTAAAAACCGCCAGTTGGACGCAGCCGGCGGCGCTGTACCCGGCGGCGCCGCTGGTGGCGCTTGGCGGTTCGGCCGATGCGCTGCACGCCGGGTTTGTGCGGATATATAAAACCAATTTGATCTTTGCCGACCTGGATTTGCAGTTTATCTACCCCGGCGGCAGGCAGCCGGCGCTGTCAACCAGCGCGCAGCAGGTGGCGGGCGCGGCGCCGGACGGTGCGGCTGCATCCGCATCGCAGCACTATTTCATCGCGGAAAAACGCCGACTCAAATTTGGCGAGCTGCACTATTTTGACCACCCGGGATTCGGCGCCATTCTCGGCGTCTGGCCGCTTGAGGCCAACCGGATTGAGTAGATTGTTTTATTGGCAACCCGCCTGAAGTCCGATTGCGCGCCCTTGATCGGCGCCCGTCCAGCGTGTTTGTCTGGCACCGCGAGCAAACAGCGAACCGGCCGCAGCGGGCCGGCAATCCTACTCCAGATGCTGCCGGAAAAAATCCCGGGTTCTTTGCCAGGCGGTGGCGGCGTCCTGCGCGTCATAGCGTGCGCTGCTGGGGTTGGCAAATGCATGGTTGGCGGTATACCAGTGAATCGTCACCGCGTTCGATTTGCCGGCGGCGTGCATAGCGGTCTCGAAACCGTTCACCATCGCGCGATTGATCCATTCATCTTCGGTCGCAAAATGCCCCAGTACCGGGCCTTTCAGCGCCGCCAGACTGGCCGCATCCTTGGCCACATTGCCGTAATAAATCACCGTCGCATCGACCGCCGTTGCCAGCGATGCATTGAGCGACCAGCCGCCGCCAAAACACCAGCCCAGCGTGCCTACCCGGCCATTGCCGCGCGGGTGCTGGCGTAGATAATCGACCCAACCGGTCAGTGCGTCGGTGGCGGCGGTGGCATCAACCGACTGCATCAGTTGTCTTGCTTCCTGCGGGTCGCGGGTGACCTGGTCGGCATACAAATCGACCGCCAGCGCGAGATAGCCCAACCGCGCCAGCTCGGCAGCGACCGACTTGATCTGATCGTTCAACCCCCACCATTCATGGATCAACACGACCGCCGGTGCCGACGCGACCTCGGGCACTGCCAGCGCGGCCGATACCCGGTTGCCGCCGGCCGTATTCAGGCTGACAGCCATGGTCTGCGCCGCTGACGCCCGACTGAGTTCGGGGTAGGCCAGTACCGTTGCCAGCGGCAGGCTGACCAGACCTTTGATGAATTGGCGGCGCTGCCGGTGGGTCAGATCGATTGGTGGCAGATGCGGCTGCTGGCCGCAGGAATTCGGTTCACACATGGTTCAACGACTCCGGCTTCAGGGGTTAAAACGACAGGATAGAACCGATTTTGACGACCTGCGGGGCAATAGGTTCCCACCGGCTGGCCGCCGACCGGCGACAGCGGTTGAGCGGCTCAGCCCAGCTGCTGCAATAGCCGCGATACCCGCTCTGCCCCGCGCTGTAGATTGTGTCGAATGCCGGCCATGCTGATCGCCTCACCCCTGCCGGCGGCCGCATTGACGGCAATGGCCAGGCAGGCATAGTCCAGCGCCGCCTCTCTGGCCAGCGCGGCTTCGGGCATGCCGGTCATGCCGACAATGTCGGCGCCGGCCCGGGCAAGCTGGTCGATTTCAGCAGCCGTTTCCAGCCGCGGGCCCTGGGTGGCGGCATAGCATCCACCGGCAAGGACGTCGACGCGCGCCCGTTTTGCCGCCTGAATCAATCGCTCACGGGTCGGCCCGGCGTAGGGGAAAGAGAAATCGATATGCTCAACCTGGCCGCTCGCGCCGTCGAAAAAGGTGTGCTGCCGGCCGCTGGTATAGTCGATCAACTGGTCGGGTATGATGAGGTCGGCGGCGTTGAGGTTGGCGTTGATATAGCCGACGGCAGCAAACGCGATCACCTGTTTGACGCCGAGCTGCTTCAGCGCCCAGATATTGGCGCGATAATTGATCTCGTGCGGCGCAATGCGGTGATCCGGCCCGTGGCGCGGTAGAAACACCAATGCGGTGCCGAACAGCCGACCGCTTTGAATCTCTGCCGACGGCGCGCCATAGGGTGTATTGACGGGATAACAGCGGCTGACTTCCAGCTGCTCCAGGCCGGTGAACCCGGTGCCGCCGATGATCGCGAGGGTGGGTGGGTCCGATAGATTCGTCATGCTGTCCGGCAGCCCGGGTCAAGGTTTAAACCGGGTCGGGCTATAGCCGAAATCCCGCTTCGCCGGGCGGTTGCTATATATGAGATTTTTGCGCATCCGGCGCCCCATGCCGGGCGGCAGCAGTGCCATAGCGGGGAAAGGCAGCTTACGCATGAGCTTGACGACCAGCCCGAGCAAGGCCACCGGCAGCGGAATCAGGATACACCTCTGGTGGCGTTTTCTGAACACCCGCCGGAGCATCCGCCGATAGCTGACCTGCTCTCCCCCGGCGATGGTATAGGCTTTGGTTGACAGTGGCCGCCACAGGCGATGCCGCTGCAATATCTGGATGCAGGCAAAGGCGACATCCTGCGCGTGCACCGGCTGGCGCAGTGCCCGACCGTTACCCGGCAGCGGCAAAAAACCCAGATATTTGATCAGCGTTTCAATCAGTTTGATATGGCGATCGTCACTGCCGCCATAGATCATGCTGGAGCGCAGAATCATGCCGCTGGAGGGCATCTTTTTAACCAGCCGGTTCAGATGGTTTTCACCATGCAGGAATTGAAAGGCCCGTTCTGTTTCACCCCGGCTGGATATGCCAGTTGTGATCAAGGTGTCGACCGAGCTGAGCGCCAGGATGCGCTCCGGTTGGAGCCGCCGGATCAATTCGGTCAACTCTTTTAACGCCCATATTGGCTCCAGATTGATCCAGTAATCTATTGTCATCAGGTCGGCAGCGGGCACCTTGGAGAAGTATTCCGGCCGGAACCATCTGACCCGACTGTTGCCAATCGGCACCGCTGTCGTACCGTCTTTGCGGTCGGGGATGATGGCGATCACGCGATAGCCTAAACGCGGCAATACATGCAGCAGAAAATCGCCCACGTCCGACTGGGCGCCATTGACCAGCACCGTTTTATTCCGCACCCGCGCGCCTGCTTCAATCAAATCCTTCTGTCGTTGACGGAAGCGCGGCTGCTGCGGCCAGGCGGTCGCATTCAACCGCTGCCGGACCCGCCGGGCCCTGGCCCGCAACCGGGCGCCGGCCAGGAATAAACCCAGCCCGAGCAGGCCGCGATGCAGCAGCCGAGCGGACAAGCGCGTGAAAAAACGGTCATCGGACGTGGGGCCATGCTTTTTATAGTACGTCAGCATGCCGGCGTGCCGACCCTTTTGTGCCGCCAGCGTACCGGCCATCGGTGCCCCCGGCTGCTGGAGTACCGAAACGCCGCTGCTGAACAGCACCTTGTAGCCCCGTTCATGCGCCCTGCGGCACAAGTCGACGACGGCGCCGTCAAACAGGTAGTCTTCGTCCAGCCTGCCGATGCGGCCGAGTTTGTGCATATCGAGCATTACCGCGGCACTCGAAACCGCGCCCACTTCAACCAGGCCGACCGGCAAATCGTCGGTGGTCAGACTGAGCCCCTCGAAGCGATCGTCCAGCCCCAACGCGCTCACCAGGTCGCGCCGCCAGGTCGGTTGATTGGCCCGACAAGCCCGATTTTCGACGCCGTTGGGGTCGAACAGCAGCGGCCCAATCAGCGCGGCGTCCCGCTGCTTCAGCAACTGCGCCCGCAGCATCGGCAGGGTGTGCGGCCGGACAACACTATACGGGCTAAGCAGCATCACGCTGCCGCACTTGAGCGCGCGCAGGCCGATATTGACGGCGGCGGCAAACCCGATCGCCGATTTCTGTTTATGGAGTTCGAAATGGCACTGGCCAAAATAGCCGGTTTCGATGCCATCGAGGCTGTCGTCAGCCGAGCCCGTATCGACAATCACAATATGCAGCGGCAGCTTTGATTTCAACAGCGAATTCAAACAGCGTTTGAGGCAGTTTCCGGTGTTCAAATTGACGATCACGACACCGATATCGCGCTTGACCTCGCGCCGACGTTTGGAGCGGGCCGGCGGCACTATATACGTGCTCACCGCCTGGCTCATTTCATCCAGAATCCTGCTGTATCTTGAAATCCGATCGACCATCTGTCACACGCCCGACCGGCCTGTGTGCCGGGTATGTGCCCGGACAGGTAGTGGCATAGGCAATTCACGGCGGCTCAGCCGGTATGCGCCCCGGTCAGCGAAGCGCGATGAGCGGGCGGATAGTTCCACCACCCCCCCGCGGTCACGCAACCAGCAGGCTGGCAAGATAATCGGCATAGTCATTTTTCCCCGCTGCTGTTGCCGCCAGCCGGCTTAGCTGTTGATCATCGATATAGCCCAATCGCCAGCATATTTCTTCGGGACAGCATATTTTTACCCCCTGCCGCTGTTCGATGGTTTGAATAAACCGGGCTGCATCCAGCAGGGAGGTATGCGTGCCCGCATCCAGCCAGGCCATACCGCGGCCAAGCACGTCGACCGTCAACTTCCCTTCCGCCAGATACGAGCGATTCAAATCGGTAATCTCGAGCTCGCCGCGCGCTGACGGTTGCAACTCGCGCACCCGCTGACACACGCTGTTATCATAAAAATACAGCCCGGTGATGGCATAGTGTGATTTCGGCTGCGCCGGCTTTTCCTCCAGCGCGATAGCCCGCCCCTGTTGATCAAAGCACACCACGCCGTAGCACTGCGGTTGATCGACCCGGTAGGCAAACACCTGTGCGCCTTTTTTCAGCGCGGTTGCGCGCTGGAGGCTGGCAACCAGATCATGGCCATAAAACACATTGTCACCCAGCACCAGTGCGCAGGGGTGGTTGCCGATAAATTCACTGCCAATGATGAATGCCTGTGCCAGGCCGCCCGGCTCAGGCTGCACTGCATAGGAAAAATTCACCCCCCACTGCCCGCCATCGGCCAGCAACTGCTGAAAACTGGGGGTATCGCGCGGTGAGGAAATCACCAGAATGTCCCGGATTCCGGCCAGCAGCAGCACCGAAAGCGGGTAATAGATCATCGGTTTGTCATAGATCGGCAACAACTGCTTGGACACCGCCGTCGTCACCGGCCATAGCCTGGTGCCCGCACCGCCGGCGAGAATCATACCGCGCATGGTCATCTGCCGGCCTGTCCCACGCGCTCTGTTCGGCCGTCCACCGGCGCCTCGGGAAGCCCGAGACGGCGGCCGTTGGCGCGGTCTTTAGCACCAATCGCCCGCAGCCAGTCGGGCTGCGCCAGATACCATTCGACCGTCTTGCGGATACCGCTATCGAAGCTGTCGACCGGCGCCCAGCCGAGCTCATCACGGATGCGACCGGCGTCGAGCGCGTACCGATAGTCATGCCCCGGGCGGTCGGCGACAAATTCGATCCGGTTGGCATACGTAGCGCCATCGGCCGCCGGTCGCCGCTGATCCAGTATCCGGCAAACGGTTTCAGCCACCTGCAAGTTGGTGTATTCCTGATTAGCACCGATATTGTAGCTGCACCCGACCCGGCCCTGCTCCAGTACGGCAACCAGCGCATTGGCGTGGTCCGCCACATACAGCCAATCGCGCACATGGCGGCCATCGCCGTAGAGCGGAATCGGCTGGCCGGCAAGCGCTTTGGAGATAATCGTCGGCACCAGTTTTTCCGGGTGTTGATACGGCCCGTAGTTGTTAGAGCAATGCGATAACACCACCGGCAGGCCAAACGTCGCGTGCCAGGCGCGCACCAGATGATCGGAGGCCGCTTTGCTGGCGGCATACGGCGAATTCGGCCGGCAGGGCGCGTCCTCGGTGACGCGGCCGTGCGCGCCGAGGCTGCCGAATACTTCGTCAGTGGAAACCTGGTGAAAGCGAAACCCGACCGCCTCCGAGCGGCTGAAAGCGGCGAGATACTCGCGCGCCGCGTGCAGCAGCGTATGCGTGCCGACCACGTTGGTTTGAATAAACCGGTCGGCGGAATCGATCGACCGATCGACGTGGGTTTCGGCGGCCAGATGCAGGATCGCCCGCGGTCGATACTGCCGCAGCAGACGCCGCACCGCATCGGCATTGCAAATATCGACCTGCTCGAAATGGTAGCGCGGATGCGCCGCCTGCGCCGCCAGCGTTTCCAGGTTGCCGGCGTAGGTCAGACAATCGATATTCACCACCTCGGCGGTTGACTGGTCAAGCAGCAGACGGATCACTGCCGAACCGATAAAGCCGGCCCCTCCGGTAACAAAAATAACGTTTTGTAACGGCACTGTTTGCAGTCGGTCAATCTGTCAAATCAGCCCGATAGACCGATCATAAAAAGCACGTTGGCCGCAGCAGGAACAGGCGTTCATCGGCAATGCTCACCGCGGCAATGCGGCTGCCATACGGCCGGAGATGACCATGCACTCTGCCGGGCGGCCCCGGGCATCAAGGGCGTCCGATGCCATAGTATACCAAACCCGCATCGCGCATCTGCTGCGGGGAAAAAATATTCCGCCCGTCAACCACCACGTTACCGCGCATCGCCGCCTTGATACGCTGTGCCGAAGCGGCCCGAAACAGGCGCCATTCGGTCACCACAATCAGCCCGTCGGCGCCCTGCAGCGCCGCGTAAGGGTCGTCGTGATACAGCCGCAGATCGTCGTTTCTGTCGGCATAAATCCGCCGTGCCTGCGGCGTCGCCACCGGGTCGAAGGCCTGCACCACTGCGCCCATCTGCCACAGCGATTGCATGATCACCCGGCTCGGCGCAGCGCGCATATCATCCGTATCCGGCTTGAATGACAGCCCCCACAGCGCAAACGTTCTGCCGCTTAAGTCGTCGCCAAAATGGGCGGCAATTTTTTCCACCGGCCGATTTTGCTGCCGCTGATTGACCGTCTCGACCGCCTGCAAAATCCGGGCGCTACAGCCTTCGGTTGCCGCCATGTGCTGTAGCGCCTGCACATCCTTGGGGAAGCACGAACCGCCATAGCCGCAGCCGGGATAAATAAAATCATAGCCGATACGCGGGTCGGCCCCGATACCGATCCGGACCGATTCGATGTCGGCACCCAGGCATTCGGCCAGCCCGGCCATTTCATTGATGAATGAAATTTTCGTCGCCAGCATCGCGTTGGCGGCGTATTTGGTCAGCTCGGCCGAGGCGATATCCATGACAATGACCCGCTTGCTATTCCGGTTAAACGGCGCGTACAGCTGTTGCATAAGCGCCAGCGAGCGCGCGCCGTCGCTGCCAATGATGATGCGGTCGGGGCGCATAAAATCGTCCACCGCGGTGCCTTCCTTGAGGAATTCCGGGTTGGAAACCACGCTGAACGGCAGCGCGCACCCCCGCTGCTGCAGCGCCGTCTGAATGCATTGCCGCACTTTCTGTGCGCTGCCCACCGGCACGGTTGACTTGATTGCCACGACCCGGTAGTCCTCGAGGCAGTCGCCGACCGAGCGCGCGATTTGCAGCACATACTGCAAGTCTGCCGACCCGTCTTCATCCGGCGGGGTGCCGACAGCGATAAATATAACCCTGCCATGCGCGACACCAACGGCAATATCGGTGGTAAATTCAAGCCGTTGAGCGGCCACGTTTTGCTCCACCAGCAGGCTCAATCCGGGCTCAATTATCGGTATAACGCCGCGCTTCAAATTGTCAATCTTGCCCTGATTGGTATCGACGCACACCACTTGATTGCCCATTTCCGCCAGACAGGCAGCGGTCACCAGGCCAACATATCCGGCGCCTGCGACGGTAACATTCATGCCGGCAGCCCGGCCTCAGCGAGCGGCGGGGCGGCGGTAGAACAGCGCATTCAGGCTGGCGCAGCCAGCGCGGCACTGGCCGGCGGCGCTGCTGCGGGCGCGGACGGCAGCGCTTTTTGCACTTCGCCCCAGCCTTTGCAGCTGGGGCATTGCCAGTGTCGTGTATTGCTGTTAAAGCCGCATTTTCGGCAGCGGTACTCACGCTCCATCCCCACCGCCGACAACACATCGGCCAGCAGCCGGAAATCGATCGGCTGCGGGTCGGAGGACGGCAACCGGCTCTGGTGCTGCAGCAGTTGATGCAGCCCTTCCAGGCTCGGATAGCGCTGCACCTGCTCCAGCAGCAGCGCCTGCGCCGCGGCGGCGCCCTGTTCCCGGGTGGTCAACTCGACCAGTGCGGTCAGGATGCGCGGGTCGGCGTTGTGTTGAATCGCGGCGCGCAGAAACCGCTGGAAGGCCGTTTTATCCGCCGTTATGCGGTAGCTGTTGGCGAGATGATCGACCACCTCGCCCAGCGCCTCGGGCGCCCAATGCTCCAGACCGCGCCAGATCGCAATCGCGCCGGCATGGTTGCCCTGCAACGATTCAATCAGCCCGGATTGAATCACCGCCCTGACACAATGAGGATCATGGCGAAAAGCGGCCTTGAGATGTTTTTCAGCCTGTTGGTTTTGACCGTTTAGCATGGCTTTTTCAGCCAGTTCACAGCAGTAATGCGCCAGCTGTACCGACAAATCCTGGCCGGGTATCTGCTTGAGCGATTCGGCAACCGCGATCGCGCTGCTCCATTCCTTTTCCTGATCATAAATCTGCAACAAAAACCGGCCGGCCTGCTCGGCATAATCCGGAGCCTGACGCAGCTCTTGAAACAGGCTTTCCGCCCGGTCGAACAGCCCGGCTTTGAAATAATCCTGCGCCAATTCGAATAAGGCCAGCAGGCGCAGATTTTTATCCAGCCCGGAGTGCGCCGCCAGGCTGTGATGAATCTGGGTGGCGCGCTGGACTTCACCGCGGTGGCGAAACAGATTGCCCAAAGAGATGTGTATTTCGACGCTTTCCTGGTCCACCCCGACCGCCTGCATAAAGACCTGCAGGGCTTTATCCGGCTGTTCGCTCAGCAGGCAATTCAGCCGCTTGAAATACGCCTCGGACAGGGAGTGGCCGGAGCGGTAGCGCGACCGGCGATCATAGGTCGCCATCAACCAGCCGCTGACTGCGGCCAGCGGCAGAAGCAGCAATAGCCAATCGGGGCTCATTTTCCGCAGCGCGCTAACACGGTGATGCCCGGACGATGCGCCGCTCAGTTCGCTGCATCCTGCTGCAGCCGGATTTGTTTGTTCGCCGCCGCCAGTCGCAAACGCAGGCGCAAATGCCGCAACAGACCGACGACAGCGGTACAGATCATGCCGGCGACAAAGGCGATAAACAGCAATAACGACAATTCGATTTCGGCATCCAGCCCCCCATAATAGCGGATGCTGACGGTTTGATGGTTCAAATAGGCGAACAAAGCGGACATCACAACAACGATGGTGACCACCACGGCATAGAATACTTTCTTCATTGCACAGTCTGATGAGATAACTACGCTGACCGGGCTACTCCGACCGGAGGGTGTAGCCGGCTCGATTGCTTCCGGCTGCCACGCCAACGGTGCGGGCGCCGGTTGATAACGGTTTATCTGCGGCGGTTATTCACGCGCTTGCGCAGACTCGCCCCAGGCTTGAAATGCGGCGCATATTTTTCCCGCACCTGAACCTGTTCCGCCGTTTTCGGATTGCGCCCCGTGCGGGATGGGCGATAATGCAGGTTCACGCTACCGAAGCCGCGAATTTCAATCCGCTCTCCGGTAACGATTGCCTTCGACATGCGCTTGAGAACACAGCTGACGGCGAGCTCGATGTCCTGCTTCGAGAGCGTCGATTGGCTGCGACGGATATCGGCAATCAGCTTTGACTTGGTCAGCGTTGGCTGCTCATCGCTTGAATGATCACGTGACATGTCACCGGCCGGTTTGAATATCGCTGTTTAGCATCGCACTGTAACGCCGCATTTTCTGCCCTGCCGTGCGGGTGCGGCGCAGTCGCGCACCCCACATCCAACCACCCGGCCGGCAAAAATCAATAGCGCCCACCGCTTCACTCGTCATTGCTGCTCTGCGACTCCGACTTATCCAGAGTCTGCTTGAATTTGTCGCCCAGAGTGGCGCTGCCGATACTCGATTCACGCGAGTATTCCTGCACCACATCGCCTTCGGCCTCCATTTCACGCACCTTGACGGATAGCGAAATACGCCGATCCTTGCGCTCGATCGCCGTAATCTTCGCTTCGATTGCATCGCCTTCGTTGAGTACCGCACGCGCATCCTCAATGCGCTCACGGGAAATTTCCGCCGCCCGCAAATACCCTTCCACATTCGGCGCCAGCTCGACCGTCGCGCCTTTGGCGGTCACCTTTTTGATCGTGCCGACAACGGAGCTGCCTTTGCCGTTTGCGGTCACGTAATCGACAAACGGGTCTTCGTTAGCCTGCTTGAGCCCAAGGGAAATACGCTCGCGCTTGGCATCGACCGCCAACACGACCACCGTCATCTCATCGCCTTTTTTGAATTCGGTCACGATCTCTTCACCGGGGCGGTCCCAGGACAAATCGGACAGGTGCACCAGGCCGTCAATACCGCCGGTAACGCCGATGAACACGCCAAAATCGGTAATCGAGCGCACTTTGCCGGTCATCACATCGCCCTTCTTGTGGGTGGCGGCAAACTCTTCCCACGGATTGGGGGCGCATTGTTTCATACCCAGAGAAATACGCCGGCGGGCAGCGTCGATATCCAGCACCATCACCTCGATCTCATCACCGACACGGCAGATTTTGCTGGGATGGACATTTTTGTTGGTCCAATCCATTTCCGACAAATGCACCAGCCCTTCGACGCCCTCCTCCAACTCGACAAAACAGCCGTAATCGGTCAGGTTGGTTACCTTGCCAAACAGGCGCGTGCCAATCGGATAACGGCGCCCCAGATCCAGCCAGGGGTCGTCCCCCATCTGCTTGATGCCGAGCGACACCCGGCATTGCTCACGATCGAATTTCAGTACCCGCGCCTCGACTTCATCGCCGACCGACAGCACCTCGGACGGATGCCCCACCCGCTTCCACGCCAGGTCGGTGATATGCAGCAGACCGTCCAGCCCGCCCAGATTGATAAACGCCCCGTAGTCGGTCAGGTTTTTCACCACGCCTTTGACAGTTTGCCCTTCTTCGAGTGAATCCAGGAGTTTTTCCCGCTCTTCATTCAGCTCATTTTCGACAATCGCACGCCGCGAGACAACGATATTATTGCGCTGCTGATCGAGCTTGATGATCTTGAACTCCAGCTCCTTGCCTTCCAGATAGACCGAATCCTTGATCGGTCGAACATCAACCAGTGAGCCCGGCAGAAAGGCGCGCAGATTGTTCACTTCGACGGTAAAACCGCCTTTCACCTTGCCGACCACAACACCACTGATGATCGTCCCCTCTTCATACGCTTTGTTCAGATCCGCCCAGGCGCGGATATGTACCGCCCGCTCCCGCGACATGCGCGTGCTGCCGCTGCCGTCTTCGACCGCTTCCAGCGCAACCTCGACCTGATCGCCCACTTTGACGGTCAGTTCACCGCCGACGGTTTTGAACTCGGATGCCGGGATTTCCGCATCGGATTTCAAACCGGCATTGACAATCACATAATCGGCGTTGGTTTCAATTACATCGCCCAGGATAATGGAGCCGGGCTCCATTACGACGCCTTTCAGGCTCTGTTCCAGCAGGCTCGCAAAATCTTCTGTACTATTCATCATGGCATACCACTCCGGCGGCGCATCAATAGTCACAACAACGCACACCGGCGCCGACTATTATTGCTCGTTTGTATCGATTACCGACTGCATCAGTGCGGCGATGCCACCGCTCATCCGCCTGCCGACCTGACGGCCATCGGCTCGATTGGGTTCTCTTCCAAACCGATCTCGCCAGCCAACCCGACCGGCGACCGCCCGATGCCAACGCAACCGGGCGCTATCGATTCACCTGTGTACAACCTGCCTGACCACCTGCACAGCAAACCCGCCACCATCGCCCAATCCGGCAATGGCGGGGCGATCAGACCGGGTATGCCTGTGCCACTCGCTGCAATACCGCCGCGATAACACTCGGCAGGCACATATCGGTGGTATCAACAAACCAGGCATCGCAAGCGGCTTTAAGAGGTGAAACCGGGCGACTTTCGTCCCGCCGGTCACGCTCGTTAATCTCCGCCAAAAGCGCCGCCAATGTAACACGAAATCCTTTTTGTCTCAACTGATTGAAACGTCTTTGTGCCCTTGCCTGGGCATTGGCGGTGAGGAAAATCTTGCATTTTGCCTGCGGAAAAACCACGCTGCCCATATCCCGCCCGTCGGCCACCAGGCCGGGGGCGGCAACACACTGCCGCTGCCAGCGTACCAGCGACTGACGCACCTGCGGTAATTGCGCCACCCTTGAGGCGCGATCGCCGATCGCCTCGCTGCGAATTTCGTCGCCGACCGGGCGGCCATCCAGGTGGAGATGACCCCGCCCCAGAGTCAAGCGCATCCCGCCCGCCAACCGCACCAAAGCGGCCGCATCATCGGACTCCACACCCGCCTGCTGCGCCAGCCAGGCGAGCGTGCGATACACGGCGCCGCTATCGAGGTAGTGCCAGCCCAGCTTTTCCGCCACCGCAGTGGCAACCGCCCCTTTACCGGCCCCGCCTGGGCCGTCCAGAGTCAGGATCGGGGTCTCGCGCTGCCTGTTCTGAGGTGACCGTTCGCCCGCCACTGCACCACGTTTATCCATCGCCGGCACCGGCATCAAACCACGCTGAGCGCCATGCCGGCCTGCACCGCCAGGTCGGCGAAATCCGGGAACGAGGTCGCTATGTTATCGCAGTCCAGGATGCGAATCGGGCCGCTCGCCGCCAACGACGCCATACTGAAAGCCATGGCAATGCGGTGGTCGAGAAAGCTGTGCACCTGCCCGCCGGAAATGCGGCCGCCGTAGATGGTCATGCCGTCGGCCTGCTCTTCGACTTTGACCCCCAGCGCAGACAACCCCTGCACCACACTATGGATGCGGTCGCTTTCCTTTACCCGCAGCTCCGCCGCTTGTCGAATCCGTGTGACACCGTCGGCGGCGGCGGCGGCAATCGCGATCGCGGGAATGTCATCAATTGCCAGGGCGACCTGCGGGCCGCCGATCTCGCAGCCGTGCAGCCTGGAGCTGCGCACCAGCAAATCCGCCACCGGCTCGCGGCCGAAGAAACGCGGATTTTGCTGTTCAATCCGCGCCCCCATGCGGGACAATATCGGCAATATGCCGTTGCGGCTCGGGTTTACACCCACGGCCGGCAGCCTGATCTCACTGTCCCGGCTCAGCAGCCCGCCAACCACAAAAAAAGCGGCCGAGGACAAATCCGCCGGCACCGTCAGCTCGCAGCCGTGCAATACGCCGCCACCGTGCAGGCACGTGCGGCCATCCTGCTGCTGCACCGGGTAGCCAAACCCGGCCAGCATGCGTTCCGTATGGTCGCGGACCGCGACCGGCTCGGTAATGCAGGTTTCGCCCCGGGCATACAACCCCGCCAGCAGCAGACAGGATTTGACCTGCGCGCTGGCAACCGGCAGGGTATAGTGCAGCCCGTGCAGTGCCGGAGCGGGTGAGATCTGCAGCGGCGGTTTATCTTCATGCGCCTCAATCAGCGCCCCCATCCGGCCCAACGGTCGGGTAATCCGCCCCATCGGACGCCGACTCAGCGATGCGTCGCCCACCAGTCGGCTGGGCCATTGCTGGGCACTCAGCAAGCCGGTCAGCAGACGCAATGCGGTGCCCGAATTGCCCAGGTCCAAGGCCTCGGCAGGACGGCGCAGCCCATGCAACCCACCCCCCCGGATCAACCATTCGCCGGCGCCCAACTGCTCCATCGACACCCCCATCTGACGGCATGCCCGGAGCGTTGCCAGCACATCGGCCGCTTCCAGCAGCCGGCTTATCCGGGTTTCACCGTCCGCAATCGCCGCCAGCAGAACGGCGCGATGGGAAATCGATTTATCGCCGGCGACGTCGATACTGCCGGCGAGTGCCGCAACCGGATTGACCAGCAGGTGCATTGGCCGCCTACCCTGACGCGTCCGGCGGCACGGCGAGCTGCTCGACCAGCACCGCACGCGCCCGGCGTGAACGGTCAAACAGCTGCTCAATCGCTTTGCCGTCCGCGCGGCGCAGCATCCCGATCGCCTGTTCCAGGCCGTGCTGAAACTGCTGCAGCTGCGCCAGCAGTTCGACCCGATTCATCAGGCAGATATCACGCCACATCTCGGGGTCGCTGGAGGCAATGCGGGTGAAATCATAAAACCCGCCGGCCGCCATCTGATGACAGTTTTCGAGCTCGCCCGAATTGAGCATCTGCTGCACGGTAACGTAGGCCAGCACATGCGGCAGATGGCTGGTAATGGACAGTACCCGGTCGTGCACGTCAACGCGCATTTCAACCACCTGTGCGCCACTCGACTGCCACATTTTACGCACCCGATCGAGCGCCTGCGCATCGCCTTGCGGCAGCGGCGTCAACACCACCTTGTGGCCGGCGAACAACCCGGCAAAGGCCGCCTGTACGCCGGATTGCTCTTTGCCGGCAACCGGGTGGCCGGGCACAAACCGGCTGGCCGCAGGCCCCAGAACAGCCACCGCCTGCGCCGCAACACCGGCCTTGACACTGCCGACATCGGTGATCACACACGCGGACGAAACCGCATCACGGATACCGTCAAGCAGGCTCTGCATCATACCGACCGGGGTCGCCAGACAGATCAGGTCGGCTTGCCCGGCGGCGCGGGCGAGATCGGATTCGGCGGCGTCGATCACCCCCCGCTCCAGAGCCTGCCGCAGGTTTTCAGCCGACCGGTCGACGCCAATCACCCGCCGAACCGCGCCGACGGATTTGAGCGCCAGCGCCAAAGAGCCGCCTATCAGGCCGACGCCAACGACCACCAGGGTGTCGATCTGAGCGGCTGAGGCGGCTTCGGTTTTCATTCGCCGCAGTCGGCGGGCGATGCACGCAAGCCCGGTTCACGGCGCGGCCGGCAGAGGGCGAGCACCACTAGACCGAGCGCGGGTAGGAGCCAAGCAGCTTGAACAAGCCGGCCTCGGATTTCAGCCGCTCCAATGCGGCGGCGATGGCCGGCTGTTGATGGTGGCCGAGCAGATCAATGAAAAAGACGTATTCCCATAACCCGGTGCGCGAGGGCCGCGATTCCAGGCGCGTCATATCGATTTGGCCCTCCAGCAGCGGCTGCAGCAGGCGCAGCAGCGCACCCGGTCGATTGCGTGCGGACAGCAGCAAGCTGGTTTTGTCATCACCGCTGGCCGGGGTAGCGCGCGCCGACAGCACCAGAAAGCGGGTCGTGTTATCCGCTTCATCTTCGATATTGGCGGCCACTACGTTCAAATTGTACTGTTCGGCAGCGGTCGCGCCGGCGATGGCCGCTCGATTCGGGTGGTCGGCGATTTGCCGTACCGCTTCGGCATTGCTGCTGGTGGGAATACGCTCTTTGCCGGCCAGATGATCATTCAGCCAGTGACGGCATTGCGCCAGCGCCTGCGGATGCGCCATCACCGCCTCAATCGCATCCAGGTCGGTCGCCCGGCTGATCAGGCTATGCCGTATCTTGAAATGAATCTCGCCGCAGATCGTCAGCGCGGTGGTGACCAGGCAGTCAAGCGTGACCCCGACCCCGCCTTCGGTGGAGTTTTCCGCCGGCACCACGCAGCAATCACTCTGGCCGCCCTCCGCCATCTTGAAGGCCTCGGCGACGGTGGCCGCCATATCGACCCGGACCGTGCTGCCGAAATGCCGGCGCGCTGCATCTTCACTATAGGTGCCCGACGGCCCAAGCAGCGACACCGACAACTGCGCCTCGCTGTTTCTGGTCAACGACATGATTTCCCGAAACAGGGCTTCGACATCGTCCGCCTTCATCGGCCCGGCATTGGCGGCGTGCAGGCGCGACAATATCTGTGCTTCCCGTTCCGGGCGATAAAATGCCGGCGCATGCAGCCCGGCCTTAATCCGGCCAATCGCCTGAGCCTGGCCGATGCGCTGATTCATCAGCGCCAGGATTTGCCGATCAATGTGGTCGATTTGCCGGCGATGCGCGCTCAGCTGTTCATCAGTCGATGCCGCTGCGTCCGGGTCGGCCCCGGCCCGGTCTGCGCTCACCCTGGCCACCTGCGGGCGGCATGCATCGCGTTGTCCTCTATCTGTCTGGGATTGATTTCGCCGCCGGCCAACCGACCGCAGCGCTAATGAATGCGGGGACCGCTATCCGCTTCATCGACGGCGGGCGCATGGTCGGGCGCGATATCGGGCTGTCGCTCTTCTTCGATCTTGCTGACGCCCACCAAAGACTCATCGCGCTGCAACGCAATCAACCGCACGCCCTGGGTATTTCTGCTCTGTACCGAGATCTCTTTGACCCGGGTGCGGATCAGAATACCGCTATCGTTGATCAGCATGACTTCGTCTTCATCCGCCACTCTGAGCGCGCTGACTACCGGGCCGTTGCGCTTTGAGGTTTTGATCGCAATCACCCCCCGATTGCCCCGGTTGTGGCGCGGAAAATCACTGGTCAGGGTGCGTTTGCCGTAGCCGTTGGCGGTACTGATCAAAATCCCCGCCGCGGCATTGTCCAGGCTGCCGTTGCCGCTCTCCTGTCCCGGCAGCACGATCAATGAGATGACTTTTTGCTCCGCCGTCAGGCGAATGCCGCGCACCCCGCCGGCCTGGCGCCCCATCGTACGCACCCCGGATTCGGCAAAGCGTGCCGCCTTGCCGGCATCGCTCAACAGCAGAATATCCTGGTCGCCCTCGGTCAGCGCCGCGCCGATCAAATAATCGTCAGGTCGCAGGTTGATCGCAATAATGCCCGATTTGCGCGGCTTGGAAAAATCACTCAGGCGGCATTTCTTGATGCGGCCGGCGGCGGTAACCATCACCACATGTTTGGTGGGATCGTAGCTTTTTATCGGCAATATTGCGGTCACCTGCTCGTTGCCCTGCAGCGGCAGCAGGTTGACCATCGGCCGGCCGCGCGCCTGCGGCCCGGCTTGCGGCAACTGAAACACCCGCAGCCAGTACACCTTGCCACCATCGGAAAAACAGAGAATCGTATCGTGCGAATGCGCGATAAACATCCGGCTGACAAAGTCTTCCTGCTTGGTGCGGGTCGCAATGCGGCCCTTGCCGCCGCGTTTTTGCGACGTGTAATCCGCCACCGGCTGGGACTTGGCATAGCCGGCGTGGGACAGCGTCACCACGCGATCTTCCTCGGGGATCAGATCCTCGATCAGCAGATCGACATCACCGTCAATGATCTGGGTGCGGCGCGGGTCGCCAAAGCGGTCGACAATATCGGTCAACTCTTCGCGAATCACCTGCAGCAGTCGGTCCGGATCGTGCAGAATCTCCAGCAGCGCTGTAATCTGCTCGATCAGCTGGCTGTATTCCTGGCGAATCTTATCCTGCTCGAGGCCGGTCAATCGATGCAGCCGCAGGTCCAGGATCGCCTGCACCTGCGTCGGCGACAGCCGATAACCGTGTTCGGTCAAGCCATACTGGCTTTCCAGTTTATCCGGGCGCGATAGCTCGGCGCCGACCCGCTGCAGCATTTCCGCCACCTCACTGGACGTCCAGGCTTGCGCCAGCAGCGTCTGTTTGGCTTCGGCGGGGGTGCGCGCCGCTTTGATCAGCGCAATAACGGCGTCGACCTGGCTCAACGCAACCGTCAAGCCTTCGAGAATGTGCGCCCTGTCGCGCGCTTTATGCAGCTCAAATATCGTCCGCCGGGTAACCACCTCGCGCCGATGGCGGATAAACTCTTCCAGCGCCTGTTTGAGGGTGAAAAGACGCGGCTGGTTGTTGTGCAGCGCAACCATATTGATGCCAAACACGGATTGCATCTGGGTTTGCTTGAACAGATTGTTCAAAACCACTTCCAGCTGTTCACCGCGCTTGAGCTCGATCACGACCCGCATGCCCGCTTTGTCCGATTCGTCCCGCATGTCGGCAATGCCCTCGATGCGCCGGGTTTTGACCAGCTCGGCGATCTTCTCCAGTAGTCTGGCTTTGTTGACCTGATAGGGCAGTTGGTGCACGATGATCGACTGGCGGCCATTCGCGGCGGTCTCGACTGTGGTCTGTGCGCGCACATAAATGCGACCGCGCCCGGTGGCATACGCCTCCAGGATGCCGCTGCGGCCATTGATGATGGCGGCAGTGGGGAAATCGGGCCCGGGGATGTGCTGCATCAACTGCACCAGACTGATATCGGGATCATCAATCAGCGCCAGGCAACCGGCGACCACCTCTTGCAGATTGTGCGGCGGGATATTCGTGGCCACGCCGACCGCGATACCGGTCGAGCCGTTGGTCAGCAGATTGGGTATCCGGGTCGGCAGCAGCAGCGGCTGGGTTTCGGTTTCATCGTAGTTGGCGCCGAATTCCACCGTTTGCCGGTCGAGGTCGGACAACAATTCGTGGGCGATCGGCGCCAGACGAATCTCGGTATAGCGCATCGCTGCCGGCGAATCGCCGTCGATCGAACCGAAATTGCCCTGGCCGTCGACCAGCGGGTAGCGCATGGAAAATTCCTGCGCCATGCGAACGATGGCGTCGTACACGGCGGAGTCGCCGTGCGGGTGGTATTTGCCGATCACATCGCCGACCACGCGCGCCGATTTCTTGTAGGGTTTGTTCCAGTCGTTGCCCAGCTCCGACATCGCATACAGCACCCGCCGATGCACCGGCTTCAGGCCGTCCCGCACATCCGGCAACGCGCGCCCGACAATCACACTCATCGCGTAGTCCAGATAGGACTGGCGCATTTCCTGCTCGAGGTTGGCCGGCAGGGTTTCTTTGGCGAATGCGGTTTCGGTCATGGTGTGCCGGGTTACGATGCTGGATCAGGAAAAATCGGCTGCGGCAGCAATGCATGCTGTACTGCGCCGCTCAATTGCCCGCGCGCCGGCCAATAAAAAAAAACAGCTTACGGGTTGAAAACCAAGCAGGCACGGGCGGACCGAGATACGGCAATCAACCTGCGGGTGGGCAGACAATATCGCGCGCATTCGATACCGCCAGTGTACCACAGCGCGATCGCTCAAACCAATGCGACGGGCATCAATCAACGCCTCCACAGCCCGCCGCGACAGCGGCGTTTACGCCGGACGTGCACACCCACAGGCCGGTATATTCAGGCTGCCCCCGGAACCACCTGTAGCGTGCCGGATGGATCGACACCAGCAACTGAATACAGCCGTCGGCCGTCGTTTGTTCTTCCAGCACATCGCATTCTCGATATAACCGGGCGCGCAGGGCGCCGGCCGCGGGCTTGATCTGTAGCCGCACCAACTGCCGCTCGCGGGTGACAAAACGGGTTAACACCTGCCGCAGCCCGGCCACCCCCTCACCCGTTCGCGCCGACAGCCAGACGGCATTTCGGCCCTGCTCATCCAGGCTGACCCGGGCCGGCTGTGACAGCCGATCAATTTTGTTATAGACATGGATGATCGGCACCTGGCCGGCGCCGATTTCATCCAGTACCGCGAACACCTGATGGCGCAATTCGAGCTGTTCCGGGTCAGAGCAATCGCTCACCAGCAGCAAACAGGAGGCCGCGGCCACCTCTTCCAGCGTGGATTTGAACGCCGCCACCAGCGTATGCGGCAGGCCGCGCACAAAACCGACGGTATCGGACAGCACCACCGTGGCGGAATTGGACAGCGATAAACGCCGCATGGTGGGGTCGAGGGTGGTAAACAATTGATCCTTGACCGTGGTGTCGGCGCGGGTCAATTGATTGAACAAGCTGGATTTGCCGGCGTTGGTATAGCCGATCAACGAGATCACCGGGGTACCGGCGCGCTGGCGAGTGCGGCGGTGCAGGCGTCGCTGGCCTTCGACCCGGCTCAGCTTGCGGCCCAGTGTTTTGATCCGCTCGGTGATTAGTCGCCGGTCGGTCTCGAGCTGTGTTTCACCCGGGCCGCCGCGCAGCCCGATGCCGCCTTTTTGGCGCTCCAGGTGGGTCCAGCCACGCACCAATCGCGTCGACAAGTGTTTTAGCTGAGCCAGCTCGACCTGCAATTTACCCTCATTGGAGGTCGCACGCTGGGCAAAAATCGCCAGAATCAACGCCGAGCGGCCAAGCACCCGGCACTGCACCGCAGACTCCAGATTACGCTCCTGTATCGGGCTGATGTCATGGTTGAAAATCACCAGCTGCGCCTCATGCTGCGCCACCAGTTCGGCCAACTGCTGCACCTTGCCGCGACCGATAAAGGTGCCGGCGACGGGGGGCGCCGTCAGCATCAGCCGGGCCGCAACCGTTGCCCCCGCCGACACCGCCAACTGCTGCAATTCGGACAGCGGCGGCAACGCACTGTCCCGCCCCTGCCGCCGCTGCTCAACCAGCACGCAGCGATTTTCGGCGTCGCGCCCGGCGGCCTGAAAATTTACCAGCGTAAACAGGAGCAGAACCGGGGGGACCCGGCCGGATAGACCCTATCGTCGCCCGGCAGCGTCGTGCGCATGATCAATAGTTGGCATCTTCGCCCACCTGCCTTGGCCGGGCATCCTTCGAATATTCAGAACTGTCCGATTCATAGGGAATACGCACCGACCGCGCCGGCACAATAGTTGAGATAGCATGCTTGTAAATCATTTGACTCGTGCTGTTTTTCAGCAGCACGACAAACTGATCGAATGACTCGACCTGTCCCTGCAGCTTGATGCCGTTCACCAAAAAGATAGACACCGGGACGCGCTCCTTGCGTAAAATGTTCAGAAATGGATCTTGTAAGGCTGTTCCGCGTTGTTGTGCCATTTTTATTCGCCCTGTCAAGTTGAATGTTGAATGAGAATGTGATGTATTACCGAGGCCCTGCACAAATACACCATGCACGCCCCGACCTGGCGGTATATTATTACACCGACCGGCTTACGAAAAGCGATTGATTGCCGGGCAAACCGTGGTACGCCAGACCGACTAACAAGCACGCATACCCGCATAACTTCATCTCATCACCGCCGAGCATGTGCCGTCTGTTCACTCTGGTTTCCACTCTACCGTCAAGCCGTGGGATTGTACCCCCGAATCGGGGAAAAATACAAATCGGCGATAACCGGTATCGAACTGGCCGCCCGGTCAAACCCGATGGGTTGCCGGCGGCGGCTATGCTGACGCGACGCAACCGACCGCATCCATACATAACCGCCTGCCACAGCCGCCGGGCGGTTCGGCAATGAGAACCCGGCCATGAAACAATATCTGCAAGCAGTGCGCGAAGCCCTGGAGCAAGGCACGCGAAAAACCAACCGCACCGGCGTGGATACGCTCTCCACGTTCAACATCAACTACGAAATCGACCTGCGCCGGGGGTTTCCGCTGCTCACCACCAAACAAATCGCGTGGAAAAACATTGTGATTGAAAACCTCTGGTTTCTATCCGGTCGCAGCGACATTGAGCTGCTACGCCGACACAACTGCAAATTCTGGGATGCGTGGGTCGATGAGCGCGGCCGCGTGCCGAGCGCCTACGGCAATTTCTGGCGGCATTTCCCGCTGCCGGACAACCGCACCAACGATCAGATTCGCTACGTGGTCGAGCAACTGAAGCGCAACCCGGACAGCCGCCGAATGGTCGTCTCCGCGTGGGCGCCCGGCAACGCACAAACCAGCGCCCTGCCCCCCTGCCATGCATTCTGGGTGCTCAATACGCAGTACGACCCGGCCGGTCAGCCGTATATCTGCCTGCATTTAACCCAAAGAAGCTGTGATCTGGCGCTGGGCGTGCCCTATAACATCGCCGGCTACGCGCTGCTGCTCGCGCTGTTTGCCCGCTTCAGCGGCATCGCGGCCGGGGTGTTCGCGCATACGCTGATCGACGCGCACATCTACACCGCCAAAGCCGACGGCAGCATGGCCGAATACGACCATCTGCCCGGCTTGCGGCAGCAGTTGCTGCGCCGGCCGCGGGCGCTGCCGCAATTGCATATCGACCCGGCCATCCAAAGCCTGGACGACATCGAGCCGCTGCTCGCGCTGGACACCGCGGCGGTGATGGCGCACTTTCCGCTCACCGGGTACCGGCCGCATCCGCCCATCACGTTCAAAGTGGCGGTCTGAGCCGCGGCGCCATGCAGGCGGACAACCCACACTGGCCGCGGCCGCTCCTCGGGGCGATAGTGGCGATGAACCGCGACAACGTGATCGGCGTGCACGGCGGGATTCCGTGGCATTACCGTACGGATATGCAGCGCTTCAAGCGCCAGACCGTCAACACCGTCGTCATCATGGGCCGGCTGACGTGGGCGTCGATCGGCGGCAAGCCGCTGGCGCAGCGGCGCAATATCGTGATCAGCCGCAGCCGCATCGCCGGCGCCGAATGCTATCCCCGGGTTGACCAGGCACTAAAAAAATACCACGCGCACAATATCTGGATCATCGGCGGCGGCCAGCTCTACCGGGCCTGCTTTGCCGATCTCAATTTTCTCGATGTGACGCGGGTGCCGGACCGGGTGGAGGCGGCCAACGCGGTGACTTTTCCGCAGATTCAACCCGACGTATGGCAACCCTGCCGCCAGTGTGTGATCGATGCGGAAAATCACCTGATCAACCTGCAATATATCCGGCGCACCTGGCCCGGAGACGCCGATACGGGCGGCCCGCCAGCGGGGGGCTTTCCTGATTGACGAAAAAATGGCGCCCTCGGCAGGATTCAAACCTGCGACATCACCCTTAGGAGGGGTGCGCTCTATTCAGCTGAGCTACGAGGGCACAGGCGCATTCTACCTGAGAGCAGGGAGTGCAGGACACCGATTTATCGGCCGCGCCCGGCGGAAAACGCCCCCGTCGCACCCGGGCAATGGTCAAGCCGGGTTGACTGCCTTCACCAGCGCACGGGTGGGCGCCGGATAGCCTTCTATCGTCAAACTCGCGTCATCGGGGTCGAGGAAATCGTTCAGCGACTGGAACGGCATCCATTCGGTGGCACGCTGCTCCCGCGACGTAGTACGGCTGACGTCGACGACCTCCAGCTGCTGCAAGCCGGCCGATTCCAGCGTATGCATCAGGCGGGCCAGCGTCGGCAGCGACCAGACGTTGCGCATCCGTGCGTAGCGTCGGTCGGGGATCAACTCCCGCTCGCCGTCGCCCGGCAGAATCAGGGTTTCGAGCACCAGTTCACCGCCGGCCCGCAGACAGCCGAGCAATTCCGTCAGGTGCTGCATCGGGTCGCGGCGGTGGTACAGCACGCCCAGCGAAAAAACCGTATCGAAGCCCTGCGCCGACAGCGGGCGCACGGCGGGCAGCGCCGCACTGCCGATCGGCAGCATAAAACAGTTGGGCTGCCGCAGATAGCGCTGTACCGCGGCGAATTGATACCAACCCAGCCGGCCCGGGTCAATGCCGACCGCCATCGATGCGCCTGCACCGGCCATGCGAAACAGATAATAGCCGTTGCCGCAGCCGACATCCAGCACCCGGCGACCGCGCAGTGGCGAGATTTTTCCGTGCAGGCGATTCCATTTCAGATTCGAGCGCCATTCGCTGTCGATGTGCACGCCGAACAGCGTGAACGGCCCTTTACGCCAGGGGCGCAGCCGCAATAACGCCTGACGCAGCCGCAAGCGTACCGCCGCAGCCGGCGCCGCCGACAGGACACCGACCGCCGCCCGGTTCAAGGCCACCCGGTGGCCGGCGGTCGGTTCGATCACCGGCAGCGCCGCCAGCACCGCCTGCCAGCACGCGTCATCACCGTGCGGATGCTGCCGCAGCGCAGCCTCGCCGGCCGGTACCAGAGCGGCATAATCCGCCAGTCCGGCCTCCTGCAGCGCCTTGACCAGCGGCTCACTGCCGCCGATATCCATTCGCCCGCCGCATTATTTGATGGCAATATAGCTGCAAAAATCAAAGCACTGAAACCAGCGCTCGACCCGGGCAAAGCCCGCCCGCCGCAAGCGCTGCAACTGCTGCGCCTCGGTATCGAGCTGCATGACCCGCTCCAGCGCACTGCGTTTGCGGCTGATCTCCAGCGCCGAGTAGCCGTTGGCGCTTTTGAACTGCGTATGCAGCGCCCCCAGCAGTGAATTTTCCCGCGGCCGAATTTTTTCCGATAACACCAGCACCCCGGCCGGCAGCATGCCGTGATACAGGCGGGACAACACCGCCTGCCGCTCGTCCGGGCGGATGAATTGCAGCGTGAAATTCAATACCACGACGCCGGCATTGGCTATCTCGACCTGCGCCGCATCCCGGCAATCCACGCGCCAGCGATTGGGCGGCAGATGGCGCTGTAAAATTGCGCGGCATTGGGCGGCCATCGCCGGCGAATTGTCGATGCAGACATAACATTCGGGCGCATCCTGCAGACGGGCATGGATCGCCCGCGTCACCGCCCCGAGCGAGCAGCCCAGATCGTATACCCGGCTGCCCGCCTGACTGTGTTTTTCCGCAATCACGGCGATCAACTCGAGCAGGGTGTCGTAGCCCGGCACCGAACGGTGAATCATATCGTCAAACACCTCGACCACCTGCTCGTCAAAAACAAAATCGGCCAGCGGCGTCGGTTGACGGCGGTAGAGGCGATCGGCCTTACTCATCTTGACGCATCCCGGCTCCTCTCCCGATGCGCCGGACGGCGGTCGGCCCGGTGGCAAACCCGGGCGGCGGCAGATAGCAGCATGGCTTCGCGCCTCGTCCAGCGACGAATTACGCCTGCTCCAGTTCGATCAGCGTGCCCAGTGCATCGCCGGGATGCAGAAATAGCACCGGTTTGCCATGCGCCCCGATTCTGGGCCTGCCGTCACCGAGGATGCGCATGCCGTCGCGCTCGAGCGCGGCGGCGGCGCTCTGAATATCCTCGACTTCATAGCACAGATGATGGATCCCGCCGGCCGGATTTTTGTGCAGGAAACGCGCTATCGGCGACTCGTCCCCCAGCGGCTGCAGCAATTCGAGGCGGGTGTTTTCCAACTGCACGAAAACCACGCTCACCCCGTGCTCCGGCAAATCCTCGGGCGGCGAAACCTGCGCGCCAAACACGGTTCGATACAGCTCGCCGGCGCGCCGCAGGTCGGGCACCGCAATCGCCACATGATTGAGTTTTTTAATCATCAATGCCTCATGCCAGAAAAATATTCACCAGCCGCCCGGCGGCAACCGAAGCCGGCAACCGACCCTCAACCACCTCGTGCTGCAACTCGTCCACTGCCTGCTGCACCCGCTCGTCCTGCCGCAATGCGTCAAACAGATATTCCCGGGTTTCATGCCACAACCAGCGGCGGCGCTGCTCAATCCGCCGCTGCTGCAGGCGATGCTGCCGTGCCAGGATGGCGCGGTACGCCGTTACCGCCTGCCAGATGGCCGCGATATTGCGGTTCTCCAGTGCGGACACGGTCAGCACCGGCACCTGCCAGTCCGGCCAGCGCGCCGCCAGCAGACCGAACGCCTGTTTGACCGCCGCCGCAGTCTGCCCGGCGCGGTTTTCCAGGTCGCTGTCGGCCTTGTTAATCACCACAATATCCGCCAGCTCCATGATGCCGCGTTTGATCGCCTGCAACTCATCGCCGCCCGCCGGCGAGAGCAGCAGCAGGAACAGATCGGTCATCTGCGCAACCCGCAGCTCCGACTGACCGACGCCGACGGTTTCAACCAGAATAATATCAAACCCGGCCGCCTCACACAGCAGCATCGACTCCTGCGTCCGGCGTGCCACGCCGCCGACAACCGCACCGGCCGGCGAGGGGCGGATATAAACCTGCCGGTGGCCGCCCAACCCCGGCATGCGCGTCTTGTCACCCAGAATCGAGCCCCCGGTCAGCGTCGAACTCGGATCGATGCTCAACACCGCAAGGCGATGCCCAGCGACGACGATGTGCTGGCCAAAAGACTCAATCAGCGTCGATTTGCCGACCCCCGGGGCGCCGCTGACGCCAATCCGCAGTGCATCACCGGCATAGGGCATCGCCGCTTGCAGCAGTGCCTCCGCCGCCTGCCGGTGATCCGGCCGGGCCGATTCCAGCAGCGTCAACGCCTTGGCCAGCGCTTTGCGGTCGCCGGCTCGAATCGCGTCAATCCGGGTCACTGCCGCGCACCGACCGCCCGGCGGCGCGACCCCGGCCGCGCCTCAAGCATCGGCCTCAACCTCGGCGGCCTCGACCTCGGCGGCAAACTCCAGCACAGGCTGATCGGCTTCCACGATATCACCCTGTTTTACCAGCACCCTGGCAATCACGGCATCCTGTTCGGCTAACAGTGCATTTTCCATTTTCATCGCCTCGACCACGGCCAGCACCTCGCCGGCCTTGACCTGCTGGCCCACCGTCACCGGCAGCGACAGCAACAGACCCGGCATCGGTGACAGTAAAAATGCCGAACGGTCCGGCGGCGGATGCACCGGCATCAGCCGCTGCATCCGCGCCGCGTCGGGCCGCATCACCCGCACCGGCATTTGCCACCCGGCATAGCACAACTGATAATACCACCCCACCCTCTCCAGCTGCATACTGACCGGTTGGGCGTTAATCCGGGCGCGAAAAACCGGCCGGGTCGCGTTCCATTTACCCTCGATCAAGAACGCCTGCCGGTCGATTTTTACCATCAATCGACCGGGTTCGGATACCACCTCGGCGGCGCACTCGTGCTCGCCGATGCGTGCCACCCAACGAGTCACCGCGCCCCGGCCGAGCGCCCGGTCCGCGCCCGATGCGGCGCGGCGCGCCAGCCGATCGTGCACCGACACTGTGACGGCCGCCATCAACTGCCTCGTTCCGGCGGGCGGCGACTGCTCGCAAAAGCCGTCAGGATAGAGGTCATCAATGAACTGCACGGTCAGCTCGCCGCGCCGGAACCGGCGATGCGCAATAATCCGGGCCAGCAGCGGCTGATTGGTTTCGATGCCGCGGATATAATATTGATCGAGCGCCTGCCGCATCGCGTCGATCGCCTGCTCGCGGCTGCGCCCCCACGTGATCAGCTTGGCAATCATCGGGTCGTAGAAAAGCGACACCGTGTCACCGGCCTGTACGCCGCCGTCGAGCCGCACTGTGGCGTCGGTTGGCGGCGGCTGATACTGTACCAGACGACCGGTTGACGGCACGAAATTACGCCGCGGGTTCTCCGCGTAAATCCGCGACTCAAGCGCCCAGCCGTTGATCGGCACCTCGTCCTGCCGCAGCGGCAGCGCTTCACCCGCGGCAATGCGGATCATCAGCTCAACCAGATCCAGGCCGGTAATCATCTCGGTCACCGGGTGCTCCACCTGCAAGCGCGTATTCATTTCCAGGAAATAGAAATCCAGCCGCTCATCGACGATAAATTCCACCGTACCGGCCGAGCAATAATCGACCGCCCGCGCCAGCGCCTCGGCCTGTCGGCTCATCGCCCGGCGCAACGCCGGGTCAACGCACGGCGACGGCGCCTCTTCGATGATTTTCTGATGCCGCCGCTGAATAGAGCACTCCCGCTCATTCAGTGTAATCACATTGCCGTGGGCATCGGCGAGCACCTGAATTTCAATATGCCGCGGCTGCTGCACATATTTTTCGATAAAAATCCGACCGTCACCAAAACTCGCGCTCGCCTCGCCGGTGGCCCGCTCAAACCCCTGCGCGCACTGCACCGCATCGTGGGCCACCCGCATGCCCTTGCCGCCGCCGCCCGCACTCGCCTTAAGCATCACCGGGTAGCCGATCGCGTCGGCAATCGCCACCGCCTCGGCGGCGTCCCCGATCGCCTCGGTATGCCCGGCAATCACGCTGACGCCGGCTTTTTCCGCCAGGCGCTTGGCGGTAATTTTGTCGCCCATCGCTTCGATCGCCCGCCGGCCGGGGCCAATAAACGTGATGCCGGCGGCCTCAAGCGCGGTGACAAAATCGGGATTCTCCGACAAAAAACCGTAGCCCGGATGCACTGCCTGCGCGCCCGTCTGCCGGCAAGCCTGCACGATCCGGTCGATCATCAGATAGCTCTCGGCCGCCGCCGCCGCGCCAATGCACACCGCTTCATCCGCTTGCAGGACATGCTGCGCCCGCCGGTCGGGCTCCGAATACACCGCCACCGTCGCAATCCCCATGCGCGTTGCGGTGCGCATAATGCGGCAGGCGATCTCACCCCGGTTGGCAATCAGGATTTTCTGGAACATGGGTTGTCGTTATGCAAAATTGTGCGCTGTCGGGAGAGAGGATGAGGCCGGTTGACCGCCGCAATCAACCCGCCGCTCTATAGCCACGGCCAAAAACTACAGCGGAATATTGCCGTGCTTCTTCCACGGATTTTTTAGTCGTTTATTCCGCAGCATCGACAGCGATCGGCACACATAGCGGCGGGTCTCTCCCGGCAAAATGACGTCGTCGATATAGCCGCGCCGGGCGGCGGCAAACGGGGTGGCGAACTTGCTGCGGTATTCCTCCTCCCGCTGGCGCAGCTTTTCCACATCGGCGGCTTCCTGCCGAAAAATAATTTCCACCGCCCCTTTCGCGCCCATCACGGCAATTTCCGCGCTCGGCCAGGCCAGATTGACGTCACCGCGCAGATGCTTCGACGCCATGACGTCGTACGCGCCGCCGTAGGCTTTGCGGGTAATGAGTGTCACCTTGGCCGCCGTGCACTCGGCATACGCGTACAGCAGCTTGGCGCCATGCTTGATGATGCCGCCGTGTTCCTGTGCGCTGCCGGGCATAAAACCGGGCACATCAACCAGCGTGACAATCGGGATATTGAACGCATCACAAAAACGCACGAAGCGGGCGCCTTTGACCGACGCCCCAATATCCAGACAGCCGGCCAACACCAGCGGCTGGTTGGCAACAATCCCCACCGTGCCGCCCTGCATACGCCCAAACCCGACCACCAGATTGCCGGCGTAGTTCGGCTGTAGTTCAAAAAAATCACCGTCATCAACCAGCTTGCCGATCAACTCCTTGATGTCATACGGGCTGTTCGGATTGGCCGGCACCAGCGTATCCAGCGACGGATCGAGGCGTTCGGGATCATCATCGGCCTCGACCCGGGGCGCGCCACTGCGGTTGTTTAACGGCAGAAAATTAAACAGCCGGCGGGTCATGTGGAGGGCATCAACCTCATCGTCGAACGCCAGATCGGCCACCCCGGAGCGCGTCGTATGGGTGTCGGCGCCGCCCAGCTGTTCGGCGGTGACGGTTTCATGGGTAACCGTCCGGGCCACGTCCGGGCCGGTCACGAACATATACGAGCTGCCCTTGATCATGAAAATGAAATCCGTGATTGCCGGGGAATACACCGCCCCGCCGGCGCACGGCCCCATCACCAGCGAAATCTGCGGGATCACCCCCGACGACAGCACGTTGCGCTGAAAAATATCCGCATAGCCGCCAAGCGAGGCAACCCCCTCCTGTATACGCGCCCCACCGGAATCGGAAATGCCAATCACCGGCGCGCCGACTTTCATCGCCTGGTCCATCACCTTGACGATTTTTTCCGCATGGGCTTCGGACAAGGCGCCGCCGAAGACGGTGAAATCCTGGCTGTATACAAACACCAGCCGACCGTCGATAGTGCCATATCCGGTCGCCACGCCGTCACCGGGAATGGTTTTATCCTGCATGCCAAAATCAGCGCAGCGATGCTCGACCAGGGCGCCCCATTCGATAAAACTGCCCACATCGAGCAGCAGTTCAATCCGCTCGTAAGCGGTCAGTTTTCCTTTGCCGTGCTGCTGAGCGATGCGCTGTTCGCCGCCGCCCTGCCGCGCCTGGGCACGTTTGGACTCAAGCTGGCCGATAATATCCTGCATCGCCGGGCTATCTGGTGCGGGGTTTACCATTTTTTTTTATGGCAGCTTTGATTAATGATCATATTTATTACTTGTAGTACAGCCCGTCAAAAGCGGGGGACAGGAATGTCCCCCCTCATTTCAGCGGCCAATACAGCGCATATCGCCCCCTGACAAGGGGGGTTTGGGGGGTTGGAAGGCTGGCAGTGTGCCGCACTGGTTTTAACCCCCCCAACCCCCCTTGTCAGGGGGGGGTAAAACCAGAACCATAGCCGCTTGCAGCGCGCTCAAAGCGGATTAAATCTTATACTATGAATCGGTAAATTAACACCGCAATTTATCCCGCCCCGCTATACTCCCGACCGGCGACCGCCGGTTTGAACCCCCATCGACAGCGATATTATCACTGCCCCCATATCCACTGCGCCCGACACCTGCCGCGGCAATTATCACCCAACCACCCCGACCAACCGCCCCGCCCAACCGATGCAACCCTCCCTTATTGCCCTGCTGCTGGGTGCGGCCTTGCTGCACGCCGTCTGGAACGCGATGGCCAAGTCGGCCGGATCGCCGCTGTACAGCCTCGCCGCCTATCACCTGTGCGGCTCCCTGCTCGCGCTGACCCTGGTGCCGTTGGTGCCGACCCCGCACCCGGACAGCTGGGGCTGCATCCTGGCCTCCGTGCTGCTGCATAATCTGTACTATTTCGCCCTCGGCCACGCCTATCGAATCGGCGAGCTGTCGCTGATGTATCCGCTGTTTCGCGGCCTCGCCCCGGTGCTGGTCGCGCTCGGCGCCGGTGTGGTCGCAGGCGAATGGCTGACTACCGGTGCGCTGGCCGGCGTCGCTTCCATCAGCATCGGCCTGATGGGGCTGACTGTTTTTGGCGGGCAAATCGGTCGGCTGCCCGGCAAAGCCATCTGCTGGGGGCTGATCATCGCGTGCCTGATTGCCATGTATACCGTGGTCGACGGTTTGGGAGTGCGTCTGGCCGGCGACTACCGCGCCTATATCGTCTGGCTGTTCCTGCTGGAAGCGGTGCCCATCTGCGGCTTTCTGCTGGCAACCCGTCGGCGGGCGTTCACCCGCTTTATCGCCGGCAATACCGTCACCATCCTGCTGGGCGGCGTGTTTTCATCGCTGGCCTACGGGCTGGTCATCTATGCCATGAGCCTGAATGCCATGGCATTGGTATCCGCACTGAGAGAAACCAGCGTGATATTTGCCGCCATTATCGGCGCCGTCCTGCTGCGTGAATCGTTTGGCAAACAGCGCATCATCGCCGCTGTGTTGATTGCCGCCGGCATCCTGGTGCTGCATCAATTTACCTGAGTCGCCTGAGGCGGGATCGCCTGAATCGAAATCGCTGTACCGAAACCGTGGAGCGGGCGACGGGGATCGAACCCGCGACCCCGAGCTTGGGAAGCTCGTGCTCTGCCAACTGAGCTACACCCGCTTTGTTTTTCGCGCGCCGACTTCGAATACGCGCCGACGCGCGGCAATCGACAAACCAGCAATGGCTACGCCTATTCGCGCATTTCAGGCAACTTCACCTGGTCGCTGCTATCGCTGAAAGATCAAAATATATCGGTTTTAACGGTGATGTTATCTCCGGCAGATGGACTGGAAAAAATATTGAAAGAATCCGTGATTACTTAAATGACACTTACCCAGCAGTCTTGAAAGATATTTACCGATGGTGTAGTTAGCCCTCTCGCCTGTGGTTATCCCCGGGAAACTCAACCCACACTTTCTCCACACCGTTACAAGAAAGCCTCCACTGCTACCAAGCCGCCCCGGGAATTCGATCGGGATAAAAACCACATGCTTAGTGCCATCACCATAAGGTATCTTCAATAACTAGGATTTATGATAGTCCCATTCCTCAACGGCGTCCATATAGTTTTGCATATCATGATCTTTTATCATACCAACCCCATTTTTTTCTTTCACACTCTCATAGGCACCCTCAACAACATCTAAAAACTTAAACCAAAATCCAGGATCACTGTGGATAGCCCCATCTTCGTCAATATAAAGACAGTGCCCAACATGGCTATAGCCCATAAATCTTGCAGGAACACGAGTAACGATGTCTTCGTTATTTTGAAATCGGTGACAGCGCCCACCCGCTTCCGCATTAAATATTCTTGCGGCATCACGGCCTATGCATCTTGGTTGTCCAAAAGTATACACAGAGATAAAGGGTCTATCATCATGTATGAAACGAGCGGCTGCTATCGTGGCCATTGCTCCCCCAAGGCTATGGCCGGTTATAAATAACGGGCGTTTCTTCTTTTTTCGGAGCTCTTCATAGCCACCATTTATTTTATCCCATACATCATCGACAGAATTCCAAAATCCGCGGTGAAAACTGCCAAAAAGCACATCTGTGGAAAACGCATTTATATTATCCAACCAATCGCTTAACTCATTGGTTCCTCGAAACGCCATGCATAGAAATTTTTCATGCTCAACCAGTATAGCTTGTGCGCTATTTTTGTTCGCGCCACTTACAGATATGAAGCCTGCATCTTCTGACTGAAGAGCCTCTAGAATTCCGTCCTCGTCTGGGTCTTGAGAAGACTCTTTATTTTTGTAAACGACTTGGGAAAGGCGTGCCATCCAATAAGCATTGCCTTCATTCTGTTTAGTATCGTACGGACTAATTACTTTTCTCATCACAGTTTCCTCACAAATTTTAAATATCTGGGAACAGTACCACATGATAATCTGACAATCAACAATTCACATCAACCATAAATTGTTCCTGTAACAGCATCTGCTAACCCCTGTTATCGCGGTTTGTGCGCTGGTGATGATTCCGGTGTTTCTTGCCAGAGAGCTTGTGGTGCCGCTGTTTCTGGAAGGAGGCGGAGTAGAAGCAGCCGATTGCGGTTGCTATCATGCTCATAAGCCTGCCGTTTTTACTGGTTAGCGCAGGAATAATCACCTTGCAGGGTTTTTTGAGAGGACTTGCGATTTCGTTCAAACCTTTTTGTCTGGTTTCCCTTGAGTACTGGGGGGCGGGTTTGTGTCACAACTACTGCTGCTGCATTTTTATCCCGGCCAGTCATTGGTCATCTGGCTCGGTCCGAGGATGGGAATGGTAGCCGGTTTTATTTTACTGACACTGTTTATGCAAAGGCTGAAACTGCAACCATGAATGGCGGGTGTTTGTCACAGGCGACTTCGGCGGCGCGGCGGCTTTACCACGAAATAAAAGAACTGTTTTGCCCGCGCCTGCTTTGCCGGCCTGTTAACGGCGATCTACCGCTTGCCGACCGGGGAACAGCAGCATAGAATCCACACTTGAAAACCGCCCTTACTCCCCAACCACCCCACCACACCGACTCGATGACCAAATCCGTGCTTACCGTCGGCCAGGCATTGGTGCAGTTGCTCGCGGACTACGGCATTGACGTGGTGTTTGGCATTCCCGGCACGCACAGCCTCGAGTTGTACCGCGGCCTGGCCGCGAGCCCCATCCGGCACATCTCCCCGCGGCATGAGCAAGGCGGCGGTTTTATGGCTGACGGCTACGCCCGCACCGGCGGCAAACCGGCCGCCTGTTTCGTTATCACCGGGCCGGGGGCGACCAACATCAGTACGCCGCTGGGCGAAGCCTACCTGGATTTTGTCCCGATGCTGGTCATCTCGCCGGTCAATCCGCCCGACCCGGACAATATCAATCGCGGCCGGCTGCATGAAATCACCCATCAGCAGGCCACCACGGCGCCCTTTTGCGCCTTCAGTGCGACGGTCTCGCAGGCCGATGAATTGCCCGCGCTGGTCCACCGTGCCTTTGCCCTTTTTGCCAGCGGGCCGCCGCGTCCGGTGCATCTGCACATCCCGCTGCCGATTCTGCCGCTGCCGGTTGACGCGCCCTGGCGGGCGCAGCCTTTGCCCGCGCCGCCGGCAGTCGGGGCGGCGCAGATCGAGCCGATTCTGGCGCTGCTGGAGCAGGCGAAAAACCCGGTTATCATCGCCGGCGGCGGGTGTGTGCGCTGCGCCGATCAGGTGGTTGCGCTGGGCGAAAAACTCGCCTGCCCGCTGCTGACGACGGTCGCCGGTCGCGGTATTGTGCCGCCGCAGCACCGATTGGGGGTCGGGGCGCAACTGCGCGCGCCCTACGTACAGGCGCTACTGAGTGAGGCCGATCTGGCGCTGTTCCTCGGCACCAATTTCGCGCCAACGGAGCATTGGAATGACGATCTGGTGCTGCCGAAGCAGCAGGTATGGATCAACCTGGAGCCCACCGTATTCGATCGCCCGCCGGCGCGCCGCGCCAATCGGTATACGCTGCAAGCGGAGGTCGGGGCATGCGTGCGGCTGCTGCTGGCCGCCGACACACCGCGCACCGCCGGCCTGGCCGCCGCGGTCGATGCCTGCGCGGCCGCACGCCGGCAACATCCGGGTGCGATGACGATAAAACAACGCGGCCACTGGCAGGTGCTGGGCGAAATCTGTCGCGGATTGCCCGACGACAGCGTGGTCACCAGCGACATGACCCAGCTCGCCTATACTGCGGTCGGCTATCTGCCGTGGAAGCAGGCCGGCAGATGGCACCATCCGACCGGCTACGGTACGCTGGGCTATGCCTTGCCGGCCGCTATTGGCGCGGCAGTGGCCAAACCCGGCACGCCGGTGATGGCCATCATTGGCGATGCCGGGCTGCAATACAGCCTGCAAGAAATGGGATTGGCCAAAGAACTGCAACTGAATTTGACCGTTTTGCTGTGGAATAACCATGCCTTGCAGCAAATCTATGACGATATGCGGGACGCCGACATCGAGCCAATCGGGGTGGTGCAGGAAAACCCGGATTTTGTCCAGCTTGGCCGGGCTTACCGCTGGCGGGTCGAGCAAATTGACGCCGTAGCGCAACTCGCCGACCGGCTGCGACGCTCGTTTGAGCAGCCGGGGCCGACCTTGCTGCTGCTGGATGAAACCACCTGCCGGCCGCTCTCCCCGCCCTGACCCGGCGGCAGGGGCAGCCGGGTCAACCACCGCAAGCGACAATCGCCGGCATGGCTGCCGGCGATGCGCATTAGCCGGGGTGCTGCGCCCGGCGCTACGGCAAAGCCGGGCTAACGGGGCTTGCCAAACAACAGATGATCGAGCGAGACACGCCCGGGACCATTGACAATAATCGCCACAATCATCAGCAAATAGACCACCAGATGCGTGATAACAGACGCGGTATTCGGATCCGGCAGTGACAAATAGGCAACCAGATTAAAGACAAACAGCGCGATGGCGGTAAACCGGGTTGCCAGGCCGACCAGCAGCAGAATCGGAAAAATCAACTCGGCCCAGGTGCCAATCACAGCCGCCACTCTGGGGTCCAGCAGCGGCACCTGATAAAAGGTCTCGAACAATTGGTAGGTCATATCGGCAACTTCCGGCCACGGCCACACCTGGGTAACCTTGTTGAGCGCCGATCGATAAAAAAACCAGGCCACGCCCAGCCTGAGAGCCAGCATCGGGCTAATGCAACAACTGCCTTTATCGAGGATACTGACAACCGCGGTGATGAGGTTACGCATAGCTATTCTCCCATTATGTTCACTAAGAATATCGGTTATACCGACTTTGCAGGCATCTGTTTATCGGGTAATTGCCTCAATCGACATCGACGATGGCGCCGAGCCGAATGTACTGTAACAAGGCCGCATGGAGATCGAAACCCGCATCATACTGCAACGCCGCCTCAAGACAGTCAGCCAACGGCGCCCGGCGATGGATTTTCGCCAACAACGCATAGTCGGCCTCGCTGACCGCCTGCACATCCACTTCCAGCGCCGACCTTACCACCAGCGCCCAATGGGGATTATTCTCCATCACAACCGATTTTTCAACCTCAACGCCGGTCGCCAACTGCCAGATATCGACAATCGGGTAGGCTGATTTGACCAGGCGCAGGGCCGGATTGAGCCGAAACACCAGTTGCTGGTAGCCGGCCTGATCGACTCCGGCCAGTTTTGTCGCCTCAAACCGACCGCCATCGGCGGCATGATACACCTGCTGACAGGCCCATTCCAGCCGCGCCAGATCGGCCAGATACGGATACGCGGCGGCCGATTCGAGCGCCGCGATGAAAGCGGGCAGGTGACGGCCGTATTGCTGTATATCGCCGCTCTCGGACGGATGGGTGAGCAGGTATTGGCGTGCCAGCTGAAAAAAATACGCCTCACCGACTGTGGCGCACAAGCCGGGATAGGCTGCCTTCAGGGCTGCTCGCAGGCTGACAAAGGTGTTGTTTCGGTATAATTGCAGTTGCGCGTCGGCGGCGACGTGATTATCGACCACCAGTGCGAGCAATTCGGGTGAGGGCGCACCGAAAACATGCTCTTTGAAACGGCGCTGAAATTCAGGCAGCGTAAGCATTTCCCTGCTGCCGGTCAACCGCTGCCGGCAGCGCATCACCGTGCATAATGGATTGCGCCATCGACGCCTGCTGCAGCAGTGTATCCAGTGCCGGCAGATCGCTGTCCCATTCGATCAGGGTCGGCCGCCTGCCGATACGCTCGATGACATCCGCATACAGCGCCCAGACGGCCGCGCATACGGTGTCGTTGTGGGTATCAATCAGCAGCGTGTTGGTGGCAAATTCGCGTACGGTATGGCCGGCGAGGTGGATTTCTTCGACCAGTTCGGCCGGCACGGCGGCCAGATATTGCGCGGCGTCAAAACCGTGATTGACTGCGCTGACATAGACATTGTTGACGTCCAGCAAAATACCGCAGTCGGATTGGCGGGCCGCCTCAACCAGGAAATCCACCTCGGCAATGGTCGAATGCCGGAAACACACATAGGTAGACGGGTTTTCGATCAGGATCCGCCGGCCCAGCAAATCCTGTAGCTGGCTTACCTTATCGACCACCAGCGCCAGCGCTTCCTCGGTATACGGCAGCGGCAGCAGATCGTTCATAAACACCCGGCCAACCGAGCTCCAGGAAAGATGTTCGGAAACCAGCGTCGGCTGATACCGCTCGATCAGCTGGCGTATGCGGGCAACGTGGGCGCGGTCAAACGGGTCAACACTGCCCAGCGAAAGACCGACGCCATGGAAACTGACGGGATAATGCGCGCGGATTTTACCCAGATAGTGGTGCGGCGCCCCGCCGCTGCCAAAATAATTCTCGGTATGCACTTCCAGCCAGCCGATATCCGGCTTGCGGTCGAGAACACACCGGTAGTGTTCCGATCGCAGCCCTATTCCGGCGACTGCCGGAATAGGGTGCGAAGCGGTTTTTACCATACTACAAAACAATCAGCGAACAACCGTGTATTACGACTTCGGCTCCAGGGTACCGCCGGTCAGCCGCTCACACAGCCCTTTGGGCACCGTAATAAACGCCGTGCCCTGGTCGTCAACCAGTGATGTACCCTGGCATGAGCTGGTCGGGGTCTGGCAATCGTTCGTGCCTGCTTTCGCCACACCAAAGCAATGCTCGGTCTCTTTTTCGTCCTGAGCCTGGGCGGTATTGGCGGTAGCCAGGCCCAAAGCCATCAGGCCCGAGATAGCGGTGGTAATTATGGTTTTGTTTTTCATGCTTGAATCTCCAATCGAATTGATTATCAAAATTAAGCCAGGCAACTGCCCGGCACAGGTCGCAGCTATCGCGCGCCGGTTCAAATTCCGAACCCGGGTTGCCGTATAGTTACCCCGCTATGGACTTTGGTTATCTGGAAAAGTTGCAGGGAAAACGAATTAAATCACACCGAACAGCGTGATACGCCCGGTACAGCGGCGCCGGCCCGGCAGCAACGCACACCCGCCCGCCTCGCCGACGGTGGCCAAATGAACCAAACAGCCCAAAACAGCATCATTGCCGCGTTGCCGCCGGCGCCTGCCACTGCTGCCACCGGGCGGTGCGCCGGGTGCGGTAAGTTTCGATCGCCGCGATTTTAATATGGCCAAAACCTTTTATGACTTCCGGCAGCGCGGCCAGCTGTACCGCTTGTTCGAGGTTATCCCGATTGAGGCCGGCGAGCAGGGCGGCGATATCCCGCTGATATTCACCTATCAGCGCCCGCTCGGCCCGGCGTTCCTCGCTGCGGCCAAACAGATCCCACCGGGTGCCGCGCAGCGGTTTGAGCCGGGCCAGCAGTTTGAACAGCCGCAGGCTGACACCCGGCAGCCGGCGTTTGCGCAAATGGCCGGTGAACGGATCGACTTTCGATAGCAGCGGCGGTGCCAGATGAAATTCAATTTTCGCCTGCTCGCCGAACTGCGCCTTGATCTGCCGCTCGAATTCACCGTTGGAATACAGCCGGGCAATTTCATATTCGTCCTTGTACGCCATCAGTCGAAACAACTGGGCGGCAACGGCCAGACTCAGCCGCTGCGAGCCCGGGTCAACCGCCGATTCCGCCACCCGAACCCGTTCAACCTGATCGCCATAGTGCTGCGCACAGGCCCGGTCTTGATACGCGGTCAGGTAGTCTTTGCGCCATTGCACGATATCCTCGAGCGCGGTGAGCGGCTGCACCGGCGGCTGAGAATCGGCCATCCGCTCCGCAATCTGCTGCGGATTGGCGGCGCTGCGCCGGCCCAGTTCAAACGCCTGAAGGTTGAACTCCACCGCAACCCCGTTGAGCCGGATCGCCTGCTCGATCGCGCCCCGGCTCAATGGAATCAAGCCGTGCTGCCAGGCGTGCCCGAGCAGCAGCAGGTTGGCGCCGATCGCGTCGCCCAGCAGCTCGCCGGCGATGCGCGTGGCATTGACAAAATGGGTCTGCCGCTCGACCGCCTGTTGCTGAATCAACTGCTGCAGCTGCGCCGCCGGGAACGCATACGCATCCGCATGAATGAAATCCGCGGTCGGGGTTTGCGCCTGGTTGACCACCGCACGGGTACGCTCGCGGCCCAGTCTGGCCAGGCTTTCCGGCATCGCCGAGACCACCAGATCGCAGCCCAGCAGCACATCCGTCCGGCCATCGGCGATGCGCACCGCCAGAATATCCTGCTGCCGTGCCGCGATGCGAACGTGGCTGACCACGGCGCCAAATTTCTGCGCCAGCCCGGTCTGGTTGAGCGTCGAGCAGCCCTTGCCGTCAATGTGCGCCGCCATCGCCAGCAGGGCGCCGACGGTCAGCACGCCGGTGCCGCCAATGCCGGTAATCAGGACATTCCACGGCCGCTCCAACGTCGGCTGTTGCGGCTCGGCCAGCGGCGCGGCAGCGGCATTTTCCGGTTGACCGGGCGGCAATCCGGCCGGCGGCCGGGTGGCCCCGGTCACGGTCACAAAGCTCGGACAAAATCCGTTCAGACAGCTAAGATCCTGATTGCAGGCGTGCTGGTCTATCTGGCGTTTGAGGCCGGCCTCGGTTGTTTTCGGCAGCACCGACAGACAATTGGACTGCTTGCTGCAATCGCCGCAGCCCTCGCACACGGCGGCGTTAATGAACACCCGCTCCGCGCCCTCCGCCAACTGGCCGCGTTTGCGGCGGCGGCGTTTTTCAGCGGCGCAGGTCTGGTCGAATACAATCACCGAGGTGCCCTCGACTTCCCGAATCCGGCTTTGCAGTTGATCGAATTCCTGCCGCGGATGCAGCGTCACACGGTCGAACCCGGCAAGCTGCCGCCGCGCGTGGGCAAGATCTTCCGCCACCACGGCCAGCCGCTTGACGCCCTCGGCCTGTAGCTGGGCGACCAGATCGGCCAGCGTCAGCGTACCGTCAACCGCCTGCCCGCCGGTCATCGCCACCGCATCGTTATAGAGAATTTTATAGGTGATATTGACCCCGGCCGCGATCGCCGCACGGATTGCCAGAATACCGGAGTGGAAATAGGTGCCGTCGCCGATATTCTGGAACACATGCCGGGTATCGGTAAACGGCGCCTGGCCGATCCAGGAAGCCCCCTCGCCGCCCATCTGGGTAAACAGCTCGGTCTTGCGGTCCATCCACTTGACCATATAGTGGCAGCCGATGCCGGCCAGCCCGATACTGCCGTCCGGCACCCGGGTCGAGGTGTTATGCGGACAACCGGAGCAGAAATACGGCGTGCGCGTCGCCACCGTGCGCCGGGTTGAGCGGTGCTTTTCCTCGGCCTCGAGCGCCTCCAGCCGCTGCTCGATCGCCCGGCTGGGGTGGAAGCGCAGGATGCGCCGCCCGAGCGCCCGGGTCACGATGCCGGGGGTCAACTCGCCCAGATTCGACACCAGGCTGCGACGCTGCTCGTCATATTCGCCGACCACAACCGGGCGGTCGGCGACCGGCCAGTTATACAATTGACCGGTGATTTGATCCTCAATTACGCTGCGCTTCTCTTCCACCACCAGAATCTCCTTCAACCCACGCGCAAAGGCATGGGTTGCCACCGGCTCGAGCGGCCAACTCATGCCGACTTTATAGACTCTCAGGCCAATCTCGGCGGCGGTTGACTGATCGATACCGAGCTCGTCCAGCGCCTCCATCACATCCAGATGCGACTTGCCGGAAGTGACAATGCCCAGCCTGGAGTGGGGCGAATCGAGGGTGATTTGATTGAGATTATTCGCCAGCGCAAATGCTCTGGCGGCATAAATGCGGTGGCCGTGCAGCAGTTTTTCCTGCTCCAGCGGCGTGGTCGGCCACTGCGCATTCAGACCGCCGGCGGGCAGCTCGAAATCGTCCGGCAGCCGGATGCGCACCCGGTTTGGGTCAATATCCGCCGACATCGCCGAATCCATGTTCTCGGTAATCGCCTTCAGACCGACCCAGCAGCCGCTATAGCGCGACAGCGCCCAGCCGTAGATGCCGTAATCCAGCACTTCCTGCACATTCATCGGGCTCAACACCGGCACCGCCGCCGCGATAAACATGTACTCGCTCTGGTGCGGCAAGGTTGAGGATTTACACGCATGATCGTCGCCGGCCACCGCCAGGACACCGCCGTGGCGGGTGGTGCCAAACGCGTTGGCGTGTTTGAGCACGTCCATACTGCGATCCAGCCCCGGGCCTTTGCCATACCAGAGCGCAAACACGCCGTCGTATCTGGCCTGCGGCAGCAAATGCACCTGCTGCGTGCCCCAGGCGGCGGTGGCGGCGAGGTCCTCGTTCACCCCGGGCTGAAAATGGATCCGATGCGGTTGCAGCCACCGCTGGGCGCGGTGCAAAGATTGATCCACGCTGCCGACCGGCGAACCGCGATAGCCGGTAACAAATCCGGCGGTATTCAGGCCGGCGTCGAGGTCTCTTTGGTGCTGCACAATCGGCAGGCGCACCAACGCCTCGATGCCGGTCAGATAGGCCCGATCGGTGTTCAGTGCGTATTTATCGTCCAGGGAGATTTTTCGCATGGCAAACCTTCTCTAACTGTACGGCGGCTCCGGCGGGCGACTCAGGTGCGTCGCGCAGCCCGGCAACCGGTAAATTCAACCGGGTCGCAGCACGCGCACCGCCGATACAGTCGACCGCTTCGTGGCCACTGCGGAGCGGTGGCGCCTGTTCGAGGCGGCCCATACGCGACAACACGCCGTCTGGCAGCCGCATTTTCGATTTTCCGGCGGAAAAATTATACACCGAACCGGCGTTTTGTTGCCGTAAAATTGCCTCCGCTGACACGCCGTATCGCACCTGCCGAAATTGGCAATGGGATCAGCGGCCGGTGCACCCTGACGGCAAACCGTGCACGGCCAGTTCAAAGGCCGCCTGACTTGCACTCCCCGCCGTCGATCCGGCAGGCCGGCCAGATAAAAAGCAATGGTATCGGGTAATTGTGATGAATCGAGAACCACATTCCAGCACCGCCATCGGCAGTGTCGATCTACTGCGGCATGGCCAGACCCGGCGCGACGATATTTTTCGCGGACGCACCGATGATCCGCTGACCGACGCCGGGTACCGGCAAATGCAATCAGCAGTTGGTGATGCGCACTGGGATCGGGTGATTTGCTCGCCGCTGAGCCGCTGTCGGCAGTTTGCCGAGCACGTCGCCGACGGCTGCGGGGTTGCATTGGAGCAGGAGGCGCGGTTTCGGGAATACGATTTCGGTGACTGGGATGGCCGCACCTATACCGAGGTGATGCGCGATCAGGCGTCGGCGGTGGAGCGGTTTTTTGCCGACCCCTGCGCTGCGCCGCCGCCCAACGGGGAAGATTTCACCCGGTTTCAACAGCGCGTATTGACGGCCTGGCGCGAGCTACTCGAACAAGCGCCGCAACAGCGCACGCTGGTGGTATCGCACGGCGGGGTGATCATGGTGGTGCTGGCCGAGGTGCTTGGGGTCGATCGACTGCACGGGCGGATTGAAATGGCGTACGCCTGCCACAGTCGCATCCGACTCGATCCATCGAGCCGACGGCCACGACTGGTATCGCACGGCTGAATGTGCGTGCACCCGGGCGAATATTGCCGCTCCACGATGGCGTCCAATCGTTCCGATCTTGTTCTATTGTCTTGCTGCTGTGCTGTGTGTCATTGGCTCTGTGGCGGCATCTCATTGCGCAATTATCTTCTTCACATAACGCCCGGCTTTTTTCATGCAGCGGATAATAGCGCGGGGTATCTGCCGGGCAGAGCGTGCGTCATGCTTGCCAGCGCGCGTTTTTGCACCTCTTCCCAATGCGGTGTAATGGTGCAATTTATTTAAGGAACATCTGATTAACACATGAAAACTTTAGTTTCAATGCGAAACGCTCTTTTACTATTCAGATATGTGGCATTGATGCCGATGAACTCGACTCAAAAAGCGCTGTTTCACCGCCTCCGGGGCTTTTCTTCCCCCATCCGACTTTTTTCAGGCGCAGCTTACCCGCAATTCCAGCCGCTTTCGCCGCAACAGCGGGGTTTTGGCCATCACCAGGTTACTCAAGGCGCAGGCCACGAACAGACGATGCGTATTCTTATCCAGCCCCCGGTAGCGCACTTTGCAAAACCCGAACCATTGTTTGATAATGCCAAACTGATGTTCCACCTTGGCCCTGACCCGGGATTTGTTCCAGTTTGCACAACGCTCCTGCTCCGTCAACGGTCGGTTTCTACGGCCTTTCGCTTGCGTGAAATTCCTTGCCTGCGGAGCACAATCGGTTATCACTTGCCCCTGACCCGTATAGGCCGAATCACCCCAGACACGGGTTTCCTCGCCGTGCAGCAGGTCGCTAAGAATCTGGGAGTTGTGCACATTCGCAGGCGTTGCAACCACCGAATGCATCAGCTTGGTACGACTGTCCACACCAATGTGCGCCTTCATTCCAAAATACTACTGCCTGCCCTTGCGAACCTGACGCATATCCGGGTCGCGCTCTTTGTTCTTGTTCCTGGTAGAACTCGGGGCAGGTATGATGCTCGCATCAACAATTGTGCCACGCGAGACCTTCAGGCCGTTTTCTTGCAGATACTGATTCACCTGATGAAACAGTTGGTCGCCCAGATCGTGCTTCTCCATCAAATGGCGGAATTTGCACACCGTGGTCTCATCGGGAGCCGGCTCTCTACCGAGGTCTATACCGACAAACCGGCGCAATGCGCGCGAGTCATACAACGCTTCTTCTACGGCCGGGTCGGAGAGATTAAACCAATGCTGAAGAAAATGGATTCGCAGCATGCGTTCAATCCCGATCGGGGGACGCCCCACTCCCTTTGGATGGGGGTAAAACGGCTTGATGACTTTGGCTAGTTCCTCCCAGGGGATAATCGTTTCCATCTCTTCCAGAAACCGCTCTTTACGGGTCTTCTTACGGAATTTCTCGAATCCATTTTCAGAAAGTTTCTGTTGCATGGAATTCAGCCTCTGATAATGATTTTCTGTATTATAAGCGATTATGGCAATAAATCAGAGTTGCTCTCTATCTGTTTAAAGTATCGCTCCGACTGAAAATAACCATACAGATTGGCATTCAGGGGGCAGGTATCGAACAGATGTGCATCGAACTCAAAGCCGCGCTCTCTCACCGTCACCCGCAAATATTTGCGAAAATATTTGCGTTTGCGGTACTTCAGGCCATACAGATTGAATGCGTCGTAGAGCGTGATGCCGGATGCGGCAACATTCGGATCTTTGCTGCCAAAACAGCTCCTGGGCGGGATGCAGAATTCTGTTCCACGATGCGCCGCAATGCCTCTCAGGGAAGCATACTGAAACATCTGATTGCCCAGCCGGCCTAAATTGCCCAGGGCATTAAACGACAGCATTATCGAAAAACGCCGGTGTAACTGCGGCGCATGCCCTGTTCCGGGCCTATCCGTGGCAACCAGCCCTGGTGGCGATCAATCCGGCAATCCTCACCCGCTGTCGTCAATTTGAATGCGCCCGCAGTTGTGCCGGCATCTGCTCCAGACTGGCCCGGAATTTTTCCACCAGCTCGTCAATTTGCAGCTGGCTGATGATCAGCGGCGGGCACAGGATCATCGTATCGCCAACCGCGCGCATAATCAAACCATTGTCGGCGCAGACATCACGGCACACCCGGCCGGCACGCCCCTGGCCGGTCGGGTCGGCAACCAACTCCACTGCGCCGAGAAAGCCGACGCCCCTGGCCTCGCCAACCAGCGGATGCGCGCCGAGCAGGCCAATCTGCTGTTGCAGATAGTCCATCGTATTATCCCGCGCCTGCTCGATGATCCGTTCCGTGCGCATCAGCTGGATATTTTTCAGCGCCACTGCGCAGGCCACCGGGTGGCCGGAATAGGTATAGCCGTGGGTAAATTCCTCGCCCTGCTCCAGCACCGCTGCGACCTTGTCGGCAATCATTACCGCGCCGATCGGCTGATAGCCCGACGACAGGCCCTTGGCCATCGTCATGACATCACCCTCGATCTGATAGCGCTGCGAACCGAACCATTCCCCGGTGCGGCCAAAACCACAGATCACTTCATCCACCACCAGCAGCAGGTCATACTTGCGGCAAATGCGCTGAATCTCGGGCCAGTAGGTCGCCGGCGGAATGATCACACCGCCCGCCCCCTGCACCGGTTCAGCGATAAACGCCGCCACCCGATCCGGGCCCAGCTCCAGGATGCGGGTTTCCAGCGCCTGCGCCGCCTGCAAGCCAAACTCATCCGCGCTCAGCCCGGCGCCGGGGCGGTAGTACGGCTGCATGATATGCGCGATATCGGGTATCGGCAGCCCGCCAATGGCATGCATGCTCTGCATCCCGCCCAGGCTCGCCCCCGCCATGCTGCTGCCGTGGTAGGCATTCTCGCGGCTGATAATGATGCTGCGCCCGGGCTGCCCCTGAAGCTGCCAGTAATAGCGCACCAGGCGCACCACGGTATCGTTGCCGTCCGACCCGGAACAGCCGAAAAAGACCCGGCTGTACTGCGGCGGCGTCACCTCGGCCAGCACCTCGGCCAGCTCCACCGCCGGCAGTTGGGCGGTGTGAAAAAAGCTGTTGTAATACGGCAATTGCTCCATTTGCAGTTTTGCCACCTCCGCCAGCTCGTGACGCCCGTAGCCGATGTTGACGCACCACAGCCCGGACATGCCGTCCAGGTAGCGGTTGCCATCGGAGTCATAGATATATATCCCCTGCGCCCCGGTCACAATCCGGGCGCCGGTTTTGTGCATTTCCCGGTGATTGGTGAACGGGTGGACGTGGTGCTTACGGTCAGCCGCCTGCAATTCGGCGGTATTGTAGAGTCTCATGGTGGGTACGCTCCCATAGATGGTTGTAACACCGGCCGGTGACCGTCGGCTAGACACTCAACAGCAGATATTCGCGCTCCCAGGCGCTGATGACTTTCAGAAAGATGTCGTGTTCGTGCTGCTTGATACTGCTGAACAAACGCACAAAACGCGCACCGAGCACCGCCTGCAGCGGCTCGCATTCCAACAGCTGATCGACCGCCTCACGCAGCGTATGCGGCAGCGTCGATTCGATCTCCTGCGCATCGTCCTGCACCGGGTTTTTCGGCTTGATTTTTTCCATCATCCCCAGATAGCCGCACGCGAGTGACGCCGCAATCGCCAGATACGGGTTGACGTCCGCGCCCGCGATGCGATTCTCGATGCGCCGCGCGTCGGCGTGCGACACCGGTATGCGCAACCCGGCGGTGCGATTGTCATAGCCCCATTCGACGTTGACCGGCGTGCCAAAATCATCCGGCGTCAAACGCCGGTATGAATTGACATTCGGCGCCAGCAGCGCCATCGCCGCCGGCAGATAGGTTTGCAGGCCGCCGATGTAGTGCCTGAACAGCCGGCTTTCATTGCCGTGCTGATTGCTGAATATATTTTTACCCGTTCGAATCGCATTCAGACTTTGATGGATATGCAGCGCACTGCCCGGCTGATCCTCCATCGGCAGCGCCATAAACGTGGCATAGACTTCATGCCGCATCGCCACCTCGCGTAGCGCACGCTTGAACAGAAAAACCTGATCCGCCAGCTCCAGCGCATTGCCGTGCAGCAGGTTGACCTCCATCTGCGTCACCCCCGATTCGTGGATCAGGGTTTCGAGGCCGAGGTCCTGTTTGTCGCAGTAGTCGTACAGCTCGTCAAACAGCGGCGCAAATTCGTTGACCGCATCGATGCTGAACGACTGGCGCCCGCTCTCCGCCCGGCCCGAGCGGCCAATCGGCGGCTCCAGCGGATAATCGGCATCGGGGTTGGGTTTAACCAGATAAAACTCGATTTCGGGCGCCACCACCGCCTCCCAGCCCTGTTTTTCATACAGCGCCAGCACCCGCCGCAGCACCTGCCGCGGCGCGACGTCAACCGGCCGGCCGTCGAAATAATAGCAATCATGGATAATCACCGCGGTCGGCTCGGAGGCGCGCGGCACGATGCGCACCGTAGCCGGGTCCGGCTTCAGGAAAATATCGCCGTCGGCCTCACTCAGCACCTCCCATTCGTCCGGGAACTCGCCATCCACCGTCTGCCCAAAAATACTCTCAGGCAAGCGCAGACCGACGTCCTCCTGATATTTTTTCGCCGGCACGATCTTGCCTTTGGCCGCCCCGGTCATATCCGGGATGACGGCTTCAACTTCCTCAATCGCGTTGGTGTCGAGCCAGTTACGCAGATCCCGCGGCAATTTGCCGCGCACTTTGCTGTCTATTTTGGTGGTTGCCATAGCCGCGGTATGCTACCGCGAGTCGCGGAAGTTTGCAAAGCCGCACGTAACGGAGGGGGGATATTCCTGTTCCCCCTCCTTTAGCCCAGCAATGGCACAATGCTATTTCCTCCAGTCAATGCTATTATTCGCCGCCAGACCGATGCACTGATTGACCGGCAGAGCGCAGTTGCAGTGGCAGTTCTGCCGGTTTTCGCCACCTCAATCACATGCACCCAGACTCGCATCAAGACGCCGACTCCTACTACGCCGCCAGCAGCAACGGGCCAGTCGATGCGCCGGCGCTGGCGAGCGATCAGGACACCGAGGTCGTAGTCATTGGCGGCGGCCTGACCGGCTCGTCAACGGCGCTGCACCTGGCGGAAAAAGGCGTCGATGTGGTGCAGCTGGAAGCCCGGCATTTCGGCTGGGGCGCCTCCGGGCGTAGCGGCGGACAAATTGTCAACGGCTATTCGCTCGAACAAAACGAGCTGGAAAAACTGGTCGGGCTGGAGCGGGCACAACGGCTTTGGCAGCATTCGATCAACGCCGTCACGCATACCGAATCGCTGATTCAACGCCTGCAAATTCAATGTGATTATCGGCGCGGCTATCTGCACGTTGCGGTCAAGCCCAAACAGGCGGTGGCGCTGCAACAGTGGGTGCGGCATCTGGCCGCAGTCTACGGCTATGACGCGATGGCGTATCACGACCGCCGGCAGCTTGGCGAGCTGCTCGGCAGCACACTGTACAGCGGCGGCGCTTTCGACCCGGGCGGCGGGCATCTGCACCCGTTGAATTACACCGTCGGGGTGGCGCGCGCGGCGCAGCAGGCCGGCGCAAAACTGTACCGGAAGTCGCCGGCCGTTCGGGTGCAGCCGCACGCTGACGGCTATCGCGTGGTGTGCGACAACGGCGTAATTCAATGCCGACAAGTAGTCTACGCCTGCAATGCCTATCTGGATCGGCTGGCGCCGGCCATCGACAATAAAATCATGCCGGTCGGCACCTATATCATCGCCACCGAGCCGCTATCGGACGAACAGGCCGACAGCGTCATCCGCAGCCGGGTGGCGGTCGCCGACACCAACTTTGTGCTCGACTACTATCGCTTGTCAGCCGACCGGCGGATGCTGTTTGGCGGCCGGGTCAGCTACTCGGCGCACCCGCCGCGCAACCTGGCCGAATCATTGCGACGGCGCATGCTGCGGGTGTTTCCGCAACTCGGCGAGGTCAAGGTCGACTACTGCTGGGGCGGCTGCGTCGCGATTACGCGCAACCGGGCGCCGCATATCGGCCAGCAGGCCGACGGCAGTTGGTTCGCCCACGGCTATTCCGGCCACGGCATGGCGCTGTCCGGCTATATCGGCAAACTGCTGGCCGACGCCGTGCGCGGGCAAGCCGACGATCTCGACGACTTCCGCGCAATCCGCCACCGCGCCTTCCCCGGCGGCCGCCTGCTGCGCACGCCGCTATTGGTGGCCGGCATGTCGTATTACCGCTGGCGCGACAATCTGTAATCAATCAGCGGTCTGTGCGTGTCGGATCATCCATTGAGCCGCATCTGTACCCGCGTTTGCCGCCAGTCCCGATTTGGTGCCATCGGGTTGAATCAGCGGCCAGCGGGAGTCGAAGCGGCCAATTTTCTCGCCGCCGCATTCAATTGAGCAGCATCACGCCGCAAAAATCCGCTCACGATGGTAGGCGAGAAAATCGGCAGCGGGAATAAATTTTTCCGGCAAGTGAATTTTGCGGCCGTCGTATTGGTGAAACAGGTCGGCAATGATGGCGTCGCGCGATTGCGCCAAAACGCGGCCGAGTTGGACGCAATAATCCCCGTCAATCGTCAGCAGTCCACGGTCAAACGCACGGTCGTGCAGCGCGTTGAGGCAGAGTCCGTTGCATGGATTCGCCTTTTCGGTTTTATCGCATTCACGCCACGGTTTGATATGACTCGCGGTCAGTAATTCGGCGCGCGATTCCGGTCACGCAGCATTTCCCCCCGTAAGCGGACAGCACCGCATCGTGGAAAAACTGCTGTCCGATTCGCTGCTTGCCAAGACGCAATTTTTCCACACCCAGATGCATCGCCTCTGCGTTGGAAACCGGCAATGCGCCGACGGCATCCACATCAAGCCGCTGAATGCGCCGAAACACCGCTAGCAATCGCTCGCTTTCCAACGCCAGCGATTCCCAATCGCGGCTGAATTCACGCCACACTGCTTTATCGAGACGGCTGGCGTGATCCATGCCAGAAATTTTTCGCTTTCGCAACACCGGATCCAAGCTGCCGAAGTTGGCGATTTTCAAATTCACCGACGCCGGCGTCCGTCCAATCAGCCCCGCGAGATGCATCACATCGGGATTCCGCGCGCTGACCCTGGCAAACGGAATCCGGCAATACAGATGAAAGACAACTATCGTCTCCTCGCGCGTCCACCGTTGCCGGTAACGCTGGGACTTCAACTGAGATTGCGGCATTGTATCGATCAATTAAATAACCCCTCCAACAGGGCGCGGACAGAAGCGCGGCAGGCGCCGTCCACTTAGTCTAACCGATCAGTCAAGCCCCCGCTTCCTCGCCCGCCACCAACCGGCGATCGGCATTGTCAGCGCATCCGTTCATGTTGTATGCTCCGCAGTTGACACAGGCAGAACCTCGACCAACGGCTTCCTCTGATGCCCGCAATCCCCGCCTGCGGTATACCAATGTGATTTTCCAACCCACAAACCTGCTGATATTATGCCGCCGCTGCGTGCTGGCGGCGACCCTGACGCTGTGCACCGGCCTGTTGGCCCAGACCGATTCCTCCGATCTGCAAACGGCGCAGGCCAGGCTGTCCGGGTTGCAGGACAACCTGACCGCGGTACGGGGAAAAATCCCCGCGGCGGTCGGCGGCGACCGGGAATTGCTGGCCGAGTACGCCGCCACGCTGTCCCGGCAGTACCGTACGCAGCTATGGGAGTTTGCCGAACGCTACGCCGACGAGGGCGACAACAACCACCAGGCAGCAACGCAGGGCTTATTGCGGCAACTGTCGACGCAGCTCGCGTCGGAGCTGGATCAGCTCAGCATGCAACTACAGCAATCGCACGCGCAGCAGAGCGACCCGGGAAATCCGACCGCCGCCGAGCAGCAGCATCGGCGATTGCTACATGAACGGCGCGATGAGCTGATTGCCGCCCTGATTGCCAACGCGCAGCAGCGCGACCAGCTCGGCGACCCGGCGCCGGCGGATATCCGGCAGGCCGAGCGCGTGATTATCGAGCGTGCAGACTTGCTCAGCGGGCGGATTGAGCTTGGCCGGCGCCGCCAACAGCAGATCAATGCCGACCTGTCCGCGTTGCAGTATGACAGCGACGAAATCGCGGCCTTGAAAAAAACCCTGAGCGCCCAGCGCCGGCAGCTCGAGTCGGACGCGCAGCAACTCAGCCGGATGGCCGACCTGCTCGAGTCGGTCGACAGTGATGCCGCCCGCTACAAGCAAACCGCGTTCTTTGCCTCCGGCGACATCGGCGAGGTTTATCTCGACACCGAGGTCACCGGCTCGATTTTCAAACAATGGCAGCGCCAGATCGAACGGGTTTTTATCGAGCAGTCGCCGCAGTTGATGGCCCGGCTGCTGCTGGGCGGGCTGCTGCTGATGGGGTTCTGGCTGGCCTCGCGCGCGGTCAAAGCGATTTTGCAGCGCTGGATCGGCAGCATCAAACTGGATATGTCGAATCTGGCGCGGGATTTTATCATCGGCGCATCCTCCAAGGTCGTGCTGCTGATCGGCGTGCTGATCGGCCTGTCACAAATCGGCTTGCAGGTCGGCCCGTTGCTCGCCGGTCTGGGCATCGTCGGTTTTGTCGTCGGCTTTGCGCTGCAAGACACACTGTCCAATTTTGCCTCCGGCCTGATGATCCTGGTGTGCCACCCGTTCGATGAGGGCGACTACATCAACGCCGCCGGGGTCGAGGGCACCGTGCGCCGGATGAACCTGGTCAGCACGACCATTTACACGGTCGAGAACCATCGCCTGGTGGTGCCGAACAACAAAATCTGGGGCGACATTATCCGCAATATCACCTCGCAGAAACTGCGGCGCGTAGACCTGGTTTTTGGCGTCAGCTACGACGACGACATCGAGCGGGTCGAAACGGTATTGCGCCAGGTAATCGCCGCCCATCCGCTGGTCATGCCGGAGCCGGAAACCGTCATCAAACTGAATCGGCTGGCCGATTCGGCGGTCGAATTTATCGCCCGGCCGTGGGTCAGGAGCGAGCATTATCTGGAGCTGTACTGGGACCTGCAAAAGCAAGTCAAGCTGGCGTTCGACCGCGCCGGCATTCATTTTCCTTTTCCGCAGCGCGAGGTCACGCTGATATCGGCCGAGCCGCCGCCGGGGCCGCCGGCAGCGGAGTAATTTTCGCCGATGGCCGCCGGAGAGCCTGCCCGACCGGCGGTGACGCTGTTGAGTATCGACGCCGCCCAGGCCGGCCAGCGGATCGACAATTTCCTCATCAAGCGGCTCAAAGGCGTGCCCCGGACGCGCCTGTACCGCGCCCTGCGCACCGGCGAGGTGCGGGTCAACGGCGGCCGCATCAAGGCCCTCTATCTGCTGCAAGCCGGTGACCGGGTGCGCATCCCGCCGATTCGCTGCGCCGAACCGCGGACGCCGGCGGTGATACCGCCGGATTTGCTGAGGCAGATTCCGGTACTGTTCGAAGATGCCGACCTGCTGGTGGTGAACAAGCCTGCCGGGTTGGCGGCGCACGGTGGCAGCGGTCAGGCGTACGGGTTGATCGAGGCGATGCGCGCATTGCGGCGCCTGCCGGAATTGCAGCTCGCGCACCGGCTCGACCGCGAGACCTCCGGCTGCCTGATCCTGTGCCACAATCGCCCGGCCCTGGTGGCGATACAACAGCAGTTGGGCCGCCCCGGCGGCATGCAAAAACGCTATCTTGCGCTGCTGAACGGCCAACTGGACGGGCCGCGCACGGTCACCACCGCGCTCGAAACGGTCATCACGGCCGGCAAAAAACGGGTACAGGCCGGCGTGCACGGCCAGGCCGCGCACAGTGAGTTTCGGGTCATCGAGCACCTGCCGCAGCAGACTCTGGTCGGCATCGAGTTGAAAACCGGCCGCATGCATCAAGCGCGGGCGCACGCCGCCGGGCTCGGCCATGCCATCGCCGGCGACCCGCTGTACGGCGACGACACATGCAATCAACACCTGCGCCGGCTGGGCCTCGGCCGGCTGTTCCTGCACGCCGAAAAACTGGCTTTTCAGCACCCGACAGCACCGCAGCGCATCACGGTTCGGGCCGCCTTACCGGCGCCATTGGCCGCGGTGCTCGAGAAAATACGCGCCGCAACGGCCCCGTCGGTTTGACTCGGAGACAGGCCGCGTGCCGATTCGATTGCTGATATTTGACTGGGACGGCACGTTGAGTGACTCCGGCGCCAAAATTACCCGCTGCTTCCGGGCGGCCGCCGCCGATCTGGCACAACCGCCGCCCTCAGCCGCCGCAATTCGGCGCCTGATTGGGCTCGACCTGACGACCGCCTGGCAGCAACTGACCGGCGACAACGACGCCGACCGGATTGCCGCACTGACCGAACGCTACCGCCAACACTACCGGCGAGACGCCGCCCCCACCCCGCTGTTCGACGGCGTTGCCGCAGGCCTGCGCCAATTGGCCGCCGACGGTTTTCTCCTGGCGGTGGCCACCGGAAAATCCCGCGCCGGGCTACAGCGCGCACTGCTGGAAACCGCACTGACCGACTGTTTTGCGGCCACCCGCTGCGCCGACGAATCGCGCTCCAAACCGCACCCGCAGATGCTGCATGAGGTGCTGACTTTTACCGGCCAGACGGCACCGCAAGCGGTGATGATCGGCGACACCACGTTTGACCTCGACATGGCGGCACACGCCGGGGTGTATGCGCTCGGCGTCGGCTATGGCTACCATGCCGCCGCCGAGCTCGAAGCGCGGTCGGATTTTCCGGTGCAGTCGTGTTTCGCGCACCTGGTGGGCTGGATTCGCCGCGGCGGGCTGGCCCGGCCCGGTCGCCGCCAATGAGCGGCGCCGACCCTGCGCAGACGCCGGCGAGCAACCGAACGGCGACCGCATTTGTCGCCCGGCAAAAATCCACATCCGTGATAAAATCATCGGATTATTTTGTCAACCCCGGCGTGATGATCCATCTACATGGCAGGAAAAAACCGACCACCCCGAATGCAGCGCCGGCCCCCTGTTGGTGCCGCGCTATCGGTTGACCTGTCCGCACACCGCACACCCGAACCGCATTGACCACATCAAAAAAAACCGGTGCCCGGGCGCCATCGTCCGGCGCATTTGCGCCCGGCAAGATACGCTTTTTGCTGCGCGAAGTCGGCTTGATGCTGCTGTTTTGCTGCCTGGCCTATTTCACCCTCTGCCTGTTGACCTACTCGCCCAGCGACCCCGGCCCGACGCACACCGGCAGCGACGGCGTCATCCACAACCTGGGTGGCCGGGTGGGCGCCGGGCTGGCCGACGGCATGTTTGCCGGATTTGGCCGCATGGCCTATCTGGCCTTGCTGCTGCTGTGCGCCCTCGGCTGGCGGCACTACCGCGACAGCGCACAGCGCCAGGCGGCGGTCAACGGCTGGCTGTGGCTACTGCCGAGCGGCGGCCTGCTGGTCACGCTGACCGGCGCCTGCGGGTTGGAACAGCTGTACTTCCCGCTGCCGCCCGGGCACGCCTTCCCGGCCGGCGGCATACTGGGCGAGCACATTGCCGCCGTGTTTATTACCAACTTCGGCGTCATCGGCACGACGGTGATTTTGCTGACGCTGCTGATTACCGGGGTGACGCTGGTCACACATCTCTCCTGGTTCTGGCTGATGGACGAGGTCGGCTTGCGGGCGTTCAAGCTGGTCGGCTGGCTGACAACCCGGCTCGAACCCTGGCTCGACCGGCAAAAAGGGCGGCAAGGGCGCAAGCAACGGCACGCCAATGTGCGGAAAATACACGCGCTGCTGGACGACAAAAAGCCGCCCAGAATTGAGCCCAAAACCGAGACCGTCGAGCCCAGCGAGCGCTCACTGAAAGAACAGCAGGCCAGCCTGCTGCCCACCCCCGCGCAGACCGGCGGGGTGCTGCCGAAATTGTCGCTGCTGGATGCCACCGAAGCGGCTGTTGGCGGCTATTCCAGCGACGAGCTGGCGTCGATGTCGCAGGTGCTGGTCAAAAAGCTCAACGATTTCAACGTCACGATTGACGTCGAAGGGGTACAGCCCGGCCCGGTAATTACCCGCTTCGAGATTCAACCCGCCCCCGGCATCAAAGCCAGCACCATCGTCGGGCTGGCGCGCGACCTGGCGCGCTCGCTGTCGGTGGAAAGTGTGCGGGTGGTGGAAAACATCCCGGGCAAAAGCACCATCGGGATCGAAATTCCGAATCAAAACCGGGAGCTGGTGCGCCTGATTGAAGGGCTGTCGTCGCATGAATACGACCACAGCGGCTCGCCGCTGACGCTGGTGCTGGGCAAGGATATCGCCGGCAATCCGGTGATTACCGACTTAATGAAAATGCCGCACCTGCTGATTGCCGGCACCACCGGCTCGGGCAAATCGGTGTGCGTGAATGCCCTGATTCTAAGCCTGCTCTACAAATCGTCGCCCGAACAAGTGCGCCTGATTATGGTGGACCCCAAGTTTCTGGAGCTTTCCGTGTACGACGGCATCCCGCACCTGCTCGCCCCGGTGGTCACCGACATGAGCAAAGCCGCCAACGCGCTGCGCTGGTGCATTGTCGAGATGGACCAGCGGTTTCGGCTGATTGCAAGCACCGGCGCGCGCAACATCTCCGGCTACAACAAGCGCATTATCGCGCTGGAGAAAGCCGGCCAGCCGATGCTCGACCCGACCGCCGCAGACGACCCGAACGACCCGGACGCCGCCCCGCGGATGCTGACCACGCTGCCCTATATCGTCGTGATTGTCGATGAGCTGGCCGACCTGATGATGGTCGCCGGCAAGAAAATCGAAGAGATCATTATTCGGATCGCCCAGCGCGCCCGCGCGGCCGGCATCCATCTCATACTGGCCACCCAGCGGCCGTCGGTAGACGTGGTCACCGGCCTGATCAAAGCCAACGTCCCCGCGCGTATCGGCTTCCAGGTATCATCGCGGGCGGACTCGCGCACCGTACTCGATCAAATGGGCGCCGAACAACTGCTGGGGCACGGCGACATGCTGTTCCTGCCGCCCGGCACCGCGCTGACCCGGCGGGTGCACGGCGCCTTTGTATCCGATGAAGAAGTAGCCAAAGTCGTGACCGAATTAAAGCAATCGGGCAGCCCGGTTTACCTGGATGAAATCACCAGCGGCAGCGGCGCCGATAACGCCGCCGACGGCACCTTTTCCGAGGGCGACGGCGAGTCGGATGAACTGTATGACGAAGCGGTAAAACTGGTCACCCAAAGCCGCCGCGCGTCCATTTCCGCCTTGCAGCGCAGTCTGCGGGTCGGCTATAACCGAGCGGCCCGAATGATCGACGTAATGGAGCAAACCGGAGTTGTATCACCGGCAGACAACGGCAAGCGCGAAGTACTGGCGCCGCCACCGGTGTCGGATTAGCGGCACCCTGTGCCGTCACAACTGATTGATGAAAAATCCGATGAACACACGAAACCTTTTTTACTCCCCCCTGACAAGGACCGCCGATCTGCCACCAAAATCCCACTACCGATAAGATGAGAGCCACCACATGCCCGTAACGACCCGCTGCCGCAGCCTGCTGCTCGGCCTCATCAGCCTCAGCCTGTCCACTGCGGTTTATGCCAGCCCCGGACTGGACGCCCTGGCACAGTTTTTCAAGCACACGCTGACCTTCGAAGCGCAATTCGAGCAGGTAGTGCTGGATGAATCGCTGATCACCCTTGATGAAGGGCGGGGGCAGGTCTGGATCAAGCGCCCCAACCTGTTTCGCTGGGACTACGCCCCGCCCGAAGCCCAGATAATTGTCGGCGACGGCGAGCGCGTCTGGCTGTACGACCGCGATCTGGAACAGGTAACCGTGCGCGACCAACAGCAGGCGCTGGGGCAAACGCCGGCGATGCTGCTGGCCGGCGGCGGCGATCTGCAAGACAATTACGAACTGATCGATATCGGCACCCAGGGGCGCTTCGACTGGGTCAATCTGGTGGCCAAAGCGACCGACAGCAGTTTTACCGAAATCCGCATCGGCTTTGAACACAATCAACTGCGGCTGATGGAACTGCTGGATCGCCTCGGGCAACGCACCCGGATCAGCTTCTCGGCAGTGCGGGAAAATCTGCCGGCGGCGCCACAACGGTTCACGTTCACGCCCCCCGACGGCATCGACGTAATCGATGAAACCCAACCCTGACGAAGCTGGTTTTATTCCCCCCTGACACTGACAAAGGGGGTAGGGGAGGGGGCATTCCTGTCCTCCTTTAGATAGCCCATTATTAAGATTTATATTGATTATACTACCCGGCATGACACCCGATCCCCTTATGCCGCTGGCCGGGCGGATGCGCCCGGCAGCCCGGCAGGACTTCGTCGGCCAGCAGCACTTGCTGGCCGACGGCAAACCGCTGGCCCGGATGCTGGCCGGCGGGGCGCTGTATTCGATGATTCTGTGGGGCCCGCCCGGCAGCGGCAAAACAACGCTGGCGCAGATGCTGAGCCACCACGCGCAGGCGGAATGGATCACCCTGTCGGCGGTGACCGGCGGGGTGCAGGATATTCGCCGGGCCGTGCAGCAGGCGCAATCCGCCCGGCAAAACGGCCGCCGGACCGTGTTGTTTGTCGATGAGGTGCACCGTTTCAATAAAGCCCAGCAGGACGCCTTTCTACCGCATATCGAACAGGGCACCATTATCCTGATCGGCGCAACCACCGAAAACCCGTCGTTTGAGTTGAACGGCGCCCTGCTGTCACGGGTCAGGGTGCATTTGCTGCAACCGCTGGGCGAACCCGACCTCGCGCAATTGATGCACAACGCACTCAACGACCATCCGCACGGGCTCGGCGAACGGCATTTGCAGCTCGAGCGGAGCGCCCGGCAGGCGCTGATTACCGCCGCCCAGGGCGATGCGCGGCGGCTGCTGTCGATGCTGGAAATCGCCGCCGACCTGGTCGGGCACAACGGCGGGACAATCGATGCGGCAATCGTCAATCAGGTGATCGACTATCGCGTGCAGCAATTCGACAAGCACGGCGATCATTTCTACGATCAGATCTCCGCGCTGCATAAGTCGATTCGCGGCTCCGACCCGGACGCCGCCCTGTATTGGCTGCACCGCATGCTGCTGGGCGGCTGCGACCCGCATTATGTGCTGCGCCGGCTGGTGCGCGTCGCCAGTGAAGATATCGGCAACGCCGACCCGCGTGCGCTGGCGCTGGCGCTGGACGCCTGGTCGAGCTTCGATCGGCTCGGCGCGGCGGAAGGCGAACTGGCGATTTCGCAGGCGGTGGTATATTTGTCGGTGGCGGCCAAAAGCAACGCCGTGTACGCCGCCCATAAAGCCGCCATCAAAGCCGCCAAAGCACACCATCACGCCGCGGTGCCGGTGCACATTCGCAACGCGCCGACCAAACTCGCGCGCACGCTGGGCATGGGCCGGCACTATCGCTATGCCCACAATGAGCCGATGCACTTTTCCGCCGGGCAGACCTACTTCCCGGACGACATGACCGCCGAGCATTTCTACCGGCCCGACGAACAGGGCCTGGAAAAGCAGATAGCCGCCCGGCTGGCACACTGGCGCGCGCTGAATGCGCAGGCCGGCGGCACACAATAAGCAAGCGGCATCAATGATCGCCCCGGCTGCGGCAAAACCCACCCGCCGATGACCCATCTGCTCTATGTCGCCGCCGGCGGCGCCCTGGGCTGTGTGCTGCGCCACCTGGTCACGCTATGGCTGCCGACCGCGGCCCTGCCCTGGGCCAGCTTCAGTGTCAATGCCGTCGGCTCATTGCTGGTCGGCATCGTCGTGGTCTGCCTCGACCACCTGCCGGCGGCGCCGGCCACAGTACGGCTCACCGTGGTCGTCGGCCTGCTGGGCGGGTTCACCACGTTTTCCACCTTTTCACTGGAAACGCTGAATTTGCTCCAAAGCGGCTATGCAGCCCACGCCCTGCTGAATATAATCGGTTCGATCAGCGTCTGTTTGCTGGCCGTCGCCGCCGGCCTGTTCATCGGGCGACAGATGCTGCGATTTTTTATGCTGTAACCGCCAACCCGACCCGCACATGCTCGACCCACAACAACTGCGACAAGACCTTGCCGCCACCGCCGAGCGGCTGCAAACGCGCGGCTACCGGCTGGATATCCGGCAATTGACCCAGCTCAACGACCACCGGCGGCGCGCGCAGGCACAGACCGAAGCCCTGCAAGCCGAGCGCAACCGGGCATCCAGGCAGATCGGCGCGGCCAAAGCCCGCGGCGAGGCGCTGCAACCGCTGCTGGACTCGGTCGCCGACCTGGGCGACCGGCTACAGCACAGCCGCAGCGAGCTGGAGCAGATTCAGGCCGAGCTGCGGGCAATCACCGGCGAGATTCCCAACCTGCCCGATGCATCGGTCCCGGTCGGGGCCGATGAAACCGACAATGTCGAGCTGCGCCGCTGGGGCAAACCGCCCGAGTTCGACTTCGAGATCAAAGACCATGTCGATTTGGGCGCCGCCGGCCGGGCGATGGATTTTGAGCTGGCGGCCAAACTGGCCGGCACCCGCTTTGTCACACTACACGGCGGCCTGGCCCGCCTGCATCGCGCCCTGTCGCAATTCATGCTGGATCTGCACAGCGAACAACACGGCTACATCGAGACCCAGGTCCCGCTGCTGATCCGCCCGCAGACCCTGTTTGGCACCGGCCAGCTACCGAAATTTGCCGACGATCAGTTTGCCACCCGGGGCGAGCCCGAATTTTACCTGCTGCCCACCGCCGAAGTGCCGCTGACCAATCTGGTGGCCGACAGCCTGCTCGAAAGCCACGACCTGCCGATCCGGCGGGTCGCGCATACGCCGTGCTTTCGCCGCGAGGCCGGCGCCTACGGGCGCGATACGCGCGGCATGATTCGCCAGCATCAGTTTGAAAAAGTCGAGCTGGTGCACATCGTCAAGCCCGAAGAATCCGGGTCGGCCCTGGAAACCCTGACCGGGCACGCCGAGCAAGTCCTGCAGCGGCTGCAACTGCCGTATCGGGTGGTCGCGCTGTGCACCGGCGATCTCGGCTTTGCCGCCGCCAAAACCTACGATCTCGAAGTCTGGATTCCCAGCCAGCGGCAGTACCGGGAAATATCCTCGTGCAGCAATTGCGCCGCCTTCCAGGCCCGCCGCATGAAAGCCCGCTGGCGCAACCCCGAAACCGGCAAGCCGGAATGGGTACATACCCTGAACGGCTCCGGCGTGGCGGTGGGCCGGGCGCTGGTTGCCGTGATGGAAAACTACCAACTGGCCGACGGGCGGATTCAAATACCCGAAGTCCTGCGACCCTATATGCGCGGCTGCGACGTGATTGGCGCCGCGGCAAACGGCTAACGCCCCCCGCCGACCACCAAACCGGCGCCGGCTGCCGCTCAAACCCATGCGCGCGCCGCCCCGGACGCCCCCCGGCCTGCCACACAGCCCATCGGATCGGCAATGACAAACCAGTTACAGCATAGACGGCTGCTGATTACCGGCGCCAGCTCCGGCATCGGCCGAGCGCTGTGCGAACGCCTGACCGCACGTGGCGCCGGCCTGCTCAGCATCGGGCGGCGCATCCCGCCGGACGCCGCCGGGCACCCGGCGTGGGAAGCCTGGCAATGCGACTTCGCCGACCTGAAACAGCTGTCGGCCACCCTCGAGCGGCTCAAACACACCGCCGCGCTGGACGGCGCGGTGTTATGCCACGGCTACGGCGATTTCGGGGGGATTGAAGAATTTTCCGAACAACGCATCATCGAGCTGGTCACCACCAATTTCCTCAGCACCGCACTGCTGGCGCGCACGCTGGTACCGCTGCTGCGGCGGCGCAGCGTCAGCGATCTGGTGTTGCTCGGCTCGCAGTCCGGCCTGCATGGCGGCAAATACGGCGCGGTATACAGCGCCACCAAATTCGCCCTGCGCGGCCTGGCGCAGGCGCTGCGCCAGGAATGCCGCAGCAGCGGCCTGCGCGTATCGACGGTCAACCCCGGCCTGGTCAATACCGCCTTCTTTGACCGCCTGCACTTCTCGCCGGGCGACACCGACGCCAACGCACTGTATGCGGCCACCGTGGCGGACACCATCGAACACATTCTGACCGCCCCCGCCAACGCCGTATTCGATGAGATCAACCTCTCGCCGCTGACCCCGGTGGTGCGCCGCAAACCGGCCGACTAACGCCACCGCCGCCTGCCCGACCGGTCGCACCGACACCACTTATGCGCTACACTGGTGCCCCCCGCAAACCGATCGAAACGATGACCAAGCTGGCAATTTCCGGCGCCGCCGGGCGCATGGGCGGTGCGCTGATACGGCTGCTCGCCAACCACCCCCGACTGCACCTCGGCCAGGCACTCGAGCAGGCCGACAACCCGGCGGTAGGGCAAGACTCGGGCAGCGTGGCTGGCACGGCGGCGAACCGGGTTGCGGTCACCGCGCAGCTGGACGCCCCCGCGTTCGACCTGCTGGTCGAATTTACCCGCCCCGATGCCACCCTGTCACACCTGGCCGAATGCGTGCGCCTCGGCAAAGCCTGCGTGATTGGCACCACCGGGCTAAGCCGGCCGCAAACCCAATCGATCGAGCAGGCGGCGCGGCATATTCCGATTGTGCTCACCGCCAACACCAGCATCGGCATCAACCTGTGCGCTGCGCTGGCCGGCACCGCCGCCGACGTACTCGGCGATCGGGTCGACATCGAGATTGTCGAGGCCCACCACAAGCACAAAACAGACGCGCCGTCCGGCACCGCCTTGCTGCTGGCCGAGGCCATCGCCGGCGTCCGGGGCAAAGACCTTGAGCGCGACGGCGTCTACACCCGCCACGGCCAGGTCGGGCCAAGAATAGACGGCAGCATCGGCTTTTCCGCCATCCGTGGCGGCGACATCGTCGGCGAACACACCATCCTGTTCATCGGCGAAAGTGAGCGCATCGAAATCACCCATCGCGCCACCGACCGCGTCATTTTTGCCCGCGGCGCCTTGCGCGCCGCGGACTGGCTGAGTGAAAAACAGCAGGCCGGCGCAACCGGCCTGTTCGACATGCAAAACGTACTCGGGCTGGCATTGACCTGACAGGGACAGGAGCGTGGGCATTCCTGCCCACGAAGAAAACAAATACAGGCAGAAATGCCGGTGCTCCTTTGAAACTGTTGGAGGCGCCGGTTGGTACCGGGCAATATCAGCAGAATCGGCCCGGAATCAGCCCGAAACCCGGATATAATTCATGCTGTTTTCAGCCCCCGGCGGCAGCGAGACGATTGATTATGCCGGTCGGCGTTGACCGGCAAACCCAGCGGACTGCCGGCAAGTCCGCGGTCCGGCGGGGGCATCGCGCTTGCCTGCCGTCGGCACAGCGGCAAGCACACACCGCAATCAACCAACCGAAGCGAGCACTATGCAGATCGATACCGAACCGGCCGAACGGCCCGCCCCTGCCCTTCCGCACGCCGCCCGCCCGACCGGGTTGATTGCCCCGCTGCCCGATTTCTCTGCGGCTGTAGACGGCTGTCGGCATGTCGCCGACGCCGTCATGCCGTGCACGCCGGCGGCGGGCAGCAGCGCCCGGACAGCATGATGCCGCCGACGCCGGAGACCGATGCCACCCATCAGGGCCGCGCCGAGTTGGCCGATTGGATGGCCGCGCAGCCGCAGAATTATTATCTGGCGGATGACGGGCTCGAGCGCACATTGACGCTGCTGCACGGGGCCGAGGAATGCCGCCGCATGCAGCAGCGCCTGACGCCTTTCGGTGCCGCGGCAGCGGGCCTTGATGCGGTGGTGCGCGAAAATAATCTGCACGCCAACCTGCCGCAACTCGAGGCGCGCGACGGGATTGGCCGCGTGGTTGATGCGGTTCGCCACCACCCCGGCTACCATGCCGCCGGACGGGTAATTCACGGCTCGGGGGTGATGCAAGTGCTGGCGGATGCGCAGTGCCCGAACAGCTTTTCGCTGGCGCTGACGTATCTATCGGCGATGAACGGTGAGGCCGGGCATAACTGTCCGCTGGCCTGCACCGCCGGGGTTATCAAGGTGTTGCAGTATGTCGCCGATGATGCGCTGCGCGCCCGATTTCTGCCGCGACTGCTGGACCCGGACTATGCGCGCTGCTACCGCGGGGCGCAGTTCCTGACCGAGGTGCAGGGCGGCTCCGACGTTGGCGCGAATGCGGTTATCGCGACAGCGCAGCCGGACGCGCCGGGGCGCTATCGGCTGCATGGGCAGAAGTGGTTCTGTTCGGTGATTGACGCCGACCTGGCGCTGCTGAGTGCGCGCATTGCCGGCGGCACCGACGGCACCCGCGGCCTGGGGCTGTTTTTGCTGCCGTTGCGCGGCGTTGACGGGGCGCCGAACGGCTACCGCGTGTGGCGCTTGAAGGACAAGCTCGGCACCCGCTCAATGGCGTCGGGCGAGATCGAACTCGACGGCGCGCTTGCCTACTGCGTCGGCGACCCGCAGCAGGGCTTCCGGCAGATGATGCGGCATGTGATTCACACCTCGCGGCTGTTCAATGCCGTCGCGGTGCTGGGCATGATGCGTCGCGCCTGCGTGGTCGGGCACAGCTACGCCTGCCACCGGCGGGCCTTCGGCCACCCGATCGGGCGGTATCCGCTGGTGCAGGAGACGCTGGCCGATATGCGCGCCGACACCGCCGCGGTGCGCGCCGCGACGTTCCGCCTGTTGTGGATTCAGGATCAGGCCGAGCGCCACGGATTGAATGATGCCGATACGCTGGCGGCGCAGCGGATGGCGGTTAATCTGAATAAAACGCTGTCGGCTCGCTATGCGCATCGCACCATCAATCAGGGTATCGAGCTGCTTGGCGGCAATGGCACGGTCGAGTCGTTCAGCGTGCTGCCGCGGCTGCTGCGCGATAACGTGGTGTGTGAAAACTGGGAAGGCACGCACAACACGCTGCTGGTGCAGTGGCTGCGCGACGCCGCCACCCGTGACCTGCATCGGCCATTCTACCGCTGGCTGGCGGCGCTGTTCGACGGTGTTGATGCGGCCGGTGCGCCGTGGCTGGCGGCACTGCGGCAGCAGGGCCTGACCCGGGTCGCCGCCGCCCGCGACCGCGCCGAGGCGATGCTGGACGCTGACGAGGGCGCGGCGACGCTGCTGATGCGGCGGGTTGGTGATGAGTCCGGCAACCTGCTGTACTTCGGTTCGCTGTTGCACGAGGCCGCGTTCGCCGTGCGCGAACAGCGCGCCGACGCGGCGGATGTGCAGCGATTGACCGAGCACTTCTATCTGCGCCGCGTCGCCAATGATACGGAGGCGCCGGAGGCGGCGTATCTCGAGCGGCTGGCGGGGATTTGGGAGCGGATTTAGTACGCGCTGGGAGGCTTCCGTTTTTTTCGACGCAGACTATCGAGGAGTTGCCATTTCGATTCACCGGGTTTTTTTACTTCCCAGTAGCTCCAGCCATTCGGGTTAGCCCTGGGGTTCCCTTTGTATCGAGCAGCAATTCTCGCCGCCTCTGAAGGGCTTTTGGCCGTTTGCCAATCCCCTCCCAGTTCCACTTCCCAAGTGCTGTTATTGATCCGTGCACTGTAGCGACAGCCGTCATACCCCATGCGCAATTTTGTTCCGTGAGGCAATTCGACATTTCTCTTGTGCCAGGATTGATTTGCGTCGATAGTATTGGAAGTCGGCGGTCCAGGCGGTGTCGGGTCCGCTGGCAGATTAAGCAGACGCATCAGAATCTCCTCCGCACTTTCGCCAATACTTTCGCGATTACTCTCGATCAGCTTGTGAATCGGAAGTCCGATATTGATCTGGTTTTTTTCATTTGACATAGCTACTCCTCAAAGATAGGATTAAAATTTAATACTAAGAATACATAAAGTACGTATAATACGCAAAATACTCGAGATGTCAAGCAAAAATTTATCTTATTTCACCATATCACCCTAGCCACTCCACATCGACGGCCAACAATGTCGTCGGCATCCGCCTGACCGAAGGCACTTCCGACACACTTTTTCACCCTCTCCCTCCGGGAGAGGGCCGGGGTGAGGGCAAACAGCAGCAACCCGGCGGCGGTTGATTGTTTGCGCAGATTGCGGGCAAGGGGTATGCGTTGGGGTTTTTCCCTCACCCTTAATCCCTCTCCCGGAGGGAGAGGGAGATTGGTTGTGGTGGCTCCGTGTCCAGGCAGTGAACCGGGGGCATGGGTGGGTAAGTCCGACAGCATCCGCCTGGCTGAAGTGATATGATTGCGTTTCCTCACCCTGCCAACTGTGATTGACCATGCTGCGCTTATACATTGGCCTGTGCCTGTTTTTAACCAGGCCGCAGGATTTGCCGGTGTCGCTACGGTTTGCCTGGTTGAGTGTGGCGGCGGCTTTTGGCAGTTATCTGATGGGCAATATCTGGTTGCAGCACCGCCACTGGCTGCTGGCGTCGGTGGTGCAGGTGCTGCTGCTGGGGGCGCTGCTTTGGCTGCTGCTGCATTTGTTCCGGCTGCGCAGCCGCTGGCTGCAAGCGGCCAGTGCGCTCTATGCCAGCAGTGCGCTGCTGCATCTGGTGGCGCTGCTGGCGCTGCCCGCCCCCGCCGACCCCGGTGCCGTCGCGATGTCGACGACCGAGTGGGTCGTGACGCTGGGGGTTAAACTCTGGTTTTTCGCGGTGATGACGTACCTGATGCGGGAGATTCTGGACCTCAAGCTGACGCTGGCGATTGTGATTACGCTGGTGCTGGAAATGGCGTTTGCGTTGGTTTTGTTCGGCTTGTTCGGCTTCCCGGCCGCCGAGCCGGCATAGCGTCGCAGGCCGGTTGACTACCCCTGCTGGCCGTCGGAGTGCGGCGCCGTTGAAACTGTTTATTGCCGGCATTGGCGGCACCTTGATGGCCGGCATCGCCCGGCTGGCCTGCCAGTACGGTTATCGGGTGTCGGGTTGTGACGAGCGTATCTATCCGCCAACCAGCGAGCTGCTGGCGCAACTGAATATCACGCCGAAAACCGGCTATGACCCGGCGCATCTGGACGGCGACGAGCAGCAGATTTTGATTGGCAATGCGCTCAGCCGCGGCAATCCGCTGGTGGAGGCGGTGCTGAATCGGCGGCTGCCGTATCAATCCGCGCCGGCCTGGCTGCATCGGCAGGTGCTGCACGAGCGCAGCGTCATCGCCGTGGCCGGTACGCACGGCAAAACCACGACCGCGGCAATGCTTGGCTGGATTTTGCATTGCGCCGACCGCCGGCCGGGGTATTTGATCGGTGGCCGGCCGGGCAATTTTGCCGCCTCCGCCGAGCGCGGCAGCGGGCCGCATTTTGTGATCGAGGCGGATGAGTACGATACGGCTTTTTTTGACAAGCGATCGAAGTTTGTCCACTATGCGCCGTCGATCGCGGTGCTGAACAATCTCGAGTTTGACCACGCCGATATCTTCGACGACCTGAAAGCGATCCAGACCCGCTTTCATCACCTGCTGCGGCTGGTACCCGGCAACGGCAGCGTGGTGCTGAACCGGGATGATGCGCAGTTGCAAACCGTGGTCGAGATGGGCTGCTGGAGCCGGTTGATCGGCTATTCGCTCCAGCACCGCGACTGCGATTGGTTTGCCGAGGCGGAAGCGCCGGATTGCAGCCGCTTCACGGTGTACCGCGGCGGGCAGGCGGCGGGGCGGGTGCAGTGGGCACACTTTGGTCGGCACACGATGTCGAATGCCCTGGCTGCACTGGCCGCGGCTGCCGATTGCGGCGTCAGTGTGGCCGAGGCGTGCGCCGCGCTGGCCGGGTTCAAGCACGCCGAGCGGCGTTTGCAGCGGCTGTTTGGCGACGATGCGGTGCTGCTGTACAGCGATTTTGCCCACCATCCGACCGCCATCGCCGCCACGCTGGAGGCGCTGAAGGCCCGGCACCCGGGGCGCAATCTGATAGCCGGGCTGGAGCTCGGCTCGAATACCATGCGCATGGGGGCGCACGGTGGCCGGGTCGAACAGGCGCTGGGCCGGGCGCAGCATGCGCTGGTCTATTGCTCGCCCCGCCGCCCCGCGACCGCGACCGCCGGGCACGGCTGCTTTGCCGACGCGGCGCAGTTTATCCGCGAGATTCGACGGCGACAGCGCGGCGGTGACGTCATCGTTTTGATGAGCAACGGCAGCTTCGACGGCATCCCGGCGCAGTTGGCGCAGCAGCTTGCGGAGGACGGCAATGTGCCGGGTTGAATGCGGCGGCGGCTCGGGCGGCGGGCTCGGCGATGCAACTAATCAGCGCTGCCGTTGTCCATTAGCGGCACTGAATCGAATTGCCTTTTTCTAACTTGAATGTTTCCAAATTGAACCGATAGACCATGATGAATCGACCACTCTCCCTCCGCCGCCCGCTGCTGATTGCCTGCGCCGTTATCGCCTGTAGTTTGACTGCGCCGGGTGCGGCTCAGGATGACGAATTTGTCGAAGGCGGGCACTACGAACTGCTGACCGAGGTGCAGCCGGTGCAAACCGGCGATAAAATCGAGGTGGTGGAGCTGTTCTGGTACCTCTGCCCGCACTGCTACCGGCTCGAGCCGTACATGCAGCGGTGGCTGAAAAACAAACCGGAGAATGCCGAGTTTGTCTTGATGCCGGCGGTGCTGAACAAGCAGTGGGAATACCAGGCGCGGGCGTATTATGTATTCGAGGCGCTGGGGATGGTGGACGAGCTGCACAGTCGGTTTTTCGATGCGATACACCGGGATAAGCGCGCTTTTCGCACCCCGGAGCAGCTCGCCGACTGGGTTGCCGAGCGCGACGGCGATCGTCAGGCGGTGCTCAATACGTTCGATTCCTTTGCGGTCGAAAACAAGCTGAATTTTTCCCGCATCATGTCGCGTCAATACGGCGTCAGCGGGGTGCCGGCGATTATTGTCGACGGCCGCTACCGTACGTCGGTATCGCTGGCCGGCGGGCATGAGCAGATGGGCCGGCTGATCAACTTTCTGGTGCGCAAGGCGACGGAACTCAAAGCCGGCTGAGGCGGTGATGCAAAAGGAGGGGGCAGGAATGTCCCCCCTCCTGTGACCGGCCTATCCGACGTTGAATAGCGCTTCGTCCGCGTGGGCGATGATTTCGCCGCTGGAGGCGATCAACGTGCACAGGTAATCAACCCTGGGCATTTCGGTGGCAAAGTAAAACTGCGCGGTCTTCACTTTGTTGATATAAAAATCGTCATCCGGGCTGTGTTCCAGCTTGGCGCTGGCGACCGCGGCGGCTTGCAGCATCTGCCAGCCGCAGGTGACCACCCCCCATAGCCGCAGATACGGCTCGCCCACCGCGGCGGGAAGGCGCGCGTCGTCGGCCGCCAGCCGAATAATGCGGCGCGCACTTTTGCTCAGTTTGTCCAGCCCGGTCAAGGTCTGCCGATACATGTCGGCCAGCAATTCCTCCGCGGTAATCTGCTCGACCTGGGTGCGAATCCGCTGAATCACCCGCTCGGTCATTGCGCCGTCATCGCGGGTCAGTTTGCGCCCGACCAGATCCATCGCCTGAATCCCGGTGGTGCCTTCATAGATCGGGGTGATGCGCTGGTCGCGATAATGCTGCGCGATGCCGGTTTCTTCGATAAACCCCATGCCACCGTGCACCTGCACCGCCAACGAGACGTTCTCCAGGCCGATCTCGGTGGTGTAGCCTTTGACAATCGGCGTCAGCAGCTCGACCCATTCGCCGGCTTCCAGCTTCTGCTGCGGGTCGTCCGAATGATTGGCGATATCCATCGCGGCCGCATTTACCAGCGACAGCGAGCGCAGCGCTTCGATGCGCGACTTTTGCAGCAGCAGCAGCCGCTTGATATCGGGGTGCTGAATGATTGTGACGCGGTCGGCGTCGGGCTGCTCGACCGGCCGCCCCTGGACCCGCTGCCGGGCATACTCGACGGCCTGCTGATAGGCCCGTTCGGACACGCCGTTGGCTTCGACGCCGACCGCATGACGGGCCAGATTCATCATCGTGAACATGCACCTCAAACCCTGATTTTCCTCGCCGATCAGATAGCCGACGGCGCCCGATTCGGGCCCATAGCGCAAAACCGCGGTGGGGCTGGCGTGAATGCCGAGTTTTTTCTCCAGCGAGGCGGTTTCGATATCGTTGCGCAGCGTGTCTTCGCCGTCGGCGTCCGGCAGCATGGTGGGGACGAGAAACAGCGATATGCCTTTGACCCCGGCCGGCGCATCCGGTGTGCGTGCCAGTACCATATGGATAATATTGTCCGCCAGGTCGTGGTCGCCGTAGGTGATGAAAATCTTCTGACCAAACAGCAGGTAATGCTCGCCCTGCGGCTCGGCCCGGGTTTGAATCGAGCTCAGATCCGACCCGGCCTGCGATTCGGTCAGGTTCATCGTCCCGGTCCAGACGCCGGAAATCAGCCGCTCGAGGTAGCGCTCTTTGAGCTCCTCGGAAGCATGCGCTTGCAGCGCTTCAACCACGCCCTGGGTCAACAGCGGGCACAGCGAAAACGACATGTTGGCTGCATGCCAGATTTCCTGCACCGCGGTCGCAATCAGCCAGGGCAGGCCCTGTCCGCCGCGTTTGGGGTCGAACGGCAGCGAGTTCCAGCCGGCCTCGACGAATTTCCGGTAGGCTTCTTTCCAACCGTCGGCGGTAATCGCCCGCCCGTTTTCCAGCCGCACGCCCTGGCGGTCGCCGGAGTGGTTTATCGGCGCCAATACCTCGGCACCGAATCGGCCCGCCTCATCTAAAATGGTCGTCAGCAGCTCGGTATTGACCTCTTCAAAGCCGGGCAGCAGCGTGACTTTTTCCAGGCCGGCCAGCTCGGTTATCGCGAAAGTCAGATCGCGTACAGGCGGGTTGTAGGACATCGGTGGCTCCTCCCTATGGAAAACAGGGGGTATTTTATCCGATCATCGGCCAATGCTCTATTGCCGCATGTGCCGATGGCGCGCGGCGGCGGACGCGGCCGCAATCCTGTACGGCCCCGTATGGCGCCAATATGGCCTCCTCGATGCGGTTGGCGACAGCGGGGCCATCGTGGCCGTGCAACCGCTTGGCGGCAGTTGCGCTATGGAGTATACTTGTTTGCTCGATATCAATTGGAGTTGACCATGCCCCGCATCGCTTACCGCAACCGGCTGATTTATCTCTTACTGGCCCTGTCCTGGCTGCTGCTGTCGGCGCCGGGCGCGGCTGAACAGGTGGTCGGGCAGGGGGTGTTTACCGGCGCCAGCGGCCATACGACCAGTGGCAGCGTTCGGATCGTCAAAACCACAGTCGGGTTCAGCCTAGTTCTGGGGCCGGACTTTTTTTTAGACGGCGCCCCGGACCCCAAGGTCGGATTCGGCAAACAAGGCGTGTATGACCGCCAATCGCAACTCGACCACCTGCGAGCGAATCGCGGCCAACAGCGCTACGCGATTCCAGCTTCCGTGCCGGTCGAGACCTACGACGAAGTCTATATCTGGTGCGAGAAGTACAGCGTCCCGCTGGGCGTGGCGGCAATCGAGCCGGGGTGATTTGGCGGTCGCGTCAACGGCGCGGATACACCGCCGAATGCATGGTGTGCATAAGCGCAGAAACGGTGTATAAGCTCAGAAACCTTTGGCACTCCGGCCCAAGAGGAGAGCCATGCAAATTCACCATGCCGGATACCGCATCCGGGGGTTTTACCGAGCAGCCCGTTCAGGGCATGTCTGGGGGATGACTTCCAAACAGGCCAGGTTCCATGTGCCAAGGTGAGATTCCGGACGGTGATTGGGCCATGCGGCGGCCCTCACCCCGCCAGGCGACAACCGGTATGGCCCGGCGGTATGGCTCGGCACAGGCTCACCGGGTGCACTTCGGGGTTGAAGCCACCGACTTATACACCGAATTGACATCGCCGCCGGCACTCGGTAGACTTCCCGTCCTGTTGCCGAGGTGGCGGAATTGGTAGACGCGCTAGCTTCAGGTGCTAGTGAGCATTAGCTCGTGGAGGTTCAAGTCCTCTCCTCGGTACCACTGCACGCAGTCGCAGTGCATTGCCTCCATTGCCGGGGCCATTCAATACGGCATCCGCGCCAGTGTGAATGCAGTCGGCACCAACGCTCTGTCAGTTTGCCGGTCGGCGTGAAAGAAATCGCCTGAAAAGAGACGGCTGTGCCCCGGTGGGCCGAACGGCGATCAATCGTCGTCGGCATTGTGCACGGCATTGCGACAATCGACCCAGCCCGCCCCCGTTCGAGCACGCCCCGGTTGCAGCGAGGCGGCGGCGAAAACCGGGCCAATCTCCGCTATTGGGGGGCGCGCCGACTACCTGCCCCACGCCGGCGCCGGCAGCCGCTCAGCCCACAGCCTGGCGCTCGCTGCCGCTGACCTCCGGTTGGATGGCGCATCCTTCATGCTGCAACAGCCAGCTTTTGCGCCCTTCCCCGCCGGCGTATCCGCGCAGCGCGCCGTCGCGGCCAATTACCCGGTGGCAGGGAATCACAATCGCAATCGGATTGCGCGCATTCGCATTGGCCGCAGCGCGCACCGCACGGGGGCGATGCAGCTGCTCGGCCAGGATGGTATAGGAGATCGACCGGCCGTGGGGGATGCGGCGCAGATGCTGCCAGACCGCTTGTTGGAACGGCGTGCCGCCGGTCGACAGCGGCAGGCCGTCGAAGGCATTCCGGTCACCGGAAAAATACCGCTGTAGACGCGGCGCGATGGCCAGATGATCGGCGGCGGTGCGGATGCGAAAGTCCCCATAGCGGCGACGCATCAACGCAGCCAGGCGTGCATCGTTGTCGGTAAAATCAAGATAGCACAGCGCCTGTTCGGTAAACAGCAGCGTCAGGCGACCGATTGGCGGCGGTGCGGCAAACGTATTTTTTAGCAGGGTGGTCATATTTTACCTCGACTTGATGTGCGCAGCCGGCTGGGAGAACAGGCAAACAGTTGATGGAAGGTCTGATTGAACTGCCGAATGCTGGTAAACCCCGCGGCATACGCAATTTCCGTCATCGGCCGGTCGCTCTCGGTGATCAAGTGCCGCGCCCGCAGCGCCCGCCGATTGCGGGCAACCGACAACGGGCTGGCGCCGACGTGGCGCATGAATAAGCGCCGCAAATGGCGCGCGCCCACACCCAATCGGTCGGCAAACTGCTCGATCGGCTGGGTGTCCAGCGCCCCCGCCTCGATCAGCCGCAGCGCCCGGGTGACGGTGGTCATCGTGCCATTCCAGGCCGGGCTGTCGGGCGCCGATTCCGGTCGGCAGCGCAGGCAGGGGCGAAAACCGGCGGCCATTGCCGTTGCCGCGGTGGGATAAAAACAACAATTCGCGCGCTTCGGCGTGATGGCCGGGCAAACCGGCCGGCAAAAGATGCGGGTGGAGGTGACGGCAACAAAAAACACGCCGTCCAGCCGCGCATCACGGCGCTCGATTGCTCGGTAGCATTGTTCGAATGACAGCGACATAGCAGCAGTATGACTGCGTACGGCGGCCGATACCGGCAAAATTCGGACGCGGTTATCGGCCGCCACAGCCGGCGCGGCTATCGTGCGCAGCCGTCGCCGTCAAGCGTCAGTGTACAGCGGAAAGCGTTCACACAGGGCGATCACATCGGCTTTTACCCGCTCGATCACCGCCTCGTCGTCGAGCGCATCCAGTACGTCACAGATCCAGCCGGTGATCTCGTGCGCCTGCTCAACGCCAAACCCGCGGGTTGTCATCGCCGGCGTGCCGATGCGCAGGCCACTGGTAACCGACGGCGGGTGCGGGTCGTCTGGCACCGCGTTTTTGTTGACTGTGATATTGGCCCGGCCAAGCGCCGCATCGGCGTCTTTGCCGGTGATGCCGTGGCTGACCAGGTCGAGCAGAAACAGATGGTTGTCGGTACCGCCGGAGACAATGCGGTGGCCGCGCTGCTGAAAGGCAGCAACCATGGCCCTGGCATTGTCCAGCACCTGCTGCTGGTAGTGCTTGAATTCCGGCTGCGCGGCCTCCTTGAAGGCCACCGCCTTGGCGGCAATCACATGCATCAGCGGGCCGCCCTGGGTGCCGGGGAACACCAGTGAATTCAGCTTTTTGGTGATCTCCGGATTGGCTTTGGCCAGAATCATGCCGCCACGGGGGCCGCGCAGGGTTTTGTGGGTCGTGGTCGTACAGACATCGGCAATCTGCACCGGATTGGGGTAGTGGCCGGTAACCACCAGGCCGGCGACATGCGCCATATCCACCAGCAGGAAGGCGCCAACCGCATCGGCAATGGTGCGGAATCGCTGCCAGTCCATGATGCGCGAATAGGCCGAAAACCCGGCGATGATCAGCTTTGGCCGGTGTGTCTGCGCCAGCTCCTCAACCTGCCGGTAATCGACTTCACCGGTGTCGGGGCTGAGCCCGTACTGCACCGAGTGATAGATTTTCCCGGAAAAATTCACACTGGCGCCGTGGGTCAGGTGGCCGCCGTGGGCCAGACTCATGCCCAGTATCGTATCACCCGGCTGCAGCAGCGCCATGTACGCCGCCAGGTTGGCCGATGAGCCGGAGTGCGGCTGGACATTGGCATAGTCGGCGCCAAACAGCGCCTTGGCCCGCTCGATCGCCAAGTGCTCGGCGACATCGACAAACTGACAGCCGCCATAGTAGCGCCTGCCGGGGTAGCCTTCGGCATATTTGTTGGTCAACACGGAGCCCTGGGCCTGCAGCACACGCCGACTGGTAAAGTTTTCCGATGCAATCAGCTCGATGTGCTGCTGCTGCCGATTGAATTCATTTTGCATCGCCTGGCCGAGTTCGGGATCAAACTCTGCGATGCTGTCTGCTGTCTCAAACATGCCGGTTCTCCAGTAAGAAAAAAATCGTAACGATATTCGCCGCCGGTCGCACAGCGCCGAGGGCCGCAGGTGTTGGCGGCTGCCACGGTCCGGCGGGGGGTTAGTGTAACGCAATCGCTTGCGCCTGCGCCGGTTTGTTGGCGCCCAATTGCACCAGCGCGGTCGCGTGGTTGATGATCCGCTTAAGCATTGCGCCATATACTCGTTTTTTTGCGGTGTTTTCAAGATGGCTTCCGCGCCGCCACGGTACCACTGCGCCACTCAGCGCAAATGGCCTCGGCATCAATGCGTTTGCGTAGTTGCGCGCGAATATCGCGCCAGCGAAAGCGGATAGAATTAATGACAATTTCCCGATCGAGGCGTTTGAATTCGTCGGTAACCGGCGCGGCGTCGATCAGTGCCTGTGGGCTGGTGCCAAATGCGTGGTCGCGGTCTCCAGCCAGCCGCCAATCGGTGGTGTCCGCGCGCAACGCAAACCGCTGTATTGCTTCTTGCTCGAGCCGGGGCACGTCGCAGCCATCAAAAGTGGCGCGCACCGCCTCGGTAAAACAGTATTGCGCCAGTGGCGCCAATGGAATCCCCCGCGCATCGCGAGCTACCGTCGCCACGGCAAATATGCTTAAATCAGCCAGGCATGCCGTGTAGGTGCGCCATTTTGCCGTATTCAATGACCCGGCAAAGGCCTTATCCTCAAAAATAACCCGATATTGGGTGCCCATGCGCGTCTTTAGGTAGCCATATAATGATACCTGGGCGACATACGCCGCACGTGTATGCACGAATTCAACCAGGCGCTCGGTACTGTCGATGCGGCTTTGGTCGAAGCGTATTTTTACGATTCGCGCGATGGGCGATACGATTGAGGCAAAAATCTGCGAAAGCGGGAAAAATGGCATATTTTTCTGTTTAAATCAGGGCAATTTTCTATATCCTATGCGCAATGGTATCGAGTTTGTTTGTCGCACCCGGATAATTATGGTTTCATCGATATACAATACTGTCACTATTTGGGCCTTTGTTGGGCATTAAAACAAGTTGTCACTACTAATAGGAGAACTGGTATGTCTGAAAATAATACACATTGGAATAAAACCCGAAATCTGGCGTTTTGGGTATTGGGTCTCTGGTTTATCTTTTCTTTTGTCGTGCACTGGTTTGCGCGAAGCCTCAATGAGATTTCCTTTATTGGCTTTCCGCTCGGCTATTACATGGCAGTCCAGGGCTCACTGATGATTTTTGTCGCGCTGATCTTTTTCTTGAATTGGCGCCAGGACAAAATCGACGATGAACACGGCATAGGCGAATAGAGAGGAATAACAATGAAAGGCAATTTTATCGAAAATTTACCCAGGATATACGGTCTGTATACCGGCGGGTTTATCGCCTTTATCGCCATTATGGCGGTGTTCGAGCAGCTCGGCATGAGCGCCGAGTTGATCGGCATTCTGTTTGTGGCATTTACTATCGTCATCTACGCGGGCATTGGTTATCTGTCGCGCACCATGCAAGTGGATGCCTATTATGTCGCGGGGCGCGAAGTACCGCCGGTATTCAACGGGATGGCAACAGCCGCGGACTGGATGTCCGGCGCATCGTTCGTGGCGTTGGCTGGGGGCATCTACTTTGGTGGCCACGGCTACCTCGCTCTGGTGGTCGGCTGGACCGGCGGTTACGTATTGGTCGCCGCCCTGATGGCGCCCTACCTGAGAAAGTTCGGCTGCTATACCGTGCCCGACTTTATCGGTACCCGCTACGGTGGCAATCTCGCGCGCTTTTTCGCGGTGGTTATTCTGGTGGTGGCTTCATTTACCTATGTGACCGCGCAAATCAACGCAACCGGTACGATTGCCTCGCGTGCGTTGCAAATCCCCTTTGAGGTGGGCGTGTGGTTTGGTTTGCTGGGTATTCTGTTGTGTTCGATGCTCGGGGGTATGCGCGCGGTGACCTGGACCCAGGTGGCGCAGTATATCGTACTGATTATCGCCTACTTGACGCCGGTAATCTGGATGTCAAACACGCAAGGGTTTGGGTTGCTCCCCCACTTTGGCTATGGCGACGCGGTGATGCGGATTGCCGAGCTGGAGCAATCGGTCGGGGTCGGCGCGGCGGCTACCGAGAGTTTCAAGGGCGTGAAGGTACTCACCACATTGCACAATGACCCCGGCACCGGGCTGGCGGCGTGGAAGTTCGTGACCCTGGTATTGTGCATGATGGCGGGCACCGCCTCGCTGCCGCATATTCTGATGCGCTATTTCACCACCCCTTCGGTGCGCGCCGCGCGCAAGTCGGTTGCGTGGTCGCTGCTGTTTATCTTCCTGTTGTACTTTACAGCACCGGCGCTGGCGACCTTGACCAAGCTGCAAATTCTCGACCCGACCCTGGCAACGGGGATTATCGGCCAATCAATTGCCGAAGTCGGCGCCCTCGATTGGATCCAGAAATGGAGTAACGTGGGCATGCTGGCGATCTCCGACAGCAACGGCAACGGCCTGCTCGAAATCAACGAGTTCTTTATGCGCGCTGATATCGTGGTACTGGCGACACCGGAAATCGCCGGGCTGCCTTACGTGGTCTCGGGCCTGGTTGCCGCGGGTGGCATGGCGGCCGCCATGTCGACCGCCGACGGCCTGCTGCTGGCGATCGCCAACGCACTCAGCCATGATCTGTACTACAAGATCATTGACCCGAATGCCGATACCAAACACCGTTTGATTGTTGCCCGCGTGTTATTGCTGGTGATCGGTGCGGCCGGTGCGGCGGTGGCAAGCTTGCAGCTCACCGGCATCCTCGGCTCGGTTGTGTGGGCATTCTGCTTTGCCTGCTCTGGCCTGTTCTTCCCACTGGTGCTCGGCATTTGGTGGAAACGCGCCAACCGCGCTGGGGCACTCGCGGGTATGATCGGCGGTTTTCTGGCTGGGGCTTTCTATCTGTACTATGTAAAATTTGCCGGTGGGGCGCCCTGGTATGGCATAGATGATCTGCGTTTTGGCATTATCGGTATGCCGGTTAGCCTGTTGTTAATGATTGGGGTTAGTCTGGCGACAACGGCGCCCGATGCGGAAACTCAGGCGATGGTTGATGAGATCCGCAATCCTTCCGGAAAGGAAATACTCGATCAAAGCCACTAACCGGTGCTGACAAATTTGAAGGGGCAGGTTTTTCCTGCCCCTTTTTTTTGCTTGACTTAAAAGACCTGCCTGCTTACCTGTTTTGATTGACGACTTAGATGACCGGCCCACTCAATGCCTTTCCCCTGTGGATATTATTGCTGGACTACGCCGCCGGCGTAGTGATGTGGACACTGATCGGTCGCACCGCGATGAATCTGTTTTTACCGGAAAATTCCGATTTTTTCTTTATGAAGGTGTTTGTCAAATCGACAAACCCCCTGCTGCGGTTATTTAAACCCGTTACCCCCCGTTTTTTACTGCCATTGGTCGTCCCTCTCTATGTCGCCTGGTTCTTTTTCCTGGCGCGTTTTTATGTAATGCCCTGGCTGCTTGGCTACTCCGTCATGGGGATGCTGTCATTCCCGCTGGAAAGTGAGGTCGCAAAAGCGCTATGGCAACTATTCCAATAGAGACACCGCCATACTGCTGTCTCAAACATGCCGGTTCTCCAGTAAGAAAAAAAGCGTAACGGTATTCGCCGCCGGTCGCACAGTGCCGAGGGCCGCAAGTGTCAGCGACTGCCCCGACCCGACAAGGGGTTGGTTTAACGCAACCGAGCGCGCCGGCACCGGTTTGTTGCGCTCGCCAACGCCATACTTGCGCACCGTCCGGTTTCATGTATACGGCGACGCGCGGCGAAGTTGCTCGAATCGCCCGGCCGAGACGGCGAGGCGGATATCGCGCATCAAATTCTGATAGAAATGCAGATTGTGCAATGAGCAAAGCCGCGCCCCGAGCATCTCATTTTTGCGCTGCAAGTGGCGCAAATAGGCGCAGGAGTAGTGCCGGCAGGTATAGCAGTCGCAGTTCGGGTCCGGCGGCAGGGTATTCAGCCGTTGTTCGGCATGGCGAATTTTGACGATGCCCGAGGTGGTATACAGCCAGCCGTTGCGCGCATTGCGGGTCGGCAGCACGCAATCGAACATATCCACACCCGCCGCCACCCCGTCCAGCAAGTCGCGCGGCGTGCCGACGCCCATCAGATAGCGCGGCTTGTCTGCCGGCATCTGATCGACCACGCATTCCAGCACCCGCAGCATCTCGTTTTTTGGCTCGCCGACGGACAGGCCGCCGAGGGCGTAGCCGTCGAAACCGATATCGACCAGGCGGCTTAAAGATTCCACCCGCAAATCGGCATACATGCCGCCCTGCACGATGCCAAACACGGCGCCGCTGCCGTGGTAAGACTGTTTGCACCGCTGCGCCCAGCGCATCGAGCGCTGCATTGACTCGCGGGCGGGCGCATACGCGCAGGGGTAGTCGGTGCATTCATCGAATACCATCACGATGTCCGAATCCAGTTGGGCCTGGATCTGCATCGCCTTTTCCGGCCCCAGGAATACCGCAGCGCCGTCGAACGGCGAACGGAATTGTACGCCGTGCTCATCCAGCTTGCGCAGCTCGGCCAGGCTCCAGACTTGAAAGCCGCCCGAGTCGGTCAATATCGGCCGGCGCCAGTTCATAAAACCGTGCAGTCCGCGATGCGCCTCGATCACCGGGATGCCCGGTTGCAGCATCAAATGAAACGTGTTGCCGAGGATAATCTGCGCCCCGGTCGCCGCCACCTCTTCGGGCGACAGGGATTTGACCGCGGCGCCGGTGCCCACCGGCATGAAAGCCGGCGTATCGATGCGTCCGCGGGCGAGTTCGATCGCGCCCAGCCTGGCTTTGCCGCATACCGTTTTGAGGGTGAACTTCATCCCGGTTTGTCGACCATCATCGCATCGCCATAGCTGTAAAACCGAAGTTTGTTTTGGATCGCATGGCGGTAGTACGCCCGGGTGTGTTCGCCGCCGGCAAAGGCGGCGACCAGCATCAATAGCGTCGATTTCGGCAAATGAAAGTTGGTGATCAGGCTATCGACCACATGAAATCGGAACCCGGGGCGGATAAACAGCCCGGTTTCCATCTCCGCCGCCCGTAGCGCGCCATCCACCACTGCGGACTCCAGCGCCCGCACCACCGTGGTGCCGACGGCAATCACCCGACCGCCGCGCCGCCGGGTTGCGCTGATCTGCTCAACCAGCCGCTCGCCGATGTGGATTTTCTCTCGATGCATCACGTGCTGCGTGATATCCGCGCTATTGACCGGGGTAAACGTGCCGGCGCCAATGTGCAGGGTCAGCGCTCCCCATTCAATGTCGGCCGCGGTCAGCCGCTCGATCAGGGCGCGATCAAAATGCAGCCCCGCCGTCGGCGCCGCCACCGCACCGTCATGCCGGGCGTATACGGTTTGGTATCGATGCAGATCATCGTCATCGGCCGGGCGCTTGACGTAAGGGGGCAGCGGCATCGAACCGCAGCGCGCAAACAGCTCGCGCATATCCGTACCGCAGGCGGATTGAATCCTGAAAAACCGGCCCTGCCGGCCACCGACGGTCAGCCGGTGGGCGCCAACCAGAAGCGGCTGCTGCTCACGCACCGGTTTGTTGGCGCCCAATTGCACCAGCGCAGTCGCGTGGTCGATGATCCGCTCCAGCAGAATCTCGACTTTACCGCCGCTGGGCCTGGCCGCGATGATGCGCGCCGGCAGCACGCGGGTATCGTTGGCCACCAGCAAATCGCCGGGGCTCAATAGCGCCGCAATATCGGCAAATCGTCTGATACAAAATTCACCGCCGTCGCACCGCCGATGCAAAAGCAGGCTGTCGGTGCGGCGGGCGCGCGGCGTTTGCGCGATCAATGCCGGCGGCAAATCATAATCAAATTGAGCGAGCTGAGTCATATCGATGCAGTTGCGCCGGCGCGGCACCTGCCTCCTGCCGCCGGGTCGCTGTCTTGCGCCGGCGGTGCGTGAAAGCGGGTACGGCCCGTATCATCGATCGATGCGGGGCGCTGTGCGGCCGGTATAAATCGGTCGCACAGTGGCAGGAGGCAGGTGCCGGTCAATTTTACCTGTTTTTACCGTTGCGCTCATCATCCGGGCGGAATCGATTTTTGCCCGGTCGGCAAACGATCGCTGGCGGTGCCCTGGTGTCAGAGCCGTAGATAATTCAGGAGCGCTTGCAACCGCAAACTCGCCGACTGGCCGGTGTGCTATAACACCCGGCGACGGCAGCCTGCACTGGTGATGAAATCTCCCATACCATCACGGCTCGCCAATTACCCCAAGTGCCAAAGGTGCCGGATCGATACATGGGATAGCATCCATCGGCAAAACTGTTTATCATTCGCACTGGGCCGGGGTGGCGAAACTGGTAGACGCGCCAGACTCAAAATCTGGTTGGGGCAACTCAGTGTCGGTTCGAATCCGACCCCCGGCACCAGTGATGGCGGTCGCATGGGTTGCGGCTCGCTGCCTTGCTGTGCGGGCGCCTGCCGTTTGCGGCTCGCCCGGTATGATACATCAGGGCTGGCGGCAACGTGTATTGCAGCCGGGCGGTCGCTGCCGCTATGCCGATCAGGGTACGTGGTTTTTCTCGGCGACGGTCGGCCGGCAGCCTGTATGAGTAGCGGTCTGTTCGCCTGCGTGGTGAATTTAATCAAATGAGGTTGTATTATGGATCAAACCATGAAAACCACCGATGACGTGTCCACTGATGGCGCCGCGACCGATTCCACCATCGGCGCGTCGCTCAAGATCATCGGCGATATTAACGGCCAGGGAAATCTGATCATCAACGGTGCCGTCGAAGGGACGATAATTATGCGGGAAGGCAGTGTGCTTGTCGGTGCAAAAGGCCGGGTCAGCGCCAATGTTGCGGCTCCCAAAATCCATGTCGAAGGAGAAGTGCGCGGCGAGCTGCAAGGCGGCGAGCAGGTGAGCGTCAGCGCCAACGGCAAAGTCGTCGGCGACATCCGCGCACCGCGCGTGATATTGGACGACGGCTGCCAATTCAAAGGCTCGGTGGATATGGAAGACAAGGTGTCGATGAGTATCGATGATCATCGCGCATCCAATGCAAAACTGCCGAAAAAGACCTTGCCGACGCGCGCACGCTTTTCTCCCGGCAGTAGCAAAACCACCGGCAATCTGCGAAAACCCTGAGCCGAGCGCAACGCGCTGCCGATTGCCATCAACCTGTTCAACCGCCACTATCGATCACATTGCCATGACCATCGAACCGGGTAAAGCCGCTCCCGCATTCACATTGAATGATCAAACCGGGCGGCCGCTGTCACTCAAATCGCTGCGGGGGAAATACGTTGTCGTCTATTTCTACCCCAGGGACGACACCCCCGGCTGCACCCGGGAAGCGTGCGGATTTCGCGATCATATCGACGCCTATGCCGACCTGAATTGCGTGGTCGTGGGCATATCACCCGACGATGCCGCCACCCATACGCAGTTTATCGAGAAATTCAATTTGCCGTTCACGCTGTTGTCCGACCCGCAAAAGCGGGTCATGCAACGCTACCAGGCCTGGGGGGAAAAGGTCATGTACGGTAAAAAGGTCATCGGTACGATACGCTCGACTGTGGTGATCGACCCTCTGGGGTGTGTGCTCAAGCACTGGAAAAAAGTGCCGAAAGCAGCTGATCATCCGGGCAAAGTGCTCGATTTTTTACGGCAATCGCTCGCCTGAGTCGCTGGCCGCTGATCGGCTGCTGATCGAAAAAAAGGGGGGGTGCCGCTGTTTTCCCCGGCCCGGCGACCGGCGGCGCCAAGCGAAACGCGGATTCTAATGCGCCGCAGCAGATTTGACCTGAGATGCCAATTCGGCTATCAGGGAATTGACCTGGTTTGAATCCTTCCCCTCTATCATAACCCGCACCACCGGCTCGGTGCCGGACGGTCTGAGCACGACTCGGCCACTGTCGCCCAATTCGCTCTCTGCCTGTCGAACCGCCTCCATAACGCCCGCGCGTCGCACTATGGCATACGTGCTGGCCCCCCGGACATTGACGTTAATCATTTTTTGCGGATACGTTTCCAGCTCCGCAATCAGACCGGACAGCGGTTTGCCTGTCTCCAGCATCACCTGCAGCACTTCCAATGCAGCGACAATGCCATCCCCGGTAGTCGATTTATCCAGACAGATAATATGGCCGGACGGCTCGCCGCCGAGCAGCCAGTTATGGCGCACCAGCCGTTCATAGACGTGCCGGTCACCCACCTGGGTGCGGGAAAACGGGATGCCGAGCCGGTCGAGCGCCAGTTGCAGGCCCAGATTGCTCATCACGGTACCGACAACACCGCCTTGCAGACGCTGCTGCTGCTGACGATGCCGGGCCAGGATAAATAATATCTGGTCGCCATTGACAGCGGCGCCGTCTTGATCGACCAGCAATACCCGGTCGGCATCGCCATCCAGCGCGATGCCAATATCGGCACGCTCCGACCGTACCCGCTCAATCAGGTTCTGCAAGCAGGTAGAGCCGCACTGCCGATTGATATTGAACCCGTCGGGCTGATTGGCAATCGCGGTCACCTTGCCGTCCAGCTCATTCAATATCCGCGGGGCAACCCGATAGGCGGCGCCATTGGCACAGTCAACGACGATCTTCAGGCTCGACAGCGATAGCGACGCGGGAAAATGACTTTTGCAGAATTCAATGTAGCGTCCATGCGCGTCGGTCAAGCGCTTGATCTTGCCCAGCCTGGCGGCGTCGACGCATACCAGCGGCTGGCGCATTTTTTCGTCAATCTGCGCGACCAGCGCGTCATCCAGCTTGGTGCCGGCGGAGGAAAATATCTTGATGCCGTTGTCGACGTAGGGGTTATGTGACGCGCTGACCACGATGCCCATACTGGCTCTGGCCGTTCGGGTAAGGTAGGCAATGCCGGGGCTCGGCATGGGGCCGAGCAACGTCACGTTCATGCCGGCGGCCGAGAGCCCCGACTCCAATGCGGACTCCAGCACGTAGCCGGATACGCGGGTATCTTTGCCAATCAGAACATGGTTGTCGTGACCGGCGGTGGAGAACACGCTGCCGACCGCCCAGCCCAGTTTGAGAATGGTCTCGGGCACAATCGGCTCGACGCCGAATCGACCGCGCACCCCATCGGTGCCAAACAGAGAACCCAACACAGCTCGGGCCACTAGGCCGATTCGGGTTCGCCGGGCAGGTCCAGATCGGATTCGTCCAGGTCAGGATTGGCGGATTGGCGGTCAGGCTGGCCTTTACCGCCATCGGCTTGCGACGAGGTATCGCCCTCATTTGGCGGACGGGGCTCCTGATTATTCATAATTTGCTCGATTTGATCCGCCTCCAGGGTTTCCCACTCCAGCAGTTTATGCGCCATTATCTTGAGCTTATCGCGGTTTTTTTCAACGATGTCGCGCGCCCGCGCATACTGCTCGGTAATGATGCGGGTAATTTCCTGCTCGACCTTTTCCGCCGTATCGGAGCTGATTTGCCGCGTCGGTCGGCCGTACGCATCGAGCACTTCCTGGGCATACAATCGCGGCCCCATCGCCTCGCTCATGCCCCATTCGGTCACCATGAGCTCGGCTGTCTGGGTCGCACTTTTCATATCGCCGGACGCGCCGCTGGTGATTTTTTTCATAAAGGTTTCTTCGGCAATGCGCCCGCCCATCGCAACCGCAATTTGCGCTAACAGCTTCTCCTTTTCATAGGTGGTCTCGTCTTTTTCCGGTAGAAACTGCGTGATGCCCAATGCGCGGCCGCGTGGAATGATCGTCACCTTCAGAATCGGATCGACCAAATGCCGCAAAATCCAGCCAACCACCGTATGCCCGGATTCATGGTAGGCGGTATTGGTCAGCTCTTCTTTGGTCATCACCGCCGATTTGCGTTCCGCGCCCATCATAATCTTGTCACGCGCGGCCCAGAACTGCTCTTCGCCCACCAGTTTTTTTCTTACTCTGGCTGTCAGCAGCGCCGCTTCATTGACCAGATTAGCCAACTGTGCACCGGAAAACCCCGGCGTACCGCGGGCAATATCGCGCGGGTTGACGTTATCGGAGAGCGGCACCTTGTTCAGATGCACCTTGAGAATCGCTTCGCGCCCGCGCACGTCCGGCAGCGGAATGTGCACTTGCCGGTCGAACCGGCCCGGCCGCAGCAGCGCCTGATCCAGCACATCGGGGCGGTTGGTGGCCGCAATCACGATCACGCCTTCGTTTTCTTCAAAACCGTCCATTTCCACCAACAGCTGGTTCAGGGTCTGCTCGCGCTCGTCGTGTCCGCCGCCAACGCCCGAGCCGCGGTGCCGGCCGACGGCATCGATTTCGTCGATAAAGATAATACAGGGCGTGCTTTTCTTCGCCTGGATGAACATATCGCGCACCCGCGAGGCGCCGACGCCAACGAACATCTCGACAAAATCCGAACCGGAAATAGTGAAGAAAGGCACCTTCGCCTCCCCGGCAATGGCTTTTGCCAGCAGCGTCTTGCCGGTGCCGGGGTTGCCGGTCATCAATAGCCCTCTGGGGACCCGGCCGCCGACTTTCTGAAAGCGGGTGGGATCGGTCAGAAACTCCACCAACTCCGCGACCTCTTCCTTGGCCTCCTCAACCCCGGCGACATCATCGAACGTGGTATGATTTTTTTCTCCCGTCAACATCCGCGCCTTGCTCTTGCCAAAGCTGAACGCGCCGCCTCGACCGCCGCCCTGCATTTGCTTCATGAAAAAAATCCATACCCCGATCAACAGCAAAATGGGGAATGAGCTAATCAGCAGGCTCACCAGCAGCGACGTTCCCTCTTCCTGCTTCGCCTTGATCTTGACCCCGTTAGAATATAAATCGTCGATCAATTTAGGGTCATTGGGCGCATAGGTACTAAAACGCTCGCCCGCATGGGTGGCCCCCGAAATGGTGTCGCCGGATATCTCTACCGCAGAGACATTGCCGGATTCGACCAAAGACAAAAATGTCGAATAATCGATTTCCTCGGAGGAGCTACTGTTTGAGTTGGTAAAATTATTGAATATCGACATTAAAACCATGGCAATAATCAGCCACAGCACGATATTTTTGGTCATATTGGGCACGCTGTCTTCTCCTTACAATAGGGACGAGTGGCAGAGCACGACGCCCTGCCGTTTATCCGGGTCATCGGTGATACCGGAGTCTGGCGCTATTGCCAACTGTTGTAGAACCATCATCATCCCGCGTATCTTACCCCAAAAATCAGTTCGCCGCCCACGGTATCGCACCGGCAGATCTGGCTTATTCCGGGCCTGTCCGGTTTGCGTCACGCGGTTTCACGCCCGCAGCAACGGCGCTACCCATCCGCCCCCGACCACCAGCCGAATACCCCCGGCCGAGAAAAAAAACCTCTCTTGACCCCGCTCTCGACGCCCCCGGCTTGATCGCTCGAAACTGTGCGAAACACTGCTGCATTTCAATCCGGGCCATATTGGCGGCCTCGCCGGCAAACAGCTTAAACAGCGCGTGCCGGCCGGTCGCCAGTTTCCGGCGGCAAAACCCCAGCAGATTTTCGACCAAAACCGCGTGGCGGGCTTGATCGATATCCGCTATTCCAGTCATATTGGGGGCCATATCGGATAAAACAAGGTCCACTGTATTGTCACCCAGCAGGCTACACAGCCGTTCAAGAGTCTGTTTATTAGTAAAGTCTCCCTGGATAAAGTTCACATTTTCAATCTCCGGCATCGCCAGCAGGTCAATCGCAATCACCCGCCCTGGCCGACTGATTCGCTGACTGAGGTATTGACTCCAACTGCCCGGCGCACTGCCAATATCGATCACCGTGTCGCCCGGCCGGATCAGGCGGTATTTTTTATCGATTTCCTCGAGCTTGAATACGGCGCGCCCGCGCAGACCCAGCCGCCGGGCCTGGCGCACATAGTGATCGCGGTTCTGCCGCTCGAGCCATGCGCCGGATTTGCGCTGCCGCTTGCTTTTGCTCATGGATTGATCGCGCTGACACTGCCCGGCCCGATGCAATCATACCTGTATCGGCACCAAAACCTTGTCTGCGCGTAGTCAGCGAACACGGGCGGGCGCTCTCAAGGGTAAAAAAAAGCGCATCGAATGATGCGCCGGTTTCTCTGTTTGCGCCCGTGTGCGCATTATTCTGTTTCTTCTTCTGCCGGCGCCTCTGCCTCTATCAGCGGTCTGCCAACCAGTTGCACATACGCCATCGGCGCGTTATCGCCCACCCGGTAGCCACATTTAAGAATACGCAGGTAGCCCCCCGGTCGATCCTTGAAATGCGGGCCGAGTTCGTCAAACAGCTTGCTGATAATCCGGCGATCCCGCAGCCGTGCAAATACCCGGCGGCGATTTTGCAGGTTGGCGGTTTTCGCCAGCGTAATCAGCGGCTCTGCTACCCGGCGAAGTTGTTTGGCTTTAGGCAGCGTGGTTTTAATCTGCTCGTGCAAAAACAACGAATTGGCCATGTTGCTGAACATGGCTTTGCGGTGAGATGCAGTGCGATTGAGCAGTCGCCCGGATTTTCGATGGCGCATATCAGGAGCTCATTCTAAACCGGCCGCTGTCTTCGCTCTTGGCTAAAGAGGTCGGCGGCCAGTTTGCCAGTTTCATGCCCAGCGTCAGATTGCACTGTGCCAGGACATCTTTAATTTCCGTGAGCGACTTTTTGCCCAGGTTTGGGGTTTTCAGCAGTTCCGTCTCGGTATGCTGAACCAGATCGCCGATATAGTAGATATTTTCGGCTTTCAGACAATTGGCGGAGCGAACGGTCAGCTCCAGATCATCTACCGGTCGCAGCAACGCCGGGTCGACCTCGGGTTCTTTCTCAATCTGACTTTGCAGCGTCGATTCGGTCAAATTGACAAAAACGGCGATCTGATCGTGCAAAATCGTCGCCGCACGCCGTATCGCCGTTTCCGGGTCAATCGAGCCGTTGGACTCGATATCGATAATCAATCTATCCAGGTCGGTGCGCTGCTCCACCCGTGTGTCTTCAACCGAATAGGCAATTTTTTTGATCGGACTGTACGAAGCATCCAGTTGAATAGCCCCGATCTCAGTCGTCTCGTCGGTATCCTGCTCGCGGCTTTCGGCGGTCTCATAACCGCGGCCGCGGCGTACGGTCAGCCGCATTTCCAATTGGGATTGCTTGGACACCGTCGCAATATGATGCGTTGGATCGACCACCTCAACGTCATCAATAAGCTGGATATCCGCCGCAGTAATCGGGCCGGGGCCCTTTTTATTCAGCGTCAATACGGCTTCGTCGCGGGTATGCATACGCAACGCCAATGACTTCAGGTTAAGCAGGATATCGATCACATCTTCCTGCACGCCTTCAAGCGCCGAGTATTCGTGCAGCACGCCTTCAATTCGGACATCTGTAATAGCACAGCCCGGCATGGAAGAAAGAAGAATACGCCGCAAAGCATTGCCTAAAGTATAGCCGAAGCCGCGTTCCAGCGGTTCAATGATAATTCTGGAACGATATTCGTCTATGCTTTTGGTTTCCACCAGACGGGGTCTTAAAAACTCGATGGTGGGATCCTGCATCTGTTTTCCTCGAACACAATTGTAATGAAAGGAGCACGGCATCAACCGCGCTCCGCGACCAAGCATATCTGCTTATCAGGGCACAACGCACCGGCTTGGGTGCAGTTCGGCCACCAACGTCGGCCGTAGCGTATAAACCCGCCCGGCTTGCTTCGCCGGATTATTTCGCCAGCTTACTTCGAATACAGCGCGACGACCAATGATTCATTGATATCGGGCGACAAATCGACTCTTTCCGGCAGCGACTTGAAGCGGCCTTTGATCGCTTTCACATCAACCTCGACCCATGGCGCAAAACCGATCTGTTCGGCAATTTCGAGCGCAGATAGCACACGCAACTGCTGTTTACTCTTGTCGGCAATCTCAATCTCATCGCCCGGCTGTACCTGGTAAGAGGGGATATTGACTTTGACGCCATTTACGACCACCGCCTTGTGGCTGACCAGTTGTCTGCATTCGGCCCGCGTGACGCCAAAACCAAGCCGATAAACGACATTATCCAAACGGCTTTCAAGCAATTGCAGCAGGTTCAAACCGGTCGACCCGGTAATCCGGGCGGACTTTTTATAGTAGTTGTGAAACTGCTTCTCCAGAATGCCATATATCCTTCTGAGCTTTTGCTTCTCGCGCAGCTGTGTGCCGTACACTGTCGTGCGCGGACGGCGCCCGCCCGTCTTGATTCCGGGTGGGCGATCAAATTTGCACTTTGCATCAATCGAGCTCACCGGGCTCTTCAAAAACAGGTCGGTCGCTTCGCGACGAGCCAGTTTACAAGTAGGACCGATATACCTTGCCATGATTATTTATCTGCTGTTATCCGCACGCGTCTGCGACCGCTATACCCGGCGGCGCTTGGGGGGCCGACAGCCGTTGTGCGGAATCGGGGTAATGTCGGCAATCGCACGTATCTCAAAACCCAGCGCGTTGAGCGAGCGGACGGCGGATTCGCGACCGGAACCGGGACCCTTGATTTTGACTTCCAACTGCTTGACCCCCATTTCCTGCGCCTTTTGGCCGCACTCCTGAGCCGCTATCTGGGCCGCAAACGGCGCACTTTTTCGTGCCCCCTTGAAGCCTGAATTCCCCGCCGAAGCCCAGCACAGGGTATTGCCATGTCGATCGGATATCGTCACGATGGTGTTGTTGAAAGTCGCATAGATATGCGCGATACCTTCGGTTACGTTTTTTTTGATTTTGGCTTTCGCCTTGCTCGTGCCTTTGGCCATCTACTTCAAACCTCTATTTTTTGACCGCACGGCGCGGCCCTTTACGGGTGCGCGCGTTGGTTTTGGTCCGTTGACCGTTAACCGGGAGTCCGCGCCGATGTCGCAGACCTCGATAACAGCCGAGATCCATCAAGCGTTTGATGTTGAGTGCGGTTTCCCGTCTGAGATCGCCTTCGATCCGATATTTGGCGGTTTCGGCCCTGAGTGCTTCGGCCTGCTGCGGGCTTAAGCTCTGGACTTTGGTTGTGCCCGGAATCCCGGTAACAGCACAAATTTTCCGCGCTATCGAGCGGCCAATACCGTATATAGCGGTCAAACCGATTTCGATATGTTGGTGATTGGGGAGATTGATCCCCGCTATTCGAGCCACGTACTCGCCTCTGCCTCTGTTTGGATAGTATTCTGGTCAGAATTTTGACAGCCGAATATGTTATCAGCCATTCGCCTTATGCGCAACCCGGTTTTCGCCCAATCTGCGCTCAACCTTGTCTTTGCTTATGACGCGGGTCGGTGCAAATTACCCGGACGACTCGATTACGCCGGATAATTTTGCAGTTTCTACAGATTTTTTTAACGGATGCTCTGACTTTCATGTTTGCTCTTTGGTTTTGGCGGTGCTACTGCCCGATCGGGCCCGAGGTCAATCACCATCGTTAGCGCAACCCGGAGACGCCAACCAGCGGGGATTTTTTCAAAATACTTTCATACTGCCTTGACATCAAATGCGATTGCACCTGTGCAATCAAATCCATCGTGACCACTACAATGATCAACAACGAGGTGCCGCCAAAGTAAAACGGGACACTGTATTGTACGATCAAAAACTCGGGAATCAAACAGACAAAGGTAATATAGATGGCACCGACCAGCGTCAATTTAGACACCACACTGTCGATATACCTGGCGCTTTGCGCACCGGGCCTGATGCCGGGGATAAACGCGCCCGATTTTTTCAGGTTGTCGGCAATTTCGGTCGGATTGAACACCATTGCGGTATAGAAAAAGCAGAAAAAGACAATCATGCTGCCGTATATCAGGGTATAAACAACCTCCCCCGGCTGCAGGGTGGTCGCCATATCGCGCAGCCAGCCCATTCCTTCCGCCTGACCAAACCAACTGCCGATGCTGGCGGGAAACAACACCAGGCTGGAGGCAAATATTGGCGGAATCACACCGGCCATATTCAATTTCAACGGCAGGTGGCTGCTTTGACCGGCCAGCATTTTTCGCCCCTGCTGGCGCTTGGCATAATTGACCGTGATGCGGCGCTGACCACGCTCGACAAATACGACAAAATACGTGATCGCCAAAGCAATGCTAAACAATAGCAGCACGCCAAGCGGGGTAAACGCGCCGGTGCGGGCCAGTTCCAGTGTCCCGGCTACCGCAGACGGCAGCCCGGCGACAATCGAACCGAAAATAATCAGCGATATGCCGTTGCCAATCCCGCGTTCGGTAATCTGCTCTCCCAGCCAGATCAGAAACATCGTGCCCGAGACCAGCGTCGCGGCCGTCACGATTTTGAAGCCGAGGCCGGGAATCAAAATCACCGGCGCCCCGTTCACCTGCTGGCTTTCGATCGCGACCGCAATGCCAAAACCCTGAAACATCGCCAGGGCAACCGCGCCGTAGCGGGTATATTGGGTAATCTTACGGCGACCGGACTCGCCTTCTTTTTTCAACTGTTCCAGCGTCGGCACCACCGACGTCATTAACTGAATAATAATCGAGGATGAAATATAGGGCATGACGCCAAGCGCAAATATCGACAAGCGGCTCAGCGCGCCGCCGGAAAACATATTGAACACGTCCACAATGGAACCGCGTGTCTGGGCAAACAACGAGGCCAGCGCGTTCGGGTCCACCCCCGGAACCGGGATGTGAGTGCCAATGCGAAACACCACGAACGCGCCGAGTACGAACAAAATACGCTGCTTGAGCTCCGAAAGATTGCCCAAAGAAGCCGGTTTGTGTGCGAAGCCCTTTACCATGAATCAATTCACCTCAGGTTGAAAGATCACGTTTCTACGCTGCCGCCGGCCTGTTCAATGGCGGCGCGCGCGCGCGCCGTAGCGCCAATGCCGCGCAATGTGAAGGCGCGGTCGACGCTGCCGGCCAAAATGATTTTCGCCCGATTGACGTGCAGCCCAATCACACGCGCTTTTTGCAGCGCTTGAATATCGACCACATCACCCTCAACCCGGGCCAGCTCGTGCAGTCGAATTTCTGCGGCATGCCGGTTGACCCGGCTGCTGAAACCGCGTTTGGGCAGGCGCTTCTGCAGCGGCATCTGCCCGCCTTCAAAGCCGACCTTGTGGTAGCCGCCGGAGCGCGATTTCTGGCCTTTGGTCCCGCGGCCGGCGGTTTTGCCCTGCCCCGACCCGATGCCGCGGCCGCTGCGCTTGGCGGCAAACCTGGCCCCGGCCCCCGGCTTAATCGTATTGAGTCTCATAGTGGCGCGCTTAACGGTTTAAATAAGGATGCTACGATGCGCATTCAACGCATTTCAGCATGTAGCTGACTTTGTTGATCATACCGCGATTCTCCGGCGTGTCCAGCACTTTCACAGTCTGGTGCAAACGCCGAATACCCAGGCCGCGGACACAGGCCTGATGCCGCTTCAAACGGCCGCACATACTGCGAATCAGCGTCACTTCGAGTTTCTTTGGTTCGAGCATTAAGACTATCCTGTTGCGTTAGTGTGCGGTTTCTTCAATCGCCCTGAGGTCGGTTTTGCGCCGTCCAATCCTGTCGATCTGCCGTCGGTCGACCGAATTCAGCGCAGACTGTGCACCTCTTTATTGCGTTTCGAGGCCACATAGGATGCGCTTTGCATGCCTTTCAATGCGGCCAGCGTGGCGCGGGCAACATTAACCGGATTGGTCGTGCCAATCACCTTGGCGAGCACATTGTGCACGCCCAGCACCTCGAATATAGCCCGCATGGTGCCACCGGCGATGATGCCGGTGCCTTCCGAAGCCGGCCTCAACATGACTCTCGCCGCGCCGTGCCGGCCGATCATCGGATATTGCAGCGTAGTGCCTTTGAGCTGAACATGAAACATATTTCGGCGCGCGTCATCCATGGCTTTTTGCACCGCAACCGGCACTTCGCGCGCCTTGCCCCGGCCAATGCCAACCCGACCTTGGCCGTCACCGACGACCGTCAGAGCAGAGAAACTGAAAGTTCGCCCGCCCTTCATGACCTTGGAAACACGGCGAACATTGATTAATTGTTCCTGATAATTGTCTTTTCGAGCGCCGTCTCTTTCTCTCGCCCTGTCTTTACTAGTCGCCATTCAGTAATCCGCCTGCATGCTCGATTAAAATTTCAGTCCGTGCTCGCGCGCCGAATCGGCAAATGCTTTGACACGGCCATGGTAACGGAACCCCGAGCGATCGAAAGCCACCCGCTCTATCTCGGCAGCCTTGGCGCGCTCGGCCAGCAATTTACCCACTGCGACCGCAGCCGCACAATTGCCGCCATTCGCAAGCTGGCTGGTTTTTTTCGCCTCCAATGTGGAGGCATGCGCCAGAACTTTTTCACCCGCCGGATCAAAAATCTGCGCGTAAAAATGCCGCGGTGTCCGGTGCACGGACAGGCGCACCGCATTGAGTCGCGCGATCTTGCTGCGCGACTTTCTGGCTCTTTTCAACCGTGATACTTTTTTATTTTTCATGTCCGAGTACAAAACTTATTTTTTCTTGGCCTGCTTGCGCATGACATATTCATCCGCATACCGGATGCCTTTACCCTTATACGGCTCCGGCGGACGGTATGCGCGTATTTCCGCCGCCACCTGCCCCAACTGCTGCTTATTCGCCGACCGCAGTACAATACTGGTCTGAGTCGGTGTTTCGGCGCTGACCCCGGCGGGCAAATGATACTCAACCGGGTGGGAAAACCCCAGGCTCAAACTCAACTTATCACCTTGCGCTTGAGCGCGATAGCCGACGCCGATAATAGTCAGATGTTTCTCAAACCCCTTGCTGACACCGCCAATCAGGTTATTGATCACGGCGCGCGTGGTGCCCAGCATCGATCGCGTATGCTTGCTCGCGCTATCCCGGTCGCCGACAAGCCGCACCGACAGCAGCCCGTCTTCTTGCACCAGCTCGATTTCAGGAATCAAGGCAAAGCCCAGTGCGCCTTTAGGCCCTTTGACAGAGATATCCTGCGGCGTGATTTTGATTTCCACACCGGACGGTATCGCAATCGGCGCTCTGGCAATTCTCGACATGTGCTGACTCTATTGAATACTGTATTGACAATGCAAACCGTTCGGCAACTCAAAACACCGTGCACAGCACTTCACCACCCACACCCTGTTCATGCGCCGACTTGCCGGTCATGATGCCTTTTGATGTGGATACCAAAGCCACGCCGAGTCCGCCTCTGACCGAGGGCAGTTTGTCCACTCCGGTATACACGCGCCGGCCCGGGGTGCTGATGCGCGTGATTTCTTCAATCACCGCATTGCCCTGAAAATACTTGAGCGTTATGTTCAAACTTTTCTGCACGCCTTCGCCCGCAACCGTGCAATCCAGAATATACCCTTCCGCTTTCAATACCTCGGCAATCGCGTATTTGATGCGAGAAGCCGGCATTTCCAGATGGGTTTTTTTCGCTTGCAGACCGTTGCGCATCCGCGTCAACATATCGGCAATTGGATCGGACATACTCATGAATATAATTCTCCGCTGTTTGGCTAACGATTCGGGCTAATGATTCGGATTGATCACGTTTGTCGGCTTACCAGCTCGATTTCACGACGCCCGGCGCTTCACCGCGCATAATCACTTCTCTGAGCTTATTACGGCACAGCCCAAACTTACGATAATACCCGCGCGGTCGGCCGGTCAGATTACATCGATTGCGGCGCCGCACTTTACTCGAATCACGTGGCAGCTTTTGCAGCTCCACCATAGCCTGCCATTGCTCATCTGCGCTGCTTTTCGCGCTGACAATAATTTTCGACAGCTCGGCGCGCCGACTCGCGTGTTCGGCCACCAAATGGATGCGGCGAGCTTCACGCGCAATGATCGATTTCTTTGCCATAATAGCGTCAACTCTTCAACGGAAAGTGAAAGGCGCGCAACAGCGCCATCGCCTGCTCGTCGTTTTTTGCGGAAGTCGTGATGCAGACATCGAGCCCGCGCAGGGCGTCGATCGCGTCATAGTCAATTTCCGGGAAAACGGTTTGCTCCTTAATACCGAATGCGTAGTTTCCGCAGCCGTCAAAAGATTTTCCGGACAAGCCGCGAAAATCCCGGATGCGCGGAATCGCTATATTGATCAGGCGGTCGAGAAACTCATACATCCGATCCCGGCGCAGCGTAACTTTGGCGCCGATCGGCCAGCCTTCGCGGATTTTGAACGCCGCCTCCGAGCGTCTCACTTTTGTGATCACCGGTTTCTGGCCGCTGATTTTTTCCAAATCTGCCGTGGCATGTTGCAAAACATTTTTATTGGCCACCGCTTCACCGAGCCCCATGTTCAGCGTGATTTTGCGAATCGCCGGTACTTGCATACGGCTTTTCAAGCCAAGCTGCTGTTGCAGTTTGGGTGCGGCTTCGGATAGATAAAATTCATGTAATCTGGACATTGCGCTGTGCTTGTCTTGCTATGCGTCAATCTGCCGTCGGCCTCGCCAACCGCAGAACTTCAGCCTAGGTCAGATCGACCACCTCCTGATTGGATTTAAAGTACCGCACCTTGCGACCGTCTTCGAGGGTTTTAAAGCCGACCCGTTCACCCTTTTGGGTAGCCGGGTTGTACAGCGCCAGATTTGACGCATGGATCGCCGCCTCTTTATCGATAATGCCGCCGGACTCACCCTTATTCGGATTGCCGCGCACATGTTTTTTCACCAGATTGACGTTATCAACCAACACACGGTCGTTTTCCAGGATTTTCAGGACATTGCCACGCTTGCCCTTGTCACGCCCGGCGATCACGATCACCTCGTCATCTTTTTTGATTCTGTGCATCGTTACTCTGTTTGAGTTCAGCGGTTATGCTGTTTTTCGATCACGGGCGCACCCGCTTACAATACTTCCGGCGCCAGCGAAACAATGCGCATGAATTTCTCCGAGCGCAACTCGCGGGTTACCGGGCCAAATATGCGCGTGCCGATTGGCTGCCGGCTGGCATTCAACAAAACCGCCGAATTCCGGTCGAACCGAATCAACGAGCCGTCCGGGCGACGCACGCCGCTTCGGGTACGCACAATCAACGCGTCATATACATCGCCTTTCTTGATCCGGCTGTTGGGCAGCGCTTCTTTGACGGTAACCTTGATAATATCCCCTATACCGGCGCTGCGACGCTTGGAGCCGCCGAGTATCTTGATGCACATAACCCGCTTGGCGCCGCTATTATCGGCCACCGAAAGCATGGATTGCATTTGAATCATCTTGTCGTTCCTAGATCACTTTGCTAATGACTTCGACCAGCCGCCAGCATTTTAATTTTGACAGCGGTCGACAGGACGCAATCGCCACGGTGTCGCCGACAGTACATTCATTTTCCGCATCATGCGCATGCAGCCTGGTTGATCGGCGAATGTATTTTTTATACAGCGGGTGCATGATTTTCCGCTCGACCAGGACCGTGATCGTTTTGTCCATAGCCGCACTGACCACCTTGCCCTGTACCGATCGCACCCGGGCTACCTGACCTTCAGGCCGTTGTATGTTATGTGCACTCATTCAGTAATCCGAATTTTTTCCGTCAAAACCGTTTTAATCCGAGCAATATCTTTGCGAACGGCGCCAAAGCGCGACGGGTCGGCCAGTTGTCCCGCGCCGCGCCGCATGCGCAAACTGAACTGCTCCTTACGCAGGCCAATCAATTCCTGACCGAGCTCTTCGACCGTCTTCTGCCTGAGTTCCGCTGCTTTCATCAACCCACCTGACGCGCTGCAAAATGCGTTTGCACCGGCAGTTTGGCGCTCGCCAAACGAAATGCCTCGCGCGCCAGTGCTTCGGGCACACCTTCGATTTCATACAGCATGGAACCGGGCTGAATCCGTGCGACCCAGTATTCCGGGTTGCCCTTGCCTTTACCCATACGCACTTCCAGCGGTTTTTTCGACACCGGCTTGTCGGGGAAAACGCGAATCCAGATGCGGCCACCACGCTTTACATGGCGTGTAATCGCCCGCCGGGCAGCCTCAATCTGCCGTGCGGTCAACCGCCCGCGGCCAATCGATTGCAGCCCGAATTCACCAAAGCTGACCCGATTACCGCGCGTCGCCAGACCGCGATTGCGCCCTTTCTGCTGTTTGCGAAACTTGGTTCTTTTCGGTTGTAGCATCGTTTTACGCTCTACCGCTTATGCCGCTTCGGTTTTCGGTTCCCGGCCGTCCGCGGGCACGTTTTTTTCCGGCTTCAGCACTTCACCCTTGAAGACCCAGACTTTGACGCCAATGACGCCGTAAGAGGTATGGGCCTCATGCACACCATAATCAATATCCGCCCGCAGCGTATGCAGCGGCACGCGGCCTTCCCGGTACCATTCTGTACGCGCAATTTCCACGCCGTTCAACCTGCCGGCCAGCATGACTTTTATGCCTTCCGCACCGAGACGCATCGAGTTTTGCACCGCGCGCTTCATCGCCCGCCGAAACATAATGCGCTTTTCCAACTGCTGACAAATATTTTCCGCTATCAGCTTGGCATCCAGCTCCGGCTTGCGAATCTCTTCTACCGCAACTTGTACCGACGCACCGTTCAGCTTGGTCAGAGTGGTGCGCAGACGTTCGATATCTTCACCTTTTTTACCGATGACAATGCCGGGGCGAGCGGTATGTATGGTCACATTCAAGTTTTGCGCCGGCCGATCGATCACAATTTTGCTGACCGCCGCATTGGACAGCTTCTGCGAAATGTATCGGCGAATTTTCAGATCAACCGCCAGCGTTGCCGCATAAGTGCTGCTCGGCGCGTACCATTTGGTAATGAAATCTTTGGTGATTCCCAGCCGCATGCCATTCGGATGTATTTTTTGGCCCATTTGCTTGCTTGCGTTGACAGTTTAGATTCAGGATTTTAGCGGCTCATCGCTCACTGCCAGTGTGATGTGGCAGTTGCGTTTGATAATTCGACTGCCGCGCCCTTTGGCACGGGCGCGAAACCGCTTCAGGCTCGGCGCCTCATCCACCATGATCTGGCTGACCCAAAGCCGATCGATATCGGCCCCTTCGTTATGCTCCGCATTGGCGATCGCAGAGTCCAGCACCTTCTTGACGATAGCGGCGCCTTTTTTTCTGCTGAATGCCAGCGTATCGATCGCTTTTTGCACCGGCAGAGAGCGGATCTGATCGGCCACCAGACGGCATTTTTGCGGCGACAGTCGAACATATTTAGCAATGCATCTGGCCTGCATGATCATCTCGCTTTTTTGCCGGCGGTATGGCCGCGATAGGTGCGCGTCGGCGCAAACTCGCCCAGTTTATGCCCCACCATGTTTTCATTGATCAAAATCGGCATGTGCTGGCGACCGTTATGCACCGCAATAGTGACGCCAACGAATTCGGGCATAATCACCGACCGGCGCGACCAGGTTTTAATCGGCCGACGAGAGTTTTCTGCGCGCGCCTTTTCTACCTTGCCCCATAGCTGGTGATCGACAAACGGACCTTTTTTAATTGAGCGCGGCATGATTATTTCTTGCGTCGACGAACGATCATGGAAGAAGTCCGCTTGTTAGAGCGGGTACGATAGCCTTTGGTCGGCATGCCCCAGGGTGAAACCGGATGACGCCCACCGGAAGTGCGCCCCTCACCGCCACCATGCGGATGATCCACCGGATTCATTGCGACCCCGCGCACCGTCGGGCGAATACCGCGCCAACGCTTGGCACCGGCTTTGCCTAATTTGCGCAGACTGTTCTCGGCATTGCCAACCTGGCCAATCGTGGCCCGGCAGTCCAGATGCAGCTTGCGCATTTCGCCCGAACGCAGGCGCAGTTGCGCATAGTTGCCTTCCTTGCTGATAAACTGCGCCGACGTGCCGGCTGAACGCGCCAGCTGCGCCCCTTTGCCCGGCTTGAGTTCAATGCAATATATCACCGTGCCCACCGGCATATGACGCAGTGGCAGACAATTGCCCGTATTATAAGGCACATTGGTGCCGGAAGAGACGACATCACCAACCGCCAGACCTTTGGGCGCAATCATGTAGCGATATTCGCCATCCTTGTACGACAGCAAGGCGATATAGGCGCTGCGGTTAGGGTCATATTCAAATCGCTTTACCGTTGCCGGAATACCGTCTTTGTTGCGTTTGAAATCGATCACGCGATAGTGCTGTTTGTGCCCGCCGCCGCGATGACGCACCGTAATCCGGCCCTGGTTATTGCGCCCGTCAATCGCAGTTTTCGGCTGTAGCAAAGGCCCGTACGGCTTGCCTTTATGCAGCCCCGGTACAACCACCTTAACCATGCCGCGCCGGCTCGGTGTGACGGGTTTTTGTTTAACCAGTACCATCTCGATAATTCATCTGTGCCGATTCACCCACACCGCCGCTTAAGCGCTGGCCATGCCGAGAAAATCGATATCATAACCGTCCTGCAGACGCACGTACGCTTTTTTCCAGTTGCTGCGCTGGCCCGGAGTACGGCCGAGTCGTTTGACTTTGCCGCGCACGTTCACTACCTGCACCTGTTTTACTTTCACTTCGAATAATGTCTCAACCGCATGACGAATTTCCGCTTTACTGGCATTTGCCAGCACCGCAAAAACCACCTGATGCTGCTTGTCGGCCAGCCGGGTGCTTTTTTCAGAAATCACCTGGCGACGAATAATCTGATACAACCTTTCCTGATTCATTGCAGCGCTCTGTCAATCTGCTTAATTGCGTCGGCGGTAACCAGTATTTTATCATATCGAATCAAACTAAGCGGCTCAATGTGCCTGGCCTCGCATACTTCGGTGCCCACCAGATTGCGCGCCGCCAATTCGATATTCGCGTTATTCTCGGCCAGCACCAGCAACGACTGCGGGGCGTTCAAAGCAGACAGCAAGGTGGCCAGCGCCCTGGTTTTCGGCTGCTCTATATTCAACCCGTCCACCACTATCAAACGCTCCTGACGAACCAACTCGGAGAGAATTGAGCACATCGCCGCACGGTACATCTTGCGATTGACCTTTTGTGAAAAATCGCGTGTGGTCGCCGGAAAAGCGCGTCCGCCACCGCGGAAAATATTACTGCGGATGGTGCCCGCTCGTGCTCGCCCGCTGCCTTTCTGGCGCCATGGCTTTGCGCCGCCGCCTCTGACCGCGGCGCGATTTTTTTGCGCCCGGGTGCCCTGCCGACCACCGGCCAGATAGGCGGTCACCACTTGATGGATCAGCGGCTCGTTGAAATCTCGACCAAATACGGCGCTTGAAACAGCGACACTACCGGTGGCACCGGAAGTGGGTTCATTGATGGTCAGTTCAACTGTCATGGTTCTCAAATCCGCTCGCATCCGGCGCTCATTTCACCGCTGCTTTCACCGCCGGACGGATAACAATATCCGCATCCCTGGCCCCCGGAACGGAGCCGCTCACCAACAGCAGATTGCGTTCGGCATCGACCCGAACAATATGCAGATTTTGCTGTACGCGCTGTGCCGAGCCCATATGACCGGCCATCTTCTTGCCTTTAAACACCCGCCCGGGATCCTGCGCATGTCCAATAGAACCCGATAACCGATGCGCCTTGGAGCTGCCGTGTGAGGCGCGGCCACCGGCAAAGCCGTGCCGCTTGATAACACCGGCAAAACCTTTACCGATGGTTTTTCCGGTAATGTCGACGCTTTGGCCCGGGCTGAACAACTCTACCGTTAGCTGCCCACCGACCTGATGCTCTGCCGGATGGGCAAGACGAAACTCCCAAACACCTCGGCCCGCTTCAACCGCGGCTTTCGCAAAGTGACCGCGCATCGCTTTTGTTACCCGGTGAGCGCGACGCTCACCCACGGTAACCTGCACGGCATGATAGCCGTCTGTTGCGGGCGCTTTAACCTGCGTGATCCGATTGGGCGTGACTTCAATCACAGTCACCGGCTGAGATTTGCCGCTTTCGGCAAACACCCGCGTCATACCAATTTTTTTACCTACCAGCCCGAGCGGCATTTTTCCACCTGTTCAGTTGTATTTGATCGCATACGTTGATACCACCCGGTCAATCAGCTCAGCTTGATTTCCACATCGACACCGGCAGCCAGATTCAGCTTCATCAGTGCATCGACGGTTTTATCGGTCGGCTCGACGATATCCAGAATCCGCTTGTGGGTTCTTATCTCAAACTGGTCGCGGGACGTTTTATTGACATGCGGTGAACGCAGCAGCGTATATTTTTCAATTTTGGTCGGCAGCGGAATAGGCCCCATCACCATCGCGCCGGTACGGCGGGCGGTATCGACTATTTCCAGCGCCGAGCGATCGATTATCTTGTAATCAAACGCTTTCAAACTGATTCTGATTTTCTGGCTTTCAACCTTCACGAATATATTCTTTCTGCAACAACGCCAACCAACCCCGTCAAGTGCATTTTCGAGTACCGCGACCGCGTACGGCGCACTACTCGACCACCTTTGACACCACTCCCGCACCTACCGTGCGACCGCCCTCTCGAATCGCAAAGCGCAGCCCCTCTTCCATCGCTATCGGCGATATCAGTGTCGCCGTCAGCCGAACATTGTCTCCCGGCATGACCATCTCTACGTCCGACGATAGCTCTACCGCACCCGTTACATCCGTCGTGCGGAAATAAAACTGCGGACGGTAGCCGTTGAAAAACGGCGTGTGACGGCCGCCTTCTTCCTTCGATAATATGTACACTTCCGATTCAAACTTCGTGTGCGGCGTGATCGAACCCGGCTTTGCCAATACCTGGCCTCGCTCTACCTCTTCTCGCTTCGTGCCGCGCAGCAACACGCCTACATTGTCCCCCGCCTGACCTTCGTCCAGCAGCTTGCGGAACATCTCTACCCCCGTACACGTCGTGTTCATCGTCTCGTTGATGCCCACTATCGATACTTCCCCGCCTACCTTGACGACGCCTCTTTCAATCCGACCTGTTACCACCGTCCCGCGGCCCGAAATCGAAAATACATCCTCTACCGGCATCAGAAAGTCGCCGTCTACCGCACGCTCCGGCTGCGGGATATGGCTGTCTATCGCTTCCGCCAAACGCAATATCGAGCCCTCGCCTACATCCGACTCGTCTCCTTCCAGCGCTTTTAGCGCACTGCCCGTTATGATCGGTGTGTCGTCTCCCGGGAAATCATACAGACTCAGTAACTCCCTCAGCTCCAGCTCGACCAACTCCAATAACTCCGCGTCGTCAACCAAATCCGCTTTGTTCAAAAATACTACGATATGCGGCACACCTACCTGACGCGCCAACAGAATATGCTCGCGCGTCTGTGGCATCGGGCCATCCGCCGCGCTGCACACCAATATCGCCCCGTCCATCTGCGCCGCTCCCGTGATCATGTTCTTGACATAATCCGCGTGCCCCGGACAGTCTACGTGCGCATAGTGACGCTGCGACGTCTCGTATTCTACGTGCGCCGTCGCTATCGTTATGCCGCGCTCTCGCTCTTCCGGCGCATTGTCTATCTCTGCAAACGCTTTCGCCGACGTCCCGCCGTAACGCGCTGACAATACCTTCGTCAGCGCCGCCGTTAACGTCGTCTTGCCGTGATCTACATGGCCTATCGTGCCGACATTGATATGCGGCTTCGTCCGCTCAAATTTCTCTTTCGCCATCGTTTTTTCCTCAGACTGGTTTGTTAAACCCCATAACTCCGGAAACTATGCCGCCTTGATCGCCTGCGCGATTGTGTTCGATATCGGCGCATATTGCTTGAACTCCATGGTATACACAGCGCGTCCCTGGGTTGCCGATCGCATTGCCGTAGCGTAGCCAAACATTTCAGACAGCGGCACTGCCGCTTTGATTACCTTGCCGCCCGGTGCGCTCTCCATTTCCTGGATGATGCCGCGCCTGGCGCTCAAATCACCACTGATACTCCCCATATATTCCTCAGGCGTCACCACTTCGACCGCCATCACCGGCTCAAGCAGCCGCGGCTGCGCCTTTTTCATACCATCGCGAAATGCCTGAATAGCGGCGGCCTTGAATGCATGCTCGGATGAATCCACCTCATGATACGAACCGAAGAATAACGTCACCTGCACATCGATCACAGGATAACCGGAAATCACACCGGAGCGCATCGCTGCCTGTACGCCTTTATCGACCGAAGAAATATATTCACGCGGCACCACACCGCCTTTGATCGCATCGACAAACCGGTAGCCCTGCCCCAAAGCGAGCGGCTCAAGGCGAAGATGCACATGGCCATACTGACCGCGACCGCCGGTTTGTTTGACGTATTTATATTCCTGCTCCACCTGCCTGCCGACAGTTTCCCGATAGGCCACCTGCGGTCTGCCGATATTCGCATCGACGCCGAATTCGCGCTTCAACCGATCGATAATGATTTCCAGATGCAACTCACCCATGCCGGAAATAATCGTCTGGCCGGACTCCGCATTCGCAGATACGCGAAACGACGGATCTTCGCACACCAGTCGGTGCAAAGCACCGGCGAGTTTTTCCTGGTCCAGTTTGGTTTTCGGCTCGACCGCCTGTGAAATCACTGGCTCCGGAAATTCGATGCATTCGAGGACGATTGGGTGCGCCGGAGCACACAAAGTGTCCCCGGTAGCCACCGTTTTCAGACCCACTGCGGCGGCAATATCACCGGCACCGACCGTCTTGATGTCTGCGCGATCGTTGGCATGCATCTGCAAAATCCGTCCAACGCGCTCTTTCGTGTCTTTGACCGGGTTATACACTGTATCCCCCGCTTTCAGCACACCAGAATACACCCGGAAAAAAACCAGTTGACCTAAAAATGCATCCGACATGATCTTGAAACCCAACGCCGAAAATGGCGCCTGATCATCGGCTTTGCGTATTAACTGCGTCTTGTGATCAGCGGCAATGCCTTCGACCGCCGGCACGTCCAGCGGACTCGGCAGATAATCAATGACCCCGTCCAACATCGACTGTATGCCTTTGTTTTTGAATGCACTGCCGCAAAAAACCGGAATAATTTCATTCTTCAGCGTACGGGCGCGAATACCTCGACGAATCTCCTGCCCGGACAGGCTGCCCGATTCAAAGTATTTTTCCATCAACACGTCGTCGGATTCGGCCGCCGCCTCGACCAGCTTTCCACGCCAGGTCTGACAGAGCTCAGCGAGTGATTCCGGCAGGCTGGATTGCTCAACCCCACCCCCCAGCCTGTCATTCGACCATCGGAGCATTTTCTGCTCGATCAGATCCACCACGCCGGAAAACCCGTCCTCGGCCCCAACCGGCAACTGCATAACAATCGGGTGCGCACCCAAGCGCGTCTCAAGCTGCTGTACAACACGAAAGAAATCGGCGCCAATCCGGTCCATCTTGTTAATGAAGGCCATGCGCGGCACGCGGTACTTATCCGCCTGACGCCACACCGTTTCGGACTGCGGCTCGACCCCGCCGACCGCACAAAAAACGGCAACCACGCCGTCCAGCACACGCAAAGACCGCTCGACCTCGATAGTAAAATCAACATGCCCCGGCGTATCGATAATATTGATCCGATGTTCGGGGTATTGTTGGTTAAGGCCAGGCCAAAAGCAGGTCGTAGCAGCGGACGTAATCGTAATGCCACGCTCCTGTTCCTGCTCCATCCAGTCCATCACCGCATTGCCGTCATGCACCTCTCCCATCTTGTGGGACAAGCCGGTGTAAAACAGCACGCGCTCGGTTATCGTCGTCTTACCCGCATCAATGTGGGCCATGATGCCGATGTTGCGATAGCGCTCGATTGGAGTTTTTCTGGTCACGATCAAAAATAAATGTATCGGAAAACGATCTAGAATCGGTAATGCGAAAACGCTTTATTGGCTTCCGCCATTTTATGCGTATCGTCGCGCTTCTTTACTGCGCTGCCGCGCTCTTCTGCCGCATCCATAAACTCCCCTGCCAGCCGATCGGTCATTGATTTTTCGCTGCGCCGACGGGCGGAATCAACCAGCCAGCGCATCGCCAGCGCCATTTGGCGATTCGGCCGCACTTCGACCGGCACCTGATAGGTTGCGCCGCCGACTCGTCGGCTCTTCACCTCAACCCCCGGACTCACCCTTTCCAAAGCGCTGACAAAAACTGCAACCGGATCTTCTTTGCGGCGCTGCTTGATGATCTCCAATGCGCCGTACATCACCCTTTCAGCGATGGATTTTTTTCCATCCAGCATCATAATATTGATAAATTTTGCGATGGTCCGATCGTTATATTTCGGATCGGGCAAAATTTTTCGCTTTGGTACTTCTCGTCTTCTTGGCATTTTTCGCTCATCGGCCTAATCGGCCTGATCACATCGCTTTGACCGGTCAAACAAATCAACCGGCGTCATCCGCACATTGCCCGACAACACGCATTCACCATCGGGCCTCAAGGCTGTCTTCGCTATTACGGGGCCGTCTGTTTTATCGCTCATCAACTGCCACAGCCGCGCTCCCCGCGCCGCTCTACAGCTTATGATTTAGGGCGTTTTGCACCATATTTAGATCGGCCTTGCCGCCGATCCGATACGCCGGATGTATCCAGCGCCCCGCGCACGGTATGGTAGCGCACGCCCGGCAAATCCTTGACTCGACCGCCACGCAGCAACACCACCGAGTGCTCCTGTAAATTGTGCCCTTCACCGCCGATATACGTGGTGACCTCATAGCCGTTGGTCAGTCGCACACGCGCCACTTTACGCAGTGCCGAATTTGGCTTCTTCGGCGTGGTGGTGTAAACCCGCGTACAGACGCCGCGCTTTTGCGGGCAGGCCTGCAACGCCGGTACATTCGACTTTTTAACCTGCTTTTTGCGCGGGTTTCTAACGAGTTGGCTCAGTGTCGGCATCGTACGATAGTAATAAATTTCGGTTGTTTTGCCCCATTTAAATCCGCGCCCTGCCCTGCCTTTCGGCGTCGCCGGCCCGGATCCCCTCGACCACCGTGCAAAAATCGTCCAACCGCCGCGGATATTACGGCCAATCAGCCTTGTAGCGCTGCCTGGTGTCGAGCGACTGTCGGCATTTCCGACAGCGAGGGCCGCGTATTTTATGCTTCGGAAGCGCTCGTTGTCAAGATAAAGATCGTGCCTTTTGCCGTTCGGCCGCTATCGCCAGCGACCGCTCAATCGGCGCGCACCGGACGGCGATTTGTTCAAACTCCGCCCTCTGGCTGGCCACCATATTCACTCCATTCAGAGGCATTAACGGCAGCGGCCTCCGGCGGCTTTTCGGCCCCCTCTTCCGGGGCATCCATAAACGCTTCGGACGCTTTATCTTCATGCCGGTCTTTCAATCGACTCCGCTTCCGGTCGGCATGGAATGCCAGGCCGGTCCCGGCCGGAATCAATCGACCGACGATCACATTCTCCTTCAGCCCGCGCAGGTGATCGATCTTGCCGTTCACCGATGCGTTGGTCAGCACGCGGGTGGTTTCCTGAAACGATGCGGCCGAAATAAACGATTCGGTCATCAGCGACGCCTTGGTAATGCCGAGTAATACCGGATCGCACGCAATCAGCTGTTTTTCCGCCGCCAGCAAATCGTCGTTGGCGCTCAGCACCTCCGATTTTTCCACCTGCTCACCGCGCAGAAAGCGCCCGTCGCCGGGCGACGTCACTTTGACCTTGCGCAGCATCTGGCGAACGATGACTTCGATGTGCTTGTCGTTGATCTTGACCCCCTGCAACTGATACACGTCCTGTACTTCATCGACAATATAATCGGCCAGCGCTGCGACGCCGCGGTATTCCAATATATCGCTGGCCAGCTCCGGGCCGTCTACCACGACATCCCCCCGCTCTACCGTTTCGCCCTCGAACACCTTGATGCCGCTGCGCGACTTGGGGATCAGCGTATCGTGCGTAGCACCGTCTTCATCGGCAATTACCAAACGGTAGCGGGTCTTGGTCTCTTTGCCAAACGAAACGATCCCGGCGGCACCGGCCAGAATGGCCGGCTCTTTCGGCTTGCGCGCCTCGAATAATTCGGCCACACGCGGCAGACCGCCGGTAATGTCGCGGGTTTTGGAAAGCTCCTGCGGGATTTTCGCCAGTACGTCACCGCTTTTGACCGACTGACCGTGGGTAACCATCACGGTCGAATCCGGCTGCAGCGGATACCGGGCCTCGGCCTCTTTGCCGACGATCTTCACCGGCCCGCCTTCGTCATCGATCAACGTAATCGTCGCCTGCTTCTCATGCGCAATGCCGCCGCGACGGCGTTGCGGATCGAGCACCACATAGGTATTGCGCCCGGTGAGCTCGTCGGTTTGCGTCCTGATCGTAACCCCTTCTTCCATATCGGTGAACACGACTTTGCCCGCCACCTCGGTGACGATCGGACGGGTGTGGGGGTCCCAGGCGGACACGATATCGCCGACCCGGACCTTCGATTTGTCCTTGACCAGCAGCGTCGCCCCATAGGGCAGCTTATGCCGTTCACACTCCCGATCGTGGGCGTCGATGACAACCAATTCGGATGAACGGCTCATGACAATCCGATTGCCTTCGCTGTTTACTACCCAATTGGGGTCGCGCAAATGGATCTTGCCTTCGTTCTTGACCTCGATCTGGCTGACCACAGACGCACCAGACACGGCGCCGCCAATATGGAATGTGCGCATCGTCAACTGAGTGCCCGGCTCGCCAATCGACTGCGCCGCGATCACACCTACCGCTTCGCCGATGTTGATCACGTGGCCGCGGCCAAGGTCGCGCCCGTAGCATCTCGAACACACCCCGTAACGCGTTTCACAGGTGACCGCCGAGCGGACGCGCACTTCCTGAATATGGGCCGCTTCGATGGCTTTGACGGCATCTTCATCAATCATCTGATCCCGCGCGACCACCACCTCGCCACTGGCCGGCGCAATAATATCCGCGGCCGGGAAACGGCCTAAAATACGCTCGCCGAGCGGCACCACAACTTCGCCGCCCTGGACTTGAAACTGGGCTTTACGCAGCAGCCCGCTGCCGGTGCCGCAATCATCCTCGGTAATCACCAGATCCTGGCACACATCCACCAGCCGGCGAGTCAGATAACCGGAATTCGCGGTTTTCAGTGCGGTGTCGGCCAGCCCTTTGCGCGCGCCGTGGGTGGAAATAAAATACTCCAGAACATCCAGCCCCTCGCGGAAATTCGCCGTGATCGGCGTCTCCATAATCGAGCCGTCCGGCTTGGCCATCAACCCCCGCATGCCGGCAAGCTGTTTGATTTGCGCATGCGATCCGCGCGCGCCGGAGTCGGCCATCATGTAAATCGAGTTGAACGAGTCCTGCTCGACCCGTTCACCCTGTTTGTTCTCGATGCGATCAACCGCCAATTCACGCATCATCGACTCCGCCACCTGCTCGTTGGTGCGGGTCCAGATATCAATCACCTTGTTATAGCGCTCGCCGTCGGTCAGCAATCCGGCGCTGTATTGCTTCTTGATTTCAACCACTTGCTTTTGCGCCCCTGCCAGAATCTTCCCTTTGTCGGGCGGAATCACCATATCGTCGACGCCGATCGAGATACCCGCCAGCGCCGCCATGCGAAACCCCATATACATCAATTGGTCGGCAAAAATGACGGTATCCTTCAACCCGGTCAGGCGATACGAAACATTGATCAGCTCTGAAATCGTTTTCTTCTTCATCAGGCGATCGACCAGCGCAAAGTCCAGGCCGCGCGGCAGAATTTCCGACAGCAGCGCCCGACCGACCGTGGTATCGACCAATCGACGTTCGCCGGCATCTTCCACCCCGGCGTAGATCGTCATCCTCACCTTCACCCGCGCATGCAAATGCACTTGATGGGTTTCATAGGCGCGGCGCAGCTCATCGACATCGGAAAAACAGCTGCCGGTACCGCGCGCGGCCGCACTTTCACGCGTCATATAATACAAACCCAGCACAATGTCCTGGGAGGGCAGAATAACCGGTTCGCCGTTGGCCGAGGACAAAATATTGTTGGTCGGCATCATTAATGAACGCGCTTCCAGTTGGGCTTCGATGGACAACGGCACGTGCACCGCCATCTGATCGCCGTCAAAGTCGGCGTTATACGGCGCGCATACCAGCGGATGAAGCTGAATCGCCTTGCCTTCGATCAACACCGGTTCAAACGCTTGAATGCCGAGGCGGTGCAGCGTTGGCGCCCGATTCAGCATCACCGGATGCTCGCGAATCACTTCCTCGAGAATATCCCAGACTTCCGGGCTTTCCTGTTCGACTTTCTTTTTCGCCTCTTTGATGGTATTCGCCAAACCGCGCAACTCGAGTTTGCTGAAGATAAACGGCTTGAACAGCTCCAGCGCCATCTTCTTCGGCAAACCGCACTGATGCAGTTTCAGGGTCGGCCCAACGACGATCACCGAACGACCGGAATAATCCACGCGTTTGCCCAGCAGGTTTTGTCGAAATCGCCCCTGCTTGCCTTTGATCATGTCGGAGATCGATTTCAATTGCCGTCGATTGGTGCCGGTAATGGCTTTGCCACGGCGGCCGTTATCGAGCAGCGCATCTACCGCCTCCTGCAGCATCCGCTTTTCATTGCGCACGATCAAATCCGGCGCATTCAGATCCAGCAGCCGCTTCAACCGGTTATTGCGATTGATCACGCGGCGGTACAAATCATTTAGATCGGAGGTGGCAAATCGGCCGCCTTCCAGCGGCACCAGCGGCCGCAGGTCGGGCGGCAAGACCGGCAATACGTCCATAATCATCCAGCCCGGCTTATTGCCCGAACTGATGAAGGCTTCGACCACCTTCAAGCGATTGGACAGCTTTTTGAGCTTGGTTTCGGAGGTGGTTGATTGCAATTCTTCGTACAGCCAATCCCGCTCTTCCTTCAAATCGACTTCATTCAACAGCGCCCGAATGGCTTCCGCCCCCATCCCGGCTTCAAATTCGTCGCCGTAGGTTTCAATCGCCTCGAGATACGCCTCCTCGGTCAGCAAGGCGCCGCGCTTAAAGTCGGTCATACCGGGATCGATGATCACATAGGTCTCAAAATACAGTACCCGCTCCATTTCACGCACCGTCATATCGAGCAGCAAACCCAGCCGCGAGGGCAGTGATTTCAAAAACCAGATATGCGCACACGGCACCGCCAATTCGATATGCCCCATGCGCTCGCGCCGGACTTTCGATAACGTGACCTCGACACCGCATTTTTCACAGACGACATCACGATGTTTCAGACGCTTGTATTTGCCGCACAAACATTCATAGTCGCTCACCGGGCCAAACAGCTTGGCGCAGAACAAACCGTCGCGCTCGGGCCTGAAAGTACGATAGTTAATGGTCTCCGGCTTCTTGACTTCGCCAAATGACCAGGAACGAATTTTTTCCGGCGAAGCGATGCTGACACGAATCGAATCGAAATCTTCAGTCAGATCGGCCTGCTTGAACGGGTTGAAAATATCTCTCATTTTGCTCTGCCCTTGTATGAAATCGATACTTCAGATGATCGAAGACAATTAGTGAAACGACTGCTTAAGCTCGATATCGAGACCCAATGCGCGAATTTCTTTCACCAAAACATTGAATGACTCGGGCATACCGGCATCCATGCCGTGGTCGCCGCGTACAATGTTTTCATAAATTTTAGATCGGCCGCCCACATCGTCAGACTTTACCGTCAGCATTTCCTGCAGGGTATAGGAGGCGCCGTAGGCTTCCAGCGCCCAGACTTCCATCTCCCCAAACCGCTGCCCACCAAACTGCGCCTTGCCGCCCAGCGGCTGCTGCGTAATCAAACTGTACGGGCCTGTGGAGCGGGCATGCATTTTATCGTCCACCAAATGATTGAGTTTCAAAATATACATATAACCGCAGGTGACCGGGCGTTCAAACGCCTCACCGGTGCGACCGTCGTACAATCGCGTCTGACCGCTTTCCGGCAGTCCGGCCAGCTGCAGCATGCTTTTGATTTCATTTTCGTGCGCACCGTCAAAAACCGGCGTCGCCATTGGCACACCGTCACACAAATTGCCCGCCAGATGCATAACCTCATCATCGCTGAATGAATCGAGGCCCTCTTTTTTGCTGCCGGTGTTATACGTTTTATCGAGGAATTTACGCAGGCGCTCGACTTTCGCGTTCTTGCGCAGCAGCTCACCAATCTGGAGCCCGAGATTTTTTGCCGCCCAGCCCAGATGCGTCTCCAGCACCTGACCGACGTTCATGCGTGACGGCACACCGAGCGGGTTCAGGCAGATATCGATCGCCGTGCCATCCTCCATATACGGCATATCCTCGGCCGGCACGATCTTCGAGATAACGCCTTTATTGCCATGCCGGCCCGCTATTTTGTCACCCACTTGCAGCCGGCGCTTGACCGCAACGAAGACTTTGACGATCTTCAATACCCCCGGCACCAGATCATCACCCATCTGAATTTTTTCACGCTTCTCCTCAAAGCGTCGATCAAAGTCGTTCCGCTGCGCCTCCAGCTGCTCACGAATCTTTTCAATCGCCAGATTCGCCTTCTCATCGCGCAGGCGAATCTCGAACCATTTTTCCCGGGGCAATTGCATCAAATATTCCTGCGAGACCCGGCTGCCGAGCTCGAGACCGTCCGGCCCGCCCTCGGAAATCTGGTCATGCAGTAATTTCTCAATCCGCGCGTAGGAATCTTCTATCACGATGCGCAGTTGATCATTCAGATTCTTGCGCACCTCCGCCAGCTCGCTATCATCGTTGGCGGCCGCACGCGCGTCTTTGGTCAACCCCTCGCGGGTGAGCACTTGCACGTCGATAACCGTCCCTTTCATGCCCGATTTCAACCGCAGCGAGGTATCTTTTACATCCGACGCCTTTTCACCGAATATGGCGCGTAGCAGCTTCTCTTCGGGCGTCAACTGGGTTTCCCCCCTGGGCGTAATCTTGCCGACCAGAATGTCACTCGCGGTTACCTTGGCGCCGATATAAACGATGCCGAACTCGTCCAGCTTGGATAGGGCGCCCTCGCCTACGTTGGGGATATCCCGACTGATTTCTTCCGGCCCGAGTTTGGTATCCCGGGCGGTGCAAATCAGCTCTTCGATATGGATAGAGGTGTAGGTTTCATCTTTGACCAGCCGTTCGGAAATCAGAATCGAGTCTTCAAAGTTATAGCCATTCCACGGCATGAACGCGATCAGCACGTTGCGCCCAAGCGCCAACTCCCCCATGTCGGTAGACGGCCCGTCGGCCAGGACATCACCGCGTGACACCGTATCGCCGAGCTGGACCAGCGGCCGCTGATTGATCGTCGTGTTCTGATTGGAACGCTGGTATTTAATCAGGTTATAGATATCGACCCCGGGCTCGCCTTCAATGCTTTCATTATCGCTGGCCCGCACGACGATGCGCGAGGCATCCACAGAATCGACCATCCCGCCTCGTCTGGCAACCACCGTGACCCCGGAATCAATCGCTACGGTGCGCTCCATACCGGTTCCAACCAGCGGCTTTTCGCTTTTCAACAGCGGCACCGCTTGACGCTGCATATTGGACCCCATCAGTGCTCGGTTGGCGTCGTCATGCTCGAGAAAAGGAATCAGGGAAGCGGCGACAGAAACCAGTTGCAGCGGCGCCACATCGATATAATCGATATCTTCCGGCGAGGCGAAAGAAAACTCGTCTTTATGTCGGCAGGATACCAACTGCTCGGCAAACCGACCGGTTTTATCCAGCTTTGCATTCGCCTGGGCAATCACATATTTATGCTCTTCAATGGACGATAAAAAATCCACCTCGGCAGTCACCCGACCATCCTCCACCTTGCGGTAGGGCGTGGCGAGAAAGCCGTATTCGTTGGCACGGGCAAAACACGCCAGCGAATTAATCAAGCCGATATTCGGCCCTTCGGGCGTTTCAATCGGGCATATCCGACCGTAATGCGTCGGATGCACATCGCGCACTTCAAACCCGGCCCGCTCACGGGTAAGCCCGCCCGGCCCCAAAGCCGAAACCCGGCGCTTATGCGTCACCTCCGACAGCGGATTGGTCTGGTCCATAAACTGGGATAGCTGGCTGGAACCGAAAAATTCGCGCACCACCGCCGCCACCGGCTTGGCATTGATCAAGTCCTGCGGTGTCAGGTTTTCACTTTCCACCAGATTCAGGCGCTCCTTGACCGCCCGTTCGACCCGAACCAGGCCGATGCGAAACTGGTTTTCAACCAATTCGCCGACCGAACGCAGCCGGCGGTTGCTCAGATTGTCGATATCATCGGTCTCGCCGCTGCCGTTCCTAATTGCCACGATCTCTTTCATGACATCAACGATGTCCTGCTTGTTTAACGTGCCGGGGCCTTCGTCGGTTTCACGTCGCAGACGGCGGTTGAGCTTCATTCGGCCGACTGCGGAGAGATCGTACCGAGTCGAATTGAAAAACAAGTTATTGAACAGCGTGCTCGAGGCTTCCTTGGTTGGCGGCTCGCCCGGGCGCATCATGCGATAAATTTCGACCCGCGCCTCCTCTTCGGAGCGCGTGGGATCGATGCGCAGCGTATCGGCAATAAACCCCCCGCAGTCGATATTGTTGGTGTAAATCGTTTCGATCTGCTCGATGCCGTTGTCGCGCAGCCGCTGCAACAACTCCTCGGTGATTTCTCGATTCGCTTCGGCCAACAGCTCGCCGCTATCCGTATCGATAATATCTTTTGCCAGCACCCGACCGGCAATGTACTCATTGGGCACCTCGAACCGGCTGACGCCGGCCTTGTTCAGGGCTTTGATGTGCCGCTTGGTGATGCGCTTTTCCGCTTCGACCAGCACTTTGCCCTTGGCATCCTTGAGATCGAATTCGAACTGCTGACCGTGCAGCCGCTCGGCGACAAACTGCATGCTGCTGCTTGCTTCACCCAGGGTGATAGATTCGTTCTCGAAAAACATCGACAGAATTTCTTCCGTGCTGTAGCCCAATGCGCGCAGTATGATAGTCGCCGGCAGCTTGCGGCGCCGGTCAATGCGGATATACAGCAGATCTTTGGGGTCGAATTCCAGATCCAGCCACGAGCCGCGATAGGGAATAACACGCGCGGAGAAAAGCAATTTGCGCGACACGTGCGTCTTGCCACCGTCATGGTCGAAGATAACGCCGGGCGAGCGATGCAGCTGTGACACGATGACGCGCTCGGTGCCGTTGATGACAAAAGTGCCGTTATCGGTCATCAACGGCATGTCGCCGAGAAACACTTCCTGTTCGATTACGTTTTTGGGTTTCTTGTCTCTGCCGCTTTTATTAAAAATAACCAGCCGCAGAATCACCCGCAGCGGCGAACAGTAAATCAGACCGTGCCGCATGCATTCGGTAATATCGAACCGGGGTGCGCCGAGATGATAGCTGACAAAATCAAGCATCACACAGCCGTTGTAGCTTTCAATCGGAAAAACCGATTTGAACGCCGCCTGGATGCCGCGATCGATCCGCTGCTCCGGTGCGGTATCGGCCTGCAAATAGCGATAATACGACTCCTTCTGCGTGGCCAGAAGATACGGCACCTTAAAATCGTCGGAGCGCTTGCTGAAATTCTTGCGAATGCGCTTTTTCTCAGCGAAAGAATAACCCATATTTATCCTCTAAATCTGTTCGTACTAACCGTATCGATAAACAGCTCGACCTTGTCGCTTGCCGGGATACCCCGGATTGACCCTGTCAATCATCTGCCCGGCGCGCCTATAAAAAAGCCGGTTCCGTTCATATCGCGTCATCGCGCCTGCGAACAACCCGACGGGCTATCTACAGGCGCAAACACCGGCATCGACTTCATCCGGCCGGGGACTATTTGCAAGCGCAAAACAACCTACTTGATTTCGGCCGTTGCGCCGGCTTCCTCGAGCTGTTTTTTTATCGCTTCGGCTTCATCCTTGGTGACTCCGCCTTTAACCGAAGACGGCGCGCCTTCCACCAGATCTTTGGCCTCTTTCAGCCCCAGACTGGTGACGCTGCGAACCGTCTTGATCACGCCCACCTTCTTGTCGCCAAAGCCGGTCAGCACAACTTCAAACTCGGTTTTTTCTTCGACCTCCCCGGCCTCTCCATCGGCGGCCGCAGGGCCGGCAGCGACGGCTACCGCCGCCGCAGAGACACCAAATTTTTCCTCCATATCCTTGATCAATTCGGATAGGTCGAGAACGGACATATCGGCGATTGCGGTAAGGACTTCTTCTTTACTTAAAGCCATGGCTTTTCACTCCTGATAGCTGGAAAACAAAAAAAATGAAAACGATTCGGATTAAACAACTCAAGCCGCCGACCTGGCTTTTGCCACTGCGGCAAGCGTGCGTACAAACCGGGCGGGGATTTCGTTGAGCGTGGCCGCCATATTCTGCACCGGCGCGGTCATCGTGCCCATCAGCTTTGCGATCAACTCATCCCGGTTCGGCAGTTTGGCCAGACGTTCGATCATAGCCGCATCGATTGGCGCGCCCTGCATCACCCCCGCGGTGATTTTCAACTGCTCGTTGTGCTGAGCAAAGTCGGACATTACTTTGGCGACTGCAACCGGGTCGGCGCACACCGATAAAATCACCGGACCGACAAAACGCTCGGCCAGACATTCAAAATCGGTCTCTCGAACGGCGCGCCGGGCGAGATTGTTTTTCACCACCTTTACCCATACGCCGGCGTTGCGGGCCGCTTTACGCAGCTCGGTCAACTGGGCAACGGACAATCCGCGATACTCGGCAACCACGCCGGCCTGCGCCGACCCCAATACGTCGGTTACGGTATCGACGACCGCTTTTTTCTGGTTAAAATTCAAACTCATAATCAAGCACACTCCCGCTAAACGCCCACCAAACAACTATCGTATCCCGTACCGGACAACCCTGAGGCAGCTACGGCTGCCCACCAACACGGCGCCGGGCCGGCACACCCGGCAACGGCACTCAAACGCACCCAAACGTTCTATGCCCCACCTGTTTTATTGCCGGTACGACCGGGCCGGCCGTGCTATGACACTCGCGAGACCCGACCGAGACGCATGGGTTCGCATGCTACTTGAGCGCCTCAATGCTGTGGCGGTCGATTTTCAGCCCCGGCCCCATCGTGCTCGACAGCGCCACCCGGCGAATGTACTGTCCTTTGGCGGCAGCCGGTTTGGACTTGAGCAGGGCCGACATCAATGCGTTCAAATTGGTCGCCAGATCAGCGCCGGGAAACGACGCTTTGCCAATCGGGCAATGAATGATACCGGCCTTATCGATGCGGTACTGCACCTGCCCCGATTTTGCATCCCGCACCGCTTTGGCCACATCGCCGGTTACCGTTCCCACTTTCGGGTTTGGCATGAGCCCGCGCGGGCCAAGAATCTGGCCAAGCCGGCCAACCACTCGCATACTGTCCGGGGTTGCAATGCAGATATCAAAGTCGATCTGACCTTTTTGGACCGCCTCCGCCAGCTCATCAAGGCCGACCAGATCAGCGCCGGCGGATTGTGCCAACTCGGCATTTTCGCCATCGGCAAACACCGCCACCCGAACCGTTTTGCCGGTGCCTTTGGGCAGCACCGTGGCGCCACGCACGTTTTGATCGGACTTGCGCGGGTTAACGCCCAGATTGACCGCCGCATCGACACTCTCATCAAATCGGGCGCAAGCGGCCGTTTTAATCAAATCAAGCGCCTGCTCGAGCAGATACAGTTTGCCCGGCGTCACTTGCTCGTGCACCGATTTCATTCGCTTACTCAGCTTCGCCATCACGCTGCCTCTTCCACTTCGATACCCATGCTGCGGGCGCTGCCGGCAATAATGCGCACCGCACGATCAAGATCATACGCATTCAAGTCGGACTCCTTGGCTTTGGCGATTTCCTCCAGCTGCAAGCGGGTTACCCGCCCCACTTTATTGCGGTTCGGCACATCGCTGCCCTTGCCGATGCCGGCCGCCTGTTTTAACAAAACCGCCGCCGGCGGGGTTTTCTTGATAAAGGTGAAACTCTTATCGACGTACACCGTGATCACCACCGGAATCGGCATACCCTTTTCCATATCGGCCGTTTCGGCGTTGAACGCTTTGCAGAATTCCATTATGTTAAGCCCATACTGACCCAGCGCCGGCCCCACCGGCGGGCTCGGCTTGGCGTCCCCTGCCGGCACCTGCAGCTTGATATAGGTATTGATTTTTTTCGCCATCTTAGTGTCACCCCCAACAGATACAAGCGCCCGGCCACTGCCCGGCGGTTCGATTAAACAAAGCCAGACTCCGGATCAACCCTTTTCAACCTGAGTAAAATTCAGCTCGACCGGCGTAGAGCGACCAAAAATCGTTACCGAAACCCGCAGCTTGGATTTCTCGAAATTCGCGTCTTCCACGGTGCCGTTAAAATCCCGAAAAGGACCGTCAATAATCCGCACCAACTCACCCGGCGCAAAAGTAAACTTCATCTTCGGCTGATCCAAGCTGTCTGAGATCTGCTGAATAATTTCATCGGCCTCTTTATCGGAAATCGACTTTGCCTCACTGCCACCGATAAAACCGGAGACTTTCGGCACCTTTTTTACCAAATGCCAGGTGTCATCCATCATCTGCATTTGTATCAACACATAGCCCGGAAAGAATTTGCGCTCGCTGGTCCTTTTATTCCCGCCCTTCATTTCCACTACTTCTTCGGTCGGTACCAGAATCTGCCCAAAATACTGCTGCATTTCGGCGCGCTCGATATGCTCCTGAATCGTCCGTTTGACGTACTTTTCAAAGCCGGAGAATGCCTGCACAACGTACCAGCGCATCGCCGGATTCGGCTCTTCGTTTGTTTTGGCGCTTGTTTCGGCGTTTATTTCGGCGCTTGTTTCGGCAGGGGTGTTTACCATCGTTTTACCCGGTCACCTGAAGAATCACGTCATATATCAGCTGGAATGAAATCCAATCGAGCAGCCACAGATAGAAGCCGATCACGATCACCAGGATAATCACAAAAACGGTGACCTGCAGCGCTTCACGGCGAGTTGGCCACACCACTTTTTGCCGCTCGATATTGGCACTCTTGGCAAATATCCAAGCCGCCTGCCCCGGCGCGGTGGTGAGCGCCAGGCCGGCGCCAACCGCTACGCCGACAACCACCATCAGCACACGAAACAGCTGCTGTAAATCACTGAACAGGTAGTAAAAAACCACCGATACCACGACCGCCAGCGGCGCTGCGATGAGCTTAAACTTATCCATGCCCCGGATTCGAGCCCGGCCTGCCGAGCTGTTTCAATTGGTCGGCGTCGAACCGCTTGTATCGCATCTGCATCACATTACCCACTTGATTCACATCGTCTGCCGGCCAAATACCCACCTCCGGCACCAGCCGGGTTCGACTGGCAGGCCAGGAGGGAATCGAACCCCCAACCTGCGGTTTTGGAGACCGCTGCTCTGCCAATTGAGCTACTGGCCTTCGCATAGACCGATTGTCGCGTTCACCGAAGCGCACCAAACCAACCCCGTCAAGTGCATTGCCGAGTACCGCGACCGCGTACGGCGCACTACTCAACCACCTTTGACACCACTCCCGCACCTACCGTGCGACCGCCCTCTCGAATCGCAAAGCGCAGCCCCTCTTCCATCGCTATCGGCGATATCAGCGTCGCCGTCAGCCGAACATTGTCTCCCGGCATGACCATCTCTACGTCCGACGATAGCTCTACCGCACCCGTTACATCCGTCGTGCGAAAATAAAACTGCGGACGATAGCCGTTGAAAAACGGCGTGTGACGACCGCCTTCTTCCTTCGACAATATGTACACTTCCGATTCAAACTTCGTGTGCGGCGTGATCGAGCCCGGCTTCGCCAATACCTGGCCTCGCTCTACCTCTTCTCGCTTCGTGCCGCGCAGCAATACCCCTACATTGTCCCCCGCCTGACCTTCGTCCAGCAGCTTGCGGAACATCTCTACCCCCGTACACGTCGTGTTCATCGTCTCGTTGATGCCCACTATCGATACTTCCTCGCCTACCTTGACGACGCCTCTTTCAATCCGCCCCGTTACCACCGTCCCACGGCCCGAAATCGAAAATACATCCTCTACCGGCATCAGAAAATCGCCGTCTACCGCACGCTCCGGCTGCGGGATATGGCTGTCTATCGCTTCCGCTAAACGCAATATCGCGCCCTCGCCTGCATCCGATTCGTCTCCTTCCAGCGCTTTTAGCGCACTGCCCGTTATGATCGGTGTGTCGTCTCCCGGGAAATCATACAGACTCAGTAACTCCCTCAGCTCCAGCTCGACCAACTCCAATAACTCCGCGTCGTCAACCAAATCCGCTTTGTTCAAAAATACTACGATATGCGGCACACCTACCTGACGCGCCAACAGAATATGCTCGCGCGTCTGTGGCATCGGGCCATCCGCCGCGCTGCACACCAATATCGCCCCGTCCATCTGCGCCGCTCCCGTGATCATGTTCTTGACATAATCCGCGTGCCCCGGACAGTCTACGTGCGCATAGTGACGCTGCGACGTCTCGTATTCTACGTGCGCCGTCGCTATCGTTATGCCGCGCTCTCGCTCTTCCGGCGCATTGTCTATCTCTGCAAACGCTTTCGCCGACGTCCCGCCGTAACGCGCTGACAATACCTTCGTCAGCGCCGCCGTTAACGTCGTCTTGCCGTGATCTACATGGCCTATCGTGCCGACATTGATATGCGGCTTCGTCCGCTCAAATTTCTCTTTCGCCATCGTTTTGAGTTGCTGCTTGCTTGATTTTGTTCAAGGTTGAACACAAGGTTAAAATTATTGACTTCGGAACCCGCCGCATCGTCTAACCGACCGGCAGCCACCCGCAATCAAACCGACAATTACCACACAGTACCGCTATCACCCCATCTCACCTGACCACAGTGGAGCCCACAACCGGATTTGAACCGGTGACCTCTTCCTTACCAAGGAAGTGCTCTACCGACTGAGCTATGTGGGCGTTGCCCACTCTGTCACTGCCCGCACCCGCTATCACTTTCACCTGGAGCGGGTGATGGGAATCGAACCCACATTATCAGCTTGGAAGGCTGAGGTTCTAGCCGTTGAACTACACCCGCATACGCCTGCTGGTCACCGGCCGACAATCTTGCCCGTACTCCGCCCTCCGTCCACTGGTGGAGGGGGGAGGATTCGAACCTCCGAAGGCTGAGCCAGCAGATTTACAGTCTGCCCCCTTTGACCGCTCGGGAACCCCTCCAGAATACCGACTTTCTGTCCAGGCCCGACTCAACCCGGTAACGGCCTGCCGATACCGCTATCCGCCCACCCAGGGCAAGACATTTGCGGCCGGCTGCTGTTGCCTGCCGGGGTCTGGAGCCCGAAGAGGGACTCGAACCCACGACCTGCTGATTCATACCCCCACCACTTTCGTGACCGCATCGAAGCACCGATACCGCGACTTCGACGTGTTTGGAGTCTGGACTTTCTCTTCACCTTAGTGCACCGCCAGAATCAGCGTCACACCTTAGGCGGGCGGTGTAAAGTCTCTACACTCCCCTTCCGACCAGCCCGGGTGACCGGGGACGGGCGTCAGGGTAGCACGGGATTGCCATTTTGCCGTGGCGCTCTGCATAACAGCGGCGTCAAAACCAAACGCCTCAAGCAAAACGCCGACAACAAAATCAGGTTTCCCCGTTTTAGCCGCCTCCACTCCACAAGTTTCCCCATGAAGGTGCAATTTTCTACAAATCAGCTGCTCTAGCCAACTGAGCTATTCGGGCAAAACGAATTAAAAAATATCACTGTAATTCAACTACTTAATGATAAACCGAATCTCATTGTTCGAAGCGCAACCGGCGCAACCAGTGATATTCGGAACCAAAAACACGGGATGTAAACAAAAGGCAGGCGATTATAAATAAAACCGCATAGTAAATACAATCCCAAATGATGAGAAATAATGGATTTTTTTTTGCGCCCGCTCCAATCGCTGCGGATAGGTAACCGTGCTGCGACAGAAATGACACAACCGTGTCAGGCGGGTGCGCAGCTCATTTTCAGCGCCGTAACCGCCTGCTCTGCCCAGCTGCGCTCGAGAATCAAACGCCGGCGCTCACTATCGACCGCCACTTCCATCCAGCTATATGGCCCCAAAATATAATACTCATGCTGTAATCGTGCATCGAATCCTTGCGCCAGAACATGATCGACAAATTTTTTGGCCAATGCCTCCTGGGTGAAATAGCCTAACGATATGCGGATTTTACCCGGCTCGGCTTCATATAAAAAATACTCCAGACCGACCTGCTTTAATCGCTGTACAACCGTCTCGGCTACTGCGCGTGAATAGAGCCCAAGATAGACCCGGACTGCCCTGAGCTGGCGGCTGTCGCTGGTGACCGACACAAAATCGATGTTTTGCGACTTCATCCACTCGTTTTCCAACTGCCAGGTATCCTGCTGCTTGAACGGGCCAATCCGATAGCATGACGGCCCGGCGGCCGGCAACCTGTCGCCCTCTCCGGCGGCATCGAGCCGGTCAGCCGACTCGTCGCCTGGCGCCGACAATGCCCGGCGGCCGGCCTGATCGGGCCCGGCTTCCGTCAGCAGCAGCATCCCTGCCTGGTTAATATCCGGCCGGGCGACGTCATTCGGGCCAGGCTCGCCTCCATGGCGGCCGCTGAACCACAAGAAAACCGCCACATTGACAATCAGCAGCAGTGCGGTCAGCCATCTCACCCGACTTCTCCGCTACGCTGCACATCCTCAATCACCTGCTGCATGCCATCCAAAACCAGATTCTCGAAATAGCGCGCCGGCCGTGAGAGATACCGCAGACAACGCTGCGCATCGCCGCCGGTGATGACAATCCCGGGGGCCGCGGACAACTGCCTGGCCTGCATGTCAACCGCCAAATCGATACCGCCGACCACCGCACACAGGATGCCGCCATCTACCGCTCGCCGGGTATCACGCGCAGTGGCGGTCAGCGCCGGCAATCCACTATCGCTGCCGCCCGGCTGCGGTTCGACCTCGTCTATTTGTTTTGCGTTGTCGACCAGCCCCGAACGCATCGTAACCATCCCCGGAAAAATCACGCCCCCCACAAACCATCCGTCGGCATCAACCAGATCGACCGTTACTGCCGTACCGACGTCAATCACAATCAAACCACCTCGGGCTGCCTCCTGACCGGCACTGCGCGAACGGGCGCCGATCATCGCCAGCCAGCGGTCGACGCCCAGTTTACCGCTGACAGTATAGCCGTTTTGCAGACCGCATCGGCTGCGCTCGGAGCGCAAAAACCGCGGCCGCTGCGCCCAGCGCTGCCGACAATACGCCGCCAGCACCGCCTCCAGCCGCGCGCCGCCCACGCAGCTGACCCAAACCGAATCGGGCTGTTTCAATGCGGCCAGCGAAGACGTCAATTGCGCCCTCAGCCGCTCAATCGAATAGACAAACGCACCCTGTCCGAGGCCGTTCCGGTCAGTCGCCCCGGTCAGCCGCCATTTGATCCGCCGGTTGCCCACGTCAATCAGCAATCGCTGCGCACCCACCCGCCGCATCAGTGGCTGCCACGCGCCAGTATGAAAATACGGCGCACTACTGGCCTGCCGCCGGCTGCAACCGCAGGCTGACATTGGCCGAATGGACATATTCCATCCTCCCCCCGGCCTCCAGCATCAAGGCGCCGGTGGCATCCACACCGCGCACGATGCCGTGCATCTGCTGCTGCTCCCGGCGGCTCACGGTCACCGCCCGGCCATGAAACCGATGGCGCGCATTCCAGCGCTCGACAAAAGCGGCAAAACCGTACCGCTCCAGCCGCTGCAGCGCCGTTTCCAGACGACCCAGCAATACCGCCACCAACTGCTCGCGCTCCGGCGTCACTCCGGCCGCCTGCAAATCAGTCCACGGCTGATTCACCCCGCTCAATTTTTGCCGCCCGAGATCAACATTGATGCCAATGCCAATCACCGCTCGCTCGGCAGCGGCCTCAATCAGCACGCCGGCGAGTTTCGCCTCGCCCAGCAAAACATCGTTCGGCCACTTCAAACCGACATCCGGCAAATCGAGCTCATCCAGCGTCTCGACCACGACCAGCCCGGCCAGCAATGATAAGCCGCCCCGATAGGCCGCCGACCAGTTCCAGACAACCGACAGCATAATTGAGCTGCCGACCGGAGCACACCAATTGCGCCCGCGCCGACCGCGGCCGGCGGTTTGATAATCGGCCAGACAAACCGTACCGCAGGGCAGGTCGGGACGGCGCATCAGATAAGAATTGGTTGAATCGATTTGCGCAAAATACAGCACCCGATCCGCCAGCGGCGAATTCTGCGCGCGCAGCAATTGTCTGATTGTCTCGATATTGTATCCGCTGTGTGGCATGCGATTAAATCCATGGCAGCAGGCAATTGATCCGCGGTGACCGATTGCACCCTATCGCCATTGACGATAGGGTATGCTTCCTTGCAGAATTCGGCAAGCCTTTGGAATAACTTTGATGCCGCCGACTGAATGGCCTACTGAAATGATGCAGCGAAATTCGACCCGGGAAATCAAAATCGGCCATCTGTCGATCGGCAACCACCACCCGATTGCGGTCCAAAGCATGACCGCCACACCGACTACCGACATCCCGGCGACCCTGCAGCAAATCACCTCTTTGCAGGCAGCCGGCGCGGATATCATTCGCATCGCCGTCGACAATCGGCGCGATGCCCGGGCCTTGATCGAGCTGCGGGCGCAGACCGATGCGCTGCTGAGCGTCGATTTACAGGAAAACTACCGTCTGGCGGCCATGCTGGCGCCGCATGTCGATAAGATCCGCTACAACCCCGGCCATCTCTACCATCACGAGCGCAACAAGTCGTGGAGAGAAAAAGTCTGCCACCTGATAGAGGCGGCCGAAAAACAGGACTGCGCGGTACGCGTTGGGGTCAATGCCGGCTCGGTTGACCCGGAAAAACGGGCCGCCCATCCGCCCGGCTCGGTTGCGCCCATGGTGGAAAGCGCGCTGGAGCATAGCGATTGGCTGGAGCGAAACGGCTTTACCCGCTTCTGCGTCTCGCTGAAAGATTCCAACCCGGAAAAATCCGTCGACGCCTACCGGCAGTTTGCCCGGGCCCGGCCGGATATCCCATTGCACCTGGGCGTGACCGAAGCGGGCCTGCCGCCCGAAGGGATTGAAAAAACCCGCATCGCATTTGAACAACTTATCGGCGGCGGCATTGGCGATACGATTCGCGTATCGCTGACCCTGCCGCACGAAGAAAAATTCCGGGAAATCGAGGCCGGTCGGCAGATTTTAACCGATATCGCCGCCGGTCGCGTGCGCACCGTCGTCCGCTTCAATACCGACCGGCTCAACCTCATCAGTTGCCCCAGCTGCTCACGGGTAGAAAACCAGGCTTTTATCGAGCTCGCCCGGCAGGTCAAACAACGCACACGCTACGCCGAACAGCATGCGCTGACCATCGCGGTGATGGGCTGCCGGGTCAACGGCCCCGGTGAGACCGACGATGCCGACCTGGGATTGTGGTGCGGCCCCAATTACGTTAACCTCAAGCGGCGGGGTGAAAAGATTGGCGCATTCAAGTATGCTGACATCCTGGACAAGCTGGATGAGCAACTGCAAACGCTGATCAATCAAATGGCGGCCGAGTAAACCCATGCCGTTGTCTGCCTCGGCCAATGCGCTGCCGCCCTACGACATCCGATCCCGGCGGCTGCACCCGCCAATCCGCAGCGGAGCGGTTTTTGCCGCCCCCAAACCGTTAATCCCAATCCAACCCCGAGACGAGTAAAGACCATGCCCGACTATCGATCCTGGACCACAACCCGCGGCCGCACCATGGCCGGCGCCCGTGCACTTTGGCGGGCAACCGGCATGCAGGAAGAAGACTTCGACAAGCCGATCATTGCCATCGCCAACTCATTCACGCAATTTGTGCCCGGCCATGTACACCTTAAGGATATGGGGCAACTGGTTGCCGGCGAAATAGCCAAAGCCGGCGGCGTAGCCAAAGAGTTCAATACCATCGCCGTCGACGACGGCATCGCCATGGGGCATGGCGGCATGCTGTATTCGCTGCCGTCGCGGGAAATCATCGCCGACTCGGTGGAATACATGGTCAATGCGCACTGTGCAGACGCTCTGGTGTGTATTTCCAACTGCGACAAAATCACCCCCGGCATGCTGATGGCGGCGATGCGCTTGAATATTCCCAGCATATTCGTTTCCGGCGGGCCGATGGAAGCCGGCAAAATCACCTGGCGCGAGCATGAAAAATCGGTCGATCTGATCGATGCGATGATCGTCGCGGCGGATGACAGCGTCAGCGACCTCGAATCCAATGCGATGGAGCGCTCGGCCTGCCCCACCTGCGGCTCCTGCTCGGGCATGTTCACCGCCAACTCGATGAACTGCCTGACCGAAGCGCTGGGGCTGTCGCTGCCGGGCAACGGCACTCTGGTGGCGACCCATGCGCAGCGCCGTCGATTGTTTCTGGAAGCCGGCCGAACCATTGTCGCGCTGGCAAAACAGTACTACGATCAGGACAATGACGCCGTACTGCCGCGCTCCATCGCCGATTTTGCGGCCTTTGAAAATGCCATCTGTCTGGACATCTCGATGGGCGGATCGACCAATACCGTGCTGCACCTGCTGGCCGCCGCCGAGGAAGGAGAAATCGCGTTCACGCTGTCCGATATCGACCGCCTGAGCCGCAAGGTGCCGGTGCTGTGCAAGGTCGCACCGGCTACCGGCGACTATCATGTAGAAGACGTGCACCGGGCCGGCGGGGTCATGGCTATTCTGGGCGAGCTGGACCGAGCGGGCCTGATCAACCGCCAGGCCAAAACCGCGCACGCCCCCAACATCGCCGACGCCATCGCCCTGTGGGATGTTCGCCTGAGCGGCGACAGCAAGCGCGAGGACTTCTTCCGCTGCGCCCCCGGCGGCATCCCCACTCAGGTCGCATTCAGCCAGGACAAGCGCTATCGAAGCCTGGATCTGGACCGCGCCCACGGCTGCATCCGCGAGGTGAAGCACGCCTATAGCCTGGACGGCGGGCTGGCGGTACTGTACGGCAATCTGGCGCAGGACGGGTGTGTCGTCAAAACCGCCGGTGTAGACGAAAGCATGCTGACGTTTGCCGGTAGTGCGCGCATTTTCAACAGCCAGGAAGCCGCGGTGGAGGGCATTCTCGGCAATACCATCCGCCCCGGCGAGATCGTGATTATTCGCTACGAAGGCCCGCAGGGCGGCCCGGGAATGCAGGAGATGCTCTACCCAACCACCTACCTGAAGTCGAAAAATCTGGGCAAGGTCTGCGCGTTGATTACCGATGGCCGATTCTCCGGCGGCACCTCGGGCCTGTGCATCGGGCACGTCTCACCGGAAGCGGCCGAAGGCGGGCTCATCGGGCTGGTGGAAGAAAATGACCGGGTTGAAATCGACATCCCCAATCGCCGCCTCCATTTGGCGGTAGCCGATAACATCCTCGAGCAGCGCCGCGCCGCGATGCAGGCAACCGGCAAAGCAGCGTGGAAACCCGACCGGCAGCGGGTAGTCAGCACCGCCCTGAAAGCCTATGCCGCCCTGAGCACCAGCGCGGCGCGCGGCGCGGTACGGGATGTAAGCCGGGTTTGATTACCGCCTGCCCGGTGCGCGCTCACGGCGTCCCTGCTGCGGCCAGCGGTGCGCTGAATCGGCCCGCACAGCGGACCACTGTAGAAAAGCAGCGCGGTCCGACGAAAATCGGCGCCGTTATCACCTGCAAATTTTACGGATTCACAAAGAAAAGCAAGCCGCGTTTCCCGGTTTTTTTGCGCGTGCGGACGGATTCTGATTTATAGATGCCAATCCTCAGTTCGGGTATTGTTATCCCTTAACCGGGTTGGTCACATCTATCAGGCCACTTCAGGTGTTGTGAATTCAACCGATACAAAATCGCTGCCGGATACGGTACACTGGACATTGGGCCGTTCATTTCAACCTGTGATAGTACGACAAGCCGAATCAATATGACCGCCACCTGGCACAACGCCGTCTGCCCGCACGATTGTCCGTCGGCCTGTGCGCTTGAAGTAGAGAAGCTGGGCGCCGACCGGATTGGCAAGGTACGCGGTTCACCGCACCAGCCTTATACCGCCGGTTTGATTTGCGCCAAAGTGGCCAAATACGCCGAGCGCATCCACAGCCCCGACCGCGTGACCCAGCCGCTGCTGCGCGTCTCCGGCAAACACGAGACCGCCCGATTCCAGCCCATCGCCTGGGACGAGGCGCTCGATCGAGTTGCGCAGCAATTCAACGACGCCGACAAACAATATGGCGCCGAATCGGTCTGGCCGTATTACTATGGCGGCACAATGGGGGCGGTGCAGCGCGACGGCATCCTGCGTTTGCAGCACACCATGGGCTACTCGGGGCTGAAAAAAACATTTTGCGTGCAGATCGCCTACGACGGCTGGCTGGCCGGCACCGGGACGATACTGGGCACCGACCCGCGTGAAATCGCCGACAGCAAGCTGGCGGTACTCTGGGGCTGCAATGCGGCTGCGACCCAGATCAATCTGATGCATCACGTCAGCCTGGCGCGCAAACGCGGTGCCCGGCTGGTGGTGGTCGATCCGTATCAAACCCCCACCGCCAAGGTGGCCGATTTACACCTCGCCCCCCGTCCGGGCACCGATGGTGCGCTGGCGTGCGCCGTGATGCATCTCTTATTTCAACGCGGCCATGCCGACCGCCAATATCTGGCGCGCTATACCGATGACCCGGCGGCACTGGAAGCCCACCTGCAGCCCCGCGGGCCCGCCTGGGCGGCGGAAATATGCGATATTCCGGTGCATCAGATCGAGCAGTTTGCCGAGTGGTACGGCGAATGTAAAAACAGCTATATTCGTCTGGGCATCGGTTTTTCACGGCAGCGAAACGGGGCTGCCAATGTGCATGCCGTCGCCTGTTTGCCGGCCATTACCGGTGCCTGGCAGCATCGGGGCGGGGGTGCGCTGATTGCTACCAGCGATAGTTTTGCGCTGCAGGATGAGCTGATTACCGCGGCGTCGCTGGCGGATAGTCGGGTCCGGGTGCTGGACATGTCGCTGATCGGGTCGATTCTGTGCGGGGATAAAACCGCCCTGCGCCACGGCCCGCCGGTCAAGGCCATGTTAATCCAAAACACCAATCCGATGCTGGTGGCGCCGGATTTGGCCACCGTGCGGCGGGGGTTTTTGCGTGACGACCTGTTTGTCTGCGTGCACGAACACTTTTTGACCGAGACCGCCAATCTGGCGGATATCGTTTTGCCGGCAACGATGTTTGCCGAGCACGACGATCTATATCGCAGCTACGGGCAGACGTTTCTCCAATACGGCGCCAAAGTAATCGACCGGCCGGGGCAGTGCCGCTCCAACCATGAGCTGATATGCCAGCTGGCCGACCGGCTGGGCGCCCGCCATGCCGGTTTTGAGTTGAGCGCAAATCAGCTGATCGACCGCTGCCTGCAACACTCGGGGTACCCGGACAAACACAGGTTTAGCCGCGGTCATTTTCATGACTGTGCGCCCGCTTTCGAGCAGATGCATTTTCTCAACGGCTTTGCCTGGCCGGAGAAAAAATTCCGCTTTAAACCGGACTGGGCCGCGATCGGGCCATGGGGTAAAAACATGCCGACGATGCCGGATCACTGGGATGTGATCGACAATACCAGCGAGGACAAACCGCTGCGCCTGATCGCAGCGCCGTCGAGAGGCTACCTTAACAGCACGTTTAACCGCTCGCCTTCTTCGATCAAACGGGAAAAGCAGCCGCAGGTCAAGCTGCACCCGGACACGGCGGCGACCTATCGGCTCACACCGGGCCAACCGGTCAAGGTCGGCAATGAACGGGGTGAAGTCACGGTCCAGGTTAGCGTCATCGATCGGATTCAGCGCGACACCGCGGTCGTCGAAGGCATCTGGCCGGCCGCCGCTTTCCCGGAAAATATCGGCATCAATGTGCTGATCAGCGCCGAGCCGGCCGCCCCCAATGGCGGCGCCGTATTCCACGACACGGCGGTCTGGATCCGACCGCTTTAGGCCTCCTCTCATCGACGCCGTTTGCAGCCGACAACAGCCTCGGTGCGCAGGCAGCCGACACCCGTCGCCGCGCCGACCAAAATCGACACGCAGCTCGACTCACCCAGCCTCGTCGCCGCGCCGAATCGCATTCACATCGTAACGGCAAACCACATTGTCGGCTCCAAACAGCGACTTCAGCTCGGTCATCATGCGGTTGTCGGGCGTCAACATCCAGTTTTTGCCGAGTTTCAAGCCGCCCAGCTCGCCGATGCTGCGCTGGTAATGCACCGCCACCTCGATATTGCCGCTGGCATACTGCGACAGGGTCGAACGCAGCCGGTCGATCAATTCGGCATCGATCCGATCTTCATGTAATTTCAATTCGATCCGACGCAAAAACCGCGCTCTGACCGTATCGACATCATATAATTTCTCCACTTGCAGCTGCACCCCACCGGTCGACTCTTTGGTGCTCAGGTCGCCCTGTGCAATCAGCACGGTGTCCTTTTGCAGCAGCGCGGCGTAGCGTATAAACTTTTCCGAGTACAGCACCGCCTCCACCCGAGCCTGCGCATTGTCCAGCATGACAAAGGCCATCTTGCCGCGGCGCGTCCGGATCACCTGCATCGACACCATCAGCCCGGTGAATACCCCGTTTTGGGGCTTGCTCAAGTCCATGGAAGCAATCCCCTGCTCCGCCAGCTCGCCCAGCTCGCAGCGAAACCGATTGTAGGGATGGCCGGTCAAATACAGGCCCAGGGTTTCTTTCTCCGCGTCCAGGCGTTGTTCTTCGCTCCACTGCTCGGTCTGCTCGTCCGGGCGCATCAATGCGGGCACATCCACCACACCGAACATATCCGACTGCCCCGCGGCATGGTTTTGCTGCTGCTGTCCGGCCGCCTGCATCGCGCTGGCAACATCACGCATCAAAGCGGCCCGACTGGAACCGAGCTCGTCGGCCGCCCCGCATTTCACCAGCGCCTCGAGCACGCGCTTATTGACTTTGCGATTATCCAGGCTGGCGCAAAACTCAAATAAATCTGCGAACCGGCCGCTCTTCTGCTGACGCTCTGCGATGATATTTTCTATCGCGCCTTTACCCACGCCTTTGATCGCGCCGAGCCCGTATAGAATCTGCTTTTCATTCAGCGGGGTAAAACGGTAGTGGCAGCGATTGATATTCGGCGGCAGCACCTCCAACCCCAGCTCCGCCGAATTCGCCAGCAGCGCCACCACTCTGTCGGTATCGTTCAGCTCCATCGACATCGTCGCCGCCATAAACGCCGCCGGATGATGCGTTTTGAGCCAGGCGGTATGATAGGCAATCAACGCATAGGCGACCGAATGCGATTTATTGAAACCATAGCCGGCAAACTTCTCCATCAGGTCGAAAATATATTCGGCCGTGCCGGTATCGACTCCCCGGTCGGCGGCGCCCTGCACAAACAGATCGCGCTGTTTGACCATCTCCGCCAATTTTTTCTTGCCCATCGCACGGCGCAACAGATCGGCACGGCCCAGTGTGAAGCCGGCCAGAACCTGCGCAATCTGCATCACCTGCTCCTGGTAGAGGATGACGCCGTAAGTCGGTTCGAGAATCGACTTGACCTCGGGATGCGGATAGCGCACCGCCTCACGACCGTGCTTGCGATTGATAAAATCAACCGCCATGCCCGACTGCAACGGTCCGGGGCGAAACAACGCAACCAGGGCAACCAGGTCCTCGAATGCATCGGGCAGCAAGCCGACAATCAATTCCTTCATGCCGCGCGATTCCAGCTGGAATATCCCGGTCGTATTGCCGGTCTGAACCAACTGATAGGTCGCTTTATCGTCTAACGGCAGCGCGTTCAGATCCAGCGGCGGCTGATGCTGTTCAGCCCGGCGTTGATTCACCATCTTCACCGCCAGATCCAAAATCGTCAGCGTTCGCAGCCCGAGGAAATCGAATTTCACCAGGCCGATAGTCTCCAGATCATCTTTATCCAGCTGGGTAATCGGCTGGTTCAAATGCGCATCGGCATACAGCGGCGTGTATTCCGTCAAGGGCCTGGGCGCGATCACCACGCCGCCGGCATGTTTGCCAATATTGCGGGAGATGCCTTCGAGCTGACTCGCCATATCGATCAGCTCGCGAATTTCAGTTTCGTTATCGTATCGATTTTTTAGCGCTTCTTCCTGCTCCAGCGCTTTTTTCAGCGTCATGCCGATTTCAAACGGAATCAGTTTGGCCACCGGATCGACAAAACCGTAAGGCAGCCCCATGACCCGACCGACATCCCGCACGACCGCCTTGGCCGCCATGCTGCCAAAGGTAACAATCTGGGCCACCTGATCGCGGCCGTATCGTTCGGCAACGTACTCGATCACCTGATCGCGGCCATCGACACAAAAATCAATATCGAAATCAGGCAGCGAAACGCGCTCGGGGTTGAGAAATCGCTCGAATAACAGCCCGTGCATGATCGGATCCAACTCGGTTATGCCCATCGCCCAGGCAACCAGAGAGCCGGCGCCGGAGCCCCGCCCCGGCCCGACCGGTATATTTTGCTCCCGCGCCCAGCGAATAAAATCGGCCACGATCAAAAAGTAGCCGGCAAACCCCATTTGGATAATGACGCCAAGCTCGACCTCGAGCCGGTGCAGATACACCGGCTGTACCGATGACGCCCCGTCCTCTGCACGCAAACCGGCCACACCAAACCGCTTGCACAACCCTTCTTCGGACTGCTGCTTCAGCAATTCATCAACGCTTTGATCACCCGCATCGGGATAATCCGGCAAATGTGCCTGCCCAAAATCGAAAAACAAATTGCAGCGTTTGGCAATTTCCAGCGTATTGTCGAGCGCTTCGGGCAAATCGGAAAACAAGGCCGCCATTTCCTCACCGGTGCGCAAATATTGCCGGTCGGTAAAGCGCTTCACCCGCCGGGTATCTTCCAACACCCGACCATCGTTAATGCACACGCGGATTTCATGCGCCTCGAAATCGCTTTGACGGATAAAGCCGGCCCGGTTGGTGGCCACCAGCGGAACCTCCTCGGCGGCCGCCAATTGGGCTATGCGCTGAATATAGTGCGCCTCATCCGGTCGACCGACACGACTGATTTCGAGGTAGAGACGATCGCCAAAAACATCCCGATACTGCTTCAGCATCGCCGTTAGAATCGCCTGGCTATCGTTGCCGCTGCCCGCCAATACCGCGGCCAACGGCCCTTCCTGACTATCGAGCAGCGCAATCAACCCGCCTGCAGCCGGTTTAAGCTGATGCCAATCGAGCACCGTTTTGCGGTTCTTTTGGCCGCGCAAATACGCATCGGTCAGCAGCTTGTTGAGATCGCGGTAGCCCTGATCATTGCGGCAAATCAGCTTGATGCGGTGTGTTCGCTTTTGCTCCAGCGGCGAATCGACCCAGACATCGCAGCCGATAATCGGCTTGACGCCGCTGCGCACGCAGGCCCGGTAAAATTTGACCGCGCCGCACAGGTTCAATATATCCGTGATGGCAACCGCCGGCTGACCGTAGCCGGCAACGGTATCGGCTAAAACGTCAAGGCGAATAATGCCGTCGGAAAGCGAATACTCGGTATGCACATGAAGATGAACAAATGTATTCGTCATGCCGCTATAAATTGCTTTACCGGCGAGAAACTGCGGCGGTGATGGCGGCTGACGCCATGCAATTCAACCGCCCGGATGTGCGCTTTGGTAGCGTAGCCTTTATGCTGTTGAAAACCGTATTGCGGGTAGATGGCGGCCAGTTTCAGCATGATTCGATCACGCGTCTGTTTGGCGACAATAGACGCTGCGGATATTTCCGCATGCAGCGCATCACCCCGTATGATCGCCTCCGCCGCGCAGGCAAGCGCCGGCAGTACATTACCGTCCACGCGCACCAGGTTGGGACTGACCGCCAGTTTTTCCACCGCACGCTGCATCGCGAGCAGCGATGCCTGCAATATATTCAAGCGGTCGATCTCGGCCACACTGGCGCTGGCCGCAGCCCAATCCAGCGCCCGCCGCTTGATTTGAATTTCCAGATAAGCGCGCCGGGCCGCGGAGAGTTTTTTCGAATCGTCCAACTGCGCGATGCACTCCCCCGGAGTGAGGATCACGACGGCGGCCACCACCGGCCCGGCCAGTGCGCCGCGTCCCGCTTCATCTACACCGGCGATAAGCTGCACACTCATACGGTACGGTCAGCCGGCATCGATTATCACGATTCGATTGCACATTCCGGGCGGCGTCGGTTGGCTCGCGCCCATGCCGGGCCAGGGTTTCAACCCGACCACGGTCACGCCGTCAGGGTTGTCTGCGGTCGGGCGGCCAATCTGCAACCGCGGCTGCACACGAGCTCGAATGCAAAAGTCAGCGACTGATTCCACGCGCGGAATGCCGCAGGAAAGCACTCAGCTCCCGAAGTACCGCACTGTCCTTGTCCAGCATGTCGATTTTTTCGATCGCCACCCGCAAATCCAGATTACTGCGGTACAGCAACCGATACGCCTGCTTCAGCAGGCCAATCGTCTGTTCAGAAAAATTCCGCCGACGCAGCCCGCGCGTATTAATGCCAAACGGCTTGGCCGGATTGCCGGCAGCGGTAATATACGGCGTTATATCCTGGTAGCACATCGTGCCGCCGGAGACAATGCAATGCACGCCGATTCGGCTGAACTGATGCACGAATGAGCCGCCGCCTAAAATCGCAAAATCGCCGACATTCACATGCCCGCCCAGCGTAGCACCGTTCGCCAGGATGGCATTGTTTTCAACCACACAATCATGCGCGATATGCGAACCGGCCATGATAAGGTTGTCATTTTTTATGCGCGTTTCACCCGAGTGCTGTGCGGTACCGCGGTTAAGCGTGCAATACTCGCGAATGATATTTCTATCGCCCACGGTCAGGCGGGTCGGCTCACCGGCATACGCATAGGATTGCGGCGCTTCACCGATAGAGGAGAATTGATAAACCCGATTATCGCAGCCAATCGTCGTATGGCTGCGAATCACGACATGGGGCCCAATCCAGGTGTTATCGCCAATGACGACATCTTTTTCGATAATGCTGTAGGAACCAATCTCGACATTATTGCCCAGCTCGGCGCCCGGGTCTACGATCGCACCGGGGTGTATATCAGCCATCTGCACTGCCGGATTCGGCCAGCTTATAGGTGAATATAATATCGGCGGAGGCGACCAGATTGCCATCGACGGTGGCGGTGGCGGAATGCCTCCATATCCTGCGCTTGCAATGGACCAGCTCCACTTTTATCACCAGCTGATCGCCGGGCACAACCGGCCGCTTGAATCGGGCATGGTCCACCCCGGCAAGCAGGAAGATGACCTTTTTACCCTGGTCATGCTCAACCAGCGGACTCATGCTGACCAGTATTGCCGACGACTGTGCCAGCGCCTCAATAATCAAAACCCCCGGGAAGGTCGGCAGGCCGGGGTAGTGGCCCTGGAAGCAAGGCTCGTTTATCGTCACATTTTTAATCGCCGTCAGGTGCGATTCCAGTTGATAATCAAGTACGCGATCGATTAACAAAAAAGGATACCGATGCGGCAGCATGTCTAAAATGCGACAAATATCAATTTCTTTCGACTCGGTCATCTCACATATTTCTCGGTCATATCCTGTTCGCTGCGGTAAGCGACCTGCGGCCACGCCAATGGGGTTGATTTTTTACCGGATAATCCCATGTTCGCCCGGCGAGCCGCCCGTCGCCTGACGACCAATTCCCGGCCGGGTTACTGCTGCTCATGGTGCGTTGACAACGCTTGCAGGACTTGATCGGTAATATCGATCTTCTCACTGGCATACACCGCCTGCTGCAGTACCAGGTCGTACTCGTTTTCTTCGGCCACACCAATCACCACTTCCGATATGATTTCCTCCAGCTCCTGCAGCCCCTGCTTGCGGCTCTTTGCATACTGCTCGTTATATTCGCGCTGCTCACGCGCGATATCTCGCTGAAACTCCCGCAGCTCCGTCTGCCTGTTCTCCACCTCATCCAGCGACATCGACAATTGATTTTTTTCCAGCTCCGCTTCCTCGGCCTGGAAGCGGGCAATTCTGCCGCGCAATTCCCGGCCGCGTTCACTAAAAGCGTCTTCAAGTTTTTTTAACTCTACTTTCCCTTGCGGCGATTCTTCGACCAATCGACGCGCATCGACATAAACCGTTTTCTCCGCATAAACGGGGGCGACAAAACCCCCCGCCAGCACGACAGCAATGCTGACTTGCAAGCTCAGATAACAATATTTCATATTCAATCCAGAAAAAAAACCAGAAAAAGAAAAAAACAAAAACAGCCGCGTTTTTTACCGCTCGGAATTAGCGCTGCAATACAGCGGGCGCATATATCCGACCATCAAATACAGCCCACCTCGAGGCAAGCTCAACGAAACACCGCGCCAAAAGATATTTGAAACTTCTCCAGCTCGTCTTCCTTTTCGTCGTTCAGCGGGAATCCGTAGCTCAAGCTGAATGGCCCAAGCGGTGAAAGCCAATTGAACGACGCGCCGGCGGAATACCGTATATCCCCCAAATCAAAATCCTTACCCGGCCCAAACACCGTACCGCTGTCAAAGAACACGCCGATCCGCTTATCCTTGTTAGTGGCGCTGCCAAAAGGACGCAGCAGCAGCTCGGTATTGAACAGCAGGCGCCGGTCACCGCCCAGCGGGCGAGGGGATGCGCCGCTGTCTCTAGGGCCAAGCGACCGACTTTTGTAGCCGCGCACCGACTTCGCCCCGCCGGCAAAATAATTCTTGAAAAACGGCAGATCATCGGTATCCGCATAGCCGTCCCCGTAACCGAGACCGAAGCTGCCTTTGACCGTCAGCAGATCGGCTACCGGCACATAAATATTGCCCTGGATATTGAGCTTATAGTACTCGAAGTCGCTGCCGGGGACGGAGGCCTGGAAAGACACCGAGCCGCTGGTGCCGGAAGTCGGAAAGAAAAAGTCGTCACGACTATCCCGCGACACGCCAAGGTCGAGAATCAGGTCGTTTGCTTTGGACTGATCGTCAATCACGCGCCGTATTTCATCGGGCGTCTCACCACTTGCCTTCAGCTTCAGCTGCTCGAATCTTATGCCGAAATCCAGTGCATTGGTCTCCGAGATCGGTATGCTGTATTCCAATCCGACGGAATTCACATCCAGCGTATACTCACCGGTATTGACGCCGGAGGAGTCGATTTTCCGAGTGGACAAATAAATCCCTCGACTGATGCCGTCGGCGGTGTAGTAGGGGTTCTCATAGGAAATAGCCGCATCGCGGGAGCCGTCCGAATTTTTCACGTCAACGCCAAATTCGCGCCCCGAACCGAGAAAATTTCTCTGCTTGTACGCCAGCCCGAGCAAAATACCGTCTGCATCGGAGTACCCGGTCGAGAGTTGAATGCTGCCGGTATTGCGCTCCATCACAATCACATTCACATCCACCTGATTGTCGGTATCCGGCACATCGGTCGTATCGATGGCAACGTTTTGAAAGAAACCCGTGCGCTGCAAGCGCTGCCGGGACAACCGCACCGCATTGGCGGAATACCAGGCACCCTCGAGCTGCCGCAGTTCACGCCGGATCACTTCATCCCGGGTATAGGAATTGCCGGAAATATTCACCCGGCGCACATACACGCGTTGATTCGGTATGATCGAAAACGTCGTCGATACGATCTTGGCCTCCTCATCGGTGTCGAAAACCGGATCGACCTCAACGAATGCATAACCCGCATCGGCAAAGCGATCGGCAATTGCGGCACGACTCTCACTTACCAGTTTGCGCGAGAACGGTTCACCGTCGCTGATCGTGATCTGCTCTTGCAGGTCGACAACCGCGGTCTCCTCGCCGCCCTCGACCCGGGTTTCGCCAAAAACGTACTGCTCGCCTTCAAACAGCGAGATACTGACGAACACATTCTGTTTGTTCGGGCTGATATCGACATTGGTCGAGATAATCTCAAAATCATGATAGCCGCGATTCAGATAGTAGCTGCGAATACTCTCGACATCGGCTTCGAGTTTTTGCTTTGAATATTGGCTGCGGGTGGAAAACGGCAGGCCGCGCCGGTCGCGCAGCTGCATCTCGTCTTTGAGCTTTTTGACCGCAACCCGGCGGGCGCCGATAATATTGATTTTCTTGATAGTCGCCACCCGGCCTTCGTCGATTTCAACCGTCACGTTAACCCGATTCCGGTCCAGATTTTCAACCTGCGTATCGACGGTAGCCGAATATCTGCCGAGCGACAGATAGGTGGCGTTGATTTCCTCCTTGACGCGCTCCAACGCGGCCTGGTTATAAATCCGCCCACCGGCCAGACCGGCGGCCTCGAAGGCCATTTCAATCGACTCGCTATCCAGCACCTGATTGCCGACCAGCAGGATTTCGGCAATTGACGGCCGCTCCTGCACCTTGACCACCAGCACCGTACCGTCCTGTTCGAGCTGTACGTCATGAAAGAAACCGGTCTCGAACAGCGACTTGATACTCAGCCGCGCCTCCTCATCGTTGACTTCATCGCCCACTTTCAGCGGCAAATAGTTAAATACGGTGCCCGCTTCGAGGCGTTCGATGCCCTCGATACGAATATCGGTAATCGTAAACGGCTCGATTGCATGCGCCGAAAAAACACTCAGACACACGCCTATCAGCAGCAGCTTGCAGTATTTTGTCATTACGGGTATTCCTGTGTTGGTTGCGTTATTCAACTGCATTGCAGTCATAACAATCCTGTTTCCGGGCCTGCATCCGGGCCTATTCCGGGCAACCGGGTTGCGGCATCGATTTTCATCTCTACCGCAACCGGCGCCCGACCGGCGCTGTTTTGGTTTAGAGTGCGCCCACCAGACGCAACACATCATTATAAAGCGCCACGCCCATCAACAGCACCAGCAGCGCAATACCAATCTGCTGCCCCCAGATGGCCACGGCCTCGGAAGGCGGCGCACCCGTGACCGCTTCAATTAAAAAATACAGCAAATGGCCGCCGTCCAGCACCGGAATCGGCAGCAGATTCAGCAGCCCCAGGCTGATGCTGATGATAGCCAGAAATTTCAAAAAATCAATATAGCCGGAGGCGGCGGTATCGCCGGCCATACGGGCAATGGTTATCGGGCCGGATAGATTATCCGGGGCCATTTTGGCGCTCAACATGCGCCCCAGCGATCTGAGGGTGATGATGCTTAGCCGCCAATTATAGTCGATCGAGGCCAGCAGCGCATGCCACACGCCCAATTGGAACCGGGTATTTGCCAGCGGCGGCGGATAGACCCCGATCTGCCCAAACTTTTTCCCTGCAACCACAACCGCAGCACTGACCAGGCTGAGCTCATGCGTCTGCCCCTGACGCTGCAAACGGATGCGCAATCGCGCGTCCGGACGTGAAGACACCGCAGCAACCAGTTCCCCCCAATCGGCAATCGCGTCGTCATTGATTGCCAGAATCCGGTCGCCCGGCTGCAAACCGGCCCCGGCCGCGGGGGAATCGGGCACAATGCCGGCCGCCACGGCAGGCGGCGCCGGCGGCCATATACCGAGCTGTGACGTCACCGCCCGACGGCCGATTTCGATTTGATCGAGAGCGGCAAAATCGACCGCCAGAGCTCGTTGCTCACCGCTTTTCCGGCGCACCAGAAACACCACCGGAGCGCCTTTCATCGCCTGGTGCAGCAGATAAAACTGATGCTCGCCCCAGCTCCTGACCGCCCGCCCATCGATCGACTGAATCCGATCACCGGCGGAGAAACCCGCATCGGCAGCGATAGAATCCGCGGCGACCTCACCCACAACGGGTTCGATATCCGGCGTCCCGATGACAAATACCAGCCAGATGGCGGCAATCGCAAACAGAAAATTAAAGGCCGGACCGGCCACCACAATCGCACTGCGCACCGGCAAAGACTGGCGGTTGAACGCACGGTGGCGCTCGTGTTCGGCCACCTCCGATTCGCGCTCATCCAGCATTTTGATGTATCCGCCCAACGGTATCGCGCCAATCACATATTCGGTGGGATCGTTTTTCCGCCGCCACCGACACACCGGTTTGCCAAAACCGATGGAAAATTTCAGGACGCTAACGCCCAGGCGGCGCGCAACCCAAAAGTGCCCAAACTCGTGCACCGTCACCAGGATCGCAATCGCGACCAGAAACCCCAGTACGCTGTAGACAAAACCACTCATAAATACACCCGATCTATTTGATTCTGCGATGCAAAAATCGCTTGTCCCGATGCAGTATCGCACCGGCCATCACCCCCGCCCGGCGGCCCAAACCCCGCCCTCGATGCCGCATCATACCGCCACCGACAACCGTTGTCGGCACACCGTCCGGGCCTGAGCATCGGCCCGCAGCACCGTCTCCAGCTCGATCTCCCGCTCCCAGGGCACCGCCGCCATCGTATCTGCAACCAATCCGGGAATCCGATCGAACGTAATCTGGGCATCCAAAAAAGCGGCCACCGCCACTTCATTGGCCGCATTGAGCACCGCCGGCTGCGTCCCGCCCTGCCGGATCGCTTGACGGGCAAGGTCGAGCGCCGGGAAGCGCACTGCGTCCGGCGGTTCAAAATCGCAGCGGCCAAGGCCGACCAAATCCAGCCACGGCGCGCCGGATTCTATCCGCTCGGGCCAGGCCAGCGCATGCGCAATCGGTATGCGCATATCCGGGCTGGCAAGCTGGGCCAGCACCGAACCGTCAATATATTCAACCATCGAATGAATCGTACTTTGCGGATGAATCACGATCTCTACCTGCTCTTCGCCGATGCCAAACAGCGCACAGGCTTCGATCAACTCCAGGCCCTTGTTCATCATCGTCGCCGAGTCTACCGAAATTTTGCGCCCCATGCGCCAATTGGGGTGCGTGCAGGCCTGCTCCGGCGTCACCTCGACAAACCGGCGCGCATCGAGCTGACGAAACGGCCCGCCGGAGCCGGTCAGCAGGAGTTTGCGGACGCCGTGCAGGCGCGCACCCGATTTTTCCGCCGCACCGTCGAGCGCCGTCGCGCCGTTGCCGCTGCTCCCGAGGCACTGAAAAATGGCGTTGTGCTCACTGTCCAGCGGCAGCACATACGCCCCCGCTGCCCGGGCCCGGCGCATCACCTGCGGCCCCATCATCACCAGCGGCTCTTTGTTGGCGATTAACACCCGCTTGCCGGCGTCAACCGCTGCCAGCGTCGGCGCCAATCCGGCAGCGCCAACGATACCGCACACCACGATCTCACAATGCCTGTCAACCAGTTCGGCCAGCGCGCCGGCGCCACCGACAACCCGGGTGCGGCCGCCTTGCCCCAGCTTGCTTGTGAGCTGTCTGGCGGCGGCGGCGTCGGTCATCACGACTGTGCGCGGTGTATGCTGTTGGCACTGCCGATACAGCAGCTCGACATTTTTATGCGCGCTGAGCGCACTGACATGGTAGCGCTCCGGATGACGCCGAATCACATCCAGCGTGTTGACGCCAACCGAGCCGGTCGCCCCAAAAACACACACCCCGCGACTCATGCCAGCGCCCACCATAGCGTCACAAATACCGGCGCGGCGGCCAGCATGCTATCGATTCGATCCAGCATACCGCCATGCCCCGGCAGCAGACAACCGCTGTCTTTGACCCCGGCGGTGCGCTTTAGCCGGCTTTCAAACAAATCCCCGATGATGCCGGCAAATGCCGCCACCAACGCAGCGGCGACCCAAAAAAACAGCTCGACTTTGACCAGCCTGAGCGGGAAAAACGCCATCAGCGCACCCACGACGACGACGCCCACCATGCCGCCCAGCGCGCCTTCGAGCGTTTTTCCCGGGCTGATTGACGGCGCCAGCTTGCGCCGGCCAAAAGCCCGCCCGACAAAATAGGCAAAACTATCCGCCGACCAGACTATCAGCAGCACCCCGACCACCTTCATCGGCCCGTCCGGCGGCAGCGCGTGCAGCCAGACCAACGCGCACCAGCAGATCAGCAGGATCAGCAGACCCTGCAGCAGACCGCCGAGCCCGGAGCGCGCGTGCTGTATTTTGCAGCCCATCAAACCAATCGCCTGCCCTAGCCAGAACACACCGCCCAGCGCCGCAAACAGCAACAAACAGACCGCGGGCAGCACACTCAACAGCACCGCGGCAGCCGCCAATATCGCCGCCAGAACCCAATACACCCGAATCGATTGACGACACAGTCGGCTCCATTCGTACAGCCCCGGCAGCAAAAACGCCAACAACACCAGCGCAAACAAATCGGTCGGCAGCCACAGTATCAGCACAATGCAGCAGCCAGCCAGCGGCAGCGCGGTAATGATTCGAGCGCTCAACGCCCGCTCTCCGCCAGTTGCTCACCGGTTTTGCCATACCGCCGCTGACGACCGGCAAATTGCGCCAGCGCCCGATGAAAACACGCTGCGTCAAAATCCGGCCAAAAGGTATCGACAAAAACCAATTCGGTGTACGCCAACTGCCATAGCAGAAAATTACTGATGCGCATTTCGCCGCCGGTGCGGATAAACAAATCCGGCGCCGGCAACTCATGGGTGCAGAGCCGCGATTCGATCAGCGCCGGGGTAACATGCGCGGCCGTGAGGTCGCCGCGCTCGGCCTGCGCCACTATCGCGGCGACGGCCTGTGTTATATCCCAGCGCCCGCCGTAGTTGATCCCAATCGTCAGGTGCCATTCCGTATTGCCGCGGGTCAATTCTTCCGCCTGAGCAATTTTTTGCCGCAAGCGCTTCGGGAAGCGACTCAAATCACCGATCGTGCGCAGCCGGACTTTAGACGAATTCAGCAGCTCGACTTCGCTTTCCAACGTCGAGGCCAGCAACTCGATTAACAGCTCGACTTCGGCGGAAGGGCGCTGCCAGTTTTCACTGCTGAAAGCAAATAGCGTGAGGTAGGGAATGCCCTGATCGTGGCAGGTGGACAGCATTTTTTTTACCACCTCGACACCCTTGCGGTGGCCGGCCGAGCGCGGCAGGCTGCGCTGTCTGGCCCAGCGTCCATTGCCGTCCATAATCATCGCAACGTGGCGCGGCTTATGCAGGTTCATGCTGTCCACTTGGAAACAGGCGTCATGTTTGTATCCGTAAGCCGGCCCCGCCCCAGCTGCGATTTTCGCAGGCAATACCGCAAAACCGGCGATGGAGATTTACCCTCGGGGCCGGGCGCTTGGCCCGCCTGATGGCCGCCGCCTGCCCCGGTGCCCCGGTATCTACAGCGCAACTCGACAGCGGATGCAATGGATTGATTCCGGCGCGCGCGATCAACCCGGGCTGTATACTCCCGCGCGCGGGCTGTACGCACAACCCTATATTTCCATTAATTCGCGTTCTTTTTCCGCCACCACCCGATCTATCTCCGCTATGTAGCGATTGGTAACCGTTTGCAGCTCGGCTTCAGACTGCTTCAGCCCATCCTGGGTAATCTTTTTTTCTTTCTCCAGATCGCGCACCGTGTTAACGGCGTCACGGCGAATATTACGGATGGCGATTTTACCATTTTCCCCTTCCCGCTTGACCAGCTTGACCAGCTCGCGCCGGCGATCTTCGGTGGTCAGCGGCAGCGGCAAACGGATGGTTTCGCCCGCCGTAACCGGGTTCAGCCCCAGATCGGATTCCAATATGGCCTTCTCGACCACCGGCAGCATGTGTTTTTCCCATGGCTGGACGCTCAACGTGCGCGCATCCATAACCGCAATCGTGGCCACCTGATTGAGCGGCGTCACGTTGTCATAATATTTCACCGTCAAATGATCCAGCAGCGCCGGCGATGCACGACCGGTGCGGATCCGCGCCAGATCAGCGCGCGTCGCAACGACGGTTTTACCCATGCGCGCGGCTGCTTGTTTTTCAATCTCTTCGGTCATGCCCGCAAAATCGTTACGCCACAGTAGTCGATACACTCGATTCGATCATAGCAGATTGGCACCGGCTTACGAATAACCGCACGGCAGATTCATCGGCCCGGGGCGCAGGTGTCGTCGCTAATCAGCGTGCCTATCGGCTCCCCCATGATCATTTTGTGCAAACTCCCCGGCTGCCGCACATCCAGCACCTGGATCGGCAGGTGGTTCTCCTGACACAGCGTAATCGCCGTCATATCGATAACCTTGAGCTCCTTTTCAATCACCTCACGGAACCGCAGCCGCTTGAACCGCACCGCATCGGGGTTCTGTCTGGGGTCGGAGTCATAGACCCCGTCTACTCGGGTCGCCTTGACCATAATCTGCGCATCGATCTCCAGCGCGCGCAGACTGGCGGCGGTGTCGGTGGTAAACAGCGGGTTGCCGGTACCGGCAGCAAAAATAACCACCCGCCATTCCTGCAAGTGTTTCACCGCGCGGGCGCGAATATACGGCTCCGCCACCCCCGAAACCGCCAGCGCAGATAACACGCGGGCGGGCACCTGCACCGCCTGCAACGCCTGCTGCAACGCCAGCGCATTCATCACCGTGGCCAGCATGCCGATGTAGTCGGCCGTGATGCGATCCATGCCCTGATCGCCGGCGCGCACACCGCGAAAAAAGTTCCCGCCGCCAATCACAACGGCCAGCTCGACCCCCAGCTCGACGATGCTTTTCAGTTCGCCGGCGGTCTGATTCAAGACCTCGCTTTGGATGCCGAACTGACTGTCACCGGCCAACGCCTCACCGCTCAATTTAAGCAAAATGCGCCGCCAGGCCGGTTTTGCCGCCGTCATTGTCCGCTCCAACCCGAAACGGCGCTACGCCGACCGTCGGTCGGCAATGCTGTCTTGCAGTCGACGCCGGTCAACCCGCCCATGCCAATCGCATCACTGGCCGGCCTGAGCCATCACTTCGGCAACGAAATCGTCACTGCGTTTTTCCAGCCCCTCGCCCACCTCATAGCGCACCATCTGCTCGACGCAAACGCCATCGGGCGCCAGCAGTTCGGCAACGGTCTGCTCCGGATGCTTGACAAACGGCTGGCCCAGCAAGGTGTTTTGCCCAAGAAATTTTTTCATCCGCCCGGCAACCATCTTATCGACAACGCCGGCCGGCTTGCCGCTGTCTGCCGCCTGGGCGGCGACAATCTGCTGCTCCCTGGCGAGCACCTCGGGCGGCATCTGGTCGGCCGAAATGCACAGCGGGTTGCTGGCGGCGATGTGCATTGCCAGGTCATGGCCAAGCGCATCACTGCCGCCCCGAAGCCGCACCATCACCCCGATTCGCGTGCCGTGCAGATAGGTGCCGACCGTGCCCTGCCCCGCCGTCAAGCGGCATACTCGACGCACACTGACGTTCTCGCCAATTTTTGCAATCAGCGCCTGACGCGCCGATTCCACCGATTCACCCGATGCCAGTGCAGCCGCCGCCAATTGGTCAACCGAGTCGACCCGACCGGCCAGCACCGCCGCCACCACGGCCTCGGCGAATTCCTTGAACAAGGCATCCTTGGCGACAAAATCGGTTTCACAGTTTATCTCCCCCATGGCGCTGCCGCCGGCGTCGCTGACACACACGATTACCCCCTCGGTGGCAATGCGCCCGGCTTTTTTCTCGGCCGCCGCCGCCCCTTTGGTGCGCAGCACGGCGATCGCCGATTCGATATCACCGGCGGTCTCGACCAGCGCCTGCTTGCAGGCCATCAGGCCGGCCCCGGTGCGCTCACGCAGTTGTTTAATCAGGGGTGCGGTAATCGACATAGCGTCTACTTGCTCCGAAAATTCAGTTCGAGTGGCGTGCGATAAGCCGGGCGTCTACCCGGCCCGGCACAGTGGCGTCTCAATCGGCAGCCGTCGGTTTGACGAGCACGATCGTCTTTTTGCCCACGATTGTCTGCTTGCGCACCGGTTTCTTTCTGCTGATTACTTTTTTCTCCGCCGCCGGTGGGGCCGCATCAGCCGCCGGGGCAGCGGCGGGCTTCGCCCCGTCGGCGCCGGCGGGCGGGCTGTCTTTGGCGTCTGGTTTCGCCGGCACGACGGCGGGTTGTGCGCGCACTACCGGCCCGGCTGCTGACGGTGCCACCACCCGACCCTGCTCATCCAGCTCGATATACTCATCCTCACCCGGCGCCGCCTGCACCACCTGCACCGCCGCCCGGGATTCGATGATCGCATCGGACGCCGCCTGCAAGTACAGATCGATCGCGCGGGCGGAATCGTCGTTGCCGGGGATAACATAATCAAGCCCGTCCAAAGAGCAGTTGGAATCCACGACGGCCACCACCGGGATGCCCAGCTTGTTGGCCTCGGCGACGGCAATATACTCCTGCTCAACGTCGATCACGAACAGCGCATTCGGCAGACCGTCCATATCTTTGATGCCGGACAGGGTTTTATCCAGTTTGATGCGTTCGCGATCCATGTTCAGCGCCTCTTTTTTACTGAACTGCGCCGTCCCGGAATCCAGCTTTTGCTCGAGCGTCCGCAGCCGGGTAATCGAGTTTTTCACCGTCCGGTAGTTGGTCAGCATACCGCCCAGCCAGCGGTGATCGACGTAGGGGCTGCCGCACCGCAGCGCGTATTCACGCACCGGCTTACCGGCCTGTCTTTTGGTGCCGACAAACAGCACTTTGCCCCCCTGAGCGACCACACTGCCCAGATACTTCATCGCCTCCTGCAGCATCGGCAGGGTTTTCTCCAGGTTGATGATATGGATTTTGTTGCGATCACCGAAGATATACGGCGCCATTTTAGGCGACCAGTAACGCGTTTGATGACCAAAGTGGACGCCGGCTTGCAACAACTGGCGCATGGTTATGTCAGCCATAATTTTCTATTTCAGGTTTAATGGGTTAAGCCTCCACGGTTACTGCTCACCAACCGCCCTGAGGCGGCACCCAGGTGAACATTCCTGCCGTGTGCGAGATTGGATTATCGGCCGGTACCGCGTCACAGCACCAATAACCGCGTGTTATTTTAGCGCAAAACTATTGAAGAAAAAAGCAGAATTTGGGAGTATACAGCGTCTTGCACTCAAGCGACTCGATTTCACACCATGCCGGTTACCATCAAAACCCCCGCAGAGGTGGAAAAAATGCGCATTGCCGGGCGCCTGGCGGCGGAAGTGCTCGACATGATCGGCCCCCACGTCCAACCCGGCATCACGACGGACGAGCTGGATACGCTGTGCCATAGCCACATTGTCGATCAACAGCAGGCCATCCCGGCGCCGTTACATTATCGCGGCTTTCCCAAATCCATCTGTACCTCGGTCAACCACGTCATCTGCCATGGTATTCCATCCGACAAGCGGCTGAAAAACGGCGATATCATCAATATCGATATTACCGTCATCAAACACGGTTTCCACGGCGACACCAGTCGCATGTTTTATGTCGGCGCGCCGCCGATTCGGGCCAAACGGCTGTGCCAGATCAGCTACGAATGCCTGCACAAAGGCATCAGCCTGGTCAAACCCGGCGTGCGCCTGGGCGACATCGGCCATACGATTCAGCAGCACGCCGAAAACAACGGCTTTTCCGTGGTGCGCGAATACTGCGGCCACGGCATCGGTCGCGGGTTTCATGAAGACCCGCAAGTGCTGCACTACGGCCAGCCGAACACCGGCATGGTGATTGAACCCGGCATGACCTTCACGATTGAGCCGATGCTCAACGCCGGCAAGAAAGAAACCCGGCTGCTGGCCGACCAATGGACCGTAGTCACCCGCGACCGCAGCCTGTCGGCGCAATGGGAGCACACCATTCTGGTCAGCGACAACGGCCACGAAATTCTCACCCAATCGTAGCCGCCTGCACGCACGCCTCGGCCCGATGCGTCGCCTGACTCACGCCGCACTGCTTGACCGCAGCCGCCTGCAAGCCGCGCTCAAGCAGCACGCAGACGGCGCCCGGCTGATCCGCATCCTGCGCACCGCACTGGCGCATGGGCGCCGGCAGTTGATCGAGCAGCATCTGCACGGCGGCAGCGCCGCGGCGCTGGTCAAACACCACAGCTGGCTCATTGACCAAATCCTGCGGCTCGGCTGGCAGCGCTCGGCGCAATCCCATGCCGTGCTCGAACAAGCCGCCCTGATTGCCACCGGCGGCTACGGGCGCAGCCAGCTCAATCTCGGCTCGGACATCGATTTACTGCTCCTGCTGCCCGCACCGGCCGAGCGCACGCTATGGCCGGCAACCGAAGATTTTGTCCGACTATGCTGGGATCTGGGAATCAAGGTCAGCCACAGCCTGCGGCAGATCCAACCCTGCATTGCGCTCGCCAAAACCGACATCACCGTGATGACCAGCCTGATGGAAGCGCGCCTGATTAGCGGCAGCGAGGCGCTGTTTGTCGAATTTCAGCGCTGCATTCGGCATCCCCGCCTCTGGCCTGCCGACACGTATTTCGAAAGCAAACTGGCCGAACAGGCCGAGCGGCACCTGCATTTTGGCGACACCGCGTATAACCTGGAACCCAACCTCAAGGAAACCCCCGGCGGATTGCGCGACCTGCATATGATCGGCTGGGTCGCCAATCGCCATTTCGGCACCTCCGATCTGGCCGAGCTGGTGCAGCACGCCTTCCTGGCCCGGAATGAATTCCGCGCCCTGATAACCGGGCGCGATTTTCTCTGGCGGCTGCGCAACGGACTGCATATTCTATCCGACCGTTGCGAAGATCGCCTGCTGTTCGACTATCAAACCGAGCTGGCCCACCAGCTCGGCTATCGGGCCGGCGAAAATCATCTGGCGGTCGAGCAGATGATGAAGCGCTACTATCGGACGGTAAAAGAGCTGCAACTATTGAATGAATTACTGCTGCAGCACTTCCGCGAAGCCATCCTGGTACGCCGTCAGGCACCGCCGAAAAAAATCAATCCGCGCTTTCAAGCGGTCGGCAAATTCGTTGAAACCGCCAACCGACAGGTATTCACCGACACCCCGGCCGCACTGCTGGAGCTATTCCACATTCTCCAGCTAAACCCAAAACTACAAGGCGTTCGCGCCAGCACGATACGCCAATTACGCGCCCGGCTGCCCATCATTGACTCGGCCTATCGGCGCAACCCGGCGCACTGCCGTCTGTTTCTGGAAATATTCAGGCAGCCGCATCTGTACCCCGCACTACAGCGCATGAATGCCTACGGCGTGCTGGGTCGATTTTTCCCGGAGTTCGGCCGGATTGTCGGCCAAATGCAGCACGACCTGTTTCACGTCTACACCGTGGACGCCCATTCCCTGTTTGTCGTCGGCAACCTGTGCCGCCTGATGCTGCCGCAATACCGGCATGAATTCCCGCTGCTCAGCGATCTGCTCAGCCGGCAAAACAAGCGCGAACGCATCTATCTGGCCGCACTGTGCCATGATATTGGCAAAGGCAGCGGCAAAGACCACTCCCGGGTCGGCGAACAAATCGCCTACCGGCTGTGCCTGCGGCTGGGCATATCCGAATACGACGCCGCCCTGGTGGCCTGGCTGGTGCGCCATCATTTGATCCTGTCGCGCACCGCCCAGCATGAGGACATCTCCGACCCGCAGGTGATCGAGCGCTTTGCCCAAACGGTGGGCGATCAAGAGCGGCTGGACAGTCTGTATCTATTGACCTTTGCCGATATGCGCGGCACCAACCCGAAAGTCTGGAACGAATGGAAAGGACAACTGCTGGCCAGCCTGTTTACCGCCACCTCCCGCCGCCTGCGCTCCGGCATCAGCGGTGCACCGGCGCTGCAAACCCGCATCGATGCCCGCAAGCGCGAGATCAAAGCGCTGGTCAAAAATCGGCTGTCGGAGCCCGCTCTGGAGCAGTTCTGGTCGATTCTGGATGCCGAATATTTCCTGCGCAACGGGCCGGAAACCAGCGCCTGGCAGGCGATACAAATCAGCCGCGCAACGCTGCTGGAAGTGCCGCTGGTAACCGCCCGCTACCGACCGGCCATCAAAGCCCAGGAGATTTTGTTGATGGCGCCCGAATCGGAAGACCTGCTGCTCGGCATCACCGGCGGACTGGACAAACTCAACCTGCATGTCATGGACGCCCGCATCCATCAGGCCAAATCCGGCATGGCGCTGTTGGTGTTCATCGTCGCCGACCCGGACGGGCGGGCGGCGAACAAGCACTGGCTAAAACAAAACACCGACACCCTGCGCGCCTTCCTGCTCTCCAACCCGAATCAGTATCAACCGGCCAAACGCATTGTGCCGCGCACAATAAAACAGTTTCGCGTGCCCACCGAGGTGACTTTTGGCCACCCCAACGGGCTCAACCACACCCCGATGGAGGTCGTTTCCCAGGACCGAACCGGGCTGCTCTATCATGTCGCCCGGGCGCTGCGCGAATGCAAGGTGAAATTGATCTCGGCCAAGGTATCCACGGTCGGCGAAAAAGCCGAAGACACGTTTTTTATCACCGACCGGGACAACAAACCGGTCGACGCGGCCTCTCAGCGCGAACAGCTGCAAAGCCGATTGAAAGCCTACCTGACCCCATCCGGCCCCGCCGCCCCGCCGTCCGCCGCCGAAAAGCCGAGCCGGATGGATGCCGGCGCGCATGAGCACTGACCGAATCCGGCAGCGTCGGCGGTTTATCGCGCAGCACGGCTGGCAGCAGGCCGAGCTGCAAGCGCTGGCCCAGGATGCGTCCTTTCGCCGCTATTTTCGCCTGAGCCTGAACCGGCAGCGCCGCATCTTGATGGACGCGCCGCCGGAACATGAAGATACCGCCCGGTTTCTCAAGGTAACCGCCTGCCTCGAACAAGCCGGTATGCGCGTGCCGCAGGTATTCGCGCAGGATTGCGCCAACGGCTACCTGCTACTGGAAGACCTGGGTGACGCGACCTTTACCCGCCTGCTGGATGCCGGCGGCAATGAACAACAGCTCTATCGACACGCGCTGGAGGCGCTGCTGACACTACAGGACAACAGCAGACGGATGCACCTTGACCTGCCGCAGTATGATTTTTCGGTACTGATCCAGGAAGCGCTGTTGCTGGTTGACTGGTACCTGCCGGCGCGGCAGCGGCAGCGCGCAACGCAGTCGGTCAGGGAGGATTTTATCGACCTTTGGCGCCATCTGTACGCACAACTGCCCGCCCTGCCGCCGGTGCTGGTGCATCGGGATTTCCATGTCGATAACCTGCTGATGTACCGACATCAATGCGCCCTGCTCGACTACCAGGATGCGCTGACCGGCTCGCCGGCCTACGATGTCGTCGCCCTGCTGCAAGACGCACGGCGGGATGTCGCTGCGGCGACACAACAGCAGATAATGGCGCATTTTCTCCGCCACTACGCTGACCTGGATACCGATTGGGTTAAACAGCACTGCGCCTTCTGGAGCGCCCAGCGGCACTGCAAGGTCGCCGGTATTTTTACCCGGCTATGGCTGCGAGACGGCAAAGCGGCGTATCTGGCCCACCTGCCGCGCGTGCTCAACCTGCTCGCCGACAGCGTCCGCCAGCCGTCCATGGCCAGGTTGAAAGCCTGGCTCGAACGAAATTTGAGCGGCATCGCACACGTGGCATTTCAGCCCGACCGGGAAAGCCTGAACCAATTGATGGACGCCGCAGCCGACCGGCCCCACTCCCGGCCACCGCGTCGGCGCAGCGATTAGCCCGCCGATCGTTGGCCGTATCGGCGGCCTGCCGCTGTCACAGCACGCCGTCTACACACTACCAATCCAACTGCAAGCGCAGCTCCAGGTCATGCTCGGGCGCTCGGGACGCGCTTTCCCGCCGTCGGCCCTGCACACGCAACGACCACGACTGGCCGCCGGCAAAGCGGCTGCCCAGGCGATAGTCACGACCGTCTGACAGCAGCGACAGACCGGCGTACGGCGTCAGCAGGCCGCCGCTCCACGCCAGGCCATACCCCGGTTCGCTGTCCATACGCAGGTGCCGATCGGTTTCATCCTGCTGATCCCGACCGGCTATATCGCCCGGTGAATTCAACTTGTCAGTGCCACGTCACCGCTGATGGGAAGGTGAGATTCCGGGGCGGTGATTGGGCCGTGCGGCGGCCCTCTCCTCGGCCCCTCACCCCGGCCCTCTCCCAGATGTTAGGTTCCGTCTGATTACTCAAGACCTCTTTGGGTGATTTGTAGCCCAGGCATTTTAATCGAGTTCTGTTGTAGTTTTCCACGAATGTGTAGATGAACCGGTTTCTTTCCTCGTGGTTGTGGAATCGGTTTGTGCTCCAGTTGCTTTTGATCTGCGGCCTGCTGCGCAATGCCTCACTCAAACGGCGATTGAACCGCTCCACCATGCCGTTGGTCTGTGGTCGAAACGGGCGGATGAGACGATGCTCAATGTGATGCGCACGGCAAACCTGATCAAACAGATGCGTACCGCTTGGTTTGCCTTGTGGCTTGTTTTTCTTGTCCACTGCAAAGCGGTCTGTGAAGCCGCCATCGTTGTCGGTAAGCAGGGTATGCACCGGGTGTGGGAATGCATCCAGGAACTCACGCAGACACGTTGCGGTCGTGGCGGCATCGCGGCGCGCAATGATTTTTACCCAGACAAAGCGCGTAGCCCGGTCAATCGCCACCAGCGCATAGCTGCGTTGCTTATTCAGCTTGCTCAACACCTTGAAGTCCATATGAATAAACCCGCACGAGGTCTGCTCAAAACAGCTGAAATCATTCGCTTGCTTGACCTGTGGGAACCGACTTATGCCTAAGCGCTTCAGACAGCGATGTATCGCACTGCGGCTGAAGGTCTGGGGAAAACAGCGATTCATCACCTCAACCACATCATCCAGCGACAAGCGCAAGCGTAGCCGCAACTCGGTGATAATCTCCTCATGCTGCGGGGAAGTGCTCGGGTTCAGGTTATGGCGCGTGTGGGAACCGTCATAGATGCGCCCCCCGGCCCGCCGCCACTTGTAAATCGTCGGCAGAGAAACCCCGAGCTCACGCGACAGGGTCGGCGCGCTTTTGCTTGAAGTCTGAATATACTTACGGGTAGCTGGCGTTGTGGTGGCCAGCCGGTGTAATTTAATCTCCATTTTGCAACCTCTTCTGAACGTATTGAATGCCGGATTGGATTGAAAGAGAGTATATTCTATCATACGGGACGAAACACCCAGAGGGAGAGGGAGTTTCCGGTTATTTCGGGGTTCCGGTTATCCCGAGGGAGAAGGCAGTTGTCGGCTTTAGCCCTCTCCTTTTGGGAGAGGGTTGGGTGAGGGTGGGCAGGCACACATCCTATAATAGCTCGCTACTCAACCCGCCAGGCGACAACCGACATGGTCAAAGGAGGGGCATTCCTGTCCCCCCGCCTTGCCTGAGGTTGCATCCACCGGGTTGTGCAGGGATTGTATTTGAGCCGGTCAGTACAGTAGAATAAATCCGTTTTGAATTCAGCTCATTCACAGCCAGGCCGATAATGCAACTGGCACGCCCCCCGCACCCACGAAACCAATATGCCGACCCTGGGCTAATGCCTTTGCCGACCGCGCCCCCGCCCTGTTTTTGTTTAATCCTGATGCTGTGTCGGGCATCCGGCCGGTGAACGACCACGCGCCGGGCCCCGCCTGATGGAAGCGACCGACGCAGCCACGCCGCTGGTCGTTGATGTGGACGGCACGCTGGTCAACGGCGATTTGCTGATTGAAGGCGTGGCGCGGCTGTTGACCGCCGCACCGCTGACGCTGTTCGCGCTGCCGTTGTGGCTGGGCCGCGGTCGCGCCGCGTTGAAACACCGGGTCGCCGCCGCCGTGCCGCTGCCGCCGGAGACGCTGGCACTCAACCCGGCGGTGCTGGACGAGATTGCCACGGCCACGGCGGCCGGGCGCGAGGTGTATCTCGCGTCGGCGGCGGATGCGCGGGTGGTGGCGCCGCTGGCCAAGCGCGTGGGGGCGAACGGTTATCTCGCGTCGGACGGGCGCACCAATCTGGCCGGTGAGGCCAAAGCCGAGGCGCTGGCGGCGCGCTTTGCGGACGGGTTCGATTACATCGGCGATTCACGGCGCGACCTGGCGGTGTGGCGGCGCGCGCGGCGCGCGATCGGTGTCAACCTGTCCAACCCGCTCAAACGCAAACTGCGCGCCCTGCACGGGGATGCGCGCTTTCTGGACGACGATGGCGGCGCAGCCGGCCGGCCCTGGGCGCGCACACGCGCCTGCCTGCGCGCGTTGCGCCCGCAGCAGTGAATCAAGAATATTCTCGTGTTCGCTCCGCTGGTGGCGGCGCACGGCACCGGGGCGGAGTTGTATCTCGCGGCAGCCGTGGCGTTCGTGGCGTTGTCGGCGTGCGCCTCGGCGGGCTATGTATTCAACGATGTGATGGACCTCCCCCACGACCGCTTGCACCGGCACAAACGCCATCGCCCCATCGCCGCCGGTCGGGCGCCTTTGCTGGTGATGGCTGGCATCGGCGCAGCGCTGATGGCCGGCGGCGTCGCCCTGGCTTTTTCTGTGTCGGCGGCGACCGGCGGCCTGGTGCTCCTGTATCTGCTCGCCTCGCTGGCCTATTCGCTGTGGGCCAAGCGCAGGGTGTTCGCCGATGTGGTCGTCCTCGCGCTGCTCTACACGGTACGCGTGCTGATCGGCGCAGCCGCGGTTTCCATCCTCCCATCCGACTGGTTCCTGGCCTTTGCCATTTTCATCTTCCTGACGCTGGCGATTGTCAAACTGGACTGCTCACATCTATTGAACCACTTCAAAAAGAATATTGTGTATAATTCCCTAATGAATGTACCCAACCGAAAACTGGAAAATGCTGTTTTGGCAATTATTTCCATTGGTTTTGTAATTTGGAGCGCCGGTTTTATTTATACTTCATCATTCATTGCCGTTGACGGTAAACGGTACTTTTGTTTATTTGATGACGCCATGATTTCCATGCGTTATGCGTGGAACTTTTCACATGGATTAGGCTTGGTCTGGAATCAAGGCGAATATGTTCAAGGATATACCAATTTCCTAATGACTTTGCTGATGTCTTTTGCGACTTTGGTCTTTGATAAATCTAATGCGGTGCTGTTCATCCAGATTTCAGGCGCAGGCTTCATGTTGGCAATCGCATTTTTAACCATGAAAATTTCTGACCACATCTTCCAAAATGAGAACCGTCAACGTCAATCGCTCTTCAGAGCTCTTTCGTTCTTCTGCGCTTTATTCTACTACCCGTTAGCGTATTGGTCGCTTATGGGAATGGAAACAGGTTTGTTAACAATGCTTTTGTTATCAGGTATTCTTTCCGCCTTCAATTATATAAAAAGCAAGAACACCGTATTTTTATTTCTGGTCTCTGTATGCCTTGGTTTGGCATACTTAACCAGAAATGACTCGCTTATTTCTGCAGTTCTTGTATGGGCGTATATTACCTGGGAAATTTTCGCATCAACACCAAAAGCCAATCTTAAAAGCTTCAGGCCATTATTTTCAGCAATCAGTTTATACATCATGTTTGTCGTCGGGCAACTGGTATTCCAATATTTGTATTATGGCGAAATGTTCCCCAACACTTATACACTAAAACTTACAGGCATGCCGTTATTGGAAAGAATAAAAAATGGACTTGGGTTCATCACACCATTCCTGACTGTAAGCGCCTTTATTTTGATTCTATCAAGCGTGGGACTGGTTTTTAATTTCCAAAAGCGAAAGTTGCTTTTAATTTCTATTATTTTTTCTGCAATAGGTTATCAAGTATATGTAGGCGGCGATCCCTGGCATTACTGGCGCATAATGTCGCCATCCATGCCTCTCTTAACCATACTGTTCATAAGTGCGGCAAATGCTATCGTACTTGCCGTATCAAGCACACAGGTTTTCAGTGCTTACTTTCTCCGCAATCCGCTTTTCCCAAGAAAATATATTACTGAAGCCTTGGTGATACCGTTGATACTGATTGGGTTACTATCAGTAAACAAGCCCTTCTTAAAAGAAATTTTATTCTTGGAAAAGCCATATCAGACAGGGAACAATCGAAACAATGTCAATACTGCAATTGTGCTTAATCAACTGACCACAAGCGACGCTACGGTCGGTGTATATTGGGCAGGTTCAATTCCTTATTATACCGGTCGAAAAGCGATTGATTTCTTGGGCAAGTCTGATAAGTACATTGCACAATTACCTCCTGATATGTCTGGCACAGTTTCCTGGAACGGTATGAGTAGCGTCCCAGGTCACAATAAGTATGATTTGAATTACTTAATTAAAACTCTCGAACCGACCTATGTTCAAGGTGTGCAGCAGGGTACGCAGAATTTATCTCAATGGGCTAAGACCAAGTATGTCAAAGTCAAATATGATGGCTTTCGCCTCTTTCTCCTAAAAGATTCACCGGCAGTTCTCTGGAACAAGATACAATGATTCAATACCAACCGCCGCTTAACACAGCGTACGTGTGGGATTCGGTGCCGTTTTCAAACATTTTCCTAGCCCACCCACCCACCATTAACGCAAACCGTTAGGCTCAAAGGACAGCTCGTATGAAATTTAACGTTAAAGATATTTTAATATTAATTCGTCCACACCAATATATTAAGAATCTGTTTATCTTCATGCCTCTATTTTTTGTGGGGCAGATTACAGATACAGAACTACTTTTAAATGCGGTTGTCGCATTTGTAGCTTTTTCCATATCTGCCAGTGCAGTATATATTCTGAATGACTATCATGATATTGAAGAAGACCGCCAACACCCAAAAAAGAAATTCCGGCCTTTAGTATCAGGGGCTATTCCCAAAAAATTTGCCATTATTTTAATGGGTATATTTTTTATTGTTGGTGTTTCCCTAATGGGGATACTGTCATTGCAGGCTTTTGGTTTTTTATGTGCATATATTACGTTAAATATTAGCTACAGCCTTTATCTCAAACACATCGCTATATTGGATGTCTCCATCATCGCTATTGGTTTTGTATTTCGACTTTTCATTGGCTCAGCTGTAACTGAAATTTCACTCTCAATGTGGATTGTTATTATGACTTTTCTTCTTGCTCTCTTTATGGCATTGGCAAAACGTCGTGATGATGTTTTTCTTTTTCTAAGTACAGGTATAAAGATGCGTAAGGTGATTGATGGCTATAATTTACAATTTATTGATGGGGCGATGATGATTATGGCTTCTGTGGTTATTGTCACTTATATCCTTTATACGACCTCAACAGAAGTTTTACAGCGGATACAAAGTGAATATTTATACCTTACAACGTTATTTGTTATTTTTGGTGTCCTGCGTTATTTGCAGATAGCATTTGTCGAAAATAACAGTGCTTCACCAACCAGAATTGTGCTAAAGGACAAGTTCATGCAGATAGCGATTCTGGCATGGGTCTCCTCTTTTGTATGGATTATTTATTTATGATTGCTGCTAAATATACTTTCTTGATAAAAAAATATGTTTTCAAGGAGAACATTTCATGAGTCTTCTTAGTTGGGGGAATTATCCTAAAACAGAAAATAGAACTTTTAGCTTTGACAAAGATTCTATATTAAGACAGATCATTGATGAAAATGATGAATTGATACCTTACGGTAATGGTCGAAGCTATGGCGATAGTGCGTTAAGCAAAAATATCATCAAAGTCAGACCCCATAATTATTTTCTGAATTTTGACGAAGCCAATGGCCTGCTTCATATTGAAGCAGGCGTATTGCTATCTGAAATACTCAGTGTCTTTGTTCCTAAAGGCTGGTTTTTAAAAATAACTCCAGGCACGAAACTGATTACCGTTGGTGGTGCCATAGCCAGTGATGTGCATGGAAAAAACCATCATATTGAAGGCTGTTTTAGTGAATGTCTTGAAATGTTTAACTTAATGCTGCCTGACGGTGAAATTGTTAAGTGTAGTAAACAAGAAAATTCAGAATTATTCAAGGCTACCTGTGGCGGCATGGGGCTTACCGGAGTTATTCTCGATGCTCAAATATCGTTAAAGAAAATCAACTCAAAATACATAAATCAAATCACAATTAAAACGAGAAGCCTCAAAGAAACTTTTGAAGCATTTGAAAAATATAAAGATACACCCTATTCAGTGGCATGGATAGATTGCTTTGCTAAAGGTAATGAGCTAGGAAAATGTCTGTTGATGGTAGGTGATTTTAGTGATGATGGGAAGCTGGATTATCAAATCAAAAAGAAATTCAGTATACCCTTTAATTGTCCATCCTTTTTCTTGAATACATTGAGTGTAAAAGCCTTTAATTTTCTCTATTACGTAAAAGTCAGGGAGAAAATATCCAAACAAATAGTCGATATTGATGCTTTTTTTTACCCGCTTGATGCAATTGACCATTGGAATAGGATTTATGGCAAAAATGGCTTTACGCAATATCAGTTTATCTTGCCAAAAGAGACCAGCTTTGATGGTCTAGATAATATACTGAAATTAATATCAAATTCAGGCAAAGGTTTATTTTTGGCAGTACTCAAGCTTCATGGACAAGCCAATGACAATTACATGTCATTTCCAATGGAAGGGTATAGTCTGGCATTAGACTTCAAGATTGAAAGGGGAGTGTTTGAACTTCTTGATAAACTGGATGATATCGTCTTGAACCACGGTGGTCGTATCTATCTATCAAAAGATGCCAGAGTAAAGAAGGAAGTCTTTGAGCAAGGCTATCCGAAAATTGATGAGTTTAGAGCATTAAGGAAAAAATACAAAATGAATGAAAAATTCAATTCACTGCAATCACAACGTGTAGGGATATAAGATGAGTTTTGTATTAATAATAGGCGCTAAAAGCGATATAGCCAAAGCTGTAGCAAGAAAGTATGCTGAAAATGGACATAACCTTTATTTAGCGCTCAGACAAGCAAGTGAATTAGAACCCTTTGCTAATGATGTCAAAATCCGAACCGAAAGAAATGTAAAGTGTATCGAACTGGATATTTTAAATTATACGTCACATGAATTATTTTATCATTCTCTGCAAGAAAAGCCATTGGGCGTTATTATAGCAGTTGGTTATCTTGGTGATCAAGAGAAGGCTCAAGATAACTTTAGTGAAGCGCAAAAAATTATAGATACTAACTATACTGGAGTTGTCAGCTTGCTTAATATTATTGCTGATGACTTTGAACAGCGAAATAGCGGCTTTATTGTTGGTATTAGCTCTGTTGCAGGAGATAGAGGGAAAAAAAGCAACTATCTGTATGGTTCAGCTAAAGCGGCACTGACAGCTTATCTTTCCGGACTTAGAAATAGGCTTTATGATGCTAATGTCCATGTGCTTACGGTTAAACCTGGCTTTGTGGCTACGAAGATGACCGAGGGAATGGATTTGCCTGAAAAACTAACTGCTCAACCTGAAGAGGTGGCAGAAGATATTTATAAAGCACAGCAGAAAGGAATAAATGTGCTTTATACGAAGTGGATATGGAAGTATATCATGTTAATCATTACGAATATTCCAGAAAATCTGTTTAAAAAAAGCCGCTTATAATGAAAATTTTATCTACTAATACAAAATTATTAATCATCTTATATAGAGGAATGAACGCATATTTCACTGCGTTTCTCTGGCAAAGAAGACGGTTGCTTTTTTAAGAAGTCTTTCTCCATCTTCAAGCCTATGACGGTTTGTTTCAGATAATGATGTACTATTATATTACAAGCAATTATGAAAATTAATCAGAGCCCCCAGCTATAAATTTTTATTTATGATGGAATGGTCAAGTATTTTGTAACACCCCAGTTAAGCGGCTTTTTTCAATCTAGTCATCGCGGCTTCGTACTGATTGGGACTCACATAACCCAGATACGAATGCCGCCGCCGGCTGTTATAAAACATCACTATGTAGTCCAGAATATCCCGTTGCGCCTCAGCGCGGGTTTGATAGTGCTTCGAGTGCACCCGCTCTTTCTTCAAACTCGCAAAAAAGCTCTCCGCCACCGCATTGTCCCAGCAGTTGCCCTTGCGGCTCATACTGCCCACCAGGCCATGCGCTTTGACCAGCCGGCGCCAGGCATAGCTGGCATACTGCGAACCGCGGCCCGAATGCATCACCAGCCCCGCACCTGGGCGGCGCTGGTCAATCGCCATGCGTAGCGCGTCCGTGGCCAGACAACGGTTCATCCGTGAACGCATGCTCCAGCCCACCACGCGGTGGGAATACAGGTCTATACACACCGCCAGATACAGCCAGCCCGCCTGTGTCCAGATATAGGCCAGGTTATAGGCAATATCCGACACATAGGCTTGGTCTGCACTGGTGGTGGTAAATTTCCGCTCCAGCACATTGTCAAACACCGGCTGGCGGTGCTTGCTGTTGGTGGTCACCTTGTACTTCTTGCGGTAGCGTACGCGCACATCGGCCTGGCGCATCAGGGATCGCGCCCGGTAGCGGCCCACACAATAGCCCAGGGCCTGCAAGCGCACGCTGTATGCGCCGTGACCCGTAGCTGTAGCCACTGTCCCTGGCCAGCTCTCGAACGACCGACAGCAGCGCCTGATGCGCCGCAGGCGCGGGCCGCTATCGCCGTCGTTGGCAATACCGATACCAGGCATTGCGACTTACACCCAGTACGCGACACATCACGTCGACCGGCCAGACCTTCTTATGCTGGATGATAAAAACGGTTTTCACTACGTTTCTCTGGCAAAGAAGGCCGTCGCTTTTTTTAAGATGTCGCGCTCCATCTTCAGGCGGTGATTCTCCTGGCGCAACCGGCGCAGCTCGGCCTGCTGCGGGTTCAGGCTGCCATTGCCGCAAAACGCCTGCTGTGCGTCGGCCTGATATTCCTGAAGCCACCGGCCCAGCATATTGGGATTGATGCCCAGACTGCGCCCCGCCTCGGCCTGGCTATAGCCTTGTTCGCGCACCAGGTTGATAGCGTCCAGCTTGAACTCTCTTGAATACTTCTTTCTCATCGTCATATTTCACCTCCAGTTTGATATCGGTAGTATCCCACTTAACTGGGCTGGTCACATCTATTGAACCACTTCAAACGGCAGACCGAGTTGCGCGGCGCGCAGACGGCCGGTCGCACCGCACTGCACGGCCGCGACTATGACATTGAAGACCGCGTGGCGCTGGCGGCGCTCAATGCCGCCGGCGGCATGGCCTCGGTGCTGGTGCTGATGCTCTACATCCACAGCCCGGAAGTTACCGCGCATTATGCACGCCCGGGGTTTTTGTGGCTGCTGTGCCCACTGCTTATCTATTGGCTGGGGCGCGTGTCGCTGCTCGCGCATCGCGGGGCTGAACGCGCTGGCGCAGATTTTCCTGCGCCACGGCATAAAGGATTCGGATTTTCAGGCGTCTTTCGGGTGGCTGGTGGGCATGCTCCTGACCCCCGGCATCATTGGCGGGATGACATGTTATCTGGTCAGCATCGTCCTGTGGCTGGCGGTGCTGTCCAGGGTTCAGGTGTCCATCGCCTATCCCTTTCAGTCGCTTGGGTATGTGTTCGCCTCGCTGGTGGCGTGGCGGTTTTTGGGGGAGGGCATGACGCTGCTGAATGTGCTCGGGCTGGCGCTGATCTGCGCCGGCGTGGCGGTTCTGTCGCGCGCCGGCTGACCCGTGAACGGCGACTGCGTCATCATCGGCGGCTGCGGTTTCCTCGGCGGCGTCCTGACCCGGCGGCTGGCGGCGCAGGGAAGGCGCGTGGTGGTCATTGACCGGCATCCGCCGCCGGCGACATCGGGCGACACGGCAACCTACCTGCGCGCCGACATCCGTGCGCGCGACGCCCTGCTGGATCTAGCCAGCGCCTGGGTGATCAACCTCGCCGCGCGGCAATACCAGGATGCGGTGCCCCGCCGCCACCGGCAGGCGTGGTTCTCCGAAGTCAATGTGGACGGCACGTTGCACGTCTGCGAACTCGCGGTTGCGCTGGACGCCGCCAGCCTGGTGCAGTTCTTCAGCGACATGGTCTATGGCCTTCCGCGCGCCCTGCCGGTTGCGGAAAGTCACCCGCAACACCCGCTCGGCGAATACGGTCGCTCCAAAGTGCGCATGGAGCAGCAGGTGCGCGAGTTCGCCCGCGCCCACGACCTGCCGGCCACGATTTTTCGCCCGCGCCTGATTTCCGGCAAAGGCCGCCTCGGCGTGTTCAGCAAACTGTTCTCCCTGATCCACCGCCATCTTCCGCTGCCGCTGATTGGAGACGGCCGTAACTTCTATCAGATGGTCGCGGTTGAGGATTGCGCGGCGGCGGTGGTCTGCGCGCTTGATCAACGCTGTCCGAGTGCGGTCTATAACCTGTGCTCCGCACCGACCTTGCCGGTGCGCGACTTGATGCGCGAACTGATTCGCGCGGTTGGCTCGCGCTCCCGCGTCATCCCCACCCCGGCGGCGCTGGTGCGCGGCGCGCTGCGCGCCCTGTCCGTGGTCGGCGTGGAGCCGCTGTATCCCGAACAATATCTGCTGGCCGACCGGGATTTTATCGTCAGCGCCGAAAAAGCGCGCGCCGAACTGGACTGGCAACCGCACGGCGACGATCTGGCCTTGCTGGTGGCGGCCTACGATTTCTGGAAGCAACTTCCGCGCACATCCGCTTGAGTGGCATCGCACACGTGGCATTTCAGCCCGACCGGGAAAGTCTGAACCAATTGATGGACGCCGCATCCGACCGACCCCGGCCACCGCACCGGCGCAACGATTAGCCCGCCGAGCGCTGGCCGTATCGGCTGCCTGCCGCTGCCGTAGCGCGCCGTCTACACATTACCAATCCAGCCGCAAATGCAGCTCCAGGTCATGCTCGGGCGCTCGGGACGCGCTTTCCCGCCGTCGTCCCTGCACACTCAACGACCACGCCCGACCGCCGGCAAAGCGACTGCCCAGGCGATAGTCACGACCGTCTGACAGCAGCGACAGGCCGGCATACGGCGTCAGCAGGCCGCCGCTCCACGCCAGGCCATACCCCAGTTCGCTGTCCATACGCAGGTGCCGGTCGGCTTCATCCTGCTGATCCCGACCGGCTATATCGCCCTCCCACAGGCGCAGCAGGCCGCTTTGATGCTGACCGTAGCTCGGCTCCATCCGCACACCCAGGCCCTGACCGTCCAGACCGGGGTCAATCCGAAACCGGCCGTTCACACCCCACTCCATATACTCCGCCGCCGTCAGCGCACGCGCACCGACGCCTGCACTCAGCCCGCGCAACGCATCGCTCCAGTCGAGCGCACTGCCCACTTCGATACCCGGACCATGCGCACCGGCGCCGCTGTCATGCCGCACACCCCATTCCACCGCACCGCGCACCTGCCCCAGGTCCGTCTCGCGGCTGTGACTCGCCTCCAGCCGCAGCCGCAGACGATGGGTGCGTAAATACTGATGCGCGTATGCGTCCTCGAATCCCGCGCTCGGCTCAACCGCGATACTCGACAGCGACGCATCGCCGCGTACCACCAGCTCGCTGTGGCCGCCGATAATCAGCTCATCCGAGGACAGCAGTACGCCGTCGGCGCCCGCGCTCGCCGAGCGGATCGTGACATCACCGCTGACCACCTGCTCGCTGTCGTCAATCCTGATTTTGCCGTTGCTGACGCCGATGCTCAACCAGGCATCCAGCTGCTCCGACAGCGACCAGCCGACATACGGGTGCAGGCTGAGCAGATCGATTCGATACTTGCCCTGAGCGCCAATCAGGTCTGCCAGCGCCGCATCCGGGGCTATATCCCGATAGCCGAAAGCACCCTCGAACCACGACACCGCCACGCCCGCCAGCACCGACCGGTCGGCGCCCAGGCGCACGTCCACGCCGATGTGGCCGCCCACCAAATCGCCGTCCCAATCAATCAGCGACTGGTCATCCCCGGCCAGGAAGACATAATCGCCGCTGCCGTAAAACCCCAGCCCGCCAATGCCCGGATCATCCTGATCGACCGCAAACGAGAGATCCGCCACCAGTTGATCGAACGCGATATCGCCGCCCGCAGTCGAGTTGACCTCCTGCTCCGTACCGCTATCGCCGTAGCGCTTCAGCCACTGGCTCAACGAGGCCGTATCGGTCATCGACCAGCCTGCTTGATCGACGCTGTCGGGCGCCGGGATGCGCTCGAGCCGCTCGATAACCAGCCGGTTGGTGCTGTCCGTCAGCGCCTTGGCTACCCGTGGCAGAATGTCGGCGTTCAGCCGTCCGACCCGCTGTGCGCTGCCGTCTTCGTTCACATCGGTGACCAGAATAACCACCTCGATGCGGTCGGTAACGCCCTGCGGGTCTTCCACCACCACGCTGACCGTATACTCGCTGCGCAGCTCGAAATCCAGCGACGAGCGGACCCACAACTGCCCGCTGACAGGGTCGATATCGAAGTGGCCGGCATCGGCGCCCTCCAGTCGATAGGTCAGGGTATCGCCGTTCGGGTCAGTGGCCGTGATCGAGGCACCGACGGGGCGGTCAGGTGGCGTGTTTTCCGACACCCGGAGAGTCAGGCTGTCGGTAGCATCGAAGACCGGCGGCAGGTTGGCGTCGGTAGTGCCGGCACGCGCAGGCGTCCACGCGCTTTCGCCCTCGTCATTGACGGCGCGCACCTGGACCGCATAGGCGGTGTTCGGCGACAGGCCGGGGATGGTCGCGCTGGTGACGGTGCTGATGGTGTCCGGTAGAACGGTAAATGCGCTGCTGCTTTGCAGCCGATAGCGCATATCGTAGTCGGTGATCGCGGTGCGGGTCGTCGGGCCAAAATTGTTCGGCGCCGTCCAACTGACCGACAGACCGGTGGTCGAGGCCGTGGCCACCATCGGGGCGACCGGTGCATCCGGTGGCTCCTCCAGGTCGGTGATTGTAATCGTCAGGGCAATCCGGGTGCTGCCGCCGCGGTCATCGCCGGCCACAACCATCAGGCGGTAACTAAAGCGCGACTCGTAATCGACGATGATGGCGGTTCTCACCTGGCCGGTGTCATCGATGCGGAAATCGTCCGCGTTGGCGCCTTCCAGGTTATAGGTGATCGTATCGTCGGGGTTCGCGTCGGTGGCGGTGATTGGGGCACCGAGGCGGGTGGACACCGGGCTGTTTTCGTCTACATCACGCATAACCGCGTCGGGGGAGGCGAACGCCGGCGGTTGATTCGCCGAGGTGCTGCCGCTGCCCGAGGGCGACCACGCGCCGGTGGCCTCGGCATTGGTGGCACGCACCTGGACCTGGTAGGCGGTGTTCGGCGACAGGCCGGTGATAGTCGCCGTCGTCGCGGTGCCGGTAATGCCGATCAAATCGGTAAATGCGCCGCTGCTGCTTTGCAACCGGTAGCGCACATCGTAGTCGACAATGGCGGTGCGGCTCGATGGGCCGGCATTGTTCGGCGCCGTCCAGCTGACCGCTAGGCGGGTCAAGTCGGTCGCCGAGGGCGCGGTCACCGTCGGTGCGACCGGTGCACCCGGCGGCTCGTTCAAATCGTTGATCGTAATGGTCAGGTCAATTCGAGCACTGCCGCCGCGATCATCGCTGGCGACGACCATCAGGCTGTAACCGGGACGCAGCTCGTGGTCGACGATGATGGCGGTGCTCACCTGGCCGGCGTCATCGATGCGAAAATCACCTGCGTCGGCGCCTTCCAGGCGATAGGTGATCGGTTCGCCGGGGTTCGAGTCGGTGGCGGTGACCGGGGCACCGAGGCGGGTGGGTATCGGGCTGTTTTCATTCACGGCTCGGTCAACCGGGCCGGGGGCATCATTGAACCTCGGCGGCTGATTCGCCGAGGTGGTGCCGCTACCCGAGGGTGACCACGCGCCGGGGCCCTCGGCATTGGTGGCGCGCACCTGGATCTGGTAGGCGGTGTTCGGCGACAGGCCGGTGATAGTCGCCGTCGTCGCGGTGCCGGTAATGCCGATCAAATCGGTGAATGCGCCACTGCTGCTTTGCAACCGGTAGCGCACATCGTAGTCGGTAATGGCGGTGCGGCTCGATGGGCCGGCATTGTTCGGCGCCGTCCAGCTGACCGTCAGGCGGGTCGAGGCGATCGCCGAAGGCGCGACCACCGTCGGGGTGGCCGGCGCATCCGGTGGCTCGTTCAAATCATTGACCGTAATGGTCAGGTCAATTCGAGCACTGCCTCCACGGTCATCATCGGCGACGACCATCAGGCTGTAACCGGGGCGCAGTTCGTGGTCAACGATGATGGCGGTTCTCACCTGGCCGGTGGCATCAATGCGGAAATCACCCGCGTTGGCACCTTCCAGGCGATAGGTAATCGGATCACTGTTCGGGTCGGTGGCTATAATCGCGGCGCCGACGGCAGTCGGATTGGTGCTGTTTTCGGCCACCTCTCGGGCCACCGGGCCGAAGCTGAACTCCGGCGGCTGATTCGCCGAGGTGACACCGCTGCCCGAGGGCGACCACGCGCCGGGGCCCTCGGCATTGGTGGCGCGCACCTGGACCTGATAGGCGGTGTCCGGCGACAGGCCGGTGATGACCGCCGTCGTCGCGGTGTCGGTAGTGCCGGTCAAATCGGTGAATGCGCCGCTGCTGCTTTGCAACCGGTAGCGCACATCGTAGTCGGTAATGGCGGTGCGGCTCGATGGGCCGGCATTGTTTGGCGCCATCCAGCTGACCGCCAGGCGGGTCAAGTCGGTCGCCGAGGGCGCGGTCACCGTCGGCGCGGCCGGTGCATCCGGCGGCTCGTTCAAATCGTTGACCGTAATGGTCAGGTCAATTCGAGCACTGCCACCGCGATCATCGTCGGCCACGACCATCAGGCTGTAACCGGGGCGCAGCTCGTGGTCGACGATGATCGCGGTGCTCACCTGGCCGGCGTCATTGATGCGGAAATCACCCGCGTTGGCGCCTTCCAGGCGATAGGTAATCGGATCGCCGTTCGGGTCGGTGGCTATAATCGCGGCGCCGACGACAGTCGGATTGATGCTGTTTTCGGCCACCTCTCGGGACATCGGGTCGGGGCTGAACTCCGGCGGCTGATTCGCCGAGGTGCTGCCGCTGCCCGAGGGCGACCACGCGCCGATGGCCTCGGCATTGGTGGCGCGCACCTGGACTTGATAGGCGGTGTCCGGCGACAGGCCGGTGATGGTCGCGCTGGTTGCGGTGCTGATAGTGCCCGGCAGAACGGTAAATACGCTGCTGCTTTGCAACCGATAGCGTATATCGTAGTCGGTAATGGCGGTGCGGCTCGATGGGCCGGCATTGTTCGGCGCCGTCCAGCTGACCGCCAGGCGGGTCAAGTCGGTCGCCGAAAACGCAGTCACCGTCGGTGCGACCGGCGCATCCGGCGGCTCGTTCAAATCAGTGACCGTAATGGTCAGGTCAATTCGAGCACTGCCTCCACGATCATCATCGGCGACGACCATCAGGCTGTAGCCGGGGCGCAGCTCATGGTCAACGATGGTGGCGATCCTCACCTGGCCGGTGGCATCAATGAGGAAATCACTCGCATTGGCGCCTTCCAGACGATAGGTGATCGGATCACCGTTCGGGTCGGTGGCTATAATCGCGGCACCGACGGCAGTCGGATTGGTGCTGTTTTCAGCCACCTCTCGGGACATCGGGCCAGGGCTGAACTCCGGCGGCTGATTCGCCAAGGTGGCGCCGCTGCCCGAGGGCGACCACGCGCCAGCGCCCTCGGCATTGGTGGCTCGCACCTGGACTTGATAGGCGGTGTCCGGCGACAGGTTGGTGATAGTCGCCGTCGTCGCTGTGCCGGTAGCGCCAACCAAATCGGCAAATGGGCCGGTGCTGCCCTCCCGGTAGCGCACATCGTAGTCGGTAATGGCGGTGCGGCTCGATGGGCCGGTATTGTTTGGCGCCGTCCAGCTGACCGTCAGGCTGGTCGAGGCGACCGCCGAGGGCGCGACCACCGTCGGCGCGGTCGGCGCATCCGGCGGCTCGTTCAAATCAGTGACCGTAATGGTCAGGTCAATTCGAGTACTGCCGCCCCGGTCATCGTCGGCCACGACCATCAGGCTGTAACCGGGGCGCAGCTCGTGGTCGACGATGGTGGCGACCCTCACCTGGCCGGTGGCATCAATGCGGAAATCACTCGCGTTGGCGCCTTCCAGACGATAGGTGATCGGATCACCGTTCGGGTCGGTGGCTATAATCGCGGCGCCGACGACAGTCGGATTGGTGCTGTTTTCAGCCACCTCTCGGGACACCGGGCCGGGGCTGAACTCCGGCGGCTGATTCGCCGAGGTGGCGCCGCTGCCCGAGGGCGACCACGCGCCAGCGCCCTCGGCATTGGTGGCACGCACCTGGACCTGATAGGCGGTGTCCGGCGACAGGCCGGTGATAGTCGCTGTCGTCGCGGTGCCGGTAGTGCCGGTTAAATCGGTGAATGCGCTGCTGCTGCTTTGCAACCGGTAGCGCACATCGTAATCGACAATGGCAGTGCGGCTCGATGGGCCGGTATTGTTTGGCGCCGTCCAGCTGACCGCCAGGCGGGTCAAGTCGGTCGCCGAGAACGCGGTCACCGTCGGTGCGGTCGGCGCATCCGGCGGCTCGTTCAAATCAGTGACCGTAATGGTCAGGTCAATTCGAGCACTGCCGCCACGATCATCATCGGCGACGACCATCAGGCTGTAACCGGGACGCAACTCGTGGTCGACGATGGTGGCGACCCTCACCTGGCCGGTGGCATCAATGCGGAAATCACCCGCGTTGGCGCCTTCCAGACGATAGGTGATCGGATCACCGTTCGGGTCGGTGGCTATAATCGCGGCGCCGACGACAGTCGGATTGGTGTTGTTTTCGACCACCTCTCGGGACATCGGGCCAGGGCTGAACTCCGGCGGCTGATTCGCCAAGGTGGCGCCGCTGCCCGAGGGCGACCACGCGCCAGCGCCCTCGGCATTGGTGGCTCGCACCTGGACTTGATAGGCGGTGTCCGGCGACAGGCTGGTGATAGTCGCCGTCGTCGCTGTGCCGGTAGCGCCAACCAAATCGGCAAATGGGCCGGTGCTGCCCTCCCGGTAGCGCACATCGTAGTCGGTAATGGCGGTGCGGCTCGATGGGCCGGTATTGTTTGGCGCCGTCCAGCTGACCGTCAGGCTGGTCGAGGCGACTGCCGAGGGCGCGACCACCGTCGGCGCGGTCGGCGCATCCGGCGGCTCGTTCAAATCAGTGACCGTAATGGTCAGGTCAATTCGAGCACTGCCACCCCGGTCATCGCTGGCCACGACCATCAGGCTGTAACCGGGGCTCCGCTCGTGGTCGACGATGGTGGCGATCCTCACCTGGCCGGTGGCATCAATGAGGAAATCACTCGCGTTGGCGCCTTCCAGACGATAGGTGATCGGATCACCGTTCGGGTCGGTGGCTATAATCGGGGCACCGACGACAGTCGGATTGGTGCTGTTTTCAGCCACCTCTCGGGACACCGGGCCGGGGCTGAACTCCGGTGCCTGATTCGCCGAGGTGCTGCCGCTGCCCGAGGACGACCACACGCCGGTGCCCTCGGCATTGGTGGCGCGCACCTGGACCTGGTAGGCGGTGTCCGGCGACAGGCTGATGATAGTCGCCGTCGTCGCGGTGCCGGTAGTGCCGGTCAAATCGGTGAATGCGCCGCTGCTGCTTTGCAATCGGTAGCGCACATCGTAGTCGACAATGGCGGTGCGACTTGATGGGCCGGTATTGTTCGGCGCCGTCCAGCTGACCGCCAGGCGGGTCAAGTCGGTCGCCGAGAACGCGGTCACCGTCGGGGCGACCGGTGCATCCGGCGGCTCCTCCAGATCGTTGATCATAATGGTCAGCTCAATCTGAGCACGGGCATCGTAGTTATCGGTGGCGACGACCATCAGGCTGTAACTGCCGAGCAGCTCGTGATCGACAACGATGGCCGTACTTACCTGGCCGGCGGCATCAATGCGGAAATTGCCCGCGTTGGCGCCTTCCAGACGATAGGTGATCGTATCGCCGTCCGCGTCGGTGACTGCAATCGGGGCACCGAGGCGGGTGGACACAATGCTGTTTTCGTTCACGGCCCGGTCAACCGGGCCGGGGGCATCATTGAACCTCGGCGGCTGATTCTCCGAGGTGGTACCGCTGCCCGAGGGCGACCACGCGCCAGCGCCCTCGGCATTGGTGGCACGCACCTGGACCTGATAGGCGGTGCCCGGCGACAGGCCGGGGATGGTCGCTGTCGTCGCGGTGCCGGTAGTGCCGGTCAAATCGGTGAATAGGCCGGTGCCGCCCTCCCGGTAGCGCACATCGTAGTCGGTAATGGCGGTGCGACTCGATGGGCCGGTATTATTTGGCGCCGTCCAGCTGACCGTCAGGCTGGTTGAGGCGACCGCCGAGGGCGCGGTCACCGTCGGGGCGACCGGCGCATCCGGCGGCTCGTTCAAATCAGTGACCGTAATGGTCAGGTCAATTCGAGCACTGTCGCCCCGGTCATCGTCGGCCACGACCATCAGGCTGTAACCGGGGCTCCGCTCGTGGTCGACGATGGTGGCGATCCTCACCTGGCCGGTGGCATCAATGAGGAAATCACTCGCGTTGGCGCCTTCCAGACGATAGGTGATCGGATCACCGTTCGGGTCGGTGGCTATAATCGGGGCACCGACGACAGTCGGATTGGTGCTGTTTTCAGCCACCTCTCGGGACACCGGGCCGGGGCTGAACTCCGGCGCCTGATTCGCCGAGGTGCTGCCGCTGCCCGAGGGCGACCACGCGCCGGGGCCCTCGGCATTGGTGGCGCGCACCTGGACCTGATAGGCGGTGTCCGGCGACAGGCCGGTGATAGTCGCCGTCGTCGCGGTGCCGGTAGTGCCGGTCAAATCGGTGAATGCGCCGCTGCTGCTTTGCAATCGGTAGCGCACATCGTAGTCGACAATGGCGGTGCGGCTCGATGGGCCGGCATTGTTTGGCGCCGTCCAGCTGACCGCCAGGCGGGTCAAGTCGGTCGCCGAAAACGCGGTCACCGTCGGGGCGACCGGTGCATCCGGCGACTCCTCCAGGTCGTTGATCATAATGGTCAGCTCAATCTGGGCACGGGCATCGTAGTTATCGGTGGCGACAACCATCAGGCTGTAACTGCCGAGCAGCTCGTGATCGACAACGATGGCCGTACTTACCTGGCCGGCGGCATCAATGCGGAAATTGCCCGCGTTGGCGCCTTCCAGACGATAAGTGATCGTATCGCCGTCCGCGTCGGTGACTGCAATCGGGGCGCCGAGGCGGGTGGACACAATGCTGTTTTCGTTCACGGCCCGGTCAACCGGGCCGGGGGCATCATTGAACCTCGGCGGTTGATTCTCCGAGGTACTGCCGCTACCCGAGGGCGACCACACGCCGGTGCCCTCGGCATTGATGGCGCGCACCTGGACCTGATAGGCGGTGTCCGGCGACAGGCCGGTGATGGCCGCTGTCGTCGCTGTGCCGATAGTACCGGTCAAATCGGTGAATAGGCCGGTGCTGCCCTCCCGGTAGCGCACATCGTAGTCGGTAATGGCGGTGCGGCTCGATGGGCCGGTATTGTTTGGCGCCATCCAGCTGACTGTCAGGCTGGTCGAGGCGACCGTTGAGGGCGCGGTCACCGTCGGTGCGGTCGGCGCATCCGGCGGCTCGTTCAAATCAGTGACCGTAATGGTCAGGTCAATTCGAGTACTGCCGCCCCGGTCATCGTCGGCCACGACCATCAGGCTGTAACCGGGGCGCAGCTCGTGGTCGACGATGGTGGCGATCCTCACCTGGCCGGTGGCATTGATGCGGAAATCACTCGCGTTGGTGCCTTCCAGACGATAGGTGATCGGATCACCGTTCGGGTCGGTGGCTATAATCGGGGCGCCGACGACAGTCGGATTGGTGCTGTTTTCAGCCACCTCTCGGGACACCGGGCCGGGGCTGAACTCCGGCGGCTGATTCGCCGAGGTGGCGCCGCTGCCCGAGGGCGACCACGCGCCAGCGCCCTCGGCATTGGTGGCACGCACCTGGACCTGATAGGCGGTGTCCGGCGACAGGCCGGTGATAGTCGCTGTCGTCGCGGTGCCGGTAGTGCCGGTTAAATCGGTGAATGCGCTGCTGCTGCTTTGCAACCGGTAGCGCACATCGTAATCGACAATGGCAGTGCGGCTCGATGGGCCGGTATTGTTTGGCGCCGTCCAGCTGACCGCCAGGCGGGTCAAGTCGGTCGCCGAGAACGCGGTCACCGTCGGGGCGACCGGTGCATCCGGCGGCTCCTCCAGATCGTTGATCATAATGGTCAACTCAATCTGGGCACCGGCATCGTAGTTATCGGTGGCGACGACCATCAGGCTGTAACTGCCGAGTAGCTCGTGATCGACAACGATGGCCGTACTTACCTGGCCGGCGGCATCAATGCGGAAATTGCCCGCGTTGGCGCCTTCCAGACGATAGGTGATCGTATCGCCGTCCGCGTCGGTGACTGCAATCGGGGCGCCGAGGCGGGTGGACACAATGCTGTTTTCGTTCACGGCTCGAGCAACCGGGCCGGGGGCATCATTGAACCTCGGCGGTTGATTCGCCGAGGTGCTGCCGCTGCCCGAAGGCGACCACGCGCCGGGGCCCTCGGCATTGGTGGCGCGCACCTGGACCTGATAGGCGGTGTCCGGCGACAGGCCGGTGATGGCCGCTGTCGTCGCGGTGTCGGTAGTGCCGGTCAAATCGGTGAATAGACCGGTGCTGCTTTGCAACCGATAGCGCACATCGTAGTCGGTAATGGCGGTGCGGCTCGATGGGCCGGTATTGTTTGGCGCCGTCCAGCTGACCGCCAGGCTGGTCGAGGCGACCGCCGAGGGCGCGACCACCGTCGGCGCGGCCGGCGCATCCGGCGGCTCGTTCAAATCGTTGACCGTAATGGTCAGGTCAATTCGGGCACTGTCGCCCCGGTCATCGCTGGCCACGACCATCAGGCTGTAACCGGGGCGCAGCTCGTGGTCGACGATGGTGGCGATCCTCACCTGGCCGGTGGCATCGATGCGAAAATCACCCGCGTTGGTGCCTTCCAGACGATATGTGATCGGATCACCGTTCGGGTCGGTGGCTATAATCGGGGCACCGACGACAGTCGGATTGGTGCTGTTTTCAGCCACCTCTCGGGATACCGGGCCGGGGCTGAACTCCGGCGGCTGATTCGCCGAGGTGGTGCCGCTGCCCGAGGGCGACCACGCGCCGGGGCCCTCGGCATTGGTGGCGCGCACCTGGACCTGATAGGCGGTGTCCGGCGACAGGCCGGTGATAGTCGCCGTCGTCGCGGTGCCGGTAATGCCGGCTAAATCAGTGAATGTGCCGCTGCTGCTTTGCAATCGGTAGCGCACATCGTAGTCAACAATGGCGGTGCGGCTCGATGGGCCGGTATTGTTCGGCGCCGTCCAGCTGACCGCCAGGCGGGTCAAATCGGTCGCCGAGAACGCGGTCACCGTCGGGGCGACCGGCGCATCCGGCGGCTCCTCCAGGTCGTTGATCATAATGTTCAACTCAACCTGAGCACGGGCATCGTAGTTATCGGTGGCGACGACCATCAGGCTGTAACTGCCGAGCAACTCGTGATCGACAACGATGGACGTACTTACCTGGCCGGCGGCATCAATGCGGAAATTGCCCGCGTTGGCGCCTTCCAGACGATAGGTGATCGTATCGCCGTCCGCGTCGGTGGCTACAATCGGGGCGCCGATGCGGGTGGACACAACGCTGTTTTCGTTCACGGCTTGAGCAACCGGGCCAGGGGCATCATTGAACCTCGGCGGCTGATTCTCCGAGGTACTGCCGCCACCCGAAGGCGACCACGCGCCGGGGCCCTCGGCATTGGTGGCACGCACCTGGACCTGATAGGCGGTGTCCGGCAACAGGCCGGTGATGGCCGCCGTCGTCGCTGTACCGGTAGTGCCGGTCAAATCGGTAAATAGGCCGGTGCCGCCCTCCCGGTAGCGCACATCGTAGTCGGTAATGGCGGTGCGGCTCGATGGGCCGGTATTGTTTGGCGCCGTCCAGCTGACCGTCAGGCTGGTCGAGGCGACCGCCGAGGGCGCGACCACCGTCGGCGCGGCCGGCGCATCCGGCGGCTCGTTCAAATCGTTGACCGTAATGGTCAGGTCAATTCGGGCACTGTCGCCCCGGTCATCGCCGGCCACGACCATCAGCTCGTAGCGGGGTTCCATCTCGTGATCGACGACGATGGCCGCACTTACCTGACCGGCGACATCAATGCGAAAATCACTCGCGTTGGCGCCTTCCAGACGATAGGTGATCGGATCGCCGTTCGCGTCGGTGGCTGCAATCGGGGCGCCGAGGCGGGTGGACACAACGTTGTTTTCGTTCACGGCCCGGGCAACCGGGCCGGGGGCATCATTGAACCGCGGCGGCTGATTCGCCGCGGTGCTGCCGCTGCCCGAAGGCGACCACGCGCTGTCACCCTCGTCGTTGCCGGCGCGCACCTGGACTTGATAGGCGGTGCCCGGCGACAGGCCGGTGACGGACGCCATGGTCGCCGTGCCGGCTGTGTCATCCGGCAAATCGGTGAAGGGGCCGGTGCTGCTTTGCAACCGGTAGCGCACATCGTAGTCGGTAATGGCGGTGCGGCTCGATGGGCCGGCATTGTTCGGTGCCGTCCAGCTGACCGTCAGGCCGGTCGGGTCGGTCGCCGAGACCGCGGTCACCGTCGGCGCGGCCGGTGCATCCGGCGGCTCGGCCACGTCGGCAACGGTAACGATGACCGACGCTTTGTCCTTGCCGCCCAGACCGTCACTGTCGCTCGCCGTTACAACAACGACGTAACCGGTTGGATTTTCAAAGTCCAAAATCAGGTCAATGCGCAATTGGCCGTCGGAGTCGATCGAAAAATTGGCGCCGTCTTTTGTATCCAGACTATAGATCGGCGTGGTTCCATCCGGGTCGGTGGCCGCGATGGGCGTACCAACCGTGCCGCCGATGGGCGTGTTTTCGGGCACAGCAATCCGGACAACCGGCAACGGAAATTTCGGTGCGCGAACGGCTTCTGTGTCTTCGGTGCCGAATGCCGACCATGCACCCGTGCCTTCGTCGTTGCTGGCACGCACCCGAAACTGGTAGCCGGTAATCGACTGCAAGCCGGTGATGGTCGTGCTGGTGGCAGTGCCGGTGTGCTCGAAAGTCGTCCAGGCCCCCGCGTCCGCAGCCACCCGGTACTCCACGTCATAGTCGGTAATCGGCGGGCCGGTGTTGGTTGGCGCAAGCCAGGTAATCTCCAACGTGGTGAGCCCATCCTCTAACAGGGTTGGCACATCCGGCGCTGCCGGTGGCTCATCCACATCCAGAATGAGGATGAGTTGGCTTGCCGTATCACTGATCACACCGGCCTGAAGCTGCAACGTCAGGTTATATTGCGCTTTGTTTTCAAAGTCCAGCGTCATCGCAGCTACGGTTATATTGCCGCTCTGCGGGTCAATATTGAATACACCACCGACGTTGCCATCGACAATACGCCACTGCCGGTCCTGCTGCGGGATGCCGATTGCAACCGGCGGCAGGGTGGCCAGCGTACCGACCGGTGCGTTTTCCGGCACAATCACGAGCCGCCCGCTGGGTAGCAGTGGCGCCTGAATACGGAGCGCGGATGACCACTCTCCGGCCCCCTCGTCGTTGACGGCACGCACCTGAACTTCAACCTCGTATTGCGGTGTCAAGCCGGTGATGGTCGTGCTGGTAGTCGTGCCGTCATGCGGCCATTCCAGGTACGGGACTGATAAGGGGGGGAGCGTGTTTTGTTCCCGATAGCGGACCTCATAGCCGATGATCGGCGGGCCGGTATTCTCCGGCGGCTGCCACTCGACAGCCAGACTGGTTGACCGGAAGCCGGTCACGGTCAGCGTCGGCGCCGCCGGCAGCTCAATCACATTGGTCACATTGACGGTGGCCGTAGCCGTACCTTTGGCCGGCCCGGCCACCAGCTTTATCTCCAGCGTGTAGCTCCGCGTGCCCTCGAAATCCAGCGACCTCGCGGTCAGCTCGCCGGTGGCCGGGTTCATGCTAAACGCATTGTTGGTATTCCCGGACACGATGCTCCATACCTGGAAAACATCCGTCGGGAAACCCGATGCAGTCAGCATGCCAATATCCACCGATACCGCCGTTTCGGGGATAGCAAAGACCTGTGAATCCAGTTGCGTGGTGCTGACCGAAAGTGCCTCCGAATAGTCCCCGGTGCTGTCCGCATTGGTGGCACGCACGCGGATAAGATACACACTGTTGGACATCAGCCCGGTGATCAAGACGCTGGTGGCAGTGCCGGTATGGGGGACATCGATCAGGTTGCCATTGCTGACGTCTTGATACTGCACGTCATAGTCGGTGATCGACGAGCCGGCGCTGGGCGGCGCCTCCCAGCGGATAGTCAGGCTGGTTGATAGAACATCAATCAGGGTCGGTGCCGCCGGCACCCCCGGCGGCTCGGGTTCATCACCGACGTTGATGGTCGCTATGGCCGTATCAATGAGGTTGCCCACCGCCAACTGTATCTCCAGCATATAGGTCTGCGTACCACTTTCGAAGTCCAGCTCGCGCACATTCCGCAGTTGGCCGGTGCCGAGGTCAATTGCAAACACGCTATCCGGGTCGCCGCTGAGGATGCTCCATATCTGCTGCCCGGGCGGAAAGCCCACCGCATCCAGCGGGGCGCCCACATTTCCCAAAGCGACTCTTTCCGCCACCTCAATGCGCGCCGAGGTCAGCTGCGGCGTGTTAAACATCGCCGCCGGCGACCACGCTCCGTCGCCATCCGCATTGCCGGCGCGTACGCGGAACTGATAGGCGCTATTCGGCGTCAGCCCGGTAACCGTGGCGGCGGTGGCGATACCGGCGTGCGGCAAATTGCTATAGGCACCAGCGCTGCTCAGCCGATATTGCACGTCGTAGTCGGTAATCGGCGGACCGGTGTTGGTCGGCTCAACCCACGCTATCGACAGGCGATCCGAACTACCGGCGGTCACCGTCGGCGCCGACGGCGCCGACGGCGGCTCAATTTCATTCGCGACATTGACGTCGAACATCACGGTATCCGTGCCGGTTTGATCGTCATCGACTGACACCGTCACGATATGGATGGTCTGCGTTTCATAATCCAGCAGCGCCCGGGTACGCAACTGACCGCTTTCGCTATCGATCGCAAAATTGCGCACTTCGGGGCCCTGCACCGTGTAGCTCAACCGGCCGTTGTCGGTGTCGGTGGCGACGATCGGAGCACCGATATTGGTGCCGACAGGCACGGTTTCGGGCACCGGGATGGGGGCCACGGCCGCAAAGGTCGGCAGGCTGTTTACGATCGCCGTTACGCCCGAGAATGAGCCGATGCCTTCATCATTACGTGCCCGCACCTGGACATTTATAGCGCCGGCGCGCACATTGACGGAGGAAAGGTCGGCGAATCGCTGGCTCCTCTGTTGGCCGTTGGTGCTGACCAGGGCGTTCTCAGGAGTTCCGCTAACGCGCAGCTGCACGTCGTAGCGACTTATCGGCGGGCGATCGGTGTTTTCCGGTTCGAGCCAACTGACTATCACACTGGTCGGTGAGTCGATGAAGAAGCCCGGCGGCGCCGGCGGGCGGGGGGGTTCCGCAATATCCGTGACCGTACCGAGAATATTCCGGGTAGCCAGAAAATCACGGTTGGCAATCACCACGCGGGCGACCGCGGTGAGTTGTATTTCCGGCTCGCTTTCATGGTCGAGTGTGGGCGAATCGCCAATGTGCAGCTGGCCGGTGGCGGGGTCGATGGCAATATCGTCATGCGCCGGGTCCAGGCTATAGACCAGTTCGCCCGGGACGTATCCCCCAAACAACCCCTCGATCCTGGCTGACAGGGGGGGGCCTAAAAGGGAAGACGGCGCCGCATTCTCAGGCGTCGAAAAAGTCTCCCCGCCGGTGTTGACGAAGCGGAAGGTCGGCAAAGGCGATAACGGAGAGACGCCCAACAGTATCCAATCGCTTACGGTTGCAGCAGTAGTACCATCACCCGCCATAATGGCAGTCGCGGTATGGCGAGCCTCAATCTGGTAGACGCCACCGGGGGGTATGTTGGCTATAATGTACCGCTCTACTGTCCCCGGCAAGGTCTCGTCCACGACCGTTCCGGGGTCAGTAATGCCGACACCTATCCGGATATATCGCAGTTGAGTACCAATCTGGCTAAGCGCAAATGCGCCCGGATTGGTTTCCCAGCGCACTATAAAGGCGCCGAATTGGCTCCTGTCGATGGTTACTGCCGAACCACTTGCGGGGCCATTCGGGGGCGGCGGCACGGTTTGCGCATGCGCATCATCCGGATTGAGCCCCAGATTCAGGCCAACACCAAGACAAGACACCAGGACAAACAGCCGGGCGAGGGAGTGAAGTTTTGACATAGTCTTACCATCCTTGGTAACAGCAGGCCAATTTTTTCCAATTGGCATTCATGCGCATCCTGCGCACCCATGCGATAACGGGATCTATCGCTGCCCGGCATACATCGGGCTAAATTATTTCCAACTGTGTTTGATTGTCATGCATCAAGGCCGACTTGTCAACAGGTATCTGCACACGCAAAACGGCGGCGTACACGCCCGGCTACGTATGCCGCCGGTACTGCCCGCCGACGCGGTACAGCGCATCGACAATCTGCCCGAGTGAGCAATGCCGGACGGTGTCGAGCAGCTCGGCAAAGACATTTTCACCGGCCAGGGCGGTCTGCTGCAAGCGCGCCAGCGATGCGGCGGCCTGCGCTCGGTGGCGCTGCTGAAAGTCGTGCAGGCGGCGAATCTGGCTCTGCTTTTCCTGCTCGCTCGAGCGCACCGGCTGCACCGCCGGGGCGGCCCGTCCATCCGGGTTGAGAAACGTATTGACGCCAATAATGCGCAGACTGCCGTCGTGTTTTTTGCGTTCATAGTGCATCGATTCGTCCTGAATCCGGCCGCGCTGATAGCCGGTTTCCATCGCCCCGATCACCCCGCCGCGGGCCGACAGCCGCTCGAACTCAGCCAGCACCGCCTGTTCGACCAAATCGGTCAACTGCTCGACAATGAAGCTGCCCTGATGGCTGTTCTGCGTGATCGCCGGGCCCCACTCGTGGTTGATAATCAATTGAATCGCCAGCGCCCGGCGCACCGATTCGGCGGTCGGCGTGGTCACCGCCTCGTCGAAAGCGTTGGTGTGCAGGCTGTTGCAGTTGTCATAAATCGCAATCAGCGATTGCAGCGTGGTGCGGATGTCGTTGAAATCGATCTCCTCGGCGTGCAGCGAGCGGCCGGAGGTCTGGATATGGTATTTGAGCTGCTGCGAGCGCGCATTGGCGCCGTAGCGGTCGCGCATCGCCACCGCCCAGATGCGGCGGGCCACGCGGCCAATCACGGTGTATTCCGGGTCCATGCCGTTGCTGAAAAAGAACGACAGGTTGGGCGCGAAGTCATCGATAGCCATGCCGCGCGCGCGGTAGCTTTCGACGTAGGTGAAAGCGTTGGACAGCGTGAACGCGAGCTGCGATATCGGGTTGGCGCCGGCCTCGGCAATGTGGTAGCCGGAGATCGAGACCGAATAGAAATTGCGGATGTTCTGCTGAATAAAACAGGCCTGCATATCGCCCATCAGCTTGAGCGCAAACTCGGTGGAGAAAATGCAGGTGTTTTGCCCCTGATCTTCTTTCAGAATATCGGCCTGTATCGTGCCGCGCACGCTACGCAGCGTTTGCGCGCGCAGGTCGGCCGCCTGCTCGGCGGTGGGCGGGCGGCCTTCACTGCGCTCAAACGCCGCCAGCTTCTGCTCGATTGCGGTGTTGAAAAACATCGCCAGAATAATCGGCGCCGGGCCGTTGATTGTCATCGAGACCGAGGTCAGCGGGTCGGACAAATCGAAGCCGTCGTACAACGCCTGCATGTCGTCCAGCGTGGCGATAGACACGCCGGAATTGCCGACCTTGCCATAGATGTCCGGCCGCTGCTGCGGGTCGCAGCCGTACAAGGTCACCGAATCGAACGCGGTGGACAGGCGTTTTGCCTCGGTGTGCTCGCACAGGTGTTTGAACCGCCGGTTGGTCTTGAACGCATCGCCCTCACCGGCAAACATCCGCGTCGGGTCTTCGTGTTCGCGCTTGAACGGGAAGCAGCCGGCGGTATAGGGGAAATGGCCCGGCAGATTTTCCTGCTTTCTCCAGCGCAAAATTTCGCCGTGGTCGGTGAATTGCGGCACCGCGACTTTGGGGATGCGGCTGCCGGACAGCGTGGTGACGCTGAGCTCGGTGACCACCTCGCGCCCACGGATGACCGTGGTGTGCTGTGCGGCGCCATAGTCGGCCTGCAACTGCGGCCAGGTTTGCAGCAGCGCTTTGCTTTCGTGGTCGAGTTGGACATCGCGCTGTGCGATCAGGCGATCGAGGTCGGCGCACTGCGACGCATCGGCGCCCGGCGCTTCGTCCAACAGCATCGCCCGGGCGGCCGACAACTGCTGCTTTTGGCGCGCCTGCTCGGCCTGCTCGGCGGTATGCGTACGGTATGCACGCACGGTTTGCGCGATCTCGGCCAGATAACGAATCCGCTCGCCCGGAATCAGGCGATGCGCGTCGGCGGTGCAGCGAATGCCGGTCGGCGGCAGTGCATCCGGGTGAGCCGGCAGCCCTTTATGCTGCAAAAACGCCAGCAGCGCGTGGTACAGCGCGGTCACACCGGGGTCGTTGAATTGCGCGGCAATGCTGCCAAATACCGGCATCTGCTCGGGCGGCTGATCGAACGCCTGACGATTGCGCTGCACCTGTTTGCACACGTCCCGATACGCATCCTGCGCCCCGCTGCGGTCAAATTTATTGATCGCGACAAAATCGGCAAAATCCAGCATGTCGATTTTCTCCAGTTGGCTTGGCGCGCCGAACTCCGGCGTCATCACATACAAAGACGCGTCCGCCAGCTCGGCGATGCCGGCGCCGCCCTGTCCAATGCCCGGGGTTTCGACAATCACCAGGTCAAACCCCGACAGCTTGCAGGCGTCGATCATCGGCGCGATGCAGGCGGGCAATTCGGTATTCGCCCGCCGGGTGGCGACCGAGCGCATAAAAATATTGTCGTGGTCAATCGCATTCATCCGAATGCGATCGCCCAGCAGCGCGCCGCCGGTTTTGCGCCGCGACGGGTCAACGGCAATCACGGCGAGCTTGAGCGCATCCGCCTGACCAATGCGAAAACGCCGGATCAGCTCATCGGTCAGCGACGATTTGCCGGCCCCGCCGGTGCCCGTTATACCCAATACCGGCACCGCGTCAACCTGCTCGGCAGCGCGCCGCAACTGCGCCGGCAGCCCGGCATCGCCGCGCGCATTTTCCAGCGCACTCAACAGATGCGACAACGCCCGCCGGTCGCCCTGTTGAAGCGGCTGCAATGAATCCGGCGCGTGTGCCGACGGCTCGAACTGACAGCGCATCAGCATGTCTTCGATCATGCCGTCGAGGCCGAGCTGCTGACCGTCCTGCGGTGAATACACCCGCGTGATGCCGGCGGCCTCGAGCAATGCGATCTCCTGCGGGATAATCACCCCGCCACCGCCGGCGAAAACCCGAATCTCCTCGCCGCCCTGTTGCCGCAGCCGCTCGAGCAGGTATTGCAGGTATTCGACGTGCCCGCCCTGATAGGAGCTGACGGCGATCGCGTGCACATCCTCTTGCAGCGCGGCGGCGACGATCTCGGCCACCGAGCGGTTGTGGCCCAGATGCACCACTTCCACGCCGTGGGCTTGCAGCACGCGCCGGATGATATTGATGGCCGCATCGTGGCCGTCAAACAGGCCGGCGGCGGTAACAAAACGCCGCGGCGCCATTGAGGCGTGGTGCGGTGTGACCGAGGTGTGCAGTGGCAAATTCATTCGGCTTCAGGGGGAGCGATCCGGCCGATTAAAACCTTCTATCGCTTTTGCAAATGTCGCCAGTCTTTTGGTCGGCCCATACAGCCCGCGATCCAATATTTCTTGCAGTTTATCCGTATCCAAATCGGCCAACTGTTTGAACACAGTGGCGGTGACCTGCTGCCGCGATTTTATCCGCGCAACGTCTATTTCCGTACCGTGCAAAAACCCCCGCACATGGTTGACGCCGGGCATAAATTCTTTGGCCTCGTATTTTTCCGCCAGGATAAACAGCAGTTTGTTTTTTTCATCATTAGTGAGGTCGAAAGATTTCACGATAGCGAGCGCGTTCGGTTTTGTTCTTTTTTTGCCGGGTTTGGTTGAAGATGCATCGGCAGTGGCACGGCCAGTTTTCGGGTGCCGATTCAACGCGGCTGCTTTTTCCGGCTGCATTCCGCGCAGCGCTTTGCGCACATTTTCGTAGCCAAAACCGCTGACCAGATCGCGCAAGGATTTTTGCAATGGCGCTTGTTTCATTGCTCGTTCGCTTGTTTTCAGAAGCCAATTTTTTTAAGAATTTCTCTCGCCAGAGGCGGCCATTCTTGCTCGGTATTTCCCGGATAGCTGGCATATGGGCTCTTCGCTAATCTTGGGTAGCTGTCAGAGTGATACATTTTATTCTTAAAAACAGTCCACCCATATTTTTTTGCTTGTTCAAGTATATCCTCCTCTGAATCTCTACCATCCTTCGACGGAAGTGATCCACTCGTTTTGGTTGTATGGATAATCACTCCGCATATATCTATTGTATATCCGCGATTATTTTGGCGAAAACTTGTCAGCGACTTTTTCATTAACGGGAAGCCAATCGTTGAAAAAAACTCCGTTTTAACCGGAATTAAAACATAACGAGAAGCGTGATACGCTGTTCGAGTTAAAATTGACTCCGTCGGCGCACAATCAATCAATATTAAATCCTTACCTTGCATATGCCTGGCAATAAATTTTGCCAACACTCTTTCATCCACATTATTTATGGAGCCGATAAGATTATCCGAGAAATCAAATCGTGACGGCACAACCTCCAATTTTCCTTTCCCTCCAAAATCTACTGTTTTAAGCACATTCGACGGCTGCAATGGACTGGGGCCAGGCTTGTTTTTAGTAGCCGGCGCAAAACCGTTAAACAATTCCACAATGGAGGGTTCTTTCTTATCCATGAATCGCGTGTAGTCTTGTTCGGTCATCAGCGCCTGACTCAAATTCGCCTGCGGATCCATATCCACCGCCAGCACGTCCAGGCCCTTTTTTGCCGCAAAACGCGCAAGTAGTGCGGTAACGGTGGTTTTGCCAACGCCACCCTTGAGGTTGAGAATGGATACAACTGTGGGAGTCTTGCTCATAAGCGTGATTATAACAAAAAAAAATCAGGAATCCGCCGCGCGCCGCATCACCAACCGGCCAACACCGATGCCGGCCGCTACAGCAACCGCTGCAACAGCAGCAGCAGGTCTTCAAGCGCCAGTTGCCGATTGATTGATTCGCCCGCCGCGGTGCGATAGAAGCCGATACGGTGGTATAAAAAAAACCACCCTGACGGCGAGAAACGGCTTGTTTGCAGCGCAATTTTGTCCTGCCACACGGGCGCGCCGGCGCCGCTGTGCCATTTTATCGCGTCCAGCGCAAACCGCTGTAGACAATACAGCAGATGCGTAAAATCCCACTGCGCCAGCCGGGCGGCCAGCGCCACGCCGTCGCTACGCCGGGCGGCCAGCAGCGCAATGCCGTCAAGCAGCGTGCGGTGCGCATCCACAAAGCCCTGCTGCTCCAGCGCCAGCAGCCGCAGCGGCCCGTCGGCGGACAAATCGGCCAGCAACTCGGCGCGCGGCGGTGGCAGGTGGCCGGTCAGCCAGCGAATCGACTCGGCGCGCTCCGGCGCCGGTAATTCGACCCGCAGGCAGCGGCTGCGAATGGTCGCCGGCAGCCGCACCGGCTCGGCGCTGACCAATAGCAGCAGCGATTGACCGGGCGGTTCTTCGAGCAATTTCAACAGCGCATTGGCGGCATTGATATTCAGGCAATCGGCCGGCGCAATCAGCGCAATTTTAGTCGCCGCCAGGTAGGGGCGGGTGGCAAAGCGCCGAATCAACAGCCGCACCTGATCGATCGAAATCACGCTGGACGGCTGCGTGCGCTTCGGGCGTGCGGTCGCCTCCTCGTAGCGGCTGCTGTAGGCGGCCAGCAGCCCGCCGTCGACCGCCGACGCGGCGGTCAGTACGTGCAGGTCGGGGTGGGTGCCGGCACGCAGCAGACGGCAATTGCGGCAATTGCCACAGGCCTGCGTCGGCGCGCGCGCCGCTTTGTCGGAGCACAGGACAAACTGAACCAGCGCCTCGGCGAACGCCAGCTTGCCGATGCCCGCACTGCCGCAGCAGAGCAAGGCGTGATGCTGCGCTTGCGGGCGCTCGGTCAGCCGCCGCCAGGCCGGTTCGAGCCAGGGATAAATCATTCCTCAGCAGCGCCGCAGAAGTGCCGGCAAAACGCCGCAATCACCCGCACAATGTCCCGCTGCACCAGTGGCAACTCCCGGTTGGCGGCTATCACCTTGACCCGGTTCGGCTGTCGGCTCGCCAATTCCAGATAGGCCGCGCGAACGGCCTGTTTGAACTCCGCGGACTGCCGTTCAAATCGGTCGAGGGTCGATGTGCGCCGACCGACTCGAAGCGCGCCGACGTCAACCGGCACATCCAGCAGCAGGGTCAGGTCCGGGCGCAAATCACCCTGCACCCAGTTTTCAAGCAGCGCAATGCGCCGCCGGTCGATGCCGCGTCCGCCGCCTTGATAGGCGTAGGTGGCGTCGGTAAAGCGATCGCACAATACCCACTGCTGGCGCTGCAGGGCGGGGCGAATCACCGTTTCGAGGTGCTGCATTCGGGCGGTGAACATCAGCATCAGCTCGGTCTGGTCGGCAAGCTGCAAATCATCCCGCAGCAGCAGGCGGCGCAGTTCCTCGCCCAGCTCGGTGCCGCCGGGCTCGCGCGTGCACACGACCGGCACATCGTACTTGCGCAGGTAATCGCCAATCAGCGCAATATGCGTGGTTTTGCCGGCGCCGTCGCCGCCTTCAACGGTAATAAACGCGCCGCGCTGCACCCGCTCGGAGGACATTATTGCGCGCCCTGGCCGAGCAGGTATTTACGCACCGCGCGATTGTGCTCATCCAGTGTACGTGAAAACACGTGCCGCCCGCCGCCGCGGGCGGAAAAGAAATAGGCGTCGGTCTTTGCCGGCCGCACGGCGGCCAGCAGTGCGCCATCCCCCGGCAGGCTGATCGGGGTCGGCGGCAGGCGCGGAATGTGATAGGTGTTGTACGGGGTCGCCTGCTTGAGGTGCTTGCGCTGAATGTTGCCGTTGTAGGCGTCGCCGATGCCGTAGATCACGGTCGGGTCGGTTTGCAGGCGCATGCCGATGCGCAGCCGATTATCGAACACGCCCGACACCAACGCCCGCTCTTCGGCATTTTGGGTTTCCTTCTCGATAATCGAGGCCAGGATCAACGCTTCGTAAGCGGACTGCAATTGAATCCCATCGGCCCGCTGCTGCCATGCCTGACGCAGTTTGTGCTGCATCCGCTCGAACGCCTTGCGATACAGAAAAAAGTCGGTTTCGCCGGCGTGGTAGTGGTAGGTGTCGGGATAAAACTGCCCCTCGGGATGCAATCCCGGATGGCCCAGCTTGCGCATCAGCTGGTCGTCGGTCAGCGCGCGCACCACCTGCCGCAGATCATCCTGAGCGGCAATTTTCTGCCGCATTTGCTTGAACGTCCAGCCTTCGATAATCGTCAGCCGGGTGTTGACCTGCCCTTCGCCGCTGGTAATCTGTTGCAGAAACTGTGCCGGCTCGATGCCGGCGGGGAAGCGGTACTCGCCGGCCTTGATTTTGCGTCCCAGCTGATCTTTGTAGGCCAGCAGTTTTAGACTGTAGGGGTTGTCGAGAATTTTGCGCGCCATCAGGTCATCGACGATTGCGCTCAGGGTCGTGCCTTTTTCGATCACATAGCTGTGCTCGCCGAATTCCAGCGGGCGGTGCAGTGCAGCGGCCAGATGCCAGAGGCCAAGGCCGCCCAGCAGCAGCGCCAGCCCGCCGACCAGCAGCAGGCCTTGCACAGCGCGCTTTTGCGGCCAGCCGAGCACCGGGATATTAACCGGCCCGCCGGCTCATACGGCGGGCTTCAGACGCGCTTGAACACCAGCGTGCCATTGGTGCCGCCAAAGCCGAAAGAGTTGCTCAGCGCCGACTCGATTCGCATTTGGCGCGCCTCGCCCGGCACGTAGTCGAGGTCGCATTGCGGGTCCTGATCGTGCAGATTGATGGTTGGCGGCACCGCCTGCTCGTAGATCGACATCGCCGTTATCACCGCTTCGACCCCTCCCGCTGCGCCGAGCAGGTGGCCGATCATGGATTTATTCGAACTGATCGCGAGTTTTTTTGCATGCGCGCCAAAACTCAGCTTCACCGCTAGGGTTTCGGCAATGTCGCCTTGCGACGTCGAGGTGCCGTGGGCATTCAAATATTGCACGTCCTGCGGATGCAACGCCGCATTTTGCAGCGCCATGTTCATGCACCGCGCCGCGCCCTCACCGCCCGGTGACGGGCTGGTAATGTGGTAGGCGTCGCTGCTCATGCCAAAGCCGCCCAATTCGGCGTATATCCGCGCGCCTCTGGCTCTGGCGTGCTCGTATTCCTCCAGCACCATCACGCCGGCGCCTTCGCCGATGACAAACCCGTCGCGTGCGCGGTCCCAGGGCCGGCTGGCCGCCTGCGGGTCGTCATTGCGGCAGCTCAGCGCGCGCGCCGAGCTGAACCCGAACAGCGCGGTAGGTGAAATAGAGGCTTCCGCTCCGCCGGCCACCATGACGTCGACATCGCCGTATTCGATCAGCCGACCGGCGTCGCCAATGGCATGGGTGCCGGTACTGCACGCCGTTACGACGCACAAATTGGGGCCTTTCAAGCCCAGCATGATCGAGAGATTGCCCGACACCATATTGGTGATCGTCATCGGAATATAGAACGGCGAAACCCGCGGGGTGTCTTTGGCATACAAGGCCAGCGTGGTGTCTTCGATTTTACCGATGCCGCCAATACCGGAGCCGATATTGACGCCGATGCGGGTCGCATTCGCCGCCGTTACTTCCAGCCCCGAGTCGCGGAACGCTTCGATCCCCGCCGCCATGCCCAGCTGGATAAAACGGGTCATTTTTTTGGCCTCTTTCGGCGGAAGCCAGGCGTTCACATCGAAATCGTCCACCTGACCGGCAATCGAGCAGGGTGCTCGAGTGGCATCGAAATGGGAAATGGCCGCAATCCCGCTCGTGCCCGCCAGCATGGCCTGCCAGCTCGCCTTGACGCCAATGCCTACCGGCGTCAACGCACCCATACCGGTGACCACGACCCGCCTTTTACGCATCGCTCCGGGCACCGTCAGCCTGTTGTGTGCGGCTCATCGCGGCCGCCTATACCGTGTCTGCACGCCCTTGCGGATAGCGCATCGAACCCGGCCACGCGGCGCAATAACGCAGGTCGGCTGCCGGTGCAGCCAATCGGTGCGCTGCCGGCAACAGCCGGGCGATTACACCGGGATGGCGCACCGTTGCCGGCCAATCACCGCTCACGCGGATGTATTGGCTTCGATATAGGCCATGACATCTTTCACTTTGAGCATCGACTCGGCTTTTTCATCCGGAATTTCAAGGTCAAATTCCTCTTCGAGCGCCATAACGAGCTCCACCGTATCGAGTGAATCGGCCCCCAGATCATCAACCAGAAAAGCCTCGGGAGCAACCTGCTCTTCGGTTACCCCAAGCTGCTCTACAATCACCTTTTTCATACGTTCTTCAATGCTGCTCATGTCAATTTATCGCCTCCAGATAATAAAAAAAAGAACCATGCCGCCGGATTGGCCGCTAACGACCGCTTTTTACCCGCGCCACAACCACCTCGAACCGCACGGCAGGCCCGACCCCCAAACCGCCGGTCAATCGGACAAGCCGGATGGTAAACAATCGATGCGCGCAAGTCCATTGTCAATTCATCATCCTTGTTCGCCCGCCCGGCCTGCGCATCGATTTTTATCGCCCCAAACGCCGCGGCGCAAGCCGCCCGCCGCCACGCGACGGCCGGATTCGGCCTATACCATCAACATGCCGCCGTTGACGTGCAGCGTGGCGCCGGTGACATAATCGGCCATTGGCGAGGCCAGAAATACCGCCGACGACGCGACATCTTCCGGCGTCCCCAGGCGGCGCAGCGGAATTTGCTGCATCAATTGCTGCTTATGGTCGCTATCCATATCCGCGGTCATATCGGTGGCAATGAAGCCGGGGGCGATAACATTGACGGTAATGTTGCGCGACGCGACTTCCCGCGCCAATGACTTGGAGAAGCCGATCAGGCCGGCTTTGGCGGCGGCATAATTGGACTGCCCGGGATTGCCCATCACGCCGACCACCGAAGCGATACTGATAATCCGCCCGCAGCGCGCCTTGAGCATGCCGCGCAGGCAGGCTTTGCTCAGGCGAAATACCGATTTCAAGTTGGTATCCATGATCGCATCCCAATCGTGTTCCTGCATCCGCATCAACAAACCGTCGCGCACAATGCCGGCATTGTTGACCAGCACCTCCGGCGACCCGTATTGGCGGTCAATCGCCGCCAGCACCGCGCTGACGGAATCGTCGAGCGTGACGTCCAGCCGCAGGCCGACGCCTTGTATTTCATTGGCCCGCAGATAATCGCCGATCAGCTCGGCGCCGCTATCGCTGGTTGCGGTGCCAATCACAATCGCCCCCTGCCGCCCCAGCGCCAGCGCGATCGCCTTGCCAATGCCGCGGCTGGCACCGGTTACCAGGCAAACCCGATCGGTCAGCCGCCAGTCCATACTCAAACGGCGCCCGCGGCGGTGGATGGCGGGCGCATCATGAGGCCGGACACTCGCGCTCAAAGGCAACCGACAGCGCCGCCTCGATTTTACTCACCAGCTCACTTCTGGATTCGTCTATCGCCACTTCGATCGCATGCCTGAAACCCAGGGCATCCGCACTGCCATGCGACTTGACCACCGTGCCTTTCAGGCCCAGCAGGCTGGCGCCGTTATATTTTCGGTGGTCGAAGCGGCTGCGGATCGAATGCAAAACCGGCCGGGCAAGCAGGCCGACGCCTTTGCGCAGCGGGTTTTTGTTAAATTCCTGCTGCATGAATTGCATCACCATTTGCACCACGCCTTCACTGGTTTTCAGCGCCACGTTGCCGACAAACCCATCGCATACGATCAAATCCACCTGGCCGAGATAAATCTCGTTGGCCTCAACGAAACCGACATAGTTCAGGTCGCTTTGGCGGAACAATTTGGCCGCGTCTTTGATCGTGTCATTGCCTTTGAGATCCTCGGTGCCAATATTCAGCAGCCCGACGGACGGACGCATCCGCCCCTCCAGGCATTGGATCAACAGCGCGCCCATGACCCCGAACTGAAACAGGATATTGGCCTGAGTGTCAATGTTGGCGCCCAGATCCAGCATGCGGGTATGCCCTTGCAGGCGCGGCAGCGGCGCGCATATCGCCGGCCGTTTGATGCCCGGAATGGTCTTGAGCACAAACCGCGCGGTTGCCAGCAGCGTGGCGGTATTGCCGGAGCTGACACAGGCGTCGGCCTCGCCCGTCTTGACCAGGTCGATCGCCAGCCGCATGGATGAGTTTTTTTTCTTGCGCAATGCAAACAGCGGCGAATCCTGCATCCCGACTACCTCCTGCGCATGTCGAATCTGCAAATTGACGCCGGACGACAAATCGTGCTGCTTCAGCCCGTTTTCTATTTCCCCCTGCCGACCGACCAGCAGCAGCGTGACATCCGGGTATTTTTGCAGCACCGCCTTGGCCGCAGGCAGGGTCGCAACCAGGCCCAGGTCGCCGCTCATCGCATCAATTGCCAAGGTCGTCATGGTGTTGGATTGTCCGCGCACCCGGAGCGGGCATCGGCCCTGAATTGAGTCCGCGCAGCACCAGCGAAATCAGGCCTGCCGTCAGAAAAATCGCCGACGCCGCTCCGGTAAACCGCCGATATTTCATCAGCGGAATGGTTTTTTTGAGATTGAAAAATCGCATCGCCTATGCGCTAGCGTAGCAGACCGCCTGCAATTTGTTGCCGTCGGGATCGCGGACATAGGCGGCGTAATAATTGTCGCCGTAATGCGGGCGAAGTCCGGGCGCGCCTTCGTCGCTGCCGTTGCACTGCAGGGCGGTAGCGTGGAATTCGTCCACTTGCTTTCGCGTTTCGGCGATGAACGCCACATGCGTGCCGTTTCCCCAGGTTGCGGGGCGGCCGTCAAGGGGCTGGGTGATAAAGATAATAGGCATTTCGCCGTCTTTTTTTTCGTAGGCGAGCGGTTTGCCGGGCAACTTCGGCAGGCGATTCCAGCCGAGAATTCCCATGACAGAATCATAAAAAACCGCCGCCCGAATCGGGTCGTTGGTGCCAAGCGTAATGTGGCTGAGAGTCGGAATTGACATATCTTTGCGTTTATTGTACTACCCGATGGAAATCGCCGCCGGCCGCGTGCGGCGACGGAAATAAATTAAATCCACCCGTCCGCGCGATACCGTTATCGCCGAAAACAGTGAAGTCAATAGCCCCACACAAAGCACGACGGCGAATCCGCACACCGGCCCGGAGCCGAAAGCAAATGGAGTGGGCATCGGCTGCTATGGATTAAACCGGCCCTGCCAGCGGACGGTGCAATGCGCTTTCAGGCGGCCTTGATTAGCCGACAGCCCGATTAGTCGGCGGACTTGCCGGCGATCACTTTTTCCCCGCGGTAATAGCCATCCGCCGTCACGCAGTGGCGCCGGTGCAATTCCCCGGTAACCCGATCAATCGACAAAGCCGGCGCCGACAACGCATCGTGAGACCGGCGCATACCCCTCCTCGAGGGCGTTTTTCGTGATTTTTGAACCGCCATAATTTTTTCGTCATCTAACTGGGTTGGATTTGACCCGGCCCATCGGTTCGGTGGAGCCGGAACTCGGCCTGGTGGGAATATTCTAATGGTTTTGTACAATTCCGTCAAACTCAGAATCTATTTAATGCGCACATCGCAGGAATCACGCCACAAATGCCTCTTATGGCTGCGAGATAGAGCAATTCGCCTCGGCCAGCCTTGCCGACATACAAGCCGATTCATATATACAGGAATATCCTCGAAAAATAAATAGATGAACCAAGCTCAAGTCCAAAGCCAGTCCAAATCCGAGAAAGCGAGTGATTTCTGAAAGTTTATGATATTGTCCCGAACATTGAGAATGAGACATCGGTTATTGCCACCGTTCTTCACACCCCTCAAGCCCCTGCCGATCATTTGGAAATAGAGATTCGGGCTGTACACCGGTCGAGCCACGATGATGGCACGAGTTCTGGGTGCATCGAAACCCTCACGGAATACGCCATAGTTCACGAGCGCCCTGATCTCGCCGCATCTGAATTCCTCAACCACCCTTCGGCGTGTCGCGGGTTCTGTCGTTCCGCTTACGGCTCTTGATTCGATGCCGCGAGTGTTGAGGAGTGCTGCTACAGCCTGTGCGTGTTCGACCGAGGTTGCGAATATGAGGGTGGGCCAGTCTGAGGCGATATGGGCTTCATACGCTTTGATGATGCGCCTGGTACGCGCCGAATCTTCCGCGATTCGACTTTCAACACTTTGGGGAAGCCACGGCGCCGATTCCATTTCCTGCAATTCTTCCGGGTTCAGAGAAAACTCACCGCCTTCAATGATCTCGTGGTCGGCCTGTGCAAGCACGGATATTTTTTGCAGATGCTGGACTACATATTCCGCATCATCGCTGGCAAACGCTCCGGCATCAAGCCGGTTTTTACCGTAACGCCCAGCCAGCCAATTCGTTTCCTTTTCGTCATGGCCTCGGTAAGGTGTTGCAGTGAGACCGAGCAGGAACGGCTCGTTTTCCCTTTGCAAACGGGTCAAGCCGATCTCCTGCATGACAGAGGTGAAAATGCGAGCGATCGAACGATGTGCTTCATCGAAAACGACGATTTGGAAATTCTCTAGAAACGCATACTCTTTGCGTTGATTCCCAAGTTTGGCGTGGAGTGTCTGAATTGTAGCAACAACGACATGAAGGCTATTTATTGGTCGCGGGTCGGGTTGCCCTGCCCACATTCTGGAAATACGCAGTGGTTTCGCATGCACTCCAATGCTCGACCATACTTGTCGCCATGCTTCGACCGCCTGTTCGCACAATTCATCCCGGTCCGCGACCCAAAGGATGCCACCATCGAAACCATCGTGGCACATTGCTTCAACGATCGCCTGCACGGCGACGCGCGTTTTACCCGACCCGGTTGGTATGCTGATCATCCCGCGACGCTCAACACTACCTACAGGCTCGCCACGCAGCATGCTGCGCACCTTGTTGACGATGGCCTTTTGATAATCGTGGAGCTCCGGGAGCGAATACGGGCCTTCAACTTCCAGAAAAGGAGGACGTTTCCTATTTCGATCTCCCGCCCATTCAGTGGAGAACCCGAGTGATTGGACGAAATCGACGGCCCGCTTTGACCCGGCCCACCGTGTCGGCGGGTCCAAATAGCCCAACGCCCACTTATATTGCTTGAGTGCACCCGAGTGGTATGTGGCGATTGCGGCCTCCGCGATTTTGACGCCCGTCAGTTCAATGCCTTCGTCGCTAAGTATGTCGATCAGCAAAGACGGAATGGCAGTACGTAATTTTGATTCGCCTACCGCGGCCAGGAGACGCTCTGCATCCGTTGAGCATTGCTTTACAATGGCGCGCCGATTCTTGATTTCCTGTTGTGTCTCGTGATCCAGTATCTCATCAATCAGGGGCTCGTTCGGACCAACCTTCAGCTCGTTCGAGATGCTTCGCAATGTCTGAAACAGGGACGGATAAATCTTCAGCTCGTTCGAGATGATTCGCAATTCCTGGCGTTCATCACCTGTACTGGCGAGATAGATGTCGGAAGAGTGGGAAATGCACCCCTTTGCGTGGTTGCCGACAAGAATTTGTCCACAGCGTATGAGTTGACATGTTTTCCGGTATGGCGGAAGATACTTTTCCAATCCCGGCCAAATGTCGATCAAAAGCTCCGGATCCTCTTCGTCAATAAATTCCGGTGTCGGTTCCGCCAAGTCGAATGTTGCCCGTATCTTGTCGGCATTCGGGTGTGCCAGCAACGCATGGAGAGTTGCCGGGTTCGGTTGTGGCCCGAGTGCACTTGAAAATGGGACAATGCCATCCATTGTTTTAACTTGCCCATATTTGCGCAACATCCAAACCACCGGAGATTTAAAACTCATTTCTGGATATTTGTTCGCAATAGCGTGCCGCATTGTCCACTGCTCATACGTCGCGTCCAGAGATAGCAAAGCATCCGTATAGATTGCCTTGCCTTCATCTGAGAGCACCTTCAGCACCTCTAGCGGGCCTGCGCTACAGGGCGATACGAAATTCACATGACTGGATCGGTGGTTGCCCAAGTCAGGTCGACAACGAAATTTCTCGTAACAATCATAGGAGAATTGCGGGAACCAAAGCTCCAAGGACAGATTTCGCTCACCACATGGTGCATCTATCACACCAATCTTGCGCAATAGTTCAAGATCGAGTTCATGAAAATCCGTGTCCACGGTGGACTCACCGTCCCGGCTCCCATCGTCAGGCACAATCCTGCCCGGTAGCAGAACGGAGTGAAGAGGTCGCCAGTTTCCGGATCGCGTGCGAATGTGAAGATGTGTTGGCATGCCAGAATAAGCTGGCAAGAGTTGACATTCTCGAATGAGAGTAAGCGCTGTCTCTACCTCAAATCCGCGGATCAGTATCCATAGATTTTCCAGAAGGTCAGGCACTGGGGTTTCCTTGCTGGTCACTACATGCTTCGCAACGCGCCTAAAGCTGTTCTCCGGTGACGGTGGTTTTAGTCCCAGTTTCTTTAACGCCGAAAGCGTATCGTTGTCCGACGCCAGCTCCGAGTGGATGTATGATTTCAGGTTGAAGGTGTATCCATTATGTAGCGACTCATCGGGTAGAAAGAGATGATCAGGATTCGGCGTTTGCCAGGCGTTATCGGCCGTAAGAACGATTTTACCAAGCTCGTCGTTTCTTCCCATGATGTTACAATAAAAGGAGATGAACGCGGCGGTTTGAATTGCCGCCTTGGAACACATAATGGCCTCACCTTGCCGCTGTCCCCCCTCTATCAGCGCTTCCAGCCACTCAGCGATGGAAGCGCTGGGCACAGTTTTTCGGTCCCAATTCTGTAACTTATCCGGGGGGTCATAAAGCCTGCCAATGGTGGCAAGTCGCTTACGCGTGAGTGCCTTATGATGAAGCCAATCCGATGGGCGGCCCGGATAGGCCGCCCATCGATCGAATGGCGCCGGGTCTATCTGGCTATCTGTAGTCAGTTTCGGGGGATATTTGATTTCCCGGGAGGCGCACAGCTTCCCATTTTGGTCAGGGATAATTGCACGCCCATGGAGAGTTGAAAAGAGTTCCGTGCGGAGTTGGTCGCTGTGTTCAGAGTCTCCTGCCTCCTGTCTGCGTGGCAGTGCATCCAGATGTCTTGCCGGGTCATTTTCGGTCGCAAGTTGCGGCAACGCTTCTGCGATCATCTCCACCGCAGATTTAATCAGTTCGTCGTTGTACGGCCCAGGCAGCAGGTTCTGACGATCTTCGTTTGTTTTCCATGGCGCATTCAGGATACCAGCAAGGAGGTTTGCGGTCTTCGTCGGGAAGAACGCCCAGAAGGCGCCGTCGGCCAGCCTGTTGAGCGGCGCGGCCCACCAAATTGGCACTTCATCGCCGTCGTCGAGCGACCTTTTGTCGGCTCGAGCATTATCTGACAATTTATGCGTATGCTTGAACAACTTCCATTGGCTGATCTTATCGTTATCAGTGAGACGATATTCACCGTCGACGACTTTCAGCATGAGAGTTCGATGGTGCGTTGGCGAATCGTCTTTGAGCGTCAACTGACGGACATGCTCAACGAACAGAAGAAACTCCGGCGGGAAGCCTTGCATTTGCTGAACAAGGTCGTCATGCACGTTGCACTTAAGTGGCAACCGTACAATATTTGTTGCCCAATCCATGAATTCACACAAAATGTTGTCCTTAGCCTGGCTCTCGCAAGGATCAATGGGGTCGGGCAAACGCAGCGTCGGACAGCGCCAGGCGTTCGGTACATGTTGTCTTATACGCTCGCGTGAACGACCATGATCGAAGCGGAATGAACCGGAGCGGCTGAAAAACTCCGGGCTATCGGTAACACCGAGGACGGACTTGAAACCGAGGCCGAATCTTCCGATCTCGCTGGTTTCCCGCTTAGGCGATAGGTGCGCAAACATAAGTGCGTTCACGCCCTTCTGATCGATCGCCTCCCCATTGTCAGCGCAGTACAGACAATCTTTGCTCAGGCGAATCTCAATCCGCCCACCACCTGTGCCGGACAACGCATCGGCGCTGTTCTGAACCAGTTCGAATAGCTGGCGGTGAGCATAACCGCCGCGCGCCGTGTCTTCTTCCTGATTGGCATGCTCATCAACCAGCTTTGGCTGGCGAGCATAAGCTTCGAGGCTCTTCTCTGACTCCTCGGCGATATAGCTACCCAGCTTCTCGTTTGGTCCGCTCCAATCCAGTTTCATTTTTTCCTCTCTTGGACAGGTCATTGGTGTTATGCCCCGGGAAGAGGGTCACCCTCTGCCATATCCTCATCGTTTGTCCACCTGTTCCAGCGTCGGCAGCTTGCAGTGTTGTTCGTACAGACTTGGTCGCCAACCCAGTCGCACGCTTGATTCTGGTCATTCCGTACGGAGAACCGGATGTCGCTTCTTTCACCTGAATTGGCGGTTATCCCGATTCTATATGGCATGGCTGACCTTCCCTTTCGGCATGGTTAGATGTGAAATGGCATTACACTATTGTAGACTTGGCAAGTCAACCTTGGATGATACGCCCGATACTGGAAACCCGGGGTACGGGCATCTATGAGCCTCACACCAGTATCTGAGCGGTACCGACAGCGACCGTTTGCCGAGGTTGGGGGGTTGGTGCGCAGGCGGCGGTGCCGTAGGTCTGCCAAAGCGTGAATTTTGCATTCGTCGCCGGGCATGTGCGTTAACTGGCCAACAATGTGCTTTCGGGTGGCCCGGCAACTCCCTTTATCCGGTAGCCGATGCGCCGGATCTGCATGGCTTCTCCGCCCAGGTTGAGGAGCACCATATATTCCTGAGCTTATGCACTCCTTAATTTTTCATGCCGTCCCGGTCGCCGACCTTCAGCACCAACCAGAACCGGCGGTTAAAAATCACCGCGATTATTCCATACTATTGTCAGTATACCCTTAACACGCGGCCCGCTTGGCCTTACAATCCGGTGCTATCGATCAAACCGGGCCCCATCGTGACTTTAGCCAAAACCGAAAACCTCAGAATTGCACGCATTCAAGAGGTCATCAACCCCGAACAATTGAGCGAGCTGCTGCCAATCACGGCCACAGCCGAAGCCAATACCGAGCGCACCCGGCAGGCGGTATACGACATCATGGAGCGCAAAGACGACCGTTTGATCGTCGTCAGCGGCCCGTGCTCGATCCATGATACCCGGGCGGCGCTCGAATACGCCGGCCATCTGCAATCCTGGCAGCGGCTGTTTGGCGACGAGTTATTGCTGATCATGCGGGTCTATTTTGAGAAACCGCGCACCACGGTGGGCTGGAAAGGGCTGATCAACGATCCCGATCTGAATGACACCTTCAACCTCAACAAAGGGCTCAAGCTGGCCCGCCAACTGCTGCTTGACCTGAACAACAGCGGGGTTCCCGCCGGCACCGAATTCCTCGATATTATTACGCCGCAATATGTTGCCGACCTGATTGCCTGGGGCGCCATCGGCGCGCGTACGACCGAAAGCCAGGTGCACCGCGAGCTGACGTCGGGGCTGTCCTGCCCGATGGGCCTGAAAAACGGCACCAACGGCAACCTCGATATCGCCGTAGACGGCGTCCGGGCGGCGGCCAGGCCGCATCATTTTCTGTCGCTGACCCGCAGCGGCCATTCCGCTATCTATACGACAACCGGCAACCCCTACTGCCACGTTATCCTGCGCGGCGGCAAACAGCCAAACTATACGGCCGCCGACGTTGACCTGATGTGTGAAAAACTGACGGCGGTCGGGCTGCCGCCGCAGGTGATGATTGATTTCAGCCACGCCAACAGCGGCAAGATCGCGGACAACCAGATCGACGTTGCCGCCGACGTCGCCGCACAGATTGCCGGCGGCGACACCCGCATCAACGGCGTGATGCTCGAAAGCCATCTGGTTGCCGGCCGCCAGAATGTGGTTGACGGCGTCGCCGCCACTTACGGGCAAAGCATTACCGACGCCTGCATCAATACGCGGCAAACCGAATCGATTCTCACGCAGCTGGCCGCTGCGGTGCAGCGTCGGCGCGAACACAGTCGGGTAAAAACAGCATGATCAGCCCGCACGGGTCAGACACGCTGCGGCCGCTGTACGTCGATGACGCGCAGCAGCGCCGACGCCTGATCGAGCAGGCGCAGAACCTGCCGTCGCTGCTGCTGAATTCCGCCTCGGCCGCCAATGCAGTGATGCTGGGGGCCGGCTATTTCAGCCCGCTTGGCGGCTACATGGACAAAGCCGACGCCATGTCGGTGGCCGGGCAAATGCACACCCGAGCGGGGCTGTTCTGGCCGCTTCCGATTTTATGCCTGACCGATCAGGCGGTATCGATTCCGGCCGGCCAATCGATCGCATTGCGCGACCCGAATGTCGCCGGGCAGCCGGTACTGGCGGTCCTGGAGCTGACCGCGGTTGACACGCTGAGCACGCATGAGCAGCAGTATCTCTGCGCACAAGTCTTCGGTACCACCGATGCGCAGCACCCCGGTGTGGCGGCGTTTCTGGCGCAGGGCAATACCCTGTTGAGCGGCCCGATTCAGGTGCTCAACTACAGCTATTTTGCCGCCGACTTTGCGGACACGTTCCGCACCGCGGGACAAATCCGACAGGCGATCGCAGACCACGGCTGGGAGCGGGTGGTCGCCTTTCAAACCCGCAACCCGATGCATCTGGCGCATGAAGAATTGTGCCGCATTGCGATGCACCGCACCGGCGCCGACGGCTGTGTAATCCACATGCTGCTGGGCAAGCTGAAGCCGGACGATATTCCCGCGCAGGTGCGCGATGCCGCGATTCGCACCATGGTCGAGCTCTACTTCCCGCCCAATACCGTGCTGGTCAGCGGCTACGGCTTTGACATGCTCTACGCCGGGCCGCGAGAAGCGGTGCTGCACGCGGTATTCAGGCAAAACATGGGCGCCACCGACTTTATCATCGGCCGCGACCACGCCGGGGTCGGCGACTACTATGGGGCATTCGACGCACAGACGATCTTCGATACGCAGGTACCGCAGGGGGCGCTGAAAATCAACATCTTCCGCGCCGACCATACGGCGTATTCGAACAAATTGCAGGCGGTCGTCATGATGCGCGAGGCCCCCGACCACCAACCGGAGGATTTCAGCCTGCTTTCCGGCACCCGAATGCGGGCCATGCTGCGCCGCGGCATTATGCCGCCGGCCGAGTTCTCGCGCCCCGAAGTGGCGCAGATTCTAATGGCGTACTACCAATCACTGGCGCAGGAAAATGCCTGAAACCCGGCACTGCAAACTGCTGATTCTGGGCTCCGGCCCGGCGGGCTATACGGCCGCAATTTATGCCGCGCGCGCCAATTTGGCGCCGGTCGTGATTACCGGCCTGGAACAGGGCGGCCAACTGACCACCACCACCGACGTCGACAACTGGCCCGGCGACGCCGAAGGCGTGCAGGGGCCGGAGTTGATGCAGCGCATGCTGCGGCATGCCGAGCGGTTTGCAACCGAGGTCATTTTCGACCATATCCACACCGCAGAACTGGCGCAGCGGCCATTCAGACTCACCGGCGACCAGGGCATATACACCTGCGATGCGCTGATTATTGCGACCGGCGCCGCCGCCAAATACCTCGGCCTGCCCTCGGAGCAGGCGTTCAAAGGCCGGGGGGTGTCCGCCTGCGCCACGTGTGACGGCTTCTTCTATCGCAATCAGGCGGTGGGCGTGATTGGCGGCGGCAACACCGCGGTCGAAGAGGCGCTCTACCTCTCCAATCTGGCGTCGCATGTGACTCTGGTGCATCGACGGGATACGCTGCGTGCCGAAGCGATTTTAGTCGATCGCCTGATGGCAAAAACCGTCGAACAGGACGGCAATATCGATATCGAATGGAACAGCGTCCTGGAAGAGGTGCTCGGCGACGACGCCGGCGTTACCGGGATGCGGATAAAAAACCGCCAACACAATGCCACCAAAACCTGCCAACTGCCCGGCCTGTTCATTGCCATCGGTCACACGCCCAACACGCAGCTGTTTGCCGGTCAATTGGCGATGCAGGGCGACTATCTGGTGACCCAGGGCGGCCAGCACGGCGATGCAACCATGACCAGTATCGAGGGCGTGTTTGCCGCCGGCGATGTGATCGACCATATCTACCGCCAGGCCGTCACCTCGGCCGGCACCGGCTGCATGGCGGCGCTGGATGCGGACCGCTATCTGAAAACGCGGGCCTGAGCCGAAAACGTCGCAGTCAAGCCGTCAGCAAATGGCCAAAAAGCCCGTGCCGGACAGCGAGCCGAGTGATCTGTTTCGCCAGGCAATGCGCGATGTCAATCGCCAAGGCCGCCGCTATCGGCAAGACAAAATCGACCCGCAGGCCGAAAAATCACCGGCCGCGGTGAAGCTCTGGTCCGCCGCCGATGCGGCCGATAGCCGGGCCGATCATCCCGCTGATGCGCCCGCCAACCGTCGGGGGATGCCGGCCCAAACCGGCTCGGATACGGCGGTATTCACCCGCCCGGGAGTGCCCAGAAAACGCCAGCGCAAACTGCACAGCGGCAAGCTGCCGGTTCAGGACCGCCTCGACCTGCACGGCCTGTACCGGCATCAGGCGGAGTCTGCCGTGGATGGTTTTCTACAGCACGCCATCGCGGCCCAATTGACCTGCGTTTTAATCATCCACGGCAAGGGCCTGCATTCCGGTGAGCCCGGCGGCGTGCTGAAACCACTGACGATCGACCGCCTGCAAGACTGCCCCGAGGTCATGGCTTTTTGCCCCGCAACCCCACAACACGGCGGCAACGGCGCGACCTGTGTACTGCTGAAACACCGCCGATAGCCCGGCCACGCCGGGCGCGCACCGACGTTGGTGCACTCAGCGACGGCGCAACGTCCTGCCGCGTCGAATGCTGTTTTTGCCGTATCGGCGGGTAATGCGATCGGACAGGGCGTCCAGCTGATGCACTTTTACCGCGGCGGCCGGTCCGGGCGGGTCGAACAATTCACCCTGCTGCGGTGGCGGGTTGTCAAAGTTGCTTACCCCGACGCCGATCAACCGCAGTGCAAACCGCCGCCGGGACAGGTTTTTCCGTATCAGTGTCTTGATGCTGGCCCAGATAATCGAGGTTGAACCGGTCGGCTGAACCAGGCTGCGCGCGCGTGTTATCGTAGTGAAATCGGCGAAACGCAGCTTGAGGGTGACGGTGCGCCCCCGCAGCTCCGCCGCCCGCAGCCGAAACCCCACCCCCTCTGCCAGCGACAGCGCAACCGCCTCGGCCTCGGCCAAAGTGTAAATGTCCTCGGCCAGCGTGGTCTCCTGGGAAATCGATTTGGCGGCACTATTCGGCACCACCCGGCGGGGGTCGATGCCGTGTATCAAATCCCACAAGCGTACGCCGTTTTGACCAAACTCGGCGAGCAGAAACGCGCTGGAGCGCGCACGCAAATCGCGCACGGAATAAATCCCCCGGGCAGCCAGCCTGGCCTCGGCCGCCTTGCCCACACCCCATATTCTCGACACCGGCAGCGCATCCAAAAATGCCTGCACCTGCTCGGGCTCGATCACGGTAAAACCGTCCGGCTTGTCGTGGTCGCTGGCCAGCTTGGCCAGAAACTTGTTGGCGGCCACGCCCACCGAGGCCACCAGGCCAAGCTCAGCGCGGATGGCGTGTTTGATTTTTCGGCCAATTTCCTCCGCCGAGCCGTGCAGGCGCTCGCTGCCGGCGGGGTCGAGAAACGCTTCATCCAGCGACAACGGCTCGACAATCGGGGTAAACCGATTGAAGATGGCGCGAATCTGCGCGGAGACAGCCGCGTATACTTCGCTGCGCAGCGGCAGAATAATCAACTGCGGACAGCGTTTGATCGCCGCCGACATCGGCATCGCACTGCGCACGCCATATTGCCGCGCCGCATAGTTGGCCGCCGCCACCACGCCCCTGGCTTCGGGCCGACCGCCAACCGCCAGCGGCTGCCCCTGAAGCTGCGGCTGTTCACGCTCTTCGACCGACGCATAAAACGCATCCATGTCAACATGCACAATCATGCCCACAGCAGCAGTCCGGCGCCGCTCGCCGGCATCGTCGGCATCGCTCGGCTTGAGCGAATCAGTAGAAAATCATACACTTGTCGCCACCCGATGCGGTTCTGCCCTATCCCAGACTGTGCACACCCAATCCGCCGTCCAACCCGCTTACCTGCTTGAAGGCCGGGCGCTCGAATGCGTCAAGGGCGATGAAATACTGTGGCATAACGTCAATTTCCAGGTCAACTGCGGCCAGGCGCTGCAACTCATCGGTGCTAACGGTGCCGGCAAAACCTCCCTGCTGAAAATCATTGCCGGCCTCAATGTACCAGAATCCGGCGAGCTTCGCTGGCAAGGGGCTTTGCTGCCGACGGTGATCGATGAATACCACAGCGTGCTGCGCTACATTGGCCACCAGCCTGGTTTCAGCCATGCGCTCACGGTGCTGCAAAACCTGCGCTTCCATGCCGCGTTGCTGGCGGCGCCGAATACAACCGATCTGATCGACGTACTCGACGGCATGGATTTGTCCGCTCAGGCGCATACGCCGTGCGCATTTCTGTCGCAGGGTCAAAAGCAGCGGCTGGCCCTGTGTCGGCTGCTGCTGGCAGAATCGCAGGTCTGGCTGCTGGATGAGCCGGCAAACGCACTGGATCGCAGCGCGACGATGCAACTGCAAAGCCACCTCGATCGGCATCTGAAAAACCGCGGCATCGTGGTCTTTACCAGCCATCAGCCGCTGCAGATCGAGGCCAATGCGCTGCTCACGCTGGATCTGGACCGCCGGCGGACCACGCCGCCGGCCGAGTGCGAATGATCCGGCAATCGCTGCTGGCAATTGTGCGCCGCGACCTCACTGCGGCGCTACAGCATAAAGGGCAGTTGCTCCAGCCGCCGATGTTTTTCATCATGGTGAGCAGCCTGTTTCCACTGGCTATCGGGCCGCAGCCGCGGCTGCTGGCGCAATTGTCGATCGGCGTGATTTGGGTATCGGCGCTGCTCGCCGCCCTGTTGAATATGCGGCGGATTTTCGCCCGCGACTTTGAAGACGGCAGCCTGGAACAGATGCTGCTGGCGCCGCAGCCGTTGAGTATCATCGTACTGGGCAAAGTCTTCGTCCACTGGCTGGTCGCCTGCCTGCCACTGATACTGCTGGCGCCGATTTTGGCACTGATGCTGAATTTGCCGCCGCAGGCACTACCGGCGCTGATGCTCAGCCTGCTGTCGGGCACGCCCTGCATCAGTGTGATCGGCGCTTTGGGGGCGGCGTTGACGGTCGGCGTGAAACAGAGCAGCCTGCTGCTGCCATTGATGGTGCTGCCCTTGTTTGTGCCGATTTTGATACTGGGCACGGCGGCGGTGATGGCCGCAGTGGACGGCTTCGGCTCGTCGGCGCAACTGCTGCTGACCGCCTATCTGCTGTTTGCCGCCGCGGTCGGCCCCTGGGCTATCGCCACCGGCCTGAAAATCAGCCTGTCCGAGTAGCCGGCCGGCCGCATGCGGGCGATCAAATTCGGTCATCGGCGCGATTGCTTTTAAGGTAGAATACCGATTGATGAGCCAATGCGGTCGAGGGTTGATCTGCGCCGCGTGTTTTGGCCGCGTCGCTCTACCGTTTCGGATTCTTCCTGCCTGCTTGCATCTCATGGTATACAGCGTGCAACACACTACGGCCAAAATGCCATTTTGGAGAAGTTTGCATCGGTTTGGTTCGCCGGCGTATTTTTATCACTTCGCCGAACGCTGGGCGGGCCTTAATCGGCTGCTCGCTCTGGTTTTGTTGATTGCCGGGCTGTATCTGGGCCTGGTCGTCGCCCCACCGGACTATCAGATGGGCGACCATTATCGAATTATTTTTATCCATGTGCCGGCGGCATGGATGTCGCTGTTTGCGTATGTCGTGCTGGCATTTTCCGCCGGCTGCGGCTTGATATGGCGGATGAAAGTGGGCGCCGCGGCGGCGCGGGCGGCGGCGCATCTCGGCGCGCTGTTTACGTTCTGCACCCTGGTCACCGGCGCGCTGTGGGGCAAACCAACCTGGGGGACGTATTGGATCTGGGATGCACGGCTGACGTCGGAGCTGCTGCTGCTGTTCCTCTATATCGGCTATCTGGCATTGATTTCGGCTTTCAACGACCGCCGTACTGCCGCCAAAGCCGGCGCGCTGTGGGCGATTGTCGGCCTGGTGAATCTGCCGGTTATTCATTATTCGGTCGAGTGGTGGAATACGCTGCATCAAGGCGCCACCATTGTCGGATTCAACCGCCCCAGTATAGATGTGCGCATGCTGATTCCGCTGCTGACGATGTTTGCCGCATTTAATTTTTATTTTATCGCCGCTTTGCTGCACCGCACTCGGGTTGAATTGCTGAGCAGCGAGCGCCGCAGCCGCTGGGTCAGGCAGATAGTGCAGGCTCGGCTCGCTCCGGTTGATGCGCACCGGCAACGCCGATGACGACAAAAACAGACCGGGTTACAGCATGTCCGAATTGATCCGCCTGGGCGATTACGGCTGGTTTGTCTGGGGCAGCTACGCGCTGGTGGCGACGGCGCTGCTGTGGGGCTATCTGGCCCCGATTCTGGCCGAGCGCCGGCTATTGACGCAGTTGCATCAACGCTATCGCGCCCGGCACACATCGGATTAAACCCCGAATTAAATCTCGAACTAAACCACCCAATCAAACCGCCGATATGACCCCAAAACAACGCCAGCGACTGATACTGACCGGGTTGCTGCTGGCCGGCGTCGGCGCCGCAGTGGGCTTGACGCTGACCGCTTTACGGCAAAACATCAATCTGTTTTACAGCCCCGCGCAAGTGGCGGCCGGGGAAGTGCCGGCCGGCAGCACCTTCCGGCTGGGCGGCATCGTGGTGGACGGCAGCGTGCACCCCCTGAACGATGATCTGGGCGTGGTATTTTCGGTAACCGACACGGCCGCAACGGTCAGCATCCGCTACCGCGGCATTCTGCCGGATCTGTTCCGCGAGGGGCAGGGGATCGTTGCGCTGGGGCGGTGGCAAGACAACCGCTTTGTCGCCGAGCAGGTATTGGCCAAGCACGATGAGACCTATATGCCACCCGAAGTCAGCGCCGCACTGCAACAGGCCAGTCGGCGGCAGTACTCGAATGCGGTGCGCCCGCAACCCGGCGCGCAGTAACCGGCCGGCGCATGCTTCCCGAGCTTGGAAATCTGGCCCTGGTTACGGCGCTGGTGGTGGCGATTATGCTGTCGATCATGCCGTTGGCGGCGTCCTTTGGCCGCCTGCCGGCGTGGGTCGGGTTTGCCCGCCCCGCGACTCTGACGCAGCTATTGCTGGTGGGTTTTGCTTATGCCTGCCTGACAGCGGCGTTTTTGTCTGATGATTTCTCGGTTGCCTACGTTGCCGGGCACTCGAATACACAACTGCCGCTGATCTATAAAATCTCCGGTGTCTGGGGCGGCCACGAAGGCTCGATGCTGCTCTGGATTTTCATCCTGTCGCTGTGGAGTGGCGCCGTGGCGATATTTACCCGCCGGATGCCAGATATTCTGGTCGCCCGGGTACTGGCCGTGATGGGCATGATCAGCGCCGGCCTGCTGCTGTTCAGCCTGTTTACGTCAAACCCGTTTGCCCGCCTGATAGCCATACCGCCGGAAGGCCGCAGCCTGAACCCGATCCTGCAGGATATCGGCCTGGCGATTCACCCGCCGATGCTGTACATGGGCTACGTTGGCTTCTCGGTGGCATTTGCTTTTGCCGTCGCGGCGATGATTGGCGGCCGGCTGGACGCGGCCTGGGCGCGCTGGTCGCGGCCATGGACCAACGTCGCCTGGAGTTTTCTGACCGTCGGCATCGCACTGGGGTCGTGGTGGGCCTATTACGAGCTCGGCTGGGGCGGGTGGTGGTTTTGGGACCCGGTCGAGAATGCGTCGTTCATGCCGTGGCTGATGGGCACGGCATTGATCCACTCGCTGGCCGCCACCGAAAAGCGCGGGGTGTTGAAAGCCTGGTCGCTGCTGCTGGCCATCATGACCTTTGCACTGTCCTTGCTGGGCACCTTTCTGGTGCGCTCGGGCGTGCTGACCTCGGTGCACGCCTTTGCCAACGACCCGGCGCGGGGCTTCTTCATTCTGGTATTTCTCGGCCTGGTCGTGGGCGCATCGCTGCTGCTGTATGCCTGGCGCGCGCCCGGCCTGGTTTCGCGGGTGCAATTTGCCCCGGTATCGCGCGAGAGCTCGCTGCTGGTCAACAATATCTTTCTGTGTGTTTTGTGCTTTTCGGTGCTGCTTGGCACGCTGTATCCGTTGCTGCATGATGCCATCGGCGCCGGCAAACTGTCTGTCGGCGCGCCCTATTTCAATACCGTGTTCCTGCTGCTCGGTGCGCCGCTGGCCATGCTGGTGGGCATCGGTGCGCTGCTGCGGTGGAAAACAGATCACCTCAGCCGCATCGCCCCCGGGCTGCTGCCGCTGCTGCTGGGCAGTTTGCTGCTCGGTATGAGTATGCCGCTGCTGATGCCGCATTATTCGGTGCGCGCCGGCCTCGGCGCAACGGCCGGCATCTGGATCATGCTGATCAACCTGGCCGCACTGTGGCAGCGCACTTCCGACGGCAGCCGATGGGCCGATTTGCGCACGGCATCACGGGCTTTTTACGGCATGCTGCTGGCGCATGCCGGGGTCGGCGTGTTTCTGATTGGGGTGACCTTCACGAGTGAATTCAGTGTACAAAAAGACATTCGCATGCAGGCCAGCCAATCGGTCGAGGTCGGCGGCTATCGGTTTTTGTTCACCGGCGTTGCCCGCCATCGCGGCCCCAACTATACCGCCGACCTCGGGACGATCGAGGTGTATCGGGACGGGCAGCCGGTAGCAGCGTTGAAACCGGAGAAGCGCCTCTATCTGGCGCAGCGCAGTCCGACTACCGAAGCGGCGATTGACGCCGGCTTCAGCCGAGATCTATACGTCGCCCTCGGCCAGCCGATCGGTGCCGACGGCGCCTGGTCGGTGCGCATCTACTACAAGCCTTTTATCCGCTGGATCTGGCTGGGCGCACTGATTATGGCACTGGGCGGCCTGCTGGCGGCGAGTGACCGGCGCTATCGAAACCAGCCGCGGCGGCAGCCCGTTGGCGGCGCGCTGCCGGCAGCCGCATGAAGATCCGATTTTTGCTGCCGATGGGGGCATTCGTGGTGCTCATCGGTTTGCTGTGGGCCGGCCTGCGTTTGAATTCGGACACCATCCCCTCGCCGCTGATTGGCAAGCCCGCGCCCGCATTTACCGCCAATCGCCTCTGGCAGGAGCAGACTATCAGCCCGCAGGCGATGCGTCGGCAAGTCTGGATTTTGAACGTATGGGCGTCGTGGTGCGCGGCCTGCCGTGATGAACACCCGCTGCTCAACCGGATAGCGGCGCGCAATATCGTGCCGATCATGGGGTTGAATTACAAAGACCCGCCAGACGATGCGAAAAACTGGCTATTGCAGCTTGGCGACCCCTACGATGCCGTGGCCGTGGACCGCAGTGGCGATATTGGCGTCAGCTACGGCGTCTACGGCGTCCCGGAAACCTTCGTCATCGACAAGCGCGGCGTGATTCGACTCAAGCATATCGGGCCGCTGAGCGCCGACATGATCGAACGGCAGTTGCTGCCTTTGCTGGCCAGGCTGCAGCGGGAAACCGGCTGACCCGCATGACCATCACGCCGCCGGGGTGGGCAGGAATATGGCTGTTGATGGCCCTGGTCAGCGCGCACCCGGCCAGCGCCAAAGTTGAACAGGTGACGTTCGATAATGCCGCGCAGTACACCCTCTATCAGTCGATTATCACCGAACTGCGCTGCCCGGTTTGTCAAAATCAAAGCATTCACAGCTCCAACGCCGAGCTGGCCGGGGATTTGCGCCGGCACACCCGCGAGCTCGTGCTGGCCGGCAAAACCCGCGCACAGATTATCGATTACATGGCGGCGCGCTACGGTGATTTCATCCTGTACCGACCGCGGGTAAAACAATCCACGCTGTTACTCTGGCTGGCGCCGTTCGTTTTGATTGGCGGCCTGCTGGTGGTGACGTTTGTCCGCCTCAAAGCCGGCCGCAATCCGCCCACCGCCTATTCGCCCGGCGACTTGCGACGGGCGGAAAAACTCATCGATCGAGAGACGGCCCCTTGAGTCTGTTTTTATTCGGCGCTGCCGCCCTGCTCGGGCTAACCGTCCTGCTGCTGTGGCGCAGCGTGACCGGCAAAGCCGCGGTCAATCAGGATGACAGTGGCGCTAAAAATATCGAAATCGCGCGCTATCGTCTGGAGCAGTACCGGCGGTCGGCCCAGCCGGATGCACAGCAGGAGAAACACGCCATCGAAGCCGCCTTGCTGGATGATCTGGCCATGCTGACAGACGGCGCGCCCCGGCCCGACCGGCATCCGGTTCATCCGGTGGCGGCGGCGCTGGTACTGGCCGGCATTCCACTGGCGGCTATCGGCGTGTATGCCCTGGTCGGCAACCCCGGCAGCATCGTGACCGCCCTGCCGGCAGCCCCTCCCACTGCCCAATACGCCCGCCCGGGCGAAAATACGCCGGGCAGCGACGGCCCGGACGAACCGGAACAGGCGCGGCTGGACAGCCTGATACGGCAGCTGGAAACCACACTGGCCGCCCGCCCGGATGAAATTCAGGGCTGGGCCCTGGCAGCGCGCACCTATCTGGCGATGGGCAAATACCAACAGGCGGCATCCGCTTTCTCGAATCTGAACCGACTACAGCCCAACGATGCCGATACCCTGGCCGGCTGGGCCGATGCGTTGATCAGGGGCCAGCGCGGCCGCTACACCGAAGCGGCAAACAATCTTGTCCGGCAGGCGCTGGCGGTCGACGCCGACCACGGTCCCGCCTTATGGCTCGCCGCTATCGGCAGCTTCAGCAGCGGCGATGCCGCTCAGGCGCTGAAGTTACTGGCGCGGCTGAAACAAACGGCCCGGGACGACCCGGCTGCGCTGCTGCATATCGAGCAGATGATCGGCACTATCCGGGAGGCGCAGTCAAGCGACCGCTGAGGGTTGGCCGGTGACGCGCATCGGCGTCTGCGTTGCGTCAGCTCGGCGCCAGTGTGCGCCGCCACCGCTCAACCACCTCGACCCGCCGCAGCGCGCACCGTGGTCGATTCGGGCTCACTACCGCTCTCGCCCGGAGATGGCAAACGGGTTGTGTTCTGCTGGAAAATCAACCACCGGTGCGCCGGACTGCGGCAGATCTTCCGTCCGGCGGCGAATGCTCTCGCCCTGAAATGCGCTGTCACTGTCAATAATCAGACTGGCACAGGTCAGCCTGCCTTCAGCCTCCCCGCCGGCCACCACCTCAATCGAGTCGCACTCCGCATCACCGGTATATTTGCCGCTGATGATGAGTTTTTTCGCCACGACATGGCTGCTCACACTGCCGGTTTTGCCGATTTCAACGACATTTTCCGAAACGATGTCGCCGTCAAACTCACCGTCGACGTGCAGCTTACAGACTATTTCAAGCTTTCCGGAGAATCGGCTTCCAGCTGCGATAGTTGTAACGTTCGATGTGTAGTCTGCTTGCTGATCAGGCTTACTAAAGATGCCCATTGGATTCCTCCGACTTGTGTAAATAACGTGTTCGAACCAAACTCCCATTTGAGAAAATCAATCGGGTCAAGCGCGCTGTCGAGATGGCGAATTTCATAGTGCAAATGCGGCGCAACGCTCCGCCCGGTATTGCCGGACAGCCCGATCTGATCGCCCTTGCGCAGCACATCGCCCGGCTTGACCTGTATTTCATGCAAATGGGCATAGCGGGTTTCAAACCCCAGATTATGCTGCACAATTATCTGATTGCCGGAGAATTTTAAAAACTCCGCCTGCCGCACAATGCCGTCGGCGGTGGTATACACCGGCTGCGGCTGTTTTGCCCGCAGATCGATCCCGTTATGGAAACTCTCTAGTTTGGTGATCGGGTGTATTCTATCGCCGAATGGACTGGTAATGGTCGAAGTCTCGATCGGATAACCGCTCGGAATATTGTCGCGCAAAATCTTTTCCTGAATGACATTCAGATTGACCAGGTCAATCCGGTGCAACAAATCATCCCATGTATTTTGCGCCGTCGCCGGGTGGCGGTCCGCCGCAATCATCTCTTCCAGATACCGCACACGCTCGTCAATGGCGACATAGACGTGGTCTTTATCGCGATAGAGCTCGCCGAGCAAATCGATTCTCTGCGCCAGCGAGCGATTTTTATCGCCCGTATCCACACCGCTGATGCGCTCGATTTCGGCCATCGATTGCGTAATTTCGCTCACCACGCGGCGCTGCTCAGCGATGGCTTCCTGCAGCTGGCGATACGTCTGCTGCAGCTGGCGATACGTCTGGACACCGTGCTCAAACTGCGCGCCCAGCTCGGCCTGTTTCTGCTGCAGCTGGCGATTCAACTGGTATTGCACATAATTGAACGCCGACAGGGCGAGCAGCAGCAAAACGAGGACGCTGACACCGACCCGGAGGGTCGTTTTGAGCGACCTGCGGACACGGTAGTAGCGCGAACCGGACGCATCCGAAACCGTAATGAAGTAATGACTGTGTATATTCGCCACGTAAACCGACAAACTCGTTTGAAAGTGTATTTACCCGCCGCTATGGCGCCCGCATGGTCAATCAGAACCGACATTGTACGACCGGCGGTGATTGTATCACAGCCCGTTCGATTTGAACCGCCTCCAACCCCAACCGGGGGGACGCAAGCTCGAACACCAACGCCGTTGAACGCAGCCGATAATGCCATCATAGCCCGCCTTCAGCCGCACCCCGCGATAGCCGATGCGCCCTCGAAGCCGCGGCACCCGGTGCAATTGCCGCTATCGGCAGCGCTGTGGTTTAAGGATAACCCAGCTATTGCCCAATTTTCAAGCACCCGTATTGATCAACCCGTCCGGTCTGTTTCAAGTGCGGTTACTGGTGTATAATCGCCCGGTGTGCTATCCAACCCAATCACCAGGCGAACCGGGCCAACCGGGCCCATTGTCAGCCATGATGTCCGCATGAGCGATCTGAAAACCGTCATTACCCAGGCCTGGGAACAACGCAGTGAAATCCATCCGGACACCGTCTCCGGGCAGATCAAACAGGCGATCACCGACGCCATCGACCTGCTCGATAGCGGCGCCGCCCGGGTCGCCGAGCCGGTTGACGGCGGCTGGAAAGTAAACCAATGGCTGAAAATGGCCGTACTGCTGTCTTTTCGGGTCCATCACAACCAAACCATCGACGCCGGCTATACCGCTTTTTATGACAAGGTCGACATGAAATTCAACCGCTTCGAGCAGCAGCAATTCCGCGCTGGCGGGTACCGCGTCGTCCCCCCTGCCTGCGTACGCAGGGGGGCGTATATCGGCCCGGATGTGGTGCTGATGCCAAGCTACGTCAATATCGGCGCCTACGTCGATTCATCGACCATGGTCGATACCTGGGCCACCGTCGGCTCGTGCGCGCAAATCGGTAAAAACGTCCACCTCTCGGGCGGCGTCGGCATCGGCGGCGTGCTCGAGCCGTTGCAGGCGGCGCCGACCATCATCGAAGATGATTGCTTCATCGGCGCGCGCAGCGAGGTCGTCGAGGGCATGATCGTCGGCCGCGGCTCGGTGCTGTCAATGGGCGTGTACGTCGGACAAAGCACCCGCATTTTTGACCGCAGCAGCAAAAAAATCAGCTATGGGTATATCCCCCCCGGGTCGGTCGTCGTCCCCGGCTCGCTGCCGGCCGCAGACGGCTCGCACAGCCTGTATTGTGCGGTGATTGTCAAAACGGTTGACGATAAAACCCGCCGAAAAACCGGCATCAACGAATTGCTGCGCCAGGATTGAGCCGCGGAAGGAGTGCATTGAGCTTGAAATTTGACATGGTAGCCGCCACCCACACCGGCAGGGTGCGCACGCACAATGAGGACAGTCTGAAAATCGTCCCGGAGCTCAATCTGGCGGTTATTGCCGACGGCATGGGCGGGCACAAAGCCGGCGACATCGCCAGCGCGATGGCCGTGAGCCGGTTCTGCCGGCATTTTGAAGAGCAATCTGCGAACGCGGAAAACTTCGACTCGGAAAAGGCCCGAAAAATCATCAAAGACACGATTCCGCGGGTCAATAACGAGCTGTACTCACACGCGCAGAAAGTCCCCCAGTGCGAAGGCATGGGCACCACGCTGGTTGTTGCGGCATTCCACCCCGACAGCATCCATATCGGGCACATCGGAGATTCGAGGTTGTATCGCTTGTCCGACGGCACGTTATCGCAAGTGACGATCGACCACACGCTGGGCATGGAAATGCTAACCGAATATCCGGATCAGCATGTCCCGGCCTACTTAAACAACGTGCTGAGAAAAGCCCTGGGAATCGAGGCGAACTGCCAGCCCGATTATCTCGACCTGACGCCGGCGGCCAACGAAGTCTATTTATTGTGCTCGGACGGGTTGAGCAACATGGTGCCGCATGAGGTGATAACGCCGGTTTTGTCCGCACACGCGCATCAATTGGAGCGGTGTGCGGAGATATTGATCGACATGACGCTGAAAAACGGCGCCCCGGATAACGTATCGATTATCTTGATATCATCCCGGGAAGCCTGATATCGCCCGCTCCATCGCTGACCGCATTTGGCCCCGTCCGCCGCTCACTTGATTTCAATCAACTCGATATCAAACAGCAGGGTTTCGTCAGGGCCGATCACACCACCGGCGCCCTTCTCGCCATAACCCAGCTCGGACGGAATCGCCACCGCCCATTTGTCACCCGTGGTCATCAACTGCAACACTTCCTGCCAGCCGGGAATGATGCCGGTGAGCGAAAAAGTGGCCGGCTCGCCACGGGCGTAGGAGCTGTCAAATACCGTACCGTCGATCAGCGTGCCCTGATAATGCACGACAACCGTGTCCTCAGCGGTCGGCTTGCGGTCGCCGTCGCCGGTGGTTAAAACCCGATACTGCAATCCGCTGTCGGTTTTTACCACGCCCTCTTTGGTTTGATTTTCCGCCAGATAATCCTGCCCCTGCTGTTTTCTTTGATCTGATTCCTGGGTTTGCGCCATTTCCAATGCCTCCCGCTGCCGCTCAATCACCGCATCGATTTCTGCGTCCTCCAGCAGCAAGTCGGCCCCATCCAGCACATCGATCATACCGCGGCGTAGCGCCATAAAATCAACCCCGCCCTCGTTCTGCCCAAAGCGCTGCATCAGCTGCGACGCAATTTTGGTGCCGACCGCGTAGCTGTATTGCTTTGCATCGCTATCCAGCGCGTACTCCTCGTCGGCAGCGCTAGTGCCGGAAGTCACCGCCATCGACAGCATGGCGCCCGCTAAAACGGCAGCGTGTTTTCTCACTTTTCTCAATAACATGTTTCTATTCCTGAAAATTAAATTATGGGTGCCCGGATTAGCGGGCGATGGATTGACGCTCGAGGCGTTTGCGGCCAGACTCGACCGATACATCATGCTTCAAACACCTGCAATGCGTCCTCGATTCTGCGCAACGGTATGACCTCGATTTCAGACAACGGTGATTTGGGTTGGTTCGGCGTCGGCACCAGCGCGCGTTTGAAGCCGAGTTTCGCCGCTTCTTTGAGCCGATCCAACCCGCGCTGCACCGGGCGCAGCTCGCCGGACAGCCCGACTTCGCCAAACACCACCAGATCTTGCCCCACCGCCCGATTCTTCAAGCTCGACAAAATTGCCAGCACCACGGCCAGATCGGCCCCGGTTTCGGTTATCCGCACCCCGCCGACCACGTTGGTGAACACGTCATAGCCGCTCAGACTAATCCCGGCGTGCCGATGGCATACCGCCAGCAGCATCGCCAGCCGGTTTTGCTCCAGCCCCACCGTCAGCCGGCGCGGGTTGGACAGCACCGCATCGTCTACCAGCGCCTGAACCTCAACCAGCAAGGGGCGCGTCCCCTCCTGAGTGGCCAGCACCACGCTGCCCGGCTGATTGATATTGCGCCGGCTGACAAACATCGCCGAAGGATTGGCCACATCCTGCAAGCCGGCCTCGGTCATCGCAAACACCCCGATCTCATTCACCGCCCCAAACCGGTTTTTGGTCGCCCGAATCAAGCGGAAACTGCTTGCGCTATCGCCCTCGAAATACAGCACGCTATCGACCATGTGTTCGAGCATCCGCGGCCCGGCCAGGGCGCCCTCCTTGGTCACGTGGCCAACCAGAATCACACTGCACCCGGTTTGCTTGGCGTAGCGCACCAACTGCATGGCGCTCTCGCGCACCTGCGATACGCTGCCGGGAACCGCACTCGAGGCATCACTGTAAAACGTCTGAATCGAGTCGGCAACCAGCACCTCCGGCGCCAGGCGTGCGGCGGTATCCAACAGCACTTCCAGCCGATTCTCGGTCATCACCTGCAATGAATCGGTATCCAGCGACAGCCGGCCTGCCCGCAGCGCAATCTGCTCGACCGACTCTTCACCGCTGGCATACAGCACCTTGTGCCGGGCGCCAATGCGGGTCAGATTTTGCAGCAGCAAGGTCGATTTGCCAATCCCCGGGTCGCCGCCGATCAACACCGCCGAACCGGGCACCAGGCCACCGCCCAGCACCCGATCGAATTCATCACTGCCGCTCGGCAGGCGCCGCAGCTCGGTTATCGCCACCTCCGCCAGCGTTTGCACGCGCGCCTCGGGGGCCAGACCGGCAAACCGCGGCCGGCCGGCCGTCGGGCGGGCGATTTGTTCGGCCAGACAATTCCACTCGCCGCATTCGCCGCACTGCCCCGACCACTTCGGGCTGACCGCAGCACACCGGCTACAGACATAGGCTGTTTTCAATTTCATCATAACGGTATCGGATGGCGGCGTTGACCGTCGCCGTCCGCGCGCAGCATCGTCAGATAGCGCCGCCCCTCATCGCACGCAGACAAATCCCCCCGCGGGCGGCAGCAGATTCGATCGGACTGTCTCATCAATGTCGTATCCCTTACTCTTCACTCTTACACTTATCGCCGTATCCCCGACCCCATCTCAGGTCGAGGCAAGCCCGGCGCTCCCGCCTGGCATGGTACCGAATTTCCGCACGGGTTTCATCTCGCGCAGCAGGATGACCCCACACCGGATAGCACCGACCGCGGCCATCCCGACGCCTCATCCATGCAGCTCGCCGCGCACGACCCTCGGCACCCGCTCGGCTACCCCGCACAGCAACTCATACGCCACCGTGTCCGACCACGCCGCCACCTGCGCCACCTCGGGCTGCGCGCCCCATAAACAAACCGCATCGCCCAATCGGGCCGCCGCCACTGCACTGATATCCACCGCCAGCATATCCATCGAAACCCGGCCGACAATCGGCACCGCCTGACCGCGCAGCAGCGCATACGCCCCGTCGGCCAACCGGCGCGGGTAACCGTCGCCGTAACCCGCACTGACCAAACCGAGCACGGTCGGCCGGGTGGTGACGAAACTGCCGCCATAGCCGACCGGCTGACCGGCGCCGACCGATTTGATCGCAAACAATCCGGCTTGCAAAGACATCACCGGGCGCAACTCCAAATCGGCGGTCGAATATTGTTTTATCGGCGAGGCACCGTATAGCATCAACCCGGGGCGCACCCAGTCATAATGCGCCGCCGGCCAGCCGCAGACGCCGGCGGAATTGGACAGCGACCTGGGAACCGCCGAAAATGCCGTGGCCGCGGTCGCGGCGGCGAAGCGCTCCAGCTGCTGCCCGGTCGCCGGGTGCTCCAGATCATCCGCACACGCCAGATGCGACAACGCAAATATTTCGTTGACACTGCCATGCTGCCGCAGCATGTCCAGCGCCTGAACGAACAGCGCCGCCGGCAGCCCCAGCCGATTCATGCCGCTATCCATTTTCAGCCAGACCGACAAGCCGGGGCCGGAATAACTGCGCAGCCACGCCAACTGCTCCGCAGAATACAGCGTCACGTCCAGCCGATGGGCGGCAAAACAGGGCAACTGCGCAGCGTCGGTAAAATCAGACAACACCACTATCCGCCGCTCCACCAGCCGGCGGCAGCGGATACCCTCTTGCAGCCGGGCAACCGCAAAGCCGTCAACCCGCGCCGCCAGCGCCGGCCCGACATGCTCGATGCCGTGCCCGTACGCATTGGCTTTCACCACCGCCAGTATACGGCTGTCGGGGCACAGCGCCCGCACCCGGGCGGCATTATGGCGCAATGCATCGAGATCGATCACGACCCGATTACGCCAGCTCTGATTCTGCATCCGCTCCGCCAAACGGCAATACCGCCAAAAAAATGTATGATTGCGCTCAGGATTCGAGCCGGGATTTTAGTATAGTATAAACGGCTGCCGAGCAGAGAAGATACCGTCCCTTTGCGGCGACCTGTCGCCGTCCAACCAGAGGAAAACACCGTGCCGCGTTTCGTTCCGCGCTTTTTCCAGGGTCCCGAAGGCATGCTGATCTTGATGGCCTGCGCGATGGCGGTGAGCCTGCACGGCTGGTTCACGCTGCTCAATAATTTTGCCGTCGAGCGCGCCGCTTTCACCGGCAAGGAAATCGGCTTGCTGCAATCCATTCGGGAAGTTCCGGGGTTCCTGTCTTTCCTGGTGGTGTTTTTGCTGCCGTTCGTCCGCGAACAAAATCTGGCCTTCCTGTCTTTGGCCATGCTCGGCATCGGCACCGCGATAACCGGCCTGTTTCCAACCGAGCTGGCGCTGTATGCCACGACTTTTCTCATGTCAACCGGGTTTCATTACTATGAAGCGATGAACCAATCCATGACCCTGCAATTGATCGACAAATCCGAGGCGCCACTGCACCTCGCGCAGCAATTGAAAGCAGCGTCGATCGGCACGCTGGGGATCTTTATCGTTATCATTGTCTGCTTCGACGCGCAGGCGCTGATCGCCGTTCAGCGGCTGCTCGGGCTGGAAAATGTATTCAGCGGTTTTGCGCTCGGCTATACGCCGCTGTATCTGATTGCCGGCGCATTTACGCTGGCGGTGGCGGTTTTTTGCAAGCTGTACTATCCGCACTTTGCGGCCCGGGAAGTCCAGCACAAAACGCTATTCCTGCGCCGGCGCTACTGGCTGTATTATGCGCTCACGTTCATGGGCGGCGCGCGGCGGCAGATCTTCATGGTATTTGCCGGCTTCCTGATGGTCGAACGATTCGGCTACAACGTCACCGCCATCACGCTGCTCTATCTGGTCAACCTGATCGCCAACATCTGGATTGCCCCCTATGTCGGGCGCTTCATCCGGCACCTCGGCGAGCGCCGCGCCCTGATCATCGAATACCTCGGCCTGATCGCGATTTTCGTCGGCTACGCCACCGTGGATGACCACCGGATAGCGGCCGGGCTGTACGTGCTCGACCACCTCTTCTTTGCGTTCGCGATTGCCATCAAGACCTACTTCCAAAAAATAGCCGACCCGAAAGACATTGCGTCAACCGCCGGGGTAAGCTTCACCATCAACCACATCGCCGCGGTCGGCATTCCGGCACTGTTTGGATTTATCTGGCTCGACGACCCCGGCCTGGTGTTTTATCTCGGCGCCGCGATGGCCGTCGTCTCGCTGCTGCTGGCGCTGCTGGTTCCGCACAACCCCGAACGCGGCCGGGAAACCACACTGACCGAGACGTCGCCGGCTTTGCCGGCGGCGGAATAGGCGTCGATGATTCAGCGCCGATTTATTCGGCGGCACGCCAGATCAGCTGCGTCCCCAGGCGTTTGCTGTATTCATCAAACGCCTTTCCTCGCAATCCGGTCATCAGGTAGGCATCCCGGAAGGAAACACGCCCTTCCTTTGCCGCCCTGATGATTTCAATTGCGAAACGGTTGCCCACGCGGGCGTTTTGATTGCTATAAAAATCCCCGTCCCCTTCACTCTTCTTCTTTTTGTAATTTTCTTCCGCTGTATATTTATCGTAAAATTCAAAAAAATCTTTACGGCTTGTCAATTTCAGATCCAAAGCCCGTCGTGCAGCCACGACGGGGCTTACTTTGAATCTCCGGGCAACGGTCTCGTATGGACGCTCCCCTCGACTCGCTTCGCGCCAGCATTCCACCAGTTCGACTTTTGGAACCAGAAATTCGGCGGCGACCGCATCGCAGAATTTTTCCGTTTCTCCATTGGATGCGATAACGCCCTCAAAACCGGATACCCCTGCCCGTCCAAGCCATATATGCGCCAGTTCGTGCGCCAGCGTGAACATCCTGGCAGATTCATTATCTGCGCCGTTGACAAAGATAAGTGGAGCGTATGCATCGCACAACGCAAAACCGCGAAATTCTTTCACATCCAGTTTGCGATGCGTATTGTTTCCCACAATGCCGTTCATTACCGCCATAACCCCTAAATCTTCTATGCCGCGCCGAAGTCTGCCGACCGCTTCTTGCCATCCCTTCATTTGATCTGCCCATCCATCTTCAAGCCCGACCAGCCGCCGCATTTCATGGGCAATGCCTTCGGGAGGATCGCTCAGCCTGGCGCTGCCGACAAAACCAAGCGGGTCGCAATCGCTTTCCACCCGTGATTCCCGCAGCCAGGCGCTCCGTTGCTGCATCATATAAATCGTATCCAGCAGATTCGCACCGGGGCGTTTGTCTTGACTACCGGAAAGAGTTCTAAAATCGGGAATTGGAAGTGTATCTTTGGGCGGTTGATCAAGGAACAGATACCCGAAGGGCGTATAGGTGATTTTGGCGAAACTTTCCAGTTGTTTCAGTGTGGGCTGCGCCGTTCCGTTTTCCCAATCGGGTAGCTTCTTGAACCTGTTTTCAAGATAGTCCATTCCACGCCCGGAACGCGCACACGCCCAGCGTAGAAGTTCGGGATTTACTGATACCCGTAGTGTCATGCTGCTTCCTCTCTGACATCTATTTTACCGGCAACGGCGGCAATGATAAGAGCGGCGCGTTTTTCACGCAGGAGTTCAATGGAGTTTTGCACTTTTTCTATTCGCACGTCAGTTTTTGCTGTAAGGCTTAGTTATAGTCACATAGAAGCTTTGGTTATTTTTTCGGGATCGAGATCAAATCCTGATTCTCCCAACCGACTACATAGTTTCGGGACAATTTCTCGTATATGTTCATTAAACCCTAAACGAATTAACCCACCCAAATCGGAGGGAATCTCAACATGCCCCTTTACAATAAGAGCAATTCTCTTTCGAGTCAGTGAAGAGAGAAGCATTCCTGTTTCAAGGATTACGTTCTGCCGAGCACGAGGCTCCCTTTTTTCCGCGCCATCTTTTTGTGCATATCCCATGTCATCGGGTGTCATTAAAATAATGCCAAAGCTAGAGGAATGATGCTGCCCTATCTGGCCTTCTAGTGATTCAATAATAGTCCTACCACCACCGCTAGTGTTCATAAGAATATATGGTTCAAGGCCAAGACGGCGTAAAACCAGTTCAAGCTGATCTCGTGATTCTGAGTCATGTCCATGGACTATAAATATTTGTTTATTTTCTACCGGAGATTGATGATCTTTATTCAAATCCTCTGGTCTCAAATTGTCCAATGCATTCTGAACTGATTTTTCCAGTTTTTGGCTTTCGTCGTTTTGACCTTGAAATGTCACAGTGCCACTAGACTCCCAAAAGTTTAAAATAGCGCCATTTCGCGCACGAAACTGGTATTTATTGTTATCCAATTTCCGCCATTCTCCTGGCTCATGAATAGATTCAATAATTTGCTTAAGTGAGTCATATAAACCATGGAATTTCATCAGACTGTACCTATTATGATGTTTGATAATCCTGTTCGAGTGCGATCACGAACATCTATTTTACCGGTAACGGCGGCGGTGATAAGAGCGGAGCGCTTTTCACGCAGGAGTTCGATGGAGTTTTGCACTTTTTCTATCAGTGTGTCAGTTTTAGTTGTTTCTCGGTCAAGAAAGGCGGCGATAGCTTTTTGTTCAGAGCAGAGAAGGAAGCAAGAGATCGAATGCGGCAAGTTTATCACGCCCAAGCTCGGTGCTCGTCGAGCCGGGTTATCTGCTCCTCGAACCCAAAATGCCCGATGATTGCCAGCGCATTGGGAGAAAACCCGTTGATGTAATTGATCAGGTTGGCGGCGATCTTGCCGGGGTCGCCTTTGAGTTTTTCAAACGTGTATCGGCTGGTGTTGTAGAACGGCACACCGGTTGCCCTGGTCAACTTTGCATCCAATACGCCCCGGCCTTTGCCGCGCCATTTCCTGGCGGCTTCGAGCGCTTTTTCTTTGGTTGGTTGCAGCACACAATCAAGCCGCCGCAGCACCGTCAGCGGCAAAATCACGTCTTTGTATTGATTCGGTCGGTACGGCCCGCGCAGCAGGTTGGCGACCGACCAGATAAACTCGACCCGATTGTTTGCACCGGCGGCCATGCGTGCTTTAGCCGCCTTCCGTGGTGCCGGCCGCAGGCATAGCCGCCTGCTCTGCCGCCGATTTCGAGCCCAACGCCATGGCGTCGAGCCGGCAATAGCAGGACGCATTCACCGCCACATCAGCGCGAGCGGCGGCCAGGCTGAGCCGCTTTGACATCTGTCCGGCCTCGGCCGCCCGCCCGAGTTTGTGCAGACACTCGACATAGCCGTGCAGGCTCCATAGATTGTCATGGTGCTGGGAGGTGCTGACCAGGGTATCGTCGAGTCCGAGGTCGGCGCGGTAGACCTGCTCGGCTTGCGCCACCAAACCCTGCTCGAGCAGCAGCGCGCCCAGCGCGTGGCGCGCCGGCTGCATCCAGCCCCAGGGCTCGTCGTATTTCAGGTTGTCGTCCAGGTAGACCGCCCGGCGCAGGTGGGCAAAGGCCTGCTCGTAGTGCCGCTGTCTGTAGGCGATTTCACCGTTCATCATCTGTTCGGCGATCTGCAAAATATCGCTGCAGGTGTTGTTGAACAGGTAGCGGCTCGCGGGCACGTTGGCGGCCGCGCGCTCAAACTGTCGGCGCTGCGCTTTGGCCGCCGGCACGTCGTCACCGGCGGCGCAGGCGATGGTTTTGGCGTAGTGCCATAGCGCCGTGGTCATGCAGTACAGCTGCGGGTCGGTCGGCAGCGGCTCGGCCATAATCTCGGCCCATTTGCCGAAGCGAATAAACACATGCGCCTTCATGCCGATGTAGCCTTCCATCCAGTCGGCCATCGCCGGGCTTTCAATCCGCAGCAACGCCTCCGGGGTGGTGGCGATCAGCTCTTCGGCGGCCTCGCGCGCGGCGCGATACTGGCCGAGGAACAAGGCGGCGTAAATTTTCAGGTGGAAATTGTGAATCCGCGACAGCGTATGAAAGTTGAGCGCGCCTTCGCGCCGCAGGTACTCGCGGTCGGCGGCGATCGCTTTGTCGTTGGCCGCCACCGCATCGTGGTAGTGGCCACAGCGGACGTCGATATGCGACGGCATGTGGCATAAATGCCCCGAGCCCGGCACCAACTGCCGCAGCGCATCGCAGGCGCGCAACGCCCGCTCCGGGAACGGTGACATCTCCATCACGTGAAGGTACATGTGCAAAATCCCCGGGTGCGGCGCATCACCCGCACGCTCAAGGCGCGCCATCGCCGTTTCCAGCACCGCAACCGCCTGCTCGGTAGAGGCGCCGGCCGCCGGCTTGCCGGCGCGCAGATCCCACAGCATCCACGGCGTACGGCACATCAGCGCCTCGGCGTACAGTGCGCAGACGTCGTTGTCGTGCGGGTGGGCGTCGTATACGCGGCCCATCGCCAGCGCATAGTCGTCGTCCCAGCGATGGTATTGCGCTGCGGCGACCGGCGTGCGCGATTGATAGCGGGCGGTCAGCGCGTTGACCAGAGCCGTCTCTACCGGCGACGCGCCGTCAAGGTGGTCAAGCGCCACTTGCACCGCGTCATAGGAATTGGCCAGCTTGCGCGCCAGCTCGTCCTGTTGCATGCGCCGCCAGGGCTGGTTGTAATAGCAGCCGGAGGCATACGCCAGCCCCCAATAGTGCATCGCGCAATCGGCATCCAGCGCGATGGCACGCTGAAAACACCGCTGCCCCTGTTCCAGGTCAAATGCATACAGCCATACCAGGCCGCGGTTGAACCATTGCTGCGCATCGGCGTTCGCGGTGCTGACCGGCCGGCCATGCCGCCCGAGGTCGTAGTAGTCCTGATCGGTCACGCGGCGCGGTTCGGGTGGCGGCAAAACAGCCGATCGTATTGTGCCCGCCGCCGCATGCTGCACAGTCGGCGATTATTCGGCCGCGGTCTGCTGATGCCATTGCACCGCCCGCCGATAGCCGGGACGGGCCAGCAGCGCCTCCAGCATGCGCGCCAGATTCGGGTACTGCTGCACGTCGTCGGCAAAACACTCGGGCCATTGCAGCGGCACCGACAGGCAGTAATCGACCGCCGTCGGGCGCCCGTCAATCAGCCATTGGCGGTCACCGTACGCCTGATCGATAAAGTGCCAGACCGCCGCCAGTCGCTGCATCGACGCCGCTTGCAGTTGCGCCTGCTGTGCCGGGTCGGAAAAATACCGATCCGGATGAAATTGCAGCATGACCTCCTTTTGCAGCTCACTCGACAGATACACCAGCCACTGCAAAAACCGCCCGCGCTCGGGATGATCGAGCGCGACGCCGAAGCCCTGGTCGCCGTGCGTATCGGTCAGGTACAGCGCAATCGCGCCCGACTCGAACACCGTACCGTGGCGATGCCGCAGCGCCGGCACCCGCCCGTGCGGGCTTGCGGCCAGAAAATCGGCCGGCGGCGCGTCGGAATACAGCGTGACTTCCCGCAGTTCATAGTCGACGCCCAGCTCCTCGAGCAGGGCGTGCACTCCCATCGCATAGGTATCGCGTGCACAATAGAGTTGGTACATGGTTTTATTCCGGTCAAAACAGCATTTGCGTTAACGTAACTCGACGGTGGTCGAACAGCAGCCCGGCGGGGTTGCCTCAAGCCGACCAGACGAGCGGAAAAGCGGCATGCGACATCGCATCGCCGGGCTGCAAATCCACGCCGTGATACGGCGGCGAGGTCGCCCACGGGCGCACCGCAAAGCGCGCATCGTCGCCCAGCCAGCGGGTAGAAAATCCGCGCCGGCGCGTGCTCAGGCCGACCGTCGCCGGCGCACCGTGGATCGTGCGCATGTGAAACACAATGCAGTCGCCCGGATTCAACTCCCAGGAAAGCAGCGTGTAATCGGCGCGGTTGGCGTCAATGTCGGGGATCGTCTCGAAGCCGTCATGGCCGCCGGCATAGTTGCTGTGGTCGACAAACAGCCGCGGGTAATACAGCACGCCGTGCGCATGCGAGCCGGCGACGAATTCCGGGCACGCCGCCTGCGGCACCGGGTCCAACGGCAGCCAGATCGAACACAATTGCGTCCCGTCAACCCCGTAGTAGGGCAGATCGTGGTGCCAGGGGGTGACCTCGCGGGTGCCCGGCTCCTTGACCAGAACGTGCTCGTGATAGATGCGTGCGGTGCGCGATCGGGTCAGCCGGGCGGCAATTTCCGCCGCCGGGGAATGCAGGACAAAATCCCGGTATTCGGCGATTCGCTCCCAGTTGCAATAGTCGTCATAGAAGCCGCCCGGCGCGTCCGGCGCGGTGTACATCGTGTGATCCGGCCCGGGGTCGGCAAAATTCTTTTCCACGCCGAGCGCCAGCTGATCCAGCCATGCGCAATCGAATTGCCCCCGCAGACACACCGCGCCGTCGCGCTCGAACTCGGCAATCTGTGCCGCGTCGATCGACACCCGCTTCACAGCCGCACCTCGTCGGCACGACCGGTACGGCCCCAAAAGAGCTGGCGCACCGCGTCGCTGTTTTGACGGCCCGGTTGTTCGCTATAGCACAGCACCGGCACCAGCCGCGGGCGCGCGCCGTGCACTTGCGTTACCCGATGCAGCGTCCGCTGGCCGCCGAAAATCAGCAGCGTGCCGGCGGTAAACGGCAGCTCGACCACGCGGCTGCGGTCGCCGTCCAGAATCGCATTGACCAGCGCCTTCTCATTGTCCAGGCCGCGAATCAGCGGTGCATATTCAAACGTACCGCCTGATTCGGGCGGTTGCAGCATCAGCGTGACCGTGAATTCCGATTCGTCAAAATGCCAGCCGTGCTGTCCGCGATCGACAAACACATTGATCGAGCAGGCGCCGAGCGGGTCGGCAAAATGAAACAGCGGCTGCTTGTCGAGCGTATAGCCGATGAAATCCTTGAGCGGAGCCCACAGATATAGCTGCCGCAATGCGCTCTGCTCGTCGATCAGGTCGTAGCCCACCGAGCCGACGAAAGTCCGCTGCTGCCGTTGCTCAACCGGGTCCGCCGACCCATCGGTCGCGTGCTCGGTCAGGTAGGCATTGTGGCTGCCGTCGCAGAAGTAGGCTTGCTCGCACAGGCGATTGGCTTCGGCGGCCAACTGCGCCAGTGCCTGCGGCACAATAAAATCCGGCAATATGCACAGGCCGGTGGCCAGATAGTCCCGCCGGCACTGCTGCGCAAACGCCGCGCCGGCGGCCGTCTGCAAGTCCCGTATCGGATAACGCGAGGTGTTCACCCATTCGGCGGCGTGATGTAGATTTGTCATACGGCGGTCCTCACTGTTGGCGATGTTTGAGTAGCGGGTTTGGTGATTATACCGAGATGCCGATAATACGCCACCTACCGGCTGGCCGTCCAACCCCAACGCCCGCCGGCGGATACGGCTAACGCGGCGCGCGCACGGGCAACAGAAAAAAGTGGATGATGAGTGACAACACCGCTACTGTCAACGACAGGTACATCGCGCTCCGCCAGGGATGGAAAGGCGAATCCAGCACGTCGAAACGATCGACAAAAATGGTTTCGCAGGCCCGGTCGCCGGTGTCGGTGCGGGTGGTGCTGGTGCCGCGCTTCGGATTGCCGGCGGCGCCGTAGTGCGCCAGCCAGCCTTTGACGCGGACTTGATCGCCGACCTTCACCCCGGCGATTTTTTTTCTGATCCGCCCATCGTTCGACAGCAAATGGTTGTTGGACACCTGGTCATCGCGGAATCCGGCCTGGGCTTCGGCGTCGCGGATTTCGATATTGCAGCTGAATATGCCGTTCCAGACGCGCAGTTTGCTCAATATCCGCGACGACAGATTGCCGCCCCAGACGACACAGAAATCGGCGACGTTCAAATAATCATTGGCGCGCCGGTGCATCAGACTCCGCCCGTCGTGCCGCCGCATCGACACCACCATGCCGTACAGGTCGTATTCGTACACCGGGTCAACGTCGTAGCGGACGCCGGCGTAATCGACGCTGAACGGCTGCCGTGCGGTCGGCGCCTGAGCGGGCGGCTGGGCGAGCTCGGCCCGCGGCGCGACGCGGTGCGGAATATCATTGCGGTTCCAGCACGACACCAGCAGCACGGTGATGGCCGCCAACCACACCGCGCCGTTGACATTTTCAACCCACGCTCGGCTCATCACGCAGACGCCCCAACCACCCAGCCGCCCGGCATCCGGGTTCAGGGTTTCCGCCGCCGCTCGCTGAGCGATGATATGCTGATATCGAGGTCTTTCAGGATGCCGTTGCCGATATTATAAATCCAGCCATGCACGGATAGCGGCAGGTCGCCGTTCCAGGCCTTGACCACGGTCGTGGTATCGCAGACGTTTTTCACCTGCTCGATCACGTTGAGCTCGCACAGCCGATCGAGCTTTTGCTCCGCTTCCAGCCCCCGCAGGCTATCGGCGTTCAAGTGCGCCACGTCCTCAACGTGGCGCAGCCAGTTGTCGATCAACCCGTGCTCCCGGGGGTCCATCGCCGCCCGCACACCGCCGCAGCCGTAGTGGCCGCAGACGATAATGTGCCTGATTTGCAGCACATCGACCGCATACTGAATCACCGACAGGCAATTCAGGTCGGTGTGCGCAACGACGTTGGCGATATTGCGGTGCACAAACACCTCGCCCGGCGGCAAATCGACGATCTGATTGGCCGACACGCGGCTGTCCGAGCAGCCAATCCACAGATATTCCGGCGCCTGCTGGTGCGCCAGGCGGGCAAAAAAATCCGGCTGGCGCCGCCGGATGCGGTCGACCCAGGCCAGGTTGTTGTCGAATAAATGCTGCAACGGATGCATGGCGGGATTATACCCTGCCCGCCGGCGCACGGCAGCAACGACGTCGCGACCGGCGCGCGCCGCCGGTCAGCCCGGCTGGCGCTTGAAAAAAGCCTTGTAGACGCCGACCAGCAGCGTCAGCACACCGGCAATCAGCAGGCCAAACGCAATCGGGCGACCCACAAACCCGCTCCATTCAAAATGCAGCATCTGCATCGCCTGGGCGAATGTCTGCTCACCGATTTTACCCAGAATCAGCCCCAGCACGATGCCGGCGACCGAGTACCCGGAGCGGCGCAGAAAAAACCCGGCGACCCCGGCAATGAACATCACCAGCACGTCAAGGGTCAAACCGCGCACCGCGTAGGCGCCGACCGTCGCCAGACACAAAATCATCGGCGCGAGGAACTGAAACGGGATGCGCAGCAGGTTGACAATGGTTCTCGTTTCCAGATAGCCGACCACCAGGATCGACAGGTTGGCAAAAAACATCGCGGCAAACACCACCCACACCAGATCGGCGCTGTTGAGAAACACCAGCGGGCCGGGCTCCATATCGTGCATCTGAAACACGCCCACCATCATCGCCGTCAGCGCGCCGCCGGGCAATCCGAGCGCCAGCAGCGGAATCATCGCCGCCCCGGTGGCCGCATTGTTTGCCGTTTCGGAACAAATCACGCCTTCCAGTTTGCCGCGGCCAAATTCCTGTTTGTCTTTTGACCAGCGCACCGCCTCGTTGTAGCCCATGAACGCCGCCAGCGTGGCGCCGATGCCCGGCAGAATGCCGCAGAAAAACCCGATCAGAATCGAGCGCACCACCGCCACCTTGTGGGCAATCAATTCGGCCAGCGTGGGGAAATCGATGCTCATTTTCGGCGCCCGATAGACGCCCCTGGCCTTCTTTTCGGCTTGAACGAAGATCTCCGAGACGGCAAAAAACCCGAGAATCGTCGGGATGAAATGGATGCCGGCCAGCAGATATGGCATGCCGAAATCCCAGCGCTCTATGCCGCCGACCGGGTCCAGGCCGACAATCGCAATCAGCAACCCGGCCAGGATAGACAGCCAGCCCTTCCAGAACGTGGCGGCGCCGACCGACGAGGCCACCGCCAGGCCAAAGAAAACCAGCGCAAATATCTCCGGCGGCCCAAATGCGGAGATCGCCCAGGTGGCAATCGGCGCCGTCGCAATCATCATCGCCACCGCCGACACGCAGCCGCCGAGGGCGGAGCACATCACCGCCGCGCCAACCGCTTTACCGGCCTGGCCTTTGCAGGTCATCGGATAACCGTCAAACGCGGTCGGCGCATTCTCCGGCGCACCGGGGATATTGAACAAAATCGCCGTAATCGCACCGCCGTAGACACCGGTGCAGTAGATCACCGAAAACAACATGATGCCGTGCTCGGCGGACAGATGGGCGGTGAACGGCAGCAAAATCGCCGCCAGTGTCAGCATGCTGACGCCCGGTATCGCGCCAAACAACATGCCGCCGACCACGCCGCCGAAAAATATCAGCACCCCGAACGGATCGCTGAACAAGGCAACCGTACCGCCGATAAAGTTGTTCAACGTGTCCACGGAAAATGCGCTGCGCCTTTAGCTGAGGAGGTTGCTGTCAGATAAATTACTGAAGAATATTGACCACAGTGGTGCCAATCTCATAAAACGGGCTGAGGTTGCCCACCGGCAGGCCGACGTACAGCAGGCTGACAAACAGCACCAGCAGCAGCGTCACCAGCCCCGCCGTCACCAGCCCCATGCGCGCGCCGCGCCGCTCGCCGAACAGATACATCACGCCGAGAATAAACAGCGGCGCCAGCGCATAAAAGCCAAAATCCTGCAGCAAAGCGGCAAACAGGATCGGCAAAGCCAGGATGCCGCCCACCGGATTGCCCCGGATGGCGGCCAGATAAACCGCCACCAGCAAAGCCGCGGACGCCAGTTTCAGCAGCTCCAGCCCGGCCTTGTCCAGCGCCAGCACGGCGGCGATGTATTTGGGCAGCAGCAGGTACACAAACGGAATCGCCAGCAGCAAAAACGTCCACCCATACCAGCGCAAACTGGTGTGGGCGGAGGGCGCGTCCCCGGCGTCGCCGTCCTCGGGCTGGTCGGGCGCCGGCGCAGCGCGGCGCGTGGCGGTGCGGTAGTGCGATACCAGTTGCCCGATGGCCGCGACGGCAATCAACAGCAAGATCGCCCGCGGCCAGGTCGAGGCGCCGAACTTGTATATTTCTATTTCCCGCTCGAACTCGAACGAGCGGAAATAGAGCAAGGCCACCAGCCCCAGCCACACCGCGGCCTCGACAATATGGCGGAGGTTCAGCTTACCCACGCACCACTCCGGTCAGCTAATTGCAAAACCGTCGCCCGCAGGCAGGCAAGCTGACCGCCCGACCGGCCGCTACTTGAGCTCCAGCCCCATCGCCCGGTACACCTCACGGTACTGCTCGATCGTACCAGCCAGCAGTTCACGCGCCCCGGCGGTGTCACGGAAACTCTCGATCAGGGTCATAAACTTGCTCTCGTTGTACTTCTGGTAGCTCGGCTCGCAGTAGGCTTTCTGAAACGCCCATTGCAGCCATTCGACGCGCTCGGCCGGGGCGTCCTTATGCACATAAAAGCCGCGAAACCGCAGCAGCGGCTCGAAATCGAGGCCGACGTCGGTCAGACTCGGCACCTCGGCAAAAGCAGCGGGCGCCTCCTTCAGGATGGTCAAAATCGGCTTGAAATCACCCGAGTCGAGAAATTTCCGGACGTCGCCGGGCTGCTCAAACAGCGCGTCCACCTGCCCGCCGACCAGTGCCCCGTAGCGCGGCGCCCCCTTGTCGAACGAAATCTGCTGGATCTGCATCCCGGTCGCATCGGTAATAAACTTCATCGTCACGCGCTCCATCGAACCTTCCTTGGAGACATTCGCGATGGTCGCCTTGCCGTTCTGCGCTTTCACCCAGGCGACAAACGACGGCCAGTCGGTGTAGCGGTCTTCACTGCTGCGAATGTAGACCTGCGAAAACGTAATCTGCGAAATGGCCAGCGGAATCAGGTCGGTCGCCGGATTGGGGCGCGACGAATCCAGCGCATGCGCACTGGCCGCATCGTCGATATGCTCCAGCACGGTGTAGCCGTCCGCCGGGGTCGCCATGAACGCAGTCATGCCGACACTGCCGGAGCCGCCCGGCTTATGGTCACGGTTGATTGCCGCCCCGGTCAACCCGGTCACCGCTTTGGCCATCGCCTGGGCCACCTGGCCCGAGCCGCCGGCCGGCCCGTAGGGCACCACCATTGTCAGCGCCCGCTCCGGGAACCCCGCCGGCCGGTCTTTGCTGGCCGGCAGATTATCGGTCGCACACGCGGCAAAAGCGATATTCGCCGACAAGGCCATCGAGACGACCGCAAGGCCGGCGGAGGTGAGATATTTCTGCTTGTTCATCAGTGATTTCCTCGAAATTGGTTGGAATTGGTTGGATCGGCGGGCGTCCGGTTCGCATGGATGATTGCATCGGCACATAGCGTGTACGGCTGCCCTTTGATTGCATTTTGACGGGTGTCAGGTAAAACAAGTTGCCGAGAATACCCAATTGTTGTGCTGATGTCGAGTGGCGATGGATAGGCCGATAGATAAGTGGATTCAACCCCGAAGTACAGCCGGTGGGCCTATGCCGAACCATGCCGGTTGTCGCTTGGCGGGTCGAGTGGCGCGCTATTATAGATGTGTGACCACTCCACCTTTCCGTCGTTCCTGCGAAAGCAGGAATGACGGCTTCGAAGCAAAAACACGCATCCGATTGTTGCACTTCGAACTGGAAGTCAGCAGGGGGGTTGGGGGTTAAGGAGTTGGGAGTGCGACCTCAAGGGCTTTAACTCTCCCAACCCCCTTGGGTTTTAACCCCCCAGCTCCTTCCCATCAGCGGTGAAGTTGCACTTATAAGCTGAATTCACCTACACATAAACATAATAGGACCCATCCTTCTATAAAGTTATTGTACGGCTTTACTTGGTGAATTTAACCCCGAAGTACAACCAGTGGTACTATGCCGGATAATGCCTGTTTTCGCTCGACGGGTTTGTTATTTTCCTGGTTAATTACAACCAACTCGATCAGCATTCGTCTAATTCAGAGCTAAACTTAAAATTTACAATGAAGTTTTCCTCCGCTTTTTCATAAGAACTAGAAGTCAGCATCGGTTTTTTCACCTTTGCACACTTCTCAAAGAACCACCATCGATATTTAATGTCTTGAGGAATGCTACCAAGATTTAACACTCGCTCTTTGCCGAGGTTGAGAATTTTATCCTCAATGAAATCAGGGAAACTGCGAATATTTTCGACTGAAAAGCCAACGGAAAAGTCTCCTTGAGCATTGAGATTTAACGAGCCAAATGAGCCGTCAATTCGCTTGGTGTCTCGGAGCAATCTGGTTTTTACGAGCGCACATAACCACTGTTCATATCGAATCTTAGTGCGGAATCGAGCTCCGTCGTTAGCAATTGTGAGTGAAGTCGGGCCAACCCAATATAATCTTTTGCTACAACCACTAATTAAATCGCCCTCTGCCTTCATAAAATTGTCAACGTTCTTTTCAAAATCAGGAATTCTGAATCTACCAGCAACTTGAAGCTGATCGCTGGCGTAAGAAACATCTGTGATAGCCAGACTTGCCTCCGCTCCTAATACCTTGACAGGGCTTATTATGGGAAATACCCAGATGCGCCAGAAGAATAGGAAGAGCCCAATGATGATCAGCACTGCCCCTACTATGATTATGGAAAAAATCGCTTTTTTTTTCATTTTCAAGTCTTCCTCATTATTGTTAGAATGTGCAACCTCCACCATCTCACATCACCATTGGCAAGCCGTTGGTGTGGTCTGCGGGTTCAACCCTGAAGTGCAACCAGTGGGCTATGCCGGATAATCCCTGATTTAGCCCTTCATGTCAAGATATTGTATGGATCCAATACCTTTGGCCCTGCGGCAGTTGTTGGAAGCCGAATTGTATCGGAGTTTGCAGACCGAGGCTATGGTGGGGAATGACGGTGTTATATTCGACCAGCCAGGCGGCCATTTTGCGGTTAAACAAGGCCAGGTCAGTGAACAGCAAGTCGGCGTGATAATCCACGAACTGCTCCTGTATGGTGCGGTTGAAGCGCTCACAATGGGCATTCATTTTGGGTGACCTGGGGTAAGTCCACCAGTGGACAATACCGAGCTGATTTAGGCGTTGCTGGAAATCGCCCATGAACTCAGAACCGTTATCGGAGAGCAGGAATTGCGGTTGCACGGGTAGCAGGTCGGTGAGCGCCTCCAGGGCGATGGTGGTGTTGCGGCTGGTAGCGGAATTGGCCGCAAAGGCAATGGCAAAGCGGCTGGTGGGGTCGATGAAGGTGAACAGGTAGCGGCGGATGCCGTCGCGCATTCGCACCACGGTATCGCAGGCAAACAGGGCCAGTGGCGGCGGCCGGCAGTGTTTGGGTTTGCGTGTTTTGCGGGTACGCAGCAGCGGTTTGAGGCGCCCGGTGGGTGAGATACGCGCGGGAGCGTGGCGCATTTTATGCGGGTCTTTGGCAATGATGCGCCCGATGGTGGAGACGCTCGGTAGCGCCAGTCGCCGCTGTGCGCACCAGTCTCGTAATAATACATGGAGTTTGGCCTTGCCGAGGTTGGGGTATTGTCGGCGCAATTGCCGGATTTGCTCGCTCAGGAGCGGTGGCGTGGCCGGTCGTCGGCACCGGTGCGGAGCACAGGATTCAGGCGTGAGCGCGGCGGCGTTGCCGGCGTTGTGTTTGAGGGTCTGACGCCAGCGATAGAGCGTACGAATGCTGACCTTAAGGGCCTCGCTGGCAGCGATTTTGCCGTGCCGGTCGGAAAATTTCAGGATCGCAAGGCGGTGTTGGGCATGTTTGGAAGTCATCCCCCAAACATGCCCTAAATGGGCTACTCGGTAAAACCCCCGGATGCGGTATCCGGCATGGTGAATTTGCATGGCTCTCCTCTTGGGGCGGAGTGCCAAAGGTTTCTGAACTTATGCAATTGACGAATGGGGTACCGCGATAGCCTGAGCGCTGTACAAGCCGGGAAACGCCGAGCGGCTGACAGTCGCTTGCTGGAACACCCATTGCAGCCATTCAACGCGCCCGACCGGGGCGTCCTTAGGCGCGATAGAAGCCACGAAACCTCAGCAGCGGCGCGAACTCGAGGCCGGTAGCGGTCAGACCCGGCACCTCGGCAACGGTGCGGGCGCTGCTTTCAGGATGGCCAGAATCGGCTTGAAATCACGGGGATCCACAAATTATTCATAAGAGGTCAGGTCACTGTCCTTAACAAAGATAACATTAGAGCCATCACTGAATTTAGGGCAGGCCTTCACAATAGAAATCTTCACCTGTTCTTCTAGCTGAGTTCCTTCTGCATCAACGATATTGAACACCAGCCCCTTTTTTTTAACTTGATACTCAAAGCTATCAGCAGAGTAGGCATAAGCGATCAGCCCCTTAGGCTGCTTTTTATAAAACAGGGTGCGATCATTAGCTGCAATCCCATCAGACTGAAACCCATCACAGGACTCACCTGTAACCGCCGGACTAAGCCGCTTAGGACCAGATATAAGACTGAAGTCAATCCCAGCCAGCTTAGCATACTCTTCCGCTTTTTTTCGATGTTGTTGAACCGAGTTCAGATATTTGCGTTTACTGTCTTTATAATGTTTGGCTAAATCAGACGAACCAGAGGTCCTTGCCTCTGTGATTTCATCTGCGTCTTTTTGATATACTTCGGCTGATTTAAGATGGCTTTTTGCTTTTTTAATGTACTCCGCCTTCTGTTCTGGAGTTACATCAGCATAAGACAGGGAGATATAGGGCAATGGGGCATAGGACAGGGCTAAAAACAAAAATGAACAGAAAACAACCCAGGTGCGATATTTCTGTTTATTCATAATCAATTTCCTCGAATTGGTTTGGATAGATGGGCGTCCGGTTCGCATGGTTGATTGTGCACAGACGCATAGCGTGTACGGCTGCCCCTTGATTGCGTTTTGACGGGCATCATGTAAAACAAACCGCCGAGAATACCCAATTGTCGCGCCGATGTCGAGTGCCGAACGGGATAACGCACGGCAGGCAGCGGCGGTTGTGCCGGCGGTTTAACGGCGCATCGACGAATGGGGTACCGTGATAGCCTGGGCGCGGTACAAGCCGGGAAATGCCGAGCGGCTGACAGTAGCTTGCTGGAATATCCATTGCAGCCATTCAGCGCGCCCGTCCGGGGCGTCCTTGGGCGCGATAGAAGCCACGGAATCCCGGCAGCGGCGTGAACTCGAGGCCGGCAGCGGTCAGACCCGGCACCTCGGCAACGGTGCGGGCGCTGCTTTCAGGATGGCCAGAATCGGCTTGAAATCACGGGGATACACAAATTATTCATAAGAGGTCAGGTCACTGTCCTTAACAAAGATAACAGTAGAGCCATCACTGAACTTAGGACAGGCCTTCACAATAGAAATATTCACATTTGCTTCCAGCCGGGTTCCTTCAACATCAACCACATTATACGTCAGTCCCTTTTTTCTAACTTGATATTCAAAGCTATCAGCAGAGTAGGCGTAAGCAATCAGCCCCTTAGGCTGCTTTTTATAAAACAGGGTGCGATCATTAGCTGCAATCCCATCAGCCTGAAACCCATCACAGGACTCGCCTGTAACCGCCGGACTGAGCCGTTTAGGGCCTAATATAAGACTGAAGTCAATCCCAGCCAGCTCAGCATACTCTTCCGCTTTTTTTAGATTTTGTTGAACGGCTCTCAGATACTCATTTTTGTAGCCTCTAGACCGCGATGAACGAGATGCCCTTTCCTCTGGGATTAGATCTGCGCTTTTTTGATTTGCTTCGGCTCTTTCAAGATGATCTTTTGCTTTTTTAATGTACTCCGCTTTCTGGGCGGGGGTTACATCAGCATAAGACAGGGAGATATAGGGCAATGGGGCATAGGACAGGGCTAAAAACAAAAATGAACAGAAAACAACCCAGGTGCGATATTTCTGTTTATTCATAATCAATTTCCTCGAATTGGTTTGGATAGATGGGCGTCCGGTTCGCATGGTTGATTGTGCATAGACGCATAGCGTGTACGGCTGCCCTTTGATTGCGTTTTGACGGGCATCATGTAAAACAAGCCGCCGAGAATACCCAATTGTCGCGCCGATGTCGAGTGCCGACCGGGATAACGCACGGCAGGCAGCGGCGGTTGTGCCGGCGGTTTAACGGCGCATCGACGAATGGGGTACCGTGATAGCCCGGGCGCGGTACAAGCCGGGAAACGCCGAGCGGCTGGCCAACTCGCCGTGTCCGATACCGAACCTGGCAACATCACCGATAAAACCGCCAACCGCCACAAGACGCCGGGCACACTACGCCACCTGATACGGATACGCACCGTCGGCCTGACCGGGCGGAAAGTCCACGCATCCCGGCACACACTCGCGCAGACGGATGCCAGTGCGTCCTCGGTGCTGGCGTTATCGCTTCGCCTGGGCGCAACGTACCGCTCGACCGGGCGACAGCGCGATACCGGTCGCCCGATAGCGGCGACGGCAATCAGCAACTATACCGCCCGCAACCAGATCGAGGTGCCGAACCTGCATATTCCTATGATGTGAAAAGGGCACGGGAATATTAAACCTGTTTAGGGGCACCATCTTTTTTAGAGAGGCCCATCTTTTTAAGGGGGCCAACCTGTTTAGGGGCACCATCTTTGATTGTGTCCAAGGATGGCCCCCTATAATTATTCAACAATAGCGCAATGGCAGATGGACCGTATTGGGCATACCAGAAATCACCCATTTTCCGCAGGTGTTTGATGTTTTCCTCATCAAAATCGTCCATGGCGTCATCCGGCGGCGGATCCGGCAAATCATCTTTGCTCATGTTGGAATTCACGCGGATACAAGTGCCCGGCTTGGTAATGGTAAGCGCCTGATACGCTACCGCCCGCTCATCGGTTAATATATTAAGGATATCGCCCTTGAAGGCCCACCCCAGCACACCCCATTTACGCGAATCAGGGCCATTAATTTTTCTCGTGCGATAACCGGTTCCGATAGAGAGCACCCGCAGATTATCAATCCCTATGCCGTCCCAGGCTTTTCGGGCTTCCGCAATGGCGCACATGGTTGGGTTATTGGCGACAACCCCCCCATCCACCAACCAGAATTTTTCTGTACCGATGCCCATATCCCGAGTCGGGAAATACGTTGGCGCCGCACTGGACGCATCCGCTACCTCGCAAGAGAGCAGCGCGCGGTGACTGGCCTCGGTGGATTTTATGACTAACGGCTTACGTCGCTCTATGGCATACGTAGTCACAAGTACATGCTTATCCTCCGGTACCGTACCAATCGTGGCCTTACCCAGTGCGGCTGCCAGCACTCTGGTTTTGCCCGAAGCCTCATATTTGGGTGCGTTAACGCGGTCAAATTCAAACCACCCTTTGTTTTCCGTAAATATAGTCCTGGCTGTCTTATAGTCATACAAGCTGCTGATCTTATTCACTGTTAATCCGGTAGTCGCCAGTGCCAGGGCAATAATACTACCGGTACTGGCGCCGGCATAAAAATCAACGCAATCGCGAATACTCTTGCCGTGTTGGTCCATCAATGCCTGCTCAACCCGCATTAAGAATTGTGCTGTTGCCACACCACGGATACCGCCACCATCAAGAGATAAAATCAACTTGTTTTTAGAACCATTGTCGTCGGTTAACGCCGAAGTATCGTTTGTCATATTTTCACCCTCACGCTCTGGTTTACTGTACTTGATTTAAGGATAGAAAGCCTGTGCATGGTCGGTGAATTCAGCCCCGAATGCAACCGGCAAGCCTATGCCGGATAATGCCTGATTTGGCGTTTTCATGTAAAACTCCTCTTCGATTGATACTCCATCATTGAGCAGCCTCAATAGCACCGTGCGCACGCAGCAATGCCGCGGTTTCGTCCGCATGAAAGCCAACCGCTCTGTCCAGCGGTGTCTCGTCAAACTCGGACCTTGCATTCACATCCGCGCCATGGCGCAACAGCAGTTCCGCGGTATCGCGGGCGTTGGCAAACGCGGCATTGTGCAACGGTGTCAGGCCATACTCAGCCCTTGCATTCACATCCGCGCCATGCCGCAACAGCAGTTCCGCGACATCGCGGGTGTTGGCATCATACCCCGCCAGGTGCAACGGCGTCTCGGCAAACTGATTCTTTGCATGTACATCCGCACCATGCCGCAACAGGGGCTCCACGGCATCGCGGGCGTTGGCAGCCGTCGCACTGTGCAACGGCGTCCAGCCGCTCTCATTGCTTGCCTTCACGTCTGCCCCGCTGTCAATCATCGCCTGCATGTCGGCGGGGGTGAAAGACTGGTAGATTGCTCTGATTTTGTCCCACTTTTCCGCCGCGACCAGGGCTGCATATAACAGGCAGCGGGAGTTTGCCTTGCAGTCGGGCAGATGGGCGTTGGCGTTGGCCGCGCCGACGGCGACGACGGGCGATACAATCAGCAAGCAGATCGCGAGCATCACGCCTTTGGGGCTGGCGCCTTTGGGGCTGGCGCTTTCCATTTTAGTATCCTCTGTCGGGTTTGCTGGTACAGCGGCGATTATGCGCAAACGGGCTGCGGCTGTACAGGCAATTGAGTCGGCGGCGCATTACCGCTAGACTAGCCGGGTTTTGTACCCGATACCGACATGATGACCACAACCGATAACCGCGCAGCCGATAACCCCGCCGAGCCGGCAATCATCGAGCAGCTGATTGAGAACGCACGCCAGGCCATGGCAACGATTGCGTCGGCGGATCAAGCGCGCATCGACGAATGGGTTACCGCGGTGGCCTGGGCGCTGTACAAGCCGGAAAATGCCGCGCGGCTGGCCGAGCTCGCGGTGGCCGATACCGGGCTGGGCAACGTCGCCGATAAAACCGTCAAAAACCGGCGCAAGACGCTGGGCACGCTGCGCGATCTGATGCGGGTGCGCACCGTCGGTCTGCTCGAGCACGATGCACCGCGCGGGCTGGTGCGCTACGGCAAGCCGGTGGGGGTGGTGGCGGCGATTACCCCGTCCACCAACCCGGTGGCGACGCCGGTGAATAAGGCGATGATGGCGCTCAAGGGCGCGAACGCGCTGATTGTCTCCCCCTCCCCCGCCGGCTGGAACAGCACGCACGCGGCGGTGGCGTTGATGCGCGATGCGCTGCTGCGCGCCGGGGCGCCGAGCGATCTGGTGCAGATCGTCCCCGCGCCGGTGTCGCGCTCGCTGACCCGGCTGCTGATGCGGCAGGCCGATCTGGTGGTCGCCACCGGCTCACAGAATTCGGTGCGCGACGCCTACAGCAGCGGCACCCCGGCCATCGGCGTCGGCGCCGGCAACGTGCCGGTGGTGATCGACAGCAGCGCCGAGCTCGACGTAGCGGCTGAGAAAATCCGCCGCTCGAAGACGTTCGATAACGCCACTTCGTGTTCTTCGGAAAACAGCCTGATCATCCTCGACGACGTCTACGACGATGCGCTGCGGGCGTTGCAGGCGGTCGGTGCCTACCGTACGTCGGCGGCGGAAAAATCGGCCATCGCTGCGCAGCTGTGGGTGGATAACCGGCTGAACCGCCGGCTTATCGCCACCGATGCGGACCGGTTTGCCCGCGCCGTCGGGCTGGCGGCGGCGGCCGAGCAGGCGCGGTTTTTTCTGGTTGAGGAGGCGGCGTTCGACCCGCAGTCGCCGTTCGCCGGGGAAAAACTGAGTCTGGTGGTGAGCGTATACCGCGCCCGCGATTTCGACCATGCGGTGGCGTTGGTGCAGCGCGTGCTCGCCGTCCAGGGCAAGGGGCATTCCTGCGGCATTCACACCCGCACTGCGGCCCATGCGACCCGCCTGGCGGAGGAGATCGACGTCGTGCGGGTGCTGGTCAACCAGGCGCACGCCCAGGGTAACGGCGGCAGTTTCGACAATGCCCTGAATTTCACGCTGTCGATGGGCTGCGGAACCTGGGGCGGCAACAGCATATCGGAAAATCTGAATTACCGGCACTTCATCAATATCACCCATCTGGTGCGTACCATCGACGCGGACCAGCCCGACGAGCAGGCGCTGTTTGGCGAACACATCGGGAAATATGGCCGCGACTAGCCGCCGACCCCGCGCCATGCAGACCATTCGCGCCTACATCGACCACCACGCCCGCCGGTGCGGTGAGCAGACATTCCTGATTGCCGCGGACAGCGGGGTTGCGCTGAGCTTTGGCCGCCTCAAGGCTGAGGTCGATCGCATCGGCGCCGAACTCGACCGCATGGGGCTGCCGGCGGGCGCCCGGGTCGCGTTCCTGCTGGATAACAGCGTGTGGACGGCGCTGCTGTTTTTCGGCGTCATGGCCAACAACCGGGTCATCGTGCCGCTGAACGCGGTCGCCGGGCGGGTGCAGTTGCAGCACGTGCTGGCGCATTCGGACGTGCAGACGGTATTGGTATCCGAGCAATACGCCGCCCGGGTTGATGCATTGATGGCGGCGGTGGGGCGGCCCATCCGGGTGGTGCGGGCTGATCCGGCGACCGGGCCGGCGTGGCCGACCGATGCCGCGGCCGGGCCGGCCTGCGCCGCCGCACCGCAGGCGCAGAGCACGGCGTTATTGTTGTATACCTCGGGCTCGACCGGGCTGCCCAAAGGGGCGCTGCTGTCGCATCGGGCGGTGGTCAGCGGCGGCCGCAACGTCGCCGGCGGACACGCGCTGAGCAGCGCCGACCGCGCGCTGTGCGTACTGCCGGTCTACCATATCAACGGCGCGATGGTGACGCTGGCCGCACCGCTGGTCAGCGGCAGCAGCGTGGTCCTGCCGGCCCGCTTCAGTGCCGGCGCTTTCTGGCCGCTGGTGGCGCAATACCAATGCACCTGGTCGAGTGTGGTGCCGACGATGATCAAATATCTGCTCGACCGCGCGGCGCAGGAGCCGTTCCGGTTTGGTGATGATGCGCGGCTGGCCTGTTTTCGTTTCGGCCGCTCGGCTTCCGCGCCGTTGGCGGCGGTGACGCTGCGGCAGTGGGAAGAGACGTTCCGGGTGCCGATGATCGAAACCATCGGCCTGACGGAAACCGCCGGCACCGTGGCCACCAACCCGATGCCGCCGGCGGTGCGCAAACCGGGGTCGGTCGGGCTGCCGTTTGGCAATCAAATCCGCGTGGTTGACGAGCACGACCGGGACTGTCCGCCCCGGGTGACCGGCGAATTGCTGATTCGCGGCGACAACCTGCTCGACGGCTACTACAAAAACCCGACGGCCACCGCGGCCGCATTTACCGGGGAATGGTTTCGCACCGGTGATCTCGGCCTGCAGGATGAGGCCGGCTATCTGTTCATCACCGGGCGGCTGAAAGAGTTGATCATCCGTGGCGGGGAAAACATTGCGCCGCGGGAGATTGACGACGTGCTGTATCAGCATGAGGCCGTACTCGAGGCGGCGGCGGTCGGCGTTGATGACGCCGCTTACGGCCAGGAGGTTGTCGCCTGTGTCGTCGTGCGCGCCGGCTATCGCTGCTCGCAGCAGGAATTGCAGGATTTTTGCTGCGCTGAGGTCGGCGAGGTCAAGGCCCCCAAGGCCATCTATTTTATGGCCGAGCTACCCAAAGGGCCGTCGGGGAAAATTCTGCGGCTGCAACTGCCGACGTTGATTGCCGCGCTGCAAGCGGGCGGCAATCAACGCCGGTAAACAGACGCCAAACCGGCGCCGGTAACAACGCGCTATCACTCCGTCTGGATCAAGTCAAGCAGCCGATTGGACTGTTCAAACAGCCGCATATTCTTGTCGATTTGATAGCGCCCTTCGTGTAGCGATTCGGGCTCCCATTCACTGCGCGCAGCGGCAAAGAAATCACCGCCGTAGACGTGGATCGCCCCGGTCAAACGGGGAATCGGGTTGGTAACCGAGTGAATAATATCCCGACCGAGCGGCTTGACGTCTTTGGCCGACAGCGCCTCGGCACCGGCGGCCTCAATCGCGCCGTTGGCATCGCCTTTGACCCGCCGCCAAAAGATGTTGTCTTCGCGCCCGGTATAGACCGAAATCACCGCCCACATATTGTGATTATGCGGCATCAGCGTCATGTACGGCCCCCAGACCACGTTCAGGATGGTCAGATCGGGGGCATGGTAGAGCTTGTATATCCCCGCCCGGGCCGGCTCCCCCAGCCCGGCGAGCACCCGGTCTGGCTCGCTGACCGCCCGTTGCGCCACTTCGCGCACTGCTTTGTGGCTGGTATCTTCGGCATAGGCCGCGCGACAATCGGCGACAAACTGTTCTACGGAAAACATGGGTTCTACGGAAAACATGGCTATTTCTACTTTATATTGATGCGCTGTTGTTTGGAAAGGAGAACGGGTTTTCCAACCCGTTTATTTTGAAAAAACGGACAGGAATGTCCGTTCTCCTGTTCCTGCTCAGTAGCCATAATGGTCGGGGTCCACGGCGCAGTTTTCAAACCGGGTAAATTCGCCGCGAAAGGTTAATTTTGTCGTGCCGGTGGGGCCGTTGCGCTGTTTGCCGATAATCACTTCTGCGATGCCTTTGTGCTCCGAGTCTTTGTTGTAATGTTCGTCTCGATAGATAAAAAAGATCACATCGGCATCCTGCTCAATCGCACCGGACTCACGCAAATCGGACATCACCGGTCGCTTGTCCGGGCGTTGTTCCAGGCTGCGATTCAGCTGCGACAGCGCCATCACCGGCACATTCAGTTCTTTGGCCAGCATCTTCAGGGAGCGCGTGATGGCGGAAATTTCAGTGGCCCGGTTTTCGGTGTTGTCGACCGACTGCATCAGCTGTAGATAATCGACCACAATCAAACCCATTTGCTTTTTGTCGCGCAGCAGCCGGCGGGCGCGCGAGCGCAGGTCGAGCGGGTTCAAACCGGCCGAGTCGTCCACGTACATCGGCGCTTTTTGTAACATCGCGCTCGCCGACGTCAGCCGCGGCCAGTCTTCATCCGTGAGACGGCCGGTGCGGATTTTGTTGGAGTTTATCTGCCCGAGCGACGACAGCAGGCGCATCGCCAACTGCTCACCCGACATTTCCATGCTGAAAATAGCCACCGGAAGCTGCTTCTTTACCGCCACATATTCGGCGATATTCATTGCCAGCGAGGTCTTCCCCATCGACGGTCGCCCGGCCACAATCACCAAATCACCGCGCTGTAGCCCGGAGGTCATGCTGTCCAGGTCGGCAAACCCGGTAGGAATGCCGGTGATCGCCTCGCCGGATTTATATAGTTCGTCGATGCGATTGATCGAGTGCGCCAGCAGGTCCTGAATCGTCGCAAAACCCTGACGACTGCGGCCATCCCGCTCGGATATATCGAACACCCATTTTTCCGCCTGATCGAGCACTTCGCGCGGCGTTTTGCCCTGCGGATGGTAGGCGCTGTGCGCAATATCATTGGACGCGGCAATCAGCGAGCGCAGGATGGCCTGTTCGCGCACAATCCGGGCATAGGCGAGAATATTGGCCGCACTCGGCGTCGTATTTGCCAGCATGCCGATGTACGCCAGCCCGCCGGCCTTTTCCGCCACCCCTTGTTTTTCCAGCCACTCGGCTGCGGTAATCACGTCGACCGGGTCACCGTCCGCAAGCAATTCCTGAATCGCGTTGAAGATCAGCTTGTGATTTTGGCTATAAAAATCACCCTGCCCGACCTTGCCGGAGATGTCGTCCCATTTGCGGTTATCCAGCAGCAGCCCGCCGAGCAGCGATTGCTCCGCTTCAAACGCCTGGGGTGGCTGCCGGATTGCGGCAGCGACAGATGCAGGGGCGACGGTGTGGGCAGTAGTGGCCAATGGGGTGGTGGTATGCGGTCAGGGTGTACAGTGTAGCATCAGATCGAGCCGGTCATTCTACTGGCCGAGCGTATATTATTATTAAATCGGCTATCAAACCGGCGGCTATCAAACTGGCGGCTATCAAACCGGCATCCATGCGCCGGCCATGGCGACCGTCCACGGTGTCGGCGGTCCGCCGCCGAATGGCGCGGGCACCGGGGGGCTGTTTATTGCGGCGGCTGACTCGCTATCGGCGCGCCGGCGCAGCGAAACACGGTGCTATTCGTCAGGCTCCTGCTGCTCGCTGACCACGATCCGGACCCCAAAGCGCACCTCGGGGTGCAATACCACCTCGCCCTCGAACTCGCCCGTTTGCTTGATCGCGCCATCCGACAAAACCACCTCGGATTTGTCAATCTGTATGCCGGAGTCGGCCATCGCTTCGGTCATCGCTTTGGCAATATCCGCCGCCGACACCGAGCCATAGAGCCGGCCTTCTTCTGCGCACAGGCGCACCAGCTCGACCTGCCTGACCGCCAATCCCGCCCGCGCTCTGGCGCTATCCAGCTGTTGGCCATGTTCTTCGGCCAGTTGGCGGCGCCTTTCCTCGACACTGGCTTTGGCATCCGCGGTCGCCCGCACGGCTTTTTTCTGCGGCAGCAAAAAATTGCGCGCGTAGCCGTTCTTTACGTTGACCGCATCACCGAGCTCGCCCAGGTTGCGGATTTTTTCCAGCAGTATGATCTCCATCGGCCTAGCTATCGTGTTGGTCGGTGTAGGGAATCAACGCCAGATAACGCGCGCGCTTGACTGCGGTCGCCAGTTGACGCTGAAAATGCGTTTTTGTCCCGGTGCTGCGGCGCGGCAGAATTTTGCCGGTTTCGCTGATATTGGCCTTCAAAATCTCGAGGTCTTTATAGTCAATCGACTGAACGCCCTCGACCGTGAATCTGCAAAACCGCGGCCGGCGGTTTTGCGACCGCCGCGGCGGTGTATTTTGTTTGCGCGCCATTATGTCTCCTGCTGTTTGCTGTCGGAATCCGCATCGACCGATTCGCTGCCAGCCACTGCGGCATCATCTGCCGCTGTCGGTTTGGCCACTGCATCGCCCGTATCTTTGGTCGCCGCTTCGGTTTTAGCTGCCGCTTCGGCTTTGGCTGTCGCTTCGGCTTTGGCTGCTGCTTCGGCTTTGGCTGCTGCTTCAGCTTTGGCATCCGCTTCAGCTTTGGCATCCGCTTCAGCTTTGGCATCCGCTTCGGCTTTGGCATCCGCTTCAGCTTTGGCATCCGCTTCGGCTTTGGCATCCGCTTCGGCTTTGGCATCCGCTTCAGCTTTGGCATCCGCTTCAGCTTTGGCATCCGCTTCGGCTTTGGCATCCGCTTCGGCTTTGGCATCCGCTTCGGCTTTGGCATCCGCTTCAGCTTTGGCATCCGCTTCAGCTTTGGCATCCGCTTCAGCTTTGGCATCCGCTTCGGCTTTGGCTGCCGCTTCTGCTTTGGCATCCGCTTCGGCTTTGGCTACCTCGTCAGTTTTGGTCTCCGCTTCTGCTTTGGCCTCCGCTTCGGCTTTGGCTGCCTCGTCGGTTTTGGCCTCCGCTTCGGTTTCGACCGCCGCGTCAGCTTTGGCCACCTCGTCGGTTTTGGCCTCCGCTTCTGCTTTGGCCTCCGCGTCAGCTTTGGCCTCCGCGTCAGCTTTGGCCTCCGCGTCAGCTTTGGCCTCCGCGTCAGCTTTGGCCTCCGCGTCAGCTTTGGCCTCCGCTTCTGCTTTGGCCTCCGCATCAGCTTTGACCGCCGCTTCTGCTTTGACCGCTGCGGCGACTTTGGCTGCCGCGGCGGCTTTGGCGGCGTTATTTTGTGCTGTAGCAGCGCTGGCCAGGCGGCGTTTCTCGGCTTCGTGTTTTTCCGCTTCCAGCCGGTCTGCTTCCGCTTTCGCTCTTGCCAGCGCAGATATTTCCGTAATCGCCTTCTTGCGGCGGATCACCAGACTGCGCAAAATCGCATCGTTGAAGCGGAAATTCCTTTCGATTTCACGCAGCAGCTCGAGTGTGCATTCGAGGTTGATCAAAATGTAATGCGCTTTGTACACATTGTTGATCGCATAGGCCAGACGCCGTCGCCCCCAGTCTTCGACCCGGTGAACATGGCTCTGGCTCGACGCCGCCATCTCTTTGTAGCGTTCAATCATTGCGGGAACCTGCTCGCTCTGGTCGGGATGGACCAGGAACACGATCTCATAGTGCCGCAGGCGGTTTGTTTGCGGGGTGGTCATTAAAGACTCCTCATGGGTTAATTCCTCCCGCTGACCGATTGACGCACTGCGCCCGGTCGGCGGTGAAGAAAGGAGTGAATAGATAAAATCACAGGATGCGGAAAGTATAATGGCAACCGCACCCGATTGTAAATAGATGTATCGCTCCAGTGCCCTGGGCCAGTGGCCGGCACCGTTGGCACTCCGGCAGTGGCCGGCAGCCGAATTGTAGCGGCGGTCGCAGTACGCCGGCAACCGGGCAGGGGCGATATTGTAAGCCGCCTCTGGTCGATCGGGCTGGATTGCGCTAGAATGGCGTTGTCGGCGCCACCTGCCGACAATCAAGCGCCGCCGCCGGCTGGACGGATTCAACCGGCAGGGCACCAGCCCGGGCGCCAAACAGGGCCATTCAGAGACAGGACAATTCCGTGAACAAACAAACCGAGCAGGCAACGATACGGCAGGAGCCGGTGGACATCGACTCGACCGAAACCGCGGAATGGCTGGAGGCGCTGGCGTCAGTGCAGCAGCGCCAGGGCGGCGAGCGGGTGCATTTTCTGATTGAAACGCTGATCGAGCAGGCCAGACGCTCCGGCGTATACCTCCCGTACCAGGCGAATACGGCCTATCTGAACACCATCCCGGTGCACTTGCAGACCCCCAGCCCCGGCGACCACGCGCTGGAACGGCGCATTCGCGCCTACATTCGCTGGAACGCCATGGCGATGGTGGTGCGCGCAAACCGAACCTCGAGCGAGCTGGGGGGGCATATCGCCAGCTTCGCCTCGGCCGCTACGCTATACGATATCGGCTTCAATCACTTCTGGCGCGCCGGCAATGAACAGGCGCTGGGCGATCTGCTGTTTATTCAGGGCCATTCGGCGCCCGGCATCTATGCCCGCGCGTATCTCGAACGCCGCCTGCATAAAGAAGACCTGCGCAAGTTTCGCCAGGAAGTCGACGGCGACGGTATTTCTTCGTACCCGCACCCGTGGCTGATGCCGGATTTCTGGCAGTTTCCGACCGTGTCGATGGGCCTGGGGCCGATTATGGCGATCTATCAGGCGCGCTTTATGCGCTATCTGCATCATCGCGGCCTGATTGACGCCGGCGACCGCAAGGTGTGGGCTTTTCTGGGCGATGGGGAGATGGATGAGCCGGAGTCAACCGGCGCGTTGTCGCTGGCCGGGCGGGAAAATCTGGATAACCTGGTTTTTGTCGTCAATTGCAACTTGCAGCGGCTCGACGGCCCGGTGCGCGGCAACGGCAAAATCATCCAGGAGCTGGAAAGTAATTTTCGCGGCGCCGGCTGGAATGTGATCAAGGTGATCTGGGGCGGCTATTGGGATCCGCTGCTGGCGCGCGATGACAAGGGGCTGTTGAAAAAGCGCATGGAGGAGGCGGTCGATGGCGAATACCAGGCTTTTAAGGCGAAAGACGGCGCCTATGTGCGCGAGAAATTTTTCGGCAAATATCCGGAACTCAAGGAGATGGTCACGAATATGACCGACGAGGACATCTGGCGCTTGAATCGCGGCGGGCACGACCCGCATAAGGTGTACGCCGCCTATGCGGCGGCGATGGCGCATACCGGTCAGCCGACCGTGATCCTGGCGAAAACGGTGAAAGGGTACGGCATGGGCGAGGCCGGTGAGGGCCAGAATACGACCCACCAGCAGAAAAAAATGGGCGAAGAGGCGCTGCTGGCATTTCGTGACCGCTTTAACATCCCGCTGACCGATGAGGAGGTCGCCAGGGCGCCGTTTTATCGCCCGGCCGAAGACGCGGAGGAAACCCGCTATCTGCTGGCACGCCGACAGGCTCTGGGCGGCTTCCTGCCGACGCGTCGGAGCCTGTTTGCGGATCCGTTCCCGCTGCCGGATCTGGCGGTTTTCCAATCCCAGCTTGACGGCACCGGAGAGCGGGAAATTTCCACTACGATGGCGTTCGTGCGCATCCTGTCGGCGCTGATGCGCGAGCAGACGCTGAAGCAGCATATCGTGCCGATTATTCCCGATGAGTCGCGCACTTTCGGCATGGAGGGCATGTTCCGGCAGTTGGGCATCTACTCGCCCAAAGGGCAGCTGTATGAGCCGGAAGATTCGGGCCAGCTGATGTTTTATCGCGAGGACAAGGACGGCCAGGTGTTGCAGGAGGGCATCAATGAGGCCGGCGCGATGTCGTCGTGGATTGCCGCCGGCACCGCGTACAGCAACCACAATATCTGCATGGTGCCGTTTTTCATCCTGTATTCGATGTTTGGCTTCCAGCGGATTGGCGATTTGTTGTGGGCCGCGGGCGACAGCCGGGCGCGCGGCTTTATCCTCGGCGGCACCGCCGGGCGCACTACGCTGGCCGGGGAAGGGTTGCAGCATCAGGACGGGCACAGCCTGCTGCTGGCCGGTACGGTGCCAAATTGCCGGTCGTATGACCCGGCCTATAGCTACGAATTGGCGGTTATCATCCATGACGGTCTGCGACGGATGTATCAGCAGCAGGAAAGCATTTACTATTACATCACCGTGATGAACGAAAACTATGTCCATCCGCCGATGCCGACAGGCGCCGAGGACGGGATTGTGCAGGGGATGTATCTGTTGCAATCGGTGGGCAAAAAGAAGCGCAAACTGAAAGTGCAACTGCTCGGCAGCGGCGCTATTTTGCGCGAAGTCGAACGCGCCGCGCAGTGTCTGGACGCCGACTTTGAGATCAGCGCCGACGTGTGGAGTGTGACCAGCTTTAATCAATTGGCGCGCGACGGGCAGGACGTCGAGCGCTATAACCGCCTGCACCCGGGGAAGAAGCCGAAACCGAGCTATGTCGAACACTGTCTGGGCGATACCCGCGGGCCGGTGATTGCGGCGACCGACTATATCAAAGCCTATGCCGAGCAGATTCGCGCCTATATCCCGCGCAGCTATCACGTCCTGGGCACCGACGGCTACGGTCGCAGCGATACGCGGCAGAAACTGCGGGGGTTTTTTGAGGTGGACTATCGCTATGTCGTGATTACCGCGCTGAACGCGCTGGCGAAAACAAAGCAGATCGACAGCAGCATCGCCGATCAGGCGATCGATCGGTATCAGATCGATCGCGATAAAATCAACCCGGTTAACGCCTGATGGATGCCGAGGCCGCTATGTCAAATCAGCTTGAAATTCCGGTACCCGACCTCGGCGATTTCGCTGAAGTCGAGGTGGTTGAAATCCTGGTTGCGGTCGGCGATCAGGTGACCGCAGAGGCGCCGCTGGTGGTGCTGGAAAGCGACAAGGCAACGATGGAAATCCCCTCTCCGGCAAGCGGCACGGTCAGCCGGGTGGTGGTGGCCATCGGTGATAAGGTGTCGGCCGGGATGGCGATTGTCGTGCTCGAAACCCGGCAGCCGGTCGCGGCAGAAAAAACCGGCCAGCCGGAGCGTCAGCCGGCGGCAGACCCGCCGGCGGCACCGGCCCCCGGCGCCGCCGAGCGGCCGGCGGTCGCCCCGCCGGCGCGCACGTCGCCGCCCGCACCCGCCGCCAGCACAGCGGCAGCGCCACATGCCAGCCCCGGCATACGCCGGTACGCGCGCCAATTGGGGGCGGATTTAACCCAGATCGAGGGCAGCGGCAGCAAGGGCAGAATTCTCAAACAGGACGTCAAGGGCTGGGTTAAACGGCAATTGACCGACGCCGGCGCCCGGTCCGGCCCGGGCAGCGCGATAGAGGCGATTCCGGCGATTGACTTCAGTCAGTTTGGCGGCATCGAGACGCTGCCGCTCGGGCGGATTAAAAAGCGCTCCGGCCCGCACTTGCAGCGCGCCTGGCTGAATATCCCGCATGTGACCCACCATGATGACGCGGATATCAGCGAGCTGGAACGGTTTCGCCAGTCTTTGAAAGCCCGGGCGGAGCAGCGCGGCATCCGGGTAACACTGCTCGCTTTTGCCCTCAAAATTCTGGCGCACGGGCTGAAAGCCTTTCCCAGCTTCAATGCCTCGTTGCACCCGGACGGCCAGCATCTGATCCTGAAACGCTATTTCAACATTGGCATTGCGGTCGATACCGAACACGGCCTGGTGGTACCGGTGCTGCGGGAGGTGGATAAAAAGAGTGTTTTCGACCTGGCCGCAGACATGGCCGAGGTCAGTCAGCGGGCGCGCGACGGCAAGCTGCTGCCGGCGGATTTGCAGGGCGGCTGCATGACCATTTCCAGCCTGGGCGGCATCGGCGGAAGCGCCTTCACGCCGATCGTCAACGCCCCGGAAGTGGCCATTCTGGGCATTGCGCGGGCAAAAATGACACCGGTCTGGGACGGCCAAGCCTTTCAGCCGCGGTTGATGCTGCCGCTGGATCTGTCCTACGATCATCGGGTGATTGACGGCGCCGAGGGTGCCCGCTTTATGGCTTTCCTGGTGGACGCTTTCAGCGATATCCGCCAACTGATCCTGTAGCGACGGCCTGCACATGCAGCGGAAAAACAGCGGACTATGAGCACAACCGTGGATATTCTGGTGCCCGATCTGGGCGATTTCAGCGACGTCCCGGTGGTGGAGATACTGGTTAAGGCGGGGGATGCAATCCGCCCGGAAGCCCCGATTGTGGTGCTCGAAAGCGACAAGGCAACGATAGAAATCCCCAGCACGCACGCCGGGGTTGTCGACACGATTCAGGTGCGCGTCGGCGACCGGGTGTCGCAGGGCAGCATCCTGCTCAGTCTGTCTGCCGAGCCGCCCGAGGACGGCGGTAGCCCGGCGGCGGAGGCGAATCAAACGACTGTCGCACCCCCGGTCGAGCCGCCCCCATCCCCGCGGCCAACCGCCGCCGACGCGCGCCCGATAGCGTCCGATCAACACGCCCAGTTGCTGGTGCTGGGCGCCGGCCCGGGCGGCTATACCGCCGCCTTTCGGGCCGCCGATCTGGGGTTGAGTGTGGTCCTGGTCGAGCGCTACGACGCCATCGGCGGGGTGTGCCTGAATGTCGGCTGCATTCCGTCAAAAGCGCTGCTGCACATCGCCGGCGTGATTCAGGAAAACCAGGCGGCCGCCGCCGCCGGGCTCACCTTTCAACCGCCGCAGATCGATTTATCGCGGCTGCGGGAGTGGAAATCCGGGGTCGTCAAGCGGCTTACCGGCGGGCTGGCCGGGCTGGCGAAAAAACGCAGCGTGGCGGTTGTCCGCGGCCGCGGCGAATTTACCTCGGCGCATTCGATTGCCGTCGATTGCGACGGCAAAAAAACCGTCATCTCGTTCGATCAGGCGATTATTGCCGCCGGCTCCCGACCGGTCAGGCCGCCCGCTTTCCCGGGCGACGACCCGCGGGTGATGGATTCTACCGGCGCCCTGGCGCTGGCCGACATCCCGCAGAAGTTGCTGATTGTCGGCGGCGGCATCATCGGCCTGGAAATGGCCACGGTCTATCAGGCGCTGGGCAGTCGGATCAGCGTGGTGGAAATGCTGCCGGATTTAATGGCCGGCGCCGACCCGGATCTGGTCAAACCGCTGAGAAAACAGATCGACCGCCAATACGAGCACATCTGGACCGACACCAGAGTCACCGCGATGCAGGCGCAAAAAAATGGCATCAAGGTCAGTTTCGCAGGCCCGCAGGCGCCGGCCAATATGCGCTTCGACCGGGTGCTGGTCGCCGTCGGCAGAGCGCCCAACGGGCTGTCGATTGGCGCCGCTGCGGCCGGGATCAACGTGACCGGGCACGGCTTGATTGAAGTCGACCGGCAAATGCGCACCAACCAGCCGCATATATTTGCGATCGGCGACATTGTCGGACAGCCGATGCTGGCGCACAAAGCGGTGCATGAAGGCAAAGTGGCGGCCGAGGTGGCGGCCGGGCTGAACAGCAGTTTCGATGCCGCGGTTATCCCGTCGGTCGCCTATACCCATCCCGAGGTCGCCTGGGTCGGGGTGACCGAAACCGAGGCCAAAGCGGCGGCACTCGACTACGGCAAAGGTGTATTTCCCTGGGCTGCCAGCGGCCGCTCGCTGAGTCAGGGCAGCGGTGTGGGCATGACCAAACTGCTGTTCGACCGCGCAACCGATCGCCTCATCGGCGCCGGCATCGTCGGCAGCCATGCCGGTGATTTGATTGCCGAGGCTGCATTGGCGATCGAAATGCACGCCGACGCACAGGACATCGGGCTCACCATCCATCCCCATCCGACGCTGGCGGAAACCCTTGGCTTTGCCGCCGAGGTGTTTGAGGGCACGATTACCGATCTGTATCTGCCGAAAAAAGGCAAATAGCGAATACACCGTCATCGGCGCAACCGGCCGGCGCAATCGGCCAGAGTCGAGCTGGCCGACGCCCAATAGCCCGGCAGGCGGTTGCCGTACTTTTGCCAACCGCTTATGGCCCCTGCCAACCCGACCGATAGCGCCCGATTGACCATTGGCTTGGTGCGGGCGAGGTATCGGGCGACAACCTCGGCGCACCGCTGATACGGGCGATAAAACGCCGCCATCCGCATACCCGGTTTATCGGCATCGGCGGGCCGGCGATGATAGCCGAGGGGATGGAGTCCTGGGTTGACCTCAATCGCCTGGCGGTCAACGGTTTTGTCGAGCCGCTGAAACGCTTGCCCAGGCTGTTGAAAATATGGCGGACGGTGGACGCCGGTATGCGCGCCGCCCGGCCCGATTGTTTTGTCGGCATTGACTTCAATTTATTCAACCTGCTGCTGGAAGGCCGATTGCGCCGGTACGGCATAAAAACCGCCCACTATGTGTCGCCGACGGTCTGGGCGTGGCGCGCCGGGCGGATAAAAAAGATACGCCGCAGCGTGGATCTGATGCTGACCCTGTATCCGTTTGAAACCGCGATTTATGCCCGGCACGGGGTGGCCGTGAAATTTGTCGGCCATCCGAAAGCACGCGAGATCAGCCCGGATGAAGGGCGGCGCGGTCAGGCTGCGGCGCGCGCGCGGTTGAACTGCGCGAATGGCGATACGATTGTTGCCATCCTGCCGGGCAGCCGCCGCAGTGAGGTCGATTTTTCCGGGCCGGACTTTCTGGCGGCGGCCGGGTTGATCGCCGCGGCAAAACCCGGGTGCCGCTTTCTGGTCGCCTCGGCCAATCCGGCCACCACGCGGCAAATTGAAAAAATACGCCGCGCGCTGGCGCCGGGGCCGGGGCCGGATATGCGTGTGATCGAAGGCCGGTCAATCGAGGTGATGACGGCGGCGGACGTGGTGCTGGTCAATTCGGGCACCGCGACCCTCGAGGCGATGCTGCTGAAAAAGCCGATGGTGATGTCGTATCGGACCGGCAGAGTTACCTACGCCATCATGTCCAAAATGGTCACCACGCAGTTTTTCGCGTTGCCCAATATCCTCGCCGGCAGGCAATTGATCCCCGAGCTGCTGCAGGACGCCGCCACGCCGAGCGCCCTGTCGGCGGCGGTCATTCAGATGTCCGAGGCACCCGTACGGGCGCAGTTGGAGGCGGAATTCGAACGGATTCACCAGCAGCTCAGAGCGCGTAGCGACGATGACGCCGCCGACGCGATTGTGCAATTGGCCGGGCGGGCAGACAGCCCGGCCTGAACCGCCGCCAGCCGCACTGTCAGATAAACGTCTGGCCGATCTCGAAATCGAACACCTGGTCCAGACGCAATTCCCGGATCAGCTGATCGACGGCTTGCTGGCCGTGCTCTCTGGCCACTTCGGCGAGTATCAGTTGGGTCGCATGGCGGTTGTATGCGCCGCCAAAATCAACTTGAACCTGCAGGCGTTCACGCGCCTTGTCCAGCGTCATTTTTCCCCTCTCTGCCGGGCTGCATCCGCACTCACAGCCGAAACCCGGCCAGCTTCTTCTTCACCGCCCGGTTTTTCAAGCGCACGTAATCCGGCAGGCCATCCCGGTATGGCGGGTACGCTTCGCCTTTGATCAGGGGGGTGAGGTAGGCGCGGCAGGCGCGCGTGATGCCGAAGCCGTCGCGGCTGATCCAGCGTCGCGGCAGCGGCTTTTCAACGTTGGCAACCCGTCCCAGCCGCACGGCACGAATTTTCCAGCGGTAAGGGCGGTCGTTGGTGCGGACGATTGCCGGCATCACCGCCGTATCCCCGCGCACCGCCATCTCCACTGCCGCCCGGCCGACCGCGTATGCCTGTTCAACATCGGTTTTCGAGGCAATGTGCCGAGCCGCACGCTGTAGATAATCGGCCACCGCCCAATGGCATTTGCACTTCAGCTGCCGCTCGATCATCTGCGCCACCAGCGGCGCCACCCCGCCCAATTGGGCATGGCCGAAAGCGTCCACCCGGCCCTGCTGACTCAGAAACCGCCCATTGCGGTCGCGCACCCCCTCGGACACGACGACCGAAGCGTAGCCGTATTGGCGCAGCTTGTCCCGCACCTGCGCCAGGAATTGACGGCGGTCGAAGGCGATCTCGGGAAACAGGACGATGATCGGCAGGTCGTGCCGTTCATCCGCCGCCAGCGCACCGGCGGCGGCAATCCAGCCGGCATGCCGTCCCATGACTTCCAGCACGAACACCTTGGTCGAGGTTTTCGCCATCGAGGCGACGTCCAGGCTGGCTTCGCGGGTCGAGACGGCGATGTATTTGGCGACCGACCCAAAGCCGGGGCAGTTGTCGGTCACCGGCAGGTCGTTGTCGACGGTTTTGGGAATATGAATGGCCTGGAGCGGATATTTTAACCGCCGGCAGAACTGCGCGATTTTCAGGCAGGTGTCGGCGGAATCACCGCCGCCGTTATAGAAAAAACAGCCGATGTTGTGCGCGGCAAAAACCGCCATCAAACGCTCATAATGGCGCCGGTCTGCCTGCACGTCCGGCAGTTTGTAGCGGCATGAGCCAAACGCACCGGCCGGCGTGTGGCATAAGCCGCGGATCACGCGGGCGGATTCTGTCGAGGTGTCGATCAGGTCTTCGGTCAGCGCGCCGATAATGCCGTTGTGCCCGGCGTACAGCTTGCCGATTTTATCGCTGTGCGCGCGCGCGGTTTCTATCACCCCGGCGGCGGTGGCGTTAATCACCGCGGTCACGCCGCCGGACTGGGCATAAAACGCGTTTTTCTTCATTCGCCGCTCAACGTGGCGCCGGTAGAGCCGGAGACCACGCCGCGACTTTCGCGTTCGTGATCGGCCTGCACCTGCAACACGGCGGCCACACATTCGAGCAGGTCGTGATATTCGTCGATGCCGGTGCCATACTGCTCATGGGGGGTATAGAAAAACTGCGTGCGGTAGCGAAACCGGCCGAGTTTGAGCAGCACGAAATTGGCCTGCCGCTGATGCCAGAATACGGTTGGGCAGGACGTGGTTTGCGGGTCGTCCGGATGCAGCAGAATATCGCTATCGGCGAGGTGGATTTCCACCTGCTGCTGGTAGCGCTCCACCAGCGTTTGACGGATAATGTCAATTTCGGCGTCGGTAAAATCACTGCCTGAGGGCATTAGGGAACCTGATTGATCACGGATGGCGGCATTGTACACCCGATTGCGCGGTTTGTTCCAGCCCCCGGCCCGGTCGTTGTATGGGCCCGGCGACCCGGTGCGGCCGGCGACCGGAAATGCGAAACTAATGTCCAATCGACTTGAAACTCACCGCCAAAAAGGGTAGATTACCTCGTTTTTATTTGGCCCTTGATCGTCATGGGTCGAACCACGACTACCCAGGCAAGCGGCGATGAAACGTACCTTCCAACCAAGTGAATTAAAGCGTAAGAGAACCCACGGTTTCCGGGAACGCATGCGGACCCGCGGCGGGCGGGCGATAATCAGCGCACGCCGGGCCAAACGTCGGACGCGGCTGAGTGCCTGAGGTCGGCAGATATCGACCGACCGACGCCGATAGCGGATGGCACCGGCGCATTCGGTACGCTGCGGTCGCGCTTTCGCCCTCGAATCGTGTCACACCCAACGACAATAGCGGCAGCGGCGGCGCAGCCGGAGGCGGCGGAGCGAACGACGTTTGGGCGCCATTGCCGGCTGCTGAGCAGTGCGCAATACCGCACCGTGCTGGCCCAGCGGCAGATTTATCACGGTCGGTATATTCGCCTGCACGCCTGTCGCAATCCGTTATCGCATCCGCGTCTGGGGCTGATAGTATCGAAAAAGGTGAGCAAACGTGCGGTCGAACGCAATCGGATCAAGCGCCAGGTGCGCGCCTCTTTTCGGCTGCATCGCTGCCGGTTGGCCGCTGTCGACTTCATCGTCGCCGCCAAGCCCGGCGCCGAGCGGGCCACCAACGCCGTGCTGCGGGTTGAGATCGACCGGCTATGGTCCAGGGCACAGCGCCTATGCGACAACTGATCGTCGTACTGCTGCGGGGGTATCGGTTGCTGATCAGCCCGTGGCTCGGCCCGAATTGCCGTTTTTATCCGAGCTGCTCCGACTATGCCATACAGGCGGTGACGCAACACGGGGCAGTGGCGGGCGCCTGGCTGACGCTGAAAAGAATCGGCCGCTGTCGGCCGGGATGCGCGTATGGTCTCGACCCGGTGCCCCGCCCCGGGTATCGGGCACAACGCCGGCCCGGAACCGCGGCGAATGCTCCGGCCTGTAGCCGGTGCGGGCAATAACGGTCACGCCGATGTTGATCCAATAGACAGTGGTCCATCCGGTCGCCAACCACACCGCCGGGCGGTGGCCAGCCGCCCTTCCCGTTCGAGGCGGCGGGTACGTACCGGCGTATAACCAACCTCACTGAACAAAAAACGCATCCATGGAAATTCAAAGGCTCCTGTTATTCGGCTCACTGGCCGTGGTATTGATGTTGATCTGGCAGTCGTGGGGGGATTTTCAGCAGCAGCGCCTTGATGCGCAACCCTCGGTAACGGCGCTGCCGCCGGGTCAGGAGGCCGTACCGTCCGCCCCCGAGATCGATTCGGAGCTCCCCGCTGCGCCCACCGAAGCCGGACTCAGCAACAGTCCGGTGGATCTGGATGGCGCATCGCCGCCGACCGACCAGCAGCAATTGATCAACATCACCACCGATTTGCTGCACGCACAAATCGACCCGCACGGCGGCGACCTGGTCAGGGTGGAATTGCTCAAGCACCCGGTCAACGTGGATACGCCGGAGCAGCCTTTTGTCCTGATGAGTCGCGATCAGACCGATCTGTTTGTCGCGCAAAGCGGCCTGGTCGGCCCGCCCGGCAGAGCGTATCCGAACCACAATATCGACTACACCGCCGAACGCGGCGACTACCGCCTGCAGGGCGATGAGGCGTTGTCGGTGGCGCTGCGCTGGACAGCGCCCGATGGTGTGATTTATGACAAGATTTTTCACTTTAAGCGGGACAGCTACCGTATCGACCTCGAGTTCAGGGTCAACAACCAAAGCGACACCGCCTGGCTCGGTTTTATTTACGGGCAGCTCAAACAGACCGAACGTACGCAGCCGGGGTCGCAGGGGTTTCTTGGCCGCCTGCCGAGCTACAACGGTGCCGCAATTTATACCGCCGAACAAAAATACGACAAAATCGATTATGGCGAAATCCGGGAAAGCGACCTCGATCTGGCGACCGAAGCGGGCTGGGTGGCCATGCTGCAACACTACTTTGTCTCCGCCTGGCTGCCGACCGGGTCGGCCTCCTATCAACTGTATACCGGCATCAACACCGCCACCGCCAACCCGCAGTACCGGGTCGGCTACAAAGCCGCCCAGCCGGTCAATATCGAGCCGGGCCAGCGCGATGTCATCCGGACCGCTTTGTTCGTTGGCCCAAAAGAGCAGAGCCGGCTGGATCAACAAAACGTCGAAGGGTTGAAATTGACGGTGGATTACGGCTGGCTGACCCCGGTGGCGGATCCGCTGTTCTGGCTGTTGAACCACATCCACAAGCTGGTGCAAAACTGGGGCTGGGCAATCATCCTGCTGACGATGCTGGTCAAACTGATTTTTCTGCCGCTATCTGCCGCCAGCTACCGGTCGATGGCGAAAATGAAAAAGCTGCAACCGCGCTTGCAGACCCTCAAGGAGCGCTACGGCGCCGACAAGCAGAAATTCCAGCAGGAAATGATGAAGCTGTACAAGGCCGAAAAAGTCAACCCGGCCGGCGGCTGCCTGCCTATTGTCGTGCAGATCCCGGTGTTCATTGCGCTGTATTGGGTATTGCTGGAGAGCGTCGAGTTGCGCCAGGCCGCATTCATACTGTGGCTGAATGATCTGTCACTGCCCGACCCGTATTTCGTGCTGCCGGTCATTATGGGGCTATCCATGCTGGCCCAGCAATGGCTGAATCCGGCGCCGATGGACCCGATACAAAAAAAGGTCATGATGGCGATGCCGATCGTATTTACCGTTTTCTTCCTCTGGTTTCCCGCCGGGCTGGTGCTTTACTGGGTGGTCAACAACTTGCTCTCCATTGCACAGCAGTACTATATCTCCAGAAAATATCAAGCCGCCTGACGCCGACGAGGCCGCTGCCGTCTCTGCCGACCGCGGCGACACGATCGTCGCCCCGGCCACGCCCGCCGGCCGGGGCGGCATCAGTATTGTCCGTCTCTCCGGCGGGCAGGCGGCGGCAATCGCCACCCGGTTTGTCGGTCGGCTGCCGTCGCCGCGGGTGGCCGGATTGCGTGATTTTGCCGCCGCCGACGGGCTGATAATAGACCGCGGGCTGGTGCTGTTCTTTCCCGCGCCCAACAGCTATAGCGGTGAAGAGATGATTGAACTGCATGCCCACGGCAGCCCCATGGTTGTGCAGATGCTGATCAAACGCTGCCTGTCGCTGGGCGCCCGGCTGGCGCGGCCCGGCGAGTTCAGTGAACGCGCATTTCTCAACGGGCGTTTGGATCTCGCGCAGGCCGAGGCAGTGGCCGATTTGATTGAAAGCGGTACCGAAGCTGCGGCCCGGGCAGCGGTCAATTCGCTCAAAGGCGACTTTTCCGAGCGCATTTTCCGGCTGGTCGAACAGGTCACCGAATTGCGGGTGTTTGTCGAAGCGGCGCTGGATTTCACCGAGGAGGAAATCGATTTTCTCAGCACCGCGGATATTGCACGGCGGCTGACGGCGATGCAATCCGAATTCGATTCACTGCGCGACGCGAGCAAGACCGGGCAGTTGATGCGTGACGGCTTCAAAGTGGCGCTGGCGGGATTGCCCAATGTCGGCAAATCGAGCCTGTTCAATGCCCTATCGAGGCAGCAGCGCGCCATCGTCAGCACCATTCCCGGCACCACTCGCGACCTGCTGGTCGAGCATCTGGATGTGAACGGCTTGCCGGTGGAATTGGTAGACACCGCCGGCCTGCGGCCGGGCCGGGACGAAATCGAGCGCGAAGGCATACAGCGTGCGCGCAATGCCATCGCGGCCGCCCATTTGGTTTTATTGGTGGTGGACGATGCCGATGCGGACGCGGACGCACTGGCCGCACTCAAGGCCGAGCTGGCCGATGCGGCTCAGCTGTGCCTGGTCAGAAACAAAATCGACCTGACCGGGCGCCCGCCGGGGCGGCTGAATGCGGCCGGCGGGGTGGCCTTATCGGCCAAAACCGGCGCCGGCCTGGCGCTGTTACTGCACACTATCCAGACCACGGCCGGCTATCGCTCGCCCGAGGAAAGCGGTTTTATTGCCCGCCAGCGGCATATCGACGCGCTGGACCGAGCGGCCCGGCACCTGCAGGCCGGCCTGGTGCATGCGAGCCGCCTCGAGACCGCTGAATTATTGGCGGAGGAGATGGCGGCCTGCCAGAAAGCGCTTGGAGAAATCACCGGCGACATCAGCAGTGATGCGCTGTTAGGGCATATATTCGGCACTTTTTGTGTCGGCAAATAAGGCGCTGGCGCGGGTGCCAATGCACCCCGGCACGGCGCGCGCGCAACCCGGGCGGGCAGCTCGACAGCCGACGCCGGCGGATGCATAATGCCCGCAATCCGCCGGATACGAAGCCAGATGATCGCGGATAAATTCAGGCCCAATGCCGCTATGCAGTTGGAAACATAGGTGGTACAGTTCAGGGTTGGAGATGCAGGCGTACCCGCATCGCGTATTTCGTTACGGTGAGAATCATGTCAAAACAACACTACACCCGCAGTGTCCTGCTGCAAATGCTGGCAGTAGCCGTATTGCTGTCCATCGTCGTCATCTGGCAGTGGAAAACGCTGTCTGGAATTTATATTGATAATCAAATCAACGCCGTCGGCTGGGCTATCAACGGCACTATCGGCCTGCTGTTTCTCTGCGGCATGGTCGCCCTGATTCGGCGATTCTTTGAATACCAGAATCAAGAGATAGCGATCACCCGCTTTCTGGTGAATGCGCAAAACAACAACGATCCGACTACCGGATTGAACGACAACGACATGGTCGTGCGCCGCTATACGCTACTGAAAAACCTGAACAATCGGCGCGCCCAAATCAATCAGAGCGCCCTGGCAGCCACCCTGTTGGCCTCGGAGGCCAGCCGCAACAGCTTTTTGAAATTTGTGCACAATATTTTGATTCTGACCGGGGTATTCGGCACCGTTATTTCACTGTCTGTTTCGCTGCTGGGCGCGTCTGATCTGATTCAAGGCGGCACGCAGTCGGATCCTCAGAACAGCCTGGGGACCATGATATTCGGCATGTCAACGGCCTTGTCGACCACGATGACCGCGATTATCTGCTATATCATATTCGGCTATTTCTATATCAAGCTAACCGATACCCAGACCTATTTGATCAGCCGGGTCGAAGAAGTCACCTCGACCACGCTGCTGCCGCATCTGCAACTCGACAAGGACATCCTGATCAAGGATTATGCCGACAGTATTCGCAGTTCGGGCGAGTTGATCAAACGCTTCGATCAAACCCAGCAGCATTACGCCGAGGCGGCCAAACAACTGCAGCAGGCGGCAACCCAGTTGTTCGACAAAATCGACGAGGCCGCCGCCAAAGCGGGGCAGCCCAATGCGCAGATGCTGGAAAAACTCGATGAGGTGTTGCAGGTGCTGCAGGTGCTGCAGGCACAGCAGAAATCGGCGCAGGCCAACCACGACACCTTGCCGCAGATTGCGGAGCTACTGCAAGAAGGCTTCCGACTCAAGCCCTGAACGGCCAACAGGACGATGTCAAACTCCACCAGTTTTATCGATCTGCGGCTCGACCACGCCGCGCATACGGGCGAGGACAGTGTATGGCCGTCGTTTACCGACATCATGGCGGTAATCGTGATGATTTTTATGATGGCGCTGGCAATCATCCTGGTGCGCAACAGTGAACTCGATCAGGCGCTCAACCTGTCGCTGACCGCAGCGGAAGAAGAGTACCTGCGCAATCAGGGGCTGCTGTCCAACATCGATACGCTCGAAGCGCGTATCGACGAGCTGAGCACGTCGCTGAATCTCAGCCAAAGCCAGCGCGACGCACTGGATCAGCAATTGCTGGCCGAGTTGACCAGAGTGAAGCTGCTGCTGGCAGAAAAAACCACGCTGCAAACGCAAATCGCCGAGGCTGAGCAACAAACGCAGACGCTGACGGCTGACAAACAGCAACTGCAGCGGGCCGGCGAGCAGACCGATAAGCAACTCGCGGCGGCCCGCAGTGAAAACACCGCTTTGCGGCAGCAGATCGTCGCGCTGGGCGATGAAAAATCCACCCTTGAGCAGCAGCGGGATCAAAATCGTCGGCAGATTGCACAGCTGCAACAACAAGAGCGGGTGCTGACCGAACAAACCCGGACTCTGACACAGCAGCTCGAGGCGCTACAGCTGGCATCCGGTCAGCAGATTGAGCAGCTGCAGCAACAAGAGCGGGCGCTGACCGGACAAGCCCGGACTCTGGCACAGCAGCTCGAGGCGCTACAGCTGGCATCCGGCCAACAGATTGAGCAGCTGCAGCAACAAGAGCGGGCGCTGACCGGACAAACCCGGACTCTGGCACAGCAGCTCGAGGCGCTACAGCTGGAATCCGGCCAGGAGATTGAACAGCTGCAGCAACAAGAGCGGGCGCTGACCGGACAAACCCGGACTCTGGCACAGCAGCTCGAGGCGCTACAGCTGGAATCCAGCCAACAGATTGAACAGCTGCAGCAACAAGAGCGGGCGCTGACCGGACAAACCCGGACTCTGGCACAGCAACTCGAGGCGCTACAGCTGGAATCCGGCCAGGAGATTGAACAGCTGCAGCAACAAGAGCGGGCGCTGACCGGACAAACCCAGACTCTGGCACAGCAGCTCGAAGCGCTACAGCTGGAATCCGGCCAGGAGATTGAACAGCTACAGCAACAAGAGCGTGTGCTGATCGGACAAATGGCCGCGCTGGCACAGCAACTCGAATCACTGCAACTGGAATCCGGTCAACAGATTGGACAGCTAACGCAGACCAAACAAAGCCTGGGCGATCAAATCACCGCAGTCACCTCGCAACTGGCCCAATTGAACCGGGTATTGGCCCAGCAGCAAACGGAAAATCAAAGCCTGAGCGCGCTGCTTGCGGCGGCGCAAGCGCAATATGCCCGCACCCAGGCCGACAATGCCCGCTCGCAGCAGCAAATCACCGATGCAGATGAAAAAATAGCGGCGCTGAACCGCGCGATTGCCTGGCAGCAAGAGATCCACGCCACACTCGAGGCACAGGCCAATGCGCGGCAGCAACAACTGTCTTCCCTGCAGCAGGAACACGAAGAACTGGATAAAAAATACGATAATCTGATCCGGGCGGCCCGCAGCCCCCACGACAAACATGTCGTGGAAATCTGGCTGACCAAACAGAATGGCCAATTGGAGTATAGACTGGGTGAACCCGGCCAAGCGGAGGCAAGGGTTATCGATAAATCGGCGCTGGACCAACGCCTGACGGCGTTGAAAGCGGAATATGCGCGCAATCTTTATACCAGGATTGTCATCCCCGACGACAGCGGGCTGCTGCATAACGAAGCCTGGGAGCTGACTAACGAAATCCTCGATAAATACGATTACTATAACCAGCCCAAGAACCCAGCAGAGCAGTGACCCACGGCTATCCGTAGCCACCCCCCGATGCGATACGCCGAACAGTTTGATGTCATCGTCATTGGCGGCGGCCATGCCGGCGTCGAGGCGGCGTTGGCGTCCGCCCGGGTGGGCGCGAAAACCGTGCTGGTGACCCACCATATCGAGACGATCGGCCAGATGTCCTGCAATCCGGCGATTGGCGGCATCGGCAAGGGGCATATCGTCAAGGAAATTGACGCGCTCGGCGGCGTGATGGCGCAGGCGATCGACCACTCCGGGATTCATTTTCGCATATTGAATTCCCGTAAAGGCCCGGCGGTACGCGCGACCCGGGCGCAGGCCGACCGGATGCTGTATAAAATGGCCATTCGCCGGGCGGTTGACAACCAGCCCAACCTTGGCCTGCTGCAGCAAAGCGTGGACGACCTGATAATCGAAAACAATCGCGTCACCGGGGTGAAAACCGATCTGGGAATCGAGCTCAACGCACCGGCAGTCGTGCTGACCACCGGTACTTTTTTGCACGGCCAACTGCATTTTGGCCAGAGCAAGCTGCAAGGCGGCCGCGCCGGCGACCGGCCTGCTATCGCATTGGCCGAGCGGCTGCGCGCACTGCCGCTGCAAGTCGGCCGACTCAAAACCGGTACGCCGCCGAGGATTGACGGCAAAACCATTGACTACCAACAACTCGAACCGCAGCCGGGTGACAGCCCGGTACCGGTATTTTCGTTTCTCGGCAGCGCCGATGCGCATCCGACCCAGGTGCCGTGCTACATCACGCACACCAACCGCCGCACCCACGACATTATCACCGCTGCGCTGCACCGCTCACCGCTGTACGACGGCACCATCGACAGCGTCGGCCCCAGATACTGTCCGTCGATCGAAGACAAGGTGGTGCGTTTTGCCGACAAAACCCACCACCAGATTTTTGTCGAACCGGAGGGCTTGAACACCACCGAGATTTACCCCAACGGGATTTCAACCAGCCTGCCGTTCGATGTACAGCAGCGGCTGGTACGCACGATCAAAGGGTTTGAAAACGCGCTGATCACCCGCCCCGGCTATGCGGTCGAATATGACTTCTTCGACCCGCGCGGGCTCAAATCCAGCCTCGAAACCAAATCCGTCGCCGGGCTGTTTTTTGCCGGCCAGATCAACGGCACCACCGGCTACGAAGAAGCCGCCGGACAGGGCTTGATTGCCGGCCTCAACGCGGCGCGGCAAACCCGCCAGCAGGCACCGTGGTGCCCATCGCGCAGCCAGGCGTATATCGGCGTCATGATCGACGACTTGATCAGCCGGGGAGCTGCCGAACCGTATCGCATGTTTACCTCGCGGGCCGAATACCGGCTGCAACTGCGCGAAGACAATGCCGACCTGCGCCTGACCGGCATCGGTTTTGAGCTCGGGCTGGTCGAGCCGGCGCGCATGCGGGCGTTTGAAACAAAACGCAGCGCCATCGAACGGGAGCAGGCGCGGCTGCGGCAAACCTGGATACGCCCCGACGACTTCCAGCCCGGGGCAATCGAATCGGTGCTCGGGCAACCGCTGTCGCACGAGGCCAACCTGCTGGATTTATTGCGCCGCCCCACCGTCGGCTACGCCGCACTGGCGCAGCTGGCCGGCCTGGAGCAACCGCTGCAGGATGCCGCGACGACATATCAGATCGAAGTGCAGGCGCGCTACGGCGGGTACATCGAAAGACAGCAGGCGGAAGTAAAAAAACAGCAGCGACAGGAGCAGGCCCGCCTGCCGCTCGAGATGGATTACACCCGGGTACGCGGCCTGTCGCTGGAAGCGCAGCAGAAACTGAACGCAACCAAACCGGAAACCATCGGCCAGGCAGCCCGGATTCCGGGGGTCACCCCGGCCGCCATATCCCTGCTGCTGGTGCATTTGAAGCGGCATCAATTGGCTGCCTGAGGGCGCGCTTACATCAATCCACAAGCTAGAGAATTTACAGAAAAGCGCGTAATCCGGAGGTTTCTCGCACTGTGATCACTTCTCGCCAGAGGAGCTAATCGCAATAAAAAAAAGTTAAATAATGGTTGACGCCCCCTGTCAATATGTTTATGGTTATTTCCTCGCTTCTTACGAGGAGCAGTTAATCCCCCCGGGGTCTGTCCGGTTTGTCGCCTGGCACACGCCGGGGTTTTCTTTTATATGGACGTGAAAAACCTATATGGACCGGGCAATCGTTTTCATTGACGGCAACAATTTCTACTCTGCATTTTTAAACAACACGGGGGACCTCAACCAAAGCACCCGGAGTTGTCCATCGCTCGAATAGGATTTCGTTTTCGGCAGTTGGGCAACAGGCGGCTTTTTTCTTCCGATCTGTCCAATCGAGCAGTCCTGTTATCAGCCACCACGCTGTTTGCGCAAACGCGCCGGCAGCGGCTGACGGATTAATTCTTCACATCGATATTGCCATCAGCCATCGTAATCAGCGCATCGGCGGCCACGGCGTCCTGTTGACGGAGCATCAGCGGATTGACCTCCATCTCAATCAGGTTCGGCGCGATGGTTTCGGCAACGGCGGCCAGTTGCAAAATGGCGTCGCCGATGCGCTCGAGATCGCATTTCGGGCGACCGCGAAAACCGCACAGCAACGGGAAACAGCGCAAGCGCGATAGCGCGTGAATAATGGTTTCCCGCTCTGTCGGCAACAGTAGCGTGGTCGCGTCTCGATGCAGCTCGACCAGTATCCCGCCGCCGGCAATTGTCATCACGAGGCCAAACTGCGGGTCGCGCCGCACCCCAACCAGCAGTTCATGGACGACCCCGGTCACCATCGGCTCCACCAGAATGCCGGCCGGACGGTCGAGGATGCGAGCGGCAATCGGCTGCATCTCGGCCACCGCATTTTCAACCTGCCGCTGCGTGTACAGGCCCAGGCGGACGGCGCCGAGCTCGGTTTTATGCGCCACCTGTTCGCCAACCAGTTTAACCGCGACCGGAAACCCCAACTCCACCGCCGCCGCCACCGCCTGCGGCGCATCGTTGACGGCCACCAGCCGGCCGCCCGGCGTGGCCACCCCGTGCCGCTGCAACGCCTGCTTGCTCTCCCACTCGTTCAACCGCCGCGCGCCGCGGCCGACCGGTGCGGCCGACCGTGCCGCCTCGACCAGCGTGAACTGCCGTGCCGATTCGGCCAGAATCCGCTGACGGTTTTCGTGATAGCGGCAGCTGAGGGCAATCGCATCGAAACCGCGGTCAAAGCCCTGCAGTGGCGTCACCCCCCCGGCGAGCATGATTTCCCGCGATTGGCGGTCGATATTTTCCGCCAGCTCACTGCAAATGGCCGCCGGAATGCCGGCCTGTGCGACGGCCGCTATGTACGACTTGCCGTCGCTGCGGTAGTGGGTATTGTCGGCGTTGAATTCTGCCGGCGGATAATCCTGAATAAACACCGCCGCATCGAACGGGTCTTTGAGCGCGGCGGCAAATACTTTGGGCATCACCTCGGTATTGCCCCACAGCGGCGTGGTGTAATCCAGCGGATTGGATACGGTGGCGATCTCCGGCAGCAATTGCCGCAGCTCGGCCTGCACCGCGGCTGAAAACGGCGGCAATTCCAGGCCGATTCGGTCGCAGTAATCGGCCGCCATCAGCGCTTCGCCGCCGGAGCAGGTAAACGCGACCACGCGCCGGCCGCTCGGCACACCCGATACGGTGACCCATTTCAGCGTCTCGAGCAGCAGCTCCGGCGAATGCACGCGCAGCATCCCCAGCCGGTCGAACAGCGCCTGATGCGCCTCATCAGCACCGGAGATCGAACCGGTGTGGCTGACCGCCAACTGCGCGCCGACGGTCGAGCTGCCGGCCTTGAGCAGCACGATCGGCTTGCCGGCGGCCAGCGCTTTCAAGCCGGCGGCGGCAAACCGCTCGAGATTGACGATGCCTTCGATATACAGGCCAAAAGCGGTTATTCTGGGCTCGTCCACCAGCACGTCGAGATAATCTTCGATCGCCAGCACGGCTTGATTGCCGGTGGAAATAACGTAGGCCAGCGGCACCGAGCGCTGGTTCATCGCCATATCGGCGGTAATCATGCCGCTTTGCATCAGCAGCGCAATCCCGCGCGCACAGCGGCGGGAACCGGCGCCGAAAGGCCACAGTGTCGCCGCATCGAGGTAATTGATCACGCCGTAGCTGTTGGGGCCAACCAGGGCCAGGTCGCCGGCGGCCTGCGCCAGCTCCTGCTCGGCTTGCTTGCCGGCCGCGCCCAGCTCACCGTAGCCGGCGGTAAAGCAGGCCACCCCGCCGGCGCCGCGCGCATTCAACTGCCGCAGAATCGGCAGCGTAGCGCTTCTTGGGGTGGCGAGGAAGACCGCATCCGGGGCGGCCGGCAAATCCGCGACGGTGGCAAAACAGGGCTGACCGCCCATCTGCCTGCGTTTCGGATTGACCCCCCAGATCGGGCCGTTGAAGCCCAGCGCGCATTGCCCGGCCGAATAATCCGCGTCGGCGCCGCCGATAAACGCAATATGCCGCGGCGCCAGCAGCCGCCGCAGATTGCGCCGGCGTTCAGGCGTCAGTGCGGTCATCGCCGCCCGGCGGCCAACGGCAGCGCACCGCCTAAAAACCGCGGCGCCGCCCTGCCGGCACACCCATAGCGGCCTCGATAGCCGCGCAGCCGTCCGCTCGACCGACTAACCGCCATACTCGCGCAGCACCGAACGCGAAATAATGTGGCGCTGAATCTCGGACGTCCCGTCCCAGATGCGATCCAGGCGGGCATCGCGCCACAGGCGCTCGATTGGCAGCTCTTCCATCAACCCCATGCCGCCGTATATCTGGATCGTATAATCCGCCGCCCGCCCCACCGCCTCCGAGGCAAACAGCTTCGCCATCGCCGCATCTTCGTTTTTCATCCGCCCCTGATCGGCCTTGTGCGCGGCGCTCATGACCAGCAAATCAGCCGCCTTCAAATCGGTCGCCATGTCTGCCAGCTTGAACGACGTGCCCTGAAATCGGCCGATCGATTGACCGAACTGTTTGCGCTCGACCGCCCAGCCGGCGGCCAGATCGAGCAGCCGCTCCATCCTGCCGCAGGCCGCCGCCGCCACCCAGACCCGGCCCATCCGCAGCCATTCATCCGCCAGCTCAAACCCGCGGTGCTCCTCGCCGAGGATGCCGCTTTCGTGCACCCGACAATCGGTGAACGTCAACTGCCAGGTCGGATACGCCCGCTGCGCGGCACAGCGCGGCCCGCGCTCGATGGCAAACCCCGGGGTATCGGCGTCGACCAGAAACGCGGTGACCTGTTTGCGCTCTCCCCGCGGCGTCACGGTCGTCCCGGTACAGGCAAACAGGATGGCGAAATCGGGCGCCACCGGGCTGCTGATGAAATGTTTTTTGCCATTGATGACAAACTCCTCACCGCGGCGTTCGGCGCGGGTCTGCATCGACAGGATATCCGAGCCGGCACCCGGCTCGGTCAACGCAAACACCTCGTGCTTGTCGCCGGCGGCACAGGGCGTCAGATACTGCGCCACCTGCTCGCCCCGGCAGGCCAGCAGTATTTCGGACGGCCGATGCAGATAACCGTGCAGCCCATAGCTGGTTTTGCCGAGCTCGCGTTCAAGCAGCGCCAGGCAGCGGTAATCGAGCCCGCCACCGCCCATGTCCACCGGCAGATTGGGCGCATAAAACCCCATTTCCAGCGCTTTCTTTTTGATCCGGGCGCCCAGCTCCGGCGGCACTTCGCCGCTGCGATCGACCTCGGCTTCGTACGGCGCCAGCTCCTGTGCAACAAAAGCACGCACCGACTCAACCAGCATGGTCTGCTCTTCGGTTAACGGATAATCCATACGTATTCTCATTTCATCATAGCGGACAGGCCGGCGGCCCGGCGACGGGCGAAAGCAATGCCGGAATGCGGAAAAACAGCGCGTATCTTATACCAATTCAAAATAGACTCGCATACACTTACGCTCTTTATTCAATCCACTTTCCTCTCAGGATATGCCGCCCATGCCAGCACACCAGGATATCGTAATCGCCGAACACGGCGCCGTATATGAGATCATGATTGATCGCCCCAAGGTCAATGCGATCGACACCCCGACCAGCCGCAGGCTGGGCGAGGCCTTCGTCTATTTCAGAGACAACCCGGCGTTGAAGGTGTGCATCCTGACCGGCGCCGGGGAAAAGATTTTCTCAGCCGGCTGGGATCTCAAATCACTGGACAGCGGCGATACCCGACTCGACAACTGGTGGGAAAATGAAGACGCCAGCCTGGGCGGCTTTGCCGGCATCACCGAGCTTTGGGATCTCAACAAGCCGGTTATCGCCGCGTTGAACGGCCTGACCATCGGCGGCGGGTTCGAAATTGCCCTGGCCTGCGACTTGATCATCGCCGCCGAACACGTCGAATTCGCCCTGCCCGAGCTGCCCCTCGGCATTATTCCCGATGCCGGTGCAATACAGCGGCTGCCCCGGCGCCTGCCGTATAACATTGCGCTGGAAATGCTGTACCTCGGGCGGCGCATGCCGGCCGCCGAAGCCGCCGGATACGGCCTGGTAAATCGGGTCGTCGCGGCCGGTGAATTGATGCCCGCAGCACGCGAATGGGCCGACCGGCTGGCCGGGGTCGCGCCGCTGGCGCTGCACTCGATCAAAGAGGTCTTGCAGGCGATCGACGGCGAGAGTATTCGCCGCGCATTTGACAAAATGCGCACCGACGATCTGCCTGTTTATCGGCAAATGCTGCGCTCCGGCGATGCCGAAGAAGGCGTCAGCGCCTTCGTCGAAAAGCGCCGGGCCAGATTCAAGGGGCAATAACATGATCACACGCAGCCCGGATTCGGTCCGCTCGATCACCTGCATCGGCGCCGGCCCGATAGGCGGCGGCTGGAGCGCGTATTTCCTGGCCCGCGGCTGTCGGGTCACGACCTACCTGCACGACGCCGATGAAATAGAGCCGCTGCAGCGCCTGCTGCATACGGCGTGGCGCAGTCTGCAGGAAATCGGTCTGAGCCCCGGCGCCTCGCTCGATAACCTGCACTGCACCACCTCGCTCGAAGAAGCGGTCGCCGCGGGCGAATTTATTCAGGAAAGCATCCCGGAAGTACTGGAGCTGAAACAAGCGCTGTATGCGCAACTCGGCGAGCTGGCGGCCCCGGAGGTGATTATTGCGTCGAGCACGTCGGGGCTGTCGATGACCGACATACAGGCCCGGTGCCGCACCCCCGAACGCACGCTGGTGGCGCACCCGTTCAACCCGCCGTACCTGCTGCCGCTGGTCGAAATGGTCGGCGGCGAAAAAACCGCCCCCGAGTGCCTGGACTGGGCCAGACGATTCTACCTGGCCGTCGGCAAAGCGCCGCTGGTACTGCACAAAGAAGTGCCGGGGTTCATTGCCACCCGGCTGCAGGAGGCGATCTGGCGTGAAGCGCTGCACATGGTCGCCAATGGCGAGGCGACCGCAGAGCAGATCGACCAGGCGATAGTCAACGGCCCGGGGGCGCGCTGGGCGCTGATGGGGCCGTGCGAGATATTCCATGTTGGCGGTGGCGAAGGCGGCATGGCCTATTGTCTGGAGCAGTTTGGCCCGGCGTTGAAACTGCCCTGGAGCAGATTGGTCGCCCCGGAACTGACGCCGGCACTGCGCCGGGCGATGGTGGACGGCTGTGCGCAGCTGACGGGCGGGGCCGGTTTTTCCGAACTCAGCGAGAAAATGAACCGCGGACTGGTGCAGATAGCCAAACTGAAAGCCAACATGGCGGAAACCTGATCCGTCGGCGTGAACAGTCCGGCGCCAATGGGACGGCGTGCGCCGGCCTGACCGGTCGCAGTTGGTCGTTGCGGTTGCCGCGCTCAAGAACATGGGCGCGGCCTGGCAATCAAAACAGGCGGCCAAACCTGCGCTGGCGGCGGTATAAAACCGCATCGGCTTGACCGGGCGGCCGGTATCATGCAAAGGTTTCGCCTCCGCCCGACAGCGTATCGGGCGGCGTCCGTCTATCACTAACCTGCGAGCGTGGATTGTTTTATGCCCGATATCGATACATTAACCGCACACTATGCGCACATACTGGAGCTGATCGGCGAAGACCCGCAGCGTGACGGGTTGAAAAATACCCCGACCCGAGCGGCGAAAGCCATCGGCTCGCTTACCCGGGGGTATCAACAAAACCTGGATCAGGTCGTCAATGGCGCGATTTTCGATTCGGACAATGACCAGATGGTGATCGTCAAGGAGATCGAACTCTATTCATTGTGTGAGCACCACCTGCTGCCGTTTATCGGCAAATGCCATATCGCCTATTTGCCGGCGGGCCGGGTGATTGGGCTGTCCAAACTGGCGAGAATTGCCGATATGTACGCCCAGCGCCTGCAAATTCAGGAGAACCTGACCGAGCAGATCGCCCGGGCGGTGGAGCGGGTCACCGGGGCAAGAGGGGTGGGGGTGATTATCGAGGCAAAGCATTTGTGCATGATGATGCGCGGCGTGCAAAAGCAAAACTCCACGATGACGACGTCGATGATGCTCGGGGCGTTTCGCAAGGATCATCGCACCCGCACCGAGTTTCTCAACCTCATCACCAACTAGCCCGGGCCCGACCGGTTCTGATCTGGCATGATGACCGTATTGCTGGTTGACGGGTTGAACCTGGTGCGGCGCATTTATGCGGCCCTGCCACCGCGACCGGAGCCGGCGGCGACCACCTCGAGCCCATCGACCGGCACAGCGCCGGCCTCGGCGCGGTTTGTGGCCACCTGCAGCACTTCGCTGCAGCGGGCGCTGAAGCAGCATCGTCCCACACACTGCATCGCGGTTTTCGAGCACAGCGGCACCAGCTGGCGCCATCAACTGTTCCCGGATTACAAAAAGAAACGCCATCGCATGCCGGCGGCACTGGCCGACAGCATGGCACAGATTGAACAGGCGTTCGCCGCCGTCGGCGTGCAGACACTCAGCCGCTCCGGCTATGAAGCGGATGACGTTATCGCCACGCTCGCCGGCAAAATCGGCGCGCACGGCGGCCAGTCACTCATCCTGTCTACGGATCGAAATTATTGTCAATTGCTGGGCCGGCATACGCGCGTGTTTGACCATTTCAACCAACACCACCTGGACGCCGACGTCATCCGCAAGCGGTTTGATGTGCAACCGTGGCAACTGCCGCACCTGCGGGCACTGGCCGGCGACAGCCATCTTTCCATTCCCGGAATCGCGTCGATCGGCATTCGAACCGCGGCCAGATTGATCAACGACTATGGCGCGCTGGAGCAGGTTCTGGAGGCGGCCGGGCAGATTTCGGGCAAGCTCGGCAGCAAATTGTGCAGCGGTCGACAGGACGCCGAACTGGCCTTCCAGCTGTTTACGCTGAAAACCGATATTGACCTCGGCGTCAATCTGAATCAGTATCGCTATCAGCCGCCGGCTTGACCCACCGAGCCGCGCGATTGCCGCCGAGCATGGCCGCGATCGACCGCCAACCGGCTTGCCTGACAGCATCGACGACGCGTTAAACCGGATGAAACGAATCCAATGACCTGCAACCTGCTTGACCGGTCGCCGCCCGGGCGGCGGTAATACAGATGGAATTATGGGAACAGATTTTGCTGGCGGTGATCGGGCTGCTGATGCTCCTGTGGATGTTTCCCGGACTCAAGCCGATGCTGGAAAAAAGCAAACAGGCACCCAAAGACTGGGCCGGGCTGCTATTGCCGATAGCCGCCGTGATTCTGCTGGTGCTGTTTTTACTCTCCACGGTCTAGATCTCCACGCTCCAGGGCATTGCCGCCCGGAGCGCCGCGCCGCTCACCCGCTGCCCGCAACAGGTTAGAAATTGAGCGAAATATCCCGGTGCACAGACAGGCAGGCGGCGATGTGTTTGGCCTGCACCTTGGTCAAACGCGCCTGCGATCGCACCCCGATGGTGTCTTTGATCGCCTCGTTATAGCGATCGAGCGCCGGCAGCAATGCCACCGCGCCGCGACGCCACTCGATTTCGACACCGAGTTGGGTGACGACCTGTTCACGCAGTCGATTCGACTTGTCCACGTCCGGGGTGTTGCCCTTCAGCGCACGGCGCGCTTTAGAGAGCATCGACCTGATGGGGCCGACCCCGTCGATACCGCCGAACTCGCCTTCGATCCGCTTGAGCGTCGCCTCGCCCGTCGGGCCGGCGACAATGGCATCATCCAGAGCGGACAGCTTGCCCTGCAATACCGCCAGCGCATCCGCCTGGGTCAGCAGCAGCCGAATCCCGACCAGTGCCGCATAGCCGTCATCCACATTCCGGCGATAGCGGCTGCGCGCTTTTTTGTCGGCCTCGGCCAACCGCCGAAAAGCCGCTCTGGATTCTTCATACTGCGACGGAATGGTATCCGTCAACGCCTGTTTTTCCGCCATCAACTGCGCTATCTCGCGCTCCAGCGGATCCAGCTGTTGTTGCTCGACCTCGGCATTGCGGACCAGCCGATCGTGCCGCGCCTCCACTGCTGCGAGCTGCCGCTCCAGCGTGCGCGTTCGGCTTTGTATCTGCCTGGCCTGCTGATGCAACGGGTAGTAATCCACCGCGTAATCATTCAACGCCGCCGCCGCCGCCCGCACCGCCTCGACCAGCGCAAACACCTGCTCGGCATTATCCAGACTGCCGCTCAATGTGCTCTGATGTGCCGCCGGCAGCACGGAAAAATCAGACTGCCGCAGCCGTTCAATGCCGGCGCGTATGTTGTCGGCCTGCACATCATAAACCGGGAACACCTGACGCTCCAGACACAGCTGCAACCGCGGGTTCGCCGGTGGCGGTGCGGTATCCGACGTCAGGTAGGTGCGATTGGGCATGTAGTTGACCAGCGCCGGGAAGTAACCGGCAACCGCCAGGCCGACCAGTTGCAGCAGGATGAACGCGAAGGCGCCCTTATAAATCTGCGTTGTCTTGACGCTCGGTGGCGCCACCCCGCGCAAATAGAACAGCGCAAAACCAAACGGCGGGGTCAGAAACGAGGTCTGAATATTCAACCCCACCATCACCCCAAGCCAGACCGCGGTGATATTGGCCGCCGGGTCGGCCAGCAAAATCGGCGCCACGATCGGCACCACGACGACCGCAATTTCGATGAAGTCGAGGAAAAACCCCAGCAGAAAGATCACCGCCATGACGACCACAAACTGCACCCAGAACCCGCCCGGCAGATTGCCCAGGAAGCCTTTGACCAACTCCTCACCGCCAAAACCGCGAAACGCCGAGGTCAGCATCGCCGCACCGATCAAAATAATAAACACCATCGACGTGGTCTTTGCGGTTTCAACCATCACCTCGTGCAGGATGCGCTCGGTGGTATAGGCGCGCCAGGCGCTGCTGATCACCGCATAGAGCAGCACCAGCGAGGCAATCCCGGCCAGCACGATGCCCACCAGGTCGCGCGTTGAGTGGATATTCTTGATGTTCAAGTCGAACAGATTGATCAGCACCAGAATCGCCAATACCGAGAGCAGCGCCAGCACCGCCGGCCGATAGGCGCCGCGCTGTCCCCGCTTCAACTGGTAGCCGCCCATAATCATTGCCCCGACAGCGCCAATTGCGCCGGCCTGATTGACGGTCGCGACGCCCAATATAATCGAGCCCAGGACCGCAAAAATAAGCGACAACGGCGGCACCAGGGCAACCACCACCCGCAGCAGAAACCGCCGGTCATAGCGCCCGCTGTAGGGCACCGGCGGGGCGGTATCGGGGCGCAGCAACGCGCTGATCAGGATATAGCCCATATACACCGCAACCAGAATCACCCCCGGAATCAGTGCGCCCATGAACATATCGCCCGCACTGGCGGAAGTGACGTCAAACTCGGACGGCATCGAAAACTCGCCGGTGGCCTGTTTGTATTCCGCCTTGCGTGCGGTGCTGGCCTGGTCGGCCGCACTCGCCAACTGGTCGGCCAGGATAATCAAGACAATCGACGGCGGGATGATCTGCCCCAGCGTCCCCGAGGCGCAAATCGTTCCGGTCGCCAGCGACTTGGAGTAGTTGTTGCGCAGCATCGCCGGCAGCGATATCAGCCCCATCGCAATCACCGTCGCGCCGACAATGCCGGTGGTTGCCGCGAGCAAGGCGCCGACAAACACCACCGAAATGCCCAGCCCCCCCGGCACCGGGCCAAACAATTGCGCCATTGCGACCAGCAGGTCTTCAGCAATTTTGGACCGCTGCAGCATGATGCCCATAAACACAAACAGCGGAATCGCAATCAGCGTGTCGCGTTCGACGTCCCAATACAGACTGCGAAAATTGGTGACCCCGGCACTCAGCCATTCCACCGGCCCGTCCTGGACAAAATACGCCCCCACGTCACCGGTCGCCAGATAGCCGCAAATCGACGCCAGCAAAATCGACAGAATCGCCGAACCGGGCAGCGCGAACGCCACCGGAAACCCCGAGGTCAGGGCGCCCACCATCAACAGCACCAGAACGGCGAGAAAGACCACTTCCACGATACGGACTCCTACGGCACGGCAGCGGTGGGTTCAGCCGGCTGCGCTTCGTCTTTGAGCTCGGCGATGCTGTACAGAAACAGGCTGACAAACTGGAGCGCCATCGATACGGCAAAAATCAGCAAAAACCCGGCCATCAGGTATTTCACATACATACCGAAACCGCTCTGCGAAATCTCAAAACCGCGCAGCGGGCTGTTGATGCTCGCCCCCTTGTTCGACATGCCCTGGATCAGGATAGTCCAACAAAACGGCAGACCCAGCAGCACCGACCCGCAGGCGTTTGCCGCCGCCTTGCCTTTGCGGCTGAAACCGGCGTACAGCACGTCAACCCGCACGTGCCCCTCGTGCAGCAGGGTATAGGCGCTGGCAAACAAAAACAACGCCGCATACCAGAAGCGCACCAGATCGCCCATATAAGCCTGTTCATAGGAAAACACAAAGCGAAAGATGACGATTTGCAGCTCCGCCAGCACCACCAGAAAAGTCAGCCAGATAAAACCGACCGAGCGGGTAAACGCCGCAATCAGCAAGCTCAGCCCAATCAGCGGATAGTGCACGTAAGTGCCGCGAAAAACCGGCCGCCCGAGCTGTGTAGTCATCTCTTTGCCGATCATCCCCGGCAGCAGATTTTCGACCCGCAGAAACGAAATCAGCATGTCGGTCAAGCCGATCAAAAACACCGCCCAGAAGGCCGCCCGGATCAGATAGGCAACGATACCGGAGTAGAGATCGGCATCCTCACGCAGCGGTCGCAGCGCACGTTTTTTCAGCCAGACCATCACCGCCGCCAACACCAGCAAAAAACCGGCAAGCTGGGCCCAGCCCAGCGTCACGGCGTCGGCAGACAGCGGCCTGGCGGTGGCCGGCGCAGCACCGAGATGCTGTAAAAACCCCCGCAGGCCGGGCCAGCCGCGCCAGTGAATCAGATAATTATCGACCAAAAACAGCGCAACCGACACCACCATCATGCCGGCCAGCAGGCGTACCGCCAAAACAGTACGGCTATTCCCCTGTCGCGACGACATGATTCGCCCGCATTGCCGGACCAGTCTGACTAAATTGCGGCCAAGCCGACCGGCGACCGCCGACAGACACGGAAACGGAGCCAGAAGGCTCCGTTTCACAGACTGCTATCCGACCGAAAAGCGCATGCACACTTACAGACCGATTACGCGGTTCCTTTGACTGACGTATTCCTGATCGGCGATTTTCGCCCACGCGCCGAGGTCCGCACGCGCTGTCACAAAACTCTCATGCACCCGTCTGGCCAGGTCGCTGTGCTCAACCACTTCGGCAAATACCTCTTCAGTCGCCTCGCCGAATGCATCATAAATGTCATCGTTAAAGCGCCGCAATTGCACCCCCTGATCGCGGATCAGCTGCGTCAGCGCTGCACCGTTGCGGGCATTGTACTCGGACATCATGACATCGTTTTCCATCGACGCGGCCGCCTCCACCATCAATTGGTCGGATTTGGACAACCCGTCCCAGAAGTTCTTATTGATGCCGCAGGCGAGCATCGGCCCCGGCTCGTGCATGCCGGGATAGTAGTAATATTTTGCCGCCTCATAGAACTTCATCACCTGATCGTTCCATGGCCCGACCCATTCGGTTGCATCGATCGCGCCGGACACCAGATTTTCATAAATCTGGCTGCCGGGCAGAGAAACCGGTGAGGCGCCCAGCTTGGCCAGCACATCGCCGCCCAATCCGGGAATACGCATTTTCAGGCCGTTGAAATCGTCGGCAGAATTCATTTCCTTACGAAACCAGCCGCCCATCTGCACCCCGGTGTTGCCGCACATCAGATTCTTCAGACCCGCCTCCCCCGCCAGCTCATCCCACAATTCCTGCCCGCCACCAAAGCGGATCCAGGCGTTGATTTCAGTGTAGGTCAGGCCGAACGGCACTGCGGTAAAATATGCCCAGGCTGGGTGCTTGCCTTTCCAGTAATAGTCGGCACCGTGGTACATCTGCGCATTACCGGAAGCCACTTCGTCAAACGAATCGAATGGTTTGACCCGCTCGCCGCCGGCAAAATACTCGACCACAAAGCGACCGTCACTCATATCGGACAGTCTTTGAGCAAACCGCTGCGCACCGGTTCCAAGCCCGGGAAAATCCCTTGGCCAGGTAGAGACCATGGTGACTTCAATCCGACTTTGCGCAATAGCCGGCGCACTGACGGTAGCAATTGCGCCGCCAGCGGCGCCTTTTAATAGATCACGACGTTTCATAACTCGAGTGTCCTCCTGTGGTAGACAATACAGCGGTTTATTCAGTAAAAAATCAGGGACGGCGCCCGGATACAGCCAAAATAGATGAGCAGATACCCCGCCAATTTACGTGGTTTTCGGCTCACAATCAGGGGATGAACCGTCCAAAACCACGGATCGGGCCAATCCACCCCGCGCCCTGTTCAAGTCACTGCCGCCTAGTATCCGGTATTTATACCGGCGAGTAAAGCAGATCGGCAGCCCGTCGCCCAATATCCGCCACCCGGCCCCGTCTGCACGGTCGGCTATCATACGATCGGCGCGCCTAGGCCGTCCAGGTGTTTTCCATCACCAGGCTGCTCAGGTCGCGGCGCGTATCCCAGCCTTCTTTTGCCAGCATGGGCGCATCATAGAAGGCCTCGACCGGCCCGAGGCAGAGAATCGCAATCGCCTCCGCCCCTTGCGGCAAGCGCAGCAGGGCCGCGATTTTCTCGGGTGAAAATATCGACACCCAGCCCATGCCGACGCCTTCCGCCCGCGCCGCCAGCCACATGTTTTGTATCGCGCAGGCGGCGGAGGCGAGATCCATGTGCGGCATGGTGCGGCGGCCGAAAACATAGGGTTCGCGGTTATCTGTCAGGCAGACGACGATAATTTCGGCACAGTCGAGAATGCCTTCGACTTTCAAGCGCATAAATTCATCCTGCCGTTGCTGCAACGCGCGTGCGGTGGCGATCCGCTCTTCATCGACCAGGTCATGCAACTGCCGGCGTTGGGCTTGCTCGGTAATCCGTATGAAGCGCCAGGGCTGCATATAGCCAACGCTGGGAGCCGCGTGCGCGGTTTCCAGAATGCGTTGCAAACACGCGGGGGCAACCTCACCGCGGACAAAATGCCGCATGTCTCTGCGGGAAAAAATAACCCGGTATATTGCGTCGATTTCCGCCTGGGAAAAAGGATCGGTCATGAATATTTCTCGTCTTGATGCTTGCCGCTATCGGCACCCGCAACGGTATCGAAAAACCACCCGCTTACGGTGCGCACCGGGCAGATCGCCACCCGGCCAGATAGAACATGCCGGAGTCACGACGGGCAATCAATGCAGGCATCTTTCTCACCCCGGCGCAGGCCAATAATATACCCCCTCGCGGCAAACGGAAACGGCGGCGATGAGCGCACGCCCTCCGGACGCCATCACCGGCGCCCATGCCCTGCTGCACCGACGGCGCAGGCCTGCCGTTCATCGCCAATGCGCCGCAATGCGCGGGCACGGCAATGTGCGATGATGCCATTTGTCGGTATACCCGACGATCGCCTCGTCCGGATTGGGGCGGCCGTGAAAGGCCACTATCTTCGCCGTCGGCGGCAGGCGCGGCGCTCTGACCCAGTTCAATGGAAACAACGGGCGGCAATGATATTTGAACGAGCGCACCCATTTTTCCGGCCAGTATTTCTTCCGCTCGCCGACCGCGCAGGTCAAAAATGCCTGCTCGGTCGAAAAGCCGCGGCGCACCGCCTCGGGGTCGGCAAGATACCGCTCCAGCGGCGCGGGGATGCCGCCCGCTTGAAAGCGAAACACCGATGAATTGCCGACCTCCGGACGGCGACGAAAAATCAGCTTGCGCCGCTCAATCCAGTTGCGAATGATGACAAACTCGCCCGGATAGGAAAAGAAATCATCCAGCGAATCCAGGATCACGAGGTCAAGATCCAAAAACAGGCAGCGCCCGGTCAGGCCGGCGCGCGGATGCAGCAGCGCCAGTTTGAGCCAGACCGTGCGGCGCATGTGCTCGGCCGCCGCCAGCGAATCGATGTCGCGAATCTCGACTTCGGGGACAATCCCGTGCGCGTCTTCGGTAAAGCAGACAAAGCGAAAATCGCCGCGCAAATGACGCGCGACGCCGCGGTAGAGTCGGTTGACGTATTCCGCACCGTATTGCGTCCCCCATTTCAGGCAGACGACCGTATGCGCGTCGGCGGGCAAATTCACCGCCGCATTGTACCCCTGCCGTGATTGCGCCCGCAATCCGGACCGCGCCCGCCACCGCTCACCGGCCGTGGCGAGCCCGCTGCCAACCGGCGCCAACCGTGCGGCAGCACGCGGTGACCATCGCCGATTACTTCTTCAAGCGCGTCCACACCATGTCGTAGAGTTCTTGCGTCGGCTGATCACAGACGGCAATGAACGTGCCGACCGGCGCATCGGCGGGCGGATTGGCCTCAGGCGAGCTTTTTAACGCCGGCTCCAGATAGGCATCGACGCCTTTGACCCCGGATGTGTATTGCGCATAGTTGGTCACCGCCGCTGCGTTTTCCGGCTCCAGCAGAAAATCCATAAATTGCAGCGCGGCGGCGCGGTCAGGCGCCTGCTTGAGCAGCACCACATTATCCATCCACGCGACGTAGCCCTGGCGCGGATACGCATACTCGATACTGGCATTTTCTTCCCGTGCCTTGGCGGAAAACCCGTTATAGATCTGGCCTGCGGCCGCATCGCCGGACACCAGAACATCCTTGGCGATATCCGAACCAAACGACGCCCAGTGCACTTTTGCCGTTTGCAGCAACGCGTCCAGCGCTTGCAAATGCGCACGGTCGGCAGAGCACTGCGGAATACCGAGATGGAGCTGCGCCATCAATATGACTTCGCCCTGGCTGTCGAGCATATTGATCTTGCCTTTCAGCTCGTCGGGCGGGTTGAACAAAATATCGGTCGTATCGATATCACCGCGGTACACCTCCCGATTGACGGCGAAACTGGTCGAGCCCCATTGATAGGGGATCGAATGCTTGCGGTCGGGGTCGAACGACACATCGACCCATTGGCCTTCAATATTGCCAAAGTTTTTCAACTCGCTCGAGTCGAACGTATCCAGCAAGCCTTCGTTTATCATGATCTCGACCATGTAATCGCCCGGCACCGCGACGTCGTACGACCCCAGACTGCCGGCCTTCAGCGACGCCAGCATTGCCTCGTTGGAATCGTACGTGTCCATCACCACCTCGATCCCGGTCTGGGCGGTAAATTTATCCAGCAATTCCTGCGGGATATATTCAAACCAGTGATAGATCGACAGCTTCTGCTGGGCCTGCACAACGCTTGCCGCAAGCGTCAGAATAATGACGGCGGCGTATTTTTTGAACGCAAGTTTCATAATATTCAACTCCTCTGCTATGTGATTAATGCCTGCGGGCAAATGCATGCACGCAGCCTGCTAAAAAACACCATGCCCGGTTTTACCTCAAACATACGGCGGTCCGCCACTCCGGGCGAGCGGCTACGCCGTCGATTCGCTGCCGCGCCGGCCGACCAGATACGAGATGCTGACAAACACCACCGACAGCACCAGCAGCAGCGTTGACAGCGCCATAATATTCGGTTTTATCCCCTGCTTGACCGCACCGAAAATAGCGGTCGGCAAGGTTTCCACGCCCGCACCCTTGACGAAATTGGTAATGATAAAGTCATCCAGCGAGATGATAAACGCCAGCAGAAACCCAGAAATAATGCCCGGCAGCAACAACGGCATCAGGACATGGCGAAAGGCCTGCAACCGCGACGCATACAGGTCGAGCGCCGCTTCATCATACACCACCGCAATCCCGCGCAGGCGCGCCGCAATCGGCAAATAGGCAAACGGGATGCAAAATACCACGTGCGTCACCAGGATAGACGCATAGCCGCGCGTGAAACCGACCGCGCTGAAAAAGATCAACGTCGCCACCGCAATCACGATCTCGGGCACCATAATCGGCAGATTGATCAGCGCAAAAGTGACATTTTTACCGCGAAATGCGCCGCCACGCAGCATACCGACGGCGGCCGAGGTGGCGATGACGGTCGATGACACCGCGGCCATCGCGGCAATCGAAAACGAATTCCACGCCGCCTGCCGGAACTTGTCCGCCTCCAGGCCAAAGAAGACGTCATGATACCAGCGCAAACTGACCCCGCCCCACACGGTAATCGATTTCGAATCATTAAAGCTATAGATCACAATGATCATCAGCGGCGCATACAGTATCAGCAGGCAGACGGCGGTGATGAACGAGAATCCGGGATAGCGGCGTATATCCGGCCGGGGTGCAAACATGCTAGTGCCCGGCCGAGCGATCGTGTGCGCTGCGGCGCACATAGACGAGCAGCACCGTCAACACCAGACTCAGCAGTATCATCGAGGCGGCCGCCCCGAACGGCCAATTGCCGGCATTGCCCTTGAACTGCTCTTCAATCAGCGAGCCGATCATAAAGTTTTTTGCCCCGCCGAGTAGATCGGGTGCGAGGAACGCCCCCAGGCTCGGCACAAAAACCAAAATACAGCCCGCTATTATCCCCGGTTTGACCGTCGGCAGCACGACTTCGCGCAGCGTCGTCCAGCGGCTGGCGTACAAATCCCACGCCGCTTCACTGAGCGCAAAATTATAGCGCTCCACCGCCGCATAAATCGGCAGCACCATAAACGGCAGATAGGAATAAAACAACCCGAGCTGTATCGCCAAATTGGTATTGATCAAGTGCAATGGACTATCGATCACCCCGGTCGCAATCAGCCATTGATTCAACGGGCCGGAGTCGCGGATCAGAAACTTCATCGACACGGTGCGGATCAGCAGGTTGACCCAGTACGGTATCGTGATCAAAAACAGCCAGACCGAGCGCACCGCAACCGGTCGGGTGGCGATGAAATAGGCGGTCGGGAAGCCAATCAACAGACACAGCAGCGTGGCCATGCCGGCCTGCAGGATGGAGCGGATGAAGATCGTGACATAGGTCCATTCGAATTTCGGCGGCGCATCGCCGAACAAGCCCCGATCGAAAATAAACTGATCGTACGCGGCCAGCGAAAACTCCCAGATAACGCCGCCGCGAAACTCCTTGGTCAAGAACGAATACACCAGCATAATCGCCACCGGCAGGGCGAGGAAAACCCCCACCATCAGCCAGGTCGGCGCCAACAGCCACGGACTCGCCAGTGTCAAGCCGCCGCGCCCCCGACCTCTCCAGCGCCCGATCATCAGTCCACCAGCAGCCGGGCGGCGCCCTGATCGATATCGAGACCCACCCGGTCACCGGGGGACAAACGCGGCCCGGTGTCATACGCGTGCCGCGTCCGTATGGCTATTTCCGTGCCGTCATCGAGTCGGAGAAAGCATTGCAGGTCGGTGCCCAGATAAACAAAGCGCTCGATAGTTGCCGTCAGCGCCCCGCGGTTGGCGGGCACCGCCAGTGAAATCCGTTCCGGGCGGATCGACACCTGCACCGTGCTGCCCGTGGTCGCCGCACCGGGGGCGCAGCAGCGCAGCCGCATACCGTTGGCGAGCCGGCATACCGCCGCCGCACCGTCCACCTCTTCTACGGTCGCCGCCAGCAAATTGGTTTCACCGATAAAATCCGCCACGAAGCGATTTTTAGGCTGCTCATAGATGTCCCGTGCCGAGCCTGTCTGCTGCAACTCCCCGGCCGACATGACCGCGATCCGATCCGACATGGTCAACGCCTCCTGCTGATCGTGGGTGACGAAAACAAACGTAATGCCGGTATCTTCCTGTATTTGTTTCAGCTCGACCCGCATTGCCTGACGCAGCTTCAGATCCAGCGCGGAAAGCGGCTCATCCAGCAGCAGCACGCGGGGGGCCGGGGCCAGCGCCCGGGCCAGCGCAACCCGCTGCTGCTGCCCGCCCGACAGCTGCGCCGGGCTACGATCACGGAGACGACCCAGCTGCACCAATTCAAGCATTTCATCGGCCCGCTTACGCTGTGCGGCGGGCTCCTGCCCCAGCATACGCAAACCGAACATCACATTTTGCACAATGCTCATATGCGGAAACAGCGCATATTGCTGAAACACGGTGTTGATCGGGCGTTTGTTCGGCGGCAGGTGACGGATATCCCGACCGTATAAATAGATGTGGCCCGAGGTCAGCGTCTCGAACCCGGCAAACAGCCGCAGCAGCGAGGTTTTGCCGCAGCCGGAGGGCCCAAGCAGCGTGAAAAACTCATTGTGTCCGATGGCCAGTGAAACCCGATCCAGCGCGGTCACGCCGCCCGGCGCGGCGCCGTAGACTTTGACCACATCACGCGCTTCCAACGCGGCATTGCGCTCGTCAATCGGAATATCGTCTGCCATTGTCGTGCTGTCGCGCTCCAGGTTGAACCGTGCACGCCGGCTATCCGTAGCGACGTAGCCGCTGCGCCGCCGATGCACGGGCGTGCATCACGCGTGTGAGATGCGCATTCTAACCGCCCCCATGGCCAATCACAAACACGCCCGGCCCGGGTTGCACTGTGCGGTCGATAACCCGACAATCGGCGCATGCGGCATCAGACCCATTCCGGCCTCCTCACCGCCCTCGGCGGGCTCCTTGCAATGCTGGCCGCCATGGGGCTGGGGCGGTTTGTCTATACCCCGATCCTGCCCTACATGGTGATCGATCTGGGGCTGCCCAAATTCGATGCCGGCCTGATCGCCTCGAGCAATTTTTTCGGCTACCTGATCGGCGCATTCGCCACCTCGCGCGCGCGCCTTCCCGGCGGCCGGCGGCGATGGATGCTGGCCATGCTGGCCGTCAGCGCGGTCACCACCGGGGCCATGGGGCTGGGCAGCTCACTGGCCTGGTTTCTGCTGCTGCGTTTTGTCGGCGGCATCGCCAGCGCCGTGGTGCTGGTCTGCGCATCGACGCTGGTGCTGGGCCGGCTGGCAGAGCACAATCAATCGCAGCTGGTCTGGCTGCACTTCGCCGGCGTGGGCTGCGGGATCGCACTGTCGGCCCCGCTGACCGCGCTCCTCGGCACGTCGGCAGCGAGCTGGCCGATGCTATGGTACGGCAGTGGTCTGGTTGCATTGCTGGCGCTGGCGGGCTGCTTTCGTCTGCTGCCGCCGCTGGCCGAAAAGCCGCGCCCGCATCAACCGCCGGCGGCACGCGACGGGCGCTTGACCCGGCTGATTGTGTCCTACGGTCTGTTCGGTTTTGGCTATGTGATTACCGCGACCTTCCTCTCCGACATGGTGCGCTCGACCCCGGCGTTGCAGGCCGCCGCGCCGGCAGTCTGGCTCTGCGTTGGCCTGAGTGGAATTCCGTCGGTGCTGCTATGGAACGCGGTGGGCCGGCGCATCGGCGCCCGGCAAGCCATCGCGCTCGCCTGCCTGGTCGAAGCTGTCGGGGTGGTTTTTTGCGGCTTGATGACCGGTGAAGGGGGCAGCGCGGACAATACCGGCGGCACGTTGGCCATCCTCATGCTTTCAGCCGCCCTGCTCGGCGGCACCTTCATCGGCATCACCGCGCTCGGCCTGAGCACCGCCGAGCGGCTGGCGTCCGGTGACCCACGGCGCAGTATCGCCCTGATGACGACCGCCTTCAGTCTGGGGCAGATGATCGGCCCGGCTTTTGCCGGCCTCATCTACGACCACACCGGCAGTTTTCTGCTGCCGTCACTGGTCGCCGGCGGCGCCCTGCTCGGGGCCGCGCTGCTGGCGCATCCGGCAACGGTAAAATAACGGCACCCAGGGTCCAGATTGTTGCCAAAACGCGACGCGGGGGTATAATCCCCGCCTGATTATCATGCCATTTGGAACCACCGGAGCTTGCCCGCCATGCCGCTATCGCCCACTTTGCTTGAAAAAATCCCGCCGGTCGCACTGGATCGCGTGCAGCAGCCGATCGAACGCGCCACCGGCATGGCCAATGCCGCCTATACCGACCCGGAAGCATTCGTGTTTGAGCGCGACCACGTGTTCGCGAGCGGCTGGACGGCGCTCGCCTATGCAGACGAACTCGAATCACGCAACAGTGTCAAGCCGGTAGATTTTATGGGGCTGCCGCTGTTGTTGACCCGCAACCGGCAAGACGAGATCAAGGTTTTTCACAATGTGTGCAGCCATCGCGGCACCCCGTTGGCAACCGCCGCCGCAAAAACCAACGGCCTGCTGGTCTGCCCGTATCACGCATGGAGCTACGATCTGGACGGCAACCTGAAGGCCACCCCGCACATCGGCGGCGTCGGCAAGCACACGGCAGACGGATTTTCCCGTGCCCGGCATGCCCTGAAACGCGTCCGCTCGCATATCTGGCTGGGCGTCGTTTTTATCAATCTGTCCGCCGACGCAGCCGCATTCGAGCGCCACGCCGAACCGCTGCTGAACCGCTATCAACAGCTGATCGGCGACACCGACCCGGCCGTGCTGCATCCGCCGACCGGCCAGGATCGCGCGGTATTCGAGATCAGCTGCAACTGGAAGCTGGCGATTGAAAACTTTACCGAAGCCTATCACCTGCCGTGGATCCACCCCGATTTAAACCGCTATTCGCCGCTGCAAAACCATCATAACCTGATTATCGGCGACGATTTTTCCGGCCAGATCACCACTTGCTTTAACCTGGAATTTGAACAGGCAAAAAACCTGCCGCTGTTCGCCGACTGGCCGCCGGATCGATACCGGCATGCGGAATACCCGACGTTTTACCCCAATCTGATGCTGGGGTTTCAAGCCAACCACATCTTCACACTGATTGTACGCCCGGTTGCCGTTGATCGGGTGGTTGAAGACCTGCGGCTGGTGTATGTCGCCGGCGAGACCGGCGGTGACGACTATGCAGACGCCCGCCGGATCAACCTGACCACCTGGAAACAGGTGTTCGTTGAAGACGTCGAGTCGGTTGAGCGGATGCAGCGGGGCCGGCAATCCAGCGGCTTTCAAGGCGGCGTGTTTTCGCCGGTGCAGGACACCTGCTCACTGCATTTCCATCAGTGGGTGGCGCGCAAATATCAAGCCGGCTACGCGGCCAACGGGCATACCTGACCGACAACCGGGTGGCGAACGCCAAACCGACAGGCGGCGGTTTGGCGGCAGCGGCACAAAACAGCCCTGGCGGGTAGACCTAGTCGGCCTCCGGCTTGAGGATTTTTTGCAATTCCCCGGATTCATACAGATCCGAGATAATATCGCAGCCGCCGATAAACTCTCCGCGCACGTACAATTGCGGCACTGTCGGCCAGTTTGAATAGGCCTTGATGCCGTCGCGCACGGCCGGGTCCGACAGCACGTCAACCGACGCAAACCGGGTCTCGCAGGCCTGTAGAATCTGCGTGGTTTTACCGGAAAAGCCGCACTGCGGAAAGTCGGGCGACCCTTTCATAAACAAAATTACTTCGTTGCCTTCGATGGCTTCTTTAAGCTGTTGTTGAATCGACATAATGAACCTCGCAATTTATTCGGTTAAGCGCGCCTGCCGCTCTTCAGGGGTCAGGGTTTTTATCGACAGCGCATGAATTTCCGCCTGCATTTTATCGCCCAGCGCACGGTACACCATTTGATGCCGCTGGAGCAGCGATTTGCCGGCAAAATCAGGGTGAATCACCATCGCCTCAAAATGGCGACCGTCGCCCTGAACCGTCACCTGCGTGCCCGGCAAACCGGCGGTAATCCAGTCCTGTATGTTTTCCGGCGTTACCATTTTCTCAGTTGACCTATCTCGTTTGGCGCACAGGTGTGCTGATTGAGCCCGCATTCTACTCGCAACGCGCCCCGCAGGCAACCGCCCGGCTAAGCGACCAGATCCTGTAGCCGATACAACGCCGCCAATCGGTGAAACTGCGCCGGCGGCTGTAGCAGCGTCAACCGCTCGCCGCGACCGGCGCGCTGCTGCTGCCAGTACACCACCAGTGCGAGCCCGGCACTATCGACCTCGCCGACCGCAGCCATATCCAGCGTATCATAGCGCGCCTCCAGCGTCGGCAACTGCGCGCACAGGCGCCCGACCGTGGCCACGGTCAAATCGCCGTCAAGCCGGATTCGATTGTGCTCAACCACCAGCGGCATTAGCTGTCCTCCGTCACCGCATTGGTTTGTCTCATCGACTCGATTACCTCGTTCAGCCCCTGCGCTTCAATGCTGGCGGTATAGATTTTGCGATAGTGGCTGACCATATTCAAACCGGCTATCTCCAGATTGAAAATCTTCCAGTGCTGATCCGCCTCCAGCAGCATAAAATATTTTACCGCCACCGGCGGCCTGTCGGGTAAAAACACATCCGCTTCCACGGTCGCAAACCGGTGTCCCTTCTTTTCGGTAATGCGGCTTGAATTGAACATGATCCGCTCATTGCCGGTATATCGAAACAGCGCGGTCGCGTACGTGCGGATCAACAATTGCTCGAACTCGAGCCTGAAATCCTGCCGCTGAACCGCGCTCGCCCGTTTCCAGTTTTTCGCCAGAATCAGCTTGGCGATACGCTGAAAATCAAACAGCGGCAACACCGAGCGGCCAACCAGCTCAAACAGTTTACGCTTATCCGCGGCCAGCTCCTGCCGGCGGGCGGAAAATTCCTGCAGCAGATTCTCCACCTTGGTTTCGATCATCTCGATCGGCTCCTGATCCGCCGCCAGAGCGACCGTCGGCAGCAGCACGAACAGCGCCACCACCACCCCGACTATCCGCCCTCGCAGGCCGACTGTTCGCGGTTGAACCTCGTTCACCGCGCGCCCAATCTCAACCGGTTTGCGCATATCAATTTGCCTGTGATTCATTTCGGTTTCTTGCCTAGACCATCGATAAACTGACTGATCAGCGTTTCCAGTTGCAGCGCAGACTGCGTGAAATCCAGCTCATCGCCCTCGCTCAGAAACAACTCCTCGGCGCCGGGTTCCAGGCCGATGAACTGCGCGCCGAGCAAGCCGCTCGTCAGTATCGACGCCCCGGTGTCGATTGGCAGATTGTCGTATTCGCTTTGAATATCCAGCGTCACCACCGCCGAATAATCTTCCTTATCGATCCGAATCCGACTCACCCGGCCCACCCGAACCCCGCCAATCATCACCGGCGCCTTTTCATTCAGCCCGCCAATGTTGCCAAAACGCGCCTGCACGTGAAACATATCGCCGCCGCCGAAGCCGGCTCCGCTGACTTGCAGCGCCAGCATCGCCAGTGCGCCGAGGCCCAGAAAAACAAACACGCCGACCAGAACTTCAAGGTTTTTTCCGCTCATGCTGATATGCCTCCAAACATTAACGCAGTCAATATGTAATCACCGCCCAGTACGGCCAGAGACGACGTCACCACCGTTCGCGTCGTCGCCCGACTGACCCCCTCGGATGTCGGCACCGCATCGTAGCCCTCAAACAGCGCCACCCAGGTGACAACAAAACCGAATACCACACTCTTAATCACCCCGTTCAACACATCATCCACCAGATCGACGCCGTTTTGCATCGAACTCCAAAACACCCCGGCGTCGAGACCAAACTGCCCGTGCACAATCAGATAGGCGCCGAGGATGCCGATACAACTGAACATCGCCGTCAGCAGCGGCAGCGCCGCCAGCCCGGCAACAAACCGCGGTGCGATGACCCGATGAATCGGATTCACCGCCATCATCTCCATCGCCGACAACTGCTCGGTCGCTTTCATCAAACCAACCTCCGCGGTCAATGCCGAACCGGCGCGACCGGCAAACAGCAGCGCCGTCAGCACCGGCCCGAGCTCACGCACCAAAAACAACGCGGCAAACAGCCCCAGACTGGTTTCCGCACCAAAATCAACGAACTGATAATACCCTTGCAGGCCCAGCACCATGCCGACAAACAGCCCCGAAACCAGGATAATCAGCACCGTCAACACCCCGATCGAATACAGCTGCTGCACCACCAGCGACGGCCGCGACAGACACGTCGCCACCCCCCCCGCCAGCACGCGCCACAGAAACACCACCGCGGCCCCCAAACGGGCCACAGAGCCGATCGTCCGCTGTCCGCTCCGCCGCAGCAGCAGGGTCATCGTACGCCGCCGTGCAGGTCCCGGCGGTAATCATCGGCCGGATAATGATAGCTCACCGGCCCGTCGGGCAGACCGCGGATAAACTGCCGGATATGCGGCTGCTCGCTGTGCCGAATCTCCTCCGACGTACCCTGCCCGATCAGCTCGCCCTGACCCAGCAAATAGATGTAATCGGCAATCGCACACCCCTCCGCCACATCATGGGTGACGACAACCGACGTCAGCCCGAGTGCATCGTTCAACTCGCGCACCAGCTTGACGATGATCCCCATGGAAATCGGATCCAGGCCGACAAACGGCTCATCGTACATCACCATATCCGGGTCCAGCGCAATCGCCCTGGCCAGCGCCACACGCCGCGCCATGCCGCCGGACAGCTCCGCCGGCATCCGGTCGCGGGCGCCGCGCAGCCCGACCATTTCCAGCTTCATCAGCACCAGAATACGGATCAGCGACTCGGGCAGGTCGGTTTGCTCGCGAAACGGGAAAGCCACGTTTTCATAAACCGACAAATCGGTCAGCAGTGCGCTGTTTTGGAACAGCATACCCATCTTGCGCCGCATCGCAAACAGCGCCCCACTGTCATGCGCCGGAATACCGTCGCCATCAAACAACAACCGGCCCCGCTGTGGCCGCAAACGACCGCCGAACAAGCCGAACAAGGTCGATTTGCCGCAGCCGCTCGGCCCCATAATCACCGTCACCTTGCCGCGCGGAATCGTCAGATTCAAACCGCGAAAGATCAGGTGATCGCGAAAGCCGAAATGCAACTCCTCCACCGTCACCATCGGACGGTCGCCAATACGGCTGGAATCAACGGGAATCATGGATTGTGCTCATGCTGTTTTGATGCGGCAGCATCGGAATTGACCAAACGAACCGGAATCGATTGCGTCTGCTACCGCTCGGCCACCGCCGACGGGCGATTGTATCAGAAGTCGGAAAAAAACCACCACCTGTACAAGTCGATAACCTGCCGAACTGCGGGCGGTTGTTGAGCAGCGATTGTACAACGGATTGCAGCCGTAAGGGGTTGGGTGGTGTAGAACACCGATCAGCTATGCTGCGGGTACGGGCGGCAGCGGTGAACAGCGAGGCTTCACGGCGACCCATAAACGAGGCCCGAGCGGCGCGGTTGAGCGGCTACGTGACGCCGCACTCGGCGCGGCAAGCTGCATGCAACGCCGGGTACGCGCCTGAATGCCGGAGGAGAAAAACCCCGGTACCCCGCAGCCGTCCATTTTCCAATCGAGCGTTGTGCAAGCACGTTATATAACAGTCTGTAGATGATGTATGAGCGACGCCTCATTCACAAAGGTCAAATCATACATACTTGTCATGCCTTGTGCCTGTTTCTGGCTCAGACCAAACACACAAATAACAAACCGATTTTTATCAATCTTCAGCTTTTTCCGCAAGGACAGATATTTATCAATGTCCTGGCGAAATTCTCCCGATTTACATTCGATGCAAATCGGCACATTTTTCTCCGTCAAACAGAATAAGTCAATCTCATTGGAATTGCCGTTAGTGAAGGTAATTTCTATACCTCTGGTGCACGCCGGCGCAATTTTTTGTTCGCGAAAAAACCGCAACAACTTCATCAGCGCAAACCATTCCATCCAGCTGCCGTTAAAAAACCGTTTGATTTGCGGCGCTTTTTGCAGGCTGATATAAACTACTTTATCCTTTTCTTTATGGAAATATTTTGCGACAAATGAATAGTCATGCAGTGCTTTGCAAAAGGAGAGGATTTGTTGCGTTTCCCCGGGTTTTTTATCCGCCAATACAATTTTGACCGTGCCGTAGTCTTTACTCTGGATATGTTTTATCTGCCCAATCACAGAATCAAGCGCACTAAAATTATCCCCCATCAGCAGCGCTATTTCATCAAAGAACCCGGTGGTATCCGCCGCATCCGGATTGACATTAATCTGGATCCTGCGCTGTTCAAACCACTGTACAATTGGTTCCAGGTTATTGGTTTGCGTTAAAACTTTTGTGTTGTGTATATCAATTTCTGCAAACGTAAGGTCTTCATCCATTTTATCGGTTGAATCCTTTTCTGAGGATAACTGTCGCAGACTTTGTATTTCTTTTTTCAGGGTGATATATTTTTTAATTACCGCCTTCAGGAAAAGCACCGTATCGTGGATGAGTATAACCTGAGCACATTCTGGGCATTTAACCGCTTTCCCAAGATAATCGTTTCCGACTTCTCGAATGTGACCACATTTATTGCATCTCAAAATAGCCATGACTACCCCCCGCGAATTTGGCCGGCATTGTAGGTTTTCTTTTGCAGGGTGACAAGATATTGCGCACCCGATCGCTATTCGCAAACAGATTCAACGGGACTTTCACTCCCCCCGATCGCTCAGCCAGTGCTGCGGCTTGAGCAGGTTGACCATGATCGCATGCGCCTTCCGCGTGCCAATATTGGTCACTGCATGACGACGGTCGGCATAAAAGCGCAGTGTCTGACCGGCCTCGACCACCTCGCTCTGCTCACCCGCGTCCACCCGCAGCCGCCCCTGCAAAACCGAAATATTTTCCACACACCCGGCTGAGTGCGGCGCCGATTCAAGCACCCCGCCCGGCTCGGCGCGCAAATCATACCACTGCACCCACTCAATGCATTGCAGCCAACCGGCGGCAACCAGGCGGCACAGCCCGTCTTCGCTCACCAGCGTCGGCACCTCGCGGCAGCCGACTTTTTCGATTATCGTCGGCCGGGCATCGCATCTGATGACCTCTTCGAGCGGCAGATTCAAACCGCGGCTCAGCCGCCACAGCGTCTGCAAGGTCGGATTGGTGCGGTTTTTTTCCAGTTGAGAAATAATCGACTTGGCGACCCCGGACTGCTGCGACAATTCCCCCAACGACAGCTTGCCGGCCTTCCTCAGACGCCGGATTCGCTCGCCGAACCCGGGCATCGGGCCCACATCCGGGGTTTTTTTTGTGCTTGACATTGGTTTTCTTTGCCCCTAGATTGCACCCATAGCTGTTCTATAAAAAGAATGAATTGTTCTGATTATAGAATTTTTTCTATGCAAATGCCATTGTTTAATTGTTTGTACTGACCACATTGCCACCATGAACAAAATCATCCCACAGCCGGCGCGATTGACAGAACAAAGCCCACCCATGCGCTATCTGCCGATCAGCCTGGATATCGACCGCAAACGGGTGCTGATTGTCGGTTCCGGGGACGCGGCGCAGCAAAAAATGCGTCTGATCAGCAAAACCACGGCCCGGATCAGACTGCTGTCCGATGTGCCGGTCGAATCACTCAGTCGCCCGCTGCTCGCGCTGGCACGGCAACGGCGGGTCCGGATAACCGTCGCCCCGCCGATGGGTTCGCCACGGCTCGAACCCGAGCGGCTGCGCCGCTGGCTCGATGCTTTCACGCTGGTCTATCTCACCGGCGACAACACCGACCTGAATCACACCCTATACCAGGCGGCGAACCGGTGCCGCGCCCTGGTCAACTGGGTAGACACCCCGGCGCAGTGTGATTTCATCAGCCCGGCGATTGTCGATCGAAGCCCGGTCACGGTGGCGATTTCCACCGCCGGGCACGCCCCTTTGCTGGGGCGCAAGATCAAAGCGGAGAATGAGCTGCTGCTGCCGGTGCAACTCGGGCAATTGGCCCTCCGGGCCGGCCGGCTGCGCCCCGCGGTCAAACGCCGCCATCCCGACCGGCAGCGGCGGCGGGCGTTCTGGAACCGCTATTTTGCCGCCGCTTTCAAGTCACCCGCCGACCCGCTGGGCACCGACAGCAGCCCGCAAGCCGCCCGCTTGACGCTGGTCAGTGTGGACCCAAACGACCCCGAACTGCTGACCATCAAAGCGCTCCGGCGCATCCAGGCGGCGGAGGTGATCGTATTGGCGGCGGATACCGCCGCCGGGTTCGACCGCTACCTGCGCACCGACGCCGAAAGAATTGTTATGCCGCCGCAGCTATCGCTGCAACAGCGCCTGAGCCGGGTGGTTGAACAGACCTGCCGCGGCGCCGACGTCGTCTGGCTGAGCACCGAGCATCCGGACTGTTTGCCGCAATACGCGCAACGCATCGCCCAACTATGCGACCGCCCGCCGCATCTGAGTGTGATTCCGGGCATGGCATACCCCGCGCGCGCCCATGCCAACCGAGCCGACCACGCCGCACCCGCAGCGCAGGCGCTCGGCACCCGACCGGCACCGCCGAATGCAGCCCACACACGATAGCCCGAGCCGTACCGCCATGTCCGACCAGCCAGCCCGATTCATCCTGTCCGCCAACGACCTGTTGACCGGCAGAGTGGTCTACCTGACCCCGCAAGGCCGCTGGTCGCCGCGGTTTGAACACGCCCTGATAGTGCCGGCGGCGCGCCCGGAGCAGGTGGCCGACGCCATCGACTGCGACTATGCAACCGAGGGCGTGATCGAACCGCTGCCGGTACAGCTCGATCAAGGTGGGGATGGGGCGGCCACCGCAGTGCCGGTCAAAATGCGCGCCCGCATCCGACAGCGCGGGCCCACGATTGCGTTTGGTCGGCAGAGCGGTTCAGCTCTGCCTGAAATAAACCAATAACGCGACGCAGCCAAGCGCCAGCTCGATAATGGCGAACAGCCAGAAAGAGATCGGATTGTCCGCCCTGCTGTGGTGGCTGGAGTGGGTGTACGCCCCCACCAGCGACCAGAACTCGCCGACCAGCATTGCGCGGACGGCATTGCTTTGCCACATCAGCGCCAGCGCCAGTGCAAAGCTCCAGATACCGCTGCCGGAAAGTACGCCGATCACCAGGCCGACGAGAAAAGCCAGCGTCACCGGCAGCGGGGTTTTGGTATCGGAAGCCATCGAACAACACCTGTGGAATCGTTTGCCGCCACGGCACAGCGCGGGCGGCCCCGAAGCCGCACACCGCGTTTAGCCACGCTCGGCAGTATAGCATCCAAACCAACCCGACAACCCGACCGCCATGTACCGCTACGACGACTTTGATCGACAATTTATCCGCCAGCGCTCGGCGCAATTTCGCAAGCAGGTCGAACGCCGACTGAACGGCGGCCTCAGCGAGGACGAATTCAAACCGCTGCGCCTGCAAAACGGTCTGTATCTGCAATTGCACGCCTACATGCTGCGGGTAGCGATCCCGTACGGCATTTTGTCCGCCGACCAGCTGCGCCAATTGGCGATGATTGCCGAGCGATACGACCGCGCCTACGGCCACTTCACCACCCGGCAGAATATCCAGTTCAACTGGGTCGCGTTGCAGCAGTTGCCGCAGTTGCTGGATGATCTGGCCGCCGCCGACCTGCACTGCATACAAACCAGCGGCAACTGCATCCGCAACATCACCGCCGACCCGTTTGCCGGCGTGGCCGCAGACGAATACGCCGACCCGCGGCCGTATTGTGAAGCGCTGCGCCAGTGGTCGTCCGCGCACCCCGAATTTGCCTATCTACCGCGCAAGTTCAAGTTCGCGGTCATCGGCGCACAACAAGATCGGGCAGCAATCAAACTGCACGACATCGGCCTGCGGCTGCACCCCGGCGACGACGGTCGCCCCGGCTTCGAGATCTGGGTCGGCGGCGGTCAGGGGCGCACGCCGAAAATCGCGCATAAGCTATTCTCCCGGGTGCCGGTAGAGCGGCTGCTGGCGACGCTGGAATCCATGCTGCGGGTGTACAACCTCGAAGGACGGCGCGACAACAAATACAAAGCGCGCATCAAAATCCTGGTCAACGCGATCGGCCCGCAGCAATACCGCGACAAAGTGCTGGCCGACCTGCGGCAGACCGGCGCCGGCGCCCCCGTCATCACCCGGCAGCAGATCGCCGCCATCGGCGCGCGCTTCACCCTGCCGCCGGCGCAGGGCACTGCCGCCAGCCAGCCCGAGAGTGCCGGCGTGACCGAGTTGCACCCGGCGGACCCGGCCTGGCTGGCGACCAACGTCTACCCCCACCGGCAGCCGGACCACCGGATCGTCGTGGTCTCACTGAAGCCGCCCGGCGGCATACCGGGGGACGCCACCAGCGAACAAATGCGGCGGATTGCCGATCTGGCGGATGAATTCAGCTACGGTGAAGTCCGGGTCACCAAGAACCAGAATCTGGTGCTGCCGCAAGTGCCGCAGACCGGCCTCGCCGGGCTGTACCCACCGCTGCGGAAAATGGGACTGCACACCGCCAACATCGGCCGCGCCAGCGACATCACCGCCTGCCCCGGACTCGATTATTGCAGCCTGGCCACCGCGCGCTCGATCCCGCTGGCGCAGCAACTCAGCCGGCGGCTGAGCGGCAGCCGCCGCGAGCACGCGCTCGGCAACCTGAAAATCAACATCTCGGGCTGCATCAACGCCTGCGGCCATCATCACGTCGCCGATATCGGCATCCTCGGGCTGGAGAAAAAAAACCGCGAGTTCTATCAAATCTCCCTCGGCGGGCGGGACGACCAACAGGCGGCAATCGGCAAAATCCTCGGCCCCGGTTTCAGTGCCGAGGAACTGCCCGGCGTAATCGATCAGATCCTGGACCTTTACCTGCACAACCGCACCCGGCAGGAGTCATTCAGCGACACGCTGGAGCGGCTCGGCCACGACTACTTCAAGGAGCGCATCTATGCACATCATGCCGCTTGACGACCAGCCCGGTGCGCCGCCGCTGCCGGCGCCGGCAATCGAACTGCTCGACCTCAGGGGCTCCGCGCCGCCGGCCGGCCTCGACCCCGACACGCAGGCGGTACTGATTGACGGCGGCGTCGATCTGCACTGTCTGGAAAACGGCCTTGGCGCCTTGCAGCTGGTGGTAATCGAATTTGCCTCACCGCTCGACGGGCGCGGTTTTTCTATCGCCCGACGGTTAAAAAGCCGGGCCGAATTCCGCGGCAGAATCCGCGCCTGCGGCAACGTGATTATCGACCAATACCAATACTTGCAGCGCAGCGGCTTCGACGAAGTCGCGCTACCCGACCCGGAGCAGCTAAACCGCGCCCAACACTGGCGCGAACAGGCCGGCGCCCTGACACTGGCGTATCAATCCGCCGCGCACCGGGACCCACTGGCGCAGCATGCCCGGATAACCGTCAAACCGCGATTCGCGGGCAATGTTGGTATCGACCGGTAAAGCGGTTTCGATGGTATAGGTCCAGCACCTTTGGCAAACCGGTCTACATCAGCCCCAATGAGTGCGAAGCGGCGCTGGTTGAATTGAAAAAAGTTGCTTAACTGGATTGTCACAAAATGCTTGACCACGCCAATTATAGATGTGTGTCTGCCCGCCCTCACCCAACCCTCTCCCCAGGGGAGAGGGCTAAAGCCGACAACCGACTTCTCCCCGCGATAACCGGAAACTCCCTCTCCCTCTGGGAGAGGGCCGGGGTGAGGGCCGCCGCACGACCCAATCACCGCCCCGGAAACAACCTTGTCAGGGGGGAATAACACCAAGGCCGCATTGGGCCTTAATACCGCATATCTGAATAATATAAAGCGCGTTTCTCATTACCCAACCCTCTCCCCAGGGGAGAGGGCTAAAGCCGACAACCGACTTCTCCCCGCGATAACCGGAAACTCCCTCTCCCTCTGGGAGAGGGCCGGGGTGAGGGCCGCCGCACGACCCAATCACCGCCCCGGAAACAACCTTGTCAGGGGGGAATAACACCAAGGCCGCATTGGGCCTTAATACCGCATATCTGAATAATATAAAGCGCGTTTCTCATTACCCAACCCTCTCCCCAGAGGAGAGGGCTAAAGCCGACAACCGACTTCTCCCCGCGATAACCGGAAACTCCCTCTCCCTCTGGGAGAGGGCCGGGGTGAGGGCCGCCGCACGGCCCAATCACCGCCCCGGAAACAACCTTGTCAGGGGGGAATAACACCAAGGCTGCATTGGGCCTTAATACCGCATATCTGAATAATATAAAGCGCGTTTCTCATTGACCACACAGTTTTCGTGTATTCATCAGATTTTCCTTAGTTGGCCTGCAATCAGAAAGAGCACCGGTGGACAGCTTTTCTACTGTCACACAACCGCCGGCGCCCCCGCCTCAAGGTCGCGGTCCAGTGCCTGAATTTCCGCCCACAATTTACCCGGAATATGGATCTCCCCCCGGCTGCTGCGCGCCTGACGGCGCTCGCGTTCACCCGGCACCTCCACACGAGCAAACCCGTCGCTCGGCGGGCAGGCCCGCAGCTCCGCCAGTATCTCCTCCGCCGCGTGGCCAAACGGCCCCGGGTCGCGGTAGCGCGTCGTGTCCAATCCCAGCAGCAGCCAGTTGCATTCGGTCGTCGCCGGCCCGAGCATGCCCTCGGCAATCATCTCCGCCGCCACCGCCAGCGCATACCCCTTGGCGCCGCCGGCCGGCAGAATGGCGCCACCGGCAAAATAATCCTCCGGGTCGGTTGAGGGGCGGCCGTCGCAGTCAACCAGCATCCCGGGCGGCAGCGCGGCCCCGGCTTTGCGGGCCGAATAGACCCAGCCGGCCGCCAGCGCCGAGGTGGCAAAATCGGCCACCACCGGCCCGTCTTCGCCGCCCGGCACGCCGATGCAATACGGGTTGGTCGATAATAGCGGTCGGCGGCCGCCATACGGTGCGACCAGCCGCCAGTTTTTGCGCCCGCCGCCGCCGATAATGATGCACAGGCACTGCTGCCGCGCGAGCGCTTCGGCATAGCTGCCAAGCCGCCCGGTATGCCCGACATTGCGGAGCGCAACCGTCGCCATGCCCTGCGCCCGTACCGTCTCGGCCAGCCAGTCAACCGCCAGATGCATCGCCGGAATGCCAATGCCGCCGCAGCCGTCAACCACCATCCCCCCGCGCGCGGTCGTACTGCGCTGCGGCTGCGCGGTCGGGTCGAGATAGCCGCTGCGGTACTGCTCCGCATACGTGATGATGCGCCAGACGCCGTGTGACTCCACGCCGGCGCAGCTGGCTTCCACCAGATGGCGGCTGACCGCCGTCGCAGTGGCCGCATCGCAGCCCAGCCGGCCAAGCATCCGCCGCAGCAGGGCGTCCGCCGCGTCGCTCGACACGGTCACCCGATCGTCTATATCGAGCAGCTTGGTGGGCAAATCGGTCATCGGTGGGGGCCTCGGAATATCCTTCAAATCAACGCCGGGCGGTTATCCACCGCGCCGCATCTCGAGGCGCAGATACGGCGCCTTGCGCCTGCGCAACCACTCGCCGCGCATCCGGCCCACCGCGCATCCGGCGCCTGGTTCCATCCGGCCAGACCATCGCATCCGCTGATGCCGGCAATAACAGCAGGCAACCGGCGACTGTCTGCAAACAACCCGGGTGAAACAGCCCGGGTCAATCGGCAGCCGGAGAGCATGGCCGCGCTGTAAAGGCCGTTCCAGCCAAACAACGCAAGCGCTCAACGGCTTTGTCATCCATCAGTATTCCGGGCTATACATCATGTCCGCTATCTTCTTTTGCACGTCACCCGGGTGTTCGTCACGCGCCAGCCCCTGCTCCCAGGCTTTCTCGGCAACCGCCACGGCGATGGCCAGAGACGCCTTGCGGATACTGGACAACGATGGATAAATCGCCCCCGCATCCAGATCATCCTGCGTCACCATCTGCGCCAACACGCGCGCCGATTCGAGAAACATGTCATCACTGACGCAGCGGGCATGACACGCCACCGCGCCCAACCCGATACCCGGGAAAATATACGCATTATTGCCCTGCCCGGGACGATGGCGCTGCCCCGCATATTCGACCATGTCGAAGGGGCTGCCGCTGGCAAACACGGCACGGCCATTGGACCAGGTGTAGGCCTGCTCTGCGGTGCACTCCGCTCTGGAAGTCGGATTCGACAGGGCAAAAATCGCCGGACGCGGGTTGAGCTCGGCCATCAAACCCACCACCTCCTGCGTAAATGCGCCGGGTGTGCCGGTGGCGCCAACCAGTATATGCGGTTTGACCGTTTTGATCGCGGCAATAAAATCGGCTGGCGGCGCATCATGCGCGTAGGCGACATTGTGCGGGGCCAGTCTGGCCCGCCCCTTGACCACCAGGCCGGCTCGGTCAACAAACCACAACCGCCGGGCGGCCGCCTGCTTATCCAGCCCCGCATTTTGTAACGCCACATGAATCAAATCCGCAATGCCGGTTGCCGCCGAGCCGGCGCCCAGAAACATAATGCGCAGATCCGCCAGCTGGACGCCGGTAATGCGGCTGGAGGCCAGTACGCCCGCCAGCACAACGGCTGCGGTTCCCTGAATATCGTCATTGAAACACAATACGCGGTCACGCCAGGCCTGTAACAGTGAGTAGGCATTGGGGGTCAGAAAATCTTCAAACTGGATAAGCGCACGCGGAAACGCATCCTGCACGGCAAGCACAAATTCTTCCACCAGCTGATTGTATTCATCCCCGCTGACCCGCGCACGCTTGACCCCAAGATACAACGGATCATTACGCAACTCTTCATTGTTCGTGCCGACGTCGAGCATGACCGGCAGGCACTGGCGCGGATGTATGCCGGCGCACGCCGTGTAGAGCGCCAGCTTACCGATAGGAATACCCATGCCATTGGCGCCCAGATCACCCAGCCCCAGGATACGCTCACCGTCGGTTATGACAATCATGCGCACGTCTCTATCGGGCCAGTTATCCAGCATACGCCGAATATGCCCACGGTCATCCGGCGTGATATAAAAACCGCGCGGCTGTCTGAATATATGCGCAAACTCCTGACAGGCCTGCCCCACCGTTGGCGTATAGATAATCGGCATCAGCTCTTCTATATGGTCGATGATCAGACGATAAAACAGCCGCTCATTCCGCCCCTGCAAGGCCTGCATAAAAACATAGCGCTCAATCTCACTGCTCTTGCGCCGCAGATTTCCCAATGCGCGCGCCAATTGCGCCTCCCGGTCGCCAATCGCCGCCGGCAGCAGGCCGCGCAGCTTGTACTGCTCGCGTTCAGCCGCATTAAATACCGTACCCTTGTTCAACGCCGCATTATTCAGGCGGTCGTAGCCGATCACATCGTTATTATCGGTCATCGTCTACATCTCCTCTTCAATAAACAATTCCTTAAGCTTCGCCAGGCTAAACCCCCAGGCTTGCGCCGCCTGTATTTTCGGCGGCATTAACAGCTCGTCGGGGTTCACCTGGACATCCAGAATATACGGCGCAGGGGTTGCATAAGCCGTTTGAATCGCCGCCTTCAATTCACCCGGCTCCGCAACCACCCGGCCCTGGCCACCGCAGGCCACGGCAATCGCGGCATAGTCCGGATTAACCAGGCTGGTGCCATACTTCGGCATACCGGACGCCTGCATTTCCACCTCAACAAAACCCAGCTTGCGGTTGTTCAAGACAATGAAAGTGGCCGGCAACTCGTAGCGGACCGCCGTGATGAAATCCTGCATCATCATCTGGAAGCCGCCATCACCCGCCAGCGCAACCACCTGGCGCTGGCGGTCGAGCAATTGCACCCCAATGGCCGCCGGCAAGGCGACGCCAAGCGAGCCATGGTTAAAAGAGCCCAGCAACCGCTGCCCGCCGCGCAACCGCAGATGGCGCGCGGCCCAGCCGGTAATCAGACCGACATCGGCAATAAATACGGCATCATCCTGTGCCAGATCCCCCGCCAGGCGGGTGACCGCCTGCGGGGCAATCCTGCCGGGCTTGCCGCGGGCCGGGTCCGCCTTGCTATCCATGCGTGCATCCCATTTTTGCCGCTGCTTCTGCAGCTGGCTCAGGAACGCCGTATTTTGATTGCCGTTCAGCAGCGGCATCAACTCCTGCATGGCCTGCTGGACATGCCCGATAATGCCAACGCTAACCGGGCAACGCTTACCCAGCCGCTCGGGCTTGATATCGACCTGGATGACATTCCGATCCGTCGGCAGGAACACGCTGTAGGGAAAATCCGAGCCCAGCATCAGCAGGGTGTCGCACTCATCCAATGCCGCAATCCCCTGGGACGAGCCCAGCATCCCGATGCCCCCAATCCAGTAGGGATTGTCATACTCCATGACATCGGTGCCCCGCAGTGTGCGGACGATCGGCGCATTCAGTTTTTCAGCCAGCTGCAACAGCTCGTCACGCGACCCACGGCAGCCGTCACCGGCAAGAATGGTGATTTTTTCTCCCTGGTTGATCATATCCGCCGCCCGCGCCAACTCATCCGGGCAGGGCATCATATGCGCACTGGGCCGCACAACCTTACGCGCCAGCGGACTGGCCGGTACATCCTGGCTGATCACATCCGTGGGTATGGACAGATGCGCCACACCGCCCAGCGTTAACGCACTTTGCACCGCTTGCAGCGCCACTCTCGGCAGCTGTGCCGGGTGGTTGATAAACTCGTTATAGACACACACATCCTGGAACAAGTTGCGGATATCCACTTCCTGGAAATAGCCGGTTCCCTGCTCGGTCAACGGCACATGCCCGGTTATCGCCAGCACCGGCGCATAATCCCGTTTGGCGTCATACAAGCCATTGATCAGATGAATCGCCCCCGGCCCCACGGTGCCACAACACACCGCCAGCTTGCCCGTCAGCTTGGCCTGAGCAGCGGCGGCAAAGGCGCCGGCCTCCTCATGCCGTATGCCAATCCATTCAAAACGACCGTCCCGGCGAACCGCATCCAACAACGGGTTCAGGGCATCGCCCGTCATCCCGAATATCTGCCGAACCTCCGCCTCTGCCAGAATTTCTAGTAGTGTTTCACAAACCGTATTAGACATTTGGATTACCTCCCTGGTTATTCGATAAAACAGCGTAACAGCAATAAAAGCCTCGAAACCAAACGACCCGGTACAAAAGCAAGTTATTGACTGTACAGGGTTATTTAGCGACCCAGAAGGGTTCGCGTCGCTGGCACTGCTGTTTTGGCGGCGCCTTTGAACTGCGTCGGTTCTGGAAACCCGGGTGACGATAGCACGCTCTGCAAGCTACTTCTATATTATTTTTCGTGGTCGCAGGCGAAAAATCTATGGTTGTTGCATGTATGCGGTGTTTGATCTTGTACAGAAATCAGAGGCTGGCGAAAGATTGGAGGCGGTTTTGTGTGCGAGATGCGGTGTAATGGTGTGGAATGTGTCCACGTCGGGTTGAAACTGGGGAATGGCTTTGGGGCGGTGAACGAGGGCTTCGGCAGGGCTTTGTATGTGTCTGCCAGGGCGTCTTGCTGGTGCTGTTAGCAGATAACGCGGATGGCTAGGGCTCGGCTCTTCGCGTATCCAAGGCATTAAGAGCAAGGCGCAGATTATGCTGTGTCCCATACCAGTAGTGCGGTGTTTTATCGGGGGTGAACACTTCGAGTGCCGCGTTGTAGGCGGCGACGGCCTGTTTGAAGCGCTCGGGGCCGCTTTCGCGCTCGCCCAAGATCACGAGGGCGGCGCCGAGGTTGTTCTGCGTCATGGCCCAATTGAGCGACACGTGCTCGCGGGTATATTCCTTAAGCGCCGCTTTGTAGGCGTCGACAGCCTGTTTGAGGCGCTCGGGGCCGCTTTCGCGCTCGCCTAAAGTCCGGAGGGCGTTACCAAGGTTGCTCTGCGTCATGGCCCAATTGAGCGGCACGTGCTCGCGGGTATATTCCTTAAGCGCCGCTTTGTAGGCGTTGACGGCTCGTTCGAGGTGCTCGGGGCCGCTTTCGCGCTCGCCCAAGGTCTGGAAGGTGTTGCCGAGGTTATACTGCGTCATGGCCCAATCGAGCGGCACACGCTCGCGGGTATATTCCTCAAGTGCCGCATTGTAAGCGTCAACAGCCTGTTCGAGGCGCTCGGTGCCGCTTTCGCGCTCGCCCAAGATCGCGAGGGCGGTGCCGAGGTTGTACTGCGCCGCGGCCCACTTGAACGGCACGCGCTCGCGGGTATATTCCTTAAGTGCCGCGTTACAGGCAATAACGGCCTGTTCGAGGTGCTCGGTACCGTTTTCACGCTCGCCCAAAACCGCGAGGGCGATGCCGAGGTTGTCCTGCGTCTCGGCCCAATTGAACGGAACGCGCTCGCGGGTACGCTCCTTAAGTGCCATTTTGTAGGCGGCAACAGCCTGTTTAAAGCGCTCGGTGCCGCTTTCGCGCTTACCCAGGGTCAGGAGGGCATTGCCGAGGTTGTTCTGCGTCATGGCCCAATCGAGCGGCACGCGTTCGCGGGTAGATTCCTCAAGCGCCGCTTTGTAGGCGGCAACGGCCCGTTCGAGGCACTCGGTACCACTTTCGCACTTACCCAAGCTCCAGAGAGCATTACCGAGGTTGCTCTGCGTCATGGCCCAATCGAGCGGCACACGCTCGCGGGTACGTTCCTCAAGCGCCGCTTTGTAGGCACCAACGGCCTGTTCGAGGCACTCGGTGCCGCTTTCACGCTCGCCCAAGACCGCGAGGGCATTGCCGAGGTTGTTCTGCGTTCCGGCCCAATCGAGCGGCACGCGATCGCGAGGATACCCCTCAAGCGCCACGCTACAGGCGGCAACGGCCTGTTCGAGGCGCTCGGTGCCGCTTTCACGCGCGCCCAAGGTCGCGAGGGCTGCACCGAGGTTGCTCTGCGTCATGGCCCAATCGAGCGGCACACGCTCGCGGATATATTCCTCAAGCGCTGCGTTGTAGGCATCAACGGCCTGCTTGAGGCGACCGGTGCCACTTTCACGCCCGCCCAGAGTCGCAAGGGCATTGCCGAGGTTGTTCTGCGTCGCGGCCCAATTGAGCGGCATGTGCTCACGGATATCTTCCTCAAGCGCCGCGTTGTAGGCACCAACGGCCCGTTCGAGACGCTCAATGCTGCTTTCGCGCTCGCCCAAGACCGCGAGGGCGATACCGAGCACCATATACAAGCTGGCGCGACGCTCGCGCTCGGCGCGTTCACCGATTAGGCTACTATCTTTTTTGAGCAAGATATCGATCTGTTCCGCGACCGTGCTCAGCCCATCATCCAGTATCTGACCGCGCGCTTCGTTGCTAACGAGTGGCGCCACGGCACTCAGCGCCATGGCGGTGATCTGCACATGGAATTCCTCGCGGAAGTCATCCCCGAGAGTCACATTTTCCAGCATATAATTTGAACCTCTATCCCCACGAGACAGCGTGCCATCACCTACACGTGGCACGAACCATAGACTCAGTACCTTTTTGGGCTCCTTGACCTCGCCGACGATGGCCAAATCCGCCTGCCTATCAGTCAAAATCTCGCGGGCGCGCTTACGCATGGCCGGTTCCCAATCATCTCTAGCGCCGGAAGCCTTCACGATGTGAGCGGAGCGGGACAGGTGAATGCCGGGAATATCTCGGAATGCGCCTTCGACGAGTTTCGTGCTCTCCCCGTTGCCATCACCCACCAACCAAGTCAGCACAACGTGAGAACATTCTTTAGAGAGCGGCGGTTGGGGTCGCATATAATGCCAAATCTTCTTGACGAAGTTCCTGGCGCCCAAGAATGCCCGCTGTGGCGACGGCATGTATGAGTTGAAAGCGCCACTCAACCATGGCACGAGTAAGAGCGCCAAAAGACCTAAACCCAAAAATATTATTTGTTTCAGTCCCTGCAAGATGTCATTTGTTAGTTCATTCATAAACATTACCCCATAAGCAGTCACCTCTACCAAGCCACTTCAGGCTGCCATTGCCGCGAAATGCCCCAATCATGCGCCCCATACCCGGTCACCCAGCACCCCGGCATATTGGCATTCACATCCAGGCTGCGCACCACCGCCGCCTGGATATAGCCCCACTCCCGCACCGGGTGGATGGCGTCCAATTTGAATTCTCTCAAAATATTTCTTTCTTCTGGTCATATCCAACCTCCAATTCAGTGGTATTATGCCTCAACCGGATTGCCGCATCAATTGAACCACTTCGGTATACGGCCTGTCCCATACTCCGGGTTCGAATCCCCCTCTCCGCCATTAAAACTACAATACCGTTACGCTATCCAAACCTGATACAGTAACCTATGAACACCAGCGCACAAGACTTTCTCGCCTCGCTTGCCCGCCTGCCCGAATCCACGCGGGAGCAGGGCTACCTGTTTGAAAAACTGACGCAACAATGGCTGCAACATGCGCCGCCGCACCGTGACTACTATCAGGAAATTTTTCTGTGGGGAGAATGGGCACGGCGGCAACGCATCGATCAAACCGACGTCGGCATTGACCTGGTGGCGCGCACGCATGACGACGAATACTGCGCGATTCAATGCAAGTTTTTCGCCCCCGACCACAGTCTGAAAAAGAGCGACATCGATTCCTTTTTCACCGCATCCGGAAAAACATACGGCGGCATCGGCTTCAGCGAGCGGAAAATTGTCGCCACCACTGGCAAGTGGTCGCGACACGCGGAAGACGCGCTGGCAAATCAAAAAATCGAATGTACCCGCGTTGATTTTGCCGATGAACTCGGCAATGCAGAGATTGACTGGGAAGCCGTGACCGCAATCCTGCCGACTTACCGCGAACAAGACGACCAAACGAAAAGGAAACCGCAACCCAGGCAAACCGGATTGCCGCTATCCGATCAGGATATCGCAATTGAAATCGATTTTCGGGCGCTGCTCGACAAAATACTGCCCGGCGCACAACAACAAACCGCCAAAACCATCCGTCCGCATCAAACACAAGCGCTGGAAGACGTCACCGCCGGACTGCACGCCGCCGAACGCGGCAAACTCATCATGGCCTGCGGCACCGGTAAAACTTTCACCGCCCTCAAGATCGCCGAAAAAAATTGCGCGGACGGTGGCAATGTATTGTTCCTGGTGCCGTCGCTTGCGCTGCTCTCGCAAACCCTGCGCGAATGGTCGGCGGACTCCGGGCGTCCACTGCGCAGCTTTGCCGTTTGCTCCGATGTAAAAGTCGGCAGGGACACGGAAGACATCCGCGTCCACGACCTCGCCATCCCCGCCACCACCGACGCCGACAAACTCGCGCACAAATTACGCCAGCCACAATCCGGGCGCACCAATGTGGTTTTCGCTACCTACCATTCCATCGACGTGGTCGCCACCGCCCAGCAACACGGCGCGCCCGCCTTTGACCTGATCATTTGCGACGAAGCCCACCGCACCACCGGTGTGGAGGACGGCGGTACAAAACAATCCCACTTTACCAAAGTGCACAACGACACATACCTGCACGGCAAAAAACGCCTGTACATGACCGCCACCCCGCGCATTTACAGTCTATCCGCCAGGCAACGCGCCAAAGACCAGGACGTCGAGGTGTTTTCCATGGACGACGAACAAACCTACGGCAAGGAACTGCATCGCCTGGACTTCTCCACCGCCGTCCAGCGCGACTTGCTCAGCGACTACAAGGTGTTGATTCTCACCGTCGATGAAAAGCAGGTAAGCAAAGCCATGCAAGCGCAGTTTGCCGTCAACGGTGAACTCAACCTGGACGACGCAATAAAAATTATCGGCTGCTGGAAAGGGCTGAGCAAGCAAATCGCCAACGCACAGGAAGGCGGCATTGCAGACGCCGCACCCATGCGCCGCGCGGTGGCCTTTACCCAGACCATCTCGGCATCCAAAAAGATCGCCGACAACTTCCCCCGGATCATTGACGAATACATCCGGCAAAACCCGGACAGAGATGACTTGCGTTGCGAAGTGCTCCACGTGGACGGCACACAAAACGCCCTCACCCGCAACCAGGCATTGCAATGGCTGAAAACCGAGCCGCAGGAAAACAGCTGCCACATTCTCAGCAACGTACGCTGCCTGTCCGAAGGCGTGGACGTGCCCGCACTCGATGCGGTCATGTTCCTCAACCCGCGCAAATCCCAGGTGGACGTGGTGCAATCGGTCGGGCGCGTGATGCGCAAGGCCGAAGGCAAGGACTACGGCTACATCATCCTGCCCATTGGCGTCGCCGCCGGAACGCCACCCGAGCAGGCGCTCAACGACAACGAAAAATACCGCGTGGTGTGGGACGTGCTGCAAGCCTTGCGCGCACACGATGACCGCTTCAACGCCGAAATCAACCGCATCGATCTCAACGACGGACCAAGCGACAGAATACAGATCATCGGTGTCGATATCGGCGACCCGGATGCAGCGCGCGACCGCACCCCCACCCCCCTGTCTCTGTTCACCGACATCGACGAATGGGTCGGCGCCATCTACGCCAAAATGGTGCTCAAATGTGGCGAGCGCCGATACTGGGAAACCTGGGCCAAAGACGTCGCCGACATTGCCGTGCGCACCGGCACCCGCATCAAAACGCTGGTGGAAAGCAGCGAAAGCAACTACCGCGAACTGTTTCAGGAGTTTGTCACCGAACTACAGCAAAACCTCAACCCGGCGGTCAGTGAAGAAGACGCCGTTGAAATGCTGGCGCAGCACATGATCACCCGCCCGGTATTCAACGCGCTATTCGCCGATAACGAGTTTGTCGCCAAAAACCCGGTGTCCCGAACCATGCAGGACATGCTCGAACTGCTGGACGCGCAAAACCTGTCGTCCGAGAGCAAAGAGTTGAGTGGCTTTTACGACAGCGTACGCCAGCGCGCCGAAGGCATCGACAACGCCGCCGGCAGGCAGAAGATCATCACCGAGCTATACGATAAATTTTTCCGCACCGCCTTCCCCAAAATGGCGGAAAGCCTCGGCATCGTCTATACCCCGGTTGAAGTGGTCGATTTCATCATCCACAGCGTCGAACACCTGCTGCAAAAAGAGTTTGGCAAGGGGCTGGGGGCAAAAGACGTGCATATCCTCGACCCGTTCACCGGCACCGGCACCTTTGTCACGCGCCTGCTGCAATCGAACGTGATCAATGATGCGGATTTACCGCGCAAATACAGCAAGGAAATTCACACCAACGAAATCGTCCTGCTGGCATATTACATCGCCGCCATCAACATTGAGCAGGCATATCAACATCGACGGGGCGGGCAAGAGTACCGCGAGTTTGAAGGCATCGCCTTGACCGATACCTTTCAGATCAACGAGCGGGATGGTGATGTTTTGAATAAAATCTTTCCGGTGAACTCGGCAAGAGTACAGCGACAAAAGAGCACGCCCATTCGAGTAGTATTTGGCAATCCGCCGTATTCTGCCAAGCAAAAACGTGAGAACGATGCGAACAAAAATATGAAATATGCAAAATTAGATGACAGCATTAGCACGACTTATGCCGAACATTCCACAGCAACCAATAAAAACAGCTTGTACGACTCCTACATCCGCGCAATCCGCTGGGCAAGCGACTGCATTGGCGATGAGGGCATAGTCGCCTTTGTGACCAACGGCGGTTACATAGACGGCAATGCGATGGATGGATTGCGAAAGTGTTTGTATGAAGAGTTTAGTGGCATTTATTGTTTCAACCTGCGCGGCAATCAACGCACCGCCGGGGAAATCTCCCGAAAAGAAGGCGGGAAGATATTCGGGTCGGGAAGCCGTGCCGGTATTGCCATTCTGTTTTTGATTAAAACACCACGTAAGAGCGGCAAATGCAATCTGAACTATCACGACATCGGCGACTATCTTAGCCGCAAACAAAAACTAAACACGATCAGCCAGTTTAACAGCGTCGAAAACATCCCCTGGCAAACCATCACGCCGGACCAAAACCATGACTGGATAAACCAGCGCGATACGGCGTATGAGGGTTATCTGCCTATAGGAACTAAAGAAAACAAGAGAAAAAATGTTGCTGTAATTCCTGCGATATTTACTCAATACGGAAGTGGGGTGAAAACAAGTAAAGATCCGTGGGTGTACAATTTTTCCAAAGAAAATGTTTCATCGAATGTGGAAAAAATGATCACCTTCTATAACAAAGAGGTGGATCGGTATAAAAACGCACAATCCGAAAAATCTATTGATATTAATGAATTTATTGATCATGATGCAGAAAAAATGAGTTGGGATGCAGATCTAAAAAACGATGTGTGCAGGAACAAATCCGGTAAATTTATTCGCCAGAAAATCCGAACAGGGATTTATCGACCGTTCACCTATCAATGGTTCTACTTTTGCCCACAATTTAACAGCAGGGTTTATCGTCAGCCGAGTTTCTTTCCAACAACTGGCGCAAAAAATTTGGCAATCTGTGTTTCAGGAATAGGATCAAGCAAAGAGTTTTCAGCTTTTCTATTAAATGTTATACCGGACCTAAACTTGCTTGATGCTGGGACTCAATGCTTCCCCCGCTACACCTACGAAAAAGCAGCAAGCAAAAACACATCCCTGCTAAACGAAACGGATGAATACCCCCGCATCGACAATATCCCGCAGTCCACCGTCGCCCTGTTCCAACAACACTATCAAGACAACAAAATCACCGGCGACGATATTTTTTACTATATCTATGGAATCCTGCACAACCAACCCTACAAAACAAAATACGCCGCCGACCTGAAGAAAACCCTGCCGCGCATTCCCTACGCCAAAACCGCCGCCGACTTTCACGCCTACGCCACCGCCGGCAAACAACTCGCCGACCTGCACGTCCACTATGAAACCGCCGACCCGTACCCGCTGCTGGTACACGAACAAAACGCCGACCCGTCCAACCCGAACTACTACAAAGTCAAAAAAATGACCTACTCCGGCGGCGCCCGCACCCCGGACAAAAGCAAAATAAAATACAACGACAACATCACACTGGAAAACATCCCACCCGAAGCCCACGACTACATCGTCAACGGCAAAAGCGCCCTCAACTGGATCATCGAGCGCTACCAAATCAAAACCGACAAAGACAGCAAAATCACCAACAACCCCAACGACTGGAGCGAAAATCCGCACTACATCCTCGACCTGATTCGCAAGGTAGTCACGGTAAGCGTGGAGACGGTTAAAATCGTGCAACAGCTACCGGAGCTTTTTTGAGCACTCCAAAGGCGTCTTTGAGTATCGGAGTACCATCCATCCCGCCATCTACTGAACAACAACCCTTGCATTGAGAGGCTGCACCGGCCGGTTGTTTTCCCCAGGCTGGATACCCCTAAGGCAACTCTGATTTATTGCCATACCTGCTGCACGGCGAGGAAACCCGTGTCTGGGGTGATTCGGCCTATACGGGTCAGGGGCAAGTGATAACCGATTGTGCGCCGCAGGCAAGGGATTTCACGCAAGCGAAAGGCCGTAGAAACCGACCGTTGACGGAGCAGGCGCGTTGTGCAAACCGGAACAAATCCCGGGTCAGGGCCAAGGTGGAACATCTCTGAATAGTAAAAGAGCGTTTCGCATTGAAACTAAAGTTTTCATGTATTAATCAGCTGTTCCTTAAAAATTTTTCTCTATTTTTGTGTTTTTTTAGAAAATTGTTTTATAAAAATTGAAATTAATTCCGAAAATTTTGATATATTTAAGACGGATTTTGAGTTGAGGTGAGGCAAATGAGCCAGAAAAATTCTCAAATGGAGGCAACCAACTGGTTCCGCGTTAGACAGGCGGCGAATGCCTTTTTTCCGGCACCCTGGTCCGACTCGCACAAGGACCCCGCTTTTTCGAAGCAGATAGCGGATGCAATTGATGCCTTGCTTGCCGTCGAATCCCGAGGCGCAAGCTATGGTAAATTCGGGAGCAGTAAATTTGAGCGGAGAACCGATAAACCCTGATTTTCTTATTCAACACAGGAGGTCGTCATGACATACACCGATAAATTCTGCAGGGCGCTTTGCGTTGCGCTGATGTTTTCCATTTCACCCGCGCTGGCGGCGGTAACGCATCCGATGGATCCGCTGACCGCCGACGAACTCCGGCAGGTGAAATCCATCCTGGAAAAAGACGGACTCGCCGACGACGACACGCGCTATCCGCAGGTGACACTGCTGGAATTGTCCAAAAGCGAAGTGCGCGAATGGCGTCCGGGCAAGCCGTTTTCGCGGTCGGCGCGAATCGTGGCGCGAAAAGGTGCACAGGTTTTCAAGGCGGTCGTGGATTTAAGCGGCGACAAATTGACATCGTGGGAGGAAGTCAAAGATCGGCAGTCGTCGGTAATGTTTGAGGAATGGGCCGAAGCGCAGGAACTCGCCCTCGCCGACCCCGAAATGCAAGAGCATTTGAAATTGCGCGGCATCACCGATTTGGAAAAAATCTACTGCCCGCCGGCATCGCAAGGATACTTCGGACAGGCGGAAGAAGAAGGCAAGCGGCTGTTTAAGGTTTATTGCATTGACCTCCGCACCGCCGGAAATAATTACTACGGCTGGCCGATTGAAGGGCTTTACGCCGTCGTGGATTTGAAAGGCAAATCGGTGACGGTTCACGATTCGGGCGAAATTCCCATCAGCCCTGCGAATCTCAATTTCAGCGAAAGCGACATTCCCAATTTGCGAGCACAACTGCAACCGGTAAAAATCGTCGCCCCCAAGGGAGCGAATTATCGCATCGACGGCAATATCGTAGAATGGCAAAAGTGGCGCTTTCATTTACGGATGGATCGGCGTCTTGGGATGGTGCTTTCCAATGTCACTTATGAAGACGGTGGCGAAGCGCGTTCGGTTCTTTATCAGGGATATATGTCGGAGATGTTCGTCCCATACAATGACCCCGATTTTGGCTGGTTTTCGCGAACCTATTTTGATGTCGGCGAATACGGCAGCGGATTGCTGGCGTCGGCTCTTGCCCCCGGCGTGGACTGCCCGGAAGCGGCGACATTTATATCTTCTCTCATCAACGACGACGAAGGAAATCCGCTGGAATTGCCGAATACCATCTGCATTTTTGAACGCAACACCGGCAATCCTTCCTGGCGTCACGCTGAATTCTTAAACGAAACTTACGAAGGCCGTCCGCAGGTGGAATTAGTCGTGCGAATGGCGCCGCAAGTCGGCAACTACGACTACCTTATTGATTGGGTTTTCAATCAATCCGGCGAATTGGACGGCCGCGTGGCGGCGACCGGCATAGACGCACTAAAAGGTGTGCGCGCAAAAACAATGGACAGTCCGACGGCAAAGGAAGACGCCGCTTTCGGAACGCTGGTCGCACCGAATTTAGTCGCCACTTATCACGATCATCATTTTAATTTCCGGCTGGATTTGGACATAGACGGGCCGCAGAATTATTTCATCCGCAATATTTATGATGTGATGAAATTGCCGGACGAGCATCCGCGCGGCTATGTTTATGCAATTCGGGATGATGTGCCGTCGACTGAAAGCCAGGCGCAATATCGCGGCGGCGAAAAAATTCAGCGCTTTCGCGTGGCGAGTTCAGATCGCAAGAATTATCTCGCCAATCCGACCAGTTACGAAATTCTTCTGCATGGCCGCGCGCGCTATATATTGCCGCAGTCGGAATGGTATTCCAAGCGCGCCGGATTTTTGGAGAATGATGTTTGGGTGACTCCGCATCATCCCGACGAACGCTACGGCGGCGGCGAGTTTGTTTTTGCCGGTAAAGGTGACGATGGACTCGCTGTGTGGGCAAAGCAAAATCGCGCCGTCAAAAATGAAGACATCGTCGTGTGGATTAATATCGGAATGAATCATTTCACCCGCTCCGAAGACACTCCGGTGCTGCCGACATTTTGGCGGTCGTTTACACTGCGCCCGTTTAACTTTTTTGACCGCAATCCGGCGATTGATTTGCGGACGCAATTCGCTGAATAAAATAATGGCGCCGGATCGCCGCATTCCACAAAACGGACTTTCGCATGTTTTCGGGCAGTCAGACACGCTGCTGCTGCGTCTGACTGTCCCGCAATTTCTCGCCGACACCGTCGCCCAATTCGGCGAGCGCGATGCGGCGGTATTCTGCGAATTTGGAATTCGCTGGACTTACCGCGATCTTCTTTGCGAAGTGGACAATCTCGCCGCCGGACTTCTCAGCATCGGAATCGGTAAGGGCGATCGCATCGGCATCTGGTCGCCGAATCGGCCGGAATGGCTGGCGGTGCAATTCGCCTCCGCCCGAATCGGAGCGATTCTGGTTAACATCAATCCCGCCTATCGCACCGCCGAATTGGAATACGCATTAAATCAATCCGGCTGCAAATGCCTGTTGACGGCGGCGAATTTCAAAAGCAGCGATTATCTTAAAATGCTGCACGACCTCGCCCCCGAATTAAGCGAATGCGCGCCCGGAAAATTGAAGTCAAAGCGGCTGCCGCATTTGCGCGCGATAATTCGCGTCGGCGAAGAAATAACAGCGGGAATGTTTAACTATCGGCAAATCGCCGTCGGCGGCGAATCGGCGCGCGTCCAATTAGACAAAATATCGGAAGAATTAAACGCCGATGAAGCGATAAACATTCAATTTACCAGCGGCACTACCGGTTCGCCGAAGGGCGCGACTCTTTCGCATTTCAACATTATTAATAACGGACGATTTTGCGCGCAGGCGATGCGCTTTTCCGAATCCGACCGCCTCTGCATTCCGGTGCCTTTGTATCATTGCTTTGGAATGGTGCTTGGCAATATCGCCTGCATTTCCGCAGGGTCGGCGATGATTTTCCCAAGCGAAGGATTCGAGCCGCTGGCGACTCTGCAGGCCGTCGCCGACGAAAAATGCACCGCCCTGCACGGCGTGCCGACGATGTTCCTCGCCGAATTGGATCATCCTGACTTTGGCGAATTTAATTTATCATCCCTCCGCACCGGCATTATGGCCGGTTCGCCCTGCCCGATTGAAGTTATGCGGCGAGTGACTCGCGAAATGGAGCTGCGGGAAATCACCATCGCATACGGAATGACGGAAACAAGTCCGGTGTCATTCCAAAGCGCAACCGACGATCCGCTGGAAAAGCGCGTGTCAACTGTCGGCAGAACCCATCCGCATGTTGAAGTCAAGATTATCAACGAGTTCGGAGAAACAGCCGCCATCGGCGAAGTGGGCGAATTATGCACAAAAGGATATTCCGTCATGCGGGGCTATTGGGAAGACGAAATCGCCACCAGGCAGGCTATTGATTCGGACGGCTGGATGCACACGGGCGACTTGGCGACTTTGGATTCAGAAGGATACTGCAACATTGTCGGGCGGGTGAAAGATATGCTGGTGCGCGGCGGCGAAAACATCTATCCGCGCGAAGTAGAAGAGTTTTTGTATCGTCATTCGCAGGTACAGGCGGCACAGATTTTCGGCGTGCCGTCGAAATCTCACGGCGAGGAGGTGTGCGCATGGATTGTCGCCAAGCCCGGCGAAAATCCGACGGAAGAAGACATCCTCGCTTTTTGCCGTGAACAAATTGCACACTATAAAGTGCCGCGTTATATCAGATTTGTGGAATCGTTTCCGATGACGGTAACCGGCAAGCCGCAAAAATTCAAAATGCGCGCGGCAATGATGCAGGAACTCGACCTGCAGGACATCAAAACCGCTTAGCCTCGGATTAGGCGGCAAGCAGCGATTGGATTTTTTCGGGCTGCAACAACGCCGACTATTCTTTCTTTCACGCTGCCGTCCTCTTTGGCTTTTGCGCCGACGATTCCAATACGCGCAAGGATTCGGCGCGATTGAGTTTGTCCGAGTTCGCCAGCAAAATATGCACGGATTTTTTCATCGGCGCGAGCCATTCCAAAAGTCGGCAGTCCATTTTGCCGAGTCCGCGACGGTAATTAGCTAAAGCCAGAGATTTTCTCACGGATACCAAATCTATCGGGATTTTCAAGCGTGCGAAATCATGCCAATATTTATGGATGGGGTTTTTCTTGTACACATATACATCGTTCAGAGTCGAACCGGAATTTCGTCATCCTTGGTACACTCAAACACTGCGTCAAGACGGCGTAACACGCTCATCTTATCATCCATCTCGCCATCTACTGAACAACAACCCTCGCATTAAGAGGCTGCACCGGCCGGTTGTTTTCCCTATGCAGGATACCCCTATAGACCTGCAACTGCCCCCTGGAAACAGTTGCCGGCGTTTTTAATACAAACCAGCTAACGCCTTCCGAGCAAGGCGGTGTGGTTAATGATCCATTAAATCGATAGTACGCCAAATCGTTCGGCAACATTGCCTGTGCATTGATTGGCTCTGTCAGCGCCACGGTCTGATGCGCTGCTACAGGCAGATTGGACCAGATTTTAGCCAGCCCGTCATTTTCAGCACCCGACTCGAACATCACCGCCAGCACACCGATTTCCCCTTGATTTGTCGTATGAACGTAATGGGCTTCCAGTGGAAAATGTTCGCCGTTGATGGTGTTTTCACTGGGCGCATGAAAATGCACCTGAACGAGGTTAAACGAATACCCCCCGACATTCAGAGAATTACCGCTCGGAAAATTGACTTGAATCGTATGGCCATTGTTGAGAGCCATATCGCCGTCCGTGTGATAACCAGGCCGGAGCTTCGGCAGATCGCCCTCAATCGCATTGCGAATATCAATCGGGGATTGATTCCTGCCTGCCGCACACACGGCAAAATCGGCACTCAATTGTGCCCAGTGCCCCGGGCCGATGGCGCCGGAGTAGCCCCAATGCACAGACTCGGCGGCATTGCCAACCACAGAGAACAGCGTCATGCAGATGAACGCCAGCGAAACGGTAATGTGCTTTTTCATTGCTGAATCCTTGCTTGATTGAACTGTTGTTAAGCGTCGTGTTTGACCGGTTGATGATGCACCATCGTTGCTGTCCCTGATCACCCTGATACCGACTTTAAGCTTCACGCCCTCAACCGCCTTTGTCAAGCGTCTGAAACCGCTTTTAGCCGTGGGCATTTCTGGTGGACACCGGGCTGCACTTCGCCGCTTCGAGGTACAGCGCAGACCGCTGGCGCCCTTTCTCCCACCCCGCGCGCCGCCCGGGCATAGCCGGGTTTCAACCGACGCCGTCGTGCAGGAAACGGAGGCCCTGCGGGTTGCGTTCCCGGCCTGCACTGCCTGGCCATACAACGGGTCGGCCTCGTCGCCGACAGCCGCCCTGCCCCGGCGCCGCTTTTGTCGGCACCGGACCGGGTTTCCTCGTTATAATCGGTTTGTGGCTGGCGTGCCCGTGTTTTTCGCTGGCGCATAACCAGACCCAACAGGAGGCCCGGACAATGAATCTGCCGAAAACAGTCACGCTGGTCGAAGTCGGCCCGCGCGACGGGTTGCAGCATGAAACCCAAACGGTCAGCGTGGCCGACCGCATTGCGCTGATCCACCGACTGCAAGACGCCGGTCTGCGGCACATCGAAGCGGGCAGTTTTACCTCCGCCAGATGGGTGCCGCAAATGGCGGCCACTGCGGACGTCCTGCGCGGGCTGGAACGGCGGGCCGGGGTGCATTATCCGGTACTGGTGCCCAACCTGCGCGGGCTCGATGATGCGCTGGCCGCGGGCGCAGAAGACATCGCCGTGTTCACCGCCGCGTCGGACAGCTTCAACCGGAAAAACATCAACTGCGACATCGCCGACAGCATCGCCCGTTTCACACCGGTGATACAGCGCGCGCAGGCGGAAAAACTGCGGGTGCGCGGCTATGTTTCCTGTGCCCTGGGCTGCCCGTATGAGGGCGACATAGCGCCCGCCGCCGTTGCCGAGGTGGCCGGCGCCTTATTCGAGCAGGGATGCGAGCAAATCTCGCTGGGCGACACCATTGGCGTCGGCACGCCGGGCAAGGCGCAGGCGATGATCGAAACGGTGGCCAGACAAGTGCCGATCGAGCGGCTGGCGGCCCACTTCCACGACACCTATGGGCAGGCGCTGGCCAACCTGTACGCGGTATTGCAGCTGGGCATCGGCACCATCGACAGCGCCGTCGGCGGCCTCGGCGGCTGCCCCTATGCCCCGGGCGCCGGCGGCAACGTCGCCACCGAAGACGTGGTCTACATGCTGGACGGTCTGGGCATCGAAACCGGCGTCGACCTGACCAGACTGCTGGCGGCCGGCGAGTTCATTTGCCGCCGCCTGGCACGCCCGGCAACCGCAAAAGTCGCGCTGGCGGCGCACAGTCATACGACCGCCGCGCACCTTCGCGCTTGATCAAGCGAACAGCTGGTGATACAGGTCAATAGCACATGACACGTGAGAATGGAGACGGTCGCACTCTATAGGAAAAACTGCAATACTCAAAGTCAGGCTGTCCAGACCGGAAAGTCGTTTGCCTGCGTTGCCAAACCTTGCCGCCGATGCGCAAATGGGTGTGTGCTTTTCGGCTTACTTCACTATAATACGCAGCCCAAAGGAGGCTATTTATGATACAGCAGTTGCTCGAAAAGCTAAGCGAATTCGATGCCTTGCGTGACGATGACGAACGCAAAACGGAGGACGTTGAGCGGCAAGAGCCCGCCTTTGCCGACGATTTCCCCGCCGTTATTTTCGATCCGACTCGCCGTGCTTTAGAGTCGACCGGAATCTCACGCTTGTATCGCCATCAGGCGGCGGCGATTGAAACGGCGATGAGCGGTGACAATGTTGTTTTGGAATCACCGACGGCAAGCGGTAAAACCATCGCGTTCACCGTCCCCATGATTGAGAAATTGCGGATGGACCGCGATGCGCATGCGCTGCTTCTCTATCCGATGAAGGCAGTCGCCTACGACCAGCGACGGCAAATCGACAAAATTTGCCGGGCCACCGACGGTCGCCTTGAATCCTGGCACTATGATGGCAACACAGATACAGAGTCTAAGGCAATAATGCGCCAAAAACCACCCCGGATATTGATGACGAATCCGGAATATCTTCATCAGTCCTTCCTTGCTTACGGCAAAAACGGAAAAGCATGGGAAACGAACGGTTTCTTGCGCAACCTCAAATTTCTTGTAATCGACGAAATTCACGAGTATCGGGGTTATTTTGGGACACATGTTTCATTGCTGTTACGGAGATTCCTGCTACGTCTATCGAGACTCGGCGCACATCCGCAACTTTTTCTTTGCAGCGCCACTTGCGCCAATCCCAAGGAACACGCCGAATTGCTGACGGGGCAATCGTTTGTATTAGAAAGCGCACGGGACAGCTTGCGTCCGAAGCGGCACTTTGCATTCATTAATCCCCGAATCCCGGATTATAATTTTTATGACATATTCCGCCGGCGAATTGTGCTCGCCGCACTGGCCTGCTTCTCGATGGACCGTTCCGTACTAGTCTTCTGTCCAAGCATAAGATTTGCCGAGAAAGCGTTTCAGGAAGCACGTAGGGACGCTACGAATCATGGATTAGACGAGGACAAAATTTCTCTCTTCAAAGCTGATCTGCTTGCAGAAGACAAAGAAAGCATTCAAGAGAGGATGCAAAGCGGCGATTTACGGATCGTGTTCACCACAAATGCCCTTGAACTCGGTATCGATATCGGCGGGCTGGACGGTGTGATTCTCGCCGGATTTCCGGATAATGCTATGGCGGCTTGGCAGCGAATCGGCAGAGCCGGTCGCGGCTGGGATAAGGATGCGTTCGTCCTGTTATACGCAATGAATAATGCTTTCGACCGATTCTTTGCCGCCAATCTCAATGGGTTTATCCAAAAACCCTTGGATCAAATTATATTGAACCCTAATAACGAAGAAGCAATCAAGAAACATACCGCCCCGATGATTTATGAATCGGAGCAACCACAACCCGACGATGTCGAATTTTTAGGGGAAGCTTTTTATACCGCCGTGCACACGGAAGCCAACCGAGGAGAAGCCGTCGGTAACTATACTCCCCATGAATATCAAACCCTCAAATTAAGGGGCAGTATGGGTACAAGCTACGAACTGAACGCAAACGGGAAAGTAGTGGGAAATATTTCAGATACGCGGCGTTTCCGAGAAGCCTACATTGGGGCGATCTTTACCCATTTCGGCAAGTCGTATCGCGTGAAGGGACACGAAGCAAAAGCTATCACTCTGGTTGATGCCGAACCGCATCGCAAAACCAAGCCGGGGTTTTATTACAATGTGAGCAAGCGCGAATCTTTTGACGGATGTCGATACGCCGGTGTGGTTTCAACATTTTATGGACAACTCAACATCATAGAGAATTTCACCGGTTTCCAGCTTATCAATGAAAAGAGCGGCGAGGTAATAGAACAAAATAAAGCTACAACTGGCCGCTCATGGGGGGCGCCTCACGCTTTCTGGATTCAAACCGAGCCCGACATTACTGTGGCGACTCCTGGCGGCATCGGCGCACTTGAGCAGTTTTTTCGCATCGGCTCCTTTTTCATCATCCCCGCCGACCGCCACGATACCAGTACGCATTCTAAATCCAGCAATTCCGAGAAAGCCGCCTACTTGTATGAAAATTACGAAGGCGGGATTGGTATCGCTAAAAAGATTTTCTCACAATGGCACGAGGTTTTAGAAAAAGGTGTCAAAATTGCAAAGTCCTGCCCCTGCTCGAAAGGATGCCCCAACTGCATCATGCCACCGCGCGTCAGAGATGGCAGTTCAATCGACAAGCGCGAAGGAATTCTCCTCGCAAACGAGATATTGAAATTCGCCCAACAGAAGACCGAGAAGTTTTCTAATGGCAGGTGGGTCACAGATTAAGCTCGCCTGACGAGATTCCGAAGTGCGGCGGATATTTTATGTCGGTTATTATCGCCTCATTCCTTGCGTAACTTTCATCAATTCGAGCGCAACGGTTTGATTCTCTGCACAAGCGGATGAATATTGACACCCCACGCTACGCGCTGTCCAGCAGCGTCTGCACCAGCTTGTCGGCGCCGAATCGGACGGTATCCGCCACCGGCAGACCAAGCTCGTCTTCGAGCTGCGCAATCGCGCTGCGTGCCGCCGCTGGCGCCAATGCCGCGGTATTCAACGCCACCCCGATGGTCTGCGCCGGCGGCAGCGCGCCGCAGGCCGAGGCCAGCGATTCGTTCAGTTCGATAACCGCTTTCAGCGGCGGGATTTTCACCTGCTGCGGATTGCGCAGATGGGTCATGCCGGCGCGGTGGCACATCACCAGATGGGTGGCGCAACTGCCGCGCAGCAGCGGCAGGGTGGCGCTGCTGCCGGGGTGCAGCAGCGAGCCCTGGCCTTCGATAAACACGTAATCGTACTGCGCCGCCTCGAGCAGCAGGGTTTCTACCGCACCGCAGGCGTAGTCGAGCTTGAACGCGTCCAGCGGAATCCCGCGGCCGGTTATCGCGATGCCGGTTTGGCCGGTGGCGAGAAATACGGCGTTGCCGCCGCGCTGCTTCAGCTGGCGGCAGAGCTCGAGGCCGGCGGTCATTTTGCCGATGGCCATATCGGTGCCGACCAGCAAAATCCGCTTGTTGTCCAGTTCGGCGGCCCGCGCAGCGGCAATCACCGGGGTGAAGGCGGGCTGACGAATATCCCAGATCCACTGCCCGGATGGCCGCTCGGGCTGCTCGGCCAGCAGCGGGCCCAGCCGCGGATGGAGTGGATCGTGCAGGCCGTTGACAATGCACAGCCCCAGTTTGACGGCGCTGGTCAGCGGCGGCAGCCACGCCGCGGGCAGGCGGCCGCCGGAGGGCGCGGTGCCGAGCACCAACACCTCGGCGCCCAGCTCGGCCGCCTGTTCGACGCTGGCCACAATCGGGTAGCGGTAGGGCAAATCACAGGCCTGACAAACCTGCTTGCCGGCATGGGTCGAGTCGATCACGCAGACCACCGGGTTGTCGGTGTAGCGCATGACCCCGTAACCCATCTTGCCGTAGTCGCTGTCCAGGTTGTCCTGCATGTAAATCGCCAGCTTTTGCCGCAGTTCCAGCATCGCTCCTGCCGCTCAGATGGTGATTCGGGCGCCGTGTCCCGGCAGCGCGTTCGGCACCACGACGCCGTCGATAAAAGCCGCCCCGGTGCATGGGTCCGGTGCCAGATTCAAATGCGAATCCAGATCGATATGATCCAGCAGCCCGGTCACCGCCGCGGCGGCGGAGATCGACATCGACGACTCGTTCATACAGCCGATCATGGTTTTCAGGCCGAACGCCCGGGCGGTCGCGATGCCGCGCAATGCGCCGGTGATGCCGCCGCATTTCATCAGCTTGAAGTTGACGCCGTCGACGCAGTCGGCCCAGCCGACGATATCCGCAGCCATGCGGCAGGATTCGTCGAGATAGATCGGCAGCGCCCGGCGCTTGAACAGCTCGGGCAGCTGATCTTCGGCGCCCTGCCGCAGCGGCTGTTCGACATACTCGACCCCGTGCCCGGCCAGCCATCCGAGCATGCGTTTGGCGGTCTCCAAATCCCAGCCGCCGTTGGCATCCACCCGCAGCTTGACGTTATACGCCCTGGCGCTGGCGACCACCTGGGCAAACATCGCCCGGTCGGCCTGCTCACCTTCGGGCGAGCCCAGCTTGATTTTCAGCGCCCTGACGCCGCTGCCGTCCAATAACAGCGGCACGCGCTCGCGCACCACGTCGGGGGAGGTGATGCCGATTGTGACCGAGCACGGCACGGTGCTGACCGCCAGGCCGAGCAGCCGATACAACGGCAGGCCGGCCTGCTTGCCGAGCCAATCCCATAGCGCCATGTCCAGCGCCGCCAGGGCGCAGGGCGGCGTCCCCAGCGCGATGCCGCGGTCGTAGATCTGCTGCACCGACAGCCCGTCCAGGCCGCTCGCTTGCAGCGTCTCGATAGCGTGCCGGGCGGCGTCCGGGGTCGCCGCGCCGGTGGTGTTGCCGGGCGCCGTTTCACCCTGGCCGGTGATGCCGTCCTGCTGCACGGCAACAAACAAATTGTCCGACCCGGAGGACACGCCGCGCGAAATCGCCAGCGGGAAGCGTTTGTTCAATCGGATGGTGCGAAAGGTGATCTGCATGCGGGTATGGATAGCGAACGCGGTCAAGCCGGGGTTGGCACCCGGAACCGGTAAGCGGCCAATTGTCGGGTGCTGAGATTGTACTAGTGTATGATAAGATTTTCAGGTATACAATTTGATTTTATCACTGCGGAAAATAGTTATGCCCGACGCCCATTCAACTCAAGATGCTACAGGTACATCAGATATTACAGATACGCCGTACATCTTTGAAAAAGCTCAGATATCGATGCTACAGCAATTAGCAAAACGAGTACACAATATGCGGCAAGTAGGGAAACTGAATGCAGCAGCACTTAGTCAGATCAGGCGATATTTTCGGATCAAGAGCATTTATCACTCCAATGCGATTGAAGGAAATAAACTGGATGTTGGCGAAACACGGCAGGTGGTTGAGCACGGACTCACGATAACCGGGAAATCGCTTCGGGATCAGGCTGAAGCAAGAAATTTGAAGCAAGCGCTGGATTTTCTGGAAACGCTGGCCTCACCCGACCAGCCAATTACCGAATCCGATGTCAGGCAAATTCATTTTCTGGTCCTTCAGGATATCGATAATGATAACGCAGGCAGATATAGAAACGTTCCGGTGGAGATTAGCGGCTCCCAATACCGCCCGCCCGCACCGGAATCGGTCGCAGGGCAAATGCAGGCGTTTAGCAAATGGCTGTCCTCCGCACTCACTGCTAGTAATGACAACCACGCACATGATGCCATTCTTTATGCTGCTGTTGCGCATACGTGGCTTGTCTATATTCACCCGTTTATCGACGGCAACGGCAGGGTTGCCAGACTGGTCATGAATCTCATGTTGATGCGATACGGCTATCCTATCGCGATTATTACCAAAGCCGATCGAGAGCGATACTACGATGCATTAGAAACCTCACAATCTGCGGATTTATCGCCTTTTATCGCATTGGTAATCGAATGTGTCGGTGAAAGCCTGGATGAATATGAACAGGCGGCAAAGGAACAGCGAGAACAACAAGAATGGGCGACTGAACTAGGCTCGAGTATTTCGCGACCTGCAATGGCTCGCTTGAAAAACGAATACGAAGTATGGAAAAGCGCAATGGAATTGTTGCGCGGCCATTTCCGCCAGGCTGCCGAATCGATTCAACAATCGACGCCGATTGGAAATATTCATTTTAAAGATTTTGGCATGTTGGAATTCGACAAATACATGCAGCTCAAACAACACGAATCGGCGAAGCGAACCTGGTTTTTTCGAGTCGATTTTATTATCGAAGATACATCAGCGCGCTATCTTTTCTTCTTTGGCTACCCGAACCAACTCTTGAAAAAAAAAGCGGAGGTGACTCTGCACTTGTCGCGTGAGGACCCTCCGAAATCATTCAATTATCAAAAACTCGACCGCCTAACCGCACCCAATATCCCAAGCATCGTCGAGATTGGCTACCACGCACAGGCTGAACGCTTTGTTTCCAGGGGGCTACACGGAACAATCCAAAAGGGCAAAATAGAAAACATCGGGAAAAAATTTTTCGAACAAGTAATCTCGTGTCACTTTCAAACCTAGCAAACTGACCGCCGGGTCAAGCGCTCACTGCGGAACAGCGCTGTCGGCAGCGGCGCCGGATGCCGGCAGGGCGGTCAGCGAGAATTGGGTGCCGGTGCTGTGCTCATCCAGCCAGTCGTTGACGCGCCGCAGGGTCGCATCGTCCAACTGCCCGACGGTGCGCTGCAACCGCAGAATCGCCAGAATGTAATTGTAGCGCGCGCGCAGATAGTCGCTGCGTGTGCGGGATAGATCGCGTTGCGCGTCCAGCACGTCCAGATTGGTGGTCAGGCCGACACGGAAGCCCTGCTCTTTGACATCGAGTGAATTGCTGCCGGCGTGAATCGCCTCCGACAACGCCTGCACCTGACTGACGCTGTTGGTGATTTCCAGAAAGGCCGAGGTCGCATCCGCCACCACCTGGCGCTTGAGCGACTCCCTGCTCTGCTCGGCAATATTGTGCGCCAGGCCGGCCTGGCGGGTGCGCAGCGATATGCTGCCGGCCAGATACAGCGGCAGATTGAGATTGAGGCCAACCGCCGAGGTCGCGCTCGAACCGAGGCCGCGACCGGGCAATTCGCTCCAGCGATGATTGACGTTGAGGCCGAGCGTCGGCGAGCGGGCAAAGCGCTGTCGATCGATTTCCTGCCGGGCGATTTCCAACTCGAGACTGTCGGCCTGCAAGCGCAGGTTGCCGACCAACGCGCGCTCAATCCAGATCGCCGGGTCATCCGGCTGCGGCGGCGCCAGCGGCGTTTGCAGCTTCAGCCCGGCCAGGGCCTGCGGCTCTTGTCCGATGATCTGCCGCATCCCCTGCCTGGCGTTGTCGATGCGAATCTGCGCCTGGATGATATTGGCCTGCGACTGCTGCAAGCGGGCCTGGCTATCGAACACGTCGGCCTCGGTCGCCAGGCCAACCTCAAACCGCTGGGTGGCCAGGTCGGCTTGCCGCCGGAGGGCGACTTTTTCCAGCCGCGCCACCTCCTGATTGTCGATGGCGGAGAGCAGATCGAAGTACTGCTCGGCGACGAACAGAATCAGATCGTAGCGGGCGGCCTGGTATTCCAGGTCGGCGCTTTGCGTGCGCAGGTCGGCCTGTTTGATGGCCACCCGGTCGGGGCGGTTGTACAGCGGCAACTCCAGATTCAACTGGGCGCTGTGGCTGTCGTCGACGGTACCGCTGCGCCGTTTGCCCAGCTCGCCGCCGGCGGTGATTTGCGGCCGAAAACGCGATTGCGCCAGCGGCAAATCGAGCTGCGCCGATTGCTGGCGCAAGCCGGCCGCACGGTAGATGGCATCGTGCTGCAGCGCCAGCTGATAGGTATCCCACAAATCCATTGCATAACCGCAGCGGGCAAACAGCAGTATCGCCGCCACCGTGCCGGCCCGCATCCAGCCGACCAGGGCCGGCGTGCCGGTCGGTCGCCGGCGGCCCGGCAACCCGCGGTTAAAAGTCGAATATCGTCGGTTCTTCGACATGGCGCAAACGCGGCACAACGGTTTCAAACAACGATTCACGGCGGCTGTCACCGGCGCTCCGGCGATAGCGCACCACGTGCATTGCCGGGGCGTTGCCGTCAATCCCGACCAGTCGGCCCGCGTCATTCAGGCTGGCGATAAAATCGGCCCCGATGACCGGCAGCGAGCCGCTGATCAAAACCGCGTCGTATTGCCCCGCCGGCCCCCAGCCGGCGTGCGCATCGCCCACTTCCAGCGTCACATTGTCAATCCCCGCCATCGCCAGGTTGCGGCCCGCCTGCGCGCTCAACTCCGGCTGCAATTCGACGCTGGTGACGTGCGCAGACACCGACGCCATCAACGCGGTCAGGTAGCCGCTGCCGGTGCCAATCTCGAGCACCCGGTGGTCGGCGGTCAGCTCGAGTGCTTCCATCATACGGGCTGCCAGCTTCGGCTCCAGCATCACCTCACCGCCCGACAGCGGCAGCCGGACATCGGCAAACGCCAGGTGACGATGCGACGGCGGCACGAAATCTTCCCGCGAGAGCGCCGCCAGCGCCGCCAGGGTTTGCGTCGCCAGCACATTCCACGGGCGAATCTGCTGCGCGATCATGTTGGTTCGGGCGACGTGGTAATCCATGGTTTTATCGGCGTAAACGAAGCGGTGAGTATAGCAAATTGCGCCCGCAGGCAGCAACGCGCGTTGCCCTCTCGTCAGCGCCCTCTCCGTGGCGCCCCCCGAGCCGCTCCCTTGCCCACAGCAGACCGCCAACGGGGACCGCCGCACCGCACACACCGTGCGCCCGATAATCAACCGCGCTGCCGGCGGGATCGATCTTCACCCTGTGCGACCATCGACGCCGGTACAGCGCATCACCCGCGCGCCGCCGCTGCGGTTTTTTTCTTGCTTTGCTTTTTGACCACCGTCTTTTTGACCGCCTTCTTTTTGGCCGCCTTCTTTTTGGTTTTCTTTTTCACTGCCGACTTGCGGGCCACTTTCTTCGCCGTCGCTGTTGCGGTCGATTTGGTTTTGGCGGCTTTCTTTTTATAGCTCGGTTTGGCGTTTTTCAGCAGCGCCATGCAGTCTTCCAGCGTCAGTGTCTTGGGGTCTGTGATCTCTTTGGGCACGCGGGCATTCTTTTCGCCGTCGGTAACGTAGGGCCCATACCGCCCGTTCAGCACCTGAATGCCGTCGGCAAAATCGTGGATGATGCGGTTGGCATCACGTAATTTTTTCTCCGCCACCAGTTCCAGCGCCCGCTCGGGCGCAATCGTGTAGGGGTCGTCTTCTTTACCCAGTGAGACGTATTTATCGCCGTATTTGGCGTAGGGCCCAAACCGGCCAACCGCGACGGTCAGTTTTTCGCCTTCCGGGGTTACGCCGAGGTCGCGCGGCAGCTTGAATAATTCGACCGCCTGTTCAAACGTGACGTTGTCCAATTTCTGGTCGGGGCGCAGGCTGGAGAAAAGCGGCTTTTCTTCGTCTTCACGGGTGCCGATCTGCGCGTAGGGGCCGTACCGCCCCATGCGCACCGACAGCGGCTTGCCGGTTTTCGGGTCGGTGCCCAGCACCCGCGACTGCACCACGTCGTCGCGGCTGACCGAGGCTTCTTTTTCCTCGAGTTGTTTCGAGAACAAATCCCAGAACTCGCGCAGGACCACAAGCCACTGTTTTTCTCCGCGCGAAACGGCATCCAGTGCATCTTCCATCCTGGCGGTAAATTCGTAGTCAACATAGCGCGTGAAATGCTGCGATAAAAACCGGTTGACGATTTTACCGATGTCGGTCGGCTCGAAGCGGCGCCGATCCAGCGTCGCATATTGCCGGCTTTGCAGCGTGCCGATGATCGACGCGTAGGTCGATGGCCGGCCGATGCCGTATTCCTCCAGGGTCTTTATCAGCGTCGCTTCGTTATAGCGCGGCGGCGGCTCGGTGAAATGCTGCTGCGGGCGAATCTGTTTAAGGTCGATCGTCTCGCCCTGCTCCATCGCCGGCAGCAGCACCTGCTTGTCCTCCGAGCCGGCCTGATCGTCCTTGCCTTCCATGTACACCGCCATAAACCCCGGGTCGCGCACGGTCGAGCCCGAAGCGCGGAAAACCCCGGCATCGCCGGCGGTCATGTCCACCGCTACGGTGTCGATGGTCGCGTGCAGCATCTGACAGGCAATCGTGCGCTTCCAGATCAAATCGTACAGCCGGTATTGATCCTCGCGCAGGTGCGCCTTGATGCTGTCAGGCAGCCGGGCGGCCGACGTCGGGCGCACCGCTTCATGCGCCTCCTGCGCGTTTTTGGTTTTGTTTTGAAACACCCGCGGCTGCGCGGGCAATGCGGTGGCGTAGCGCGCGCCGATCAGGGTGCGGATTTCGGCCACCGCCTCGGCCGCAAGGGCGACCGAATCGGTGCGCATATACGAGATCAGGCCGATCGAATCGCCGGCAACGTTGATGCCTTCATACAATTGCTGCGCGGTTTGCATCGTGCGTTTTGCGGTAAAGCCGAATTTCCGCGATGCTTCCTGTTGCAGCGTCGAGGTCGTAAACGGCGGCGGCGGGTTGCGTCTGCGCTGTTTTTTGCTGATTTTGGCGACCGTCAAGCGACCGTCGGCGGCCGCGGCCAGCCGGGCCTCTACCGCCTTTGCGCGGACTTCATCGGTGATCGAAAACTGGGTCAGCTTGTCGCCGTCGAAATCGGTCAACCGGCCTGCGAATGCCTGATCGCGGATCGCCAGATCGGCTTCAATCGTCCAGTATTCGCGCACCACAAACCGCTCGATCTCGGCTTCACGCTCACAAATCAACCTGAGTGCGGGGCTTTGCACCCGCCCGGCGGACAGCCCGCGGCGAATTTTTTTCCAGAGCAGCGGCGACAGGTTAAAGCCGACCAGATAGTCCAATGCGCGGCGCGCCTGCTGGGCGTCGATCAGACTGCGCGACAGGGCGCGCGGATTGTCCACCGCCCGGCGGATGGCCGCCCGGGTGATTTCATGGAACTCGATGCGATAGACTGGCTTGTCGCCAATCGCATTGCGCTCTTTCAGCAGCTCGTACAAATGCCATGAAATGGCCTCGCCTTCGCGGTCCGGGTCGGTGGCCAGATACAGCGAATCGGCCTTTTTCATCTCGCGGGCGATCAGATCGACGTGCTTTTTATTGCGCTCGACGATGACGTAGTACATTTCAAAATTGTCATCCGGGTCAACCGCGCCCTGCTTTGGCATCAGATCGCGCACGTGGCCATACGACGCCAGCGCCTTGAAGTCACTGCCCAGATATTTCGACATCGAGCGCGCCTTGGCCGGCGACTCGACGATAATCAGCGGTTTTCCCATAAATCGATTCTATGTGGTCTCATCGTAGTCTTGTCAGAACGGATAGGCGCTATGCGACTGCCGCTGTCGGCAGCCCGCCCGGCTCAATGCATGCAGGCGTGCAGCCCGTCCAAAACCAGCAGCTCGGTCAGCTCCGAGACGCTGTCGCTATCGCTGTCGCAGTAATTGATCAGCACCATCAGGATCACCCATTTCAGGTGCTCGATTTCCACGCTGTCGGTGCCCAGTGCGATAAATTGCTCGATCACCATCTCCCTGGAAACCGGGTCGAGCACGCCGCAGTGTTCCAGCGACAGCAACAGACCGCGGGCCTCCACCGTCAGCAGATCCTGCTCCGCATCGCTGTAGTGGCGGATTGCCGCCGGCGAGTTGCCACTGGGCTCGAACCGGTTCTGCGCCTCCGACTGCGGCAGATTTTCCAGCCAGCGGAACGCCCCGGCAATCATATTGTGGTCAAACCCGGCCCGACTCAGATCGCGCGCCAAAGCCGCTTGATCCTGCTCGAATACGTCGTCGTCAAACATGTAATGCTCGAACAGATAGATCAGCACATCGAGAATGTTTTCTTTCATTGTAGCGTCACAGACAGTGGGTCAGGCAATTGAGGGTTGCAGTCGGCCTCCCGGCACAGACACGGCGGGCCAGGCGGACCGGGCTCATACCGGCAAACGCTGATAGCCGCTGGGCGTCGAGGCGATCAAGCCTTTCATTTCCAGGTTTATCAGCATGTATGAAACTTCGTCCGCCGTCAAACCGCTTTGCTGGATAAGGCAATCGATCGGCGTCGGGGTATAGTCAATTTGTGCAAACAGGGCAACCGCCTGCCGTTCGACGGGACCGGCTGCGGCCGGATTTGCCGCTGTCGCCGACCGGCACGGCGGCCGGCTGGCGGTGAAGCTGGGGCGGATTTCCTCCAGTATGTCGTCGATTGTCTCGACCAGCCGGGCACCGCTGCGGATCAAATGATGACAGCCGCGGCTGGTCGGCACATGAATCGAGCCCGGTATGGCGAACACTTCGCGGCCCTGTTCGCCGGCGGTTCTGGCCGTGATCAGGCTGCCGCTGCGGATGCTGGCCTCAACCACCAGCACACCCAGCGACAGACCGCTGATCAGGCGATTGCGCTGCGGAAAGGACGCCCTTCGCGGCTCGGTACCGGGGACAAATTCCGACACCAGCAGCCCGCGCTCGGCGATTTCATCGGACAGGCGTTGATTGGATTTAGGGTACACCCGATCCAGCCCGGTGGCAACGACCGCCAGGGTGTTGCCGTTGGCACCCAGGCAGCCGCGATGCGCCGCACTGTCGATGCCGATCGCCAGGCCGCTGCTGATTGTCAGCCCGCTGCGGCTCAGCTCGGCGGCAAACGACTCGGTGGTGCGCAAGCCGGACGGGGTTGGCTTGCGACTGCCGACCACGGCCAGTTGCGGCGCACCCAGCAGTGCGATATTGCCGCGGACAAACAGGCCCAGGGGCGGCTCGCTGATCTGATTCAACAGCGGCGGGAATGCCGGGTCGAGAAACGAGACATAGCGAATATCGTGGCGCGCCATGCTGTCGAGATCGGCCTCCAGCAGCGCCGGGTCGCATTCGCGCAGCCGCTGCGCCGCCACGGAATCGAGCTTGAGCAGCTCGACCGCCGACTGCTGATTCAGCTCAAATAGCGACTCAGGGCCGCCCAGCCGGGTCACCAGCGCCCGCTTGCCGCTGGCACCGACGCCCGGCAGGCGGCATAGCCGCAGCCAGGCTTCGGTCGCACCCGGCGGCAGGTCGATTGGATGGGGTTGCACTGCGGGCATGGCGGTTCTTTATACGGCCCTGATACGGCCCTGATTATGGGCTATACGAGTAAGTGCCCCGGCCACCCGGGCGCGCTGACAGAGCTTCGCCAGCCGGCGATTGCGCCGAACCAACGGCGATACGAAAAGCATTTGTGTCGTGTTTATCCTTGTTGCCGCCCGGACGGCTTTGCTAGGGAGAGGCGAATCGATCACCCACACTGATCGCCCGCTCCGCCTCCATGATGAGCGCATAACTCAATTTTTCAAACACCTTGAACACCATCATCAGGCCGGACTTTTCGTCCGGCAGTCGATAGCGCGTCCCGGCCACCGGATCCGTCTTCCAGCCGGGATGATATACGGCTTTTACCACGTGCCCCTCTTCCAGCCCCTCGCGCGCACCGGCAGACAACACCACCAGGTCGAACGTGCCCACCTCGCGCAACCCTTTGGGGGCGTGCAAAATCCAGCCGCTGACCGGGGTCGCCGGCGCATGCGGCTGATAATACGGCAGCGCCGGCTCTTCACCCGCCGGCACCAGCCGGTCACCGGGGCGAACCTCCTGCGTGACGTTCAACATCTGTAGTTTGGCCACCTCTTCATCCGCGCGCAGCAGGCGCGCGTCGCCCAGATGAATCGCCTCAACCCCCAGCAGCTCTTGCGTTTCCGGGTGCTGCAGGCGGCTGCCGACCTGAAACAGCCGATAGCGGCTGACGTTCGGCTCGGCCAGATTGCGCGCATAGAATTGACTGTACCGGCCCAGAATCACCTCATCATCGAGACCGGAGACGACATACCCGGAGCGCTCCAGCTGACCCGGCTGAATAATCCGCGAGTCGGTGAGAAACGCCTGAATAACCGACGGCGAAATCGCCGGGATCGGCTGCTCGCGTTTTTCTCGATACACCTTCGGCTGCAACCGCACGGTCGGCTGCAACCGCACGGTTTTGGTCTGGCCCGCCTGTACGGTTTCGGTCTGGCCCACCCGCACGGTTTCGGTCTGACCTGCCTGCACGGTTTCGGTTTGCTCCGGCGGCACGGCTTTTTTGGCCGGCAGGACTCTAAGGTCACCCGCACTGGTCACCAGCAGCAGATCGCCCGGATAGATCAGATGCGGGTTTTCAACCTGCGGGTTATTCGACCAGATGCGCGACCACTCCCATGGATTCTGCAAAAATCGGTCGGCCAGAGACCATAGCGTATCGCCCTGTCTGACCACATACCGCCCCGGGTGGTCGGCTTTCAGTTGCAGTTCATCGGCAGCCAGCACCGGCGCCATGCCGAACAGCAGCAAAACCGCGCCGATGATCCGGCCATGCGACGGCCCGATGCGGCCGGGCACTGTCAGGTGAATGTCAGGTTGCAAAATCGCGCCCCATTGGTTGGTAATGGCCGCATCAACTCCGCAATGGAATCGTCCGGCACGCGGTTGACCGCCCTCATACGCCCGCTGCGACCGTGCAGCCGCCGGCGGCGGTAGAGCGCGATTTTACATGATTTTGCGCATTGTATGACTTGAAAAACAATAAAACACCACTCCGCCATCGACGCTACGGCGCCATTATAGGGCATGAACGGGGGTGAAATGAAGCGGCCGCAGGGCGCCGACAGGGCTTTCAGCAGCGCGGCAGGACTGATCTCTGCCGTTGCGCCCGACCGAGCCGCCGCCGAACCGTGACCGCATCACAATCATCCATGTGATTTTTTTTATCCGCAGTTATTATAAAATCCTGTCATTATGCAACCGGAAAGCATGCTCACCCAGCTGCATTCAATCGTCGCCGCTACCGGGCCCGGTGCCGGTATCACTGCACCGGCCAGCAGGTCGGGCGACGGTATTAAACAGCGCCCCAATCGAAACCAGGCAAATCACCATGCTGCTCATCCCCTCAATTGAGTTGAAAGACGGCAAATGCGCCCGGCTGCGCCGCGATAAGCGCACCGCCGGCGCCGTATTTTCAGACGACCCGCAGACCATGGCCGAACACTGGATTGCACAGGGCGCACGACGATTGCAGCTGGTAGATCTGGACGGCGCGGCGCGCGGCGAGCCGATTAACGCCGACCTGGTGCATGACATTGCGGCGGCCTACCCGGATATTCCGATTCAGGTCGGCGGGGGCATTCGAGACGAGGCGAGCGTAGAGGTATACATCCAGGCCGGCGTGCGCTATGTCATCATCGATACCCGGGCGATCAACGAACCGCATTTGATCAGCGACCTGTGCGCCGAATTTTCCACCCATGTGATTGTCGGACTGGACGCCAAAGAGGGGCGCGTGGCCACCGAAGGCTGGTCGAAACTGTCCCGCCATGACGCGGTCGATATGGCCCGACATTTTCAGCAGCACCGCGTGGAGGCCATCATCTACACCGACCTTGCCCGCGACGGCACGCTGCAAGGGGTGAATATCGAGGCCACCGTCAAGCTGGCGGAAGCGATCGATATACCGGTGATCGCCGCCGGCGGGATTCACAACCTGGAAACCATCAAGCAGTTGGCACAGGTGGCGGCATCCGGGATTATCGGCGTAATCAGCAGCCGCGCCATCTACGCCGGGACGCTGGATTTTGCCGCCGGCCAGCAGTTGGCCGACGCGATTGCCGGGCAGCAGGTTTTTGGCCTGTAACCGCCCGGTGGCCGTTTTTCATTGCCGTGAATCCGCCCCTGCCGGCAATGCAACAGACCGCCACTCAACGCGGACGTTGCCGACGCGGGCAAATGGGCCGGGCAAATGGGCCGGAAAAACAGGCACAGCAGGCCGGAGGCCGGGCAAGATGAGCGGTGCGCATATCGCCCGACCTGGGGTATACTGCCGACCGGCGCCGGTGACCGGGCAACGACCTGCAATTCGATATCGACCCGATGCAGGGCATTCACGCCGCGGGCCGCAACGCCGATATGCACGGGCGCCGATATGAGCGGGCCGGTGCATCAACCAATCAATCTATCAAGTGGGGACGTATTATGGGTGTCGGCGGAATAAGCATCTGGCAGTTGCTGATTGTTCTGGTCATCGTGCTGCTGCTGTTCGGGACCAAAAAACTGCGCAATCTGGGCGGTGATCTGGGCGGGGCGATCAAAGGGTTTAAAAAAGCGGTGAATGAGCAAAACAACAGCGCACAGGCATCGCCGGACGATCCCGACGCGATTGAAAAATCACCCGCCGACAGCCCGCAATCGACCGAAGAGCCGGCAGAAAAGGCCGGCGGCGGCGAGCAAAAAACCGACTGAGCCGGCGATTGCGACTCCGGCTGTCAGCGTAGATGTTCGATATCGGTTTTTGGGAAATCGCGATAATCGGCGTACTGGCGTTGATTATCGTCGGCCCGGATAAGCTGCCCGGCCTGGCGCGCACGGTGGGCGCCTACGTCGGCAAAGCCCGGCAGATGGTGGCGTCGGTCAAGTCGGACATCAAACGTGAGCTGCGGGAGCATGAGCTGGCCGACCTTGACCGGATCAAGCGCGAAGTCAGCAGTACCGCCGAAGAGTTGCAGCAGGCTGGCAAAAATCTCAAGGACACACTCCAGGAACCAAAAACCCCGGCCTCGAGCGCGCAACCCGCTGAACCCGCGCCGGCCCTGAACCCGGCCGACGACTCCGCGCCGGCTCCGGCCTCAAGCGCGCAACCCGCTGAACCCGCGCCGGCCCTGAACCCGGCCGACGACCCCACCCCGGCCCCGGCCTCGAGCGCGCAACCTGCTGAACCCGCGCCGGCCCTGAACCCGACCGACGACCCCGCCCCGCCCCCGGCCTCGAGCGCACAACCCGCTGAACCCGCGCCGGCCCTGAACCCGGCCGACGACCCCGCGCCGCCCCCGGCCTCGAGCGCGCAACCTGCTGAACCCGCGCCGGCCCTGAACCCGGCCGACGACCCCGCGCCGCCCCCGGCAGACAGCGACCAGCCGACAGCACAGACGCACCCACAAACGCAGCGCAGCACCGCAGCCACAACCACGGCAACCGCCGACGTCCCGGCGGCGGACAAGACAAATACGGCGCCCTAGCGCGAGGTTGGTGATGAACCGGGAATCAGCGCCAACCGTCACCTATTTCGCCTACGGCTCCAACCTGCTGTTCCAACGCCTGCACGCGAGGACGCCGTCGATCGTCCGGCTCGGCACCGCGATTCTGCCCGGCCACCGGCTGATATTCGACAAGCCCGGCCACGACGGCTCGGGCAAGTGCGGGATTGAACCGGCCGACAGCGAACAGCGGGTGGTCGGCGTACTGTACCGCATGCAGCGCCACGAAAAGCCAATCCTCGATCAGATTGAAGGCGACGGATTTGACTACGTCAGCCGGCCGGTTGAGGTGCTCGCCGACCGTCGGCGCGTGACCGCATTCACCTATTACCCGACCGAACGCGGCTGCCAACTGCCGTACGACTGGTATAAGGCGCTGGTGCTGGCCGGCGCAAAACAAAACGATTTCCCGCCGCAATACCTCGCCCTGATTGCGGCGACCGCCTGCCGGGTTGACCCGGACGAGCAAAGACGGCAGCAGCACCTGGCGCTGATCGACGACCACCCGGCCACACGGTGACCGGCGCCCGGCACCTGTTCCGATAAAGCGGACCCCCGGCCAAACCGCGGCTAAGGCCGGAAAGGCTGCACCAGTACCCGCTCGCCGGCCTCAACCCCGGCGGAGTCGGTCGGCAGAATAATATAGCAGTTGGCCTGCGCCATGGAGCGCAGTATTCCCGAGCCCTGCTCGCCGGTTGACGCCACCGTGGCCTCGCCATTGTCATCGACCGTCAGCCAGCCGCGCTGATATTCCATCCGCCCGGTGCGCTTGCGCAGGCGGCTGCACGTGCGCGCGCTCAGTTTCAGCGGCGGGCCGACCTGCTCGCCCGACAGGCGCCGGATCGCCGGCTGTACAAACACCTGAAAGGTCACCATCACCGACACCGGGTTGCCGGGCAGACCAAAAAACGGCGTTTGCTCAATCCGGCCAAAGGTCAACGGCCGCCCCGGTTTGATGGCCACCTTGCAGAAATACACCTCGCCCAGCGCCCGCAACACCTGACCGATGTAATCGGCCTCGCCCACCGAGGCGCCGGCCGACGCCACCACCATATCGGCGCATCGGGCCGCCTGCGCGAGGGTATCGCGCACCGCCTCGGCGCGGTCGCGCACAATCCCCATATCGACCCTCTCCACGCCCAGCTCGGACAGCATGGCGTGCAGCGTATAGCGGTTGGAATCGTACAGCTCGCCCAGCGCCAGCGTCGAACCGAGCGGGCACAGCTCGTCGCCGTTGGAGAAAAAAGCCACCCGCGGCCGGCGAAACACGCGCAGCTCGACCACCCCAAGCGACGCCGCCAGGCCAAGCTGCGCCGCCCCCAGGCGGGTATGCGCGGCAATCGCCGTCTCACCGATTTTCAGGTCTTCACCGGCGGCGCGGACATTGCCGCCGGCGGTGTGGCGGCCCTCGAGCCGCACCCAGTCGCCGTCCAGCCGCACCCGCTCCTGCGCGACCACGGTATCGCAGCCCGCCGGCATCACCGCCCCGGTCATGATGCGCACACACTGCCCCGCCGGCACCTCACCGGGGTACGGCCGGCCGGCCATTGCCGTGCCGCAGAGCCGCAATGCCTGCGGCGGCGCGGTCAGATCGGCCGCCCTGAGCGCGTAGCCGTCGAGCGCCGAATTGGTGTGGTTGGGCACCGGCACCCGGCTCAACACCGGCGCCGCGCTGACCCGCCCCAGGGCCTGCCGCAGCGCGACCGTCTCGACCTGCTGCAACGGGGCAATCGCAGCGCGCACCTGCTGCTCGGCGGCGGCAAACGAAACCGACTGCGCCGCCGCGCCGCCATCCGCCCCATCCGCCGGCCGCCGGTCGCCCTGGGCGCGCGGCGACCCGGGGCCGTCGCTCACGCCGCCGGTCGGGTCCATTGGCCGGAGCGGCCGCCGCTTTTATGCAGCAAGCGGATGTCGCTCAGCCGCATGTCGCGGTCGACCGCTTTGCACATATCATAGATCGTCAGCAAGCTGATCTGCACCGCGGTCAGCGCCTCCATTTCCACCCCGGTGCGCTCGCAGGTGTGCGCCGTTGCGGTACATTTGATCGCACCGGCAGCCGGGTCGTGCTCGAAGTCGACACTGATGCGCGTCAGCACAATCGGGTGGCACAGCGGGATCAACTCGGCCGTCCGCTTGGCCGCCATGATGCCGGCAATCCGGGCAACCGCCAGCACGTCGCCTTTTTTATGCTCGCCGCCGGCGATCATCTGCAAGGTTTGCGCCGTCATGTAGATGCAGCCGTCGGCGACCGCCTTGCGCTCGCTCATCGGCTTCATGCCGACATCGACCATCTGCGCTTCGCCGTGCCGATTGAAGTGGGTAAAGGTTTTCTCTGCAACCATGATTTTCTGTATTGTGACCGGATTGTGACCGACGAGCGGGCAATTCGCCGCGTGGAACTGTTATGATTGCCGTATTGTAGAGCGTCTGCACCCGGTTTGACAAATCCGGGCACACTCGGCACAGCACGGACCAGGCCGCATGCCCAACGACTCGATCATCTTCTCGATATTTCTGATTTTTACCGGCGCCAGCCTGCTGGCCACGCTGGCTTTATACCTGCGCCAGGCGATGCTGATCGCCTACCTGGCGCTGGGCGCGATTCTCGGCCCGTGGGGCGTCGCGCTGGTGACCGAGGCCGCGCTGATTCAGGATATGGCCCGCATCGGCATCATCTTTTTGCTGTTTCTGCTGGGCTTGAATCTGGCGCCGAACAAGCTGCTCCGGTTGATACGGGAAACCACGCTGGTGACGCTGTTTTCGGCGCTGATATTCGCCGGTTTCGCCGCCGGCGTCGCCGCGCTGTTCGGGTTTGTCGGCAACGACCTGCTGCTGATTGGCCTGTCGGCGTCGTTTTCCAGCACCATCATCGGGCTGAAGCTGCTGCCGACCACCGTGCTGCATCATCGGCACACCGGTGAGGTGATTGTCAGCGTCCTGCTGCTGCAAGACCTGCTGGCGATTGTCGCCATGCTGGTGCTGCGGGGGGCCGGCAGCAGCGGCATCCCGACGCTACAGATTCTGCTGCACGCGGTCGCGCTGCCGGTGCTGCTGCTGGTCGCCTGGCTGGGTCAGCGCTATGTCCTGCTGCCGCTGATGCGCCGCTTCGACCGCCTCGAGGAATATCTGTTTTTGCTGACTATCGGCTGGTGTCTGGGGTTGTCGCAGCTGGCCCATGCGCTCGGGCTGTCGAACGAAATCGGCGCGTTTGCCGCCGGCGTTGCGCTCGCCAACAGTCCGATTGCACCGCATATTGCCGAGCGCCTGAAACCGCTGCGCGATTTCTTTCTGGTGATGTTCTTTTTTGCCATCGGGGCCGGCTTCGACCTGTCGGCCGCAAGTCAGGTCTGGCTGCCGGCGGGTTTGCTCGGCGGCGGGCTACTGCTGCTCAAGCCGCTGGTGTTTCGCTTCCTGCTGGTCAAACAATCCGAGTCGGAGCGGCTCGGCTGGGAGACCGGCGTCAGGCTCGGCCAGATGAGCGAGTTTTCACTGCTGATTGTGTTTGTTGCCGCGCAGCATCACCTGATGTCGTTGTCGGCGTCTTTTCTGGTGCAGTTCGCCACCATCATCACCTTTATCGTATCGACCTACTGGATCGTGCTGCACTACCCGACCCCGATTGCGCTCAAGGATGAATTGCGGCGCGACTGAGCGCGAGCGCGACTCGGCGCCACCGCCCGGCCCGGCCGAGCGCGCGAATCACCCGCCGTCGGCGGCGTACAAACCGGCCAGCGGCGCACTTACCGCCTGCAGGGTCGCGCCGGTAGCCGGGTTCAACACCACCACCGCAACGCCGAGGTTCTGCCGCACCGCATCCGCCGGCAGCGGCAGTTGCAATGCCGCGGTGCCGGCGCCGGGCGCAACCGTGGCCGGCTCGCTCCAGTGGCGCACGACAAAATCGTGGTGCAGCGTTTTGCCGCGGTTTTCACCGCCGCCGATATGGCGCTCAATCCGGTTCTCAAACACCGCCGCATACAGCACCACGTCGCCCTGCCGGTAGCGATTGTTCAGGGTAATCGCCGCATCAACCCGGTGCGCCGCCACCGATTCCAGCGTCAGCGCAATATCGACCGCCGCCGGCTCCATCGCCACGGCCCGGATGTGGCGCATCGCGGCCGCGCTGCCGCGCGTTTCCTTGCCCGCCACAACCAGCTCCGGCGTATACAGGCCGCGCTGCGCGTTGGCGTCGGCAACCTGCCGTTGTCGCGCCGTGAACCGGGCGCTGGAATACGGGTCGGGCCACCCCAGATAATTCCAATAATCGACGTGAAATGCCAGCGGCACCGCGCGCAAGCGGTGATCCAGCGCCGCGCCGAGCTGGCTCAGCCAGCGGTCGGCCGACGGGCAACTGCTGCACCCTTCGGAGGTGAACAACTCCACCGTCGGGGTAATCGTGGCCGTGCTGGTGACGGTGATCCGCTGCTGCGCATTCGCGGCGGTCAGCGCAACGCTGCCGACGAGCAGCAGCATCAGCCGCAGGCCGGTTCGCAACGCCCGGTTTGCCGACGGCGCCCTCATTCGAACAACGCGGCAAACTCGCCGTAGTTCTGCTGCGCCAATTCCGGTTTCGGTATAAACCGCAGCGCGGCCGAATTCAGACAATAGCGCAGCCCGGTGGGTGCCGGCCCGTCTTTGAACACGTGGCCAAGGTGCGAGTCGGCGCAGGCGCTGCGCACTTCGGTGCGCGGCCACAGCAGCTTGAAATCGGTTTTTTCCTTGACATTTTCGGCCACCAGCGGCCGGCTGAAGCTCGGCCAGCCGGTGCCGGAATCAAATTTATCCAACGATGAAAACAGCGGCTCACCGCTGACAATATCGACATAAATCCCGTCGCGCTTTTCGGCATGGTATTCATTCTCAAACGGCCTCTCGGTCGCATCCTGCCGAGTGACTTGATATTGCAGCGGCGTCAGTGCCGTGCGCAGCGCCTGCTCGGCGGGTCGGGTGTATGTCTTTTTATTCATGGATAAGCAAACCGGGGCAGTGGTGATGAGCGAAATGGCCTGGATGGCCGGCGGCATCGCGTTGACCGCTTGCCGGTAGACCGATCATCGGCAAAATAGTTTCAACCGGGCGTTAGCCCTCGCCGGCTGCAACGGCCTCCAGCAGCGCGTCAATCTGCCCGATATGCTCCAGCACCCGGTCCGCATACGGCGTCAGCACCGCGCGGGAATGCGCCCCGGTCACCACCCCGACACACATCCGCGCCCCGGCATTGCGCCCCATCTGCATATCGACCGGGCTGTCGCCCACCATCATCGTCGCCTCCGGTTGCAGACCACAGGTGCGGCAAAAAGCCGTCAGCATGCCCGGCTGCGGTTTTTCACCGTAGCCGCTGTCGGCGCCGCAGACAAAATCGAACACCCCGTCCAGCTCGAGCGCGCCGATCATCCGCCGCGCATTGGCCTCGTCATCCATCGTCGCCAGACCAAGGCGAATATTCCGCCGGCCCAGCACCTCCAGACAGGCGCGCAAATCGGCCACCACCGGCGAATAGACGGCGGTGGTCAACAGCGCCGTACAGCGGGCGTGCTGCTCGGCGCTCAACCGCCCCACCGCCGCCGACCACAGTGCCAAAATCGCCCGGTTGCTGCCGGCCGCCAGCGGCGAATTGGCCTGCCAGCTCTGCGTGGCCGATTCATACCCGCCGATTTGCAGCAGCGTCCGACAATCCGGGCCGGCGGGAAACTGCGACGCCAGATACGCCGCAGCCTCGCGGTAGGGCGGCAGCCAGGTGGCATTGAAATCCAGCAGCGTGCCGTCTTTATCGAACAAAATACCGCCAATCATTCTGTTTGTCGCCTGTTTGCGTGCCTGTCTGCGGCCTGCGGGCGCTTAAGGCAACTCTGATTAATTATCATATTTATGACTTGTAATACGGGCCATCATAAGGGGGGGGGGGGGGCAGCACCACCGATTGAACTTCGGGGTTGAATCCACCCTGTCGTACAATACAAGCCAATACAGCGCATATAACCCTCCTGACAAGGGGGGAGGGGGGGGGGGGGGGGGGGGGATTAAAACCAGTGTAACCACACTGCCAGCCTTCCCCCCCTCCCCCCTTGTCAGAGGGAGCAAAATCAGCGCCGGATTTGGCTTTAATACCGCATATCTGAATAGTAAAAGCGCGTTTCGCATTGAAACTAAAAATGGTCATGTGTTAATCCCATTTTCCTTAAATTTTTCTCGACGGCACCCAGCAATAGCCGTCCGGGTCGAGCAGAAAACACTCGCGCAGGCCATGCGGTTTGTCGCGGACCGATTGCAGCACCGTATACCCCGACTCGACTGCCCGCTGCTCCGCCTGATCCGGGTCCAGCTCAAACAGGCGCAGCTCGATGCCGCCGCCGCGCGGCGCATTCTCAGGCAGCACCGACGGCAGCGGGTGATTGGCGTAGGTATGATCCGCATGCAGTTGAAAAACCTGCCGCCCGAGCACGGCGACCGCATAGTCAACCGACTCACGCGCAATCTCCAGCTGCAAGACCTGCCGCATAAACCGCACACTGCGCGCCACCTCGCGCACCAGCAGATTGACCCCGAAGCCGTCCAGCCTGTGCCCCACCTGCGGCGCCGACAATGTATTGAAATCAGTCATATTGAGTGAACCGGTATTCAGTTATATAACAACATATTCAGCGGCCTGAACCGCCGATTCCATACCGCCGCCCACGACGGCGCCCTTTAGCCGCCATCACCCGGCAAACAGCGCAAGGGATTTCCTCTGCGCCTCGGAGACCGGCAAAAGACCGGGCTGCGATGCCGGGTAGATTTCCGCATCCCGCCAATGCTGCCCGGATACCGATGACGCCACGCCGATGTGCAGTTCCTTGCTGCGCAGCAATCGCAAAATCCGATCATGCGCAAACAGATGCACGGAAGCAATAGTCCACGGCCTGGTAGCGCCTTTAGATGAGGCAGCGGCAGATTTTGGCCCGGCCAGAACAAGATAGTAGTCCGGCGGCGAATCCGTCGTGTTTACATCCAGGAGATTTTCGCGTTTCGGATAAAACTTGATATTGACCCGCTTATTCATCAACGCAGGCTGTTTGAAAACTCCATCACTGCCTTTGTCGGTTGCAGACGCATGCGGCACTATATCAAATATTGCGCAGGCGATATATTCACCCACATGTCCCGTCAGTGCAGGTCGCTCAATGATCGCCGATATCTGCGCATCCACCGCGTTTCTGTGTTGAAACAATTTTGCCAGCTCAGCCAAATCACGCATCTATCTATCCTCCCCTTGATCACGCGATACAAAAGCCATAGGATAACCCGGATCAAGCCATTACAACAGAGCGTGCGTATCCATCATGACCACCGGACTTGTCACTGACGCGGTATTTGTAACCCATGACACCGGGCCGGGGCACCCCGAATGCAGCGCCCGGCTCGACGCCGCGGCCGCGCTGCTGCGGCAGCAGGCATGGTACCCCGAATTGGTGCAACTGACGCCCAGGCCGGCCGAAGCGCGCTGGATTGGCGCGGTGCACCGGCCCGGCTACGCCGACCGCATTGCCGCCGAATGCGCGCACGGAGCGCAGTATATCGACACCCCCGACGTCGCGGTTTCGACCGCGTCCTGCGCGGCCGCTCTGGCCGCCGCCGGCAGCCTGCTGACGCTGGCCGACCGGCTGATGGCCGGTCAGCTGGACAACGGGTTTGCATTGGTGCGCCCGCCCGGCCATCACGCCGAAGCCGATGCGGCGATGGGTTTTTGCCTCTTCAACAGCGTCGCCATCGCGGCGCGCTACCTGCAAAAACAGCACGGCCTGGAAAGGATCGCGATCCTCGATTGGGACGTGCACCACGGCAACGGCACCCAGCATATATTCGAGCAGGACCCATCGGTGTTTTATATCAGCCTGCACCAGTATCCGCATTATCCGGGCACCGGCGCGCGCTCCGAAACCGGCATCGGCGCCGGCGCGGCGACCACACTCAACTGCCCGATGAGCCCGGGCTCCGGCGACCGGCATTACCACGCGGCGTTCAAAGACATCATACTGCCGGCAATGCGCCGGTTTGGCCCCGATGCGATACTGCTGTCCGCCGGCTTCGACGCCCACCGGGACGACCCGCTGGCCAGCATCGAGCTGACCACCGACAGCTATGTCTGGATGACCGAAATGATGCTCGAACTGGCCGCCGACTGCGGCCACGGCCGGCTCATCTCGGTGCTCGAAGGCGGCTACAACCTGAACGCATTGGCCGCGTCGGTCACCGCGCACGTGCGGATTTTAAGCGGCCATTCGCTGGCCGCGTAGCGTCCCCGGCACGCGCCGGTGCACCCTCCCGGCTATCGGCGCCACGGCAATTCGATCGGGGAAGAGGGGCCGGCCCGGCCGCGAACGCCGAAATCCAGCCCCGTCATCCCCCCGGAAGGAGATGAGAAAGATACCGGAGCGATGAAATCTCCTATGCAATCACGGCTCGTCAACTGCCTGCGTGGCAAAGGTGGTGGCGCCATACACCGTCTTGACAGCAAACCGGGCAATGCTCTAAAATCATGTGCTTTATATACGCGCTACTGCGCCATGGTCGTTGCACCCCACTATCGCTCCCCCGAAAATTCTTGTCTTGCTTATAGACAGTGGGATAATCCCGGGCGCAGCGGGCACGTCGCTTGCACAAAGACGCGGGCGGTCTCTGGCGATCGGCCATACTGCCAACGGTATCAGCGTGTACTGCAACCATCTCACGCTCCACCAACACATTCAGGGTAAATTCGCCAATGAACACAAAAATCGGGAACCGTAACACCGGCATAACGCACAGGAGATTAACAGACAACCGGTGCCCCGTCCGGCGTCCGTTACCGGATAGCGGGATCGTTGCTGCCAGCGGCACGTCCGCCGACAGCAGGGCCGCGCGGCCTCCCGACGCTGGCCGTACCCGGCAGCCGCACCGCAGCGCAGGCCGCATCCTCTCGCTGCTGCTCGCCCTGCCCCTGTTTTTCGGCCTCGCTTCGCAGGCGATGGCGCAGATAGAGGTGCCTGGGATTTCGCCGGTCACGCCAGTAGCGTTTACCAGTATGGGCCCCTATACCATCGATGGGACCATCACGGTGACCGTGACCTTCGTCGATACGGTCACGGTGGGCGGTACCCCGCGGATAACGCTGATGGTGGGCACGGAAACCCGCAGCGCGGACTACACAAGCGGCACCGGCAACACCATGCTGGTGTTCACCTACACTGTGGCCGCGGATGAGAACGATGAGAACGGGGTCAGTATTCCAGCCAACGCGCTGGCCTTGAACGGCGGCACCATTCAGGACGACATGGGCACCGATGCGATACTTACCCATGCCGCTGTGCTTGACGACCCCGCCCAGGTAGTGGACACGGTCGTGCCGATGTTGGACAGCGCATTCTTCAGCGCCAACAATATAGTACTGACCTATAGTGAGATTTTGGACAGCACCTCTACTACTCCTACTCCGGCCAATGATGACTACACGATAATGGCGAGCGGCCCGGACCCGGTGACGGTCGTTACGGTCAGCGTTGACAGCACAGAGGTGCGCCTGACGCTAAGCAGGAACATCACCCCCACCGAGACGACCGTCAGGCTGAACTACACGCCCGGCACCAACCCGTTGCGGGATGTTGCCGGCAACAATGCTGGCAGTTTGATGGACGAGGAGGTGGTAAGACCTTCACAGGAGCCGGTGTTTGACGGCCCGGCGCCCGGCCCACAAACCTATACCGTCGGCACGCCGGTCGACCTGACCCTGCCGACGGCCACGGCCTTCAACAGCGAGTCCTCGGGCGAGGGCTACGCCCTTACCGGGCCGGACGCCGTGCCACCGGCCATTGACTTGCCCGCCGGCCTGGCCTTTGACCCGAACAGCCGTATCCTGTCCGGCACGCCGACCATGATGGAGGACACATCCACGTTGACCTACACGTTCAACGACAGCAATGCCAACACGGTCACGCTGACCTTTACCGTCACTGTCGTCAGCGGGGTGCCTGCCGGCGTCACCCTCTCCAGGGCGGCACTCACCGTTGACCCGGAAGCCGGCGGCACGGACACCTACACCGTGGTACTCGACACCCAGCCGACCGCCGATGTGACGATTACCCCGGCGAGCGACGACACCGATGCGGCGACGGTATCGCCGGCACTGACCTTCACCAACACCAACTGGAACACACCGCAAACCGTCACCGTCACCGGCGTGAACGACGACATTGATAACACCGGTAACTCCCGTACTGCGACCGTGAGCCACACCGCGGATAGCACGGACACCAACTACGAGGCCAGCAGCACGGCCGGCAGCAACATCGCCAGTGTCACCGTCACCGTCACCGATGACGACAGCGTGCCGACGTTCAGCGGGGAGGGCATTGATGCGCAAACCTACACCGTGGGCACGAGTATCGGCACCGTCACTCTGCCGCTGGCCACCGGCGGCGACGGCGCGTTGACCTATACCCTCGCCCCGCCCCTGCCGACCGGCCTGACCTTTACCGCCGCCGACCGCACCATCACCGGCACCCCGGCGGGCACCGCGCAGGCCGCCACCACCTATACCTACACCGTGAGCGACAGCGACGCGGATATCTCCCCCGCCGACACTGACAGCGTGTCGTTCACCATCACCATCCTCCCCGTCGCCGGCGTCACCGTCACCCCGGCGACACTCAGTGTCCCCGAAAATGGCAGCAGCACGGCCGACTACACCGTGGTACTCGACACAGCGCCGACGGCCGATGTCACCATTGCCGTTGCGAGCGACACCGTCACGGCGGCAACCGTATCGTCGGCATCGCTGACCTTCACCCCGACCAACTGGGATACGGCACAGACCGTCACGGTAACCGGCGTGAACGACGACGATGATAACGTCGGCGACCAACGCACTGCGACCGTCACCCATACGGCTGCGAGCGCGGACGGCAACTATGAGGGGGTAGCCATAAGCATAGAGTCTGTGACCGTCACCGTAGACGATGACGACGCTGCCGGCGTCACCGTTGACCCGCTGGCGCTTACGGTTGACGAAGCGGGCAGCGACACTACGGCCGACTACACCGTGGTACTCGACACAGCGCCGACGGCCGATGTCACCATTGCCGTTGCGAGCGACACTGACACGGCGGCAACCGTATCGTCGGCATCGCTGACCTTCACCCCGACCAACTGGGATACGGCACAGACCGTCACGGTAACCGGCGTGAACGACGACGTTGTTAACGTCGGCGACCAACGCACTGCGACCGTCACCCATACGGCTGCGAGCGCGGACGGCAACTATGAGGGGGTAGCCATAAGCATAGCGTCTGTGACCGTCACCGTAGACGATGACGACGCTGCCGGCGTCACCGTTGACCCGCTGGCGCTTACGGTTGACGAAGCGGGCAGCGACACCACGGCCGACTACACCGTGGTACTCGACACAGCGCCGACGGCCGATGTCACCATTGCCGTTGCGAGCGACACCGTCACGGCGGCAACCGTATCGTCGGCATCGCTGACCTTCACCCCGACCAACTGGGATACGGCACAAACCGTCACGGTAACCGGCGTGAACGACGACGTTGTTAACGTCGGCGACCAACGCACTGCGACCGTCACCCATACGGCTGCGAGCGCGGACGGCAACTATGAGGGGGCAGCCATAAGCATAGCGTCTGTGACCGTCACCGTAGACGATGACGACGCTGCCGGCGTCACCGTTGACCCGCTGGCGCTTACGGTTGACGAAGCGGGCAGCGACACCACGGCCGACTACACCGTGGTACTCGACACAGCGCCGACGGCCGATGTCACCATTGCCGTTGCGAGCGACACTGACACGGCGGCAACCGTATCGTCGGCATCGCTGACCTTCACCCCGACCAACTGGGATACGGCACAGACCGTCACGGTAACCGGCGTGAACGACGACGATGATAACGTCGGCGACCAACGCACTGCGACCGTCACCCATACGGCTGCGAGCGCGGACGGCAACTATGAGGGGGTAGCCATAACCATAGAGTCTGTGACCGTCACCGTAGACGATGACGACGCTGCCGGCGTCACCGTTGACCCGCTGGCGCTTACGGTTGACGAAGCGGGCAGCGACACCACGGCCGACTACACCGTGGTACTCGACACAGCGCCGACGGCCGATGTCACCATTGCCGTTGCGAGCGACACCGTCACGGCGGCAACCGTATCGTCGGCATCGCTGACCTTCACCCCGACCAACTGGGATACGGCACAGACCGTCACGGTAACCGGCGTGAACGACGACGATGATAACGTCGGCGACCAACGCACTGCGACCGTCACCCATACGGCTGCGAGCGCGGACGGCAACTATGAGGGGGTAGCCATAACCATAGAGTCTGTGACCGTCACCGTAGACGATGACGACGCTGCCGGCGTCACCGTTGACCCGCTGGCGCTTACGGTTGACGAAGCGGGCAGCGACACCACGGCCGACTACACCGTGGTACTCGACACAGCGCCGACGGCCGATGTCACCATTGCCGTTGCGAGCGACACCGTCACGGCGGCAACCGTATCGTCGGCATCGCTGACCTTCACCCCGACCAACTGGGATACGGCACAGACCGTCACGGTAACCGGCGTGAACGACGACGATGATAACGTCGGCGACCAACGCACTGCGACCGTCACCCATACGGCTGCGAGCGCGGACGGCAACTATGAGGGGGTAGCCATAAGCATAGAGTCTGTGACCGTCACCATAACCGATGACGACGATGCGCCTGCGCGCTTCGCCGCCCTCAACGAAGTCATCCTCTCGGAAGTCATGCGGGCCATGACCGACAGCACCGTCAACGCCATTACACAGCGGATTAAGCAATCGACCGCCCCGGGTCCCAAAGCCGCCACCCTGACCCTGAACGGCCGGGCGATGTCGCTGGCCGACCTGACGCCAACGGACAACCTCTCCGGCGTCGCGGACAACCCGTCCGTGGCCGGGATGCTGACCGGCATCGCGCGCTCCGTGGCCGACGACTCGTGGCAGCTGGGCCGGGCGCTGGGCAACTCCTCCTTCATGCTGCCAACCGACTCCGACCTGGCCGAGCTGACCCTCTGGGGCGGCGGCGACTACCGTGAGCTGTCCGGCGAGAGCGGTGCCCTGGACTGGGACGGCGACCTGGGCAGCGGAATACTGGGCGCGGACACGCCGGTGTCGGATACCCTGCTGGTCGGCCTGGCCGTCTCCTGGCAGAGCGGTGACTTTGACTATAAAGAGGTCACCGCCGACGCCGCGCACAGCGGCGACTATGAAGTCAACCAGTTCAGCGCGCAACCCTACATCGGCTGGTCGTCGCCGGATGGCCGGCAGGACCTGTGGGCCACCGCCGGCTACGGCTGGGGCGACGTGGAGATTGACGACCAGGCCATGGGCCGGCAATCCAGCAACCTCAACACCCAAAACGTCGGGGTGGGCGGCAGCGGGCAACTGCTGCAATCCGGCGCGTCCACGCTGCGGCTGAAAGGCCAGTTCCACCAGACCTGGGCCGAGGTGGAAGGCAACAACGACCTGCTGCGCAAGCTGAATCTGGACGTACGGCGGCTGCGGCTGGCCCTGGAAGGCACCCATGAACAGCCGCTCGCCAATGGCGCGCAACTGACGCCAACCGTCGAAGTCGGCCTGCGGTATGACGCCGGCGACGGGCCCACCGGCTCCGGTATCGAGGTCGGCGCCGGCCTGCGCTTCACCGCCCCGGCCATCGGGCTGAGCGCCGAAGGCCGCGGTCGTGTCCTGCTGGCGCACAGCGGCGACTATGACGACTGGGGCCTCAACGGGACGCTGCGCTTCGCGCCGCAATCCAACGGCCGCGGGCTGGCCTTCAGCCTGCAACCCGCCTACGGCGCCACCGCCAGCCGGGTCACGCACCTGTGGGAGCAGGACTCCGTCGTCAGCCCGACCGCCGACGCCCCGCACGGCGCCCGGATGGACGCCGACCTCAGCTACGGCCTGGATTGGGCCGAAGCGCTGGTTACCCCCTACGTCCGCCTGTCGCTGGCCGGCTCGCCGACCTACCGCATCGGCAGCCGCCTGCAACTGCACAATGGCCTCGCGCTCAGCCTGGAGGGCCTGCGGCAGGAAGCCGACACCCGGTCGGTGGAGCACGGCATCCTGCTGAAACTGCGACTGGACTGGTAAGCACCGGCGGCTCGAGCAACGGCAGCGCGTTCAATCCGGACGCGCGGCGCCGGCGGTGGTGGCGTAGTTGGCAGCCATGCTGTCGGCTGCGGCGGTGATTGACCCTCCCCAACCTGCACGCTCTGCGGCATCATCGCCCCGGCAACGGTCTCGGCGTAGACCTCGAGGCGATGAAGTTTGATGACGATATAATGCGGTGCCATTGCGAATGGGTGTATAGTAAATCGGAAAGATGAACACACTGTTTTTCTCCGCAGCAGACAATGAATTCCATATATTCCTCTGTAATCACGTTGATTGCCAACCATGCAGGCTGGGCAATCGCTATATTCGCCGGGGCTCTATTTGCGGCGGGATATTTTTTTAGCCGCCTCCTACTATTCAGAGAGAATATTTTTTCTGTTCTGAAGGAGTTTCCGAAATTAGAGAATAAGTTCGATCATCTTGCACAAACGGAATTTCCGAAACTAGAGGAGAAGTTCGATCATCTTGCACAAACGGAGTTTCCGAAACTAGAGGAGAAAGTCGATCGTCTTGTACAAACGGAATTTCCGAAATTAGAGGAGAAGTTCGATCATCTTGCACAAACGGAGTTTCCGAAATTAGAGAAGAAGTTCGATCATCTTGCACAAACGGAGTTTCCAAAATTAGAGAAGAAATTCGATCATCTTGTACAAACGGAGTTTCCGAAATTAGAGGGGAAAGTCGATCGTCTTGTACAAACGGAGTTTCCGAAACTAGAGAAGAAGTTCGATGATCTTATGCAAACTCTGCTGGGCTTAATAAAGGGCAAGCAGATTTCTACATCCAACAGCCCATCCAGATTAAATGAATTGGGGGAGGCTATTGCTAAAAGTATTCACGCTGATGATCTGGTAGAAAAATATCTGGACGCCCTGAAAGAAAAACACCCTGATTACAAAGATCTGAACGCCTACAGAATTCAGGTTATTTGTATGGATTTTGCGTTGGGAGAGCTTGAAGAAAAGCTGGATAAAGATGAGCGTGATCGTCTGGAGAAAGAGGCTTTTGACAGAGGAATTGATTTTAAGAATGTGGTATTGGTGCCTGGCTATGGGTTCAGGGATGCACTGCTGAATGAAATGGGAATGCCGATTGAACATATAGATAAACATGTTCCCGAGGCCGAAAAATAAATCAACCGCGCCGCCTGTCGGCCGGTGGTGCTCGCAATCCCGCGGCGCGGTTAGCGCCGGCTGACCGCGTCGGTTATACCACGGCGGTTATTTTGCCGCCGTCGGCGCGGCGGCCTGTTGCGCATCATACCGTGCGGCAGCCTGTATACCGCGCCCGACCGGCACGCATAGCAGCAGGCCGGCGCCGACGACAAACAAGACCAGCAGCGATAAAATACTCGCCCGTACGTCGACGCCGGCAAACAGCAGCGTGGTGCCGGTCATCAACAGCGGGCCGAGAATGCTGGCAAATTTGCCGATGACGTTGTACAGGCCAAAGAATTCCGCGACTTTGCTTTTGGGGATCAAGCGGGCGTACAGCGAGCGGCTCAGGCTTTGCACGCCGCCCTGCACCAGGCCGATGGCCACCGCCAGGAGATAGAAATCGGCGCCGGTATGCAGCCAGCGCCAGGCATACAGTACGACCGCACAATACACCGCCAGCGCAATCAGAATGCCGGCTCGGGCGCCGATGCGGCGGCCAAGCCAACCGAACAACAGGGCCGCCGGAAAGGCGACGAACTGGGTCAGCAGCAGCGCGCCGACCAGGCTTTCCGGCGGCAGGGCGAGCACCCGGCTGGCAAAAAACACGGCGACTTTTATCACCGTATTGACGCCGTCGATATACAACCAATAACTCAGCAGAAAAATCGTCAGCGTCTTGAATTGCCGGATCTCCCTGAGCGTGGCGATACACTGCGCCCAGCCGGCTTTTATCAACGCCGGCGCCGGCAGGCGGCGGGGTTTGCGGGGGTCTTTTAGATTCCATGCCAGCGGCAGCAGGAACAACGCCCACCATACGCCCACGGTAATAAAGGAGGCCGAGACCGCAGCGCCGCTGTCGGCCAGACCAAACCGGTGGGGGTACAGCACCATCAGCACATTGACGGCAAACAACACCCCGCCGCCGGCGTAGCCGACCGCATAGCCCAGGCCCGAGACGACGTCCAAATCATCCTCATCGGCGACGTCAACCAGCATCGCATCATAAAAGACGTTGGCGCCGGAGAAGCCAATTGTGCCGAGCCCGTACAGCAGCAGCCCGAGCTGCCACATCCCGGCATGCACCCAGGCCAGACCGATGCTCATCGCGGCGCCGAGCAGCGCGAACGTAATCAGAAACTTTTTTTTGCCGCCGCCGAGGTCGGCAATCGAGCCGAGCAGCGGCGCTATCAGCGCCATCAACACACCGGAGCCGGCGAGGGTCAAATTGAACCAGAACTGGGAGTCCTCGGTGCTCAGATCCGCGCTCAGCGTGCTGTAAAAAAGCGGGAAAAACCCGGCCATCACCGTGGTCGCAAAGGCCGAATTCGCCCAGTCGTACAGCGCCCATGACCAGACGGATGAGCGGAATCTGGTACGCGATATTTTTTTCATCATGCCGTCGGGACGCTGCGCAGCGGGCTATCCTGCTGCGACGACCGCACCGATGCGGCATTGAATCTGGTCCGGAATGCGATCCGAAAGGCGATTGCGGTCGCCGCGATTTTTTATCGCTGCCGACGGCGATACCGGGGTGGTGATTTGCATTACAATGTCGGCGAAGTTTGGATAGGCAGACAGGCAATCCCATGCATCAAAGAAAATTAGGGCCATTCGACGTGTCGGCGATCGGCCTCGGCTGTATGAATATGTCGATGGGCTACGGCAAGGCGGATGATACAACATCAGCCGGATTACTCAACCTGGCGCTGGACGCCGGCTACACTTTTTTCGACACCGCGAATATGTACGGCAACGGGCATAACGAGACGCTGATCGGGCGGGCACTGCGGCACCGGCGGGGTGAATTTATCCTCGCCAGCAAATGCGGTATTGGTTATGACAGCGCGGGCAAAACCTACGTCGACGGGCGGCCGGCAGAATTGAAAAAAAACTGCGAAGACAGTCTGCGACGGCTGCAAACCGAGGTGATCGACCTGTATTATCTGCACCGACCGGACCCGAAAGTGGCGCTGGAAGACAGCATCGGCGCGCTGTCGGAGCTGGTGCAGGCCGGCAAGATACGCACCATCGGGGTCTCAGAGGTATCGACCGCGAACCTGCATCGCGCCCATAAAACCCACCCGATCACGGCGCTGCAATCGGAATATTCGCTCTGGTCGCGCACCCCCGAGCGCAAAATCCGCGCCGCCTGCGAGCAACTTGGGATCGCGTTTGTGCCGTTCTCCCCGTTGGGCCGCGCCTTCCTGACCGGCAAAGCCTGTGACACCGACCAGCTGCCGGCGGACGACATCAGAGCGACGATCGCACGACCGCGCTTCGAGCCGGAAAATTTCGCCCGCAACAGTCGATTACTCGCCCCGTTTGCCGAGATCGCGGCGCAGCAGGGCTGCTCGATGGCACAGCTGGCGCTGGCCTGGCTGCTGGCGCAGAGCGGCGGGCGCATGATACCGATACCCGGCACCAAGCACATCGACTATATGCGCGAGAACGCCGGCGCCGCCGCGGTCGCGCTGTCGCCCGAGATCGTGCTGCAACTGGGTCGGTTGTTCGACCGGCAGGCGATTTTCGGCAGCCGCTATACCGCGGCCGGCATGGCCACGTCCGACGCCGAGAAAGACTGACCGACCGGCGGTGGGCTACACGCCGGCGATCGATTCGAGCAGGTCGTGCCGGGTGATAATCCGCGGCCGGTTTTGCCCATCGCGCACCATCACCGCCGGATTGTCGCGCGTAATCATCGACGACAGCACGTCGAGCGTGCTGTTGACCGGGACGAAGCGAAACGGCGGCTGCATGACCTGATGCACTTTGCGGTCGCGCAAATCCGGCTGTTCGATCAGCTGCGGCAGCAGCTTGCTGTCCGACAGGCTGCCGACAAATTCACCGGCGGCGACGACCGGCAGCTGAGAAATCCCGGCCGCCGTCAATACCGCCACCGCCTCCGCCACCGTGGCCTGGTGGTCGACCGTGGTCAGCGCATCGTCACCGCTTTGCTTGGCGATAATGCTGGCCGCCGACGCATATTCGCGCTCGACCAGAAAGCCGTGGTCTTTCATCCACACGTCGTTGTAGATCTTGCCGAGATAGCGGGTGCCGTGATCCGGCAGAATAATGACCATCACATCCGCTTCGGCCAGATGCGTCCGCGCCCATTCCAGCGCGCCGAACACCGCCGACCCGCAGGACCAGCCGACAAACAAGCCCTCCTCGCGCGCCAGCCGCCGCGCCATGATCGCCGCATCTTTGTCGGTCACCTTGATGAAGTGGTCGATCACCGAGAAATCGACATTGGCCGGCAAAATATCCTCGCCGATGCCTTCGGTCATATACGGATAAATTTCGTTCTCATCGAACTCGCCGGTCTGCTTGTATTTCGTGAACACCGAGCCGTAGGTATCGACGCCGATGCTGACCACCTGCGGGTTTTGTTCTTTCAGATAGCGCGCCACGCCGCACATCGAGCCGCCGGTGCCGACGCCGGCGACATACTGCGTAACCCGGCCGGCGGTGTCGCGCCAGATCTCCGGGCCGGTGGTGTCGTAATGCGCTTGCAGGTTGGACAGGTTGTTGTATTGATCCGGGTAGTACGAATTTTCAATCTCGCGGTGCAGCCGTTTGGCGACCGAATAATACGACCGCGGGTCATCCGGCGCCACGCTGGTCGGGCAGACGATCACCTCGGCGCCAACCGCCTTGAGGATGTCGATCTTTTCCTGCGACTGCTTGTCGGCCAGTGTGAAAATACATTTGTAGCCCCTGGCAATCGCACACAACGCCAGCCCCATGCCGGTATTGCCCGACGTGCCTTCGATAATCGTACTGCCGGGCTTCAGGTCGCCGCACCGCTCGGCGTCTTCGATCATCTTGACCGCCATGCGATCCTTCATCGAATTGCCGGGGTTGAAATACTCGACCTTGGCCAGAACCGTGCCTTTGATGCCGCGGGTCACCGCGCCGAGCCTGATCATCGGGGTATTGCCAACGGTGTCTATAATCGAATCGTAATACTGCATCTGTCTGTCACCGACGCGGGATTAATTAGCGGGCAAACAGTGTAGCAGAAAAATCCGGATACCATGCCACGCGGGGTGCCCGCTCGGCGACAGGCGGAACAGGAGCACGGACATTCCTGTCCGTGTTTTCAAAATAAACGGGTTGGAAAACCCGTTCTCCTTTTGCGTTATCGACGATAACGCGCTATCATATCGCGCTTGTTCACCGCAGTGCTGTGCGGCATCGCGCGTTATCGTCGGGCAAATCGGGGGGAAAGTGCGACCGCCACTGATAGCAGGCAATTGGAAGATGAACGGCTCGGTCGATCTGGTGGTGGCGTTGTGCACGGCGATCAGGCACCAAAGCGACGCCTGGCCGGCGGTGGAAATTGCCGTATGTCCGAGCTTTACATTGCTGCCGGCGGCACGGCAGGCATTGCTCGGCGGGCGTGTACAGCTGGGCGCGCAGGATGTGGGTGCGCATGAACAAGGCGCCTTTACCGGGCAGGTATCCGCCGCGATGCTGCTCGAGCAGGGCTGCCGGTATGTGATTGTCGGCCATTCCGAACGGCGCCTGCACTGCGGCGAGAGCGACCAGACGGTGGCGGCCAAAGTCGGCATCGCGCTGCGCCATCGACTGCGGCCGATTGTCTGCATCGGTGAAACCCGGCTCGAACGTGAGCGCGGTGAAACCGAAGCGGTCATCCGCCGGCAAGCGAGCGCGGTCTTTCGGGCACTTGAGGCGCCGCAATTGAGCGCCGTTGTGATCGCCTACGAGCCGGTATGGGCGATCGGCACCGGGCTGACCGCGGCGCCCGCGCAGGCGCAGGCGGTGCATGCCCAGGTGCGGCAGTTGGCATCCGGGCAGGATGCGCACGCGGCGGCGGCGATGCGGATTATCTATGGCGGCAGCATGCAGCCGGACAATGCCGCGGCCTTGCTGGCGCAGCCGGATATTGACGGCGGCCTGGTGGGCGCAGCGGCACTGCACGCCGAGCAGTTTGCGGCGATATGCCGGGCGGCCGGGCGGCAGTACGATGCGGCCGGTTGACGTTTTGGGTCAAAGCGGTCGGGCGGTCAAAGCGGCCGGTTTGCCGGCCTTGATCAACAACAGCATGACGCAGCCGCGTCATCACTTTGGGATACATTATGCTGGCTAACATTTTATTGGCGCTCCACCTGGTGATTGCGGTGGCTATCGTGGTTCTGGTATTGCTGCAACAGGGCAAAGGCGCCGACGCCGGCGCCGCGTTTGGCGGCGGCGGCTCATCGCACTCTTTGTTCGGCGCCCAGGGCTCGGCCAATTTTCTCAGCCGCACGACGGCGGTTTTGACCACCCTGTTTTTTGTGTCCAGCCTGACTCTGGCGTATCTTTACCTCGGCAGAACCGGCGCGAGAAGTGTCATCGACGGCACCTCGATTATGCAGCCGACGGTAACCGACGACGCGCCGAGTGCAGACGCCGAAACCGAACCGGCGCCGCCGTCCGAACCGGAGTCCGACGTTCCGGCGGCGCCACAATAACCGGCGGCCAACACGCAACACGGATTGCACCTCGCACCCCAGCCGAAGTGGTGGAACTGGTAGACACGCTATCTTGAGGGGGTAGTGCTTCACGGCGTGCGGGTTCGAGTCCCGCCTTCGGCACCACGCACTGCCGGTCGGTGACATCCCGGCGGTGCCAATACAGAACGAGGGAGATTGCGAGGTATTCTGTTTCCGGGCGGGTAATACCGGGTAATACATTTTCAGGCCGGCAACCGCTTACCGGACGTGCCGGTCGGCACCGTCAGCCGCCGACCGGCGGCGCCTCTTTCACGACCAGCCGGCGGGCAAAAAACCGCGCCATTTCACGCCCCACGGCGGCAATCAGGGCCGCGCGATCGAACCCGGTCGGGTCGTGCATTGCGGCCCGCGTTTTGCCGCCCTGCTGATCGACAAACCACTGCGGCAACGGGTCGATAAAGGCATAATGCCCGGCCTGCTCGTAGACGTGGTAATCGTCCTCCTCCATCTTGATCAGGGCGCGCAGATGCGCTGCGTGATAGGGATAGCGCAGCAATTCATCGGCGCCGAAACGGTGGATGGAAACGGCGGCATCGACGCCGCGCAACGATGCGGCGTCAAACGCCGCACCCACCGGCGCCACCAGCACAATCGCCCGCACCGTCAGCGGCGGCGGCGCAGCCCGGTCACCGTGTATCAACGCGGCCGCCAGCCTCCACACTCTCTGCCGCCACACCGAGCGGCAGAATTGCGCATCGTGCGCCTTGTGCACGGCGCAGTGCGACCGCGCCAATTGGCTATCGGGCGTGCCGCCGGCCAGCGCCAGCGCCGTCAAGCCGCCGAACGAATATCCGGCCACACCGATGCGCTCCGGGTCGAGCGCGGCGCCCAATTCGGGGTGTGATTTTGCCCACGCCAGCGCGGTGTGAAAATCGACCAGCCGAGCGGTCAGATGCACCGTGACCGGCACATACCACGCAATCACATGCTGCGGGACCAGGACGATGAAGCCGGCGCGCGCCAGCCGCGCCGCCGTCACCGCATGATCGCGGGCGCGTCCGGCCCAGCCGTGCGAAAACAGAATCACCGGGTGCCGACCGGCGGCGACCCTGCCGTTGCGCGCCGCCGACAGCGTGTAGGGGCCGAGGCGCAATCGGGTCGCTTGACCGGTACTCGGATACCACGCCAGCAGATTCGGCTCGCGGCTGTCGCCCACCGCCACGGTGCGCAGTCCGGCCGCAAACGGCTGCGCCTGCGCGGACGGCATCGTCAATGCCGTTGCCAGCAGGCAGCCGAGCGCGCACATCACATTAGCGCAGCGGCGCATGGGTGTACCGGCACATCGGCGGGTCGGCGTGGCACCAAAATACGCGGATTGCCCTCCACCGCGCCTTCATCAGCCCGGGTCGCGCCTGAGCGCCTGACACATGCAGTGCACACCGCCGCCGCCCGGCGTAATCATCGACACATCCGGGTCGAAAATTTCCAGGCCGTGGGCGCGCGCCTTTTGCTTCAGCACATGGCTTTTTTCCGGCACCAGAATCCGGTCGTCACCGAGCGCCACCACGTTGCAGCCGAGCTCGAGCGTATCGCGGAACGGCACCGTGAGCAGCTCGATGCGCTTCGATTGCAGCCAGTCGATCACCGCCGGATCGGTGGACTCGAGGCAGACCGCCGCCAGCCGCGGCGCCAGCATCACGACCATCAGATCGATGTGGACATAGAACGGATCGATATCGACCAGCACGACCTCCCAGCCTTCGGCGGTAAACCACGCTTGCAGCTGTGCGGCGGCGGCGTATTGACTGCGGCCTTCGTCGCCCTCCCAGCCGATCAGCACCGCACCCGGCTCGATCACGTTGAAGTCGCCGCCCTCGAAGGTGCCGGCGGTCACATAATCGTAGATCGGGATGCCCAGCCGGGCGTAGGTTTCGATCGCGCGAAAATTTTCACCCCGGCGCCACCAATTGGCCATATTGGTAATAATCGCCCCATACGGCGTCATCACCGATGAATCGCGGGCAAATATCTGGTACGGCAGCGCCGCATCCGGCCGGTGCAGGTGGACGCGCACGCCGGCGGACGCATAGGCCGACACCATCTCCGCATGCTGTCGTTGCGCCGCCTCGGGGTCGAAGTGATAGCCGCGGCGGATGCTTTTCTTCGATACCGAGCTGGTTTCGCGCCAGGCATAGTGGTCGGCCGGGCCGAGCAGAACATCGCGCAAAACCCCGTATTCGCAGTCCGCGCCCCACTCCGACAGCGCCGGCGTGCCGCCGCCTTCGCGGCGCACCGACAAGGCAAAACCCGGCTGTGTCATGTTGTCTGCTCCTCGTTCAGTCGCATGGTTGCCGCCGGTCGCTGTCCGGCGCGGCGGCAGGTTGGGTGGCGGCAGCTCGAATGCGCTGTGCCGGCACCGCCAGTTGCCGCAGCAGGTAGGTTTTGAAGTCATCGGCGTACGGCTGCTGCGCGACCGCCTGCGCCATGCAGTGCAGCCAGGCATCGCGTTCGGCGTCGCCGATAGGCAGGTGGGCATGGAATTGCGGCAGCCGGATTTCACCGTAGCGCTGCTGAAACAATCGCGGACCGCCCAGCCAGCCGCACAGAAACAGCGCCAGCCTGGCTTGCGATTGCGTTAAATCGGGCGGGTGCATGCGCCGAATACGCCGCGCGTCGGGCCGGCTTGCCATTGCCGCATAAAATGCCGCCGCCAGCCGCGCGATGCCGGCCTGCCCGCCGGCGGCGCGAAACGACGCATCGCGCTCGCCGTAGCGCAATCCGGTCGGCGCTTCAGGCGACACCGAAGGCATCGAGGTAGCCAAACAGCGCGGCGCTGCCGCCGGTGTGCACGAATACCACGTTCTCGTCGGCCTTGAAGCGGCCCTGGCGGACATAGTCGATCAAACCGGCCAGCCCTTTGCCCGAATAGACCGGGTCGATCAGAATCGCCTCGTGCTGCGCCATCATCGTCACCGCTTCGACCATGCCGTCGGTCGGGACGCCGTAGCCGCCGCCGATATAGCCGCAGTCGGCGATCACTTTGTCGCGCGCGACACAGCCCGGCAGGCCCATATAGTCCGCGGTTGCACACGCCAGCTCGAACACCCGCTGCTCCTGCTGCTGCTGCGCTGCGCGCACGCCGATGCCGAGCAAGGGAATCTGCGTCCGGGCGGCTTCCAGACCGACTACCAGGCCGGCCTGCGTCCCGCTGCTGCCGGTGGCGGTCACGATATGGTCGATCCGCAGCCCGATTTGATTCGCCTGCGTGAGGATTTCCAGCGCGCAATCGACATAGCCGAGCGCGCCAATCGCATTCGAGCCGCCGCCGGGGATGATATACGGGGTTTTGCCCGCGGCGCGCCGCTGCTCGGCCACCACCTGCATCGCCTGCTCCATATCCGTGCCGCCGGGGTAGTGCGTGACCGTTGCGCCGAACAATTTGTCGAGCAGCACATTGCCCGATTCGAGATAATCGCGGTGCTCGTTGCCGGTTCTGTTTTCCAGCAGCAGATCGCAGGCGAGGCCGTATTTGGCCGCCGCGGCCGCCGTCTGGCGCGCATGGTTCGACTGCACCGCGCCCTGGGTAATCAGCACATCGGCGCGCTGGGCCAGCGCGTCGGCCAGCAGAAATTCCAGCTTGCGGGTTTTGTTGCCGCCGGAGCCGAGGCCGGTGCAATCGTCGCGCTTGATATACAGATTGGGGCCCGACAATAGTTTGCTCAGATTGGTCAGCGGCTCCAGCGGGGTCGGCAGGTGCGCCAGCCGAATGCGGGGGAAACGTGCGAGATGCATGGTGGATTTATCCGGTTGAGTATGGGTTGGTTATTGGCCCGGCGGCGCGCATCGACCGGGAAAATACGCGACAGGAAATACGGCGGCGAGCGCCGACCGGTGGCATCATTGCAGCCGCCGGATTTCCCGCTCGAGCAGCGCGGCAATCCGATCACAGTCGGCCGCCTTCAAACACAGCGGAATGCGCATATCGCAGGTCGTGCGCAGTATATCCTGCGTCGCCGGCAAATGCTGCGGTTCGAGATACTGCCAGTGCCGATGCAGGCTGGTATAGCCGAGCGGCTCATCACGGCCAAACCACTTCACGGCGACGCCTGTGGCGGTCACGCGGTCGGCGAAGGCCTGCATTTGACCCGGCTCCAGCCCCGATAGATGAAACTGAATCGAGCTGGCCACATAGGCTTCGTCGGCGCTTCGCGGCGGCACCGAGATGCCGTCAATCGCATTCAGCCTGGTCTCCAACGCTGCATAGAGCCGATTCCATTGCCGGCCGCGCTGCGTCATTTGCAATAGCTGCGGGCGCAGTATCGCCGCCGTCAGGTTGGACATCCGCATGCTGAAATTGGGGATCTGCCCGCGCCAGCGCAAAAACACCGCTTCCGGCGGTGCGCTGGCATGTTGCGCGTACAGCATATAGCTGCCGGAATACAAAATCGCCTTGGCCGCGATATCGTCATCGTCGGTGACCAGCAAACCGCCTTCGCCGGAATTGATGTGTTTGAAGGTTTGCGTGCTGAAGCAGCCGACCGCCCCGAACCGGCCGGTGAAGGTGTGCTTCCATTTGGCCCCCATCGTATGCGCACAATCTTCAATCAGCGTCAGACCGAGCTGTTCACACACCGCGGTAATGCGCTCCATATCGGCGATATGCCCGCGCATGTGCGTCAGCAGCAGCACCCGCGCGCCGCTCTGTGCGGCTTTCGTGCGCAGGTCGGCGATATCGATCCGATAGTCGGCCTCGACTTCGACCAGCACCGCTTTGCCGCCGGCATGGGCGATCGCCCCCGGCACCGGTGCGAGGTTAAAGCCGTTGACCAGGACGCGGTCACCCGGCTCGACGCCGACGGTCTTGAGCGCAATGAACAGCGCGCAGCCGCCGGAGTTGACGCCGACCGCATAGCGGCTGCCGACATACTCGGCGAACTCGAGCTCAAGCAGCGCCGCCTGGGATTGGCCGCCGCCGTATTCGCCATAGCGATGCAGCCGACCGGTGCGCATCAGCGCAACCGCCCGCTCGATGGCGTCGTCCGGCAACGCGCCGGGGGTGCTCAGGTCGATATTCAAGCGCTCCGCTTCGACTGGCTGCATGCTGGGCTATCCGGTTTTGGTGTGGCCGTCGGCGGCCCGGTCGGTGCGGCTGTAGTCAATGCCGAGCAGCAGGCAACCGTTGACCGTCCTGCTGTTGTGTTTCGAGCCCGGCGGATAGACCACGTAATCGCCCGGCTTCAGCTCGGTGCCGTCGCTTTCGATCAAATCGCCTTCCAGAATCAAATATTCCTCGCGGCGTTTATGTTCATGGTAGATCGTTTCCGCGCCCGGCTGCATCCGAATCAGGTAGGCGCCCTGCTGCGTTTTCACATCGTAGCTGAGATTGAGCAGCCGCATATCGTCCTGCACCGGCCCGTCGAGATCATACGGGTCAAACTCGGTTTCGTGCGTATGAATGATTCGCCGGTTTTCAGCCGCGTCGTGCATCGTCAATACCCCCCCTGTAGTCAAACGTCATCAAACGTCATCAAGCACCGTCACGCATTAGAGTTTGCGCTCCGTCGGCGCGTCCGCTTCTGCTTGATCCAGTTTTTCAATTTCACCGCTGGCCACCGCTTCGACATAGTCTCCGGCATCCGGCGCAACCAGCTCCGCGATCGGCGTGCCGATCTGACCGGCGGCAATCACCGGGCCCTGATCGTCGATATCGACCGCGGCGCGCCGCCTCATCCGATACAGCGTAAAAAACAGCATCAACACGAATATCGCCGCCAGGCTGACAAAGTAAAAATCGGTACCCAGTCGCGTCATCAGCATCGACGTGAGTATCGGCCCGGCGCTCAGGCCAATCCCGGCCGCCATCACCAGACTGCCGCTGGCGGCGACAATCTGCTCCGGCTGGAGGCGATCATTGGCGTAGGCGATGCAGACCGAATACATCGGCATCGCCGCCCCGCCAAGCAGTAATATACACCATAAATACAGCCGATTGCCCACCTCCAGAAACACGATCACCAGACACATCACCATCGCGAATGCGGCCATTGCCGAAATCATTTTGCGCCGATCGATACGGTCGGAGATGAACCCAATCGGCCACTGAAACAGCAGCCCGCCGGCCAGAAAAGCCGCCATGAACAGCGAAATCCTTTCGGTCGAAAAGCCTTTCTGCGCGGCGTAAACCGCGCCCAGGCCAAAAATAGTGCCGTGCGCCATGCCGGTGAGGGTGTTGCTGATCACCGCCAGCGGTGAGGCGGCAAACAGCGCGCGCAAATTCATCGTGCCGGAAAATTCAAACGCCGGTGCCGGCCGCGCCGTCAGCAGCATCGGAATCAATCCAAACGAGACGACAATCGATACCAGAACGAACAAATCCACTTGCCTGGGGTCGGCCAGATTCAGCAAAAACTGCCCCAGGCCCATGCCCAGCGTCGTGACCACCATGTAAATCGACAGGATTTTGCCGCGCGTCTCGTTGCTGGCGCGGTCGTTCAGCCAGCTTTCCGAGACCACAAACAAGCCGGCATAGCTGATGCCGGTCACCAGCCGCATAACGAACCACGTCCCCGGATGAATCAGGATGCTGTGCACCAGAATCGCGATCGACGCGGCCGATGCCAGCGCACCGAATACGCGAATGTGGCCAACCCGCGACACCAGCCGTGGCGCCAGCATCGAGCCGATGAAAATGCCGATGAAATAGCCCGACATCATCACCCCGGTGGCCAGCGTGGAAAACCCCTCCAGGGTTGCGCGCAGCCCGAGCAGCGTGCCCTGCAGGCCGTTGCCAAGCATGATAAAACCGACGCCGACAAACAGCGGCCAGGCGGCGCGCACATCGAACCAGATGCCGGGCTGCTGCGATTTATCGGTCATCGGAGCCGCTCGATACCGCCGCCGGCCCGCCACGCCGGTGCGCGTGATTGACCCGTCTGACCCGGCTATGGGCCGGCAGCGCAGCATACCTGTGTTTGTCGTTTACGCCTCGAATCGCTTCAGCCTGCATCTGCCCGCCTGCCCGGTGGAAAAGTTTTTGTCGCCCATAACCGCCCGCGTATTGTACTCTTAGCAGCCGTCAATTGAATATTTTGCGCGCACTACCGGCGCGGCGATCATGCCCAGCCAACCCTTCGATACCGCCGCCGGCCACAAACAAGTCTGGCTGCTGGCCGGGCCGTTAATCCTGTCGAATATCTCCGTGCCGCTGGTCGGCATAGTCGATACCGCGGTGGTCGGGCGGCTGGGCAATGCCGATGCGATCGGCGCGATTGCGCTGGGCGGTTTGATCTTCAGCTTCCTGTATTGGGGCCTGGGCTTCCTGCGCATGGGCACCACCGGGTTGATTGCCCGGGCGGTCGGCGCCAACGACGCCGCCGAAATACGACATACGCTGCTGCGGGCGCTGTTGCTGGCGCTCTGCCTGGCCGGCGTCATCCTGCTGCTGCACGGCCCGATCATTCGCTTCGCGCTGTTCTGCCTGCAAGCCGACAGCAGTATCGAATCACGGACCCGCGTGTACGCCTCGATTCGCATCTTCAGCGCCCCGGCAACCCTGTGTCTGTATGTGTTCACCGGCCTGTTCATCGGCCGCCACCAGGCCGGGCTGGCGCTGCTGCTGCAACTGATTCTCAACCTGACCAACATCGTATTGGACCTGGTGTTCGTGGTCGGGCTGGGGTTTGCCGTCGCCGGTGTCGCCTGGGCCTCGCTGATTGCCGAATATCTGGCCGCAGTGGTCGGGTTTTTCCTGCTGCGCCGGCCGCTGCGCACCGCTTTGGACACCGACTGGCGGCCGATTTTCGATCGCCGTGCGCTGCTCGAGATGATGCGCAGCAATCGCCATCTGTTTGTGCGCACGCTGTGCCTGATTTTCTCCTTTGCCTGCTTTACCGCGCTGGGCGCCCGCTACGGCGCGACGATTCTCGCGGCCAACGCGATACTGATGCATTTTATGACCATGGCGGCGTATGCGCTCGACGGCTTCGCGCACGCGGCGGAGGCCCTGGCCGGCAGTGCATACGGCGCCCAAAACCGGCGGCATTTTATCGGCAATGTCAAAATTACCAGCCAATGGGCGCTGGCAAGCGGGCTGGCCATTACGCTGATTTATGCGCTGTTCGGCGGCAGTATGCTGCACCTGTTCACCGACCTGCCGGAGGTGCTGGACACGGCGCGGCGGTATTTGCCGTGGGTCATCGCCGCGCCGCTGGTGTCGGTCGCCAGCTATCAGCTGGATGGCATCTACATCGGCAGCGGTCAGACCGGGCGGATGCAAAATGCGATGCTGGCATCGACCGGTTTGTACCTGCTCGGGCTGTATCTGCTGCTGCCGTGGTTCGACAACCACGGCCTGTATCTGAGTCTGATGCTGTTTATGCTGCTGCGGGCCGCGACCCTGCTGTATTATTTTCCGCGCATCCTGCATCGATTGCCGTAAACCCCGCTCGCTGTGCGCCGGCGGGCCGGCAGCCGCCCTCAGCCGGGCGATATTCCCTGCGCCTGCCGCGGCGCCACGCCGCCGGTGCAGACGATCAACAGCAGCGAGCCGGCGCTGAGTACGGCAAAGGCGCCGACCAGCGGAATCACACTGTGGTTATACAGCTGCCCGATGACGTAGCCCAGCCCCAGCGCCAGCAGCGTGGTCACGCTGCCGATCAGCGCGGCGGCCATGCCGGCAATCTCGCCCAGCGGCTCCATCGCCAGCGCATTGAAGTTGCTGAACAGGATGCCAATGGCGAAAAAACAAACCAGCATATAGGCCATAAACCCCCACAACGGCGGCGGCTGCACCCAGCAATACAGCAAAAAGCCGAGCGACAGCCCGCTCATCGTCGTCAGCGCGCACAGGCACAAAAAGCGCAGGCCAAACCGCCCCACCAGGCGCGAGTTAAAGTAGGAGGAAAAACCGATCGCAAAGGCCAGCACCGCGAAGTACAACGCGAACCGATCGCCGAGCGCATAGCGCTCCTGCAAAATCTGCTGGCTCGAATTCAAATAACCCACAAAGGCGCCGAATACCAGCCCGCCCGCCAGGGTATACACCTGCGTTTGCCGGGTGCCGACCGCGCGGACAAACGCCGTGTACATCCCCCGCCACGACAGCCGACTGCGGTCACAGCAGCGCAGGGTTTCCGGCTGCCGCAGGCCAAGCCAGACCAGCGTGAACAGCGCCAGCCCGACAAACAGCCAGAAGATCATGCGCCAGTGGGCAACCAGCAAAATCAACTGCCCGACCCCCGGCGCCAGCGCCGGCACCAGGATAAACACCATCATCACCAGCGACATGATGCGCGCCATTTCCGACCCCGCCGAGCGGTCGCGTATCATCGCCACGCTCAGCGTCCGCGGCCCGGCCGCACCCAGCCCCTGCAAGAACCGGCCGAACAGCATGACCGTGAAGTTTTGCGCGACCACCGAGATCAGGCTGCCGCCGGCAAACAGCACCAAACCGACCATCATCGGCGCCTTTCTGCCGACCGAATCCGACACCGGGCCATAGATCAACTGACCGGCGGCGAGGCCCAGAAACACCATCGTAATGACCAGTTGCCGATCGTTCTCATCGGCCACGCCGAGATCGAAAGCCATCAGCGCCAGCGCCGGCAGCATCGCGTCAATCGACAGCGCCACCATCGACATGGCGACCGCCATCAGCAGAATGAATTCATTTGAACCGGTGGATGATTTTTTCGTCATATCGCTCTATTCGTCCGTATCGGCGGCTGTTGCCGGCGTGGTCGGCGGTTGTGGTCGCCAATCGTAATCGCCAATCGTAATCGCCAATCGTAATCGAATCACCCTCTTCAGGCGGCCCGGATTGGGTTCGGCGCCCGGCAATCGCGGGAAGTCGGGTGTCGCCGCGCCCACAGCCGACACCCCCGCCATTCGATGGCGTGCGCATTGATGCCCGCAGCGGCCACGTGCCGGCCCGCCGGCGGCGAACCGATCAAGCCAGTTGCCGCCGAATAAAATCGGCCACCGCGGCTATCTCCCGGGCGTCGACGCCGTGCTCAATCGGGTAAGACTGCCACTGTACGGCGTACTGCAGGCCGCGCAACACCGCGACACTGCGCTCGGCCAATGCGACGGGAATCACCGCATCCTGCGCCCCATGGGCGACAAAAATCGGCAGCTCGAGATTGGCCGCGCTGCGCTCGGTTTCCGTCTCCGCCGCAAACGGCAGATACGCCGACAGCACCACCACGCCGGCCAGCGGCTGAACATGGCGCAGCGCCGTATACAATGCCACCGCGCCGCCCTGAGAAAACCCCGCCAGCACAATCCGCCGAGCGGCAATCCCGCGCTGCATCTCCTGCGCGATCAAGTGATTGACCAGCCCGGCAGACTGCTCGAGCCCGGCGCGGTCGTGCTCATGCTCGCGGTCAAACGACAGGGTCGCAATATCATACCAACTGCGCATCCGCATCCCGCCATTGACCGTCACCGGCTGCACCGGCGCGTGCGGAAAAACAAAGCGCACTGCCGGCGCAGCGGGCAGCTGCAGCTGCGGCACCAACGGCTCGAAATCATGCCCATCGGCCCCCAGCCCATGCAGCCAGATCACCGCCGCCGTCGGCGCGATGCCGGTCTGGCGTTCGATATAGTCTATCGGGCAGTCTGATTGAATGGTCAATTTGAGTGCAGCGAGTTGCGCAGCGAACCGGCCTCGGGCTTACCGCCGTGACCGAGTCGAGGCGGGAATATAGCACACACCGCCGACCACGCGGCGGCTCCCCGTGCGGCATTTTTGCCGGACGTTTCGGCTATCGCCGTAAGTTCTATATACTGTCGGCGACGGGAAAGGGCGAAACAGGCAGCACGGCAATCGAAGCAGGGTATAATTGCGCTGATACTGTTTTTCTCTACGGCATGCCGCACGACGTGGCATCGTCATCGGGCATCAGACAGACAAAGCGGGTCAGGGTAGCGAATATGAACAGGCAACCAATCGTATTTGAAGCGCAGTTGCAGCCCACCAGGCGACGCATTGATCAACAGGCGCCGTTTGACGTGGTTTATACGCATACAAACGGGCGCCTGTATCGGGGCGACAGCCTGCTGTGGCTGCAATCGCTCGAGCAGGAAAGCGTCGATTTGATATTTGCCGACCCACCATACAATATCAACAAAGCGGACTGGGACAAATTCGAGAATCAGGAACACTATATTCACTGGTCTTTGCAATGGATCAAAGAGGCATCGAGGATATTGACCCAAAACGGCACGCTATATGTTTGCGGCTTCTCCGAGATTCTGGCCGATCTCAAACGCCCTTCGATGGCGTATTTCAAGTCATGCAGATGGATCGTCTGGTATTACAAAAACAAAGCCAACCTGAGCAATGACTGGGGGCGCTCGCATGAGAGCCTGCTGCACCTTAGAAAGAGCAAGCGGCAGGTATTTAATGTCGACGATATTCGCATACCTTACGGCAGGCACACGCTGAAATACCCGGCCCATCCGCAAGCCGAATCAAGTCAGTATGACAACCAGAACAGCCAGGCAAAACCGCTCTGGACGCCTCACCCGAGGGGGGCAAAACCCAAAGACGTTGTAGAGGTGCCCACAACCTGCAACGGCATGGGGGAGACCACACCGCACCCGACGCAAAAACCCGAGGCGCTGCTCAGAAAATTTGTGCTTGCCTCGTCAAACGAAGGCGATGTTGTGCTCGATCCGTTTTCCGGGTCGGGAACCACGCTTGTGGTGGCCGAACAACTGGGCAGAAAGTGGCTGGGCTGTGAAACCGAGCGGGAGTATAATCAATGGGCGATCGAAAGATTGGAAAACACGCCCCGAAAATCAAAAGAGGAATGGATAGAACTCGATAAAATCGTCGAAAAAAGAAGGCATTCGATTCGATGAATCTGCCCCGTCTTATCGACAATGCCTGCGATAAACAACGTTTTTCCAAACCGGGTGATTATATTCATTTTGCTTTCGATTATCTCGAATTTATAAAGACCGGATTACAAGCCGTTATTGTATCGAAAAACGAAAATAACTATCATTTTTTTCAATACGGAAAAGACGGCACCTACAATGTTACCAGGCCAATCAACTCCAATCTGATGTACAGCCTGGAGGAGTTTGAGAGCGCCGGCGAAAAATTCACACAGATAATACAAAACCTTGAACATTGCGATAACGCAGACAACAGAGAAATAATCAATAGAGTGATTTACACCGCTCAGCAGTGTATTGGCGCAACCCTGGATGCCATGCCGGCAAATAAATCCAATACCGCCAGAAAGATAAACGGTGATCTTTTTGAGCGGTTTATCCGCTTGATCATATCCGCCCTGGGTATTGAGGTTACCGCGGGCATGATCTCTGCCCCGATTGAAACTACCGGAGAAGCCGCTTTCAACATGCATTATCAGCACGATTTAATCATTCGCTCGGCGGCAAAAATCAAAGCAATCGGATCGGTCAAAACATCAAGCAAGGACAGAATAGACAAGATATTTATTGACAAATTTTTATATAATAAACTGACCGAATCGAATACGCCGCACTTTGCTGTTTTCTTAAACGATGTCCAGCGAAAAGGAAAAGAGGGGAAATACGTGATTAACACGACATTTCTCGCAAGCCGATTTAAAGGCTATACGGTTAAACTGAATCCGCTTGACGGTGTTTACTACTGCGACATTCGACCCAACATGGTTTCCGATGCAATATTGAAAGAGCATATCAAAACATTCGATCGATTTATTTTTACCGATGTCTGGAAACTGATTGCATAAAACCGGCCAACACCGCTATCGACTCGAGCACATGACAACCGCCCTGCTGATTATTGACGTCCAACAAGCCTTCGATGATCCGGCCTGGGGCAACCGCAACAACCCGCAGGCGGAATCGAATATCGCGCTATTGCTTGCCGAGTGGCGGCGACACCGACTGCCGATAATTCATATCCGGCATTGTTCGCAACAGCCGGGATCGCCGCTGAAATCCGACTTGCCGGGCAATGCGTTCAAACCGGAAGCGCAGCCGCTGCCGGCAGAGCAACAGTTCAGCAAGTCGGTCAACAGTGCGTTTATCGGCACCGGGCTGGAAGACTATCTACACGCACAGCGCATCGCATCTTTGGCGGTGGTCGGGCTGACGACCGACCACTGCGTATCGACGTCGGTGCGCATGGCGGCCAATCTGGGGTTCGAGGTGACGCTGGTGGCCGATGCAACGGCGACGTTTGAGCGCCGCGGCGTTGACGGGGTGCTGTATTCGGCGGAGCAGATTCACACCGTCAATCTGGTCAGTCTGGACGGCGAGTTTTGTCGCGTTCAATCGACCGCGGCGGTGCTGGAGCGGATAACCCGGCATGCGGATTAACCGCCCACCGCAGTATCCCTTGTTTGTTTGTACTGCTATCTACGGCACCACCGCGTCAGAAACACCAATACCTGAAGCCGACACAACCACAATGGCGGCTATTTTCGACAACAACTTCAGCTCCGTGTGTTCATCCAGACATGCGGGAGCGCCTGCCCAGGCCCGCTCGGCATCGATCTCGAGTTGTTCAAGCAACGATATAACGGCGCAGTACAGGTCATGTGATTCCCGGCGTTTTGCAAGTTGAACAACCAAAACCACCCATAGACAGCCAACCCGATAGCAACTACAGGTACCACCATTCAATTCACCGAAGTTCGAGCGGAATCAGCCCATTCGATATACTGATGCACTTCGACAACCACGGAAGGCAGCTTACGATGCACCACTACCAGTTTCGCATCCAGCTCGTCTTTAGTGAAATATTTACGCACCAGGCCGCCGAAAACCTCCTCCAAAAACGACGAGCCGTAATAATTTGATCCGCTCAGGTCGACCGTGACGTGCGCATGTCGGCGTATAGCAGGCACCAATATGTCTTCACGGAAAACTTCCGCACTGCGCTCCTTATTATCGGCGCGATAACGCCCGAAAGGGCGGGGTGTAAAGTCGTTTGCAACATCAATTGTAAAATTACTCATTGTTTACCTCCATCTAGAGATACTGACATCCAGAGATGCCAATGGAATTCGCCCCTGGATCACGACATTCTTTGTATCATGCCTGAACGCTATAGTCTCTATTATCCTTAGTCGATTTTCTGCCGCCCAAACCGCCGTACACACCGGCATCAAAACACCGGCATCCAGACCACTCCCGCACGCGTCAATCGTCCGCGTACAATTCAATCAACGCCGGTTTTTTATGCCGCTTCATCCAGTCCACTGCATGCTCGAATGCCGCGGGGAACTGCTCGGCGCGATCAACCCGTACCCCATGCGCGCCGTATGCGACGGCCAGTTGGGCGAAGTCCGGGTTGTGTAGCTGGGTGGCGATCGGGCGGCCGGGGTAGTGGCGCTGCTGGTGGCTGCGGATGGTGCCGTAGCTGCGGTTGTTGATGACCAGGAAAATAATCGACAGGCCGTATTGGACGGCGGTGGCCAATTCCTGGCCGTTCATCAGATAGCAGCCGTCCCCGTTGAACGAGATGATCAGCTCATCCGGGCGCAGCAGGCCGGCGGCAATCGCGGCCGGGACGCCGTAGCCCATCGAGCCGTTGGTGGGCGCCAGCTGGCTCGGGTAGCGGCGAAACTGCATGTGCCGCTGCGCCCAGGTGCTGCAATTGCCGGCGCCGTTGGTAATCGTGCAGTTTTCCGGCAGGTGCCGGCGCAGATACGCGGTGATCCGATCCATCCCGAGCTGCGACTGCGGGTTGCGCGGCTGGGTGACAAAATCGATGTAGTGCCGACGCGCAACAGCGATTCGCTCGCGCTGCGGCTGCGGTCTTACCGGCAGCGCCAGGGCGGCTTCGAGAAAGGTTTCGGGGTGGGACGGGATGGCGAGCTGAGCGCGGTAGACCGAATTCAGCTCGCCGGCATCGATATGCACGTGCACCAGCCGACAGCGCCCGGACGGGTCGAACCCGGGCACCGGGAACAGCGTATAGCCGGCGGTGGTGATATCACCGAGCCGGGCGCCGACCGTAATCAGCAGGTCGGCCTGTTTGACGCATTCGACCAGCCTGGGGCTGGGCGCCAGCCCCAGCTCGCCGATATAGTGCGGGTGCAGGTTGTCAAAGCTGTCCTGGCGGCGAAACGCGGTCACCACCGGCAGCGCTTGCCGGTCGCTCAATTGCCGCAGCAGCTCGCTGCAGCGCGCCGTCCAGCCGGCCCCACCGCACAGCAGCACCGGCCGCGCGCAGGCGTGCAGCAAGGCCGCGAATTGCCGCAGCGCCTCGGCGTCCGGCAGCGACGGCGCGATAATCGGCTCGGGCCAATCGTCAACCGTCACCGTGTCGGTCAGCATGTCTTCGGGCAGGACCACGGCAACCGGCCCCGGTCGGCCGCCCAGCGCGGTCTGCCAGGCCGCCGCCAGCAATTCGGGAATATCATCGGCGCGGCGGAGGTCGATTACCCGCTTGGCCACGCCGGCATACACTTTGGTGTAGTCCAGCTCCTGAAACGCCTCGCGACCGATGTCGGCGCGGGCGACCTGGCCGATAAACAGCAGCAGCGGCGTCGAATCCTGAAACGCGGTGTGGATGCCGATCATCGCGTTGGCCGCACCCGGCCCGCGGGTGACAAAACAAATGCCCGGTCGGCCGGTGAGCTTGCCGTAGGCCTCGGCCATGTACGCCGCACCGCCTTCCTGCCGGCAGGTGATCAACCGAATCGCATCGCGGGCCGAATAAAAGGCGTCCAGCGCGGCCAGATAGCTTTCACCCGGCACGCAAAATACCGTATCGACGGCATAATTCCTGAGTCCGTCGATCAATACCTGCCCGCCGGTTCGCGCTTGCATTGCCTGTTGGTTCATGTTGGCCTGTTGGTTCATGTTGGCCTGTTGGTTCATGTTGGTGTGCGCGCCGTCGGTAACGGGCTTCGCCGCGGCGTCATTGTCAGGGCTCGAAACCGTAGTCGCGCCTGGCCGCGGCGACAGAAATATACTCGTTATCGAGATCCCGCCGCAGCTGTTCCGGGTCGCGCTGCGCGGCGTCCCCGTAACCGCCGCCGCCGGGCAATTCCAGGCACAGCGTGCGCCCGGCCGGCACGAATTGCTTGCCCTTGGTATGCAATACGCTGCCGTCGTCGAGGGCAACCCGCCCGGGCTGACCGCCGCCGCCGCCCTGTCGGCCACGGGCCGGGTTGGCGACCCGGTCGAACATCGCGCTGAAATCGAACTCGTGCCCCGGCAGCGCGGCAATTTCAATGCTCTGGCCGAGCCCGCCGGCATACTGCCCGGGCCCGCCCGAGTCCTGGCGCAGTTGTTTTTTCCAGACCACAATCGGGCCGACCTGCTCGGTGGCTTCGATCGACATGGTATGCACGCCGCTCGGAAAGGCGGTCGCGTTGAGACCGTCGAGATGCGGCCGGGCACCGGTTCCGCCGCTGTTGAACATCAGGATCTCGGCCGGCGGCTGCTCCGCTGCCGGCTGCAGCGGACGGGTGCTGATTTGGATATTCCACAGCGCGCCGGCGCCTTCCGCCGGAATCTGCCCGGGCCGGATGCGGTGCAGCGCGCCGAGCACCAGGTCGGGCACAAAATGGCCGATCACATGGCGCACGGAAACCGGCGCCGGGTGGACCGCATTCAAGATGCAGTTCTCCGGCGCACGCACCTGAAACGGCGCCAGCGAGCCGCTGTTATTGGGGATTTCCCCGGCCAGCGCGCACTTCAGCCCATAGCACGAATAGGCCTTGGTATACACCAGCGGCACATTGATGCCGCGCCGGCTCACCGGCGACGTGCCGTCGAAATCGGCGACCACCCGGTCGTCCTCGATGCACAGCTTGACACACAAATCCAGCGACGCGTCGTAGCCGTCAACCCGCATGCGATTTTCGGCGGTGGTGTTCGGTAGCGCCGCGATGCGCTCCACGGTCGCCTGATAGCTGTGCTCGAGGATGAAATCGGCCAGCGATTGCAGGTGCTCCAGTGAGAATTCGCGCAGCATTTCCAACAGCCGCCGCTGGCCGACCTGATTGCAGCCGGCGAGCGAATAAAAATCGCCGATCACCTGATCGGGCACCCGGACATTGCAGCGGATGATGTCGATCAGGCTGTGGTTAATCCGGCCGCGCTCGGCGAATTTCATGATCGGGATGCGCAGCCCTTCTTCATAGACCGAATGCGCGTCGGCGCCGAAACCGCGCCCGCCGATATCCACCACGTGGGCGGTGCAGGCAAAATAGCCGATCAGATTGTCGTGATAGAAAGTCGGCGTGACCAGCGTAATATCGTGCAAATGCCCGGTGCCAAGCCATGGGTCGTTGGTGACATACGCATCCCCGGGGGCGATATTGTCGGCCCCAATCTGGCGGATGAAATGCGGCACCGCATCGGCCATCGCATTGACATGCCCCGGTGTGCCGGTGACCGCCTGCGCCAGCATCCGGCCGCGGCGGTCGAATACCCCCGCCGACAGATCACCGGCCTCACGCACGCTGGTCGAAAAAGCCGTGCGAATCAGGGATTGCGCCTGCTCTTCAACCACCGAGATCAGGCGATTCCACATCACCTGGTGTTCAATCGAAATCGTATTCATGCCGCCGCGTATTCATGCCATCAGGGTGGCGTTGGATTAGCATGGTTCATCGCTGCCGACGCGCCCGGTTCGGCCACGCCGGCGGCTTGCCGCTGAATCAGCAGACTGCCATCCGACGCGCATTGCAGCGCAAAGTCGGCCGGCACAAAAACCGAGGTTTCCGGCTCGACCACCATCACCGGCCCCGGCATCTGATCGCCGCTGCGCAGCGCACTTCGCCGCACCACCGGCACGTCGAGCGACACGCGCTTGCGGGTATCATAAGCGGCCCGGTGCACCGTCGCCGCAATCCGGCGGGGCGCGCCGACAGGCGACAGCGGCGGCGGCGCATCCCGGTGCGTGCTGACCTTGACTGACCAGCCGGTGGCCTCCACGTCGAGCCGTTCTACCGTGCGGCCAAACAGATTTTTATACTGCCGCTCGAAAGCGTGCTGCAAACTCTCGGCGCTGTCGAGGTCGGGCGGCTCCAGATTGACCGGGATTTCCCAGCCCTGACCGACATAACGCATAAAAGCCTTGCATTCGGTGACGGTGGCCGCACGGCTATCGGCGTGCGCAACAAATTGTCCGGCCTCATCGGTCAGGGCAGTCAGCAGCGCACCGACCTGCTCCAGATCGACCCGCGACAAACGCTGATAAAAACTGCGCACCGCCTCGAAACTGAACGACGCTCTGAGAAAGCCGATCGCCGACCCGACCCCGGCGCCAGGCGGAATCACCAGTCGATCGAGTTGCAGCTTTTCGCATAACCGGGCGGCGTGCAGCGGCGCCGCCCCGCCAAACGCAATCAGGGTGTATTCGGACAAATCCTCGCCGTTTTCAATCGCATGCATGCGGGCCGCATTGGCCATGTTTTCATCGATCACTTCCACCACGCCGACCGCGCTTTGCAGCGCATCGATGGTCAGCGCCGCGCCCAGCTGCTGCAAGGCCTGCTGCGCATGGTCACGCTTCAGCACCAGCCCGCCGCCGAAATCGTCGGCATCGAGCCGGCCCAGCATCAAATCCGCATCGGTAACGGTAGCGTGGCTGCCGCCGCGGTCATAGCAGGCCGGGCCGGGCTCCGAGCCGGCGCTTTCCGGCCCGACTCGAATCTGCCGCAGCGCATCAACCCGGGCAATCGAGCCGCCGCCGGCACCGATTTCCACCATTTCAATCACCGGGACCGAGATCGGCATGCCGCTGCCCTTCTTGAAGCGATAGGTGCGGGCGACTTCAAATGTGCGGGCGGTTTTCGGCGTATACCGATCGATCAGGCAGATCTTGGCCGTCGTCCCCCCCATATCGAACGAGAGCGCTTTGGCTATGCCGTGCCGGGCCGCAATATCGGCGGCAAAGATGGCGCCGCCGGCCGGCCCCGATTCGATCAGCCGCACCGGAAATTCACCGGCATTGTCGATCGACATCAAGCCGCCGCCGGAGTGCATTATATACACCGGGCAGCGCGCCCCCAGCTCGGCCAGCCGGTCGCGCAGCCGGCGCAGGTAGCGCTTCATCATCGGCTTGACATACGCATTGGCGCACACCGTATTGAAGCGCTCATACTCGCGCATCTGCGGCGACACCTCACACGACAGCGAGACCGACAGCGCGGGCAGGCGCGCCAGCAGTGCGCGGCGGATCAGGCGCTCATGCCGACCGTCGACGTAGGAGTGAATCAGGCCGACCGCAACACTGGCGTAGCCGGCCAGCCGAATCCGCTCAATCAACGCCTCGAGCTCCTGCGGCTCCAGCTCCGCCAGCAACTCACCCCGGGCGCTGATGCGCTGCTTCACGGTGTACCGATGCCGCCTTTCAATCAGCGGTCGGGGCAGCACCAGATTCAGATCATACTGCTCGAAGCGGTTTTCGGTGCGCATTTCGATCACGTCGCGAAACCCGCGGGTGGTAATCAGCGCCGTATGCGCCCCGCTGCGCTCGATCAGCGCATTGGTCGCCAGCGTCGTGCCGTGGATGATCACGCCGATGTCGGTGATGCTCAGCGCCGACTGCCGCAAAATCTGCTCAATCCCTTGTATAATCGCCTGCTCCGGCGCGCCCGGGGTGGTCAGCAGCTTGTGGCTGACGACACGGTCTTCGAGCTGTAGTGCCAGATCGGTAAACGTGCCGCCAATATCGACGCCAAGACGGGGTGTGTACATGTGGATGCCGGTTTCAGAATTGAAGCTTTGCCGCGCCGGGGTTCGGCCCGGTCGGGCTAGTCTAATCGCAACCGCACTGCGGTCAAGCAGTTTTTATCGCTCGGCCGTTTATCAACCGGCGTGCGCGGGGCATTGAAAGCCACCGACAAACCGGCCGCACTGCGGCGCGCGGTGGTGGTCACCGGCGCTTCGTCGGGCATTGGCGCGGCTTTGTGCCGGCAACTGGCCGCCCCCGGGATCGGCGTGGTGGTGCACGCCCGACACAATCGAGCGGGCTGCGACCGGGTCGCGGCGCAGATTCGCCAACAAGGCGGCAGCGCGGAGGTGGTGCTGGGTGATTTGGCGACGCCCGGGGTGGCTGCCAGCCTGATTGCGCGCGCGGCGTCCACTTTTGGGCGCCTCGACTGGCTGGTTGCCAATGCCGGCTTCCCGCTGTTGCAGCCGCTGCATGAGAGCACGCGCGCACAGCTCGAATACGCGTTCAGCGGCAATCTGTTCAGCTTCTGCGAGCTGGCGCAGGCGGCGCAGCCGTGGCTGCAACAATCCGACCGCCCGCGGGTGGTCGCGCTGGGCAGCTTTACCGCGCATGTGTTTCGTACCGATATGCGCAGTTTTCCGGTATCGTCGGCGTCCAAAGGCGCCCTCGAGACCATGGTCAAAAGCCTGGCGCTGGAATGGGCGCACGACGGGATTACCGTCAACGGCGTCGTGCCGGGGTATATCCGCAAGGATGCCGGCACCCGCGACGGCGTGCCGCTGCACGAGTTCGCCGACATTGTCAAAAAAATCCCCCTCGGCAGAGTCGGTGAACCGGCGGAAGTGGCCGCCGTGATCCGGTTTCTGTTGTCGTCGCCGGCCGGCTACATTACCGGTCAGATGCTGCATGTCAACGGCGGCCTGATCTGAACCGGCGCGGGCGCCGGGCGGCTCGAGCGCTTACCGGTGCTCCGCTTTCAGACTGCGCGCCAGCAGATTTTTCACCGCCTGGTCGACGCATTGGCGGTGATACAGGATGCGGTAGACCTGCTGGGTAATCGGCATCTCCACCGCCAGCCGGCGGCTTTTTTCGTATAGCTGTCGCACCGTATCGAGGCCGGCAATTTCCTGGCCGATATCGGCCCGTGATTGCGCCACCGTCTTGCCGCGCCCGAGGTCAAGGCCAAACCGCCGGTTGCGCGACTGATCGTCGGTGCAGGTCAAAATCAAATCGCCCACCCCGGCCAGCCCCATAAAAGTCTCGGCTTTGCCGCCCAACGCCGTCCCCAGACGGCTGAGCTCGGCCAGGCCGCGCGTAATCAGCGCCGCGCGGGCGTTGGCGCCGTACCCCAGCCCGTCACTGATGCCGACCGCAATCGCCATCACGTTTTTAATCGCGCCGCCCAGCTGAATGCCGACCAGATCATCGCCGGTATAAATCCGCATCGTCGGGGTGCGAAACCAGTGCGCGAGCGCGTGCGCCGACTGCGGCCGGTTGCAGGCCAGGGTCAGTGCGGTCGGCAGACCGGCGGCCGTTTCATGGGCAAAACTCGGCCCGGAAAGCGCACCCAGGCAAGTCTGCGGCGGGAAAATGTCGGCGATCACCTCACTGACCAATTGCCCCGACCCCGGGTCCAGGCCTTTGGTGCCCCACAGCAGCGTGACCGCGCCGGGGTCGCACTGCTGTCGGCAACAGTGCCGGTAGAGTTGCTCCACGGTATGTCGCACCGCATGGCTCGGAACCGCCAGCAGAAAATGCCGGTTGGCGGCGGCCAGTGCGGCCAGGTCGGGCTGCACGTGCAGATTATCGGGCAGCCGGATGTGCGGCAAATAGGTTTGATTGCGACCGCTTGCCGCCATCTGCCGCAACTGCTGCGCATCCCGCCCCCACAGCTCGACCCGACCGAAATTATGGCACAGCAGCACCGCCAGCGCCGTGCCCCAGGAACCCGCCCCCAATACACCGACCGAGGTCAGCGCTGCCGGCATCCGCCCCAATGCAGGCTCAATTCAGCCCGACACGGGCTAATTCAGAACCAGATCGCCGGCCGGGTCGACCCCGTCGGCCTGCTGTGCCTGTTTTTTCCGGTAGATGGCTTCAAAGTTGATCGGGTTGATCAGCAACTGCGGGAAGCCGCCTTTGGACACGATGCTGGCGAGAGCTTCGCGGGCAAACGGCAGCAGCATGTGCGGGCAGACCACTTCCAGCGCCATATCAAGCCGCTCCGCAGAAACCTGCCGCACAGAGAAAATGCCGGCCTGCTGGACTTCGGCGACAAACAGCGTCGTCTCGCCTTCGGTCGAGGTAATCGTGATCTTCAGCACCGCTTCATAATGATCGGGCGTCTGCTCAATCTGCCGGTGCGACATCGCCAACTGCACATCGCTTTTCGGCTGTATCTTGCTGCGGCCAAATACGTCCGGGCTGGCGGGAGATTCAAACGATATATCCTTAAGGTAGATTTTTTTGACTTCCAGTTTGGTCATGGTTGACATAGACATATCCGGTGATGGCTGCGGTAAAGGGAAAACAGAGGTGGCAACGGCGAACGGCGTGCGATTTGACTTCAGACCAGCGGCAGGTTTTCCTTGCGCCAGGCGGTCAGGCCACCCTCCAGAATATGCAGGTCGGGGAAGCCACCGGCAGCGCGCAGAACACTCGCCGCTTTGGCCGATTTCGCCCCGCTCTGGCAGCTCAGGATAATCGGCCTGCTTTTGAATTTGTTGAGCTTGTTGAGGTTGTCTTTGAGCGTTTCCACCGGCAGATTGATCGCTTGCTCAATGTGTCCGCGCGCAAACTCCTGCGCGCTGCCGACATCCAGTATCACCGCGTTCTGGCGGGTCTGCAATTGCGGCAACTGTATGGCCGAGATCTTCGGGGCAGTGGCACCGCCCAGCATGGCCGGGTTGATAGACAGCAGCAGCACAATCACCACCAGGGCGGCAAACAAATACCAATACTGGCTGACAAATTCAAAATACATGGCACCGGCGCCCACAGGGCGAAACAAATTCGAAGCGGGATTTTAGCCTAAAAAGCGGTCGCCCAAACGATAAATTGTGCGCGAAAATGCGCCGACGGGTTCACGCCCACCGCGCCGGCTTCCGGGCCAACCGACCCAGGCTGACCCGATGGCGCGCGCACCCACCCTGACCGGCGGTCTCGAAACCGCACGGTTATTGTCACGACCGGCTACAATAGCGGGCCTTTTTTTGGTTACAATGGGGCCGAATGCACCCACCGGCGGGCCGGCCTGTAGACCGCCGGCCCGACCCCGCCGGCGGCGCACCGCTTAACCCAACGTACTGACCGAGTCCATACCATGCCGCCGACCGATCCGATTACCCGCCTGGCCGCCTGCAAGCCGATGCCGCGCCGTTTTTTGCGGGCGCTGGTGCTGGCCGGCGCGGTGGCCGCGGCGCCGCTGCAGGCCCAGGATGCGGCGCCGTCCGACGAGCCGGTGCCACTGGCCGAATTGCAACTGCTGTCCGACGTGTTCGGCCACATCAAAAGCCAGTACGTCGAGCCGGTTGACGACACGGTGCTGTTGCGGGCGGCCATCAACGGCATGCTGAACAGCCTCGACCCGCACTCTGCGTTCCTCGAACCGGACGCCTTTTCCGATATCCGGGTTTCTACCGAGGGCCGCTTTGGCGGCCTGGGGATTGAGGTAACGACCGATAACGGTTTGATCCGGATTGTGGCGCCGATCGATGACACGCCGGCGTTCGAGGCCGGGCTCCAGCCCGGCGATCTGATCATTCGGCTGGACGACGAGCCGGTCGGTCAGGATCTGCGGCAGGCGGTCAACCGTATGCGCGGCGAGCCGGGCAGCACCATCAAGCTGACGATTTTACGCCAGGGCCGCAGCGAGCCGTTCGACGTCGTTTTAACCCGTGCCATCATTCGCGTGACCAGCGTGCGCGGCGAAATGCTCGACGCCGAGTTCGGCTATATCCGCCTGTCCGGGTTTCAAAATCAGACGGCGGAGCGTCTGGCGGACAAAATCGCACAGTTGCAGACGGCCAACGACGGCATACTCAACGGCCTGATATTGGATCTGCGCAATAATCCGGGCGGGATATTGCGCAGCGCCGTACAAGTGAGCGATTTGTTTCTGCACGCCGGCGTGATTGTCTCTACCCGCGGCCGCAATACGCCGTCGGACAACAGCTATGCGGCCGAACCGGGCGACGTGCTGGGTGACAAGCCCATCGTCGTGCTGGTCAACGCCGGCTCCGCATCGGCCTCCGAGATCGTTGCCGGCGCCTTGCAGGACCATCGTCGGGCGCTGATTGCCGGCACCAAAACCTTCGGCAAAGGCTCGGTGCAGACGGTGATTCCGATGCGCAACGGCGCCGCCCTGAAAATCACCACCGCCAGATACTACACCCCGGCGAATCGCTCGATACAGGCGACCGGCATCGTACCGGATATCGTGATCGAGCAACTCGAGGTCGAGGACACGGACGACCGGCCCGGCGACTTGCGCGAATCCGGCCTGAGCGGGCATCTTATCGGTGAAAACGAGCCAGCGCCGGGCGCGGCGGCCCCACCGCCGGTCAAATTATCCGGCTTGCTCGCCGCCGACTATCAGCTGCGCCAGGCGCTGAATCTGTTGAAAGGCGTCAGTCTGATTCAGTCCGCCGCGCCGGCGCCGACGGGCGGTTAGTCTTGCCGGCGTCGGGGGGGCGTTTATGCCGCCGCCGCGTGCGCCAGCGCCGCAGCCAGACAGCAACGCTGAGATAGCCGCGCCGCGCCCACGGAAAATCCACCGACAGCACCAGCAAACCCAGCGGGATCATCCAAATCCCCAGCACCGGCAAAAACCACAGCATGCCGCCGAGCAGCAGCAGCAGACCAATCAGGTTGCGCAGCATCGTCGGCAGTTGCTTGATGCGCTGAAAAAAACGCTGCACTTGACGGTTCAGGGCCGGCGACTCCGCTGCGACTGCAAGCGCGCATCGGCTCTCGCCAACGCCGCCCATTCACAGCAACGATGTGGTTTCAATTCAGCGGCCCCGGCAGGCCGGCGCGCGTGGCGGCCTGGCCGCACTGAGCGCGCCGTTTTGTGTGACGGTACAGCATCGACAACGGCGGCAAGCCGGCAATCGCATTGCGGTTTTCCTCATCCGAACAGGGCACCAGTAAACCGGCGGCAAACCGGCGGCGGGGGTCGGCTGCGACAGTCAACCCGGCCGGCCCGGCGGCATTTTACCACCGTGCGGCCGGGTCGAGCACCGGCGAAATGCACACCAGCCGGTTTTTTCTGCCGCCTGGCGGTCCGCGCCCCGGCCGGCATCCGGGCACCGGCAGGCGGGCGCCGCGCGGTTGTTATACAATACCGACCGCAACCGCAACCCTGACCGCCGCCCTCGAGCGGCACCATACCACCATGGACTTCGTCTCGCCGTGATCCTGCCGTTTAGTAAAATGCAATCGCTGGGCAACGACTTTGTGCTGCTGGACGGGGTCAGCCAGCGCATTCAATTGTCGCACGCCGCAGCCGTACGCCTTGCCGATCGGCATTTTGGCGTTGGCTGCGATCAGATTCTGCTGGTTGAACCCGCCGCCGGTGACGCCGATTTCACGCTGCGCATCTTCAATCAGGACGGCTCCGAGGTCGGGCAATGCGGCAACGGCGCGCGCTGTCTGGCGCAATTTTTGCAGCAGCAGCACCTGTGGCAGGCGCCCGCGGTGCACGTGCGCACCGGCAGCGCCCGGATGCGGCTGGTGCTGCATACCGACGCCACCGTGAGCGCCGACATGGGGCCGCCGATATTCGACCCCGCCGCCATCCCGCTCCGGGTCGACAGCGCGGCCGAGCGCTACAGTGCCCCGACCTCGCTGGGTGCATTGCCATTTTATGCCGTGTCGATGGGCAACCCGCATGCGGTGTTTGTGGTTGACGACGTGGCCACGGCGCCGGTCGCGACCCTCGGCGCCGAATTACAGCAGCACGCGCTGTTTCCGCAGCGAGTCAATGCCGGTTTCATGGCCATCCGGTCAGCCGATCAGATCGACCTGCGGGTATTCGAGCGCGGCGTCGGCGAGACGCTGGGCTGCGGCAGCGGCGCCTGTGCGGCGGTCGTGGTCGGGATCAGACAAGGCCGCTTGACCCCACCGGTCACGGTCAATCTGCCCGGCGGTCGGGTGTGCGTGAACTGGGCCGGGCCGGGGGCGTCGGTGGTCTTACGCGGCCCGGTGGAAACCGTATTCAGCGGCCGGATTGCGCTCTAGCGGCAGACGGCCAAGCCGAAATAACCGCCGATCGATGCCGATTCAACGCCGCACCGGCACCCTCAGGCGGTATAATCCGGCGGTTTTTAAACCGCGCATACGGTGTGCACGCTCATGCTGACCCCCGACCAAATTGCAGAATACCTAAAAAACAATCCGGATTTTTTTGTCGATCAGCACGCCCTGCTGGCCGCGATGGGCATTGCCGAATGGATTCCGGGGGACGCCTTTTATCAACGGCAGATGCAGGTGATGCAGGAGCGCGCAGCCCGGCAGCAAGACCGCATCGACACCATGCTGACCAATGCAGCGGCAAATCAACAGCTGGAGCAGTCGCTGCACCGGCTGTCGATCGACCTGCTGGCGACCCCGACCCCGCCGCCGGAAAAAACCGCGCGGGCGGTGGCGGCGGTGCGACAGTATTTCACCATCCGCCAGGTGCGTCTGGTGCGGGCGGCAGAGCCGGCAGCGGAGCTCGATTACAACGCGCTGCAACAGCGCGTGATACACCTGAACAGCGTGTGTGATGACCGGGTGGCGCCCACGCTGATGGCGACGCTGTTTCCCGCCAGCGCCGGCGCGGTCGCCTCCTGTGCGTTTATCCCGCTGGCGTTTGAGCGGCAGATACAGGGCGTGATGGTGTTGGGTGATGCCGACGTGCAGCGGTTTACCCCCGGCATCGGGGTCGCGATACTGGATCGACTGGGCCAGATCATCGGCGCCTATCTGCAACCCGAACGCGCCGGCATGGCCGCCTAGAGCCGACTGCAAACGGCGTGCCGCGCAAGCGGCAAACCGCCGCTGAAGCGCATCAGCATGAACCCAACCCACGATAATCTGGCCGCCCCGGTGGCGCAATTTGTGCACTATCTTGCGCGCGAACGGCGGCGCTCCCCACACACGGTCAGCGCCTATCGGCGCGACCTCGACAAGCTGCGCGCCTATGCGGTCGATAACCGCCTCCGCCATTGGGCCGAGCTCGACGTCAACCGGGGCCGGCAATTTGCCGTGCACCTGCGCCAGCAAAAGCTGGCGGCCACCAGCATTCAACGGACGCTGTCCTGCTGCCGGATGTTTTTTGATTTTCTCCGGCAATCGGAACAGGCGGAAAACAACCCGTTTGCCACCATCCGGGCGCCCAAGCCCCGCCCGACGCTGCCCAAAACGCTGAGTGTGGATGACATTTCCACTCTGCTCGAGCAGCACGACAACAGCCCGACCGCCTGCCGCGACCATGCGATGCTGGAGCTGTTTTATTCTTCCGGGCTGCGGGTATCCGAGCTGGCGGCGCTCGATATCGACAGCATCGACCGGCGGCAAATGCTGGTGGCGGTGCTCGGCAAGGGCAACAAGCAGCGCCTCGTCCCGGTCGGCAGCAAGGCCCTGCTGGCCTGTGATCGATGGCTGCCGCACCGCAGCCGACTCGCCGCCGCGCCGACGCGGGCACTGTTCGTCAATCGCAGCGGCACCCGCCTGAGCGTGCGCGGCATCCAGTTTCGGCTGCATCACTGGGGGCGGGAAAAGGCCCTCGGCCAACGCCTGCACCCGCATATGCTGCGGCATTCTTTTGCCAGCCACGTACTGCAATCCAGCGGCGATTTGCGCGCGGTTCAGGAAATGCTCGGCCACGCCGACATCTCGACCACGCAGATCTACACCCATTTGGACTACCAGCACCTGGCCGGGGTCTACGATCGCGCCCACCCGCGCGCCGGCGCCGGACCCACCGACACGCACCGCCGGCCAGACGCCGTGCGCGCGCAGCGAAAGACGCCGGCAGTACGCAGGCGCTTGCCGACCGGCACCGAAAAATGAGCCACCGGCTGCCCGTGGCGTCGCTGTCGTGGTCGGTCCATCGGCTGTCGTTGTGCGTCCGTCCGTTTTATTGTCTTGCACTGTAAATTTCCTGTTTACCCTTCATTGCCCTTTCCGGAGTCTGCGTACCATGCCTTTTGCTCATCTATTGCCGTTGATTTTTGGCCTGATCGGTCTGCTTGCAACCGCCGCCATCTATCGCGCCATCATCCGCTTCCCCGCCGGTAACGACAAAGTCGTACAGATTGGCCGCCTGATCCACGACGGCGCGATGGTGTTTATGCGCCGCGAATACACCTATCTCGGCGTCTTCATTGCCGTGGTTGCCGTGCTGCTGCTGCTCTCCGACCTGGGGGCGCCGACCATGCTGGCGTTTCTGGTCGGCGCGCTGTGCTCGGCCAGCGCCGGCTATATCGGCATGGTCGCCGCCACCCGCGCCAATGTGCGCACCACCACTGCGGCGCAGCAATCGGGCGCCCCGGCCGCGCTGTCGGTCGCGTTTCTGGGCGGCTCGGTGATGGGGCTGTGCGTCGCCTCGATGGGGCTGCTCGGCCTCGGCTTCCTGTACTGGCTGTTTGGCCGTGACCCGCAGACCGTGCATGTGATTCACGGCTTTGGCATGGGCGCCTCATCAGTGGCGCTGTTCTCGCGCGTCGGCGGCGGCATCTTCACCAAGAGCGCCGACGTCGGCGCCGACCTGGTCGGCAAGCTCGAAGCCGGCATCCCCGAAGACGACCCGCGCAACCCCGGCGTGATTGCCGACAACGTCGGTGACAACGTCGGCGACGTGGCCGGCATGGGTTCGGATATCTTCGAATCCTACTGCGGCGCGATGATCGCCTCAATCGCGATCGCCGCGACGCTGCCGGTGGCCGCCAGCGCGGCGCTGGGCGGCCAGGCGACGCTGATGTTTCTGCCGCTGGCGCTGTCCTGTCTGGGGCTGCTGTGCTCGTTCGGCGGCATCCTGCTGGTCAAGGCCAACAGCCGCCGCGCGCCCGAGCTGGCGCTGCGCATCGGCACCATCGGCGCGACGTTGATTTTCATCGTCGCCGCCCTGATCCAGATCGTATTGATGGGCGTGCCGTGGCAGGTCTGGGGGGCGGTGCTGGCCGGCGCCCTCGGCGGCATCGGCATCGGCCTGATTACCGAATACTACACCGGCGGCAAACCGGTGCGCGACATCGCCAAAAGCGGCGAAACCGGCCCCGCCACGGTGCTGGTCGCCGGCCTGGCGGTGGGCATGGAATCGGTCGTCGTACCGCTGCTGATCATCGCCGCCATTATTCTCATTTCCAGCGCGCTGGCCGGCCTGTACGGGGTCGGCATGGCCGCCGTCGGCATGCTCGCCACGGTCGGCATCACGATGGCGATCGACGCTTACGGGCCGGTGGCCGACAACGCCGGCGGGATTGCCGAAATGGCCGGGCTCGGCGACGAGGTGCGTGAGATAACCGATTCGCTGGATGAGCTCGGCAACACCACCGCCGCGATTGGCAAAGGCTTTGCCATCGGCGCGGCGGCGCTGGCGGCGCTGGCCATCATTTCCGCCTTTATCGAAACCGTGACCTCGCTGAACCCGGGCTTCACACTCCGGATCAACGACCCGAAAGTGCTCGCCGGCATGTTCCTCGGCGGCATCTTCCCGTTCCTGGTGTCCAGCATGACGATGAAAGCGGTCGGCGTGGCCGCGTTCGAGATGGTGCATGAAATCCGCCGCCAGTTCAAAGAAATCCCCGGCCTGATGGCCGGCGAAGCCGAGCCGGACTCGTCGCGCTGCATCGACATCGCCACCCGCGCGGCGCTGCACCGCATGATACCGCCCGGCGTGCTGGCGGTGGCCGCCCCCGCCGTGGTCGGCTTCGGCCTCGGCGCGACGGCGCTGGGCGGCATGCTGACCGGGGCGCTGCTCGGCTGTGTGCTGATGGCGCTGACGATGGCGAACGCCGGCGGCGCGTGGGATAACGCCAAGAAATATGTCGAGAAAGGCAACCTCGGCGGCAAGGGCTCCGCGGTGCACGCCGCCACGGTGGTCGGCGACACGGTCGGCGACCCGTTCAAGGACACGTCCGGCCCATCGATGAATATTCTGATCAACGTGATGGCGATTGTCAGCCTGGTGATTGCGCCGCTGCTGAGCGTGTAAGCACGCGGACACCGAACGGCGAGCGGCCGGTAAGCCGGTTGCACCGGGCGAGCGGCCCGGCGATTTCACTCAGCCGGGCGCGTTAGCGCGGCGGCGGCTGGTCGAACTCGAGGTTTTTGGCATTCAGGGCGACGAATTGCCGGCTCTTGGCGCGTGCAATCAGCGTCACCCCCAGCTCTTCGGCCAGCTCGAACCCCATGTGGGTCGAGCCGTTGCGTGACACCAGCGCCGGGATCCCCATCAGCGCCGCCTTCATGACGATTTCAGAGGTCAGCCGGCCGGTGGAATACAGGATTTTGTCGTGCCCGCTCATGCCCTGCAGCCACATCTCACCGGCAATCGCGTCCATCGCGTTGTGCCGCCCCACGTCCTCGATAAACACCAGCACGTCGCCCCCCTCCCCCTGACACAGGCCGCAGCTGTGCACCGAGCCGGCGGCGCGGTACGCCTTGTTGTACGGCGCGACGTTTTTGAGCACGGTATAGATGTCGGATTGCCGGATGCGAATATCCGGCAGTCGGTGGTCGTATAATTTATCCAGCGTACAGCTGAGAATCGTGCCCTGCCCGCAGCCGGTGGTCACGGTGCGCTTGAGCGCACTAAAGCCCGGCACCCCCTCGCCGGCCACCGTCGTCACCTCGGCCAGCTCGCGCTCCCAGTCAACCCGAATCGAATCGATCTCGGCCGGCGAGTCAAACAACGCCTGGTTGCGCAGGTAGCCCAGCGCCAGTTTTTCCGGGTGCGTGCCCAGCGTCATCAACGTGACCAGCTCCTGGCCGTCCACCTTGATCGTCAGCGGCAGCTCGCCAACGATATTGATGGTTTTCTCCTCGCCATACTGGTTGTGCGCCGCCACCTGATAAATCGACTCAATTCCGGCGTCGCTCATTTTCGGCGGCTTGAACCGCGGCTGACCCGCCCCCCCGGTGGCCACCGGCGCGATTTCAGTCGGCTGCAAACGGCTTGATGATGTCATACAGGCCCTCGTCGAATCGGTGCGCACATAGTCGGCAGTCGTGGGTTGGTCGAGCGCGTATCATAGCGCACCAGCCCACCGGGTGGGGCAACCGGCAGACGGCGCGGCACCGACCGCAACGGGTGCGCCGATGTTTACGCTCAGGCATCAACGGCGCCCAGCATCCGGCGCGTCTGCCGGCTATCGGCGAGCGGCCGGTCGCGGTCGGCCAGCAGGGCTTTGGCTTGCCGGATCAGATCCAGATTCGACCCGGCCATTTTGCCGTCGCGGGTCACCAGGCTGTTTTCAAACCCGACCCGGATATGGCCGCCGGTGTCGACGGCGCGTTCGAGGTGGTGATATTCGTGCGCGCCAAAACCGCACACCATCCAGTCTGCATTGGCCTGCCACCGGTCGACAAACCCGGCCAGCAGATCGGCGCCCGCAGGCGCCGCCGGGTATCGCCCGAGCACAAATAAAAGACTATGGCCGTGCGCCGGAATAAGCCCGCGCTGCAATAAGTGATAATAATGCGCCAGCTCCGCCGGCGCATAGACAATCACCTGCGCCAGAATGTTTTCCGCCGCCAGCCAGTGGAAAAACGCCGCCGCCCGGCTCTCGGACGCGGCATCGGGCGCCAGCTCGCGCAGCGCCACCGTCACCGCCTCCGGGTGCATTGCCTTGACTGCCGCAATCTGCTGCGGCGGCGAGTACAGGCCCATCGACTCGGTGGTCGCCTGAATCACCAGTTGATCGCCCACCGCCCGCCGGATGGCGCGCATCGTATCGACATAGATATCGGGGTCAAGGCTGTGCGCGCCGGTGGCCGTTCGGATATGCAGATGCAGCAGCGTAACGCCGGCGGCGCAGGCCTCGACAGCGGTTGCCACCAGCTCACGCTTGCTCAGCGGAATCGCCGGATGGTCGCACTTTTGTTTGCTGGCGCCGTTCGGGGCGAGCCCGATAACGGCGGGATGGCGCGCGGTTCTGGTCATACGCTCGGGCGGTCGGGGCGGGTTTTGCGGTCTATCGATAACAGACCAGCTGAGCTTACCATCGAATGCCCGGCGGCGATACTAACGGAGCACAGGCATTCCCGCCTGTGTTTATTTGCTCCGCAGGCAGGAAATCCGCCTGCGGCGGGAATTAGGAATTAGGAATTAGGAATTAGGAATTAGGAATGCCGCCTGCGGCGGGAATTAGGAATTAGGAATTAAGGATTGGAAATTGGGGACTGGGGATTGGGAATTGAGGATTAGGAGTCAAGAATCAGGAATGTCGCCGGTAACTCCGTCAAACCGGGCTATCACCTCGGTCAGCAAACCCCCTGATCATTCCTAATTCCTAATTCCTAATTCCTAATTCCCGCCGCAGGCGGATTTCCCGCCGCAGGCGGCGGCTACCAGGTCCATTGCCACTGCAACTCGATGCGGTGATCGGCGTCGGCGTCGGTTCGTTCGCGGCGGCTGCCTTTTAGTTCCAGCTTGACGCCGTGGCCCAAATCAAAACTGGCACCCAGTCGCTGCGTGCGGCCGCCGCCTTCCAGTAGCGACGCACCCAGATACGGGCGCACCGTGCCGCCCAGCAGCCACAGGCCGTAGCCTACCTCGCCGTCCATCCGCAGCGCCGCCGACCGGTTCGACGTCGCTACATCCGACGCGCCGCGATCCCACAATTGCTTGACGCCGCTGCTGTCCCGGCCGTAGCTCGGCGACAGGCTGAACGACAGCCCGCGACCGCCCTGCCCCGGCGCCAGCCGCAGCCCACCGCTGATGCCCCATTCTTCGTAGTCCGCCAGCGCCAGCAGCCGGGTGCGGCCCGATAGCGTCAGACCGCGCGTCGCATCACGCCACTCGAGGCCGACGCCCACCTCCATTCCCTGACCGCTCTGGCCGTCGCCGCCGTCATGCCGCAGGCCGATCTCACCGGTGCCGCGCAGGCTGCCGCCCGACTCGGTGTTGCGGGTATGGCTCGCCTCCAGGATCATCCGCAAGCGATGGCTCGATACATCCCCAAAACCGTCGGTGCTCAGATCAAAACTCACCTGCGACAGCGTCGCATCGCCGCGCAGCCGCAGCTCGTTGCGGCCACCCTCTGACACCGCACCCGACGCATGCAATCGACCGTTCGCCGCCACACTGATCGAGCCGACATTCAGATCGCTGCTGCGCGGGCCGTCGCTGTCGTCCAGCTCGACCTCGCCGACGCCGTAGCCCACACTCGCCCATAAATCCAGATCATCCGACGGCGACCAGCCGATGTACGGGTTCACGCTGCTGACATTCAGATCGTACTTGCCCCCGCCCTCGATGGCCGCGTCGGTATACTCGAACTCGCCTTCGGTATACGACAGCAATACCCCCACCAGCACGTCATCACGCAGCCGCGTGTCGATGCCCACCAGCCCGCTGTACAGATCGCCGTTCCAATTCACCCCGTCCTCGTCGCCCGCCAGGTGGCTGTAGTTGCCGATGCCGTACAGCGAACTGGTGGGCATGCCAACCCGCTCGCCGTCGGCCGAGAACGCCAGGTCATCAATCAAGTCGCGCAGATCAAACGTGTCCAACTGCCGCAACCGCCGGCTCAGCTCGAGCTCGGCCGCATCGCTGGACAGCCATTGCTCCAACTGCTCCATCATACTCAAGCCGGATGCTGACTCGCCGACGCCATCCGGTGTACTGCCGACCACGCCGCCGAGCGACCCGGCGCCCGCGCTCAGCCGCCCGGCTATCAAGCCATTGCCGACGTCCGCCAGTCTCGAGAATACCCGCGGCAAGACACCCTCATTCAACTGCACGGTCTGCGGCGCGCCATCCGCGCGCACCACCGTCAGCGTGTACGTCCTGGTCGTGCTGCCGTCCGCCGCCGTTACCTCAATCTCGATCCGGTTCTCGCCAAACGCCAGTGCAATGGGGCTGCTGGCGCTGCCGCTGGTGACGCTGGCGCCGTTGACGGTAATCGTGGCTCTGGAGTCGGTGGCGGTCGGCGTCACGGTGACCGTGCCGACGCTGTTGGCGAGCGCGACGGTATAGGCCGTGGTGGTGGAGTCAAACGCCGGGTTCAGGATGCCGTCGGACACGCTCAGGCCGCTCAACGTGGCGTCGGTCGAGGCGTCGTCATCCTCGACCGCGACACTGGCGCTGTCGGCGGTGCCGTCCACCGTGTAGTCGATGCCGGCGGTCACGGTCGCGGTGATGCTGCCGTTCTCCTCATCAGTGCCGTCGTCGGTGGTGGGCACCGTCAGGGTGGCGGTGGTGGTGGTGGCGGCGATGGTGACCGATGTCGGCGCGACGCCGGCAATGAAGTCGCCCGCCTGCGTCACCGTCACCAGGACGGTCAGGTCGCTCGCCGGAGCCGTGTCCGCCGTCAGCGTGAAGGTGGCCGCCGTGCCCTCGGTCACCGAGGAAGTCCCGGCGGCGATGGAGATGGCGGGCAGCGCCGTACGGGTGGCGGTGACCGTGTAGGTCAGCGTGGTGGTGGTGTCTTCGGCGGTGACGATAATGTCAATGTCCAGCGGCGTGTCGATCTCCAGGACAATATCGGCGCTTTCGCTGCCGCTGGTGACGCTGGCGCCGTTGACGGTAATCGTGGCTCTGGAGTCGGTGGCGGTCGGCGTCACGGTGACCGTGCCGACGCTGTCGTCAACCGCGACGGTATAGACCGTGGTGGTGGAGTCAAACGCCGGGTTCAGGATGCCGTCGGACACGCTCAGGCCGCTCAACGTGGCGTCGGTCGAGGCGTCGTCATCCTCGACCGCGACACTGGCGCTGTCGGCGGTGCCGTCCACCGTGTAGTCGGTGCCGGCGGTCACGGTCGCGGTGATGCTGCCGTTCTCCTCATCAGTGCCGTCGTCGGTGGTGGGCACCGTCAGGGTGGCGGTGGTGGTGGTGGCGGCGATGGTGACCGACGTCGGCGCGACGCCGGCAATGAAGTCGCCCGCCTGCGTCACCGTCACCAGGACGGTCAGGTCGCTCGCCGGAGCCGGGTCCGCCGTCAGCGTGAAGGTGGCCGCCGTGCCCTCGGTCACCGAGGAAGTCCCGGCGGCGATGGAGATGGCGGGCAGCGCCGCACGGGTGGCGGTGACCGTGTAGGTCAGCGTGGTGGTGGTGTCTTCGGCGGTGACGATAATGTCAATGTCCAGCGGCGTGTCGATCTCCAGGACAATATCGGCGCTTTCGCTGCCGCTGGTGACGCTGGCGCCGTTGACGGTAATCGTGGCTCCGGAGTCGGTGGCGGTCGGCGTCACGGTGACCGTGCCGACGCTGTTGGCGAGCGCGACGGTATAGGCCGTGGTGGTGGAGTCAAACGCCGGGTCCAGGGTGCCGTCGGACACGCTCAGGCCGCTCAACGTGGCGTCGGTCGAGGCGTCGTCATCCTCGACCGCGACACTGGCGCTGTCGGCGGTGCCGTCCACCGTGTAGTCGGTGCCGGCGGTCACGGTCGCGGTGATGCTGCCGTTCGGCTCGTCAGTGCCGTCGTCGGTGGTGGGCACCGTCAGGGTGGCGGTGGTGGTGGTGGCGGCGATGGTGACCGACGTCGGCGCGACGCCGTCAATGAAGTCGCCCGCCTGCGTCACTGTCACCAGGACGGTCAGGTCGCTCGCCGGAGCCGGGTCCGCCGTCAGCGTGAAGGTGGCCGCCGTGCCCTCGGTCACCGAGGAAGTCCCGGCGGCGATGGAGATGGCGGGCAGCGCCGCACGGGTGGCGGTGACCGTGTAGGTCAGCGTGGTGGTGGTGTCTTCGGCGGTGACGATAATGTCAATGTCCAGCGGCGTGTCGATCTCCAGGACAATATCGGCGCTTTCGCTGCCGCTGGTGACGCTGGCGCCGTTGACGGTAATCGTGGCTCTGGAGTCGGTGGCGGTCGGCGTCACGGTGACCGTGCCGACGCTGTTGGCGAGCGCGACGGTATAGGCCGTGGTGGTGGAGTCAAACGCCGGGGTCAGGATGCCGTCGGACACGCTCAGGCCGCTCAACGTGGCGTCGGTCGAGGCGTCGTCATCCTCGACCGCGACACTGGCGCTGTCGGCGGTGGTGTCCACCGTGTAGTCGGTGCCGGCGGTCACGGTCGCGGTGATGCTGCCGTTCTCCTCGTCAGTGCCGTCGTCGGTGGTGGGCACCGTCAGGGTGGCGGTGGTGGTGGTGGCGGCGATGGTGACCGACGTCGGCGCGACGCCGGCAATGAAGTCGCCCACCTGCGTCACCGTCACCAGGACGGTCAGGTCGCTCGCCGGAGCCGTGTCCGCCGTCAGCGTGAAGGTGGCCGCCGTGCCCTCGGTCACCGAGGAAGTCCCGGCGGCGATGGAGATGGCGGGCAGCGCCGCACGGGTGGCGGTGACCGTGTAGGTCAGCGTGGTGGTGGTGTCTTCGGCGGTGACGATAATGTCAATGTCCAGCGGCGTGTCGATCTCCAGGACAATATCGGCGCTTTCGCTGCCGCTGGTGACGCTGGCGCCGTTGACGGTAATCGTGGCTCCGGAGTCGGTGGCGGTCGGCGTCACGGTGACCGTGCCGACGCTGTTGGCGAGCGCGACGGTATAAGCCGTGGTGGTGGAGTCAAACGCCGGGTTCAGGATGCCGTCGGACACGCTCAGGCCGCTCAACGTGGCGTCGGTCGAGGCGTCGTCATCCTCGACCGCGACACTGGCGCTGTCGGCGGTGCCGTCCACCGTGTAGTCGGTGCCGGCGGTCACGGTCGCGGTGATGCTGCCGTTCTCCTCGTCAGTGCCGTCGTCGGTGGTGGGCACCGTCAGGGTGGCGGTGGTGGTGGTGGCGGCGATGGTGACCGACGTCGGCGCGACGCCGGCAATGAAGTCGCCCACCTGCGTCACCGTCACCAGGACGGTCAGGTCGCTCGCCGGAGCCGTGTCCGCCGTCAGCGTGAAGGTGGCCGCCGTGCCCTCGGTCACCGAGGAAGTCCCGGCGGCGATGGAGATGGCGGGCAGCGCCGCACGGGTGGCGGTGACCGTGTAGGTCAGCGTGGTGGTGGTGTCTTCGGCGGTGACGATAATGTCAATGTCCAGCGGCGTGTCGATCTCCAGGACAATATCGGCGCTGTCGCTGCCGCTGGTGACGCTGGCGCCGTTGACGGTAATCGTGGCTCCGGAGTCGGTGGCGGTCGGCGTCACGGTGACCGTGCCGACGCTGTTGGCGAGCGCGACGGTATAAGCCGTGGTGGTGGAGTCAAACGCCGGGTCCAGGATGCCGTCGGACACGCTCAGGCCGCTCAACGTGGCGTCGGTCGAGGCGTCGTCATCCTCGACCGCGACACTGGCGCTGTCGGCGGTGGTGTCCACCGTGTAGTCGGTGCCGGCGGTCACGGTCGCGGTGATGCTGCCGTTCTCCTCGTCAGTGCCGTCGTCGGTGGTGGGCACCGTCAGGGTGGCGGTGGTGGTGGTGGCGGCGATGGTGACCGACGTCGGCGCGACGCCGGCAATGAAGTCGCCCACCTGCGTCACCGTCACCAGGACGGTCAGGTCGCTCACCGGAGCCGTGTCCGCCGTCAGCGTGAAGGTGGCCGCCGTGCCCTCGGTCACCGAGGAAGTCCCGGCGGCGATGGAGATGGCGGGCAGCGCCGCACGGGTGGCGGTGACCGTGTAGGTCAGCGTGGTGGTGGTGTCTTCGGCGGTGACGATAATGTCAATGTCCAGCGGCGTGTCGATCTCCAGGACAATATCGGCGCTTTCACTGCCGCTGGTGACGCTGGCGCCGTTGACGGTAATCGTGGCTCTGGAGTCGGTGGCGGTCGGCGTCACGGTGACCGTGCCGACGCTGTTGGCGAGCGCGACGGTATAGACCGTGGTGGTGGAGTCAAACGCCGGGTCCAGGATGCCGTCGGACACGCTCAGGCCGCTCAACGTGGCGTCGGTCGAGGCGTCGTCATCCTCGACCGCGACACTGGCGCTGTCGGCGGTGCCGTCCACCGTGTAGTCGATGCCGGCGGTCACGGTCGCGGTGATGCTGCCGTTCTCCTCGTCAGTGCCGTCGTCGGTGGTGGGCACCGTCAGGGTGGCGGTGGTGGTGGTGGCGGCGATGGTGACCGACGTCGGCGCGACGCCGGCAATGAAGTCGCCCACCTGCGTCACCGTCACCAGGACGGTCAGGTCGCTCGCCGGAGCCGTGTCCGCCGTCAGCGTGAAGGTGGCCGCCGTGCCCTCGGTCACCGAGGAAGTCCCGGCGGCGATGGAGATGGCGGGCAGCGCCGCACGGGTGGCGGTGACCGTGTAGGTCAGCGTGGTGGTGGTGTCTTCGGCGGTGACGATAATGTCAATGTCCAGCGGCGTGTCGATCTCCAGGACAATATCGGCGCTTTCGCTGCCGCTGGTGACGCTGGCGCCGTTGACGGTAATCGTGGCTCCGGAGTCGGTGGCGGTCGGCGTCACGGTGACCGTGCCGACGCTGTTGGCGAGCGCGACGGTATAGGCCGTGGTGGTGGAGTCAAACGCCGGGGTCAGGATGCCGTCGGACACGCTCAGGCCGCTCAACGTGGCGTCGGTCGAGGCGTCGTCATCCTCGACCGCGACACTGGCGCTGTCGGCGGTGCCGTCCACCGTGTAGTCGGTGCCGGCGGTCACGGTCGCGGTGATGCTGCCGTTCTCCTCGTCAGTGCCGTCGTCGGTGGTGGGCACCGTCAGGGTGGCGGTGGTGGTGGTGGCGGCGATGGTGACCGACGTCGGCGCGACGCCGGCAATGAAGTCGCCCACCTGCGTCACCGTCACCAGGACGGTCAGGTCGCTCTCCGGAGCCGTGTCCGCCGTCAGCGTGAAGGTGGCCGCCGTGCCCTCGGTCACCGAGGAAGTCCCGGCGGCGATGGAGATGGCGGGCAGCGCCGCACGGGTGGCGGTGACCGTGTAGGTCAGCGTGGTGGTGGTGTCTTCGGCGGTGACGATAATGTCAATGTCCAGCGGCGTGTCGATCTCCAGGACAATATCGGCGCTTTCGCTGCCGCTGGTGACGCTGGCGCCGTTGACGGTAATCGTGGCTCCGGAGTCGGTGGCGGTCGGCGTCACGGTGACCGTGCCGACGCTGTCGTCGAGCGCGACGGTATAGGCCGTGGTGGTGGAGTCAAACGCCGGGTCCAGGATGCCGTCGGACACGCTCAGGCCGCTCAACGTGGCGTCGGTCGAGGCGTCGTCATCCTCGACCGCGACACTGGCGCTGTCGGCGGTGCCGTCCACCGTGTAGTCGGTGCCGGCGGTCACGGTCGCGGTGATGCTGCCGTTCTCCTCGTCAGTGCCGTCGTCGGTGGTGGGCACCGTCAGGGTGGCGGTGGTGGTGGTGGCGGCGATGGTGACCGACGTCGGCGCGACGCCGGCAATGAAGTCGCCCGCCTGCGTCACTGTCACCAGGACGGTCAGGTCGCTCGCCGGAGCCGGGTCCGCCGTCAGCGTGAAGGTGGCCGCCGTGCCCTCGGTCACCGAGGAAGTCCCGGCGGCGATGGAGATGGCGGGCAGCGCCGCACGGGTGGCGGTGACCGTGTAGGTCAGCGTGGTGGTGGTGTCTTCGGCGGTGACGATAATGTCAATGTCCAGCGGCGTGTCGATCTCCAGGACAATATCGGCGCTTTCGCTGCCGCTGGTGACGCTGGCGCCGTTGACGGTAATCGTGGCTCTGGAGTCGGTGGCGGTCGGCGTCACGGTGACCGTGCCGACGCTGTTGGCGAGCGCGACGGTATAGGCCGTGGTGGTGGAGTCAAACGCCGGGGTCAGGATGCCGTCGGACACGCTCAGGCCGCTCAACGTGGCGTCGGTCGAGGCGTCGTCATCCTCGACCGCGACACTGGCGCTGTCGGCGGTGGTGTCCACCGTGTAGTCGGTGCCGGCGGTCACGGTCGCGGTGATGCTGCCGTTCTCCTCGTCAGTGCCGTCGTCGGTGGTGGGCACCGTCAGGGTGGCGGTGGTGGTGGTGGCGGCGATGGTGACCGACGTCGGCGCGACGCCGGCAATGAAGTCGCCCACCTGCGTCACCGTCACCAGGACGGTCAGGTCGCTCGCCGGAGCCGTGTCCGCCGTCAGCGTGAAGGTGGCCGCCGTGCCCTCGGTCACCGAGGAAGTCCCGGCGGCGATGGAGATGGCGGGCAGCGCCGCACGGGTGGCGGTGACCGTGTAGGTCAGCGTGGTGGTGGTGTCTTCGGCGGTGACGATAATGTCAATGTCCAGCGGCGTGTCGATCTCCAGGACAATATCGGCGCTTTCGCTGCCGCTGGTGACGCTGGCGCCGTTGACGGTAATCGTGGCTCCGGAGTCGGTGGCGGTCGGCGTCACGGTGACCGTGCCGACGCTGTTGGCGAGCGCGACGGTATAAGCCGTGGTGGTGGAGTCAAACGCCGGGTTCAGGATGCCGTCGGACACGCTCAGGCCGCTCAACGTGGCGTCGGTCGAGGCGTCGTCATCCTCGACCGCGACACTGGCGCTGTCGGCGGTGCCGTCCACCGTGTAGTCGGTGCCGGCGGTCACGGTCGCGGTGATGCTGCCGTTCTCCTCGTCAGTGCCGTCGTCGGTGGTGGGCACCGTCAGGGTGGCGGTGGTGGTGGTGGCGGCGATGGTGACCGACGTCGGCGCGACGCCGGCAATGAAGTCGCCCACCTGCGTCACCGTCACCAGGACGGTCAGGTCGCTCGCCGGAGCCGTGTCCGCCGTCAGCGTGAAGGTGGCCGCCGTGCCCTCGGTCACCGAGGAAGTCCCGGCGGCGATGGAGATGGCGGGCAGCGCCGCACGGGTGGCGGTGACCGTGTAGGTCAGCGTGGTGGTGGTGTCTTCGGCGGTGACGATAATGTCAATGTCCAGCGGCGTGTCGATCTCCAGGACAATATCGGCGCTGTCGCTGCCGCTGGTGACGCTGGCGCCGTTGACGGTAATCGTGGCTCCGGAGTCGGTGGCGGTCGGCGTCACGGTGACCGTGCCGACGCTGTTGGCGAGCGCGACGGTATAAGCCGTGGTGGTGGAGTCAAACGCCGGGTTCAGGATGCCGTCGGACACGCTCAGGCCGCTCAACGTGGCGTCGGTCGAGGCGTCGTCATCCTCGACCGCGACACTGGCGCCGTCGGCGGTGCCGTCCACCGTGTAGTCGATGCCGGCGGTCACGGTCGCGGTGATGCTGCCGTTCTCCTCGTCAGTGCCGTCGTCGGTGGTGGGCACCGTCAGGGTGGCGGTGGTGGTGGTGGCGGCGATGGTGACCGACGTCGGCGCGACGCCGGCAATGAAGTCGCCCACCTGCGTCACCGTCACCAGGACGGTCAGGTCGCTCGCCGGAGCCGGGTCCGCCGTCAGCGTGAAGGTGGCCGCCGTGCCCTCGGTCACCGAGGAAGTCCCGGCGGCGATGGAGATGGCGGGCAGCGCCGCACGGGTGGCGGTGACCGTGTAGGTCAGCGTGGTGGTGGTGTCTTCGGCGGTGACGATAATGTCAATGTCCAGCGGCGTGTCGATCTCCAGGACAATATCGGCGCTTTCGCTGCCGCTGGTGACGCTGGCGCCGTTGACGGTAATCGTGGCTCTGGAGTCGGTGGCGGTCGGCGTCACGGTGACCGTGCCGACGCTGTTGGCGAGCGCGACGGTATAGGCCGTGGTGGTGGAGTCAAACGCCGGGTTCAGGATGCCGTCGGACACGCTCAGGCCGCTCAACGTGGCGTCGGTCGAGGCGTCGTCATCCTCGACCGCGACACTGGCGCTGTCGGCGGTGCCGTCCACCGTGTAGTCGATGCCGGCGGTCACGGTCGCGGTGATGCTGCCGTTCTCCTCGTCAGTGCCGTCGTCGGTGGTGGGCACCGTCAGGGTGGCGGTGGTGGTGGTGGCGGCGATGGTGACCGACGTCGGCGCGACGCCGGCAATGAAGTCGCCCACCTGCGTCACCGTCACCAGGACGGTCAGGTCGCTCGCCGGAGCCGTGTCCGCCGTCAGCGTGAAGGTGGCCGCCGTGCCCTCGGTCACCGAGGAAGTCCCGGCGGCGATGGAGATGGCGGGCAGCGCCGCACGGGTGGCGGTGACCGTGTAGGTCAGCGTGGTGGTGGTGTCTTCGGCGGTGACGATAATGTCAATGTCCAGCGGCGTGTCGATCTCCAGGACAATATCGGCGCTTTCGCTGCCGCTGGTGACGCTGGCGCCGTTGACGGTAATCGTGGCTCCGGAGTCGGTGGCGGTCGGCGTCACGGTGACCGTGCCGACGCTGTTGGCGAGCGCGACGGTATAAGCCGTGGTGGTGGAGTCAAACGCCGGGTTCAGGATGCCGTCGGACACGCTCAGGCCGCTCAACGTGGCGTCGGTCGAGGCGTCGTCATCCTCGACCGCGACACTGGCGCTGTCGGCGGTGCCGTCCACCGTGTAGTCGGTGCCGGCGGTCACGGTCGCGGTGATGCTGCCGTTCTCCTCGTCAGTGCCGTCGTCGGTGGTGGGCACCGTCAGGGTGGCGGTGGTGGTGGTGGCGGCGATGGTGACCGACGTCGGCGCGACGCCGGCAATGAAGTCGCCCACCTGCGTCACCGTCACCAGGACGGTCAGGTCGCTCGCCGGAGCCGTGTCCGCCGTCAGCGTGAAGGTGGCCGCCGTGCCCTCGGTCACCGAGGAAGTCCCGGCGGCGATGGAGATGGCGGGCAGCGCCGCACGGGTGGCGGTGACCGTGTAGGTCAGCGTGGTGGTGGTGTCTTCGGCGGTGACGATAATGTCAATGTCCAGCGGCGTGTCGATCTCCAGGACAATATCGGCGCTTTCGCTGCCGCTGGTGACGCTGGCGCCGTTGACGGTAATCGTGGCTCCGGAGTCGGTGGCGGTCGGCGTCACGGTGACCGTGCCGACGCTGTTGGCGAGCGCGACGGTATAAGCCGTGGTGGTGGAGTCAAACGCCGGGTCCAGGGTGCCGTCGGACACGCTCAGGCCGCTCAACGTGGCGTCGGTCGAGGCGTCGTCATCCTCGACCGCGACACTGGCGCTGTCGGCGGTGCCGTCCACCGTGTAGTCGGTGCCGGCGGTCACGGTCGCGGTGATGCTGCCGTTCTCCTCGTCAGTGCCGTCGTCGGTGGTGGGCACCGTCAGGGTGGCGGTGGTGGTGGTGGCGGCGATGGTGACCGACGTCGGCGCGACGCCGGCAATGAAGTCGCCCGCCTGCGTCACCGTCACCAGGACGGTCAGGTCGCTCGCCGGAGCCGTGTCCGCCGTCAGCGTGAAGGTGGCCGCCGTGCCCTCGGTCACCGAGGAAGTCCCGGCGGCGATGGAGATGGCGGGCAGCGCCGCACGGGTGGCGGTGACCGTGTAGGTCAGCGTGGTGGTGGTGTCTTCGGCGGTGACGATAATGTCAATGTCCAGCGGCGTGTCGATCTCCAGGACAATATCGGCGCTTTCGCTGCCGCTGGTGACGCTGGCGCCGTTGACGGTAATCGTGGCTCTGGAGTCGGTGGCGGTCGGCGTCACGGTGACCGTGCCGACGCTGTTGGCGAGCGCGACGGTATAAGCCGTGGTGGTGGAGTCAAACGCCGGGTCCAGGATGCCGTCGGACACGCTCAGGCCGCTCAACGTGGCGTCGGTCGAGGCGTCGTCATCCTCGACCGCGACACTGGCGCCGTCGGCGGTGCCGTCCACCGTGTAGTCGATGCCGGCGGTCACGGTCGCGGTGATGCTGCCGTTCTCCTCGTCAGTGCCGTCGTCGGTGGTGGGCACCGTCAGGGTGGCGGTGGTGGTGGTGGCGGCGATGGTGACCGACGTCGGCGCGACGCCGGCAATGAAGTCGCCCGCCTGCGTCACTGTCACCAGGACGGTCAGGTCGCTCGCCGGAGCCGGGTTCGCCGTCAGCGTGAAGGTGGCCGCCGTGCCCTCGGTCACCGAGGAAGTCCCGGCGGCGATGGAGATGGCGGGCAGCGCCGCACGGGTGGCGGTGACCGTGTAGGTCAGCGTGGTGGTGTCTTCGGCGGTGACGATAATGTCAATGTCCAGCGGCGTGTCGATCTCCAGGACAATATCGGCGCTGTCGCTGCCGCTGGTGACGCTGGCGCCGTTGACGGTAATCGTGGCTCCGGAGTCGGTGGCGGTCGGCGTCACGGTGACCGTGCCGACGCTGTTGGCGAGCGCGACGGTATAGACCGTGGTGGTGGAGTCAAACGCCGGGTCCAGGATGCCGTCGGACACGCTCAGGCCGCTCAACGTGGCGTCGGTCGAGGCGTCGTCATCCTCGACCGCGACACTGGCGCTGTCGGCGGTGCCGTCCACCGTGTAGTCGATGCCGGCGGTCACGGTCGCGGTGATGCTGCCGTTCTCCTCGTCAGTGCCGTCGTCGGTGGTGGGCACCGTCAGGGTGGCGGTGGTGGTGGTGGCGGCGATGGTGACCGACGTCGGCGCGACGCCGGCAATGAAGTCGCCCACCTGCGTCACCGTCACCAGGACGGTCAGGTCGCTCGCCGGAGCCGGGTCCGCCGTCAGCGTGAAGGTGGCCGCCGTGCCCTCGGTCACCGAGGAAGTCCCGGCGGCGATGGAGATGGCGGGCAGCGCCGCACGGGTGGCGGTGACCGTGTAGGTCAGCGTGGTGGTGTCTTCGGCGGTGACGATAATGTCAATGTCCAGCGGCGTGTCGATCTCCAGGACAATATCGGCGCTGTCGCTGCCGCTGGTGACGCTGGCGCCGTTGACGGTAATCGTGGCTCTGGAGTCGGTGGCGGTCGGCGTCACGGTGACCGTGCCGACGCTGTCGTCGACCGCGACGGTATAGACCGTGGTGGTGGAGTCAAACGCCGGGTTCAGGACGCCGTCGGACACGCTCAGGCCGCTCAACGTGGCGTCGGTCGAGGCGTCGTCATCCTCGACCGCGACACTGGCGCTGTCGGCGGTGCCGTCCACCGTGTAGTCGGTGCCGGCGGTCACGGTCGCGGTGATGCTGCCGTTCTCCTCGTCAGTGCCGTCGTCGGTGGTGGGCACCGTCAGGGTGGCGGTGGTGGTGGTGGCGGCGATGGTGACCGATGTCGGCGCGACGCCGTCAATGAAGTCACCCGCCTGCGTCACCGTCACCAGGACGGTCAGGTCGCTCGCCGGAGCCGGGTCCGCCGTCAGCGTGAAGGTGGCCGCCGTGCCCTCGGTCACCGAGGAAGTCCCGGCGACGATGGAGATGGCGGGCAGCGCCGCACGGGTGGCGGTGACCGTGTAGGTCAGCGTGGTGGTGGTGTCTTCGGCGGTGACGATAATGTCAATGTCCAGCGGCGTGTCGATCTCCAGGACAATATCGGCGCTTTCGCTGCCGCTGGTGACGCTGGCGCCGTTGACGGTAATCGTGGCTCCGGAGTCGGTGGCGGTCGGCGTCACGGTGACCGTGCCGACGCTGTTGGCGAGCGCGACGGTATAGACCGTGGTGGTGGAGTCAAACGCCGGGTCCAGGATGCCGTCGGACACGCTCAGGCCGCTCAACGTGGCGTCGGTCGAGGCGTCGTCATCCTCGACCGCGACACTGGCGCTGTCGGCGGTGCCGTCCACCGTGTAGTCGGTGCCGGCGGTCACGGTCGCGGTGATGCTGCCGTTCTCCTCGTCAGTGCCGTCGTCGGTGGTGGGCACCGTCAGGGTGGCGGTGGTGGTGGTGGCGGCGATGGTGACCGACGTCGGCGCGACGCCGGCAATGAAGTCGCCCGCCTGCGTCACCGTCACCAGGACGGTCAGGTCGCTCGCCGGAGCCGTGTCCGCCGTCAGCGTGAAGGTGGCCGCCGTGCCCTCGGTCACCGAGGAAGTCCCGGCGGCGATGGAGATGGCGGGCAGCGCCGCACGGGTGGCGGTGACCGTGTAGGTCAGCGTGGTGGTGGTGTCTTCGGCGGTGACGATAATGTCAATGTCCAGCGGCGTGTCGATCTCCAGGACAATATCGGCGCTGTCGCTGCCGCTGGTGACGCTGGCGCCGTTGACGGTAATCGTGGCTCCGGAGTCGGTGGCGGTCGGCGTCACGGTGACCGTGGCGACGCTGTTGGCGAGCGCGACGGTATAGGCCGTGGTGGTGGAGTCAAACGCCGGGTTCAGGATGCCGTCGGACACGCTCAGGCCGCTCAACGTGGCGTCGGTCGAGGCGTCGTCATCCTCGACCGCGACACTGGCGCTGTCGGCGGTGCCGTCCACCGTGTAGTCGATGCCGGCGGTCACGGTCGCGGTGATGCTGCCGTTCTCCTCGTCAGTGCCGTCGTCGGTGGTGGGCACCGTCAGGGTCGCGGTGGTGGTGGTGGCGGCGATGGTGACCGACGTCGGCGCGACGCCGGCAATGAAGTCGCCCACCTGCGTCACCGTCACCAGGACGGTCAGGTCGCTCGCCGGAGCCGTATCCGCCGTCAGCGTGAAGGTGGCCGCCGTGCCCTCGGTCACCGAGGAAGTCCCGGCGGCGATGGAGATGGCGGGCAGCGCCGCACGGGTGGCGGTGACCGTGTAGGTCAGCGTGGTGGTGTCTTCGGCGGTGACGATAATGTCAATGTCCAGCGGCGTGTCGATCTCCAGGACAATATCGGCGCTTTCGCTGCCGCTGGTGACGCTGGCGCCGTTGACGGTAATCGTGGCTCCGGAGTCGGTGGCGGTCGGCGTCACGGTGACCGTGCCGACGCTGTCGTCGACCGCGACGGTATAGACCGTGGTGGTGGAGTCAAACGCCGGGTCCAGGATGCCGTCGGACACGCTCAGGCCGCTCAACGTGGCGTCGGTCGAGGCGTCGTCATCCTCGACCGCGACACTGGCGCTGTCGGCGGTGCCGTCCACCGTGTAGTCGGTGCCGGCGGTCACGGTCGCGGTGATGCTGCCGTTCGCCTCGTCAGTGCCGTCGTCGGTGGTGGGCACCGTCAGGGTGGCGGTGGTGGTGGTGGCGGCGATGGTGACCGACGTCGGCGCGACGCCGGCAATGAAGTCGCCCGCCTGCGTCACCGTCACCAGGACGGTCAGGTCGCTCGCCGGAGCCGTGTCCGCCGTCAGCGTGAAGGTGGCCGCCGTGCCCTCGGTCACCGAGGAAGTCCCGGCGGCGATGGAGATGGCGGGTAGCGCCGCACGGGTGGCGGTGACCGTGTAGGTCAGCGTGGTGGTGGTGTCTTCGGCGGTGACGATAATGTCAATGTCCAGCGGCGTGTCGATCTCCAGGACAATATCGGTGCTTTCGCTGCCGCTGGTGACGCTGGCGCCGTTGACGGTAATCGTGGCTCTGGAGTCGGTGGCGGTCGGCGTCACGGTGACCGTGCCGACGCTGTTGGCGAGCGCGACGGTATAGGCCGTGGTGGTGGAGTCAAACGCCGGGTTCAGGATGCCGTCGGACACGCTCAGGCCGCTCAACGTGGCGTCGGTCGAGGCGTCGTCATCCTCGACCGCGACACTGGCGCTGTCGGCGGTGCCGTCCACCGTGTAGTCGATGCCGGCGGTCACGGTCGCGGTGATGCTGCCGTTCTCCTCATCAGTGCCGTCGTCGGTGGTGGGCACCGTCAGGGTGGCGGTGGTGGTGGTGGCGGCGATGGTGACCGACGTCGGCGCGACGCCGGCAATGAAGTCGCCCGCCTGCGTCACCGTCACCAGGACGGTCAGGTCGCTCGCCGGAGCCGTGTCCGCCGTCAGCGTGAAGGTGGCCGCCGTGCCCTCGGTCACCGAGGAAGTCCCGGCGGCGATGGAGATGGCGGGCAGCGCCGTACGGGTGGCGGTGACCGTGTAGGTCAGCGTGGTGGTGGTGTCTTCGGCGGTGACGATAATGTCAATGTCCAGCGGCGTGTCGATCTCCAGGACAATATCGGCGCTTTCGCTGCCGCTGGTGACGCTGGCGCCGTTGACGGTAATCGTGGCTCTGGAGTCGGTGGCGGTCGGCGTCACGGTGACCGTGCCGACGCTGTTGGCGAGCGCGACGGTATAAGCCGTGGTGGTGGAGTCAAACGCCGGGTCCAGGATGCCGTCGGACACGCTCAGGCCGCTCAACGTGGCGTCGGTCGAGGCGTCGTCATCCTCGACCGCGACACTGGCGCTGTCGGCGGTGCCGTCCACCGTGTAGTCGATGCCGGCGGTCACGGTCGCGGTGATGCTGCCGTTCTCCTCGTCAGTGCCGTCGTCGGTGGTGGGCACCGTCAGGGTGGCGGTGGTGGTGGCGGCGATGGTGACCGACGTCGGCGCGACGCCGGCAATGAAGTCGCCCACCTGCGTCACCGTCACCAGGACGGTCAGGTCGCTCGCCGGAGCCGTGTCCGCCGTCAGCGTGAAGGTGGCCGCCGTGCCCTCGGTCACCGAGGAAGTCCCGGCGGCGATGGAGATGGCGGGCAGCGCCGCACGGGTGGCGGTGACCGTGTAGGTCAGCGTGGTGGTGGTGTCTTCGGCGGTGACGATAATGTCAATGTCCAGCGGCGTGTCGATCTCCAGGACAATATCGGCGCTTTCGCTGCCGCTGGTGACGCTGGCGCCGTTGACGGTAATCGTGGCTCCGGAGTCGGTGGCGGTCGGCGTCACGGTGACCGTGCCGACGCTGTTGTCGACCGCGACGGTATAGGCCGTGGTGGTGGAGTCAAACGCCGGGTCCAGGGTGCCGTCGGACAGGGTCAGGCCGCTCAACGTGGCGTCCACCAGCGAAATGGCGGTGGCGAGTTGTGCCGCACTTACCAGGAGGCAATCGCTCACACCGGCGGAGGTGGCAATGGCAGCGAAATCGTTCCGGGAGCAGACAAAATGGGCGGCGCGGACGGTGTCGTCGATAACAAAACCGTCGACGCTGCTGGTGGCAATGTCGCCCAGAGTGTCGAGCACAGGGTCAAACACGCCGGAGGGCAAACCGGTTCCCGCCGTGAACGGATTGTTGCTCAGTGCCAAATTCATAAGGTTATCCAGGCCGTCAAAAATATCGGCAGGCAGTCCGGTGAGTCCGTTGGAGAACAAAAGCAAGGACTCGAGCGCCGTCAAGCCGTCAAAAATGTCTTCGGGCAATGTGGTGAGGCCTCTGTTGCCGGATAAGTCCAAACTCGTCAGCCCCGTCAAGCCATCAAAATCACCGCTTAGCAATGTAGAGATAGTTTGACTATTCAGAGCAAGCGTCGTAATTGAAGCCAGTTGCATTGCAGTCACACTCGTGCATTCGGTGGCTGCAGAATTCGCGATCGCATTCCGCACCTGTGCCGTGCGGCCGCAGATATTCATGCCGGCGCTGGCGGTAATAGCGATGGTGTCGGTCATCAGGTCGCTGGCGACGGTGTGGCCGGCGGCGGCGAGGGTGACAGACAGCATGCCGTCGGCAGTGATGTCCTCGCCGCTGTACGCCAGCGTCAACGTGGCGACGGTGTCGCTGTCACGGGTGAAATCGCTCACGCTCACAGTCCCGGCGACGGTATCCGTCACGCTGAAGTGGCTTTGCAGCAGGGTGCCCGGGGCCGCCTCGTATGCGGTGTTGGCCAGCGTGACGGTGACGGTCGGCGCCGGTGTGGCAAACAGGTTGGCTTCGGTCAGCGTGCCGGCCAGGGTGGCGACCGGGATGGCGGACGGGTCGACAATCTGGATCGTGAACATCAGCACGCCGGCGTCGGTGGTGGCGGTATCCGTGTCGCTGTCGCTGGCCGTGTAGGTGTAGGCGGCCTGCGCGGTGCCCACCACCGGGGTGCCGGTGAGGGTGCGGTCGGCGGCGGTAAAGGTCAGACCGGTCGGCAGGGTCGGGGCGAGGGCATAGGTCAACGCGCCGTTGCCGCCGGTGGCCGACGGCAGTGTGACGGTGCCGATACTCGTGCCCACGGTGTAGGTCTGGGCGGTGACGGTCGCCGAGCCGAAATCCGGGGCGGTGTTGGTCACCGTAATCGGCAGCACATTGCCGGCGAGCAGGTCGCCGGTGCCGACGTGCGCGGACGCCAGCACCGTGACCGACAGGGTGCCACTGTCGGGAATGGCCTCGCCGCTGTGCGCCAGGGCCAGCGTCGCCACGGTGTTGCCGCTGCGGGTGACACCGCCGGCGGGCACGCTCACCGTCCCGGCGATGGTGTCGGTCAGCCTGAAGTCCTCCAGCCCCAGCGCCGACGCGTCTGCATAGGTGGTGTTTTCCAGTGTGACCGTGACCGTGGCGGTGGTGAGGTTGGCCCCGGTCAGCGCCGTCGGCGCGGCCAGCGTGGCCGACAGCACCGCCGGATTGACGGTCAGCATAAACATGAACGTGTCGCTGTCCGGGTCGCTGGCGTCGGCATCGGTCGCCGTCAGCGTGTAGGTGGTCTCCAGCTGGGTGACGGTCGGCGCGCCGGTGATTTGGCGATTGGTCGCATCAAACGTCAGACCGGTCGGCAGCGCCGGCACCAGGGTGTAGGTCAGCGAACCGTCGCCGCCGGTGGCGGTCGGCAGGGTGACGGTGCCAACGTCACGGTTGATGGTATAGATTTGCGGCGCCAGCGGCGACGTGCCGGCAAAGCTCGGTATTGCATCGGTGTTGTTCTCTATCGCCTGGTTCGCGAAACCGGCGACCGGGTTGCCGGCCCGATCGCGCAGCGGATTCGCCCTGGCGGTGTACGCCAGCGTCACCGTATCGGTCGATACCACGGTTGCGCTCAGCGTCAGCGTCACCGTCGTCCCGTCAATCTCCACGCCGCCGGCGTTCACCGTCGGGGCGACGCCCGGCGCCAGGGTCAGACTGTAGTCGTCCGGCATCGGCACCGAGCCGGGGTCAAGCGCCTCGCTGTAGGTCAGCATCAGCAGCGCGCCATTAATGGTTGCCGTGTCCAGTGTCGGCTCGTCGGTGTCCACTCGATTGGCGGCGACCGCGGTAATGGCAACATGGTCAAGCATCGCATCGTTGCCGACGGCGTCCCGGATGGCGCCGCTGTTGGCCGTCAGGGCGTTGCCCGCCACCGCGACCCCATCGTCATCGTTGTCGCCGTCGACCACCGTGTAGCTGAACGTCAGTACCGGCGGCGTGTCGCTGCCGCTGGTGTAGATCGCCTGGCGCGTCTCAGTGCCCACCATCAGCGGTATCTGCGGCGTGCCGCTACTGACATCCACCGTCACCGCTTCGCTGAAGGTCGCCGTCAACGTAATCGCAGTGCGGGTAGTATTATTATACGGCCCGGCGGCCAGCACCAGCCCGGTGACCCGTGGCACAACGCCGTCTACCTGATGTTCAGCGTCAGCCACCGCCTCACTGTGCGTGCGCACCGCATCCATGCTATCGGCGGTGTCCCGAATCGCGCTGTCGGCGGGCAGGCTCAGCGCATCGGCGGCAATGCTCACGCCGTCAGTGTCGTTGTCGCCGGTGACCACCGTATAGCTGAACACCAGCGTCGTCGGGCCGCTGGCGTCGGCGTCGTAGACCGCCTGGCGCGTCTCGGTGCCCACCGTCAGCGCCAACTGCGGCCTGCCGGTGACCGCGACCTCCTCGCTGAAGGTCACCGTCGCTTCAATCACCTCGCCAATCGCATAGATACCGTCGTCGGCAATCGAGGGCAACCCGATGGTGTCGGCATCCGAGGTCAACTCGACGCCGGTGATCATGGGCGGCGGCGGGGTGTTGTTGGTGACCGTCCGGTTGGTGAAATTGGCGGCCCGGTTGCCGGCCCGGTCGCGCAGCGGCTCCGCCCCGGCGGTGTACGCCAGCATCACCGTATCGGTCGATACCACGGTTGCGCTCAGCGTCAGCGTCAGCGTCGTCCCGTTGATTGCCACGCCGTCGGCGGCGACCGTCAGGGCGACGCCCGACTCCAGGGTCAGGGTGTAGTCGGTCGGCGCCGGCACCGAGTCGGCATCGAGTGCATCGTTCTCGAGGTAGGACAGCACCAGCGTATCGCCGGTGACGGTGGCCGTGCTGACCGTCGGTATCAGGGTGTCCACTTGATGGGCGGCGTCCGCGACAATGGCAACGTGGTCAAGCAGCGCATCGTTGCCGGCGGCGTCCCGGATGGTGCCGCCGTTGACCGTCAGGGTGTCTGCCGTCACCGCAACCCCATCGGCAGCGTCATCGACGAGGAGCACCGTGTAGCTGAACACCAGCTCCGTCGAGCCGCTGCCGCTGGCGTAGACCGCCTGGCGCGTCTCCGTGCCCACTCTCAGCGGTATCTGCGGCCGGCCGCTACCGACGTCCACCGTCACCGCCTCGCTGAACGTCGCCGTCAGCGCAATCACATCGCCGCGCATCGTATACGGGCCGGTGCTGCTGATGACGACACCATCCACCGTCGGGACGACGCCGTCTACCGACTGGGCAGGGTCAGCGGCCACCGTCACACTGTGCGTGATGGCCGCGACGACGGTGTCGTCGTCCGCCGCCCGAATCGTCCCGCCGGCCAGACTCAGCGCATTTTCATCGATGCTCACGCCGTCAGTATCCTCGTCGCCGGCGACCACCGTGTAGCTGAACACCAGTTCCGTCGAGTCGCTGCCGCTGGTGTAGGTCGCCTGGCGCGTCGCCGTGCCCACCGTCAGCGCCAACTGCGGCCTACCGGTGACGGCAACCGCCTCGCTGAAGGTCACCGTCGCCGCAATCTCATCGCCAGGCACATAGACGCCGTCGCCGGCGTTCGACGTCAACGCTATCGCCGTGATGCTCGGCATCTCGGTGTTGTTGATGACCATCTGGTCGGTGAGATTGGCGGCCTGGTTGCCGACCTGATCGCGCAGCGGGGTCGCGTCGGCGGTGTACACCAGCGTCACCGTATCGGTCGATAGCACCGTCGCACTCAGCATCAGCCGCACCGTCTGCCCGATGATGGTCACGCCGGCGACCGTCGGCGCAGTGCCCGCCGTCAGTGTCAACGTGTAGTCTGCCGGCGCCGGCGCCGCGCTGGCGTCGAGCACCTCGCTGTAGATCAGCGTCAAGACACCGTCGCTGACGGTTGCCGTGTCCAGCATCGGCACCACGGTGTCCACTCGATTGGCGACGACCGGGTCAATCGACTCGTGACTCAGCACCGCGTTGTTGCCGGCGGCGTCCCGGATGGTGCCGCTGTTGCGCGTCAGGGCGTTGCCTGCCACCGCAATCCCATCGGCATCATTATCGCCGACGACCACCGGGTAGCGGAATACCAGTGCCGCCGTGCCGCTGCCGCTGGTGTAGACCGCCTGGCGCGGCTCCGTGCCCACCGTCAGCGGTATCTGCGGCGTGCCGCCACCGACCGCCACCGTCACCGCCTCGCTGAAGGTCGCCGTCAGCTCAATCACATCGTCGGCTATATACGGGCCGCCAGCGGTCAGCACCAGCCCGGTGACCGTCGGCACGACGCCGTCTACCCGATGCGCAGTGTCAGCCACCGTCTCACCGTGCGTGATCACCGCGTCGATGATATTGGTGCGGTCTCGTAGCGCACCGCCGACGTGGCTCAGCGCATTGGCGTCGATGCTCACGCCGTCACCGTCGCTGTCGCCGGGGGCCACCGTGTAGGCAAACACCAGCGCCGTCGTCGGGACGCTGCCGCCGGTGTAGACCGCCGGGCGCGGCTCGGTACCCACCGTCAGCGCCAACTGCGGCGTACCGGTGACCATGACCGCCCTATCGAACGTCACCGTCGCTTGAATGATGTCGCCAAGCGCATAGACGCCGTCGCCGGCATTCGAGGTCAACGCGATGGTGGTGATGCGCGGCCGCGGCGGGGTGGTGGTGGTCACCGCCACGTCGGTCAGATCAGCGGCCGGGTTGCCGGCCAGATCGCGCAGCGGAGTCAGCATCACGCTGAGCGTCACCGAATCGGTCGATTCCACGGTTGCACTCAACCTCGCCGTCACCGTCATCCCGTCGATCGCCACGCCGTCGGCGACGACCGTCGGGGCGACGCCCGACCTCAGGGTCAACCTCCAGGCCGCCGGCGCCGGCGCCGAGCCGACGTCGAGTAACTTATCGTAGGTCAGCACCAGAACATCGCCGGTGACGGTGGCCGTGCTGAACATCGGCGCGACGGCGTCCACGCGATGGGCGGCGGTCGGGCCAATGGCAGCGTGCCCCAGCGTCACCGGCGCGTTGCCGGCGGCGTCCCGGATGGTGCCGCCGTTGCGCATCAGGGTGTCTTCTGCCACCGCAATCCCATCGACATCCGTATCGCCGGCAACCACCGTGTAGCTGAATACCAGTGCCGCCGTGCCGCTGCCGCTGGCGTAGACCGCCTGGTGCGTCACCCCGCCCACCGCCAGCGGTATCTGCGGCGACCCACTACCGACGTCCACCGTCACCGCTTCGCTGAACCCCACCGTCAACGCGATCTCCTCGCCCCCGGCATACGGGCCGGTGCTGCTGATGACCACACCGGCCACCGTCGGGGCAATACCATCTACCGCATGATTGGCGTCAGCCGGCACCGCAGCGTGCGTGATCACCGCAGCGTGGCCACCGGCGCGGAGCGTGCTGCTGCCGACGTGGATCAGCGCATTGGCGGCAATGCTCACGCCATCAGCGTCGCTGACGCCAACCGACACCGTGTAGCTGAACACCAGCATCGCCGTGTCGGCGCCGCGAACATAGTTCGCCGGGCGCGGCTGGTTGCCCACCATCAGCGCCAACTGCGGCGTGCCGGTCACCGCCACCGAGTCGCTGAAGGTCACCGTCGCCTCAATCACCTCGCCCGCCGCATACCGGTTGTCGGCGCCGGCAACCGACGTCAACGCAACCCCGATGATGGTCACCACTGTGCCGTTGGTCACCGCCCGGGCGGTGAGATTGTCGGCCCTGTTGCCAGCCAGATCGCGCACCGGATTCGCACCGACGGTATAGGTCAGCAACACCACATCACTCGGCAACACCGGCGCGCTTAGCCGCAGCGTCACCGTCCGCCCGCTGACGGTCACATCGGCCACCGTCGGCGAACTGCCCGCGGTCAGCTGCCAGGCGGTCGGCGCCGGCGCCGAACCGGCGTCGAGTTCCTCATCGTAGGTCAGCACCAGCGTATCGCGGTTGACAGTCGCCGTGCTGACCGTCGGCGCGACGGTGTCCACGCGATGGACGGCGTCGGCGACGACGGCGGCATGATCAGGCACCGCGGCGTTGCCGGCGACGTCCCGGATGCTGTCGCCGTTGGTCATCAGGGCGTTGCCGGCCACCGCAAACCCATTGTCATCGCGGTCGCCGGCAACCACCGTGTAGCCGAACCCCAGCGCCATCGAGCCGCTGCCGCTGGCGAAGACCGCCTGGCGCGTCGCCCCGCCCACCGTCAGCGCTATCTGCGGCATGCCGCCGGTGACATCCACCGCCACCACCTCGCTGAAGCGCACCGTCAGCGCAATCTCCTCGCCCACGGCATACGGCCCGGTACTGCTGATGACCACACCGTCCACCGTCGGGGCAGCACCGTCTATCCGGTGCTCGGTGTCAGCAGCGACCGCCATAAACGTAATCACCGCATCGTCGCCGTCGGTCACCGCCCGAATCGTACTGCCGGGCAGGTTCAGATTCAGCGCATTGACGCCGATGCTCACGCCGTCAACGTCGCTGTCACCGGCGACCACCGTGTAGCGGAACACCAGCGCCGTGGTCGTGCTGCTGTCGATCGCATAGGCCGCCGGGCGCGTCTCGGCGTCCACCGTCAGCGCCAACTGCGGCGTACCGGTGACCATCACCGGCTCGCTGAAGTTCACCGTCGCGTCAATCACCTCGCCTGGCGCATAGATACCGTCGCCGGCATCCGAGGTAATCTCAATCGTCGTAATGCTCGGCGCTACCGTAGTGGTATTCACCACCGCCCGACCCGCCAGATCAGCCGCCTCGTTACCAGCCCGGTCGCGTAGCGGCACCGTCCCGGCGATATAGTCCAGCGTCACCACATCACCCAGCCCCACCGCCGCACTCAGCGTCAGCATCACGTCCCGCCCACTGATCCGCACGCCGTCGGGGACCACCGTCGGCGCCGTCCCCGCCACCAGGGTCAGCGTCCAGGCGGTCGACGCCGGCAGCGCAGCGGCGTCGAGCGCCTCATCATAAGCCAGCACCAGCACCCCGCGGTTGACGGTCGCCGTGCTGAACACCGGCACAACCGTGTCCACTTGATGGGCGACGTCCGCAGCAATCGCAGCATGCGCCAGCACCGCGTCGTTGCCGGCCACGTCCCGGATGCTGCCGCCGTTGGCCGTCAGCTCGTTGCCCGCCACCATGACCCCATCGCCATCAGTATCGCCGTCGACCACCGTATAGCTGAACACCAGCGCCGGCGTACCGCTGCCGCTGGCATAGACCGCCTGGCGCGTCGCCGTGCCCACCGTCAGCGCTATCTGCGGCGTCCCGCCACCGACCGCCACCGTCACCGCTTCGCTGAAGGTCGCCGTCAGCGTAATCACATCGGCGGCCATATACGGGCCGTCACCGGTCAGCACCAGCCCGTCGGTGGTGGTGACCATCGGCACGCCGGTGTCCACCAGATGGGCGACGTCCGCAGCAATCGCAGCATGCGCCAGCACCGCGTCGTTGCCGGCCACGTCCCGGATGCTGCCGCCGCCGGTGATCAGGGCATTGGCCGCCACCGTCACCCCATCCGCATCATTATCATCGCCGGCGAACACCGTATAGCCGAACACCAGCGCCGGCGTGCCGCTGCCACGGACATAGATCGCCTCGCGCGTCTGCATGCCCACCGTCAGCGGTATCCGCGGCGTGCCACCGCCGACGTCCACCGTCACCGCCGCATCAAAGGTCACCGTCGCCTCAATCGCCTCGCCAATCGCGTAGCCGCCGGCGGCATCCGAGGTCAACGCAATGGCGGTGATGCGCGGCGGTGTCAGCCGGGTCACCGTCAATCGATAGGTGTCCGTGATACCGGCGCGGGTGACCGCAATCGCCACCGACACCGGCGTATCGTGCAGCGGCAGGTCAATCGCCCGACTGGCGCTGCCGCTGTCCACCGGCGCGGCGTTGACGGTAATCAACGCGTCGCTGCGGGTGGCGGTCGGCGTCACGGTCACGCTGTCAACGCCGTCGGCGACGGCGACGGTGTAGTCGGTGATGCCGGTGTTAAACGCCGGGTTGAGGCGGCCGGCGGAAATGCGCAGGCCGCGCAACGTGACGCCGGTCTGTGCCAGATAGGTGTTGAATTGCGCCGCCCTGACCCGCAGGCAGTCCTCCACCCCGGCAAACGTGGCAATGGCGGCGAAGTCGTCGCGCGAGCAGGCAAAATGGGCCTGGCGCACGGTCGCGTCCACCAGGAAGCCCTCGTTGACAACCGTGGCCACAAACGGGCCCAGCGTACCGAGCACCGCGTCAAACACCCCGGCGGGCAGGCCGCCGAGCACGAACGCGTTGTCGCGCAAATCCAAAAACGTCAGCGCCAGGCCGGCAAAAATGCCGACCGGCAACGCGGTCAGGCCGGTGTCGTCAAGCTCCAGCCGCACCAGACTGCGCAAGCCGGCAAAAATGTCGCTCGGCAACGCGGTGAACAGGTTGTTATCCAAATCCAGCCGCGTCAGCCCCGACAAGTCGGCAAAATCGCCGCGTTGCAGCGCCGTGATGCCTTGCGTACGCAGGCTCAGGCTGGCCACCGCTTGCAGCCCCGCCAGCGGCACATCGGTACAGTCGCCGGGGGCGGGCGTGACGGCATCGAGGAGCGCATCCCGCACCGCTGCCGTGCGGGCGCAGATATTGACCCCGGCACTGGCGCTGATCGAGATCGGGTTGGTGGCCAGGGCGCCGCTGCCGGTGTGCGCGGCGGCGGCGACGGTGAGCGCCAGACTGCCGTCGGTGTCGAGGTCCACGTTGTCATACCCCAGCGTCAACGTGGCGGTGGTGGCGTCGTCGCGGCTGACCGCCATGACCGTCACCGCGCCGGGCACCGTGTCGGTCGGCACGAAGTGGCTCGCCCGCAGATCAGCGGCGACCACGTACTCGGTGTCGGGCAGGGTAACGCTGACCGTCACCGGCGCAGCGGCGAACAGCGCCGCCTCGGTCAGCGTGCCGAGCAGCGTGGCCGTCGATGCCGCGGTGTTGTTGGTGACCGCCTGGCCGGTGAAATCGGCGGCTGGGTTGCCGGTCGGGTCGCGCAGCGGATTGGCGGCGGTGCCGGCGTAGGCCAGCGTCACCATATCGCCAAACTGCACCACCACGCTCAGCATCAACGTCACCACCGTCTCGCGGACAGACACACTGGCCACCACCGGCGCGGCGCCCGCCCCCAGCGTCAGCGTCCAGGCCGCCGGCGCCGGCGTCGCGCCAGCGTCGAGCGCCTCGCTATAGGTCAATGTCAGGACAGCGCCGTTGACGGTGGCACTGCTGAGCGTCGGCGGGACGGTTTCCACGCGATTGTCGGCCACCGCGTCAATCGCAATGTGATTCAGCAGCGCATCGTTGCCGGCGGCGTCCTGGATGGTGCCGCTGTTGGTCTCCAGCGCATTGGCCGCCACCGTCACCCCATCGTCATCGCGCTCACCGGCGACCACCGTATAGCCGAATACCGCCGTCGTCTCGGTCGGGCTGCTGCGGTAGACCGCGTGGCGCGTCACCGTGCCCACCGTCAGCGCCACCCGCGGCTGGCCGAACACCACCACCGCCTCGCTGAAGCTCGCCGTCAGCTCAATCGCCTCGTCCCTGGCGGTCGGGCCGGCGGCCAGCACCAGCCCGGTCACCCGCGGGACGACGCTGTCCACCCGGTGATTGTCGTCATCCGGCAACGCCGCGTGCGTCAGCACCGCGTCGCTGCGGCCGGCGCGAATCGTGCTGCCGGCATAGATCAGCGCATTTTCGGCAATGCTCACGCCGTCGGCGTCAAGCTCATCGGCGGCCACCGTATAGCTGAACACCAGCGTCGTCGGGCCGCTGGCGTCGGCGTCGTAGACCGCCGTGCGCGCGCTGGTGCCCACCGTCAGCGCCAACTCCGGCCGCCCGACCACCGTGACCGGCTCGCTGAAGGTCACCGTCGCCGCAATGGTGTCGCCCAGGGTATAAAAGTCATCGCCGGCATCCGAGGTCAACGCAATGCCATCGACGCCCGGCAGCGGCAAGGTGGTGTTGCTGACCTCCAGGGACGCGAGATTGGCCGCATTGTTACCGGCCCGGTCGCGCAGCGGATTCGCCCCGGCGGTGTAGGCCAGCGTCACCACATCGGCCGCCACCACCACCACATCCAGCGTCAGCGTCAGCACCGGCCCGGCAATCGCCACGCCGCCAGCGCGCACCGTCAGCGTCGTGCCCGCCCGCATCAGCGTGTAGTCTGCCGGCGCCGGCACCGAGTCGGCGTCGAGCGCCTCGCTGTAGGTCAGCATCAGCAGCGCGCCATCAATGGTTGCCGTGCGCATCAGCGGCACCACCGTGTCCACTTGATTGTCGTCGGTCGCGGCAATCGGATTGTGCTCCAGCACCGCGCGGTTGGCGGCCAGGTCCTGAATCGTGGCGCCGTTGGCCGTCAGGGCGTCCAGCGCCACCGCAACCGCAGCGCCATCGTTGTCGTCGGCCGCCACCGTATAGCGGAACACCAGCGTCGTCGTCGCGCCGCCGCTGGCGTCAGCGTCGTAGACCGCCACGCGCGCCGTGCCGCCCACCGTCAGCGCTATCTGCGGGATCTGCGCCGTGCCGCTACCGGCCGCCACCGTCACCATCTCGCTGAAGGTCGCCGTCAACGTAATCACCGCAGCGCGCCTGTACGGGCCGTCGGCCAGCGCCAGCCCGGTGACCCGTGGCGCCACGCCATCCACCCGGTGCCGGTCGCCGCCAACCACCGCCGCGTGCGCGAGCACCGCATTCGCGGTATCGTCGGCGTTGTAAATCGCACTGCCGAGGGGCAGGTTCAGCGCATCGGCGGCAACGCGCACGCCGTCGGCAGCGTTGTCGCCGGCCACCACCAGATAGCTGAACACCAGCGCCGTGTCGGTGCTGCGGCGGCTGTCGTAGATCGCCTGGTGCGTATCCAGGCCCACCGTCAACGCCACCTGCGGGCTGCCGATGACCGTCACCGCCGCGTCGAACGTCACCGTTACGTCAATCGGGTTGCCAATCATATAGACGTTATCCGAGCCGGCATCCGAGGACAACCGGATGGCGCTGACCATCGGCATCGACAGCGCGGTGTTGTCCACTGCATGGGCGGCGTCCGCGATAATGGCGGCATGGTCAAGCACCGCGTCGTTGCCGGCGGCGTCCTCGATCGTGCCGGCGCCGGTCGTCAGGGCGTTGGCCGCCACCGTGACCCCGTCACTATCGCTGTCAGCGGCGACCACCGTGTAGCTGTACACCAGCTCCGGCGAGCCGCTGCCGCTGGTGTAGGCCGCCGGGCGCGCCGTCGTGCCCACCGTCAGCGGCAGCGGCGGCAGGTCGATGACCGTCACCGCCTCGCTGAAGCTCGCCGTCACCGCAATCGCATCGCCAACCCGGTACGGGCCGGTGCTGCTCAGCACCAGATCAACCAGCGTCGGGGCGACACCGTCCACCAACTGGGCGGCGTCAGCGGCCACCGTCAGACTGTGCGTGATGTCTGCGTCGACGGTGTCGGCCGCGTCTCGAATCGTCCCGCCGGCCAGACTCAGCGCATTTTCACCGATGCTCACGCCGTCCGTGTCCTCGTCGCCGGCGACCACCGTGTAGCGGAACACCAGTTCCGTCGAGTCGCTGCCGCTGGTGTAGGTCGCCTGGCGCGTCGCCGTGCCCACCCTCAGCGCCAACTCCGGCACACCGGTGACGGCAACCGCCTCGCTGAAGCCCACCGTCACCGTAATCCTCTCGCCAGCCGTATAGCCGCCATCGCCGGCGCTCGACGTCAACAACACCACGTTGACGAACGGCACCGCGGCGAGGTTGTCCACCTCCTCGGCCATCAAATCGGCGGCCTGGTTGCCGGCCAGATCGCGCAGCGGGGTCGCGGCGGCGGCGTAGGTCAGCTGCACCGTCGTATCGGTCGACAGCACCGCCGCACTCAGCCTCAGCTGCACCGTCTGCCCGCTGACCGTCACGCCGGCGACCGTCGGCGCAGTGCCTGTCAGCCGGTAGTCTGCCGCCGCCGGCACCGCGCCGGCGTCGAGCGCCTCGGCGTAGATCAGCGTCACCACGTCCCCCCTGACGGTTGCCGTGTCCAGCATCGGCACCACGGTGTCCACCCGCTGGACGGCGTTCGCGACAATGCCGAGATGCGCCAGCACCGCATCGGCGCCGGCGTCCCGGATGGTGGCGCCGTTCAACGCCAGGGCATTCGGCGCCACCGTAACCCCATCGGCATCGTTGTCGCCGGCGACCACCGTGTAGCTGAACACCAGCGCCGTCGAGCCGCTGCCGCTGGTGTAGACCGCCACGCGCGCCGTGCTGCCCACCGTCAGCGCTATCTGCGGCGTGCCACCCCCGACGTCCACCGTCACCGCTTCGCTGAACGTCACCGTCAATTCAATCTCATCGCCCGCCATGTACGGGCCGATGCTGCTGATGGCGACACCATCACCCTCGCGTATCGCCGGGGCGACGCCGTCTACCGCATGGGCAGGGTCAGCGGCCACCGTCGCATGATGGTTCGCGAGCACCGCGTCGAGGCCGGCGGCGTTGTGAATCCTGCTGCCGCCGACGTGGGTCAGCGCATTGGCGTTGATGCGCACACCGTCCGTGTCCTGGTCGCCGGCGGCCACCGTGTAGCGGAACACCAGCGCCGTCGAGCCGCTGCCGCTGGTGTAGACCGCCGGCCGGGTCGCCGGGCGACCCGGCGCGCCCGCGCCCACCTGCAGCGCCAGCTGCGGCGCACCGGCGATCGTGACCGCCTCGCTGAAGGTGACGGTCGCCGCAATCGCGTCGCCAATCACATAGACGTCATCGTCGCCGGCGTCCGAGGTCAACGCAATGCCGTCGACGATGATGGTCGGCGCCCCGACCACGACGGTGTTGGTTACCGCCCGGCCGGTGAAACTGGCCGCAATGTTGCCGCTCTGATCGCGCACCGTGCTCAGCGGATCCGAGCTGGCGGTGTAGTCCAGCGTCACCACGTCCGCCGCGGTCACGGCGGTGCTCAGCCGCAACGCCACCGTCAGCCCGCTGATCACGGCGCCGACGACCGTCGGCGCCGCATCGCCCGACGCCAGTGCCAGCGTCCAGGCTGCTGTCTGCCCCTGCGCGTCGGCGAGTGCCTCGTTGTAGCTCAGCACCAGCACCTCCCCCGTGCCGTCAATAGTGGCCGCGCTGAGTGTCGGCGCGGTGTTGTCCACCCGCTGGGCGGCGTCCGCGGCAATCCGATTGTGGGCCAGCAGCGCAGCGTAGCCGACGGCGTCGCGGATGGTGGCGCCGTTGGCCGTCAGGGCATTGGGCACCACCACGACCCCATCGTCATCATTGTCGCCACCGACCACCGTGTAGCTGAACGCCAGCACCGTCACCGTGCCGTTGCCGGTGTCGATCTCCCGGCTGTTGGTGTAGACCGCCTGGCGGACGGTATTGCCCACCGTCAGCGCACTCTGCGGGGTGCCGCCGGCGACGTCCACCGTCACCGTCTCGCTGAACGTCACCGCCAACGTAATCGCGTCGCCGCGGGTATACGGGCCGGTGCTGCTGATGGCGACCGCGGCCACCGTCGGGACGACGCCGTCCACCTGATGGGTGGCGGCATCGGCCACCGTCAGCGTATGCGTGATATCCGCGTTGTTGCCGGGCTCGTTCACCAATTGAATCGTGCTGCCATCGGCGTGGGCCAGCGCATTGGCGGCAATGCTCACCCCGTCCGCGTCCGCGTCGCCGGCGGCCACCGTGTAGCTGAACACCAGCACCTGCGAGTCGCTGCCGCGGGTGTAGGCCGCCTGGCGCGTCTCGGTGCCTACCCTCAGCGTCAACTGTGGCACTTCGGTGACCGTGACCATCCCGCTGAACATGACGGTCGCCTCAATCACGTCACCAATCACATAGACGTCATCGTCGCCGGCGTCCGAGGCCAACGCAATGGCGGTGATGCGCGGCGGGAGCTGGCGGAACACCGACACCGTGTAGGTCTGCATCGTGGTTGTGTCGGCGGCAGTCACGACAATGGTAATTGGCACATCCACGCCCGGCGTCGGCAGGTCAATGGCCGCACTGGGGTCGCCACTGGCTACGGGGGCAGTGTTGACGGTAATTGTGGCCCCGGCCTGGTTGGCGGTCGGCGTGACGGTCACGCTGGTGACGCTGTTGGCGACGACAAGGCCATAGGCGGGGGCGTTGAAGTCAAAGGCCGGCGACAGCGCGCCGGCGGAAACCGTCAGGCCGCTCAGCGTGGCGTCGGTCTGATTGTAGTCGGCGAGTTGTGTGGAGCTGATGCGGATGCAGTCGGTGACGGCGGCGGTGAAGGCGACAATGTCGGCGACGTCGGGACGGGTGCAGACAAAATGGGCGGCTCGGACGGTGGCGTCGACTGTGAGAGTGGACAAGGTATCCAACACGGCGTCAAAGATGCCGACGGGCAACCCGGTTTCCGGCGTGAATGGATTGAATGCATTGGATGCCACCCCCAAAATCTCCAACGCATCCAGGCTGTCAAACAAACCTGCAGGCAGGGTGGTCAATTCGTTGTTGCTCAAATCCAGATTCCCAAGCGTTGTCAAGCCGGCAAACGTGTTGGCATCAATTGAGTCGAGCAGATTATTATCCAGGCGCAAAGTTAGAAGCGCCGACAAACCGGCAAAAATGTTGGCATCAAGTGCGCCGTCGAGCTGGTTGTTCTCCAATTGCAACGTCTCCAGCGCCGTCAAGCCGGCAAACGTGTTGGCATCAAGTGCGCCGTCGAGCTGGTTGTTCTGCAATTGCAACCCCTCCAGCGTTGTCAAGCCGTTAAACAGACCGGCGGGCAGTGTGGCGAGGCCGTTCCTCTGCAACAGCAAATCCTTCAGCGCCGTCAAGCCGTTAAACAAACCGGCGGGCAATGTGGCGAGGCTGTTGCCTTGCAAACTCAACGTCTCCAGCGCCGTCAAGTCGTTAAACAGATCGGCGGGCAGGTCGGTGAACCTGTTCTCATCCAAATCCAACCTCACCAGCGCCGTCAAGTCGTTAAACAGATCGGCGGGCAGGTCGTCGGCGAGCCTGTTCCGCTCCAAATCCAACGTCTCCAGCGCCGTCAGCCCGGCAAAATCACCGCTTTGCAAGGTACTGATCCCCATGTTCACCAGATCAAGTCCCGTAATCGCAGCCAGCTCCGCCGCACTCACACTCACACAGTCGGTGGACGTGACGCCGGCGTCGGCGAGGAGGGCATCGCGCACCTGTGCCGTGCGGGCGCAGATATTGATGCCCATGCGGGTGTCGGCGGTAATCGGGATGCTGCCGGCGGGCAGGTCGGCAGTGCCGGTGTGGGCGGCGGCGGCGACGGTGACGAACAACTCGCCGTCCATCAGAATGTCGGCGCCGCCATCGCCCAGCGTCAGTGTGGCGACGCGCGCGCTGTCGCGGCTGACCCCGGTCACGCGCACCGTCCCGTCTACGCTGTCACTGACGACGAAGCCGTCCGCCCGCAGCTGGTTGGCGGGCACGTATTCGCTACCGGACAAGGTCACCGTCACCGTCGGCGCCGGGTCGGCGAACAGCTCGGCCTCGGTCAGGCTACCGGCCAGCAGCGCGCTCGCCGGGCGGGTGACGGTGACGGTATAGGTCTGCGTGGTCGCCATGTCGGTGGCGGTCAGCGCAATCGCCACCGCCACCGGCAAGTCGATGCTCAGCGCAATCGCCGCACTCGGGCGGCCACTGTCCACCGGCTCGGCGTTGACGGTAATCGTGGCGCCGGACTGGCTGGCGACCGGCGTCACCGTCACGGCGGTGACGGCGGTGTCGACGGTGACGGTGTAGTCGGTGGTGGCGGCGGCAAACGCCGGCGTCAGTGTGCCGGCGGAAATCGTCAGGCCGCTCAGCGTGGCGTCGGCCAGCACAAAGGCGGCGTATTGCGCCGCGGTGACGCGCAGGCAGTCGGTGACGCCGGCGGCGGCGGCAATGGCCGTGGCGGCGGCGCGCGAGCAGACAAAATGCGCCGCGCGGACGGGGGCATCAACCGCGAAATAGGGGCCCGACCCCGGGATGGCGTCCGGGGCGTCGACAATGTCGCCCAGCCCTGCCAGCACCGGGTCAAACACCCCGACCGGCAGCCCAATCAGCGGGGTGAACCGGTTGGTGCGCAAATCCAGCGTCGTCAGCGCCAGGCCGGTCAGCACCCCGGCCGGCAGCGCGGCCAGTTGGTTGTCGCCCAGATCCAGCGTCGTCAGTGCCGCCAGGCCGGCAAACACCCCGGCCTCGAGCGCGGCCAGACGGTTGTCGCGCAGACGTAACGCCGCCAGCGCTGGCAGGTCGTTAAACGCCCCACTCGGCAGCGTCGTCAGGTGGTTGCTGTCGAGGCGCAAATCGGTCAGCGCCAGACCGGTAAACACCCCCACCGGCAGCGTGGCCAACTGATTGCCGCTCAAATCCAGATTGGTCAACGCCGCCAGCCCGGCAAACAGCCCGACCGGCAGCGCGGCCAGTTGGTTATCGTTCAAATCCAGATTGGTCAACGCCGTCAGGCCGGCAAACAGCCCGGCATCGAGCGCGGTCAGCCCGGCGCTATCCAACTCCAGCACCTGCAACGCCACCAGGCCGGCAAAAATGTCGCTCGGCAGCGCGGTGGCAAACGGGTTGTTGCTCAAATCCAACGACGTCAGCGCGGACAAGCCGGCAAAATCACCGCGTTGCAGCGCCGTGATGCTCTGCCCATCCAGATCCAGGCGGCCCGTAATCGAACCCGGATCAGCCACACTGGTGCAGTCGGTCGCCGCCGCGGCGGCGACAATCGCATCCCGCACCGCCGGCGTGCGGCCGCAGATATTGCTGCCGACGCTGGCGGTAATCGCCACACTGCCGGCGGCCAGGTCGGCGGTGCCGCTGTGCCCGGAGGCCAGCAGCGCCACACGCAGCTGGCCGGCGGCGGTAATGTCGCCGCCGTCATGCGCCAGTGTCAGCGTCGCCACGCTGGCGCTGTCGCGCGCGACCCCGGTCACGCGCACCGTCCCGGCCACGTCATCGGCGAGCAGGAAATCCGCCTCGGTCAGCTCGTCGGCGGCCACATAATCGGTATTTTGCAGCGTCACCGTCGCCCGCGTGCCGGCAACCAGATTGGCCTCGGTCAGCGTACCGGTCAGCGTCGCCCTCGCCGCGCTCGCCGCCGGGCGGGTCACGGTCACCGTGTAGGTGCCGGCGGTGCCGCCGCCGGCGGCGGTCACCACAATCGAAATCGCCGTCTCGGCGCCCGCCGGCAGCGTAATCGGCGCACTCGGGCTGCCGCCGGCCACCAGCGCGCCGTTCACGCCAATGGTCGCTCTGGTCTGGCTGGCCACCGGCGTCACCGTCACGCTGGCGACCGGGCTGGCCACGACGACCGTATAGGCGTCGGTGTCCGGGTCGAACGGCGGGGTCAGAATGCCGACGGAAATCGTCAACTCGCCCAGCAGCGCGCGGAAAGCGGCCAACTGCGCCGCGGTGACGCGCAGGCAGTCGGTGACGCCGGCGGCGGCGACAATGGCCGCGAAGTCGGCCCGCGGGCAGACAAAATGGGCGTCACGGACGTCGTCGTCAACCGCGAAATAGGCGCCCACCCCGGGGGCGGCCACAATGCCGCCCAGACTATCGAGCACCGGGTCAAACACCCCGACCGGCAGCCCGCTGCCCGAGGCGAAATTATTGCCGCTCAGATCCAGCGTGGTCAGACTCGACAGATCGCTAAAAACCCCGGCCTCGAGCACGGTCAGGCCGTTGCTCATGGGGCTGTTGTTCAAAAACAACTGCTCGAGCGTCGACAGCCCGGCAAACACCCCGCTCGGCAGGGTCGTGAACCCGCCCTCGCCCAGCGCCAGATTGGTCAACGGCAGCCCGGCAAACAGATTGGCCGGCAGCGTGGCCAGGGGGTTGCCACTCAACCCCAGATTGGTCAGCGCCGACAGGCCGGCAAAAATGTCGGCCGGCAGCGCGGTCAAATCATTGTCCCGCAGATTCAACCTCGCCAGCGCCGACAGGCCGGCAAAATCACCGGGTTGCAGCGCCGTGATGCGTTGCCCATTCAACATCAACCGGTCGATCAATTGCAGCCCCGCCGCCGGCACACTGGTGCAATCGTCCGGGGTCGGGTCGAGCGCCGCCAGAATCGCCGTCCGCACCACCGGCGTGCGGCGACAGATATTCACCCCGGTGCTGGCGGTAATCGGCACACTGCCGGCATCCAGATCGAGCGCGTCTTCGGCGGTGTGCCCGGCGGCCAGCACGGTCAGCTGCAGCTGGCCGTTGGTGGTCACGTCGGACACGCTGGTGGTCAGCGTCAGCGTGGCGACGGTGTCGCTGTCGCGGCTGACGTTGGTGATCATCAGCTCGCCCACGGACGCCGACAGCCGGAAGTCGCTCGCATTGAGGTCGGCCACCGGCGCGTATTCGGTGTTGAGCAACGTCACCGTCACCGTCGGCGGCTCGGCGAACAACGCGGCCTCGGTCAGGCTGCCGGCCAGCGTCGCCGCCGGCGCCTCGGTGGCGACCACGCGGACGGTCACCTCAGCCGAATCCGCGTTGCCGTCATTGACTACCAGCCCGATGATGTAGGCGCGCTCCATCATCGGCAGCGTGAAGCGCAATTCCGCCTCGTCGGTCGTGTCCAGCGTCACCGGCGGGACGGCGTTGCGCACCACCCGCCAGCGGTAGGCGGCGATGGCGTCGCCATCCGGGTCGGTGCTGAGACCGCCGTTCAACACCACCGTGCCGCCGAAGTCCACCCGCAGCGTCGGCGCCTGCTCGATCCGCGCCTGCGGAGCGCGGTTGACGGCGACCGGAATCGACAGCGTCGTGCGCGACGGGCTGCCCGGCGCATCGGTCGCATCGGCCGCCGTCGCCAGTATGGTCGTGCTGCCAACCGCCACCGCGGTGATGGTGACCACGCTGCCGGCCAGCGTGGCGGTGGCGATGGCCGGGTCAGCCGACACCACCGTGTAGGTCAGGACATCGTCTTCCGGGTCGTCGAACCGGGTCACGACGTCAACCGTCACCGGCGTGCGCCCCAGCGTCACCGTCTGCCGCGCGACGCTGCCCAGCGTCACCGGCGGCTCGTTGACACCGGTGACGGTGACGCTAACCGTCGCGGTCGCCATGACCGTCGTCGGGCCGGCGGTCGCGGCCAGTTGCAGCGTCAGCGTGTAGCCCCGCGACGACGGCGACAACACCGGCGCGGTCTCGAAATCGATCGGCGCGGCGACCGTCAGCTGACCGCTGTCCGGGTCGATCGCAAACCGCCCGGCGGCGTTGCCGGCGGTGATCGTCCACACCCGGCCAGCCTCCGGGAACCGGCTCGGCGTCAGCGGCACACCGACCTCGGTGTCGAGCGCGGTGTTTTCGGCCAGCGTGAAGGCCGTCAGCGCCGGCAGCGTCGGCGTCGGCGCCGGCGCGACGGTCACGGCAAACGTCTGCGTCGCCCGCGACGGCGCCTCGGGGGTGTTGGACGGGTCCGTCGCGGTCACCGTCACCGTGGTCGTGCCGGCCGCCACGGCGGTAATCGTGACCACACTGCCGGTCACCTCGGCGGTGGCGATGGCCGGGTCAGCCGCGGTGGCGGCATACCGCAACGGCGCCCCCTCCGGGTCGCTGAAACCGGCGGCGACGTCCACGGCGACCGGCGGCAGGCCCAGCGTCACCGTCGGCGCCGCGAGCACCTCGGCCACGACCGGCGGCTCGTTGACATCGTCGACCGTCACCGTGACCCTGGTCGACGACGTGACGGTGCCGGACGCCAGCGTCACCGTCAGCGTCACGGTCAGCGTATAGCTCGGCGTGTGCTCGAAATCGAGCGGCGCAATCAACCGCAACTGACCGTCGGCCGCGCCGACCGCAAACACCGTCCGCGGGCTGCCGTCGGCGGTGTTGTCGTCGGTATGACCGGCGGTGATGCGCCAGGCCGACGACACCCCGGTCGGGAAACCGTCCGGCGGCGTCAGCGGCTCGCCGACCAGGGTCTCGAGCTCGGTGTCTTCGGGCAGCGCCACCGCCCCCGTCGGCGACGGCACGACGGTGACGTCAAACACCTGACGCGCCCGCGACGGGCGGCCCACGCTATCGGACGGGTCGGCCGCGTCCACGCTCAACGTCGCCGTGCCGGGCGCCGCCGGGCGGATGGTCAGCAGGTCGCCCACCAGGTCGGCCTCAACCGACCCGGCACCCGCCAGCGCCAGCGCCAGCGTCCAGGTCAGGGCTTCGCCTTCCGGGTCGCTGAAGTAATCGGTGAGGTCGAACATCACCGGCGGCAGCCGGCCGACCGTGATTATCTGCGCCGCAATCACCGCATCCACGGCCGGCGGCTCGTTGACCGCCTCGACCGTGATGGTGACCTCGGCCTCGGCCATTATCGCGCCGACCGCCAGCCGCACCGTCAGCGTATAGCGCGGCGTGTGCTCGAAATCGAGCGGCTCAATCAACGCCAGCTGGCCGTCGGTCACGCCGATCTCAAACACCACCCGCGGGCTGCCGTCGGCGGTGTTGTCGTCGGTGTGGCCGCCGATGATGCTCCAGACCGGCGCCCCGGACGGGAAATCGCTCGCCGTCAGCGGCACGCCGACCGGGCGGTTGTCGGGCGTGTTTTCCGGCAGCATGACCGTCAGCGGCGCCAACGACGGCGGCGGCCCGACGGTCACGTCAATCGTCTGCTCCGCCCGCGACGGGTTGTCGGCGGTATCAAACCGGTCGGTCGCGGTCACCCTGATCATCGTGCCGCCCTCCGCCACCCCGGTGATGACGACCACATTGTCCGTCACCGCGACCGTGGCCACGGTCGTATCGTCACTGGTCGCCCGGTAGGTCAGCAGATCGCCTTCCGGGTCGCTGAAGCCGGTGGTGGCGTCCACCGTGACGCTCGCCCCGACCACCACCGGCGGCGACGCGATGCTGCCGTCCGCGATCGGCGGCGCATTGGCGATGATGGTCACACTAAAGCGCACCCGGGCGGTGCCGACGGTGTCGGTCGCGCTGTAGGTCAGCATCACCGCCGCGCCGATGGTGGTCGGCGACCCGCTCAGCAGCGGCGGCTCGGCGGCGGGGTCAAACACCAGCCCGGGCGGCAGCGCACCGGTCAGCGTGTAGCTGATGCTGCCGCCGGTCGCCGCCGGCAGCGTCAGCGGCGGGATCGCCGCGCCGGCGCGATAGATCTGATCCGCCGGTGCGGGCAACACCGGCCCGCCGACGGTCACCGTAAAGCGCACGCTGGCCATGCCGGTCACGTCGGCGCCGTCGCGCTCGGTCGCGCTGTAGGTCAGCGTCACCGCCGCGCCGCGGGTCGGCGTGCCGGACAGCCGCAGGCTGGCCGGCGTAAACGTCAGCCCCGGCAACACACTCGCCAGCGCCGCGCCATCCGACCCGGTCAGCGTGTAGGCCACCGTGCCGGTGGTGCCGCTGGCGGTCGGCAACACCAGCGGCGGGTTGAGCGCCACGCCGGCCGACAGCAGCCGATCGGGCAGGGCCGCCGGCAGCCGCGGGCCGCTGACGGCGACCGCAAAATGCACCGTGGCGGTACTGACGTCGTCGGTGGCGGTGTAGGTCAGCAGCATCGACGCGGCGCCGGTGCGCGGCGTGCCGGACAGCGTGCGGCTATCCGCCGCGCGGTTAAAGCGCAGCCCCGGAAAGGCCGACCCCAGCGCCACCCGGCGCGGCGCAACCAGCGCATAGACCACCGTGCCGGTGGTGCCGCTGGCCGCCGGCAGCGTCAGCTCGGCGAGGGCGCTGCCGGCCATCAGGCTCAGATCAGCCGGCGCGGTCAGCTGCGGCCCGACCACGACGACGGCAAACGTGGCGGTCGCACTGCTGCCGCCGTCGGTGACGCCGTAGGTCAGCCTCACCGGCGCGCCGCCGGTGCCGACCAGCGGCGTGCCGGACAGCGTGCGCCGGTCGGCCGCGGGGTCAAACGTCAGCCCCGGCAGCGCGCTCAAATCCACCCCGTTCGGCCCGGTCAGCGTATAGGTCAGGGCCTCGGTGATGTCGCTCGCCGCCGGCAACTGCAACGGCGTGATGGCGCTGCTGATCCGGTACGTCAGCGCCGCCTCCGGCGCCGTCAGGCCGAGGCCGGTCACCGCCACCGCAAAGGCGGTGGTCGCGCTGCCGGCGGTGTCGGTGACGCGGTAGGTCAGCATGACCTCGGCGACCGTGGTCGGGGCGCCGGTCAGCCGGCCGGTGGCGGCGTCCAGCGTCAGCCCGGGCACGGCCTGCGCCAGCGCCAGGCCGTCCGGCCCGGTCAGGCCATAGGTCAACGCGCCGTCGCTGCTGGTGGGCGGCGGCAGCGTCTCGTCAACCAGGCCGCCGCGCAGATAGCTGCGCATCATCAGCGTCGGCAGCTGCGGGCCGGTGACGGTCACCGGAAACGCCACGCGGGCGGTGCCGAGGGCGTCGCCGGTGGCCGTCTCGGTGATGCTATAGGTCAGCATGACCGCGGCGGCGGCACTGAGCGGCGTGCCGGTCAGCCTGCGCGTGGCGGCGTCAAACGTCAGCCCCGGCACCGCCTCCGCCAGCGGCATGCCGCCCGGCCCGGTCAGCGTGCGGGTGCCGCCGAAGCCGAAGGTACCGCGATTGGGGCGAATCAGCGACCCGAGCGGCAACTCCAGCGCGCTGATCGCCACGCCGGCCGGGTAACGCTGCGCCGCCGGCTGGGTCAGCAGCGGGCCGATGATCAGCAGCTCAAAGCTCTCCCGGATGACCGCCGTGGCGACCCCCAGGTCGTCGCGCTGGGTGACCACGTAGGTCACCGTGTCGGCCACCCCGTCCTGGAGGGCGACGGCATTGCGCGGCGTGCCGGACAGCGTGCGCCGGTCGGCGTCAAACGTCAGCCCCGGTACCGCCAGCCCGGTCAGTGCGTAGGTCGCCGTGCCGACCACCTCGGCCTGCGGCAGCCGCAGCGGCGCGATCCGGCTGCCGACCGCATAGACCTGATCGACCAGCAGCGGCAGCGACGGCCCGATAACCGCAACCGTAAAGGTGACGCGGGCGGTAGCGACGGTGTCGCGCGCGGTGTAGGTCAGCCGCACCGGCGCGGCGATGGCGGGCGGCGTGCCGGTCAGCCGGCGTTCGGCGGCGGCGGGGTCAAACGTCAGCCCCGGCAGCTGGCTCAAATCGGTGCCGTTCGGGCCGATCAGGCGGTAGACCACCGTGCCGATCGCGCCGCGCGCCGCCGGCAGTTGCTGATCGGCCGCGACGCCAGACGACAGGCGCAGATCGGCGGGCGCCGTCAGCGTCGGCCCGGCGGCGATGGTGGTGATGTCAAAGCTGACCCGGGCGCTGCTGTTGTCGTCGGTGGCGGTGTAGGTCAGCGTCACGCTGCCGGTGGCGAGCGGCGTGCCGGTCAGCACGCGGGCGTCGGCGGCGGGCGCAAACGTCAGCCCCGGCAGCGCGCTCAAATCGGTGCCATTCGGGCCGGTCAGCGTGTAGCTCACCGGGCCGTCGGTGTCACGCGCCGCCGGCAGCGTCAGCGGGGTGATGGCGCTGGTGACCACATAGCTCTGATTGGGCAGCGGCGGCAGCCGCGGCCCGGTCAGGGTGACGTCAAAGAACACCGTGCTGTGAACGGAGGTGCGGGAGACCGCGTAGCGCAGTGTGACCGTGTCGCCGGAGTTGCCGGTCGGCGTACCGGACAGGATGCGTTCGGTGGCGTCAAACGTCAGCCCCGGCACCACGCTCCCCACCGCTTCGTCGTCCGGCCCGCGCAACTGGTAGAATAGTGGCAGGGCGCTGTCGGGGTCGGGGTCGACGTTCGACGGCATCGGCAGCGTCAGCGGGGTGATGGCGCGCCCGATGGCAAAGCGCTGCGCGGGCACCGGCGGCAGCTGCAACGACGCGGTGACGGTCAACGAAAACACCACGCTGACGATGCTGTCGCGGTCGCCGACGGTGTAGCGCAGCATCACCGGGTCGGTGGGGTTGATCGTGCTACCGGACAGCACGAGGCTGTCCGGCGCAAACGTCAGCCCGGGCACGAGCGCGGCCAGCGGCTCGCCGTTCAGCCCGGTCAGCTCGTAATACACGCTGCCAACGGTGTTGGTGGCCGCCGGCAGCGTCACAGAGATCGTGCCGCCGCCGGAGACATAACGCTGATCCGCCGGCGTCGGCAGCCGCGGGCCGCTGATGAAGACGGTAAAGGTGGTGCTGGCGAAGCCATCAAAGCGGTCAACCGCAAGGTAGGTCAGCGTCACCGGGTCGGCGGCAATGGTCGGCGTGCCGAACAGCGTGCGGCTGGCCGGGTCAAACGTCAGCCCCGGCAGCTGGGTCAAATCCTGGCGGTTCGGCCCGACCAGCGAGTAGACCGGGGGCGTCTCGATGCCGGCGCGGGTCGCCTCCGGCAGCGTCAGCGGCGGGGCGACGGCGTTGACCGCATAGGTAAGGCTCGCCCCCCCAATCATCTCGTCCAGCCTCAGCTCGGCGATGCCGACGCTGACCGCAAAGATCGCGCTGGCGCTGCTGACGTTGTCGGTCGCGGTGTAGGTCAGCATCACCTCGGCGGCGGCGGTCGGGGTGCCGGTCAACCGGCGCTCGGCGGCGTCAAACGTCAGCCCCGGCAGCACCGCCGCCAGCGCCACCGGGTTGCCGTCGGCGGCGGCCGGGCCGGTCAGCGTATAGGCGATCGCGCCGGTGGCGTCGGTGGCCGACGGCAGCGTCAGCGGCGGTATGGTGTCGCCGACCTCAAAGGCCTGCGCGACCGGCGCGGACACCTGCAACCCGACCACCGTCACCGCAAAGCGCGTCGTGACGGTGCCGACCGTGTCGGCGACGGTGTAGGTCAGCATCTGCGCCGCGGCGACCGTGGTCGGCATGCCGGACAGCGTGCGCGTAGCCGGCGCAAACGTCAGCCCCGGCACCACCTCCGCCAGCGGCGCGCCGTCCGCGCCGGTCAGCGTATAGGTAGTCGCGCCGATGGTGTCGGCCTGCGGCAGATTCAGCGTCAGCGCCTGACCGACCGGCAGATCCTGCTCCCCCGGCGTGCTCCTGAACCGCGGCCCGACCACCGTCACCGCAAACTGCCGTGTGGTGGTGCCGACGCGGTCGGTGGCGCTGTAGGTCAGCAACACCGGGGCGTCAACGTCGGTGAGGCGGACCGGGGTGCCGCTCAGCCGACGCTCGGCGGCGGCAAACGTCAGCCCCGGCAGCGCCGCCGCCAGTGCCACCGGGTTGCCGTCGTCGTCGCCCGGCGGGGTCAGCGTATAGGCGGTGTCGCCGCTGGTGGCGGTGGCCGACGGCAGCGGCGCGACCGCGCTCGCCCGACCGGCCGACAGGCGCAGATCGGGCAGCACCGCCGGCAGCCGCGGCCCGCTGACGGCAATGGTAAAGCGCGCCGTGGCGATGACGCGGGTATCATCGGCGGCGGAGTAGGTCATCGTCATCGGCGCCGTGGCGGTGGTCGGCCGACCGGACAGCATGCGCGCCGCGGCATCAAACGTCAGCCCCGGCACGGCGCGCGACAGCGGCGCGTTTTCCGGCCCGACCAGCCGGTAGACCACCGGGCCGACCTCGGCGTTCACTGCCGACAGCGTCAGGTCGGGGATCGGCAGGTCGAGCGGATAGCGCTGATTGACCGGCCCGACCAGCCGCGGCCCGGTGATTGCGATCCGGAAGTGGCGGCTCGCGGTGCCGTCGGCGTCGGTCGCCGTATAGGTCAGCTCGGTCGCGTCGGTGACGCGCGTCGGCGTGCCGGACAGCCGCAGGTTGACCGGGTTGAACACCAGCCCGGCCGGCAGATCGCTGTCGTCCGGGCCGCGCAGGGTAGTGGTGGTCGGGCCGTTGGCCTGGGTCACCTCCGGCAGTTGCCGGCTGACCACGCGGTTGATCGGATAACTCTGGTCGGCCACCGTCGGCAGCCGCGGCCCGGGCAGTGCCAGCTCAAACAACTCGGTGGCCACGCCGACGTCGTCCGCGGCGGTGTAGGTCAGCGCAATCCGGTCGCCCATGGTCGGCGTGCCGGACAGCACCCGCGCATCCGGGTCAAACGTCAGCCGCGGCGGCAGCCCGACGGGGGTCAGCGTGTAGGTGGCCGCGCCGGTGGTGTCGCCGGCCGCCGGCAGCGTCAGGGACAGCGGCGCACCGGCGGCGAAGCGCTGGTTGGCGATGGCCGTCAGCCGTGGCCCGTTGACGGTCACGGAAAAGGACACCGAGACGGTGCGCTCGGCGGCGGTGAACGCGTCCGCCGGCCCGGCGGGATTGGTCGCGTTGTAGGTCAGCAGCACCGCCTGGGCAGTGCGCCGCAGCGTGCCGGACAGCACCCGGTTATCCGGGTCAAACGTCAACCCCGGCAGCGCCGCCGCCAGCACCACCGGGTTGCCGGTGGCGTCGGCCGGGCCGGTCAGCGTATAGATCGGCGCGCTCATGCCGGTCGCCGCCGGCAGCGTCAGCGGCGGGATCGGGACACCGACCGTATAGACATAGCGCAGCTCATCCGGTGCGCTCAACTGTGGCCCGGCGAGGCTGACGGTGATCGTCAAGGGCGTCGTGGCGAAGCCGACCGGATCGGCGACCGAATAGATCAACGACCGCATACCGCTGTCGGTGGAGGGGAGCAGAGTACCGGACAGGATGAGCGTGGCCGGGTCAAACACCAGCCCCGGTAACACCGCGGCCAGGCTCCGGTCGTTCGTCCCGGTCAGCGTGTAGGTGGTCGGGCCGATCAGGCCGGTGGCTATCGGCAGCGTCAGTTCGACCGGGACGCCGACCGTATAGAACTGATTGACCAGCGGGGTCAGACGCGGGCCGGTGACGGTGAGGTCAAAGGTGGCGGTGGAGTCAAAGGTGGTGGTGAAGACGATCATATCCATGCCGTCGTCAGACTGCCGGGTGATGTCGTCAGACTGGGTGATGCGGTAGGTCAACGTCAGCGGGCCGTCGGTGGGGTTGACCGGGGTACCGGACAGGGCGCGGGAGCGCGGGTCAAACGTCAGCCCCGGCACCGCGGTCGCCAGATCGGTGCCGTCCGGGGCGGTCAGCGTGTAGGTCGCTCCGCCGTCATCGGACCGAGCCGGCGGCAGAATCAGGAGCGGGATCGACCGGCTGTTCGGGTAGCTGCGGTCGGCCAGCGGCTCCAGCACCGGCCCGGTGACGACCAGGTCAACCGCGACCGTGGTGCTGCCGACGGTGTCGGTGGCGGTGTAGCTCAGCGTCACCCGGTCGACGCGGGTCGGCACGCCGGACAGCACCCGGGTGGCCGGATCAAACCGCAGCCCCGGCACCGCCGCCGCCAACGGCTGGTCGTCCGGGCCGGTCAGCGTGTAGTCCACCGCGCCGACGCTGCCGGTGGCCAGCGGCAGGGTCAGCGGCGCGAGCGCCAGACCGACCGCATAGTCGCCGTCAAACAGCGGTGCGGTCAGACTCGGCCCGGCGGCGGCCACCACCACGTCAAAGGTGACCGCGTGGGTGGAGTCCCGTGTGATGCCGAAGATGCGGTCGTTGAAGACGCTGGCCGCCGTATAGGTCAGCGTGGACACCCCCGCGTCGGTCGGCGTGCCGGACAGCGTGCGCGTCGCCGCGGTAAACGCCAGCCCGGTGGGCAGCGCGCCGGTCAACGTGTAGGTTAGCGGGCCGCCGCTGGTGAAGAAACCCGGGCTCTCCACCACCACGGCATCCGGCAGCACCACGGGGTCGATCGCCTGATTGACGGGATAGACCTGGGTCGCCGGCACGCGCAAAGACGGCCCCGCAACCCGGACTAACCGAAATCTCGAGTCGCTGCCGGCTTCGTCGGTGGCGGTGTAGCGCAGCCGGCTGACACCGGGGGTGGTCGGGGTGCCGGTCGCCCCGTTGCCGGTAAAGGTCAGGCCGGGCACCAGCACCTCCGGCGGCTCGCCGTGCTGCCCGGTCGTGGTGTAGGTGATGGTGCCGGTGTTGGTGCGGCTGTTGACGCCACCCAGGACCAACAATACCCTCACGCCGACAAGGAGGTTTAGATCCGGTGGCACAGGCAGCTGCGGCCCCCGGAGATTCAGGGTTACTGTGGTCTGAATGGCGTCAATAATTACATCGTCAACCCGCTCGGTGATGCCATAGGCATGTGTGCTGCGCGCCAGTGGCGTGCGGACCGTGGGGGACGGCGGTCTGCTGACTGGCGTACCGAACAGCGTGCGGCTGGCGGCATCGAACGCCAGCCCCGCGGGCAAGCTGCCGCTTAGCGCGTAGGTGATATTGTCCTCCACCGGCAGGCTGCCGCGGAAGGCCGTCGGCAGTGGCGTGGGGGGCAACGGTTGGCCGAACGCAATGTCCAGCACCAGGTCGCCCGGCGGCTCCAGCCGCAACGCGGACGGGGTGGGCGGGATGGGCGGGGTGAAGACCAGGCCAAACGACACGCCGATGGTGCTGACCTCGTCGCTGACGCGGTAGGTCAGCAGCACCGCGTCGGGAAACGTCGGCACCAGCGGCGTGCCGGACAGCACGCGGGTCACCGGGTCGAACCGCAGCCCCGGCGCCACGGCCGCCAGGTCAACGCCGTTGGCGCCGGTCAGCGCATAAGTGGTGTCGCCGGTGGTGGCGGTGGCCGCCGGCAGCGGCAGCGGGGGGATCGGGGCGCCGGCGGGATAGCTGAAATCCGGCAGCGCGCCCAGCCGCGGCCCGCTGATGGTGACGGCAAACGTGGCGCTGGCCGGGCCGACGCTGTCGCTGGCGGTGTAGGTCAGCAGCACCGGGTCGGCGGCGACGGTCGGCGTGCCGGACAGCCTGCGCCGGTCCGGGTCAAACGTCAGCCCCGGGATGGCGCTCGCCAGCGCGGTCGGCCCGTCGACGCCGAGCGGCCCGGTCAGCGTATAGCGCGGCGACTCGCCGGTGACGCTGCGGCTGACCGCCGGCAGCACCAGCGCGTCAATCGGACGGCCCACCGGCCAGGTCTGCGCGCGCGGCATCTCCAGCAGCCGCGGGCCGTCGACGGTGACCGTGAACTGCGCAGTCGTGTCTCCAAAAACCAGGGAGTCGGGAACCGACTCGCGGACAATGTAGTTCAGCACCGTGCTGCCGGCCGTGACCGGCGTGCCGGTCAGCCGGCGGCTGTCCGGGTCAAACGTCAGCGCCGGGTCAAACGTCAGCCCCGGCAGCGCGTCCAGCGCGACGCCGTTGGGGCCGGTCAGCGTGTAGGCCAGCACCCTCCCGGGGTCGCTCGGCGTGGCCATCGGCAGCAGCAGATCAATCGGCACACCAGACGGCCATTTTTGATTGGTCACCGCCACCGTCGGGCCGACGACCACGAAGTCGAAGATGCGCGTGGCGGTGCCGGTTAGTTCGCTGTCAGTACTGATCGCGGCAGTGGCCGTGTAGGTCAGCGTCGTGGTGCCGGCGACCAGCGGACTGCCACTCAGTTGCTGGGAGGACGGGTCAAACATCACCCCGGCGGGTGGCGGGCCGCCGTTCGGGCCGGTCAGCGTGTAGGTGACGTCAACATTATTGGGGACAACGGCCATCGGCAACGTCTCGGTGCTGCCGGTGCCGGCAAAAAACAGCACATTCTCCACTGCCGCCAACACCGGGCCCTGGATTCGTATTTCAAACTCGGTCGAGGTGGTGCCGCGGCTATCGGTCGCGGTGTAGGTCAGCACCTGCGCCGCCAGGGTGCCAGAGAGCGGCGTGCCGAACAGAACACGGTTATCCGGGTCAAACGCCAGCCCCGGCAGCACCGCCGCCAGCGCCACCGGGTCGCCGAGGTCGTCGTCCGGGCCGGTCAGCGTGTAGGCTACCTCGCCGTCGGCATTGGTGGCCGGCGGCAGCACCCGCAACACCGGCCTGCCGGCTATCGGCGTAAAAAGGTCCAGCGACGGCAGGGCCAACGGCAGGTCGACAGTGGCGGTGGCGGTAACCGTAGCGGTCGCGGTGCCGACGTCGTCGGTGGCGCGGTAGGTCAGCTCCACGCTGCCGCCGTTGATCGGGGTGCCGAACAGGATGCGGCTGTCCGGGTCAAACACCAGCTCCGGCAGCGCCTGCGCCAGGGCGATGCCGCCCGGCCCGGTCAGCGTGTAGCGCACGCGGCCGCTGCTGCGCTCGGCCGCCGGCAGCGGTGGCTGCGTCGGCAGCGCGACGCCGGTCGGAAAGCGCAGCGCGACCGGCGCCGCCAGCGTCGGCCCGTTGACGGTGACGGCAAACGGCACGCTGGCGGTGCCGACGCGGGCGGTGGCGGTGTAGTGCAGCATGACCGCGTCGCTGCCGCCGGCCGGGGTGCCGGACAGGAGGCGCGTGGCCGGGTCAAACCTCAGCCCCGGCAGCACGGTCGCCAGCGCCGCGCCGTCCGCCGCGGTCAGCGCATAGTCGGTGGCGCCGTCGTCGTTGGTCGCCGCCGGCAGCGTCAGGCTGACGGCGCTGCCGGCGGTCAGCACCGGCACCGCCGACGTCGGCAGCTGCGGCCCGACGATGGTGAAGTCAAAGTGCACCGTGCTGCTGCCGCTGTCGTCGGTGGCGCCGCCGTCGCCGCTCTCGGTGGCGGTGTAGGTCAGTGTCACCGGGCTGACGCCGACCGTCGGGGTGCCGGTCAGCATGGGCGCCGCGGGGTCGGGGTCAAACCTCAGCCCCGGCAGCACACTGCCGACGGCGGCGCCGTCCGGCCCGGTCAGTGTATAGGTCAGCCTGAACGCAGTGCCGTCGGTGGTGGTGGCGTCGGTGGCCGTCGGCAGCGCCAGCGCCAGCGCTCTGCCGACGACGGTGCTGGTGTCGACGCCGCGCAACGTCAGCGTCGGGCCGGTGCGGTTGATCCGGACGGTGAAGCGCTGCGTGGCGACGCCGACGGCGTTGATGGCGGTATAGACCAGCGTAGCGGTGACATCCTCGGCCTCGGCGCTGCTGTCGAGCAGGGTCAGCTGCCCGGTCAACCGGCGGCTGGCGGCGGTATAGGTCAGCGCCTCCACCGCGAGTGCCGTGGCCACCGGGATGCCGCCGACGCCGGTCAGCGCGTAGTCGGTCGCGCCGTCGTCATCCAGGGACAGCGGCACCGGGGCCAGCGGCAGCGTGAGGTCGATCTCCACGCCGGCGGCATAGGTGCGATCGAGCAGCGGCGGTAACCCTGGCCCGGCGACCGTCACGTCCACGGTGTGCACAACGGTGCCGTCGTCGTCGCTGGCGACATAGACCAGCGCGACCGGCGTGATGCCGGTGCCGTTGAGCGGCACGCCGGACAGGGTGCGGCTGACCGGGTCAAACGACAGCTCCGGGAGTCTCTCCGCCAGCGTGCTCCCGCTCGGCCCGAACAGCGCATAGGTGGTGGTGCCGTCGTCGTTGTCGGCCGCCGCCAGCCGGTCGTTGACCGGCGTGCCGGCGGTATAGGTCAGCGCCGCCGGGGCGCGCAGCTGCGGGCCGGCGACGGCAACGTCAAAGGTGACGCTGACCGGGCCGAGGTCGTCGGTGACGGTGTAGGTCAGCGTCAGCGCGGCGCCGATGGTCGGCCGGCCGGACAGCACCTGTGTGGCCGGCGCAAACGCCAGCCCCGGCAGCACCGCGGCCAGCGCGGCGCCGGCCGGGCCGGTCAGGGTGTAGGTCGGCGGGCTGGTGGCGCCGGTGGCGGCCGGCAGCGTCAGTGATTCAATCGCGACGTTGACGCGCCAGGTCTGATCCGCCGGCGCGGCCAGCTGCGGGCCGGTGACGGTGACCACAAACGTGACGCTGGCGGTGGCCGCGGCCAGCGTGGCGGTGGCCGGGTCGGTGGCGGTGTAGGTCAGCGTGGTGGCGCCGGTGGTGGTCGTGGTCGGGGTGCCGGACAGGATGCGCATCACCGGGTCAAACGTCAGCCCCGGCAGCGCCACGGCCAGCGGGATGCGAGTCGCTGCGGTGGCGCCGTCCGCCGGCACGGTCGCACTCAGCGCGTAGACGGTGTCGGCGCCGGCGGCGGCGGTGGCCGGCAGCGTCAGCGGCGTGATGGCGGTGCCGAGCGTATAGGCCGGCGGCGTGGCCGGCGCGCTCAGGGTCGGCCCGATGACGCTGACGGTGAGCGCCTGCGCGGCGCTGCCGATGGCGTCGGTGGCGGTGTAGGTCAGCACCACCGGCGCGGCGGTGCGCGCGCTCGGGGTGCCGGACAGCGTCCGCGCCGCGGGGTCAAACGTCAGCCCCGGCAGCCGTGTCGCCAGCGCGGCACCGCCGGCGGCGGTCAGCGTGTAGCCGGTCGCGCCGAGCACGTCGGTGGCCACCGGCAGCGTCAACGGCGGCAGCGGGCTGCCGAGTGCCAGGCTGCGCGGCGGCAGCGCGGCCAGCTGCGGCCCGCCGCTGACGGTGACGGTGAAGACGCCGGTGGCGGTGCCGTCGTCGGCGGTCGCGGCGGTGTAGGTCAGCGTGGTGACACCGGTCGCGCTCGGCTGGCCGCTCAGCGTGCGGCTGGACGGGGTGAAGGTCAGCCCCGGCACCGCGACCGCCACGTTGCGACCGGTCGCGTCGGCCAGGCGGTAGGTGACAGCGCCGGTGACGCCGATGGCCTGCGGCAGGATGACCGTGCCCAGCATGCGGTCGCGCCGCCAGGCGCGGTCCGGCAGCCCCAGCGGCGGCAGCGACGGCCCGACCACGGTGAGTGTGAAGCTGACGCCGACGGTGCCGGCGTCGTCGCGGGCGGTGTAGGTCAGCGTGACCGCGGCGACGGTGGCCGGGGTGCCGCTCAGCCTCCGGGTGGCGGCGTCAAACGTCAGCCCGGGCACGCTGACCGCCAGCGGGCTCGGGTTGTCGTCGGCGTCGGGCGGCCCGGTCAGCGTGTAGCGCACGTTGCCGGTCGGGTTGTCAACCGGCGGCAGCGTCAGCGTCGGCGGCAGCGGGTTGCCGACCAGATAGACCTGGGCCACCGGCGCGGTCAGCGTCGGCCCGGTGACGCTGACATCAAACTGCACCCGGGTGGCGACACGGCGGGGGGGGTTGAAGAACCTGTCTGTGGTGGTGACGACCCAGGTCAGCCGCACCGGCCGCTCGGTGACCGTGGTCGGGGTGCCGATCAGCCGGCGCTGGTCAACCTCCAGCGTCAGCCCCGGCAGCGCGGTCGCCAGCGTGGCCTCCACCAGCGGCAGCTCCTCCGGTGCGTCCATGCCGTCGGGTTCTGTCTCGGGCGGCTCCGGGCGCACTTCGACCCGTAGCGTGTAGTCAATGCTGTCGGCCTCGCTGTCGATAGTGTCGATCAGCGGCAGCGCAAACACCAGCGGCTCACCCACCGGCCAGCGCTGGTCGGCCAGCGGCGCCAGCCGTATCCCGGTGACCGTGTAGGCAAAGGTCCGGGTCACGCTGCTGACCGCGTCGGTGGCGGTGTAGTGCAGCAGCACCGGGTCGGCGCTGGCGAGCGGCGTGCCGGACAGCATGCGCAGCGCCGGGTCAAACCTCAGCCCCGGCGCCACCGCCGCCAGCGCAACGTCGCCGCCGGTCAGCGTGTAGGTCGGCACGCCGGCACCGCCGGTGGCCGACGGCAGGCGCTGCGGCAGGATCGGCAGGCCCACCGGCCAGCTCTGCGGCGGCGGCGACGCCAGCCGCAGCACGGCGACGGTGACCGCAAAGCGGGTGCGCGCGGTGCCGACGTCGTCCGTGACGGCATAGACCAGCGACAACCGGCCGGGGGTGGTCGGCGTGCCGCTCAGCCTGCGCAGCGCCGGGTCAAACGTCAGCCCCGGCACGCTGGCCGCCAGCGCGGCGCCATCCGGCCCGGTCAGGGTGTAGGTCGCCGCGTCGGTCAGGCCGCTGGCCTGCGGCAGCGTCAGCGCGGGGATGGCGACGCCGGGCGCGTAGCGCTGCTCGACCGGCGGCGCCAGCGTCGGCCCGGGGACGGTGACCAAAAAGCGCACCGTCGCCGCGCCGGCGCGGTCCACCACCCGGTAGCGCAGCCGCACCGGCGCCACAGCGACGCTCGGGGTGCCGGTCAGCACGCGGGTTTCGGGGTTAAACGCCAGCCCCGGCAGCACCGCCGCCAGCGGCCGGCCATCGTCCGCAGTCAGCGTGTAGCGCGCCGGCAACTGCACGTGCTCCGCCGTCGGCAGCAGCAGCCGGTCGATTGGCTGCCCGACCGGCCAGATCTGATCGCCCGGCGAGCGCAGCGCCGGGCCGGCCACGGTGACGGCGAAAGTGGCCGTGGCGTCGCTCAACGCGTCGGCCACCGCATAGCGCAGCGTGACCGCGCTGCCGGTGCCGGCGAGCGGCGTGCCGGTCAGCGTGCGCGTGGCCGGCGTAAAGGTCAGCCCCGGCACCGCCGCCGCCAGCGCAATCGGCTCGCCGTCGGCGCCGAGCGGCCCGCTCAGCGTGTAGGTCGGGACGCCGTCGGTGTCGCTGGCGGCGGGCAGCGTCAGCGCGGGGATGGCGACGTCAACGGTGTAGCGCTGCGCCGCCGGCGCGGTCAGCTGCGGGCCGGTCACGCGCAGCACAAACGTGGTCGTGGCGATGCCGACGGCGTCGGCCGCGGTGTAGGTCAGCGTGGTGCTGCCGTCGGTGGTCGGGGTGCCGCTCAGCAGCCGGCCCGACGAGGCAAACGCCAGCCCCGGCACCGCCGCCGCCAGCGCGGTCGGCACACCGGCGGCGTCGGGCGGCCCGGTCAGCGTGTAGCGCACGCCACCGATCGGGTTGTCGGCCGGCGGCAGCGACTGGCTGACCGGGCGGCCGCGGCCCAGCGTCAGCGTGGCCGGCGGGCGCAGACTCGGCCCGGGGACGGTGACCTCAAGCTCGGCGGTGATGACGCCGAGGGTGTCGGTGGCGGTGTAGGTCAGCAGCACCGGCGCGCCGACGGCGGTCGGGGTGCCGGACAGCGTGCGCGTGGCCGGCGCAAACGTCAGCCCCGGCAGCAGCGCGCCGACCGCCTCGCCGGCCGGCCCGGTCAGCGTGGTGATGGTGGCGCCGATCGGGTTGATGGCCGGCGGCAGCACCAGGCTGGTGGTCCGGCCGACCGGGAACGCCGCCGGATTCAGCGGCGGCAGGCCGGGGCCGACCACGGCAATGCTGAAGCGCGCGAACGCGCTGCCCTGGTCGTCGGTCGCGCGGTAGGTCAGCAGCTGCGGCGCGGCGGCGGCGCGCGGCGTGCCGGACAGCCGGCGGCCGGTCGGGTCAAACGTCAGCCCCGGCAGCAGCGCGCTGACCGACGCGCCGGCCGGCCCGGCCAGCGTGTAGGCGGTCGGCCCGATAATGTCGGTGGCCAGCGGCAGCGTCAGCGTCGCGGGCAGCGCGCGGCCGACCGCAAAGACCTGGTCGGACGCACTCAGCGCCGGCGCCGGCGGGGTGACGGTGACCCGAAAGTCGGTCTGCGTGCGGCCGACGTCGGCGGTGCTGACGGCCCAGGTCAGCACGGTGGTGCCGACCGTGGTCGGGGTGCCGGTCAGCGTGAGCGACGCCGGGTCAAACGTCAGCCCCGGCACGCTGGCCGCGAGCGCGGCACCGGCGGCACCGGTCAGCGTGTAGGTGGCGCTGACGCCGGGGTCGAGATTCCGGGCGACCGGCAGTGTCAGCGCCGTAATCGGGCGCCCGGCCGGGTAGCTCTGGCCGGCCGGCGCGTCCAGCTGCGGGCCGGCCACGGTGACGTCAAAGTGCACCGTGACGGTGTTGACGTCGTCGGTCACGGTATAGGTCAGCGTGATTGCAGCGGCGCCGGCGGGTGGCGTGCCGGTCAGGATGCGGGTCGCCGGGTCAAACGTCAGCCCCGGCACCCCGCGCAGGTCGCGGCCATTCGGCCCGGTCAGTATAGTGATGGCGTCGCCGGTCAGGTGGGTGGCCGCCGGCAGCAACTGCGGCGCCAGCGGCAGGCCGGACACCAGATTCAGTGCGGCCGGCGCGACCAGCCGCGGGCCGAAGATGGTGACGTCGAACCTGACCTCGGTGAATTCGTCGGTGGTGACCGAGTAGATCAGCGTGACCGGGTCGGCGGCCCGCTCCGGGGTGCCGGACAGCACCCGGGTGTTGCTGTCAAACGTCAGCCCCGGCACCGCGGTCGCCACCGGCCTGAGGATCCCCTCTTCGTTGAAGTTCAGGCTGATGATGGTGGCGAGGAACGGGTGATCGGCGTTGGTGGGCGCCGGCAGCGTCAGCGGCGTAATCGGGCGGCCAGCCGGCCAGCGCTGATTGCCCGGTGCGGTCAGGGTCGGCCCGCCAGCGCGCACCTCAATCTCAAACCGGGCGCGGCTGCTGCCGACCCGGTCGGTGGCGGTGTAGACCAGGGACACGATGGGGCTGTCCAGCTCCGGGGTGCCGGACAGGATGCGGGTCGCCGGGTGGAACACCAGCCCGGGCATCAGGAGGTTGACCGGCAGGCCGCTCACACCGGTCAGCGTATAGACCGGGGCGGTGCTGTCGGTGGCCTGCGGCAGTGTGACCGGGGTGATGGCGATGCCGACCGTGAAGCTGTGGTCGCCCAGCGGGGGCAGCCGCGGCCCGGCGACGCTGACGGTAAAGCGCCGCACCGAGACGGCCCTCGACGCGGCGCCGTCCTCGGTGGTGCCGGTCTCGATGGCACGGTAGGCCAGCGTCACCGGGTCGGCGGCGACCGCCGGGCTGCCGGACAGGATGCGGGTCGCCGGGTCAAACGTCAGCCCCGGCACCGCAGTCGCCAGCGGGCCGCCGGCGGCGGCGGCGGTCAGCGTGTAGCGGGTGGTGAACGCGGCCATGCCGGCGGGCAGACTGACCGCCGGCAGGGTCAGGTTGACCGTCTCGCCGGTCACGAAATCCTGATTATCGACCGCAGCCAGCCCCGGCCCGATGATGGTCAGCATGAAGTCGAAATCGACCGCGACGCCGGCGTCGGTGACGGTATAGCGCAGCGGGGTCACCTGCTCGCGCCCGGGGCGGTCGTTGGTGTCGACGGTGCCGAACAGCAGCCGGTTGACCGGGTCGAAGCGCAGCCCGGGCGGCAGCGCACCGCCGGCGACGACGGTCAGCGCGTAGCGGGCGCCGGCACTGACGCCGGCGGCCGGCGGCAGCGCCAGCGCCAGCGGCACGCCGACGAATCGGGTCAGGCCGTCCGCAACCAGCGCGACCAGCGCCGGCGTCGCGCGCGGCCCGGCGATGGTGACGGTGAAACGGTGCGTGGTGGTGCCGCTGTCGTCGATGACGATGTAGCGCAGCGTCACCGGCGCGGCGGGGGTGGTCGGGGTGCCGGACAGCGTGCGCGTCGCCGGGGTAAAGGTCAGCCCCGGCACCGCGTCCGCCAGCGGGGTGTCGAGGTCCGGGCCGGCCAGCCGGTAGACGGTGGCGGCGGTCGGGTTGGTGGCGGCCGGCAGCACCAGATCGACGGCGACGCCGGCCGGCAAGCGCAGATCGCCCGGCGGCGTGGCCTGCGGGCCGGTGACGGTGAGGTCAAAGGTGGTGGTGGCGATGCTGAGGCTGTCGCCCGCGCTGCTGCGGCCGGAATAGGTCAGCGTCACCGGGTCGGCGGCGATCGGCGGCGTGCCGATCAGGGTGCGGCTGTCCGGGTCAAAGCGCAGGCCGGGCGGCAGCCCGCCGTCCGGGCCGGTCAGCGTGTAGGCGATGGCGCCATAACCGGTGGTGCGGCCGGGGATGGTGAGACCGGCCGGCAGCACGGTTTGAAACGGCACCGGCTGGCCGGCCGACAAGCGCAGAGCGGCCGGCTGCGGCAGCCGCAGCCCGCTGGTTCTGAGCACGACCAGCGCCGTGGCGGTGCTGACGCTGCCGGTGGCGGTGTAGCGCAGCGGCACGTCAACGAAGGTCAGGTCGGCTTCACGCCCTTCGACCTCTGCGCCGGGCGCCGGGCGGTTGCGCAGCGTGCCGGACAGGGTGCGGCGGTCCGGGTCAAAGCGCAGCCCGGGCAGCAGGTCGCCCAGCGGCTGACCGTCCGGGCCGGTCAGCGTGTAGACCACCGGCTCGGTGGCGTCACGCTGACCACGGCCACCCGGCAGCGTCAGGGCTCTGATGGCCCCGTCGGCGTCGGTCGAAAGGGGAATAACTCCCCCCGTCACCCCCAGCCCGGGGATGGTCGCGTCAAACCTGACCGTCGCGGTGCCGCTCGCGTGGTCGGCGGCATACAACAAGGTGATCGGGTCCGGGGAGCCGTTGGTCGGGGTGCCGGACAGCGCGCGCGTGGCGGAGTCAAAGGTCAGCCCCGGCGCCGCCTCCGCCAGCGGGGCGCCGTCGCCGCGCAGCAGATGGTAGCTGATCGCGCCGGTGACGCCGGTGGCCATCGGCAGCACCTGATTGACCGGCACGCCGACCGGCCAGACCGCCGGCGGCGGGGCGGTCAGCTGCGGCCCGGCGCCGAAGACCGTAATGGTGAACCGGGTGCTGGTGGTGGTCCGCTCGTCGGTCGCGCTGTAGGTCAGCGTGCGCGTGCCGACAAAATCGGGGAAGCCGGTCAGCGTGCGCGTGCCGGTGCGCGGCGTAAACTCAAACACCAGCCCCAGCGCGTTGTCCTCCACGGCCAGGTCGGTGCCGTCCGGGCCGGTCAGCGTGTAGGCCACCGGGCCGGTGGCGTCGCGGGCCGCCGGCAACGACACATCGTCGATCGCGCCAGCCACGTTAAGCGCCGCCTGCGTATAGTGCCGGTTGGCCGGGGTCGGCAGCCGCAGCCCGGTGATGGTGACGTCAAACGTAGTCGCCACGGTGAGGTCCTCGTCGTGGGCGGCGGGGGTGGCGGTGACGGCCAGGGTCAGCGTCACCGGGTCGGTGAGGGTGGTCGGCCGACCGGACAGCGTGCGCGTCGCGGGCGCAAACACCAGCCCCGGCACCGCCTGCGCCAGCGGGATGCCGCCCGGCCCGGTCAGGGTGTAGACCGCCTCGACGTCCGGGTCCGGCGGGTCGGCGGTGGTGTCGGTGACCGTCGGCAGCACCAGCGGGTCGATGGCGACGCCGGCCGGCCAGCTTTGATCCGCCGCGGCGCCCAACTGCAGGCCGCTGCCGATGAGGTCAAACTGCACCGTGACGGTGTCGACGATTGCGCCGCGGAAGGGGTCGATGAAGGTGTCGATGGCGGTGTAGTCCAGCGTCACCGGGTCGGTGGCGGCGCTGGTCGGCGGGCTGCCGGACAACTGTCTGTCGGAAAATCCTATCCACGACGGCAGCGGGCCGCCGTCCGCGCGGGTCAGCGTGTAGCGGACCGTGCCGCGGACACCACTGGCACTGGGCAGCACGGCCTGGACGAGGGCGCCGAAGGCGCGGAAGGGGAGCGTACCGTCGCTGATATCCTCCCCCAGCGACAGCCGCAGGCCGCTCACGCTGAGCGTAAACGACACCGCAACGGTGCTGATGTCGTCGCGCACGGCGTAGACCAGCGTCACCTGGCCGGCGGCGTCGGTCGGGGTGCCGGACAGCACGCGCGTGTCCGGCGTAAAGGTCAGCCCCGCCAGCGCCTCGGCCAGCGGCAGGCCGCCCGGCCCGGTCAGCGTGTAGGTCGGGATGCCGGCCAGATTGGTGGCCCTCGGCAGCGTCAGCGGACGGATGGGCTGTCGGACCGGATAGGTGACGTCGCGCGGCGGGCGCAGCTGTGCGCCGGCGACGCGGATGGTAAAGACCGCGTCGGTGGTGCCGCTGTCGGCGGTGACGGTGTAGGTCAGCGTGACGTTGGCGGCGACGGCGGGGGTACCGGACAGCGTCGGCACCGGTGTGGCGGTCGAAAACACCAGCCCCGGCAGCAACTCGCCGACGCCGGTGCCGGCGGCGTCGGTCAGCGTGTAGGTCAGCGTGGTGCTGGCGGCGACGGCGGTGGCGACCGGCAGATCGAGAAACGGGATCTGCTGGCCGACCACATAGCGCTGGTCGGGCGGGGTGGCCAGCTGTGGCCCGAAGACAAACACGACCAGGCCAACCTGGTCGCGGGAGACACTGTCTTCGGCGGTGTAGACCAGCTCGAGCCGGGGCAGTATGCGGCCGGCGCGCGGCTGACCGGACAGCACGCGGCTGGTGACATCAAACACCAGCCCCGGCACCAGCTGGTCGACGGCGGTGCCGGCGGCGTCGGCCAGCGTGTACGTGACCGCGCCGGTGGTTTCGGTGGCCGCCGGCAGCGTCAGCGGCGTGATCGCCTGCCCGGCGGCATAGACCAGCGACGGCAGCGGCGGCAGCGCCAGCACCAGCCCGTCGACGGTGACGTCAAACCGCACCGCGACCGCGCCGGCGTTGTCGCGCGCGGTGTAGACCAGCGTGCTGGTGCCGCGTTGCTGCGGCCGGCCGGACAGCACGCGGCTCGAGGCCCTGAAGCGCAGCCCCGGCGGCAGCGGCCGGCCACCGAGGCCGGTCAGCGTGTAGGCCGCGGCGCCGGTCAGCCCGGTCGCCTGTGGCAGTCGCAGCGTGCGGATGCGGCGGCCCAGCTGCCAGCGCTGGTCGGCCGGCGGGGTCAGCTGCGGGCCGGTGATGGTGATGCTGAACTCCACCGTGGCGGTGCCGACGTCGTCGCTGGCGGTGTAGCGCAGCCGGACCACGCCGACCACGGTCGGGGTGCCGGACAGCAGGCGGCTGGCCGGGGTGAACACCAGCCCGGTGGCCGCGCTCAGGCTGCCGCCGGCGACGGTGGTGAGCGCGTAGCGGACGTCGCCCCGGCTGTCGGCGGCGCGCGGCAGCAGCAGCGGGTTGATCTCGCTGCCGGCGGCGATTTCCAGATCGTCCGGGGCGGCCAGGCGCGGGCCGGCCACGGTGACGCGGAAGGTGGTGCGGGCGGCGGCGATGCTGTCGACCACGCCGTAGGTCAGCGCGACCGTGGCGGTGGTGGTGCGCGCGGCGCCGGACAGCGTGCGGCTGAGCGGGTTAAACGTCAGCCCCGGCAGCACCGCCGCCAGCGCGGCGCCGTCGGCGCCGGTCAGCGTGTAGCGCGCGTCGCCGCGCAGGTTGTCGGCCGCCGGCAGCAGCAGCGCGGTGGCGGTGCCGACCGCCAGGGTGGCGTCGTCCGGGGCGCGCAGGTCGGGCCCGATGACGGCGACCACCAGCGTGGCGACCGCGGTGCCGACGGTGTCGCGGGCGGTGTAGCGCAGCGTGACCGGGGCGATGCCGACGCTGGGCACGCCGGACAGAAACCGGCTGGCCGGGTCAAAGGTCAGGCCGGGCACGACCGCGGCCAGCGCTTCGCCGGCGGGGCCGGTCAGCGTGTAGACGACGGGGCCGATGGTGCTGTCCGCGGGCGCCGCGGGCAGGGTCAGCGGCACCAGCGCCTCAAGGGTGGCGAAGGTCTGCGGCGGCAGCGTCGGCGGCAGCAGCGGGCCGGGGACGGTGACGGTGAAGCGCCGGGCGGCCACGCCGGTGTCGTCGGTGGCGGTGTAGCGCAGCAGCACCGGCGCGGCGCCGGTGCCGTGGGTCGGGGTGCCGGACAGGATGCGGCTGACCGGGTCAAACGTCAGCCCCGGCAGCGCACTGGCCAACGTGGCGCCGACGGCGGTGGTCAGGGCGTAGACCGGCAGGCCGGTGGCGGCCCGGCCCGGCGGCAGCGTCAGCGGGGGGATGGCGACGCCCAGCGGCCAGATCTGGTCGGCGATGGCGGTCAGCTGCGGGCCGGTGATGGCGATGGTGAAATTGGCGGAGACGACTGCGTTCGGGCTGGTGGCCAGGTAGAGCAGGTCGACCGGCGCGGTGCCGACGGTCGGGGTACCGGACAGGATGCGGCGCACCGGGTCAAACGTCAGCCCCGGCAGCGCGGCCAGGTCGACGCCGTTGGGGCCGGTCAGGCGGTAGACCGGCAGGCTGATGCCGACGGCGGGCGGCAGCGTCAGCGGGGTGATCGGGCGCTCCACCGGGAAGCGCTGGTTGGCCGGCGCGGTCAGCGTGGCGCCGGCGTTGACGATGACGGTGAACACCGTGGCGACGCTGCCGGCGTCGTCGGTGACGGTGTAGGTGAGGCTGACCGGGCCGGGGGTGGCGGCGGTCGGGGTGCCGGACAGCAGGCGGCTGTCGGCGGTGAAGGTCAGCCCCGGCAGGACGGTGTCAACGGCGGCGCCGGCGGTGCCGGTCAGGCTGTAGGTGGCGGTGCCGGTGGTGGCGGTGGCCGCCGGCAGCGGCGCCAGGGCGAGCGGTCGGCCGCGGCGCAGGGTCTGGTTGGCCGGTGTGCTCAGGCGCGGCGCGGCGGCGTTGACGGCAATGGTGAAGGTGACCGCGGCGGTGCCGACGGTGTCGGTGGCGGTGTAGGTCAGCCGCACCGGGGCGGCGGTGGCGGCGGTCGGGGTGCCGGTCAGGGTGCGGCTGGCGGGGGCAAACGTCAGCCCCGGCACGGCGACCGCCAGCGCGGCGGATGGGCCGGTCAGGCTGTAGGTGGCGGCGCCGTTGAGGTTGGCGGCGGCCGGCAGCACCCGGCTGCTGAGCGCCTGGTCGACCGGGACGGCCAGCGACGGCGGCGCGCTCAGGCTCGGCCCGGTGGCGCTGACGGTGACGCGGAAGGTGGCGGCGGCGGTGCCAACGGTGGTGCTGTCGGTGGCGGTGCCGGTGGTGTTGGTGGCGCGGTAGGTCAGCGTCAGCGGCGTGACGGCGGCGATCGGGGTGCCGGACAGGGTGCGCTCGACGGGGTTGAAGACCAGCCCCGGCACGGTGTCCGCCAGCGCGGCGTCGGCTGGCCCGGTCAGGCTGTAGGTCACCGCCGGGCCGACGGCGTTGGTGGCCGCCGGCAGGGTCAGCGCCGGCAGCAGCGCGCTGCCGACCACCCAGCTTTGCGCCGGCGGCGCGGTCAGCCGCAGGCCGATGGTGGTGACGGTGAAGGTGACGGTGGCGATGCCGTTGTCGCCGCCGACGGTGTAGCGCAGCGTGACCGGGCCGACGACGGCGGTCGGGGTGCCGGACAGGATGCGGCTGGTGGGGTCAAAGGTCAGCCCCGGCAGCGCGGCCTGGGCGTCCAGCCCGTAGCTGGGCGAGCCGTCCAGGCCGGTGGCCGCCGGCAGCGTCAGCGGGGTAATCGCGGCGCCGAGCGGGTAGATCTGGTTCGGCGGCGCACTCAGGCCCGGCCCGCGCGGGGCGACATTGATGGTGAAGCCGACGGCGGCGGCGCTGGTGTCGTCGGCGACGCGCCAGGTCAGCGTGCGCGGGCCGGCGGTGGCGGCGGTCGGGGTGCCGGACAGGATGCGCCCGGCGGCGGTGAAGGTCAGCCCCGGCAGCGCGCTCAGGTCGAGGCGGTAGACCGGGGCGCCGTCAAAGCCGCGCTCCGGCGGCACGAAGCCGCGCACCTGCGGCAGGATGACCGGGCTGATGGCGACGCCGACGGTGTAGCTCTGGTTGTCCGGCGCCGGCAGCTGTGGGCCGGTGACGGTGACGGCAAACGTGACTGGGACGGTGATGAACGGGTCGGTGGCGCTGTAGGTCAGCGTCAGCGGGCCGACCGCGGCGGTCGGGGTGCCGGACAGGATGCGCCGGGCGGCGTCAAACGTCAGCCCCGGCAGCGCACTCAGGTCGAGGCCGTTGGTGGTCAGGCGGTAGCTGACCGGGCCGTCGGTGACGGTGGCGTCCGGCAGGGTCAGGTTGGTAATCGCGACGCCGACCGGGTAGGTCTGCTCTGCCGGCGCACTCAGCAGCAGCCCGGTGGCGTCGAGCGCAAAGGTGACGCGGGCGGTGCCAACGATGTCGGTGGCGGTGTAGGTCAGCGTCACCGGGTCGGGAATGTCCATGGTCGGGGTGCCGGACAGCGTGCGCTCGGCGGCGTCAAACGTCAGCCCCGGCACGGTGGTTGCCAGCGTGGCGCCGGCGGTGCCGGTCAGCGTGTAGGCCGTGTCGCCGGTGGTGCCGGTGGCCGACGGCAGGGTCAGGGTGTCAATGGCGACGCCGACGAGGTAGCTCTGATTGGCCGGGGCGGTCAGGCGGGGGCCGGTGACGGTGACGGTAAAGGTGACGGTGTGGGTGATGCGGATGTCGGTGCCGTCGCGCTCGTTGACGGTGTAGGTCAGCATCACCGGGCCGGTGCCGACGGTCGGCGTGCCGGTCAGGGTGTGGCTGGCCGGGGTGTAGGTCAGCCCCGGCAGGATGGCGCCCACGGCGACACCGCCGGGGCCGGTCAGGCTGGGCTCCAGGGTGCTGGTACTGAGCGCGTCGGTCGGCAGGGGCAGGGTCAGCGGGGGGATGGGGGTGCCGACGGTGGCGGTCTGATTGTCCGGGAGGGCGAGCGTCGGGGTGACGGTGATGGTGAAACTGGTGCTGACGGTGCCCGCATCGTCGGTGACGCTGTAGAACAATCGATGGGTGCCGGTGGCGGCGGACAGCCGGCCGGCAAAGCCGCACAACACCGGGGTATAGGTGGGGCTGCAACGGCCCGGGTCAAAGGTGGACCGCGACCCGAATGCACTCAAGTCGAGGCCGTTTGGGCCGACCAGACGGTAGGTGGGCACGCCGGTGGTATCGGTGGCTGGCGGCAGATCCAGCTGGAAAAGCTGGCCGTTTTGAAGGGTGATTGACGGCACCACGGGCAGGCCTGGCCCGGTGTCGATAACGCCGACGGTAAAGGTGGTGGCAGGAACGGTCTCGAATCTTCCGTCCAGGTCTGGCTCGGCTCCTCCGGTGGTGTCGGGCCTGGCAAATTCTACGAGCGAATATCGCGGCTCAATCGGGTCGGTGGCGGTGGTCGGGACGCCGCTCAGCCGGCGGGTGTTGCCGTCAAACGTCAGCCCCGGCAGCACATTCGCCAGCGCGGTGCCGGCGGCGGCGGTCAGCGCGTAGAATGCCCGTTCACTGATGACGGTGTCCGGCGGCGGCAGTGCCACCGGCAGAACCACGTCGACAGGCTGCCCCCGTCGAAAGATATAGCTGGGTGGTGCAGGCAGCGATATATTGGGGTTGGCAACGACGCGGAAGGTAAAGCTGCGCGTGGCTGTGCCATTTTGAGTGACGCGAAGGGTCAGTTCTGCCTCGATAGTGGCGGTCGGGGTGCCAGTCAGCATGCCATCGGTGTTGTTAAAGCTCAGCCCCTGCTCCGACAGCGCATTGTTGAAAGTCGTGTCGACCCCGAGGGTAAGGCTGTAGCTTATAGTGCCAGAATTGTCCTCAAAGCCCACCGCCACAAAGTGGCTAAGTTCCTGGCCGACAACAAAGGCCCGATCAGGCTGCCGGGGCAAGTCCGGCCCGGTGAAGTTGACGTTAAGAACCCGCTCAGTGGTGGCAACATCATCGGTGACTCTGTAAACCACTCGGACGCTGCTGCTTGAGTAGAAGAGCGGCGTGCCGGTCAGTACGCGGCTGGCCGGGAGAAAGGTCAGCCCGGGCAGTGCGCTATCGTCTGTGCCGTCGATAGCGCTGCCGTTTTCAGCGGTCAGGGCGTAGGTGGCGTTGCCGATGATGGTGCCGGTGGCGACCGGCAGCGTAAGCGGCGTGATTGCCATGCCAAGCTCGTAGGTCGGCACGGTGATCGACGCCAACTCCGGCCCGGTAGTCGTGATGGTAAAGGTCATGCTGACGTCGTCGACATCGTCGGAGGCGACATAGGTCAATTGGGATTCTGTTACGAGTCCGCCGTTCGGGGTGCCGAACAGCATGCGGGTTTCCGGGTTAAAACTTACCCCGGCAGGGAGTATGCCGGTCACGCGGTAGCGCACCGGCCCGATGGTGTTCCTGGCCTCCGGCAGCGGCGGGTCGGACGGGTCGAGGTCGGAGATGCGCCGGCCATTCGGATAGCTGCGATTGGCCGGTTGCGGCAGCAGCAGCATAGCGGTGGCGGTGACGGTGACGGTCACGTCAAAGGCCACGCGGGCGGTGCCGCGGTCGTCGGTGGCGCTGTAGCTCAGCCGGGTGGTGCCGACCCGGAGCGGGATGCCGGACAGGATGCGGCTGTCCGGCGTGAAGACCAGTGCGTCCGGCAGCGCGCCGCCGTTCGGCCCGGTCAGGCGGTAGGTCACCTCGCCGACGGTGTTGGTGGCCGCCGGCAGCACCAGCGGGCGGATTTCGCTGCGCGCCGGCCAGGTCTGGTTGAATGGCGTGGCCAGACTCGGGCCGACGACGGTGACGGTAAAGCTGCGCCGGGCGGTGCCGTGGCTGGCGAGGTTGGCCTGGCTGGTCGGCGTCGCGGTGTAGACCAGTGTGACCGGGCCGGTGGCCCGCGTCGGTGTGCCGGACAGCTCGAGTGTGTTGCCGTCGAAGGATAAACCGGGCAAGGCACTCAGGTCGGTGCCGTTGGGGCCGACCAGCCGGTAGTCGATCGGGAACGTGCCGCCGGTGGCCGCCGGCAGAAAGGCGAAGCTGACGTTGCCCCCGCTGCTCGACACCGCGCCAACCGGCAGCGTGAGGTCGTCCAGCGGTGGCAGCGACAGACCGGTGACGGTGAGGGTGAAGGTGATGCGGGTGGTGAGGCCGCCGCGGGTGACGCTGTAGGTGAGCAGCGTCGTGCCGACGTCCAGCGGGCGGCCGCTGAGCCGGCGTTCGAACGGCCGCGGATCGAAACGCAGCCCGGCGGGCAACGGGCCGCCGAACGGGCCGGTGAGGGTATAGGTGACGGTGCCGCTGCCGCCGACGGGAGCCAACAGCGACAGGTTGACGGACTGGCCGGCGAGGGTGGTGACATCGGATTGCGGGAACAGCTGCGGGCCGTTGACGGTGACGACGAAGGGGACGGTGATGATGCCGACGTCATCGCGGACGCGGTAGTCGAGGGTGATGCGGCCAGTGCCGTTGGTCGGCGTACCGGACAGCCGCTGGCGCTGCGGGTCGAAGTGCAGCCCGGCGGGCAGCGGGCTGTCGCCCTGGCCGCTGAGGGTGTAGGTGGCGACGCCGTTGAGGGTGGTGGCCGGCGGCAGGATGATGGGCGTGATGGGGTTGCCGACGGTGAATTCCCGATTGGCCGGGGCGGTCAGACCCGGGCCGACGACGGTGACGGTGAAAGTTTCGATGGCGGTGCCGATCTGTGGCCGGATGAAGTTAGTTTCTTCGTTGACGTCGGCGGTGTAGGTGAGCACGGTGCGGCCGAGGGCGCGCGGGGTGCCGGTCAGGACGCGGCTGTCGGGGTCGAAGGCGAGGCCAGGCAGCTCGCTCAGGTCGGTGCCGTTGGGGCCGGTGAGGGTGTAGGTGGCGCCGCTAATCGGTATTTCTAGCGTGGTCTCGGCTTGTGGCAGGGTGAGGCTGAGCGGCACGCCGACCGGCCAGATCTGCGCTTCCGGCACGCCCAATCTGGGGCCGATGATGCGTATGTTAAAATCAGTTTCGACGGTGGTGAGGTCGTCGGTGGCCTGGTAGACCAGGGACACGTTCTGGGCGGGTTGGCGCGGTTCGCCGGGGAACAGGAAGACGGGGCGCGGGGTGCCGGATAGCGTGAGGGTTTCCGGATCAAACACCAACCCCCTGGCCCCGGTTTCGGACAGGGGGATGAAGTCGGTCCTGCCACCTAGATCGACCGTAGCCCCCAGGCGGTGGGTCACTTCGCCGACGGCACCGGTGGCGGCCACCAGCGGTATCGGTTCGATCGGTCGGTTGATCGGCAGCGAGATGAGCCTAACTATGCCATCCGCGACGACGTTTAGGGGCAGGGATAATTCGCTGAACGTGATGCGAATGGATACACTGGCCGTGCCAACGCTGTCGGTGACGGTATAGAGCAGCTGGAGGGGGTTTTCGAGCTCTCCCCGCTCCGCTGCGGCGCGCGCAACTTCCGGCAGTAAAAAGTACTGGGGTATCCTGCCACTTACCTCCTGAAGTAAATAAAAGTCGGGGTTGGCGAGATCGGGCGGCAGCGGGAGCGGGTCGCCATTCGCCAGGGTCAGGTTGTAGGTGAACGCACCGTTGAGGTTGGTGGCATGCGTCAGGAACACGTCAATGGTCGGGAGTTCCGAGTTGATATTGTGGACGACGTCGGACTGTTCCGGCGGCAGAGTCCACCGCGGGCCGTTCGGGGTGATGTTGACGGTGAAGACCGTTTTCTCGGCGCTGCCGGTGCCGACGTCGGTGATGGTGAGGGTTACCTCGGTGCTGCCGATTCTGGTCGGGGTGCCGGAGAGCGTGCGGCTGTCCGGGTCGAAGGCCAGGCCGGGGGGCAGCGCCGACAGGCGGTAGCGCAGCCGGGGTTGGCTGCCGCTGCCGCCGGTGGCCTCATCAATGACCAGCGCGGGGATCGGCCGGCCGACGATCCAGGTGTATTCGGCGGCCAGCGTGGGCAGCTCCAGCGCGGTAAAGGTCGGCGGGGCGCAGCTTTGGTCGCCGGCGGGGCGGGCGCCGTCTTCGCAGACGGTGATGAAGACGAGGGTGCTGACGATGCCGCCGACGGCGTCGTGGGCGCAGTAGTAGTACGGATAACCGCGTCCGAAGGCGTTGTCGGTGTCCCGCAGGACGGTGCCGCTGTCGTCGATCAGGCCGAGGCCGGCGACGTTCGGAGTGCCGGTGAGGCGGCCGGTGGCCTGGTCAAAACTGAGGCCGATGTTGCCGACGCCCTGGGCGGAGTGCGCGGAGGTCAGCGAGTAGAGGATCTGGCCGATGCCGCCGGCGGCCTGCGGCAGCGTGGCGGGGTTGATGGGCTGGTTCAATTGGTAGAACAGCTTGATCTGGTCGACGTCGTCGGTGAAAGCGAGCGGCGCCGGCGGCACCAGCGGGGCGCCGTTGCCCTGGCCGGCCGCCGGGTGGGCGGTCAGCGCGAGCAACAGCAGCATGGCGGTGCGGGGGATGGTGGGGATAGATATGTTATATAGGCGCTGGAAAACGGAGGTGATCAGGCGCCGGAAAACGGGGGTTTGGGGCCGGAAAACGGGGCCCGGGTTGTGTTTGTTTGCCGCCTGCTGTGTGCCGCAGGTGGAGGCGGGGTGGCCGGCAGTGGGGGCTGCTGATCGGGTAGCTGTAGTATGCATCAGGTGATCAGGGGGATTTCTGCGCTGCGCGTTGCCGCCGAGTTGGAAACTGGGTATTGTATACGCATTATGTTATACAAATGCCGATTCAGATCATGTTTGGACGATGTCGGTATCATACCAAACGGTGCAGATGTATTCTATCCGCACCCGTGTCCCCGCATCAGCCGGGCCACACCGGGCGGCCAGGCGGAAAGGAGTTGGGAAAAATGACACAATTCGTCTATACTTACAGATTCAATCCATAACTACCTACCGGGAGATAACCATGATACGTAAACACATTACAACCTGCATTGCTGTAGCCGGCATTGCTTTGGCTGCTGTTGGCACCGAGGCGGGGGCGCAGCAGAAATTCATCTCTATCGGCACCGGCGGGGTGACCGGGGTGTACTATCCGACCGGGGGCGCTATCTGCCGCTTGGTCAACAAGGAGCGGAAACAGCACGGCATTCGTTGCTCGGCTGAGTCTACCGGTGGGTCGATCTACAATATCAATACCATTCGCACCGGTGAGCTCGAGTTTGGGGTCGCGCAGTCGGACTGGCAGTACCACGCTTATAACGGTACGTCCAAATTTGCCGACGCCGGGAAGTTCGAGCAGTTGCGGGCGGTGTTTTCGGTGCACCCGGAGCCGGTGACGGTGATTGCCAGCGATAGCTCGGGCATCAACCATATCGACGATATTAAGGGCAGCCGGATGAATATCGGTAACCCCGGGTCGGGTACGCGCGGTACGTGGGAGGTGCTCGAGCAGGCGCTCGGCTGGCAGCGCAGCGACCTGAAGCTGGCGGCGGAAATGAAATCGGCGGAAACCGGTCAGGCGGTGTGCGACGGTAAGATTGATGCGTATTTCTGGCTGGTCGGCCACCCGTCGGCGTTGACTCAGGAGTCGCTGGCGACCTGCGATGCGCATCTGGTGGATGTCACCGGGCCGGCGATCGATAAGCTGATTGCCGATAACGCGTTTTACCGTACAGCCGTGATTCCCGCCGGGATGTATAACAATGAGAAGGATATCGCGACTTTCGGCGTTGGCGCGACGTTTGTCAGCAGTGCCGCGGTACCGGATGACGTGGTGTATGTCGTGGTCAAGGCGGTGTTCGACAATTTCGATGACTTCAAAAAACTGCACCCGGCGTTCGCCAATCTGAAGGAAACGGAAATGATCAGCGATGCGTTGTCGGCGCCGCTGCACGCCGGCGCGATTCGCTATTATAAGGAACGCGGCTGGATGTAGCCGCGGGAGCGGGTTAAAGGCCGGCCTGGGAATGTTCCGTTTTCAGGCCGGCTTTGCCTGTGTTTGCGCCGCCGGGCCAATAGCATGACAACGCCGCCGGAAACCGGCGCTGACCGCATTATCGCCGTCGAACTGGGCGCCCGCCGCAGCGGCTGGGAGGGCCGGCTGATTGCCCGGGTTACCTTTGTCTGGGCGGTGTTTCAGCTCTACATTGCGTCAAACCTGCCGTTCTGGCTGACCGATGTTACCGGTATCAGCGTTATTATCACCAATTCAAACGCGCGTCTGATCCACCTCGCATTCGGGCTGTTTCTCGCCTCGCTGACCTTCCCGCTGTTTCAATCCGGGCGCTCGGATCGGATTCCCTGGTATGACTGGGTGCTGGCGCTGACCGGGGTCGCTGCCTGCCTCTATATCGTGCTGTTGCGCGATCAGATCGCGGTGCGCGCCGGCCTGCCGACCGGGGGCGATTTGATTGCGTCGACTGCCGGTATGCTGGTGCTCGGCGTTACCGTATACCGCGCGCTGGGCTGGCCGCTGTTGATTGTGGCCAGTGTGTTTGTCTGCTATGTGTTTTTTGGTAACGCCGACTGGCTGCCGGAGGCGATTCAATGGAAGGGCGCGTCGTACAACAAAGCGATGTGGCATTTCTGGATGCAAAACGAAGGCGTGTTTGGGGTCGCGCTCGGGGTTTCGGCGTCGCTGATATTTTTGTTTGTGCTGTTCGGGTCGATACTGGAGAAGGCCGGCGCCGGTAATTTTTTCATTAAAATCGCCTTTGCGTTGCTCGGCCACCTGCGCGGCGGGCCGGCCAAGGCGGCGGTCGTTGCTTCGGCGTTGAGTGGGCTGTACTCGGGTTCTTCGATCGCCAACACGGTCACCACCGGTACTTTTACCATCCCGTTGATGAAACGCACCGGCTTTTCGGCGGAGAAGGCCGGCGCGGTTGAGGTCGCGTCGTCGACCAACGGACAACTGACCCCGCCGGTGATGGGCGCGGCGGCGTTTTTGATTGCCGAATTTACCGGCATCAGCTATCAGGACATCCTCAAGCACGCGCTGGTGCCGGCGTTGATATCGTATATTGCGCTGTTTTACATCGTCCATCTTGAGGCGCTGAAGATGAACTTGCAGGGCCTGCCGAAGCCGCCTTCGTCGCTGACTCTGGCCACCAAACTGATCGGTTTTCTCGGCGGCTTCATCGGCATTTCGCTGCTCGGCCTGGCGGTCTATTACGGCCTGGGCTGGGTCAAGCTGGCCGCCCCGCAAGCGGCATTTTCCATCGTTGCCGCCGGTTGCACGCTGCTGTATCTGTTTTTGCTGCGGCTGGCGGCCAGCCGTCCGGATTTGATTGTCGATGACCCGGACGACCCGATTCTGGAGCTGCCCCGGGCCGGCGACACCGCCCTCACCGGCCTGTACTATCTGCTGCCGATTGTGATTCTCATCTGGAGCATTGTTATCGAGCGATTGTCGCCGGCGCTGTCGGCTTTCTGGGCTGCCATTGCGATGATTATTGTTTCGCTGACCCAGGATCCGATCAAAGCATTTTTTCGCGGCAGCGGAGATTATCGCCGGGTCTGGCGGGTCGGCATTGAGCGCTGGGTGAGCGGGATGCTGGCCGGGGCGCGCAATATGGTCGCCATCTCGGTGGCCACCGGCGCCGCCGGCATCATCGTCGGCACCATTTCCCTGACCGGCGCCCATCAGGTGGTCGGTGAGCTGGTTGAGTTTCTCTCCGGCGGCTATCTGATCGTGATGCTGCTGCTGGTCGCCGTGATGAGCCTGATCCTGGGCATGGGGCTGCCGACAACGGCGAATTATATTGTCGTGTCGTCGCTGATGGCGCCGGTGATTATCACCCTCGGGGCGCAGAACGGGCTGCTGGTGCCGCTGATAGCGGTGCATTTGTTTGTCTTTTATTTCGGCATTCTGGCCGACGACACCCCGCCGGTGGGGCTGGCGGCGTTTGCTGCTGCTGCGATTTCCAAAGGTGACCCGATCAAAACCGGCATCCAGGGGTTTGCTTATGATATCCGCACGGCGATATTGCCGTTTTTGTTTATTTTCAACACCGAGTTGTTGTTGATCGACGTCTCTGCGGGCAAAGCGATCGTGATATTTTGTATCGCCGTGGTCGCGATGCTGCTGTTTGCGTCGAGTACGCAGGGTTATTTGCTGACCCGCAACAGAAAATGGGAGTCGGCCCTGCTGCTGCTGGTTGCCTTTACGCTGTTCCGACCGGGCTACTGGCTGGACCAGGTTTCCCCGCCGTATGAGAGTATCGAGCCCGGCAAAACCTATCAAGTGGTTGACGCGGCCACCCCGGACGGCGTGCTGCAGATGATTGTCAGCGGGCCGGACTTCGATACCGGCGAAATCGGCTCGACGACTATTCTGGTGCCGCTCGGACGCCCGGCGGAAGCGGCCGAGCGGCTGCGCGCGGCCGGGCTTTCGGTGCGTCTGGAAGACGGCTTTACTGTGATTGATGAGCCGCTGCCGGGGACGCCCTTCTTTAACACCATTGGTACTATTTTTGATTTCTATGCTGATACGCCGGTGCATATTGCGGATCTTCACCAGCCGACACAGCGGCCGCCGAAAGAAATATTTTACCTGCCGGCACTGCTGTTGCTGAGTTTGGTTTTATGGCGTCAGTATCGGCGGCTTAAGGTGGTCTGAAAGGAGCACTTTAGCCTGAGTGGTGGGGGGTTGGTCGGCAAGGGGAAATCTGCCTGGGTGAAGTGGTTCAGTATTGGTTTTAACCCCCCCAACCCCCCTTGTCAGGGGGGAGATTTAAGGGCGGTTATATGCGCTGTATTGGCTTAATGTTGTATTGACTTATGCCATATTGGCCTATGTTACAACCATATCACGACAGGGTAGAGGAGCGTTTTCTCACTATGGTTACACCGAATCCCACAGGGAATGAGTCTCGTAGCGCGCCGAATGAAATCACCGATCTGTTTGGGTGGGACCGTGCGACTCAGGAGTCGCTTGCTAATGCGCTGACCGAGCTTGAAGAGTTGGACGACTATGCGACAGAAAGCGGGCTTACGCCACCCGCGCCGGTCGCGAAAAAATTCGCCCGTGAAATTCTTGGGGTTCTTGCTGCCAGAGCACCGCGCCATTATTCGGTCTCTTTGTGGGAAGGGGGTGACGTGGTGGTTTATTCCGGGAATACGGAATGGCGTGTCAGCATCTACTGCAGGGCAGACGGCGGGGCGGCCTGCTACGTTAGTTCCCCCAATAATCATGACCATGATAGTGCGTATCAATGCGCACAAGATATGCCGGTAAACCCGATCATTGACGCGCTGAACCTGATTCCGGCGTGATGCCTTCCTATGTCAGTGGGGCCATCGTTTATTCTGGACTGCGCACCGGACAAGACATTAACAAAAATCGGCGATAGCATGGCACAACAGCGCGCCGGAAATCGTTCATTCTATGGCTGGGCGGAAATGCCGGTTGCCGGTGTCGGCACAGACAATCGAGAAGTCCGCGCTACGCCGCAACCTGGTAAAGGAGCACGGGCATTCCTGCCCGTGCTCCGTTGGATTTGCCGATCCGGGATAATCAATGCTACATTGCGCACACATCTATCGCCTGACCGAGGTATCCCATGTCGCAAACCGCATTATCACCCGATTTTCAGCAAGTCTGGCAGCAGGATAAGGACCACCACGTCCACCCCTGGACCCACTTCCCCACGTTCAAACAAACCGGCTCATTGATCTTGAACCGGGCCGAGGGCGCGTATGTTTATGACGCGCAGGGCAACCGGTATCTCGACGGCATCGGCGGTTTGTGGTGCGTCAACGTCGGCTATGGCCGCAAGGAAATCGCTCAGGCGATGGCCGAGCAGGCGGAAAACATGGTGTATTACTCGTCATTCGGCCCCCATACTTCGGTGCCGGCGGCGCAGCTGGCGCATAAACTGGCGACCCTGGCGCCGGATGGGCTGAATCATATTCAGTTCGGTACCGGCGGTTCGATGGCCAATGATACCGCTATCCGCATGGTGCATTATTATTTCAATCGGCTGGGGAAAAAATCTAAAAAGAAAATTATCACGCGGCACGACGGCTATCACGGCAGCACCTACCTGGCGATGTCGCTTACCGGCGTCGCATTCGACCATCAGGGGTTCGATATTATTGACGACGGGTTGATTCACCGGATCGCCTCGCCGAATTGTTATCGCCGCCCCGACGGCATGTCGCTGGAGGCCTTCTGCGATCAGCTGGTGGGCGAGTTCGAGCACAAGATTGCGCAGTTGGGCGCCGAAAACGTGGCTGCGTTTATCGCCGAGCCGATTATGGGGGCGGGCGGGGTGATTGTCGCCCCGCCGGGGTACCACGCCCGGATGCTGGCGGTGTGCCGCCAATACGAGGTGTTGTATATCGCCGACGAGGTGGTGACCGCATTTGGCCGTCTGGGGCATTTCTTTGCGTCGCAGTCGGTGTTCGATATGGTGCCGGATATCATCACCAGCGCGAAGGGCCTGTCTTCCGCCTATGCGCCGCTGTCGGCGACGATTTTGTCTGATCGATTTTATGACGTTATCAGCACGCCGGAATCGGAAGGGACGGTGCTGACCCACGGCTTTACGTATTCCGGCCACCCGGTTTGCTGCGCCGCCGGGCTGAAGAATATCGAGATACTGGAGCGCGAGGATATCTGCGGTCACGTGCGCGCAATCGGGCCGTACTTCCAGCAGCAGCTCGACCGCCTCGGCGAGCTTGACCTGGTCGGTGACGTGCGCGGCAGTCACTTTATGCTGTGCGTGGAAAACGTCGCCAACCAGCACACCAAGGCGCTGTTATCGCCCGACCTCAAGGTGGGCGACAGGATTGCCGCGGCGGCGCAAAAACGCGGGGTGCTGGTGCGCCCGATTGGCCACCTCAATGTGCTGTCGCCGCCGCTGATTCTCGACCGGGCGCAGATCGATACGCTGGTATCGGTGCTGCGGGAATCAATCGTTGAGGTGATGGATGATCTGATGCGGGAAGGTGTCTGGCATGCGTGACGCCGGCGGCTGACCGCGGTCGGCCACCGTCAACCGCCGCATTTCCCGCCGCGGTGAACGCCCGGCCAGCGCGATACCCTGTCACCACAGCCAACTGACCATCGCATGAATCCGTTCGAGTGCTATCTCAACACCCATCCGCAGACCCGTTATCTGGATGTTTTTTGCGCCGATCTGGCCGGGGTCATCCGCGGCAAGCGCTATCCGGTGTCGGCTGCCGGCAAGGTGTTCGAGTCGGGTATGATGCTGCCGGGCGGCTGTTTTTTGCTGGCGGCGAACGGCGAATCGATGGACCCGGAGGGCATGGGGTTTTCCGACGGCGACCCGGACGAGGTCGGCCTGCCGCTGCCGGCAACGCTGGTGCCCGCACCCTGGGCGCAGCTGCCCACCGCTCAGGTGATGGTCAGCCTGCACAGCCTGGCCGGGGTGCCGTATTATTTCGAGCCGCGCAATGTGCTCAGGCGGGTGCTGGAGCGGTTTGGCGAATTGAATCTGCGCCCGGTGGTGGCCTTCGAGCTGGAGTTTTTCCTGCTCGCCGCGCGCGACTCCCCTGCTCCGCCGGGTGCGCCCGAGCCGCTGCTGGCCGGGCGGGCGAACGACAGCCCGCAGGTCTATAGCCTGCAAGAGATCGAACACCACAGCCGACTGCTGGATGAGATCGTCTGCGCCTGCGAGACCCAGCAGATTGCCACCGGGGCGATCTCGGCTGAATACGCGCCGGGGCAATTCGAGATTAATTTGCAGCACAGCGATCAACTGCTGCAAGCGGCCGACCATTGCGTGATGTTCAAACACGCGGTACAAAGCATCGCCCGCAAACACGGGTTACAGGCGACCTTTATGCCCAAACCGGTTGCCGAGCTGAGCGGCAGCGGTTTGCACCTGCATCTCAGCCTGCTCGACCGGCAGCAGCGCAACGCCTTCGACGGCGGCGGGGTGTACCCGGCCCCGGCCTGCGGCAGCGAATTGCTGTATCATGCGATCGGCGGCTTGCAGCACACTATGGGAGATTTTATGGCGGTTTTCGCACCTTCGATCAATTCCTACCGGCGCTTTATGCCGAACCGGTATGTGCCGGTCTCGCGCAGCTGGGGGTTTGAAAATCGCTCGGTTGCGATCCGCATCCCCGCCGCCGCCGGCAACGCCCGGCGCATCGAGCACCGCGTCGCAGGCGCCGACGCCAACCCCTATCTGGCGCTGGCGGCGCTGCTGTCCGGCATCCACTATGGCATCAGCCGAAAAATCGCCGCCGACAGCCCGAGCCGGGGGAATGCCGGCGCCCACCGCGACGCGACGCTGCCATTCGAGGCCGAGCCGGCGTTTCGTGCCTGCCGCGACAGCGCCACCGCCGCCGCGTATTTTGGCGAGCGGTATATCCGCGCCTATACCAGCTGCAAATTGAACGAATACCGGGCCGTGGTCGAACGCGGCCTGCCCGATACCGCCTGGTATCTATAGCCGCATCGGTCGAGCCCGCGATGCGTTAATCCACCCACCCGGATGCACAGCCATGAATGATTCCGCCAACCGCTACGCGATTTTGTTTGAACCGGTGCAAATCGGCCCGGTGACGGCCAAGAACCGTTTCTACCAGGTGCCGCACTGCAACGGCATGGGGCATCTGTACCCCAAAGCGGTCGCCGCCAGCCGCGGGGTGAAAGCCGAAGGCGGCTGGGCGGTGATTGCCACCGAGGAATGCGAGATCCATCCGGGCAGCGATCTGTCGCCGTACATCGAAACGCGGCTGTGGGACCAGCAGGATATGCGCCATTTGCAGCTCAGCGTCGACGCGGTGCACGCCCATGGTGCGCTGGCGGCGATCGAGCTGGTGCACAACGGCCACTACGCCGGCAACCGCTACAGTCGACTGCCGGTGATGGGGGTCAGCGATCTGATGGGCAACACCTACGACCCGATGCAGGCCTACGCGATGAGCAAGCGCGACATTGCCAACGTGATCAAAATGCACCGCCAGGCGGCCCTGCGCGCGCGCGACATCGGCTTTGATATTGTCTATGTGTACGCGGCCCACAACGCCACGCTGCCGTTCCATTTTCTCAATCCGCGCTGCAATCGACGCAGCGATGAGTACGGCGGCAGTCTGGAAAACCGGGTGCGGCTATTGAAGGAGCTGTTGATCGACACCAAAGAAGCGGTCGGCGACCGCTGCGGCGTCGCCATCCGCCTGGCGGTGGATGAGTTGCTCGGCGACGACGGCATCTGCGCCGGGCAGGAAGGCCGGGAAATCGTGGCCATGCTGGCCGAGCTGCCGGATTTGTGGGATGTCAACGTGTCGAACTGGGAAAACGACTCGCTGTCCTCGCGGTTTGGCGAGGAGGGCGCGCAGGAGCAGTACACCCGCTTCGTCAAACCGCTGACCAGCAAACCGGTGGTCGGCGTCGGGCGCTTCACGTCGCCCGACGCGATGGTGGCACAAATCAAACGCGGCGTGCTGGATCTGATCGGCGCCGCCCGACCGTCTATCGCCGACCCGTTTCTGCCGAAAAAAATCGAGAGCGGTCAGCTGGACGATATCCGCGAGTGCATCGGCTGCAACATCTGCGCCGCCAGCGACAACGTCATCCACCCGCTGCGCTGCACGCAAAACCCGACCACCGCCGAAGAATTCCGGCGCAACTGGCACCCGGAGCGCATCAGCAAAAAATCCGCCGACGCGCATATTCTGGTGGTCGGCGGCGGCCCGGCCGGGCTGGAGGCCGCCATGTCGCTTGGCCGGCGCGGCTACGACGTCACGCTGGTCGAAGCGGGCGCGGCGCTGGGCGGCCGCGTGCTGACCGAAAGCCGGCTGCCCGGGCTGGCCGCCTGGAAGCGGGTCGCCGACTACCGTACCGGCCAGCTCGACAAACTGCCCAATGTCACCGTGCATCTGCACAGCGAGCTGAACGCGCAGCAGATCCGCGAGTTCTGTGCCGAGATGCAGATCCGCGACGTGGTGCTGGCCACCGGCAGCCGGTGGCGCACCGACGGCCTGGGCTATGAACACGAGTGGCCGATTGAGACCGATGGCAGTGTCTGCATCCTGACGCCGGATGATCTGATGGCCGATGACAGCCGGCTCGAGCGGCTGGAGAGCGTGGTGGTTTATGACGACGATCATTACTACATGGCCGCCGCATTGGCGGAAAAGCTGGCCACCGCCGGCAAATCGGTCACCCTGGTCACCCCCGCCGCCGAGCCGGCGGAATGGAGCGACAACACGCTGGAACAGGAGCACACCGAGAAACGGCTGTTTGCGCTGGGGGTGGAGATCATCGCCAAGCACACCATCGACTACATCGAAGACGGCCAGCTGTATCTGGAGCGCGTCAACAGTGAAACGGTAACCGCCATCGTCGCCGACGCCTGCGTGATGGTGACCTCGCGGCAGGCGAACAATCAAACCTATCATGATTTGGTGGACGAATTCGACCAGCCCCGGCACAGTGAGTTGCGCACGGTAACGCGGGTCGGCGATGCGTTGGCACCCGCCACCATCGCCGCTGCGGTTTACCATGGTCACCGTTATGCGCAGGAGTTTGGGAGTCCGCCGGACGTGCTCGAGGTGCCGTTCAAGCGCGAATATATTGCGATTTAGCGGGTGGAACAGGAGCACGGACATTCCTGTCCGTGTTTTCAAAATAAACGGGTTGGAAAACCCGTTCTCCTTTCCTGCAGAATGCCGGCCCCTGATTACCACCTTTATATGGTGTTAAAGTATCGTTCTATCACCACTTTATCATCGGTACTGGATTATTGAATGGATGCTTCATGATACATTTAATAACCATCTTACCCGCGTTTTTATGAAAGTCGGCATTTGGGAATTGAGCTTTAACTTGCTTTATATGGGTTTTAGGTATGCCGGACTTAAATAAACCAAGGGAAGCATCCACCCGATCGGCTTTGCGGAAGGCTTCAACAAGTGGATAGGGTGGGTCTTTGTGCTGTGTAATCTTATGATGCTGAGTGATCATTAGCTCTATTTCCTCTGACCATGCTTCCAGATTTTTCTTTTTTAAGTATTCCATTGCCAGCGATACGGATGGAGGAAGGTAATCGAGCGTATTTTCGACCCATGCTCCGAGGTCGTGGAAGGCACCTGCAATAATTAGTTTTTCTCTCTCTTCCTCACTGCAATCTTTAAGTATAAGACAAAAATTAACTGTGCGGTACACGTGATTTTTATAGCCTTCGTAAACAACTCCGAGGGGCTTCTTCCAACTCGCCAATATTTCTTCGAGTAAAGCAAACTGTTTTTCAACGATCATTGTCACTTCTCCTTGCTGTAGAACTCTAGTAGAAGGTAACGTATTTTGCAGTTGTTTTCCATCACTACTCATCCCGTTCCCGCCTTGACGCAACATGGGAGGGAAGCCCATAATCCCCTCTATCCCGTGCCGACGTGGCGGAATGGCAGACGCGCCAGGAACAGGAGCACGGACATTCCTGTCCGTGTTTTTAAAATAAACGGGTTGGAAAACCCGTTCTCCTTTCCATCAGGGCGCCGGCTCGATGCGAAAAAACAGCGCGTACAACGCCGGCACCACTACCAGCGTCAGCACCGTGGCGAAGCTCAAACCAAACACCAGCACCACCGCCATCGATTGGAAAAATGCGTCGAAAAACAGCGGCGCTACGCCCAGCACCGTGGTCAGCGTGCCCATCATCACCGGGCGCACACGGCTGATTACCGAGTCTATCACCGCGGCATGGCCGGGTTTGCCGCGGTCGGTTTCAACCCGCATCTGATCGACCAGCACAATCGCGTTTTTCAGCAGCAGGCCCGACAGCGAGAGTACGCCCAGAATGCTCATAAACTCCATTGGCGTGTCGGTCGCCAGCAGGCCGGCTACGACGCCAATCAACGCCAGTGGCACCACCAGCCAGATGACCACCGGTTGGCGGACGGTGCCGAACAGGACAAACACCACCAGCACCATCGCCAGCAATCCGAGCGGGATGGTCGAGGCCAGGTTTGCATTCGATTCTTTGGCATTGCCATGTTCGCCGTCCCATTCGAGCGTGTAGCCGGCGGGTAATTCGATCGCTTCTATCGCCGGTCTGATGCGCGCAAACAAATCCGCCGCCAATGCCTGCGGGTAGGGGTCGCTTTGCGCTTTAATCGTCCAGACGCGGTCTTCACGCCGTAAAAGACTGTCGCGCCAGACGGTTCTAAAGCCGTCGGTCACCTGGCGAATGGGCACCACGTTGCCGGTCGCGGAGCTTAATACCTGGATGTTTTCGATGTTCTCGACGCTGTGCCGTTCTTGAATCGGGGCGCGCGAGATGATCGGCAGCAGGTCGTCGCCTTCGCGGTATACCCCGACGGTTTTGCCGGAAAAACCGGTCTGCAACGCAGCCGCCAGATCCTCTCTGGAAACCCCGGCGCGCAGCCCCTTGCCGGCGGCGTAGATCGGCTCGATCACGCTCACCGGCTGGCGCCAGTCATCTTTGACCGACAGCGCGCCGCCGTCGGCGAGCATGATTGCCTTGGCCTGATTGGCCAGGCGGCGCAATACCGCCGGCGCCGGCCCCTTGAACACCGCCTCGATTTTCGAGCCGCCGCCGGGGCCGAGGACAAAGCGCCACACCTTGGCCTGCGCGTTGGGGTAATGGTCGCGAATATGGCGCTGGATCTGCGGCAGCAGGTGCTCAATTTGTCGGTAATCGTCAACCCGGGCGAGAATCTGCCCGTAAGCCGGGTTCGACGATTCGGGCGAATAGATCAGCATGTAGCGCAGCCCGCCGCCGCCAATCAGCGTCTGCACCGCGTTAACGCCGTCGAGCGCGGCGACGAATTGCTCGACCTGTTTCAGGTCGGCTTGCGTACGGGCGATCGAGGTGCCCTGCGGCAGCCAGTAGTCGACCGCCAGCTGCGGCGTGGTGGAGGCCGGGAAAAAACCCGGCGTGACGAATTGAAACCCCCAGACCGACACGCCAAACAGCACCACCACGGCGCCGACAACCCCCTTGCGCGCGCGCAGCGTGTGATGCAGCAACCGCCGGCAGGCGGTTAAAAACCACGGCTCGCGCCCGGCGCCGGCGGCGTGTGGCGCGGCGTCTTTGAATAGCCAGTAGCAAAACAGCGGCGCCAGCGTCAGCGCGAATACCCAGCTGAACAGCAGCGAGATCAAAACCACCCAGAACAGATGCCCGGTATATTCCGCCGTATCGCCCGGCGCAAAGCCGATCGGGGCGAACGCGATGATGCCGACCAGCGTGCCGCCCAGCAGCGGCCATTTGGTCTGCGCAACGACCTCACGGGCGATGTCGATTTTGCCTCTGCCCTGCTGCACGCCGACGAGGATGCCCTCGGTGACGACAATCGCATTGTCCACCATCATGCCGAGCGCAATAATCAGCGCGCCGAGGGAGACGCGGTGCATCGGAATATCGGCGAGTTGCATCGTCGCCAGCGTGGCCAGGATGGTCAGCAGCAAAACCGCCCCGATCACGAGCGCCGAGCGCAGCCCCATAAAGATCAGCAGCGTCACCAGCACAATCACCAGCGTGGCAATCACGTTGAGCACGAAGTTGCCCACCGCGGCATCGACGATCCGACCCTGGTGGTAGTACTCATGCAGCTCGATGCCGAGCGGCCGGCGGCGCTGCGACTCGGCAATTTTGCTATCGACCGCCTGCCCGGTTTTGACCACGTTGCCGCCCTGTACCGCGGCCACCCCGAGCGCAATGGCCGGCTTGCCGTTGTAGCGAATCAATTGCTGCGGCGGCGTTTCGTAGCCCCGCCATACGGTGGCAATGTCTTTCAGGTAAACGATTTTCCCACCGGCCGCGCCCGCCACCAGCAGATTCTGGATCGCCGCAACCGAGTCGATCGCCCCGGACGGGTCAATCACGACGGTTTGCTCGCCAATGTCGACGCTGCCGGCGGCAATGACCGCATTTTGCTGTTCGAGTATGCGGTAAATCTGGTTGACCGATACGCCCAGGGTCACCGCGCGCGCCTGCGCAATTTCAATAAATATGGCCTCGCGCAATTCCCCCGCCAGGCTGACCTTGGCGACGCCGGCGACTTGCAGCAGCTCGCTTTGCAGTTGCCGGGCATAGCGGCGCAGCTCGGCCGGCGTATAGCCGTCGCCGGTGATGAAGTAATAGGTGCCGTAGACGTCGCCAAAATCGTCATGCACGATCGGCGACGCGGCCCCCGGCGGCAGCATGCGCTCGGCATCTTTGATTTTGTTGCGCAGCTTGCTCCAGACAATCTGCAAATCGGCCTTGCTCGGGGAAAAGCCGTATTTTATTTCGACGTTGAGCTGCGATACGCCGGCCGAGGAGACCGACTTCACCACCTCCACTTCCTGCAACTGCTGGATTGCCCGCTCCAACGGCGCCGTCACCTCCTCGGCCACCTCCAGCGGACTCGCGCCCGGATAGGCGGTAAATACCTGGGCGATGCGGATGGTAAATTCCGGGTCCTCAAACCGCGCCATGTCCCGATACGCCGTCCACCCGCCGACGACGACAAGCGCTATCGCAATGATGCTGAGTACGGTGTTTTTGATTGTGAATTCGGCAATGCTAACCAAGACCGCGCCTCGATTGACCGCCCGGCGCGACGCAGGCCCACCGGCCGGTTGACAGGATGGGCAGGGGCATCAGTTCAGGGCGCCCAGCGTCGCACCGGCATCCCTTCCGCCAGATACGCCGCGCCGGCACCGACGATGGTTTCCCCCGGGCGCAGGCCGGCGGTGACGACGACGGTTTCCCCGATGCCGTCGCGAATGGTCACGGCGCGGCGCGCCACCTGCATGCGCTCGGTATCGACCACCCACAGATATTGCTGCTCGCCGTCGCTGATAATCGCCGCCAGCGGAACCGCAACGGCGCCGTGGTCGGCCGCGGCCTCACCCCCCGATAGCGTCAGCACCACGGTCGCGGTCATGCCGGGCAGGATCGCCAGGTCGGGCGGCGGTGCGAAGGTAAACGTCACCGCATAGGTTTGTGAAACCGCGTCGGCTTCCAGCACGGCGGCTTTGTATTCTGCCGGGATGCGGAGGTGCGGCGCGGCATCCAGTAATATCAACGCGCTGCGATTGGGGTGCGTCGGCGCCGTGGCAACCACGCTGGCCGGCAGGTCGATGGTGGCCTCCAGTTTGTCCAGCGGGCTGATAATCGTGGCCACCGGCTCGCCGGCACCGACGGTTTGCTGCGCTTTGACCGCAACCCGGGCAACGATGCCGGTAAACGGCGCTTTGAGCACCGTATCACTCAGCGATTTTTGCGCCGAGTCCAACTGCGCCCGGGCAATGTCGCGCTGCGATTTCAGTTTTTCGAACTCGCTTTTGGACACCACGCGCTGTTTGAGCAACTGCGCCATGCGCTGGAAATCCTGCTCCAGATTCTCGAAGCGCACCTTGGCCGTGGTCAGTTGATTGCGATAATCGCGCTGCTCCAATTCCGCTATCACCGCCCCCGCTTCGACCGCTTGCGCCTCTTTGACCGGCAACTTCCGGATCAAACCGCCGACCTGAAAGCTCAAAGCGGACGATTGCGCCGCGTCTATCACGGCCGGGTAGCGGCCCGGCCGGTCTGCGGTTGATGCTTCAACGGTAAGCAGTTTAACCGGCCGGACCGCCGGCTCCCCGGCGGCGGGCTGAGCGCCCTCCTCCGCGCAGGCGCCCAGCAGCAGGACGACAGCGACGACAATAGCATATCGACCGGTGGGCGGTTGGCGAGGGGTGCGCATGGTGTTTTTGCTTTGGTCGGTTTTGCCCGGGATGAAAAAAGCGGATGCCGTCGACCTCAATTCGGCTCAGGTCGGCGGGGTTATTGGCGGGTCAACGACATCGGCCGGTATTGTAACAGGCAACCGAGCGGTCTTGTCGAGCAGACGGCGTAAACCGGCGCGGGGGATCGGGTGATCAGCGCACAGCAACAAACACAGCCTGCCCGCAGTCGGCTATCCCGACTTCCGGTCACGTCGCGGCCGCGCGTCATCAATGGCGCCATTGCCGGAGGCGCGCGCCGATCGCCCGGCCCGTGTTTCCCGATAACCCCGTTTTCTCTACAATGGAGGCACGATGAAGCGCCCCGGAAAAACCCCGTCACCGCCGCCGGCGCCCTTGCTGCCGGTTTTGCAGCCGCTGCGCCCGCGCCTCGACCTGCCGGCATTGGCGCTGCTGTTCGTCGCCGCGCTGCTGCTGTATGCGCTCTCCACCCCGCGCACGGTGATGCTGGAGGACGACGGCTCGTTCATCACCGCCGCCTGGTTCGCCGGCACCGCCCACCCGCCGGGCTATCCTTTCTACATCCTGCTCGGCTGGCTCAGCTCGCATCTGCTGCCATTTGGCAGCGTCGCCTGGCGGGTGCATGCGCTGAGCGGCCTGATGGGCGCGCTCACCTGCACCTGCATCGCCTGGCTGGTGCTGCGCCGGACCGGCAGCCGGCCGGCCGCGTGGATTGCCGGGGCGGCGTTTGCGGTGTCCGACCACTTCTGGTCGCAGGCCATCATCGCCGACGTCTATACCACCAACACCGCGGTCTTGTTTCTGACCCTGGCGCTGGTGCAGGAGGCGGCGGCGCGGCGCTGTACGCGGTTGTGGCTCGCCGCCGCCGCGGTATACGGGCTGGGGCTGGCCAATCACTACCCGTTGTTGATTCTGGGCAGCCCGCTACTGCTCGCCTGCATCCTGGCGGCCCGGCGGGATTTGTGGCGGCGGGCGGCCGGTTTGCTGGCGGTCGTCGTGCTGGTGCCGGCGCTGTTATACGGCTGGATGGTCTGGCGCTCGCAGCAGGCGCTGCCGGTGAGTTTTCTCGGGCCGATAGACACCTGGGGAGACGTTATCCGCTACCTCAACCGCGGCCGATACGCGCATACCGACAGCAGTGTCAACGCCGGTGTGCGCGACAAACTGCTGTTCCTGCGCTACTTCCTTGGCCAGGCGCTGTGGCAGTTCAGCCCGCTCGGTTTTGCCCTCGCCCTGTGGGGCGGGGTGGCCGCATGGCGGCGCGGTCGGCGTATGGAGACCGGGTGCGAGTTGCTGGCACTGTGCGCCAGCAGCGTGCTGCTGATTGCCCTGCTCGGTTTTGATTATGAATATCTGCGCCTCGCCATCCTGCGCCCCTACCTGCTGGTGGCGTATGCCGTATTGGCGCTGTGGCTGGGCTACGGGGTGCATGCCCTCGGCGCAACACGGCGCGCACGGCAGCCGCCCGGGGCGCCGCTGTCGGCCCGGGTCGCACTGCCCGCATTCTATGGCGCCTGCGCCGTTATCATTATTGCGCTCGGGGTATACGGTGGCCGGACAAACTACCGGCCGCACGACGATTTCGCCCGCCAACAGGCGCTGGCACTGCTCGATATGGCGGCGCCGAACGCGGTGCTGGTGGTCGAGGGCGATGCGCTGCTGTTCCCGGCCGCCTATCTGCACACCATCGAGAATGTGCGCCCGGACCTCGACCTGCTGCACGCTTATGGTCTGGTGTTCGCGCGCAGAGTGGTCCGCTCGCCGTGGAACCGAGCGCGCAAAAACGCCGCCTGGGCGCAGTATTTCAAACAGCTCTCCAGGCCCGCCTATCTGACCGGTAATTATCCGAAGTTTGCCGATACCGGGTATAGCAACGTCGGTTTTCTGAAACGGGGCGATCGGTCGATACCCAGGGGCGCAATCCGGGTCAAGCCGAACGAGCAGGCCAAACAGCTGTTCATCAAACTGGCCGCGATGCCGCCGCCGAAAGACACCTGGATTGCCGTCAACCGGCACAACCTGATGCGCCGATACGGCTTGTATCTGGGCCTCGGCCTGCTGTCCGACAGCCCGGAAGTCCATGCCCACATTGCCGACCTGCTGCCGCTGGCCGAGGGCAATTACTGGTCGCTGGTCGGCATTGCTTTCATGTTGCAGCACGCCCCCGGTCAGCGGGCACAAGCCGATGCCTACATGCAACAAGCGGTGCCACTGGCCACAGCGGAGCGCAGCAAACAGGAGGTCGCGTTCGCGCTCTTTGTGCAGGGCTGGATCGAACAAACCAACGGCAATGCCGCGGCCGCCCGGCACTTGTTCCGCGAATCCCTCCGCCACGACCGCAGCGATACCAACGCGGCCCACCGCAAGCTGAAGGAGCTTGACGGGTAACGGTACGATACCGGCGTTATGCGTGCGGGGGCAATCCGTTCGGGGGTTGTTGGCGGCCTGTAATGGCATGTTCATGTTGTTATGGGATGGTAACCTTTTGCCGCCTGCCCTCACCCAACCCTCTCCCAAAGGGAGAGGGCTAAAGCCGACAACCGCCTTCTCCCCGGGATAACCGGAAACCCCTCTCCCTCTGGGAGAGGGCCGGGGTGAGGGCCGCCGCACGGCCCAATCACCGCCCCGGAATCACCTTCCCAGCAGCAATGTTTGGTTTTACTTCGATACCCAGGGCGTTTTTTACACAAACAAGAGAGGCCGGGAGACAACCCCCTAAAGCCAATATTACTTTCACATCTTTTTCGCATTGTTCAGGTGAGCTATATACCTTTATCATTGCTTCCATCACGGCTTTATATTTTACGCATTGGAAAAGTCCTCTCCGAATATCGTCTTCGTCAGATATTTCTGATTTAACTTCAACCCCAATCCAATGTTTTCTGTTTGTAAATGAAACATCCACAGAATCACCAGACGGCAGCTTTTTCTCTGTTTCAGACTTCACTCCAAAATTAATGCCAACAACGTCAGGATGATTTTTTATGTAGTCTTTCAGTGTTTTATTTCGTTCGGGGGCTGTTGGCGGCCCGTAATGGCATGTTCATGTGGTTATGGGATGGTGAAATTTTTCCGCCCGCCCTCACCCATACCCTCTCCCAAAGGGAGAGGGCTAAAGCCGACAACCGCCTTCTCCCCGGGATAACCGGAAACCCCCTCTCCCTCTGGGAGAGGGCCGGGGTGAGGGCACGCCGCACGGCCCAATCACCGCCCCGGAATCACCTTCCCATCAGCAATGTTTGGTTTTACTTCGATACCCAGGGCGTTTTTTACACAAACAAGAGAGGCCGGGAGACAACCCCCTAAAGCCAATATTACTTTCACATCTTTTTCGCATTGTTCAGGTGAGCTATATACCTTTATCATTGCTTCCATCACTGCTTTATATTTTACGCATTGGAAAAGTCCTCTCCGAATATCGTCTTCGTTAGATATTTCTGATTTAACTTCAACCCCAATCCAATGTTTTTTGTTTGTAAATGAAACATCCACAGAATCACCAGACGGCAGCTTTTTCTCTGTTTCAGACTTCACTCCAAAATTAATGCCAACAACATCAGGATGATTTTTTATGTAGTCTTTCAGTGTTTTATGTTGTGGCCCTTCTCCACCTGCTTTCCCTCCCGGCGAAACACGCGACCAATCTGGCTCAGGAATGAGGGCGGGTTGCAATTCAAGACTACTTAATACTGCATCCCAATTATCATATCTGAATATTTCTTGCAAATAGTCCTCACTGCTTTCTTGCTTCTTTTTTTCACTGAGTTCTGCAAAGCCTTTCTCCATAAACCCGCCAATTCCCTCTCCCGGGTAACTCGTATTTTTATTTACGACCAGACATTGAATACTCGGGATATCCTGGCCGCTTCGTTTGCGGGCCTCTTTTAGTTCCCTGCCGATTGAACCGAGAGAGTAGTTTAGGTTTCGATGGTGTATATTAACTTCTTGTGCCAGGTCGCCATAGCGTATCGGTTCTTTCAACTTTGCCTGGCGCACTAATATAGGCAATATTTCTCGCGCTTTTATTTGATATGGCTTGTCGCCTTTAATACCGGATGCTTTTTCAGATGTAGCCATCGTTTCACTCCGTACAACTATTGGTTATAAGATTTACAGGAAACAGCGTAGGCTATCGACAATATTGCCATGCACATTTCCTCTGAAGAACCGCCTGTAAACACTATCGTTTGCTGCCAACGCGATACGCCTTAAAATGAGCTTGTCGCAACGGATGCACACCGTACCACATCCACTAGCGCACGATACACAGCAGCTTAGCGGTTATCTGCTGCTGCGTGAGGTATTCAATCTCACAGATGGATTCCACCCGAAAATGGTGGCGGCGCGCCTGCTCGGCCAACTGCGGTGCCAGGTTTTTTTGCTGCCAGGCGGCGCCATTGACCGTCACCAGGCAATCGCCGCCCGGTTTGACAGTGGACACGGCGTGATGCAGGTGTTCCAGATGCGGCGGGCCAAATCCAAATACCCCGACACATATCAGCAGGTCATAGTCCTGCAACGGCGGTTGATGGTGGATGACATCGTATTCAACCACCCGATCGTAGGCCCCGCAGCGGGCTGCCAGCCGGCGCATTTGTGCGGAAAAATCGGCGCCGTCGATGCGGCTGAAGCCGTGCCGTCGCAACGCTCTGCCCGCCAGCCCGGTGCCGCAGCCGAGGTCCAGAATCGCACTCTCCCGCGCCGGCTGTCGGGCCAATGCCGCCGCCACCACGCGCTCATGCGCGACGTAGCCGAGGCGGCCAAGCAAATCCGCTTCATAGGTCGCCGCCCAGTCGTCGTATTCGGCCTGCTTGTCGCCGCCGGAGCGGTAGATGCGCTGCAACTGGCGGTCAAACGCGGCGGTATCGACCGGCGGGTCGTCGCTGGCGGTCATGCGGGCGTGGCTCCGGCGACCGGCGGGCGCTTGCAGGCGATCACCAGATCCATGACATTGGTTGCGGTTGGCCGCGAGACAAACAGCGCCCCGACGGCGTCCAGATAGGTGCCGGCATCGGCCGCATCGAGCGCGGCCTGCGCCGAGCGCAGATCGCGCACCGTCTGGCCGTTGACCAGGCCACCGGCGGCGTCGGTCGGGCCGTCGACGCCGTCGGTCGCCGCCGCGATAACGTCGATCGCGCGGTGGCCGCGAATCCCGCAGGCAATCGCCAGCGCCAGCGTCTGGTTGCGCCCGCCCCGCCCCGGCCGCGGCGGCAGCACCACGGTCGGCTCGCCGCCCCAGATATACACCCCCGGCGGGCCGGCCAGCAATCGTTCGACCACCTGCGCCGCGGCGGCGCGGACGTCCTGATGCAGCGTTTGTTGATTTTCCACCACCCGCAGCCCCCGCCGGCGAATAAAATCGGCCGCCGCCGTCCGCGCATGGCGATTCGACGCGATGATCCGCACCTCGGCATTGCCGTCACCGGGCACTGCGCCGTCGCCCACTGCAACCGGCAATGTCAGCCGCGCCGCCAGCGTCGGCGACACATCGAGCCAGGCGGGCAGGTCGAGCGCGGCGGCGGCAACCGGATACGGACAGCCGATGCCCGAGCCGATGGTTTCAATCGCGGCACCCGGCGCATCGCCCGGCACATCGCCCAGCGCGTCGTCCGGCGCATCGCCCGGCACATCGGAGATCGCCAGAATCGTCTTTCGCAGCTGCGGGTGCCGACCCAACAACCGACCGCCTTTGATCGCAGACAACCGAATCCGCAGCCGGCTAATCTGCCCAATATCCCAGCCGTAGGCCATCAACCGACGGTTGATAGCTTGCAGGTCGTCAAGAGTCACGCCGTCAATCAGCACCTCAACCAGCGCCGATGCGCCACCGGACACCAGCACCAGCAAATGCCCCTGCGGCGGCACCGCAGCGACAAAACGCCGCACCCGCGCCCCCGCCAGCAAGCTGTTCTGATCCGGCACCGGATGCGCCGCCTGGATCACCTCAACCCCCGGATACGAACCAAGCGCCGCCGGCAACCGCCCATAGCGCGCGACCACCAATGCCGGACAGTCCCGCTCGATCCACTCCAACGCACCGAGGCACATCGCAGCCGCCGCCTTACCGATAGCCAACACAGCGTCAATCCGCTCGCACCCGGGCCGCCCGATTGCCGCCAGCGCACGGCGCGTAGTTGCACGCCCGGCAACCCGACGAACGCCGCACCACCAGGCCTGCTGCAACAACGCCGCCACCCCGACCGATTCGTCCCCCACTGCACCCTCAACCTGCCCGTCCACGTTCACCATCACCCTATTCTGCCACAAAGCCCCCATCGATTCAGCGTCAACGCCGATCAGTAGCCGCAACAACATCAACCCAACCCACCGCCACCACCAAAGCACATCACCCAAAAACAGTTAGCACCGCACCCACCAGAGTAACCGATGTGCCAAACATCAACTTCCGACATTCCCGCCCCCCTGACCATTCCTAATTCCTAATTCCTAATTCTTAATTCCTAATTCCCGCCGTAGGCGGCATAATTCCCGCCGAAGGCGGACTTCCCAATTCCTAATTCCTAATTCCTAATTCCTAATTCCCGCCGCAGGCGGCATACTTCCCAATTCCTAATTCCTAATTCCTAATTCCTAATTCCTAATTCCCGCCGTAGGCGGCATAATTCCCGCCGAAGGCGGCATAATTCCTAATTCCTAATTCCTAATTCCTAATTCCTAATTCCTAATTCCTAATTCCTAATTCCTAATTCCTAATTCCTAATTCCTAATTCCCGCCGTAGGCGGCATATTGACGCCACCCCCCCCATCAGGTACTTTCCCACCTCCACCACAAAACAAACCCCATGCCCGACCTCCACCTCCCGTTCGACCTGCCGGAAACGCTGCAATTGCTGCGCACCGCGGTGCGGCAGTTTGCCGACGCTGAAATTGCCCCCCGGGCGCAGGCGATTGACGCCGACAATCTGTTCCCGAACGCGCTGTGGCCACGGCTGGGCGAGCTGGGCCTGCTCGGGATTACCGTGCCGGAGGAATACGGCGGCAGCGGCATGGGCTATCTGGCGCACACCATCGCGATGGAGGAAATCAGCCGGGCGTCGGCGTCGGTCGGGTTGAGCTATGGGGCGCACTCGAATCTGTGCGTCAACCAGATTTACCGCAACGGCACGCCGGCGCAACAGCAGCGCTACCTGCCGGCACTGGTCCGCGGTGAACATATCGGGGCGCTGGCCATGTCGGAGGCGGAATCCGGCTCGGACGTCGTCAGCATGCGCCTGCGGGCGCGGCGGAAAAACGGCGGCTACGTGCTCGACGGCCGGAAAATGTGGATCACCAACGGGCCGGATGCCGACATCATCGTCGTCTATGCGAAAACCGAACCCGAGCTGAAACAGCATGGCATCACGGCATTTATCATCGAGCGCGGCTTTAACGTCAAGCGCGGCGAGAAGCTCGACAAGCTGGGGATGCGCGGCTCCAACACCGGTGAGTTGATCTTCGATCAGGTCAAGGTGCCGGAAGAAAACATCCTCGGCCACCACAACGGCGGCGTCAAGGTGCTGATGAGCGGGCTGGATTTTGAGCGGGTAGTGCTGGCCGGCGGGCCGCTGGGGATTATGCGCGCCTGCCTGGACATCGTGCTGCCGTACGTTCATCAACGCCGTCAATTCGGTCAATCGATCGGTGAATTTCAATTGATTCAGGCCAAATTGGCGGACATGTACACGACTCTGAACGCCTGCTGCGCGTACGTCTATGCGGTTGCGCACGCCGGCGACCGCGACACCATCGCGCGCCGCGATGCGGCCGGGGCGATTTTATACAGCGCCGAGAAAGCCACTGCGATGGCGCTCGATACCATTCAAATCCTCGGCGGCAACGGCTACACCAACGAGTACGCCGCCGGCCGCCTGCTGCGCGACGCCAAACTGTATGAAATCGGCGCCGGCACCTCGGAAATCCGGCGCATGCTGATCGGCCGCGAGCTGTTCGAGCAGAGCCGATAACCGCATGCCGGCCCCACCGAGCGCACGCAAACAGATGCCGCCAACGCCGACCGACCCGGTTGTCATCGTCGCCCAGGCGCGCACGCCGATAGGCTGCTTCCAGGGCGCGCTGGCGGCGTTGAGCGCCAGCCAACTGGGCGCGCAGGCGATCAAGGCGGCGCTCGAGCGCAGCGGCTTGCCGCCGGAGGCGATTCAGGAAGTGATCATGGGCAACGTGCTGTCGGCCGGGCAGGGTCAGGCGCCGGCACGGCAGGCCGCGCTGGCCGCCGGGCTGCCGCTGTCGGCGAACTGCACCGGGGTCAATAAAATGTGCGCTTCCGGCATGAAGGCGGTCATGCTGGCGCACGATATGATCGCCTGCGGCAGCAATGACATCATGCTGGCGGGCGGCATGGAGAGCATGAGCAATGCGCCCTTTTTGCTCCCCGACGCCCGCCGCGGCATGCGTCTCGGCCACCGTCGGGTGCTCGATCACCTGTTCTTCGACGGCCTCGAAGACGCCTACGACAAGGGCAAGCTGATGGGAGATTTCGCCGAATTGTGCGCTGACAAGTATGCGTTCACCCGGCAGCAGCAGGATGCATTTGCGCTGACCTCATTGCAGCGCGCCAACCGCGCCCATGAAAACGGCTGCTTTGACGCGGAAATAACACCGATCGACTGCGCCGGGCGCCACGGCCCGGTGCGGGCAGCCCGGGATGAGCAGCCGCCCAAAGCCGACCTCGACAGCATCCCCCGATTGCGCCCGGCCTTCAAACCGGATGGCAGCGTCACCGCCGCCAACGCGAGCTCGATATCCGACGGCGCCGCGGCGTTGATCCTGATGCGCCAATCGCAGGCGCAGAAAAACGGCCTGACGCCGCTCGCCCGCATCCTGGCGCATGCCACCTATGCGCACCAGCCGGCGTGGTTTACCACCGCCCCGATCGGCGCGATCGAGGCGCTGCTGCGCCAGCTGGATTGGCGGCTGTCCGACGTCGATTTGTTTGAAATCAACGAGGCCTTTGCCGTGGTGACGATGGCGGCGATGCAGACGCTCGGGCTGGCGCATGAAAAAGTCAACGTGCACGGCGGCGCCTGCGCGCTCGGCCACCCGATCGGCGCCTCCGGCGCCCGCATTATCGTCACGCTGCTCAACGCGCTGCAACACTATCGACTGCACACCGGCATTGCCGCGCTGTGCATCGGCGGCGGTGAAGCCACCGCGCTGGCGATTCAGCGCGACTAGCCGCTATCGCCATGCCGCTCAATCCGGCTTTGCCGCAGCGTCGCACGACCGGCGCCGTTGCGGTGCGCACAACAGAGCGGCCAGCAACCACCGTGCACGACCCACAGCGCCCGGCGGCCACCCGGCACCACGACGGCCTGACAGCATGCCCGTAATTGCCAACACCCTGCGGGTAGAAACCGACCAGTTTGCCGCCAATCGGCAGTATCAGGACGCCCTGTGCGCGACGCTGCAAACCCGGGTGCGGCAGATCGCTCAGGGCGGCAGCGACGCGGCCCGGCGCAAGCACACCGCACGCGGCAAACTGCTGGCAAGAGAGCGCATTGAGGCCCTGCTGGACCCCGGCAGCGCGTTCCTCGAGCTGTCACAGTTGGCGGCCTGGGAGGTCTACGCCGATGCCGTTCCCGCCGCCGGCATCATCACCGGGGTCGGCCGCATCCGGCAGCAGGAATGTATGATTGTCGCCAACGACGCCACGGTCAAAGGCGGGACCTACTACCCGCTGACGGTAAAAAAGCATCTGCGGGCGCAGGAAATCGCCGCCCAGAATCACCTGCCGTGCCTGTATCTGGTGGACTCGGGCGGGGCGTTTCTGCCGCAGCAGGACGAGGTGTTCCCCGACCGCACGCATTTCGGGCGGATTTTTTATCATCAGGCCACCCTCTCGGCACTGGGGATTCCGCAGATTGCCGTGGTCATGGGCGCCTGCACCGCCGGCGGCGCCTACATACCGGCGATGGCCGACGAGTCGATCATCGTGCGCAATCAAGGGACGATTTTCCTCGGCGGGCCACCGCTGGTCAAAGCGGCCACCGGGGAGCAGGTCAGCGCCGAAGAGCTGGGCGGGGCGGCGATGCACTCCCGCATTTCCGGCGTCACCGACCACCTGGCCGAAAACGACGCGCATGCGCTGGCGATTGCCCGGCAGATCGTCGGCAGCCTGAATCGCCGCAAACCGGACTCGCTCGACCGCAGACCGCCGCAACCGCCGCAGTGGGACCCGGCCGAGCTGCGCGGCGTGGTGCCGGCCGACCGGCGAAAATCGTTTGACATCAAACAGGTGATTGCCCGCATCGTCGACCACAGCGAGCTGGACGAATTCAAGCAGCAATACGGCGCCACACTGGTCTGCGGCTTTGCCCACCTGCACGGCTATCCGGTCGGCGTGGTCGCCAACAATGGCATTTTGTTCGCCGAATCGGCGCTCAAGGGCGCGCACTTTGTGCAGCTGTGCGCGCAGCGCGGCATACCGCTGATATTTCTGCAAAACATCAGCGGGTTCATGGTCGGCAAGCAAGCGGAAAATCAGGGCATTGCCAAACACGGCGCGAAAATGGTCACCGCCGTCGCCTGCGCGCGCGTGCCCAAACTGACCGTCATCGTCGGCGGCAGCTTTGGCGCCGGCAACTACGCCATGTGCGGCCGGGCGTACGACCCACGGTTTCTGTGGATGTGGCCGAATGCGCGCATTTCGGTCATGGGCGGCGAACAGGCCGCCGGTGTGCTCAGCACAATCAAACACGACGCCGCGCTGGCCGCCGCCCAATCATCGCAGGCCGAGCCCTGGCCGGCGGCGGAGCGCACCGCCTTTGAGCAGAAAATCCGGCAACAATACGAGCGGCAGGGCAGCCCCTATTACGCCAGCGCCCGGTTGTGGGATGACGGCGTGATCGATCCGGTTGACACACGCCAGGTGCTGACGCTGGGGCTGGCCGCCAGTTTGAACGCGCCGATTGAAGCCACCCGCTTCGGCGTATTCAGGATGTAGCCGCGATGTTCGACACCATTCTGATTGCCAATCGCGGCGAGATTGCCTGCCGGATTGCGCGCACCGCCGGGCGCATGGGGATCGATACCGTGGCCGTCTATGCCGACGCCGACCGTGACAGCCTGCACGTGCGCAGCTGCCATCAGGCGGTGCATATCGGCGCGGCGGCGGTCGCCGACAGCTATCTGAATATCGAGAAAATCATTGCGGCGGCGCGGCAAACCGCGGCGCAGGCGGTGCATCCGGGCTATGGCCTGCTGTCGGAAAACCCGCTATTGGCGGACGCCTGCGTGGCCGCCGGGCTGGTTTTCATCGGCCCCGACGCCGCGTCGATGCGGGCGATGGGCGCCAAAAACCAGGCGAAAAACCTCATGCAGCAGCACGCGGTACCGGTGCTCGGCGGCTATCAGGGCGACGACCAATCTGCGGCGCGGCTGCGGCAGGCGGCCGAACAAACCGGCTACCCGATATTGCTCAAAGCGATCGCCGGCGGCGGCGGCAAAGGCCTGCGGGCGGTGCACGCCGAGCCCGATTTTGCGTCCGCGCTGGCCGCGGTAAAACGCGAAGCCGCGGCGTCGTTTGCCGATGATCGCGTGCTGATAGAGCCGTATCTGCCGCGCGCCCGGCATGTCGAGGTGCAGATCTTTGCCGACCGGCACGGCGGCATCGTCCATCTGTTCGAGCGCGACTGCTCGCTGCAGCGGCGCCATCAAAAAGTGATTGAAGAATCACCGGCACCCGGGCTGAGCGAATCCACCCGGCGGGCACTGCACCGGGCGGCGATCGATGCCGCGCGCGCGATCGCGTATGTCGGCGCCGGCACGGTGGAGTTTCTGCTCACGCCGGATGGGCGGTTTTACTTCATGGAAATGAATACCCGCTTGCAGGTGGAGCACCCGGTGACCGAAATGATCAGCGGCCAGGACCTGGTCGAGTGGCAAATCCGGGTGGCCGCCGGTGAGCCGCTGCCGGCCACGCAGGCGGAGTTGCAGTGTCGCGGCCACGCGATCGAGGCGCGGATTTGTGCCGAGTCGCCGGCCAACGGCTTTATGCCGGCGGTGGGCCGCCTGCAGATCTACCGGCCGCCGGCGGCGGAGCATATTCGCATCGACAGCGGCGTGGCGCAGGGCGATGCCGTCTCGCCTTATTACGATTCGCTGCTGGCCAAGCTGATTGTCGTCGCGCCCGACCGCAAGCAGGCGCGCCGGCGGCTGCTTGCGGCCCTGTCCGGGTTCGACATCGTCGGCGTCGAGACCAACCTGTACTTTTTGCGCCTGCTGTGCCGCCTGCCGCCGTTTGCCGACGACACGCTTGACGACCTGCACACCGAAACCATCGCCGAGTATCAGGCCGACCTGCTGCGCGAACCGCCGGCGCCGCCCGACGACGCCTGGGTTGCCGCGGCGGTATACCGCCTCCATCGATGGACCGCCCCACTCGCCCGCTCCGCCTGGGCGCGACCCGGCCTGCCGGGCTGGCGCCTGCATCTGCCGGCGCAGCAAAAGGTGACTTTGCGCTGCCGGGATGAAGAACAAACCTGGTCGTTTGGCTGTGTTGACGATGGCCTGCATCTGGTCGACGACCCCGACGCACCGGTGCGCTTGCGCAAGCTGCGCGGCGCACTCCACCAACTGGATTTTCGTGGCCGGCAGCGCCACTTGCGGCTGTATCACACCCCGGTCGGCATCCACGTCCACCACGCGGGAGCGGCCTGGCTGTTTACCATCGGCACCGCCATGCCGTCAGCCGCGCCGGCCCCGGCGGAAGAAACCGGCCTGTGCGCACCGCTGCCCGGCAGCGTGGCGGCGGTTCAGGTCGAACCGGGGCAGGCCGTCAAGCGGGGCGAGGTGCTGGTGATTATCGAGGCGATGAAAATGGAGCACGTTGTCACCGCCGCCTGTGACGGCGTGGTCGAGCGGATATTCTATCAACCGGGCGATCAGGTGGCGCAGGGCGCGCCGCTGCTGCGGTTGGTGGCAGCGGATCAGCCGGTACAATCCTGAGGTCGGGTGGGGGGTGTTTATCAGCAACCATGCACTTTTTGTGCCCTCCAACCTTCACCGGGCTGGTTGCTCCTGTCAAGCCGCTTCACTGCACAATGCGCGTCGGGCGAATGAAAGTGAGCGCGCTTAATCTGCCTCGTTGGACGTGCTGTTTAACCTGCCTTCGATGGCCTCTTGTATGTCAGGTGTACACTTTTTACCTTTGACTGCGGTCTCAACCATGCCCATTGTCACGCCATGCAATAAACCGACAAATGCCACTTGCTTATCACTTAAGCCATTATGACGCGCTGCTTTTGTCACTTTATAATAGTTCTGCTTCCAATCCAGGCCGCACCAGTTCGCCAGGCTGGAGATCTCACCGGCAACGATCACTCTTGCCGCATTTTCTTCGGTGATCGGCAACGTCATTCTTTCTTTCTCTGAATCAGGCTGTACATAAGTGCCGTCACTTAGCCTTGCCTGGCCCCAGAAATTATTCATTGCAAGCTTTATGACGGAATCATACATCTCGTTTGGAATCACTCCGGCATAACAATAAGCACTGAATAGCATTGCTGTAATCATTGAGAATATATATTTAGTCATGCGTATATGAGGGCGGTCGGGTTGCAACAGCTGGTAATGATGGAGGTACCCGGCTACAGAAGCAATAGCAGCGCCGGCCTGATTCAAAACGGCCGACAGCCAGGTCGCGGCGAACAGGAGCGCGGGCTTCCCAGCCCGCGAAATATAAATAAACACAGGCAGGAATGCCTGTGCTCCTTTAAAAAGGCAGCGGGGATATAAGGAGGAGGCGCCGGTATCGACCGCAAAAAACCGTTCGGCGGATTGAAAAATCGGCCAATCGAACCCATTAAGAACGCGACTCGGTTAAAATTCATTGACCGCTGACTGCGCCTGAGCGAACCGCCGCAGACGCACTGACTTGACATCTACCCGGATAAACCGCAAGTGAATACCAGTATGCCGACAAAAGCCCTTCAGGACGCCGCTACCGCCGCAGATGACGCTACCGCCACGGATGACGCTACCGCCACGGACGCCACAACCGCCGCGGATGCCGCTACCGCCGCGGATGCCGCTACCGCCGCGGACGACGCTACCGACACGGACGACGCTACCGCCACGGATGCCGCTACCGCCACGGACGACGCTACCGCCACGGACGACGCCACCGCCACGGACGACGCTACCGACACGGATGCCGCTACCACCACGGACGACGCCACCGACACGGACGCCACAACCGACACGGATGCCGCCACCGCCACGGACGACGCCACCGCCACGGACGACGCCACCACCACGGACGCCACCACCGCCACAGACGCCGCCACCCGGCCGGACGACCCGCTGCGGGAGAAATTTCACCGCGCCCACGAGCGCTTGCAGCAGCAGGTGATCGGCCAGCCGTATCTGACCGAGCGGCTGCTGATTGCGCTGCTGGCGGACGGGCATTTGCTGGTTGAGGGCGCCCCCGGGCTGGCCAAAACCCGGGCGGTCAAATCACTGGCGGCGTTGATCGACGCCGATTTCCACCGCATTCAGTTCACCCCCGACCTGCTGCCGACCGACCTCACCGGCACCGACATCTACCAGCCGCAGACCACGCGGTTCGTGTTCCAGCCGGGGCCGATTTTTCACCAGATTCTGCTGGCCGACGAGATCAACCGGGCGCCGGCAAAGGTGCAGTCGGCGCTGCTGGAGGCGATGTCGGAGCGCCAGATTACAATCGGCCACACCACCCACCCGCTGCCGCCGTTGTTTATGGTGATGGCAACCCAGAACCCGATTGAGCAGGAGGGTACGTACCCGCTGCCGGAGGCGCAGCTCGACCGCTTCCTGATGCAGGTGATCATCTCCTACCCGGCGGTGGAGAGCGAGTACCGCGTGCTGGCGCTGGCCCGCCGTGAGGCGGCGGCCGAGTTGACGGCACCGGCGGCGGCGCAACAGGCAGCGCCGGTGCTGCACCCGAACGACGTGATGCAGGCGCGCCGGGCGGTGCTGGAAATTCATTTGTCGGCGGCGATGGAGGAATATATCGTGCAGTTGGTGCTCGCCACCCGGCAGCCCGAGGCCTACGGCGATGCGCTGTCCGGGATGCTGGAATTCGGCGCCAGCCCGCGCGGCTCGATCGGCCTGGAACGGGCGGCGCGCGCGCATGCGTGGTTGAACGGCCGCGATTATGTGTCGCCCGATGACGTGCAGAAGCTGGCGCACGACGTGCTGCGGCATCGGGTTTTATTGTCGTTTTCGGCTGAAGCCGACGGCATTACCAGCGACCGGTTTATCGACCGCCTGCTGGAAGTCGTGCCGGTGCCTTGATGCGCCGACCCGCCGACAGGGGCGATGGCGCCGCGCCGCAGCCGGGGCTGGTGGCCGATCAGCTGGCGTTGATCCGGCTGGCGCAGCAGGCGCACGCGATCAGACTGCCGGTGGCCGGGGTGCGCTCGGCGCTGACCGGGCTACAGGCTTCGCGCTTTCGCGGCCGCGGGATGGATTATTCCGAATCGCGCCGCTACCAGCCGGGCGACGACGTGCGGCGGATCGACTGGCGGGTGACCGCGCGCACCAACAAAACGCATACCAAGATTTACACCGAAGAAAAGGAGCGGCCGGTGTTTATACTCGCCGATTACAGCGCCAGCCTGTTTTTCGGCACGCGCAAAAATCTCAAATCGGTGACGCTGGCCGAAGTCGGCGCACTGCTGACCTGGGCGGCGGTCACCCAGGGCGAACGGGTGGGCGGCGTCATCACCGGCCGACACGGCGTGCAACTGCTCAAACCCCGCGCCGGGCGCACCGGCGCGCTGTCGATTATCCATGCGCTGAGTGCGGCCAGCCGGCAACTGCCGACCGGCAGCCTCGACCCGCAGCCGACGAGCTGCCTGGCAACCGGGTTGGAGCAGTCATCGCGGATCATTCACCCCGGCAGTCTGGTGATTCTGCTGAGCGATTTCTATGCGCTGGATGACCGCTGCGAAAAACACCTGCGGCAACTGCGGGCGCACAACGACCTGATCGCCGGCGAGATCATCGACCCGCTGGAGCAGCGCGCCCCCGGGCCGGGCCGGTATGCGCTGACCGATGGCCGGCAAACCACGCTGATCGACATCCGCGATGCGGCGTCACGGCAGCGCTATCTGCAGCAATTCACCCGCAAGCAGCAGCGGTTGCAGCGCCTGACCCGGCAACTGTCGATAGCCGCCTTTAGCGTGCTCAACGGTACCGACACGGCGGCCGCGGTGCAGCGTGTGTTTGCCGTCGGCCGGCACACCGGACGCCGCCGGGTGCAGCGCCCGGCGATGCGGGCCGGCACTTGACCCGGCACGGACCACCGGGATGCAGCCGAATATCGATCCGCTGGCCGCACTGCGCGATATCGCCCTGCCGGCAGCGCCGCCGTGGTGGCCGCCGGCAGTCGGCTGGTGGCTGGTGCTGGCCATGGCGCTGCTGGTAGTCGGCGGCGGTGTGGTCTGGGTCTACCGGTGGATACGGCAGGGTCGGGCCAGACGCGCCGCCATCGCGTCGTTGCGGCGGCTCGACGTGCACGTTGACGCCGCGCGGACGCCTGCCTGCCTGCAACAGATGTCGCGCGTGATCCGCCGGCTGGCGATAGCGGAGTTTGGCCGGCGGCGGGTGGCCGGGCTGTCCGGCGAGGGCTGGCTGCACTTTCTGGAGCACAGCGGCCGCTGCCAGGGGGCATTCGTCAGCGGCGTCGGACGCCATCTGATCAGCGGGCCATACCAGCCGCAGCCCGAGGTCGATCTGCCGGGCCTGCAAAACCTGCTGATTCAATGGTGCCGCCAAACCCGCAATCGCGCCGCCCGGCGACCAGCGCAGCCGACGGCATGATCCAGCTCGCCTGGCCATGGGTGTTTTTCCTGCTGCCGCTGCCGCTGCTGGCGAGAGCGCTGCTGGCGCCGACCGACAGCCATCGGGCGGCGTTGAAAGTGCCGTTTTACGCCGACCTGAAACAGGCCGGGCAGCACGGACGCACCGGCGGCAGTCGGCTGCGCTGGCTGCTGCTGAGTGCGATCTGGCTTTGCCTGGTGGCCGCGGCGGCCCGCCCGCAGCAGCTCGGTGAGCTGGTCGATATCCCGGTCAGCGGTCGGGATCTGATGCTGGCGGTCGACATTTCCGCCAGTATGCGGGCCGGCGACATGCTGCATAACCGACAGCTGCAAACCCGGCTGGACGCGGTCAAGCGGGTTGCCGGTGACTTTATCCAGCGGCGCACCGGCGATCGCATCGGCCTGATCCTGTTCGGCACGCGGGCCTATTTGCAGTCGCCGCTGAGCCAGGATCGAAAAACCGTGAAGCAGTTTCTGGACGAGGCGGAGATCGGCATTGCCGGCGAAAAAACCGCGATCGGCGATGCCATCGGGCTGACCATCAAACGGCTGGAAAAGTCCGCCGGGCGGGACAAGGTATTGCTGCTGCTGACCGACGGCAGCAACACCGCCGGTGCAACCGCGCCGGATAAAGCCGCCCAGCTGGCCGCCGCTACCGGGCTGAAAATTCACGCAATTGGCATCGGCTCGGCCCACCAGGCGGGCAGCGGCCTGCTCAGCCTGCGCCGCGGCAGTCCGGTCGGCGACCTGGACGAGGCGCTGCTTAAACGGATTGCGGCCAACAGCGGCGGCGCGTACTTTCGGGCGACCGATGCCGATGCGCTGGAGGAGATTTACCGGCTGATCGACCAGCTGGAGCCGGTCGAGCGGAGCAACTATCTGCGCCCCAACCGGGAGGTCTTTTTCTGGCCGCTGGGGGCGGCGCTGCTGCTGTTTCTCGGGGCGGCGGGCGTGATGCTGGTACGGGCGCTGCTGCCGGTGTCCGCGGCCGATGAAACCACCCCGTCGATCAGGGCGGTCTAGGCGATGTCGGGCGATTTGTCGGAATGGCATTTTCTGCGGCCGCAGTGGCTGCTGGCGCTGCCGCTGGGGCTCGCGCTGATCGGCCTGTGCTGGCATTATCTGGCGCCGCGATCGAATTGGGATCGGCTCTGCGATGCGCACCTGCTGCGCTATCTGACGGTCGGGCAAAATCGACCCGGCGGCCGGCGGCCGCTGGGGGCACTGCTGGTCGGCTATTTGCTCGCCGTAGTGGCCGCCGCCGGGCCGAGCTGGGAACAACAGCCGCAGCCGGCGTACCGCACTGCGCAGGGACGGGTGCTGGTCTACGACCTGTCGAGCTCGATGGACAGTATCGATCTGGCGCCGTCGCGCCTGACCCGGGCGCGGTTCAAATTGACCGATTTGATCGCCGCCGGTCAGGGACGACAGCAGGGGCTGGTGGTGTTTGCCGGCGATGCGTTTGTCGTCGCCCCGCTGACCGATGATATTGAAACGCTGCATAACCTGATCCCGTCGCTGACTACCGCCAGCGTCCCGGTGCAGGGCAGCCGCGCCGACCTGGGCCTGAAACTGGCCGCCGAACTGCTCGACAATGCCGGCTATACGCACGGCGAGGTTATTTTGATCGCCGACGGCGTGAGCGCCGACAGTGCGGCGGTGGCGGCCGACCTGGCGCGGCGCAATTACCCGGTGTCGGTGCTGGCGGTGGGCAGCGGGCAAGGGGCGCCGATACCGCTGGCCGATGGCGGGCTGCTGAAAGATGCCGCCGGCAATATCGTGCTGGCCGGGGTGCGCTTTGCCGAGCTGCAACAGGTGGCCGCCAGCGGTCAGGGGGTATACAGTCAAATCCAGGTTGACGACCGCGATATCCGGGTACTCAACAGCGCGGCAGCCGGGCCGGCGGTGGCGGCGAGTGCGACCGACGACGACCCGTTTGCCGATGCACTGTGGCTGGACCGCGGCGCATGGCTGCTGCTGCCGCTGCTGCTGCTGGCCAGCACCGGCTTTCGGCGCGGCTGGCTGCTGGTGTTGGTGCTGGCCACGCCGTCGCTGATGCCGACCAGGGCAATCGCATTCGACTGGGCCGACCTGTGGCTGCGGCCGGAACAGCAGGCCGCGCAGGCCCTCGACCGCGAGGATTTCACCACCTTGTCAACCAGTCCGCTGCCGGGCTGGCAGGGCGCCGGGCACTACCGGCAGAACCACCATGCGCAGGCGGTCGAGGCCTTTGCCCAGCAGCCCGGCGCGCGCGGCTGGTATAACCGCGGCAACGCGCTGGCCCACTCGGGGGCGCTGGAAGCGGCGCTCGAGGCGTACAATCAGGCACTCGAATTGGACGCCGAATTCGACGATGCGAGATTCAATCGTGAGCTGGTCTGGCAACTGCTCGAACAGGCGGCGCAATCCGGCCAGACGGGCGGCGACCCGTCGCAGCAGGGCGACGACGATCAGGCCGGGCAGCAGCAAACCGGACAGCAGGCCGACGACGATCAGGCCGGGCAGCAGCAAACCGGGCAGCAGGGCGACGACGATCAGGCCGGACAGCAGCAAGCCGGGCAGCAGGCCGACGACGATCAGGCCGGGCAGCAGCAAGCCGGACAGCAGGCCGACGACGATCAGGCCGAGCAGCCGGAGGACACGGCTGATCAGGCCCAGTCGACCGCCGTGGCGGATGATCAAGCTCCGGCCGACCCGGCTGACGATGACGCCGAGCGCGCAACCACGTCATCGGCCGACCCAGACCAGACCGATGAGCAGCAGCTCACGGCGCAGCAATACCAGGCGTTGCAGTATTGGCTGCGGCAGATACCCGATGATCCCGGTGGATTGCTGCGGCGCAAATTCGCCCATCAATACCGGCAGCGCCCGCAGCAGAAAGAGGCGCAGAAATGGTAGCGAGGCCACGTTTGCGCTCCGCTGCGGCGGCATTTTGTTTACTGCTCGGGGTGGTTGCGGGTGCGCCGCCGGCCGCCGCCGACACCCGGGCAACGCTGGATCGCGACCGCATTCACGCCGATGAAACCGTGCGTCTGGTGATTCAAACCGACGGGCAGGATCAGGGCGCTCAACCCGACCTGCGCGCATTGGAAGCCAACTTCGAGCTGCTGAGCAGCAGCAGTCAGCGCAACATTTCGATCACCAACGGGCAGCAGCAATCCAGCCGCCAATGGCTGATTGAGCTGGCACCCAAAACCACCGGCAGCATTGTCATTGCGCCGATTCGGGTCGGCGCGGCGGTCACCAACCCGCTGACCCTGACCGTGCTGCCGCCGCGCAACCAAACGGCGACGGACGCACAGCCGGTGTTTGTCGAGGTCGACGTCATGCCCCGGCAAGCCTATGTACAGCAGCAGATCGACTTGATCATCAAGCTGTATATCGCCATTACCGGACAGATCACCGGCACACTGAGCGAGCCGCAGCACAACGATGTCAACGTGCAAAGAATCGGCGCCGACACCCAGTACGGTCAGACCCGGCAAGGCCAGCAATATCGGATAATCGAACGGCGGTACGTGCTGTTTGCACAAAAAAGCGGCCTGATTCCCCTGCCGCCGATCCGGTTTGAAGGCCGGTTGCAATCGAGCGGCCAATCGAACCAGGGCGCGTTTAACAACCTTTTCAATCAGGGTCAGCCCATCCGGGCCCGCTCGGGCGCCATCCGGCTCGACGTGCTGCCGCCCAATCCGCAGTACACCGGCAGCCCGTGGCTGCCGGCAGAGCAACTGCAAATAACCGAGCTGGCCCAGCCGTCCGCACCGTCGGACATCACCGTGGGGCAGCCGATCAACCGGCAAATCCGAATCCAGGCGAACGGCCTCACGGCGGAACAACTGGCCGAGATCAGCCTGCCCGCCTCCGAACAGTACAAAGCCTATGCCGATCGGCCGGAGCGGACGACCACCACCGATAACGGCAAAATGGCCGCCCAGCTGACCCAGAGCTTTGCGCTGATACCGACCCGCGCCGGCACATTGACGCTGCCGGAAATCAAAATCGACTGGTGGGATACCCGCGAAAATCGGCAGCGAGCCGCCGTTTTACCGGCGCAGCAGATCACCGTCAGCCCGGCGGTCGCCGCCCCGCAGCCCGGGCAAACCGCCACGCCGGCCGACCCGGCGCTGACAGCGGCCGGAGCAGACGGCGAGCAGCCGGTATCGACGGCAGCCGGCAACGCGCAGCGGCGCTGGCAACTGGTCAGCGCCGTGCTGCTGGCATTGTGGCTGGCGACGCTGGCAATCCTGGCGCCACGCTGGCGCCGCCGGTCGCAGCGCGCCCCGCCCGCCGCCGACCAGCGCCCCGGGCAGCCCGATGCCGGGCAAGCGCTGAAAGCACTGCGGCAGGCCTGTACGGGTGGTCAACCGGCGAAAATCCGCCGCGCGCTGCTGCACTGGGCGGCGGCCACCTGGCCGCGCACGGCGCCGCAAACGCTCTCGGATATCACCGCATTGACCACCGAAGCGGCGTTAAATGACCACATCCGACAACTGGACGCGGCGCTGTATGCCAGCCACGACAGCGACTGGAGTGCGGGTCGGCTGTGGCATCTGGTCAACGACTACGCCCGCCGCCATGCTGCCGACCCGGCCGCCCCCGAACCGGCGGCAGCGGCCGGGTTGCCGGCGCTGTATCCGTTATGATCCCCGGCGGCTACCGGGGTGGCATCGGGCGGGCTATCTGCGCGAATGCAGAATGGTTGTGGATCGATTCAAAGTTTTCCACGGTGACCGTATAGGCGCCGATGCGCTCGTCCCGATTGCAGCACTGAGCGACATCGCGCACCAGATCCTCGACAAATTTGGGGTTGTCGTAGGCCTGTTCGGTGAGAAATTTTTCATCGCTGCGCTTGAGCAAGCCATACAATTGCGCGCTGGCCTGCGATTCGACCATGGCCACGAGCGCTTCGATCGAGAGCACGGCGCGGTCGTTGGCCGGGGCGGCTTCGAGCGTCACATGCGCGCGTTGATTGTGCGCGCCATAATCCGATATGGCTTTCGAGCACGGGCACAGGCTGGTCACCGGGATGACGATTTTGAGTATGCTCGGGTGCGCATCAGGCCCAATCTCGCCAATAAAGCTGGTCTGATAATCAAGCAGGCTGGCAATCCCGCTGACCGGCGCGGTCTTCGAGATAAAGTAGGGAAAAGTCATCTCGATGCGCCCGCTACGGGCGTCCAGCCGGTCGCACATGCGCGTCAGCCACTCAGCAAAGGACGCCATAGTCCAACACCGGTCGCCGCCGAGCAAGTCGATAAAGCGCGACATGTGCGTACCTCTGACGTCCGCCGCCAGGCCGACACTCATACTAAAGCAAGCCACCGTTGACTGCGCCGCACCCCGATCCTGCACCACCACCGGATAGCGCAGCCGACGAATGCCAACCTGATTGATTGCCAGATTGCGACCATCGGCACGGCTTTGCACATCCGCCAGCGCGAGCGCATCCCGACCGGAGGCGGCGCCGGATGGCGGCGCCGATTGACGCTGGCTAGACATGGTCTTATCAACTCCGACAGTAGATCGCATCAACACATTTTACCTTGATTAGCCAGCAATAGCGCATCGCCCCCACCCGCCAAATCCCCAATTGAACATCCCCAATTCCCAATTCCCAATTCCCAATTCCCAATTCCCAATTCCCAATTCCCAATTCCCAATTCCCAATTCCCAATTCCCAATTCCCAATTCCCAATTCCCAATTCCCAATTCCCAATTCCTAATTCCTAATTCCTAATTCCTAATTCCCGCCGCAGGCGGATTTCCCGCCGAAGGCGGATCTTCCAGCCGCTGTAAAATCCGCCGCTGCACACTGGCCGCATCCAGCCCGCACTCGGCCAGTTGCTGCTCGCGGCTGCCCTGCTCGATATGCCGGTCGGGAATCCCCAGATTGAGCACCTCGACGGCGCGCCGATTGGCCGCCAGCACTTCGTTAACCGCCGACCCAGCCCCCCCCATCAGCACATGATCCTCGAGCGTGACCAGCAATGCACCGCTATCCGCCAGCTGCAAAATCAAGGCCTCATCCAGCGGCTTGACGAACCGCATATTGACCAGCGTACACGCCAGCTGTTCGGCCACCGGCTCGGCCAGCGCGACCAGCGCGCCAAACGCCAGAATGGCAACCTCCCGGCCCGGCCCGGCCGCCTGCCGGCGAATTTCGGCTTTGCCCAGCGGCAGCGCCGTCATGGCCGCGACTTCCGCCACCCCCGGACCGCTGCCGCGCGGGTAGCGCACCGCAGCCGGCCCCGGGTGGTGATACGCGGTATGCAGCATATCCCGGCACTCGCGCTCGTCCGCCGGCGCCATGACCACCATGCCGGGGATGCAGCGCAAAAAAGCATAATCATAATTGCCCGCATGCGTCGCCCCATCCGCACCAACCAGGCCGGCGCGGTCAATCGCCAGCGTCACGTCCAGTTCCTGAATCGCAATATCGTGGATCAATTGGTCGTAGGCGCGCTGCAAAAAAGTCGCGTAGATCGCCACCACCGGCTTATAGCCCTCGCACACCAGCCCGGCGGCAAACGTCAGCGCATGCTGTTCGGCGATGCCGACGTCGAAGTAGCGGTCGGGATAGTCCTGCGAAAACCGCACCAGGCCGGAGCCCTCGCGCATCGCCGGGGTAATGCCGATCAGGCGCTCGTCCTGCGCCGCCGTATCACACAGCCAATCGCCAAACACGCCGGTGTAGGTACGCGCCCGGCTTCGGCTTTCCATTTTCCCGGTGCCCGGGTTGAACGGGGTGACGCCGTGAAAAATACACGGGTCACCCTCGGCCGGCTGGAATCCTTTGCCCTTTTGGGTGACGACATGCAAAAAGCGCGGCCCCTTGATCTCCAGCATATTGCGCAAGGTGGCGACCAGGGTATGCAGATTATGCCCGTCAATCGGGCCGATATAATAAAACCCCAGCTCCTCGAACAGCGTGCTCGGCATCACCATGCCCTTCATGTGCTCTTCCCAGCGGCGCGCGAGATTTTTGACCGACGGCGGCAGCGTGCTGAGCACGGTCTTGCTGCCTTCGCGCACACTGGTATACGCTTTGCCGGATAAAATGCGCGCCAGATAATTTGACACCGCGCCGACATTGGGCGAGATCGACATTTCGTTGTCGTTCAGGATGACCAGCAGGTTGGCGTCCAGATCGCCGGCATTATTCAACGCCTCAAACGCCATGCCGCCGGTCAGCGCGCCGTCGCCGATAACCGCCACCACTTCGCTGGCCTGGTGCGCCAGCTGCATCGCCACCGCCATCCCGAGCGCGGCGCTGATCGAGGTGCTCGCGTGGCCGGCGCCAAAGGTATCGAATTCGCTCTCACTGCGCCGCAAAAAACCGGACAACCCGCGATGCTGGCGGATACTGTGCAGGCCGTCGCGCCGACCGGTCAGAATTTTGTGCGGATACGCCTGATGGCCAATGTCCCAGACCAGCCGATCGGTCGGGGTGTCGAGCACATAGTGCAGCGCCAGAGTCAGCTCGACCGCGCCCAGACCGGGCGCCAAATGGCCGCCGGTCTGCGAGGTCACCGCAATCAGATACTGCCGCAGCTCCGCCGCCAGCTGCGGCAACCGGCGCGCTTCCAGCTGCCGCAGTTGCGCGGGGTGATCGATGCTGAATAACAGCGGGTATGGGCTACTGTCCGGCATGCCTAGTGGCTCCGATGGCGCACAAAATGAACCAGTTCAATCAAAAACCCGGCATTATCCCCTAAATCCTGCACCGATTCGATAGCCTGCCGACAAACTTTGTCGGCTTGCCGGCGGGCTTTTTCCAACCCAAAAAACGACACATAGGTTGATTTGTCGTGCTGCCGGTCGGTGCCGGCCGCCTTGCCCAGCACCTCGGCGGTCGAAGTCGCATCCAGCAGATCATCGACAATTTGAAACGCCAGCCCGAGATAGCCGGCATACCGGTCCAACTGCGTCACCAGCCGGTCGGTTGCCGTCTCACTGCTCAACGCCCCCAGCTGGGCCGCCGCCCGCATCAGCGCACCGGTTTTCAACCGGTGCATCCGCTGCAGCTGCGCCAGGCTGATCTGCGCCGCCGTCGCCTGCATATCGAGCTGCTGGCCGCCGACCATGCCGCCGCTGGCGCGCGCGAACAGGTGCAGCATGCGCAGGCGTCTGGCGGCATTGACGGTCAGCCCGGGGTCGCCGGCCAGCAACTCAAACGCCAGCGCCTGCAACGCGTCGCCCACCAGCACCGCGGTGGCCTCGTCAAATTGAATATGGCAGGCGGCGCGATCACGCCGCAGCGCGTCGTCGTCCATCGCCGGCAAATCATCGTGGGTCAGCGAATACGCATGCACCATCTCAACCGCCGCGGCGGCGGCATCCAGCTGCGCGATTTCAGCGCCCGCCAATTGCCCGCAGGCGTAGACCAGCATCGCCCGAATGCGCTTGCCGCCGCCCAGGCAGACATACCGCATCGCCTCATACAGCGGTGCCAGATCAGCCGAGTCGGTTGCCAATCCGGCTTGCAGCGCCTGCTCGCAGCGCCGACGGTAGCCGGCCGAAGTCAATTCAAATGACGACAAGGCGCTCCATCCCAACCGCGCATCCGACCCGGCGCATCATGCCTCGCGGTGGTCTTCGATTGCGCCATCCGTTTCCTCCCCCGCATCTGTTTCCTCCCCTGTGGGCGACAGCGGCTCGAGCACATATTCACCGTCTTTTTTAACCAGCCGGTCAACCCGCTGCTGCGCCTGATCGAGGCTGATGCGGCATTCGCGGGCCAGCGCCATGCCGTGTTCAAAATCTTTCAGCATGCGATCCAGCGCTTGATCGCCCTGCTCCATGCGGCTGACGATTTTCTCCAGTTCGGCCAGCGATTGCTCAAATGCCGGACGGGTGTCCCGGTTTGCTTTAGACATACAATTGGATTCGGCGATATAACGACGGCAGGGCCGCCCGACAGTAAACGGGTGTTTGCGCCGGCAGGCGCATATACCCCCGTATGCTACCAGATTCCGACCGCCGAGCGCAGCCGAATCGGTCGCCGGATGATGCCCAATCGGTGGCCGATTGGGCTATGATCGCCCTCCCTGCAACCACCCCGAACCACGATGAATCACCGCTATACTGCCGCTGCAATTGAAGTCCTGACCGGGCTGGAACCGGTTCGCAAACGGCCCGGGATGTATACCCAGACCGAACGTCCAAACCACCTGGCGCACGAGGTCATCGACAACAGCGTGGATGAAGTGCTGGCCGGGCACGCGGATTTGATTGAGGTCTGCCTGCATACCGACGGCTCGTTGAGCGTGGCCGACAACGGCCGCGGCATGCCGGTGGATATCCACCGCGAGCAGGGCATCAGCGGCGTCGAGCTGCTCCTGACCCGGCTGCACGCCGGCGGCAAATTTTCCTCGGACCACTACCGGTTTGCGGGCGGACTGCACGGGGTCGGGGTATCGGTCGTCAACGCCCTGTCGCAGTGGCTGCACGTCTGGGTCAAACGCGACGGCGGACGCTACCGGATGGCGTTTGCCAACGGCGACAAGCAATCCGAGCTCGAGCGCATCGGCAGCGTGAACCGCAACGACACCGGCACCCTGCTGCGGTTTTTACCCGACCCGCAGTTCTTTGACACAGCCGCATTCAACCTGCCGCAAATCAAGCGCACCCTGCACGCCAAAGCGGTGCTGTGCCCCGGGTTGCAGCTTCGCCTGACCGACGAGAACAACGCCGACAACAATGCCGTCTGGCAATACGAAAAGGGGCTGGGCGAATACCTGAGTGCCGCGCTCGAGCAGGCGGAGTCGGTGCCGGTCGAGCCGTTCTGCGAGCAGCAGTCGACCGACGACGGCGAGGTGCACTGGGCGGTTGCCTGGGTGGCGGACGGCGGCCCGTGCGTCACCGAAAGCTATGTCAACCTCATCCCCACCGGCCTCGGCGGCACCCATGTCAACGGCTTTCGCAGCGGCCTCACCGAAGCGCTGCGGGAATTCTGCGAATTTCACACCCTGCTGCCGCGCACGCTCAAACTGGCGCCGGAGGATGTGTGGAAAAGCTGCACCTATGTGTTATCGGTGCGCATCAAGGAGCCGCAGTTCAGCGGCCAGACCAAAGACCGGCTGTCGTCGCGTGAAACCGCCGGCCTGGTGCAGGCGGCGGTCAAGGATGCGTTCAGTCTGTGGTTGAACCGGCATATCGAGGTGGCGGAAAAAATCGCGCGCATCGTCATCGACCACGCCCATCAGCGGCAGCGGGCCGGCCGGCACGTCAAACGCAAAAAAATCACCACCGGCCCGGCTCTGCCCGGCAAACTGGCGGATTGCAGCAGCGATGATCCGGAATTGACCGAGTTATTTCTGGTCGAAGGCGATTCGGCCGGCGGGTCGGCAAAACAGGCGCGCGACCGCACTTTCCAGGCCATCCTGCCGCTGCGCGGGAAAATTCTCAATACCTGGGAGGTCGATTCGGCCGAAGTCCTCGGCTCGCAGGAAGTGCACGATATTGCGGTGGCCCTCGGGGTTGACCCCGGCTCGACCGATTTGTCCGCCGTGCGCTATGGCCGGGTCTGCATTCTGGCCGATGCGGATTCGGACGGGGCACATATTGCCGCGCTGCTGTGCGCGCTGTTTATGCGGCATTTCCCGGCGTTGGTGGAAAACGAGCGCGTCTGCGTGGCCATGCCGCCGTTATATCGCATTGATGTGGCAAAACGGGTTTTTTATGCGCTCGATGACGGCGAGCGGGAACACATTCTCAAGCGCATCGAGCGCGAGAAAATTCCGGGCACAATCGCGGTGCAGCGCTTCAAGGGGCTGGGCGAGATGAACCCGCCGCAACTGCGCGAAACCACGATGAACCCGGCCACCCGGCGCCTGGTGCAGCTGCAACTCGGTCACAGCGGCGACACGTTCAAGATGATGGATATGCTGCTGGCAAAAAAGCGCGCCGCGGACAGAAAATCATGGATCACCCGCAAAGGCAATCAGGTCGAGCTTGACGGCTAAGCGGCCGCCCGCCGGGGCGTGTCAGTCGGCATTGAGGCGCGCAAACGCCACCCGGGCCGCGTCGACGGTTTGCCGGATATCGTCGTCGGTATGCGCCGTCGACACAAAGCCGGCCTCAAACCGCGATGGCGCCAGGTAGACGCCCTGCTCCAGCATGGCGTGAAAAAACCGCTTGAACCGCGCTGCATCGCAGCCGGTGACCTGCGCGAATGACGTTACCGACGGCTGCGCGGTAAAGAACAGACCAAACATGCTGCCCACCTGATTGGCCGACAGTGCGATGCCGGCGGCCTTTGCGGCCTGCACAATGCCGCTGACCAGCGTTTCCGTGCGCTGCGCCAGGCGCGCATACACACCGTCCTGCTCGAGCGCCTCCAGCGTCGCCAGACCGGCCGCCATCGCCACCGGATTGCCCGACAGGGTGCCGGCCTGATAGACCCCCCCCTGCGGCGCCAGCTGCGCCATCAAGTCGGCGCGGCCGCCAAAGGCGCCAACCGGCATGCCGCCGCCAATAATTTTACCCAACACGGTGAGATCGCCCTGTACGCCATACAGCCCCTGCGCGCCCTGCGGCCCGACCCGAAAGCCGGTCATCACTTCATCCACGATCAACAGACTGCCGTGCCGGCTGCATACCTCACGCAGCCCCGGCAAAAAACCCGGCACCGGCGGAACGCAATTCATATTGCCGCACACCGGCTCCAGTATCACCGCGGCAATCTGATTGCCGGCCTGCTCGAACAGCGATTGGACCGAGCTCAGGTCATTGTAAGTTGCCGTCAGCGTATGCTGCACGGTCGCCGTCGGCACCCCCGGCGAGGTCGGCACGCCGAACGTCAGCGCACCCGAGCCGGCTTTCACCAGCAGGCTGTCGGCATGGCCGTGATAGCAGCCCTCGAACTTGATAATCTGATCGCGCCCGGTTGCCCCGCGCGCCAGCCGAATCGCACTCATGCAGGCCTCGGTGCCCGAGTTGACCATGCGCACCTGTTCGACCCACGGCAGCCGCCGGCAGATCATTTCCGCCATCTCGGTTTCGATGCGCGTCGGCGCGCCGAAGCTCAACCCCAAAGCCGCCTTTTGCTGCACCGCCCGGACCACCGCGGGCGCGGCATGCCCCAGGATCATCGGCCCCCACGAGCCGACATAATCGATGTACTGTGTGCCATCCTCGGCAAACACCCGGGCGCCTTCGCCGCGCTTGAAAAACACCGGGTCGCCGCCGACCGATTGAAACGCCCTGACCGGCGAATTAACCCCACCCGGGATCACCCGCTTCGCCTGCGCAAAAAGTGCAGCATTGTGCATGGATTTCACCTCGATCAATTCAGTTCACCCGACGGCATTAAAGGATGGTGCACCCGCATGGACGGGCACTTCGCCGAGCGCTTCGCCCCGGCTGCTGATGCCGTGCGGGCGTGCATTGCACGGCCAACCTGCAATCAGGCGGCTGACGCCGCCGGGCAGCGCGATCAGCGTTTGTATCTGGCCTGGAATTTACTGATCCGACCGGCCGTATCGACCAGCTTTTGTTTGCCGGTATAAAACGCATGGCAGGCCGAACACACCTCGACCTGCAGATCGTCCTTCAGCGTGGATTTGGTGATAAAGCGGTTACCGCAGACACACGCCACGTTGAGATCGTGATAGTCTGGATGGATACCTGATTTCATAGCATACTCGCGGGCAATTGGGCGACCGAGCGGATCGACCGGGTGGCAAAAACGGGAGCGCTATCTTATTGCAAAACCCCGATCGGATCAAGACCACGCGTTAACCGTGTGGATGCAAGCAACGCGGCTTGCAGGCCGCTGCCGGGTTGGTAGATTTCGACTCAGACCACTGTGCAGCGCAAGTCGCCGATGTCATCGATATGCCCTTCGAGCACATCGCCGCGTTTGACCGGACCGACACCGGCGGGCGTCCCGGACAGAATCACGTCTCCCGGCGCGAGGGTGAACAGCCCGGACAGGTGGGCAACCATCTCCGGTACTTTCCATATCATCTGGTTCAGGTCGCCCTGCTGGCAAATTTTTCCGTTCCGCTTGAGCCAGATCGCACCCGCCGTCGGATGGCCGATTTCACTGGTCGGCACCAGATCGGAGGCGGGAGCGGAATGCTCAAACGCCTTACCGATTTCCCATGGACGCCCGGCTTGCTTGCAGGCACCCTGCAGATCGCGGCGCGTCATGTCAAGGGCCACGCCATATCCCCAGATGCAATCCAATGCGGATTCGAGCGGAATATTGCGACCGCCCTGGTACAAAGCGACCATCATTTCGATTTCATGGTGCACATCGCCGGACTTGTCAGGATAAGGGAAGTCGGCGCCACCGCTCAAAAGGTTGTCGGGGTTTTTTTGGAAAAAGAACGGCTCTTCCCGCTCCGGGTCGCCGCCCATTTCGATGCTGTGGGCAGCGTAGTTGCGGCCAACACAGTAAACGCGGCGCACTGGAAAGCGCTGATCGGAGCCGCGCACCGGCAGACTGGCCGGTACAGCCGGAGCAATGATGTATTTTGTCATTCGTGTCTCCAACGACCAGTGGGGCATGATTGCCTATCGGGTGTCGATAGAACAGCGCCCGGCGGTGGTTGAGCACAGAACCCGGGGCATCGGTGCGGCGCCGGTCAGGACTGGCCCCGATAAACCGGGCGCGCAATCCGAACCGCAACAGCAGCCGGGGTTCGGTGGCGGACGCGCCCCGGCGGACGCGCGGCGCCCGGCTTCGCGTGTTACCGGGCCTGACGGTTTTCGACTTCCTTGATGACGACGTCGGCGATATTTTTCGGGCACGGCAGATAGTGGGAGAATTCCATCGAGAACTGCCCGCGGCCCGAGGTCATCGTGCGCAGGTCGCCGATATAGCCGAACATCTCGCCCAGCGGCACATCCGCTTTGATGCGCACGCCCATCGCGTCGGTGTCCTGCGCCCGGATCATGCCGCGGCGGCGATTGAGATCGCCGATCACATCGCCGACGTGGCCCTCCGGGGTGAACGCATCGACTTTCATAATCGGCTCGAGCAATTGCGGGCCGGTCTTGATCATGGATTGTCGGTAGGCCGATTTGGCGGCGATCTCAAACGCCACTGCGGACGAATCAACCGCATGAAACGCGCCGTCCAGCAGCGTCACCTTGACATCCAGACACGGATATCCGGCCAGGATGCCGACCTGCATCATGTCCTTGAAGCCCTTGTCAATCGCCTGCCAGAATTCACGCGGCACATTGCCGCCGGTGACTTTCGACGCGAACTGATAGCCGGAGCCGGTTTCGCCCGGCTCGATAACGTAGTCGATTTTGGCAAACTGCCCCGAGCCGCCGGTTTGCTTCTTGTGGGTGTAGGTGTCCTCGACCCGCCGGGTAATGGTTTCCCGGTAGGCGACCTGCGGTTTGCCGACCACGACCTCAACGCCGTGGGTGCGCTTCAGGATATCGACCTTGATATCGAGGTGCAGCTCGCCCATGCCCTTGAGTATGATTTCGCCGCTGTCCCGGTCGGTTTCAACATGAAACGAGGGGTCCTCGGAAATCATTTTACCGAGCGCGATGCCCAGTTTCTCCGACGCGGTTTTGTCTTTCGGCGACGCCGACATGAAAATAACCGGGTCGGGAAACACCATCGGCTCCAGCGTCGCCGGCTGTTTCGGGTCGCACAGGGTATGGCCGGTCTGCACACTTTTCATCCCCAGCACGGCGACAATGTCGCCCGCCTGAGCGGCCGCCAGCTCCTGACGGGAATTGGCGTGCATCTGCACAATTCGGCCGATGCGCTCGGTCTTGCCGGTGGTGGTATTGAGCACCATCGTGCCCTTCTCCAGGCGGCCCGAGTACATGCGGATAAACGTCAGCGCGCCAAACCGGTCATCCATAATCTTGAAGGCCAGCGCACGCAGCGGCTTATTTGCATCGACGAGGGCGAACTGGCCGGTTTCGATGCCGTTCAAATCGACCTCCGGCTGCGGCTTGACTTCCGTCGGGCTGGGCAGGTAATCGACCACGGCATCCAACACCAGCTGGACGCCCTTGTTCTTGAACGCCGAACCGCACAGGGTCGGGAAGAAATCCAGGCCAATCGTGCCTTTGCGAATACAGGCTTTGATGGTGTCGATATCCGGCTGCTCGCCGTCGAGGTATTTTTCCATCGCCACGTCGTCCTGCTCCAGCACCGTTTCCACCAGCTGCTCGCGGTATTCTTCCACCCGCTGCTGCATATCCGCCGGCACGTCGTCGAGATGATAGTTCATCGGGTCGCTCGAGCCGTCCCAGATCCAGGCCTTGCGGGTCACCAGATCGACCACGCCGGAAAAGGCGTCTTCGATCCCGATCGGCAGCGTCAGCACCAGCGGCTCGGCGGCGAGAATGCTTTTAATCTGGGCCAGGACGCGGTAAAAATCCGCCCCGACGCGGTCCAGCTTGTTGACAAAGATGATGCGCGCCACTTCGGAGTCGTTGGCATAACGCCAGTTGGTTTCCGACTGCGGCTCAACCCCGCCCGAGCCGCAGAAGACGCCGATGCCGCCGTCCAGCACCTTCAACGATCGGTACACCTCGATAGTAAAGTCGACATGGCCGGGGGTGTCGATAATATTCAGGCGATGCTCCGCCCATTCGCAGCTGGTGGCCGCGGACTGAATGGTAATGCCGCGTTCGCGCTCCTGATCCATGAAGTCGGTCGTCGCCTCGCCGTCGTGTACTTCGCCGATTTTATGGATTTTCCCGGTCAAGCTGAGAATGCGTTCGGTGGTGGTGGTTTTGCCCGCATCAACGTGGGCGAATATCCCGATATTTCGGTATCTTGACAGGTCGGTCATGAGGTCAATTTATGGATTTGAAGGTATACTGATGAAAAAATCATCCCGTGCTCCGGTGCGGCTTTTAGCGTCCTCGGAAAGGCGCGAGATGATACAGCAATCAGCGCCAAAAAACAGGCCGACAGGCCGGAAAATACACTGCAAACGGCAAATTGGCATACCAGACGCGTACATCACCGGCGTAAACCGCCGCCGCCGCCTGTCTGCCAATGGGCAGGCGCCCGTGAGCAGGCGTCAATGCGTAGCGCCAATGAGTAGATGCCAATGAGTAGACGCCAATGAGTAGACGTGTCTTCGATACCTATCACGCTTCGGCAGAGGAGATTGCCGGTGTCAAGCAAGCGCTCGACGCCGACGGCATCGCATACTACGAAACCCACAAAGGCATCTGGGGGGTCGGCTCGGCGGCCATCTGGTTGCCAGACGCCGGCGATTACCCGGCTGCGCGTCGGGCGATTGCCGAATTTCAACAGCAGTGGCGCCGTCAGGTGCGCGCGCACCCGCCACCGACCGGCATCTACTGGCCGCGGCTGCCGCTGCTGCTGCTGGTCGCCGGGCTGGTGCTGTATCTCAACCTGTATTGGTTTTTTATTGATTGAGCCTGCGGCCGGCGCAATCAATCGCGCCGCCGCTCGGACGCCATGCCGCCCAGACAGGCGGGCGAGCTCAGCCGGGCCGGGTCGGTTTGCCGCCATTCGTCCGGCGTCAGCGTATGCAGGGCCAGCGCATGCACGCCGGCTGCGAGCTCGGCGGATAACAGCGCGTTTATCATGCGGTGCCGGGCCAGCAGGCCCTGCCCCACAAACCGCTCCGACACGACGATGACCTTGAAATGCGACTCGGCGCCGGGCGCGACATTGTGCTGATTGCTTTCGTTGATTACCTGTACATGCGTCGGCGCCAGCTGGTTTAGTCTGGCGGCAATGCGAAGCTGGGTTGACATGGCAAAATGACCTGCGCGTTCGATATTGACAGTGCTCTGTAGCGTAAGCCCGGTCAACGTCGGTTTCAAGTGTTTTTAAGCGGCGCAGCGGTTGCCGCCGCCCGAATCAGACCGGCGCCGGCGCCGGATGCACTGCGGTGCTGCGCCGGCGTGCGACCAGGGTTTCCCGGTGAATGGTATATAGGCCACTGCTCAGGATGATGCCGACGCCAAGCAGGGTCAGCCGACTGGGCACCTCAGACCAGACCAGATACCCCAATATGCCGCCGAGCACAATCGACAGATATTTGAGCGGCGAAATCAGGCCGACCTCGGCATAGCGAAAACTCTGCGTCATCGCGTATTGTGCGATGCCGCCCACCAGCCCGACGCCCATCAACAGCAGCAGACCGAACCGGTCGGGCGTTTTCCAGCCAAGCAGCCAGCAGGCCGTACCGGCCAGCACAACACCGCTGGCGGTAAAATAAAACGTAATGCTGACCGGGTGTTCGGTGCGGCTCAATTTGCGAATCAGATTGGTTGTCAGGCCGACCAGTATCGCCGCCGCCAACATATAGACCCCGCCTTGACTAAACACCTCACCCCCCGGCCGGGCGACGATCAACGCGCCCATCAACCCGGCCAGCACCGCGCTCCAGCGTCTGACGCCGACCCGTTCGCCCAGCAGGGGAACGGAAAATGCCACGGCCAGCAACGGGGCGGTATAAAAAACCGAGGCGGCGTCGGCCAGCTGCATCACGGAAAAGCCGTGAAAGGCGCACCCCATGGCGCTGACGCCGAGCAGTGAGCGCAGCAGGTGCAGGCCCGGCCGGCGGCTTTTCAGGACCGGGAGGCCGCCCGCCTGGTGCAAAAACACCAGAATCGGCAGTAGCGCCACGGTACAGCGAAAAAACATGATTTGCTGTACCGGATAATCCGCACCCAGCCATTTCACGCCCGCATCCATCAGCGAAAACAGCATAATCGCCCACAATGCGGCGGCCACGCCGAGCGCCGGATTATCATGCGACCAGGCCGGTACGGCCGAAGGGGAGGTAATCGTCATTGTTTAACGCCGCAAAGCGGCACCATTATGCCTGTTTTTCACGCTGGAACCGGCCGCCGGCGGGCAGCAAAGACCCCGGCTGGTGTACCACCCCGCAGAGTTAACCAATCAGTATCCGCTATCGCCCGCCAGCGGTCAAGCGCAGGTACCGGGCTGGCGCCGCGCCGCTGCGGCCTGCAAACTCCGATACAATTCGGCTTCCAACAACTGCCGCAGTGCCAAAGGTATTGGACTCATACATTTACTGTACTTTTACATTTACCGTACTTTTACATTTACCGTACTTTTACATTTACTGTACTTTGATGCGATTTTTTGTCATCATTCGCACTGGAAAAATATCTTTCAACCGTACACACACTCATCTTATAGGCCAAACGACATGTTTCAACAATTCGAACCCACGCCGGAAGACCCGATTATCAAGCTGATTGGGCTGTGCCGGGCCGACCCGCGGGAGCATAAAATCGACGTCGGGGTGGGCGTATTCAAAGACGCCAACGGCCACACGCCGATTATGCGCGCGGTCAAACAGGCCGAGGCCGCGCTGCATCAGCAGCAACAATCCAAAGCCTATGTCGGTCTGGCGGGGGATGAAAAGTTCAACGCGGCGATGGCCGGGCTGGTGTTTGGCGATAGCCGGTCCATCGATCGCGTTCGCGCCGTGCAGGCGCCCGGCGGGTGCGGGGCGCTGAGTCTGCTGTTCGGTCTGCTGGCGCGCATCGCCGAGGGCAAGACCTGCTGGGTAAGCGATCCGACCTGGGGCAACCATTATCCGATTTTGCGCCAGAGCCGATTCAAGGTGGACACCTATCCGTATTTCAATCGGCAGAGCAAAACCGTTGATGAGGAGGCGGTGCTGGCCGGGCTCAGCCGCCTGGGCAAGCAGGACATCGTGCTGCTGCACGCCTGCTGCCACAACCCCACCGGCGCCGAACTGAGCCCGGCGGCATGGGACGAGATCGCCCGCCTCAGCGCCAAAAACGGCTTTCTGCCCTTTTTCGATCTGGCCTATCAGGGTTTCGGCGACGACTTGCAGCAGGACGTCTACAGCATCCGCAAAATGGCCGAATCGGTCGAGTCGATGCTGGTCGCCACCTCCTGTTCCAAAAACTTCGGCCTGTATCGCGACCGGGTGGGCTGCGCGATGCTCATGGCCAACACGCCGACAGCGGCCGACATTACCCGCACGCATACGCTCAGCGTTGCCCGCAGCGTCTACTCCATGCCGCCCGATCATGGCGCCGCCATCGTCGGCATGATTTTGAATGACGCCGCTTTGCGGGCCGAATGGGAGGGCGAGCTGACCGAGATGCGCCAGCGCATATTGACGCTGCGCCAACAGCTGAGCGATCGGTTGCGGGACAAAACCGGCGATTCGAAATGGGATTTTATTGCCGACCACCGTGGCATGTTCTCCACGCTGATGCTGGAGCAGGAGCAGACAAAACGGCTGATCGACGAGTACGCGATTTATGTGGTGACCGGCGGGCGCATCAATATTGCCGGGCTGCGCAACGACCGACAGCTAAACCGTTTTGCCGACGCCCTGCTGACCGTTACCGGTTGAGTCGCCGATATTCGCCATCGCCGACCCCAGCAACCCTTAGCCATCGCGGAAGATCAGCCAGTGGCCACTCTAATCAAAAACGCGAAATTTCAAATCGGTCAAATCGTACGCCATAAAATACATGATTTTCGGGGCCTCATCTATGATATCGACCCCGAATTCAACAATACCGAAGAGTGGTACCTGTCGATTCCGGAAAAACTGCGGCCAGCCAAAAAGCAGCCGTTTTATTATCTGTTTGCGGAAAATGCCGAAAACCGGTATGAAGCCTACGTGTCGGAGCAGAATCTGATAGAGGATAGTTCAGGCGAGCCGCTGCATCACCCAAAAATCGACACCCTGTTCGTCCGTGAACCCAGCGGGGTCTACCGGGTAAAAAAGGGTTCAAACTGACCCGCACGACGGCGCCAACAGCCGATTGACAACCAACCCGATCTGACCATCACACCGGATAACCCCCGCTAACCGGCCGACGCCGACGGCAATCGGCGGGGCGGGGAGCCGGTGGCCTGATCGCCGCCCCGTTGACGCCGTCAACCCGACTGCGAATGGTGCATACTATACCGACCCGATACGATTCCCCGACGACATTTTAAGCAGCAGATGGAGAGCGCCGATACCATATTGAAAGCGATTTTGAACGCGCGCGTCTATGAGGTCGCGCGCGAGACGGCGCTTGACCGGGCCCGGCTGCTGTCCGACCGGCTGGACAATCACATTTGGATAAAACGCGAAGATCAGCAATCGATTTTCTGCTACAAAATTCGCGGCGCCTACAACAAAATGGCGCAATTGAGCACCGCCGAGCGAAAACGCGGCGTGGTGGTCGCGTCTGCCGGCAACCACGCCCAGGGCGTCGCGATGAGCGCGCATCGACTCGGCTGCACCGCGATTGTGGTGATGCCGGTGACGACCCCGACGGTCAAGCTCGAGGCGGTTAAACGCTGGGGCGCACGGGTTGAGCTGGTCGGCGACAGCTTTGATGAGGCCTACGAATTTGCGGTCGAGATAGGCCACCGCGGTCGGCATATATTTGTGCACCCGTTCGACGACCCGGCCATCATTGCCGGCCAGGGCACGGTCGGACAGGAAATATTGAAACAGCATCGCGGCATCTTGCACGCGGTCTTCATTCCGGTCGGCGGCGGCGGTTTGATCGCCGGCGTCGCGGCCTACATCAAACAGATTCGCCCCGAGGTCAAAATTATCGGGGTGGAGCCGGTCGAATCCGACGCCATGCGCCAGTCGCTGGCCGCCGGTCGGCGGATCCGGCTTCGGCGGGTGGGTATTTTTGCCGACGGCGTGGCGGTCAAGCAGGTGGGCCGGCTGAATTTCAAGTTGTGCCGGCAGTTTGTCGATGCCATGGTCACGGTGTCGACCGATGAGATTTGTGCCGCGATCAAGGACGTCTGTGAAGATACCCGCACGCTGCTCGAGCCTTCCGGCGCCCTCGGCATCGCCGGTCTGAAAAAATGGCTGCACGGCAACCGTGTGAGCGGGCAGAATCTGGTTGCCATCGCTTCCGGGGCGAACATGAATTTCGACCGCCTGCGCCATGTTTCAGAGCGCGCCGAGATCGGCGAAAAGCGGGAGGCCATTCTGGCGGTGACAATCCCGGAAAAACCGGGCAGCTATCGGCGCTTTATCGGTGCGCTCGGCAACCGCAGCGTTTCCGAGTTTAATTATCGCTATTCGGGCACCGAGCAGGCGCATATTTTTGTCGGGGTGCAGATTAGCCATGCCGAAGAAATCGGGCGGCTGATTGCGCGGCTGGAAAAAGGCGGCTACAAAACCGTCGATCTGACCGACAACGAGATCGCGAAAATTCACGCCCGTCATCTGGTTGGCGGGCGGGCGGCGGGCCTGGAGCACGAGCGGTTGTTCAGCTTTGAATTCCCGGAAAAACCCGGGGCATTGAAAAATTTTCTCGATCAAATCGGCAGCACCTGGAACATTACGCTGTTCCATTACCGCAACCACGGCTCTGATTTTGGCCGGGTGCTGTGCGGCATACAGGTGCCGGTCGGGCTGCGCAGCCGGTTCGACCGCTTCCTCAAGCAATTGAGCTATCCCCACCATGAAGAAACCGAGAACCCGGTGTACACACTCTTTTTGTCCTGACGCGCGCGCCGCCCGGATGAGCCGCAGTGGGTTTGGTTTGTCAGTGCGGCCAACAGACGCACGCGCCGGTGCGGCCGCTGAGTAATCGCCTCGCCTGCTATCCGGCGGACTGGCCGCTGCGGCGCATGCCGCCGTGCTTGTCGGCGCGGCAAATACACCTGTGCGTCGTCGATCTGTCTTTGCTGCTGCCGGCCTCCGCGGAGCTGACCGCGGCCGAACACCGCCGCGCCGCGCGGTATCGCAACCCGCAACAGCGGGCATTGTATCTCGGCGGGCGCATCGGCCTGCGCCGGCTGCTGCGCCACTACAGCGGCATCGACAATCACCGCCTGGATTTTGTCTATGGCGCGCGCGGCAAGCCCCGACTGAATGCCCGCCTGACGCGCGGACAACTGGATTTCAATTATGCGTTGTCGCGCACAACCGGCCTGTATGCGTTTGCCTGGAACCGCCGGCTTGGCGTCGATCTGGAGACCTTTCCACGCGCGCTCGGGGCCGACAGAATGGCGCAGCGCAAGCTGAGCGAAGAGGAGCGTCGGGCGTGGTATGCCCTGCCCGCCCGGGCCCGGCCGCAGGCCATGCTCAGCTGCTGGACGCGCAAGGAAGCCTATGGCAAAACACTCGGGGTCGGGATTCGCTACCACTTACAGCGGGTGGAGTTGTTTCGTGACCTGCACCGCTATCAATGGCAGACCCGGGTTGCCGGGCTGTTCGAGCACGCGGGCGATCGGTCGCTGCCGGAGGTGGTGCACGGCTTGCAGCTGCGGCTGCCGTTCGCCGGCGCCGCGGCGATGATGTATGACGGTGAGCCGATAACCGACCTCAGCCGCGAACTGGTGACCTATACGTATGCGAGCGGGCGCTCTGTTCACGCTGCGGGTGGCATCGCCGACGCCGACCACTAACGGCGGCCTGATGCATCGGCCCATGTGCGGATGCGACGCGCTCCTGTGTGCGCACCGGATGCCAGCCGGCGCGGCGGCTCAATTCGGCTCGGGTGCCAGCGTCATACGGCAGTCCCTGCCAATCATCCGGACATCGACATAGCGCAGCCGGGTTTTGTTTTCCATCGCCGTCACCCCGGGCAGCCGGAACATGCCGTGCGCATCACTGCCGAGCAGGTCCGGCGACTGATACACCACGACTTCATTTACCCAGCCCTGGCGCAGCATCGCACCGCTTAGCGTGGCGCCCGCTTCGAGCATGAGATCGTTGATTGCGCGCCGGCCCAGCTCCCGCATCACCCTGCCGAGATCAAGGCCGTCCGGATGCGCGGCAATGCGCATGATTTCAACGTTGCCATAGCGGTAATCCCGCAGCCGGCTGGCAGGCACCTCCGCTTCGCCGGCAACCAGCAGCAGCACCTCTCCGGGCGCATGCAAGATACGCGCCTGCGGCGGGGTGCGCAAATGCCGGTCCAGGATAACCCGCAGCGGCTGTCGAACCACGCCCTCGAGTCTTGCCGTCATCTGCGGGTCGTCGCACAGCACGGTGCCGATACCGGTCATGATCGCCGCGCTGCCGGCACGCAGTTTGTGCGCATCCTGTCTGGCGGGTGGTGCGGTAATCCAGCGACTGTTGCCGTTACGGAGTGCGGTTTTGCCATCCAGACTGACCGCCGTTTTCAACACCACCCACGGCACGCCACAGGCCAGGCGATGAAAGAATCCGCGATTCAACCGTTGCGCGTCAGCGCGGCAGACACCGACGCTGACCTCAATCCCGGCCTGCTGCAACTCGGCAATCCCGCGACGATTGACCTGCGGGCTTGGATCTTCTACCGCGATCACAACCCGGGCGACACCGGCCTTGATCAACGCCCGGCTGCACGGCGGCGTACGGCCATGGTGACAACAGGGCTCCAGCGTGACGTAGACGGTCGCCCCGTCGGCGTCGCGGCCGGCCTGCTGCAACGCGATTATTTCGGCGTGCGCCTGACCCGCCTGTTGATGCCAGCCTGTACCGATGATCTTTCCCCGCCGGACAATCACACAGCCGACGCGCGGATTGGGCGGCGTGGTATACCAGCCACGGCGCGCCAGTTTGAGCGCGCGCGCCATCAACCGACCGTCCTCTGTCGCTCGCTCGGACTGCACGGTCAAACCCGACGCGCTATGCCGGCATCAAGGCCGGATCAGGGCAGCTCGGCCTCCGCTTCGGCGCCTTCTTTGACCACCGGCAGCATATCCGCACGGGTGACGCCGAGCATCAGCACGGCCGGACTGGCGACAAAAATCGACGAGTAGGTACCGACCAGAACCCCGACCAACAGCGCAATAGAAAAGCCGCGAATCACTTCACCGCCAAAGATCAACAGGCTAAGCACAACCATCAACGTCGTCAGCGAGGTCAATACGGTGCGCGGCAACGTCTGGTTGATCGAATTGTTTAACACGGTAATGACTTCACTCTTGCGCATTTTACGGAAGTTCTCGCGGATGCGATCAAACACCACGATGGTGTCGTTGAGCGAATAGCCGATGACCGCCAATAGCGCCGCCAATACCGCCAGTGAAAATTCAAACTGAAACAGCGAAAACGCACCCACGGTGATAGTAATGTCGTGCACCAGCGCGACAATAGAGCCGATCGCAAACTGCCAGCGGAACCGCAGCGTAATGTAGATCAAAATCCCGGCCAGCGCGTACAGCATCGCCAGCCCGCCTTTATTGGTCAACTCATCGCCCACCTGCGGGCCGACAAATTCCACGCGGCGCACCTGCACGGTGCAGGTCTGCGTACGCTGCTCGACCGTGCATTGCTGATCGCCGGGTTTGGCATCGACGCTTTCCAGCGGGGTTTCATTCTCCGATTGATGCAATACGTCCATCACGCTATTGCTCAGCTGCGCCGAGGTAACCGGTCGGGCTGGCGCCTCACCGAGGTCGGGTTGAGAGCGGGTCGGCAGGCGTACCAATATGTCTTTGGCGGTGCCAAAATGCTGCACTACCGCGTCGCCGAATCCGGCCTGCGTCAACGACGACCGGATGCCTTCGATCTCGACCGGCTGCTGATACCGGATTTCCAATAACGTGCCGCCGGTAAAATCGATGCCAAAGTTCAACCCGCGCACAACCAGAGAAGCCAGGCTGGCGGTGATCAAGAGCACCGACAACACCAGCGCCGCTTGGCGCCGACCCAGAAAATCAATATTGGATTTACCGCTGATAATTTCCACGTCGCCGTCCTTTAGATCGAAAGTTGTTTAACCGCTTTACCGCCATACAGCCAGTTGATCAGGATCCGCGTGATCATAATCGCGGTAAACATGGAGGTTAAAATGCCAATGCTGAGGGTGACCGCAAAGCCCTTGATCGGGCCGGTGCCAAAATTAAACAGCACGAGCGCGGCAATCAACGTCGTCACGTTGGCATCGACAATCGTCCCCAGCGCCTTGTCGTAACCGAGATGGATGCTTGCCTGCGGTGAATTGCCGTTGCGAATTTCTTCGCGGATGCGCTCGAAAATCAACACGTTGGCGTCCACCGCCATGCCGACCGTCAGCACGATGCCGGCCACCCCCGGCAGCGTCAAGGTGGCCTGAAACATCGACAGCACGGCGACCACAAAGACCAGATTCAGCGACAATGCAACGTTGGCCGCAAACCCAAAGGCGCGGTAATAGATCAGCATAAAAATCAGCACCAGGATAAAACCCGCCATCACGGAGGCAAACCCCTGGCTGATATTCGCCTGCCCGAGGCTGGGCCCGATAGTGCGCTCCTCGATGATTTCAATCGGTGCGGCCAGCGCGCCCGAACGCAGCATCAGCGCCAGATCGCGCGCCTCCTCAACCGAGCCGACACCCTCGATCTGAAACCGTTTGCCCAGCTGATCGCGTATCACCGGCGCGGTCAACACCTCTTCGATTTCCTGTCGAACGCGCACCGGCGAGCCCTGCTGATCGAGTACCACCTCACCGTCCGCGTCTTTTTTTATCTCCGAGGCGAGCTCGCGATACACCACCGCCATGCGCCGGTTGATATTCTGGCCGGTAATATCCTGGTTGATGCGCGCGCCGACGGCGTCCAGGGTAATGCTGACGATAGGCGAGCCGGTCTGCGTATCCAGGCTGGCGGCGGCGTCAATAATATTGTCGCCGGAATAAATCGTGCGCGTCTTCAGCAGGACGCGGCGGCCGTCGCGAAAGCGAAACAATCGGGTGCCGGGCGGCGCCTGACCGCTCTGCTCGGCCTGCTGCGTGTGCTCCTCGTCCACCAGATACATCGTCAGTGTGGCGGCACGCCCCAAAATACGCTTGGCCCGCGCTGTATCCTGCACGCCGGGCAATTGGATAACGATGCGCTGATCGCCCTGCCGCTGCACCACCGGTTCGGCCACCCCGAGCTGATCGACCCGATTGCGCAAGGCGGTGATGTTTTGCTCCAGCGCAAACTCCTTGATCTCGTCAATCTGCGCCGGTGACAAATCGACCGTCACCGTATCGGGGGCGGTATCGGCAGCCGCTTCCAGCTCCGGCAGCCCCTGCGATAAAATACGCAGCGCCTCCGGCTTTTGTTCCGCATTGGACAGCACGACCGTTATCCCGACCGGCGACTCCCGCACGCTGCGATAGCGTATTTTGCTCTCGCGCAGCGCGTCTTTAATGTCATCCGCATAATTCTGGCGCGCCCGCTCAATCGCGCTTTGCATATCCACTTGCAGCAGAAAATGCGCACCGCCGCGCAGGTCGAGCCCCAGATGCATCGGGCTCGCCCCGGTCGCGCTCAGCCACGCGGGGGCGCCGGACAGCAGCGTAAACGCCGCAGTATAGCCGTTGCCCAGTTCGGCCTCGATCAGGTCACGCGCCTGCAGCTGGCTTTCGCCGTCATGGAAGCGAACATAAATACCCCGCTCATCCTGCACCAGAGATTTGCTGTCAATCGATTCGCTCGCCAGCAGCGCCTCCACCCGCTGCAGCACGCTGCGGTCGACATCACCGCCGCGCACGCCGCGTATCTGAATGCCCGCATCGGTGCCGAAAACATTCGGCAGCGCATAAAACATGCCGCCGGCGCACAACGCCGCAGCGACCAGGTACTTCCACCAAATGGTTCTATTCAACATGCTCGGTTCAATTTATGCTCACAATGGCAGGCCGGGCGCCGACGGCGACCGGGTCGGCAGCACCCCAACCGATCGCAGGCCCGCCTGCACAGGCGCGAATCGGCCGCTGCCGGCCAGGGTTATTTTGACGGCTTTATCGTCCCTCGGGGCATCATCTGGGCAATCGCCATGCGCTGCACTTTAATCTGCACCCCGTCGGTCACTTCGACGCCAACAAAGTTTTCATCGACTGCGGTTATTTTCCCCAGCACCCCGCCGTTGGTCACCACCTCGTCGCCTTTTGCCAGCTCGGCCACCATGTTGCGGTGCTCTTTGGCGCGTTTCTGCTGCGGTCGGATCATCAAAAAGTAGAACACGACAAAAATCAATATCATCGGCAGCAGCGTAAAAAACTGATTGGAACCGCCGGAGCTTTGTGCCCAGGCATTGGCAATAAAAAAATCCATAATACCGTCCTGCAAAAAATAGGGTGATTGCGGTGGCGTCGTCAGCCGGAAAAATCCGCGGGTAATTATGCCATATCCGCCGCACGAATGGCAGACTTTTCAACCCGCAGCGGGCGCGCAGCGGAATTTAATCGCCGGCCGACAACACCGCATCGAACCGCGCGCTCAACGCACGGCGGCAGGCGACTGAAACAACTCGGCAACCTGGGCCAGCGAATGCACCGTATGATTTGGCCGGGTCTGCCAGGGGTCGAAGGCCACCGCCCGATTGCGCTGCACCCAGACCGCCTGCATGCCGACCTGCCGGGCACCGCAGACATCGAACGCATTGCTCGAAATCAGCCAGCACTCCGCCAGCGCACACTGCGCCTGCTCGGCAAAATACCGGTAGACAATCGGGTCGGGTTTGAAGCTGCGCATGGCGTCTACACTGACGATCCGGTCAAAAAAGTCGCGGATGCCGGCGTGGCGCAACAGCGATTCCAGATCCGCCGGTACGCCGTTGGAAAAGGCGGACAGGCTGACCTCCGCCGCCTGCAACCGCCGCAAGCCATCGACCACGTCGTCGAATACCGGCAGCGTCAGATAATTTTGCAGCAGCCGCGCCCGCTGCGCCGAATCGAGCTCAACCGCCCATTGCGCGCAGCAAAATTCCAGCGCCTGCTGCGTACAGTGGCGAAAATCCTGGTAGGCGTCCATCAGGCTGTAGCGCCAGGTATATTCCAATTGTTTTTGCCGCCAGGCATCGGAAAATGCGGCCGCCCGCTCACCAATCATCTGCTGCAGCGCCGCGGTTACGCCGGCAGTATCAATCAGCGTGCCGTAAACATCGAAGGCCAGCGCTTTGCTCGCGGCTTTGGTTACAGCTTGGGTCATGGCCCGATCACCCGTGCTAAAATTATGCGCCTCTAGTGCGCCTGGTACATCCGCTCAATCGCGGCGGCAAACCGCTGATGCAGCACCGGCCGCTTGATTTTCAACGTCGGCGTCAACGTGCCGTCATCGACCGTCCACGGTCGCGTCGTCAAGTGCACCTTATAGATGGCCGCATAACCGGGAAAATCCTTCAGCTGGGCCGCGATTTTTTCCAATATCGGCGTCTGCACCGACGCACCCTGCAATGCCGTGTCATCATCCGGCTCGACCCCCAGCGCGCGCGCCCGGGCCGGCCAGGCATCCGGGTTCAACACCACCACGGCACTCAAAAACGGCCGGCCCTCGCCCAGCACCATCACCTGCTCAAACAGCGGGTCGTTGCAGACCGCCGCCTCGATATCCGCCGGCGGCACCTTTTCACCGGTCGCCATGACGATAATATCTTTAATCCGCCCGGTAATGCGGATGAAACCCTGCGCATCCAGGGTCGCAATGTCACCGGTTTTCAGCCAGCCGTCCGGCGTAAACATCGCCGCGGTCGCCTCCGGGTTGCGCCAGTAGCCCAGCATGATCGATGGGCTGCTGGCCTGCAATTCGCCCTGTTTTCCCAGCCGAATCCGGGTGCCGGCGAGCGGCAGCCCGATACTGTCCGGCTGATTTTTATCCAGTGTATTGACGCTCAATACCGGGCTGGTTTCGGTCAGGCCGTAGCCCTGGACAATCTCGATATCCAAACCGATAAACAATCTGGCAATGTTGCGCCCCAGTGGCGCGCCGCCGCTGATCACAAACCGCAGCGCACCGCCGAAGCGGCGCTTGACCTTGTCGGCAACCAGCGCGTTCAACAGCGGCCAGAAAATCTGATCGATCGACCAGACAGCCCGCCGCTGCCGGATTTCAAACCGCCGCCAGCCAATCTCGACCGCCCGCTCGAATAACCACCGCCGCACCGCGGAGCCGGCCTCGGCCTGCGCCTTGATGCGGGCATGCGCCCGCTCAAAGATGCGCGGCACGGTAATCATCACGGTAGGGCGAATCGCCGCCATGTCCTCCGGCAGCTCGGGAATAGAGCGGTTAAACGCCACGCAGGCGCCGGCCATCATCGTCAGATAATACCCCGCCGTGCGCTCGAACATGTGGGACAGCGGCAGAAAAGACAAAAACCGATCGCTCGGAAAAACCGCCACACTGCGCAGCCCGGCATACGCCGTCTCCAATATATTGCGGTGCGACAGCATCACCCCCTTGGGGCGCCCGGTGGTGCCGGACGTATAGACAATGGTCGCCAGCGCCTCGGGCGCCAGTGCAACCGGCTGCCGGGCCGCCGACGCCGCCTCGCCGCGGCGCAGCCAGTGCGATAGCGGCACCAGCCGCTCGTCGCCGGCCGCACAACACGCCAGGGTCGCCGCCGCATCCGCCGCATCGACCACAACCACCCGCTGCAAGCTGTCGAGCGCGTGCGCGGCGGGCATTTGCTGCCATTGCTCAAGCGATTCGACCATCAGCAAGCGGCTCTCGGTCTGCTCGATGATGTACGCGACATTGTCCGGTCGGTCGTCGCAATAGACCGGCACCACCACCAGCCCGCCGGCCAGCACCGCTTGATCGCAGAGGATCCATTCCAGCCGATTCGACATCCGCACGGCAACCCGCTCACCGGCAGCGAGATTTTCCACCGCCAGCGCATCGCTCCAGCAGTCGGTCTGCTGCGCCACGCGCTCCCAGGAATAGCCCACCCAGTCTTTCTCGGCGGCATCGTACTGCCGGTAAGCGGTGCGCGGGCCGCTGCGCTCAACCCGGCAGCGAAACAAGCCGGGCAGCGAAACCGCCTGCTGCGGCGCAATCACCTCCATCCCCGGCATTGACGTCAGCGCATCATCCGGATACACCTGCGCCAGTTGCCACCCGGCCTCATCGGGCTGATTGGCCGCGTCAACCTGATGCGGCTTATCGTCGGTCGATTCAGACATGTGGATTGCCCCCACTCAAACCCGATGGTGCCGACGGCTCCGACGGCCTGTTTTCCGGCTCGAAATCATCGACCCGGATCACGTTGCCGACCATCTCGCGGGTACGCGACAGCAGCGCCGCCTCGTCCGTCGTCAGCGATTTTTCCGTCACCAGCCGGTTCAGCCAGTCCTCGAACCCGATATCGGCGGTCAGCTCGATGCCCGCCTTTTTCAGGCGCCGTCGCAGCGGCCGACTCTCCGCCATCAGCGCAAACGCCGCCTCAATCTGCGCCGTGATCTCGGTTTCCACGTCGGTGGCGATATACATATATTCGGTCAGCCGGTCGCGCACCGGGCCGGCTGTTTGCAGCAGCGTCGACACCCGCCGATTCAGCGCATCGTCCGGCATCTGCAAATAACGCCCGGACGGAAATACCACCGCGCGCAGCAGCACACCCAGCCAGCGCAGCGGATAATTGCGCAGCACCCCGTCGAGCGCCTGCTGCACGTGGAACAGCGAATATCTGCACGCCCAGTTCAGCAGCGGCTGCTCTGCTTCCGGCTGCCCATGATCGGAAAACCGTTTCAGGCTCGCGGAGGCCAGATACAGATGGCTCAACGCATCGGCAAATCGACCCGACAGCATCTCCCTGCGCTTCAAATCGCCGCCCAGAATAAACAGCGTGATATCGGCCAGATAGGCAAACGCGGCGCTCAGATGCGCGATTTGCTGCGTGAACTTTTTGCCGGCGTCGATCTCGCCGCCATAAGCCAGCCTGCCGCGGCCCAAACCATACACAAAGGCGCGCAGCTTATTCTCGACAATATGCCCGATGTGCTGCCGCATCGCCCGATCGAACTCATCCATACCGGCCGTTTCATCCTGCATCGACACCGCCTGCACCTCCTTGAGCAGGTAGGGATGGCAGCGCATCGCGCCCTGACCGAAGATGATCATGCTGCGCGTCAATATATTTGCGCCCTCGACGGTAATGCCAATCGGAATCTGCTGATACGCGCGCGCCAGATAATTGCCGCGGCCCATACAGATGCCTTTGCCGCCATGCAGGTCCATCGCATCATTGACCACGATGCGCGACAGGTCGGTGCACTGCTGCTTGACGATGGCCGACATCACCGCCGGCTTCTCGCCCAGCGCCAGGGCACTCGCCATCAACAGACGCCCGCTATCGAGCAAATAGGTCAGCCCGCCAATCCGCGCCAGCACCTCTTCGATGCCTTCGAATTTGCCGATCTCGATGCCAAACTGTTCGCGTATGCAGGCGTAAGCACCGCTGGTGCGCGCCGCCACTTTGGCCGCACCGGCGCCGGCGGCGGGCAATGAAATACCGCGCCCGGCAGCCAGCGACTCCATCAGCATGCGCCAGCCCTGACCGACCCGCTCCTGACCGCCGATCACCCAGTGCATCGGGATAAAGACATCTTTGCCCCAGTTCGGGCCGTTTTGAAACGCCGAATTCAGCGGCAGATGCCGCCGGCCGATCGACACCCCTTTGGTCGTGGTGGGAATCAGCGCACAGGTAATGCCGAGGTCATACTGCTCGCCCAGCAAGCCGTCCGGGTCGTAGGTCTTGAACGCCAGCCCCAGCAGGGTCGCCACCGGGCCGAGGGTAATGTAGCGCTTCTCCCAATTGACGCGAAACCCCAGCACCTCTTCGCCGTCGTAGACGTCCCGGCACACCACCCCGCTATCCGGCATACCGCCAGCGTCCGAGCCGGCCCAGGGGTTGGTCAACCCGAAGCACGGCACTTCCTTGCCGGCCACCAGCCGCGGCAGATAGTGGTCTTTCTGCTCCTGCGTGCCGTAGTGATACAGCAACTCCGCCGGGCCGAGCGAATTGGGCACCATCACCGTAACCGCCAGCGTGCCGCTGCGGGTGGCCAGCTTTTGCACGATGCACGACTGCGCATAGCCGGAAAACCCCAGACCGCCGTACTCGGCCGGCACATTCAAGCCGAAGAATTTATTCGCCTTGATAAAATCCCAGAGTGAGGCCGGCAAATCATTCAGCTGGTGCGTGATCTTCCAGTCATCGGCCAGTGCACACAGCTGCTCGGTCGGGCCGTCAATGAACGCCTGCTCGGCCTCACTGAGCGCCGGCTTGCTGACGGCAAACAGCTTGTTCCAGTTCGGCTTGCCGGAAAACAGCTCGGCATCCCACCAGACGGTGCCGGCCTCGATGGCCTGCTGTTCGGTCGGCGAAATCGGCGGCATAACCCGCTTGACCAGATTGAACAACGGGACCGTCAGGCAGATTCGCCGCAGGCCCGGCAAATAATACAGCAGCAGCGTCAACGACACCCACACCAGCAGCAGCAATGCCGCCGGCACCGGGCTGGCAAAACCGGTCACCAGGGCGACAAAAAACACACCGCAGCCGACCAGCAGCCAGGTTTTCAGCGTCATATGCAGCCAGGCAAACGCGACCGCCAGCCCTATCAGCAGCAACACAGATATCATCATGCAATCCCCCGATTAACGCACCAAACACCGCTGTGCGGACAGCGCAGAACCGCGCGACCGCAGCGCACAATCAACCCGCCCGCGCACCGGCGAGCGGGGCCAAAAACGCCGTCTCTTTGGCCAGCGAATCGATCCGGGTTTGCGCCTGACGGAAACCGTGCCCTTCGCCGGCATACTCGTGATACGCATAGCGCAAACCGTTGGCTTCCAGCGCCGCCGCCATTTCCCGCGACACCGCCGGTGGCACCACCCGATCGTCCAGCCCCTGAAACAAAATCAGCGGACTGCGCAGCGACGACAGGCTGAAAATCGGCGAACGCTGCCGGTACAGGCTGTCCGGCAGCGTGGCCGTCCGCCGGTCAAACGCCTCGCCGACCAGGCGCTCGGTATATCTCGCCTCGAACTTGTGGGTCACTTCCGCCAGCGTAATCAAATTGCCAATCCCGTAATACGACACGCCGGCGGCGAACTGCTGCGGGTAGCGCGTCAGTGCGCACAGCACCACATACCCGCCCGCACTGCCGCCGCGGATGAACACCTTGTCGGCCTCCACCCAGCCCTGATCGACGACGAAACGCACGCCGTCGGCAATATCATTCACATCCAGCTCGCCCCACTGCCCGAGCAGCCGCTGCCGATAAGCGCGGCCATAGCCGGTACTGCCGCGATGATTGACATCCAGCACCGCACAGCCCAGCGAAACAAAATACTGCTTCAGCAGGTGCAGCTCGGCGGTGGCGCGACCGGTAGGCCCGCCGTGGACAAACACCATCAGCGGCGACCGGCGGTCGGTGCGGCGCGGCGCATAATAAAACGCATGCACCGCTGCGCCATCGCGGGCCGGAAACGTAATCGCCTCCGGCGGTCGATACGCGCCTTGCCGGCCTCGACCAGCCTCCGACGTGCGCCAGATGCAGGTCAACTTACCCGTGTCCGCACCGACAGTCAAGACCGCCGGGGCGCGGTCGGGATAGCCGGCCACCAACAGACACTGCGCCTCATCGCCCCCCTGCAGGCGGCGCAATTGACTGCAAGCGGCGAACCCCGAGCCCAACGTCGTGGCGACCGGCGGCGCGCCGTCAACCCGCCAGTCGAGCAACACCAGACTGTCGCCCTGCCGGTCGGTCGCCACCGCCACCAGCCGGCGCTGATCGACCGGCTGCCAGCGCTGCTGCCCAAACACCCAGTGCGCCTCGCCGTATTCCACCTGATCCGCCGTCAGTTGCCGCACCGTGCCGGCCTGCCAGACGAAAAAATTCCAGTAGCCGGAATCCTTTTCACTAATGAAGACCAGACTGTTGTCCGGCATAAAACCCGGCTGGCATACCGCCACATCCGGGTAGTCGAACACGGCGCTGATGTGCCGCAAGGCACCGCCGCCGTCCTCGTCCGCCCACTGCGCCCGCATCAACCGCGACTGATCCCAGGGCATGTAGGGGTGATCCCACTCGAACCAGGCCACCTGGGTTTGATCGTCGCTGATGCACAGCCCGGCGTAGAAATCCGCCCCGCTGGCCAGCACCACCGGCGGCGCCCCAGCCGCGCGCAGGCTGACGGCGACCAGCAGGTTTTCATTCTCCCGCCCCGGGCGCCGGCGCTCGGCCACCGCCAGCAGCCAGTGTTTATCCGGCGTCGCCACCAGGTCGGCAAAGCCGACAAATTGCCTGTCCGCGTTATCCAGCAACACCGTCGGCGCCGCCGAGCCGTCGAGCGGCTGCCGGTACAAGCCGCCGTCCGCAAACCGGCTAAAGAGGATCTGATCGTCCAGCCGGCAAAAGCAGCAGCCGCCGTACTCATGCACCCGGGTGCGGATATTGAAGCCCTCCGGCGTGCGGCATACGGCCGATTGCGCGGCCACCTGCATCAACGCCGTGCGCCCCGCCTGCTGCGGCAGCGCTTGCAGAAAATAATACCGCCCGGCATGTGCAAACGGATACATCGGCGCCGAAGGCTGCGAGAACAACCCGGCGATATCCAGGTCGCTCTGCCAGAAGTCGGCATTTGGCTGCGTGTTTTTTTGCATCATCGGCCCGCGTCGCCTATGGCAGCGACCCCACCATCAGCCGCGTCGCACCGTCCACCAGACCGTGCCGCTGAAAAAACCCGACCGGCGCCTCGAGCGCGTATTGAAACGGCACCCCCGGCCCGTACAGCGGCCGATGGTCGCCGCTGTACGTCCGCATCACCATCGAGCGCATCAGCATACCGTCACTGTCAAAAAAACCAATCTCCAGCGGCGCCCGCACGTTGTTCATGTGAAAGCGCCCCGACACCGCCTCGGCATAGCGGAACAACATGGTCGTGCGGGCGATGACGTCGGGGCAGATGTACTGATAGCCGGCGGCCCGCTGCTGCGGGTCATTGGCAATCATCGTCTCAATCGGAATGGTTTTGCCGTACTGATTCTCCATCCGAATGGTCGCATCGCGCATCCGCTCCATACTCGGCGTGGACGGCGAGCAGACCGCCTGCGCCTGTACCGTCAGCGACAATAACCACCCCAATAAACCGCACAGCCGGCAGATCGCAGCGCAGTGGGTTGGCATCGGAATTGGCATTATTGGGTTGGGTGGTGGAGATGTGGCTACCATAGCCGAAAGCGGCAAAAAATTCCAGCATCTGTATGGGCGGCTGCGGGGCGCCATCGGTCAGGCCGTTTTATGGTATATTTCCTGGGTTCCCAGCCCAAGATCGACAATGAGTTTACAAGCAACCCTTGACCAGATCATACAATTATTGCGGCGAGGGCGATTCACCTCCGAGGCAGATGTATCCCAGGGCATTGTTTTGCAGGTACTACGCGACTTGGAATGGGACACCGGCAATATCGAAATCGTCATACCCGAATACACTGCCGGACGAGGACGGGTTGACTTTGCGTTGTGCCCCGCTCCTGGCAAAAAACCAGTTATATTCATCGAAGTCAAGAAGCCCGCCTTAGATGAGGGCGCCGAACAATTGCTGGAGTATGCTTTCAAGCACGGTGGCGTTCCCATGGCGGTGCTGACCAACGGACAGGTCAGCAGATTTTATCTTCCGGGGGAGCTCGGCGATTTCCAGGAGCGGCAATTCTACAACCTGGATTTATTACAGCGCAGTGTCGATGAAGCCGTAGAGGTCTTTTCCCGCTTCCTGCACCGTGACCGGGTCGTTTCCGGCGCTGCTCTGGAACAGGCAAAAAAAGAGCTGGCGGGAAAGACGAAAAACAAGACAATCATGCACACCCTGCCACAAGCGTGGCACGCTCTATTGGAAGAACCGGATGGCCTGCTTTGCGATCTGTTGATTGACAAAACCGAGTCGCTGTGCGGCTACGCACCGACGCCTCAAGCTGTTGCAGATTTTCTGCAACAGCAGCATCAATCACCGCAAATACCGCCGGCACCAGCAGTCACTCTTCGGGCTGCGGAAAACAGCAGTCCCTATGAACCAGTAAAAATACCGTCATCCAAAACCAAAATAATCGGCTATGAACTCGATGGCAGCCGACACACGAATTTAATTGGCAGCACTACCATTATGGCGATCTTCGATGAATTCCAGCGTCGAGACGACACTTTCCTCCCTCGTTTGCAAGCTCGAACCAGCCAGAAACGCCCACTGGTTTCGCCGAACAAGAATACATTTTCAGGGCGCGTTCGCCCAAAACGACTGACAAACGGCTGGTGGATAGACACACACTACAACAGCGCTAGTAAGGAAAAATTCGTCAAAATCGCCTGCGAGATAATGGGAGTGGCATATCAACAGAATTTGAAACTCATTCATACATCACCACAGATACCGCCAATCCCGGCAGTCGCTCCTCAAGCTGCGAAAAACAGCCATTTCGATGAGCAAGTAAAAATACCGTCGTCCAAAAGCGGTCGCAGCAAAATAGTCGGATATGAGCTCGATGGTAAATTCGAAAATTCAGGGAGTGGCGCTGCTACTATGGTAGCGATCTTCAATCGATTCTATGATCTCGACCACACTTTCCTTACTCGTTTGCAACCCAAAACTGCCTCAAAGAAACGCAAATTGGTCAGCCCGGACAAGCGCAACTTATTTACTAAACGCTCAGATCTTGCCGCAAAACGCACAAGGAAGTTGAAAATGGGCTGGTGGGTAAACACAAACTACGGCTCGATCAGAATAGAAAGTTTCCTCAAAATCGCCTGTGAGATAATGGGAAAAACCTACGGCCGGGATTTGAAACTCATCTGGAAATAATATTCGATATACCGCTATTCGCACCGCTCGAGACTGGCAGTCTGTCGGACTGACATTTTTCTCCCTCTCCCTCCGGGAGAGGGCCGGGGTGAGGGTAAAAAGCAGCAGCTCGGCGTCTGTTGATTGTTTGCGCAGATTGCGGGCACGGGGTATGGGTTGTGATTTTCCCCCTCACCCTTAATCCCTCTCCCAAAGGGAGAGGGAGAGGGGCTGTTGATTGATCAGTATCCAATCAGTGGGCCGGGCGGCTTCCGGTATTCAGTCACACAGGTCGGGGGCAATCGATATTACCGGTTGCGGTCAGCGCAGATAAAAGCGTTCATCGTCAGGTTATATCTCATGGATTGGCAAGTCCGACAGATTGCCGGCACCTGTTATGGACAGCTGTAGGCTGCCATCCGTTATTTATGGTATATTTTTAGATTACCAGTCCAGATTCGACAATGAATTTACAAGAAACCATCGCCCGGATCAGCCAATCATTGCAGCAAGGGCGATTCTCCTCCGAGGCAACGGTATCCAACGGCATCGTTCTGCCGATACTGCGTGCCTTGCAATGGGATACCGACAATACCGAAATCGTCATACCCGAATACCCTGTTAGCCTGGGGGGTACCCAGGGTCGGGTTGACTTTGCGTTATCACCTGCCCCCAGAAAAAACCCGGTTGTATTCATCGAAGTCAAGAAACCCACCTCAGAGGCGGGCGTCGAACAATTGTTGCAGTATACTTACATGCGAGGGGTCCCGATGGCGGTGTTGACCAACGGACGGGTCAGCAGATTTTATCTTCCGGCAGCAGGCGGAGAGTTTCAGGATCGAAATTTCTGCAAGCTGGACTTATTCCAGCACAGCGTCGATGTCGTGGCGGATGCCTTTTCCCGTTTCCTGCACCGTGACCGGGTCGCCTCCGGCGAGGCCCTGAAACAGGCACAGGAAGAACTGTCGGAAAAGACGAAAAACAAGGAAATCATGCAAATCCTGCCGCAAGCATGGCGCGACCTGCTGGAAGAATCGGATGAGCCGCTTCGCGCGCTGTTGATTGAAAAATCAAATCCCTGTGCGGGCACGTACCGTCGCATAAAACTATTGCAGATTTTCTGCAACAGCAGCATCAATCACCGCAGATACCGCCGGCACCGGCAGTCGCTCCCCGGACTGCGAAAAACAGCAGTTTCTATCAGCCGACAAACATACCGTCATCCAAAATCCAAATAATCGGTTATGAACTTGATGGCACACGGCACACGGATTTAAATGGCGCCACCACCATGGCCGCGATCTTCGATGAATTCCAGCGTCGAGACAACACTTTCCTTATTCGTTTGCAAGCTCAAAACAGAAGCCGACGCCCGCTGGTTTCGCCGAACAGAAATACACTTTCAGTGCACGCTGTCCCAAAACCACTGATCAACGGCTGGTGGGTGGACACAAACCATATCGGCCATCATAAGGAAAAATTCATCAAAATCGCCTGCGAGATAATGGGAATAGTGTATAACCGGGATTTAAAACTCCTCTGGTAATAAATTATTCGATATACCCCTGATTATCACCAATCAAGGATAGCCGCAGTAGCCGCCCCGACACTCCGACCCGCCCGTCAAAACGGCCACACCAGCACAATCATCGGAACACTGACCGCAATCACAACGATTTCCAGCGGCAGCCCCAGCCGCCAGTAATCGCCGAACCGATACCCGCCGGGGCCCATGATCAGTGTATTGTTCTTGTGGCCGATTGGCGTCAGAAAAGCGCAGGAAGCGGCCACCGCCACCGCCATCAGAAACGGGTCCGGATTGACCCCGAGCCGGTTGGCAATATCGAGTGCAAGCGGCGCCGCAATGATGGTCGTGGCGGTGTTGTTCAACACATCCGACAGCGTCATCGTCGCCACCATCAACAGCACCAGCACCACCAGCGGGCCGTAGCCCTGCGCCGCATCGACAATCCCCTGTGCCAGCAGCGCGGTGCCGCCGGACGCATCCAGGGCGGCGCCAAGCGGAATCATCGACCCCAGCAGCACAATCACCGGCCACTCGATCGAGCTGTATATTTCCCGCACCGGCACAATATTGCAGGCCACCATCAGCAGGCAGACCAGCGCCAGCGCCGCCGGCAGCGACAGCCATCCCAGGCTGGCGGCGCCCACGGCCAGCACAAAACTGCCGACCGCTATCCAGGCCTTGTCGCGCTGAATGATCTGCAAATCCCGCTCCTGCAGCGGCAGCCCGCCGAGCCAGATGCCGACGTCATTCAGGCGCTCGGTCGGCCCCAGCAGCAGCAGCACGTCGCCGGCCCGGATGGTCAGCTTGCGCACCCGGTCGCGAAATGCCCGGCCCTGTCGGGAGACGCCGAGCAGCGTCACCGCGTGCCGGCGCAGCAGCCCCACGCCGAACGCCGAGCGGCCTTCGATGTAGGCGTTTTCAGGCACCACCACCTCCATCAGCGACAAGTCGTCGCCGAGCAGCCCGGCGTGCTGTTTCGCGCCGACATATTCCAGCCCAAACGCGCCGACAAACGCATCGATCGCCTGCGCATTGGCCTGAATCACCAGCACGTCGCCTTTTTTGATCTCTTCGCGTCGGGCATGCCCCGGGAACCGCTTGCCACGGCGCACCAGGCCGATAATCGCCACGTCGGCCTCTTCCACCGGGTCGTCGAGCTGCCGCACCTTGTGGCTGATCAGGCTCGATTTCTCACCGACCCGCACCTCGGCTACGTACTCCTGAATTTCAAACAGCTTTTTCGCCGCCCCCGGCCCGTCGTCGGCGACCGGAATCAAGCGCCAGCCACCCAGCGCAATGAACCCCACCCCGGCAACCGCCGCCACCAGCCCGACCGGTGAAAAGTCGAACATGCCGAACGGCTCGCCCAGCGCCTGCTGACGAAAACTGGCAATAATGATATTCGGCGGCGTCCCGATCAGCGTAATCAGGCCGCCCAGGATGGAGGCAAACGACAGCGGCATCAGGCTGAGCGCCGGACTGCGGCGCGCTTTGGCGGCGGCCTGCATGTCGATCGGCATCAGCAGCGCCAGCGCCGCCACATTGTTCATCATCGCCGACAGCACCGCCGCCACGCCGGACATGATGCTGATGTGCAGGAACAGCGAGCGGCCGGCGTCAACGACATGGCGGGCGACCAATTCGACCGCGCCCGAATTCGATAACCCGCGGCTGACAATCAAGACCAGCGCAATGATGACCGTCGCGTGGTGGCCGAAGCCGTCAAAGGCGTGCTCCTGCGGCACAACGCCGAGCACAACCGCGAGAATCAACGCCGAAAAGGCGATCAGGTCGTAGCGAATCCGGCCCCAGATCAGCAGGGCGAAGATGCCGCCAAGTAGCGCAAACAGGATGATTTGTTCTGCGGTCATCGGTATGCTCCGTCGCCGTGTCCGATCGGGCGGCTGTCTGGCAGCGTACCCGCTCGCTTCGATGCCCGGCCTTCAGGACGGCACAAGCCGGTCAGGGAGTTTTTATTCAGGGTCTGGAAAAAACGCTGTGCAAGCCGTCTATATGCTCGAACAGATCTTCCGCTATATTTCCCCACATGGAATCAAGGAGAATTCGGGTACCTTCCCGGCGTGCCAGTTTAGCCGCCGGGACAAAATCTGCATCACCGGAAATCAGGATGATCGTATCCGCCTGCTTTTTGAGTGCAATATGCGCGATGTCAATACCAATCCGCATATCCACGCCCTTTTGCATCAGCTCTAAATCAAAATCATCATCGCCCAGGGCGTCGACCCTGGTGTCGCCATGCAAAAGCCGCTCCTGCGCTTCCGGTTTGAGCATCCATGAAGACCGCCCACTCTTGCGTTTTACTCTTCCCAGGCGCAGGGCAAAATTGCGTTCTTTTCTAAGCGACTGGAATAATGTTTTGTGAAAAACAGCGGTGTCCGTTTTTGCGTAATCAATCGCCTTGTTGCTGATTCTCGCATGGTGCTTTTCCGCGTACGGTTCAGCATCATAATAAAAGCATCTATACAAGAAATTATACGGGCTTTCCAGAGACACACGACCGGGGCTATCTGTCGCATCCAAACGCTCATCTCGCAATCGCTTGAGGTGGTCGAAAACCACCTGCCTGATGATCTTTATGACCGCGCCCACATCGTGCACGTCAACATCTCTACGGATGGTACGCAGGCGTCTCAGAAAAAACGCGCCATCAATAAGAATAGCCGCCTTGGGGGACATGACGCACTAACCGGGCTGTAGCAAAGCATAAAAAAGCTCCAGGGATCGGCTGCGCTCAGGATAACGGGGAGCGCAACGTACTGCCATGGAGCGGATAGGCGTATCTTAATGCCCGGCTTTTCGGTTTGTCAACACTTTTGTTTGGTTTTTTTCACTGCTATTCGATTATCGCCATAGCGACACCGCGCAAAACCGGTTAAACCGGGAGCCGGCTGGCCCCGCAACAGCGCGCCGCCGAGCCACCTAGCGATAGCTTATCGACACCACCTCGAACTGCTTGAGGCCGCCCGGCGTCTGCACCTCCACCTCGTCGCCCTGGGATTTGCCAATCAGCACACTGCCGAGCGGCGACGCGGTCGATATGCGGCCCTGCTCCAGGTCGGCCTCGAGCTCGCCGACCAGTTGATAGCGGACTTCGCACTCCTGATCGTAATCGTACAGCACCACGTCCGCGCCGAACACGACCCGGGCATTCGCCCCCATCGTGGCCGGCTCGATAATCTCGGCCACCGACAGGCTGGCTTCCAGCTCGCTGATACGCCCTTCGATAAACCCCTGCTGTTCCTTGGCCGCATCGTATTCGGCATTTTCCGACAAATCACCGTGCGCCCGCGCCTCGGCAATGTCGGCAATCACCCTGGGCCGCTGTACATTTTTGAGCTGTTTCAACTCCGCCCTGAGCGCCTCGGCGCCGCGCCGGGTCAAGATAACTCTTCCGCTATTCATTTCAACACCCCCGAACCCGAAACCCTGTCGCCGTTTTCAGGTGGATAATTCAAGCTGACCGTGCAAACACTGCAACGCATTTATACTGATCTCGCCGGCGCAACGATGCGCCTCCATCGCCGCTCTGGCGGCGGCCAGAGTGGTGAAATAGGTGACTTTGTGCATCAGCGCCTGACGGCGGATTGTATACGAATCCTTCAGGCTTTGCTTGCCGATGGTGGTATTGACTATCAGGTCGAACTGGCCGTTTTTGATCATATCGACCGCATGCGGGCGGCCCTGCTTGACCTTGTTTACCCGCATCGCCGACATGCCGGCGGCCTGCAACGCGGCGCAGGTGCCCTCGGTCGCGTACAGGGTGAACCCATGGGTGAAAAAATACCGCATCACCTCGACCCCGTCGGCCTGGTCGTCGGTCTTCAGGCTGACAAACAGGTTGCCGCTGGCGGCAATGCTCGCCCCGGCCGCCTGCTGCGCCTTATCGAACGCCTCGCCAAATGAGCGACCAATGCCCATCACCTCACCGGTGCTTTTCATCTCGGGGCCGAGCACCGTATCGACGCCGGGGAATTTATCGAACGGGAACACCGCCTCCTTGACCGCATAGTACGGCGGCGACGGCTGCTCGGCCACCCCCTGCTGCCGCAGCGATACCCCGACCATGCACAGCGCCGCCACCTTGGCCAACTGCCGGCCGGTTGCCTTGGAAACAAACGGCACGGTGCGCGCGGCCCGCGGGTTGACCTCCAGCACATACACCTCGCCCTGCTTGATTGCAAACTGCACGTTCACCAGGCCGATCACATCCAGCGCCAGCGCCAGCGCCCGCGTCTGACGCCGCAGCTCATCCTGCACCGCCGCCGACAGGCCAAACGGCGGCAGCGAACAGGCCGAATCCCCCGAATGCACCCCGGCCTCCTCGATATGCTCCAGGATGCCGCCAATCACCACCTGCTCGCCGTCGCAAACGGCATCGACATCGACCTCGACCGCGTCACTCAAAAACCGATCCAGCAGCACCGGCGAATCAAACGACACCCGCACCGCAGAGTGCATATAGGTGTGCAGGTCTTCGGCGTTGTAGACCACTTCCATCGCCCGCCCGCCGAGCACATAGGACGGCCGAACGACCAGCGGGTAGCCGATTTCGGCGGCGGCGGCGAAGGCGTCAGCGGCCTCCATGACGATGCGATTCGGCGGTTGGCGCAGCGCCAGACCGGCCAGCAGTTGTTGAAAAAAGCCGCGGTCTTCCGCCCGATGGATCGATTCCGGCGAGGTGCCGATAATCGGCACGCCGGCCTGCGCGAGCGCCCGCGCCAGCTTCAGCGGCGTTTGACCGCCGTACTGCACAATGACCCCGGTCGGCTGCTCCACGCGCACGATTTCCAGCACACTTTCCAGCGTCAACGGCTCGAAATACAGCCGATCGGAAATATCATAATCGGTGGAAACCGTTTCCGGATTACAGTTCACCATGATCGTTTCATAGCCGCGGTCGCGCAGCGCCATCGACGCATGCACGCAGCAATAATCGAACTCGATCCCCTGCCCGATCCGGTTCGGCCCGCCGCCCAGAATCAGAATCTTTTTCTTGTCGGTCGGCGCCGCCTCGCATTCGCGGTCGTAGCACGAATACAGATACGCGGTAGCCGTATCGAATTCGGCCGCACACGAATCGACGCGCTTGAATACCGCCTGCACCGAGAGCGCGGTCCGGCGCGCGCGCACCGCGTCCGCCGACCCGCCCAACAGGGCGGCCAGCCGCAAATCCGAAAACCCCCGCTGCTTCCAGCCGCGCATCCGTTCGGCGTCAACCTGCGCCAGCACGCTGTTTTGAATGTCTTGTTCGAGCAGCACCAACTGCTGTATTTCGGCAATAAACCAGGGGTCGATTTTGCAGACAGCAAACGCCTGCTCGACGTCCATACCCTGCCGCAGCGCCGCGGCCAGATGCCAGATCCGCTCGGCGCTGGGGGTGCGCAGGCGGGCAAGAAATTCATCCGACCAGTCCGGCCCGGTCGGCTCGATTGGCCCGGTCGGCACTTCAGGCTCCACCGCGGCCAGCCCGTCGGCGCCGATCTCCAGGCTGCACAATGCCTTGTGTAAAGACGCCTGAAAGGTGCGCCCGATAGCCATCACTTCGCCGACCGATTTCATCTGCGTCGTCAGCGTCGCGTCGGCCTGCGGAAACTTGACGAAATCGAACCGCGGAATCTTGGTCACGACATAATCGATGGTCGGCTCGAACGACGCCGGGGTCGCGCCGGCGGTGATGTCGTTGCTCAACTCATCCAGCGTAAAGCCGACCGCCAGCTTGGCCGCCACTTTGGCAATCGGGAACCCGGTTGCCTTCGACGCCAGCGCAGAAGAGCGGGAGACGCGCGGGTTCATCTCAATCACGACCATGCGGCCATCGTCCGGGTTGACGGCAAACTGCACATTCGAGCCGCCCGTATCGACTCCGATCTCGCGCAGCACCGCAATGCTGGCATCCCGCATGCGCTGGTATTCCTTGTCGGTCAGCGTCTGCGCCGGCGCGACGGTAATCGAATCGCCGGTATGCACGCCCATCGGGTCGAGGTTTTCGATCGAGCAGATAATGATGCAGTTGTCGGCGCGGTCGCGCACCACCTCCATCTCGTATTCCTTCCAGCCGGCAATGCTCTGCTCAATCAACAACTCGCCGGTCGGCGACGCATCCAGACCGCGCGAGCAGATTTGATTGAACTCATCCAGGTTGTACGCAATCCCGCCACCGGTTCCACCGAGCGTAAACGACGGCCGGATGATCGCCGGAAACCCCACCTGCTCCAGCACCCGGCCGGCCTGCTCCAGCGAATGCGCTATGCTGCCTTGCACCGTGTCCAGACCGATACGCTGCATCGCCCGGCGAAACAGATCGCGATCTTCGGCTTTGTCGATCGCGGCGCGGGTCGCCCCGATCATCTCCACCTGATACGCTTGCAACACGCCGTGGCGGTGCAAATCCAGCGCACAGTTCAGCGCCGTCTGCCCGCCCATCGTCGGCAGGATCGCATCCGGCCGCTGCTCGTGGATAATTTTCTCCACCACCTGCCAGCGTATCGGCTCGATATAGGTCACGTCGGCGAAATCCGGGTCGGTCATGATGGTGGCCGGATTCGAGTTCACCAGCACCACCCGATAGCCCTCCTCTTTCAATGCCCGGCACGCCTGCACCCCGGCATAATCAAATTCGCACGCCTGGCCGATGATGATCGGGCCGGCGCCAATCATCAGGATCGATTGCAGGTCGGTTCTTTTCGGCATCGGGCTACTTGCGGTCGGGTCGCGCGGCCATCATGGCGACAAAACGATCGAACAAATGCCGGATATCTCTCGGGCCGGGGCTGGCCTCCGGGTGGCCCTGAAACGAAAAAGCAGGCTGATCCAGCCGCTCGACACCCTGCACGGTCTGGTCAAACAGCGAGCGATGGGTGACCCGCAGACAGGCCGGCAGGCCCGACTCGGTCACCGTGAAGCCATGGTTCTGGCTGGTGATAAATACCCTGCGGGTGTGCAAATCCTGCACCGGATGGTTGGCGCCGTGATGCCCGAACTTCATTTTTTCAGTTTGCCCGCCGCTCGCCAGGGCGAGCAATTGATGCCCCAGACAGATGCCAAAAACCGGCACCCCGCGCGCCACTATGCTCCGAATAGCCTCGATTGCATAGCCGCAGGGCTGCGGGTCACCGGGGCCGTTGGAAAGAAACACGCCATCGGGCGCGTCGGCCAGCACCGCTTCCGCCGGCGTGGTGGCCGGTACGACCGTCACCTGACAGCCGCGCTCCACCAGCAGCCGCAGGATGTGGTGCTTGATGCCGAAATCGTATGCCGTGACGCGGTGGCCGGTCGGCCCGGCGGGCTGATAGCCGCTCGGCATCCAGCCGCCCGGCAGCGCCCGGCTATTCCAGTCATACGGCGCCGCCACCGTCACCTGCGCGGCCAAATCCATCCCGGACAGCCCCGGAAAGTCTTTCGCCCGGGCCAGGGCGGCGGCGACACTGAGCCCGGGGCCGGCCATGATACAGCCGCTTTGCGCCCCGTTGGTGCGAATCAGCCGGGTCAGTTGGCGGGTATCGATATCGCTGATGGCGACGATGCCGTTGGCCTGCAAGTAGGCCGACAGGGTTTGCTCACAGCGCCAGTTGCTCGGTCGCTGCGGCTGCGTGCGCACAATCAGCCCGGCACAAAAAATCCGGCGCGATTCGGCGTCTTCCTGATTGACGCCGACGTTGCCGATATGCGGGTAGGTCAAGGCGACCAATTGGGACGCATACGAGGGGTCGGTGAGAATTTCCTGATAGCCGGTCAAGGCGGTATTGAATACCACCTCGCCGACGGTGCTGCCGGGGGCGCCGATAGAGCAACCGTAAAACGCGGTTCCATCAGCCAGAACCAATACTGCAGAATGCGGCAAAACGAGCTCCTGTTGTGATGCTGCCGGTCACCATGACCACCGGCACTTCGATTTTCCGCGGTTACCTGCCCGACCGTGCGCGCGACGGAGCGTGCAGTTGCACGCTCTCGACAAATCGGGGCGAATCGCACGGTGAAAAATGGTGGCTACGCCCTGGTTCGAACAGGGGACCCCATCATTATGAGTGATGTGCTCTAACCGGCTGAGCTACGTAGCCATCGCGGCACTATGGCGGAGTGCGCAGGGTACCTGAAATGCTGCTGTTGTTCAATACGGGAGATCCGCCTTCGGCGGGAAATCCGCCTTCGGCGGGAATTAGGAATTAGGAATGAAATCCGCCTACGGCGGGAATTAGGAATTAGGAATTAGGAATTAGGAATGAAATCCGCCTGCGGCGGGAATTAGGAATTAGGAATTAGGAATTAGGAATTAGGAATTAGGAATTAGGAATTAGGAATTAGGAATTAGGAATTAGGAATTAGGAATGAAATCCGCCTGTGGCGGGAATTGGGGATTAGGAATTAGAAATTCTGCATTCTTTGTCATTCCTGCGGAAGCAGGAATCCAGACAAACAACAATATCATCATACAAATCTCTCCAATCGGCATGATGTTTTACTGGATTCCTGCTTCCGCAGGAATGACGGCTTTGAGGCAAAAAATAATAAGCCAATTGCCTGAAGTGGTCCAGCCAGCACCTTATCAGGGGGAGACGATAACCCTGTCAAACCGGGCTGTCGCCTCGGTCAGCAAACTTCCTGACCATTCCTAATTCCTAATTCCCGCCGTAGGCGGAGTCTGGATTCCTGCTGCCGCAGGAAGGACGGCTTTGAGGCAAAAAATAATAAGCCAATTGCCTGAAGTGGTCCAGCCAGCACCTTATCAGCGGGGAGACGATAACCCTGTCAAACCGGGCTATCGCCTCGGTCAGCAACCCCCCTGATCATTCCTAATTCCTAATTCCTAATTCCTAATTCCTAATTCCTAATTCCTAATTCCTAATTCCTAATTCCCGCCGCAGGCGGATTTAATTCCTAATTCCTAATTCCTAATTCCCGCCGTAGGCGGATTTAATTCCTAATTCCTAATTCCTAATTCCTAATTCCCGCCGTAGGCGGATTTCCCGCCGTAGGCGGCTATTGCAGTACGTAAAGGATGCGATTATCCTGATAGCGGTACGGAGTTGGCGCGATGCAGCGGCATTCGACGCCGACCTCGAGCGACGAACCCACAACCAACATCCAACCAACGAGGCAACCATGGATAAATCGCGATTCGAGACCGGGCTGGCACAGCGCAAAGCCACATTGGGGGCGGATTATGTCACCAGTACACTGGAAAAAGCCGATGATTTTTCCAGGCCGTTTCAGGAAATGATGACCGAGTGGTGCTGGGGGTTTGGCTGGGGTGATGATTGCATCGACGCCCGCACCCGCTCGATGATGAACCTGACCATGATTGGCGCACTGGGCAAGATGCATGAGTGGGAGCTGCACTTCCGCGGGGCGATTAACAACGGCGTCAGCAAAGACGAGCTGCGCGCTATCATCCATGTGATTGGCATCTACTGCGGCGTGCCCCAGGCGATCGCATGTTTTCGGGTGGCCAACAAGGTGATTGCGGAGCTGGATCTACAATAAGACCGGCCACAGCGGCGGCAAAACCGTGGCGGCTGTCGGCCGCGCCGGGCGCCGCTCAGGGGCGCCAGAAAGGTTTGCTGGCCTCGTCAACGGCGGCCCGGCGGCTGATGCCGATATCGTCCAGTTGGTGCGCGGTCAGCCCGGCCAGGGCGCGTCTTTGACGGCTGCGCTGCCGCCAGACCGACAGCCGGCGGTACAGGTGCCGCCCGAGCAGTGCGGGTTTCGTGCACAGGTCGGCACACCACAGGGGAAATGCGCGCAAGAGTGTGTGTTTGTACAAATTCAGATAATCAGACATAATTCGGCTCTGTTGTTTGAAGTGGGTAAAATATACCGTGCAGTACGCTATGGCGGTATTACAACGCCATCGCGCCGCACTGGCAAACGATCATTTTTCATATTTCATATTAGAAAAAGTAATCGATAATGCACCCTCGCCTGCCCCCGCTTGGCACACTGAAAGTGTTCAAGGCCGCGGCCCATTGCATGAGTTTCACCCTCGCCGCGCAGGAGTTGAACGTGACCCAGGCCGCGGTCAGCCATCAAATAAAATCGCTGGAGACGTTTCTGGGGAAAAAGCTCTTTACGCGGAAAAACCGTCAGCTCGAGTTAAGCCCGCACGGTGAGGCTTACCTGCCGTATATCGACCAGATGTTTGTGCTGCTGCAAAAGGGCACCGAGCAGTTGAGCGATGCGCCGTTACGAGAGATTCTGACCGTGACCACGCTGCCGTCGTTTGCCACCAAGTGGCTGGTGCCCAGATTGGGGCCGTTTTTGAAGGCCCATCCCGAGGTCGCTCTGCGGGTGGCTCCGTCGCGTCATCTGGTCAATTTCACCGCAGAAGGCATCGACCTGGCAATCCGCTACGGCTCCGGTCGCTACCCGGGGTTGATCAGCGCGCACTTGCTGGATGGCACTATTTTGCCCGTCTGCCACCCCGGTATGCTGCAGGGCCGGCCGGCGTTAAAAACCCCCGCTGATCTGAAGCATTGTGTGCTGCTGCACGATGACGGGTACGGTGACTGGCGAAAATGGCTGTTGGCGGCCAATGTGCAGGACGTCGATGCCGGCAAGGGGCCGGTGTACACCGATTCGGCGATGGCGATACAGTCGGCCATCGAGGGCGACGGCGTGGCCCTGGCCAGGAGTGAGCTGGTGAAGGACGATATCGCGCGCGGTTTGCTGGCCATCCCGTTCACCATCAGCCAGCCTTCACGCTATGCGTATTTTATCGTCTATCCGGAAACCACCCGGGGCAAGCCCGGTATGCAGGCATTTGTCACCTGGCTGCATCAGCAGGCCGATATCGCCCAGCGCAAACCGATACAGGCCCATCATGCGCCGTGATGCCGACCGCCGCGCCGCTCTCAGCGCCACCCGCGTTGCCCGCGCCGCGGCCGAATCCGGCCTGGTTTTCCGCGGCGGCTTCGCGGTCGGCCCGGAGGATGAGGTGGCCGACCTGGTGGATGGTCGCCCGGCCGTCAGTCTGCTGTTGTTTGGCCATGCCGGGGCGTCGATCTGGCCGTTTTTTAGCCGCTCGGCGGAGTATCTCGATGCCCGCCCCGACCCGATGAACCGGTGGAGCGCCCGGGTGGCGGAGGCGCTGGCAGCCGAGTTCCATGCGTTGCCGCTGTATCCGTTCGGCGGCCCGCCATACCGGCCGTTTCTGCGCTGGGCACAAAAAGCCGAGACGCTTGAGCCGTCGCCGCTGGGGCTGTTGCTGCATCCCGAATATGGTCTATGGCATGCCTACCGCTTTGCGCTGGCTTTTTCCCGGCCAATCGCGGACCTGGCGCCCCCGGCGCAGCGGACGAATATCTGTGCCCGCTGCCAACACCGCAGTTGCCTGCAATCCTGCCCGGTAAATGCCTTTGACGGGCAGCGGTACGCGGTCGCCGCCTGCACCGATTATCTGGCCAGCCATCCCCACGCCGATTGTCATACGCTGGGCTGCCGGGCGCGCACGGCGTGCCCGGAGGGCGGGGCCTTCCATTACCCGCCGGCCCAGGCGGCTTTTCATATCGCTCAGTTTCTCATCGCCCAGACGGACTCTTGAAGCGGGTTGGAAGCGCGGCTCTATGCGCCCATGCCGAGCGTAAACACAGGTTGCTGCAAGCGCTGCGCTGCGGCATGATCGGGCGCGGGTTTGGCTTACAATCGCGGCTTGATTGTATCGGGCCGCGCGGCGGCACCGTCGGCTATCCGGCACGGTGTCAACCCGCGGCGAAACAAGACAACTAATGCGTCACTTACCCGGTTGACCGACTACTGCCATGCCCTACCGACTCGGCATTGACACCGGCGGCACGTATACCGATGCCGTCATTCTGGACCCACAGCAGCGGGTGGCGGCCAAAAACAAACGCCTGACGACTGCGTATGATTTAACCGTCGGCATTGACCACGCGATCGCCGGGCTGCCTGCAGCATATCTCGAGGACATCAGCCTGGTGGCGCTATCGACCACGCTGTCGACCAATTCCGTGGTCGAGGGGCGCGGGGCGCCGGTCTGCATATTGCTGCCCGGGTACAGCTGGCAGCAGGTGGAAAAAAGCGGCCTGTTGGAGATTCTCGAACCGGATGCGATCCAGACGCTGGCGGGCGGCCATTCGGCTATCGGTGAGCCGCTGTGCGCGCTGGATCTGGACACCGCAACCCAAAAAATCATCGGCCAGGCCGAGCGGGTGTCGGCGTTTGCCGTGTCCGCGCTGTTCGGCACCCGCAACTGCGCCCACGAATTGCGGCTGCGCGAGCTGGTGCAGACGTTAACCGACAAGCCGGTCGCCTGTGGGCATGAGCTGGCGTCATCGCTCGGTGCGCCGCGCCGGGCGCTGACGGTGGCGCTGAACGCGCGCATGATTTTTTATATTCAGGCGCTGATCCAGGCGGTGGAGAAAATTTTACAGGCGCGCGGCATCCGGGCGCCGTTGATGCTGGTCAAAGGCGACGGCTCGCTGATCAACGCCGAGACGGCATTGCTACAGCCGATGGCCACCGTGTTGTCCGGGCCGGCGGCCAGCGTCATCGGCGCCTGTGCGCTGAGCGGGCAGCACAACGCCATCGTGGTCGATATCGGCGGCACCACGACCGATATCGCCATCGTCACCGACGGCCAGCCGGAGCTGTGTACAGACGGCGCCCGCATCGGCAACTGGCAGCCCATGGTTGAGGCCATCCGGGTGTTTTCGATCGGCCTGGGGGGGGACAGTGCAGTCCGTTTCCAGGGCGGCATTACACTCTCGCAGCGGCGCGTTGTGCCGCTGAGCCTGCTGGGCTGGCAATACCCGCACACGCTGGCCGCATTGGAGCGCCAATGGGCGGGCGCACCGTCGCCGCGCAACAACAAATTCGCGCTGCGATTGCAGGCCAATCAGGTGCTGCTGGAGCAGTTGAATGCGGCTGAGTGGCAGGCCTGGCAACAGCTGGAGCAGGGCCCGATCGAGCTCGAATCGCTGGTCGTCAACCAGCGCCCGCTGCTGCGCGTGCTGGCCCGGCTGGAGCGGCTGGGGCTGGTCATTTACAGCGGCTTTACCCCCTCCGACGCGACCCATGTACTGGGGATGAGCAGCCACTGGGATCGCACCGCGGCCGAGCTGGGCGCCAAAATCTGGGGGCGGCAGATGCGGCATTTGTACGGCTGCGGCAGTTGGCGGGTGGGCGATGCACAGGCCCCGTGCGAGCAGGTGTTTCAGTTGATGACCCGCGGCATCAGCCAGAAACTGATCGAGGCCGGGTTGAATCAGCACAACAAACTGGCCGATTCCAAAGCGCAGAATATTACGCGATTGCTGGCGGATATCGTACTCAATCAAGGGGAAACCGAGCGCATTCGGCCGTTGTTTGACTTGCGCTTTGCCCACAATTACCCGCTGGTTGCGGTGGGCGGCCCGGCGCCCGATTATTTCCCGCGGGTGGCGAGCATGTTTGGCGTGCAATTGCATTTGCCGGAAAATGCCGACGTCGCCAACGCCGTTGGGGCGATTATGGGCGCGGTGACGCAGAGTGCGCAGGTGACGGTGACGCAGCCGGAGTTCGGGGTGTTTTATCTGTTTCATAAAGACACGCCAATGAAATTCAACAACCTGCCGGCGGCCATCGACCAGGCGGTCAAGATAGTCAGGCAGGATGCCCGCAGCCTGGCCGAGTCTGCCGGCGCAACGGCGATCGAGGTGCGGGTGCGGCAGGATGCCAACCGCATCAGCAACGATATCGACGGCGAGCTGTTTGTCAGCGCCACCATTTCCGCCACCGCCACCGGCCGCCCGGGCAACCTGCCGCCGGCGCAGCGTGTATAATGGCCTGCGCGTGCCGTACGCTGTGAACGCAACCGATAAATGCAACTGAACATTCCTGATTCCTGATTCCTGATTCCGTGACGGTTGCCGGCGACCACAGCAGCTTGATTCGCGCTGGCGCTACCGCCGCATCACCCCCGTTCACATCCATGATTAACAATGACTATCAGCGTTTTTGATCTTTTCAAAATTGGCATCGGCCCGTCGAGTTCGCATACGGTGGGGCCGATGCGGGCGGCGCGGGCCTTTGTCGGTCGTTTGCAAACGCAGGCGCTGCTGCCGCAGACGGCCGGCATCCGGGTCGAGCTGTTCGGTTCATTGGGCGCAACCGGCAAGGGGCACGGCAGCGACAAAGCGATTCTGCTCGGGCTGGCGGGTGAACACCCGGAGCAGGTTGACCCCGCGCAAATCGACTCTCAGTTGCGGCTTATTCGTGAACGGGGGCGCCTGCGGCTGCTGGGCACGCATGAGATTGATTTCGTCGAACAGCGGGATTTGATCCTGCACCGGCGCAAATCCCTGCCGGGGCACCCGAACGCAATGCGGTTTTTTGCCGTTGATGCCGGGCGCCGACCGCTCGCCGAAAACACCTGCTACTCCATCGGCGGCGGTTTCATCGTTGACCGGCAGGAGATGGGCGCCGACCGCATTGCCGCCGACCCCGACCGACTGCCGTATCCGTTCACCACCGCCCGGCAGATACTCGCACACTGCCGCCAGCATGATTTTTCGGTCAGCCGGCTGATGCTGGAGAATGAAAAAACCCGGCGCACCGAAGCCGCTGTCCGCGACGGTTTACTGCACATCTGGCGGGCGATGCAGGCCTGCATCGAGCGCGGCTGCCACAGCGACGGGATTTTGCCCGGCGGGCTCAAGGTCAAGCGCCGGGCAGCCGGGCTGTATCGGCAGTTATGCGATGAGCCGTCCGACCTCGCCCGGCCGTCGGGGAAAATGGACTGGGTGAATGTGTTTGCGCTGGCGGTAAACGAGGAAAATGCCGCCGGCGGGCGCGTGGTAACCGCGCCGACCAATGGCGCCGCCGGGATTATTCCTGCGGTGCTGCAATACTATATGCAGTTTTACCGTGACGCGGAGGACGACAGCGTGGTGCGGTTTCTGCTGACCGCCGGCGCTATCGGCGTTTTGTACAAAGAGAATGCGTCCATCAGCGGGGCCGAGGTCGGCTGTCAGGGCGAGGTCGGGTCGGCCTGCTCGATGGCCGCCGGCGGGCTCACCGAGGTGCTCGGCGGCAGCCCGGAACAGGTCGAAAACGCCGCCGAAATCGCAATGGAACACAATCTGGGGCTGACCTGCGACCCGATCGGCGGGCTGGTACAGGTGCCGTGCATCGAGCGCAATGCGATGGCTGCGGTGAAGGCCATCAATGCGTCAGGCATGGCGCTGCGCGGCAACGGCGATCATCTGGTCTCACTGGACGACGTGATCCGGACCATGCGCGATACCGGCCGGGATATGAAGACCAAATACAAGGAAACGTCGCGCGGCGGCCTGGCCGTCAACGTCACCGATTGCTGACCCGGGTTTGCGTCATGCCCGGATTGATGCGCGCAACCCCTTTGGTCATTGCCATTATTCTGTGCAGCGGTGCTTTGCCTGGCAGGATAACTTTAGTATGATCGGGAAACAGCCAACCATAGATAACCCTGTTGAGGACCATGCAAATGAAAAACACACTGAAAAATGCGGTGATTGCCGGCGCTCTGAGCGGCCTGATTGCGCAGGCCGCCGCCGCCGATGAAATCAAGATCGGCATCATTCTGGGCTTTACCGGCCCGATCGAATCATTGACCCCCGGCATGGCCGACAGCGCCGAGCTGGCCTTCAGCGAGGTCTCCGGCAGTCTGCTCGACGGGCGGGAAATCACCCCGGTGCGGGCGGATTCCACCTGTGTCGATTCATCGGCGGCGACCGCGGCCGCCGAAAGACTGGTGACCGCCGATAACGTCGTGGCCATCATGGGCGCAGACTGCTCCGGCGTGACCACCGCCATCGCCAACAATGTTGCGGTCCCAAACGGCGTCGTCATGGTGTCGCCGTCGGCAACCTCACCGGCGCTGTCCAGTCTTGAGGACAATGGCTTTTTCTTCCGCACCGCCCCGTCGGATGCGCGTCAGGGTGAGGTTCTGGCCACCGTTCTGCGGCAGCGCGGGATCACAAACGTTGCGATTACCTTTACCAATAACGACTACGGCAAAGGTCTGACCGAATCATTCACCCAGGCGTTTGCCGCGGTCGGCGGCACGGTGGCAATCAGCGCGGCGCATGAAGACGGCAAAGCGGATTATTCGGCCGAGGTCGGGGCGCTGGCCGCCGCCGGGGCCGAAGATCTGGCCGTTTTCGGCTACCTTGATCAGGGCGGCAAGGGCATCATTCAGGCGGCCCTGGACTCGGATGCCTTCAGCCGCTTCATTCTGGCCGACGGGATGATTGGCGCATCGTTGATCGACGCCATTGGCGACGACCTGAACGGCGCGATCGGCACCTTGCCCGGCGGGGCATCGCAGGGCGCGGCGCTGTTTGCCGAATACGCCCAACAGCACGGCATCGCCGGTGACGGCCCCTATCAGGGCGAATCTTACGACGCCGCGGCGCTGCTGGCACTGGCGATCCAGGCCGCCGGCTCGACCGATCGCAGTGCGATTCAAGCGCAGCTGATGGCGGTGGCGAATGCACCCGGTGAAAGAATTCTGCCCGGTGAGCTCACCCGCGGCCTGAAGATTCTCGCTGCCGGCGGCGATATCGATTATGTCGGCGCCACCAACGTGGAATTCAACTCGGTCGGCGAAGTGCTGGGCTCGTTCAAAGAAGTCGAAGTCCGGGCCGGCCAATTCGAAACCATCCACATTTACTAACGCATTCCCGCCCGGCGACGCCGCGGCCGCCCAACCGCGGCGGCGCTCGCCGCGCGGTGGCACAGCGATGAAAATCACCGACGTCACCACCTGGGTGGTCGGCAATCCGCCGCCCCATTTCGGCGGCAGATATTTTATCTTCCTGAAATTGACCACCGATAACGGCCTGGTCGGTTATGGTGAGGTGTATGCCGCCACGTTCGGCCCGCAGGTGGTTGAAAAAATGATTGTGGATGTGTGCGACCGGCATGTCATCGGCCAACCGCCGTTCTCGATTGAAAAAATCTGGCGCAACGTTTACGGCAGCGGCTATAACCTGCGGCCGGATGTCTCGTTGATGGGGGTGCTGAGCGGGGTCGAAATGGCCTGCTGGGACATTGTCGGCAAGGCGCTGGAGCAGCCGGTTTATCAACTGCTTGGCGGCAAGGTGCACGACAAGTTGCGCAGCTATACCTACCTTTATCCGCAAGAGGGCGACAAAACCGACATCTACAGCGACCCCTGGCTGGCCGCCGAACGGGCGCTGGAATATGTCGAGCAGGGGTTTACGGCGTTGAAATTCGACCCCGCCAGGCCCTACAGCGTATACGACGGCCGCCAACCGATGCTGGATGAGCTGGAGCGTTCGACGCAATTTGTCAAACTGATTCGTGAGGCGGTCGGCACGCGGGCGGATTTGCTGTTCGGCACCCACGGGCAATTCTCCGCCGCCGGGGCCATCCGCCTGGCGCGGCGGCTGGAGGCGTATGACCCGCTGTGGTTTGAGGAGCCCACCCCGCCGGAAAATACCGCGGAGATGGCCCGGGTTGCGCGCCAGACCTGCATTCCTGTCGCCACCGGCGAGCGCCTGACCACCAAGTATGAGTTTGCCAGGGTATTGGCGGATCAAGCGGCGGCGATATTGCAAATGGCGCTGGGCCGCGTCGGCGGCATCCTCGAGGCCAAAAAAATCGCCGGCATGGCGGAAACCTGCTACGCACAAATCGCCCCCCACCTGTATTGCGGCCCGATCGAAGGCGCGGCCAACATTCAGCTCAGCACCTGCACGCCGAATTTCCTGATTCTGGAGAGCATCCAGACGTGGGGCGGTTTTCATGCCGACATTCTGAACCGGCCAATACAATGGCAGGACGGCTACGTGATCCCGCCCACTGAACCGGGGCTCGGGGTTGAGCTGAACGAGGCGGTGGCGGCGGCCCATCCTTACACCGGCACGGCGCTCCATCTGCAAATGCAGTCGTCGCCGGTGCTGCCTTGAATCGCAATCAACCCGGCGCACCACAGCGGGCGCTTTTCTTTGTCTGGCAAATAATGTTCGGAGCAAAAACAACATGAAAATCGGATTTATCGGTCTGGGCAACGTCGGCGGCAAGCTCGCCGGCAGCCTGTTGCGCAACGGTCTGGATTTAACCGTCCTTGACCTGGACAAATCGGTCGCGCAGGCCTTACTCGACAACGGCGCAAAATGGGGCGACAGCCCGCGGAAAATGGCCGAATCGGTCGACGTCCTGATCACCTGCCTGCCCAGCCCCGAAGCCAGCGCGACGGTGATGGAGGCGCAAGACGGCGCGCTGGCCGGCCTGAGTGCGAGCAAAGTCTGGGCCGAAATGAGCACCACCGATGAAGCCGAGGTCAAGCGGCTGGGCGGCAAGGTCACCGCGCTCGGCGCACAGCCGATCGACTGCCCGGTATCGGGCGGCTGCCACCGGGCGGCCACCGGCAACATTGCCATTTTCGCCGGCTGTCAACGCCGCACGTTCGAGCAGATGCTGCCGGTACTGACCAAAATGGGCCGGCATATCCTGCACACCGGCGCACTGGGCTCGGCCTCGGTGCTGAAAGTCGTCACCAACTATCTGGCCACCGCCAACCTGCTGTCCCTGTGCGAAGCACTGGCAACGGCCAAAGTGGCCGGCATGGATCTGGCGACCACCTACGAAGCGATTCGCATCTCATCCGGCAACTCGTTTGTGCACGAAACCGAGAGCCAGGTCATCTTGAACGGCAGCCGCAACATCAATTTCACGATGGATCTGGTCTGCAAAGACATCGGCTTGTTCGCCGAGATAGCGCAACGCGGCAACGTGCCGTTAGAGCTGGCGCCGATGATGGTGGATATCTTCAACGACGGGCAGCAGCGCTACGGTAGCCGGGAATTTTCACCGAACATCGTTCGCCGGCTGGAAGAAACCTGCGCAGTCGAGTTGCTGGCGCCCGGCTTCCCGGCAGAAATCCGCGACAATGAACCGGAACAGCCCGGTTACGAAGTCAAACCGACAAACCGGGCTGATACAGCGACCTCCTGATTTTTAAACCGCGTCGATTGCACTGAACCGGGTAAAACCGCCGAAAACGCCGATCAGAAAAAGGCGCGCTTTAGCCGGGACTCTTGAACGAACCAGGCCGAATCCGGCGCATCAGCCGGCACCTCAGATGCCGCGTTGCGGCCGAAACAGTATCGAAAAACTGCCGACACTGAGCGCCACCAGCCAGATCAGGCTCCACCCCGGCATACTGATGCCAAACAGGGTCCACAGCACATCGGCGCATTCGCCCGAGCCGCGCAGCACCGTCGCCAGCATTTTGGTAAACGGAAATACGTCCAGCATATAATCCAGGTCGGGGCCGCATTCCGGCACTTGATCCGTGGGCAGATTTTGTATCCACACATGACGCGCCGCCAGCGCCGCCCCGATGACCCCCGCGATGCCCGCGAATACGGCGTACACGCACTGCCCGACCCGTTTGGGCCGATGCACACAGCCGGCCAGGCAAATCAAACCGACGAGGATGAACGCCACACGCTGAAATATGCACAGCGGACACGGATCCAGGCCTTCCGCGTATTGAAAATACAAAGCGGTGCCCAGCAGCAGCGCACAGATCAGGAACAGGATAAAAAACAGGCGATGGTTGGTCATGAAAGGCTGCTGGTATTTTGTTTTCTCTGCTGTCGGTGCGCGGCTTGCGTTGACTGGGTGAAATCACCCATCCGCATCGGCAGCCCAATCGGCGGGATTGCGCCACCGGCAAGTGCGGATTATACGCCAAAAACAACCGCCCGACCGGCACGCGCCTGATCCCTGCCCGCGACGGGCCAACCCGCCGTCTTTTTTGCTTCAATTTATCTGCATTGTCGATTATATTATGGTCATATAACAACTGGCCAATATCACACCGAAAATGGCCGCCCGAACGCCGCGCTGTGGCGGGTTTCCAGCTCGGCGGTCAGATCACTTTTTCCCATTGCGAATCAAATGAATACACCGGCACACGTTATTTTCAGCTTGTCTCTGCTGGGGCGCACACGGGCGGCCCGATTCGCCCTGCCGATTACCGCCGGTGCGCTGCTGCCCGACGTGTTGATGGTGATGTTTTACATCTATGAAAAAATGCTCGGTGTGCCGGAACACATTATATGGAACCAGCATTACTTCCTGCCACACTGGCAGATGGTGTTCGATCTGCCGAACTCATTTCCGTTGATTGCGATTGGCGCCATCATCGCCTGGCGCATCCGCTCGTCGGCATGGATATGCTTGTTTGCCAGCATGTGTGTCCATTGCATACTGGATTTGCTGGTGCATCATGACGACGGCCACCGCCACTTTTTCCCGCTCAGTGATTTTCGCTTCCAAAGCCCGGTTTCGTACTGGGACCCGGCCCATTACGGCAGCATTGTATCGGTGCTGGAAGTCCTTCTGGTCGGTGCCGGGGTGATCTATCTATGGCTTGCCGAGCAGCAGAAAGCGGCGGTCGTATTTCCGCTCACGCGCCTGCGTCAGGTCGTGTTACTGGTCACTGCGATCTACGCCGCTTTCATGGTGTTTGCGGTGTTTAGCTGGTCTGCCGGCTGACCTGCCCGGCCTCATCGCGGCCGCTCAGTCGTCGTCGGGGTGCAACGGGGTGACGGGCGACGGTGGAATGCGACTCGATTCGGCTTGACCATAGAGTTGATCGGCGCGTGCCAGCGCATCGGTATACGGCTTGCAATCCCGCATCGTCTTGACCTGCCGCACAGCGTGCGCCAACCCCAACTGCCGGTGCCAGGCCAGATACGCAACCGCCACCGCAGGCGAGCGCTCTTTGCCGGCGGTGCAATGCAGATACGTCAGGTGGCCGCACGCCAGCGTATCCGCCAGCAGCCGGGCGGCGTCCGGCAGGCGGGCAACCAGATCATCTTTATCGAAATCGATGATCGGCAGGCGATGCAGGGTCAGATTGAGGCGGCGATACGCCTGCGTCAACTGCGGCCAGTTTATCCCGTGGTGGTCGAAATCCTGGTCGGTTTGCAGATTCAAAATGGCCGTCATGCCGGCCTGTTTGAGTTGCTCGGCATCGGCCGGGGTGGTCGGGCAAACACCGACAAACAGCCGCTCTGCCACCCGGTCAAAGTCGATCATGCCGCGCCAGCCGGCGCGCGCCGCCGGCTACAGAGCCGACCGTGGACGGCATCTGCCGCGGCTGCAAGGGGGCAATTATCGATAAATATCAGTTGATTTATGTGTGCCATGCTCGATAATTGGCGATAATCAGTTACTGTCGACTCTGCATCGCAGGCCGCTGTATGCGGTTGCCGCATCACCGGCGCGTCGGCATTGATGGGTTCACCGTAAAATTCCGATTCTACAATAACCGCCGACCACCGCATACGCATGAACTACCCTACCCGCTTGCCCCGCATACTCCTGTTGCTCGGCGCACTTGCCGCTGTCGGCGGATGCGCCACCGCCCCCTCGTCTTACTCTGACCCGCTCGAACCGGTCAATCGGGCTGTGTTTGCGTTCAATACGCAATTGGACAAATATCTGCTGCGACCGGCGGCCAAGGCATATCGGCATGTTCCATCGCCGGTGCGCATCCGGATTGGCCATGTCTTCTCCAATTTGACCGAGCCGTACACCGTGGCCAATGCTCTGCTGCAGGGAAAGTTTTACCAGGCCGGCCGCGATGCGGGGCGTTTTGCCATCAACACCAGCATCGGCTTTTTGGGGCTGAACGATGTTGCCGTTGAGCTCGGCCTGCCACAGCAGCGCGAAGATTTTGGCCAGACTCTGGCGGTCTGGGGGGTGCCGCCCGGGCCGTATCTGATGCTGCCACTGCTTGGGCCGGGCAATCTGCGTGACACCGCCGGATTGGTGCCGCAGTTTGCGATCGGTGATCCGCTGTCCGCATTGGATGACTCGGCGGAGCGCTGGTATGCCACCGGCCTGCGCGTACTCGACGCACGCACCGAGCTGCTTGGCACCGATGAGGTGCTCGAATTGCAGCCCGATCGGTACCTGTTTCTGCGGGAAATTTACCGCAGCCGCCGGCAGCAGCAGATCCATGACGGTGCACCGCCCGCCTCACCGGACGATGAGATACTGCTGGATGAGCTGTTTGAAGAAAGTTGAGCACGGCGATGAGCGCCCGCTGCGACCGCATACAGAACGCGCCTAGCGGCCACACCGGCCGCTGATTATCGCGATGGCGGTCTATGCGGTGGGCGATGTGCAGGGGTGTGCGCAGTCGCTCGAAAAATTACTCGACTTGATCCGGTTTGACCCGGGCCCCGATCGGCTGTGGCTGTGCGGCGATCTGGTCAATCGCGGGCCCGACTCTTTGCAGACGCTGCGCCTGGTTTACGCCCTCGGGGACAGCGCGGTCTGCGTGCTCGGCAACCACGATTTGCACCTGCTGGCGGTCGCAGCCGGCGTCAAAGCGGCCAAACCGGGCGATACGCTGGCGGGTATTTTGCAGGCGCCCGACTGCGATTCGCTGCTGCACTGGCTGCGCCGACAGCCGCTGGTGCACGTCGATAGCGAGCTGAAGACGCTGATGGTGCATGCCGGGGTGTATCCCGGCTGGCCGCGTCACCAGCTGGTCGCGCACGCCGAGGAAATTCAAACCCTGCTGCGCGGCGAGCACTACCGACAATTTCTCAAACACCTGTACGGCCACCGCCCGACGAGCTGGGATGCCGAGATGCGCGGCTGGCCGCGTGCGCGTTTCATCACCAACGCATTGACCCGGATGCGATATTGCGACCGCGACCGGCGTTTGGATTTCACCTGCAAAGACCCGCCCGGCAGCCAGCCGGCGGCTTTGATTCCCTGGTTCGAGCACCCGGACCTGGCGTGCCGGGACTGGCGGATTGTCAGCGGCCACTGGTCATCGCTTGGTTTTCTGCATCGCCGGGGGATCATCGCGCTGGATAGCGGCTGTGTCTGGGGCGGCCATCTGACCGCCGTACGGCTGGACGGCGACGGCCCGCTGCAGCACTGGCAGCTTAGCTGCCATGCCGGCTAAACTGCCGCTTGCCATCAGATTGTGGCTTAACGCACACTTTCGAACCGTCACTGCCGCCGACTTGCGCCACGCTATCGACCATGCAACCGCTTGACCGCCAGACTGAACCACTGCTGCAATTCCTCGACCGCGCGCCGACCCCGTTTCACGCGGTCGAGCAATGCGTGCAGCAGCTCCAACACGCCGGCTATCGACTGCTGTGTGAGTCCGACGCCTGGGGGCTGACCACGCCGGGGAAATACATGATCACCCGCAACGACTCATCGCTAGTGGCGTTTGCGCTGCATCAGCCGCCGCCGGCGCACGGCTTTCGCCTGGTCGGGGCGCACACCGACAGCCCCTGCCTGCGGGTCAAACCGAACGCCGTCACCACCGGCAACCGCTATGCCAGACTGGCGGTCGAGGTATACGGCGGCGCGCTGCTGAACCCCTGGTTTGACCGGGATTTATCCCTGGCCGGGCGCGTCAGCGGGCGCACCGCCGCCGGTGCGATCGACCACTGGCTGGTCGATTTTGACCGTCCGATCGCCTTCATACCGAGCCTGGCGATACATTTGCAGCGGCAGGTCAATGACCACCATCGCATCAACCAACAGCTGCACCTGCCGGCGATATTCTGCCGCATGGACGACACCGCACCGGATTTCAACGCCCTGCTCAAGGCGCAGGTAAACCGGCAACACGGCGCCTCGGCGATCGAGGAGGTGCTGAGCTTTGAGTTGAGCTTATACGACCATCAGCCCGCTGCCGTGGTCGGACTGGAGTGCGAATTTATCGCCTCCGCACGGCTGGATAACCTGCTCAGTTGTTTTGCCGGCACCCGGGCCCTGATCGACAGCGGCGGGCCGGCCAATTGTGTGCTGGTGCTGAATGACCATGAGGAAGTCGGCAGCGCATCGCCCAGCGGCGCCGACGGGACGCTGCTGCAATCGGTGCTGGAGCGCATTTGCGGCGACAGCGAGAACCTGCGCCGGGCGCTTAGCCGCTCGATGCTGATTTCAGCCGACAACGCCCACGGCGTGCATCCGAACTACCCGGAAAAACATGAGCCCGATCACCGGCCGCTACTCAATGCCGGCCCGGTGATTAAAATCAATCACAACCAGCGCTATGCCACCAACAGCGAAACCGCGGCGCTGTTCCAACAGGTGTGTGCGCGCAACGAGCTGGATTATCAAACCATGGTGGTGCGTTCGGATATGGGCTGCGGTTCGACTATCGGGCCGATTACCGCCGCCCGGCTTGGCGTCAGAACCGTCGATATTGGCGTTCCCCAGCTGGGCATGCACTCGATTCGGGAGCTGGCCGGCGTGCACGATCAACCCACCCTGGCGGCCGCACTGGGCGGATTTTTTCGCTTTTCCCCCTGGCCGTTTTGAGCCCTTGCAGCGATGCGTGCCGGATGGATGCCGGCCTGGCCGGGTGTCGGTTGCGCGCTCGATTGGGCGACGTTACTCCACCGCCGTCAGCATATAATCGACAATGGCTTTGACTTGCGCATCGGAAAGGTGGGTAAACCCGCCCTTGGCCGGCATCACGCCCGACTCCCCGACGTAGCCGTTGATCGCATGGTCGTATAGCCGCGCTACTCCCTGGTCGATGCGACCGACCCAATCGGCCCGGTCGCCCAGTTTCGGTGCACCGGCCACGCCGAAACCGTGACAGGCCGCGCAGGCGAGGTCAAAATCGGACTTGCCGTCAGCCCGGGCGGTCAAAACCGACAGCAGCATGATCAGCGGCAGCCACAGCTTGAATATCATTTTCAGCACCAGAATGTTCACCTCGGATGGACGCGCCGGCAACCAGACCGACCCTGCGGATTGTAACCGGATTTCTCCGTCAAGTGGGCACGGGTCGGGCGATGCCGGGTGTCGACGCCCGGCGTCCGGGGCGGCGGCTGACCGCCGCGGCCGGCCTGGTACGCGGACAGATACAACCGCAGTCAAAACAAATATGCGACAATACGCGTGCGCCGGCAGCCCGGCTGCGGCACCGGAGGAACCAGTAGCATGACCGAAAAAACAGTGACCGTGGTGGGCGCCGGCATCGTCGGCATATCCTGTGCGGTGCATCTTCAGCGGGCCGGCTATCGGGTGACCGTTATCGACCGCAAAGCGCCCGGCGAATCCTGCTCGGCCGGCAATGCGGGCATACTGGCGCGCGCCGCTCTGGTGCCGATTCCCATCCCGGGCATCTTGCGCAAAGCGCCCCAAATGCTGCTCGACCCGTTGGGGCCGTTGTTTTTCAGGTGGCGGTATCTGCCCCGGATGCTGCCCTGGCTGGCGGCATATATTCGCCATGGCGCCAACGACAAGGTGCAGCGGATTGCCGATGCGCTGGCCGACCTGGTTGGCGATACGGTGGAGCAGCATCAGAGTCTGACGCACGCCACCGGCGCGCAGCGATATGTCCAAACGGCGCCGTATCTGTATGTGTATCAGGGCAAAAACCGGTTCGACGACGACGCCTACGCATGGAAATTGCGGCTGGATCGCGGCGTCAAGACCAGCATCCTCCGGGGCCCCGAAGTGCAGGCGTTCGAGCCCGCTCTGGCGGCCGATTATGACTATGCCGTGGTGCTCGATGGTCACGGCTTTTCATGCAATCCGCAAATGCTGGTCAAATCACTGGCGCAGGATTTTGCCGCCAACGGCGGGCAGATTTTGCGCCGGGAAATCACCCGTATCGACTATGCAAATGCGACCAACGGCATGATCAGCACCCCGACCGCGAAATATCCGGTCACCCGGCTGGTGATTGCCGCCGGCGCCTGGTCGAGTAAAATTGCCGCCCGGCTCGGCAGCCCGGTGCCGTTGGAAGCGGAGCGCGGCTATCACATCACGATAGCGGATGCACAAATCAGCCTGCGCAACCCGGTTATGTGCACCCGTGGCAAGCTGGTGGCGACGCCGATGGAAACCGGCATCCGGCTGGCCGGCCTGGTCGAGTTTGGCGGGCTGGCCGCCGGGCCACGGGCAAAATGCACCGCGACGCTGCTGCACCATGCGCAACGACTGTTTCCCAATGCCAATCTTTCCCGCTTCAGCGAATGGATGGGGCACCGTCCTTCATTGCCGGACAGCCTGCCGGTGATCGGCCGCTCACCGCATTACCGGGACGTGTATTATGCCTTTGGCCATCAGCACGTGGGCTTGACCACCGGGCCAAAAACCGGGCGGCTGATCACCGAGCTGCTCAGCGGGGCGGCGCCGTCGATTGATCTGACGCCGTTTCGCATCGACCGATTCGGGTGCGCGTAATCACCCGCAGCGCAATCCGGGCATTTGGGGTAGCAAAACGGGCACCCGGGTTCATCAAACCGACACGTTCGCCGTCTGGAATTCAACTTGCCCGGGATAGTTTGACTGGCCGGCTCCGGATGGCGTATCGCCGCTACGTCAGGCGCGTTGTGCTCGTCTGCCCCGGGGTGGCACGGGGTGGGCAGCCACGGTCAGGCGTGCCGATTTTCGTCATTCAGTTCAGTTAAATTTCGGTTAAATTTCGGTTAAATCCGGTAAGGAGATTGCAATGTATACAACCCTGGTTTCAATTGCGCTGATCGGCCTGGTCGGCCTCGCCACCCCGGCAAGCGCACAACAGCGCAACTATATCCAAATCGTCGGCTCCTCCACCGTGTACCCTTTTGCCACGGTGGTGGCGGAGAAATTTGGCAAGACCAGCAGTTTCAAAACGCCGATTATCGAAGCCACCGGCTCCGGCGGCGGGCTGAAATTATTTTGCTCCGGGGTTGGCATCACCACCCCGGACTTTGCCAATTCTTCCCGGCGGATAAAACCTTCGGAGCTGGCGCGCTGCAAAGCCAACGGCGTGACCGGCATCATCGAGGTCAAAATTGGCTACGACGGCATCGTGCTGGCCAATTCGACCGAGGCCGGGCAGTATGCCCTGAGCCGCCGGGAGATTTTCCTGGCGCTGGCCAAAAACGTACCCGCCGCCGATGGCAGTGAAACCGTGACGCCCAATCCATACCGCACCTGGCGGCAGGTCAACCCGAACCTGCCGGACATCCGCATCGAGGTGTTGGGGCCGCCGCCGACCTCGGGCACGCGAGATGCCTTTGTCGAATTGGTGATGGAGGGCGGCTGCCAATCGATCGATTGGATTGCGGCGCTAAGGCAGACCGACAAATCCGCCTATCAGGCGCTTTGCCATACGCTCAGGGAAGACGGCGCTTTCATAGAGGTCGGCGAAAATGATAATCTGATTGTGCAGAAGCTCAAGGAAAACCCGGAGGCGCTGGGCATTTTCGGCTTCAGTTTCCTCGATCAAAACCTCGACCGGGTGCAGGGCGCGCGGATAGACGGGGTCATGCCCGAATTCGACGCCATTGCGGACGGCACCTACCCGATCTCCCGGGCGCTGTATTTTTACGCCAAAATAGCCCACCTCGACGTTATTCCCGGCATGGCCGAATACATGGCCGAGTTTACCGGCGAGGCCGCGTACGGCGAGGAAGGCTACCTCACCGACCGGGGGCTGATTCCGATGCCGGTACAAGAACGGCAACTGTTCCGGCATAATGCCGACAGCCAACGGGCGCTCGAGACGCTCTGAGCGCCGGCCGATTCGACCTGACGACCGTCGCTGCGATGCATCACCACCGCGCCATCACCAACACAACATGGGCCTGCTGAGCGGTTTATTTGTCGGCTTCATCCTGGCCCCCGCCCTGCTGATTGCCGCCCTGCCCGCCTGCAAGCGCAACCGGGCGCTGCAAAACCGCATCGAAGCGATGATCCGGGGGTTTTTGATTGCCTGCGCCTGCCTGGCAATACTGGCCACCATTGGCATCGTGCTGTCGGTGCTGTTTGAATCGATTCGGTTTTTCAAGCTGGTGCCGCTGACCGATTTCCTGTTCGGGCTGAAGTGGTCGCCGCAGACCGCGATACGCACCGATCAAGTCGGCTCCTCGGGCGCGTTCGGCGCCGTACCGCTGTTTACCGGCACCTTCCTGATCACCGGCATCGCGGTCGTCGTCGCCGTGCCGATTGGCTTGATGTCGGCAATTTACCTGTCCGAATACGCCGGCGACCGGGTGCGCACATTCGGCAAGCCGCTGCTGGAAATTCTCGCCGGCATCCCTACCGTGGTGTACGGTTTTTTTGCCGTATTGACCGTCGCCCCGCTGATCCGCCACTATGCGCAATCGCTCGGCCTGTCGGTATCGAGTGAAAGCGCGCTGGCGGCCGGCCTGGTGATGGGGGTGATGATACTGCCGTTTATTTCTTCGCTATCGGATGACGTTATCACCGCCGTGCCGCAGTCGCTGCGAGACGGCTCGTACGGCCTCGGCGCGACCCGGCGGGAGACGATCTGCCGGGTCGTTCTGCCGGCCGCCCTGCCCGGCATCGTTGGCAGTATTTTGCTGGCGACCTCCAGGGCAATCGGCGAAACCATGATTGTCGTCATGGCGGCGGGGCTGGCGGCCAACCTGACGGCCAACCCGTTTGCATCGGTGACCACGGTCACCGTGCAGATTGTCACCCTGCTGGTCGGCGATCAGGAATTCGACAGCCCGAAAACGCTGGCGGCTTTTGCGCTCGGCCTGACCCTGTTTATCGTGACGCTGGTGCTGAATGTGATCGCGCTGCAGGTGGTGCGCAGATACCAGGAGCAATACGAGTGAACCGGCTGGCGATTGTACGCGCCGGGCTGCACCGACGCTATCGGCGTGAGCGCCGCTTCCGGCGCTATGGCCAGCTGTCTGTGGGCATCGGCCTGTTGTTCCTGGCATTGCTGCTGGGCACGACGCTGGCGAGCGGCTACAGCGCGTTGCAGCAAACCTATATCGCGCTGGATATTGCACTCGATGCGGAGCATTTCGACGCCGATCTGAGCGCCGCGTCATTGTCCGGGGCCGACTACGGCGGCCTGATCAAACAGGCGCTGAGAGCCGCCTTCCCCGAGGTCACCCAACGCCGGGATAAAAAAGCCCTGTACCGCATCATCAGCAGCGGCGCCGAATATGATCTCCGGCGGCACGTGATGGATGATCCGGCCAAAATCGGCGCCACCCACCGCTTCTGGCTATTGGCCGATGACGAAGTCGATGCGCTGGTCAAGGGCAAGGTAAACAAAACCGTGCCGCAGCAGGAGCGGCGGATCAAAGACCAGACGATTGACTGGGTCGAGCGGCTGACCGCCAATCGACAGGTTGAAACCCGATTCAACCGGGTTTTCTTCACCACCGGCGATTCGCGCGACCCCGAACAAGCGGGCATCAAAGGCGCCGCAATGGGCTCTCTTTTCGTCATCTCCATCGCCATGCTGCTGTGTTTCCCGATCGGGGTTGCGGCCGCCGTCTACCTCGAAGAATTCGCCCCTGAAAATCGCATCACCCGGTTGATTGAAGTCAATATCAACAACCTGGCGGCGGTGCCGTCGATTATTTTCGGCCTGCTCGGGCTGGCGATCCTGATCAATTATTTCGGGCTGCCGCGATCGGTGCCGCTGGTCGGCGGGATGGTGCTGGGGTTGATGACCCTGCCGACCATCATTATATCCAGCCGCGCCGCCCTGGCGGCGGTGCCGCCGAGTGTGCGTGAAGCCGCTCTCGCGGTCGGTGCGTCACCGGTGCAGACGGTGCTGCACCACACCATGCCGCTGGCGCTGCCCGGCATGCTGACCGGCGCCATCATTGGCCTGGCCAGAGCACTCGGCGAAACCGCGCCGTTGCTGGTGATCGGCATGGTCGCATTCATCGTTGACGTGCCGTCGAGCCCGCTGGAGCCCGCCACCGTCCTGCCGGTACAGATTTACCTCTGGGCCGACAGCCCCGAGCGGGCGTTTGTCGAGCGCACCTCGGCCGCCATCCTGGTACTGCTGCTGTTTCTGGTCGCCCTGAACGGCCTGATTGTGGTGCTGAGAAACAAGCTGGAAAAACGCTGGTAACCGCGCGCCCGCAGCCAACCGAATGCCCATGCAAGACCGCACACCAACGCCGCCTGACGACCCGGTACAACCCGACCCGGTTGATGACCCCGCATTCAAGACCGTCGGCGTCACTGCCGCCGCCGACCCGGTGATGACCTGCCGCAACGTCGATGTATATTATGCGGACAAACCGGCTATCGTTGATGTTTCGCTCGAGCTCGGCAGGCACGAAGTGCTGGCCATGATCGGCCCGTCGGGGTGCGGAAAATCCACCCTCATCCGATGCCTGAACCGCATGAACGACACGATCGACAGTTGCCGGGTGAGCGGGGAGATAAAACTGGAAGGCGACAATATTTACAGCCCCGGCATGGACGTGGTGCTGCTGCGGGCGCGGGTCGGCATGGTATTTCAAAAGCCCAACCCGTTTCCCAAATCGGTATACAACAATGTGGCCTACGGCATCCGCCTGCACGGCCTGGCCGCCGACAAAACCGAGCTCGACGGCATGGTTGAAAACAGCCTGCGCAAAGCCGGACTATGGCAGGAGGTCAAAGACCGGCTCAACCAGCCCGGCACCGGGCTGTCGGGCGGACAGCAGCAGCGGCTGTGCATTGCCCGGGCGATCGCGATCAATCCGGAAATTATTCTGATGGACGAGCCCTGCTCCGCACTCGACCCGATCGCCACCGCCCGCATCGAGGAGCTGATAGACGAACTGCGGCAGCAATTTTCGATTTGCATCGTGACCCACTCGATGCAGCAGGCCGCCAGGGTATCCCAGCGTACCGCCTATTTTCATCTTGGCCGGCTGGTCGAAGCCGGCCTGACCGACGATATTTTCACCCACCCGCAGCATCGCCTGACGGAAGGCTATATAACCGGCAGATTTGGCTAAACCCGACCCCCACAGCAATGACACTCCCGACCGATCAACACATCTTCAAGCGCTTCGATAATGAAATGGCGCATTTGCACAGCCTGGTACTGGACATGGGCCGACTGGCCGTGGCGCAGCTGACGGACGCAGTGCAAACCCTGAAAGACGAAAACGCCGACCGCGCAATCGAGGTCATCCGCAACGATAAAATGCTGAATGACCTGGACTTGCAGGTCGATGACGAGATCGCCCGCATCATTGCCAGGCGTCAGCCGATGGCGAAAGATTTGCGAGAAATTATCGCGGTGGCAAAAATCGCGGCCGAGCTGGAACGGTCGGGCGACGAGGCGCGCAAGATCGCCGGCCTGACGGTGCGGTTTTTCGACGCCGATGCCCCGCCGCCGAGCCGGCCGGTCCTGAACGATATATTTTTACTCGCCGAATACGTCGCGGATATGCTGTCAGTCAGCATACGGGCATTCGACCGTCTGGAACTGCAACTGGCGGCGGACGTGCTGCGCAAAGGGTTGAAACTGGAGCACGAATTGCAGTCCACGTTCCAGCGCCTGAGCGCCTGCATCCTGCAGGATGTGCGCAATGTCGCGCATTTCATCGACCTGGTGCTGGGTATACGCGCGCTGGAGCGCTTCGGCGGGCATGCAAAAAATATCGTCGGCCATATCGTGTTTATCAAAAACGGCACCGACGTCAGACATCAAGACGACGCGTCGATACTGCGCAGCATAGAGCAGGCCTAGCCAACCGGCCGGATGCCGACGAGGCCGCTATAGCCGGGGATTAAATCAATCAGGTGGCGGCTGTATGCATGCGCCGGGCGTTCAAACAGCGCTTCGGTAGCGGCAATCTCGACCATCCTGCCGTTGTACATGACACCGACCCGATCACACATCTGCCGAATCACCGGCAGGTCGTGGCTGATGAACAGCATCGTCAGCCCGAGCTCCTGCTGCAAATCCTTGAGCAAATTGAGAATCTGCGCCTGAATCGACACGTCCAAAGCCGAGGTCGGCTCATCGCAAATCAGAAAGCGCGGCCGGGTTGCCAGCGCGCGGGCAATCGAAATCCGCTGCCGCTGACCGCCGGAAAACTCGTGCGGGTATTTGACCGCGGCTTTCGCCCCCAGGCCGACATGCTCGAGCAGATCGTTGACGATCTCACGGGTCTGCGCCCGCGAATCCGCCAGCCGGTGAAAGCGGATCGGCTCGGCGACAATATCGCGTACTTTCATGCGCGCATTGACCGACGAGAACGGGTCTTGAAAGATCATCTGCATTTGCCGGCGGTAGCGGTTGATCTGCTTGCGCTGGTCGAGTTTCGTCAGGTCGGCCCCGGCAAACTCGATCGTGCCGCCGACAGCCTGGTAAATCCCGGTGATCAAGCGCGCAATCGTCGATTTTCCCGAGCCGGATTCACCGACGATGCCAAAGCACTCGCCGGGCTGAATATCGAAACTGACCCCGTCAACCACCCGCACCGCGCTGCCCCGGCGGCGAAAAACGCCGTCGGCTCTGAACGCCATCTGCAGATTCTTTACCGCCAGCAGCGGCCCTTCGCTGTGCCCGAAGTCGCGCACCTGACCGAGCCAGTGCGTGCGCAGATCCAGCGCCTTGCGTTCGCCCGCCGCCTCAATGCTGTCGACCATCGGAAAGCGATGCAGGCGGATATCCGGTCGCGGCACGGCGGAAATCAGATTGCGGGTATACGGGTGGTCGGGGTCGCCGAGAATTTTCGCCGTCGCGCCGGTTTCGACTACCGCCCCCCGGTACATCACCGCGACCCGGTCGGCAATCTCGGCAATCACCCCCATGTCGTGGGTAATGACAATCAGGCCGACGCGGTGTTCACGCACCAGCCCTTTCAGCAGCTTGAGAATCTGCGCCTGAATCGACACATCCAGCGCGGTGGTCGGCTCATCCGCCAGGATCACCTGCGGCTGCGCGCACAGAGCCAGCGCAATCCCCACGCGCTGCCGCATGCCGCCGGAAAATTGATGCGGATAGTGATCCGCCCGCACCTCGGGCTCGGCAATGCCCACCTGCCGCAGCAGTGCAACGGCCCGCTCCCGCGCCGCGGTGTTGGACAGGCCCAGGTGCGTCTGAATCGTGCCGATAAGCTGGCTTGCCACGCTTTCCAGCGGGTTGAGCGAGGTCAGCGGGTCTTGAAAAATCATCCCGATCCGCTTGCCGCGGATGGTGCGCATCGCCGCCTCGGGCAGCCCGCTGATCTTTTCGCCGGCCAGGAAAACCTCGCCGCCGCCGATGTGCCCGGGGGGATCGAGCAGGCCCATAACCGCGTTGCCGACGGTCGATTTGCCGGCGCCGGATTCGCCGACCACCCCCAGTATCTCACCGCCGTCAACCAGCAGGCTGACCGCCCTGATCGCGCTGACATCGCCGTGACGGGAGGGAAACTGTACGCTGAGGTCGCGGATATCCAGCAGGGCTTTCATCGCAGCTTCGGGTTCAGCGCATCCCGCAGCCAGTCGCCCAGAATATTGACCGAAAGCACCAGCACCACCAGGGCCGTGCCCGGGAAAATCGTGATCCACCACTCGCCGGAAAAAAGATAATCGTTGCCAATGCGAATCAGGGTGCCCAGCGACGGCGAGGTCGGCGGCACACCGACGCCGAGAAACGACAGCGTCGCCTCGGTAATCACCGCCAGCGCCAGTTGAATGGTCGCGATCACCAATACCGGCCCCATGACATTCGGCAGAATATGGCGCAGCAAAATAATCCAGTCCGGCAGGCCGATAACCTGCCCGGCCAGCACGTATTCCTTGTTGCGCTCGACCATCACCGAGCTGCGCACCGTGCGCGCATACTGCACCCAGAAACTCAGGCCAATCGCCACAATCAGCACATAGATCGCCAGCTCATTGTGCGCCTCCCGCGGCAGAATGCCGCGCGCCACGCCGTCAATCAACAAGGCGATCAAAATCGCGGGAAAGGACAGCTGAATATCGGCAACCCGCATCAGAAAGGCATCCAGCAGGCCGCCGGTGTAGCCCGAGATCAGCCCCACGGCGATGCCGATCACCGCCGCCAATGCAACCGAGGCAAAGCCGACAATCAGCGAAATCCGCGAACCGTACAAAATAGTCGAGAAAATATCGCGCCCCTGATCATCGGTGCCCAGCAGATACGTGGCGCGGCCCTGCTCTTCCCAGGCCGGCGGCAGCAGCGCGTCAAACAGCCCCACCGTGGCCAGATCGAACGGGTTGTGCGGCGCCACCCAGTCGGCGAACAGCGCGCCGAAAACGATCAGCAGCGTAAGCACGGCCGCCACAATCGCGCCGGGCGAATGCGTAAAGCTCCACCACAGATCGCTGTCGCGCAGCCGGGCTGCGATAGCGGCCCGCATACCGGCAGCCGTCGGCATCAGCTTTGCACCCGCAGTCGGGGGTCAACAATGAAGTAGAGAATATCGACGATCAGGTTGATCACGACAAAAACGAAGGCGATCAACATCAGGTAGGCCGCCATAACCGGAATATCGACCTCGCTCACCGCCTGAATAAACAGCAGCCCCATACCGGGCCACTGAAACACGCTTTCGGTGATGATGGCAAACGCGATAATCGAGCCGATCTGCAAGCCGATAATCGTAATCACCGGCACCAGCGTGTTGCGCAGGGCAATAGAAAAATTGATCATCCGCGGGCTTAGCCCGCGCGCATGGGCAAACTTGATGTAATCGGTGCGCAGCACCTCGAGCATCTCGGCGCGCACCAGGCGGACAATCAGCGTCAGCTGAAAAACCGCCAGCGTAAAGGCCGGCATCAGCAGCGATTTCACCCCGCTGACGGTCAGAAACCCGGTGCTCCACCAGCCGAGATCGACCACCTCACCGCGGCCGAAAGTCGGCAGCCAGCGCAAGGTCACGCCGAAAAAAAGAATCAGCAGGATGCCGATCAGGAAAGTCGGCAGGGAAACCCCCACCAATGACAGCGCCATAAACCCGCGGCTGATCCAGTTTTTGGGTTTCAACGCGGTATAAATGCCCATCGGCACGCCCAGCGCCAATGCCAGCAGCGCCGAGACGAAAGAGAGCTCGAGCGTGGCCGGAAAGCGTTCGGCAATCAACCCGCTGACCGGTTGGCGCAGCCGGTAGGACATGCCCCAGTCTCCGCGCACCGCATTGGCAATAAACCGGCCGTACTGCACGACCACCGGGTCATTCAGCCCGAGCGACTCCGTCAGGGCCTCGCGCTCACTGAAGGTCGTATCCTGACCGACCATATTGTTGACCGGGTCGCCGACAAAGCGAAACAGGCCAAAGGCGATCAGCCCGACCACCAGCATGACGGCAATCGACTGCAACAGCCGTATGGAAACGAACCTGAGCATTTTCGCTCCCTCGACTTACACGCGGTTGTCAGCGCGGCGGCGGCAACCCGCAGGCCGACGCGACTGACGGCGCCGCGGATATGGGTCGCATTGCCTCACCGCAGGGCCGCCGTTACCGCAAGCCGAATTACTCGATCACAACGTTGCGAAAATCGAGCACATTGTCCGCCCGCTGCGCCACGGTTACCCCGGAGCGCACGCCCCAGGACAGCGGCTGCTGATGCAGCGGCAGGTAGCCGACCTCTTCCCGCAGGATGGTAAACGCCTCGGCCACCAGTTTCTGCCGCTGGGCCTGATCGGTTTCCTTTTCAACCGCTTTGGTAATCTCGTCAATGCGGGTGTTGGCATAGCGGCCGTAATTGAACTGGCCGGTATTGGTCTGGGGGTTGAACGACGACATCAGATTGAACAGCACGTTGTGCACGTCGATCGTCCCCGGCGTCCAGCCGAGCAGATAGAAAGACGAATCGAAGTCATTTTGCGGCGACACCTTGGCAAAGTACTTGGATTTCGGCTGCGCATTGAGATCGACCTTGATGCCGATACGGGCCAGCAGGCCGACCACGGCCTGACAGATTTTTTCGTCGTTGACATAGCGATTGTTCGGGCAGTCCATGCCCAGCTCGAACCCGTCCGGGTAGCCGGCCTCGGCCAGCAATTGTTTTGATTTGGCCGCGTCATATGCGTAAGGCCGGTTCAGGCTCTGATCGAAACCGTTGATCTGCGGCGCAATCAGTATACCGGCCGGCACCGCCGCCCCGCGCATGATCTTTTGGTTGATGGTATCGATATCGATGGCATGCGCCATGGCCGCCCGCACCCGCCTGTCTTGCAGCGGATTTTTGCCCTTGATATTGGAATACAGCAGCTCATCGCGAAACTGATCCATGCCGAGAAAAATGGTGCGCGCCTCGGGGCCGGTCAGCGGCCGCACCCCGTCGGCACCGTCAAGCCGCTGCCAGTCCTGCACCGGCACCGGATACACCAGATCCAGATCGCCGGAAATCAGCGCCGCCACCCGGGTCGCATCCTGTCCAATCGGCGTGAACTCGACCTCGGTCACGTTGCTCGGAATGTCTTTCCAATAATTGTTGAAGCGGGTAAACCGCGAGCGCACGTCCGGCTGCCGCTCGACCAGAATGAACGGCCCGGTGCCGTTGGCATTCTGCGCCGCATAGGTCGCAGTGGCATCGGCCGCCTTCGGGCTGGTTGCCTCAGTGGCGCCGTTTTTCTCCGACCATTGCTTGTCCATGATGTAAAGAAACACCAGCTCACGCGGCAAAATGGGATTGGGCGCCGGCGTTTCAAGCTCAATCGTATAGTCGTCGATCTGCTTGATATTCGCCATCTTCGCGCCATAGCCCTTCATATCGGAGCCTTCGGTGAGCGAGCGCTGCCAGGAAAAAATCACATCGGCGGCGGTAAAATCACCGCCATCGTGGAACTTCACGCCCTCGCGCAGCTTGAATACCCAGCTCGTCGGGCCGGTATTTTCCCAGCTTTCCGCCAGCCCCGGCTGCAAGCCCAGGTTTTGATCGTAGGCGGTCAGGCCTTCATAGACATTGCCGAGGTAGCCGAGCGTAAACGTCTCGTTCAAGCCGTGCGGGTCGAGCGATTGTATGTCCCCTTGAAAGGCCCACTTAAACGTTTTCGCCCCGGCAGCAACCGGCGCGCTCAGCAGCGCAGCCGCGAGCAGTGCAAACAACCAACGGGAAGCGGTGTTATATACCGGTGCTATAGACATTTTTACCTCCTGAGTTTTTGATGTGTTCAAGACCATGTCGGCTGTATATGCGCCGCTCAGCCAACCACAAACCGAGGCTTTCCGCCGGCGAACGGCGCAAACAGCGCCACATATTCTGCTTTCGACCGCCCTGATTAGACTCGATTGAAAGCCAATTCGTCAAGGCCAAAATACCGCATTGACGGTTCGCGCTATAATCCGGGCTGAACTCAACCCATACCACCCTGTCCGCCATGAAAATCATCAGTTGGAACGTCAACGGTCTGCGTGCGGTCGCGCGTAAAAACGAATTGCAGCATCTGCTGCGCACGCAGCGGCCGGACATACTGATGCTGCAGGAAACCAAAGGCAGCGCTGAACAATTCGAGCCGCTGGTCGAGCAGCACCCGGATTACCGCCAGTATTACAGCAGCGCCGACAAGAAAGGCTATGCTGGCACGTCGGTCTGGGCGTCAACCGGTTTCCTGCAAGCGGCGAGCGACGTCGAGTTTGCCGCCTCGGCGCCGGCAATACCGAATGCCGACGAGGGGCGGGTAGCGCATTTGTCGCTACAGCATGGCGGCGAGGCCTGGGATTTGTTCTGCATTTATTTTCCGAACGGCGGCAAAAGCGAACAGGCCTGGGTCGAAAAACTGGTGTTTTACGATCGCATACACGACTACATGAACCAGCGCCGCCGCCAGGGTCGGATTGTGGTGGTGGGCGGCGATATGAACGTGGCGCATACCGAAATCGATATTGCCCGCCCGAAGGACAACGACGGCAAAATCGGCTTCCACCCCAAAGAGCGCGCCTGGATGGATCGCTTGGTTGCCGACGACTGGTCGGACGTCTGGCGCAGCCGCAACCCGGGCGTCACCGACCAGTATTCCTGGTGGCACCTGCTCAGCCGCGGGCGCGAACGCAACGTCGGCTGGCGCATCGACTATTTTCTGATGGCGCAGAACCGGCTCGACCGGGTTGGCGAAATCACCTATCTGCACGCGCAAATGGGCTCGGATCATTGCCCGTTATCGATGGTGTTGACCTGACCCGGCGACAGCCCGGCCGGCACGGCGTTATGCCGGTTGGCGCACCGCAATCACTTCAAACTCGGTCATCATGCCGGGGTAGGCCAGGTGCTCCAGCGGGATGCCGGTGGCGGCGGCCGGGTGGTGCGGGTGGCCGGAGCGGATTGCCAGGTTGGCGTGCAGTTGCTGCGGATGATTCGCCGGCCCATCCGCCGCCCGATAAAACGCATTGAGCTTGATCACGTCACGCCATTGCGCCCCCAGCCCGGCCAGCACGGCCTGAATATTCTGCACGCTGATTTTACTCTGAGCGGCCGGGTCGTTCGGGTGCAGCACGTTGGCCTGCGCATCCATCGCCACCTGCCCGCCGGTAAAAATCAGATTGCCGCAGCGCAATCCATGTTTGAACGGCAGCCGAATCGGCCAATCCCAATGCCCCTGCGGCCAGCTGTGTTGACGCGCCAATTGCGCGCCGTTTTCACCGCGCATGATCCAGCAATCGGTTTGTATGCAGGCGCCCTGCGGGTACAGACGGGCCAGCGGCAGCCCGGTCGCAACCGGCCCCGGGTCGGGGTAGTAATCGGCGCGAATGGCCGCACCCCGGGCCCAATCTTCGGCATTATCCCGACCACTGTACCAGTTGTTGATTTTGACAATATCGGTTCGCCTGGCGGCATAGAACGCCAGGATAGCGTCGAGTTTTTGCAGGCTGATTCGGCTTTGCTCCACCACGTCACCGGGGCAGATCGGGTGGCCGGCGTCATCGACAGCCCGAATCGCGCCGACAAAAATCATTTCCCCTTGCCCGAGGGCGGCGGGGAACGGCGAATCCGGGCCTGGCAGGCGCAAGCGCGGGCGACCGGATTGACGCAGGCCGTAAGCGTCTATTGACACCATGACACCGGGATAGAACAGCTGCGACAGCGGCACCGGCGTGATTACCGGCAACGCATCGCCGCCGAGCAGGTCGGCTATCGACTCGAGACAGGCTTGTTCATCGACCCCGCCGGGGTTGACGTAATACACCACCAGCTTGGTCAGATCGGATAACCGGCAGCCGAGCTCATCTACCAGCCGCGCGATATGCCGAACGACCGCACGCGACTGTGCCGTCAGGTTGCCGGGATTTTGCACCTCGCCTTGCGCCTGCAGATCCGCCTGTCCGGAAAGGCAGAACAGATCGCCGCACATAACCGCCATACTGTACGGCGTATCCACCCTGTGCCCGTGTTCAGGCGGGCGGATATGGCGCATCTTCAGTCAGCCCTGCGATGCCAGATAATCGACCACGTCCATGCTCGGCGGCCAGATCCCCTGCCGGGTCAGCACCGCATGCACCTGCCCGCGATGATGGGTCTGGTGGTTAAACAGCGTCATCAGAATCACATCGACGGTTAGTTGCTGCTCGCCTTTGCCATCGAGGCGTGTGAACCGCACCGACCGCTTCACGCCCGCTGCATCGAGGCCGTTGACCAGCTCGATCAGGTGCGCATCTTCCTCCCGACGCGCCGCCGACAGGGCGACGAAATCGGCGTGCAGTTGTTGATCCAGCGCAACGACAGGATGCGCTGCGGCCTGTATTCGACAGCGCCATAATATATCGACCAGCAGCAGATGATTCAGTGTGTCGTGCACCGATGAAAAAAACAAACCCTGCGCCGACGCATACACCTCGGCCGGCAGTTTTGCGACCTGTGCATACAGCTCCCGGTTGGCCCATCGGTTAAAGCCGGCCATCAGCGGCAAATGCGCATTCAAGTCGGGCTCAGCCATCGTTCAACCCGGCCTCAATGGCAGGCTTTGCCCCATTTTTTCAAGCGCCAATAGTTGTACGGCCAGGGCGCCAGAAACCCCGCCGCCAGCATCAGCGGCACGACCCACCACGTGAGCACCGCCCCGCCCGTCAACAGCCAATCCACGCTGTTCATCACCGCTTCCATTGCGACCATCGACACCATGCTCATGCCGAGCGCGGTTTTGAGGGCGGCGGAAAAATGCATACCGCGCCGCAGCAGGATAACGGTTTCCAATGCAATGCTGGTGAGCAGGCCGTTGACTATCGCCAGCGCCATGATGCCGGCGGTCGGCCAGGGGATTTGCGTCAGCTGAAAGAAAATAATCGTACCGAAATCGCCGATAGAGCAGCCGGCGAGACACCACAGTGTGTTGCTCGCGCTGATGCGCCAGGTCGATTTGCAGCGCCAGAATACGGCAGGGAGGACGTCGGTGGATACATTCATCGCGGGTAACGGATAATCCGGTCGGTAAAAATCTGTCGGTTTGATAGTAGCACTTTCGCGCCGCCGCGGCATCTGTTTGTTGCCAACTGTGAATTCAGCTTACAAGTGCAACGTCACCGACCCATACAGCGCCTTTTTATTGTGGCGTAGTAATGGTAGCCCTACCATCCATTTCACACCCATTCAGCCAGGCCAATGTCTCAATCTTCCAACATTTCCGCAGATTATTGTCGGCGGAAAATACCGCCTAACGCCATCCCTCTCGCGCGGCTACGATAGAATGATGGACACCCTCACTGAACTCGTTGAGATGGAGCGCGCCGAACAATGATTGATCGCCCGCTGATTTTGCCCTGCGGAGCGATTTTGCCGAATCGCATTACCAAAGCGGCAATGTCCGAAGCATTGGGCGATTCGCAAAACGACATTACCGACGGAATGATTAATCTCTACCGTCAATTCGCCGAGGGCGGCGCAGGAATGATTATCACCGGCAACATTCCGGTGGACCGAAATCATCTTGAGCACGCCGCCAATGTCGTTTTGGACGACGACTCTGATTTTGCGCAATTGCGTCGCCTCGCCGAAGCCGGAAAAAGCGGCGGCGGATTGTTTCTGGCGCAGATTAATCACGCCGGACGGCAAACGCCGGACTTCATTAATGCGCATCCGCTGTCGCTGTCGGAGGTGAAATTGGATTTGCCCGGCTACGGAATTCCACGCGAGGCGACTTCGACGGAATTGGAGAATGTCCCCGCTCAATTTGTCTGCGCCGCCGAATTAGCGAAAGTGGCCGGATTTGACGGCGTTGAAATTCATTCCGCGCACGGCTACCTGCTGAGTTCGTCGCTTTCTCCGCGAATCAATTTGCGAAGCGATGAATGGGGCGGGACGATAAAAAAACGCGCGCGTCTGCCGCTGGAAATTATTCGCGCCGTCCGAATTGCACTTGGGGCGAAATTTATCGTCGGCGTAAAAATCAATTCATCCGATTTTCAGAAAGGCGGATTGAACAATGAAGACAGCGTTGCGACGGCGAAAATGATTGAAGAAGCGGGGGCGGATTTTTTAGAAATTTCCGGCGGCAATTTTGAGCAACCGAAATCGTATGAGCATCAATCCGGCATCGTAAAAAATCCCGAGCGCGAGGCGTATTTTTTGGCGCATTCGCGGGCGGCGAAAGCGTCGCTGAAAATTCCGGTGATGGCGACCGGAGGGTTTCGCTCGCGCATCGCAATGGATTCGGCTTTGGCGAAAAACGGGGCGGATATTATCGGCATTGCGCGTCCTTTTGTTATCGCTCCGGATTTTCCGGCGAAATTGCTGGCGGGCGAAATTGATTCGGCCCCGGCGATGGAAAGGACTTTTCCACCGTCCGATGAATTGCCCCGCGTGGCGGTCTTGAATTGGTTTTGCCACCAATTGCTTTTGCGCGGAAAAAACGGCGCTGCGGATTTATCGCTGCCGATTTTGGCGGGACACGAAAAATACCTGGCTTTTGTCACTCATGCGTCCAACATTCGGAAGAAAAAGTGATTAAGCGACCGTTTATTTGTGTCCAAAATTAAAAACAACGGCGGTTGACGACAATGATTTTCGGCGGTTAATTTGCCGTTAATGCGCTTCTTCCCAATTATTTCCGATGCCGATATTGACTTCCAAAATCATTATCAGAGGCTGAATTCCATGCAACAGACACTTTCTGAAAACGGATTCGAGAAATTCCGTAAGAAGACCCGTAAAGAGCGGTTTCTGGAAGAGATGGAAACGATTATCCCCCGGGAGGAACTAGCCAAAGTCATTAAACCGTTTTACCCCCATCCAAAGGGTGCGGGGCGTCCCCCGATCGGGATTGAACGCATGCTGCGCATCCATTTTCTTCAGCACTGGTTTAATCTCTCCGACCCGGCCGTAGCAGAAGCGCTGTATGACTCGCACGCATTGCGCCGGTTTGTCGGTATAGACCTCGGTAGAGAGCCGGCTCCCGATGAGACCACGGTGTGCAAATTCCGCCATTTGATGGAGAAGCACGATCTGGGCGACCAACTGTTTCATCAGATGAATCAGTATCTGCAAGAAAATGGCCTGAAGGTCTCGCGTGGCACAATTGTTGATGCGAGCATCATACATGCCCTGAGTTCTACCAGGAACAAGAAAAAAGAGCGCGACCCGGATATGCGTCAGGTTCGCAAGGGCAGGCAGTGGTATTTTGGAATGAAGGCGCACATTGGTGTGGGCAGTCGCACCAGGCTGATTCATTCGGTGGTTGCAACGCCTGCGAATGTGCACGACGCCCAGGTTCTTAGCGACCTGCTGCACGGCGAGGAAACCCGTGTCTGGGGTGATTCGGCCTATACGGGTCAGGGGCAAGTGATAACCGATTGTGCGCCGCAGGCAAGGGATTTCACGCAAGCGAAAAGCTGTAGGAACCGACCGGTGACGGAGCAGGAGCGTTGTGCAAACCGGAACAAATCCCGGGTCAGGGCCAAGGTGGAACATCAGTTTGGCATTATCAAACGACGGTTCGGGTTTTGCAAAGTGCGCTACCGTGGGCTGGATAAGAATGCGCATCGTCTGTTCGTGGCCTGTGCCTTGAGTAATCTGGTGATGGCCAAAACCTCGCTGTTGAGGCGAAAGCGGCTGGAATTGTGGGTAAGTTACGCCTGAAAAAAGTGAGATGGGGGAAGAAAAGCCCCGGAAGCGGTGAAACAGCACTTTTTGAGTCGAGTTCATCGGCATCAATGCCACATATCTGAATAGTGAAAGAGCGTTTCGCATTGAAACTACAGTTTTCATGTGTTAATCAGATGTTCCTTAAATTATTGGTGTAAGTGCGTATAAAAAATATGCCATGAAAAAGTGAAAAAAGATCGACTTTAGCGAAAAAATTATGGTATTTTCGAGGATGCCCGCGTAGGTGGGCGTCCATAATATTAAATTTTTTTATATTTACCAAACTGGAGGAAGCCATGAAAAAATGTACCCTGCTGTTTTTGCTGTCAATGTTCGCTACGCTGGTAGTGTTTGTCGCGCCTGTTCAGGCTGATTTGGCCGCGGCGGAAAAGTGGATTGATAAAGAATTTCAACCTTCAACCCTGTCGCGCGGCGCTCAAGTTAAGGAAATGGAATGGTTTATTGATGCCGCCAAGCCTTTCGACGGTATGGAAATCAACGTTTTATCTGAGACAATTCCAACGCATTCCTACGAATCTGAAACACTCACCAAGGCGTTTGAAGAAATAACCGGCATCAAGGTCAATCATCAGTTGCTTGGCGAAGGCGAAGTTGTGCAAGCGGTGCAGACACAAATGCAAACCAAGCGCAATCTTTACGATGCGTATATTAACGATTCAGATCTAATCGGCACGCATTCACGCTTGCAACTTGCAATTCCGCTGTCCGATTTCATGTCTGGCGAAGGTCGTGATGTAACGAACCCGGATTTGGATATTGATGATTTCATGGGCAAGTCTTTTACCACCGGTCCCGACGGCAAGCTCTATCAGCTGCCCGACCAACAGTTCGCGAACCTGTATTGGTTTCGGCACGATTGGTTCTCAAAACCGGAGTTGCAAAAACGCTTCAAGGAGAAATACGGGTATGAATTAGGGGTGCCGGTTAACTGGTCAGCTTATGAAGATATCGCCGATTTCTTTACCAATGATGTCAAAGAAATTGATGGCGTACGAATTTATGGCCATATGGATTACGGCAAACGCGCCCCTGACCTCGGCTGGCGTATGACTGATGCCTGGCTTTCCATGGCTGGTGCTGGCTCCAAGGGATTGCCAAATGGTCGCCCCGTTGACGAGTGGGGCATTCGTATGGAGGAAGGTTCTTGCAATCCGGTCGGCGCATCGGTGACCCGTGGTGGTGCTGCCAACGGACCTGCAGCGGTGTATGCAATTCGCAAGTGGGATGAGTGGCTTCGCAAGTATGCACCGCCGGGAGCTGCCGATTACGACTTCTATCAGTCGCTTCCGGCGCTGTCGCAGGGCAACGTGGCACAGCAAATTTTCTGGTATACCGCTTTCACTTCGAGCATGGTTGCGCCGCGTAGTGAAGGCAATAATACGGTGGATAGCAATGGCAAGCCGTTGTGGAGAATGGCACCATCACCGCATGGCCCGTATTGGCAAGATGGGCAGAAGCTCGGTTATCAGGATGCCGGTTCATGGACATTGTTCAAGTCCACTCCTCTTAAACGCCGCAAAGCCGCTTGGTTATATGCGCAGTTCGTTGTCTCGAAAACGGTTTCGCTGAAGAAGACTCATGTTGGGCTAACGCCGATTCGAGATAGCGATATACGACATGCGTCTTTCACCGAACGCGCACCGAACCTCGGCGGGTTGGTCGAGTTCTATCGTTCACCTGACCGTGTTCGGTGGTCACCCACTGGCGTCAATGTTCCGGATTATCCGAAACTTGCACAGATCTGGTGGCAACAAATCGGAGATGTGAACTCCGGTGCTTTTACGCCACAACAAGCAATGGACCGTCTTGCCAAAGAAATGGATACGACTATGGCACGTATGCAGTCGGCGGATGAAAAAGCAGGAGTGTATGGCGGCTGTGGTCCGCGCCTCAACGAAGAACGTGATCCCGATTATTGGCTCAAGCGCTCCGGTTCTCCGAAAGCGAAGTTGGCAAACGAGAAACCTGGAGGTGAAACCATCGCCTACGAAGATTTGATCAAACGCTGGAATCAGTAAGTGCTGCGTGCGACATAGCATTGGTTGCCTTAGAAACGCCCGGTCGTGTTCGTTCAAGACGGGCGTTTTCTATGGTAACCAACGGATGAGTAGCGCCGTACTTTGCTCCGCGTCGTTAACATTGACCGCGGCCTCGCTGACTATTTTGTTAGCAGTCGCAGTCATTTGAAGGTGTTTTACCCAGCGCCATCAAGAAACGAGATGCGAAGTCACCGTTGTTTTTTCGGGAAAAGCATCACAAATCTGCACTATGACTGACTATGATCTAGTTATTGTTGGTGGCGGGATCAATGGTTGTGGTATTGCCCGCGATGCCGCTGGACGCGGACTGAAAGTGCTATTGTGCGAAAAAGGAGATCTGGCATCATCCACTTCGTCGGCGAGCACCAAACTGATACACGGCGGGTTGCGGTACCTTGAGCAGGGCGATTTTCGGTTGGTACGCGAATCTTTACTTGAGCGTGAGCGGCTACTTCGCATGGCCCCCCACCTGATTCGCCCGATGCGTTTTGTGTTGCCGCACAGCAAAGGCATGCGTCCTGCATGGTTGATTCGGTTGGGACTGTTTTTATACGATCACATGGGTGGTCGTCGCTTGCTACCGGCCACGCGTAGTCTGGATTTGGCTGCCGATGCGGCAGGCAAACCGCTGATTTTGGGTATCGGAGCAGCATACGAGTATTCCGATTGCTGGGTTGATGACACCCGACTGGTGGTGTTGAACGCACTTGATGCCGCTGAACGTGGCGCGGATATCCGAACGTATGCGAAGTGCGTTTCCGCACGGCGTGAAAATAGCGCATGGCGCATCAAGATTGCCGCAAAAGACGGTAGCGACACCGTGTCATCTCGCACCCTCGTCAACGCCGCCGGATTATGGGCGGGCGAATTCCGTGCCGACGTGTTGGGCGAAGCGGGTCATCAAAATCGTACCATTCGTATGGTACGAGGTAGTCACATCGTCGTATCAAAATTATTTGAAGGCGAACACGCATACATTTTGCAAAATAAAGATCAACGAATTACTTTCGCTATACCCTATGAAAACGATTATACTTTGATTGGAACCACGGAATGTGAATACAGCGGTAATGGAGAAAACATCCAAATTACTGACGGAGAAGTCGAGTACTTATTGCATGCCATTGGGCATTATTTCAAAACTCCTTGCACCAGAGATAATATCGTCTGGACTTACTCTGGTGTGCGCTCGCTGTTTGACGATGGCACTGAGAATTTGTCTAAGGTAACGCGCGATTATGTGTTGGCTTTGGATCACGGCATACCTGCATTGCTGAATATTTTTGGTGGAAAAATCACCACCTACCGTCAACTGTCGGAAAAAGCGGTCGATCTTCTGGCATCGTTTATTCCCGGCACAAAGGGCAAGTGGACCGCTACATCTTCGTTGGTGGGCGGTGATTTTCCCGTGTATGGAGTCGATAACCTGGCCTTGAAATTGCGTGCAACTTGCGCTGGATTGAGCAAGGTGCAGTCACTGCGAATGGTGCGTGCTTATGGAACGCGAGTGTTTAATGTGATTGCAGAAGCGAACAGCGTCAATGATTTTGAAATACATTTTGGTGCTGGTTTGTACGAACTAGAAGTGAAGTATATGATGGATTTTGAATGGGCGAAGTCGGTTGAAGATATACTATGGCGGCGAAGTAAATTCGGTTTGCTCATGAATGACGCCGAAAAAATACATCTCGCCAAATGGATGCAACAAAGGCATGTTGCTGCCGATGATCACTCCGCAAAAATGGTCACCAACTGAGTGCGCGCCAATGCTTGAATTAAAAAATATTTCCTACTTGGATGCGAGTACGACGCACATCTATCCAACCGATTTGTCATTGCAGCCGGGCGAATTTAACAATCTGCTCGGTGCTACGCTGTCCGGAAAAACGACACTAATACGCTTAATGGCAGGGCTCGAACAACCGAGCGCCGGTTGTGTGCTGTTCGATGGCGAAGATGTTACCGCTCAATCAGTGCGTGACCGCGATGTTTCGATGGTATACCAGCAGTTTGTCAACTATCCGACGATGAACGTGTTCGATAACATTGCTTCTCCGTTATGCGCCCGCGGCCGGCCACCATCGGACTGGAAACATCGTGTCGGCGAGGTCGCCGAAATGATACGTATATCAGATTTGCTGGATCGGATGCCACATGAACTTTCCGGCGGACAACAGCAACGTATCGCAATCGCACGATCATTAGTGCGCCCTACCAGGCTGGTGTTGCTCGATGAACCGCTGGCAAATCTCGATTATAAATTGCGCGAAGAATTATGTGAAGAATTGCCGCGGCTGTTCGCTGATCGGGGTTCTGTAATCGTTTATGCGACTACTGATCCCAGAGAGGCACTGCTGATGGGCGGTAATACGGTATTACTATACCAGGGTCGAGTCATTCAATTTGGTTGTACAACCGATGTTTACCATCATCCAAAAACACTTTTGGCGGTGCGCAGTTTTTCCAATCCGCCGCTCAACGAAATGACGATGGTGATGCGTGATGGAAAAGTAGTTTCCGAAACAGCCGGTATAGTCATGCCCTTGCATCGAAAATTTTCAGCGTTATCAAGAGGACCATGCGAGGTTGTATTTCGTCCGCACCACCTTAAACTTGGCCCGCCACCGAGGGGTTCCGAGTGGATGCCGTTACGAGGAGAAGTAATTCTGACCGAAATTTCCGGATCAGAAAGTTTTGTTCATGTGCGAGTCGGCTCTTGTGAATGGATATTGCACACTCATAAAATAATTTCGCATGCGCAAAACGAGAAAATAGAAATGCATATATCCATTGACAACGTGATGGTGTTCGCCAAAGTGGGTAACAGCGCGGAGACGACCTGATGGCAGAATTACGTTTTGATTGTCTTGCACATACCTATCTGAAAAATCCCGGAGCGCCCGGCGGACCGGATTGGTCGTTGAAGGAGATGAGCCAAATCTGGCAAGACGGCGGTTCATTTGCACTACTTGGTCCATCGGGTTGTGGCAAGACCACACTACTGAACATTCTCTCCGGTTTGTTGGTGCCGACTTGTGGCTGTGTTTTTTTTGATGACAAAAATGTTGTCGGCTTGTCACCGCAACAACGTAATATCGCCCAGATTTTTCAGTTTCCGGTTGTTTATGATACGATGTCGGTTTATGATAATCTTGCATTTCCGTTGCGTAATCGTGGCCTTGCCGAGAACGAAATCACCAAACGGGTTTCCCAGGTTGCAGAAGCATTAGAGTTGGGTTCACGACTTCAACGGCGCGCCTCCGATCTGACCGCCGATGCCAAGCAGAAAATTTCCATGGGGCGCGGGTTGGTACGAACCGATGTCAGCGCCATTTTGCTCGATGAGCCGCTCACTGTGATTGACCCGGAACTTAAATGGCGACTGCGCTCCAACCTCAAGGCGTTATACCGTCAATTCCGGCACACGATGATTTATGTTACCCACGATCAAACCGAAGCTCTGACTTTTGCCGACTCAATCCTGGTCATGCACGATGGTAGAATTGTGCAACAAGGTAGTGCGGTGGAGTTGTTCGAGACACCATGTCACAAGTTTGTCGGTCATTTCATCGGCTCTCCAGGTATGAATTTTGCCTCTTGTCAAGTTGAAAATGGCGCAGCGCTACTTAATGGTATCAGAGTCGATTTAGCATGCAAAGTGGCACTCCCACCGAGTGGAGCGACAGTCGAACTCGGCGTTCGCCCCGAGTTCGTTAAACTTGGACGCGAAGGGATCCCCGCCAAGGTGCAGCGTATGACGGATATCGGACATCACCGCATTGCCGATTTGTCAATCGACGGTATAGCGCCGCGTTTCAAAGCCCTGATTTCTGCGGAAGATAATATCCCGACTGAGGTCAAGGTATCCTTCGCGCCTGAGCGAACCTATGTTTACTACGACGGCTGGATGGCGGCAGCGGCGACATGATTCGACGCACCGTCAACAAACGTGCATGGCTGCTGGTTCTTCCAGTGCTGGTTGTTGTGGCATTCAATGCGGTAGTACCACTGATGACGGTCGTCAACTACTCGGTACAAGAAACCTTCGGCGACAACTTATTTTTATGGCATGGCATGGGTTGGTTTTACGATGTGCTTAACTCCAGTCGTTTCCGCGAAGCGCTTGGCAGGCAGCTTCTTTTCACCGCATCCATACTGATCATTGAAATTCCATTGGGCATTGCGATCGCGGTGACGATGCCACGCAAAGGAATCGGGGTAACGATTTGTCTGGTGCTGATGGCATTGCCATTGTTAATCCCCTGGAATGTTGTCGGTGCGATGTGGAATATTTTCGCCCTGCCCGATGTTGGATTGCTGGGATGGACGCTCAATGAAATGGGGATTCCCTACAACTTCACCCGGCAGCCACTCTCGGCGTGGCTCACGGTGTTGGCGATGGACGTCTGGCACTGGACTTCGATGGTTGTGTTGCTCGCCTATGCCGGTTTGGTTGCGATTTCGCCTGCCTACTATCAAGCGGCGAGAATTGACGGCGCCTCACGCTGGGCAGTGTTTCGTTACATTGAGTTACCCAAGATGAAGCATGTATTGACCATCGCCATTCTGTTGCGGTTTATGGATAGCTTCATGATTTATACCGAACCTTTTGTCCTTACCGGTGGCGGTCCCGGCAATGCCACCGCGTTTCTTTCCATTGATCTGGTGAAAATCGCACTCGGTCAGTTTGATCTAGGCCCGGCTGCGGCGATGTCATTGATTTACTTTTTCTTTATTCTGCTGGTATGCTGGCTGTTTTACAATATCATCATGTCAAATGAAGGAGAGAACCAACAATGAAATGGGCACGTATAGTCCCAGCTGTCTACATCATTTTTTTGATGCTGCCGATCTACTGGCTATTGAGCATGTCCTTCCGCACCACAAACGAAATTCTGGGCGGGTTCTCTCTGTTCCCAAGGAATATTACGTTTGAAAATTATAAAACCATCTTCACCGATCCAACCTGGTACTGGGGTTATTTCAATTCGTTAATTTACGTCTCCATCAACACGGTTTTTTCGGTGGCAATGGCACTGCCCGCTGCTTACGCCTTTTCACGCTACCGCTTTTTAGGTGACCGGCACTTGTTTTTCTGGTTGTTGAGCAATCGCATGGCACCGCCGGCAGTATTTGCATTGCCGTTTTTTCAACTCTACTCATCGGTCGGACTGTTTGATACACATATCGCCGTAGCATGTGCGCATTTTTTGTTTAACGTACCCCTTGCAGTCTGGATACTGGAGGGTTTTATATCCGGCATACCCAAAGAACTTGATGAAATGTCATTCATTGACGGCTACTCGTTTCCGCGTTTTTTCGTCAAAATATTATTGCCTGTAATCGTTTCGGGAGTCGGAGTTGCTGCATTTTTTTGCTTCATGTTTTCATGGGTTGAGCTGCTATTGGCAAAAACGCTTACGGCGGTGGAGGCAAAACCTATTGCAGCTACGATGACACGTACGGCAAGCACCTCGGGCTACGAGCTCGGGTTGTTGGCAGCAGCAGGCTCGCTGACACTGGTGCCAGGGGCGATGGTCATCTGGTTTGTGCGCGATTACATCGCCAAAGGATTTTCGATGGGCAGGGTCTGAGAGCATACGATGAGCTGGATGGCCTGGACATGGCAAACAGCGGTGTTCTTTATTATCATCGCGGCGCTGCTTATAGCAATGACAGTATGGGAATCCCTATCCCCAGGCGGCGGTGCACGAAAAGGAATTTTTCGACTGTATACGACGCGCGGTGATCGATTATTTATCTCACTTCTCGGCAGTGCGTATATTCACATGATCTGGATCGCTTTCGTTTCGGCGCATATCACCTGGGCGATGCTCATCAGCCTGGCGTGGGCGTATTTTGTATTTCGTCGCGTTTAGCCGCAGGATGACATGACATTCACAGCATAGATTATATTAATGAGCGAGCCTTACATATTGGTATTGGATCAGGGCACTACCAGCTCCCGCGCGATTTTGTTTGACCGTGATGGTATTACTCGATACACCGCACAGAAAGAACTGACTCAACACTACCCGGCGGACGGCTGGGTTGAACACGACGCGGATGAAATCGTTGCGGGCGCGCTTGCAGTATGCGGCGAAGCGATTGTTCATGCCGACCGCAACGATTTGCAAATTGCCGCACTCGGTATCACCAACCAGCGTGAGACGACGGTGGTGTGGGAGCGGCAAAGCGGCAAACCGCTCCATCGTGCCATCGTGTGGCAGGATCGGCGCACCACTGATGTGTGTGAAGCCCTGCGCGAGCTGGGCATTGAGCCTGAAGTCAACTCGCGCAGCGGGCTGCTGATTGATCCGTATTTTTCAGCCACCAAAATTGCCTGGATCCTTGACCATGTAGCAGGCGCACGGCAGCGTGCCGAACGTGGTGAGCTCGCTTTTGGCACCACCGATTGTTATCTGTTGTGGCGCCTCACCGGTGGACGGGTGCACGCGACCGATGCGACCAACGCTTCGCGCACCCTGCTGTTCAACATCCACACCGGGCAGTGGGATGATGTGCTGCTCAGACACTTTAACGTGCCGCGCGAGATGTTGCCGGAAGTCAAAGATTGTGCCGCCGACTACGGCAATGTGTCTTTACCGGGTGCCATATTGCCGCTGTGCGGAGTCGCAGGTGACCAGCAAGCGGCGGCAATCGGGCAAGCATGTTTCCACCCGGGTATGGTCAAGAGCACTTACGGCACCGGCTGTTTCGTGCTGATGCACACCGGCGAGCAGCAAGTGCAATCGAAAAATCGCCTGCTCACCACCATCGCCTGGCGTCTCGACGGCAACACACGTTACGCGCTGGAAGGCTCCATATTCAACGCCGGCTCCACGGTGCAATGGTTGCGCGATGGCCTGGGGTTGCTTGAATCCGCCGAAGACAGTGAGCGCATGGCGCAACAACGCGATTCAAACAACGGTGTGTATCTGGTGCCGGCATTCACCGGACTTGGGGCGCCGCACTGGGATGCGCGCGCGCGCGGCGGCATTTTTGGATTGACCCGCGATACTACGGCGGCCGACTTTGCACGCGCCGCATTGGAATCCGTGTGCTATCAGACCTTTGATCTTCTCGAAGCGATGAGCGACGATGCCGGAAAGCCAAACGCGATACGCGTAGACGGTGGCATGTGCGTGAATAACTGGCTGATGCAGTTTCTGGCGGACATTGTGCAACTGCCGGTGGAGCGCCCACAAATTGTCGAGACCACTGCGCTCGGTGCGGCCTTCCTTGCGGGGTTGCAGTGTGGCGTGTATGCCGGGCTTGACGACCTGAGTCAACGTTATGCGTTGCAACGGCGGTTTACTCCGGCGATGGATGAGCAACAACGCGCAGCTCTGTGCGCGGCATGGAGACGCTCGGTGCAACGGATACGGAGCGAGCAGAGAAATTAGACCTACCGGTGTACGCCGACCGCCAGCACCGAAACGACTGATTCACCGAAGCGTAACCCGCCCCCCTGGCAAGCGCCGGCACGAGGCCGGCGGCAATCCGTATCGGTAGCGCTTCGCACCGCACCCGAAACCACAAACGCGGCGCCGTCAAACCCGCCAGCCATGCGATCAGGAATGCCGGTTCTGCGGTTGGTTGACCGGCGTAAGCGGGGCATCGCCGTACAAAACAGCGGTAACATTGTCCGCCACCAGTTCCGCCATACGCCGCCGGGTATGTATGGTTGCGCTACCTTGATGCGACGACAAAACCACGTTATCCATCGCCAGCAGCGTGTCCGGCACATTGGGCTCATTGGCAAATACATCCAGCGCAGCGCCTTTGATAACCCCGTTTTGCAAAGCGGTAATCAACGCATCCTGGTCCACCAGCGCGCCACGTGCGACATTAATCAAGTAGCCATCGGCACCCAACGCGCTCAATACTTCCGCATTCACCATGTTGCGCGTTTGCGCGGTTGCCGGCATGCAAACGCAGAGAATATCGCAGCCCGCCGCCAGCGTGGACGGACTGTCAGCCCATTGATGCGGCACATCCGACTTGACCTTTGTCGCGTGATAGGAGACGGCCATATCAAACGCCAGTGCCCGCCGCACGATGGCGCTACCTATGCGCCCCATGCCCAACATACCGAGACGCTTGCCGGTCAGTCGATCGGTAAGCGCAAAGTCGCCGTGCTTTTTCCATTCACCGTTGCGCACATAGCGATCCACTTGCGGAAGTTGACGCATCAGCGCCAGCATCAACGCCAGTGCCAAATCGGCAACATCATCATTCAACACATCCGGCGTATTGCTCACCCATGCACCGCGTTCTGCAGCTGCCGCAGTGTCGATACCGTCGTAACCGACACCATAGCATCCGATGATCTGTAGATTCGGCATTTGATCCATCATGGCCGCATCCGCCTTCGTGTTGCCGGCGGTGATCAGCGCGCTGATATTCTGGCCGTGGTCGGCGAGAAATTTCGCACTTGCATCGCCGCCTGAAGAAAACTGGTGCAAGGTGAACGATGCCGACAAACGCGCGCACACGTCTGCCGGTAAAATACCCCCAATGAGAACAATTTCTGCACTGCTCATGTTACTACCCCCTCTTTCAAGAATTGGTAAAGCGCACTGTGGTCGACCTCGCCAAAGCCGGCGGCTATCATCTGTACAAACATCCCGGTCGCGGTGGTTGTTATTGGAATTTCGACTCCGCAGTTTGCCGCTTCCTGTGCGGCGTTTTGCAAATCGCGGAGTTGGTATTTAGCCGGGCCGCCGGGAGTGAAATCACCCTTCAACATGCGCTCGCCGTGCTGGCGCAGCACCAGGGAATCAGCGAAACCGCCCATCAACGCGTCACGCACCGCAACCCCGTTTGCCCCGCCGGCCTGCGCCAGAATCAGCGCCTCGGCGACCACTGCGATCGTGGCACCGACAATCGCCTGATTCGCCAGTTTCGCCAGTTGTCCGCAACCGACTGCGCCGATGTATTTGGGAACACCGATAACGCGCAACAATGGTTGGGCGCGGGCAAATGTTTCCGCGTCGCCACCGCACATGATGACCAGCCTGCCCTCTTTCGCGCCTTTTTCCCCGCCAGAGACCGGAGCGTCCAAATACGCCGCGCCGACTTGCGCGCATTGCCGCGCCAGATCGCGTGCGGTTTGTGGTGTAAGGGTGCTGGACACAATGATGCAGGCGCCTTCGGCGAGGCTGCTGCAGGCACCTTGTTCACCAAACAAAACCGAATCGACCGCAGTGCCGTCGCTGACCATCACCACGATAAACTCTGAGCCATCCGCTGCGGCCGCCGGAGATGCGGCAATGACCGCACCATCCGCCGCCAGCGGGCGTGATTTTTCCGGCGTACGATTCCAGACAGACAACGGATAACCGGCCACCAATAGATTGTGTGCCATTGGCAGGCCCATGATGCCGGTGCCTAACAAAGCGACCCGCGGCATCGGTTGTTTTTCATTCATGGATTGACTCCCGATCTTGCAGACTGGTGCAAAGCGATGCTACTACATATCCAACAAGAAGTGTTATCATTGCATCTGCATTGGGCTATCAAACAATCTCAACCTGCCATGACCGGCCGGCATCTGGCGGAAAAAATCAGCGACGCAGAAAGCATTGACGGAAGCATGGCTGGGTGGCAACACCGGGCTGAATAAGCATGAAAAAACTTCGTAGCAGAGAATGGTTCGACAATGCCGTCGACCCGGGCATGACCGCGCTTTATCTGGAACGCCAACTTAACTTTGGACTGACCAGAGAAGAGTTGCAATCCGGCAGACCTGTCATCGGCATCTCCCAGACTGGCAGCGACATCGCACCTTGTAACCGCATACATCTGGCGCTGGTGCAGCGGGTCAAAGAAGGCGTGCGCGCCGGCGGCGGTCTGCCGCTGGAGTTTCCAGTGCATCCTATTCAGGAAACGTTGCGTCGTCCGACTGCCGCGCTGGATCGCAATCTTGCCTACCTCGGTTTGGTGGAAATTTTGCACGGTTACCCGCTGGATGGCGTGGTGCTGACTACCGGTTGCGATAAAACCACACCAGCCGCCCTGATGGCCGCGGCCACCGCAGATTTGCCAGCCATCGTTCTTTCCGGTGGGCCCATGCTGGATGGCTGGTACAACGGGGAACGAGCGGGTTCCGGTATGGTGATCTGGCACGGGCGGCAGTTGCGTGCCGCCGGCAAAATTAACGATGAGGAGTTTATGGAGATGGCCGCCGCCTCCGCCCCTTCCGCCGGGCACTGCAACACCATGGGCACTGCGCTGACGATGAACTCGCTGGCCGAAGCGCTGGGCATGTCGCTGCCGGGCTGCGCCGCCATACCCGCACCGTTGCGTGAACGCGCGCAAATGGCTTTTTTTACCGGCCAACGTGCGGTCGCCATGGTGCGCGAGGATTTGCGCCCATCTAAAATCTTGACGCGCAAAGCCGTGGAAAATGCCATCGTCGTCAACAGTGCCATCGGCGGGTCAACGAATGCACCGATTCACATCACGGCGATTGCGCGCCATGCCGGTCTGGAGCTGCCGATTGATGAGTGGCAGCGCATCGGCTTGCCCATTCCGTTGCTGGTGAATTGCCAACCGGCCGGCGAATATTTAGGCGAGAGCTATCATCGCGCCGGCGGCGTGCCGGCGGTATGTGCGGAGCTGCTGACGGCAAAAAAACTGCATGGAAATGTCCTCACCGTGACCGGGAAAACCCTCGCCCAGAACCTCAAACAATATTTTTCGAGCGTCGGCAAAGTCGATCGACGGGTGATCTTCCCGTTCAAAAAACCACTCAAGAAACGCGCCGGATTCATCGTCTTGCGCGGTAATTTATTTGACTCGGCGATCATGAAAACCTCGGTCATCAGCGAGGAGTTTACGCAACGACATCTTCGCAAACACGGACGCCCCAACATCCTGGAAGGCCGCGTCGTTGTGTTTGAAGGGTCGGAAGATTATCGCCGGCGGATTGACGATCCCGCACTTAAAATCGACGCCGAAACCATTCTGGTGGTGCGTGGCGTCGGTGTTTCAGGCTGGCCCGGTGCTGCTGAGGTTGTGAACATGGAGCCGCCGGCAAAATTGATCAAACGCGGCATTACATCGCTGCCTTGCATTGGCGACGGTCGTCAATCCGGCACATCGGCCAGCCCTTCGATTTTAAATGCCACACCGGAGGCCGCCATTGGCGGCGGTTTGGCGCTCATCAAAACCGGCGACCGGGTGCGCATAGATTTGACTAAAGGTACGGCCAATATGCTGATTGCCGATGACGAACTGGCAGGCCGCAAAAAAGCGTGGAACCCACCCAGACTCGAAAACCAGACGCCATGGCAGGAACTGTTTCGCAGAGAAACAGGGCAACTGGAGACTGGCGCCTGCCTGGATTTTGCCGTGGCCAAACGCCGCGTCACGCGCAAAACCCCGCGCCACAATCACTAAGCCGCTTACCTCTCCCGGTCGGGAATCAGGTTACATGATTGCGCCAACATGCCACGGCACAAATTCATAGTCACCCAGCCCCTGGGCTTCGCTCCATGTCTGCTCGCCGGAAGCCACGGTAATCAGTTTGCGGAATATTTCTTCACCAACCGATGACACCGATGCCTTGCCGTCCAGAATTGCGCCGGCATTAATGTCCATATCCTCCGGCATGCGGCGAAAAATTTCACTGTTACTGGAAATTTTCATGCACGGCGCCGGCTTGCTGCCAAAAGCGGAACCGCGCCCGGTTGTAAATGCGATAAGGTTACACCCGCCGGCGATTTCGCCGGTTACCGAGGCCGGATCGTACCCGGGCGTATCCATCAAGACAAAACCTTTTTGCTTGACGCTTTCAGCGTAACGATATACGCCGTTGAGATTTGTAGTGCCGCCTTTGGCGACAGCGCCGAGTGATTTTTCCAAAATGGTTGTCAACCCCCCGCGCTTGTTTCCCGGGGTTGGGTTATTGTTCATCGTGCCCTTGTTCCTGGCACTGTAATCTTCCCACCATAAAATACGATCAATCAGTTCCTGCGCAACTTGCGGCTTGCAGGCGCGCCTCGTGAGGAGGTGTTCGGCACCATAGACTTCAGGGGTTTCAGCAAGGACGGCAGTGCCGCCGTGTTGCACCAGAAGGTCGACCGCAGCACCCAGCGCCGGGTTGGCGGTGACACCCGACCAGCCATCGGAGCCGCCACATTGCAACCCCAGAGTCAGCCCCGCTACCGGACACAGCTCACGCCGTGCCTGATTGGCCAGCGGCAGCATTTCTTCGATGGCGCGAATACCCAGTTCAATGGTTTTACGCAAACCGCCGCAGCCCTGTATGTTCATGGTTTTGCGCACGGTGGCATCTTTTAATACCCCTTTCGCATAAAATTCAACTTGATTTACTTCGCAACCGAGCCCGACCATGAGCGCACCGGCGATATTGGGGTGACGGGCGTACCCGCTCATCACCCGGCGCAGATTAGCGGCGCCTTCACCACTGCCGTCAATGCCGCAGCCGCCATCGTGAACAAACGCGGTAACGCCGTCAATGTTAGGGAAGGCCGCGAGTTTGTCGCAGGTGAAATGCGCGGCAATCAGGCGAGCGGCGGTGGCGGAACAATTGACACTGGAAAGAACGCCGATAAAATTGCGTGTACCAATGCCGCCGTCGGCACGCCGATAGCCCATGAACATGGCGCGCTCCTTGTCGGGCACGAACGCTGTCGGATTTGTCTTGGTGCACATTTCATAATCGTGCTCGGTGCCGCGAAAACCAACGTTTTGAACGTGTACATGCGTGCCGACGGCGATGCTGTCGGTGGCTTCGCCAATAAACTGGCCGTATTTTTTAACCGGCTGTCCGGCGGAAATCGAGGCGATGGAGATTTTATGTCCTTTAGGAATATGGTCGACAACCTGCACGCCTTCGATGTTTTCTTTACGTTGCAAATTACGCGCTGCAATCGCGATATTATCGCTGTCGTTCAGTACGATTATGGATTTATTTTCAAACATAACAGATGCCCCTCATGATGTAGTAGCCGGATTCGATTTGTTCGATAATGGCCATGGCGGTCGGCGTAAAACCAAATATTGCGATGGTGTTTCCGGGCTCGCTTTTTTCTATCGGCTGCGCTCGGCGACCACCTGCTGGCGTTGTTCGCCCAACCCGTCGATGCCGAGCGCCACCCCCTGCCCCGCGCGCAAATACACCGGCGGCTTTCTCCCCAGACCGACGCCTTGCGGTGTTCCGGTCGAGATGATATCACCGGATTGTAAAGACATGAATTGACTCAAATATGAAATCACATAAGGCACATTGAATATCATGTCGGCGGTATTGCTATCCTGGCGCATTTCGCCATCCACGCTCAGCCACAACCGAAGATTATCGGGCGCTTTGATTTCATCCGGTGTTACCAGGTACGGGCCGGTCGGACCGAAGGTGTCACAGCTTTTTCCTTTAATCCATTGCCCATCTCGCTCCAACTGAAACGCGCGTTCGGAAATATCATGTATCACGCAGTAGCCCGCAATATGTGCAGGCGCGTCTTGTTCGTGCGTATATTTTGCCGGGCGCCCGATGACTACCCCCAATTCCACTTCCCAGTCCACTTTGCTTGCCCCTTTGGGAATAACGATATCGTCATTCGGGCCGCACATGGCACTGGTCGCTTTACCAAAAATTACCGGCTCGCGCGGCAACTCCGCCCCCGACTCAATGGCATGCTGCGCATAGTTCAAGCCGATGCAAATAAACTTGCCGGGACGGGCGATGCAGGATCCCAGGCGCGGTGACCCGGACGCTGCCGGAAAATTTGACACCTCCATGGTTGAAATTTCAGCCAGGTTTTCCGGCAAAAGCGCGTCACCGTGCCAATCATCAACCACCGATGACAGGTCACGAATCGTACCGGTTTCATCCAGCAGCCCCGGCTTTTCACAGCCAATTTCGCCAAAACGCAACAGTTTCATAATGCAGTCCTCGGTCGATTGTATTGTTACCAATATAAGTTCACGGATCAGACGCTTACGTGATTAATTTGCCCAGCCGCCGTCGATAACATGAATGGCACCGGTAGTGAACGCAGATTCATCCGAAGCAAGATACGCCGCCAGCGCCGCAATCTCTTCGGCACTACCCAGTCGCCCCATCGGCTGTCGCGCCACAAAAGAATCCACCGCCGCTTGATAATCGCCCCCCAATGCCGAGACGCGATCCTCCCAGGAAGGTGTATGCACTGTGCCCGGACAAATTGCATTGCAACGAATCCCTTGCGTAACAAAATCCGCAGCGATGGATTTAGTCAAACCGATGACCGCCGCTTTGGTCGCGCCATACACAAACCGGGACGGTGCCCCTTTCACCGAAGACACAACCGATGACATATTAACAATGGCACCGCCGCCGTTCGCGATCATATCCGGCAAAAAGGCGCGGATTACCCGGTACATGCTTTTCACATTCAGATCAAAAGAAAAGTCCCAATCCTTTTCATCGCACTCCAGAATCGTGCCGTGATGCACAAACCCGGCGCAATTAAAAAGAACATCGATCGGACCGGTTTGTTTAACCAGTGCCTTGATTGCCGTATCGTCCAGTACATCCAGTCGACAGGTTTCACACCCGTCGAGATCCACTGCATTCACATCGGTCGCGATAACACGCGCACCTTCGGCAATAAATCTTTGCGCGGTAGCGCGCCCGATACCCTGCGCGGCGGCGGTCACCAGTGCGGTTTTGTTTTTGAGTTTGCTCATTTGGAAGTTTTATGTTTCGATTCTATTTTCGGTTTTCGGATCAAACAAATGAATTTTATCCGGATTCACGTAAAAGTTGAAGGTGTCGCCCGGCGACAGCGCTTTACTTTCGTCATATGAGATTTGTAATACAATTCTCTCTTCGCCTAGCATTGCGTGAATGATAGCACCCCCGCCAGTTGGTTCAATCAATTGAACAGTGGCAGCAAGAGAAGAATTTCCATTGCCGTCTGCCAGTAACAGATCATGCGGACGAATACAGTAAAAAACGTTTTTTGGTAGAGAAACTCGCTCTGGCAAGGGGAATTTTTTACCATCGATTACGCAATACCCGCCATCAACGACACCTTCAAACACATTAATCTCCGGCGAGCCAACGAAAGTCGCAACATACAGATTGGTTGGCAATGAATATATTTCATCCGGACTGCCGATCTGATCAATCCCGCCGTTTCGCATCACCATGATTCGATCGCCCATCGTTATTGCTTCTATTTGGTCGTGAGTAACATAAATGGTCGTGGTAGATAAAGATCTGTGTAACGACTTAATCTCACTTCGCACCTTTGCACGAAGTCGAGCATCCAAGTTAGAAAGTGGTTCATCAAAAAGAAACACGCGTGGGCTTCGAACCATCGCGCGACCCATCGCAACTCGTTGGCGTTGCCCACCTGACAATTCCCCCGGCCGATGCTTGAAATGCTGCTGTAGCCCGAGCATACTTGCCACCTCTTGCACACGTTTATCAATATCGGCTTTCGCCATCTTTCGAATTTTCAGGCTAAATGCAAGATTTTCATACACCGTCATCAACGGATACAATGCATAATTTTGAAATACCATCGCAACACCACGCTCACGAGGATGTATCTCGCTCACATTCTTGTCACCAATAAAAACATCTCCGCTGGTTTGTTTTTCTAATCCTGCTATGATTCTCAACAGCGTGGACTTACCACACCCGGAAGGTCCTAGCATTACCAAAAATTCGCCGTCAGTAACCTCTAAATCCACTTTGTCCAGCACAATAGAGTTGCCATAGTGCTTTGAGATACGGCTACAAACTACTTGAGACATGATTCAAAACTCCATACTTTCGAGAATGCCACAGTCATCGGCAACATCCAGAATCGTGAAACGGTCACGAATAAACCTCCCATACTTAATCGCATCAATATAAAACTCCGCATCAAAACCCAAATCGCCAGGCGTCATGTGGGCACCGGCAGCTACCAAAGGTGCTGAAATTTCTTTCACGCTTAACATAACATTGCGAAGCGGTACTACGAATTCATCCCAGTTGTCAGCGAGATGTACATTCCACTTGTAAACCAAATCCCTGGTAAATTCTTTTTTTGCATAACATGCAGCGAATTCTGATGTTCCTTGCGAACCAAATTTAGTGGCGAAGAAATGATTATTGCGCTTAGTATATTGCAGTTGAGGTGGCGTATTTGAATGCAGAATTTTGTTCTGTATTCGTGAGATTGATAATGAGGTAACACCAACTTGTTCACCGTGCAGGGTTCCTGGATGTTTATCACCTGCAAACATGTCCAAGTAATGCGAAACCATATGTTCAGCCATACTGCCTGGGTGTGTCGTGCCGACAACTGCACTGCCAAGACCGTTCAAAGCACAAGTTCGAACCAGCGACGCCAACACATCAAAGTCGCGTTCATGCAGATGCTGGGCGTTGGCAAAAAGAGATTCTTCGTCATATGCAAGAAGAGTGTATGGAATTTTGCTATACGGCGTATCCCAAAAAGCTTGCGACAATAGCCAGTCAACTTGTGCAGTTGAGCGACATACTACATCGGATAATGCACTATTAACTAACTGCTTTGGGCAGTCGGAAAGAATTTTAAGATCTACGAATACACCCTTTGCACTATGCGCCGGCAACGAGCGCTTTGTACCACCCTGCGTAATTGATGCAGTGCCCGTAGTGTACGCATTCATTGGAGAAGTTGGGAATACCGAGTAGGTTTTTTTACTGAGAAAGGATGCGTATTTAATTAAATCGCTAACCGTGCCGGACCCCACCGCAACCAAAATATCTGCATTTCGAGTCAGGTGTTGCAATTCTTTTACACCTTCCATGGTCGACTTAGGATTGTGCAATGCCAGTAAATCACAGCATCCACCTATACTGGCGGCTACACGGCTACCTAAAATCCCCTCGGTTATCTGGTCACAGACGACGAGGATTTTTCCCTTGCCGTGCAACGATCGAATCAATTCGCCCTCAATACCATCCAGCGTATCGCGGATTTCAATGGATTTTATCGGAATGGTCAGGCGTGCGCCAGAATCCGCGTCTTGCCATGTTCCAGAAACCAATTCGTGCAACACCCCAAGATAGTTGGGTTGTGTATTCATGTTACGCGGTTATGTGCTCGCTGTTGACATGGCAACTGATTTTGCTGCCGGATAAAGTTCAGTGTAGGCGTTTAGTAGATGTTTATACTCACCAGCATTACATCCGGGTTCAAAACTCGCGGTTATCTTACCACACATGTTTTTGCAAGATTGAAGTATCGATGGAAACAACCCGGCACCAGCCGCAGCCACCATTCCAGCCCCCAGTGCTGATGCTTCAATGGTGTCGGTTCTACATACTAATCGATCAAAGCAATCGGCAAAAATCTGGCACCACATATCGCTTTGTGCGCCACCGCCAACCACATAATACTGCTTGACCGACACGCCAGTGTCGCGTTCAATCATACGCATGCAATCTGCTTGATCGAGCGCAATCCCTTCCATAACTGCACGATAAAGATGCGCTCGCCCATGACTTCCACCAAGGCCAAAAATCGCACCTCGTGCGCTTGTATCCCAATGCGGATTCATAGCCCCAGACCAATACGGCAACACTCGCACACCATCTGAACCAGCCGGCAAACTTGCGGCTTGTGACTCGAGAGCGTCGAATTCACCGCCATTTTTGCCAGCAAATATTTCTCCTACAAGCCAGTTTAAAAGAAACGTGCCAGACCGCAGACAACTCTCCATGATATATCCATCGCCGCTCATTGAAGTCATGGTGCGCCACGCATCACCATATACGTATTTGCTGTGATGTGCACCGCAAACTACCGCAGTTCCTATATTGACATACGCAGTGCTGGCACTCACAACCCCCATTGCAAGTCCGGCGCATTGTCCATCGCCACCGCCTGCAATAACCAGTATTCCTTGCGGAAGCCCGGTCTGCGACGCGGCTTCTGCATTTATTTCCCCGAGCGGTGTTCCAGGTTTTTCGGCATGCGGAAAAATACTGTCGCTCCAACCCAACTCGCTAAGAATTTCATTGGACCAGCATTTGTCTGTGATATTCCAGCAACCCATCGGATCAGCACTCGCCCAACTGGTTTTGAATACGCCAGTTAATCGTTTAACCAGAAATCCCTGTACATCGCTTATTACTTGAATGTCGCTGCAGATTTTTGGTTCGTGCTTTCGCATCCAAGCCAACCGATAAACCACTGGCGTTATGTCTTTGTGCTTACCAGTTATGCGGTGGATTTTGTCTGCGCCGATCTTCTCGGCAAATTCGTCAACCTCATCACGAGCTCGCTCGTCCAGCCAAACAATGGCTGGTGCCACAGAATCCGCATTGTTGGTCAAAAACGCCACGGTCTCTCGCTGATTTGAAATCGCCAAAGCGATTGCATTACCCACATCCAATATCTTGCTTAATTCAGAAATCGCGGTGATAAAAGCCCCCCACCAATGGACTGGGTCTTGTTCATAAATGCCGGGCGCCGGCGTATTTAGCGGAATATCGCATCTTCCTGTGCCGAGATTAGCCCCTGAACTACTCCATGCCACAACTTTAGCGGCAGTGGTTGAAATGTCAACTCCAAGTATGAACTTTTCCATTTATTATCGACTCGAAAAATACGCCGGGGGCAATACAACCCCCGGCGCTTTCAAACATCACAGATAAACAAAGCCCGGTTAGTAACGCGAAAAGGCTTTATCAACGCCTTTGGAAATTACATCCAACACTTCTTTGGGCGATGTATAGTCACCAGCAAAAAAGCGTCCCAGTTCAACCGGGATCACACCGTTTGAAACCTCAGCCCAAGCCGGGTGGTCTGGCTCCGACCCCATGTAACCCTCTATTGCCTTGCGGGTAACATCGAAGTGTCGCGTCGTTCCTGCACCCGGTTGTGCTTTGGCGAGTATCCGCGGGTCTTCGTAAGTGCTACGTCGCATCGGACTCGCACCGCCACCCAACAACGAGACGCGAATATTCATATCTGCGGACGATCCCCATTGCGCGAAAACCCAAGCCGCATCAAGATTTTTCGAGTATCTAGATATAGCTAACGCGCTACCTCCTTGGTGAGCGGTGCCTGGTATCTCCCCATGACCTGCCTCGCTTGCCTTGCGCAACTCACGCGAAGGCCTTAGTGGTAATGATGGCTCCAGAAGCCCTGACACTTTTGAGTTTTCTGGATTATCCAGACCCGGAAAAAACTCGCCCCACGAATAAACCTGTGCAGCCAAACCTTGCGCCATTGAAGTAAACTCGCCATCCCAAGTCCAGTTCAGGACATCAGGTGGCATGTTTTCTTTAAGACGAGTCCAGTATTCCATTGCATCAATTCCACGTTGGTCGTTGCCAGAAAACTTGCCATCGGGCGAGAATATGGAACCGCCATGCCCCCATAGCCAATTAGTCCAGTCGCACTCCAGGCTATAATGACCGCTTTTCATCTGCCCAGTTGTGCCGAATAATTTTCCACCGTATTCAGCTTGAATTGCACGGGCGTTGTCAAGATACTGGGTATAAGTAGTCGGCGCACTCAGTCCCAATTTATCGTAGATATCCTTGCGATACATCACGATAAAAATCGGAATATCGAAAGGCACTCCGACCATTTTACCGCGAAACATGCTGATTCCTTCGGTAAGCGGTGCCAGAAAATCATCAAAATCATAATCTGGCATCGCAAGGTCGGGCTTATTGCGGTAGATCTCGCGTGGATCGACGGTGTCGTTCGAGAATGAAGCCATCCAACTCTGATCGAGATAGTAAAGATCATAAGATCCAATACCGCCAGCAACGTCTTGGGTCAGTTTTTGCAGCACTTGTTCAAGCGGCACGATCTCCACCTGAACCTCAATGCCAGTATATTTGGTAAAGTCATTCTTCACCAACGTGGACAAAACCTGGCTCGGTGGCGTGGCTTCAGTGGCATATTTTATGGTGATATCTTTGCCTTTGAACCCTCGGCCGACGTCTTTCAGCCAGGCCGTAATCTCAGGCGACTGCTCGCCCTCGTTGGCAGCATGCGCCGCTGATATTGGCGAGAATGAGCGATTCGCTAAACCACCAAAAAGACCGGCACCACCAGCAACAAATCCCAACACAGCGGATTGTCGTAGAAAATCTCTGCGACTGATTTTACCGCAGACAAGTTTCTCAGTAAGTTTTGCCAAATGTTGCATATTAATCGCTTTCATAATTACCTCCCCACCCTCTCGGGCATCAACACGCCAGGCACTATTGCCTAACGTAAATCGAGCATAGCATATAGCCGCCACCTTGATAATACCACCTATAAATCCACCTTATGCCGTGTTATAAGTATATTTAACAAAAATGGCTAGCCACACCAACCATGCAAGTTTCTGAATGTCCGCCAAATATCGTTATCGAACAGCATAAAACGTACACCATATAGAGTTTAAAAAGCAATGGAAAACTTAAGTTCTTTGGAAGCAGATTCTGCTCAATGCACCTGTGGATATATTAAATATTATTTGCAGCACTCTTACTTTAAAGACCCAAGCGTCAGCCCTCTAACCAAATGCTTTTGTACCAGCACAATAAATATGAACGATGGCAGAATAGCAGCACAGGTTAGCGCCGCCATGTAACCCCAAGCGGTGCCAGTTGATGTGACAAAAGTTGATGCTGCAACTGGTACTGTATTCACTTTGGCTTGCGTGAGTGAAAGTATGAATAGAAATTCTGTCCAACTAAAAATAAAACACAACACAGCGGTCGCTGCAATGCCACCACGCATAGATGGCACGACCAACTGCATAAAAACAGTCAGGCGTGACGCTCCATCCAACATTGCAGCCTCGTCAATTTCTTTTGGAATGTCATCGATAAAACTTTTGAGTAGTAGCACTGCCAATGGTAAATTCATCAGCGCGTGAATCAGAATCGCTCCAGTATATGTGTCGATCAGGCCAAACTCGCGATATAAAAAAAACATCGGAAGGGCTACTGCTACCGGCGGCATCATGCGAGTCGACAAAATCCAAAAAACAAAATGATGCCGGCCAGAAAAACGCATTCGCGATAGCGCGTACGCAGCCAAAACTGAAATTATGACAGTGACAATTGTGCTTGCAATGCTGATATAAACACTATCCAAAAGAACTGGCAAGGCAAAAGTTGAACTGCTTTCGCCCCAATGCACAGCACCGCCTTTTTCAATTGATGTTGAGGATGGCGATATTCCAAGCAACACTACTTTGTAGGACTTAAAGGTTACATCCGGCACAAATAATTTTGGCGGTTTGTTAAATATGTCCTGATCGACCCGTAACGAGACAGAAACCCACCAGTAAAGTGGAAACATAAAAGCCACAACCACAAACCACGCTATTGTGGCGCGCAACAAACGCTGCCAGATTTGCGGCTTAGTGATCACCATTTAACCCTGGCCGCCTTAATAAATATATTTGCAACCACGATTAAAAAAATCAGGGCGAACAAACTCAGCGTCGCCGCATAACCCCATTTCACGAACGAAAAGCTCTGCTTCCATGTATAAAAGCTTAAAGTTTGCGTGGCGATACCGGGACCACCAGATGTCATAACAAAAACATAATCAAACATCCGAAACAAATCAATGCCTCGGATAAGAACCGCCACGGCAATAATCGGTCGTAGCATCGGCAAGGTTAAATGCAATAACACATGGCGGAATCTTGCACCATCAATCATAGCCGCCTCAAATGGCTCTCTCGGCAAGGCGTGCAATCCAGCCAACATGATCAACACCATAAACGGCGTCCACTGCCAAATATCAGCAAGCATAACGCCGACCAAAGCGGTTTTGGGTGATGTTAAAAGTGGTGCGCCGGGTGCAATCAATCCCAGCCACTGCAACATCCACGACAGCACTCCAAATTGCGAATCTTCCATTAACAAAAACATCATGCCAACCACCGCCGGCGGCACCACCAACGGCAAAAGCAGCAGGCTTCTAATAATGCTATAGCCGGCGCTGTCAGTGTTGATTAGTATAGCGATGCCCAAACCAAGCACGAATTGCACTACTAAGCAAACTACTAAATAAATGATGTTCACACCGAAAGCCCGCCACATTTGCTCGTCTTCAAACATGCCGCGCCAGTTGTCAAACCCGACGAAAGTGAAACTTCGCCTGAATGAATTAAACTCGTGGAAACTCAGGTAGATGTTGTAGAAAAACGGAAACAACGTGAATACGGCAAGCACACAAACAAGCGGAGCAAGCCATACCCATGGCCGGTCCAGCGACAAAATGGAAAACCTGCTCATACCCACTTTGTGCTCACGATTTTAATCCGTAGTCACGAAACTTCTCAACAACATGCATGATCTCATTATCGGGTAGCAGATTCGGACCTCCGAGTAATTTTGAGAATACATACTGCTGCGCCAGCACTTCAATCTCTTTTGCAAGCCACAAGGCTTTTGCGATACTAGGGCCGGTGGCTATGACACCGTGATTTGCAAGTAAGCACCCATTCCTCCCATCAAGTGCGGTGAGAGCTTGCTCAGACAAGCCGGGGGTGCCAAATGTTTTGTAGTCGCTGCAACGAATTGTCGGCCCACCAGCAGCGGCGATCATGTAATGCACCGCAGGGATACTCTCGCCCCGAATAGATAGAATTGATGCATACATGGAATGCGTATGCACTATGGCGTTGACATCCTCGCGCTTTCGGGTTATATCAAGGTGAAACCGCCATTCGGTCGACGGAACACCATCGCCCTCGCGTCCGCCCTCCCAATCAACAAAAACAATGCTGTCCGGCTTCATCGCCTCATATGGAACAGCCGATGGGGTGACCAAAATCCCACCATCTACTCTCGCACTCACGTTGCCGGAAGTACCTTGGTTAATTCCCATATCGTTCATTTTAATACAGGTTTCAATAATCTCTCGCCTGATGTCGACGCTGGTTTTTTTCATGGATTTTCTCCGATTGAAGTTGCAAGATGGCAGTGATTATAAACCAAACCAATTGTGTGGACACTCCGAAACGAAAATCTCTATTTGATATAGAAAGTAACCCAGCCCCAGGCTCCCCCGGAGCTACCGTGTCACGGCTTCACCCCAGCCATGAACCATACCGTAGTAACCGCTCCCTCGAAGGTAAGCCAGCCACTTCTGGCACAGCCCACTCCCATGGTGTGACGGACGGTGTGTACAAGCCCCGGAAACATATTCACCGCGGCATTCTGACCCACGGTTCCCGGCGATTTCGACTTCATGGAGCCGAGTTGCAGACACCAATCCGGACTACGACCGGTTTTCCGGGATTGGCTTGCTCTCGCGACCCTCTGTACCGGCCATTGTAGCAGGTGGGCAGCCCTGCCTATAAGAGCCATGATGACTTGACGCCATTCCCCCCTTCCTCCGGTTTATCACCGGCAGGCTCCTATACTGGATTGAGAGACTTCCAGCGAATCGAAGCACCCACACAAAACGCATAGATTGATAGCATAAAACTATCATGAGATGATCATATATCGTCAGAAAATATCAGAGCGGGGTGCATTCAGGAAATTTCGCGCCAGCGGATGCAGGCGACCTGACGATTGTCGCCGGCGTCTTCCAGTAACGGGATTTGTTCGGCGCATTGCAATTTGGCGTGCGGACAGCGTCCGCGAAAGACGCAACCGGACGGCGGCGAAAGCGGTGACGGCGGTTCGCCGGACAAGGTCGGCGGCTTCCATGCGCGCGCGGCGTTGGCATCCAGGGGCGGCGCGCTTGCCAGCAGTCCGCGCGTGTAGGGGTGCAGCGGCGCGCGAAACAGGTTATCCGCAGCGCCCGTTTCCATGACCCGCCCCAGATATAAAACCATGACCCGCCCGCTTGATGCGCGCACCACCGACAAGTCGTGGCTGATAAACAGCATCCCCAGTTTTTGTTGTGCGCGAATGTCGGTGAGCAAATTCAAAATTTGCGCCTGCACCGAAACATCCAGCGCCGACACCGGTTCATCGCACACCAAAAGCCGCGGCGCCAAAATCAGCGCCCGCGCGATGCCGATGCGTTGCGCTTGCCCACCGGAAAACTCGTGCGGATAGCGCACCGCCGCCGACTGTGGAAGGCCTACTTTGTCCATCAATTCCAGCGCCCGCTCGCGCCGCGCCGCCACCGTTAGTTCGGGGGCAAACACGCGCAGCGGTTCCGCCACAATGTCGCATGCGGTCATACGCGGGTTTAACGACGCCAACGGATCTTGAAAAATTATTTGCATGATGCGTCGCCGTTTTTGCAGCTCACGCGAAGGCAGGACAGACAAATCCTCGCCGTCCAGCAGTACGCGCCCGCCGGCAGGGCGTATCAAAAACATCACCGCACGCGCCAGTGTGGATTTACCACAACCGGATTCGCCCACAATGCCCAGTGTTTCGTCTTTGGCAAGGTCAAAGGAAACCTGTGAAAGCGCGTGCAACGACCGTTGCACAAAAAAACCGACGCGCGCCTTATAGGTGACGGTTAGATTTTCCGCCCGTAGTAGCGGATTTGTCATCATGCGACGGGAGCAGGCGGCGAGAGTCGGGTGTCATCCGGGCGGGCGTGAAAGGCCGCGATGGAAATTTCTTCCTCCCGATGGCATGCGGCATAGCGGTTTGTTCCGCGCGGCGACAACTCCGGACACTCGGTATGGCAACGCGGCATGACAAAGGGACAGCGCGCCGCAAACGGGCAACCGCTCTCTTGCGTCCCGGGTTCCGGCGGGTGTCCGGAAATGACCGGCAGGCGCACACCGGGGCGGGCGGTTTCCAGCCGCGGCGTGGATGCCATCAGCCCCGCGGTGTAAGGATGGCGCGGAGTGGAAAGCACTTCGCTGACCGGGCCGATTTCCATCGCGCGGCCGGCGTACATGACCAGCATGCGGTCGCATAACCCCGCCACCACCGCCAAATCGTGGGTGATAATCGCTGTTGCCAGCGAAAATTGTTCGCGCAGTTTTGCCAACAGGGCGATAATCTGCGCCTGCACGGTCGCATCCAAAGCGGTGGTGGGTTCATCGGCGACGAGTAGCGTCGGTTCGCACAAAAGCGCCATGGCGATGACAGCGCGCTGTCGCAGTCCGCCGGACAATTCGTGCGGATAGGTCGAAAGCCGCTGTGCTGCGTCCGGCACGCCTACCAGCTCCAGCATGGCTGCCGCCTTTTTGCGCGCTTCTGCGCGCGTCCACTTCATGCGCCGACGCGGACCTTCGGTCAATTGTGTTACCAGGCGCATGGACGGGTTCAGCGCGGTCATCGGGTCTTGAAAAATCATTGCCAGCTCGCCGCCGCGCAACTCGTCGAGCGTACGCCGGTCCATTGCCAGCAGATCGCGACCGCGATACAGCGCGCTTCCTTCCGCCCGACCGCCGGGCGATAAAAGCCCCAGCAGTGATAAAAACAGCTGCGTTTTTCCGCTTCCGGATTCGCCGACGATCGCCAACGCCTCGCCGGGAAACAAGTCAAATGACAAATCACGCACTACCGCAATGTCACGCCCGTCGCGCCGGTGGCGGACGGTTACATTGCGCACGGAAAGCAAGGGCGACGGCATGCGCGATATGCGATTACGTTTTGTGCTGCGGGTCCAGCGCATCGCGCAACCCGTCGCCGATAAAAATCAGACTCAGCAGGGCGCAAGACAGCACCGCCCCCGGGAACGCCAGCATCCACGGATAAATCCCCAGTTTGTCCGCACCTTCGCTGATCAGTACGCCCAGCGAAGTGCGCGGCTCCTGTACGCCAAACCCCAGATAAGAAAGAAAACTTTCGGTCAGCATGATTTCCGGCACGGTCAACGCGGCATAAATGACCACGGGGCCGACCAGATTGGGGGCGATGTGGCGAAAAATAATCGCCGTCGAAGAAAGCCCCGCCGCGCGCGCCGCCTCGACAAACTCTCGCTCGCGCAGACTGAGGGTTTGTCCGCGCACAATGCGCGCCATCGTGATCCATTCCAACAACCCGATGCCGAGGTACAAAAGAATCTCGTGACGACCAAAAATGACCATCAGCAAAATCACAAAAAGAATGTAGGGCAGCGCGTAGAGGATATCCACAAAGCGCATCATCGCTTCATCCACTCGGCCACCAAAATATCCCGCCGCCGCACCGTAGGCGACACCGACCGCAACCGAAACGGCGGTGGCAATGAGGGCGACTTGCAGGGATACGCGCAGCCCCAGCAAAGTGCGTGCAAACAGACAGCGTCCGTTGACGTCAAAACCGAAAATATGAAACCCGCCATCCAACGTCGGGCCGGCCTTGATTTTGTCCCAAAAAATGTCGTCGTACGTGTGCGGCAGCAAAAATGGCACGACAATCGCCGCCAACGCCAGCGTCAACAACACCCCCGCCGCCGTCATTGCCATCGGCGAATCGGCGAAACGCCGTGCGGCCTGCCGCCAGGGGCCGCGCGCCGCGTCTTCTTTCGTCCGCCGCCAGCTGCCGAACATCATCGGTGACGGACGCGCGGGTCGAGCAGCGCATACAGCATATCAACTACCAGATTGAGCGCGAGAATGAGAAACAGATAAAACACCACGGTGCCAAGCACCATGCCGTAGTCCCGGCTGAGCGCCGCATCAATAAAAAATTTCCCCACGCCCGGCAGTCCGAAGATGTTTTCCACCACAATGGAGCCGGTGAGCAAATAGCCGGCAGCCGGTCCGAGATAGGACACTACCGGCGACAGTGCCGGACGCACCGCATGGCGGAAAATCACCGCGCCTTCACCCAGCCCTTTTGCCCGAGCGACCCGCACAAAATTTACGTTCATCACTTCCAGTAGCGCACCGCGCATCAGTCGCGACACGCGCGCCGCATGCGGCAATGACAGCACAATCACCGGTAGCATCAGATATGCCCAGCCGCCGTCCCCCCAACCGCCAATTTTCAGCCAGTCAACGTGTTTGCCGACATACTCCTGCAACAGCGGACCGACGAGGAAATTCGGTATGACCAAACCGGCGAGAACAAAAACGGTGACACCGGTTTCCAACGGTCTCCCGGGGCGCAAGGCGGAGTAAATTCCACAAAGAATCCCAATCAGCGTACCGCCCAAAAGCGCCCACCCGCCCAGCTCCAATGTGTAGGGCAGCCCCTTGCTGATTTTTTCGTTGACCGTGTAGGTGTAATCGGTAAACGAAGGCCCCAGGTCTCCGCGCACCAGTCTGCCGAGATACAGGACGTATTGCTCTAACAATGGGCGGTCCAGGTGATAGTGCTGCTCCAGATTTTCACGGATTTGTCTGGGCAGCGGGCGTTCTTCATCAAACGGCCCACCGGGCGCCAGGCGCAACATAAAAAAGCAGGCACTCACGGCGATGAACGCCACCGGCAGGGCGGTCATCAACCGCCGCAAAGCGTAGCGCAACATCGCCTGCTTCCCTTACGTCCGTGATAACGGGGCGAGTGTTATTCCGACTTTGTCAGATAGCGGGTGCGGTGAATATCGCGGGCGTTGTTGACGAATCCGCGAATTTTCGGCGAGACAATGTTGCGCGACACATAATAATAAATCGGTATCGCCGCCGAGTGGTCAATCGCAATCTGCTCTGCCTGCAAAAACAAATCGGCGCGTTTTTCCAGGTCGCTTTCTTTTTCCGCCTGCGACATCAACTCGCCGAACTCTTCGTTGTGCCAGCGTCCGTAATTGTACGGACTGTCGGGCGACAGCAGTTCCAGCATGTTCACCGGGTCGTTGTAGTCCGCCAGCCAGCCGGCGCGGGCGATGTCAAAACCGGTGTTTTCCGTCAGGTCATCGTAGTGCACCTTGACCTCGGAGTTGATCAGCTCGACGCGCACGTCTAGCGGCTTCCACATACCGGCGATAGCGACTGCCACCCGTTTGTGGTTTTCATCGGTGTTGTAGCGCAGCGCCAGTTTGAGTGGATTGTCCGGGCTGTAGCCGGCCTCGGTCATCCGTTGTCTGGCGTGTTGCAGGCGCTCGCCGTAGGGCGTGTCTTTCCATTTCGCCTGATAGGGCGTTCGGGAATTGTCCATGCCCGGCGGCACCCATGAATACGCAGCGATTTCGCCGGTGCCGATAATTTTCTCCACAATGATCTCGCGGTTGATCGCCATGGAAAGCGCCTCGCGCACGCGCACATCTTTCAACGCGGGCGTGTTGTGATTGAAGACATAATAATAAAGCCCCTGAAACGGTGCGATAAAAAGTTCGTCCGGGCGCTCGGCGCGCAAGCGGTCAATGTGATCGGTGGGAAACGCCGTCAAAATATCAAACTCGCCGGCTTCGTAGCGCTTTAATGCGGCCGAGTTGTCTTCCAGCGCATAATAAATTACCTCGTCAATATCCAGCCGGTCGGCGGCATGATGCATTGAATTAACCACCGAGCGCACATGCGAACCGGGAACCCATTCCACCGCCTTGTAAGGGCCGTTGGAAACAATGTTTTCCGGCCTCACCCAGTTGTCACCATGCCGGTCATATACATGGCGGGGAATGGGGTAAGCGGTGTAGTGCGTCAGCGCGCCAAGGAAATAGGGCACCGAATTTTGCAGCGTGATGCGAAAAGTGCGGTCGTTTACCGCCTTCACGCCCAACTCGCTCACTTCTTTTTTGCCGGCGTTGATCGCCTCGCCGTTTTTAATCGGAAACTGAAGCCACGCATATTTCGCCGCCGTTTTCGGGTCCATCAATCGCCGTAATGCGAAGACAAAGTCGTGCGCGGTCACCGGCTCACCGTCCGACCACCTGGCGTCCCGCAAATAAAAAGTATAGACCAGCCCATCGTCCGAAACCTCCCATCGCTCCGCCATGCCGGCAACCGGGTATGCGCGCGGGCCTTCGGTCACCAGCCCTTCAAACAAATCACCGACAATGCGGTTTTCCCAGTCGCCCGACACTTTGTGCGGGTCCAGCGATGACGGGTCTCCGCCGTTGTGCATGTGCAGGGTTTTCGCCGCCACCGGCAGCGTGACCAGCGCAATAGTCAGAGTACAGGCGAGCAATGCGCCCGGCAGTTTCTTCGTCATGAACTCTCTCCGTTTAATATGGGTGAATCGGCATACTGCCATAATAAATCGAAATACGCCAACACCATAAGCACATTAACAACCTCAAGCACATTGTGTGGACGCTCCGAGACTGGCTCGCTATAGGTTTGGGAGGTGTAACTCCCCCCCACAGGGCGGCCAAAATCAGTAAGCGATGCAGGTCCCGTGCTCGTGCCCCTGCAAGTGCCGGGCAGCCCGAATCAACGCGGCTCAATACGCCAAAACCGTTTGTCAGCGCTATGTTCGACTTTGGGTTGGCGGCAGACACCAGCGCCGCCAATCGCGCTATTTATCCGGGGTGCGCGACAACGATGCATACCATGCCGCCAATGCCTTCACATCCTCTTTGCTCAAGCTCTTTACAATCAAATCCATTCGCCGGTCCTGGCGGTTGCCGCGGATGAAATCGGTCAAGCTTTTCTCGAGGTAAATCACCGGTTGACCGGCGAGATGCGGCACTTCCGGGTCGCGCGAGATTCCTTGTTTGCCGTGACAAACCGAGCACCGGTGTGAAAGGATTTTTCCGGCTTCCAGGTCTTGTGCCGACGCAACATTCACGGCAGCGTAAAATACGGCGACGGCAAACAGTCGATGAAAAAAACGCATTGCTCGCAAAAAAGAAAAGGTTGCCCATGCACCGAAGCGCGCGAGGCATGTCTATTGTGAAGAATAAGTGATGCGGTAGATCGCGCCGGCGAAGTCATCGGAGACCAGCAGCGAGCCGTCTTTCATCTGCGCGACATCAACCGGGCGACCGTCGTATCCGCCGTTTTTATTCAGCCAGCCTTCGGCGAATGGCGCGATCCTGGCGTGACCTTTGGAATCGATAAAGGTGACCATCACGCGCGCGCCGATCGGCGTTGTGCGGTTCCACGAACCGTGCTGGGCGGAGAATATCGCGTTTTTGTATTGCGCAGGAAACATCTTGCCGGTGTAAAAAGTCATGCCCAGATCGGCTGCATGCGCGACCGTCTCGACCACCGGATGGACCACATCAACCGGCACTTTCTGCCCTCTGTACTCATGGGTGCGCACCTTGCCGCCGCCGAACCACGGGTGGCCAAAATGCTGCCCCTTCGCAGTCTGGCGGTTGATTTCACCGGGCGGAATGTCATCGCCCATGCCATCGACTTGATTATCCGTCCACCACAACTCGCCGGTCTCCGGGTGGAAGTCATGACCGACCGAATTGCGCACACCGTAAGTATAGACCTCACGGTTGGAGCCATCGCGGTTCATGCGGATAATGCCGCCGATGCCCGTTTTTGTGTATAAGTCCAGTTTCTCCGCCGGCGCAACATTGAACGGTTGCCCGAGCGAGATGTAGAGTTTGTCATCCGGCCCGACTTTCACCACACGGGCGGTGTGGTTGTAGCTTTCTTCATCGACCGGAATCAACTCGCCCTGCGGCACAATCGGAACCGCAGCCACATCCGGGCTTTCCTGAAAAAACTCCGCTGCCGGATACATCATTACGCGGTTGCGTTCGGCGACATACAGAAAGCCGTCGTTAGTGAATGCGACGCCATTGGGTACATCCATCTCAATCGACGGCGCGAAATCCTTCACTTCATCGGCGACGCCGTCGCGGTTGCGGTCCATCACCGCCCACACCTTTTTCTTTCTGGTGCCGACAAACAGCACTGTGCCCTGCGGTGCCATCGCCATGTGACGCGCGTCGGGCACCAATGCATAGAGTTCGATATTGAACCCCTCAGGCAGGGTGATGCGCTTCAATGTTTCGCGAATGGCATCTGCCTTCAGCGCATTTTGATCGACATAAATATGCTCCGAAGTACCGGCCATCTTAAACACGCCCGACTTGGCCAAATTGCTTTGTACCAACGCCGACGAAACCAACAAAAAAGCCGCCGCAAACAAGGCGCGAACCGCGTGTATCTTCCGCATGGTTTTCATTTAATCCTCCACATTGATTGGTTATCGAGCAACCGCTTGCGTTGCCGACCGGGATACCCTATACGAAAACCCGGATAATACAAGTATGTTGTATGGGTGGGTGAATGCAACCCCGAAATGCACCAGGAGGGGATTAAACGGCCCGGCGGCAGGCACGTGACCTGCCGGTTGCAACTTCGGGGTAAATCCACCAATCCATACAGGATGTTGACAGCGCACCGAGAATTTGCGATAACAGCACGCACCCGTGCCGCCGTCTTTCACGTCGGCACCCGCCAAATCTGCAATGCGAGGAAAAATCGAACATGAAAAAATATGCCGTTTTACCCAAATGCCTGTCCTGCCTGGCGATTGTTTTGCCGCTGGCGATAGCGCTGCCGGCGAGTGCGCAGGTCGAGTCTACCGATCCGATCAGGCTCACTATCCACGACTGGACCGGGCAGTACATTACCACCAATATCATGGGGGAAGTGCTGCAACGCGCCGGCTACAACGTCGAGTATGTGCAGGCCGACTATATCGCGCAGTTTGCCGGCCTCGAGTCGGGCGATTTGCACATTGCGATGGAAATGTGGGAAACCACCGGCAAACAGGCGATGGAAGCGTCTTTGGCCACCGGCAAAACGGTCGATCTCGGTGAAACCGGCATGGATGCGAAAGAGGAGTGGTGGTATCCGTCGTATATGAAGCAGCGATGCCCCGGCTTGCCGGACTGGCAGGCGCTGAACGATTGCGCGGAGGTATTCGCCACCGCCGACACCGCGCCCAAGGGCCGGTATCTGGGCGGGCCGGTCACCTGGGCCGGGTTCGATGATGAGCGGGTCGAAGCGCTGGGGCTCGATTATGAAGTGGTGCATGCCGGCACCGACGCGGCACTGTTTGCCGAGCTGGAGTCGGCCATTCAACGCCAGGCGCCGATCCTGCTGTGGATCTATGCGCCACATTGGGCGGTGGCAAAATATGACGGTGAATGGGTCGAGTTTCCCGAGTATACCGATGCCTGCTACAACGACCCCGGCTGGGGCATGAACCCACAGCTGGCCTATGATTGCGGCAAACCGTTCGGCTGGATCAAGAAAGTCGGCTGGAAAGACGGCGCGGCGAAATGGCCGGGGGCGTATAAAGCGGTGCGGCAGTTTCGCATCGACAACGCCGCGATGAGCCAGATGATTGTCGAGGTTGACCTCGAGGGCAAATCGGTCGAAGACACGGTGGCCAACTGGATGACGCAAAACGAAGCCGTGTGGAAAGCCTGGGTCGAGTAGCCCGGTTTTGCCGCTGGCCGTGCATCCGTGCCGCGCGGTAACCGGCGGCATCGGCGTACCATTCACCGCCGAATGCCGGCTACCGGTTCGGTGCCGGTTCGGGTTGATGGCCGCCGGCGCTGTCAATGCGTCGGCGGGCACGCGCTCGATGCCCAATGCCGATAACCCGCCCGCAAGCCCGATCGACGCGACCGACAGCCTGACTCCGAATGCGATACGGCACGCGCCGTGCACGACCGGCGCCCTGCCCCCGCAGGCGACCGGAACCGCCGCCGGCATCGCCATCCGACAATGAGGTGAACACGCCACTCCGCTTGCGCCTGCGCCGTAGCCGGTGGGGCGTTGTATGCGCCGCCGTAATACTGCTGGCGGTTTTGCTGCCGGTCGGCCGCGAGCAGGTGCCGTGGGCATTTGCCTATCCGCGCGAGTGGCAATTGCCGCTGAATGTCTGGCTGTCGGCGTTGATGCAATGGCTGATCAACCGGTTCGATCTCGGCCTGTTCACCTTCAAGGAGCTGACCCGGGCACTGGCATGGCTGATCGAGCAGCCGTACTGGCTGGTGCGCAGCCTGCTGGCCACCGGATTTTTGCGCGGCACCGGCAGCTATGCCGTCGAGCTGCTGCCGCGTCTGTCCTGGGTCGCGCTGATTGCCGGGGCGATGCTGTTCGGGCACTACGCCAGCGGCTGGCGATTGGCGCTGCTGGTCGGCGGCTGTTTTTGCTACCTGGTGGTTTTCGGCCAATGGGACAGCGCGATGCTGACCTTGAGCTCAATCGCCATTGCCGCGCCGGTCGGGGTGGCCGGCGGCTTGCTGCTGGGCATCGCCGGCTACCGCTCGCCGCGCTTCAAAACGGCGTTGACGCCGCTGCTCGATTTGATGCAGACGGTGCCGGTGTTCGCGTATCTGGTGCCGGTACTGCTGCTGTTCGGCTTCGGCCCGGTCGCGGCGATCATCGCAACCATTATTTATGCCATGCCGCCGATGGTGCGGGTGACGATGCTGGCACTCGCTCAGGTCAGCGATGAGGTGGTGCAGGCGGGCATCATGTGCGGCTGCACGCGGCGCCAACTGCTGTACAAGGTGCTGCTGCCGTCGGCCCGCCATTCGCTGATGGTCGGGGTCAATCAGGTGGTGATGCTGTCGCTGAACATGGTCATCATCGCGTCGATGATCGGCGCCGGCGGCCTGGGCTACGACGTGCTGACGGCGTTAAAACGGCTTCAGATCGGCGCCGGGATAGAATCGGGCATCGCCATCACCCTGCTGGCCATCGCCCTCGATCGGCTGAGTCAGGCGGTTGCCGCCCGACCGCCGTCCGCGCCTCGCGCCACGCCGCGCCACCGCTGGGCACAACACCCGCGCACGCTGGTGTTTGTGTCGCTGGTCACGCTGACCTGGCTGCTCGGCCTGCTGCTGCCGGGGATACATGCCTACCCCGACGCCTGGCAGCTCACCACCGGCTCATTCTGGGGCGATCTGGTGCGCCATATCAATGTCAACTATTTCGACCTGCTCGAAAGCATCAAAAATGCCTGGCTGCTGAATATCATGATACCGCTGAAACGGTTTTTACTGTCGCTGCCGTGGGTTGCGGTGGTGGCGGCAGCGGCGGTGGCCGGGCTGCGGCTGGGCGGCTGGCGGCTCGGCCTGCTGAGCGGCGCATTGACGGCGTTCATTGCACTGAACGGCCTGTGGGCCAAGGCGATGGTGACGCTGTATTTGTGCGGCCTGTCGGTGTTGATCGCCTGCCTTATCGGCATCCCGATCGGCATCCTGGCGGCCCACAACGACCGCCTGCACCGCATCGTCGGCACGCTGATTGATACGCTGCAAACGCTGCCGAGCTTCGTCTACCTGATGCCGGTGGTGATGCTGTTTCGCGTCGGCGATTTTGCCGCCATGGTCGCCGTGGTCGCGTACGCCGTCACCCCGGTGATTCGCTACACCGATCACGGCATCCGTCAAGTGGCGCCGCAGCTGGTCGAGGCGGCGCTGCAAATGGGCTGTACGCGCGGGCAACTGCTGCGCAAAGTGCATCTGCCGCTGGCGCTGCCGCAAATCATGCTGGGCATCAATCAGACCGTGATGATGGCACTATCGATGCTGGTAATAACCGCCCTGGTGGGCACCCGCGAGCTCGGTCAGGAAGTCTATATCGCGCTCACCAAAGCCGACACCGGGCGCGGCATTGTCGCCGGCGTGTGCATTGCTTTCATTGCGATCCTCTCTGATCGTATGATCACCGCCTGGGTTGCCCGCCGCCGGCGGGTACTGGCATCCAATCAGGAGCAAAACCGTTGAGCATCACCCCCGCAGACAAAGCAAGACACCTGCCGTGCTGGCAGGGCGCCGTCGCGCCACAGCCATTGAGCGGCGGCTTGAGCAACCACAACTTTGTGGTCGAAGACAACGGCAAAAAATACGTCGTTCGCATCGGCGGCGACGCGCCGATGCACAACGTGATGCGGTTTAACGAACAGGCCTGCGGCCGCGCGGCCGAACAGATCGGCATCACGCCCCGGCAGGTGTATACCGAACCGGACGTGCTGGTGATCGACTTTATCGCCGGCACGACGTTCGACGCCGATTTGGTGCAGGCCAATCTGGCGCGCCTGCTGCCGCCGGTGAAAGCGCTGCACCAGGCCGGTACGCGCGCGGTGCGCGGGCCGGTATTGGGGTTTTCAGTCTTCCACGTCGCGCGGCACTATCACCAGCTGCTACAGCAAAACACCTGCCGAAGGGCGGCCGATCTGCCGCGGCTGATGCGGATTTCCGAGCGCCTCGAGGCAGTCGTCGGCGCGGTCGAGCCAGCGCTTTGCCACAACGACCTGCTGGCCGCCAATTTCATCGACGACGGCAATCGCATCTGGCTTATCGACTGGGAACATGCCGGTTTCAGCACGCCGCTATTCGACCTCGCCAACCTGGCCTCGAACAGCCTGTTCCCGGAAGCGCTCGAACGCCGCCTGCTCGAGCTGTACTACGGCAAGCCGCCGGACGAGACGCTATGGCGCCGGTTCAAGGCGCTGCGCTGCGCGTCGCATCAGCGCGAAACCATGTGGAGCATGGTATCGGAGATTTATTCCGAACTTGATCAGGATTACGCCGCTTATACGGATAAAAATCTTGACGATTTCAACTGTGCTTATGCGGAATTCGAGCAACTGTGAGCGGTTCGGCATGCAGACACATACTCTCTTATAGAAACAGCAGGTATAGAAACAGCAGGGCGGAAATTAGAGAGAGAAAAAAGAGAGAAAAAATAATCGGCAAAGAAGTTTCGACAACCGTTAATTTCCAGTATTTATTTCTCTTTTCCCCTTTTTCCAGAAATTCCCATTCACGCCGAAAAAATGGATAAGCAAGCTTGTTTTCTAACTCGTCTAATGCGGCAAACTTTCCAGTGTTCAACTGTCGATAAGATCGAATAACAATAAACCAGGAAACAGAAAGGACAACCCCCAAAGCACTACCAGTAATTATGAATACCTGTGCGCGAATTTCACCCAATCCAAAACGTAGAGATGTAGCAAGAATAATGGCAATTCCGGTCAATAGGCTAACAAAAAGTCGGTTTGCTGCCTCTCTCCGCTGACTTACTCTATCGGCAAGTTCGGCATGGAGTTTGTACAACTCCAGAAGCTCGGTTTTGTCGTTGTGATTTTCCATACGGTTATGCCAATTCCCGGATGGCAGATACGATACTATTGGTGTTCCATCCGACTGTTTTATCTGCCGAATCCGTTGCTTCCCGGGAAATTCTTTGATTACCCCACGGAGATATCGCTAAAATACTCTTAGGTGAAGTCCACGCGCTTTTGGCGATTTTGATCTCTTTGTCTATCCATTTACTATAGCTGGCATAGACCCCGACCAATACTAATACGATGCCACATGATTCCATGTGGCATCGTATGGCTTCGGATAATTCTTTGTCCGAGCCACTATGCACAGGATCATTTTTAGGAATAGAAAAATTCTTATACTTGAATCCCTGAGCTTGACCTGGCATATTGACAAGGGCTGCATAGTGATCATGGTGATTCCAGGAATGGCTGATAAATAGATGATATGTCTTCATGATTTCATTTCCTCGTTAAGAACGAATCCAATCAGTGATTGATCTGGTTTTTTCGCTCCGATCGTGTTTGTCGAAGTATAAAATATTGTATATTTAAACTTATCCGGCTGCAAGTCTTGCAGCCTCTCCACCGTTTTCCGCTACGCTTCCACCGTCTTATCTTCGCGCTCACTTTCGACTTTGACCTCGATAATATAAAACTCCCGGTCTTCTTTACAAGCACAAAATCGGGGAAATAGCGATGATATCGCCGATCCTGACCCAAATACTCAACATGAAAACCCGTTTTTTTCGGGTCAGTCAACCCGCCTGTGAACAAAAACGCCCCGACTTCACCGGAGTCGGCATTGAGTACGGACAAAACCTGCCGAAACAAAGCGCACTCACGCACAACTGCGCCGGAAAATGTCGCACTACATCAAGCGGCTTCTTGTCAACTCAATGCAATATCGGGCGGTCTTTGACAGGCGTGTCTTGAAGGGTTTTTCAACCTGTTTTCCCCCCCAAATTGGGAATGGCTCCGCCGAGAGGAGGAGACAAGGTATAATGTGATTTTGTATCCACACCCAATTTTTCCAACTTTTTCTCCAGCTCACGATATTGCTTGACAACCGATTTCGACACCTTCGGATTACTTGCCAGAACTTGCTCAATTGCCTTACCGCTCGCTTTATCGAAATGATTTTTCATAATTAAAAAACCTCCTGCGTATGCACAAACATGTGAAGTTGCTCTCTGCTCAAGTAATCAACAAGAAGATCGAAATAACCTCTTATGCTCTTACTCAGCGCCTCATTCTCTCCATAGTCGTCAATCTTTAAATTCAATTCGGATTTCAACGTAGAAATATCAATACCGCGTCCGTGAGAATGCCATCTATCAGGGTCGTTCAGTATTTGGGCAATTTCTTCCGCTCTATCTTCTTTCATTCTGTGCGTAACTTTAGTTCCGCGACTTTCTGTTTTAGACCAGTCTTTAAACTTATATTGTGACAGCCACCTCTTAAGAAGCTCTACTGAAAGCTCGCGCGCCTGCTCGAATTGATACAGCTCGCCCAAGTCGAGCTTTTGAAGCATCGCATACTCTGCCGTAGTGAGATTACTTTCCATCGCCTTTGTGTTTAATTTTTCATATTGCTTCAAATAGGAAAGTACGGGTACGAGCTTATCGTCTTTGAAAATCTGGGGATCAATAGGCCCTAATCGTGAGAAATAATCCATCATTATTCTATCGGCACTCAAAGCAAAAACCGTGCCCGCAGACATCGCCTGATCCGGAACAATAACGATAACCTCTTCATAAAAATTTCTGACCACACCAACCATTCTTTCAACGACCTCAACCACGCCGCCCGGGGTTTGCAAAATGACCGCCAGCTTTTGCTTCTTATTGCTGTTTATTTCAATCGTATTTCTAATCTGCGTATCCAAACCGGGCACAATGGGGCTCACTATTGACATTGTGTCAACACCGCCCAAATGTTGGCCGATAGCAGCAATATGGATGTCCAATTGCTCCTTGATATATTTATCGAGTGGTCTCATTTTCCTTTCCTTTTTTCCAGTCCGTTATCGGGCTCAACTCTCGTACATCCATGGCTGACGTGGGCATATACAACACCTGACATTTGAATTTACCGGGCTGCATATTCCGCACTCTCTCCACCGCTTTTCGCTTCACTTTCATCACCTCATCCCACGCTCACTCTCGGCTTTGACTGCAATAATATAAAACTCCCCGGTCTTCTTTACAAGCACAAAATCGGGAAAGTAGCGATGATACCGCCGTCCCTCACCCAAATACGCAAAATGAAAAATCCGTCTTTTTCTGGTCAGTCAGCCCGCCGGTGAATAAAAACGCCTCGATTTCAGAGGATTTCGCCTGTCAGCGGGTAATCGTCGCAGGCATAGCCGCCCTTGCGCCAATCGTGAGCGGATTGTTTTAGCGGTGTAAACAAGTCCGGCATCGTGCGCACACGCTCAGACCGAGCGCTCGAGCCCGGCTTTGGCGCGGTGGTTTTCCAATGCCAAATCAATCAGCCGGTCGATCAATTCGCCATAAGCAACCCCACTGGCCGCCCATAGCCGGGGATACATGCTGATGGGGGTGAAGCCGGGCAAAGTATTGAGTTCATTCAGGAATACCCGCCCGGCGTCTTTTTCGACAAAGAAATCGACCCGCGCCATGCCTCTGCCGTCTATTGCCCGGAATGCCTGCAACGCCAGTCGCTGCACTTCGGCGGCGGCTTCGGGCGCAATGTTGGCCGGAATGATCAGCTGCGATCGATCGTCCAAGTATTTGGTCCGGTAGTCGTAGAATTCGGCGCCGGGAATGATCTCGCCGGCGACCGACGCTGCGGGCGTGAGATTGCCCAGCACCGCGCATTCGACTTCATGGCAGTGCTGCATCGCGCGCTCTATTACCACCTTGCTGTCGTAGCGCAACGCCAACTCGATGGCGGCGATCAGGCGGGTGCGGTCGCCCGCTTTGGAGACGCCGACGCTGGAGCCCATGTTCGCCGGCTTGACGAACAGCGGATACCGCGTTTGCGTGCTGATCCGCTCGGCCCGGTCGAGGCACTCCTCCGGCTGCTGCCGCCATTGATCGTGATTGACCACCGCGTATTCGACCTGCGGTATGCCGGCCGCGTGAAACAGAGGTTTGGCCAGCGCCTTGTCCATGGCCACGGCGGAGGCCGCCACACCGCAGCCGACATAGGGAATATCGGCCAGCTCGAATACGCCCTGCATCGCGCCGTCTTCACCCAGCGTGCCGTGCAGCAGCGACAGAATGACATCCAGCCCGGGCACGCCTGCCCGTCCATCGACGGCGCGCAGGTTGCCTTGCGCGTGCAATTCCATCCACAGCGGGGCTGGCGTGCCGTTGGCCGTCGGTCGCACCCGTCCGTCCTCGGTCAGCACGTCAATGTCGGCGGCCAGATGCCAGCGGCCAGCGTGGTCAATGCCGATCAGGCTGACGTCGTATTTATCGCGGTCGATGGCCGGCAGGACCGAGCGGGCGGAGATGACCGACACTTCGTGCTCGCACGACCGGCCGCCGAAAAACAGGCCGAGGTGGCGTTTGTCTGCCATGCCGATCTATCCGGTTGCGGCGGAATCGGCGCCGGTCAGGGGCGTGGGGTGATGCGCATGACGCCGGCGCTTACACCGGCAATTGCCGGATCACCGCATGGCACATCGCCAGCAGGCGGTCAACCCAGGGCAGCACGGCCAGTATCGACAAGACGTTGAGCGACAGCAGGATTTTCAGCTGCGGGTAGTTGCTGATTGGCCGGTCGGATTCCGGCGGGTCGAAATACACCAGCTTGATCACCCGCAGGTAATAAAACGCCCCGACCACCGACAGCAGCACCGCAACGACGGCAACCCAGACCAGGCCGGCGTCGACCAAGGCTTGCAGCACCGACAGTTTGGCGAAGAAGCCGACGGTCGGTGGAATGCCGGCCATCGACAGCATCAGGATCAGCACCAGCAGCCCGGCCCAGGGGTGGCGCCGGCCCAGGCCTTTCAGGTCGGTCAACCGATCCGACTCGTGGTCGGCGTCGGCCAGAAACAAGATCAGACCAAACCCGGCCAGGCTCATCAGCGCATAGATCAGCACATAAAACAGCGCCGCACTGTAGCCGACCGCGCTGCCGCTGAGAATGCCGAACAGGAAAAACCCCACGTGCGAGATGGTCGAATACGCCAGCATGCGCTTGAGGTTATCCTGGGCTATGGCGATGATATTGCCGGCCGCCACCGACAGCAGCGCCAGGATGATCAGCATTTGCTGCCACATGTCGTGCAGCTCTTCAAGGCCGCCGACCAGCAGCCGCATGATGATTGCAAAGGCGGCGATTTTGGGCGCGGCGCCGAGGAACGCCGTGGTCGAGGTCGGCGCACCGTGGTAGACGTCGGGCAGCCACATGTGGAACGGCACCGCGCCGAGCTTGAACGCCAGCGCCACCACGATGAAGACCACCGCCAGCGCGACGCCGAGCCGGTTGGGGTTGACCACCGCCAGCGCTGCGGCGATTTCCGTCAACTGCAGCGAGCCGCTCAAACCGTACAGCAGCGACATGCCATACAGCAGAATGCTGGAAGCCAGCCCACCGAGGATGAAATACTTTATCGCCGCCTCGACCGCCAGCTTGCTGCGGCCGTAAAGGGCAATCATCGCGTACAGGCAAAGCGACATCAGCTCCAGCCCCAGATACAACGTCAACAGGTGGCTGGCCGACGCCATCACCAGCATGCCGGTGACCGCGAACAACCCGAGGAGGTAGTATTCGCTGCTGAAAATACCCCGCTCCAGGTTGTACTGATGGCTGTACACAAACGCCGCCGCCGAGATCAGGCAGATCGCGACTTTCAGCAGGTCGGCCAGCGCATCGTCGACAAACATGCGGTTGAAGGCGAGGGTCGAATCGACGGCAAAATCGGTGATGATCAGGCCGGCCACGGCCACCAGCGCGGCGATGCTCAGCCAGTAACAAACCCGATCGCGGTTTTTCGGCGGCGCAAATACCCCGACCATCAGAATCACGCAGGCCGACAGCACCAGCATCATCTCCGGCAGCGCGGCCCAGGCGCGCAGGCCCTGCAACGTGATATCGTGGTTCATGGCAGCTTCGAGACGGCGACGTGCTGCAGCAGGTTGTCCACGCTCGCGTGCATCACCTCGAGCAGCGGATACGGCCAGATGCCGATGCCCAGCACCAGCACAGCCGGGATCAACAGCATGCCGAGTTCGCGGCGATTGAGATCCGACAGACCGCCGACCGCAGCGCTGACAATTTTCCCGTAGAGCACCCGCTTCACCATCCACAGGGTATACGCGGCGCCGAAAATCAGCGTCAACGCGGCGATGCCGGCGAACCAGGGGTTGACCTGAAAGGCGCCCAGGATAACCAGAAATTCACCGACAAACCCCGAGGTGACGGGCAGGCCCGAATTGGCCATCGCGAACAGCACGACCAGGGCGGCAAACACCGGCATCGCTTTGGCCACGCCGGCGTAGGTGCTGATCAGGCGCGAATGCAGACGGTCGTACAGGACGCCGACGCACAGGAACAGCGCGGCGGCAATAAAGCCGTGCGAAATCATCTGCATCATCGCCCCCTCGAGCCCCCATGTGTTAAAAATAAACACCCCCAGCGTGACAAACCCCATGTGGGAAATCGACGAATAGGCGATCAGCTTCTTCATATCCTGCTGCACCAATGCCACCAGCGCGATATAGACCACCGCAATCAGCGACAGCACGATGACCGGCCAGGCCAGCGCGTGGCTGGCATCCGGGGTAATCGGCAGGCTAAACCGCAAAAACCCGTAGCCGCCCATTTTCAGCATCACGGCCGCCAGAATCACCGAGCCGCCGGTCGGCGCTTCGACGTGCGCATCCGGCAGCCAGGTGTGCACCGGAAACATCGGCACCTTGACCGCAAACGCGGCAAAGAAGGCGATGAATATCAGCAACTGCGGCGGCAACGCCAGCGGCAGCCGATGGTAGTCCAGGATGCTGAATGAGCCGCCGCTGACCTGGTACAGATACAGCAGCGCAACCAGCATCAACAGCGACCCCAGCAGGGTGTACAGAAAGAATTTAATTGTCGCGTACAGCCGGTTTGGCCCGCCCCAGATGCCGATAATCAAAAACATCGGTATCAGCATCGCCTCCCAGAAAATGTAATACAGCATCGCATCGAGCGCGCAAAACACGCCGATCATCAGCCCCTGCATGATCAGAAATGCCGCCATGTACTGCGCCACCCGCTCGGTGATGACCTCCCAACTGCTGATCACGACCACCACCGTCAGCAGCGTCGTCAGCAAAATCAGCGGCAGCGAAATGCCGTCCACGCCGAGCGCATAGTGGATATTGAACGCCGGTATCCAGGCGACAGACTCGGCAAATTGCATGTCGCTGCGGCTCGCATCGAAACCGGCGTACAGCAGCAGGCTGAGTGCAAACAGAAAGATCGACAGCGCGAGCGTGAACCGGCGAACCCATTTTGTCCATCGGTCGCCGGCGGCCAGCACGACCGCCCCGCCGGCAATCGGCAGCCAGATCAGCAGGCTGAGCAATGGATGCGCGGCCATCGTCAAAACCAGACGAACCAGGTGATCAGCGCAAACAACCCGACAATCATCGCGAACGCGTAGTGATAGGTATAGCCGGTCTGAATCTGCCGCAGCGCCGCCGCGGCCCGGGCCACGACCCGGGCGCTGCCATTGACGATGCCGTTGTCGATCAGCCCGGCATCGACCCGTTGATACAACCATCGCCCGGCGAGCACGCTGCCGCGGGCAAATACCGCCTGATAGACCATATCGAAGCCGTATTTATTGTCGAGCAGGCGATACAAAGGGGCGAATCTGTCGGCGATGCGGCCGGGCAGCGCGGTGTTTTTGCAGTAGCAGTACCAGGCAAATACGATGCCGCCCACTGCCAGCCAGAACGGCAGCGTGAGCAAGCCGTGACCGACGGCGGCCAGCAGCAGTTCGAGGCCGGTTTTATCGCCATAGCCGGCGGCCAGCCGGGCCACCACGCCGTGTTCCGGCAAAACCGTGATCGCGTCGGCGAACTGCCGCCCGCTGATGACCGGCTCAAAAAACAGCAGGCCGGCAACTACCGAGAGAATCGCCAGCAGCATCAACGGCAGCAGCACCGGCCAGCCGGGCTCGCGCAACTGCAACCGCACCTGCTCATCGGAGCGGTTGCGGCCATGGAAGGTCATGAACAGCAGCCGGAACGAATAAAACGCCGTCACAAAAACCGCGCACAGCACCGCCAGATAGGCATAACCGGCGCCGAAGATCTGGCTTTTATGCGTCGCCTCGATAATCGCGTCTTTGGAGAAAAACCCGGCAAACGGCGGCACCCCGGCCAGCGCCAGCGACCCGATAACGCCGGTGATATAGGTCACCGGCATAATCGTGCGCAGCCCGCCCATCTTGCGCATATCCTGTTCGTGGTGCATCGCCATGATCACCGAGCCGGCACCGAGGAACAGCAGCGCTTTGAAAAACGCATGCGTGCCGAGATGGAAGATCGCGACCTCATACGCGGAAATGCCCAGCGCCACGGTCATGTAGCCCAGCTGTGACAGCGTCGAGTACGCGACCACGCGCTTGATGTCGTTTTGCACCAGGCCGACCAGCGCCATAAAGATGGCCGTGGTGGCGCCGATGATCAGCACCACGGAAAGCGCCGTCTCCGACAGCTCAAACAACGGCGACATGCGGGCGACCATAAAGATGCCGGCGGTCACCATCGTCGCCGCATGGATCAGCGCCGAGATCGGCGTCGGGCCCTCCATCGAATCCGGCAGCCAGACGTGCAGCGGCACCTGCGCCGACTTGCCCATCGCGCCGACAAACAGCAGCAGACAGATGATCGTCAGCCAGTTGCAACGCCCAAAAATCGTCATCACGGACTGCTCCTTGACGCTGTCTGCGGCGGCAAACACGCTGGCGTAGTCGAGAGAGTTGAACAGATACAGCACCGCCGCAATGCCGAGTAAAAAGCCGAAGTCACCGACCCGGTTGACCAGAAACGCCTTCAGGCTGGCAAAAACGGCGCTGTCTTTTTCATACCAGAAGCCGATCAGCAGGTAGGACACCAGGCCGACCGCCTCCCAGCCAAAAAACAATTGCAGGAAATTATTCGCCATCACCAGCATCAGCATGGCGAAGGTGAACAGCGAGATATAGCAAAAGAACCGCTGATAGCCGGGGTCCTGCGCCATGTAGCCGACCGTATAGATATGCACCATCAACGACACCAGCGTGACCACGACCATCATGGTCGCAGTCAAGCGGTCAACCAAAAAGCCGATTTCGAGCTGAATGCCACCGCTGACCGCCCAGACGTATATCGTTTGATTGAAGACGTTGCCGCGGCTGACGTCATCGTAGGCGATCAGCGACAGCACGAAAGCAATCGCCACGCCGCCGATGGTCACCGTATGCGCGCCCGCCCGGCCGATCTGTTTGCCACCCAGCCCGGCAATCATCGACGCCAGCAGGCAGACCAGCGGAATCGCAATGTAGAGCGTTTTCACCCTTTCAACGAATCCAGTTCGGCGACGTTGATTGTGCGGCGGCTGCGAAACAGCACAATCAGAATCGCCAGCCCGATGGCCGCTTCAGCCGCCGCCACGGTCAGAATGAAGAACACAAACACCTGCCCGGCGTAGTCTTGCAGAAAGGCGGAAAAAGCAATGAAGTTGGTATTGACCGCCAGCAGCAGCAGCTCGAGCGACATCAGCAGAATGATGATATTTTTCCGATTGAGAAAGATGCCGACGACGCTGATGGCAAACAGCATCGCCCCCAGAATCAGATAATGCGACAGCGGGATCATGCGCCGTCCCCCGGGGTTTCCGGCTGTCCCGGTTTTTCCGGCTGCATGGTGACGATGCGCAGCCGCTGCCGCCGGTCGGCCTGAACCTGCTTGCCGGGGTCGATGTATTTGCTGTCCGGGCGCCGCCGGATGGTCAGCGTGATGGCGGCGATAATCGCGACCAGCAAAATCACCGCGGCAATTTCAAACGGGTAGACATACACGGTATACAGCAGATACCCCAATTGACTGGTATTGCTGTAATCGGCCGCAAACGGCGGCGGCGGGGTAAATTGTGCCGGCGTAAAAACCGCCAGGATAATCAGCGTGATCTCGACCACCAGCAGCACGGCGACCACGCCGCCGACCGGCAGGTATTGCGTAAAACCGGCGCGCATCTCGGCCAGATCGACGTCCAGCATCATCACCACAAACAAAAACAGCACCATCACCGCGCCGACGTACACCAGCACCAGCACAATCGCGAGAAACTCGGCCTGCAACGTAATCCAGACACACGCGGCGCTGAAAAACGCCAGCACCAGAAACAGCGCCGAGCGCACCGGATTGCGCACCGTAACCACCATGGCGGCCGCACCGACCAGCACCGCGCTGAAAAAATAAAATGCGAGCTGTAAAAACGTCATCGATAGGGCGCGTCTTGACGCCGGGCTTCGGCGATATCCGATTCATACTTGTCCCCGATCGCCAGCAAACCCTGTTTGTCGATCAGGCGCTGCGGGTTGTGCTCCATGTGAAATTCGTGAATATCGGTCAGCACGATGGAATCCACCGGGCAGGATTCTTCACAAAAACCGCAGTAAATGCACTTGAACAGATCGATTTCATATTTGGTCGTGCGGCGCGAACCGTCGGCCCGCGGCTCGGAGTCGATGGTAATCGCCAGCGCCGGGCAGACCGCCTCGCACAGCTTGCAGGCAATGCAGCGCTCCTCGCCGTTAGGATAGCGCCGCAGCGCCGGCAGGCCGCGAAAACGCGGCGATTTTGGCGTCTTCTCTTCCGGGTACATGAGGGTGATTTTACGGCTGAACAACCGCCGCCCGGTCACACTCAACCCCTTGCGCAGTTCTTTCAAAGAAAAGGTTTTGTATAGCTGTTTAAGGTCGATACGCATAGTTGTGTCCGCAACAGGCCTGCAGCAGGCCTAATGGAAGATAAAGCCGAACGGGGTATACAACCGGCCGAAACCGATCACCACGATCCAGACCAGAGTCACCGGGATCAACACCTTCCAGCCCAGCCGCATGATCTGATCATACCGGTAGCGGGGAAAGGTGGCACGAAACCACAAAAATAAAAAAGCGACCAGCGACGTTTTCAAGCCAAACCACAGCACCGGCGGAATCCAGGTGAACGGCGCGATCTCGAGCGGCGGCAGCCAGCCGCCCAGAAACAGCACCACGGTGAGCGCCGCAATCAGAATCATATTGGCGTATTCGGCCAGGAAAAATACCGCAAACGCCATGCCGGAATACTCGACATGGAAGCCGGCAACGATTTCCGATTCACCCTCGGCAACGTCGAACGGCGAGCGATTGGTTTCGGCCACGCCGGAAATAAAATACACCAGAAACAGCGGCAGCAGCGGCAGGAAATACCATTGCCATATCCCGCCGGCCTGGTGCAGCACAATCTCCCGCAGGTTCAAGCTGCCGGCCGCCATCAGCACACCCACCAGCGCAAACCCCATCGCAATTTCATAGGCGACAATCTGCGCCGCCGAGCGCATCGCGCCGAGAAACGCATACTTTGAATTGGAGGCCCAGCCGGCGATGATGACGCCGTAGACCCCCATCGACGTCAACGCCAGCACGTACAGCAAACTGGCATCGATGTCCGCCAGCACCAGCCGGTCGCTGAACGGCATCACCGCCCAGGCGGCCAGCGCGGGGGTAATCGCAATCACCGGCGCGGTTAAAAACAAAAATCGATTGGCGCGGTCGGGCACGATGATCTCTTTCATCATCAGCTTCAACGCATCGGCGATCGGCTGCCCCCAGCCCTTCAGGCCGACGCGATTGGGGCCAACGCGCAGCTGCATATAGCCGATCATCTTGCGTTCGGCAAAGGTGAAATAGGCCACGCAGATCATCAGCGGGATGATGATAGCGACGATTTTGGCAACCACCCACAGCGTGATTTGCACGCTCGCGGGCAGCCAGTGCGTCAGGCTGAAAAACAGCTCGCGCATCAGCCCGGCGCAGCCGCGGTGGCGGCGGCCACCGTGACCCCCTGCGGGTTGCCGAGCTCAACCGCCTGCATGCAGCCGACGGGGATATAGACGCAGTTATCCGGCACCCGGCGATCCAATACCAGCGGCAACGTGACGCTGCCACTATCGCCGCCGACCACCACCCGAGCAGCGCCCAGCAGCGCCGACTGTGCCGCGGTGGCGTGATTCAGATGCGCCGCCGGCGGTGCATTGTCGGCGGTCTGCTGCAACTCGGCGGCATGCCGCAGCGTGGCCTCCCCCCGGTACATCGGCATATCCGCTATCCGCGCCAACTGCCCGGCGGCAACCGCATCAACCACCCGCGCAGGGGCGATCTGTCGGTTGCGGGCACGGGCGCAGGGCGTGCGCCCCGGCGGCAAGGGAATCTCGGCGCTGACCTGCTCCAACGACAGATAATCGAAGCCCGGCAATTCGAGGAAATTAGCCAATACACGCAGAATCTTCCAGCCGGGGCGCGCTTCCCCCGGCGGCGGCGCAGCGGCTTTGGCCTGCTGCGCCGTCAACTGACAATTGACGAAGGTGCCGGCGGTTTCGGCAAACCCCGCCAGCGGCAGCAGAACATCGGCATAGTCCATCGCGGTTTGGCTTTTGAACGGGCTGATCTGCACCACAAAGCGCGCCGACCGCAGCGCCTGCAATGCCTGTTTGCCGTCAATGCTGTCCAGCTCGGGCTCGCTGTTAAACAGCAAATACGCCTGCCGCGGGTCGCTCAGCATCTGCTGCGCGTTCATGCCGTTGTTGCCCGGCAAACAGTTGGCCAGGTGGCCGGCGACACTGTTGGCGGCCGGCAATACCGCCAAACGACAGCCGCAGGCCTCGGCCATCCACTCGCAAATCCCCTTGATGACACTGGCATCGGCATGCTGCTGTGCATTCGCGCCGACCACAATCAGCCCCTGCTGTGCCGCCTGCAGCAGGTTCTCCGCCGTCTGCGGCAGACCGTTGTCGCCCGCCAGCCCGGCAATCGCCGCCGGCACCGGCGTTTGCGTTTGCTCGCCCACGGCCAGCGCCAATGCGGCCAACTGCGCCACCAACCGCGACGGCGCACAGGTCGCCCGCTCGCACAGATCGAAGTTCAGCGCGTAGTCAAGCAGATTGAGGCTGCTGATCCGGGCGTGATTTTTGACCACCGCATGGCGCAGCCGCAGCGCCAGCAACGGTTGCTCTTTGCGAATATTCGAGCCCACCAGCAGCGCCGCTTTGACCGTTTCATACTCGACAATCGGGGTCTCGCTGCACGGCAGCACGGCGTGCGCATCATCGCGAAAATCGCTTTGCTGCAATCGGAAATCCACATTGTCACTGCCCAGCCGGCGCGTCAGATTCTGCAGCAGGAAAAACTCCTCGAGCGTGGACCCGGCCGCCGCCAGCGCGCCAAACCCGGCGGCACCGGCGGAGGACAGCACCTCCCGAATGCCGACGGCGGCATGGTCGAGTGCGCTTTTCCAGTCCGTCTCCTGCCAGCCGTGTTCGCCCTTGACCATCGGCCGGGTGAGGCGCTGCGCACAATTCATTGCGGTATAGCTGTAGCGATCCCGATCGGCCAGCCAGCAGTCATTGACCAGCGGGTTGTCGATCGGCAATACCCGCTCCACCCGGTTGCGTAGCGTTTGCAGATTGATATTCGCGCCGACACAGTCGTGCGGGCTGATGCCGTGGTGATTCTGCAGCTCCCAGGGGCGCGCCGAAAATCGAAACGGCCTGGAGGTCAATGCGCCGACCGGGCACAGGTCGATCATGTTGCCGGAGACTTCAGAATCGATCGAGCGGTTGAGAAACGTGCCAATGCGCATGTCTTCGCCGCGCCCCGGTGCGCCCATTTCCAACTCCCCGGCCACTTCTTCGCCAAAGCGGACGCAGCGGGTACAGTGGATGCAGCGGGTCATCTCGGTGGCCACCAGCGGCCCGATATCGGGGCTGGCAACCGCGCGCTTGCTTTCAACGAAGCGCGAGGCGTCGTTGCCGTAGCCCATCGCCTGATCCTGCAACGGGCACTCGCCGCCCTGATCGCATACCGGACAATCGAGCGGGTGGTTGATCAGTAAAAACTCCAGCGTGCTTTTTTGCGCCGCCTGCGTCAGTGCGGAGCGGGTTTTGACCACCATGCCGTCGGCCACCGGGGTGGCGCAGGCCGGCAGCGGTTTGGGCGCGCCGACCACCTCCACCAGGCACATCCGGCAGTTGGCGGCAATCGACAATTTCCGGTGATAGCAAAACCGCGGGATATAGATGCCGGCCGCATCGGTCGCCTCGATCAGCATCGAGCCGGCAGCCGCCTCCAGAACCCGATCGTTTACTTCGATTTTTGCCATCGCGTCATGTTCGCCGTCATGCCATTTTTACTGTCACGGAGGCCGTTGCATCGACAGCCAACCGATTTTCACCGCCGCCCGCGCGCTTGCCGGCATCGATTTTGGCGACAAATTCGTCGCGGAAATGGGTCAGAAAGCTCTGCACCGGCCAGGCGGCGGCATCGCCCAGCGCGCAGATGGTCCGGCCTTCGATCTGATCGGCCACCGCGCGCAAGGTATCCAGATCCGGCAATGTGCCGCGACCGGTATTGATGCGGTGCAGGATGCGGTACAGCCAGCCGGTGCCCTCCCGACAAGGGGTGCATTGGCCGCAGGATTCCTCATAGTAAAAATACGCCAGCCGCTCGAGCACGCGCACCATATCCGTGGTCTCGTCCATGACGATGACCGAGCCGGCGCCGACCGCAGAGCCAAAATGCCGCAGCGAATCGTAGTCCATGTTGGCCTGCATGATCGCCTCTGCCGGCATCACCGGCACCGATGAACCGCCCGGAATAACCGCCTTCAGCCGGCGCGATTTCCATACGCCGCCCGCCATCTGCAGCAGCTCACTGAACGGTGTGCCCAGTTTGATTTCATAGTTGCCGGGCTGTTCGACGTGGCCGGATACCGAGAAAATCTTGACCCCGCCCGCGTTTTCCACCCCCAGGTCGCGGAACCACTCGCCGTTCATCCAATCGCCGTTGGCGTGCAAAATCGCCGGCACCGACGCCAGCGACTCGGTATTGTTGATCGTGGTCGGCCGGCCATACAGCCCCGACGCCGCCGGGAAAGGCGGTTTAAACCGCGGCAGCCCTTTTTTGCCCTCCAGCGATTCCAACAACGCGGTTTCCTCGCCGCAGATATACGCGCCCGCCCCGAGATGATTGTGCAGTTGAAAATCCACCCCGGCGTCGAAAATATTTTCGCCCAGATAGCCGGCGGCGCGCGCCTCGGCAAGCGCCGCTTCGACCTGCTCGTAGGGCTCCCAGAATTCGCCGCGGATATAGTTATAGCCGACCGTGGCGCCGATCACATAACCGCCGATAATCATGCCCTCGATCAGCGCATGCGGGTTGTAGCGCAAAATATCGCGGTCTTTGCAGGTGCCCGGCTCGCCTTCGTCGGAATTGCAAACCAGATATTTCTGGCCGGGGGCATTGCGCGCCATGAAACTCCACTTGATCGCCAGCGGAAACCCGGCGCCGCCACGGCCGCGCAGCCCGGCGACCTTGAGCGCATTGAGAATGTCCTGCGGCGGGATTTTTTCGCGCACAATCCGACTCGCCACCGCGTACCCGCCACGGCTGTGGTACGCCGCCAATTGCCAGGATTGCTCCGCCCCGTCCGGCGGAAAGCAGACCCCGTAGCGCACCCGCATCGTGTTGTAAGCGTGCATCGACATGGCAATCAGGGCGCGTACTGCTCCAGAATGGCGTCAACCCGCTCGGGCGTCAGGTTTTCATGGTAATCCCGATCGACCTGCATCATCGGCGCCCCGGCGCAGGCGCACAGACACTCGGACTCTTTCAGCGTGAAGTTGCCGTCGGCGGTGGTCTGATTGAACGTGATGCCGAGTTTATTCTGAACATGCTCCACGATCGCATCACAACCGCGCAGCATGCACGAGATGTTGGTGCAAATAAAAATACGGTGCCGGCCGACCGGCGCGAGCTCATACAGAGCATAAAACCGCGCGACCTCATACGCCCGAATCGCCGCGACGCCGATCAAATCGGCCACATATTCGATCAACTCACTGCTCAGCCATTTGTGCTCATCCTGAGCGATGCGCAACGCCGCCAGCAGCGCCGATTGGCGCCGGTCGGGCGGGTATTTCGCCAGCTCTGTTTCGATTTCGGCAAGCGAGAACGGCGACAGCATCAGCGGTCTATCTCCCCAAACACGATATCCTGCGTGCCGATAATGGCGACCATATCCGCCAGCATGTGGCCCCTGGACATTTCATTCAAGGCCGCCAGATGGGGAAACCCCGGGGCGCGAATCTTGACCCGATACGGTTTATTCGCGCCATCGGATACCAGATAAATACCAAACTCGCCTTTCGGGTGTTCAACCGCCGCGTAGGCCTCGCCGGCCGGCACGCAATAGCCTTCGGTGAACAGCTTGAAGTGGTGAATCAGCGATTCCATATTGCCTTTCATCTGCTCGCGTGACGGCGGCGTCAGCTTGTGGTCATCCAACATCACCGGCCCCGGATTTTCCTGCAGCCATTGGACGCATTGCCGGATCAGGTGATTCGATTGGCGCATTTCTTCAATCCGCACCAGATACCGATCGTAGACGTCGCCATTGACGCCCACCGGGATATCGAAATCCAGCTCGGCGTAGGTTTCATACGGCTGCTTCTTGCGCAAATCCCATTCGACGCCGGAGCCGCGCAGCATCGGGCCGCTGAACCCGAGCGCTTTGGCCCGCTGCGGTGACACGATGCCGATATCCACGGTGCGCTGCTTCCAGATGCGATTGTCGCTCAACAGCGTCTCATACTCATCGACGCAGCCCGGAAACCGCGCGGTAAACGCGGCAATGAAATCCAGCAAAGAGCCGGCGCGGTCGGCGTTACGCTGCCGGGTTTCGGCCTCGGTATGGCGCTCGGTGGCCGCGTATTGCGGCATCTGCCCGGGCAGGTCGCGGTATACCCCGCCGGGGCGGTAATAGGTCGCGTGCATCCGCGCACCGCTCACCGCCTCATAGCAATCCATCAGGTCTTCCCGCTCACGAAAGCAATACAAAAACACCGTCATCGCGCCGATATCCAGCGCGTGCGCGCCGAGCCACAGGCAATGGTTCAATATGCGCGTGATTTCATCGAACAGGACGCGGATATATTGCGCCCGCAGCGGCGGCACGATGCCGAGCAGCTTCTCAATCGCCAGCACATACGCATGCTCGTTGCACATCATCGAGACATAGTCGAGCCGATCCATGTAGCCGATGCTTTGATTAAACGGCTTCGACTCGACCAGCTTTTCCGTACCCCGATGCAGCAGGCCGATATGCGGGTCGCAGCGCTCGATCACTTCGCCGTCCATTTCCATAATAATGCGCAGGACGCCGTGTGCGGCCGGGTGCTGCGGCCCGAAATTCATCGTGTAATTGCGAATCTCAGCCATCAAAGCACCCCTGTTTGCGCCGGCCGGCGCTCACTGCCGATGCGGCACATCTTTGCGAATGGTGCGCGGCACCAGCGTTCTCGGCTCGATCGTGACCGGTTGGTAGACCACCCGTTTTTGCTGCTCGTCGTAGCGCATCTCAACCTGACCGCTGAGCGGGAAATCCTTGCGAAACGGGTGGCCGATAAAACCATAGTCGGTCAGCAACCGCCGCAGGTCCGGATGCTGGTTGAAAATAATGCCGTATAAATCAAACGCTTCACGCTCAAACCAATCGGCCGCACTCCACACCGTGATGACCGAATCGATAGCCGGATCATCCTCCTCCAGCGCGGCCCGGATACGCAGGCGGAAGTTGTGCGGCAGCGACAACAGATGATAGACCACGGCGTAGCGACTGCCCGGCCAGCGCTCGCCGCCTTGATCGCCCTCCTGCCCGACCCCTTCTTCGACCCCGTAGGTCAAATAATCCATGCCGCACAGGTCGATCAACTGATCAAACTGCGCCAGCGGTTCATCCCGCAAAACGGTGCAGACGTGATGGATATCGGCCGCCTTGACTTCCAGCGTCAGCTCGCCCAGATTGATTGCGCGGCTTAGCAGGCTGGATTGCAACAGGTCGGGCAGGCGCTCGGACAGTTGCGGCAGGGTGGTATGCATTCAGCGGCGCGCCAGGCGATCAGGTGGGCGACCAATCGGCTATCGCCAGCGGCGGGATAGCGTCGGCCTGATTGGGCGCGGCGGCTGTATCGGGCCGGGCAATGGTATTGGTGCGGCGGATTTTTTTCTGCAATTGCAACACCCCGTAGATCAGCGCTTCGGCCGTCGGCGGGCAGCCGGGCACATACACGTCAACCGGCACGATTCGATCACAGCCCCGGACCACCGCATAGGAATAGTGATAGTAGCCGCCGCCGTTGGCGCATGAGCCCATCGAAATAACCCATTTCGGCTCCGCCATTTGATCGTAGACCTTGCGCAAAGCGGGCGCCATTTTATTGGTCAGCGTGCCGGCCACAATCATCACATCCGACTGTCGCGGGCTGGGCCGAAACAAAATGCCGAATCGATCCAGGTCGTAGCGCGCGGCGCCCGCCTGCATCATCTCGACCGCACAGCAGGCCAGGCCGAACGTCATCGGCCACATCGAGCCGGTGCGCGCCCAGTTGATCAGTTTGTCCAGCTGCGTGGTCGCAAAACCGGCCTGCAGCGTGCCCTCAAGAGCCATAGCAACCTCCCGGGACGGCGACCAAACGAGCGGCTAGTCCCATTCGAGCGCCCCCTTTTTCCACTCATAAATGAAGCCGATCACCAGTATGCCGAGGAACAGCATCATCGCCCAAAAACCAAACACGCCGATGTCATCCAGCACGATAGCCCAAGGGAATAAAAACGCAATTTCGAGATCAAAAATAATAAACAAAATCGCCACCAGGTAGTAACGCACGTCGAATTTCATCCGCGAATCTTCGAATGCCTCGAAACCGCATTCATACGGCGACAGCTTGGCCGCATTCGGCTTGTTTGGCGCCAGCGCCCAGCCGGCGCCGATAGCGGCCACACCGACACCCGCCCCGATCAGCAAAAAAAGCAGTATCGGCACATAATTATTCAGCACAGCAGCATCTCCGATAGTGATACAACCACAGCAAAAGAATTCCGTCAGGTGAGCAGTCGCCGACGTTGGCCGACTTCAGGCCCGGTCGGGGCGTAAGTGTATTTCCGCAGCGCGTATCCGTCAAGCTGACAGGAGGGGACATTCCGCTCCCCCGTTTTTGTTTTAACCGGGGGACATGCCGCTCCCCCCTCCTGTTCTGCCATTCCTAGCCACCCAGCGCCTGGTCCAGATCCCACAGAATATCTTCGATCGACTCCAGCCCGACGGATATCCGGATCATGTCCGGGGTGACGCCGGCATTGTCCAGCTCGGTGGAATTGAGCTGCCGATGCGTGGTTGACGCCGGATGGATGATCAGCGTTTTGGCGTCGCCGACGTTGGCCAGATGGCTCATGAAACTGGCGCTTTCGATAAACCGCTGGCCGGCTTCAAGGCCGCCGTTGACGCCAAACGTCAAGATAGAACCGGCGCCGTTGGGCAGATATTTCCGACCGAGCGCGTAATACGGGTTGTCCGGGTCGCCGGCATACTTGACCCAGCTCACCGCTTTGTGCTGCTTGAGAAACTCGGCCACGGCACGCGCATTCTCGACGTGCCGCTGCATACGCAACGGCAATGTTTCCAGCCCCTGCAACAGCATAAACGCATTAAACGGGCTGATCACCGGCCCCAGCGTGCGCAGCGTTTCGCAGCGCACCTTCATCGTCAACGCAAAATCGCCGAAAGTTTCATAAAAACGGATTCCGTGATAGCCCTCGGACGGCGCGGTCATGTCCGCATGCTTGCCGTTATCCCACGGGAATTTGCCCGACTCCACAATCACGCCGCCCATCGACGTGCCGTGGCCGCAGATAAACTTGGTGGCCGAGTGCACGACGATATCGGCGCCGTGTTCCATCGGCCGGCACAGATACGGCGAGGCGAAGGTATTGTCCACCACCAGCGGCAGCCCGGCGTCATGCGCGACGTTGGCGACCGCTTGCAGATCCAGCACATTGTTGTTCGGGTTGCCGACGGTCTCGCCATACAGCACTTTGGTTTTATCGGTAATCGCCCGCGCAAAATTCTGCGGGTCGTCGGCATCGACCAAAATCGCTTTGATGCCCATGCGTTTGAAGGTCACGGAAAACTGCGAGACGGTGCCGCCGTACAAGGTATTCGCCGACACGATCTCATCGCCCTGTTTCAGCAGCGTCAGCAAAACCGCCATCTGCGCCGCCATGCCGGTGCTGGTCGCCACCGCCGCGCGACCGCCCTCCAGGGCGGCCATCCGCTCTTCAAACTGTGCGGTAGTGGGGTTTGACAGGCGCGTATACACGTTGCCGAAAGTCTGGAGATTGAACAGGCTGGCGGCATGGTCGGTGTTGTCGAATACGTACGCGGCGGTTTGATAGATAGGGGTCGCGCGGGCGCCGGTGGCCGGGTCCGGCTGCTGCCCGGCGTGCAGGCACCGGGTTTCAAAACCGTATTCGCGATCAGACATGCTGTTTTCCGTTGAGCGGTTGGTCGATAGCTAATTGGCGATTCGCCGGATGCGGCGCGCCGATATCACGTTGGTGTTGACGCCGGCAAAGTTCAGGCCGCCAAACAGCCGCGCATGCTCGATTTTAACGCATCGATCCATCACCACCTGCAACCCGTTATCGGCCCCAATCTGCTCGGCCTCGCGGCTGACGATGCCCAGTTGCAGCCACAGCACCCGGGCCTTGATCGCCACCGCCTGGGCGGCGTAATCGGGCGCCACCGCCGCGCGCTGAAACAGATCCACGATATCGACCGGTTCGGGGATGTCGGCCAGCGAGGGATAGCAGGTCTGGCCGAGGATTTCATCATAATTGGGGTTGACCGGAATGATCCGATACCCGTGGCCCTGCATATATTTGGCGGCAAAGAAGCTCGGCCGGTGCCATTTGGCCGACAACCCCACCACGGCGATGGTGCGGTTGGTATCCAGGATGTGCCGCAGGGCGGCGCTATCGGTCATCGTGCTCACTCGGCGTCCGGTCGTTAAAAGCGGTGCACACTGAGCACCGTTGCGGCTGCGATTATAGTCGGAATTGGGGCGGAATGGGGGCGGAATTGCGCCGGCCTGTTGGCCTGCCGACAGACCGGGGGGCGACCCGGCAGCGAAAAACCGGGCGCGTAACGGTGGTGTGCAGCCCCGGCAGCGGCCGCCCAGGCACTCAGCCGGCCAGCTCCAGCATCGCATGCAGCAATACATTGCCGCCGGCTTCCAGATCTTCGAGCCGGGCATTTTCCGCCTCGTTGTGGCTCAACCCGCCTTCGCAGGGCACGAAAATCATCCCCACCGGGGCAATCCCGCACACCTGGCAGGCGTCGTGCCCGGCCCCCGACACCATCTTGCGATGGCGATAATCCAAGCGCTCGGCCGCATTCGCCACCGCATCAATGCAGCCCTGATCAAACCTGACCGGCGAGATATGCCAGATCTGGTTGACGTCGATGGCGACAGCATGGCGCCTGCCGATCGATTCGCAGAGCGCCTGCAACTGCTCCATCATCTGCTGCAATACCGCATCCTCCGGGTTGCGCATATCGACCGTCAGGAAAACGGCGCCGGGGATGGTGTTGCGCGAATTCGGCGACACCGTCATCTGCCCCACCGTCGCCACCGCATCGGGGGCATGCTGCAGGGCGAGGGCTTGCAGCGATTGAATCAACTCGGCGGCGGCCACCAACGCATCTTTGCGGCCCGGCATCGGGGTCGAGCCGGCGTGCGAATCCTGGCCGTGCAGCGTAATATCGAGCCAGCGCTGCCCCTGACCGCCGATGACAACGCCGATTTGCTCGTTTGCCCGCTCCAATATCGGGCCTTGTTCAATATGCGCCTCCAACAGCGCGCCCAGAGGATGGTCGCCGCACTTTTCCGCACCCAGATATTGAATGCGCTCGAGCTCCTGCCGCAGCGTCCGGCCATCGGCATCCTGTCTGGCATACGCGAAATCCTTATCGAACACACCGGCAAACACCCCCGAAGCCAGCATCGCCGGCGCAAACCGACAGCCTTCCTCATTGGTCCACATCACAATTTCCAGCGGCGCATCGGTGGCCACATCGTGGTCGTTTAACGTACGCACCACTTCCAGGGCCGCCAGCACGCCGTAAATGCCGTCGAAGCGCCCGCCGTGGGGCTGCGTGTCGAGGTGGCTGCCGGCGGCAATCGGGGGTAACGCCGGATTTTCCCCGGCCCGGCGGGCGAATATGTTGCCCATATCATCAATGGTGATAGTGCAATTTGCCTGTTTGCACCAGTCGGTGAATACATCTCTTGCCTGTCGGTCTTCATCGGTCAAAGCCAGGCGGCATGAACCGCCGTGCGCGCCCGGGCCTATCTCGGCGATGGACATGATGCTGTCCCACAGGCGTTGGCCGTTGATTTTTAGTTTTGGGTGTGGTGGGTTGGTGGTCGGCATGGTGTTTGGGGGGTTGGGTTGGTATTGGGAAGGGGCAGTATAAAGTATTGCAGTGCTGATGGGAACTATTCTGTATAGGGGCATAGCCTGCGGTACTCGGGGTGATTGGCAAGCGGGGATTGTATGGTTTTGGTTTTTATTTATCGCAAACTTTTCGATATTGGATTTATAGGGGTAGCGATTGTTTCTGGTTATATGGTGGTTTCATATTTCTCGAAATTATTTTTTGTTTGCAAGTTTGGGATCAAGCTCAATTGCCTTTTTGTGGTCTTCAATGGCTTCCTGAGTTTGCCCTAAGGCGGCTTTTACATTGCCTCGGTTGTAATATGCTACGGCATTTTGAGGATTGATTTCAATTGCTTTACTGTAGTCTTCAATGGCTTCCTGATTTTGTCCTAAGCCATGTTTTACACCGCCGCGACCGTTATATGCTCCGGCAAACTGAGGATTGATTTCAATTGCTTTATTGTAGTCTTCAATGGCTTCCTGATTTTGCCCTAAGGCAGATTTTGCAGCGCTGCGATTGCAATACGCTTCGGCAAATTGAGGGTTGATTTCAATTGCTTTGTTGCAGTCTTCAATAGCTTCTTCATATTTCCATAAGGCAGATTTTTCAGTGCCTCGATTGTTATATGCGTCGGCATTTTGAGGGTTAATTTCAATTACTTTACTGTAGTCTTCAATAGCTTCTTCATGTTTCCTCAAGACAGATTTTGCAACACCGCGATTGTAATATGCTTTGGCATATTGAGGGTTGATTTCAATTGCTTTACTGTAGTCTTCAATGGCTTCTTGCTTTTGTCCTAAGGTAGATTTTACAACGCCGCGGTTGTAATACGCTCCGGAAAATTGAGGGTTGATTTCAATTGCTTTGCTGTAGTCTTCAATGGCTTTCTGGTTTTGCCCCAAGGCAGATTTTGCAATGCCGCGATTGCTATATGCTTCGATAAATTGAGGGTCAAGTTTAATTGCCTTATTGTAATGAAAAATCGCTTCTTTGTGCTTTTGTTCTTCATACTTTGCATACCCCATAAAAAACTTAACGTTAGCACTGGTATAATTTTCTTCATTTGTAATAAATCCTATCAAATCATTATAGATAGTATGGGAATCTATATTATGAAACCTTCTTAGATAATCTATAATATTATTTTTGACTTTATTTTTAATTCTAAAAATATTGCATTTATTATTGTCAATATATCCGTTTGGATCAATCACAAAGACACTGCTCTGAGCAATAATTCTTCGCTGGCTAACTTGTGTATTTGCAGGATCTATCACCCCTGTTTGCGCCTCTCTTGCGTTATAATCAATCTTTTCTATTTTATTGATCTTATCTGTGTCTAATGCCACCAATTCACCATCAGCTTCAAAATTACCGTTGCAAGCAAAGAACAGAGCCACATACAAGTTACAACTAAAATCTATCAGCGTCACATTACCGCCATAATGTCGCAAATCAGTCAATATCTCTATGTTACCGGTATCAGGCGAAAAGTATCTATTCGCTTTTTCTACGATTTCTTTCTCCATATCTAACGGACTGTAATGCTTATTGAATAAAACTTCCTGTTTTTTTGCCCACCGATAAAGAGATGAATTGATGCCATCGGTTTCGTTGCTGTAAACTTTCGTAGTGCCACGGAAAATATAATTTCCAGCGTCGCAGTGCCTTAGTATCTTATCTATATCTGCTATCTCATTTATCTCTTGCATGGCTATCACCAATTAGACTGTTTTACTCTTACCATCCCATTGATCAACCTCGATAGTAACGCATCTCTCAGGCTTTTAAGGGAATTAATTTGAGATTGACTTTCTTTTATTTTATAGAAAATATTCTCTGTTATTCGGTCAAAATCCAACAAGACATTTCCCGATGGAATAAGAATATCCAAACCTCGAAAAGTAGATTTAGATATTTCTTGGAAAACAGATCCATTTCCAGAATTTTTAATTGTTTCCATATTATGCTTACACCAAAGATACACAAAGTTATTTGATAGTGTTTTATTGCACACAATTGCAATATACCCTTGATTGATTGCCAATGGCATACTTGTAATTGCCAAATATCCAATTGGTGCTCGTGATGAGAGTAATACTGTACCAACGGGCAATAGCCCGGAGCCAATTTTATCAAGCCCTTGAGTTGTAATTTTTCTTTTGGTGTCAAACAAAAAAACTGAACTATTCTCTGATAGATCTTTTGGCGTTGTCCAATGTATATCGCCGTTCCAATATTTGCTTTCTTTCGTGCTTGGTGTTGTTCCACCTTTAACAGTAAAAACATCTCCTAGTTTTCCAATTTTCCATCCTTCATTCACATCCTCCACAAACCACTTGCGAAACAATATCTGCGCCATATCCTCGAGTGTTTTGTTCTGGCGGTGCAGTAAATCTATTTTGTCATCCAGCGATGATAACACTTCGGCAATGGCTTTTTGTTCGGGAAGTGGAGGAAACAGAAATGATAGCGACTTTAAGGTTGAACCTGCTAATTCTCCAAAAGTTGTTCCCGCTGATTGAGATTTTAAGTATTCAACATTTTGCTTTAACAAATAAAACAAGAACAAGCTGTCTGTATCTTTACTGGGCACTAAACTTCTAAATCCTTGATTGGCAGAAACTTCGTTTTCCGCAATCGCCAAATACCCGATAGGTGCTCTCGTAGTTAATAATACCGCCCCTTTCGGTAAAAGTCTTGCACTTGATTCCGATAGACCCAAATCAGATATATTTCTTTCACCTTTTGAGATATATCGTCCGGGGAAATTTGATAAATCTCTCGGTGTTAGCCAAGGGATTTCTCCACCCCAATATTTCGGCACATCAGTCTTAGGAGTTCCGCCGCCTATAATTTCGCAGATTTCCCCCAACTTCACCTCACGCCACCCCTCCAATCCTCTCGACACCATATATGAAAAAGCAGACATCAACTCACCCAATAGTCCACAGGCGTAGACAAAAACCGCTCAAGAGAAACACCGCCCGTACCGACAATCAAACTCTTGACCGGCTTGAATTTATCAGAAAACGCCTCCAGTCCGGGAAAGGCAGCAGGCGCTTTACCGCTTTTGACCTCAATCGCGGCCAGCTTCCCGCCCTTGCGCAAAACAAAATCCACCTCACGGTTGTTATCCCGCCAATAAAACAATTCGCACTCCCCGCCAACGGTCGCGTTGAGCAAATGCGCGCCCACCACAGATTCCGTCAGCCGCCCCATCCATTGTTTGTCCTGCAGCATTTCCCGCCGGGTCATGCCGGATTGAGCGGTTATCAGCGCCGTATTGAAAACCTGTAGTTTCGGGATTGAGCGCCGACTTGCCACCCTGCTGCTCGCATATTTTTGCAGCCCGGTCAGCGCGCCGGCCCCCGCAAGCAGATCAAGATAATGCGCCAGCGTGGTGACGTTTCCTGCCTCCTCAAGTTGTCCGGCAATTTTTCTGTAGGAAAGAATCTGCCCCGAATAAAAACAGCCCATCTCGAACAACCGCCTCAGCAGTGCCGGCTTGTCCACGCGGGAAAGCAAAAGCACATCGCGTGAAATGGTGGTTTCTATCAGCGAATCCTTGATGTAACGCGCCCACCGCGCCGGCTGTTTTACCAGCGCCGCCGCCCCCGGATAGGCGCCATAGAAAAGATATTGCTCCAAATTCCACCCGAAAGCCGCGCGCATCTCGGGGAAACTCCAGTGCGGCAGGTGCAGGGTTTCAAAACGCCCGGCCAGGCTTTCCGCAAGCCCCTGCCCAATCAACAACGGCGCAGAACCGAGCAGCAGGACTTTCACCGGCCTTTTCCTGCGGGTATCTTCATCCCAAAGCCCTTTCACCGTTTCCGACCATTGCGGCATCTTCTGCACCTCATCCAGTATCAGCAGCGCGCCCTTTTTCCCCGCCCCATCCGCCAGATACCGCGCCTCCTCCCATTGAGACGTAATCCACCCATCCCCGGCGCGAAGCGTCGGCTCATCGGCGCTGGCAAAGTGCCGGGGCAAATTGCTCCGCTCCGCCACCTGCAGGGCAAGGCTCGTCTTGCCGACCTGCCGCGCTCCCGATATGGCCTGAATAAACCGGCGGGGTTCTTTCAGGCGTCGGGTAAGTTCTTTGGCCTGGGGCCTGATGAATTGCATGTTTTTGATAGACTGAACAATCCCGGCATATTAGACAATTTTGTTCAAACTATCAAACATTTTTGTTCAGTGTATTGAATGTTTTTGTTCAATATATTGAACATTTTTGTTCAGTGTATTGGACAAAAATGTTTAATCAACCCCGATTTCTCGCAAATTCAAGTCGAGATAGCCCACTTAATTGGACTGGTCACATCTATTGAACCACTTCATTTTTCGTCGTCGGTCGCATTGACACGACGAATAACCGGAATATTAAAAAGCAAATCAATCAGCCTGATATTGAGATAATAATTTTCGCGCCCCCATCGGGCTTTTTGCAAAATACCAGCCTCGGCGAGTGTGTCCAGATAACGAGTGGCGGTGGCCCGCGAGACGTTGAGATCCTGCATCAGGAATTGGGTTTTTGTGTAGGGGTTTTTGAACAGATTGTTGAGCAGATCCTGGCTGTAGATTTTCGGGTACTGTGAACGAATGTGTTGCTTCTGTTCCTGCAGGAGGTGCTTGATTTCCAGAATGACGGCGATGGTATTGTGCGCGGTCAACGCGATGCCCTCAAGCAGGTACACGACCCAGCTTTCCCATTGTTCCTTGTCGTCACGTGTGGCCTGCAGGAGGCGATAGTATTCGTCTCTGGTGTGATTGATGTAGCGGCTAAGATACAGCACGGGGGTGTTTAACAATTGTTGCTGAACCAGATACAGGATATTGAGAATTCTGCCCGTCCTGCCATTGCCGTCGAAAAAGGGATGGATGCTTTCAAACTGATGGTGAATCAACGTCATCTTGATCAAGGGATCGAGGCGGGGGGCCGGATCGTTGATGAACATTTCCAGCTCGTTGAGCAGCGGCCGCAGCTGCGACGGTTCAGGCGGAACATATACGGGTTCGCCTGTGCGTTCGTTCATCAGTACGGTGCCGGATTGTTGTCTCAGGCCGGCGTCGTTGCCGACGATGATTTGTTGAATCGCGACAATGGTGTTGGTTGAGATGAGGCCGTGTTGTTTCACCAGGGCAAAGCCGGTTGCCAATGCTTCGGCGTAGTTGTGAACCTCTTTGGCGCTGGAATCCTTGTCGGTGGGGTGCAGTCTGAATTTATAGAGCGCGTCCTGGGTGGTGATGATATTTTCGATTGCCGAGCTGTCCTGTGATTCTTGCAGGTTCAACGTGGAAATCAGGATATGTTCATTCGGCATGCCGGCGGATACGCCTTTGAGCTCGCCCAGATGGCGATGGGCTTTGGCCAGGGCTTTGAGTATGGACGGGGTCTCAAAGTCCCTCTCTCGGGTAATCTGTCTCAGGGTTGTGATCATGGCCGCTCTTCAAAAATCGACATTTTGTTGCTATTTATTGCTCTATCTTCTCATAAAATCGGGTTTTTGAGAAGATAGAGATTGATATATGCAATTTTGTGGCATTTTCGATGCTTTCCGTCCGGTATGGCGTAGCACCGAATCAGGCGGCTTAAAAACCAAACCGCCGCTGGTATTTGCATGTAAAAACGACTGTTGGCTGTAGCGGAATGACCGGCTTGTGTTGAAGTGATTCAATAGATGTGACCAGTCCAGTTAAGTGGGATACTACCGATATCAAACTGGAGGTGAAATATGACGATGAGAAAGAAGTATTCAAAAGAGTTCAAGCTGGACGCTATCAATCTGGTGCGCGAACAAGGCTATAGCCAGGCCGAGGCGGGGCGCAGTCTGGGCATCAATCCCAATATGCTGGGCCGCTGGCTTCAGGAACATCAGGCCGACGCACAGCAGGCGTTTTGCGGCAATGGCAGCCTGAACCCGCAGCAGGCCGAGCTGCGCCGGTTGCGCCAGGAGAATCACCGCCTGAAGATGAATCTGATTTTTTCACGAAAATGTTTTTACGACTGCAACCACAAGTGCAATAATGGCAGTTACAGTAATCCCCAATAACATTTTATATACATCTGCTCTAAAGGATGCCAAATCCTCCTTTGTAGCAAGGTTTTCTATTTTTGTTTCTACTCTAGTGAGTCTTTGAAGTATTTCTCTATAACCATCTCCGCTATTGGGGGATGGACCCGTATTTATTCCTACAACATTGTCTTGTGGAGTGTTCATTGAGCTAAGGCAACTCTGATTTATTGCTATAATTGTTTATAATACCATACATCACTATCAGAGGAACAATGTCATGCAACAAACCCTTTCCGAAAACGGATTCGAGAAATTTCGCAAGAAGACCCGTAAAGAGAAATTCCTGGAAGAGATGGAGACTCTTCTCCCCTGAAAAGAACTGACCGAAGTAATCAAGCCCTTTTATCCCCATCCAAAGGGAGCGGGACGTCGCCCGATAGGCATCGAACGCATGTTGTGGATCCATTTTCTCCAGCATTGGTTTAACCTGTCGAACCCAGCCGCAGAAGAAGCCTTGTACGACTCCCGCGCATTGCGCCGGTTTGTAGGCATTGACCTCGGTAGAGAACCGGCTCCCGATGAGACCACCCTGTGCAAATTCCGACATTTGATGGAAAAGCACAATCTGAGCGACCAATTGTTTCGTCGAGTGAATCGGCATCTCAAGGAAAACGGCCTGAAGGTCTCGCGAGGCACAATTGTGGACACCAGCATCATCCATGCACCGAGCTCTACCAAAAACAAGAAGAAAGAGCGCGACCCACAGATGAGTCAGACTCGCAAGGGCAAGCAGTGGTACTTTGGGATGAAAGCTCACATTGGAGTTGATAGTGCCACCAAGCTCATTCATTCGGTGGTTGCGACGCTGGCGAATGTGCACGACTCTCAGGTTCTTGGCGACCTACTGCACGGAGGAGAGCCCCGTGTCTGGGGTGATTCTGCCTATACGAGTCAGACAGGAGTGATAACCGCTTGTGCTCGTCGTGACGCGAGCTGCTAAGGTTTCGGGATTTCCAAATCCTTGAGAATCCGTTTTGCGAGGTTTTCGTCAATTTCGCTGTGTCTCGGAATGGTGGTCACTTTCTTTTTTGAGCGGTTGACATAGACACTGTGCTTGCCGCCTTCACGCAATAATTCACAACCCATATTCTTTGGCCAATCAAAAACCGTCGCTTCATATGGAAACGCTACCTAATTCCTCTCTCACAACATGAACGGTGCTCGAAGTTATCTCTTCTTCCGCTAACTGCCGATTGGCTTGCAACACGAGTTGGACAGCCTCAATCAGGTTGGCTTTCGTCTCCTCCAGATTTTTGCCTTGCGTGTTGGCGCCGGAAAGTTCCTCGACGTAGCCGATGTATCCATGTGGAGATTGTTCAAATACCGCTGTCAAAGTTTCTTTCATTGTGTGATTCCTCGCATAGAAAACAGGTCAGACGAAATTCGATTTAATGATTTATAGCTACGGTACTTCACAAAGTTTATGAAAATCTTACCTCCCTGCCTGTCGGGCAGCTTTTTCTATCCAGCCTCCTATATTTTTGTAGCCATCATCCTTCTTCCATAAGTAGAATGGGTAATCCTTGGGTATTTCTCCACATCGTTCGCTTGTGTTTTTCTGTAGATCTTCTATTTTACTTATATCAATGCCCAAAAGACCGTTGCCAATTTCAATGCTTTTTTCTATTTCATACTTTACCCAGCGGCTGCTACATGTGTATTCCCCAACTAGTACAACTGTTATGGAGGTGCCTTGTAGTTGACGATCAATCCAACGTTGGATTACTATATCCCCTTGGCGCTTAATTTTTTCAAAATCCGCTGCGTCTACAAACCCTGCCGCTTGCTTACCTTGAGTAACCCAGCTCTTTCTGACAACCATTGCCCTTGAAACATCTGTATACTCAAAGCTAAAGAATACCTTTCTCATTGTTCAATTTCCTCCACATTTGAAAGCGTATAGAACTCCGGCTACGAAAAAAATCTCAATTCCGTAGAATATGTTTAGTGTTACGGAAAACATAGAGGCTGTCCAGCTGCGCTTTGGTTTGTCTCTATGCTTCATAGGATTCATTTCAAAATCCGTGGCTTCTTGCTTTCGAATCTCATTATAAACGTCCCGAAATAATCGTTCTTGCCAGAGAAAGTAACCATCCAAAAACCAGAAACCAGCTACAGGAATGAGAAATGCCAATACAACATACTCAGATTGCATTTGACTTCTTGCAATGAAGATAATGCCGGCAGCCAGAATTCCCATGCTCCAACTCTTGACCAAAAAAGAGTCATGTCCTAAACGGTTGACAACCCCTTGAATCATTTCCAAATGTTTTATTACTTGCGCTTTATCTTCCATCTTTACCTTCCTCCTTAACCTACAGTTTTTGCGATGACGTAATCATCTATTTTGCCTTTTATCTCTTCGGCTATTTGAAGATAGTTTTCTTTTTCTCCTATAAAATCACACCATTTTACTGATTCAATATGAACTGTTCCATCCAGCCAGAGCAAGGCAGAAAGATGTTTGATGCACTTTTCCTCGGTGTCAAACACCTGTATCATCAATCAGGCTCTTGAATTGCACGGCTTTTGTCCTGTTAGATCAAGCAATGCGCGTATTTTATATTATTATGACGTTTGTCAAGTAATATTATTACTTTCTTTTTTCGATTGCCGAGCTGTCCTGTGATTCTTGCAGGGTCAACGTGGAAATCAGAATATGTTCATTCGGCATGCTGGCGGATACACCTTTGAGCTCGCCCAGGTGACGATGGGCTTTGGCCAGGGCTTTGAGTATGGACGGAGTCTCAAAGTCCCTCTCTCGGGTAATCTGTCTCAAGGTTGTGATCATGACCGCTCTTCAAAAATCGACATTTTGTTGCTATTTATTGCTGTATCTTCTCATAAAATCGGGTTTTTGAGAAGATAGAGGTTGATATGTGCAATTTTGTGGCATTTTCGATGCTTTCCGTCCGGTATGGCGTAGCACCGAATCAGGCGGCTTAAAAACCAAACCGCCGCTGGCATTTGCATGTAAAATTGACTGTTGGCTGTAGCAGAATGACCGGCTTGTGTTGCACTTTGGAGCTGGAAGTCAGCGAGACCGAGGGCACAGCCAATACCGCCGCCGTGGAGCGCACCAACACAACAGCCGCAGACAACCGTATGACCGCCAAGCTCAATAGCAAACTGCCCGACGTGGGCACCACTATCTTCACCGTGATGTCAACAATGGCGCAGGACTACGGTGCGATCAACCTGTCGCAGGGGTTCCCGGATTTTGAGCCGGATGCCGAGTTGCTGGAGCGGGTCGGCTATTATCTGCACAACGGCAAAAATCAGTACCCGCCGATGGGCGGGGTGCCGCAGCTGCGCCGGGCCATCGCCGACAAACTGCGCCGCACTATCGATGCCGGGTTTGATCCGGACACCGAGATCACCGTCACCAGCGGCGCGACCGAGGCCCTGTTCTGTGCCATCCATGCCGTGGTGCGGGTCGGCGATGAGGTGATTGTGTTCGATCCGGCCTATGATTCGTACCGCCCGGCGGTCGAGCTGGCCGGCGGCAAGACGGTGCACCTGCCGCTGACCCCGCCGGACTATCGCATCGACTGGCAGGCGCTGCAGCAAAAACTCAACCCGCGCACCCGCTTGATCATCGTCAACACGCCGCATAACCCGACCGGCACCCTTTTACAGCGCGCAGATCAGGATCGGCTGGCGGCGCTGATAGCCGCATACGACTGCTATGTTTTGAGCGATGAGGTGTACGAACATATCATCTTCGATCAACAGCAACATGCCAGCGTGCTGGCCCACCCGACGCTGCGGGCGCGCAGTTTCGCGGCGTTTTCGTTTGGCAAAACCTATCATGCCACCGGCTGGAAGGTCGGCTATTGTGTCGCCCCGGCCGCATTGTCGGCCGAGTTGCGAAAAATCCATCAGTTCAACACGTTTACCACGGTCACGCCGATACAGTGGGCGCTGGCCGATTTTCTTGCCTCGCATCCGCAAAACTATTTGCAGCTGGCCGAGTTTTATCAGCGCAAACGCGACTTGTTTGCCGCGCTGGTCGCGCCGTCGCGCTTCAAATTATTGCCGTCCCAGGGCAGCTATTTCCAACTGGCCGATTACAGCGCCATATCGAGCCTGCCCGACAGGGAGTTTGCCGAGTACATGACGCAGGAAAAAGGAGTTGCGGTGATTCCGTTATCGGCGTTCTATCAACGGCCCGTCGATACGCACATCATCCGCTTTTGCTTCGCCAAACAGGACGACACGTTGAAACAGGCGGCCGAGCTGATCTGCCGCATCTAGCCATTCACCGGCAGCGGGCCGGCGCCAATATGCGGCGGCCCGGTGACAGATTGTGCAGGCCGCAGTAAAAACCCGGTTGCAGCTTTACGATTCGGCCTCGATGCAGCCTGTGCAGGGATGGCGGGTTCGGGGCATCGGCTTCGGCCCGGGGCTATCGTAAGCGGGCGGTCTGGCTTTCTCGCACTCAACACCGGAATTTTCATGTCACCCCGATTTTTAATTGCCACCGACAAACCCGGAAACTGGCGACCGGTAAACCGATTGCTGCCGTATGTCTGGCAGTACCGCCGCAGAGTCATGGTCGGGCTGGTGTTTTTGGTGCTCGCCCGGCTGGCCAATATTTCAGTCCCGCTGATCCTGAAAGGCATCGTCGACCAATTGGAGCAGACCCCCGTTTCCATGCTGGCGGTGGTGCCGATCTCCTTGCTGGTCGGATATGGCGGGCTGCGCTTCGGCACGATATTGTTCAACGAAATCCGCAACGTCGTGGTCTCGCACGCCAGCGTTCAGATCGTCCACCGGATTTCCGCCGAATTATTTCAGCATCTGCACCGGCTGTCGCTGGGCTTCCATCTGGACCGGAAAATTGGCGGCCTGGCGCGCAACATGGAACGCGGGTTAATGGCGGTCACCCAGTTTCTGCGCATTTTCGTTTTCAGCATTATCCCGGTTGTGCTGGAAATCACCCTGGTCTTGTCGATACTGGGCGCGCGTTTTGACTACAGTTTTATTGTCACCACGCTGGCCATGATTATTGTCTACATCGGCTTTACGCTCCTGGTAACCCGCTGGCGCATCCATTTCCGCGTGCAGATGAACGCCGCCGAGTCGTCGGCCAACACGCGCGCAATGGATTCGCTGATCAACTATGAAACGGTCAAGGCGTTTGGCAACGAAACGCTGGAGCTGCGGCGCTACCACACCATGATGCATGACTGGGTGCACGCCTGCTTAAAAAACAATCTGTCGCTCGCTTTTTTGAACTGCGGCCAGGGCGCGATCATCGCCGTCGGGCTGACCATGCTGATGATTTTAGCCGCCGCCGGCGTGGTCGACGGCAGTCTTACACTCGGCGATTTTGTCATGGTGAATGCGTTTCTGATACAGCTCTACATTCCGCTGAATTTTCTCGGCTCGGTGTACCGCGATTTGAATCACGCGATGATCGATATGGAGCAGATGTTCGATCTGCTCGACCGCGTGCCGGAGGTCGCCGACCGCCCCGGCGCCGGCGTGATAGTGCCGGATACGGGGCGGATCGAGTTTGAGCGGGTGCATTTTGCCTATACCCCGGACAAGCCGATATTACAAGATATCAGCTTCACCATTCCGGGCGGCCAGATGGTGGCGGTGGTCGGCCCGTCCGGTTCCGGCAAATCCACGCTGGCGCGGCTGCTGCTGCGCTTCTACGACCCCGACAGCGGCCGCATCTGCATCGACGGCCAGGATATTCAGACGGTAACCGTCGATTCGCTGCGCCGGATGATGGGCATCGTGCCGCAGGATACGGTGCTGTTCAACGAGTCGATCAGATACAACATCGCCTATGGCAAAGCGGGTGCCGGGCAGGCGGAAATCGAAGCGGCGGCGAAAGCAGCCCAACTGCATGATTTTATCCGGCAGCACCCGCAAGGCTACGACATTCTGGTAGGCGAGCGCGGCTTGAAGCTGTCCGGCGGTGAAAAGCAGCGCGTTGCGATCGCCCGCGTGGTGCTCAAGGGCGCGCGCATTTTGATTTTTGACGAGGCCACGTCGTCGCTCGACAGCCGCTCCGAACAGGCCATTCAGCAATCGATCGAGCTGGCTTCGCGGCACAACACGACGCTGATTATCGCCCACCGCCTGTCTACCGTGGTCAATGCCGACAATATTCTGGTGCTCGACAACGGCACCATCGTGCAGCAGGGGCGCCACCGCGAATTGCTCGCCGCCGGCGGGCTGTACGAGCAAATGTGGCGGTTGCAACAGCAGCAGCGAGCGGACTGACACCCACCGTCAGGCGGGGCCGTCAGGCGGGCGGCTTAATCACGCCCGGCAGCGATGATTTTATCGCCGAGCAGCTCCGGGTTGGTAAAGCACACCTCATGGCCGCCCGGCATCGAGACATAGCGAAACAGCCCCAGTTTTTCCGACAGCCGCGGGTGCCAGGGCATACTGCCCGGCAGGGCGAGGTCATCGAGGCAGTGCAGATAGGATTTTCCCGGCAGCATATCCGGCGGCGCAGTGCTCAGTGTGACCGGGTCTTTGAACGTTTTCAACGGATGCGGGTTCAACCGGTCATAAGCCGATTGCGCCAACGCCGCGTCGGCGTCATTCATAAAGCCTTCACGCCAAATCGGAAAAGGCGCGACGATCGAGCCGTCAGGCGCCTCGAGCTGATCGAACAAAGCTTTGTACGGCTCGGGGATCATATCGTACAGACTCTCCCCCGACAGCGGCACAAAGGCGCTCCAATAGACCAGCCGCCGAATGCGCCCCGCCTGCAACCGGTCGGCGGCAGCGGTGATCACCATGCCGCCATAACTGTGGCCGAGCAAAACAGCATCGCCGATATCGTGCCGCTCAAAATACGCGATAAGCGATGCGACCGCCTCCTCCAGCCCCGAAGATTTATCGTCACCCGGCCGGTTGCCGGCCAGGGTCGGCGTGTGGACGGTATGGCCGGCGGCGCGAATTCGCGCGGCGGTTGCGGCCAGCAATTCGCCTGTATGCCAGGCGCCATGTACAAGCACATAGGTTGCCATTGTGTATTTCCTCAGATCAGTTGCTGCATGCAGCCAGCGGATTGCCTTGTCCGGCGTCAACCGGCAGTTTTCAGGTTGCACACCGGGTTGCTACCGTAGTGCTATCATACTGTATGTGCTTTTGCGGGCGACCGCCCCGACCTGTTTTTATTGCCCTTCCGATAGACGATGACAGGCTCGCCATAGCGGCCCGACCGCGACCGGCAGGCCGCGAACAGCCGGTATGCGCCGTCCCGGGCGTTGGTTGCTTACCGCGAACCCGATTCACAAAAAACAAAATAGTGATTACATATCAATTATTTGCACTTGTACGAACAGGCAATATTCCCCATTCACCGCCCCCGGCACGCGATGATCAAGCGCAATCGGTCGCTCGGTTTGACATTTGCGCCCGAATGGTTAATGATACCCGGCAGGTCTATTAAACCGATTTCTACCGTTGCGTGCCATTGCAATTCGTCAATCACGCAACCGGTAATCCAAATAAAACTTATAGTCAGGAGGTAACTTGATGTCAGAAGCAAAGAAAAATTCCGATCTAAACAAAATGTGCCAGGCGGTCGCGGGCGGTCACATGAGCCGGCGGCAGTTTCTGTCGCAGGCGTCTGCGATGGGCCTGGCAGCGGCGGCGCCGTTGCTGTACTCGCAGGCAGCCGCAGCCGCGCCCAAACGGGGCGGGATATACCACATGGGGCTGGGCGGCGCCAATACCGGCGATTCGATGGACCCGGGGACCAATAGCGATACTTTCATGATCAACCTGAATCAAGGCGCGGTGCGTGACGCATTGGTTGAGGTTGATTCGGACGGCCGGGCCGCACCCGAGCTGGCTGAAAGCCTGGAGCCGTCGGCAGATGCAAAAACCTGGGTCGTCAAAATCCGCAAGGGGGTCGAGTTCCATAGCGGGAAAACCGTTACCGCTGACGATGTGATTGCATCGGTAGAGCACCACCGCGGCGAACAATCGACCTCGGCGGCAAAATCGGTTGCCGAATCCATGGGCGAAATGAAGAAAGACGGCGACAATACGGTGATCTTTTCGCTCGAGAGCGGCAACGCGGATTTCCCCTACCTGCTCACCGACTACCATGTTGTGATCGGCAATGCCGACGCGTCGGGCAAAGTCGATTGGGCGGCGGGCGACGGCACCGGTGCGTACTCCCTCAAGGAGCTTGAGCCGGGCGTGCGGGGGCATTTGATCCGCAACCCAAACTACTATAAGGAACAGGAAGGCAATTTTGATGAGGTCAAGCTCACCGCAATCAACGATGTCGCGGCCCGCATGAATGCCATGGTCACCGGGCAGGTCGATGCGATTGCCCGCTGCGACCTCAAAACCGCCAACCTGCTCGAGAAAAAACCGGATGTCGACGTCATCCAGACCACCGGCAACAAGCATTTTACCTATCCGATGGATGTGCGCAACGCCCCGTTCGACAATAACGACGTCAGGATGGCGCTCAAGCACGGCATCAACCGTGAGGCATTTGTCAATACCGTGCTGCGCGGCTATGGTGCACTGGGCAATGACCATCCGATATCCGCTTCCAACAAATATCATGCGAGCGATTTGCCGCAGCGTCCATACGACCCGGACAAAGCCAAATACTATCTGAAAAAGGCCGGCTTATCCGGCCTGGACGTGGAGATATCGGCGTCGGATACGGCCTTTGACGGGGCGGTTGATGCGACCGAATTGTACGCCGAGCAGTTGCGCCCGGGCGGCATCAATCTGACCGTCAAGCGCGCCTCTGCCGACGGCTATTGGGATAATGTCTGGATGAAAGTGCCGTGGAGTGCCGCGTATTGGAGTGGCCGCCCGACTGCCGACTGGATGTTTACCATTGGCTACAAGGCCGGCGGCAACTGGACCGACAGCTTCTGGAACCATCCGCAGTTCGAGGCACTGCTGGTGGCCGGCCGGGCCGAGCTGGACGAGGCCAAACGGCGCGATATTTACATCGAGATGCAAACCATTGTCTCTAACGAGGGCGGCGTTGTCATTCCCTGTTTTGCCAATAACGTTGATGCGTCCTCGACCAAAATGGGGCACAACAAAATCTCGGCAAACTGGGAGCTGGACGGTTCGCGCAGCGCAAAACGCTGGTGGTTTGCGTAAACTGACCGCAGACACAACACGCGATCACAATCAGACAGGGATGGGGTAGTCGAATCACTCTCGGCGAACTCCGATACGGCCTGAAATACCTCAGTATGTTGTTTCGAGTGGGAAACCGGAAAAATCGGTTTTCGGTTTCCCCTCGTTTTCAATGCCCGTATTCCTCCGGCACAACCGTGCATCCGGCGGCGCCGGTTTCCGATGCTGCCAGGTTGTTGCCCGGTTGCCGGTATGGTCGCTGGCGTACTCCAGGCGGCATTGGCCCTCGTCTCGATTGCACTTCGTTCATACTATTGGTTTAATTTTTCTCTTATCCGGCGTGATAGTGACCACATTATTTTCAGGCGCAGCAGGGTGAACAAAATCCTGTACATGATGATTGCCCGGCGGGTCGGGCTTGGCCTCGTCACGCTGGTCGCCGTGTCACTGCTGATTACCCTGGGCATCGAGCTGCTGTCCGGGGATGTGTGCACCGCTATTCTGGGTCAGTTGGCCACCCCCGAAACCGTTGCCGCGTGCCGGGCGCAATTGAATCTGGACCGGCCGGTGATGATCAGATACGTTGAATGGGTGTGGAATTTTATGCGCGGCGAGATGGGCACCTCGTTTTCCAACTCCCGCGAGATCAGCGAACTGATTGGCAGCCGCATCCACAACACGTTGTACCTGGCCGGCTTGACCGCGCTGGTCGCGGTGCCAATTGGCGTTGGCCTTGGCGTGGTGGCGGCGCTGTACCGCAATACCGGCTTCGACCGCATGATTTCCATCAGCACGCTCAGCACCATTTCGGTGCCGGAGTTTTTTGTCGCCTATATCCTGATGGCGATATTGTCCGTGAAGCTGAATATCCTGCCGAGCATCGCCAATGTTGACGATTCGATGGGGTTTCTCGAGCGCGCGTATTATTCGGCGCTGCCGGTTTTGACCCTGACGCTGGTATTGGTCGCGCACATGATGCGCATGACGCGGGCGTCGATCGTCAATCTGCTGGCCAGCCCGTATATCGAAATGGCCAAGCTCAAAGGGGTTACCCCGATGCGGATTATCGTCCGCCATGCCCTGCCCAATGCCTGGGCGCCGATTATTCAAGTCGTCATCCTGAATCTGGCGTATCTGGTCGTCGGCACCGTGCTGATCGAGGTGGTGTTCGTCTACCCCGGGCTGGGTTATCTGATGGTCGACGCGGTGCAGTTGCGCGACCTGCCGGTGGTGCAATCGACCGCCATGGTGTTTGCCGCGACGTATGTGCTGCTCAACCTGCTGGCTGACGTATTGTCGATGATGGCCAACCCGCGTTTGCGCCGCAGAAGGTAGTGCTTATGAAGCTCTGGCATATCGTGCTTGACTTGAACTGGAGCGCCCGGGTCGGGCTGCTGATTGTGGTGTTCTTTGGCTTCTGTTCGCTGTTTGCGCCCTGGCTTGCGCCGTACACCCAGAGTCAGATAGTGGGCGACGTGTGGGAGCCGATTGGCGGCACGTTTATTTTTGGCACCGATCAAATTGGCCGCGATATGCTGACCCGGCTGCTGTACGGCGCGCGCAACACGATCTCGCTGGCGCTGCTGACCACCGCCTGTTCTTTCTCTCTGGGCGCGGTGATGGGCTTTTTGGCGGCGGTCATGGGCGGCTGGGTTGACCAGGTGTTGAGCCGTCTGGTGGACATCATTATTTCTATTCCGACACTGATTTTCGCCCTCATCGTGCTGTCGGTGGTGGGCACGTCGGTGCCGGAGCTGCTGACGACCATCGGCATTATCTATGCCATGCCGGTGTTCCGCATTGCCCGGGCCGTGGCGATGGATATCGAAGTCATGGATTACGTCGAAGCGGCGCGGTTGCGCGGCGAGGGGCTGTGGTGGATCATGCGCCGCGAAATCCTGCCGAATGCCATGACGCCGCTGGCCGCGGAATTTGGCCTGCGGTTCGTGTTTGTTTTCCTGCTGATCAGCAGCCTGAGTTTTCTCGGCCTCGGCTTGCAGCCGCCGCTGGCGGACTGGGGGGCGATGGTGCGCGGCAATGCCAACGGCATCGCGTGGGGCTACCTCCATCCGCTGATTCCGGCAACCTGTATCGCCATGCTGACGATTGGCATCAACCTGCTGGTCGATGTACTGGTGCACAAGGCCAGCGGATTGCGGGATAACGAGTAATGGCCGATCTGCTGAAAATACGCGATCTGGTCATCGAGGCCGAAATCGATCAGCACTGGCGGCCGATCGTCAAAGGCCTGTCGATGACGCTGCAACGCGGCCAGATTATCGGCTTGATTGGAGAATCCGGCGCCGGCAAATCGACCCTGGGGCTGGCCGCATTGGGCTATACCAAACCGGGCTGCCGCATCGTCTCGGGCTCGGTCGAGCTGGACGGGGGCGAATTGACCCAGCTATCGGAAGCCCGGCTGCGGCAGATTCGCGGCAACCAGGTCTCGTATGTTGCCCAGAGTGCCGCCGCCTCGTTCAACCCGGCGCACACCCTGATCGATCAGTTCACCGAGTCTCCGGTGCTGCACGGCAAACTGAACACATCGGCGGCGGCGCAACGCGGACGGGAATTGTTCACCCAATTGCACCTGCCGAACGTCGATGAAATCGTCGAACGCTATCCACACGAAGTCTCGGGCGGACAACTCCAGCGCGCCATGACCGCGATGGCGCTGGGGTGCGATCCGGATATTATCGTCTTCGATGAGCCCACCACTGCGCTCGACGTCACCACCCAGATCGAAGTGCTGGCCTCAATCAAAGAGGCGGTTCGATTGCGCCGGGTGGCGGCCATTTATATTACCCATGATCTGGCGGTAGTGGCGCAGATGGCGGATTCGATCATGGTGCTGCGCCACGGTGACCTGGTGGAACAAGGCGAGGTGCGCGAGCTGCTGTCCAATCCGCAGCAGGACTACACCCGGCGCCTGCTGTCGGTGCGCTCGCTCCGGGTACGGGATGACCAGAGCACCCCGGATGGGAAAACGATTTTGACGGTGGAGAAGGTCACCGCACGCTATCCGTCGATCACCACCAATGTCCTCAGCGACATCAATGTTCGCGTCGGTAAAGCGCAAACCGTTGCCGTGGTTGGCGAATCGGGCAGCGGCAAAAGCACGCTCGCGCGGGTCATTACCGGGCTGCTGCCGCCGCAGCAGGGCAGCGTCACCTTCGGCACCGAGGCATTGCCGGCGAAGTTACAGGATCGGTCGAAGAAACAACTGCAATCGATTCAAATGATTTATCAGATGGCCGATGTGGCGATGAATCCGCGCCACTCGATCAGTGAGATTATCGGCCGCCCGCTCGAGTTTTATCTCGGCCTGCGCGGTGAAGAAAAACGGCAGCGGATTCACCAACTGCTACAGCAAATCGAGATCCCCGACAATTTTATCGACCGCTTCCCGAACCAGCTTTCCGGCGGCGAAAAACAGCGCATCTGCATCGCCCGCGCGCTGGCGGCGGAGCCGGAATTGATTATTTGCGACGAAGTCACGTCGGCGCTCGATCAACTGGTGGCCGGCGGCATCCTCGATCTGCTGCAAAAGCTGCAAAATGAGCTGCACGTATCGTACCTGTTTATTACCCACGACCTGGCGACCGTCAAAACCATTGCCGACCGCATCGTCGTGATGTATCAGGGCCGAGTTGTGGAGCAGGGAACGAAAAAGGAGATTCTGGAACCGCCCTACGACCCGTATACCGAGCTGTTGCTCTCTTCCGTGCCGGAAATGGACCCGGATTGGCTGGACCGCCTGACCGCCCAGCGGCTGGCCGGCCAGGCGCCGACCATCGCCGGCCTCTCATCTTAGCCGGCGCTTTCGAGCGTCTGTTCGATCTGCAACACGACCTCGGTCAGCCGCGCCGCATAGTCGCCCGGCTGTTGCCACAGCCCGCGCTGCTGCGCTTCCAGCAGCCGCTCGGTCATTTCCTTCAACGCATCGGGGTTGGCCTGTTTGAGGAACGCCTGATTATCCCGGTCGAGTACCAGAGCATCGGTGATATCGGCGTATTGATAGTCGCTGATGAGACCGGTAGTGGCGTCATAGGCAAACAGATAATCCACCGACGCGGCCATTTCAAACGCCCCTTTGTAGCCGTGTTCGCGCATGGCGTTGATCCATTTCGGGTTCAGCACGCGCGCGCGGATGACCCGGTTGAGCTCCTCTTTGAGTGTCCGTATTTTCGGGCTGGCGGGGTTGGCATGATCGCCGTGATAGATGGCCGGCTGCCGGCCGCTGAGCACTTCCACCGCATTCGCCATGCCGCCTTGAAACTGATAATAATCATCCGAATCCAACAAATCATGTTCGCGGTTATCCTGGTTCTGCACCACCGCCTGCAACTTGCCCAGCCGCCGCTCAAAGGCCGATAACGCGGCTTCGCCAAAATGCGCACTGGTGTAGCTGTAGCCGCCCCAATGGATATACGCCGCGGCCAGATCGGCCGGCTCGGCCCAATTGCCTGCGTTGATCAACGCCTGCAACCCGGCGCCATAGCTGCCGGGTTTCGAGCCGAATACCCGCAGGCGCGCGTCGCGCTCCGCTTGCTCGGTTGAGATGCCCCGGGCGACCAGGCTGTGCTGCTCGCGCTGTATGTTGTGCCGAATGGTGTTGATCTCGCCGGGCTCCTCATAGTCGGCCAATGCCTGTACGGCGGTGTCAAACAACCGCGCCACATTGGCAAAGGCATCACGAAAAAACCCGGAGATCCGCAGCGTGACGTCCACCCGCGGACGGTTTAGCTGAAACCCGGGAATGATTTCAATATCGACCACCCGGCTGGAGCCCCGCATCCATAGCGGCCGCACCCCCAGCAGCGCCAGTGCCTGCGCAATATCATCACCGCCGGTGCGCATCGTCGACGTCCCCCAGACCGAAATGCCCAGCTGCCGCGGATAGTCGCCGTGCTCCTGCAAATGGCGCAGCAGCAGTTGCTCGGCGGACTGCCAGCCAAGCTGCCAGGCGGCCTGGGTCGGGATGGAATACGCGTCCAGGGAGTAAAAATTGCGCCCGGTCGGCAGCACGTCGAGCCGTCCGCGCGTCGGCGCCCCGCTGGGGCCGGGCGGTACGAAGCCGCCGTTCAAGGCGTGCAAAAAATATTTCACCTCGTTGTCGCCGCACTGCACCACCGCCGGCAGGATAGCGGCACGAATGTGCTCGAGCAGTTGCGCGGTTTGCGCCAGCTCGGTACAGATCGGGCGCTCCGCCAGCAGCTCGGCGAGCAGCTTTTCGGCCAGCAGCTCCAGCCTTTCCCGGGTGTCCGCCGCCGTTCTCCACGGCGCCGCACTCACCGCTTGCAGCCGCTGTGGCCGCGCGCCGTCCCAGGGTTGTGCGGGGTCGAAATCGAGCGGGTCGAAATGCGCATCGCCCGACGCGGGCGGGTTCAACAGGGCCAGATCGGCGCTCAAGCAGTGCAAAATACCCCGATCCTGCTGCTGTTCCCCCCGTGGCAGGCGGGTCAATGCGACCAGTGTTTGCGGCAGTTTTTTCCGCGGCGGCATCTGCCCGAAGCAATGCAACCCATGCCGGATCTGGGCTTCTTTCAACTCGCACAGATACACGTCAACCACATTCAGCAGCGCATCGGCATCGTCCCGGGCCGCCGGGTCGAGCGCCAGCTCATCGATCAGGTGGCTCGAGGTCAACAGCGTCAGAATCTGCTGTTTCAGATGCGCCTGACGCCGCTGATCGAGACCGGCGGCCTGATAATATTCGTCGATCAACCGCTCCAGCTCCTGCATCGGGCCGTAGGTTTCGGCGCGCGCCATCGGCGGCATCAGATGATCGAGAATCACGGCTTGCGCGCGCCGCTTGGCCTGCGTGCCTTCACCGGGGTCGTTGACAATAAAAGGGTACAGGTGGGGCAGCGGCCCCAGGGCAATGTCCGGCCAGCAGTGTGCCGACAACGCCGCGCTCTTGCCCGGCAGCCATTCAAGGCTGCCGTGCTTGCCAACGTGGGCCACCGCATCGAGCGCAAAACAATGCCGCAGCCAGAAGTAAAAGGCCAGGTACGAATGCGGCGGCGCCAGATCGGGCGAATGATAGCTGGCGGCCAGGTCCAGATTGAACCCGCGCTCGGGCTGAATGCCGACAAAGACACCGCCGAAACCCACGCCGGAAATGATAATCCGCCCCTGCCGGAAACGCGGATCGTCCTCGACCGCCCCCCAGCGCTGCATCACCGCCTGTTGGCTGACGGCCGGCAGGGCCGCGAAAAAAGCCATGTAGTCCGCCCGGCTGAGGCTTTGGCCGGCGGGTTTCAGGTCGATGCGATCCAAATCATTGGTCACCCCCTGCAACAACAGCCGCATCAATTGGTCGCCGTTTTCCGGCAGCCATTCGACGACATAGCCCTGCCGCTTCAGCGCCTGCAATAAAGTCACGATCGACGCAGGGGTATCCAGCCCGACGCCATTGCCGATGCGGCCGTCTTTGGTCGGATAATTCGCCAGCACCAGCGCAATGCGTTTGGCCGCATTGGGCTTGCCGGCGAGCATCGCCCAGCGGCGCGCCAGCTCGACCACAAACCGCGCCCGCTCGGGGTGCAATTGATAGCGCAGAATATCGATCTCGGTGCGGCTGCTGCGGCGCAGCGGCTGTTTGAAGCTGATCGCCCGGCTGATGATGCGGCCGTCATATTCCGGCAACGCGACATTCATCACGATATCGCGCGCATGCAAGCCCTGGGCCTGGTCGATCCAGTCCTGCCGACTGCCGGCCGCCAGGATCGCCTGTATGACCGGCACATCGCGTTCAAACGGCCGTGACTGCACCAGCTGGGGGGACGAGGAAAAAGCCGCGTTGCCTTCGACGTGCTGGGAAAACGACGTGGTATTCAGCACCACATCGGCCGCGATGCGGTGGAGTATCTGATTGACCGCGCTGTGGCAGGCGGCGTGCTTGAGCGACACCACCGCCAGCGACAGCAGATTAAACTGCTCCGCCATGATGGCGATCAGCTGATCGAAGGCGGCGGTGTTGCCGGACTGCAAATGCGCGCGATAAAACAACAGCAGTGCGGTCGGCTTGTCCGGGCATTTGGCGTCGAGCCAGTGCGATAGGTTGAACGCAGCGCGGCCCGGCTGATAGAACCGGCAGGCCGGCAGGGCGCGCGGCGCGACCGCGTGCACCGCGGGGTAGCGGGCGGTGAAAAACCGCTCGAGGATAAACCGAAACAGGCTCTCGGCATTGTCGCTGCCGCCATGCCGCAGGTAGCGCCAGATGCGCCGCGCGTCGCTCGGTTGACAGCGCGACAGCGCGGTCAGCCCGGCATCCTCGCGGTCGTCCCCGGCCACCATCACCAGCACAATATCGCGCTGCGCCGCCAGCGCCGACAACTGCTCCACCCCGTATTCCCAATAGGATTTTCCGCCCAGCACCGCGGCAATGATCACCCGCGCATGCTGCAATACGGTTTGCTGATATAAATCATAGGCCGCCGGCTTGCCGAGCTGAAGCAGGTTGGCCAGCCTGATCGACGGCCAGTCGGCGGGCAGCGTGTCCGCCACCTCCGCCAGCAGGCCGAGCGAGCTGTCCTGCGCCGACAGGATAACGACGTCGGCCGGCGTTTGCTGTAGATCGACAATGCCGTGATCGTCATTGAACCCGCCCGGTTTGGCGGCCAGCAGATGCATGTTCAGACAGCGGGCGGCAGTTCGGCGTCAGCGCCGCCCAATCGAGGTCGCCCAATCAACGCCAATCGATCACGGCTGCGCGATCGCCGCCGGGCGCAGCGCTTCGGCCAGCGGCTGCTGCTCCAGCGCCTGACCGATAAACACCAACCGGCTGTGCCGCGGCTCGTCGGCGCGCCACAGCCGGTCAAAATATTGCTCAATGCGCTCTCCCACCCCCTGAAACACCTGCCGCATCGGCTTGTCCGGCAACGCCAGAAAACCTTTGACGCGGTAAATCGTGTGCCGGAGGATCAGCTGCCGCACGATGGCCAGCACCTTATCCGCGTCCACCGGCCCCAGTTCGACCACCACCGAATTGAACCGGTCGTGCGCGTGCCGATGCGCTACGCCGTCGCGGTGGTGGTGGTCATGGTGGGTATGCACCTGCTGAATCTGCTGTTCCGACGCACATTCCAGCCCCATGATCAATTCGCCGGCAATTTCCCCGCGACTGACTGCGAGCATCTTGACCCCCGGCCGGATGTGCCGGCTGACAACCGCCTGCACCGAGCGCACCGCCTCGGCATCGAGCTGATCGGCTTTGTTGATCAGCACCAGATCCGCGGAGGCAAGTTGATCCGCCAGCAGCTCGTGCAGCGAGGCCTCATGGTCCAGATTGGCATCGGCGTCGCGCTGCTGCTGCACCCGCAGCGGGTCGTCGGCGATGCGCCCGGCGGCCACCGCCTGGCCGTCGACCACGGTGATGACCGCATCCACCGTACAGTGCTGGCGCACTTCGGGCCAGTTGAAGGCCTGCACCAACGGCTTGGGCAGCGCCAGCCCGGAGGTTTCGATCAGGATGTGATCGACGGTATCGCGCCTGGCCACCAACCGCCGCATCACCGGCAGAAACTCTTCTTCAACGGTACAGCAGATGCAGCCGTTGGCCAGTTCATAAATGCCCTCTTCGGACAAGGTCGGTGCCACCGGGCGGGCATCCGACGGCGCGCAATCGAGCGGACAACTGCGCAGCAATTCGGCGTCGATATCCAGCTCGCCGAACTCGTTGACAATCAACGCGATGCGCTTGCCGCGCGCCTGGCGGATCAGGCTCGATAGCAGCGTGGTTTTACCGCTGCCGAGAAATCCGGTGACCACGGTAGCGGGGATTTTTTTCAGATTCATCGTTTTACACGCCTCGGTTGCTGCGGTTTGACTTTCGGCCGATAGATATGCGCCTGGCTGCGAGCATACAAAAAAGAATCGTTGAATGCCTGCGGCGCCAGCACACGGCCGACCAGAATAATTGCGGTACGGGTGATTTTTTTGGCCCTGACCCGGGCCACAATATCGCTCAGCACGCCGGTGACATAGTCCTGATCGGGCCAGCCGGTGCGGTAGCAGACCGCCACCGGGCAATCGGCACCGTAGTGCGGCATCAGTTGCGCGACAATTTTGTGAATATGGCTGACGCCCAGATGGATCGCCAGCGTGGCGCCATGCTGCGCCAGCGCGCCCAGGTTTTCCCGCTGCGGCATCGGCGTCTTGGCGGCAAAGCGGGTATAGATCACCGTCTGGGTGACGCCGGACAGGGTCAGCTCACGCCGCAGCAGCGCCGCCGAAGCGCTGGCGGCGGTCACCCCGGGAATCACTTCACAGGCAATCCCGAGCTGATCGAGGCGCCGCATCTGCTCGCCGATCGCGCCATAGATCGACGGGTCGCCGGAGTGCACCCGGGCGACGTCATGCCCGTTGCCGTCGGCGGTTTCCATGCGGGCAATGATGGCGTCCAAATCCAGGCTGGCGGTATCCTCGAGCTCGGCGTCGTCCGCCGCCGCCTGCAACACCTCGACCGGCACCAATGAGCCGGCATACAAAATAACCGGGCACCGCCGGATGCACTTCAGGCCCTTGACGGTGATCAGTTCGGGGTCGCCCGGCCCGGCGCCAATGAAGTAGACCGTCATGCCGACTCCCCGCCATAGCCCCTGGGGGTATAGGCCCAGGTGCGGGAACGGTTGACGATCAGGCGCGACGCGCTGCTGCCGACGCATACCAGCGTCAGCATATCGACCTGCTGCGCATCCAGCGCCGCCAGCGTGGTAAAACGGATTTCCTCATTCGCGCGCTCCAGATTACGCCCCAGCACCACCGGGGTTTCGCCGTCGCGATACTCCAGCAGAATGTCCCGCGCGGTGTCGAGCTGCCAGTCGCGGCGGTCGGAAACCGGGTTATAAAACGCCACCACAAAATCGCCCCGCCCGGCGCAGTGGATCCGCCGGCTGATGGTTGACCACGGGGTCAGCAGGTCGGACAGGGAAATGCCGCAGAAATCATGCCCGAGCAGTGCACCCGCCCGGCTGGACAGCGCCTGCATCGCGCTGACCCCGGGCACGACTTCGAGCCCGACCTCGAGCCATTCGGGATGCGCTTCGCGCCCCCCGGCCTGCCGGTCGAGCAGTTCAAACACCGGCGCCGCCATCGCGTAAATGCCGATATCGCCGCTGGAAATCAGCGCCGTGGTGTGATTGCCGGCGGCCAGATTCAGCGCCAGCCGGGCGCGCTCGACCTCTTCGCCGAGCTGGCACGGATGCAATGTCTTGCCGTGCGCCAGCCCACCGAGCAAGTCGAGGTACAACGCATAGGCGACCAAATCGGTGGCCACAGCGATTGCCCGCTGTGCCGCCACGGTCATCGAATCGGGGTGGCCCGGCCCGGAGCCGACCAGATAGAGCTGCTGCATGGAAAAAAACCGCGATTAATCAAGCAGGCGAATCCTACCGCAACGGCGGCCGATTACCTATAACTGCGTGCGATCGATAATGTCGCCCGGGCATTTTTTCTTTTGCGCACCACCAGCTCGGCCGGGCGCCCGGTGACCTCGGACGCGGCCACCAGCGCAGCCGATTCGGCCACCCCATAGCACCCGGTCTGCGCGAACACCAGCGCAGACTTTACCGACAACTGCTCCTCCACCCGCCGGAGCACACCGGCCGAATAGCACTGTAGCGGCAGCGCCAGCCGGTCCGCCAGCGCAATCATGCCGGCTTCATTGCGCTTCAGATCGATGCTGGCGACCGCGGCAAATTCAACCGGCTGGCGCAGTTCGTCCAGCGCCTGCCGATACAGCGATTCGAGCATCTCCAGCGGACACCCCCGGTCCGACCCAAGCCCGATGCTGTAGACCGGCTGCGAATAATCGGTCGCCGAGGTCATCACCAACTGCGCGCCGAGATGCCGGGCCACCACCCGGCCAAACTCGCAGCCGCCGCCCTCGTGCCCGGCCAGCAGCACAACGACAAACCGCCCGGCCTGGTCGAGCGCCAGCACGGCGGGGTCGTGGTGCTTATCCACCAACACCGGCGCCAGGGCGCGCATCACAATCCCGGTCGAGCAGATAAAGATACAGCGATTTTGTTCGGCGAATGCCGTTTGTGCGGTGTCGATGAAGGCCGCCGGCTTGTGGTGGTGCACGGCCTGCGGCAGCAGTGCGAGCAGCTTGTCGGCAAGCTGCTGCCCGGGGGCGGTCAGGCTGAAAATAGAGACTGTTTGCAGTGCGTCGGACACGGGTTTTCAGGCAATCAACGATGAAACCGTACAGAATCGCTCGGCCACCAGCAGATTGAGCGGGGGCGCGTTTACCAACACATCAGACCGCCGACGGGCATGACGCCGGCGCATCCTGCCGCCGTGCAAAATTCCAGTGTCTGGCCAGGTGTGCTGCGATTTTTTCATTCACAATTTCATCTCCGGTTTTTTTATTGTTGTTATTGTAGTCATGCTCGTGATAATGAATTTTATCACTGTAAATGTCATATTCGATGCTTTGAAAAACATCCAGCAGGCTGACGATTGGGATACCTTCCCGATTCAACGACAGAAGGCTGCGGTGCATCTTCAAGTAGGATTCTGTATACGACAAATCACCCGCCTGTGCTTTCTCCCTTGCCGTCAAGCGCTTTGAAATCGCCGGCACCGGCTGAATAAACAAGGCGAAATCCAGCCCATAGGCTGTCGCGATACTGTGAAATGCCCGAACACGACGCAAATAAGCACGCGTATTGTAGGCATCTTTTTCCTTTGCCGACCAACCCGCCGGGAAGGCATAATGTCTTTCATAGTCAGCGGCAATATCGGGACGCAGAGTGTCCTTTAGCAATACCGCAAACAGCTGCGAGTGGCGGATTATCGGGAGGCGTTTAATTTTTGCAATCAACCAGGGTTTTATCAAAAAAGAAAAGCTATTCGTAGCGAGTGGGTTCATACGGGCAAATCTGTTTGGCCACATAACATCAAAACGCCAGCTAACGTTACCATATCGCCGGCTATTGTTACCATGTGTGGAATTGTGTATGTGAATTCTGTGCTCATTAAATCCTTCCAATGACATCACACCGTCAAATTCGCCGCCATAAAGCAGCGTCAAAATGGTCTGTTGCGGTTGCTTCCAGGCACTGACTGCTCCTCCCCATACGCCAAAACGCTTTTTTCCGCGCGGTGGGTGGTAACACAGATTCAAGGTATCTTCCAGATAAATGTGGCCGGAATCGTGCTGCCTGACGTACCGTTCCGCTACAGAACCCCCGGTAACCAGCACTTTGTAGGTGTCGGGAGATTTTTTAAAGGTAAAGTCTCTGCTTTTTGATATGCCGATGTTATTGATCGACTCTTGGCCACAAGCCACCTTGTTTTTATGAACAATTCCCAGATAGGGGCTAGGATAATATTTATCCTGGGCACAATCAGATCGCCGTTCAAATAATCGGGTATATGCATTTGGATCGTGCACCTCTGCCGCACTCCTCCACGCGCCGTACTTTTTGTAGTGATAAACCCGCAAACCAATTTCCAGAAAGCCGCCGACCAGAATAATGCACAGGCAACAATATAAGAAAATGACTTTCCTGTTTTTTCGAGGGGGGAGGGGGGGTATTTTTTCGGGCATACTTTCATCTTGAAACAGTGAACAAACAAATTGGACGAACCGGGAGCAATTCACAAAGATCACCCACCTGCCAAACAAAACCGCCAACAGTCGAATCGCATTCCCCGGCGCCATGCAGCCGTTGCATCGCCCCACTTGTCAACACGACCCGAAGCGGGGTCACACTAGAAGCGGGGGTTAATCTGACGACGCGAGACCGGAATCGGTTATGGGAATCATAGCATATTGCCACGCCTCGAAACAATCAGGCGCCGGACAGCGTGCCGCCGGTCCGGTGCGCGCGGTCGGCGGCGATGGCAGCGGTGTCGTGGGTTATCGGCTGGCGCAGTTCGTCCAGCGCCTGCCGATACAGCGATTCGAGCATCTCCAGTGGACAGCCCCGACCCGAGCCCGATGCTGTAGACCGGCTGCGAATAATCGGTCGCCGAGGTAATCACCAACTGTGCGCCGAGATGCCGGGCCACCACCCGACCAAACTCGCAGCCGCCGCCCTCGTGCCCGGCCAGCAGCACAACGACAAACCGCCCGGCCTGGTCGAGCGCCAGCACGGCGGGGTCGTGGTGTTTATCCACCAGCACCGGCGCCAGAGCGCGCATTACAATCCCGGTCGAGCAGATAAAGATACAGCGATTTTGTTCGGCGAATGCCGTTTGTGCGGTGTCGATAAAGGCCGCCGGCTTGTGGTGGTGCACGGCCTGCGGCAGCAGCGCGAGCAGCTTGTCGGCAAGCTGCCGCCCGGGGGCGGTCAGGCTGAAAATAGATATATTTTGCATCATGCGCTGACAGAGATGATTTCCGTTATGTTTCGGCTTCGACCTTCCGCCGCCGGCGCTTTGCGGCGCCAAACAGCCTCTATATGATTAAGACGCTCTTGTTTCAAGATGGCGGGGTAAAGAACCAACGATGACCTGCCCGCTGTCATCATCCCAAAAGAAATACAACCGGAACCCAAAACGATGAGTGCGATTGTTGCTGCCTTTCAAGTGCCGGTCTAACTTACAGCGGTGGCCAGAATACTGGACAAAGTAATCTTCTCCCTCACTGCCGTATCCGGTACCGGCAAAGCACGGGGTTTCGTCAAGACCGAGTTTGCCGCAAGCATCTTTGAATTCATCTGGGCTTTTCTCTCCTCTTCTCATCGGAACGTAATAATCTCGCAACATGAGTAGAGAGTTATAGACCAAAGCCACATCTTCAAAAGGAGATTTTTTGGCGGAGCGGATTGCACGATTATGCAGGAGAACGCTGCCGGATAAATGCTCTCTTGCCCATTGCCCGATTTCAGACAGTGCGGGGTAGTCATCCTCATCATTTTTCACCCTGGTCGAACCTTCCGAATCGGTTAGGCTCGACATTAGATACCGAGTCCGCTCACGGAGATCGTACCCCTCTCGCCTCAAGTCGCCTACTTGACTCTCTTTCTGCTCTAGCTTCACCTGTGCCAGATCACGTTCATCTTCCGCAGTTTCCAAGAGTTCGTCATATTCTTTTTTCTGCTGGTCTAACTCCCCTTCCACTTCTGCCAACGCTCTATTCGCCGCCTCCAACTGCTTCTCCATAGAAGTGCTCTTGTCTTTAATCTTCCTGTCACTCTGGGCTTTATACCGGCGAACTTGTGAGAACGTCGGCAGCTCATGCTCTAAGTCGTTTCTGGCAATCGTTGAAGCAAGCACCTTCTCGACCAAATCACGCTTAAATCCCTCAACACCGTCTTCGTTCCACTGCCTGATCTTGTCGGGCAACGCAAACGGGTGCGCGTAAGGAGGCGCTTCCTCGAGATTGACGCCCGGGTTATATGTGCGAACGGCTTGGCGGTATACCGAAAACTCTTTGCCCACGTGATCTGAAAGACAAAAGCCGGCTGAGCTCGTGATGATGGCAACATGCGCCACTCCCAAAACCCGCTCGGCTATATCACGTACTGGAAATATTGTCTCATCGGCAGATTCCGAGCCTTCCGGAACAGAAAAAACAAGAATCTTGTGTCTTCTCTCCGGGGAGTTTATCAACGATACGAGGCGTTCAACCTGATCCTCAGTATTGATTATCCAGGGTTTGGTCCCGATTGGACGCCCGTCCAATTCTCCGGCAAAATTGTCGGCTATTTGCCGCACGAACCCAGGGATGGTTCGACTAATAGCTGCCTCAGTGGGACCGCGAGTTACACAGGAAAGTCGTGTAGCAAACAGCACTTTTTCACCGTCTACGGCAAGAGCGGCTTCTGCCACCCAGCTACGCTGAGCAACCTCTTTATCCGCATCCTTCACCTGTGCAGCCCAATAATTGACCGGGTGATCGAATGCAATAACTTCGACTGGCTGCCCTTGAACTTCGTCCAACCTGAAGTCTTTTCCTTCCCATGCACGAGCAGGTAATTCAGCACCCGCTCTTTTGGCGATCCACTTGAGAATCTCTTCTCGAACTTCGGATATAGTATTTCTTTGATTTATTTGAAAAGCAATTTGGCTAATACGGTAAATTGTTGGTGTCGTTTTTTGGGGTCGCCGGATATTCAATCGAGAGAGTTGCTCTTCCATACTTGCACGCATAATAAAATTCCTCTTGGTCATGGGTTACTATTGTGTTGCTACTAATCCTGTTTTATAACAGATCGTCACGAGTATTACTTTTCCAATTACCCCCTCGACTTTATTCCTTTGAGATAAAGAGTATAGCGGTATCACAAGATACCATAAAGAGCATATCGTTATCCTCTCATTCCCACGATACTCAAAAGCATTCAGAACGCCAAATCAAACCACCCTCAAACCTTATCCCTGACTCGCCCATCCATCATTGCCGGTCGCCCTCCCGGCTGCGGTTAATCAGCAATACGGAAAAATACGGGCCCGATTCCTGTTCAAGCTGCCTCAGGTCACGCACGATGCGCTGCTGTTGGTGACCGATGTATTCGATATAGCAGCCGTCACCGGTTCTGCCGGCCTGCGCGATCAGGTTGAGCAGGCGCACGCGCTGCAGGCCGGGTTTCAAGATCGCGACGTGGTCGAATTCGCGCAACGCCAGCAGCAGTTGCCGGTCGTCGAGCCGGCCGGACACGATGGCGATATTCTCCGCCTGCAAGCCGAGCGGCCGGCCGGTGGCGGCGCAGGCGGCATTGACGGCGGTGATGCCCGGTACGACTTCGACCCGGTAGCGTTCGACCAGGCGCGCAAACACATAGGCAAACGAGGCATAAAAAAACGGGTCGCCGGCGCACAGGAACGCCACATCGGTACCTTGATCAAGATAGGCGGCGATGCGGTCGCTGGCCCGATCATAGACCCGGTTGGCGGCCTCGCGATCGGTGCACATCGGCATGCGGATGGGGATTTCCACCTGATCCGGCAGGTCGGATTGGGCGATGCTGGGCGCCGCAATCGAGCGCGCCATGGAATCGCCGTCGGCATTGCCGATGTAGGCCAGCACCGGCGTGCGGGTGATCAGTCGGTGCGCCTTTAGCGTCAGCAGCGACGGGTCACCCGGGCCGACGCCGACGCCGAACAGCGTGCCGCCGGCCCGGTGCGCGCGGTCGGTGGCGGTGGCAGCGGTGTCGTGGGTCATCGGCCGGCGCTCAATCTTTGCTGCACTGCAACAGCTGCACCGGCATCAACCGCCGGGGTTCCAGGCTGTCCGGTCGGTTTTTACTGACCGCAATCTCGACCCATTCCGGTTTTTTCCCGTCGCGCGCCTGCCGTTCGCGCCAGGCCGAGACGACCGCACTGCTGCCCGGTGTGACCGCGGCGACCACCAGCTTGCCGCCGGCGGCGAGCCGCTGCCAGGCGTACTCGATCAGCGTTTCGAGTTGTCCGTTGCTGCCGCCGATAAACACGCAGCCCGGCGACGGCAGCCGGTCGCAGCAGTCGGGCGCCGTGCCGACGACCGGGTGGCAGTTCTGCTCCACCCCGAAGCGGCTGCGGTTGATGTCCAGGTGTGCCATGCGGGCGGCCCGGCTTTCGATCGCATAGATCCGCCCCGACGGGTTCCAGCGCGCCCATTCGACGCTGACGCTGCCGCAGCCGGCGCCGATGTCCCAGGCGGTTTCGCCCACCGCCGGCTGCATCATCGACAATACGCACAACCGCACCTCGCGCTTGGTAATCATGCCAAAACCGGGCCGGGCACCGGTTGAAAAAGCCGCATCGGCAATGCCGGGGAAGCCGGGCAGTTGCGGATTGGCGCCGGCCAGCGCCACCACGCAGATATTCAACCGATCGAACGGCGACGAATGCGCGGCCAGCCGCTCGGCGCTGAATTCGCGCACCGCCTGATGCGCACTGCCCATCGCCTCGCAGACCCAGACCGTAGACGGCGCGAACCCCTGGCCGCACAGCTCGGCCGCAATCGCCCGCGGATGCGTGTGCTGATCGGTCAGCACGGCAAGCAGGGCGCCGGGCTGCAGGCAGCGGCGCAGATTGGACAGCGGGCGACCGTGCAGGCTCACCACCCGCGCATCCTGCCAGGGCAGACCGAGCCGGTGAAAACAGGCTTGCAGGCTGGACAGATTGGCGTGAAAGCGCAAGTGCTCTCTGCCCAGCAGGCGGATCAATCGACCGCCGATGCCATAAAACAGCGCGTCGCCGGAGGCCAGCAGCGCCATGCGGGTGTTTTGTCGGCGATGCAGCAGCCCGGATAGCCCGGCTAAAGGCGTCGGATAAAGCACCTGTTCCGCCGTCAACCCGAGCGCCGCCAGCTGCGCAAAATGGCGCGGTGCCCCGATCAGAACCTGCGCCCGCGCCAGCGATTGACGCGCCTCGGTCGAGAGCTGCTCGACCCGGCCGACCCCGAGACTGATGACCTCAACCGGCGCACCGGCCCAGACCAGCGTGGGGGGCTCGACCACCGACATGCCTAAAAACGCTGGCCGTTTTGCAGCCGGGCCAGCGCATTGAACGCCGCAGCGGCCAACGCGCTGCCGCCGCTGCGCCCGAGGACGGTGATGCATTCCACCCCCAGCAATTGACGCTGTTGCCACAGGTAGTGCTTCGACTCGGCGGCGCCAATGAAGCCGACCGGCGTGGCAATAATCAGCGCCGGCTTGTCCGCCCCCTGCTCGAGCATTTCCATCAGCCGATACAGCGCGGTCGGCGCATTGCCGATAATGGCGATGCTGTCTTTGAGCAACGGCCGCCAGTGCTCGAGTGCGCACATGCTGCGCGATTCACCGCGGCGTCTGGCCAGCGCCGGCACCGCGGCATGATTCAAAAAACACTGCGGCTGAACGGCCAGCAAGCGCGCGGCCAGACCGTGTCTGACCATCTCCACGTCACACAGCACCGGGCCGGCACTGCGCAGCGCCGCCAGACCGTGCGCAATCGCCGCCGCGCTGATTTTGACCTGCCCGGCCAGGTCAGGATGACCGCAGGTGTGCACCAGCCGCATAACGACCTGCTGCTGATCGGCATCAAAACCGGACAGGTCGGTGAGCTGTTTGATCTGGCGGAACGACTGCCGCTCGATCTGCTCGGGGTCTTTGAGGTAAGGCAGCATGGAAAAATAAACCGGCGCAATCAAACAGAACGGGTGCAGGGGACGCTATCCCTGCGCCGGGCGTATCATACCGCAACGCACCGCAGCACCGCGTCAAACAGCGCGTCTATGCACGCAAAACTCTGCTCGACCGCGGGCAGCGCCGGGCGCTCCTGAATATACACCGCAATCCCCAGCTCGTGGGCAGCGGTCAGCTTGCCGAGCACACTGTCGCCGCCGCTGTCCTTGGCGATCAAGGCGTCTATCCGATGCCGCCGCAGCAGCCGCATCTCGGCGGCCGGGTCAAACGGCCCGGTGGCGCACAGCGACGTCATGCCGCCGGGCGCGGTTATCGGCACCGCCGTGCGCACCAGCCAGTGCTGCGCCGCCGGGCGCAAATCGGCGTACTCCAGGATCTGCTGACCGATGGTAAAAAACGGCCGGCGGTGCCGCTCGAGCAACGGGATCAGGTGGTCGAGCCGGGCATACGCACGATACGGCTGCTTGACCGCCGCACTCCAGCCGGGCCGCTGAAAACGCCAGAGCCGCACCGGCGCCCGCCGGCAGGCCGCCACCGCGTGGCAGGACATCTGCTGCGCGTAGGGGTGGGTGGCATCGACCACCAGGCGAATCCCGCGCGCCCGGATAAACCGCACCAGGCCGGACACGCCGTCCTGCCCGGCGGCGCTGAAGCCGCCGCGGTGTATTTCACAGCCGATTTCCGGTCGGCGCACCAGGCCGGCGATGCTGTAGATCACGGCAATCCCGGCGCCGCTCAGCCGGTGCGCGAGTTGTCTCGACTCGCCGATGCCGCCGAGCAGCAGCAGCGTCATGGCGCCTCCCCGACGGCGCTGCCGACACAATCGCCGTCCCGGTTGACGCAGTAAACGTTGACCGCCAGGCGGCCGCCGCTGGCCTTGAGCGCGGTGGCGCGCGCCAGCGTGCTGATGCGCTCGCCCAGCGGCAGGCCGTGCTGCCGGCAACAGGCGAGCGCCTGCAAGCTGGTATTGGCGCCTTTGACCGCGGCTACGGTGGCGCGGTCGGCGCCCAGTTGCTGCGCCAGTGCGGCCAGAAAGTCAAAGTCAACCGATGAGTGCCGGCTGTGCAGCGAGGTGTGCCCGGCCGCCATTTTGCTGATTTTGCCGAAGCCGCCGCAGATCGACAGCCGGCTGATCGGCACTTTGCGCAGATGCTTGAACACCGCGCCGGCGAAATCGCCCATCTCCACCAGGGCCATCTCGGGCAACTCCAGCCGCTGCTGAATATACTGCTCACTGACCGTGCCGGTGCTGGCGGCAATATGGCTGATCTGATTCGCGTAGGCGACCTCGATCGATTGATGGATTGAGGCGATAAAGGCGGAGCAGGAAAACGGTCTGACGATGCCGGTGGTGCCGAGAATCGACAAGCCGTCGACAATGCCCAGGCGGCTGTTCAGGGTTTTGCGGGCAATTTTTTTGCCGTCAACGACCCCGATAGACACCTCGAAACCGCCCGCATATCCGCACTCCGCCGCCAGCGCGGTCAGATGTTGTTCCATCATTTTCCGCGGCGCCGGGTTGATCGCCGGCTCGCCCACCGGCACCGTCAGCCCGCTGCGGGTGACGATGCCGACCCCCTCGGCCGCATGGAAGCGCACGCCGCACAGCCGGGATAACGCTACCTCGGCAAATACCGTCGCCCCATGGGTGACGTCGGGGTCGTCACCGGCGTCTTTGATCGTGCTGGCAAATGCGCGCTCCCGGTGCAGCCGTTTGCACTCGCTCAGGACGAACTCAACCGCTTGTCCGCGCGGCAGCCGGATGCCCACCCGGCGCTCGGCCCGCCCGTGCAGCAGCAACCCGGCCGCGGCCAGCGAGGCGGCGGTGGCACAGGCGCCGGTGGTATAGCCGCTGCGCAGCCGCGGTTTGCGCTCGGGGGGCGGGACGGGCATGCGCTCGGCTCAGCTCAGCAGCCAGTAGCCGCCAAAGACAATCGAGGCCGCGCCGGCCAGCAGCCGCACGCCCTGGAAGGCCCGCCTGGCACAGCCGGCCAACCAGACCTGAAGGCGGCCCAGACACACCCCAAACAGCAGCATCGCCACCAGCACGCCGGCGCAAAAAAGCACCAGATAGGCGATCGCGACCCGGTGGTCGCCAATCTCCAGCGTCTGTATCAACGCCAGCACCGGCGCATTGCCCGCCAGGCCGTGGGTCAGGCCGACCAGCACCGGTTGGTGGGAATGGCGATTGGCGCGGCGATCGGTCAGATGGGTATGGTGGATGCCGCCATGCCGGTGCGCCTGCAAGCGGGTTTTCCGGCTGACCACCTGCCACACCACCCAGATGCCCATGCCCATCAGCAGCACGCCGATGCCTTTTTCCGCCACGCCGGCGACCGCCGCCGGCAGCCGATAGCCGGACAGCAGCAGCAAACAGCCAACCCATATCAGCACGCTGCTGTGGCCGATCGACCACGCGAGGCAATAGCGCACCGTCGCCGCCAGCAGCCGCGCCGGAGATTTCTCGCGGCGCAGGTTTGCACTCAGCACCGATACTGCCATAATGTGATCGGCATCCAGTGCGTGCACCAACCCGAGGGAAAAACCCAGGCTGAGTATGCCAAGAACGGCGTGTTGCTCCATCGTGCGAGTTTAAATCATGCAGCGTATGCGGGTGGCTTTTGATGCCGCCGGCGCACCAATTTATGTCGAACAGCCAAACACAATCCTGCCGCGGTGCCCTGATCGCCGCCCCGGGCTCGGGGCAGGGCAAAACGGTATTCACCGCGGCGCTCGCCCGCCATCTGGTCAATCAAGGCCAGCGGGTGCAGGTGCTCAAAATCGGGCCCGACTATCTGGACCGGATGATACTCGAATGCGCCTCCGGGCGGACGGTTTTCAACCTCGATTGGTGGATGATGGGCGAGCGTGCGTGCCGACAACAGCTGTTCGATGCGGTGGCGTCCAGCGACGCGGTGCTGATCGAAAGCCTGATGGGGCTGCACGATAACCAGCCGACCAGCGCCTGGCTGGCACGCCGGCTCCGGCTGCCGATCATCCTGGTGATGAATATGGCCAGGTACGCCCAGACCGCCGCCGCCATCGTGCACGGCATGCGCTGCTATGCCGACGGCGCCGAGATTGCCGCGGTAGTGGGCAATCGGCTCGGCAGCCAGCACCACCACAACCTGGTCAAAGCGGCCATGCCCGACGGGGTGGACTACCTCGGCAGCCTGCTGCGGGATGACCGGATGGCACTGCCGCAGCGCCATCTTGGCCTGGTACAGGCGACCGAGGTCGCCGACTTAAGCACGCGGCTGGATGCCGCCGCCGATTATCTGGCGGCCGGTTGTCTGGCGGATCGACCACCGGAGCGCGCGTTGCCGCTGCTGACGGCACAGCAGCCGGCGCCACCGCCGCCGCCATCGCCGCAGCTGGCGGGCCGGCGCATCGCCATCGCCCGCGATGCGGCATTCGGCTTTATCTATCCGGCCAACCTCACCACGCTGGCGCAATTGGGCGCCGACTGCCGGTTCTTTTCGCCGCTGGCAAACCAGCCGGTGCCGGACTGCGATGCGCTGTGGCTGCCGGGCGGCTATCCCGAATGCCACCTCGCCGCGCTGGAGAAAAACAGCGTGGCGCGGGACGCGATCCGCGCCCATTGCGCCGCCGGCAAAGCGGTGTTGGCCGAGTGCGGCGGCATGATGTATCTCGGCAACCGGATCGTCGATAAAGCCGGCCGGTCGGCTCGCATGTGCGCCGTATTCGACGCCGATTTTACCGTGCAGCCAACGTTCCAGAGTGTCGGCTATCAGCAACTGACGCTCCGGCAGCAGTCGATCCGCGGGCACAGTTTCCATCATTCGACGCTGCAAACGACGCTACCGCCGCGCGCCCGTTGTCGGCGCCAGGATGGCAGCGGCGGCGAATGGTTTTACGCCATCGGAAACACCCGCCTGACCTACATGCATCTGTATTTCCCGTCCAACCCGGCGCTGGCAGCGCAATTGTTGAGTTGATTCGCGGCGGCGCAATTAGTGCAACAACGCGGCCACCGCCGCCGGATTCGAGGGAAAGTACAAGTGCAGATAGCTGGCGGTGATATGGTCTTGGCGGTAGATCGGCTCGCCGGGGGCGTCATGCCGCAATCGGCGGCCGTATGCGAGCGGGGTCAGCGTGCCTTCGCAGCGGGTGCGATGGTGGGCGTGGGCGCGAATCTCACCCTCCGGCAGACCGGCATACTGCATGCCCTGGCAGCCGCCGCGGTCGCGCATGATGCCCCGCCCCGGCAGCAACCCGAGCATCTCGGCGCGCTCCCCCCGCACATCGGTCAGGCTCTCCATCAGGTACAGCATACCGCCGCATTCGGCCAGGATTTTTGTGCCCCGGGCGGACAGCCGTGCCATAGATCGGCGCATCGCGGCATTGGCGGCGAGCGGCTGCAAATACAGCTCCGGGTATCCGCCCGGCAGCCACAGCGCATCGCAGTCCGGCACCGCGCGGTCGTGCAGCGGCGAAAAATAGACACAGCGCGCGCCCATATCCTCGAGTAATTTGATATTGGCGGCGTAAATAAACAGAAATGCCGCGTCCCGGGCGACGGCAATCACGCGGGATTCGAGCAGCCGCGGCGGCGGCTCGACGGCGCCGGGGTGAAACCCGACCGCATCCGGCAGCCGCCCCAGCCCCGCCTGCTCAACCACGGCGGCGATCTGATCCAGTTTCCGATCAATCCCGCTGACCTCATGCGGCTGCACCAGGCCGAGATGGCGCTCCGGCAGCACCATCTCGGCGCTATCCGGCACACACCCGAGCAGCGGCAGCCCGTCCGGCATCGCGTCGGCAATCAGGTCGGCGTGCCGCCGGCTGCCGATGGCATTGGCAACCACACCGGCAATCGGCAACTGCGGGCGGAACGTCGCCAACCCCAGCGCGACCGCGGCGAAACTCTGCGCCATCGCGCGGGCGTGGATCACGATGACAATCGGAATGCCGAAAAACGCCGCCATGTCGGCGCCGCTTGGCGCGCCGTCAAACATCCCCATCACGCCCTCGATCAGGATCAAATCGGCCTCCAGCGAGGCCGCATACAGCGCCGACTTGCAGTGCTCCTCGCCCATCATCCACAGATCGAGCTGGCACACCGGATGCCCCGCGGCCTGCTCGAGAATCAGCGGGTCGAGGTAATCCGGGCCGGTTTTAAACACCCGGACGTCCAGCCCCCGGCGGCGTTGACAGCGCGCCACCCCGGCGGTGATCGCGGTCTTGCCCTGGCCCGAGGCCGGCGCGCAGAAAAACAGCGCCGGGCATTGGCTCGTCGCCGCGCGCCGGCTCACCACTCAATCCCCGGCTGTGCTTTCACCCCTTTGCGAAACGCATGCTGCACATCGCACACGTCGCTGATGGTGTCGGCAATGTCGGTCAATCCGGTGTGCATCGTGCGGCCGGTAATAATCACGTTCTGGTGCGCCGGCCGCGCGCGCAACGCCGCGACCACCGGCTCAATCTCCAGGTAGTGATACCGAAACATGTAGGACAGCTCGTCCAGGACCAGGATATGGTAGCGCGCGTCGCGCAGCATTTTTTCCGCCACCTGCCAGGCCTGCCGGGCGGCCGCGATATCCTGCTCCCGATCCTGGGTTTCCCAGGTAAAACCGTGCCCCATGATGTGGAAATCAACCTGCGGATGCGCGCGGAAAAACCGATACTCACCGGTTTCCCGGCGGCCCTTGATAAACTGAATCAGCCCGGCTTGCTGGCCGTGCCCCAGCGCCCTCGCCATGGTGCCGAAAGCCGATGAGCTTTTGCCCTTGCCGTTGCCTTTCAGCAGGATAAGGACACCGCGCTGCTCGGTTGCGGCGGCAATCCGCTGATCGATCACCGCCTTCTTCCGGCGCATCCGGGCGCGGTGCTGCTCCTGTTCACGCTGGCGGTCGGATTCGGTCATCGTCACTGCGCCGCCCGGCGGATGGGGGCAGGGCCCCGGTCGGCCGGCTGCTCGAGCTCGGCAATATGGCAATACGCCGCCTCCAGACGCTGCGCCAGGCGCCGGCTCAAACCCAGTTTGACCGGCACCGACTCGGTATCAATCACGCTGATCCGACACCGCGCCGGATTGCCGGGCCAGCGAGTGTACCCATCCGGCACCCGGCCGTCGGTGAAAATATACAGCCGACAATCCAGCGCCAGCGGCGCCAGTCTGGTCAGCAGGCGGTGGGTAAATTGCATCGCCCGGCCAAGCGGGGTGCCGCCGCCGGCGCGGATTTGCCGCAGCAGCGGCTCAATATGCCGGGGCGCGCGCTGCGGCGGCAAGCGCAGGCAGACCTGATCATTGCCGAACGTGATCACCGCCAGCCGGCGGCGCGCCAGATAACCGCGGTGCGACAGCTGTCCGATCACCCCCATGGCCTTGCTCAGGCCCTGCCGCCCGAGGGTGGAAGCCGAGGTATCCAACAGCACAATATCGAGCTCGGCGGCGCGGCGCGACCGATAGCGAAAATGCAGGCGGCTGCGCCGCCCATCCCGCTGCATTTGTGCCCGGTTGTCGGCATCGGACAAAATGCGATGCCAGTGCAGCCGTTTGCCCGCGTCGGCGGCGCCGGCGGACGATTGAAAACCACCGCCCTGATGGTGACCGGGCGCCCGGCTGGTGGCCCTATCAAGGCCGGGCGCACGCCGCACGCCGTTGCCGCGGCGCGGCGCGGCGCACTCCGGCAATGCCAGCGGCCGGCCTATCGGCACCGCCTGCGGGGGCATTGCCCCCTGCGCGCCCTGGGCTGAAAACGGCGCCGTGCCACCACCGGCATCGGCCCCCCCGTGCGCGTTCGCCGGCGGCGGGGCGGATGCAGGGGGCGCGTCCGCCGGCCGGCGGCGGTGCCGCAATACCAGCTCCGCCACCTGGTCCAGATCCGCCAGCGTGGCCGCGGACCGCCCGGCCAGGGCGGCGTGGGCGCGACAGGCGCGTTGCAGCATAATATCCGCCCGCAGGCCCTCGACCTGCGCATCGATGCAGCGGCGGGCAATCTGCTCGCTCAGCGCCGCGGGCACAGCGACCTGATCCCGGTTATCGATAGCCAGCTCGAGCGTCTGTTTGAGCCGCTGCAGCTCAGCCGCCTGCTGCGCCAGCAGTTGCTGCGGGTCGGCATCGAACGCGAGCCGCCGGTGCACAATCTGCTGCCGCTCGGCAACCGAAAACTGCTCCTGCACGGTCGCCATCAGGCTGAAGCGATCCAGCAATTGCGGCCGCAGTTCGCCTTCGTCGGGGTTCATCGTGCCGATCAGCACAAACCGGGCGTTATGCCGATGACTGATGCCATCGCGCTCGATATGATTGACCCCGGAGGCGGCGACGTCGAGCAGCAGGTCAACCAGGTTATCGGGCAGCAGATTGACCTCGTCCACGTACAGCAGCCCGCCATCGGCGCGGGCCAACAAGCCGGGCGCATATTCCACCTCACCCCGTTGCAGCGCGCTGTCGAGCTGCAGCGACCCGGTCAGCATTTCATCGGTGGCACCCAGCGGCAGATTGACCAGTTGGCGCTGCGGCAGCAAATCCGCCAGGCTTCTGACCAGCGTCGATTTGGCACTGCCGCGGGCGCCGCTGATCAGCACCCCGCTGATGGCCGGGTCAACCAGCGCCAGCAGCAACGCGGTTTTTAATTCCTGCTGGCCGACCACGGCGGTGAACGGAAAGCACCGCGTCATCGACCCGACCCCGGCGCCCGGTCAGACGGGGCGTGCAGCACGCGGCAGCGGCCGGCCGCATACCCCGACAAGCCGCCCAGCAACAGATAAAAAATCGCCGTGCCAACCGTCGTCATGAGGTAGAACTGCTGCGTCAACTCGGTCAGCGCAGGCGCCGCGGCGGCGGGTGGGTGGGTAAAACGCAGAGCGGTCGTGCCGGGGACGCCGACAACCGGCGGCAGCAGCAACAGGCAGACCCCAATCAGCTTGTATCGAAGCGGCAGATAGTACAGCAGCGCAAGTTTTAATTCCTGCTGGCCGACCACGGCGGTGAACGGAAAGCACCGCGTCATCGACCCGACCCCGGCGCCCGGTCAGACGGGGCGTGCAGCACGCGGCAGCGGCCGGCCGCATACCCCGACAAGCCGCCCAGCAACAGATAAAAAATCGCCGTGCCAACCGTCGTCATGAGGTAGAACTGCTGCGTCAACCCGGTCAGCGCAGGCGCCGCCGCGGCGGGCGGGTGGGTGAAACGCAGGGCGGTCGTGCCGGGGACGCCGACAACCGGCGGCAGCAGCAACAGGCAGACCCCAATCAGCTTGTATCGGAGCGGCAGATAGTACAGCAGCGCAAGTTTTAATTCCTGCTGGCCGACCACGGCGGTGAACGGAAAGCACCGCGTCATCGACCCGACCCCGGCGCCCGGTCAGACGGGGCGTGCAGCACGCGGCAGCGACCGGCCGCATACCCCGACAAGCCGCCCAGCAACAGATAAAAAATCGCCGTGCCAACCGTCGTCATGAGGTAGAACTGCTGCGTCAACTCGGTCAGCGCAGGCGCCGCCGCGGCGGGCGGGTGGGTAAAACGCAGAGCGGTCGTGCCGGGGACGCCGACAACCGGCGGCAGCAGCAACAGGCAGACCCCAATCAGCTTGTATCGGAGCGGCAGATAGTACAGCAGCGCAAACCCCGCCGCGGTCGCCGCAACGCAGTACAACCACGCGCCTTGACGCACCCCCAGGGCAACCGTGCTGTGGCTGCCGGGAACCGCCGGCTGCAATCCCGACAGTGCCGGCGCAACAAAAAACACCAGCAGACAAGCCAGCCCCCAACCCAGGCCGCGCACGCCATTCACCCGCGGTTTGCCGGACTTGTCATTGTGCAGCGCCATCAGCGCAATCAGCAGCAGCGCAAACGCAATCCCGACCAGCACATTGGCGCCGATAGAAAACAACAGGCGCTGCATGCCCGCCGGCTGCCAGGCCGCGGGCCGGTGGTCGGCATCCGGATCGGCGACCACCGGCGGCGGTTCGTATTGTTCAGCGGCGTGGATAATCGGCGCAATCCAGGTTTGCTGAAACGCCCCGTAAACCGTCCCCGCCACCAGCCCGACCGCCACAGCAGCAAAAAAGATACCCCGAAACACCCTCACCGCCGCGCATTCCGATAAGCAGTCACCCGACCGCCGGCCAGCGCATCAACCGCCCCCCCCGGCAACCGCACCGGCTCACCGCCACGCACTCCGATAAGCAGCCACCCCACCGCCGGCCATCGCATCAACCGCCACCCGGCAACCGCACCGGCTCACCGCCACGCATTCCGATAAGCAGTCACCCCACCGCTGGCCATCGCATCAACCGCCCCCCCCCCGGCAACCGCACCGGTCAGCGGGCCGCGCGACAGCAATCAGTGGCAGGGAAACGCCACCGCATGGCGAGTGTCGTGCGCCGCATTGTGCACCACACCCACAGGCGCAAAACCGACACCGAACAACATCACCACACCCAGCAGAATCGCACCAGCAATCTGCGCCGTGCTCGAGAGCGGCAGTCTGATGCCAGAGTCAGCCTGAACAACAGGCCCTATTCGGATAATTCGATACATACAAGTCTCCAGTTATACGCTCACCCACGCAAGCGAAAAAATTCAATTCCTAATTCCTAATTCCTAATTCCCGCCGAAGGCGGAATCTGCGCCGTGCTCGAGAGCGGCAGTCTGATGCCAGAGTCAGCCTGAACAACAGGCCCTATTCGGATAATTCGATACATACAAGTCTCCAGTTATACGCTCACCCACGCAAGCGAAAAAAATCCAATGCCCAATGCCCAATGCCCAATGCCCAATTCCCAATTCCTAATTCCCAATTCCTAATTCCCAATTCCTAATTCCTAATTCCTAATTCCTAATTCCTAATTCCTAATTCCTAATTCCTAATTCCTAATTCCTAATTCCCGCCGAAGGCGGATCACTGTCGCAGTGGTGCTACGCACCGTGCCGTGAGGAGCGTTTCACGGGTGACGGTGACCGTGTAGGTCATCGTGACGGCGCCGGAGGTGACAATAATGGGAATGTCCAGCGGCGTGTCTACCGTCAGGAAAATGGCGGTGCTGAAGCTGCCGCTGGTGACGGCGGCGGCGTTGACGGTAATGGCGTCGGCATTGGGGGCGATCGGCGTCACGGTCACACTGGCGACGTTGTTGGCGGCCAGGACGGTATAGGCCCTGGTGTCGGTAGCGAATGGCGGGTCCAGGGGCCCAGCGGACAGGGACAGGCCGCTCAACATGGCGCTGAAGTAGGCGTTGAATTGGGCGGAGGAGATGCGGATGCAGTCCTCCACGCCGGGGACGGCGACGACAATGGCGTCAGCGTCGTCATGGGAGCAGACAAAATGGGCGGCTCGAACGGTGTCGTCCACGACAAGTCCGCTGGATCCGATGATTGCAACGGGACCCAGAGTACCGAGTACGTCGTCAAAGATGCCGGCGGGCAGTCCGGTGTCCGCTGTGAACGAGTTTCCGACCAAAGATAAATCTGCAAGCGAATCCAGGCCGTCAAAAATGTTGGCGGGCAGGGATGCGAGGTTGTTATTATTCATGAACAATTCTTCAACTGACGATAAGCCGGCAAAAACGTCGGGGGGCAGTGTGTCGATGTTGTTACGGGAAATATCTACGCTCCGGAGTGCCGACAAGCCGGCAAAAATACCGGCAGGCAGTGCAGTGATTGGTTGAAAGAGTATAGCCAAATTCGTAAGCCCCGACATGCCGGCAAAATCGCCGCTTTGCAACGCAGTCAGAGAGCCGCTGATGGTAACCTGCCCAATCGTAGCCAAATCCGGGATATTCGAGCATTCGGTGGCTGAGGACTCTCTGATAATCGCATCCCGCACCGCTGGCGTGCGGTCGCAGATATTCAAGGGCGACCCACGGGTGGCGGTAACCGTGTAGGTCAGCGTGGTGGTGCCGTCGGCGGCGGTGACGACAATGGGAATGGCCAGCGGCGTGTCTACCGTCAGGGGAATGGCGGTGCTGGTAACGCCGCTGGCGACGGTGGCGCCGTTGACGGTAATGGTGGCGCCGGTGGCATTGGTGGCGGTCGGCGTCACGCTCACCCCGGCAGCGCTGTTGCCGATCAAAACGGTATAGGCCGTGGTGGCGAAGTTAAACACCGGGTTCAGGAAGCCGGTGGACAGGGTCAGGCCGCTCAACGTGGCTGCCGTCGCCAGGTAGGTGGCGAGTTGTGCGGTGGTGATGCGGATGCAGTCGGTGACGCCGGTGGCGGCGACAATGGCGTCAACGTCGTCACGGGAGCAGACAAAATGGGCGGCTCGAACGGTGTCGTCCACGACAAGTCCGCTGGTTCCGAAGATTGCAACGGGACCCAGAGTATCGAGTACGTCGTCAAAGATGCCGGCGGGCAGTCCGGTGTCCGCTGTGAACGGGTTTCCGGACAAAGTTAAATCTGCAAGCGAATCCAGTCCGTCAAAAATGTTGGCGGGCAGGGATGCGAGGTTGTTATTACGCAGGAGCAATTGATCAACTGACGATAAGCCGGCAAAAACGTCGGGGGGCAGTGTGTCGATGTTGTTACCGGCAATATCTACGCTCCGGAGTGCCGACAAGCCGGCAAAAATATCGGCAGGCAGTGCAGTGATTGGTTGAAAGATTATACTCAAATTCGTAAGCCCCGACATGCCGGCAAAATCGCCGCTTTGCAACGCAGTCAGAGAGCCGCCGATGTCAATCAAGCTAATCGTAGCCAAATCCGGGATACTCGAGCATTCGGTGGCTGAGGACTCTGCGATAATCGCAACCTGCACCTGTGGCGTGCGGTCGCAGACACTGACGCCGGAACGGACGGTGACCGTGTAGGTCATCGTGGTGGTGCCGTCGGCGGCGGTAACGACAATGGGAATGACCAGCGGCGTGCCTGCCGTCAGGAAAATGGCGACGCTGGCGGTGCCGCTGGTGACGGCGGCGCCGTTGACAGTAATCGTGGCGCCGTCGGCATTGGTGGCGGTCGGCGTCACGGTCACATTGCTGATGCGGTTGGTGACATTGACGGCATAGGTCGTGGTGGCGGAGTCAAACACCGGGTTCAGGGTGCCGTCGGACGGGGTCAGGCCGCTCAACGTGGCGTCTATCAACGTGAGGTAGTCGTCGAACTGTGCGGCGGTGACGCGCAGGCAGTGGGCGGCGCCGGTGAAGGTGACGATGGCCGCAGCGTCGGCACGGGAGCAGACAAAATGGGCGGCCCGGACGACGGTGTCGACGGCAAGTCCGTCGCCTCCATCCAGTGCAACGGGACCCAGAGTACCGAGCACGTCGTCAAAGATGCCGACGGGCAGACCGGTGCCCGGGGTGAACGGGTTTGTGGCCAAGCCTAAATCCTCAAGCGCGTTCAGTCCGTCAAAGATGCCGACGGACAGGGATGTGAGTTCGTTCCTGTTTATGTACAAACGCTGCACTGAGGTCAGGCCGGCAAAAGCGCCGACGGGCAGTGTGTTGAGGTCGTTGTTGAACAAATTCAACTCCACAAGCGCGGACAAGTCGGCAAAAATATTGGCAGGCAGTGTCGTGAGGCTGTTTTGGTTAAAACGCAAAATTGTCAGCCCCGTCAAGCCGTCAAAATCGCCTCTTTGCAGCGCAGTGATGCCACCACCTGGAGCACCCCTGCTAAAGTCAAGGGTCGTAATCGTTGCCAAATCGCTCACGGACGTGCAGAAACTGTCAGCCGAGATGGTAAGGATGGCATCCCGCACGGCTTGCGTGCGGCCGCAGATATTGACGCCGCCGGCGACGGGCTTCCTGATGACCTGGGAGAGGGCGTAGAAGGAACGTGCTTGTCCTCCGCTGAGGGTTGCAAAAGCAGCAAGCTGATCTACTGCAGTTCCTGTCGCGCCTGTTGCTACAAAAGGCCTGCCGAGTGCGGCAGACGATCCGAATGTTCTGATAAAGCTTTCTGTGCCGTCATTAATGCTACCCGTGAATACTCTGCCGTCGCCCACTCCAGCGAAGATTGCGCCATTCTGGTCTCTGGACTCGGTGGCGCCCCACCTGCCGTCGTAGAGGTCTGCGTAGTTGTTCGCCACCCGGCGGCCCAGGTAGTAGAAAATCGGCTCGCCGTTGCCGTCGCCGCCGAACCGGTTGGTATCGGTGTTGTCGCGTGCATCAACGGCTTCGGTGGAGCCGAGGACGTTGAAGGTTAAGCCGCTGAACGGGGTGCCGGTGGCGCCATTGGCCTGATCCTGGACAAAGGTGTTGTAGTCGGCGATGTTGGTGGGTCTGGCGTCCCTGCCACTCCTGGTGACGAACAGGATGCGGTAGTTTGCACCGGGCGTGATGCAGTCGGGGACGACGCCGGTCCAGGTGACTGCGCCGCCGCACGCGTCCTGCGCGAGGGCCGGGGCCGGGGCGATTGCGGCTGCCAACAGCAGCAGCGCGGCCAGGTATTTTAGTCTGCCGACGTCATGCCGCCGGGGCGCCCCGCCGGTTTTTCGGGGGGGAGTAACCATGGATGCGTCAGCGGCGCCGCAACGCGGCACGGATACGGCTTGCTGACGACTAACGGGATGGTTTCGCATTGCAGGCATCTTGATTAAAAAAAAACAACTAAACGCGTTGTCTGGGCATGGCACATCCGTCACTCTGGTTTGCAACCGCCCGGATGCCGCTTTCGCGGCAAGGCCGGAAATCGCAGCCAAGCACCTCGGCCCCCGCTGTGGGTTGCAGACACTGTCGCCGGTGCATATTGTGTGGCTGGCTATGGCTGGTACGGTGTTCGACAAACGCGAATTGCATCAAATCCGGGCGGCGATGTCAACTGTTTTGCCGCCTACGGCGGGAATTAGGAATTAGGAATTAGGAATTAGGAATGCCGCCTTTGGCGGGAAATCCGCCTACGGCGGGAATTAGGAATTGGGAATTCCGCATTTTTTGTCATTCCTGCGGAAGCAGGAATCCAGACAAACAACAATATCATCATACAAATCTCTCCAATCGGCATGATGTTTTACTGGATTCCTGCTTCCGCAGGAATGACGGCTTTGAGGCAAAAAATAATAAGCCAATTGCCTGAAGTGGTCCAGCCAGCACCTTATCAGGGGGGAGACGATAACCCTGTCAAACCGGGCTGTCGCCTTGGTCAGCAAACCCCCTGATCATTCCTAATTCCTAATTCCTAATTCCTAATTCCTAATTCCCGCCGCAGGCGGCATTCATTCCTAATTCCTAATTCCTAATTCCCGCCGTAGGCGGCATTATTCCCGCCGTAGGCGGCAAACGGGATATAATCGGCCATTGATAACCCTCTGTGGATGGAATCGGTGAAACTGACACCACTGCCGGCTGATGCCGGCGTTTTGATCTGCGGCCACGGTAGCCGGGCCGAGATAGCGGCGCAGGAATTTGGCCTGCTGGTGGACGCATTGCAGGCGCGCTACCCCGGGCTGCCGATGGCCTACGGGTTTCTGGAGTATTCCTCGCCCAATCTCCACATGGCGCTCGATAGCCTGACGGCCCGGGGGGTGAAAAAAATCTATGCGCTGCCCGGTATGCTGTTTGCTGCGACGCATGCAAAAAATGACATTCCGTCGGTGCTGACCACCTATCTGCGGCGGCACCCGGGGCTGGAAATCCGCTATGGCCGGGAGCTGGGGCTGCACGCTGAAATGATTGCCGCGTTCCAGCTGCGCATCCTCGAGGCGCTGGGGCGGAAGGAGATTCCCGCCGCCGGTACGTTATACGACACGATGCTGGTGACCGTCGGCCGGGGCACTTCGGTGGCGTCGGCGAATGCGCAGGCGGCCCGGCTGTGCCGGATTGTCACCGAAAATCTGGGGTTTGGCTGGGCTGAGACGGTGTATTCCGGGGTGACGTTTCCGTCGGTCGGGGTCGGCCTGGAAATGGCGCTCCGGCTGGGGTTTAAAAAAATCGTCGTCGCGCCGTATTTTCTGTTTTCCGGCCACCTGATCGGGCGCATTCACGCCTACACCAACCAGGTCGCCGCCGCCCACCCGCAGGTTGCGTTCCTGATGGCCGATTATCTGCGCGACAGCGTCCACGTTCTCAATACGCTGACTGCCCGGCTGGAACAGCTGGCCGCCGGCGACACGCAGCCGGTCGATGCGCTGGCGGATTTTCAGCGTCGCCTGGCGCGCGGTGAAGTCGAGCTGCACCACCACCATGCGGAGTTCAAATCGCCTGACCGGCACGGCCATGCAGCCGCTCACGTGCCTGATCCCGATCACGACCAGGCACCCGGGCAGGCACCGGAGCACGGTCACGCGCACCACCACACGCATGCGCCGTATGTCCACATCGGCCACCCGCTGGGGCCGCGGAGTATGATTGACGAGCAGGTCTGCTGTTGTTTCATGCGTCAGTTTCCGCAGGACATCATCGACCAGGAACGGCGGAAAAAGGCCGCGCTCAATATAAGCCCGCCGACCACCGTGCCGCAGTGCACGACGTAGCCGGCACCCGGTCAGGCCGGCCGTGACGGCGGTTTTTCACGTTATCATTCCGGCCCGATATGCGTCGCGCCGCCTGCCGGGCAAGCCGCTGCTGGAGATTGCCGGCAAACCGATGATTCAGCACGTCTACGACCGCGCCCGGCAAAGCCGCGCGGCGTCGGTTACCGTGGCCACGGATGATGACACGGTCGCGGCCACCCTCCGCCGGGCCGGCTGTCGGGTCGAGATGACCGGGGCACAGCACCGTTCGGGCACCGACCGGATTGCCGAGGCGGCCGGGCTGCTGGGGCTGGCGCAGGACAGCGTGATTGTGAACGTGCAGGGCGATGAGCCGGATATGCCGCCGCGGTTGATCGATCAGGTGGCGCAATTGCTGGTTGACCGGCCGCTGGCGCACGCGGCGACCGCTTGTGCGCCGCTGGAAAATCCGCAGCAGCTGGCGGACCCCGACGTGGTGAAAGTGGTGCGCGATGCGGCGCAGCGGGCGCTGTATTTCAGCCGTGCGGCTATTCCGCACCGGCGCGGGGCGCCGCCCGATGCGCCGCCCGACGGGTGGCGGCAGGCACGGCGGCATATCGGCATTTATGCGTACCGGAACACGTATTTGCAGCATTTCTCCCGCCGGGGCGAAGGCCCGCTGGAGCGGCTGGAGCGGCTGGAGCAGCTGCGGATTTTGTGGCATGGCGATACGCTGGTCTGCTGTGACGCGGTGGCCGCCCCGGGTGCGGGGGTCGATACCCCGGCCGATCTGCAGCACGCGCGGGAGCGGATGGCGGCCAAACCGGGCCGACCGGGCCGCGGGGCATAGACGACAGCGGTCGAAAATACTACAATCGGGGCCGATTGTGGCCATTGGGCGCCGATTGGGGGCCGATTGAGCGAAAACATCATGCCTGAACGACAAATACTGGTTTATCCGGACGAGCGGCTGCGCCGCATCGCCGAACCGGTGCGCCGGTTTGACGACACCCTGAAGCAACTGGTTGCCGATATGGCGGAGACGATGTACGCCGCGCCGGGCATCGGGCTGGCGGCGATTCAAGTGGACGTGCCGCAGCGGGTGGTGGTCATCGATCTGTCCGAAGAGAAAAATACCCTGCACGTGTTTATCAACCCCGGCATCACCTCGGCCGAGGGCCGCACCGAAACGGAAGAGGGCTGCCTCTCGGTGCCGGGGGTGTTTGCCGAGGTGGCGCGCGCCGAGCGCGTTATCGTTACGGCCCAGGATGTCAACGGCGATGCGTTTGAGTTGGCGGCGGACGGTATGCTGGCGGTGTGTATCCAGCATGAAATCGACCATTTGAATGGCCGGGTATTTGTCGATTATCTTTCCCGGATGAAGCAGGAGCGCGTCAAAAAGCGGTTGAAAAAGGAATACCATGCCAACGAGCCGCAGGCCGCCTGATTCCCCGGCCGGCCGTCTGTGCCGGTGGTCGGCCTGACCCACCCCGCCGGCCCGCCACAGCGCGCATGGTGAAAGCCGTATTTGCCGGCACGTCTGAGTTTGCCCGGCCCGGCCTGGATGCGCTCAAGGCGGCGGCCGATAGCGCCGCGCTTGAATTGGTGGCGGTGTATACCCGGCCGGACCGCCCCGCCGGCCGCGGTCGGCAGCTGCGGCAAAGCCCGATCAAGCAGGCCGCAATGCGGTATCATCTGCCGGTTTTCCAGCCATCGACCCTGACCTCTGCCCGGACGTACCATGAACTGCGGTCACTCAACCCGGATTTGCTGGTGGTGATTGCCTACGGTCTGCTGCTGCCGCCGGCGATACTGGAACTGCCGGCACTGGGCTGTGTGAATCTGCATGCGTCTTTGCTGCCGCGCTGGCGCGGGGCGGCGCCGATTCAGCGGGCGATTGCGGCCGGGGATGCGGTCACCGGCGTCACCTTGATGCGGATGCAGGCGGGGCTGGACTGTGGCCCGGTGCTGGCGGCCAAAGAGACGGCGATTGCCGCCGACGCCACCGGCGACCGCCTGCACGATCAGCTGGCGCAGCTGGGCGCGGCGTTGCTGGCCGCGTGTCTGCCGCCATTGCTGCGGGGCGGGTTGACCGGGGTGCCGCAGGATGACGCCGCCGCGACCTATGCCGCCAAACTGTCGAAGGCCGAAGCGCGCATCGATTGGCACGCCTCGGCGGTGGCGTTGAGCCGCCGCATCCGGGCCTTTACCCCGTGGCCGGGTACGGAAACGCAACTGGCCGGGCGCCGGCTGCGCATCGTGGCGGCGGAGCCGGTGGCCGCTGGTGCGCGCGACTCCGCTTGTCCGGGCGAGGTGCTGAAGGCCGACAGGCACGGCCTGGAGGTCGCCTGCGGCCGGGGGGTGCTGCGGATAACGCGGATACAAAAAAGCGCCGGGCGGCCGATGGCGGTGGCGGATTTTTTGAATGGCACGGCCCTGCCGCCGGGCACGCGCCTGAGCTGACCCGATCGATCGATGCCACGATGAATGCCCTGCACAGCCACGACCCCAATCTGCTGGCGGCTTGCGCCCTCGAGCGGGTGGTCGGGCAGCGGCAGTCTTTGGAGCAGGCGCTGGACGCCGTGCGCGGACAGCTGGCCGCAACCGCGCATGCCTATCTGCAAGAGGTGGTTTTTGGCAGTTGCCGCCAGTATTTTTTTCTCGATGCGCTGCTGCTCGATTTGCTGTCAAAGCCGTTGAAGAAAAACAGCCGGCTGCTGCATTATCTGCTGGTGCAGAGTCTGTACCAGCTGGAATTCATGCGCACGCCGGATTACGCCGTGGTCGATAAAAGTGTGCTGGCGGCGAAATCGCATTGGGATGTGTGGGCCGCCAATCTGGTCAATGCCGTCCTGCGCCGCTTTTTGCGCCAGCGCGAGCAACTCAAGGCGGGTGTCCGTGACGGCGCCAGGCGCTATGCCATGCCGCCCTGCCTGTATGACGCGATCACGCGGGATTGGCCCGAACAGGCGGCGGATATCCTGTCGGCATTGAATCAAAAGCCGCCGATGACGTTGCGCGTCAATCGGCGTCAATGCGATCGGCAGGCGTATTTGCGTCAATTGCAGGCGCGCGACATCGCGGCGAGCCCGACGGTGGACAGCGCGCTCGGCATCACGCTGGCGCAGCCGGTTGCGGTCGAACTGCTGCCGGGGTTTGCCACCGGTGCGGTGTCGGTGCAGGATGAGTCGGCGCAATTGGTGCTGGCGGCGCTGGAGGTCGGCGACGGGCATTCGGTGCTCGATGCCTGCGCCGCGCCGGGCGGTAAAACCGCTCTGCTGCTGGAGTCGCAGCGGCATCTGAAACGCCTGCTGGCGGTTGATTTGCCCGCGCGGGTGGCGCACATACACGCCAATCTGGAGCGGTTACAGCTGCATCACAGCGCGGTTGAAATCCGCGCCGGCAATCTGCTCGACCGGACGCTGATCGGGGCGCATGAAAAATTTGACCGCATCCTGCTGGATGCGCCGTGCAGCGGCACCGGCGTGATTCGCCGCCATCCCGATATCAAGCATCGGCGCCAGGCGCAGGACGTGGCGAAATTTGCCGACCAGCAGTCCGCGCTATTGGCGCGCGCCTGGTCGCTGCTCGCCGCCGGTGGCCGGCTGCTGTATGTTACCTGCTCGATTCTGCGGCCGGAAAACGATGCCGTGATACGCCGGTTTGTCGCCGGGCAGCGCGACGCGGTGGTGGAGCGCTTGCCGGCGTCAATCGGCCTGGCGGTGGAATCCGGCCGCCAGCGTTTGCCCGGCGTGCACAGCGGCGACGGTTTCTATTACAGCAGGCTGAGCAAGGCCGGGCGCGGCGGGCCGTCCCGGCAGGGTTGGCAACCGGGCTGAGCGAACATGAAAATCATTATACTGGGCGCAGGCCAGGTCGGCAGTTCGATGGCGGACATTCTGTCGAATGACGAGAATGACGTGACCTTGATCGACCGGCGCGCCGGCGTGCTCGACGGGTTGCAGGCCCGCATGGACATTCGCACCGTGTGCGGCGCGGCCTCTTCACCCGAAGTGCTGGACAAGGCCGGGGCCGAAGATGCCGACCTGATATTGGCGGTGACCGATTCGGATGAGGTCAATATGGTGGCCTGTCAAATCGCGCATACGCTGTTTCATACGCCGACCAAAATTGCCCGCATCCGATCGCATGACTATCTGCTCCACCGGGATTTGTTTTGCGATCAGTCGATACCGATCGACGTGATTATCAGCCCGGAGCAAATTGTCACCCGCCAGATACTGCGCTTGATTGAATACCCGGGCGCGTTGCAGGTGATTGATTTCGCCGACGGGAAAATCTGTCTGGTCGGCCTCAAAGCCTACTATGGCGGCGCGCTGGTCGGCCATGAGCTGCGCGAGCTCAAGCATCACCTGCCGTCGATCAAGACACGGGTGGCGGCGATTTATCGTCAGGAGCGCGCCATCGTGCCCAGCGGCCACACCATCATCGAGCCCGACGATGAGGTTTTTTTCATCGCCACGCAGGCAAATATTCGCCAGGTCATGCAGGAATTGCGCAGCATAGAAGAGGTGGGGAAGAAGGTGATTATTGCCGGCGCCGGCAGCATTGGCTTCCAGCTCGCGCGCGCTTTGGAGCGCAGCAAATATCAGGTGAAGCTGATCGAGCGCGACCCGGAGCGCGCCCGATTCGTTTCGGAACAGCTGGAGGAGGTGGTCGTTTTGCAAGGCGATGCGGCCGATGAGGATCTGCTGCGCGAAGAGAACATTGACAGCATGGAGTTGTTTTGCGCCGTGACCAACGAAGATGAGGCCAATATCCTGTCATCGATGCTGGCCAAGCGGCTCGGCGCGCGGCGCGTGATGGCGATTATCAATCGATCGTCGTATGTCGATTTGATCGAAAGCAGCATGCTGGACATTGCCATTTCTCCCCGTCAGTCGATGGTCGGCGCGCTGCTGTCGCACGTGCGGCGCGGCGACGTCGTTGCCGCGCACTCGCTGCGGCGCGGCGTGGCAGAGGCGCTCGAAGCGGTGGTGCACGGCGACGAAAAGACATCAAAGGTGGTCGGGCGTACGCTATCGAACCTCAAACTGCCCGCCGGTGCGACCATCGGCGCGATCATGCGGGACGATGATCTGATCAACCTTGAACCGACCACGCGCATACAGGAAGGCGATCACGTGATTGTCTTTGTCCTGGATAAGCGTCGCATTCGTGACGTCGAAAAATTATTCCAGGTATCGGCGATGTTCATCTGAATCCTGGCTGAATCCTGGCTGAATCCCGCCTGAACCCCGACTAAACCCCGGCTCAACCCGGCCGAAATTCTACAGTGAGAATATCAACGGTTTGCAAGCTCCTCGGCGTTTTGCTGATGCTGTACAGTATCACCCTGATACCGTCGTCGATCCTTTCTCTGCTGCAACAGGACGGTGCGATCACCGCGTTTGTCGTCTCGATTGCCGCCAGCCTGCTGCTCGGTGTGACGCTGTGGCTGCCGAATCGGCATAGCCGGGCCGAGCTGCGATTGCGGGACGGTTTTCTGGTGGTGGTTTTGGTCTGGCTGGTATTGTCGCTGATAGCCGCCCTGCCGTTTATGCTCGCCGCCAATCCCGACTTGAGCCCGGTAGACGCCTTGTTTGAGGCCGCTTCCGGTTTGACCACCACCGGGGCCAGCGTGCTGTCATCGGTCGAAACCCTGCCGCGGTCGATATTGTATTATCGCCAGCAACTGCAATGGCTGGGCGGCATGGGGATTATCGTGCTGGCAATTGCGGTGATGCCGATGCTGGGGGTCGGCGGGATGCAGCTGTATCGAGCCGAGACGCCCGGCCCCATCAAGGACAGCAAGCTGACCCCGCGCATCACCGAGACCGCTAAGGCGCTGTGGTTTATTTATCTCGGTCTGACGGTCGCCTGCGCCGCCGGCTATTATTTTGCCGGCATGGGTTTGTTCGATGCGGTTGCGCATGCGTATTCCACCGTGGCGATTGGCGGCTTCTCGACGCGCAACGATAGCCTGGGGTTTTTTCAAAGTACACCGATTTATCTGACCGCGGTCGTATTCATGCTGTTATCCAGCCTGAATTTTGCGCTGCATTTTAACGCCATACGGTCGCAGAAGATCGGCGTGTATCTGCGCGACTCGGAAACGCGCGCCTATGCGCTAGTGCTTGCAGTCGTGTTTCTTATCTGCCTGCTGACGCTGATTGTCTTCGGGGTGTTCGACGCGCTTTCGGATTCCGTGCTGCATAGTCTGGTACAGGTCGTCTCGATCGGCACCACCACCGGTTTTACCACCACCTCGTTTTCACTCTGGCCGCTGTTTCTGCCGGTCCTGCTGATCCTCCTGAGCTCCGCCGGCGGCTGCGCCGGCTCTACCGCCGGCGGCATAAAAATGATCCGCATGGTGTTGCTGTTCAAGCAGGGCGCCAGAGAAATTTCCAGATTGGTGCATCCGAGCGCCTTGATCGCCATCAAGCTGAACGGCCGACCGGTAGCCGACAATGTGATCAATGCGGTGTGGGGATTTTTGGCGCTCTATTTGTTCAGTTATGTGCTGCTGCTGTTGTTAATGCTGGCCACCGGCAGCGATATGCTGACCGCGTTTTCCGCGGTCAGCGCCTGTTTGAACAACCTGGGCCCGGGCCTGGGTGCGGTGGCGCACAACTACGGCGATATCAGCGGCTTCGGCAAAGCCGTGTTGATCTTTGCGATGCTGCTTGGCCGCCTGGAGTTGTATACCCTGCTGGTATTGTTCACCCCGGCATTCTGGAAAAACTAGGTAAGGAGGTTGCATATAAGCCCCCCTGACATGTCAAGGGGGAGTGAAATCAGCGCCGCATCTGGCTTTAATATCGCCTGGCTGAATAATGACCACGCGGCCAGCGACCCGATTGATTATCGGTTGACCGTTGACCATTGCTCGGTCAGCGCCCGCAATAACGTCTGGATGGTCTGATTGTCGCTGTCGATAATCTCGCGCAACGCTTCCCCGCTGATGCGCAGCATCTTGATATCGGTGACCGCCCTGACCGACAGGATGCGCTCTCGTTGCACCATGATTTCTATCAGCCCGAAGTGGTCGCCCGCCGACAGATTGCCGGCTACCGACTCCGCGCCGTCACGGGTGCGCAGCGACTGCGCTTTGCCATCGACCAGAATATATGCATTGCGGCCGGGGTCGCCGGTGCGATAGACAAACTCGTCGGCTCTGGCGGTGACGAAGTGGCTTTCCTCGGTCAGCAGCAGTTGTTTTTTTGCATCCAGGATGCCGAAAACCGACGATTGGCTGATAATCGCGGCATTGCCCTCGGTCGGCATCTCCCGACCGGCAGACGGCGCATGCCGATCGATCAACGCGCCGGTGTCGGTTAATTCGAGCACGCGGTCGAACTCCAAAACATCATCGATCTGCCGGTCGATCCAGACCACGGTCATATTCGGCAGCAGGTTTTTGATGCCGCGTCTCAAGCTGCGTTTGTCGTCCGCGTCGAACGGCGATAACGCATCGTGAAAAACCATAATGTCCGGGCGTTTAATCAACCCGCGGCCGAGTGTGACCCGATGCCGCACCACCAACGGCAGCCGTGCACCGTTAATCCCGGCCTGGGATTCTTCCAATAGCAGCATCACGATATCCTGCTTGACGCCGGCCTGATCGAGGGTCTGTTCAATAATGGCGGCGATGCGTTTTTCCAGTGCCGGCTGCGCGGCCACCATGCGACCAAACAACAGATTATCCAGCACCGACAGCCTGGGGTGATAGCGGGTTTTGTCGAAGCGCGTAATCCGGCCCTTCAGGTCATCCGGTAAATTCAGGAAGAACTCGTGCCGGGCAATCAACAATTTACTGGCCATCATATCGGTGATAAAACCGAACTGATGCCGTTCCGGCACCAGACAAAGAAAGAGTTTGAGCAGGCGATGGCGCTCGGGCTGGCTCAGCTGATCGCCATCCTCCAGCTGTTTTTCCGCCAGCAGCGCCAGCTGATTGACCTCGTTGGCATCGGCCAGGCCAAACTGGGGCAGCAGGTTCTGACCGGCGGTCGAATCTTTTATTCTTTCCGCCAGTTTGAGCGCGGCCTTGGCGCCGATCTCAACCGCCTGATGCAGCAGCTCGAGTTGCAGCAGGATTTTATGCAGGTACGGATGCGCTGCCAGATTGTGAATGCCAAGGCGGTCATCGGAGGAAATGCCAAATAAAATATTTTCCGCAACGGTTGCATTTCGATTGTAGAGATCGGGGTTGAACTCGGCGACCACGCGGTTCAATTTCTGCTCGGATAATTGCTCGCGGATCGAGCGGCGCGCTTGCAGAATCCCGTTTGCAAGCGCAACATGCTTGTCCGGGTCACAGGTTTCCATCAGGCCCTTTTGGTATAATATTTTATTCACGCCGATAGCGCCGGCGCCTTCGATATACCACTGCTTCAGCTCTTCCTCGTCCTGCACCGCAATCATCTCGTAATCGGTCCAGTTGCGGGGAAAACAATCGGTACTGTTGCCGGATGCGCGGGCTTCGGCAATACCGGCCGCAACCTGCGGGTCGGACGCATCCACTGTCGGCGCCTTTTGCTTCAACCCATAGAATACATTTTCTCGAATCGTGGTATTGAAGATGTACGGAACCGGCCCCTGGTAAGCCAGCTTGTTGCGGATCAGCTGCGGGTCGATGCACTCCAACGCGGTGTCGCCGATGCTGACAGTGCCGCTGACGGGTTGTTCCAGCCCGGTTACAATCTGCGCCAGGCGCATCCTGCCGGTGGTGTTGCGACTGACAATCGCGTTCCATGTGCCGGGTTTAAACGTCGCACTGATTGCGTTTAGAATCAATTCGCCGGTCTCCGATTTCCAGCTGACATTGCCGAGTCGAAAATCATGCCGCAGGGTTTCGGGGCGCGGCAAACCGGCATTGTCATTCTCCGCCAGCAGCCGCCGGGGCGAGAATTGCTCCAGCATTTGCTGGTACTTGATCTTGGCATCTTCGTGCGTCTGATAATGATTCAACAGCTCTTTCCAGGGCGCCGTTAAATCCTTATAGGCAACCAGGGCCGCAACCAGCGCGCCAATGGTCAGGTCGCCGCGGATAACCAGCAGGCCGCCGAACAAATAGAACAGGAAGGGCGTAATGTGGCCGATGGTATTGTTCAGAAATTTCATTAAAAATTTCTTTTTGAAAATATCCAGCCGAATGTGAAACAAGCCGCCAAACCAGTAGGAAAACTCGGCCAGGGTATATCTTTCGGTGCCGTGCAGCCGAATCTCCTGCGCGCCGCCGACGACTTCACCAATCCGTTCGGACAGTTTCCGGATGCGGCTGACCCGCTCTTTTTTCAACCGGTTGACCTGCGCCTGTATTTTGGGAATCACATACGCCTGCAGCGGAATCAACGCGACCGAAGCAAGACCAAAAGCCCAGTCCTGCATAAAGATAAACAGCAGTATCGTCAGCATCGTGCCGCCCTGGAACAGCGGCAGGGCGATAGACTCGGCGATGTATCCGGCCAGCGGCTCGGCCTCGCCGATAATCGTGGCGCTCAATTCGCCCTGGGAAACCCGGCTGAAATGCGGCAGCGGGAACCGCAGCAGGCGGCCAATCAACTCATAGCGAAACCGCCGCACCAGCCGCTCGCCAATCGTGCCTTTCAGCGTGTTGATGCGCATTTTTAACAGGCCGCCGGTGACAATCAGCAACAGCAGCCCCATGCACAGGGCAATCAGATAGGGTACCGGCTCCAGCTCAACCCCCAGCAGCGAGACGGTGCCCTCGCCGCCCGACAGGGCTTTATTGATAATCAGCTTGGGTATTTCCAACGACAAATACAGCACCGGAAGCGACGACAGCGTGAGCAGGATGACCGCTATCTGCCGCCTTTTGGTGTGCTGCCAGATATAGGAGAACAAGTCGGGTTGCATGGTATTTCAGGGGTCCGGTTGTGCCGCGTGCTCAGTGCCGTGGGATTGCGCGCATCATCCGTTTGGCGGTCGGCAATGAAGGTTATTTTTCGACAAAGGCGCGCTCGACAACGTATTCCCGGTAGTCGCTTTTTCGCGTCTCCTGAAACCCGATGTCGTCCAGAATGCCGGACACGTTTTTCAACATCGCGGGGCTGCCGCACAGCATAAATCGATCGGCGTCAAGGTCAAACGGCGGCTGGCCGATATCTTCCAGCAAGCGACCGGAGCGCAGCAGCTCGGTAATCCGCCCGTAATTTTTAAACGGCTCACGCGTCACCGCCGGGTAGTAAATCAGCTTGCGTTTTGCCACCTCGCCGAAGTATTCGTTGTGCTGCAATTCATGGGTGATTAGCTGCTGATAGGTCAACTCGTTGATGAACCGACAGCCGTGCACCAGAATCACTTTTTCAAAATGCGCATACACCTCGGGGTCTTTGATAATCGACAGAAACGGCGCCAGCCCGGTACCGGTGCTCAATAGATACAGATGCCGGCCGGCACGCAGATGATCCCACAACAGCGTGCCGGTCGGTTTTTTACTCACCAGCAGTTTTTCACCGACCCGGATATGCTGCAAGCGTGACGTCAGCGGCCCGTCCTGCACCTTGATGCTGTAAAACTCCAGATAGTCCTCATAGCTGGAGCTGGCCATGCTGTAGGCCCGCATCAACGGCTTGCCGTCTGACTCGAGGCCAATCATAAGAAACTCGCCGTTGCGAAAACGCAGCGACGGGGCGCGGGTGGTTTTGATCGTAAACAGTTTGTCCGACCAGTGATGAACGTCGATAACCGTTTCTGTATGCGCTGTGGTCATGGCCTGGATTGGAATATTGTGCGTCGAGCGATAATGGGTGGTTGAAATTTCAACGCCTGGCGTAAACACACACGCCGGTGGCAGCCCCGCGCGCGCGGCAAGCGGCAAAAACGATGCGTCAAGGCCCCGCACGCCGCAGCCAGAATTCAATCAGATTGCGCGCAATCGAGTCTTTTCTGGGCAGTGCGGTGCGACCGTCGCCGCCCGGCTCGTACTCGCCAAATTCGAGCAGCTCGGCGCGCGTAAACCAGCGGGCGTCTTCAAGCTCACCGTCGACCAGTGTGATCGCGGTGTGCCGCGCCCGGGCGCGAAACCCGAACATCATAGCAGAAGGAAACGGCCACGGCTGCGACGCCAGATAATCGGCGCTGTGAATCCGGATGCCGGCCTCTTCCATCACCTCGCGCGCAACCGCCTCTTCCAGGCTTTCACCGGGGTCAACGTAGCCCGCCAGCGTGGAATAAATCCCCCGGGGCAGACCGGTATGCCGGCCAAGCAGACACCGCTCGACGCCATCGGCCGGCTCGAGCTGCTCAACCAGCATGATGACCGCCGGGTTAATGCGCGGATACGACTCATAGCGACAATCGGGATTGCCGCACACCCGCAGGTGGCCGGCCAGCCGACTGACGGTGGCCTGCCCGCAGCAACTGCAAAAAACATGTTGTGCGTGCCAGTACAGCATGCCGCGGGCATACGCCAGCATCGCGCCCTGCGCCTGTGGCAGCAGCACACCGATCAAGCGCAGATCGACAAACTGCGCATGCGCACCGAACTGCGCGGCCGGGTTGGGTTCGGGCTCCGCGGTATCGGCGCCCACCCGGGCGCAAAACACCGGCCGCTCCTGCAACTGCCCCAGATACACCGTGTGCGCGGCCTGCAAAAAGGCTTGCCGGTAGGTTTGCAGGCGCAACAGCCCGGCGGACGGCGCGGTATCCGGCGCCAGGATAACCAGATTGCGCTGCCCCAGCAGCGGCAGAAACAGCGCATCGGGATGCTGCTGCTGGTGCTCAAGCCAGACCGGGTCTTTGCGCTTGACGACCTGCCGGTCGAGCGGCATCCCGGTATAGTGCAGTGACTCGAATTCCACGCTGATGTCAGCCGGCGCGGGGGCGGGTCGATTTTATCATCGCTGCGCCGCGCCGGGTCAGGCGTCGAGCTGCGTGCCGACGCCGGTGTCGGTAAACAGCTCGAGCAGCAGCGCATGCGCAATCCGGCCATCAACAATGACCGCCGACCCAACCCCCGCCTTGACCGCTGCCAGCGCGCAGTTTACTTTCGGCAACATACCGTCGACGATAATGCCGTCGGCGATCAGCCGCCGAATGCGCGCCGGTTTGAGTTCCGGTATCAAATCGCCCTGCCGGTCCCGCACCCCCGGCGTATTGGTCAGCAGCACCAGCTTTTCCGCCCCCAGTGTCGCGGCCAGATTGCCGGCCACCAGATCCGCATTGATATTATAGGTGCGGCCGTCGTCGCCGACGCCGATCGGGGCAATCACCGGGATGAAGTGCTGCTCTGTCAGCACCTGCACGATGCCCGGGTCGATCGCCTGCACTTCGCCGACCCGGCCATAGTCGACCGCCCCGGGCTGGCCCGGCAGCGGCGCGCCGTTGGTGGCGGGCAATTTGCGCGCCCGAATCAGGCCGCCGTCCTTGCCGGTCAGCCCCACCGCCCGCCCGCCGAGCGTGTTGATCAAACTGACAATGTCCTGGTTTACCAGCCCGCCCAGCACCATCTCGACCACCTCCATGGTTTCGTCGTCGGTCACCCGCATACCATCGACAAAGGTGGACGGCTTGCCAATCTTGTCCAGCGCCCGGCTGATCTGCGGCCCGCCGCCGTGCACAATAACCGGGTTCATGCCGACCAGCTTGAGCAAAATAACGTCATCGGCAAAACGGCGCCTCAAATCTTCGTCGACCATGGCGCTGCCGCCATACTTGATCACGATGGTCTTGCCCTGATAACGGCGGATATACGGCAGCGCCTCGGTCAAAACCCGGGCTCGGGTGTGCGCATCAATCGACCGGCTGTCGTCCGACCCGGTCAAGCTATCTGTGATTGGGTTGTTCATGGTTCAGCCTGCCGACGCCCCGCAGCGCCGACTCGATTGAGAGGATAACAGCGGAGCGCCATTCTAACCCGAATCGAACCGGCGGGCAGACGGCAATCGACCTGTTTGCCGCCGCCGTGGGCTGCCGATGCGACCGGGCGATTGCCGGAACGCCGTTGGTTTGTGCTACTATATTTGCCCATTTTCACCTCGCTTGCCTTACAATGCGCCCGTTTGATTATTCGCCCGATTATTCGCCCAGTCATCCGCAGCCCACTGCCCCGGTCCGCTGCGGATGCCGGGCCGGTCGATAGTCGCAGCTCAATCCCAGTGCCACGTTATGTCGAAATCCTTTTTATTTACCTCTGAATCCGTATCCGAGGGCCATCCCGACAAAGTCGCCGACCAGGTGTCGGACGCCGTGCTCGATGCGCTGCTGGCGCAAGACCCGCAGGCCCGGGTGGCCTGTGAAACGCTGGTCAACACCGGCATGGTGATTATATCAGGGGAAATCACCAGTACCGCCGAGGTCGATTATACCGCCGTGGTGCGCAACGTGATTCGGGAGATCGGCTATACCTCTTCGGAGGTCGGCTTTGATGCACAACGGTGCGCCGTGCTCGTCTCGCTGGACAAGCAATCGCCGGATATTGCCCGGGGCGTCAACGAAGGCCAGGGGCTGGACCTGGACCAGGGCGCCGGCGATCAGGGGCTGATGTTTGGCTACGCCTGCAATGAAACCGACGTGCTGATGCCATTGCCGATCACCTATGCCCATTTGCTGGTCAAAAAACAGGCCGAGGTGCGCAAAAACGGCACCCTGCCGTGGCTGCGACCGGACGCCAAGTCGCAGGTAACCGTCCGCTATCAGGATGGCCGGCCGGCCCTGATCGATACGGTGGTGCTGTCAACCCAGCATGATGAAGGCATCGGCCACGATGCGTTGTCGGCCGCCATCATCGAACACGTGATCAGGCCGGTGCTGCCGGCCGATATGCTGTCCGCCGACACCCGCTTTCTGATCAACCCGACCGGCCGCTTCGTCATCGGCGGGCCGGTCGGCGACTGCGGCCTGACCGGGCGCAAAATTATTGTCGATACCTACGGCGGCTCGGCACACCACGGCGGCGGCGCCTTTTCCGGCAAGGACCCGTCCAAGGTAGACCGCTCAGCCGCCTATGCGCTGCGCCACGTTGCCAAGAATGTGGTCGCTGCCGGGCTGGCGGACAAGTGCGAGGTGCAGGTGGCCTACGCGATTGGCATAGCGCAGCCGGTTTCTGTCATGGTGACGACGTTTGGCACCGGCAGGATTGCGGATGAAAAAATCGAAGCGCTGATCAACCGGCATTTCGACCTGCGGCCAAAAGCGATTGTGCAGCAGCTCGACCTGCTGCGACCGATTTATCGGCCAACCGCAGCGTACGGCCACTTCGGTCGCACCGAGCCGGAGTTTGCCTGGGAGCATACCGATAAAGCCGAGCTGCTGCAGGCGGACGCCGACATATAGCCGGCGTCACCGTTGCGTCATTCACCCGCAAACCGATCTGGAACCACCCATGCCAACTCAAACCATGCCCACACCGCAGGCCGACCCGCTGGCGGCCGATTATTGTGTAGCCGACCCCGGATTGGCGGAATGGGGGCGCAAAGAGATCCGGATGGCAGAAAATGAAATGCCCGGGCTGATTGCGCTGCGGGAAAAATATGCAGCGCAGCAGCCGTTAGCCGGCGCCCGGATTGCCGGCTCGTTGCACATGACGATTCAAACGGCGGTATTGATTGAAACCCTGACCGCGCTGGGCGCCGAGGTGCGCTGGGCGTCGTGCAATATTTTCTCGACCCAGGATCATGCCGCGGCGGCGATGGCCGATTCGGGTGTGCCGGTATTCGCGTTCAAGGGCGAAAGCCTGGAGGAGTACTGGGCGTTTACCCACTGCATCATGCAGTGGCCCAACGGCGACAGCCCAAATTTGATTCTGGACGACGGCGGCGATGCGACCATGCTGCTGATACTCGGCAGCCGGGCGGAGCGCGACCCGGCGGCGCTCGACCACCCGGGCAGTGATGAAGAAGTGGCGCTGTTTGCTTCGATCAGGGCGCATCTGCAAATCGACCCGGCCTGGTACAGCAGTCGTCTGAAGTGCATACAAGGCGTGTCCGAAGAAACCACCACCGGGGTCAACCGGCTGTATCAACTGGCCAACAAAGACGCGCTGCCGTTCCCGGCGATCAACGTCAACGACTCGGTCACCAAATCCAAATTCGACAATTTATACGGTTGCCGGGAATCCCTGATGGACGGCATCAAACGGGCAACCGATATTATGATTGCCGGTAAAATTGCCGTGGTGCTGGGCTACGGCGACGTTGGCAAGGGCTCGGCGCAATCCTTGCGCGGCCTCGGGGCGACGGTGTGGGTTACCGAGATCGATCCGATTTGTGCACTACAGGCCGCGATGGAAGGGTTTCGCGTTGTAGAGATGGATCAGGTGTGTTCGCAGGCGGATATTTTCGTCACCGCCACCGGCAATTTCAATGTCATCACCCACGATCATATCGTGCAGATGAAGCATCAGAGCATCGTGTGCAATATCGGTCACTTCGACAATGAAATCGATATCGCCGGTCTCAAGCCGTATCAATGGGAAAACATCAAGCCCCAGGTCGATCAGATCATCCTGCCCAACGGCAATCGGGTTACACTGCTGGCCGAAGGCCGGCTGGTCAATCTTGGCTGCGCGACCGGCCATCCGAGTTTTGTTATGAGCGCGAGCTTTACCAATCAGGTGCTGGCGCAGATGGAGCTTTGGCGTGATGGCACGCGCTATCAAAATCAGGTGTACGTGCTGCCCAAACACCTGGACGAAGAGGTCGCCCGGCTGCACCTGGACAAAGTCGGCGCCCGGCTCACCCGGCTGTCGCAGCGCCAGGCCGATTATATCGGCGTGCCGCTCGAGGGGCCGTATAAACCCGACCGCTATCGCTATTAGCCATCGGCGGTGCGGGTTGTTTAAGTTTTTTTTTATACGCCGACTGATCGGCGCATTTTCATTCCCACACTTTTTTTTATTTTATTTCACATGGAGAGCCATACAATGCAAACAGAAAGCCTGAAAACCATGCCGAACGGCGAGCGTGTCCGGCACACTTTTTCCGATGACGAATTCGCGCTGCGGCTACAGCGGCTGCGCCAGACAATGGCGCAGGAGGGGATCGATTCGGTCTTGTTTACCTCGATTCACAGTGTGAATTACTACTGTGATTTTCTCTATTGCGCTTTCGGACGGTCTTATGGGCTGGCGGTGACGCAAGACGCCATCATCTCCATTTCCGCCGGGATTGACGGCGGTCAGCCATGGCGGCGAACGGTCGGCGATAACATTGTCTATACCGACTGGCAGCGCGACAATTTTTTTCGCGCGGTGCAAAAAACCATCCCCAATCGCGGGGTGGTCGGCGTAGAAATGGACCACATCAGCGCAGCCAATCTGGACAAGCTGCGCACCGCGCTGTCGCCATGCAGTTTCAAGGACATCGCCGCACCGGCGATGCGGCTTCGGATGGTGAAATCGGACGAAGAAATCGCCCACATTCGACAGGGGGCGCAAGTCTGCGACCTCGGCGCGGCGGCGCTGTGCGCGGCCATCACCGAAAACATTCCCGAATACGAGGCCGCGCTCGCATCCACCCAGGCGATGGTCAGGGAGATCGCCCGCCGCTTTCCGCACGCCGAATTGATGGACACCTGGACCTGGCTTCAGTCCGGCATCAATACCGACGGCGCGCATAATCCGGTGACCGGTCGGCGGGTGCAGTCGGGTGACATCCTGTCGCTGAATTGTTTCTCCATGATTGCCGGCTATTATACGGCGCTTGAACGCACGCTGTTTTTCAACCACGTCGACGATGCCTCGCTGAATTTTTGGAACATCAATGTGCAAGTGCACGAGGCCGGGCTAAAACTGATCAAGCCGGGGGCGCGCTGCGGCGACATCGCCAACGAGCTGAACCGCATGTACGCCGAGCACGGCCTGCTGGAATACCGCTCTTTTGGCTACGGTCATTCTTTCGGCGTACTGTGCCATTATTACGGGCGTGAAGCGGGGCTGGAATTGCGCGAAGATATCGACACCGAATTGCGCCCCGGCATGGTGGTGTCGATGGAGCCGATGATTACCATCCCCGCCGATCGCCCCGGCGCCGGCGGCTATCGCGAGCATGACATTCTGGTGATCACCGATACCGGCGCCGACAACATTACCGGCTTTCCGTACGGCCCCGAGCACAATATTATCCCGGCCTGATTATCTCGGCCTGATCATCGCCGCTTGATCGCCCTCGCCCGAAGCGGGGGCGCATACCATCCCGGCATAGCGCACCGGCCTGATGCTGCCTGCGGCATCAGGCCGTCGCTATCGGCCGGACGCCAGGCGCATAATCAGCGTGATCGCGATGCCCCACATCATGGTGCCAATCAAGCCGTCGAGCACTTTCCAGGCGCGCGGATTGCGGAACCACGGCCCCAGGTATTGCCCGCCCAGCGCCAGCAGGAAGAACCAGATAAAAGAAGCCGACACCGCCCCCAGACCGAACCACAGCCGGTCAGCGGGCACTTCCTGCACCCCGATACTGCCGAGCAGAATCACGGTATCGAGATACACATGCGGATTCAACAGGCTGATCGCGCACGCGCCGGCCACCGCCGCCGCCAGGCCCATCGGCCGACCGCCCGGCTCCAGCGCATCCGCCTGCCAGCAACGGCGAAATGCCCGCGCGCCATAGCCGAATAAAAACAAAATACCGCCAACGGCGGTGACGTTCAGCAGCGCCGGGTATCGATTGACCAACTGCCCCATGCCGGTAAGACCGGCAACAATCAGACTCAAATCGATCACACTGCACAGCAGCGCCACCACCCAGTGATGGTTGCGCAAAATGCTGCGCATCAGAACATAGGCATTCTGCGCACCGATAGCAATGATCAGGCTCATGCCGGTAATAAAACCGCGCAGATAGGGGGCGAGCTCTAGCAAGGACGATTAGCGGGGTTCAATTGTCTCGGGCCGGGTCGCGGCAATCCGTAGCGGCGAGGCGGGCGGTGCACAGGGCCCGTCCGTCGCATTGAATGCGCTGCACATAAAAAAAAAGGCGGCGCCGGCGGCGCCACCCGGTTGATCAACCAAAGCCGAATCAGTGCGGCAGTGTCATCCCGGTTATAGCCAGGAATTAACCAGCTCCGCATTTTCAGCCACCCACTGCCGGGCAAACTCGGCGGTATCGACCTTGTCCACCACGACCGCGTAGGTCATGCCGGAAACCTGCTCGATGTCCAGTTTGATATTGCTCAGCAGGCTGGCCACTTCGGGATGGCTGTCTTTCAGGCTGCTGGCAAACATGACGTGCAGCATAATATTGCCCCAGGCGACCGGAGCGCTGGATTTTTCCAGCCAGTCCGGGTTATCGGTGGGCTGCACGATCTGCCATTTTTCCGGGTCGTGCGCCGGCTCGTCCAGTACAACCAGATCGTACAATGTAAACATGTGATGGGGGGTGTAGCACATAAAAACAATGTTTTCGGCCCTGGCGACGGCCGCATCGACTTTAGACAGCGCCAGCGTCTCGTCCAGCTCGAGCAGATCCATGGTCGCATCGAAGCCGTAGCTCCTGGCGCGTATTTTCTCGATGCTGGTGGACGCCCAGCCGGGGGCGCCAATCCACATGTCGCCCTTGCCGTTGCCGTCTTCATCGAAGTTGGCGATCATGTCCGGGTCGGTCAATTCCGCCACCGCCGTGATGCCGGTCCGCTGCTGTGTATCACGGGTGACGCAAATACCGGTAAACGACGGCACGCCATGGGGGTTCATGCTCACGCTGCGTTTCTGTTCGACGTAAAGGTCGTGCAGGTTCTGCTGGTTTGGCAGCCAGACTTCGGGATGCACGTGCATACTGCCGCTGTCCATCGCCTCGAACACCACCGGATTGGTCGCATTTTGCAGCTCGACTTCCAGGCCGTAGTTGTCTTCAATCACCACTTTTAGAATATCGGCGGTGGCCGCAACCGACGGCCAGTTAGGCACGCCGATAACGATATCGGCAGCCACCGCGGCGCCGGAGCAGCCGATACCGGCGGCGACCAGCGCACTGGTCAGGGTTTTTTTCAGATGCATTTGTCTCTCTTCGGGGGGTCGATTGATTCGGCAATCATCTGTCGAGACGATTACCCGGTCTGGCAGCAGCAATGCCGCTCAGCGCACAGCGCAGGTCTGCACGGCAGGGCGACTATAGCATAACCGCATTCAGCCCGGTCGCCGGAGACGCAGCCGGCGGCAGCGCGACCCGGTTTATTCATTGACGGAGAGCAGCACGTCGTCCAGAAACGCCGCCATTGGCGTGATGAACCGCGACGGTTTTTCGAGCATCCCCAGATGCTGCAACTGCGGCACGATAACGGTTTTCGCCGCGCGAATTTCTGCGGCAATCGCATGCGCCATCGCCGGCGTGCTGCCGCTGTCGTGCTCGCAGGTCATCACCAGTGTGGGCAGCGTGAGCGGCGGCTCAGGGCGGATCAATTCGACCACGCCGGCCGCCAGCACCTGACGACTCCGGGCGTATGCCAACGGCTCATTGGCCAGCACCCAGGCGCGCACCTGCTCAACCGTCTCCCCCCCGCTGTGGAGAAAACCGGGGGTAAACCACCGCTCGAGCGACGCCTGCATCGTGGCTTCCGGCCCCCCGTCGGCGGTGCGGGCCGCCCGCTCTTCGACCCGTTTTTGCGCCTGCGGGCTGCGCTCGTGCGGCGAATTCATCACCACCAGCGCGCGGGCACGCTGCGGATAATCCATCGCAAAACGGCGATTGATCATCCCCCCCATCGAAAACCCCACCACGGCGCAGCGCTCAATCCCGAGCGCGTCCAGCAACCCGGCAAGCTGCCGTGCGAATACCCTCAGAGACAGGGGTTCAGCCGGGAGACTGCTGTCGCCGTGGCCGTACAAATCATAGCTCAACACCCGATAGCGGGCCGACAGAATCGGCTGGTAGTGCTGCCAGATGCGATAGTTGATACCGACCCCGTGAACCAACGCCACCACCGGCGCATTTTCCGGGCCGGTAAGATGATAATGGGTACCGTCGATACATTCAGACATCAGATGCCGCCGTATTGAGCCGTGATTCGCGATTATCCATCGATAATCACCTTGATTACAAGGCGATATCCAACCCGGGTCGGTCAGTCCGAATATGGCACTAATAGAGAGGGCAAAGGCGGTAAAGTTTGATGCAATTCAGATGCTTAGGATGCCGATAGTGCCTCTTCAGAAATTCTTTAACATCGCGCATTTCCCATCCAGGCGCATACATAAGCCTGTTATCCGCCATTTATACCTGTTTCTCAAACACAGCTAATTGCTCCTGTTTTTTTGATTCTTTATATCCGTAAATAGAAGCGTCATAGTTGGTCACAATCGCTTCCACCATCGGATTGCGGTTCTTTTCCTTACCGCCAACATGATAGAAATGCTCACAAGTCATAATGCGAAAATTGCTCCACAGGGATTCAATATACCTGTTCTCCCTGAAATCATTGTGATGCCAGGTGGACAAAATGAATTTGCCTGGCGTTTTTGACAGCGCTTCATACAGGGTTTTTTCATCCACCTCGTTCCATCCGTTGTAATAATCAACATGTCTGTCAATGTATGGAGGATCGCAATAAACGATATCTTTCTCGCAGCCTTTCCCTATGGTTTTTTCAAAACTCTGGCACTTAAAAGAGAATTCTTTTGTCTTTAACAATCGAGCAACATACGCAACCTGATTTACAATTTTTGTCACATATGCCTGCGCGAACCTTTTGCTTTTTCGACAAAAAGGAGTATTTAACTCTCCTTTGCTGTTAAAGCGAATCATTCCGTTGAAACCGGCTCTGTTAAGAAATAGAAAATCCAGGGGATGGCAATTGCTGTTAAATCTTTTTCTTATTTCATAATACTGCTTTTCGCCGTTTTTCAGCAGGTTGCCCCCTTCCCTGTTCAGAAAATCGCGGACTATTTCAGGCGTAATATTTCCTTTGGCCAAAGATTGATAAAAATTAATAAGGTGAGGGTTTGCATCGCACAGTAGGGCGCGATCAGGAGCAAGATTAAACGCGACAACTCCCGTGCCCATAAATGGCTCTATCCATAAGCCATCAAATTTATGAGGGACTACACTTTTTATAAAAGGAACAAGTTTTGTTTTGATCCCTTGAGACTTTATCGGAGGAGCGGTTATTTTCATTTTTCAACCTTTTTGGGCGACTGCGTGCGCTTGAAAACAATCCGAGACACATCACCTTTGCGATACTCAACGAAGTCTTGTAATGAAGCGATCTTTTTGGATGATCCACTTCTGTCCATCACAGTAATTTTATTATAGTTCACCCAATAATCATCAAACCAGGATTCACCCAGTTTTGAAAACATCCCGTTCTCATTGAGAATATCGTCTATATTTTTGATGCTCCCTATGTTTGCCGTATTCCCACTACCGCTTTTATCGCTCGCAATTTTCCACTTTTCTGCAACAAAAAATTGAAAGTCCCTCACAACGGAAACAATTGAGCGAAGATCCCCCACCTCATGGATTTTGGTTTCATTAACATCCGTTCTGCTTGCGCGGCTGTATATAATTCCCAAACAGAAATGACCTGAGTATGAGCCATATGGGAACTGAATATTTTTTACACTTGTGCGATCTTCAAAGTATTTGCCATGAGAACCCAGTGTGAAGCCGCTGCAAACGCTCGAATTATTCGGGTTCCGGTAAGTGGTTTTGAAATCAACGGCAAACCTCAGGTTTTCATTGCTAAGGGATAATCATATCTCAGGAGATCAGAAATGACCCGGCATCATTCCCAATTCCCAATTCCCAATTCCTAAAGAGGCCGGTTCAATAAGCCGAATCCGGGCTCTCGCTTTTGCGCTGGTTGATAAACGCCTGCAAAGCCTCGTCCACCGCCGGGTCGATAGCCGGTGGCTGATAGTCTTGCAGCATCCGTTTCCACAGCGTATTGGCGCGCATCGCCGCATCCTGACCGCCGTCGCTCTGCCACTGCTCGAAACTGTTGTTATCGGCAATCGTAGATTGATAAAACGCGGTTTTGAAATTATCCTGGGTATGCTGGCAGCCCAGAAAATGCGCCCCCGGCCCGACTTCGCGAATCGCCTCCACGGCCTGACCGTTCTCGGACAAATCAAAGCCGCCGGCATACACCTGCATCATGCCAAGCTGGTCCGCATCCATCATCAGTTTTTCATAGCTCGACGTCAGCCCGCCTTCCATCCAGCCGGCCGCGTGCAGCACGAAATTCACGCCGGCGGTCATGGTCGGCATAATGGTCTGCGCGCTTTCGTAAGCCGCCTGCGCATCCGGTAGCTTGGAGCCGCACAGTGAGCCGCCGCTGCGAAACGGCACCCCGAGGCGGCGCGCCAGGGAAGCCGCCCCGTTCAACACCAGCGCCGGCTCCGGCGTACCGAACGTGGGCGCCCCCGACTGCATCGAAATCGAGCTGGCAAAGGTGCCGAAAACCACCGGCGCGCCGGGCCTGACCAGCTGGGTAAAGGCGATGCCGGCCAGCGCCTCGGCTAAAATCTGCGACAGCGTGCCGGCCGCCGTCACCGGCGACATCGCCCCGGCGAGGATAAACGGCGAAATAACGCTGGCCTGATTGTGGCGTGCGTACACCTCCGCCGCCCCGAGCATCGTCTCGTCAAAGACCATCGGCGAGTTGGCATTGATCAGGCTGATCACCACGGTATGCTCCTCAACAAACTGCTCGCCGAACAAAACCCGGCACATATCGACGGTATCCTGCGCCCGCTGCGGATGCGTCACCGAGCCCATGAACGGCTTGTCGCTGTAGCGCATATGGCTGTAGACCATATCCAGATGCCGCTTGTTTACCGGCAGGTCGGTCGGCTCACAGACCGTGCCGCCGGAATGGTGCAGCGACGGCAGCATATAGGCGAGCTTGACAAAATTCTGAAAATCCTCGAGCACGGCATAGCGCCGCCCCCGGTCCAGATCATGGACAAACGGCGGCCCGTAAACCGGCACAAATACCATGTTTTTGCCGCCAATCATCACGCTGCGCTGCGGATTACGCGCGCACTGCTCGAATACGCGCGGGGCGGAATCCTGAATGATCTGGCGGCACATGCCGACCGGAAAGCGCACCCGCTCGGCCTGCACGTCCGCGCCCGCCCGACGGAATAATTCAAGCGCCGGCGGGTAGCGAAAATCGATCCCGATCTCCTGCAAAATCGTGTCCGCGTTGCGCTCAATCAGCACCAGCCCCTCCTCATCCAGCAATTCGAAATCGGGAATGGTGCGCTTGATATACGGCGGGCTGACCGGCGTATGCTCGGCAGCCTGCGACTGCCGTAAGCGCCGACCGCCGCGCTGCCTGGGTTTTGGTGTAGTCATAATAGATCAATCGTGGGTTGTGTCGATGGTGATACCGTGTGGTCTGCCGATGCCAGGCGATGCCGGCCCGGATACGACTGCCATACCGCCGATTATGCCACACTGAGGCCGCGGGCAACCGGTCGGCCGCCGCGGTTACCGCTGCTGCGTCTGCCAGTTATCCGCCAGACTGACCGGCGCCTCCTCGGGTGGCAACAGGCGCCCGCCCTTGATCAGGTCGGCGGCATATTCGGCCGCCATGATGGTCGGTGCATTCAAATTGCCGTTGGTAATGGTCGGAAAAATCGAGGCATCGACCACGCGCAGGCGGTCAATGCCGCGCAGCCGAGTGGTCGGGTCAACCACCGCCATATCGTCCGTGCCCATTTTACAGCTGCAAGACGGGTGGTAGGCGCTTTCTACGCTGCGGCGAATATAGGCGTCGATTTCATCGTCGCTGACCACCGCCTCACCCGGCTGTATCTCGGAACCGCGGTAGGGCTGCATCGCCGGCTGCTGCATAATCTCGCGGGTCAGGCGCACCGCGCGGCGAAACCCCTGCCGGTCGTCCTCGGTTGCCAGATAGTTGAAGCGGATGCCGGGCGGGTCTTCAGGCCGCGCCGTTCGGGCCGCAATCCGACCGCGGCTGGACGGCTTGTTATGACCAACGTGCAGTTGAAAACCGTGGCCGTTAAACGCCGCCTTGCCGTCATACCGCATCGCCGCCGGCAGGAAATGATACTGAATATCCGGCGCCTTGAGCCCCGCGTGCGAGCGAATGAAGCCGCAGGATTCAAAATGATTGGTCGCCCCGAGGCCGGATTTGCACAGCAGCCAGCGGCTGCCGATCCGGAATTTACTGAACAGCCCGAGCCGGGCGTTCAATGTGATCGGCTGCTTGCAGCGAAACTGAAAATAAAACTCCAGGTGATCCTGAAGATTCTGCCCGACGCCGGGCAAATCGTGTTGTATGGCAATCCCGGCCGCGCGCAGCGTCTCCGCCGGGCCGATGCCGGACAGTTGCAGCAAGTGCGGCGAGCCGACCGCGCCGGCGGACAAAATCACCTCGCGGTTGGCCTGCACGCGGCAAGTCGTCCCGTTGCGCGCATATTCGACCCCGACCGCGCGCCGATCCTCCAGCAGGATGCGGCGCACCAACACGCCGCTGCGCACACTCAGGCCGGGCCGGCGCATCGCCGGGCGCAAATAGGCATTGGCAGTTGACCACCGGCGGCCGTTTTTGACCGTCATGTGCATGGCGCCAAACCCCTCCTGCCGGCAGCCGTTATAATCTTCGGTGCGACCATAGCCCGCCTCCACGCCGGCGTCGATAAAGGCGCGGTACAGCGGGTTGCGCATCTGGTTGCCATTATTGACCGCCAACGGCCCGCCCTGCGCCCGATACCGGTCGCCGCCAAATTTCCAGTCATCGGCCTTTTTGAAATACGCCAGGCACTGCCGATAGTCCCAGCCGGTGGCGCCGCGCGCCTGCCATTGATCGAAATCCTCAGCGTGGCCGCGGACGTACACCATGCCGTTGATGCTCGACGAGCCGCCGAGGACTTTGCCGCGCGGACAGTGCATGACCCGGTTATCCAGATACGGTTCGGGCTCGGTCTGAAACTGCCAGGCAAACTTTTTCGTATTCATCGGTATCGACAGCGCCGCCGGCATTTGAATCAACAGGCTGCGGTCGCTGCCGCCGTATTCCAGCAGCAGCACCGACACCGCCCGATCCTCGGTCAGCCGGTTTGCCAGCACACAGCCGGCCGACCCGGCGCCGATAATAATGTAATCAAACGACTCGGACATGCTGTGGCGGCCAAAGAGGGCGGTAAAGAGGGCGATGGTCGTGCAGGCGGGCGCGGGGCAACGTCAAACCGCATCCAGGCAGCGCTCGAGCTCTGCCAGCAGATCGGCCTTGTCTTCCACCCCGACCGAAAGCCGCACCATCGAATCGTTGATGCCGAGGCGCGCGCGGGTTTCCGGCAACAGCGACGCATGCGTCATGATCGCCGGGTGATTGATCAGACTCTCCACCCCGCCAAGGCTTTCCGCCAGCGCAAAGATGCGGGTGCTTTCCAGCAGCCGACGTGCTTCATCCAGCCCGCCGCGCAGCAAAATCGTCACTATGCCGCCGCCGCCGGCGGGCATCTGACGCTGCACCAGCGGGTATTGCGGATGCGACGGCAGCGCCGGGTAAAAAGTCTGCTCGACCTTGTCGTGCTGCTCGAGAAATTGCGCCACCGCCAGGGCATTGTCGCAATGCGCCCGCATCCGCAGGCTCAGCGTCTTGATGCCGCGCAGCGCCAGGAAGGCGTCGAACGGCCCGCAGATACCGCCGACCGACATTTGCAAAAACTTCATCTGCTCGACCAGCTCGCTATCCGGTTTGACCAGCACGATACCGCCGATCATATCCGAATGGCCGTTCAGATATTTGGTCATCGAATGCATCACGATATCGAAACCGTAATCCAGCGGTCGCTGCAAAAAGGGTGACGCAAACGTATTGTCGCAGACCGCCAGGATGCCGTGCTGTCGGGCAAGCCCGGCAATCGCCTGCAAATCGACGATGCGCAGCAGCGGATTGGTCGGCGTTTCCACCCATACCATACGGGTGTTGGGTTTAATCGCCGCGGCAAAATTTTCCGGCGTGGTCAGATCGACAAAGCTAAACTCCAACCCGGCGGTGCGGCTGCGCACGGCGCGAAACAAGCGGTTGCTGCCGCCGTACAGATCGTCCATCGCCACCACGTGATCGCCCGAATCCAGCAATTCCAGAATGGTGCCGGTGGCCGCCATGCCGGACGCAAAGGCAAAGCCGGCCTGGCCGTTTTCGAGATCGGCCACACACGCTTCGAGCGCTTCCCGGGTCGGGTTATCCGCCCGGCTGTAGTCGTAGCCCTGATGCACCCCCGGGCTCTGTTGCACAAAGGTCGAGCTGGCAAAAATCGGCGTCATAATGGCGCCCGTACCCGGGTCGGGTTTTTGGCCGGCGTGTATCACGCGCGTCGCAAAGCCGGGGCGGGCGGGTTGTTTCACGGTTCGTATTGGCTGATCGGGGCGGGCAATAAGTGTATCAAGTCGCGGCCAGGCGCGGTATGGCTATTTTCAGCCTCACCGTCCGCGCCACCGGGGCGGACGCTTTTCGGCGAACGCGGTGGCGCCCTCCAGCATGTCTTCACTGCTATACAGCGCCTTGACCGTGCCCAGACTGCGGTTGTTTATCCGATCGAACGCCGACTGCACCGTCAGATTTTCGGTTTCGCGCAGCACCTCCTTGATCGCGGCGAACACCAGCGGCGGGCCTTCGCTCAGCAGGGTCGCCAGCTCGCGGGCGCGCGGCATCAGCTGCGCATCCTCGACCACCTGATTGATCAATCCCCAGCGCTGCGCTTCATCGGCCTCCATCCAGCGGCCGGTCAGCAGCATGTCCATCGCGACATGATAGGGAATCCGCCGGGCCAGTTTGATGGTCGCCGCATCCGCCAGTATGCCGACGTTGATTTCCGGCAGCGCAAAGCGTGCCGATTGCGCCGCCAGAATCAAATCAGCCGAAATCGCCAGCTCAAACCCGCCGCCGCAGGCAATCCCATTGACCGCCGCAATCACCGGCTTGTTCAGGTTGGGGAGCTCTTGCAGCCCGCCAAAACCGCCCGGCCCGAAGTCGGCGGTCGCCGACTCACCCGCCGCCGCCGCTTTCAAATCCCAGCCGGCGCTGAAAAACCGCTCGCCGCCACCGGTAATAATCGCGACCCGATAATTCGGGTCGTCGCGAAACTGCGCGAACACCTGCCCCAGACGCCGGCTGGTGTGCGCATCGATCGCATTCGCTTTCGGCCGATTCAACCTGACCTCGAGAATCGCGCCGTTACGGCTCACGTCAACTGCTTCATCTGTCATGTTCCTGCTCCGGTAAAATTGATGGCTCTGCGCCGCTGGCAACCCGGATCAGGGCATCGGCGGCGATTGCCTTGCCGCCTTCGGGCTGCACCATCAACGGATTGATTTCCAGTTCGACCAGTCGATCGGCGGTCGTATTGACCAGCTCGATGACCCGCATGACGGCGTCAACCACCGCCGCCTTATCGGCTTTTTCACGTCCGCGATAGCCGTTCAGCATCGGCGCCAGTGCGAGTTTGTCCAGCGCCGCATAAATCATTTCCCGGCTCGCCGGCAGCAGCACAATCTGATGATCGCGCGCCAACTCCACGCCGATGCCGCCGGCGCCGATGATCAGATAATGCCCGAACAGCGCATCGCAGTTCACGCCGACCAGCAACTCGACCACCGGATTATCAACCATCTGCTCCACCAGCACCCGCCCCGCCAGCCGCAGTATATCACCGGTCGCCGCCGCCAGTGACGGCGCATCGGCCAGCCCCAGGGCGACGCCGCCGACGTCGGTTTTGTGGCTGAGCCGGTCGGACAACACCTTGACCGCCACCGGAAAGCCGAGCTCCCGGGCAGCGGCAACCGCCTGCTCGACCGAGGCCGCCACGCGCGACGGCGGGATATCCAGCCCGGCGCGCCGCAGCCAGGCTTTGGCAGCGGCCTCATCCAGCCCGCTCACCGCCGCGCCGACCGCCGTCGAGCAGAGCGCCCCCGACCCCGCCCGCGGCAGCAATGGCGCGTCACCGCCGGCCCGCCAGCCCAGCCCGACGCGACTCGCCGCCGCAATCGCCGCCAGCGCCTGCCGCATGCCGAGCAAGGGCGCCACCCCGCAGTTGGCCAGCGTTTCACGCTCCGCCGCCGGCATATTCTCACTCAGCGACGCCAGCACCGCCGCCCGTGCGCCGGTCTGCTGTGCCGCGGTGATAAACGCCCGTAGCGCCTGCTGCCAGGCCGTGATATCGCATTGATTCACCGCCGGAAAATCCAACACCAGCACCGTGAGATCGAAATCGCCCTGTAGCATCGCGGTAAACATGCGCCGCAGACGCGCCTCATCGCCCCAGATAAACGTGTGGTAATCGAGCGGGTTATCGACGTTGACCTCGGCGCTCAAGGTCGCCTGAACCTGCTGTTTGTGCGCCTCGGCCAGCGGCGGGAATTGCAGTGCGGCAGCGGCCGACAAATCCGCCATCAGCGACGCCTCACCGCCGGAGCAGCTGATAGACGCAATCCGATTGCCCGGCAATGCCCCGCTGATCGACAGCAGCTTCAGCGCTTCGAGAAACACCTCCAGGTCGAACACCTGCGCGATATTCAGGCGCTCGAACAGCGCGTCGTACAGCTGCGGCGGCCCGGCCAGCGTCGCGGTATGGCTGAAGGTGATGCGCGCCCCGGTGGCGGTACGGCCGCTCTTTAGCACCACAATGGCAATGCCCCGCTGCCGCGCGCGCTCCGCCGCCTGAATAAATCGCGGCAAATCCGACAGGCCCTCGATATGCAGCCCGACGGCGGTGATGCCGGGGGTTTCCAGCGCCACCGCCAGACACGCCTCGACGCCCACAACCGCCTGATTGCCAACCGTAATCAGCTGCGCGATCGGCACCGAGCGCTGCTGCAGTGTCAGATTCAAACCGATGTTGCCGCTGGCGGAAATAATCGCCACGCCGCTGCTCCGGCGCACCAGCCCGTGCTGGTCCGGCCACAGCGCGGCGCCGCACAGCGCGTTGATATAGCCGTAACAATTCGGCCCGAGCACCGGCATGGCCTGCGCCGCTGCCAGCAGCCGCGCTTGCCGGGCGGCGCCCAACCGGCCGCTTTCCCGAAACCCGGAAGCGTAGCAGACCGCCCCGCCGGCATCGGATTGCGCCAGTTGGTGAACGATTTCGATACTGGCGTCGGCCGGGACGGCGATGAAGGTCGCATCGGGCGCGCCGGGCAAATCTGCCAACGCCGCATAACACGGCAGCTCGGCCAGGATTTCACGCCGCGGATTGACCGGCCATATCGGGCCGTCGAAGCCCAGCTTGCGGCATTGCCGCACCACCCGCTCCGCCTCACGCCCGCCGACCACCGCCACCGAGGCGGGATTCAGGCTGCGCAGCAATCGCTTGTCGTCGAACAATGCGCCCCCACTCGTACGACCCGCTCGGCTACGCGGTTTCCAATGGTCGCAGTATGGCCCGCGACACGATCAGCCGCTGAATTTCGCTGGTGCCCTCCCAGATGCGCTCGACCCGCGCATCGCGCCAGATGCGCTCCAGCGGCAAATCGCGCATCAACCCCATGCCGCCGTAAATCTGCACCGCCTCATCGGCGATAAAAGCCAGCGCCTCGGTCGCCGCCAGTTTCGCCAACGCCGCATCCATATCCGACATCTGCCCCTGGTCGGCGCGCCAACCGGCCTGATAGGTAATCAGCTCGGCCGCCCGGCGGCGCAGCTCCATATCGGCCAGCTTAAACCCGACGGCCTGGAATCGGCCAATCGTTTGATTGAACTGTTTGCGCTGGGCCGCGTACTCACACGCCAGCTCATACGCCCGATCGCAACGCCCCAGACAGATCGACGCCACCTGCAAACGGGTATTGCTCAACCAGTCGCCGGCCAACTCGAACCCGCGGTCAACCTGCCCCAGCACCTGCCGTTTGGGCACGCGGCAGCGGTCGAATTGCAAAATACAGTTATGGTAGCCGCGGTGCGACACGCTGTCGTATCCGGGTTGTACCGTGAAACCGGGGGTGCCTTTATCGACCAGAAAAGCGGTGATTTTTTTGCGCGGTCCGCGTGCGCTTTGCTCAACCCCGCTGGCGGCAAACAAAATCACAAAATCGGCCACGTCGGCGTGGCTGATAAAATGCTTGCTGCCGGTGATCACAAAATCATCGCCGTCCGCCTCAGCTTTGCACGCCATTGAGCGCACATCCGAGCCGGCGCCCGGCTCGGTCATCGCCAGGCAATCCACTTTCTCACCCCGGATGCACGGCAGCAGATATTTTTCCCGTTGCGCGTCCACACAGGCCAGCAGGATATTGCCTGGCCGCGCAACGGTATACTGCAATGCCATGCTCGCCCGGCCCAGCGTGCGGTCGAGCATACACATCGACAGCACGTCCAGCCCGCCGCCGCCAAGCTCGGCCGGCATATTCGCCGCGTACAACCCGACCTCGCGCGCGCGCCGGATAATCTGCCGGCGCAACTCGCTATCGACCCGGTCGGTTTTTTCTACTTCCTGTTCATAGGGGTACAACTCCTGCTCAACAAACCGCCTGGCGGTATCGATCAGGAGTTGCTGCTCCTGGCTGGGGGCAAAATTCATCATCACATACCGCCTCGCGGGTGCAGGTTGATTTTCAGGCGGCAGACACCGCCATTTCAGCCGTTTCAGCGATCTCTCTGGCCGACAACCCGGCCGGCGGCCGGGGGTTTTTCGAGGCCGCTATGCGCCTCGGCAATCCTGGCGATACGCGCCAACACATCGGCCCGGGCCGCACACGCACGCCCTTGCCGGGTATCCACATGCAGCAGCATCTGCTCGGCGGTCGCCAGCAGTGTGCGCTGCCCGGCATGCCGCAGCGAATGAAACAGATGGATGCGCTTGTCATCCTGCGCCAGAATCTGCGTCTCGACCGCCAGCGGCTGGCCAACCGCCACCTCGCGCAGATGGCAGATATGCGTCTCGACCGTATAATAACTCAACCCGTCGGCATGATAATCCGCGTCCACCCCGATATAGCGAAGCAGCGCATCGGACGCATCGCCGAAAACCTGCAAGTAGCGGCTTTCGCTCATATGCTGATTGTAATCAACCCACTCCGGGCGCACCGTATCGCTGTGCAATTGCAGCGGTTGACCGAGCTCGTCCTGCGCCGACATCAACCGGGTATGCGCGGCCTGATAGAGCGTTTCCTCGTAGCGTTTGAGCACCGCGCCGGCGGCGTAATCCTGCGACCGCAGCCCCTGCATCGCGGCCACCAGACAGTCGTCGCGCAGGTGCTCCAGCTCGGCGATGCTCCTGCCCGCCGCCTGTTGATCGGATTGGTGCACAATTTTATCCAGCAACTGCTCGGTCAGCTCAGGCCCGTCAAAGCGCGTCCACGGCCATTTCAGGCTCGGGCCGAACTGCGCCATAAAATGCCGCATGCCGCCCTCGCCGCCGGCCACGCGGTAGACCAAAAACGGCCCCATAAACGCCCAGCGCAACCCGGGGCCATAGCAAATCGCCTGGTCAATCTCATCGACGGTGGCAACCCCGTCGTTGACCAGATGCAGGGCTTCGCGCCACATCGCCTCCATCATCCGGTCGGCCAAAAAGGCGTCGATTTCCCGCCCGACCTGAAGCGGGTGCATCCCGATGCGCCGGTAAAAATCCGCCGCCGCCGTTCTGGCCGCCGCAGCGGTCTGCCGACCGCCGACAATCTCGACCAGCGGGATCAGGTAAACCGGGTTAAACGGATGACCGACCAGGATGCGCTCGGGATGCGGCATACCACGCTGCAACTCGGTGGGCAGCAGGCCGGATGACGACGATGCAATCACCACGTCCGCGGCCGCAGCGGCGCCGATTTGCTGCAAAATTGCGCGCTTGATGTCGATTCTCTCCGGGCTGCTCTCCTGGACAAAATCAACCTGCTCGACGGCGGCGGCAACGCTGTCCATGAAACGCACCGCCCCGCTTGCCCGCACCGGCGCCAGCGTCATGTTGCGGTAGGCGCGCAGCGCATTTTCCAGCACCCGATCGAAATACGACCGTGCCCGCTCGGACGGGTCAAAGATATGAACCTCGAACCCGTTCAGCACCAGCCGCGCCGCCCAGGCGCAGCCAATCACGCCGGCGCCGATAATCCCGACTTTTTTGATCTCACGCATCGCGCTCACCTCCATCTTTCCCCCCCATCGGTTTGACTGTTATGGTTGAGGTTTGGCCGCCGCCGGCTTGCGCTCACCCGCTGGCCAGCTGAATTGTTTCAGGTCGTCCGGGAAAAGCCGCTGCATGGCCTCGAGCGCGTCGGCATCGAAATAATCGGCTATCGACCGGCCGTCGTCGGCGCGCTGCCGCGCATTCAAGCCGGGCACGAGAACGGGCTCGCTACGGTGGGTTGGCAACCCCGGCACCGCGTATCTATCGGCGAGTCCGAGCAGTACCGCCGCGCGCTCCTCATAGCGATAAATCTCAATCTCATCCGCCGTATCGAAATAATCGGATTGCTGCACGCCGTGCTCCCACGGCAGAAGCGCCGAGCGGTAATGCGCCAAAAACTCCGCCATCGACGCGCCCGCATGGTAGTTGATATGGCGGAAGCTCTGCTGGAAATACAGGCTGACCGCACGGTCGTACGGGTCGCGGACGAAGCTGAAGCGATGCATCGACTCCCAGTGCCCGGCGCATTTGGCGCGCAAGCGCGACACCGGCAGATGCTTCTCATACAACTGCCGCTCGTACACCTGCGGATACGGCGTCCTGCCAAACGCCTGCATGATCGAACTGCCGCCGGTGCGGGGAATATGTACGAATACGAGATTGCGCTCAAAATCAATCATGCGCCCAATTATAGCCGCCTGCAGTGGCGCCGACCGCAGCCGGGGCCGACCGCATACGCATCACCGCCGAATGGCCGACGACCGACAACGCGCATCAGCCACCCGGCAAATGGCGCGCCCGACAGGATTCGAACCTGTGACTTCTGCCTTCGGAGGGCAGCACTCTATCCAACTGAGCTACGGGCGCGGTAATCACCGGGCTGAATCGGCCTCAGGCGCCTCATCGGCGCTGTGACGATACCAGCGCAGCGCACTCTCGAGGCCTTGCGGCAACGCAATTAACGGCGAAAATCCCAGCGCAGTCAAGCGCGAAATATCGGGACAGCGGCGCATCGTGCCGCCCGCCGCCGCCGGCGACGGGCACAGGCGGCAGGTACGGCCAAGCGCCGCGACAATCATCTCGGCCAGCGCCGCAATAGTATATTCCTCCGGGTTGCCAAGATGATAGATGCAATTGTTTTCTCCGCGCGCCAGCACCAGCAGCAGCGCCGCCGTAAAATCATCGATGTGCATGAACGCGCGGCGCTGCGTACCGTCGCCCTGTAGGTCGAGCGGCACCACCCCGGTCGGCTGCGCCGCCACCGCCGCCACCGCCCGCCGGATCAGTTGCGGGATAACATGCTGTTCGCCCATATCCGGCCCGTAGACGTTGTGCGGGCGGACAATGATCGCCTTGTGCGGCGCCCCCGACCGGCGGTGCAGGGTCAGCATTTCGGTGGCAATTTTCGACACGGCATACGAATAGCGCGGGTTATGCGGGTCGGGAATCGACAACGCCGCGTCTTCTGCCGTCGGGATTTTCGCCGGCGTCTGATACACCTCGGAGCTGGAAGCCGCCAGCAGTGTCGCCACCTGATTATCGCGGCAGGCCGTCAGCACATTCAACATGCCCTGAATGCCCACCTCCAGCACCGCGGCCGGACGCTGATAGAACCATTCGGTGCCGTTGATCGCCGCCAGGTGAATCAGCGTATGCGCGCCCCGGGCGGCACGGCCCAGCGCGGCCGCATCGCAAATATCCCCGGCCACCGTTTCCACCCCCGCCAGGCCGTCCAGCCGCCGGGCGGCACCGCGCGAGAAATCGTCGAACACCCGCACCGGCGCACCCTGCGCCCGCAGCGCCCGCACCACTGCCGCACCGATAAAGCCGGCCCCGCCGGTGACCAGAATCATGGCGCCGGAATCATGGCGTATCGCCGCTATCCATCCGCCAGTGCTCGCCCAATCCGCAGTAACGGATGCCCGCGGCCAGCGGCGGCGGGTTGCGATGCCGGCTCCACAGATCGTAGATCAGCCCCGGCTTCGACATCACGTCGGCAATCTCGGTAATATCCAGCCGCCCGATTGCCGGGTGCCGATTCGCCATAATCACCAGGTGCGCGCCGTTGCACGCCGTCAGCATATCCGCCTGCGGCACAAAGCCCAGCCCGGCAATCACATCCGGCGCGGTTTCGGCATCGCAGCCGCGCGCCTCGAGTTGCGGAAACCCGGCCCGCAGCGCGGCCAGCAGCGGCACCACCAGCGTACCGCGCACATCGTCGGTCACCGGATCACCCTTGAAGGCAATGCCCAGCATCGCCAGGACCAGATTGCCGGACACCGGCACGCGCTTATCGGCCAGCCAGTCGGCGATAAACGCCGCCACCTGTAGCGGCTGCGATTCGTTGACCCGGCGGGCGGCCTGAATCAGATCCAGCCCCGGCATACCGACCGCCTCGGCCACCTCATTCAGGATATACGGATCCTTGGACAGACACGCCCCGCCCACCGGCCCCGGATACGCCAGGTTGGAGCGCGGATAGCCGAGGTTGGCCGAGGCAATCACCTCGGCTGCGCTGAGCTTCAGCCGGTCGCAGACCGCGGCGATTTCGTTGACATAGCCAAACAGCACATCGCGCTGCGTATTGTTCACCAGCTTGACCATTTCCGCCGTTTCCACCTGCGACACCCGCACCACGGTCGGCGTCAGCAACTGAAACAGCTGCGCCGCACGCAACTGCCCCCGCACGCCAATCGAGCCGACGATCTGCGGCAGGCTGGCCAGCTCCTCCATCGCCCGGCCCTCGCTCAACCGCTCCGGGCAAAACGCCAGATCGTAGCCGACCCCGGCGCGGTCAAGAATCGGTTTGGCCGTATTGCGGGTGACGCCGACGCGCACCGTGGAGCGCAGAATCACCAGATCGCCTTCGGCCAGCGTATCGGCGAGCTCGGCGCAGACCGCCTCGATCATCGAAAAATCGGCCTTGCCGGCATCGTTAAGCGGCGTACCCACGGTGATAATCTGTATCGTCGCCCGCGGCCCGTCGGCAATCCGCTGGCTGAGCGTAAGCCGATTATGCGCCAGCACCCGCTGCAAGGCCGACGCCAGGCCGGGCTCGTTGATGTGGCTTTGGCCGTTGCGCAAACCGGCGATGACGTCGGCGCGCCGTTCGACCGCATGCACATGCAGCCCAAGATCAGCCAGCGAAATCGCCAGCGGCAAGCCGACATAGCCGAGGCCGACTACGCGGATACAGGTATTGGCAATTTCGAGATCATGCAGCATGGCAACCGGACAGACCTATCGGGCAAGAGTTGAACCGCCATCATCGGTTCGAACCGCCGGCACCCGGCAACTGCCCAGCGGCGAAAATGCAACCCGACGGCGAAAATGTAATCGATTTGATGACGGTTTATGGTGAAATCACGCTATCGCATCACCCACACGGGCAACCGGCGGCATTATAATCGTTTTGCACCACACTTCACCACCTGTTGATGACGGTTTACGGTAAAATCACGCTATCGCATCACCCACACGGGCAACCGGCAGCAACCGGCAGCAACCGGCAACAACCGGCAACAACCGGCGGCATTATAATCGTTTTGCACCACACTTCACCACCTGATTTTTTTATGCCATCGACCGACCCACCGGGCAACCCCACCGCGGCGCCATCAACCGGCGCCATCACTGCCGCAGCGGCCCTGGCCGCCGGTCACCCGTTGGTTTCTTTTGTCTGTGCGTCGCGCAATGACGAGTATGCGCCGCAGCTGGCCAAACGCCACCGCCTCAGCCTGTGCACCCTGCTTGAGCAGCTTGATGCCTATGCGATTCCCGCCGAATATATTGTCGTCGAATGGAATCCACCGCCGCACCGCCCGTCGCTGATGGATCTGCTGACGCCGCTGCCGGACAGCCGGATGTGCAGTGTGCGCGTGATTACCGTACCGGCGGAATACCATCAACACTGTCTGCACTGGGAGCAGACCGCGATGCACCAGGCCAAAGCCCTGAATGTCGGATTTCGCCGCGCCCGCGGACTGTTTGTCAACGCCATTGCCGTAGACGCCGTATACACCGATGCGGTGCTGGAAAACATGCGCACGCTGTGCCTGAACCGGGTCTATCGAGTCGGGCGCTACGATGTCGACCCGGCCGTGCTGCAACCCACCTTTGCCGATCGCCAGGCGCTGCTGGACGCATTGCAGCAGCACGTGGTAGCCCACTACCCGCAGAAAACATACTGGGCCCCCATCCGCAGCCTGTACATCCATTCCAGCGGTGACTTCATGCCGGCGGCCCGCGAGCGGGTGCAGGCGGTGCACGGCCTTGAAGAGCGGTATACATTTTATCTCGACAACGACAGCCTGCTGCTGCACGGCCTGGTCAACGCCGGGCTGGAGGAGCAGGTCTGGCCGAGTCCATGCCGGGTTTACAAAATCACGCATAACGCAATTACCGTAAAGCGCTTCGCGCCGCACGGCGCCAGACAATGGGCCAGACAATGGGCGGCCAGACAATGGGCCAGACAATGGGAGGTCAGACAATGGGCCAGACAACGGGTTGTCCGCGGCCTGTCGGCGGTTTTGGCCGGCCTGTCCCGGATGCCGCAACAGCTGTGGCAGGTCAATACGGTCAGGGTGATTGCCCGGCGGATGCCGTGGATGGCGCGCTCGGTGTCATGGCTGCTGCAGTGGATGGCGCGCTCGGTGTCATGGCTGCGGCATCGGCTGCGTCGGCTGTACACCATTTCCAAGCGACCGTTTCCGCCGCTGCCGCGCACGCATGCGCGAACCGGCGTCGTTTTGCCGGCGTTCGAGCACCACGTGATTGATCGGGTGCGCACATGGGAGGCCGGCGCGCCGGTACAGATCAACGGCCCCGATTGGGGACTCGGGCAGGTTGAGCTGGCCGAAGTGCGGTGTTGCACCGCCCAGTGGGAGAACGCGGACGCCGCCCCGCCGGCAACGGAAAAACCCGGTCGCTGATGCGTATCGCCGGGCGCATCAGCGGTACTGACCCGTGATGATTTTTCCAGACCCGACTGATACGCGCTGTTATACCGGCTCGGCTAATGTAGGACCACTTCCCCGGACTCTGGTCTGATGCAGGCGACGTCTGTGACGATCTGCGTCATATCCGCACCCCCGGTGCAAAATACAACGGTTATCCCAAATCAACAAATCCCCTGCTTGCCAATGATGCCGATAAATTGACTCCGCCCGGGTGGTTTCCGCCATCAAGTGTGTGATTAATCTGTTGGATTCCTCCGCGGTAACGCCTTCTATTGCGCGCACATGGGAGCCAATGTAGAAGTTCTTTTCACCTGTGACCGGGTTGCGCCTGACCAGTCGTTGGCGCACCGGGCGCATATAGGTTCGCTGACTTTGGTTAACCGCATCTTCACTGACTTTGGTTCGAGAATAGATATAATCGTGAATACCGATGAGACCGTCCATGTCATCAGCCATTTTGTTTGCCAGTCTGTGGTAAGCCGCACGTGCGCTGACAAACTCGGTATCGCCGGCATCCGGGGGCACCTCATGCGCGAGTAACAGAGAATATAAACTGGGGTTTTCACGAAAAGAGCTGTCTGAATGCCACAGCTGGTTGCCGGTTTGCGAGCGAACCGTTCGCGCCCGGTTTTTCATCCGGTTACCGTCCGCATCTATATTGCCAACTCGGCCAATGTAGTTGATTTGCCCATGAGAATAGTAGGACACGTGCTCCTCTTCCAGCGCGCCAAAAAGACGACTAAATGACATCAGTACGCGATCTTCCATGGACTGATTTCTAAACAGCAGTACCGAGTACGTATTCATCGCCTCATCCAATTGAGTAAACTCGGCAGCGGACAAATTGTCTGACACAGTGACCCCTGCGACCTCGGCGCCAAACTCTACATGTAACGGAGAAAATTTCATGGTATGGCCTGTAACAGCACAGGAAAGATAACCGCCCTTTTTCCCAAAATCAAGCAGTATTGAGCGGCCCTGAAGCCCCACCGTTTCCCACCAATCCACCGATGAAAGAGCGGAGCCGGAACGGGGCTGAGAGACAATGAAAAATTAAATTTTCGCCTTTCGGTTCAATACTCGTCACTTTGCTTACATACACTTCCTTCAGATAAGTATTTACTATCATGCCTTCACAATGCGCCGATAATCCGTTAGCCAGCTTTGAAAAATTTCCAATTCATTTGCTTTAATCAGCTTGTGTTTTGCAAGCGTAACATAGGCGCATTCCAGGTTAGATAACGGGTCGGACTCAAGCTCAAGAGAATCCAAAATAGTGATCAAAGGTTTTGTTGTAGTAAAACATTCTATTTCTTCAATAAAATCATGCATCAAATCATGCGTATTTCTTTTATGGTATACGGTTGAAGGTGTAAATCCAAGATAAATCTCCTGTTCCCACATCAATCTTTGTGTAATGTATCCTCGCAATATATCCGTAAACCTGAAGCTGCTTGTCCCGGGCAAATAAAGATAGGGGAATGCTTTTTTATGCCAAAAAGTATTTTGCGAATTAAAAGGGCAGTAGTTCCCTTTACGAAGAAAAATCGGAGGTTTATATTCAAACTTTATGCGCTTATTAAAAGTCAGTCTAAAAATTGCATCTACATCCGGATCGATATCTACCAGCCCTTGCCAGACTCCAATTTTCTCAACATGGTTATCCTGGATATAGTAATCTTCTTCTTGATTAATTTCATCTAAAGGATACCCTCTCGGCCAGATCAATTCCTTTGAAAAATATCTATAGACATTAAAAAATTTTTTATTTGATATACATTTTTTATTGCAGGCAAAATCCTGCATGCACCAATGATTATCATAAGGGAAATTGTCATCATCCGTGTCGTATATAATATCGGCACCCTGTTGTATAGCATAAAGATAACCGATATTCTTCCTGGCATAATGATTATAAGGACAAACACTTGTCAAAGTATATCCCAGTTTATTTTGATCTTCTATTGATAGGAAAATAATATTCCCGGAAGATGCAATATTTGGAGTTTTCCTGTCTCCTACCAGTACAATAGTCCAATCTTTTAGCCGGGCAAATTTGGCAATACCTGAAGATGCCGGATGAATTGTTGTAATCACAATATATTTATTCATACATTTCTCCGGTCTATTTAAATATCCTTCACTACAGTTCTTCATCAATATAATAGAGTTACACTTAACAGATTCTGTTAGAGATTATCCGGTCTTTCCGAGAAAATCAGAATTGGGGATTAATTTTTATCAGGATGATATTGTGATTTCAAGTAGTTTTTTTAGTTGTAAAATTTTTTCGGTTTATTTCTGGGCTTTTTTATATCGTAGTTTAAACTGATTCTGTGGGGGTGGTGGGAAGGTATATTTATTTGTTACCATTCTTGGCTCAATGTTTGAAATCAAAGTAAGGAGGTTGAGTTTGATACGGTCTTGAAATCTTAACTGGCCGGAAATATTGGCTTCTAAAGCCCATTTATATTTATGATAAACCTTGTTGGCCACTTCCGACCTTTTGTCATGACGTGCTTCCTGATGGTGCTGTGCCCAGGAAATCAGTTTGTCACTCTGCATAGATATTAAAAATGACTCTAACCTGTCAGTTCGTTTGAACCCTACAGGATGATAAGGATGTACGCAAAACTGTTCCGGTAAGGCCAGACTTTCTCGACCCGCATGGATTTCCAGGCGTATTGTTACATCCAGCCCAATCCTTGTAATCGCGGTACTCCAAATGCGATGGTCATCATACCCGCCTATCGCCTTCCACCATTCTCCAGGAGCTGAAATCAGCGGGCCTTTATTATTGACCCGCTTGAAAAGCGGTCGATGCGGGTTGGGACATTCGGCCAAACAAAGTTCAAAGTCGATAATTCCATTTATCCAATTCTTTGGATCGACACCTACAGGACGGCTGGCATAGAATCGATCTAAATTAATAACTGTATTTAAAGTTTTGTGTGCTTTTTCGAGGCTTTTAAGAAAATCAGATCGAACCAGGTCATCGCCATCCATGACTGAAATATACTCCCCTTTTGCTGCCAGGATGCCGGCGTTATTACATATTCCGATATGATAGGGGAGGTTATCCTGGGACAAAAATAAGGCACGAACATTGAAACGGTCTTTATAAGAGTCAACTGTGTCTTGCAAAGATTTCAACCCTGACTTATGGTTGTAAGCATCTGAAGCAGCTTTACTGCGTTGTTCAACAAATATGAGTTCGTAATCTTCTTTGGGATAGTCTTGATCTGCTAAAGAGTCAATCAGATGGTAGAAGTTTCGAAAACAACAGTCCCAGGCAATAATAGTATGTTTCATTAAACAATCGCACGTATGTTTTAAGAGTTAGATGGTTTTCTCACTGATGATTCATCACAATCAAGCAATCTTTTGAATCAAGGGTGACTCCCACGTTATCAATCTCCACCTTCGACATATATTCTCGCCATTCCGGATATTCCGGTATAACTTCAACATTAGGGTCGGGTAATTCTAAAACCAGGATCGTAAAAACCGGATATCCGCGATAGAGTGGTGATTTCGAGCGGGTATAGGAAGGATACCCGCCCTGTTCTCCAAAATCAAGAAGTTGTATGGGTTGACCCTGAAATTTTGTCGTTTCTCACCAATCCACCCATAAACATGCTTCAGAACGAACAGGATGGGGATTGTAAACAGATAGCGCCAGAAAACAATCGCTTATGGGCCAGGGCCTGCTAATCCCAAACGCAAACCAATCGACGCAAAACCGAGACAGATTCCGCCCGGCAGCACTCGTGCGGGGCCAAACCGGGGCGGCCCGGATGGCGCCAGGGGCACCGCCAAACCGGTCATGCAAATCCGAGGCGTCGCTTTATCTCCTCAACGCGCATACCGGCCTTTCGCAGCGCGGCAAGTGAAAGACTTTTGGCGCTTTTTGACAGGCGCTTGCCGTCCGGCCCCCGCACCAGCGAATGGTGCCGGTAAATCGGCTGTGGCCAGCCCATCAACACGTGCAGCAGGGTCTGGACGTGGGGCGCGTCGATCAAGTCCGCACCGCGAATGATGTGGGTTATTCCTTGCAGCGCGTCATCATGGGTCGCGGCGATATGATAGGCGCTGGGGCTGTCCTTCCGTGCGATGACGATGTCACCTTCGCGATATGGGTCGGCGGCGACGACCTGATGCCCGTCACCCGTATCCAGCGTATAAGATAAATCCTGCCAGGCCGGGCCAAGCTGCGCGCGCGCTGCCTCCAGCGACAATCGCCAGGCAAACGGCTTCCCGGCATTGAGTTGCGCCTGCTCAACCCGGGCCGATATCGGCGCAGGAGCGGCGTCCGCAAGCTCCGCGCGCGTTCGAAAACAGCGATAGGCCAGGCCACGCCCTGCCAGATCGGTCACCACGCCCGCATAATCGCCAAAATGCGCCGACTGAACGCGAACCGGCTGCGGCCAGTCCAATCCCAGCCATTCCAGGTCGCGGTAGATTTGTTCGGTGAACGCCTGCCGGCACCTGGTCGTATCAATATCCTCGACCCGCAGCAACACTGTGCCGCCCGCCTCCTCGGCCGCGCGCCAGACATGAAAAGCCGACGCCGCATGGCCAAGATGCAGCGCACCCGTCGGCGATGGCGCAAAACGGGTCACAAATTCAGTCATCGCGTGATATGAGATCAGCAGTTGCAGCAAATAATACCGTCAAACCGCTTGAGGCCGACTTTATCCATTGCCAACTCGCCCTTCTGAGCATTCAAGGTCGCGCTGTTCGTGATATTGTTTATCGCCCACAATCTAATCAAGGTAGAGCGATCCGCCTCTAACATTTTTGCTCAACGTCAGACGCAAGGCTGCTACATTGCTGTTGCGCCATTCACAGGCAAGCACGGTGGAGGCCCCAGTAAAGCGATCTGCGAAGCGCTAACCCGCGATCTCACACAATTTGCGTGTTAGGTACGGTATGATCACTCAAGACTTCCCTGGGAGATTTATAGCTCAGGCATTTTAATCGAGTTCCGTTGTAGTTTTGCACGAATGTGTAGATGAACCGGTTTCTTTCCTCGTGGTTGTGGAATCGGTTTGTGCTCCAGTTGCTTTTGATCTGCGGCCTGCTGCGCAATGCCTCACTCAAACGGCGATTGAACCGCTCCACCATGCCGTTGGTCTGTGGTCGAAACGGGCGGATGAGACGATGCTCAATGTGATGCGCACGGCAAACCTGATCAAACAGATGCGTACCGCCTGGTTTGCCTTGTGGCTTGTTTTTCTTGTCCACTGCAAAGCGGTCTGTGAAGCCGCCATCGTTGTCGGTAAGCAGGGTATGCACCGGGTGCGGGAACGCATCCAGGAACTCACGCAGACACGTTGCGGTCGTGGCGGCATCGCGGCGCGCAATGATTTTCACCCAGACAAAGCGCGTAGCCCGGTCAATCGCCACCAGCGCATAGCTGCGTTGCTTATTCAGCTTGCTCAACACCTTGAAGTCCATATGGATAAACCCGCACGAGGTCTGCTCAAAACAGCTGAAATCATTCGCCTGCTTGACCTGTGGGAACCGACTTATGCCTAAGCGCTTCAGACAGCGATGTATCGCACTGCGGCTGAAGGTCTGGGGAAAACAGCGGTTCATCACCTCAACCACATCATCCAGCGACAAGCGCAAGCGTAGCCGCAACTCGGTGATAATCTCCTCATGCTGCGGGGAAGTGCTCGGGTTCAGGTTATGGCGCGTATGGGAACCGTCATAGATGCGCCCGGCCCGCCGCCACTTGTAAATCGTCGGCAGAGAAACCCCGAGCTCACGCGACAGGGTTGGCGCACTTTTGCTTGAAGTCTGAATATACTTTCGGGTAGCTGGCGTTGTGGTGGCCAGCCGGTGTAATTTAATCTCCATTGTGCAACCTCTTTTGAACGTATTGAATGCCGGATTGGATTGAAAGAGAGTATATTCTATCATACGGGACGAAACACTTTGGACGGGGGTAAAACGGCTTGATGACTTTGGCTGGTTCCTTTCAGGGGATAATCGTTTCCATCTCTTCCAGAAACCGCTCTTTACGGGTCTTCTTACGGAATTTCTCGAACTCGGCTTGCCTGAGGGCGATACCTCCACACTGGAAGATGACCAGGAATGCCGAATGGAAAGTCTAGTTTATCCTTCTTCGAATTCATAACCAAATAGTCTTATATCATCTGCGTACATATCTCGTACTAGCTCGCGTGTTTCATCGTTATAGAAGCGCGAATAGTGCTTTCCGTCAAAGGTTTTCCATAGATGTGCTCTGCCTAAATCCGGGAAACCGATTTTTTGTCCAATATACTGCAGGTCTTTCTCCCTGTTTTCGTAGCGCGCAATAAAATCTACGATTATTTTGCCATTTTCATCTGTAACAAAAGAGGAAGATGTGTAGAACTCGTATTCCAAATTCCTATCCAATTTATTTGTTAAATACCGTACAAACATTGCCGGATCAGTAATTCCGGTCTCGTAACCGCAAGTATAACAATACTGTCTAAAAAATGAAAATACTTTATCCCACGGATTACGTACTATGGAAAAAGTGAATATCTTTGACCACAAAGCGTCCCCTAATATACTTTTTACTTTTTTAGCGCTTAGATGTGAACGGTATGTGTGTTTTAATATTTTTGATGAGTTTATATATCGTAAGTATCGGGATTGTTCGAAATATCTTTCTCTATGATACGCTATTCCCTGAGGTGCTAATTTTTTGAAGAATTCAATCGAAAATTTTTCACTCAATTCCGTCTTTATACTTGTAGAAGATGTACGTGGAATATCTACAAACCAGAAACCATGTTTCTTCATGAGAAGATAGATGATTAAAAAATCCTCCTCACCCTCTCGTATGTAACGCACACATTGTCTCAAACCATTCAGGTTAATAAGCCATTTATACTCTCCCTCAATAGCGGCGTGCAAATTGTAAATATGTAGAACCCTTTTTTTGAGTACATCTGATTTACCTTTGAGTATCTTCATAATTGATCTAAGGAATATCTGATTAACACATGAAAACTTTAGTTTCAATGCGAAACGCTCTTTTACTATTCAGAGTGGGGGTAAAACGGCTTGATGACTTTGGCTGGTTCCTCCCAGGGGATAATCGTTTCCATCTCTTCCAGAAACCGCTCTTTACGGGTCTTCTTACGGAATTCCTCGAATCCGTTTTCAGAAAGTGTCTGTTGCATGGAATTCAGCCTCTGATAATGATTTCCTGTATTATAAACAATTATGGCAATAAATCAGAGTTGCCCTATAAATATCCTTCATGTTGGCGTAAGAAAAAAGGAAGCTCTTTCTACCCATGAGGCTTATATGGGCATGACGATTTCAATGCGCATGGGAAGGATAACCGCCCTGTTTCTCAAAATCAAGGAAATCACCCGCCGCATCACCCACCCCGTCGCAGCCACCACTCAGCCGGTGCAAAGCCCCGCCATCAGCCGCGGCAGTTGCGCGATCACATCGCTGGCAATCAAACCGCACTCCCCCTTTTTCAGGCACATTTGATCCGCACTTCTCGCCTGTAGCCAGACCCCGTATTCCGCCGCAGTGCGCAGCGCATACCCCTGGCCGGCCAGCGACGCGATCAATCCGCTGAGGACATCGCCCATCCCGGCGCTGGCCATGCCCGGATTACCCAGCCGGCAAATCCGCGCAATGCCGTCGGCCTCACCGACCACCGTGCCCGAGCCCTTCAACACACAAATGCCGCCATACTGCCGGGCGATTTCACGACAGGCGGCCAGCCGGTCGCGCTGTATCTGCTCGCCGGTCACACCGAGCAGACCGGCGGCCTCGCCCGGATGCGGGGTTAAAATCCAGTTATCGGCGCGCATCGGATGCCGTTGCAGCCAGCGCAGCGCGCCTGCATCCATCAGCAGCGGCCTGCCACCGGCGACCAACTGTTCGCACAGCCGATCGGCCTCGGCATCGCCCCCCAGACCGGGCCCCAGCACCACCATATCGGCGCGCGCCAGCACCGCGGCAAACTGCTCCGTCGCGGCCGGGCACACACTCATCAACTCCGCACAATACAGCGCCGGCCAGTCCAGCCGCGCGGCATCGGTCAAGACGGTCACCAGCCCGCTGCCGACCCGCAAGGCCGTTTTACCGGCCAGCAGCGCCGCGCCCAGCATACCCGGACTGCCGCCGGCAATCAGGATGCGGCCAAACCGGCCCTTGTGGCTGTTTGCCGCCCGCCGGGTGAGCGTCGGCGGGCCAATCAATTCAGCCGCACACGGCTGCCCCTGAAACACCGCCGCCGCCAATTGCAGATCGGCAAAAACCCGCTCGCCGCCCATCGCCGCCCCATCGGCGGTGTACAGGCCCGGCTTGCGGGCGACAAAGCTGACGGTCAAATCCGCCGCAAAACAAGGCGTGTAAGCAGCGCCGGTATCACTGTGCAGCCCCGACGGCAGATCCAGCGCCACCTTATAGCCGTTGACCCGATTGCCATACGCAATCAACTCGGCCGCCGCCGCGGTCGGCGGCCGATTCAAGCCGGTACCGAAGACCGCATCAACCACCACCGCATAGTCGTCCGCGCCCGCCTGCCCCAGCGGCGTCACGCGACCACCGGCGCGGATAAAGTCATCACAGGCCGACCGACTGTCATCGCCGCCGGGCGAGGCGATGGCCAACACGGTCACCGCCACCCCCCTCTCCAGCGCCAGCCTGGCCACCACATACCCGTCGCCGCCATTATTCCCGCCGCCGCACAGCACCAGCCAGCGGCCGCCCTGCGGACGCCGGGCGATAATGCGGTCAAACGCCTGCCGCCCCGCCGTGCGCATCAAGTCGATGCCGCGATAGCCGTACTGCGCCATCGCAATGCGGTCAATCCGGCGCGTCTGCTCCGCCGTATACAGCCGCACGGCAGGCCGCCCGCGCCCATTCACAGCATCATCACGCATCCCGTTGACTCCATCGTCAATACCCGTTGTCAATAGCCGCCACCGGCACGCCCCATGCCGGCCCCAGGCATAAAATCATACGCCAAAGCGCCCGTCGGCGCACAGCCCACTTAAACCGCCCGGCGCCACGCCACGCCGGCAGCGCCAACCGCGATTTGTCATTCCATCACCACCTATGGCAAACTTGGCTTCACACCCGCAACCACACCGAGGCCACAATGGAAAAAATCGACATTGGCATCACCCAATCGGATCGCCGGAAAATCGCCGACCAGCTCAGCCGGCTGTTGGCCGATTCGTACACCCTGTACCTGCAAACCCACAATTTTCACTGGAATGTGACCGGCCCCAGATTCCGCGATTTGCATCTGATGTTCGAGGAGCACTACACCGAGCTCGCCACCGCGGTGGACGACATCGCCGAGCGCATCCGTACGCTGGGCATGCCCGCGCCCGGCACCTACAGCGCCTTTGCCAAATTGACGTCAATCAAGGAAGTGACCGGCGTCCCGGCGGCGCAGGATATGGTTGACCTGCTCACCGCCGGCCATCAGCAAGTGGTCAAAACCTGCCGCCAGGCGCTGCACGCCGCCCAGGACGGCGCAGACGAATCGTCAATCGCGCTGATTTCGGATCGCATGCGCATCCACGAAAAAACCGCCTGGATGCTACGCGCACTGGGCCAGCCCGGATAGCCATAGCGACCATACCGAACAGCCCGGAAAATCCGGCCCGGAAAATCAAGTACACGGCAACCGGCAACCACAACCGAGTTTTACCCATGTTAAAAAACACCGTCACCGTCATCACCGGCGCATCGCAGGGCATTGGCCTGGCCTGTGCGGAACGCTTTATCAACGAAGGCGCGCGGGTGATCATCTCCGACGTCAACGACCGCAAAGGCCGCGCCGAGGCGCAGCGGCTGGGCGCGCAGTACGTCCACTGCGACGTCAACTCAAAGCACGAGATTCAAAACCTGCTCGATACCGCGGTTGAACGCTTCTCCCGCATCGACACGGTGATCGCCAATGCCGGCATCGTGCATATAGCCGACGTCCTCGAGCTGGAAGAAGCCGACTTCGACCGGGTAATCGGGGTCAATCTCAAAGGCGTTTTTCTCACCGGTCAGCTGGCCGCCAAAATCATGCTGCAGCAACCGGCGGACGAGCACGGCAGCAAGGGCAACATCATCAACATGTCCTCGCTCAACGCGGTGCTGGCGATTCCGGCAATCGCCCCTTACGTGATCGCCAAAGGCGGCGTCAACCAATGGACCAAATGCCTCGGCATTCGACTGGCCGGTGAAGGCATCCGGGTCAACGCCATTGGCCCGGGCTCAATCAATACCGAAATGTTTCAATCGATTGCCAATGACCCCGAAAAATTCCGCCAGGTGTTGTCACGCACCCCGATGCTGCGCCCCGGCGAGCCGGATGAGGTCGCCAAGGTGGCCGTCTTTCTCGCCAGCGACTATGCCAGCTACATGACCGGGCAGACGGTGTACCCCGACGGCGGACGCATGGGCTTGAACTACGTGGTGCCGGTACCGGCGTAAGCGGGAATCCAGCCGCCCCGGAAGGCGGGGAGATCGGGAGTTTTTCTCCTCCCCTTAATTGCATACAACACCGCTTGTCGTTTACTATATCCGGGTTAATTCCCTTGGGGTGTCCGGTCTTCACACAAGCACTGGTCTGAGACATACCCATTGAACCTGAACCGGGTCATGCCGGCGGAGGAAAGCGGAATTGGCCGTTGTCCCTCTGCCGGGGCCCGGTCAAGCCATCGTTGTCACCCGTCCGATATGGCCTGTCATTCGAGCGGCCACCATGTCACTACCGCAGACTATCCGCACGCTCATATTGGCAGCGTGTTTGCTCATACCGCTGCCGTTGCAGGCCGGGAAGCAGCCGGTTTTGACGATCTATACCTACGATTCGTTTGCCTCCGAGTGGGGGCCGGGGCCGGCGGTCGAGCAGGCATTCGAGGCGGTCTGCGCCTGTGACTTGCAGTGGGTGGCGCTGGATTCGTCGATTGGCATACTCGGGCGGGTGCAAATCGAAGGCGCCGCGTCAAAAGCCGATATCGTGCTGGGGCTGGATACCAGCCTGATTGCCACGGCACGCGCTACCGGTTTGTTTGCCCCACATCATATCCGCCTGGCCGGTCGGACTGCGCTGCCAATCGACTTTGACGATGCGTTTTTCGTGCCTTTCGATTGGGGATATTTTGCATTCGTTTACGACCGCAGTCGACTGGACAGCGCACCGACGTCAATGCGTGAGCTGGTGCAGGCACCGGACAGCCTGCGCATCGTGATTCAGGATCCGCGCACCTCAACCCCCGGTCTGGGGTTGTTGCTGTGGGTGAAATCGATCTATGGCGACCGGGCGGCCGCCGCCTGGGCCGGACTGGCGCCAAAAATTGTCACGGTGACCAAGGGCTGGTGGGATGCGTATTCGCTGTTTCTGGCCGGTGAGGCGGATATGGTGCTGTCCTACTCAACCTCGCCGGTCTACCACCGGGTGGTTGACGGCACCGACCAATACGCGGCGGCCGATTTTGCCGAGGGGCATTATATGCAGATCGAGGTAGCCGGGGTGCTGAAATCGGCGCCCAACCCGCAGCTGGCCCGCCAATTCATGGATTTTATTCTGGACGAGCCGTTTCAAGCACTGATTCCGACCACCAACTGGATGTACCCGGCCGGCAAAACCGCGCTGCCCGATGCGTTTTCCGATCTGGTGATGCCGTCAAAATCGTTCCTGCTGCCGGCCGCCGACGTGGCGGCGAAAAAATCCGAGTGGGTGGAAGAGTGGCAATCTGCGCTGCAGCAGTGAGCCGCTGCGCCGCGCCCGATCAATGCGACGTCATCGATAACACGCGACCGTTGTCCGCCGACACGGCGGCGGAGCAGCCGCTCCGATCTCCCCCTGCGGGAGCTAAAGGAGCGCCAACCCTCAGCTAAAAATGGCCGCCCGCCATCAATCCGCAACCCACTTCACCGACCGCAGCCGCAGCTGCCTGATTGCCGCTACGCTGCTGGCTGTCGGGCTGTTTGGCGTGGTTATCGCCGCATTGGCGGCGCTGCTGCAAGCCGGCGAAAACGATTTTATCGCCCATCTTGGCCGCCCGTCTGTATGGCAGATTGCGCTGTTTACCGGCTGGCAGGCGCTGCTGTCGACGCTGCTGTCGCTGGCGGTTGCGTTGCCGGTTGCCCGCGCCTGCTGGCGGCGGGCACAGCAATGGCGGAGCGGCTGGCTGGTCGCATGGTCGATTATCGCGCTGGTGATGCCGACGACTGTGGCGGCAACCGGGCTGTTGGCGGTCTGGGGGCAAAACGGGTTTGTCTCCACGCTGCTGGTGCTGGGCGGGTTCGAGCGGCTGTCGCCGGTCTACGGCTTGCCGGCGGTATTGCTGGCGCATGTGTTTTTGAACGCGCCGTTGATGCTGCGGGTGCTGACCTCGACCCTCGCCGGCACGCCGGCCGCACAGTGGCGGCTATCGGCGCAGTGGGGGCTGAGCGCCTGGCAGCGTTTTGTGCTGCTCGAATGGCCGGCGATGCGGCGGGTGGTGCCGGGGCTGTTGTCGCTGGTGTTTTTGTTGTGCTTTACGTCATTCGCATTGGTGCTGATGCTGGGCGGCGGGCCGGCGGTAACCACGCTGGAGGTCAGTATCTATACGGCACTGCGCTTTGAGTTCGACCTGCCGCGCGCGGCCACGCTCAGCCTGCTGCAACTGGGCGTGTGCGCGCTGATGGTGTTTGCGCTGTCCTTTTATGGCGCGCAGGGCGGGCCGTCGTGGGTCGCCAATCCGCTGCCGTCCGCCGCCGCAATCGCGCAGCGCGGTGAACGGCGATGGCGCGCACAGGCGGGCGATCTGCTGCTACTGGGGCTGTTTGCGCTGTTTATCACCACCCCGATACTGGCGGTGCTGCTCAAGGGCGCCTCGCATCATCTGCCGGCGGTGCTGCGCTCCGGGGTGTTTTGGCGGGCCTTGTCGGCCTCGCTGCTGATTGCGCTTGGCTCGGCCGTGCTGGCAACCGGCGCCGCGTTGCTGCTGGCGGCGGCGCGGGTCCGGCTGGCGACCCACCGGACGCCGGCAACCACCCGCCCGCTGAGCGGCTTGCTGGATGCGGTCGTCTCGCTCTATCTTGCCGTGCCGGCGATTGTGCTCGGCACCGGCGCGTTCATCCTGCTGCGCCGCTTCGCCGACCTGTTCGTGCTCGCCCCGCTACTGGTGTTGACGGCGAATGTCCTGTTGTCGCTGCCGTTTGCGTATCGCGTGCTGGAGGGGCGCATGGCCGCGCTGGCCGCGCGCCATGATATGTTGTGCGCGGCATTCGGGATTCGCGGGTGGCGGCGATTTGTCCGCATCACCGCGCCGGCAATGGCGCCGGAAATTGGCTTTGCCGCCGGCCTGAGTGCGGCGTTTTCGCTCGGTGATCTGGGGGTGATTGCGCTGTTCGGCAGTCAGCAGTTCCAGACCCTGCCGTGGCTGCTGTATCAGACGATGAACCGCTATCGGGCCGGTGAGGCGGCGGCGCTGGCGTTGCTGCTGCTGGGGGTGACCTTTTTGCTGCTATGGGGCTGGGGCCGGCTGCTGCGGCTGATGCAACCGCGGAGGCGGCTATGCTGACGGTCAAGCAACTGCGCTACAGCTGGCCTTCCGGCGTCGGTTTCGCGTTCGATTTTACGCTCGATGCCGGCCGGATTCTGGCGGTTCAGGGGCCGTCGGGGTCGGGTAAAACCACGCTGTTGGAGCTGCTGGCCGGATTTTTGCCGCCGCACAGCGGCGCGCTGTGCTGGCAGGGGCGCGACTTGCTGCCGCTGGCTCCATGGGAGCGGCCCATCACGACGGTGTTTCAGGCCAACAACCTGTTTGACCATCTCGATTGTCGCAGCAATGTGCTGATTGGCCTCGGCCCGCCCGGGTTGCATCGCCCCGCCCCCGAGCTGCTGGCGCGTATCGATGCCGGCTTCGATGCGCTCGGCATCGGCGGGCTGCAACACCGCTTCCCCGGCGAGATTTCCGGCGGTCAGCAGCAGCGGGTGACGCTGGTGCGGGCATTATTGCGCGCCCGGCCGATTCTGTTACTGGATGAGAGCTTCAACGCACTGGATTGGGCAACCCGGGCCGATTGTTTCGATGCTCTGGTTGCGCTCGTGCAGCGCCAGCGCATGGCCACGTTGATCGTCAGCCACGATGAGCGCGACGCCCGCTACCTCGAGTGTGATGTGCTGCCGGTCGAGCCGGACCCGCCGGCGGACAACCATCGGGCGGCGCGCACCCGGTAGCCATCGCCGACTACCGATTGACGTCTTTGCGCTGCAGGCGGGTCACCAGACTGGAGGTGTCGTAGCGCCGGCCACCGGCGGCCTGGATTTCGGCGTAATAGCCGTCGATGATCCGGCTGATCGGCAGCTCGGAGCCGTTGCGCCCGGCCTCGTCAAGACACAGCGCCAGATCTTTGCGCATCCAGTCAACCGCGAAGCCAAAATCAAACTCGTTTTGCAGCATGGTCTGATGGCGATTGACCATCTGCCAGGAGCCGGCGGCGCCCTGGGCGATCACATCAAACACCTTTAACCCGTCAAGGCCGGCATTGACGCCGAAAGCCAGCCCTTCGGACAGACCCTGCAGCAAACCGGCGATGCAGATTTGATTTACCATCTTGGTCAACTGTCCGCTGCCGGACTCGCCCATCAACACCACCGCGCGGGCGAAACTGTCAATCAGCGGGCGGGCGCGGTCAAAGCTGGCTTGCCGACCGCCCACCATGACCGTGAGGATGCCGTTTTCCGCCCCCGCCTGGCCGCCGGACACCGGCGCGTCGAGGAAGTCGAAACCTTGCCGGCGGGCGATATCGGCCAGCCGGCGGGCCACGTTGGCGGAGGCGGTGGTATGGTCGACAAAGATCGCATCCGGCTGCATCGCGGCAAACGCCCCGTCCGCGCCCGTGGTCACGCTGAGCAGGTCATCGTCATTGCCGACACAGGCAAAGACAAAATCGGCCCCGGTGGCCGCTTGCGCCGGGGTTGATGCCATGCTGCCGGTGTGCTGCCCGAGCCAGCGCTCGGCTTTGGCGGCGGTGCGATTGTAAACACAGACGGTATGGCCGTTGGCGGCAAGGTGGCCGGCCATCGGATAGCCCATTACCCCCAGTCCTAAAAATGCTACCTTCATCGATCGTATTGCCGCGCAGCCGGCTGCCATGGGTTAGCGGCAAAGTGTAGCACAATTGCAATCCGCGACCGCGCCGGCGGGCCGCGCGGGCGGGTGACGGCGGGGCGGCCGACATGCACCGGGATGCCGTCGGCTACACCACGCGGCGAAACATCACCATCGCCAGCAGGAAAAACCCGCCGACCGGCAGTGTCGCGCCGGCCACCGGCGGCAGATCGATCGTCAGCACCGCATACCCCAGGATCCGGTTGGCGGCAAAAAAACCCAGCCCCAGCAGGATGCCGTGAAACAGGTTGCGGCCCAGATTGCCCTGCCGGATATCGGTAAACACAAACGGAATCGCCAGCAGCATCATCACCAGCGTGGCCAGCGGCAGCATTATTTTGCTCCAGAAGGCCAGCTCGTAAGCGTCGGTCTGCTGCCGGTTGGCGCGCAAATAATCGATGTAGCGGTACAGCTGCCGGAATGACAGATGCTCGGGCTGCGTCAGAAATATCGACAGGATTTGCGGCGTAATGCGCGACTGCCACTCGATCGACGGAAGCGCTCGAGTTTCAGCCTGCGCATGCCCGTCGAGCAGGGTTTGTTCGGCTTGATTGAGCACCCAGCGATCACCTTCAAACCGACCATCGGTCGCCGATACCAGCGAGCGCAGGCGGCGGTCGGCGTCAAACTCGAACAGCCTGATGCGCCGCAGGGTCAGGTTGGGCAGAATCTCGCCGAGGTTGAGATAGCGGTTGCCGTCGCGTACCCACAGCCCAAAACCGGTCTGTTGTTTGATATTCTTTTGCAGCGCTTCGGCGCGCTCGCGCTGCGCCCGGGTTTCGGTAAGCGGCGCAACCAGCTCGCCCAACACCACGGCAATCACGACAAACAGCCCGCCCACCCGCAGCACCGCCGCCGCGATCTGCGCGAGCGACAGGCCGCTGCTGCGCATCACCAGCAGCTCCGAATCAGACGCCAGCACGGACAGCGCGAGCATACTGCCGAGCAGGGTCGCTATTGGCAGAATTTCATAGATCAGGCGCGGGGTGGTGAGGGCGATGAAGCGGACGATGGCCGGCAGGTCATAACTGCCCCGGCCCAGATCGCCGAGCTGATCGAGAAAATTCACAAACGTGAACAGCGCCAGCAGCACCGCCAGCGTGAGCAGCGTATATTGCAGCACTGCCCGGCCCAGATAGCGGTGCAAAATACGCATCAGGCGGGCAGCCCGGGGAGCAATTGCTTGTCTTGACTGCGGCGGTAAAACAGACCCAGCGCGAGCACAAGGAAGACCAGATGCACCACCCATAACAGCGCCGGCGGGCTGATAACCGCGCGTTGAATCAGGGCCAGGAAAGACCCCAGCAGGTTGGAGTAGACAAAATATACCAGCAGCGCGGCGACCATGCCGACCAGGCGCTGCCGGCGATACGCAATCGAAGAAAACGACAGCGCATAGAGCATCAATATCGGCAGCATGACGACCTTGGACAGCCGCCAGTACAGCTCCCCCGTCGCCGCCGGATGCGGGTCCGCCAGCAGCTCCAGCGTCGGGCGCGCTTTGAACGGCAAGCGGTAGTCGGCCGGCGCGGTTGCCGGCAATCGCACCGCATAGGCGGCGAAATCCAGCACCCCGTACGCGGCCATTCCGGCGGTGGCCCGATACCGCCGGCCGTCATGCAGCACCAGAAAATCCGCCTGCGACGGTTGATCCAGCATTTTCAACCCGCTGTCGGCAACGATAATGTTTTGTTCCGCCCCCTCCCGGCTATACACAAAAATATCCCGTAAGGTATCGGTTTGCGCATCGTATCTTTCGACAAAATACACACTGTTGCCGTCTTTGGTTTCAGCGAAAACGCCGATCGGCACGCCGCCGACATCGACCCGGCTGCGGTACTGATGGCTGATTACGCGCGCGGTTTGCGTTGCCAGCGGTGACAGATACAGTGAAAACACCGCCACCACCGAGCCGACAATCACAAACAAGGCCAGCAGCGCGCGGATAAACTGCGCCATACCGATGCCGCAGGCGTTGATCACGGTCAGCTCGTTGTCGCGTATCCAGCGGCCCATCACCAATAAAATCGATATATACAGCACCAGCGGCACCAGGATATCGAGGTAGGTGATCATTTTCAGCAGCAGCAACAGCAGCACGCTGTCGACCGAGATGTAGCCTTCCGCGGCCTGCCCCAGAAAGCCGATCAGCCGGATGATCAACAACGCGGCAAACAAAATCGCCGCAACCGCGCCGCAGGTTTGCAGCACCTCTTTAACAAAAGCACGATGGATGAGCATGGCGAGGCTGTCTGCACAAATTAAGGTTAAGCCCGGATGCCGGGCCGTGGCGAATACCTTTCCCGGGTCGCCTAAAATGAGCCCGCGCTGCGAGCGCTTCAACCGTACTATCCGGGAGTCGTTGGTCAACTACCATCCGGAATTGCTGTTTTGCGGCCGGGGCACTTTCAACCGCAAACTCGTCGACTGGCCGGTGTTCTACAATGCTCAACGAGTTCATCATGCTCTGGCGATGCAATCTCCTATACACTCATGCGCGTCAATTACCCGAAGTGCCAAAACTTGTATCGGCGGAGCATATACAGTAGACTGAACCGCTTAATGCGTGTATCGACTCCAGCCTGGTTCAGGGGTACGGAAACGGATTCAGTGGCGGCTTTGCATTTGATTTGACCGGCAACCGGAGAGGGCAACTGCGATTGCAATAATCCTTGCCCTCGGCTGGAAACACCGATGTCAAAGCGTGGCCGAAAATCTAAAAAAACGAGCTTGTCTGACGTACTGCGTATCGCCCGCATCGTATCGCTGCCAGATGATTCAGTCAACCGGACAGCGATGAATGCGACCTTGCCGACGTAAAATGCGCCCGTTGCCCAACCGACAAAACAGCGGTGGAGGTTATTCGATAACGCCGCCGTGCCTGCAAATCAGTGAGGAAACCCCATGAATTACACCATCAAAACCAGTGACCCGCTAAAACTGCCCGCTCAATGTCTGGTATTGGGCGTGTTCCAGGCCAACCGCCCAAAATTGACCCCGCTCGGGCTGCGGCTGGACCAGCTGACCGGCAAACGCATCAGCCGTATTTTACTCCAGGGGGATCTCTCTGCGGAGGTCGGCAGCAGCCTGCTGCTGCATGACCTGCCCGGCATCCGGGCCGCCCGGGTATTGTTGACCGGGCTGGGCAAGGCCGCCGATTTCGACCGGGCGGCGCTGGCCGGCGCGGCGACGGCGGCGACGCGCTGCTTGCAGCAAAGCAAGATCAAGGCTGGTGACGTGTGTCTGCTGGATGCCGCGGCGCACGGCCTGGATACCGCTCGGCGCACGCGGATTATCGTCGAAGCCATGCAGGCGGCGTTGTACCACTATGATGCGACCAAGAGCGCGCGCAAACCGCCGCAGCCGTTGAAACGGGTCACGATAACCGCCGCACGCGGCGAACTGGCCGCAGCCAGGACCGGCCTGGCACACGGTCAGGCGGTCGCCGGCGGGGTCGAGTTGGCGCGCGAGCTGGGCAATTTGCCGGGCAACCTCTGCACCCCGAAGTTTCTTGCCCGCCAGGCCAAAACGATGCAAAAAACCCACGGCCTGAAAGTGACGATACTGGACGAAGCGGATATGAAACGGCTGAAAATGGGCTCGCTGCTGTCGGTTTCACGCGGCAGCCGAGAGCCGGCCAGGCTGATCGTCATTGAGCATCGCGGCGGCGCACGCACGCAGCCGCCGGTGGTATTGGTCGGCAAGGGTTTGACTTTTGACGCCGGCGGCATATCGATCAAGCCGTCGAACGCGATGGACGAAATGAAGTTTGACATGTGCGGCGGCGCCAGTGTGTTTGGCGCGCTGCAGGCGGTTGCCGAAATCGGGCTGGCCGCCAACGTCGTCGGCATTGTCCCGTCCAGCGAGAATCTGCCGGACGGTGCGGCCAACAAACCCGGCGACATTGTCACGGCAATGAACGGCACCACGATCGAAATCCTGAACACCGATGCCGAAGGCCGGCTGATTCTGTGCGACGCGCTGACCTATGCCGAGCGCTATAAGCCGGCGACCGTAATCGATATTGCGACGCTCACCGGGGCGTGCGTGGTGGCATTGGGCTCACATGCCAGCGGGCTGTTCAGCGACAACGACAAATTGGCCAGACAGTTGCTGGAGGCCGGCGATGCCGCCGGCGACCGCGCCTGGCGGCTGCCGGTATGGGATGACTACGCCAGACAATTGAAGAGCAACTTTGCCGATCTGGCGAATATCGGCAGCGGCCGCGACGCCGGCGCCGTCACAGCGGCCTGCTTCCTGCGGCACTTTACGCGCAAATTCGACTGGGCCCATCTGGACGTTGCCGGCACTGCCTGGGATAGCGGCAGCGCCAAAGGGGCAACCGGGCGCCCGGTACCGCTGCTGGTAGAGTTCCTGCTGAACCACTGATGCGGGTGGCGATACAGGAGCGCGAATGCCGGTCCTCCGATTGTGCCGCTGTACGCCGCACCGGTTTTTCTGTTCGCGGTAGGCGGTAATCCGTGTCATGACTTGCCAGGTTGATTTTTATCTGCTCGATACGCCGCAGGTGGCCGACAAATCCCGCCTGGCCTGCCGTCTGGCGGCCAAGGCATTTTCCAATCGGGTCACGGTTTTCATGCAGGTTGACAGCGAGCCGCAGGCACAGCAGCTGGACAAACTGCTGTGGACGTATGCGCAAAACAGCTTTGTCCCGCACGCCCTGTCGCCGGTAGCAGACGGGCAACTGCACCGTTTTCCGGTGTTGATCGGCACCCGGGGTGCGCTCGAATATGGTCGTGATATGCTGATTTCCCTGTGCGCCGCGGTGCCGGAAAATTTCGCCGACTATGCGCGCGTGGCCGAACTGGTCTGCACCGACCCGGAAGACAAATCGGCGGCGCGGCAGCGTTTCCAGTTCTATCGGCAGCGTGGGCTGAAGCCGCAAACCCATAACATTGCCACCTGACCGAGATGCGGCTTACCCGCCGACAAACCGACCCGGCGCCGACGGCGTTGACGCCGGGCCCTCAATTTCCCTATGACCCCGCCCCGGGCGGACCACCACATGCCCCTTGACAAACCGTACAACCCCGACCAAATCGAGCGGCGCTGGTACCGCTACTGGGAGCAGCAGGGCTTTTTTGCGCCGCAGCCGGAGCACCGCGACCAGCCGCCTTACTGCATCATGATCCCGCCGCCCAACGTCACCGGCAGCCTGCATATGGGGCATGCTTTTCAAGATACGCTGATGGATGCGTTGACGCGCTATCACCGCATGCGCGGCGACAACACACTGTGGCAGCCGGGCATCGACCATGCCGGGATTGCGACCCAAATGGTGGTCGAGCGCTTGATCAATGCCGACGGCAAAACCCGGCACGATTATGGGCGGGAAAAATTCGTCGAAAAAATCTGGCAATGGAAGCGGGAGTCCGGCGGCGCGATCACCCAACAGCTCAGACGCATGGGCGCCTCGCCGGACTGGGCCAACGAGCGCTTCACGATGGACGAGGGGCTGAATGCGGCGGTCAATCGGGTGTTTGTGCAGCTCTACGATGACGGCCTCATCTATCGCGGCAAACGGCTGGTCAACTGGGACCCGGTGCTGCACACGGCGCTGTCCGATCTCGAGGTGCTGTCCGAACAGGAAGCCGGCCAGCTGTGGCATCTGCGCTATCCGCTGATCGACGCGCAGACCGACGGCAAGCCGTATCTGACCGTCGCCACCACCCGCCCGGAGACCCTGTTCGGCGATAGTGCGGTGGCGGTGCACCCGGAGGACCCGCGCTATGCACACCTGGTCGGGCGGATGGTCGAGTTGCCGCTGACCGGGCGGCAGATTCCGGTTATCGCCGACGCCTATGCCGACCCCGAGTTTGGTTCCGGCTGTGTCAAGATCACACCGGCGCACGACTTCAGGGATTATCAAGTCTGGCTGCGGTGCTGCGATTCCGCCGTTATGCAGGCGCAGCCGTACGGCGGGTTGATCAATGTATTTACCGTGTCCGCCGCGCTGCGGGAAAACGGCGCCGAGGACGCGTTGCGGACCGGGCCGTTGATTCCCTCCGCCTATGTCGGGCTGGATCGCTATGCGGCCAGAGAGCGCCTGGTGGCCGAGCTTGACGCCGCCGGCCTGTTGGAGTGCGTCGCGGAGCATAGCTTGACGATCCCGCGCGGCGACCGCTCGGGGGCGGTGGTAGAGCCGCTGTTGACCGACCAATGGTATGTCGATCTGACCCGCGAAGTGCAGCCGGATGGCCGCCCCGGCGGCAAGGTCGCGATTACCGAGCCGGCGGTCGCGGCGGTGCGTCAGGGGCAAATCGAATTTGTCCCGGACAATTGGCGCAAGACCTACTACCAATGGCTGGAGCACATCGAAGACTGGTGCATCTCGCGGCAAATCTGGTGGGGGCATCGCATCCCGGCCTGGTACGACGACAACGGCAACGTGTACGTCGCCGCCGACGAGGCCACGGTGCGCGACAAATATGCGCTCGGCAGCGAGGTGGCTTTGCGCCGCGATGACGACGTGCTCGACACTTGGTTCAGCTCCGCCCTGTGGCCGTTCTCGACACTCGGCTGGCCGCAGCAAACCGAGCGTTTGAGCACCTTTTACCCCACCAGCGTGCTGGTCACCGGCTTCGATATTATCTTCTTCTGGGTCGCCCGGATGATCATGATGGGGCTCCGGTTCATGCAGGACGTGCCGTTCCGGCAGGTCTACATCCACGGCCTGGTGCGCGACGCCCATGGCCGGAAAATGTCCAAATCGAAAGGCAATACGCTCGACCCGATCGACCTGATCGACGGCATCGATCTGCAGCAGCTGATCGACAAGCGCACCCAGGGTTTGATGCAGCCGCATCTGGCCGACAAAATCGCCCGGCAAACCCGCCGGGATTTCCCGCAGGGCATTCCGAGCTTCGGCGCCGACGCGCTGCGCTTCACGTTCGCCGCGCTGGCCTCGGGCGGCCGGGATATTAATTTTGACCTTGACCGCACCGTCGGCTATCGCAATTTCTGCAACAAGATCTGGAATGCGGCCCGCTTCGTTCTGCTGCATACCGAGGGCCTGCCCTGCCGGCAGGAGGGCGACGCAATCGCGCTCAGCACTGCCGACCGGTGGATTGTGTCACGCCTGCAAAAAACCCAGCAATCGGTCGCCCAGGCGATCGACGGCTATCGCTTTGACCATGCCGCGCGGCAGCTCCACGAATTTATCTGGCACCACTACTGCGACTGGTATCTGGAATTATGCAAGCCGATTCTGAACCGTGCCGACGACGCCGAGCCGGTAGACGAGCCCACCCGCAACGGCGCCCGCCGAACCCTGGTCGAGGTGCTGGAGGCCCTGCTGCGGCTGGCGCATCCGATCATGCCGTATATCACGGAGGAGCTCTGGCAGTCGGTCGCGCCGCTGGCCGGCGTGCAGGGGGCCACCATCATGACCCAGCCGTATCCGCAATGCGAGCACGATAAAATCGACCCGGCGGCCGAGGAAGAAATGCAATGGATCATGGATTTCATCCTCGCGGTCAGACGAATCAAGGGCGAAATGAATGTGCCACCAGGCCGGCAGGTGCCAATATTGCTGGTCAACCCCAGCCGGCAAGCGTGGCAGCGCGTCACCCGGCATCGCCTCTACCTGCGTGTGCTCGGCAAAGCCGAATCGATCGAGGCGACCACCGAATCCGACCGCGAACCCGAGGCGGCAGTCGCCCACGTCGGCGGTCTGAAGCTGATGATTCCGCTGGCCGGGCTGGTGGATAAACAGGCAGAGCGGCACCGGCTGGAAACGCGCTTAAACCGGCTCGAGCAGGAAATCGGCCACAGCGAAAAGAAACTGAACAACCCCGGTTTTCAGCACAAAGCGGCGGCGGCGGTGGTGCGCAAAGAACAGGACAAGCTGACCCGCTTGCTGGCCCTCAAGCACGACCTGACCAACGACCTGGCCAGATTATCGGGCTGACTGCGATGCGTATCGCCGGGGGCGGCCGGGGGCGGAATTATTTTTTACGCTTGTCGGCGATATAAATTGCGGTTGAATTGCCGCCGGCTATCGCTCTCTTTTCAATCGCAAACAGCGCCGTTGCGGCAACCAGGTCGCCCAGTTTTGCATAGCCGTAATTGCGTGAGTCGAACTCGGGCAGTTGTCTCGCAATGTGGCTGCCGACCGTGGCAAGGCTGGCCCATCCGTTGTCATCGGAGGAGGCATCGACCGCATTGCGCAGCAGGTTGATTAGCTTCGCATCGCGTTTTAGCTCATTCCCGGGGTTTCTGACAACCGCTTTATTGCCAGAAGTATTGCCGTTCTCTGCATCCACCGGTTTCCGGGCAGCCGCTTTATTGTCGGTGGTTTTCGCGGTTTCTTCGCTGTCCTCGGCCTTGCTGGGCAAAATACCGACATCAATGAATTTGTTGCAGGCGGAGACGAAGGCTTTCGGGGTCTTTTGCTCGCCAAAACCATACACCAGCAATCCCGACTCGCGGATTCTCGACGCCAGCCGGGTAAAATCACTGTCGCTCGATACGATGCAAAAGCCGTCGAACTTGCCGGTGTACAGCAAGTCCATCGCATCGATAATCATCGCAATATCGGTCGCATTTTTTCCGGCGGTGTAGGCAAACTGCTGAATCGGCTGAATTGAATTGTTCAACAAAACGGTTTTCCATCCGTTCAGGCTGGTAGAAGCCCAATTGCCATAGATGCGCTTGACGATGGCGATGCCGTAATTGGCTATCTCGGCCAGCAGGCCGTCGACAATATCCGGGCGGGTATTGTCGGCGTCAATCAGGATGGCCAGTTTCTTGTCGGTGTCGTGCACGTGCTTGTCGGCTCCTTGCGTCGGTAAAACTACTCGGCAATAAAAGCATCGATTTGGTTGCGGATAGCGTCGCCGGACCAATCCTTTGGCCCGACAATCACGTCTGCTATCCGGCCCTGTTTGTCGATTATAAATGACATCGGCAGCCCGCGCACTTGCCAGTTGCCGGCAACCTGCATGGTTTCATCCAGCAGCAGCGGGAAATTGACCGGCTGCTCCAGTGCGGCCGCAAAACGGGTCAGCGCCTGCCGGCTTTCGCCCATGTTAATCGCCAGTATTTCAAACGGCCGGTTTTCAAGGCGGGCTTTCAAGCGGCGCATCGACGGCAGCTCCTGTACGCAGGGCGGGCACCAGCTGGCCCAGAAATTCACCACCACCACGCGGTTGTGATAATCGCTCAGCTGCAGCACCGTGCCCGCCTGTACGTCGGTCAGGGCAAAATCGCCCGGCGCGATGCGCTGTTCAGGCGGCGGGGCGGCTGCCGATACGGCGGTAACACAAACCGCCGCCAGACAGGCCAGACCGGCGCGCGCCAGCAATTTCATCCGGCCTGCGCTCGCCGATGCCGCCAGAATCGGGGTTCCGCTTCGCCACGGCCGGCGCATCCGCACCCCGGTTGACTGTGTTGGAGAATACGGCGGCAACATGACGGCGTCGGCTCAGCTTCGGGTTTGGCTCACGGCATATTTCCAGCGCAGCAGGCCGGTGGGCCGGCTGGTGCCGAAATGCACATTGCGCTCAATGTCCCGCGCCTGCCCGGCGGGAATTTTGATCGGGATGCGCCGCACCGATTGCCCGATCACCTGACAGTCGGATTCAGGCGCGTTTGCTCCCGGACAATCCAGCATCGTGATGCCGATAGTCGCCTCCTTCAGCAGCGCTTCCTGACTGAGGTTGAGCAGGCGCGCCTTGAAGTCGTAGCTGTCGCCGTAGCCGGGCAGCATAACCGGGGCCTCAATCCGCACCTCGTGGTTGGCAATTTTTTGCTGCCAGCGCCACCCCCGGTCGCTAGTGGCAATGCCAATGGCAACCGCGGCAACCGCCAGCGCCGCCAGCAGGCTGAAAGCGACCTTCGGGTAGCGACCGGACATGAAAATCAATGCGATCACCACAACAAACAATAACGCCCATTGCATAATATGTAGAACCGATGTGTGTGGCCGTGAACCGCAGCCTGATGCACAGGCCGTCCGATAAAAACCGCGCGTTAACCGCAAACAAACCCACCGCAGAAAGCCGACCGAGCGCAGACTCTGCACCGATTACCGCTGCACCGATAACCTCTGCACCGATTAACCCGGCGACGGCGGCTTATCCGGGTTCACCAGAATCGCGGCCAGCCCGCTGCGAATCCCCTCCGGTATCGCAACCGATTCGCCGGTTTCCCGATCAATGTAAACATGCACAAAAAACCCCACCGCCGACGGCTCCTGTGCCGCCTGTTCAAACAGGGCGATTTCATAGCGCACACTGGAATGGCCGATGCGGGTTATGCGCAACCCGCCGTCAAACTGCTTTGCCCGTGGCAACGGCTTGCGAAAGTGGCAATTGCTTTCCACCACAAACGGGATGATCGCATCGGCAACCCAGTCGGCGCCGAGGTCGGCCAGATTGTCCAGAATGAGAAATTCAAAGTAGCGATAGTATTGCACATTGTTGACGTGTTGCAGCATATCGTAATCCGCCCAGCGGGTGACGATTTCTTTTATCAACGGGAAGGCGGCGCGGCTCTGGCGCTCGGTTACCGGGGGCATTGGCGGCGCGTTCCGGCGATGCGATGCGGCGCGCTGTTCACCCGGCATCGGCTATCGCCCGGCGCATGATCTCGGCATACCACGCCGCAAAACCGGCCACCCCCGGCTCCAGGGTGCCAAAGCGCCCCGGTTTGGCAAAGGGTGAGCTCAGACCGATCTGCTGCTGTTCGAGAAACGGGAGGTCTTCGCTCAGGGCGGTATCGTAGCGCCGGTAGTAGTCCTGTGCTTTTTGTTCAAACCCGCTCACCTGTGCGGCGGCCGGGGGGAAGCAAATCGTCTGCACGACCTGACACCGATCCGGTGACAGCGGATAGGCCGCATACATCCACAGCGAATCGGAGCAGGCGGCAAACGTCAGGTTGGGGTAGCACCAGGTATAGCGCGTGCCGGTCGCGTTGCGGCCTTCGAGCCGACTGATTGGCGGCAATGCGCTGCCTTTGTAATCCGCCAGCAGGGCCGCCGTGCCTTCGGTCACGCCAAACTGCGTGCCGTAGGCGCCGATAACCGCCTCCGGTTCATCCGGTTCATTGTAGATGCCGCGCAGCGACTCCGGGTGTACGTACGGCAGATGATAATACTCATTGAACACCTCGATGAAGGCCTTCCAATTGCAATTCACCTGCATTTCGCGCACCCGCGCAGTGACCAGTTGCTCCAGCGCCCACGGCCAGTGTACATCGCCGAAATCGCCCAGATACTCCGCCAGTGTTTGCTGCGGCTGACCGAGGCAGACGAAGACGAAACCGTCCTGCTGCTGCAACTCGAATTCGATCAAGCCAAACTCGCTCAACGCAAACTGCTCGCAGCGCTCCATCCGCGGCGCGTGGCGCAACGTGCCGTCCAGCCGATAGGTCCAGCAATGAAACGGGCAGCGGATTTCGGTGCAATTGCCGCTGCCCTGCAGCAGCGTACTGCTGCGATGCCGACAGCTATTGGCATAGGCGCGCAGGCGCGCCTGTTGATCGCGCAGAATGATCATCGGCACGCCGGCCAAATCCATTGCCGTATAGTCCCCCGGGGCCGGCCAGCGGTCGGCCCGGCCAATCCCTACCCAGCCGGCGTGGAACAGCTGTTGGCGTTCCAACTCCAGTATGCGCTCGCTGCGATAGCACAGCGGCGGCAACGTGGCCGACCGGTGCGCCGCCCATTCGACCTGGTGCAGCTCCGGCATGATCTGCTGTGGGTCGTTTTCGGTGCTACGATTGCGCATCGCTGACAAGACTGACTGACATGGTAAGATACAAAGTCTAATTCAAATTCACCGCCGTGCAAACCTTTTAAGCCCGGCCCGAGCGGCGCTCCCGCCGCCGCGGTCAACCCCGATTCTGGTACAATATTGCCCAAACAGTCCTATCAGCTCATGCCAACCACCGCGCCGAAAAAAATCGACCTTCGCAGTGATACCGTAACCCTGCCCTGCCACGGTATGCGGCAGGCCATGATGCGGGCCGAGGTGGGCGACGATGTTTACGATGAAGACCCGACGGTAAAAAAACTGGAAGGCAAACTGGCCGAGCTGGCCGGTATGGAGGCCGGGCTGTTCTTCCCCTCCGGGACGCAGAGCAATCTGGCGGCGCTGCTCAGCCATTGCCAGCGCGGCGATGAGTACATTGTCGGCCAGAACGCCCATACCTACCGATACGAAGCCGGCGGGGCGGCCGTGCTGGGCAGTATTCAGCCGCAGCCGATCGACATGGACGCGGATGGCCGCATCGACCCGGACAAAATCCGGGCGGCAATCAAAGCCGATGATTTCCACTTTGCCCGAACCCGCCTGCTGGCATTGGAAAACACCCACGGCGGCAGCATCGTCCCGCTATCCTATCTCGACCGCGCCGCTGCACTGGCGCGGCAGCACGGCCTGGCTTTTCATCTCGACGGCGCGCGGGTTTTCAATGCGGCGGTGGGGCTGGGCATTGAGGTCGGCGAGATTACCGGAAAATTCGACTCGGTCTCCATTTGCCTGTCCAAAGGGCTGGGGGCACCGACCGGGACGGTTTTGTGCGCCGGCAAACCCTTGATCAAGGCCGCCAAACGCTGGCGGAAAATGCTCGGCGGCGGTATGCGCCAGGTCGGGATTTTAGCCGCCGCGGGGCTTTACGCATTGGAGCACAATGTGGCGCGGTTGCAGCAGGATCACGACCTCGCCGGCACGCTGGCGGCACAGTTGCAGTCGCTCGACGGCGTGGAACTGGTGGGCGGCGGGGCGCGCACCAACATGTTGTTCATCCGGCTTGACAATGGCGACTACGCCGGATTGCATGCGTACGCCAAAGCGCGTGGCCTGTTGATTGGCGCGCAGGGGCCGCTAAGACTGGTAACCCACAAACAACTCGACCCGGCCGATATTACCCGGGCGGCGGAGACTATCGCCGCGTATGTGACGTAACGCCACAGGGTAATCCGACCGCAGGGTCATCCGACCCCGGGCGACCCGGGGCCGCCGGCATTCAAACCTCGCTCCATAGGCCGGCGGGGGCGATTTCACCGGTCACCCAGCCCTGGGTGTTTTTTATCGCCGGGCGGAAATAGGCTTGCAGGCCGGTTTGTGCGCTCGCGTCAAGCGCGCCGATGCGTTGCAGCAACGCGCCCAATGCCACTTCGCTGGCGCGACCGGCGCCGTCGTCGATTTTCAATGCGAACCCCAGCCGCAAGTGGGGGACACAGCCGCCGTAGACCCCTTCCGCACCGGTTTTGACCAGCACCGAGCCGGCGCTTTGCCGGATCACGGCGGTGCAGCAGCGCTCACTGCCGGCCAGCATCTGCGGATGCCGGCGCACGGCATCCAGCACCCGGGTCAACGCCCTGCCGGTGGTCGGGTCCGCCTGCGTCAGGTCAGCAAACCGGGCAAACCCGGCGGCCAGCAGCAGCAGCGGCAGACAAATTGCCGGCACCCCGCAGCCGTCTCTCTCCCACGGCAGCGACAGCGCATCAATGTCCAGCAGCTCGGACAAACTGCGCAGCCAGGCCTGCTGCGCCGGGTGCGTATAGTCGCTATAACCGCGGGTGGCCGTATCGAGATACCGGGCCAGCGTCAGCATGCCGGTATGTTTGCCCGAGCAATTATTGTGCACCCGTTGCGCCGGCTGCTGCGCCGCCCACAACTGCTGCGCGGTCGCCGCATGCAGCGGCACCGCGGCGCCGCATTCCAGATCATCGCCGCTGAGCCCCAGGCGCGCCAGCCAATGGGTGACGCAGTCGATGTGCATCGGCTCGGCATTGTGCGAAGCGCAGGCGAGCGCGATTTCCTGCTCACTCAAGTTAAAATGATCGGCCGCACCACTTTGCAGCAGCGGCAGAACCTGAAAAAATTTCAGGCTGGAGCGCGGGAAAATGGAGCGCTCGGTATCGCCGATCGAGAACACGACCCGCCGGTTGGCGTCGACCACGACCGCGCTGCCGCGATGGCACGATTCGACCATGCCATTGCGCCGCACTTCGACTAAAATCGGATTCATTATGCTGCTTCGGTTGGTATTGTTGTGGCCGGAGTGGCCGCCGCATCAAACGCGACGACGGCCCGGGTCGAGTGAAACCGGCGGGGGGCATTGTATCTTGCCGGGCGCCTGTTTACCCGGGTGACCGCCGCGCGCATCGTTCAGCGCCCGTTGTACGGCATCATTTCATCTGCCCGGCATGATAAAAATAGCATAAAACAACGTAAACTTCGATTATCCGAGCGTATGATCGCACTGCCGAATTTACCCCGCATACAGATTGAACCATGAAAGCCTCCCGACGATTGCTGGTCACATTGAAAGAAACCCCGGCCGATGCCGATAGCGTCAGCCACCAATTGATGCTGCGCGCCGGCCTGATACGGCAGGTCGCGGCCGGCATCTACAGCTGGCTGCCGCTCGGCCTCAGTGTGCTGCGCAAGGTCGAGCGGGTCATTCGCGAGGAGATGAACCGCGCCGGTGCTCAGGAAGTGCTGCTGCCTGCGGTGCAGCCGGCCGAATTGTGGCAGCAGTCAAAAAGATGGACCGAATACGGGCCGGAGCTGCTGCGTTTCCAGGACCGTCACGGCCGCGATTTCTGCCTCGGCCCGACGCATGAAGAAGTCATCGCGACGCTGGTTAAAAATGACCTGCGCAGCTACCGACAGTTGCCGGCCAATTTCTACCAGATCCAGACAAAATTCCGCGACGAGATTCGTCCGCGTTTTGGCGTCATGCGCGGGCGTGAGTTCATCATGAAAGACGCCTACTCCTTCGACCTCGATCAAGCCGGGCTGCAAAAATCATACGACGCCATGTACGCGGCCTATTGCCGGATTTTTACCCGGCTGGGTCTGCAATACCGGATTGTGGTTGCCGATAACGGCAGCATTGGCGGTGACCGCTCGCATGAGTTTCATGTCATAGCCGGTTCCGGTGAAGACGCGATTGTGTTTTCCGATGAAGGCAGCTACGCATCGAATATCGAGATGGCGGAAGCGCTGACGCCCGCCGTGAAGCGTGCGCCGCCGAGTGAGGATATGCGGCTGGTCGATACCCCCGATACGGTCACCATCAACGCACTGGTCGAAAAACATGCCTTGCCGATAGAAAAAACGATCAAAACCCTGATTGTGCATGCCGATGCCGACAGCGGGCATGCACTGGTGGCCCTGCTGGTGCGCGGCGATCACACATTGAATCTGGTCAAGGCAGAAAAGCTGCCGATGGTCGCCTGCCCGTTGCGGATGGCCGAAGAAGCCGACATTCGCTCGGTGATTGGTGCCGGGCCGGGCTCTTTGGGGCCGGTCAATTTACCCGTGCCCTGCGTTGTCGACCGCACGGTTGCCGCAATGTCCGACTTTGGCGCCGGCGCGAATATCGATGGCAAACACTATTTCGGCATCAACTGGGAGCGCGACGTGGCGCCGGGTACGGTGGCGGATCTCCGCAATGTGGTCGCAGGCGACCCCAGCCCCGATGGCAAAGGTCGTCTGACGATTGCCCAGGGAATCGAGGTCGGGCATGTGTTCCAGCTTGGTACCAAATACAGCGAAGCGATGCAGACCACCGTGCTGGATGAATCGGGCGCGGCGGTGCCGCTGACTATGGGCTGCTACGGCATCGGTGTCACCCGGACAGTCGCCGCCGCCATAGAGCAGGGCCACGACGATAACGGCATTATCTGGCCGGAGCAGATGGCGCCTTACGACGTGTCGATTATCCCCATCGGCGCAGCGCGCTCCGATGCCGTGCGCGAGACCGCCGAAAAACTGCACCGGCAGCTCGAACAGGCGGGATTGGACGTGCTGCTGGATGACCGCGGTGAGCGCCCCGGGGTTATGTTTGCGGATATGGATTTAATCGGCATCCCCCATCGGCTGGTGGTGGGTCTGCGCGGACTGGAACAGGGGATAATTGAATATCAGCATCGCGCCACCGGCGAAGAGCGTAAAATCAAACTGGCATCGCTGCCCGACAGCCTGTTTGCACCGACCGGCCCGGTCGCCAGACGCTGACTGAAGCCGAACTGCACGGCCGTCTGAATCGGCAGTGCAGCCGCGAATCCCGCAAAAAAATGCCGCATCCGGCGCGAATTATCAATATATCGTACTTTAACGCAAATGCAGGCCGGTTTTTATGTGTAAAAGTATTGTACTCAAAGCTGAATACGACTATATTGCGCCTGCTATTTTGTAATCCGTCGTACAGCTTTCTTTATCGGCTGTCGTGTATGTTTGGCTGCATTGGCAGCCGTAATAAACTTTAAGAGGTTTTTTTATGTCAGGCGATTTAGTCACTGGAACCGTAAAATGGTTTAATGATTCGAAGGGTTTCGGTTTCATTACAGTAGAAGGCAGTCCGGATGTTTTCGTTCACTACCGTGCCATTAAAGGCGATGGGAGAAAAACGTTGCGTGATGGCCAGCAAGTGTCTTTTGAAATGGTTGAAGGGGCCAAAGGCCTCCAAGCGGAAAACGTAACTCCGATGTAATTGGTGTTATGCCTCGGCCAGTCGGCCGAGGCCCGACAAGCCTGTGAGCGTCATTCAGGCAGGCGACGTCGGTTGAGGTTTCGCGACCTGTAGGTCGGCCTGTTGTGTGAGGCGCCTCGCATGAGTTGATGGATCGTCGCCCAGCCGCTATTGGTGGCTGGATTGCGGTTCAATCGGGGTTCGCCCCGGTCGAGTCGGCGCATGCGGTTGCGAAATCCTGTCCGTTGTACCGGTTCGCATGTTGTAACAGGCATGTGGCAATAGCACTGGGTTCTGCCGAGCGGTGTAACGCCGCCCGGCAGGATTTTCACGTTCAGGCCGGCGGGATGCAGCCCGTTTTTCACCGGCCAATCCGGTCAGAAATACGGCGTCCTGCTGACCCATACGGCACCGGCACTTCCGCTTTTCGTCCCGGCAATGGCGCCCGGTTCATCCAGCTCTGATCTGCCGGCCAGGCAGTGTATCACCCCGGTATCGGCGAGTAATTTGTGCAGCACCGTATTCAGGTCGCTTGTGCCGCCCAACTCGAATTCGATTTTCGTATACTATCGATACGGTTAGTCCACCATCCGATTTCGGCCACCATAACCCACACTCCACACACCATGTTCATTGATCTTACCCAGCTCAGCACGCCCCAGGTCTACTTCACGATGACCCAGACAGTCATTCCGCGACCGGTCGCCTGGATTCTCACCGAGAATGACAACGGCAGTTACAATCTCGCCCCTTTCTCCTATTTCAACGCCGTATGCAGTGACCCGCCGCTGGTTGCGGTTTCGATCGGCAGGCAGCCGGATGGCAGTGAGAAAGACACGCTGCGCAATATCCGCACACGCAGTGAGCTGGTGATACATATCGCCAGTTGCGACCAGTTGCACGATTTGAACCAAACCTCGGCCACGCTGCCGCCGGGGGAGTCCGAAGTCAATGCGTCAAATCTGCCGTTGGAGGCGGTCGAAGGCTTTCATTTGCCCAGACTGCGCGATTGCAAGATTGCCATGATGTGCCGCCGCGAGCGTATTTTGGAGCTGGGCAACAACCATCAGGCGCTGGTGATGGCGCAAGTGGATACGATCTATCTTGCCGATGACTGCGCCGAGACCAATGACAAAGGGCGGCTGAAAGTGGACGCGAAAAAAATACAACCGCTGGCCAGGCTGGGCGCCAGCGAATATGCCTCGTTCGGCGAAGTCCTGTCGGTAAAACGCCCCGCTTGATGCAGGCCCGCCGGCCGGATGGCGGTCGGTTGCGCGGCCACGCCGCGTGGAGGTCGGAGTCGGGGCGGGCTTTAATTCGGTTCGTGCAGCAATGCGGTGATACGCGATTCGATAGCCAGCGCCTGCGCGCTGTCGGCATGCGTTTCACCGACATAGTTGTGGCGAATATTGCCCTGTTTGTCGATTAGATAATAACTCGGCCAATAGCGATTGTTCATCGCGCGCCAATACGTAAAGTCATTGTCCATCACCGTCGGGTGCTTGAGCTCGAACTCTTGAATCTTGGCCTCGATGTTGGCGCGCACTTTCTCATGCTCGAATTCCGGCGTATGCACGCCAATGATGATAAAGTCTTCGTCTTGCAGGCGCGCCTCCATTGCGTTCATCCATGGGAATGATCGATAGCAATTCCAGCAGTCAAACGTCCAGAAATCCAGCATCACGACCTTGCCGCGCAAATCCGCCAGGCGCAGGGGCGGCGAATTCAACCAGGCTTCGGGGGCGGTTTGGTGAAACTCGGGCGCCAGCCGACGGGTGACGGGCTGCTCATTGGAATTGGCCCGCTCCATATTGAACAGAAAAACGGCCGCAATCGCCACCGACACCACGCCGACGGCCACCAGCAGGTTGGATTGGAAAGATTTCATAACGGGATCGACACTCGTAGCAGAGAATACAGATTAGTCCGCATTTTGGCCGACAAGTTTCATCCGTATCATCCCTGCGCCCGGCCGGGTCGAGTGGGGGGCGAACCGGCCGGTTGCCGGCGGTTCATGCTTTGTGGCTGCCGTCGCATAGCGGTTGATTGCCGGTAGCCTTGCAGCCGCAGAAAAACACCCGTGCATCTGCGTGCGCCCGGTATTCGACCGGCGCAAACTCGCTGCCCTTATGCGAGCCGTCACAAAAAGGCTGATTGCCGCTTTTGCCGCAGGCGCACCAGTAATAGGTCTTGTCGGCTTTGACGTCGACGGCAAAGGGCGCATCTGCTGCGCGTACAGGTCGGTTCATGGTCGGGTACTCGATATAAAAAAAAAGTTTGTGCCGACGGTGATTGTAACCAATACCGGCAGCAGCGCACGTCCCATTTTGCCGCGCCGGGCCGGGCCGCCGGCGTATACGCCCTACCCCGATTGGTCGCCCGGCGCCCAGCGCGGCTTGCGCCGTTCAAAAAACGCCTGTATACCCTCGGCCGATTCCTCGCCCTCCCAGGCCGCTGCCAGCTGCGCCGTACAGTAGCGCCGGTTTTCGCTGTGCCGATGGCTGCGAACGTAGGCGATCAACTGCTTGGTTGCGGCCACCGCACCGGGTGCGCAATGCAATAATTCGCGGATTTCATTGTCGACGCACGCATCCAGCTCGTCTGCGCTGACGCATTCATCCAGCAGGCCGTATCGGTATGCATCCTGCGCCGTGAAAAAATGCGCATTCAACAGCAGGCGTCTGGCCTGTGTGGCGCCCAGCTTGTGCACCACATACGGCGCAATATTTGCCGGCACCAGCCCGAGCTTGACCTCACTAAAACAAAATCGGGCCGATTCGACACCGATCGCCATATCGCACACGCACATCAGGCCCAATCCGCCGCCAAACGCCGGGCCGTTCACCTTGGCGATGGTCAGTTGCGGGATTTGGTTCAGTTCGTACAGCAGCGTCGCCAGTTTGCCGCTCTGCAGCAGGCGCTCGGTCGGCGCCAGTGCGCGACTGCGACGCATCCAGTTCAGATCCGCACCGGCGCAAAAGCTGCCGCCCTGCCCAGCCAGTACCACCGCTCTTATCCGCGCATCCTGTTGAATCTGTTGCGCCGCCTGAGTCAATTCGTCCAGCATCGTTGCGCTCATCGCATTGTGCCGCTGTGGCTGCTCAAGCAGCAGCGCCGCCACACCGCGCGCATCGATCTGTAGCGATATTGTCTCGAAGGTCATGCTGAATAGATCCATCAAATGCGGCCGGTTGAATCCGAAGTCGATGTTCGGTGCCCGGTCAGCCGGGGCGCAACCCGCTGCCGACCCCCGCCCGCCAGGGCCGCATCAAGCGCTAATCGTACTCGCGCGCATCTTCAATCACGACGCCGTCATTTGGCAGACTGCCCGGCGCCACCCATTTCACTTCGGCGCGCAGCTTGCAAATATCCCGAATGCTCTGCTGCACCGACTCGGTTAGCGACGCTTCCTGCTGCCGACACTCACAGTGCAGACACATGCTGTCGCGTTGCTCGACCCAGCGAATAATCAGGCGCGCTTTCTCGATCTGCTCATACCGCTGAACGATCTGCGCCACTTGCGACGGATGGACAAACAGACCGCGGACCTTGGCGGTTTGATCCGCTCGCCCCATCCAGCCCTGAATCCGCATATTGGTGCGCCCGCATTCGCTCGTCCCCGGCAGCAACGCCGACAAGTCACCGGTCGCGAAACGAATCAACGGATAGTCCGGATTCAGCGTCGTCACCACGACCTCACCGACCTCACCGGCGGACAGCGGGATGCCGGTGCCCGGTCTGACGATTTCCAGCAGCACGCCTTCATCGACAATCAACCCCTGATCGTCAATGCTCTCGTACGCAATCAAACCGAGATCGGCGGTGGCATAGCATTGTTTGGCCGCCACACCGTGCTCGAACAGAAACCGGCGAGTAGACGCCGGCAGCGCTTCGCCCGACACCAGTGCCTTGTGCAAACCGGCGATATCGGTGTTTGTCTGCTGCGCCTGCTGCACCAGTATTTTCAAAAATGACGGCGTGCCGGCGTAGCCGTTCGGTTTTAACTCACGGATGGTCTGCAATTGCAGTTCGGTTTGACCGACTCCGGCGGGAATCACGGTACACCCCAATGCGTGGCAACCTGAATCCACCATCTGCCCGGCCGGTGTCAGATGGTAGGAAAAACTGTTGTGCACCAGATCGCTGCGCCGAAACCCGGCGGCAAACAAGGCCCTGGCAAAACGCCAATAGTCGGCGCGATACCCTGCCGGCTCGTAAATCGGCCCCGGTGACGAAAAAATATATTTGATCCGCTCAGCGGCCAGCAAACCGCCAAACGGCGGGTGGGCCGACTGCCACTGCTGCAAGTCGGCCTTGCGCGTCACCGGCAACGCCGCCAGCTCGCTCAATGCAGACAATGAGCGGCCGTCAAATTCAGCCAGCAGGTCGGTGTAGGCCGCGGCGTTTTGTCGGGCGTGGTCGATCTGGCCTTGCAGCGCAGTCAGTAACGCCTGATCTCTGTCGGGCTGACTGCGTGTTTCCAGTCGGTCAAAATAATCGGTCATCTCGAAATAGAAGTCAGCCCGGCGCCGGGGCCTTATGCCAGCCAGCGTTTTCGCCGCCGATATTGTTTGACATCGCGAAAGTTCTTCTTGCGGTCGCCGCTGACACCGAGATAGAACTCTTTCACATCTTCGTTTTCAGCCAGCGCCCCGGCTTCGCCGTCCATCACCACCCGGCCGTTTTCCAAAATGTAGCCGTAGGTCGCGTAGCGCAGTGCCACCGTGGTATTTTGTTCGGCCAGCAGGAACGTCACGCCCTCCTGCTGATTCAGCGACTTAACGACTTCAAAAATCTCATCCACCAACTGCGGCGCCAGCCCCATGGAAGGCTCATCCAGCAGAATCACCCTCGGCTTTGCCATCAACGCCCGCCCCACTGCGACCATCTGCTGTTCACCGCCGGAGGTGTAGCCGGCCTGGCTCCTGCGCCTTTCCTTGAGCCGGGGGAAATAGCCGTAGACTTTCTCAAGATCATGGGCAATCGCCGCGCGGCCGTCTTTGCGCGTATACGCGCCGGTCAGCAGATTTTCCTCCACCGTGAGATGCTCAAAGCAGCGCCGCCCTTCCATCACCTGGACGATGCCCATTTCAACCAGCTCATGGGGGGACATTTTCTCCACCCGTTCGCCGTTGAATTCGATCGAGCCCTTGGTAACTTCGCCGCGCTCGGTGCCCAGGATATTGGAGATGGATTTGATCGTGGTCGTTTTACCGGCGCCGTTGGCGCCCAGCAGCGCAACGACCCCGCCCTCAGGCACCTCCAGCGATACGCCTTTGAGCACCAGGATAACGTGGTCGTAAATAACCTCGATGTTATTTACGCTAAGCAGGGTGTTGCCGGATAAAGTCATACGCCCGCGGCTATGGAAGGCCAATTGCCAGGCAAAAAATCAGGGCGGTCCGGGAGCACAAACCGGAACCGCCCTGGGTGAACGCCTGTCGATCGACTCGGGGTTAGCCGCAGTCGCGCGGCGTGAGGTTGTTCTCTTTGGCATACGCGGCCGAATCTTCGGCAATCAGCGCATCAACCACGCCACGGTCGGCACCGATAAAATCGGTGATCAGCGACCAACTGCCACTGTTGGCGTCCCATTGCTGGATAGCGCCGACGCCGGGCCCGCCGTGGTTCTCGCACGAAACATCGATCTCGGGGCCAAAGTCCGGCAGCCCCAGCTCGGTCATCCGCGCCTGGTCTACCTTCAGCGCTTCCATGCCGTCGCGCATCTGGCCGGGGGTAATCGCGCTGACGCCGTGGATCCGCTGCGCTGTGCGCGCCGCCTCTACCGCCAGCACAGCGGCATACATGCCCCGGTTATACAGCACCGTGCCCAGATTGGAGCCGTCACCGGAAGCCTGGCCGGTATCGACGACATGTTTTTGCATATCATCGTAGATCGGGAAATCCCTGCCGACCCCATGGAAGGCGATTGCCTTGTACCCGTGCGCACCCTGGCCGGCCGGTTTGACGTCATTTTCAGACGCCGACCACCATACGCCGATGAATTGTTCCATCGGGTAGCGAATATTCGCCGCCTCCTGTATCGCCACCGGGTTCATCACGCCCCAGCCCCACATCAATACATAGTCCGGGCGCTCACGCCGCACTTGCAGCCATTGAGATTTCTGCTCCTGACCGGGGTGGTCCACCGCCAGCAACAGCAGTTCATAGCCATGCTTGGTGGACAACTCTTGCAGCGTGCGAATCGGCTCTTTGCCGTACGCGGAGTTGTGATGCACCAGCGCGATCTTTTTGCCTGTCAGATCGCCGCCCTCCTGGTCCAGGACATGCTTGATGATGATCGAGGCGGCATCCCAATAGGTGCCGGGATAGTTGAAAATATGGCTGAACACTTTGCCGTTGGCTGCTGAGGTGCGGCCATAGCCCATCGAATGGACCGGAATATCGTCCGAAGTCGCCTTCGGGATCAGCTGGTAGGTAATGCCGGTAGACAACGGCTGATACACCAGCACGCCTTCGCCTTTGGTCGATTCATAGCATTCGACGCCCTTTTCGGTGTTATAGCCGGTTTCGCATTCAATCACCCGAAGCTTTTCCCCGCCGACGCCGCCGTCACGCTGATTGATCAGTGTGAAGTAATCTTCGTAACCGTCGGCAAACGGAATCCCGTTGGGCGCATAGGGGCCGGTGCGATAGCTGAGTGATGAAAACACCAACTCGGCCTGGGCGATACCGGCACTCAGTGCCAGTTTGACCGCCGCCGCCAGCACAATCAGTTTCACTATATTCATCGTAAATTTCATATTTCCTCCTAATTAAAGAATCGGGTTGTAATCGAGATAAAAACAGGTACCGGGCGAATTAATGCGGGAAAGGCCAAAGCCGAAGTTTCTCTTTCGTGATCCGCCACAGCTGCGCCAGCCCGTGCGGCTCCACGATCAAGAAAAACATAATCAGCCCTCCAAGCAGCATAAAAATCAGATGCTGCACCACATCGGGCGTCCACCCCAGACCGCCCACCATCAGGTTTTTCAATAACACCGGCAGCAGGGTAATAAACGCAGCGCCGATAAAAGAACCGGTAATCGAACCCAGGCCGCCGATAATAATCATAAACAAAACCAAAAAAGATTTGTCGATGCCGAACGCCTCGGTCGGCTCCGCCGCCCCCAGATAGACCGAGAAAAACATCGCCCCCGCCACCCCGATATAAAACGAGCTGATGGCAAACGCCGACAGTTTGGCCTGTAGCGGCGGCACACCGATAATCTCCGCCGCAATATCCATATCGCGAATCGCCATCCAGGATCGACCGGCCCGCCCGCGGGTCAGATTGCGGGCGACAAACGCAAACATCACCACCAGCGTCAGACAAAACAGATAGGTCGCCCACGGCAGGGCGTTAGGGCCGGAAACCGCGATGCCAAAAACCGACCGCTCCGGCGCCGTAATCATACCCGAGGCGGAATAATTATAGAACCACGGGACCTTATTGAACAGCCATATCAGAAAAAACTGGGCGGCCAACGTCGCCACCGCGAGATAAAAACCCTTGATTCTCAGGCTCGGCAAGCCGAACAAGATACCCACCGCGGCGGTGACCCCGCCGGACAGAATAACCACCAAAAACAAATTCAACTCGGGGAAGAGCGTCGCCAGCTTGTACGATGCGTACGCCCCGACCGCCATAAAGCCGCCCGTGCCCAGGCTCACCTGTCCGCAATAGCCGGTCAGGATATTCAACCCCAGCGCCGCCATCGTCCACACCAGAAACGGCAGCAGGACTGATTTCTCCCAGTAATCGTTAATCACAAACGGGACCACCAGGAACGCGACCGCCAGAAGCAGCGCCACCCCCCAGCGGTCAAGGCGGATCGGAAAAGTCTGCTGATCGCTGCGATAAGCAGTCTTGAAATCCCCGGTTTCTCGATAAAACATCGTGCTATACCCGTTCAATAATTTTGTCGCCGAACAGCCCCTGCGGCCGGAACATCAGGAAAAACAGAGCCAGAACATAGGCAAACCAGTTTTCTGTCGCCCCGCCAATCAACGACCCAATCCCGTACTCAAACAGCTTTTCGCCAACGCCGATGATCAAGCCGCCGATGATAGCACCAGGCACGGATGTAAACCCACCCAGAATCAATACCGGCAGCGCTTTCAACGCAATCAGCGACAACGAAAACTGCACCCCCGATTTGGCCCCCCACATAATCCCGGCTACCAGCGCAACAAACCCGGCAATCGACCAGACAATCACCCAGATCGTACGCAGCGGAATACCGACCGCCAGCGCCGACTGATGATCGTCGGCCACCGCCCGCAGCGCCCGGCCGGTTTTGGTATATTGTGAAAAAATCGTCAACCCGATCACCAGCAAAATCGCCACCGATGCGGCCCAGACATCCAGCACATCGAGATACATGCCATAGTAGTCGGCGCCTTCGGTCGCCCACGGCTGGGTTACCCCCTCCCACCACAACGAGCCGCCGGTCGGAATACCGATATCCAGCACCTTGATATTCGCCCCCCACATCAAATCCCCCAGCCCTTCCATGAAAAAAGCCAGGCCGATGGTCGCCATAAACAATATGATCGGCTCCTGATTGACCAGATGCCGCAGCACCAGCCGCTCTATCAGCCAGGCCAGGCCGATCATCACCAGCATCGTCAGCACAATGGCGAGAAAATCATTCATGCCGTTGGACCAGTGGTGATACTCCGTACCCAGCACCAGATTGATCACATGCGCAAACGGCACCTGCCCGGTCTGGAAACCGACCAGCGTCAGGGCCGCAAACAGCGCCAGCACGCCCTGCGCATAATTAAAAATCCCCGACGCCTTGAAGATCAGGACAAAGCCCAGAGCGACCAGTGAATACATCACCCCGGCCATCAGGCCGTTCAAAATCACTTCGATGGTATTGAGAATCGCAGGGCTCATCGTTCGGCCACCCGCCACCGGTCGCCCGACTCAGGCCTGATCAACTCAGGCATGCTCGATTCGGGCAGGTTCAATTCAAGCATGATCGGTACCCAGATAGGCATCAATCACGGTCGGATTGCGGCGCACGTCATCGGGAATCCCGTCGCCAATTTTACGGCCGTAATCGAGCACCACCACGCGGTCGGCAATATCCATCACCACGCTCATATCGTGCTCTATCAACACAATCGTGGTGCCAAACTGCGCATTGACCTCAAGGATAAAACGACACATGTCCTGCTTTTCTTCCAGATTCATTCCCGCCATCGGCTCATCCAGCAGCAATAGCCGGGATTCGGCCGCCAACGCCCGGCCAAGCTCGACGCGCTTTTGCAAACCGTACGCCAACCGCCCCACCGGAATCTTGCGAATCGACTGTATTTCCAGAAAGTCGATGATCTCTTCAACCCGCTCACGATGGGCGATTTCCTCCCGCTCCGCCCGGCCCGACCAGATTGCCTGCCAGAACAGATTGGCATGCATTTTCATGATCCGCCCGGACATCAAATTATCCAGCGTCGTCATGCCTTTGAACAGCGCGATATTTTGAAAGGTACGGGCAATCCCCTGGCGCGCGATTTCGTACGGCTTGAGCGCGCCACGCAATTTTCCGGCAAACCATATCTCGCCCTGCTGCGGATGATAAAACCCGTTGATCACATTCAGCATCGAGCTCTTACCGGCGCCGTTGGGGCCGATAATCGCCTGCACGTCTCCTTCTTTAACCTCAAAACTGACATCCGTCAGGGCATTGATTCCGCCAAACGACAGAAAAACACGCTTTACCGACAGCAGCGGGTCAGCCGATTGCTGCTCTTCAGGCGACATGCATTCTCCCGTCAGCTTGCATTTTCCAGACTACGATCACCGATTTTCCTGTCCGCTGCCACGCTAACCGACTCGGGCCGTATTATGCGGGCAGGTTGCCGCATCCTGTATTATCAGATCGGCCTCGATCATGCCCATGCGCCCGTCTTCAAACGTCACCTCGGTTTTGACATGGCAGCCGGTTTGCTCCGAATACAGGGCATCGATCAAATCGCGATATTTATCCGCCACGGTCATGCGTCTCACTTTGCGGGTGCGGGTCATCTCACCGTCATCGGGGTCAAGCTCTTTATGCAGAATCAAAAACCGCTTGATCTGCGAGCCGCTCAGGTCGGGGTCGGCGGCCAAATCACGATTCACCGCCTCGACGCTGGCGCGAATCATCGCATATACCTGCGGATGCGCGGCCAGTTCCTGATAGCTCGCATAGGCGACAGTATGCCGTTCGGCCCAGTTGCCGACCGCATCCAGATCGATATTGATAAACGCGACAACATAATCGTGACCGTCGCCAAATGCAACCGCCTCGGTAATCTCCGGGAAAAACTTCAGCTTGTTTTCCAGGTATTTGGGCGCAAACATCGTACCGTCGTTCAACTTGCCGACGTCTTTGGTCCGATCGATAATTTTCAGATGGCCGCGATCGTTGAAGAACCCGGCATCACCGGTAAAAACCCAGCCATCCGCATCTTTCGTTTCCCGCGTCGCCTGCTCCTCCTTATAGTAGCTATGGAACACGCCGGGGCCGCGATACGCTACCTCACCCCGGTCGGTAATTTTAACCTCCACCTCCGGCGCCGGCACGCCCACCGTATCGGCGTACACCTCGCCGTCCGGCTGCATCGTGACGAACACCGCCGCCTCGGTCTGGCCGTACAGTTGTTTGATATTGACGCCCAGCGAGCGATAAAAATCAAACGTCTCCGGGCCGATCGCCTCACCGGCGGTGTAGGCCAATCGAATCCGACTGAACCCCATGGCATTTTTCAGCGGCGCATAGACCAGTATGCTGCCCAGATAATATTTCAGTCGATCGAGCAGTCGCACCGGCTGCCGATTCAGTATCGCCGCGCCGAATTGCTTCGCCACCGCCATAAAATAGCCAAACATACGCCGTTTCAATCTGCTCGCGTCTTCCATCCGCACGACCACGCCGGTCAGCATGTTCTCAAAAATCCGCGGCGGTGCGAAATAATAGGTCGGGCCAATCTCCCGCAAATCCAGATGCACCGTATGCTCGCTTTCCGGGCAATTCACGCAAAAGCCGGCAACATACGACTGACCGTAAGAAAAAATATGATCGCCAACCCAGGCCATCGGCAGATAGGCCAGCACCTCTTCGTCCGGGCCGATCCGATCATACTCGACACTATTGCGGCAGGTGATCAGCACATTGTCATTGGTCAGCACCACGCCTTTCGGCCGGCCGGTAGTCCCCGACGTGTACAGGAAGATGCCAATATCCGCCCCCCGACCCTGCTGAATCTCGACCTCGACCCGCTCGGGGTTACGTGCCAGCTCATCCCGCCCGCGCCGCTGCACCTCGCTGTAGCTGTGCAGCCGGTCGTCGGTATACTGCTCGAGTCCGCTGTCATCATCAACAATAATGCCCTCCAGCGCGGGCAGCCGGTCGACGATTTCGAGCGTCTTGTCAACCTGCTCCTGATCCTCAACCAGCACAAACCGGACTTCGGCATGATGCAATATAAACTCCATTTCTTCGGCCACCGAATCCGAATACACCGGCACCGGCACGCCGCCGAGACACTGCGCCGCGGCCATGCCCCAATACAGCTGCGGACGGTTGCGCCCGACAATCGCGATTTTATCGCCGCGCTTAAACCCCAGCGTGTGCAGCCCGGCCGCAAAATCCAGCACCTGCGAACAGCTTTGCGACCAGCTCCAGGTCTGCCAGATGCCGAGCCGCTTCTCTCTTATCGCCGCTTTCGACGACAGGCGACGGGCATTGTCGAGCAGGAGTTTGGGGAAAGTGTCCAGTTCCATCCGTTCAACCGGCGAGGGCGCCGCCAATCCGATGCATTCGCGTTGTGCGCTGCATCGGCTGTGTCTTGTTCACCATTTTTGTCTTCGCCACTGGTGTGGTTGGTTTATCGTCTTGCAATCCGGCCAGGCCACCCCGACCGCTGTTTGCCGTGTTTCGGCGGCAGGCCGGCAGCAAAATCGCCGGCTCGGGCCGCATGAATCGAATTTTACCGCATTTCCCCGGCGGGCGTAATCGCTCGACGCGGCAACTATAGTAACCGATTATAATATACGACAATCGGCGCCAGTGCCAACGGTTTCTGAACTTATGCAAATACAATCCGCCCTGCCACCACAGGCCGCCACCCACAACATGCCGACCGAACCGCGTTTCGACCACCGCCGATGCTGAAGCCCGTTACCCCGGCCCCGCCGGTGCCGACATTGATGGTGCAGGGCACGACGTCCGACGCCGGGAAAAGCATTCTGGTGACCGGGCTGTGCCGGGTATTTCATCGCCTGGCGGTATCGGTCGCCCCATTCAAGCCGCAAAACATGGCATTGAACAGCGCCGTCACCGCCGACGGCGGAGAAATCGGCCGCTCACAGGCGGTGCAGGCGATGGCGGCCGGGATTGCGCCGCACACCGACATGAACCCGATTTTGCTCAAGCCGACCAGCGAGCGCGGCGCCCAGGTTATCGTCCACGGCCAGGCGGTCGGCAATATCGACGCGCGCGCCTATCAGGACTACAAAAAATCAGCCATGCGTGCGGTGCTGGCATCCTACCACCGACTGGCGGCGAAACACGATCTAATCCTGGTCGAAGGCGCCGGCAGCCCGGCGGAAATCAATCTGCATGAAAATGACATTGCCAACATGGGCTTTGCCACCGCGGTTCAATGCGGCGTGCTATTGGTGGCCGATATCGAGCGCGGCGGCGTGTTTGCGCATTTGACCGGCACGTTGAATTGCCTGAGCAAGGCCGAATGCGCGCTGGTCAAGGGGATGGTAATCAACCGGTTTCGCGGCGACCGTTCGCTGCTGCAATCCGGCATTGACTGGCTGACCCGGACAACCCGCATCCCGACCCTGGGGGTTCTGCCGTTTCTGGAGGGGCTGCACATCGAAGCCGAAGACGCGGTAGACCAGCGCTCCTATACCGACTGCGCCGGGCAAACGCTGCGCGTTGTCGTACCGCGTCTCCCGCGCATCAGCAATCATACCGATTTCGACGCGCTGCGCCTGCATCCGCAGGTCGAGCTGGTATTCGTCGGCGCCAACCGGGCAATACCGCCGTGCGACCTGATCATCCTGCCGGGCAGCAAAAACACCCGCCAGGATTTGGACTGGCTGCGGGCCCATCACTGGCAGGCGGCGATTGAACAACACCTGCGCTACGGCGGCAAGCTGATCGGGGTGTGCGGCGGCTATCAGATGATTGGCCGGCAAATACACGACCCCGAAGGGCTCGAATCCGAGCCGGGCTCGCAGCCGGGGCTTGGGTTGATGGATTTTGCCACCACGCTGACCGCCCGCAAACAATTGCGCCGGGTCAGCGGGACGCTGCTGCTCGGGGGGGTATCGGTACAAGGCTATGAAATTCACATGGGCATCACGCGGGGGGCGGCACTGCATCGGCCCGCCGTCGATCTGGGCGATCATGCTGACGGCGCCATTGCCGACGACAACCGGATAATATGCACCTATCTGCACGGCCTGTTCGATGACGCCGCCGCCTGCACTCGTCTGCTCGAGTGGGCCGGCCTGAAAAACCCGCAGACCGGCGATTACACCGCGCTGCGTGAACGGCAGATCGATCGGCTGGCGGATATGCTGGAAACCGAGCTGGACCTGGATTATCTCTGCCGACAGCTCGGTTTGTCGGTGCGGCGCAATATCGCCTGACGCCCCGTGCCGCGGGATGCATTGCACGCCGCCCGGTATCGGGGATGCCGCTCGATGCGAGCGCCACCCCCCGTGACCCGCTGCCGCCCGCCGCGATGACCGAACGATGATTTTTACCGTCAGTCTGCTGGCCCTGCTGCTCGACCGGCTGCTGGGTGAGCCGCGCCATCACCCGCTGATCGGGTTCGGCAACCTGGCCGACCGGCTGGAAGGCCGCCTGAACCGTGGCAGCAACACGCGCAGATGGATCAACGGCGCGGTCGCCACCCTGCTGGTCGTCGCCCCGCCGGTCTGCCTGCTGGCATGGCTGCAACGGGCGCTGGACGGCACGGTGGCGCAGTATGCGGTCGACGTCGCCATTCTGACCTTTGTGATCGGCTGGCAATCCTTAAAACAACACGTCGCCGCTATTGTCGAGCCGCTGCGCAGCAACGACCTGCCGACCGCGCGCAGCCAGCTGGCGCTGATTGTCAGCCGCGACACCGCGGCGCTGGAGCGGCGGCAAATCAGCGGTTCGACGATCGAATCGGTATTCGAGAATGCGCTCGATTGCGTGTTCGCCTGTTTGTTCTGGTACGCCGTACTCGGCCCGGCCGGCGCGCTGCTGCACCGGCTGATCAACACCCTGGATGCGATGTGGGGCTACCGCAGCGCGCGCTTTGACTATTTCGGCGCCATCCCGGCCCGGCTGGACGATATTCTAGGCTGGATTCCGGCGCGCCTGACCGCGTTGACCTGCGCCCTGTGCGGCAATCTGCCGGGCGCGCTGCGGTGCTGGCGAGAGCAGGGCCGGCGGCACACCAGCCCCAACGGCGGCATCGTCATGGCCAGCGGCGCCGGCGCGCTGGGGATTCGCATCGGCGGCCCGATGCCGTACGCCGGGGTGCTGCGGGACAAGCCCTGGCTGGGCTGTGGCCACGCGGTGCGCTGCGCCGACATCAAGCGCGCGACCAGGCTGGTCGAGCGCGGGCTGCTGCTGTGGCTGGGCGTGCTTGGCCTGCTTGCGCTGTATAGCTGGCGCGGGGTCTGACGCGCCCGAACACCCGCGCCGGCCGGGTTTATTGCACCGCCGGCCGGTCGAACCAGGCCAGCTTGTCGTGCAGGGACACCACCGAGCCGACAATCAGCAAGGCCGGCGATTCGATGTTTTCAGCGGCCACCCGCGCCGGCATCGTCGCCAGGGTCGCCGTCAGCACCCGCTGATCCAATTGCGTCCCCTTCTCGATCAGCGCAATCGGCCAGGCCGACGGGAGGCCGTGCCGTATCAGCTGCCGACAGATTTCAGCGACGCTATGCAGCCCCATATAAAACACCAGGGTTTGATTTTCAGCCGCCAATTGCGGCCAGTTCAATTGCAGCTGACCGTCCCGGGTCTGCCCGGCAACAAAACAAACCGATTGCGCATGGTCGCGGTGGGTCAGCGGGATGCCGGCGTAGCAGGAGCAGCCGTTCGCCGAGGTCACGCCGGGGATCACCTGAAACGGGATATTGTGCGCGCTCAACTGCTCGATTTCCTCGCCGCCACGCCCGAACACAAACGGGTCGCCGCCCTTGATGCGCGCCACCCGCTTGCCCTGTTGGGCCAGCTTGACCAGCAATGCGTTGATGTCCTCCTGCGGCACGTGATGCCGGCTACGCTGCTTGCCGGCATAAATCAGCTCGGTGCGCTCGTCCAGCAAGTGCAGAATTTTGTCCGACACCAGCCGGTCGTGGATCACCACGTCGGCTTTTTGCAGCAGCCGAAAGGCGCGCAGCGTCAGCAGATCCGGGTCGCCCGGCCCGGCGCCGATCAGATACACCTCACCGGTTTGCCGCACCGTATCGGGGGCGCGAATGGCGCGCTCGAGCAGCCGTTCGGCCTGCTCCATGCGGCCGGAAAACACGCTTTCAGCCACCACCCCTTGCAGCACCCGCTGCCAGAACTGACTGCGCCGCTCGGCCTGCGGGATCGCCGTGCGGACTTTTTTTCTGAAGCGGCCAACCAGACCGGCCAGCCGGCCGTAGCCGCTCGGAATCAGCGCATTGATGCGCTGGCTCAGCAGGCGCGACAATATCGGCGAAGCGCTGCCGCTGGATACCGTGATCATCAGCGGGTGGCGATCGATCACCGAGGGAAACGCCACATCGCATAAGCCGGCGTCGTCGACCACGTTGACCAAAACACCCAGCCGCCGGCAATCCGCCGCCACCTGCCGGTTAACCCCGCGGTCATCGGTCGCCGCCACCACCAGATCGAGCCCGGCGGCAATATCGCCCGCTCGATAGGCGCGCTGCGTTATGCTGCCACCGTGCTGCAATACCGTCTCGCGCAGCGGCGGCTGCACCTCGACGGCAACCACGTCAACCACGGCGCCGGCCTGCAGCAACGCGGCGACTCTGCGAGCGGCAATCCGGCCCGCGCCCACCATCAGGCAGCGCTTGCCGGAAAATCGGTGCAACAGCGGCAGCAGTCTCATAGCGGCCGATTATACGCCTGCCAGCCGCCCCGGCGGTTCAAACGCAAGCAGATTGCCCGCCATCCGGCAGCCCAATACGCCGATAGTCGGGATGCGCGAAGCCGGTGGGAAATGTGCGCCCGTCAAACGCGACGGGCCAAGGGGGCTAAGGAGATTGATATTCCTGAAAGCCGTCCACCAGCCCGGCAAAGGATTTTGGCCGATAGCGGTCAAAACCGACCTCATCCACATACACAAAACGGTACGCCGCCGCCGACTGCGCTTGATTCACATCCGCACACCATTGCCCCAGCCGCGCCATCTTCTGCGGCAGGTCCAACTCTTCCCGGCCTTTGGTTTCGATCACAAAAATTTCCTGTTCGGATTTCTTGACAATGAAATCGGCGAAGTAATTGGCCAGCTCGCCCCGGGCATTCACATAGTCCAATCGGAAACCCACGGCGTAGTAGTTTTTTGCGTAGGAAACGATGTCGTCGCACCGCTCCAGCCATTCGGCGAACCGCAATTCCAACGCGCTGTCGCCGATAATCCGGTTGAATACGCTTTTCTGTGGGATGACACATGCTTGCCGCCTGACGACAAACGGCCGCATCGCCGCAACCCGGATGTGTCCGCGAATTTCGGTATGCCCCTTATCCTGCAAGGTGAGTGCATTTATCTGCCGGGTGAAGGTCTCTATCACGGTTTGCGTCGCCACCGATTCGGAAAGATTGCGCAGCGTGTTGCGATCGTCCAAATCAACCGGATGCTCGAACAAGTCATCGCGGATGAAGGTTTTGATCTTGTCGTACACCACATCATACACGCTGACCAATCGCAACTCCTTGATGATCAAACGGCTGAAATAGCCCACGATCGAGCGGTAATCGGAAACACCGGAGGCATCCAGCACGGTGGCATGACTTTTCTCGGCTTTCGCCAGGTATTGAAAAACAATGTTCCGTTGCTGAGCGGCGTCGAATTGCCGATAGGCAATTTTCCTGTATTCAAAATTTTTGCTGTCCAGTTGGTCGAGATAATCGTATGCCCGATACACTCTTGGGGCCAGCACCGGAATCAGAATGTCGAGTTGATCGAGTGCCTTGTTTTCATTTTCCCGCTCCACCTCGATCACCAGCGGCGTTTTAGGGTCGCTGTTTTCGCCCATCTTTTCCCGCTCCAGCGTCACGCCTTCTTGCTCTATCTGTTCCACAAACTCCATGAAAGCGCCAGTGCCGATCACACTCAGTTTTTCCTCGGCGTCGTTGTCGGGATACATGCGCCGCAACCCCCGTCCCAGAGTTTGCTCCGGCAGGATGTTGCTCTGTGCAGAATAGGCGCGCAGGCCGACAATGGTCGTCACATTGCGCACATCCCAGCCCTCTTTCAACACCAGCACCGAGACAATCGCCTTATAGGGGCTGTCCATAGCGTCAACGTCGTTGGCCTGTTTGCGTAGTTTTTCCAACTCCTCTTTCGCTTTTCCGGAAGACGACTCGGAAATCTCGCCATTCCTTTTTGTATGAATCACCAGCACGGCATCCTTCAATTCGGAATACGTGTTTTCCAGATATCCGGCCACTTCATCGCAGTTCTTTGTATCGTCGGTCATCACAAACAAAATCGCTTTCTTGCCCATCTTGCGATGCTCCGCATCCGCCTTGCGCCATTCCATAACGCCGAGATTCAAGTAGTCGGCAAATTTCTCCGAGAATTTGCTGCTTTTGCGCTCCTCCATTTTTTCGCGGCTGTCGGCGTCCGGAATCACCGGATGCTTCACCACGTTTTGCGCAATCGCCTCCACCAGCGGATAGTCAGCAACCGTCTGCACAAAAATCGCACGGTTGTTGTGCCGGGGCGTGGCGCTGGTATCCACCTGCAACGCAAGCCCGCCACCCTTCTGCTTCAACCCGTTATGGATGTCTTCGATCGACTTGAACCACGCCAACTCGTTGGCGTGGATGTGATGCGCTTCATCGTTGAACACCGCCAACTCATTTATATCGCGCACGATCACGCCGAGGTCCACTTTCGAATCGGTGGTCGCGCCGGTCGGCTTGGGGCCCAGAAAATAATCCATGGTATTTTCATCATCCGGCGACGGCAGGAGGTCATCCCCGGAATACACGCGGTGGATGTTGGTCAAAAACAAATTGCCGATGGGGCGCACCACCCGCACCTCGTCCTGCAAATGCACCGCAAGCTGAAAATCATCCCGCCAGTTGCGCCCGTGGTAGCCGTTGTCCGGCAGCACCGGGTCGGCATAGAAAATCCGCAAACCGTCAAAATCTTTTTTCAGCCGATCCAGCACAATGATATTCGGCGCGATAATCAAAAAATTGCGCGCGAGTCTGGAATCCGGTTCGTAGCGTTTATGAAAATAGCACCACGCCAGCGCGAGACTCAGCACTTTGGTTTTGCCGCTGCCGGTCGCCATCTTGATGACAAACCGCAGCCAGTCCTCGTCGAACATTCCGGTGGAAACTGCGCCGGAAGAATCAAAACGCATCATGTCGTATTTATCTTTGACGCCGGCAACTTCATGCAGGTAAACAATCGTTTCGATCGCCTCTCGCTGGGCGAAGTAGTAGCGAAATTCCCGCGCTATCCCGTCCGCTCCGGTCAGCAGGTGTTCCTCCCGAAACCACCAGTGCAGCAGGCTGCGGCCGGTGTCGGTCGCGCCTTCGTAGTTTTTATCACGCCAAATCTTGACCTGTTCGCGCAACTGCTGCACCAGCGGCGGCAATTTCTCCATGCGCTCATCCCGCTCATCCGGAACCCAACGAGCGCCGGGGTCGAGAATATCGTGAGGGGAAATGGGGAAATCGGGCGGAAGCGGCATCAGGCAGCGCTACGTCGACGAGGCAACCAGAATACCGGCGAATTCAATCAAATCATCGGCATGTTTTTTAACAATCTGCTCCACCAGTTTGTAATCAATATCCCGGTACTCGTGAACCACGATATTCCTGAATCCCACCGTGCCGACCATTTTCTTTTCCAGTTCGGCGTTTATAATGTCGGCTTTGCTCAACAGGGAAAAACTATCGGCGCTGTCAGACGGCCAACCTGATTTTTTCTCGCGTATGATATGGTTTGCCATATCCAGAGCCTGCTCGCACGCTCGTTGCAGATTCAAAACAACAATGTCCTGCTTGTCGTAATCTTCGTCAAACGGCAGGTTAGACGGTTTATCCCATGTGCTACGGGCACGCCGAACACAATGCTCAATACTTCCCTGCTTGGCGATCAGGATTTCACTCATTGCGCATACACCCGCCCGCTTCTGATGATTTCACTGCGGATTTCCGCCCGCTCCCGGTTTAGTTTTTGATACATGGACAGAATTTGACCCTCAAAGCGAAGTCGTACTTTTTCATCAGCGCATTGTATCAATCTTCCTGTACGTAGAATCTCCGCCTGAAAAGTCGTATTAACGCAACGCAAATTGATCAAATCAGCACGCTCCACCTCGGCGGACGATGCCACTTGAACAGATAGCAGGCCCCATTTCCAAATATCGATGGTGCGCGCCGTTGCGTGCGGTAGCAGCACGGCAATATCTATATCGCTATCCCGCCGCTGGTATTCGGTGCCCCAGGTGCCGTAGAGGTAGACGGCCTGGGTGTCCGGGTGGACTGCGAGGACAGTATCGACGATTTTCTCGGTGGGACGCACTCTAAGTAAGAGACTTTGGGATAACGCTCATTGGAGCTCGGGTTGAATACATTTCCTAAACAGAGCCTCTACATGAATTTGGCTTTAAGAGTGTCTTATTTGCAGCGCCGGAGTATATTTTACCTCTGGGACTGTCGATGATTTCTTTGTTTTTGAAGTCTCTCTTTAGAGCATTATCTCCGGTATAGAGAAGTCGGGCTCCGCTTGCTCTTGCCAGGGCAAGAATGTGAATATCATTGGAGATGCAGGCATCCGTCTTTTCCAGGCTTTCTTTTTCCGCAATGACTGTTTGGTCATTAACCAAAAACGCCTTTCCGTTACGCTGAAGCTCAAGCAACTTGCTCCTACCCTTGTTATCAAATTTTTCCAGTTCTTGCTTGTATTTTCCAACAGTACAATAAGCTACTGCTCCCCCTCTCTGGAGCCAGGTATGGATAGGAATTGCATCCTCTACCAAAGGTTCATGAAAAAATCTATGCATCCTGTCGGTGTCAATGATGATACACATAACTAAATTCCGTCACTATAATCCAAGTACTTTATCGGTCTCTCTCATAAAAAAGTCACGATAGCCCGGCGGAGAGTTTTTAATATTTCCCTGTTTATCTACTTTTATATTGTGGATGGTTACAGTGCCTCCTTTCTCTTCAGGTTCAAAATACAAAATAGACACATCTTCCGGCTTTATGATTTTATCACGCACCGAGATTCGCACTCTGTCAATAATGTAGTCACTGTGCGTTTCAATCAAAAAGGAGTGCTTTTTCTTTGCAACAGATTTTGCCAGAAAAGTAGAAAACTCCGCCTGACCGCGTGGGTGGAGATGAACTTCTGGCTGCTGTAACATAAATGTTGTTTTCTCGGAGTGCATGATCTCAACCAAAATGGGCAGTATTTGATTGACTCCATACCCAACATCCATGATGTTGGCCTGCGGGCCTTTTCTAATTTTTATCTGCAACTGAAACGGATCATTAATCTGCTTTCCGTGACTCTTGATTTTAATTTCAGAAAATAACCCCGATTGGCGACCGAATTCTACTAAATCATCATGCAATGTATCCCAGTCTTTATCTTTGGTGCGTTGCAAACGCATCATCAACATGGGAATATGTTCACCTTCTGATGTGGGTGACTCGGTTATCGGATCATAGGTGCGTCTTGGTTTGGAGCGTAACGGGGCAATTGATTTTTCTTGCTCTGGTTCAAGGTATAGAGAGAAAAACGTCCTTCTCGATCGACCGTTTCCCCGCACAGGTTTTATATCAAGTTCTTTTTGGATAAACTCACGAAGTATTTTAGCCTCTTTTTTTGATACATCGAATATATCCATCAAGCTTTCTACATCGGGTGCATTCAACAGATAATCGATGAAATCCAAATTCAAATAATGCCCCAGGGAAACGTTCGACTTTATAGCATGACCCGGTATTTCTAGAATGCACTCCTCATCCGTCCTGGATTTTATATTCAAATAGGATTTGGAGGAGAATTTGAAACAAAACGATGAGACGGTCGGTTCCGATCCTTTTTCAACGAAAGTAAGCAATATATCGTATTTCTTATCGTCTTTGTTAACACCGCAACCCAGTACGAAGGTATCTAATTCATCGGATTTTCCTCTTTTTGTTCGAACAATATCCCTGAACGCCCCCATCTGGAAAGGCTCCAGATTGAAATTGAGATTACCTAGTATGACCGAATCTATGAAGAAAGGGCTTCTCCTACGCATTATTTGAAGTAGCGTCCGGTAACTTCCCAGAAAAGAGGTTTTCCCGGTGCTGTTCTCGCCGACAAGCAAGGTAACGGGCCGGATATCGGCCCGCTGGTTGCCGTGGAAACAACGCACATTCTCTATAATAAATTCACGCAAATCACTCATCATTTTTCCTCGAAACTAAGGAGCAAACGGATTGGTTCATCCATCCCACCGGGCTACAGTGCAGATATTATACCCCTGCCTCCACAATTTTCATCGTATCATTGCCAAATATATCAACCACTTTGACGGCAATCTTGCGCCGCCCCGGCGGGCATTCATGGGCTACACTGGTCAATTCCAGCGAGCGGTCTTTCCTGGTGCGGAAACTCTGCCATTCGTTTTCGAATATGTAATCCCCGCTCCATTGTTCTTCGGTCACGCCGGTGTCTGCGTTGCGCACGCGGATGATTTCGCGTTTGCTTTCAAAATCAAAATCCACGGCCCAGTAGTCTATCCAATCGGTCCAGTGTCTGGTTAATGGCTCGCGGGTTATTTTACCGGTTTTGTCTTTGCCGATGCGCATAATCTGCCCGTGGTCGGCGACGATTTTGCTCTTGCCGTTTTTCACGGATTCTTCGGCACCGGCGATGCTGCCCTGCGAGTAGTGCACCGAGAAGTCGGTCAGCTCCACCGCTACCTTTGCAAGTCCCCCTGACAAGGGGGATTCAGGGGATTCCCGTGCCGCCAGGTGCTTTTTCAAATCATCATATACTCCGGTCAGGCTATTCAGTACCTCCTCATCTGTATAGCGAATCACCTCGATGCCGAGCACATTCAGTCTGGCGCTTCGTTGCCTGTCGTGCTCTTTTTGCTCGGCGTGGCTGTCGCCGTCTATGCGTTTATGAAAATAGCACCACGCCAGCGCGAGGCTCAGCACCTTGGTTTTGCCGCTGCCGGTCGCCATCTTGATGACAAACCGCAGCCAGTCCTCGTCGAACATTCCGGTGGAAACTGCGCCGGAAGAATCAAAACGCATCATGTCGTATTTATCTTTGACGCCGGCAACTTCATACAGGTAAACAATCGTTTCGATCGCCTCGCGCTGCGCGAAGTAGTAGCGAAATTCCCGCGCTATCCCGTCCGCTCCGGTCAGCAGGTGTTCCTCCCGAAACCACCAGTGCAGCAGGCTGCGGCCGGTGTCGGTCGCGCCTTCATAGTTTTTATCACGCCAAATCTTGACCTGCTCGCGCAACTGCTGTACCAGCGGCGGCAATTTCTCCATGCGCTCATCCCGCTCACCCGGAACCCAACGGGCGCCGGGGTCGAGAATATCGTGGGGGGAAGCGGGGAAACCGGGCGGAAGCGGCATCAGGCAGCGCTACGTCGACGAGGCAACCAGAATACCGGCGAATTCAATCAAATCATCGGCATGTTTTTTAACAATCTGCTCCACCAGTTTGTAGTCAATATCCCGGTACTCGTGAACCACGATATTCCTGAATCCCACCGTGCCGACCATTTTCTTTTCCAGTTCGGCGTTTATGATGTCGGCTTTGCTCAACAGGGAAAAACTATCGGCGCTGTCAGACGGCCAACCTAATTTTTTCTCGCGTATGATATGGTTTGCCATATCCAGAGCCTGCTCGCACGCTCGTTGCAGATTCAAAACAACAATGTCCTGCTTGTCGTAATCTTCGTCAAACGGCAGATTAGACGGTTTATCCCACGTGCTACGGGCACGCCGAACACAATGCTCAATACTTCCCTGCTTGGCAATCAGGATTTCACTCATTGCGCATACACCCGCCCGCTTCTGATGATTTCACTGCGGATTTCCGCCCGCTCCCGGTTTAGTTTTTGATACATGGACAGAATTTGAACCTCAAAGCGAAGTCGTACTTTTTCATCAGCGCATTGTATCAATCTTCCTGTGCGTAGAATCTCCGCCTGAAAAGTCGTATTAACGCAACGCAAATTGATCAAATCCGCATACTCCACTTTTGCAGTCAATGCCACCTCAGTCGCAAGCAACCGCCAGTCCCGAGAATCCACTTCTTTTGCCTGTTCGTATGGTAACAACACGGCAATATCTATATCGCTATCCCGCCGCTGGTATTCGGTGCCCCAGGTGCCGTAGAGGTAGATGGCCTGGGTGTCGGGGTGGGCTGCGAGGACAGTATTGGCAATTTCTTGGTAGTGCATTGTTTGTTTCATCTCATCATAAAAAATATTTCGCTTCGGGCACCTCGATCGAAGTTCAGTTGTTGAAATTGATCTATATTTATTTGAATTATTGACAAATCTTGGGAAATCAAGGCAAAGCAATATTATTATACTGGGTTTTTCCCTACAAGTTTATTGAATTCATAGCGTGTTAAGTTTCCTAGTTTTAACATATTTTTTGGCCTATCATGCATAGAGGTATTTGAATGCTTCGTTGGTCTTTTTCTTATATTGCCCGTAGTTATGTGAATGAAACGAGTCATATATTCTTTTTCATCCAGAAGTTTTTTACAATCCCAAAATCTCTTCGCGATGCAACGACAATAAGTGAGTACACATTCTGCTCCTTTAAGTTGCTTAATGACTTCATCTGTATTTTTTATTTTACTCTTTTTCATTTCAATAAAGACAATCCATTTATGGTTATCTTTATCTGAAATAATAATAAAATCAGCTCTCTTATTTTCACCTTTTACTCCCCTAAAAAAGCCTTTTGGAGTCGGAAACTTATCAGCTTTGATTACGATAGAATCTTGAGATAGCCCTATAATTTTAAATCTAGTTTTACACGATCCAATTAAATCAACTGACGACCTGTTACCATTAGTGCTGATTTTAACAAGGGCGCTGTCTTCAATCATACAACCAAGTTTCTGAATATCATTCATTGCCATCATTCTTGTCGTAACCCCACATAATACTATCCTGAATTTCATTCATTTTATTGATTGTCTGATCAAAACTATCAACCTCAACACCCTCTTCTTGACTTATATTTGCAGCAACAAGTGTTTGGCACATAGATTTTCTTTGCTTGTTTTCACGCTTTATTGAAGCACGTTTAGATATATATAGTTTCACCCTGTTTATATCCAACAATTCATCAGAATGATAACCCTCTTCTTTTGCAATTTTTTTCAAATGCGGCATGTCTCGATTTAACATAATTAAGGTATTAAATTCTTTGACAATATAATCACTATGCGTAGTAATAAAAACTTTCAAACCCAAATTGACGAGTCGAGCGAACAAACGAGAAATCCGTCTTTGATTTTTCGGATGCAGGTTCAACTCTGGTTCATCTATCATTAACAAGTCGCCAACTTTAGCTTGGTGGCGCAAATAAAACCCAATATCCAGTAAAGATCGAACCGAACTCGAACTTTCATCCATGGACAATTTAAAACTCTTGCCTTTCGGCCTGTATCGGAGTCCAATTTGTCTGTGTACGGAATAATCACCACCGATTATATCAGCGAAGTCATTCAATATTTCCGGGTGCTTTTCAGCTATAAAGCTACTATCCTTGAAAATATTACCAAGTTTACGAACAAATTCAACGTTGTCCATAACGGGAAGTGCGTAGCCTTGATATGATTTTGATAGCAATTTACGCAAATCCTTTTTTTCATCCGCACTAGTCATTTCTTCTAACAATCTGTTACGGGCAAAATTCAACTCCTTTTCAAATATAGCTGCTCCGGTTCGTTCTGCACTAGAGACAAAGACATTCGGAAACAGTATGGAAAAAATAGCCTGTGAGCTAGTTCTAGCAATATAAACATGTAGTCTTTTAGTACGGTTCAACAAATCTAATCTTTCTCTGGGCATTGATAGAGATATCTTGATATTTTTATCATCCGTGTTTTTTTCGAAATTTAAATAAGGACCATAACTCTTAAAATCAAGGCGTAGTAAGCTATTTTCCAAATATTTATTATTATCCACTTCTATCAAAAAACTCGCATCATCAAACCTTTCAGGGTGAGAGGAGAATACACCCGGAAGTTTATGTGTATATACTTCGCACATGTCCGCAAGATCATTTCTGGCATATTTAATATGATCCATTAGGTCTAATATTACCACTCCATCCTTCACCAAAATTTCAACAGCGTCTCGCACCAACTTGTTGATACGACTGCGTGATCCAGCCAAACTATATATCCTATCCGACAAACTCATCCATTGTGTCAAAAAGCCATAGAGTGCATAAGTTGCATAAGTTTTTCCAGTATTGTTTTCACCACAAATAATCGTGAGATCTGCCAACTCAAATTCTGCTTCTTGTAATGCCCCAAGATTTTTCAATTTTATCTTCACACCCCCACCTCCACAATTTTCATCGTATCATTGCCAAATATATCCACCACTTTGACGGCAATCTTGCGCCGCCCCGGTGGGCATTCATGGGCTACACTGGTCAGTTCCAGCGAGCGGTCTTTTCTGGTGCGGACACTCTGCCATTCGTTTTCGAATATGTAATCTCCGCTCCATTGTTCTTCGGTCATGCCGGTGTCTTCGTTGCGCACACGGATGATTTCGCGTTTGCTTTCAAAATCGAAATCCACGGCCCAGTAGTCTATCCAATCGGTCCAGTGTTTGATTAATAGCTCGCGGGTTATTTTACCGGTTTTGTCTTTACCGGTACGTACAATCTGCCCGTTATCCACGATGATTTTGCTCTTGCCGTTCCACACCAATTCGACCTCGCGCTTGTCATCAAACAGCAGGAAGCGATACTTGTCCGGCAGCGGCTTGTCGGCTTCAATCAGCTTCACAACGTCACGCTTTTCGTTTTCTGTCAGAGACATGAAAGGCTATATCCGAGTTACCGGCCATTTGGGGAAATTGTCATTCCACTTTTGTTCGTTTACTACCACACAGCTTTTGACTATGGCTTTCTGCCAGCGTGGGGATGCCTGGCCAACCGGCAATTCACGTTTTAGCTCTTTTCGCATATGCGTATTCAACGCATTATCAAAGTTGGCAAGCAAACAAATGTAATAAATTGGTCTATTCGCCTTGCCTTCCGCATGACGATAGAGATAGGAATCACGGTATTTGTATTTGAGATAGTTTTTCAACCAATTAAAAGCCGCACGTTTATCTTCCGCTCCACCATCCTGTTTCAGTTCAACTTTATATCTATCAAGGTTATGGAAATCCTTGATCTCCACAAAAACATATTCACGGTCAAGCTCAACCACAATATCTACTGCTTTCATTGGCTGGCCATGATAAGTCGGCTTGGTTTTGTCCGTTTCATCAAAAACAAAAGCATCTCGTGCATCAGTGAAATCGAAAGAAAACCCATCGGTATTTACTACTGGCATTTCCCAAGGTTCCTCATGGATTGTTTGATTTCCCGGTCTACAATGTCACCAAATGTATTATCAATGGCGTTATGTTCTATTTTCAGGTATTCATCGCATGCAGAGATTTCAATCTCACCGGATTCCGGGTTTCTGTACAAGCCGTGAAAAGTCAGCTTGTCCTCTCGATTGGTCTGCAAATCGAATTCTTTCAAAATCACATAGTCATGCGTGCTCAACAGTATCTGCACACCCAGCCGCTGCAATTCAATCAGTACTTCGACAACGGCTCGCATCAGCTTCGGGTTGAGGTTGGTTTCCGGCTCGTCCCAGAACAGGATCGAACCTTCCGGCAGCGTCCCGTTTTGAATCAACAGCCAGAGCAGTCCAAGTTTGCGGTAGCCTTCGGCAAGCAGCGTGAATTCCAGGTCGCCCTGCTTGCTTTTGAGAAAAAACTCTTCATTTTTGGTTATGACCCTGCCCTCCATTGCTTTTTGCAGTTTACCCAGCAGCTTTTTTCTCTTTGCCCCCGTTGGCCCTCGCAGCGGCGGCAGGGAGGCGTTTCTGATTATGTCCACATACACTTCCTCAAAATGCACTTCCCGATATTCATTCAGCGCAACAAACCCGGGTGCATTGGCCAGCATATCTTTAACCGGAATATAGGCCGTCTTGAGCGGCCGCTTATTCCATCCTCTAAGTACAACCCGCGCACGTTCAGGGACTTTCATTTGGTTGGAAATGTACAGATGCAGGGAGCCGACTTTGCCTTTTTCGAGCCGCCTTACCACTTTTAAATCACCTTTTTGGCGACCGCGTGAGCGCTTTACCAAACGCCCTATGTGTCTACCGGACGGATAGAAAACCCGGTTTATTTTGTCGGCGAAAGCAAAGCGGATCGTGTCAGGGTCAGTATCATCTCCGCCTTTTAAAATATCGCAGGCAGCATAGCCGGCTTTCAGGATGTGCGTTTTCCCCGTGCCGTTCTCACCGATAAAAATATTGATTCCCGGTGAGAGCGTAACGGTGAGATCTTCAAACGCGGTGAATTTTTTAAATTCGATTTTCTCGAGCATTGCTACCCCCATACGTTCAACAGCGACGGTGCAAGTTTATCAGATGGCGCGGTTTTTTATGCGCCTCGGTTTCAACCGGTGGCAACCCGGCACTACCGCCGTGCGCTACTTCACCGGTTTATTCGCCGTTCATACCCACCGCCTGTTTCCGCATCTACCCGTCTACCGGTACTTTTGCCGGCGGGTCCGGTCAACGATTCGGATTCGGGCCTCGGCAGAGAACAAGTCAGCTTCAAACTGCTTCACGGCGTCGCGCTTTTCGTTGTCGGTGAGGTTCACGGTGCACGCAGGTTGGCAACTTCGTTTTGTCTCATGGACACGTCATTTGAGGGGGTTTGTCTCATATTTTTTGTTTTATGAGACAATGGTGAGGTCTTGTATTATATATGCGACATTGATTATTCCCGTATTTTGGCCAGCCTGGAAAACAGCACAAAGCCGTCCGACCACCCCTGCCCGGCATTATTTTCTCGACAATTCCGCCCTGCCTCAACCGGTTTATTCGCACCCCGAGGCCGCTTCTACCGTGAACACCGCGCCGTCGGTGCCAATCACTTTGACCGTTTCGCCGACGTCCATATCCGGGCCGACCACCTGCCAGCGGCTGTCGTTGACGGAAACTTTGCCGTAGCCGTTGCGGATCGGCTCGATCAGCGTGAACGACCGGCCGATGTATTGGGCCGCGCGTCGATTCAGATTCGGCGTCTCAGTGGCCGGTCGGCGTTTGAACAAATAGCGGCGCGCGGTGTAGATGCTGACCACCGATAAAACGGAAAACACCAGAAACTGCCCTTGCCAGCCGACCGTCGGCAGCAGATAGACGAACCCGGCGGTCAGCAGGCCGGATACGCCGAGCCACAAAAAGAACGTCACCGGCACGGCCAACTCAAACGCCAGCAGCGCCAGACCGGCCACCAGCCAGGCCCAGTGGGTAGCTTGCGGCCAGGACCAGCCGGCGACCAACTCGCTCATGCCGGTGTTGTCGGATTGGCCGGCGGGTTGAGCGGTGCGGCAGGGGCGGCCGGTTTGCCGGCAAAGGCTTCTTTGGCCAGCTCGCCGATGCCGCCCAGCGCCCCCAGCATACTGGTGGCTTCGAGCGGCAGGAACAGGATTTTTTGATTCGGCGACGTGCCCAGCGCCTGGATCGCGTCGATGTATTTTTGCGCGACAAAGTAGTTTATCGCCTGCACATTGCCGTTCGCGATCGCCTCCGAGACCATGCGCGTGGCTTCGCTTTCCGCCTGTGCCAGCCGTTCGCGCGCCTCGGCCTGGCGGAATGCGGCTTCTTTTTCGCCTTCCGCGTCGAGGATCAGCGCGCGTTTTTCGCCTTCGGCGCGCAGGATTTCCGCCTGCCGGGCGCCTTCCGCTTCGAGGATCGAGGCGCGCTTGTTGCGCTCGGCTTTCATTTGCCGCGCCATCGATTCGACCAGGTCGGCCGGCGGCGTGATGTCTTTGATTTCAATCCGCGTGACTTTGATGCCCCACGGCGTGGTGGCGGCATCCACCACCATCAGCAACGCGGCGTTAATATGATCGCGCTTGGACAGCGATTCATCCAGATCCATCGAGCCGAGCACGGTGCGGATATTGGTCATGGTCAGATTCAGCACGGCGTTTTCCAGATAATTGACCTCGTAGCTCGCCTTGGCCGCATCCAGCACCTGAAAAAACACCACGCCGTCGACTTTGACCACCGCATTGTCGCGCGTGATCACCTCCTGCGAGGGCACCTCCAGCACCCGCTCCATCATGTTGACTTTCGCCCCCACAGCATCGACAAACGGGATCAGCACGTGAAACCCGGGGCGCAGTGAGCGGGTGAACCGGCCCAGTCTTTCAATCGTATATTCATAGCCCTGGTTGACGATGACGACACCTTTGAAGACGACCAGTACGGCCACAACGATCAACGCAATTGCAAAAACAGAAAGCTCTGTCATGGTATTTCCTCACTCTAAATTGACTTTCCGGTTGAGTATAACCGAATAGCGGGATGGAGTTGCCGACGTCGGTGCGAAATAAATCGGCTAAACACCGGTTTAAGCGCGGCAAAACGGCCGTTAAAAGGGCATTAATCCATCGCGGCACCGGCACCTAACACGCAACGAGCGCGGCAGATTGAGCAGATTGGGAATGTCGATATTCCAGTCGCAGTCGTCCCCCCGAAGTGCATTCCCGCACTCGAAGGCAGGGCCTCAGGCTGCTGCTCCTGTCAACCGATGGTATTGCCAAAACCAAAGCGCGACATTCCGACCTCAAGCCGGACGACTTGCTGCGCGTTCAGCGTGCTTTAGAACGGGGGGAAGTGCGGAGAGGGCGGCTCGGACGGCATTGGCAGGCAACATGGGTTGATGGGTGGGCCAGACTGGACCATCGTCTGGAAGCTGACCGCCGACAAAAATGAGACGCGGCTGCTCTCATTTCGACGGGCGAGCCGGAAAGAAATAGCGGGGTAGCGGCACCTGTGGGGTGGTTAAATCCCAGCGCAGCTATAAGTGTGCGGTAGAACCATGGCTCAGGTGCCAGGGTAATAATAGCAACTGCCCGACCGCTTGCAAGCGTTTTTTTAGAGGTGGGCAGTTTTTACGGTGCGTGCCCAGACTCTCTCCTGACGCCCGGTTTTCGGTGCGCCGGCCTTACCAGCTGTTTTTCCTGCTGCCGACCCTGAGCAGGAACGGGATCGACGCCGGATAGTCAGCAGCCAGCAGATGCCGGCAACTCCGCGGGTGCCCCACTCGAAGCACAATCAGGCGAACGGTGCACGACTGCGCGGTGTGCACCCCGTACCGTCGCCACGCGGGCGCACGGCGCGCAGCTTGAAATCGACCGGCGCTTCCGGTCGTGGTTTCGGATTATCCGGATCGATGCTGCGCGTGCACAGCGTCGGTTTCTTTGACCCGGCTCTACCGCGCTTTTTAGTTAAAAAAAGCCAGCCAGGCTGACAAAATCGACGCGGTTACGCCAGCCGCCACCGGCGATGACCGACCGCGACGCAGCGCTAGGTATTGGCCGCCAGCCGGCCCGGCGAAATCGAGCACCAGCCGCGGTCGGTATTCGGCTCGACCGTGACGCTCAGTAGCTCGGACAGCCGGTCGGCGCCGCCGATATACTCGTTTTTCAGCCAGATCTGCGGCACCGTTATCGGTGTTTTCGGGCCGACGATCGGTTTGACCCGGGCCAGCATTTCGTACATCGCCCGCGGCTGTTTGACGACGTCAAAATAATCATACTCGACCCCGGACTCCTGCAAATACCCCTTGGCGCGGGTGCAGTGCGGGCAGGACGCCTTGCCGAACAGGGCGTTGCCCGACATCGGCGAGCGGGCGGCATGCGCCTCGATCACCGTCTGGGTCAGCACGCCGCGATTGAGCGCCTTGCCCTGGCTGACGATTTTGCCTTCGACCATGACAATCGGCGCGTGCCAGCCGCCTTGAAATAAAGGCCGCCACCAATGGCTCAGCCAGTCGCGCACTTCCAGCTCGGCCGGGACGCCTTCCAGCTCGGTCTGCATCGTGTCCAGCACGACGTCGTTGGTCAGCGTGCACTCGCCGCAGGGAATGGACACTTTGAACGGGCCCCAGGAACCGGCCCAACGGTATATCAGAATTTTGACGGGATCATTCATTGGCATAGATACGGGTTAGAAAACGAATGCGGCCATTCAATCCGGCCATTAAAGTCCGGCTATTATAAATCGGTATGGATAAGATAGGGTGCCGGATGCGCACAAATCGACCGCATCGCCGCGCGCGGTGGACAGCAGGGCCACACGCGGCGGCGCATTCGTGGTATGCTGCCTGTCTTCTCATTGATCCGGTTCTGGAGCAGACAACATGAAACTTTATGGTAGCCCAACCTCCCCTTTTGTTCGCCACTGTCGCATCGCGTTGACCCAGGGTGGTTTCGACTGGCAATTGGTGGCAGCAGACGGCGCCGCAGCCGCAGCCGCCTCGCCGGCGCAAAAAGTGCCTTATTTCGAACACCGCGATGTATTCCTGACCGATTCGGTCTCGATTTTGAAATATGTGCGGGAAAAATCCGGCCAGCCGTTCCTGCCCCGGGTTGAGGACTGCGAGCTGTTTTGCCTGGCCAGCACGCTGCTCGATGCGTCGATCAATCTGTTTCTGCTGGAAAAGGAAGGGCTGACCGTCAGCCCCGGCAGCTACCTCGAGCGGCAGGCGAATCGGGTCATCAGCGGCTTGAAGGCGCTGGATAAGCAGGCTCGAACCGGCGGTGAGCTGGACGACGCCCACCTGCGGCTGGCCTGCTACCTCGATTGGGGGTTATTTCGCCAGCGCATCGAGCTGTCATCCCACGCCAGTTTGCTCGCCCTGCTCGAGCATGCCCGCAGTATTCCGGTATTCGCACAAACTGCGCCCCCGCCAGCGGCGTAAGCGCATCGGATTGGCACAGTGGCAGCCCGGTCGCCCGGCCATCTGAGCGGGTAATCCGCCCCCGGCACCACACCCGCTCACCGCGTACCGTATCGTCATCAGCATCATGTTCGGCAGAAAAACTCCCTATTCCGGGCCGCCGTTGCCGCCGCCCAACGCCGCCCAGGCGGGCCGGGCGCACGACCCAACGGCGGATATTCTGGCCCGGCTGGCGCAGGACTATCTCAAAGAGAAGCGGACAAAACGGCGCTGGGGGCTGGCCTTCAAAGTGCTGATCCTGCTGTATCTGGGCGGCCTGCTGTACGCTTACTTGCAATCCACGCATGAGCTTGGCTTTCAATCCCATACCGCCGTGGTCGAACTGACCGGCCTGATTGGCCCCGAGGAGGTCAGCGCCGACCTGATCAGCAGCGGCCTGCGGCAGGCGTTCGACGCCAAACAGGCCAAAGGCGTGGTGCTGCGCGTCAACAGTGCCGGCGGCACGCCGGTGCAGGCGGCGCAAATCAACCGGCAGATTCGCCGGCTGCGCGCGCAATACCCGGATAAGCCGTTTTATGTCGTGATTGCCGATATTTGCACCTCCGGCTGTTATTACGTCGCGGTCGCCGCCGAAACGATCTACGCGCATCCGGCCAGCCTGATCGGCTCGATTGGCGTGCGCCTGGACAGCTTTGGCTTCGTCGACAGCCTGGCCAAGCTCGGGGTCGAAAGGCGCCTGTTCACCGCCGGCAGCAACAAAGGCCTGCTGGACCCGTTTTTGCCGCTGGATGCCGCCGAAAAACAGCACGTCGAAAGCATCCTGGCAGAAGTGCATCAACAATTCATTCAAGCGGTCAAAACCGGTCGGGGAAACCGTTTGCGTGCCGATGATACGCTCTTTTCCGGGCTGCTCTGGAGTGGCCAAAGCGCCTATCGACTCGGCTTGATTGACGGCTTTTCCGACCTCGATCAGGTGGCGAAAGAGCAGATCGGGGCGGAGATGATTGTCAGTTATACACCAAGCCAAACGGCGTGGGATCGGCTGCTGCGGCGATTGGACGCCTCGCTCGGCACGCTGTTGCGCCGGCTGCTGACCACCGACGCGCCCTGGCAGTTGTCCGCGCGCGTTGCGCTGGATGATCGCAGTGCGGCGTGAACCGCCGCAGGCGGCAAACACCCCGGTGGTCAGAACAACGCGCGTTCGGTTATCACGGTCTGCTGTGCGGCGGCGAACCGCTGCCACAGGTCGGCCAGCCGCCGCCCGGACACCGGGTGCGACAGGTCGGGGTATAAATCCGCCACCGGTTTGAGCACATGCGCACAATGGTCGAGCTCGCGCCGGGGGATATCGAGGCCGGCCCGACGCAGGTTGGCCGGGCCGTACAGCACCACATCGATATCCAGCACCCGGCTATCGAAAGCTTTGCCGCTGCGGACGCGACCGGCGCGATATTCGATCCGCTGCAACTCGGCCATGATCGATTCGACCGCGTGCGCGCTATGCAGGCCGACCGCCAGATTCAAAAACGGCGGCCCGTCGAACCCCACCGCCGCGGTTTCGTATACCGGTGAGATGTCGAGCTCGCCGTACAGCCGCCCGATTTCGGCCAGCGCGCAGCGCAGGTTTTTCCCGCGCTCGATGTTGCTCCCCAGACTCAGAACCACGTGCATCAGGCTCGATCGCCGCGTTCGATGATCACCCCGACATCGCCGATGTTTTGCAGGGCGCCGAATTTGTTGATCTTGACCCGGCACCACGCGACCGAAAACTCGCCCAGCAGGATGCCGGCAATCTCTTCGGCCAGCTTTTCCACCAGCTCAAACCGCGATTGGCCGACAAACTCCTGTATCCGTTTGGACACCTCCTTGTAGTTTAACGTGTCCGCCAACTGATCACTGGCCGCCGCCGGTTTGATATCGCAGCCGAGATCCAGATCGATGCTCAGCGTCTGGGTAAGCTGTTTTTCCCAGGCATAGGCGCCGATAACACAATCGACTTTCAGCTGATGCAGGTAAATGATATCCATTACAATCTCGGGCATTACAATTCAGGGCATTACAATTCCGTCTCCCTCGCCGGGTGCGGCCGGCGGCATTGACCGCACCGACACCTGCACACCCGCGAACGAGCATCTGATTGTATCGCAACTCCTGACGCGCCGACCTTTTCAATCCCCCGTTGCATGACCGACCTCCTGCTACCGCTGTTCGGCTATCTGATTGGCTCGATTTCGAGCGCGGTCCTTGTCTGCCGGCTGATGCGGCTGCCGGACCCGCGCTCCGCCGGCTCAAACAACCCGGGGGCGACCAATGTATTGCGCCTGGGCGGGAAAACCGCGATGAGCCTGGTCTTGCTCGGCGACCTGCTCAAAGGTCTGCTGCCGGTCGCCGCCGCCCGCGCGTTGAACAGCAGCGAGCCGGTGCTGGCCATGGTCGGCCTGGCGGCGGTGTGCGGGCATCTGTATCCGGTATTTTTCGGCTTCAAAGGCGGCAAAGGCGTGGCCACTACCGCCGGTGTGCTGGTCGCCCTCAGCGGCACTCTGGTGCTGACGCTGCTGGCGGTCTGGCTGCTCATCGCGGCGACCACCCGCTATGCCTCACTGGCGGCACTGGCGGCGGCGGCAGCGGCGCCGGTGATGGCGCTGTGGCTGCTGCCGGGGTGGTATTTTTTCGGCATGGCGCTGGCCCTGACGAGCCTGATATTCTGGCGTCACCGCGACAACATCCGCCGTCTGCTCGCCGGTCGGGAAAACCGATTGGGCCGGCGCTGATGCCGGCATTCACGCCGCGCCGGCGGGGGCCAATTCGTCCAGCCGCCATCGCGGTCTGATTTCAGCGCCGGAAGCCGGGTTTTCCGCCTGCCCCGAGCGCATCCGGAGGTAGCCGGCATAGGCGATCATCGCGCCGTTGTCGGTACACAATTCCACCCGCGGACAATAGACCCGCGCCCCTGACTTTGCCGCCTCGGCCTTGATCCGGCTGCGCAGGCGCAGGTTTGCCCCCACTCCGCCCGCCACCACCAGGGCGTGCCTGCCGGTTTGCTGTAGCGCACGCACCGATTTGATGCACAGCGTATCGACCACCGCCTCCTCGAACGCGCGGGCAATATCGCAGACAGTCTGCCGATCCAGTTGATGCTTCCGGCTGGTATGCCGGGCGGCCGTTTTCAAACCGCTGAAGCTGAAATCCAACCCGGGGCGGTTGATCATCGGCCGGGGGAAATCAAACCGATCAGCGCGCCCCTGCACCGCCGCCCGGGCAATCGCCGGGCCGCCCGGATAACCCAGCCCCAGCAGCGTGGCGGTTTTGTCGAACGCCTCGCCGGCCGCATCATCCAGCGTCTGCCCCAAAATGGCATAGTCGCCGATCGCTTTGACATCAACCAGCAGACAATGCCCGCCGGAAACCAGCAGCGCAACAAACGGCGGCTGCGGGGACTGCGGCTCCAGCATCGAGACCAGCAGGTGCCCTTCCATATGGTGCACGCCGATCGACGGCACGCCCCAGGCGGCCGCCAGGCTGCGGCCGACCGAGGCGCCCACCAACAGCGCCCCGGCCAGACCGGGGCCGGCGGTATAGGCCACGCCGTCAACCGCCCGACCGGCGTTCGCGGGGGCGTGCAGCACGGCATCAATCAGCGGCAGCAAGGTGCGAATATGGTCTCTTGCGGCCAATTCCGGCACCACGCCGCCATAATGTGCGTGCAGCTCGGTCTGCGAGGCCAATTGGTGCACAATCAGGCCCTGGTCGCCGGCATAAATCGCCGCCGCCGTATCATCGCAGGAAGTTTCGATGCCCAGAATTCGCACGCGCCGATTGTACACCATCGATTAACTGGAGTATTTTTACCGCATGACCGCTATCGCCCGGCTGCTCGCCACGCCGACCGAGCCGTTCCCCGCACTGACGCCCGCCAATGCGGCGGCGCCGGTTGCTGTCGGCGGCGACCTCAGCCCGCACCGGCTGGTACAGGCGTATAGCCGCGGCATATTTCCGTGGTTTGGCCCGGATGAACCGATTCTCTGGTGGTCGCCGGACCCCCGATGCGTGCTGTACCCGCACCGCTTCGCGGCTTCCCGTGATTTGCGCCGGCAATTGCGCAAACACGACTATGCATTCAAGCTGGACACGGATTTTGCTCAGGTAATCGGCAAATGCGCCGAACCGCGCCAACCGGATTCCGGCACCTGGATCACCGCCGGGATGCAGGCGGCCTACATTCGATTGCACCATATCGGCATCGCCCACTGCGCCGAAATCTGGCGGGACGGGAGGCTGGTCGGCGGCTTGTACGGGCTGGCGATCGGTGGCATTTTTTACGGTGAAAGCATGTTCAGCCGGGTCAGCAACGGCTCGAAAATGGCGCTGGCTTTATTGATCGAACAGCTCAGGCAGTGGCAGTTTACGCTGATCGACTGCCAGGTCAGCTCGGCGCACCTGCTGCGTCTGGGGGCGCAACAAATCTCTCGCCAGAAGTTCACGGAGCATTTAGAATCGGGGGTCAGACAAGCCGGAAAACCCGGCCCCTGGAACACGGACACGATGTGAACATAATGTATGCCTTAAACCAGACCATGCCATGCCAGACCATGCCCTGCAAAACCACGCGGCCTGAGCGGCAATGAGTATTCAGACCCGGCAGCCGAGACTATTCCTGTCCGCGCCCCACCCATGCCCCTACATTGCCCCGGAAACGGCGTCTACCATACTGCTGGATCCGAACCATAAGGTTGACAACAAGCTGTTCGGTATTTTGCTGCAAGCCGGGTTCCGGCGCAGCGGCGTCACGATCTATCGCCCGCATTGCCGCAACTGCAATGCCTGCCTGTCGGTGCGGATTCCGGCGAAAGAATTCAGGCCCAACCGCAGCCAGGCCCGCACCTACGCCAAAAATGCCGACCTGACGACCACGCTGGTGCCGAGCAGTTTCAAGCAGGAGCATTTCGAGCTGTATTGCCGCTATCAGGCGTGGCGCCATCCCGATGATGCGATGGATCATGCGGACCCGCAGCGCTATCGCGAGTTCATGGTCGATTCGTCGGTCGAAACCGTGTTTCTCGAATATCGCCTGGACTGTCAATTGGTGGCGCTGTCGGTGTGCGATCTGACCGACGGGGGCATGTCGGCCGCCTACACCTTTTTTGAGCCGGATATGAGCCGGCGCAGCCTCGGCACGTACGCCATCTTAAAACAGATCGACTACGTCAACCGCATGCAGCTGGACTGGCTCTACCTGGGCTACTGGATCGACGGCTGCCGCAAGATGTCGTACAAAACCAATTTCAAGCCGCTGTTTGTGCTGACCAACCAGGAATGGCGGCTGCTGAACAAATAAACGCCGCTCAATCGCCGGCCACGCGATCGGCGGCGCCGGCGGGCCGAAAAAACCCCGAGGTGATCGGATAGCGCCGGTCTCTGCCGAATGCCCTGGAGGTAATCCGCACCCCCGGGGCCGCCTGGCGCCGCTTGTATTCATTGCGCACCACCAGGTTGATCACCCGGTGCACGGTGGCGGCGTCAAACCCGGCGGCAATGATCTGCCCGGCCGATTGATCGCGCTCGACGAATGCCTCCAGAATCGCGTCGAGCACATCGTAGGCCGGCAAACTATCCGCATCCTTTTGCCCGGGCGCCAGCTCGGCTGAAGGCGGTCGGCGGATCACTCGCTCGGGAATCACGCCGGACTGGCTGTTGCGGTAGTTGGCCAACGCATACACCATCATCTTGGGCACATCCTTGAGCGCGGAAAACCCGCCCACCATGTCGCCGTACAGCGTCGCATAGCCGACTGCCATTTCGCTCTTGTTGCCGGTGGTCAGCACCATATACCCCAGCTTGTTGGATATCGCCATCAGCAGCAGGCCGCGTATCCGTGCCTGAATATTCTCCTCCGTGGTGTCCGTCGGCAGCCCGGCAAACAGCGGCTCAAGCTGGCTGCTCACCGTGGAAAATATCTGCCGGATCGGTATCACGTGATAGTGCACCCCCAGCCGGTGCGCCTGTGCCTGCGCATCTTCCAGGCTGATTTTGCTGGTGTATTGCGACGGCATCATGACCGCCGATACCCGCTGCGCGCCAATCGCATCGACGGCAATCGCCAGACTCAAGGCCGAGTCGATGCCGCCGGACAGCCCGAGCACAATCCCGTTGAACCGATTCTTCTCGATATAGTCACGCACGCCCAGCAAAATCGCGCGGTACACCAGCCGTTCGCCCTGCAACCGCGGCGCAATCTCGCCGGGGAGAAAACGGCCCTGCGAAAAACACACGCGCTCGAGGCCGGTCTCAAACGCCGGCAACCGGGCCGCGACCGTGCCGTCGGCATTGACCGCCATCGAAGAGCCGTCGAACACCAGCTCATCCTGCCCGCCGACCTGGTTGACATACACGATCGGCAACCCAAACCGACGCGCCTGCCGGCACACCACCTGTTGTTCGCGCAGCTCGGCCTGGCGGTGGTGAAACGGCGAGGCATTGATCGAGATGATCAACTCCGCCCCGCCTTCGACCGACTCCTGCATCGGGGTGTCGTGCCAGATATCTTCGCACACGGTCAAACCGATCCGACACCCGCGGAGGTTGACCACCAGCGGCTGTCTGCCGGCCTCAAAATACCGTTTTTCGTCGAATACCGCATAGTTCGGCAATCGGCGTTTGTGGTATTCGCCAACCACCCGGCCATCCTCGATCACCAGCAAGGCGTTATAGACCTTGTCGGCGTGCTGACGCGGGTGGCCGACTACCAGCGCGATGCCGTGCACAGACTGCATCAACACGGCCAATGACTGCGCCGCTCGAGCGAGAAAATCCGGGCGCAGCAGCAAATCTTCCGGCGGATAACCGACCAGCGACAGCTCGGGAAAGACGACCATATCGCAGCCCATTTGATCCCGCGCGGTGACGCTGTGGCGGATCATTTTTTCACGATTGCCGGCCAGATCGCCGACCACGGGATTGATTTGTGCCAGCGCGATGTGCAGCTCTTGCATCGGTGGGAAAGTTTAGTTGTGCGGTAGTCGGCGCGGCCTGACCCGAGCGGGTAAACCGGCTGGTCGCCGCGCGGTCACGACAGCGGCCGCAGCGCAAGCCTGAGCGCCCGCAGCTGGCCGACATGCCAGAACGGCGCCTGCTCGAGCAGACGATAGCCGCGATTGAGCGCCGACAAGGCCTGATTTCTCAGCGCCCGGTCGCGCCGCAAAGCGGCCAGATTCAGCGTCGATTCGAGCAGCACCGCAGCGGGCGAAGGGTTGGCCGCGTCGCCTATCACCTCGACCGCCGACGCCGGCGCCAACAGCGTCCGGTCTTCCTGCCGCCAGCCGTTCTGTTGGTGAAAACGCCGCCAGCCCTGGCGCAGCACCGCCTCCATCAGCGCATAGTCCGCCGCCGCCCCGGTTAATTCCGCCAGCGCCCATAAGCCGCGCGCGACATAGGCATAATCGGCCAGCGAGGCGCTGCCGAGCACCCGGCCTTTGGTGCGCGAGCGGTGAAGCTGCTGCCCGTCCCACAACTGTGCGGCGATAAAATCGCGCAGTTGCAGCGCCGTTTGCCGATAGCCGTCATCGCCCAGCAGCCGGGCGGCATCGGCAAAGGCCGCCAGCGCCAGGCCATTCCAGCCGGCCAGCAGCTTGTCATCCACCGGCAGCGAACGGGCATCCCGCGCCGACTGCATCTTATCGATTGCGCTGCGATACCGTTGCTGCGCCCGGTCGAGCGGCACGGCGTGCAATTGGGCAAAATCGGCCAGCGAATACACCCAGCGCGGGTGATTGCCGGCCGGCAGCTCGGGCGCACGCGCCAGGCCCCAGACAAACCCGATCAACCGATACTCCTCGGCGGACAGAATCTGCTGCAATTCCTGCGCCTGCCACAGATAGCCGCCGCCTTCGACACCCTGCGCGTCCACCGCCGAAAACGACGCCATCAACGCCCCGTCGGCATGCCACATCCGCCGCCGCATAAAATCGAGCGTCCGTCGGGCCACCCGCTCGTACTCGGGCGCATCCAGTACCGTCGCCGCCCGCAGATACACGCCGGCCAGATTGGCATTGTCGTACAGCATTTTCTCAAAATGCGGCAGCAACCAGTCCGGATCGACCGCATAACGAAAAAAACCGCCGCCAAGCTGATCGTGCAGGCCGAGATTGGCCATCGCATCCAGCGTCGTGCGCAAAAAATCCGCCAGATCGGCGCGCGGCTTGTCCTGCTGTGATTGCAGCAAATAGTCGAGCTGCGGCGCCGACGGGAACTTGTTCTGCTGTCCGAAACCGCCCAGCGACGTATCCGCACGGCGTAAAATGCCGTCCACCGACTGCGCCAGTATGCGCTGTGAGCGCGCCGTATCGAGCTCGGCACGCGCATCGGGAAACCCGGCAACCACCTCGGCGCGCACCAGCTTCCGCACCGTGTCCCGATCGGTTTGCCAAACCTGCTGCAACCGCTCCAGCGTGGCCAGAAACCGGTCGGGCGGCAGATAGAGGGTCGCATAAATCGGATGCCCGTCCGGTGTCAGAAATACGTTTAGCGGCCAGCCGCCCCGTTGCAATATGCGCTGCGCAAACGCCATCAGCCGAATATCCAGCGCCGCCTCCAGCTCCCGGTCGATTTTCACCGGCACAAAATGCCGATTGAGCACACTCGCCACCGCCTCATTCCGGTAGCTTTCCCGCTGCATCACATGGCACCAGTGACAGGAGAAATACCCCACGGACAAAAACAGGATTTTGTCCGTCTCACGCGCCGTATCGATCGCCCGCTGGTCCCATTGCTGCCACGCCACCGGGTCGTTGCCGTGCAGGGCGAGATACGGCGCCGGGTGATCGCGCAATTGATTTTTCAGTTCGCCGGCCACCGCGCCGACGGCAAAAAGCAGGCACAGGCCGGCGCACAAGACGGCAATCGCAGCGCGCATCCGCGCCGAACCCGGAGCCGCTACCGCCCCTGAAAGCCGGCGGCCGGCGGGCGTTCCGGCCTGCGGCGGCACCCGGCACCCCGAGTCAATCGTTGCCGTCATCATTTGGGCTCGAGCGGCTCGTCGTCGGGCTCGTCTGCAAGCGCGTCCTCGTCGCTATCGCTCGGCTTTACCCAGTATTTGCAATACAGCAGCCCGGCCTCGAACAGCACCCACACCGGCACCGCCAGCAGGGTTTGCGAGAAGATATCCGGCGGCGTCAACAGCATGCCGAGCACAAACGCCAGAATAATAATATAGGGCCGCTTGCGGGCCAGCGACTCGCGCGTGGTCACCCCCATGCGGATCATCAAAACCGCCGCCACCGGCACCTCAAACGCAATCCCAAAGGCAAAAAACAGCTTCACGACAAAGCGGAGATAGGCATTGATATCGGTCATCACCGCCACCCCTTCCGGCGCCGTGCTCGCGAAAAAACTGAAGATGATCGGGAACACGATAAAATACGCAAACACGATGCCCAGATAAAACAACACACTGCTGGACAGCAGCAGCGGCACGACCAGCCGTTTTTCATGCGCGTACAGCCCCGGCGCCACGAAGGCCCATAGCTGATACAGCAAATACGGCACCGCAATCGCAATCGCGCAGGCAAGGGCAAATTTAAACGGCACAAAAAACGGCCCGTGCGGCTCGGTCGAGATCATGCTGTTGCCTTCCGGCAATGCCGACATCAACGGCTGCGCCAGCAGCTCATACAGCGGGTTGGCGCCGGGGAAGACATTCAGCGCAATAAAAATCACCAGCACCGCAATCAGGCTGTGCATCAGCCGATCGCGCAGCTCGACCAAATGGGAAATTAAATTGCCTTCGACGGGGTTGGCTTTTGATTTCATGGTTATCGGTGGTGGCATTGCCCGCAGTGTTCGCCTGGTGCCGGACGGATGGCGCCGGTTCAAGCGCGCCGCCGGCATCTCACCGGCAGCCAGCGCAGGAGGGCAAATTATACCCACAAGCGGCGGTTTTGTCCGACGTCAAATACCGGCGGTCGGGCTCGATACGCGCTGCGCCGCCCTCGGCCGGGGCGCAGCCGCCTGAACAGCGCTGTGCCCGACCCCCGCCGGTGGCGGCATTGCATAAGTTCAGAAACCTTTGGCACTCCGGCGCAGTTGCAGTACAGTCCGTGACCATCGGTCGCACACGCAAACCAGACGAACACCCTATGCCCGTTTTCGCCATTACGGTACTCGCACTGAGCGGGCTGCTGATCGCCGCACTCATCTGGCTGCTGCCGCCATCGGTCACGGCCAGCATTATTGCCGAGGGCGGTGTGGTGGAATCCCTGTCCGCGCTGCTGTGGTTTGTCGCGGCGCTGGCCTTGTTGGCCGCCGCCGCCCGCGGCACCGGCGGCTGGCTGCGCAGTTGGGAGGCGAGCGCCGCGCTGGTGCTGGCGGCATGCACTTTCCGCGAGCTGGGGCTGCGCAAACAGATCCTGAGCAGCGAATTGAATGTCATGAAAGCGCCGTTCTGGCTCAGCGAATCGGTGCCGGCGGCGGAGAAGTTCGTGGTTGCCCTCGTCCTCGCCGTTGTCGCTGCCAGCCTGTGCAGATTGCTCCTGATCGATGCGCGCCGGGTCGTCGGCGGCCTGAAACAGCGCTCGGCGCCGGCCGTGATCATTGTCACCGCATTGCTCGTACTGGTGATCGCCCAATGGGTTGAAGGCGGCATGCACGGTATCCGGCTGTTCGGGATTGCCGATAGCGCGGGGCACGCCCTCGGCGCACAGACGTTCGAAGAGTGCATGGAGCTGACCGCCGCCGGACTGATAGCCGGCCTCAGCATCCACACCGGCTGGCAACGATTCCGGCCGACCGCAGATTGACCCGAACGGCAGTCGCCGGGCTACGGGTTTCGGTGGTTCGCTGGTATACTGTCCCCCCTCTCAGGACTCATCATGCCCCATCGCCACCCTCGCAGCGGCCGATTCGCCGCCTCCACGCATGCGTTAATGGAGCGCTTTTCCGCGTCGGTCGGGCATGACCGGCGGCTGTACCGGCAGGACATTGCCGGCTCGCTGGCCCATGCCAGGATGCTGACCCGGGTGGGCGTGCTGACGCCCACCGATTGCGCCGCCATCGAAGCCGGGTTGGCGTCAATCCAGGCCGACATCGAAGCCGGCAGGCTGGCGTGGTCGGATGCGCTGGAAGACGTGCATATGAATATCGAGGCGGCGCTGACCGAGCGGATTGGCGACGCCGGCAAACGCCTGCACACCGGCCGCTCGCGCAACGATCAGGTCGCCACCGATCTGCGGCTTTTTCTGCGCGAACAGATCGATGCGATCTGCGGCCAACTGACCCGACTGCAACTCGAGCTGGTGGCGCTGGCGCACGCGCAGCACGCCACCGTTATGCCCGGCTACACCCATATGCAGGGGGCGCAGCCGGTGACCTTCGGCCATCATGTGCTGGCCTGGAACGAGATGTTCGAGCGCGATTTCGAGCGGCTGACCGAATGCCGGGCACGGGTGAATATCTGCCCTCTCGGCAGTGCCGCGCTGGCCGGCACCGGCTTTCCGATCGACCGCTATATGACTGCCGCCGAGCTGGGGTTTTCCGCGCCCAGCCGCAATTCTCTGGACGCGGTGTCGGACCGGGATTTCGCCATCGAATTCAACGCCGCCGCCGGGCTGATCATGGTGCATCTGTCGCGCATATCCGAGGAGCTGGTATTGTGGTCTTCGGAGGTGTTTGGCTTTGTCGAGCTGGGGGAAGATTTCTGCACCGGCTCCAGCATCATGCCGCAGAAAAAGAACCCGGATATGGCCGAGCTGGTGCGCGGCAAAAGTGCGCGCGTGATCGGCAACCTGACCGCGCTGCTGACGCTGATGAAATCGCAGCCGTTGGCGTATAACCGGGACAATCAGGAGGACAAATCCGCGGTATTCGATTCGGTCGATACCGTCACGTTGTGCCTGCAAGTGTATACGGCGATGCTGCCGGGGCTGAAAGTCAACCGGGAGCGGATGCATGCGGCGGCGGCGCGCGGCCATGCCACGGCAACCGACCTGGCCGACTATCTGGTGCGCAAGGGCGTGCCGTTTCGCGATGCCCACGCCGCCGTTGGCGCCGCGGTGCGGTTCGCAGTGGAAAAAAAACGCGAGCTGGCGGCGATCGAACTCGCCGCCTTGCAGCAATTTTGTCCCGCCATCGAAGCCGACGTGTATACTGTCCTGACGCCGGAGGGCTCGGTCAATTCGCGCGATCATATCGGCGGCACGGCACCCCGACAAGTCAAAGCGGCAGCGCGAAAAATGCAGCGGCGATTGCAGCGGCGTGCCGCGAAATTTGACGACTGAAATGAGCACCCGGCCCCGCTCCTGACTCTCGATCCGGTATGAAAAAATCGATTATTGTGCTCCTCTTCGTGCTCAGCACCGCGGCCTGCGGTCAAAAAGGCCCGCTGTACCTGCCGCCGCCGCCGTCAGACACGGCCGCCGACAGCGGTTGAATTGCCGCATGACCGCCCACCGCGTGCTCGCCGCCGGCGGATGCCGTCCGCCCTGCCCGGCCGTCTAGCGGCAACGGCCAATCCGGTCACGCAGTCGATGCCGGTTGCGGCACCGAGCGCGCGGCAGCACTGAATCGCCCCATGGATCACTTTCAATACCAGGCCGGCCACCTGTTTGCCGAGCAGACGTCGCTGGCGGACATTGCCGCCGAGGTGGGCACGCCATGCTATGTGTATTCGCGCGCAACCCTGGAGCGCCATTGGCATGCCTTCGACGATGCCCTGGGCGATTATCCGCATCGAATCTGCTACGCGGTCAAGGCCAACGGCAACCTGGCGGTGCTCAATCTGCTGGCCCGGCTGGGCTCCGGCTTCGATATCGTTTCCGGCGGCGAGTTGCAGCGGGTGATAGCCGCCGGCGGTGACCCGGCCCGCAGCATCTTCTCGGGGGTCGGCAAGCAGGACTGGGAAATCCGGCTGGCGCTGGCCTCCGACATTGACTGCTTCAATATCGAATCCGAGGATGAACTCGAGCTGATCAGCGACATCGCCGGCGAGCAAGGCCGGCAAGCGTCCGTTGCCGTGCGCATTAACCCGGATGTCGATGCCCGGACCCACCCCTACATCTCGACCGGTCTGCGTGAAAACAAGTTTGGGCTGGCACCGGAGCAGGCGATGCAGGTCTATGCCCGGGCCGCCGCTGACCCCAACCTCGTGATCAAGGGCGTTGCCTGTCATATCGGCTCGCAACTGGTTGCGCTCGCGCCGTACCGGGATGCGCTCGAGCGCCTGCTGGAGTTCGTCGATCAACTGCAAGACCGCGGCATCGCGCTGCACAACATCGATTTCGGCGGCGGCCTCGGCGTGCGCTATGCGGATGAACAGCCGCCCTCGCCGGCCGAGTATTGCCGGATTCTCCGCCAGAAAATGCAGCAGCGGGATCGACCGCTCTCGCTCACCATTGAACCCGGTCGGGCGATTGCCGGCAATGCCGGGATTTTGCTCACCCGGGTCACCTATTTGAAATCGGGCGCCGAGGCCGATTTTTGCATTGTCGATGCCGGGATGAACGACCTGATCCGCCCGGCGCTGTATCAGGCCTACCAGCAGATTGTCGAGGTCGATCAAACGATCGAGGCCGCCGAGCGCGTCTACGACGTGGTGGGGCCGATCTGTGAAAGCAGTGATTTCCTCGGCAAAAAACGCCGCCTGAAGATCCGGCGCGGGGGATTGCTGGCGGTGCGCACCGCCGGCGCCTACGGCGCGGTGATGAGCTCGAATTACAATGCCCGGCCGCGGCCGGCCGAGGTGATGGTCGACGGCGCCAACTGGCAGCTGGTCCGGCAGCGCGAACGGCTGGCCGATCTCTATGCCGGCGAGCAGATTCTAACCCCCGCCTGACCCGTCAAGGTCAACGGCAGCGCGGCGCGCGCATACCGTGTCGAAACGGGTTACGCCGACCGCGGCAGTTGGCGCAGCGCCGCCAATACCGGCGCGGTTTGCGGTCGCTGCTCGTGCCAGAGAAAAAACGACTCCGCGGCCTGCTCAACCAGCATCCCCAACCCATCACTGACCAGCGCCGCGCCGGTAGCCCGCCCCCACTGCATAAACGGGGTTGGCTGGCTGGCGTACAGCAGATCATAGACGACGGTTTGCGGCGCTACGCAGCCGGCATTGACCGGCGGCAGCGCGCCCTGCAGGCTGGCGGCGGTCGCATTCACAATCAGATCATACGGCTGCACGTCAACCTCGGCATAGCCGCCGCCGGTGAGCTCGACCTGCTGCGATTGGAACCGGGCCGCCAACTGATGCGCTTTGTGCGCGGTGCGATTGGCAATGCAGACCCGCTGCGGCCGACTGGCGAGCAGCGCACCGAGGATGCCGCACGCGGCGCCACCGGCGCCCAATATCAGCACCCGCCGGCCCGGCAAACGCACCCGCAGGCTGTGCTCGAGATCGCGAACCAGGCCGATACCGTCGGTATTGTCGCCTAAAACACCGCCATCGTCGGCGAATTTCAGGGTATTGACCGCCGCGGCCAACGCGGCCCGAGAGCTGAGCCGATACCCGACCCGCTGGCACAGCCGCCATGCCGCCTCCTTCAGCGGCAGCGTCACATTCAGCCCCGCCCCGGCCTGGGCGGCGAAGTGGCTGACGGCCTGCTCAAACCCACCCGGTTCGACCTGGATCCGGCTGTATTCGAGCTCGATGCCGCACTGCTGCGCGAAAGCATGGTGAATTTTCGGCGACAGGCTGTGCCCGATCGGGTTGCCCATGACCGCATAGCGTCGCACCACCGGCTGAAAATCAAACGGGTCCGGCATACTCAATCGGCGCCGGGCGGCGCCGGCGGGCGGCCCGGCAACCGACCGTGCCAGCGGATGCGGGTGGCCGGCGCACTGCGCAGGATGAATACCGGACGATTACAGCGCACAATCAGCTCACCGCCGCCCACATTGCTCAGGCCAAACGAGCTCAGCGGCTGGAGTTCGGTCGCGGCGGCAATGCTATACTCGCATTGGCCGGTCAACCTGACCGTCGCCGCGCACAGGCACGCGAGACTGAACAGCCCGTGAATCTCAAACCGCCAATCGCCGCGAGCGACAAAAAACAGGTCGTCATCGAATATTACGGCGGCGGCCGGGTCGGGGCGGTTTAAAAACGCATCCACCGCCCCCAGATTAAACAGCTCGTGGTCGCGGCGGCCGCCTAGAAACCCTTTTAACCGAATCACCTTATAGTGCTCGGGAATCTGTCCGAGCGCGTAGCCCAGGTCCGAAATGTCCTTATCCTGACGCAGCATTTCATCCAGCCGAACCGGGCTCGAATCACCGTCACCGACCGCAACCCCGACGCCCCCACGCCGATACCGGGCGCCGCCGTCGACAAACACCACCGGCGGCTGGAATGGCTCAATGCCGTGATACAGTGGCCCGACCAGTGTCAGACGGGTTGCGGCGGGAAACCGGTTTAGATAGGCGCGCGTTGCCATCATCCAAGAATACGACATGACAGCGGTAAACTGTTACCGATAAATCAGCCCAATCCCTGTTTAGCGACGATACGACGCCAATTAACGACGCCAACTAACCACGCCAATTAACGACGATAATTAACCACAATAATTAACCACGATATTGCGGCAACAATTCACTCAATTTGACGGATACGCTACTATGTTGCTACGCCCCCCACCCACCCGGACAGCACCATCGGCAGCGGCTTTATGAGAGTCATTAAATTTATTTTACCCCTGCTGATTGTCGCCTTTGGCGCCGGTATCTTTGTTTATCTGAACTCGGGAAAAAGCGAATCGCCGCCGCTGGAACAGCGCAGTCGCCCGCCGATCGTGTCGGTGCAAACGATCGAGAAGGGGTCGGTAGCGCCGACGGTGCGGTTATTCGGCCAGGTCGAAACCCCCAGTCTGGTCACCCTGACCGCCGGCATCGAGGCCGACGTCACCCACGTACGGGTGCGGGAGGGCAACCGGGTGGAGCAAGCGCAGGTGCTGGTGGAGCTCGACCGGTTGGATAGTCAACTGGCGGTATTGCAGCGGCAAGCCGACGTGGCGGAAATACGGGCGCAGCTGGACAGCGACAGCAAGCGCCACGCCGCCGACCTCAATGCGCTGGCGAGCGAGAAAATCCTGCTGGACATCGCGCGCAAGGAGGTCGAGCGCGCGCAAAAACTGATGAACAATCGCGCCGGCACCGCCGCCAACCTGGATATCGTATTGAAAGCAGAGCAGCGGCAGTTGCTCGCGATGACGCTGCGCCGGCAATCGATCGACGATTTCAGCTCGCGCCAGCGGCTGTGGCAGGCCCGGCTGGACAAGGCCGAAGCGGCCCTGCAGAGCGCCATGCGCGACCTCGCCCGCAGCCGCGTGGCCGCCCCGTTTGCCGGCCGGGTCGTGCAGGTCACGGTGTCGCCCGGCGAGCGGGTGCAGCGCGGTCGTCAACTGCTGCAAATGTACGATGACACGCAGTTGGAAATTCGCACCCAGGTCCCCAACCGCTATGTCACCCAGCTAAAACAGGCGCTGAATGCCGACCTGCCGATTCGCGCCCAGGTGTATGAGACCGGCACCGAGGTGCTGCTCGATCGGGTGGCGGCCAGCGTTGACCGCGGGCAGGGGGGGGTGGATGCCTTCTTCCGCACCGACCAGCCGCTGCCGGAGCTGGGCCGAACGCTGGAGCTGGAGTTGCAGTTGCAGCCGATTGCCGATGCCGTCTTGCTCGATACGGATGCGTTATACGGCAGTAACCGGGTGTATCTGGTGCGCGATCAGCAATTGCACTCAATGCCGATACAACAACTGGGCGAGCGCCGAGTGGCCGGCGAGCGGTTGTTGGTGATCGACGGCGCCGATTTTGACAACGGTGATCAGATTTTAAGCTCGCGTTTGCCGCAGGCGATAGACGGCCTGGCGGTCAAGGTGGCGCCGTAATGGCAACCGCTGCCGATAAGCCGCACCACCGCAGCGACGGGCGCGGCGGGTTGATTGGCCTGTTCAGCCACCACCCGGTCGCCTCCAACCTGCTGATGGTGATTATGCTGTTGGCGGGATTCTGGGCGATCAAACAACTCAACACCCAGGTGCTGCCCAACTTTGATCTCGACTATGTGATGGTGCGTACGACCTGGAGCGGCGCCAGCGCGGAAGAGGTCGAAGAATTAATCACCGTCCCGCTGGAGCAATCTTTGCGCGATGTCGATTATATTAAAAATATCACCTCCAGCTCGGCCGACGGCGTATCCAACATCGCGCTGGAGTTTTATCCCAAAACCGAGATGGGCCTGGCGACCGATCAGGTCAAACAAAACGCCGATCAGGTGCGCAATCTGCCGGCCGACAGTGACCAGCCGACGGTCAACAAAATCACCCGCTACGAAGCGGTGGCCAGGCTGCTGGTCACCGGGCCGAACGACGTCAATGAGCTGCGCACGCTGGTCAATCGATTTGAAACCGAGCTGTTGGAACGGGGCATTGCCAAGCTGTTTATCAGCGGTCTGCCGAAACAAAAAATTGCGATCGAAATTCCGGCCAAACGGCTGCGCGAGCTGGGGCTGTCGCTAGACGACATTGGCCGCCGGGTGGAAGCGGGGTCGCAGGACGCGCCGATGGGGGTAATCGGGCGCGGTGAAACCTCGCGCCAATTGCGCTTCCAGGAGCGACGCAAAACCGAGCGGGCGTTTGCCAGCATTCCGATCGTCGCCGAGCAGCAAGGGCGCTTGATCACGCTGGGCTCGATCGCCGAAATCAACCGCAAACCGCTGGATGGGCAAGTCTCGATTTCCTATCGCGGCAAACCGGCGGTCGAATTATCGCTGAATCGGACCAGCAACAGCGACAGCCTGGAATCGGCGCAGATTTTCCATCAATGGCTGGAACAAACCCGGCTTGATTTGCCCGCCGGGGTCGAGTTGATCGATTTCGACGCCCGCTGGGAGCTGGTCCGGGATCGCATTTATCTGATGATCAAGAACGGCTTGACCGGCCTCCTGCTGGTTGTGCTGATTTTATTCTTTTTTATGAATGGCCGGGTCGCCTGGTGGGTTGCGGTCGGTATTCCGGTGTCGTTTATGGCCGCGCTGGCGATACTGTATTTTATTGGCGGCTCGATCAACATGCTCAGTCTGTTCGCCCTGATCATGGCCCTGGGCATTATCGTCGACGACGCCATTGTGGTCGGCGAAAACGCGATGGCGCAATTTGAAAATGGCGTCAAGCCGGAAAGGAGCGCGGAATTGGCGGCCCGGCAGATGCTGGGGCCGGTGTGTTCTTCGTCGCTGACCACGGTGTGCGCGTTTTTGCCGCTGATGCTGGTGGGCAGTGTCATCGGCACGATTATGCGCGACATTCCGATAGTGGTGATCTGTGTCATCCTGGCCTCTTTGATCGAGTGCTTCCTGGTTATGCCGGGGCATTTAACCCATTCTTTCAGCCGGCTGCAGCAGCGCAAAAAATCGCGCCTGCGGCACCGCCTGGACAATGGCTTCAACCGTTTTCGTGACGGCATATTCAGAAAAACCCTCACCGTTGCGCTGGATTTTCGCTGGACCACGCTGGCGATTGCGCTGACCGTTCTGGTGGTCACCGTCGCGTGGTTCAGCAGCGGCCGCATCAATTTCAAGTTCTTCCCCACCGCCGAAGGCGACCGCATTTATGCCAATATCGGGTTTGTTTCCGGCACCTCGGCCGAGCGGGTCAACCGCTATCTGGAGCTGGCGGAGCGCACGCTGATCGAAACCCAGCAGGAGCTGGGCGAAGAGTTTGTCGATCTGATCATGCTCCGGCACGGGGCCACCACCGGCGACGACGACGAAACCGGTTCGGGCTCCAGAGGCAGTAAAAGCGGCGATCATTTCGGCTCGATACAGGTCGAGCTGGTAGACCCCGACCGGCGCGGCATCCGCAACCATCAAATCACCCGCGCCTGGCAGGACAAGCTGCCCCGCTGGCCGGGCATCGAAACCCTGTCTATCAGCGAGCCCCGGGTCGGCCCGCCCGGCAGCGATATCGATATCGGCATCACGGCCGGAAATATCGACCAGGCCAAACAAGCCGCATTGGCCTTGCAGGATGCCCTGATCGATATCCCCGGCGTGATCGGGGTCGGCGACAATGCGCCTTACGGGCGCGAACAGCTGGTGCTCAAGCTGACCCCGACCGCCGAAGTGCTCGGCCTCGGGGTCGGTGCTATCGCCCGGCAGTTGCGCGCCGCGTACGACGGTTATCAGGTTCAGGAGCTGTCCGACGGCTTCGACGATATCGACATTACGGTGCAATTGCCGGACCACGAACGCAATACCCTGACCAGTTTATCGGCGCTCGATATCGTGCTGCCCAACGGTCGCACCGAAACCATCGGCAACCTGGTTACCATTGATTTCGACCGCGGGTTTGAAAATATCCGGCACAACAACGGCCGGCTGACGATCAAAGTCGTCGGCCAGGTTGACCCGGCGGTCAATAGCGCCAACCTCATCAGCCGGCAGTTGCGGCAGGATATTCTGCCCGAGCTGGCCAGCCGGTACGGCGTGCAATTTGACCTTGAAGGCCGGCGACAGGCCGACCGCAGCGAAACCCTGAAAGACATGCGCCTCGGGTTGGTGATCGCCCTGACGCTGATTTACCTGGTGCTGGCCTGGGTGTTCGGCTCGTATGGCTGGCCGCTGCTGGTGATGATCATCATCCCGTTCGGCCTGGTGGGCGCGATATGGGGGCATGTGTTTATGCAGCATGATGTGACGCTGCTATCCCTGTTCGGCTTCTTCGGCCTGTCGGGCATCGTCGTCAATGACTCGATTATCCTGCTGGTGTTTTACAAGAAACTGCGCCAGCAGGGCATGCCCTACCGCATGGCCGTAGTCGAAGCGACCTGCCAGCGCCTGCGCGCCTTGATACTCACGTCCCTGACCACCATCGGGGGCTTGCTGCCGTTGTTGTTTGAAACCTCGCTGCAGGCGCAGTTTTTGATCCCAATGGCCATCAGTCTGGCCTTCGGCCTCGGATTCGCCACTGTGCTGGTGCTATTCCTGCTGCCTTGCCTGCTGGTGGTGTATGAGCGCACCGCCGACTTTTTTGCCGGCCGAACCGAGCCCGTCACCGAGCCGACACCGGTCGAGCCGAACGCGGCCATCTGAACTCACTCAACCACGGGCACTCAACCACGAGTCACCCGGCCACGGGTCAACCCCAAACCGCGGTTAACCGGGCTTTGAATCCGGCGGCGTGTTGTTCGTTCATCGCGCCGTCGGCCCGCAGCCGCAGCCGCTCGAGTGCATCCCGGTCGGGGATAAACCCGGCGCGCAGCCGCTGCGCCGCCGCCACTGCCTGCGCCGGTGCATTGCATATCAGCAGCAGGTCACACCCGGCCCGCAGCGCGCTCAGGCTGCGCTGCGCGACGCTGTCGCCGCTGGTCTGCGCGCCCTGCATCATCAAATCGTCGCTGAACACGACGCCGCGAAAACCCAGCTGCCGGCGTAACACCTGCCGTATCCAGTGGGCGGAAAAAGTCGGCACCTCGGCGCAAATCCGCGCAAACAAAACATGCGCGGTCATGATGCCGCCCAGCTTGTCGCCCAGGCGGCGAAAAGGCACCAGATCACGCGCGACAAGCTCCTCCCAGCCGCGCTCATCCACCGGCGTTTCCAGATGCGAATCGCCGGCAACCCCGCCGTGGCCGGGAAAGTGCTTGCCGATGGCGCACATGCCGGCAAACGCCATGCCATCGACAAACGCCCCGGCCAGGCGGCAAATCACGTCGCCTTGCCGGTGGAAACACCGATCGGCGATCACCCGGCTATCCTGATTGGCATGATCCAGCACCGGAGCAAAACTGAAATCGACCCCGACCTGGCGCAATTCAAACGCCATCAACGCACCGACCTGATAGGCCAGCTCGCAGGCGTGGTCGGGCTGGCGGTCAAACAGCACGCCGAATTTCATGGCCGCCGGCAGACGCGAGAACCCGTGCTTAAACCGCTGCACTCGCCCGCCTTCCTGATCCACGGCGACCAGCAGCGAGGGGTTGCGCAACCGCTTGATTTCCGCGACCAGCGCGGTGAGCTGCGGTTTCGATGCATAGTTGCGGCTGAACAGAATCACCGCACCGACCGCCGGAGAAACCAGCAGCGCGCGCTCCGCCGGCGTCAGGCTGACGCCGCGCAGGTCCACCATCAGCGGCCCCAGCGCCTGCTCAATCATCGATGCGCACCGCCGTACCCGGCGACACCCGATCAAACAGCGTCACGATATCCCGATTGCGCATGCGGACGCAGCCGCCGGAGCCGGGCCGCCCCATGGCCACGTCGTCCGGGCAGCCGTGCAGATAAATGTAGCGCCGCATGGTGTCCACCGCGCCCAGGCGATTGCGACCGATTTCGCAGCCGCTTAACCATAAAATGCGCGTCAAAATCCAATCCCGGTGCGGCTCGGTACGCCGCATCGACGGGTGAAATATCCGGCCACTCGGACGGCGCCCGACAAATATCGTATTGCTGGCCGCGCCGGCGCCAATCCGGGCGCGAATCAGATGCCGACCGCGGGGCGTGCAATGACTGCCGTTGATTTCACCGCCACCGTTGGCGGCGGTTGACACCGGATAACGTTGCAGTTCGACGTTGGCCGCATCCAGCAGGCGCAAATACTGCCCGGCCAGCGAGATCTCGATGCGCCGGCTCATGGCGGCGGCTGGCGGCTGAGAATATGCCGCAGCAGCCCTTCGCAGGCCGGCTCGATCAGCTCCAGCACACGGTCAAACCCGGCTTCACCGCCCAGATAGGGGTCGGCAATCTCCAGCCGGTCATCCGCCGCAAAGCGCCGCAAAAAGTACACTTTGTCGTGCTCCCGGGGGTCGATGATCCGTTTGATGTCACGCATATTCTGCCGATCCATGGCCAGCAGATAATCGAACAGCCGCCCGTCCCGGGGAACCAGTTGGCGGGCGCGCATCCGGCTGAGATCGATCTGCCGGTCGGCGGCGGCCTGCTGCGCGCGCGCATCCGGTGGCTTGCCGATATGCCAGCCGCCGGTGCCGGCCGAATCGATCTCGAAACGCGCCTGCATACCCCGCTCGGCGACCACTTTGGCGAACCCACCGGCCGCAGTCGGGGAGCGGCAGATATTGCCCAGGCAGACAAACAGAACCCGATATGGCGGCATCACGCGCTGCGCCGATACGCCGGGGGTTACGCGCGCGCCAGCTTGATGACGGCGGGCGCAACGTGCAGTTGACGCATGATATCGGCCAGGTGTTTGCGGTCGGTTACCTCGATGTTGAGCCGCATGTGCGAGGTGTTGCCGTACTTGGGGTCAACCGTGACGTGATTGATATTCGCATCGAACTCGGCGATGATGCCGGTCACACCGGCCAGCACACCGGGCTTGTTGCGCGTTTCCAGCTTGATCATCACCTGAAAACTGCCCTGCGTCGGCTCGGACCAGTTCAAGTGCAGATAATTATCCGGGTGCTTCATGATCGCCTTGCAGTTCGGGCAGCGCAGCCGATGAATCACCAGACCGCGGCCGACCGTGGTGGTGCCGATAATATCATCGCCGGGGACCGGATGGCAGCAGTTGGCGTAGTTGACCAGCAGCCGCTCGGTGCCGTCAATCGCCATCCCGGACGTAACATGTCGCAGACTGCCGTCGGTGGAATCCTTGTTTTCCGCGACGAATTGCTTGGCCACCAGCACCGGCAGGCGCCGGCCAAAGCCAATGTCGATCAGCAACTGCTGCCAGTCGTTCAGCTTCAGATAGCGCAGCAGATTGATTTTTTCGGCGCTCGGGATGCGCAGGCGCTTGTAGCCGTGGTCGCGCAGCGCCTTTTTGAGCAGTTTGCCGCCGAGCTTGAGGGCTTCTTTTTCTTTCTGCTGGTTCAGATAATGGCGAATAAATGAGCGCGACTTCGAGCTCACCGCATAGCTCAGCCAGGAAGGCTGCGGCCGGGCGGAACGGGCGGTAATAATTTCAACCGTATCGCCATTATTCAGGGTTTCATGCAGCGGCGCGGCGACGTGATTGACCCGCGCACCAACACAGCGGTTGCCGACGCCGGAGTGCACCGAATAGGCAAAATCCAGCGCCGTCGCCCCCCTCGGCAGGCGTTTAATCTCCCCTTTGGGGGTGAAAACATAGACCTTGTCGGGGTACAGATCGGCCTTCAGGTGTTCGAGGTACTCGCCCGAATCGACCGATTTTTTCTGTGATTCGAGAAAGCTGTCAAGCCACCGCTGCGCCAATTGCTGCGGGTTTTGCTCACCCGCAACGTCGGTTTTATACTGCCAGTGTGACGCCACCCCCTGCTCGGCGATATGATGCATCGCCTGACTGCGCACCTGCACCTCGACCTGCTGCCCGTGCGGCCCCACCACGATAGTGTGCAGCGATTGATAGCCGTTGACTTTAGGGATGGCGATATAGTCCTTAAAACTCTCCGGCCGGGGGTTGTACAGGCGATGCACAATCCCCAACACCTGATAGCAGGACAGCCGGTCGCGGGTCAGCACCCGCACCGCGTTGACATCCTGCACCTCGCGCAGCGGCAGGCGTTTTTTCTGCATCTTGCGGTAGATGCTATAGAGCGTCTTTTCACGCCCGTGCACCTCGGCGGCGACGCCGGCGGTGTACAACCCCTGCCGAATGGCCACGCACAGCTCCTTGACCGCCGGTTTTCGGCCGCGCTTGTTGGCCGCGATACACTTGGAAATCGCCTGGTAGCGTTTGGGGAACAGCGACGCGAAACCCAGATCTTCGAGCTCCTGCCCCAGCTCGCGCATGCCCAGCCGATTGGCCATCGGCGCATATATCTCCATGGTTTGCCGGGCGATGCGCTGTTTCTTTTCCAGCTCCAACACGCGCAGCGTACGCATGTTGTGCAGTCGATCGGCCAGCTTGATAATAATCACGCGAATGTCCTTGGCCATGGCCATGAACATCTTCTGGAACGACGCCGCCTCGACGTTGAATCTGGAGTGAATCTCCAGCTGGCTCACCTTACTCACCCCGTCAACCAGCTCGGCAACATCCTTGCCAAAATACGCCGACAACTGGGTCAGCGACGTATCCGTATCCTCGATCACATCGTGCAAAATCGCCGCAATAATCGTGCGGCTGTCCATCCGCATATCGCCCAGAATTTCCGCCACCGCCAGCGGATGGGAAATGTAATCCTCGCCGCTATGCCGTATCTGCCCCTGATGCGCTTCGGCACCAAACTGGTACGCCCGATAAACGTCTTCAACCGTTTCCGGGCTGAGATAACCCGCCAGCTTCGACTGTAGCTGAGCAACTGTCGGCTGATTGTGGATGAGCGCTTTAAGCAGAGGCCGACCCCCGGTTCGACGCGGAAAACCCGCCAGACGCAGTCAATCGCCGACCGACGCAGTCAATCGGCAGTGCCGGGGCCGACCGGTCGGCCTGGATTGCGCGGACAGACATCGTTTACTCCCGACCGTCCGCATCCCCGACATTGGCGCTCAACAACCGGATCAGCTCACTATCGCTGTCGGTGCCGTCCTCTGCCCGGTTTGCCGTCGCATCCTGATCGGTATCGAAGCCCAGCCCCGAAATCCGCATTTCCTCCTGCAGAATCGACGGCCCGACCAGGCCCGCTGCAATCTCCCGCAATGCCAGCACCGTCGGCTTGTCATTTTCATGCGGCACCAGCGGCTCCTTGCCCAGAATCAGCTGGCGGGCACGCTTGGTTGCCACCAGCACCAATTGAAAACGATTGTCCACGTGCTCCAGACAATCGGTTACCGTCACTCTAGCCATGTAAATATCCCCGTAAAAAAAGAGTCCATACTATACCAAATCAGGCGCCCACCCGAACGCGATTTTGCCCCACAAAGCAATGACACCCGCAACCCAGGCCGAATCCAGCAACATTTGCGCCAGCACCTCAATCAACGGCAGCATAACAAAAACCGATTCCGCCCCCAAAAAACGCCCCCGCACGCTACGCGCACCCTGCCAGTCAATATCCAAAACCGCAAACTTTTCGCCACCAATCAAGCTTTCGCTCGCCCGCACCGAGGCGCCATAGTAATGCCCAAATAGCGGCTTTCATTCCCAATTCCCAATTCCCAATTCCTAATTCCTAATTCCTAATTCCTAATTCCTAATTCCTAATTCCTAATTCCTAATTCCTAATTCCTAATTCCTAATTCCTAATTCCTAATTCCTAATTCCTAATTCCTAATTCCTAATTCCTAATTCCCGCCGAAGGCGGATTTAATTCCTAATTCCTAATTCCCGCCGCAGGCGGATCCCAGCAATATTTGCGCCAGCTGATCCACCGTCTGCTCAAAATCATCATTCACCAAAACATACTCATATTCATCCCGATGGCTCATCTCGCTCACCGCCACCTTCATGCGCGCCGCAATCACCTCGCGGTCATCCCGCTGGCGTTGATGCAGTCTTTGCTCCAGCGCCTCAATCGACGGCGGCATGACAAAAACCGATTTTGCCCCCGGAAAACGCGCCCGCACGCTGCGCGCACCCTGCCAGTCAATGTCCAAAACCGCATATTTTTCGCCACCAATCAGGCTTTCGATCGCCTGCACCGAGGTGCCATAGTAATGCCCAAATACGGTGGCGTACTCGAGAAACCCGTCGGCCGCAATCAAGCGCTCGAACTCCTCCCGGCTGACGAAATGGTAATGCACACCGTCTTGCTCGCCAAAGCGCCGGTCGCGGGTGGTGTGGGATATCGCCAGACCAATATCGGGCCGACGCCCCACCAACGCCCGCGTCAAACTGGTTTTGCCGGCACCGGAGGGGGCCGACACAATCAATATGCGCTGGGATAGATAACCGGAAGACACGGGCGGATGAGGTTGTGTGCACCAACTCGGCAACGGCGCCATCCCGATACGGCACGCGCGCCTGCTTGCCAGCAAGCGATTCTATTCGATCTGCCGCCCCGATTCCATGCAGTGTATGGGTCCAATTCCTAATTCCTAATTCCTAATTCCTAATTCCTAATTCCTAATTCCTAATTCCCGCCGAAGGCGGATTTCATTCCTAATTCCTATTGATATGGTTTAGAATACGCACAACCTGAATCTGCGGACATTACGTTTGCCTGGCAAATATCGGTATCCATCAACCCCTGATTAGTGCAACAAGAATAGTGGACCTGTTTGGCAAATCCCGGATGAATCCGTCTACCGCTACCGCTTTTACCCGGCGGGAGCGCAAGGTCATCAATGATACCCGCGGCTACCGGACACCGCTCAAAGCCGGTATACATATCAATAACCTGCTGATAGAGGGCGTGCTCGGCGGCGGCGGTTTCAGTATCGTGTATAGTTGCTATGATACCGACTCCGGTGAAAATATCGTCCTCAAAGAATATTTCCCGGTGCAATCATGCAGCCGCAATAAGGACAACCAGATTCACCCGATAAGCATCGAGAAAAAACCGGCATTCGACATCGGAATGCATCAGTTTTTTGACGAAGCGCTGGCGCTTGCAAAAATCAAACACCCCAATATTATTAATGTATTGGATGTATTCCGTCACAACAATACGGCGTACATGACCTCCAAAATGCAGGCGGGCCGGGATTTAAGATGGTTTATTAAGCGCTGTGCGGGCGATCTGGACCAGGCGTTTCTGGAAAAAACCATTCTGCCGATCATGTCCGGCCTCGAGCTGCTGCATCGAAACAATATCCTGCACCTGGATATCAAGCCGGCCAATATCTTTTTACGGGTCCATAGCGGGCCGTTGCTGCTGGATTTCGGCGCCGCCAAAGCGCTGTTAAAAGAGTCCCGTTTTGACAGCTTTCAAACCCTGACTCCCGGGTTCGCACCGCCTGAACAGCACCGTAAAAACGAACTGAGACCGGCATCCGATATCTATTCTCTGGGCGCGACCATCTACGCCTGCATCACCGGGCGGGCGCCGCCGACTTCGCTGCAGCGCGAGGAAAAGGAGCTCAATCTGCATAGCATTGAAAAACATATCTCGCCGAACGTGATCGAGGCCATGAAATGGGCGCTGGATCTGGATATCGACAAGCGGCCACAATCGGTGTCGGAATTCGGTGACAGGCTGCTGGAAGGCGGTATCTGGAAGTCATTCGACGACTACCAGCAATATCTGCGCTCATCGCGCTGACAACAGCCGGCCACCGGCTTTCGCCGCGCCGACAGACACCTCGCCTTACTGCTCAAACGCGCTGCTGAGCCGCGCAAACAGGTCGAGTAGCCGGAGATCGAGGCGCTCATCCACCGGCAGCGGCTGCGATGCCAGTCTGGCGATAACCACGCTAGTGGCCGGGTTGACGTACAGCCATTGGCCGTGAATACCCAGCGCCATAAAGCACTGCTCCCGGTCGCCCACCTGGTACCACTGGTTGCGATAACCGCCCTGCGGCAACAGCCGCTTGTACTCCCCCTGTTGCCAGGCCCGCCGGTCGCCGCGGGTCAACGTATCGTTAATCCAGTTTTCCAGGATCACGCGGCGGCCGTCGTGCGCCACCCCGCGATGCAACACCAGCAGCCCAAACCGTGCCAGGTCGTCCACCGTGGCGCAAATCCCGCCCGCAGCGCGCGCCTGCCCGACCCGGTCGACGGTCACGTAGCCGTCCGTTTCGGCGCCCATTGGCCGCCAGATGAGAGACGAAACGAGGTCTGCGCAGGCCATCCCGGCGGCACGCTCCAGCAACAAACCGAACTGTCGCTGTGCGATTGCTCCAGCAGTGTCTCCAACGTCGCATCGTTGTCCTGCGGAAAGCGCAAACCGGCTATCACGGTTGATGGCGCGCGCGGCAGCGGGGCGGCTTTTTTGGCGGCAAAAACAGCCGCACTGGGAATCAGCTCGCGCACATTTTGAAAGGCCCGGCGGCCAGCGTTTGCAAAGCCGTGACCAGATAAGAGCCAACGACAATCGGATCCACGCATTGATTCGGGCGGGCGGCGTGACCGCCTTTGCCGACGATTTCCATATCAAAAAAATCCAGGAAAAGATTACTTTCCTGCAACGGGAATGTAGTAAGGTGAACGGAGAAACGGCGTATTTTAATGCCGAAAAGGAGGCAATGATGAAACTAAAAACTTTTTTTAATGCCGAAAAGGAGGCAATGATGAAACTGAAAACTTTGTTAACAGGCGCGGTTTTGGCGGCGAGCGGCATTCTTGCGTATGCGGAGCAGACGCATGCCGCCGGAGCGAACGACGGACACGGACACGGCGACACCCAAATCGGCGAACCGGGAACGGCGGCGGAGACGGCGCGTTCGGTGGAAGTCGCGTTGCGCGACAACTATTACGAACCGGAATCGATTGCCGTCAAAAAAGGCGAGACCATCCGCTTCACCGTCAAAAACAAGGGGCTGCTGGTGCATGAATTTAACATCGGCACCGCGGCAATGCACGCCGCCCACAAAAAAGAAATGCTGATGATGATGCAGCACGGCATTTTACTGCCGAACCGGATTGACCGCGAAAAAATGGCCGCGGGCGGCGAGGGCGAACATTCCATGCAACACGACGACCCGAACAGCGTTTTGCTGGAGCCGGGCGAAGAAGGCGAAATCGTCTGGAAATTCTCGGCGGCGGCGACATTGGAGTTCGCCTGCAATATTCCCGGACATTACGAATCGGGAATGGTCGGCGAGATTCAATTTCAATAGGAGACAAAAATGAAAATCCTGAAAACCCAACTGTTGACACTCGCGCTGACCTTGACGGCGCCCGCGTTCGCCGACGAATACCATCTGCAAAATCCGGATGATATGACATCCAGAATGGTGCATAAAGTTCCCGGCGAAGACATGTACCGCTTAACAATTGACCCGGTGGTCATTGACACCGGCGGATTTCAACGCGCGGGAGTCGGCTTTAACGGCGCGTCTCCGGGGCCGGTGCTGGTTTTTGACGAAGGCGAAGAAGTGGAAATCCATGTTAAGAATAATTTGGATGTGGACAGTTCCATTCACTGGCACGGCATTATTTTGCCGACTCAAATGGACGGCGTGCCGGGGCTGAGTTTTGACGGCATCGCGCCGGGCGAAACTTTCGTCTACCGTTTTCCGCTGACCCAGTCCGGCACATACTGGTTTCACAGTCATTCCGGATTTCAGGAACCGGACGGCGCCTACGGCGCGATTGTGATTAAATCCACAGAGCGCGAACCCTTTCGCTACGACCGCGAATATGTCGTGCAGCTTGCGGACGCGCACCCGCATCGCGGCGCAAAAATCATGCGCAATTTAAAGACGCTGGACGATTATTACAATCGTCAACAGCCGACTTTGGGCGACTTTTTCGGCGAGATTAAAGACAAAGGATTCGGCGCGGCGGTCGCCAACCGCGTGGCGTGGGGCAACATGCGCATGCTTTCTTCCGACATAGAAGATTTGCAGGGATTTACGCCGCTGATCAACGGCAAGAGCGCGGCGCAGAACTGGACCGGCGAATTTGAACCGGGCGAACGAATCCGTCTGCGTTTTATTAACTCTTCGGCGATGGCGTTTTTTGATATTCGGATTCCCGGAATGGAAATGCTGGTTGTCAACGCGGACGGCAATAATGTGCAGCCGGTTTCGGTGGACGAGTTTCGCATTGCGGTCGCCGAAACTTACGATGTCATCGTCCGTCCCAAAGAGCGGCGGGCGTATTCCATCATCGCCGAATCCATGGGACGCACGGCGCTCGGACGGGCGACTCTTAAACCCCTGGGAAGCGACATCGGCGCGGAAGAAATTCCGCAACTGCGCCGTCCGCCCAAATTAACTTTCGCCGATATGGCGCTGGCGCACGGCAGCGGACACGATATGATGAATCACGACATGGGCGGGATGATGATGAATCACGACATGGGCGAAATGAATCATGATTCCGATAAAGCGATGTCTCATGACGAACATAGCGGACATGATGCGGCAATGATGAATCACGAAAGTGCACCAAATCCGTTTTATGCCAAAGGCAGCGGATTGGTGCCGAGTGCGGCGAACGGCGGCAGGTTTTTGTCATATGGAGATCTGCGCGCGCAAAAACCGCTGTATCCGGAACGCCCGCCGACTCGCGAGATTGAATTGCGCCTGACCGGAAATATGGAACGGTATTCGTGGTCCATCAACAACAAAAAGTACGCCGATTCCGAACCGCTGCGCCTGCAATATGGCGAACGCATACGGTTTAAATTCGTCAACGAAACGATGATGACGCATCCGATGCACCTGCACGGCATGTGGTCTATTCTGGATGTCGGCGCGGGGGAATGGAATCCGGTGAAACATGTCGTCAGCATCGCGCCGTCCACCGAAGTGTATTTTGAAACCGAAGTAGACGCGCCCGGCAGATGGGCGTTTCACTGCCATCTCGCCTATCACGCCGCCGCCGGAATGTTCCGCGAAGTGACCGTGGTCGGCGCGCCGGACGATGCAGAAATTTCGGAGGCGAATTAATGCTGCATCGCAAACAAACTCTGTGCGCGCTGGCACTCGCCGTCATCGCGCTCGCCGTCGCGCCCGCCGCCGCGCAGGATAAAGAATTGCTCGTCTACGGCGCGCAGTTGGAAGAATGGGAATACCGCCGCGGCGAAGGAAAAGAAAAACTACTTTCCTGGGACGGCGATGCATTCATCGGCAACGACGACATAAAATTTCGCTGGATTACCGAAGGCGAATACGACTTGCGCGAAAATGTTTTCGCCGAAACCGAAAATCGTTTTGTCGCCCAAGTGCCGGTCTCCATGTTTTTTGACATAAAAGCCGGCGCGCGGCTGGACACATATGGCGGCGGACGCGAACGCTGGCACGCCGTGCTGGGCGCGACCGGACTGGCGCCGCAGTGGTTTGAGGTTGACGCCGATGTATTTGTCGGCGAAAGCGGCCGCGCATCGGTGCGCCTGGACGCCGAATACGAATTGCTGCTGACCAATCATTTGTTCGCAATTTTTTCCGCCGAATCAACCTATTCGTTCGCCGCCGACCGCAAAGCCGGCATCGGCACAGGCGTCACCGATCTGGAAGCGGGCATACGATTTAGTTATGACATTATTGACCGCAGCGTCGCGCCGTATATCGGCGCGGTATACGAAAAGAAATATGACGGCACCGGCGCAAAAGATGAAGAATGGTTCTTCGTCGCCGGCATCCGCCTGATGCTGTAAAACCGCGCCCGTTTTTTATTGCTGTCGCGGAGCAAAGTACGCACTCTTTATTGCGAATTTACGCGCCGTCAATAGGTGACAGGCTGCTGGAAGGCGGTGTCTGGAAGTCATTCGACGACTACCTGCAATATCTGCGCTCATCGCGCTGACAACAGCCGGCCACGGGCTTTCGCCGCGCCGGCAGACACTTCGCCTTACTGCTCAAATGCGCTGCTGAGCCGCGCAAACAGGTTGAGCAGCCGGAGATCGAGGCGCTCATCCACCGGCAGCGGCTGCGATGCCAGTCTGGCGATAACCACGCTAGTGGCCGGGTTGACGTACAGCCATTGGCCGTGAATACCCCGCGCCATAAAACACTGCTCCCGGTCGCCCACCTGGTACCACTGGTTGCGATAACCGCCCTGCGGCAACAGCCGCTGGTACTCCCCCTGTTGCCAGGCCCGCCGATCGCCGCGGGTCAACGTATCGCTAATCCAGTTTTCCGGGATCACGCGCTGTCCGTCGTGCGCCACCCCGCGATTCAACACCAGCAGCCCAAACCGTGCCAGGTCGTCCACCGTGGCGCAAATCCCGCCCGCAGCGCGCGCCTGCCCGACCCGGTCGACGGTCACATAGCCGTCTGTTTCGGCGCCCATTGGCCGCCAGATGAGAGACGAAACGAGGTCTGCGTAGGCCATCCCGGCGGCACGCTCCAGCAACAAACCGAGCAGGTCGGCGTTCGGCGAGCGGTAGTTAAACGTATCGCCATGTGAGAAATTCGCCTTGCGCAAACCGGTCAGGAAGTGCTCCAGTGCCACGCCCGGGCGCGTTTGATCGACCGGATTCCAACCGGTCGCATCGCGGTAGCGCCGGTAATCGCCGTCCTCGTTCAGATACGACTCTTCGAATGCCAGCGCCACCGACATATCGAGAACCTGCTGCACGGTGCAGTCTTCATAGGCGCTGCCCTTCGTCCCCGGCAGGTAGTGCAGGACGGTTTTGTTCACCTCGATGACCTCTTGATCGACCAGGATCCCGGCCAGCATTCCGGTAATCGATTTGCTGATCGAGAACAGGATATGCGGCCGTTCAATATCGCAGTGCGCGGCATTCCACTGCCACACTTTCCGGCCCTGGTGCAGCAGCACCAGACTGTCGCTGTGCGATTGCTCCAGCAGTGTCTCCAACGTCGCATCGTGGTCATGCGGAAAGCGCAAACCGGCTATCACGGTTGATGGTGCGCGCGGCAGCGGGGCGGCTTTTTTGGCGGCAAAAACAGCCGCACTGGGAATCAGCTCGCGCACATTTTGAAAGGCCCGGCGGCTGTAGGGGGCCTGCCGCCAGTTATCGAGACGCATCTCTTCCGGTGGGCGCGGCGGCCCGGGTGCAGTTGTCATATCGATTCCTGTCTGGTCGAAACAGGGTGCATCTGAAGTCGAGCGAACAGCGGATTCGCGCTCCGGCACCGCTTTGCTGGCGGCCGGACGGGGTTAATCCGGGCCGGCGCCGCTATCGAGGTAGTGTCCAATCGCATGCATCGCGTCCAGCGCGGTGCGTAATCTGGTTGGCGAGGTGAATTCCGGCCAGGTCGAGAGTTTGACCACGACCATCCGATGCTCCGGGGCGACATAGATGAGCTGGCCAAACACGCCGCGCGCCATAAAAACCTTGCGGTTGACGTCTTCTATCCAGAACTGATTCCGATAGGCGCCGTTTGGCGTGACCCGGGTATACGGCTCGGCAAACAGCGCCGGGTCGGCGTTGTGAATATCGTCAACCCAGGCTGCCGGCACTATCTGCCGGCCGTTTGCCCGGCCACCCTGTAGCAGCATCTGGCCGAAACGGGCGTAGTCGCGCAAGGTGGCATTGAAGCCGCCGGAGGCCAGCGCATAGCCGGCAGCGTCCACGGTAAAACACGCGCTTTCCGCGCAGCCCAGCGGCTGCCACAGCTCTGTGCTGACCAGCTCCGGCAAGCGCGTATGGGCAACCCGCTCGAGGCAATGCGCCAATACATCGGTTTCAATCGAGCGATATTGAAAGACGCTGCCATGCGGTCGGTCGGTTTGATTCAGCGTCAGAATCTGCTCCCACACGCAGGCCGGTGCATCGATGCCGACGCGCGCCGGCTTCCAGCCGCTGGCAATATCGGTCACCGCTATATCGGAGTCCGGCGCCGTATAATCCTCGCCGTACCGCACTCCGGTGGTCATATCCAGCACCTGCTGCAAGCACGCCCCTCGCCACCCGGTACGCGCCAGCTCGGGCAAATAATCGGTGACGGGCGCATCGGCCTGCAATAGCCCGCGGTCGATCAGGATACCGGCGACCGAGCCGACAATCGATTTGGCCATCGATTGCGACAGGTGCAGGCTGCGCCCGGTCATACCGTTGAGGTACTGCTCAAACACGATACGCCCCTGATGCAGCACAATCACGCCGTCGGTATAACTGTCCGCCACCCAGCTTGCGACCGTCGCCGCTACGCCGCCGGACACAAATTCGACCGTACCGAGCGCGCCGGGCGCGTGCGCCAGAGCCCACGCCGGGCCGTCACCGCGCCACACTTCCGCCGTCGGCAATAGCTGGCGCACGTGCTGAAAGGTCCAGCGGTTCCAGGGCGCCCGGTCCCAATCGTGGCGCGGTATTCTGCTGCTCGGCGGCACCGGGAACCCTTGCATAATCTGCGTCATCGATGCCTGCCCCGCCTCAATCAATCAAACCACGCAACGGCATTCCGACCGCACAGCGACCGGGCCGGCGCGCAAAATTACTTCTGTAATTCAGTCCAGATCGCGGTATACAGCGTGGTTGCCTCAGCCGAACAGGCCGGCAGAAATGTGCCGGCGCCGGCCAGCTCGGTCGGAATGACAATCTCCGGTGCGTCGCGCATGTCATCGGGCATAAACGCATCCGACCCCATAATGCCGTTGGCGTAGCGGGCAAACGCAGACACCAACGCGGCATTTTCCGGCAGCATGACAAAATTCTGGAACAGTTTGGCATTCTCCACATTCTTTGCATCCTTCAGCACGCCGACACTATCCATCCACAACGCAAAGCCTTCCTGCGGGTAGCCGAAGCGCACGTCCGAATTCTTTTCCCGCGAGCGAAATGCCGCCCCGTTCCAATACAATGACGCGGCCATGTCACGGCCGGCAAATTTTTCGATCACGCCGTAGTCCATCGACAGCCATTTGGGCTTGGCGGCCAGCAGTTGGTCGCGCACTTTCTTCAACAAGACCTTGTCGGTCGAACACGGCTCGCCGCCCATATACATAATCGCGGAGCTGATGACATCGTTCATCTCCGGCGCCACGTTGATCTTGCCGACCAGCTCCGGCGGCGGGTCGAGATAGATCGACGCGGTGTTGATATCCCCGGAATAGACCGAGGTATCGACAATCATGCCGACGCTGCCCCATTGCCAGGGCACCGTGTAGCGCCGGTTGGGGTCCCAATCCGGGTTCTTGAATTCATCCAGCACGTGGTGAAAGTTTTCCATCTGATCGGGGCGGGTTTCCAGCAGCAGCCCTTCCTCGATCCAGATGGGCACGTAGTTCGCCGACGGCACCACCAGATCGTACCCGTGCCCGCCCGCCTTGACCTTGGCCAGTGCCGAATCGTTGGAGTCGTAATCCGTGATCGTGACCTTGACGTCGTAGGCCTGTTCAAATTTGCTGATCAATTCCGGGCTGGTGTAGTTGCCCCAATTGAACAGATTGAGCTCGCCGGCGGCAAACGCACTGCCGGTGACGACGGCCAGCGCCAGAGCGGCGACGGCCTGTTTTGGTATTGCGTGTTTTATTATTGAGTGCATGTGAGGGCCTCCAGATAGGCGGTTAGGGTTGTAGTCGCATTATATTGTCTTGCGATTGAGGAAAAAAATCAATGCCACCAGCAGCATCGAAACGGCCAGCAACGCCGTCGAGATCGCATTGATTTCCGGCGTCACCGCGCGGCGTATCTGCCCCAGCATGTAGGTCGGCAGCGTGTCCTGCCCGGCGGATTTGACAAACTCGGTAATGACCACATCATCGAGCGAGATCACAAATGCCAGCATCCCCCCCGCCAGTATCCCCGGCCACATCAGCGGCAGCGTAACGTAACGGAAGCTGCGCCACGGGGGGGCATACAAATCGGCCGCCGCCGTTTCCAGCGCCCGGTCCATATCCTCCAGCCGGGCGCGGATGGGCAGATAGGCGAACGGAATGCAAAATGCCGTATGCGCCGCGACCAGGTAGACCAGCCCGCGGTAATCGGTGGCCTGCTTGACCACGGCAAAGCAGATCAGGAGGGCAACCGCGGTAACGATTTCCGGCACCATCAGCGGCTGATTTATCATCGCATAAATCCCGGTTTGCCCGGGGTAGGCGCGCGTGCGGGTGGTACCGAGGGCGGCCATGGTGGCCAGCACGGTGGCATACAGCGCCGCCTGGAGCGCCACGATCAACGACAGCAGCGTGGCGTCCTGCACCATGCGGTTTTGCCAGGCCGAATGGTACCAGCGCCACGAAAAACCTTCCCATAAAGCCACCGATGAGCCCGAATTGAACGAATATCCCACCAGCGCCAGAATCGGCGCATACAGCAGCACGAAACACCCCAGCGCGATCAAGTGGAAGCCGGGCAGCCGGCGGACCGAAAACCCCGCCGCGGCCCCGGCGGTCTTACCGCTGATGATGGATAATCGATTTTTGCGCATTTTTTACGTACACCAGCAAGGCCAGCATGACAATCAGCAGCAGCGCGATCGACAGCGCCGCCCCGAGCGGCCAGTTGCGGCCCTGACCGAATTGCAGCTCTATCAGATTCCCCAGCATCATGTTCTTGCCGCCGCCCAGCACCCGTGGCGTGACAAAAGCGCCCAAAGAGGGAATAAAAACCAGAATCGAACCGGCAATCACCCCCGGCTTCACCAACGGCAGAATAATCCGGCGCAGCACCCGCAGCCGGGTCGCGTACAGGTCGTAGCTCGCCTCTACCAGCCTGAAGTCGAGCTTTTCCATCGAGCTGTACAGCGGCAGAATCATCAGCGGCAGATACACATAGGTCATGCCCAGCATGATGGCAAAATCGGTGTACAGCATTTGAATCGGGCTGTCGATCAGGCCGCCATCGAGCAGCAGATTGTTGATGATGCCGCGGTTGCGAATGAATTCCATCACCGCCACGGTGCGGATCAGCAGATTGGTCCAAAACGGGATGGTCACGAGGAACAGCCATAAATTTCGCTGCCGCTGCGGCCGGGTGGCAATGAACCAGGCGGTGGGAAAGCCAATCACCAGCGCCGCTATCGTGGTCATCGCCGACAGCTTCACTGAGCGCCAGAAAATGGCGACGTGCGCATTGGCCAGCGACACGGTATCGTCAAAAATATCCCGGTATAAAAATACCTTGAACCACCCTTGCAGCGACCATCCGTATTCTACGCCGCCATAATTTGCGGGCACCAGAAAAGAATACAACAGCATCACGAGCAATGGCCCGGAGGCGGCGAAAAACAACACCACCAGCGCCGGCAGGCACAGCAGCCAATTGCTTTTAATCTCCCGGCGCCGTGCCAGGCGCTCGTAAATCGACATGGGCTGTGGGGGATCGGCTGCGGCCATCGCTTTAATCGTGCAATATCTGTGCCGAACCGGGATGAATCAGGATGCCGACCGTCTGGCCGGCTTGCCACCGGCGCCGCTCGGTGCCGACATTTTGCATCCTGACGATGAATTCCTGCTGCCCGGGCAGCGTGACGTGATAGTGGGTATCGGTGCCGGAATAGACGATATTGGCGACCACGCCCTGCAAATCGGCAGCGCCCACATCGTCGGTCAACGTCGCCTGCTCCGGGCGCACGGCAATGTGGACCTCGCCCGCACTGCCCGCTTCAACCTGCGCCGCTGCGACCGTCTTGCCGGACGGCAATTGCAGCCAGGATCGGTCGCTGCCGGATTCCAGCAGTTGCGCCGTGAGAAAATTCGTATCGCCGATGAAGTCGGCGACAAACCGCATCGCCGGTCGATCATAGATATCGTTTGGGGAGCCAACCTGCAATATGCGCCCGTTGTCCATCACCGCCAGCCGATCCGACATCACCAGCGCCTCTTCCTGGTCATGGGTGACAAAGATAAACGTGATGCCGGTATCGTGCTGCAAGCGCTTTAATTCAATCTGCATGTCTTTGCGCAGCTTGTAGTCCAACGCGGACAACGGCTCATCCAGCAGCAAGACTTTCGGCTGCGGCGCCAGCGCCCTGGCCAGCGCCACCCGCTGCTGCTGCCCGCCGGAGATCTGATCGGTGCGCCGATTGCGCAGTGATTCCATCTGCACCAGCTGCAGCATTTTCGTCACCGTGTTGTCGATCTCGTCGGCCGGCTTATCCTGCATCGCCAGTCCGAAGCCGATATTGGCCGCCACCGTCATGTGCGGAAACAGCGCATAGCTTTGGAAAACGGTGTTTACCGGCCGACGGTAGGGCGGCAGGCTGGAAATTTCTTCGCCCTGCAGCAGGATGCTGCCGCTGCTCGGGTGCTCAAAACCGGCAATCAATCGCAGCAGCGTCGTCTTGCCGCAGCCGGACGGGCCGAGCAGGGTAAAAAACTCATTTTCCCGAATATCGATTGATACCCGGTCGAGCGCAATTACCCGCTCTTTGCCGTCCCCAAATACCTTGCTCAACCGGTTAATCGAGACTGCGGCAGGGTTTGGCATCGGCATTCAGCGGCGGTTGGTGCGGGATAGCGGTCGCATTTTAACCCCGCGGATGATGCTGCGCGTGCAGTTTTTGCAGCCGCGCCTGTGCAACGTGCGTATAGATTTGCGTAGTAGACAAATTCGCATGCCCCAACAACATTTGTACGCTGCGCAAGTCCGCGCCGTGATTCAGCAAATGGGTGGCGAAGGCATGCCGCAGCGTATGCGGTGATAAACCGGCATCGACGCCCGCAATCTGCGCGTAGCGTTTTATATTCTGCCAAAACGCCTGCCGCGACATGCAGCGGCGTTGTCCGGTGATAAACAGGCCGTCGCTTTGCCCGCCCGCCAACAGCTCCAGCCGGGCCGAAGATTGGTATTTATCCAGCCAGTATACCGCCTGTTCCCCCAGCGGCACCAGGCGCTGCTTGCCGCCCTTGCCGCTCACCAGACAAATGCCGGCCTGCAGATCGACCTGCTGCAGCTGCAAATTGACCAGCTCGCTGACGCGCAGCCCGGCCGCATACAACGTTTCAAGCATCGCGCGGTCGCGCAGCCCGGACGGTCGGGTGCAGTCGGGCGCGCAAATCAGTCGCTCGACCTCCGGCTCGGCAATCGCTTTGGGCAAAACCCGGCCGATTGGCGGCGCAGTTGCCTGCCAGCAAGGGTCGGAATCCAGCCAGTTTTCCGCCACCGCATAGCCGTAAAACCGCTTCAGCGTGGACAGGGAGCGGCCGGCGGTACGGTTGGAGTCGGCATCTGCGCGGGCAATCAGGTACGCCTTTATCTGCCGGCGGGTGGCTTGCAGCAGCGCGGTCGCCCGGGCGCGCATCCAGGCCTCGAAATGATGCAGGTCGCTGCGATACGCGCGGATGGTGTTGTCGCTCAGCCCTGACTCCAGCCAGAGTGCCTGCAAAAAAGCATCGATGCAGCGTTGATTTTCACCGCTAACCGAGGCCTTCACCGACACGCTTCCCCGGTTTCGGTTTCGGTTTCGATTGCTGCAGCAAAAGCTGCTGCAACTTTTGCTTCAAAACGGTCTTGCGCCTTTCTCCGGTGGCGCGCGCCAGCAGGTCCGCAAACAGATTTTTTGCATCATCGAATAAATTCGCCTGCACCAGCGATTCCGCCGCCTTGAACCGGGCCGCCTCGCCCCATTGGTCGAAGCCGTTGTCTTTTTGCAGGGCCGAATACAAAAAATAATCAGCCGCCTGCACGTAGTGCCCAATCCCGAAATACGACTCGCCGATCCAGTACGCGATTTCTCTGCGATAGCGGGCGGAATCGGACATGCGGTTGATGCGCAGCAGCAGCGGCAATGCCACTGCATGCTGCTCCACCGCCTGCAGGTCGAACACCAGCTGCAGCACTTGATCGGTTTGCTCCGGCAGCAGTTGGTCGAAGGCATCCAGCCATTCGGTCAGGCGGTGTTCGCCCGGCTGATACCGCCCGGCAATAATCGCGATGCGCGCCGAATGCAGCAGCCAATCAATGCGATCGATATCCGGCGGCAACTGCAGCAGGTTTTCATTGGCATCGGCCGCCAATTGAATATCGCCCCGCTCTAAAGCATGGTTGGCCAGCCGCAGCCCGACCCGGCCGCTCAGCGCCAGCGACCCCAGTGCCGAACCCGGGCGGAACACCTGCGCGATCAAATCGGTGCGCTTCAAATCGATCAATATATCGACAAACGCATCCCGCGCCGACTGCCGCACCGATTTCTGCTGCGCCGCCTGCGCAATATAGGCGTACAAACAGCGCTTGATGACGGTCGCGCCGGCCTTGACCCGATGGGCATATTCCAGCCATTTTGCCTCCTCGCCGACCAGCAGACCGGCGCGGTTGCCCTGCTCCAACGCAACCGCTCGATAGGTTTGCAGCAACGACTGCACATCAAAATCCGGCAGCACGCGGCTCAGCAGCGTAGAACCCGGGCCGTCGAGCGACAGATACTCTTCCAGCAGGTCTACCTGGGGATAGCGTTTATTCGCCTGTCGATGCGCGGCCAGCAAGATCGCCAACAGCGGTTTTTTCAGCCCTTGATCGGTATTTCGGGCATAAAAATCGAGCCCCTGCTCAATCACCGCAGCCGCGTCCAGTGAGCCATTTTGCAGCCGCGCATACAAGCGTAGCAGCTTTGCCGGCGGGGTATCCAGCGGCGCCAGCAGGTTCACCGCCGCATCCGCCTGATTCAGCCGCAGATGGATGCGCGCATTGAGCAACAACCAGTCCGGCTCCTGCGAACGATAGTCGTGCTGAAACTGCCGCATGGCCGCCTGCGCCGCGACGATGTTATCGTCCGCCAGATAGCTTTCCACCACGCGCTGCCGCAAGCGCCGATGATGCTGCTCGTCCGCCTCGGCTGCCAGCAGCGCGGCGCGCAATAAGCTGCGCGCGTGGGCGCCCTGATTGAGTGCGATTAAGGCCTCGATCCGATACAGCTCAGCCGGATTGCGAATGGTCGCCGGGAACCAGGTCGGGATCTTTTCCGTCCGCTCCTGCAGCGCCTGCCACTTGCCCTGAACCCGATAGAGCTGCCACAGCTGCCGCTGCCAGTTCACCCAGATTTCACTGGGTGTTTCCGGCGGTCCGCGGGTTTCCAGAATGGTTTCCGACAAGGCCAGCACATTGGCTTTGATCAGCGTACGCACCCGCTCGAGCTCAGCGGCATAATCCGCTTGCGCGATATCGAGCTCACCGGCACGCAGGTCGGTCGGCGGTGCATCGGCAATCACCTGCGCATTGCCCGCGCCCGCAAAACAACTGCCGAGCACACCGGCGAAGAAGACCAGGTGGGCGCATGCCCGACTCACCGGTGGGGGTTTTTTGAGGCTGTTCACCGCATAGCCGGATAATTGGTGAACGACGCCGGTCAGCGGCGGATTTTTTCCTTAATCCGGGCCGATTTACCGGATCGATCTCGGAGGTAATAGAGCTTGGCGCGCCGTACGTCGCCATGCCGGACAACCCGGATTTCGGCAATCAAGGGGCTGTGCGTCTGAAAAACGCGCTCGACCCCTTCGCCGCTGGTGACTTTCCGCACCGTGAAAGACGAGTTTAACCCGCGATTTTTTTTCGCCAGCACCACGCCTTCATAGGCCTGCAACCGCTCACGCTCGCCTTCTTTTACCCGCACCTGGACTCTGACCGTATCCCCGGGGCTGAATGCAGGCAAATCGGGCTTCAGTTGCTCCGCTTCCAGTTGTTCAATTATCTTGCTCATTGTATTGCTTCGCGTCTAACGCCTTCAGTAGTTTGATTTGTTCATCGTCCAGCTCGAGACGGTCAAGTAAATCCGGCCGTCGTCGTCTGGTTCGCCGCAAGGCCTGCTGCAAACGCCACAGGCGAATCTGCTCATGGTTGCCGCCAAGCAACACCGGCGGCACCGCTTTGCCTTCGAATACCGCCGGGCGGGTAAAGTGCGGGTGATCCAACAACCCGCTGGAAAAGCTGTCCCGCAGCACGGATTCGCTGTTGCCCAACACACCGGGCAATAATCTGGCGAGGCCTTCGATCAACACCATCGCCGCCAACTCACCCCCGGCCAGCACATAGTCGCCGATGGAGATTTCCAGATCCACCCGGCTTTGCAGTATGCGCTCATCAATGCCCCGATACCGACCGGCCAGCAAAACCAGCGCTGGGCTGGCAGACAGCCGCTCGAGATAATGCTGATCGAGCCGCTCGCCCTGGGGGCTGAGATAAATCACCGGCCCCGGATTATACTGCTTAACGAAATCAATGCACACCGCCATCGGCTGCGGCAGCATTAACATACCCGGCCCGCCGCCGTAAGGCCGGCTATCGACCGTACGATGGCGGTCGTCGACGAAATCCCGCGGATTGTAGGTCTCGACCGCCAACTGCGCGTTGTCTATCGCCCGCCGACAAGTACCGTAGTCGATAAACGCGTCAAACATCGGCGGAAACAGCGTAATAACCCCAATCTTCACCACACCCGCCTCGTCGCCTGCCGGACAGCCGACCGCAGTCGGCTAAAACGTTTCATCCCAGTCCACAACCAGCCGGTGGCGTTCAGGGTGAACTGCGACCACGGTCTGCGGGCTCCAGGGGATTAACCGCTGCTGCTGCTCGACACACACCCGCATCACATCATTCGCCCCGGTTTCCAGCATTTCCACCAGCGTCCCCAGCCGCACGTCTTCGGTATTGAACACCTCGAGCCCGATCAAATCAGCCCAGTAATATTCGCCCGGCGCCAGCCCGGGCAGTTGCTGCCGCTCGACCGCGATTTGCAGCCCGATCACCGGTTCGGCCTGCTCCCGGGTTCGACACCCCTGCAATCGCGCCATCACCGATTTGCCCTGCAGGCGACCGTCGCTGAGCTGCCAGCGCCGGCCCGCCTCCCGGTTTGCGTCGCCTTGCTGCACAGCCTGCAACTCGTGCTCCGTCAGCAGATACCAGGACGGATACGTCAGTATCTGTTCTATCGGACGGGTAAACGACAACAATTTCACCCACCCGCCCAGCCCGTGGTGCGCGACAACCTTGCCCAGAACCACCACCTCATGCGACACGTGACACCGCCCGGATATTACGCACCCCACCGTACCCGGATGCGCATCACCTGTTGTCAATCAACCCCGTCATCGGCCCGGAAAACGACCGCAATCAGTCCGCCTGCTGTTGTTTTTTAACCTGCTTATACAGGCCCGCGACGCGCTCCGAAGGCTGCGCGCCCTGCGCCAGCCAATGCTCCATGCGCGCAGTATCCAGTTTCAGGGGTTGTTCTTTACCGGTGGCAACCGGATTGAAAAACCCGATGCGTTCGATAAAGCGCCCCTGCAAAGAACGCCGCTGATCGGCGACCAAAACAGAATAAAACGGCCGCTTTTTCGAACCGCCACGTGACAATCGTATCGTAACCATAATTAAAAAATCCGCGCTGTAGTGCTCGCCCAGTCAAACCCGAATCAGCCTGACGGTTGCGTGCAAGGACTCGGCTGATCGACGACCCGCAGTCGATGCCCGCCAATCTGCCCGGCCAATACCCGGCCCGGGCACAAGCTGAAAATCCGGCGATTCTAGCACAAAAGCAACGGCGGTTGAATGCGTTTTTACCTCCGGTGACAGCGCCATGCTCAGACCAAACCAACGCGGTCGCCGCCTGGCCCCACGCCGCCGGCGCCAAACCGGCTGGGAAAAGGCATCGGCGACGGGTACAATCATCGGTTTCAGAACCTCGAGCGATAGCGATGACCCCCATCGCCCACCCGGCAAAACGCATCTACTCCGTCACCCAGCTAACCGCCGAGTTGAGACGGCTGCTCGAAGCCGATTATCCCGATATCTGGGTAGAAGGCGAGATTTCCGGTCTCGCCCGGCCCGCGTCCGGACACCTGTACTTCAGCCTAAAGGAAGTCGGCAGTGTGATTCGCTGTGCATTTTTTCGCCAGCGTCAGCTCCGCGGCGGCGCCGCCCTCACAGAAGGGATGCAGGTGTTGGTCCAGGGGCAGGTGACGGTATACGAGACCCGCGGCGATATGCAGCTGATCGTCACCTACATGGAGCCGGTCGGTGAGGGTGCGCTGCGCCGGGCGTTTGAAATCCTGAAACAGAAACTGAGCGCCGAAGGCCGGTTCGACGCCCGCCACAAACGCAGTTTGCCCGCTTACCCCGAGCGCATCGGCATTATTACTTCCGATACCGGCGCGGCGCTGCAAGATATCACCTCCACGCTGGCACGGCGGCTGCCGGGCGCAGATGTGATCGTCTATCCGTCTTTGGTGCAGGGCGACAGCGCGGTGCAGCAGTTGTGCGACATGATCCGGTTGGCCGACCGGCGCCGCGAGGTCGATGTCATTATCATCGCCCGCGGCGGCGGGTCGCTGCAAGATTTGCAGGCCTTCAACGCCGAAGCGCTCTGCCGGGCAATTTTCGACCTGAGCATTCCCTGCATTTCAGGCGTCGGCCACGAGACCGACTTCACGATCTGTGATCTGGTCGCCGACCACCGCGCCGCCACGCCGACCGGTGCCGCCCAGGCCGCCGTGCCGGATGCCGCTCAATTGCGCATGCAGGTGCACGATGGCGCCGTCAAGCTGGCCAACGCAGCCCAGAGATATATTCGCAACCGCTACCAGCAGCTGGATCATGCCGGCGACAAATTGATTCATCCGGCGGATAGATTACGCCAGTATCGACAGCGGCAAACCGCGCATATTCGGAGCATTATCCATTTGGCCGGCCACCGCATCACCGCGCATCGGCTGACATTGCAACGCCATATCGGCGACCTGACAACCGCGTCTCCGACCGTCAGGCTACAGCAGGCGACCCAGCAACTGGCGCAGCAGCGGACCCGGCTGCTGACCCGCATCGACACCCGGTTGCAGCAATTGGGGCACACCTTGCAGCACCGGCAGGCGGCATTGCAGACCCTGCATCCGCAAAACACGCTGAACCGCGGCTTTGCCATCCTGCAAGACGCGGAACAACGCATTATCACCAGCCCGCAGCAAACCGCACCGGGGGATCGGTTGCGGGCGACCGTGGCGACCGGTCGGCTCAATCTGAGCGTCGATCACGAGGCCGGCTGAGCAGCCGATTGTCGCTCCGCCGTGCCGCATTCACGCCACCGGTTGACGCGCACACGACGCTGGCTGCGCGCGATGGTCGTTTTGCTGCTGTTCGGTATCTACAGTGAATCGGCCAACGCCCTGCAATTGCATCACCGCGCCGTTCCCGGCGGCATCGCGCTGGTCGATCTGGGGATAACCGGCACCCCGGCGCCGCAGGTTCGATTCGGCCGGCGGCGGGTGCTGGTGGAAAAACGCGGCGCGCGCTGGTTTGCCGTCGTCGGGCTGTCGGCTACGCTGCTGCCGGGCAGTTACATCCTGACCGTGGCGCACGCCGGCAACCCGCCCGCAAGCCGGAATTTCCGGGTTGACCCGGCCGACTCCACGGTCGCACAGATCGAATCAGACCTGCCGGCAGAGCTGCTTTCACTGCCGTTGTCGGTGCTTGAATCGCAAGTTGCCGGCCCGCAAGCGGCCCCCTACAGGGAGGAAATGTACGCTGCCGATCTGGATTTTCTGGCGCCGGTCGAGGCCAGATTCCTGCTGCCGTTTGGGTATTTGACGACCGCCAACGCCGCCGATGCACCGATACCGCATTTCGGTGTAACCTACTTCACACCACCCGACGCGGCGGTGTATGCGCCGGCGGCCGGCAGAATCGAGGCCAAAATACAGCACGACGACGGCACCCGGAGTCTGTACATCGGGCACGGCAAAAGCCTCTATTCCATTGTGCTGCGGTTGAGTCGGTGCTATGTGGAACCGATGCAGCCGGTCAGCCAGGGCGAGCTGATCGGGATGGTGGAAAACACCCGGTTCAATCTGGGCCGGGTCGATTGGGGATTGCTGCTGAACGGCGCCTTGATTGATCCGCTCATGCTTGGCCATTAACGCTTGGCGGCGACTCTCCTCGATTTATCCGCTGCGGATGGCTGCCGTCGCAGCCCGGCCGGTTTGCCGCCGCGGCGTTTGGTGGCAAACGGGTTGTGACTGTTGCGTGGAATAATGCGCAAGGGCGTCCCCGCCAGGGCGTAGTAGCGGCGGAAAAAGCGGCACAGATAGCGTCGATAGCTTTCCGGCAACTGCTCCGCCTGGCTGCCGTGTACGATGATAACGGGCGGATTTTTGCCGGCCTGGTGGGCGAATTTGAGCCGAATCTGGCGCTCACGGAACACCGGCGGCGCCAGCCGGGCCACCGCCGCCTGCAAGGTGCGGTTCAAACCGGCAGTGGACATGCTCCGCATCGCAGAATCATACGCCCGCTGCCCGGCCGGGATCACGCAATCCAGATTCGAGCCGTGCAGCGCCGAGATGTAGACCACCTCCGGCTCGGCCAGAAAAGGCAGCCGGCTGGCCAGTTCGTGCTTGATTTTTTGTTTTTGCCGACTGTCGAGACGATCCCATTTGTTGATCACGACGACCATCGATTTGCCCAGCTCCTGCACCATGCCGGCAATCGTTGCATCCTGGGCACCGATTTCACCGCTGGCATCCAGCACCAACAGCACGACGTGGCTGTTGGCCACCGCTTGCAGGGTTTTGATAACAGAGAATTTTTCGACTGCCTGCTGCACTCGCGCTTTACGGCGCACCCCGGCGGTGTCGATCAAAACATACTCTTTGCCCGCCACACTCAGCGGGATCCGAACGCTGTCCCGCGTGGTTCCGGGCAGGTCGCTGACCAGCATGCGGTGCTCTCCCACCAGCTTGTTTGCCAGCGTGGATTTGCCCACATTCGGGCGCCCGGCCAACGTCAGCAGCGGAATGTCAGATTCGGCCGGGCCCGGCTCTTCGGCGGCGTATTCGGCCAGCACCGCGGCCAGCATCGCCGCCACACCGTCGCCCTGTCTGGCGGATATCGGCCACGGCACGCCCAAAGCCAATTCCTGAAACTCGGCCGCCGCCAACTCCCCGTCAACGCCTTCGGCCTTATTCACGACCACGGTAATCGGCCGCCGACTGCGCCTTAACTGGTCGGCAATTTCGCTATCTGCCGGCACCAGGCCATCACGCGCATCGACCACAAAAAAGACGTGCTGTGCCTCGTCAATCACCCACTCGACCTGTTGATGAATCAGGCGAGCAAACTGACTTTCCTCGGCCGCCTCCAGCCCGCCCGTGTCCACCACCAGAAAGGCGCTGCCATTTTGCTGACCGCGCCCATACATTCGGTCGCGGGTGATGCCGGGCTGATCATCGACAATCGCATCACGGCTGCGCGTCAGGCGGTTGAACAGGGTCGATTTGCCGACGTTGGGGCGCCCGACCAGCGCAATAACGGGAAGCATGCGAGTACACTCGTGAAGTCGATACCGCGCAAACACTGACCGTGGCGCGCCGACCGACGTTTGGGGTGGAGGATGCGCGGTTTACGAGGCCGGCGCTGCGCTCAATGAAAACGCAATCAGCTCGCCCCGGGAAGATAACGCAACGAACCGCTCACCGGTTGGAATAATCGACAAAATCGGATTGGACGACACATTCAGCGCATCCATCAGTACGCCGGAAGCGGCATCCAGCGCATAGATCATGCCGGACGCATCGCCTATCAGCACCCGCTCGCGCTGTGCCAGCGGCCGGCTCACGCCATGCCCGCGGAAACCCTCCTGCTGCCATAGAATCTCGCCGGTAGTCGAATCCAGCGCGAACAGGCCGCCAAGCGAATCAATCACGAACAATCGATCGTCCAGCAGTGCCAGATCCAGTCGCGTGGACAGCCTGGTCTTCCACTGCACCGCGGCATCCTCCAGCTGCAAGGCCACGATATTGCCCTGGTAGGAAGCGGTAAACACCCGATTGGCCGCCACCAGCGGCGCACTGTCCACATCAGCCAACCGGGCCAATTCATTTCGCCCCTGCGAAAACGCCAACTCGGTTTCCCAGTATTCTCTGCCGGTCAGCACATTATTGGCCAGCAGGCGCCCATTCGACAACCCAATCAGCACCACGTCGCCGGTAATCACGGGCGACGGGTCGCCATGCAGGCTCAATTCGGGCACCGAGCGCTTGAACTCCCATTGCCGGTCGCCATTATCCGCCCGCAGAGCGACCACCAGGCCGTCGGCCGTTCTGACCACGACCCGGCCATGGCCAACGGTCGGGACCGAAGAAATCTGGCGATCAATCGCCGCCTGCCACCGCACCGTCCCATCGTGCTCGTCCAGCGCCACCGTAACCCCGTCCTGCTGCGTCACAACCACCAGACCGTCCGCCACGGCGACACCGGAAAAAATCGGCTCGTTCAGCGCCACCTGCCATTTGCGCGCTCCCGTATCCGGGTCGAACAGCGCCACCAAACCATCCCGACTGCACGCCAGCACACCCTCATCGCCATAGGCCGGACGCAGAATCGCAAAGCCGTCAACCGCACCCAGTCCCAGCGTGCTACGCCAGACAAGCGATAGCTCATCGCCCCCGGACACCGTCGGCAGCACGCCCGGTTCGGTCGGCTCCTGAAACAGCCCCCATTCGGTCTGGGTGTCGGAGCGACAGCCGGTCAGAACCAGCGCCAGTGCCAGCGCCGATATCATCAGATATTTATCCATCCGCTGCTGCATCCTCATGCCGGTCACAGATTATCGAGTTTGAACCGGACCAGACCATCGCCGCGGTCGCCGGCCTGCTGAAGACTTTTCTGATAAAACTCGCGGGCTTTTTCCAGCTCGCCCAGCTGTGCGTAGGCATCGCCCAGCAACTCTGCGTACCGCCCGGCAAAGCTGCCTTGATCCTGAATCAGCAGCAGCGCAACCGCCTCCTCGCTCTTGCCCGCGGCATTTAACACCGACGCCAATCGCAGCCGGCCAATATGCAGCAAACCGACATCCTCGGTCTGCTCCAGTGCCCGGCGCAAATGCACGGCGGCAGCGTCAAAATCCCCGTCTTCGACCGCCATTCTGGCCACCGCAAAGGCGGCATGGATGACGTATGGCGTGGCTTTGTATTGCGCTGTCAATTGCTCGGCAATCGCCTCGGCGGACGTTCTGGTCAGTTCGCTCTGCTGTAATTGATCGAACAGCAGCGACGCGCTTTCGCCCTGACTTTTCAGATGCCACTGCCAAAACTGGTAGCCCGCTATCGCGGACAAGCCAAGCACGATACCGGCGACGACAGGGCGCCCGTTTTCTTTCCATAGCGCTTTTGCCCGCGCCATATCGGTATCATCTATGTGTCTGGTTGTAGCCATAGCAAATTAAACTGGTGTCATTAAAACAGCATTGCTGTCGTGGTGCTCCGGGCGGCCGCCGACGATGGCCCGGCCGCTTGAAACAATCCATTTTCAGGCTGTCAGGTCGGCCCGGTCTCCTGCGCGTTCGCCGGTGACGGTCAGGCAATACGGCACGACATCATCGACCTTGACATTTTCCTGGTGGCGTTCGGGCGGCGGTCGGTGCGCCGCACCGACCGGGTAAAGTGTGCGCAATACCTTAATCGCCACTTGATCGCCGGGCTGATCTTCAGCGCCGATAATAATAGCAAGTTTTGCACCACTTTGAGCGGCGCGTTTGATCTGATTTTTGACTTTGCCGCCACCGCCGTGATTGACCACATCGAAGTCGGCGTCGCGCAGCTTTTCGCCCAGCCTGCCGGCCAGGCCGGCCTGTTCGGCGCGCAGCACCACCAGGCAGATATCCGGCTGGTCGGTGGATTCAACCGCGCTATCGTCAACCAGCTCGATTAACCGCTCGATGCCGAGGGCAAACCCGATGGCCGGCGCATCCTTGCCGCTACGCTGTCCGACCAGATCATCGTAGCGGCCGCCGGCACAAACCGCATTTTGCGCCCCCAGACGCTGCGTGACCCATTCAAATGCGGTGCCGGTATAATAATCCAACCCGCGCACCAGTCTCGGGTTGATCTGATATTCGACCCCGGCCTGATCCAGCAACCCGCACAACCCGTCAAAATGCCGCCGGGCCGCGTCATCGAGAAAATCCAGTATCACCGGCGCCTGCTGTAAAATCTGCTGCGTCGCAGTGACTTTACTATCCAGAATGCGCAACGGGTTGCGCTGTAGACGCTGCCGACTGTCCTGATCCAATTGGTCGACATAATCCGCAAGATACGCCTGCAAAGCGGCACGATACGCCTGTCGGGTCTGACTCGAGCCGAGCGTGTTGAGGTGCAGTACAACGCCGGAGATGTCCAGCAATTTCCAGATCCTGGCGCTGGCCTGAATAATCTCCGCATCGATATCCGGCCCGCTCCAGCCAAATGCCTCGAGGCCAAATTGATAAAACTGTCGATACCGGCCCTGCTGCGGATTTTCCCGGCGGAACATCGGCCCCATATACCACAACCGCTGCCGCCGGTTGTACAGCAGGCCATGTTGATTGCAGGCGCGAACCGTACTCGCAGTGGCCTCGGGCCGCAGGGTCAGGCTGACGTTACCGGCATCATTGAAAGTGTACATTTCCTTCTCGACGATATCGGTCTGATCGCCGAGCGACTGCGTAAACAGCTCGGTTTTCTCGACCATCGGCGTACGAATCTCGCAATAGCCGTATTGCCGCGCCACCTGCCGCAGCCTGGCTTCGACGTGCTGCCATAAGCCGGTTTGCCCGGGCAGCAAATCGTTCATCCCCTTAACCGACAGAATCTTGTCCATACCCACGCACACGGACTCAGTTTTCGCCAACCTGGAATCGCGCCGACCGGCTGCCCGGGCTGATCGCAATCGGTACCGGCTGCCCGCGATACGTCACCTCCGCCCCCGCTGCATCGGCGATGAACACATAAAACGGCGGCCGGCCCCGGAGCCGCACATACTCGTCCCCGGGCACAGTCTGATCAATCAGCTTGCTGCCGCTCTGGTCGCGCACCTCCAGCCAGGTTGATTGCGCGAGCCGCAAGTGGAGCATATCCGTGCCGACCTCCGACTGTTTCTGCCCGGACTGCGGTGCATTCGCGGCAGTGGCAGTGGCAGTGGCCGCATCCAACCCGGTGGGATTGATTGCCGGTGCGTCACTGTCCGTCGCATCCGACAACCCCTCGTTCGCAACCGACGGTGCACCGCCGTTTGATCGATCAGCCGACACTGCCCGCAGATCCGCCACCGCGCCATCGTCGAGCGAATCGACCCGGCCCTGATCGGGCGGCTCGATCGCAGGGGCTGGCGGCCCGCCATCATCCGGGAAATTGGGCACCGGCAATACCGGGTCCGCGGGTTGCTGCTCGCTGCCGGTGGCCGGCGCCGACTCCCCCCGCTGGAACCATCGACTCATCTGCTGCACTGCCTGATCGACCAACGGCGTATTTTGCGTCTGCCAGTACCAGGCCGCTGCCAGCAAAAAGACCAGCAGCAAGCTGAACAATACAGCGATACGTCGCCGACGCCCGTCTTGTCCGCTGTGCCACCGGCGAACAGGCTGTTTGCGCGGCACCACCGCTGCCGAGTGCATCAGATTGCTTTTATGCGCCGCTATCGAATCCTCGATGGTGATTTCCAGCAAGCCGGCATAGTTGCGCCAATAACCCTGTACATACGTCGGCCCCGGCAAAGCCGCATAATCGTCCTGTTCAATCGCCTCGATCCGCCTTACCGGCAGATACAATGCCTGGGCGATGTCTTGCAGCGACCAGCCGTTTTTTTCCCGCTGCTGTCGGCACAACGTCCCCGGCGATGCGACCGACGATACTTCAGGGTACATTTTATCGACCATTATCCGAATCCGATTGATCAGTGAGCCGGGAGAGCGACAGGCGGCGGCATGGGAAAACAGCGCGCCACAGCACTACAAAAATTCCTTGACCTCGGCGAGTTCCGGTGACTGCGGAAACCGGGCGCGCAACTCGCGTGCATAGAACCGCGCTTTGTCCGCATCATCGAGCTGAAACTCGACCTGAGCGGCCAGCAGCAGCGCCTTCGCATTCACCACATCGGCGGCAAAATAGCGCTCGAGAAAACCGCGCGATGACAGGTAGTTGCTCTGTCGATAGGCAATTTCCGCCATCGGCAGCAGCGCCTGAGGCAGTACCGGGTTGGATTGCAGCACGGTCTGGAAATGCTGTTTTGCCGTATCCAGGTTGTTTGCCTGAAAATGACACACCCCCAGCCCCAGCCAGGTCAAATCCGGGACCGTGCCTTTCCGCAGCGTGATCACGCGCTCCAATTGCACCAAACCGCGCTCGATCTGGCCTTGCCGGCACAGTTGGATGCCATAGTCATTCATTGCCGTGAAGTTGTCGCGATTCAGCGCAATCGCCCGCTCGAACCAGCGATTGGCCTGGTCATATCGCGTCAGCCGAATCTGTACCAGCGCTTTTCCATGGTATGCCCGGTCCGATGCCGGGTTAATCTCCAGCGCCTGGTCGAATTTATCATCGGCGGTTTCCAGTTGATTGCGCCGCAGATAATCCATCCCGAGATCGACATGGGCTTCAACCCGGCGGTCTGTTTCCCATTTTTCGATCCGGCTGTCGCCATCGGAGACACACGCACTCGCCCCCCAGACCACCGCCAGCAGCAGCAAACCAGGTCGCCTCAGCGTGGGTTTCATGGTAGCACCGGGAGCGCGATCACGACCGCAGTCGGGCCGAGCGTTTGGTGCGGTCTTCAACCCGACCGACCAGTTGGCCGCAGGCGGCATCGATGTCCTCTCCCCGCGTCTTGCGGGTAACGGTAAAGATGTCGCCCTGCAATAAAATATCACGAAACCGGTCGATATTTTCCCGGGTCGAGCACCGGTAGCCGATGCCGTGGCAAGGGTTGAACGGAATCAGATTCACCTTGGCCGGCAGGTCTGCGAGCAGCCGCACAAGCTGGTGGGCCTGACTCGCACTGTCATTGACGCCGTCGAGCATCACATATTCGAACGTAACACGCTGGTTAGCCCGCCTGCCGACATAGCGGCGACAGGCCTCCAACAACACCCGCAGCGGGTATTTTTTATTCAACGGCACCAGCTGATCGCGCAATTCATCGTCAGGCGCATGCAGGGAAACCGCCAGACTGACCGGGCATTCTTCAGCCAGACGATCTATCCCCGGCACCACGCCGGCGGTGCTCAACGTTACCCTGCGCTTTGACAGGCCAAAGGAAAAATCATCCATCATCAAACGCATCGCCGGAATCACATTATCCAGATTCAGCATCGGCTCACCCATGCCCATCATGACGATATTGGTTACCGGACGCCGCTGCCGGTCGCCGCCGTTTACCGCATCCGTCTCCACCGCTTCGGGCCGCTGTGCCGCCAGCCGTTCAATCGCCTGATTGGCCAGCCACAATTGACCAATGATTTCAGCCACCTGAAGATTCCGATTATATCCCTGCCGCGCGGTCGCACAGAAAGTACAGTTCAACATACAGCCGACCTGCGACGAAACACACAGACTGCCGCGCGCCGGCTCCGGTATATACACCGTTTCGATACAGTTGCCGTCGGCCAGTTGCAGCAGCCATTTGCAGGTGCCGTCAGCCGCCGTCTGCTGCTTTGCGATCGTCGGCAGTTCGATGCCCGCGGTTTGGCCGAGCCGCTGCCGGAGTGATTTGCTCAGATCGGTCATGCGGTCAATATCGAGCATTTGCCGCTGATAAATCCACTGCAATACCTGCCCGGCACGAAACCGCGGCTCGCCGAGATCGCTGAAAAACGCTTCCAGCCGATCGCGATCGAACGACATCAGATTCACCGCGTTAGCCGACATTATGCTCGCTCACACCGGCAGCGCGTCAACACAGCCGACCATGGGGGGCCGTCAAATCCGATCGAATACATCGACCACGTGATTGCGCTCAGCACGTACGCGGGCAAATCTGATCATCGCTGAAAAAGAAGGCGATTTCGCCCACCGCCGTGGCTGCCGAATCCGACCCGTGTACCGCATTTTGCTCGATCGTGGCGGCAAAATCCGCACGGATGGTGTCGGCAGCGGCCTCAGCAGGGTCGGTCGCCCCCATGAGCTGCCGGTTCTTCATGATCGCATCTTCGCCCTCCAGAATCTGCAACACCACCGGCCCGGAAATCATGAAATCCACCAGACTACGATAAAATGGCCGCTGTTTATGCTCTGCATAAAACGCCTCGGCCTGCGCGCGCGTCAAATGCTGCATGCGCGCCGCGACAATGTGCAAGCCGGCATTTTCCAACCGCTGGCAAATCGAACCAATCAGATTCTTGCCCACGGCATCCGGTTTAATAATCGAGAAAGTACGTTCAATCGCCATGTATCGCCCTCAAAATCAATGAATTTTATTCGCAAACCGCCCGCGCCGATTGTACCGTCAAGCCGCAGTGCGGGCAATCAGTTCCCGTTCGCCCACGCCGATGATGTTGACCTCCAGCCAATCGCCGGCGACCTGCGGCGGCGTCTGCCCGGCTGGCAGGTGAATCTCGACCGCAAAATAATTGTCCGCTCGACCGCGCAACCGACGCGCCGCCAGGTCGTGCTGCTGTTGCACCGATTCCAGCAGCACCTTGAAACGCCGGCCAACCTGCCGCCGGGCAACGCGCCGCCACACGCTGCGCCCCTGGGCGCGAATTTGTGCGGCGCGCTGTTTGCGCACCGCCACCGGCACCTGCCGCACAATGCGCGCCGCCGGCGTGCCGGCCCGTGGCGAATAGGGAAACACATGCGGGAAAGGGATTTCCAGCTGCTCGACCGCCGCCAGCGTATCGGCAAAATGCACCGCTTCCTCCGTAGGGAAGCCGACCAGAATATCGGCGCTCAGCACCATATCCGGCACACACTGTCGCAATTGGGCAATGCGCTGATACAAAACCGCCCGGGTAGCCCGTCGCTTCATCCGCTTCAAAATCAAGGTATTGCCACTTTGCAGCGACAGGTGCAGTTGCCGGCAAATCTTCGGTTCACGGGCAATCAGCTCGATCAGCTGATCGGAAATATGCGCCGGGTCAATCGAGCTGAGCCGCAGTCGAAAATCGCCTTGAATCGTAACCAGCTGCGCCAGCAGGTCGGCCAATGCAATCGACTGCCCCGGCATATCATCGCCGTAGGAGCCAATATCGACCCCGCAAATGACGATTTCACGGTAGCGGTTCATCACCAGCCGCTCAACCTGGCGGCGAATCATCCGCATCGAAAAGGAGCGATTCGGCCCGCGAGCGGTATGAATGATGCAAAAAGTACAGCCCTGGCTGCACCCTTGCTGAATCTGTACAAACGCCCGCGTGCGGCCGGCAAACCCGGTCAGCAGCTGATCCGGCAGGCTGATTTCCCGGTCGACATCATCCACCATCACCGGCGGCAGCAGACCGCGATACAGCGGCGACAACAGCGCGGGAATATCCAGCTTTCGACTATTGCCGACCACCAGATCGACGCCCGGGATGGCCGCACAGGCGGCGGGGTCGATCTGCGCGTAGCAGCCGGTCACGACAACCCACGCCGCCGGATTGCGGCGAATGACCCGCCTGATCTGCTGGCGCGCCTGGCGGTCGGCTTCGGCGGTTACCGTGCAGGTATTGACGACGAAGACATCCGTCGGCTGGTCGGCATCGACTCGTTGATACTGCAAATCGGCCAGTTTCTGCCCGATCAATTCCGATTCGAAGGCGTTCACCTTGCAGCCGAAAGTAGCCAGCCTCACCCGGGTGGGTGCGGCCGACTTTGCGCACCGTTGTGCCGCCTCAGGCGGGGCGACGATAACCGAGGACATGGGGCCGGAGGCCGACGCCGACAATGCCGTGCCGACGCTCAGTTGACCGTGAAGCTCTCACCGCAGCCGCACTGTTCGGTGACATTCGGGTTCTTGAAATGAAACGCGCAGGACAGCCCGTCAACGACATAATCGATCTGCATACCCTGCAGGTATTCGAGGTGCGACTTGTCGACGACCACCTTGACGCCGTTGGTTTCAAACACCTGATCGCCCGCTTCAATCTCGCTGGCGTAGTCAAGCACGTAGGCCAGGCCGGAACAGCCGGCGTTTTTCACCGCCACCCGCAGAACTTCGCCCTGGTCACGCCCGGCCAGGTGGGTTTTGACCTGCTGCGCCGCCGCTTTGGTTAAGTGAATGGTCATTGGGAGTATACGTAGTGTTGAATTGGCGTGATTGTAACATGCAAATTGCTGTATTCCAGCGCTATATAGCGTCAAATAAAACGTATTGCGGCCGGGAACTAAAACGACCGACCTCAATCGACCGGCGCGTTTGCCCCGGTCAGCAGGTCTTTCACATCGGACGGCCTGGTTGAAACCGAAAATCTCCACTGGCCAAAACCGCCGTGCGCATTCACCGCCTGCACCCATTCTTCCATGTATGCCTGCTTGGTGTTGTCCTGCTCGGTTTGCTGTCCTTTTGTTTCCAGCACCAGACAATCACCGCACTGTAGCCGAATGAGAAAATCCGGGCGGTATTTTTTGACCGTGCCGTTGTAGACATACAGAATCTCAAAACCGAGGTGGTCGTTTTTGACCCACGCTGCAACCGCGCTGTTGCGCTCCAGTTCAAAAGACTCGGACGCTTCCCAGGTGCTGTCAAACACGCAGTAGTTAATGTGGCTTTTCTTCGTGCTTGCGCACGGCTTGCCGGTGCGCCACGGAATCATATCTCCGGTTGAGCGAACAGGATGGTTGGTGTCAAAAACCAGCGCCGTTTTGTCCGTATTGTTGAACTCTATCGCCTGCCAGAAATGGCGGATGATTTTTGACATATTGAGCGTTATGACGATTTGCCGTTTCTTTTTATCCCGATCGAAAAGGGCGGGCGATATTTGTATGCGGTCTGAATCTATAAACTGTTCCGTAAGGCGCACAAGCTCCGCCATCAGCGCGCACTCGGACGCTTTCCAGTTCGGCTGCATCTCTTTCCAGACGCTTTGCGCCGTTTTGAAAATCATCGTCTGTTTGCGGAACTGTTTGATCAGTTGCTCGAGGTCCAGGTCCTTGATTTGAGAAAAGTCGGGATTGCCGTTGACCGTCGGCGCCAGGTTCGCTATTTCCACGGTATCGCCGGTGTCGAGTTTGAGCGGTTTGACTTTTTCCCAGTCGATTGCAAGTCCGGGTTTGTAGGTTCTGTCTATCCTGATGATATTGGGCCATCGAATAGAAAACGCGCGTTTCTCCTCTATCGGCTTAACGATGATTTTAGGATCAGACGGCGGTGGCGGCGCATCCGTGCTTTCATGTGGAAGAAAACTGAACGGCACGCCGAACACGTTGACATACTCCGCATCAAACAATCCGGTTTCCTCATTTATCTCATAAGAAGCACGCCGCAGTCCACGCCCGATGACCTGTTCGCAGAGGAGTTGGCTGGTGAATGCCTTCAATCCCATAATTTGTGTAACCGTCCGCGCATCCCATCCTTCGGACAGCATTCCCACGGAAATAACATTCTGTATTTTTTCTCCCGCCTTGCCGGGCTGTCCGACCGTGTTGACCTGCTCCCTGAGAATTTCCGACTTTTCTTTCTTTGTGATTTTTCTTTTCCCGTTTTTCTCTCCGTCTTCCATTTCGACCGTTTGGCTTTCAGTTTCTTTTTCTTCGGCTTTTTTCAGCACTTTTGAATCTATATGCAGAATGCCTTCAGGATCGCAAAGGGAGTCAATCATTATGTTTTTATTGTCAAATGCGTATTTAATACGTGCCGCCGTTTCTGTGCGATTTACAACGGTAATCATCACCGGCGGCGTTTCGCATTCCTTCCAGTCGTCCTTCGTTTTCTCCCAATCTAAGCCCAGCAAAACGTAGGCGTTGTTCACCAGGTCGGGCAGTGGTTCATGCGGGTCCGCCTTGCGGTTCAGGTCATCTTTGACTTCGGAGTCGCTGTAGATGTGATAAAGGCGAGATTTATACGTTTTCGCATTCGGTATCGCGCCATCGCGCACCACAATGCGCGGCGTTTTGACCAGCCCCGATTCAATCGCGTCATTAAGTCCGAAATCACTCACAATCCAACTGAACAACGCCCCTTCCGATGCTTTCTTTCTGCCTGGAGCAAAAGGGGTTGCAGAGAAATCGAAACAGTTCAAAATTCCCCGTGTCTTGTGTATGCGGTCAAGTCCGCCGACCCATTTTGTGGCTTCGTCTATATCTTCTTTTGCAACACCTTCTATTTTTGATCCGGCGGACACGCGCCAAGCGTGGTGGGCTTCATCGTTAACCACAATTAGATTGCGGGCGTTTGCCATATCTCCGAGAACTTTACGAGCGTATGCCTCATCACTTTTCACCCCGCGTTTGTCCACTCCTTTCTTATTTTTGATTTTTTCTTCCGTTTCCCAGCTGAGCGCGTGCCAGTTTCGTATAAGGACTTTTGCCTGTCTAAGTTTTTCTTTCAAAGACAGTGGGACTATGCTGAACTCGTCGTAGTAGTTTTTTGTATTTGCAGGATTGAGGACCGAAAGTCGTTCCCTGATCGTAAGGTTTGGAGCAACTATAAATACATATCGAGAAAAACGCCCGTCTCTGTTGTAGGTTATGCAGTTTATTGCCTGCCATGCAATCAGCATCGCCATAACTACGGTTTTCCCGGTGCCTGTAGCGAGTTTTGAACACAAGCGGCGAAACTCTCCACCGTCTGTCGGAATATCAATTCCGGTTTTCTCCGAAGCAGGAGTTTCAATCAGCCATATCAGCGTTTCAATGGCTTCAATCTGACAAAAGAAAAATGGAAAGTCTCTTTGCTCGGGGTCTTTCCAGTGTTCAAGCAGTGTTTTGGTGATGCCGGTAATCCCCGGATAGCCGGCCTCGCGCCAACCGTCGACACGCTGGCGGATTTGATTTGCAAGCGGCAGGGGTTCAAAAATCCCTTTGTCCTGATAAGGTTTCGCTTTTGGGTCGGCAATCATATATCCGGCTTGGCGACGGCCTCCTACAAGTTTAAGGGGTTTTCCTTCTTCAACGAATTGCCAGTGTTCGGAAGGGGCGGAGTAGGGGGAGTTGATGATGAGGGATGAGGGTTTAACCATTTCGGGTAGCATGCTCCATTCGGGCAACTTAAATTCGTTTTTTCCAGATTGTCACTTTGAAATAATCTTCGGCAGCCTCAAATTCCGGCTCTCTTCCGGTATGTTCCAGCATTAGCGGAATCACTTTGCGGCGAATACCCATCCCCCTGTCATCCAAAAATTTATAATCACGCAGAATCCGAACAATGTTTGTATTTCTGGGAGTTTGCTGCCCCGCTTTGACTTTTTCAATTGTCATTCCATTCGGAAGGGCACCCGGACTGTTTACCTCCAGTCTGTCGCTGAAAACTGTCAGGTGAACGTCGTTCTGTTTTGTCCAATCGCGATGTGCAAAGGCATTGACCAGCAACTCTCGAATAACTTCAGGCGGGTAATCCCAATGGCGTTGCCGTATCATGCCTTCCAATCCTTCTTTGGTAATATGGGGTTGCAGATAACTGAGGACAGAGTTGGGTAAAGATCGCTCGACAAACTCAGTTTTGGTTTCTTTCAAACCGACAAATGGGACATTCAAAACCTTATCAAGGCTGGCATCGTAATCTACATCAGTTCCAGGAAACACTAACAGACGGATTCCTGCTTGAGGGAGCCTGCGCTGTGGATCGCCCGCAAACAGTGCATAAGCAAAATAACTGCAATGCAAATTTTTCTCACCAACCAAAAAACCTCGGTTGATTAAAAATTCCTGCCAATCCGATATTGCTTCTTCTCCCAGGATATCAACAAAATATTCTTGATAACGGCGCTCATCCAATTCATTAACCGTCGATCCATGTATGGGAAAACTTTCCGCTGATACCAGACAACCGGTTTGAAATAGCCGTGCCTGCTGCTCACGAGACGTCAATTGGCAAGTATCTCCATAACGGACATAGATATCCTGACGATCATTAGATTTCAGGACATAGGGCTTGGCTGTTCCCATAGGAACGGTCAACACTACAATTTTTTTGTTATCTATAGCAACTTCTTCATAATCTATAAATATATATGGATGAACACATCTGCCAACCACACTATCCATAACCCAGGCTTGTAGATTTTCACAACTTACGCCACTGATTGTGCCGTTATCCTCAACGCCGAGAAAAATACGTCCACCGTTCATATTGGCAAAAGATACGATTTCTCTTGCCAACCTTTCGGCACGAATATCACCGCGCTTGAATTCCAGCTTTGCCCCTTCGCCTTGACTCAGGAGTTCAAGAATTTCGTTTACCAGCATTGCTTAGAATCCGTATTTTTGCTTCCGCATGGTAAATGCTGATTCACCACCTTCCAATATCTGCGCGGCAGATTATTGCACACCAGCTTTATCGATGGGGTCCACATCATCAATCACTGCTTTATTGTCTCGCATTTTCAAAACACTGCTGTTCTTCCCAAGCTCAAACGGCAGCGACTGGGTTCTCTCGTATGCTTTTATCATATCCCCATCTATCTCTATTCTCAAGTTTTTAGCGAGATTTGTCCATCCGTCGTTGCTGTCCGCCATTGAGAAGAATACCTGGCTCGGATACAGGCTCCTGTCGTCGCAGTCCGTGTCCAGCATCCAGGCGGCTATTTTGTTTGCATCGTCGGATTCAAGCTCGCCGGTTTTGGTAATGTCGGCAATCCCCGGATAGCCCGCCTCGCGCCAGGCAGCAACCCGCTGTTAGTATCAGTGAATAGCATATCTTGCAATGTTCTGTTCAATAGGCTCCCTTGAACCGATGGAACTGACTTGAGAACCTCCAACATTCGCATCCATCAGTCTGCTCAAATGTCCGGGAGAAAGTTTTTCTTGATTTTCAAAGACAAGCAATGCTGACATTTTATTCTTGTTAAGCAAAAGATGTTGCAAAGTTATTGTAACCAGATTTGCTTTGTCTGCACTCGGAATGCCGAATAAAAACAGAGGTTCTTTTTCTTGCTGTTGCAATGAATAGTCAATACGATAATTATCCCCGTTTTGCAAGCCTGGAACTACATACCTTTTTTTTAATTCAATGGAGTATTTGCTGACAATTTGATTCAGCAAGGCTTCTAAATCTTTATAAAAACTGGATGCTGGACGATCTCTGTTGAGATAAGACAAATCATAAATCTGACTTAATGCTTGTCCTAAACGAAATATGCCTTTGGAAATTTCATCAATAGAGATGTCAACATAAAAATTTCCATCATCCTCTTTTATTCTGTTTTCTCTCAGAATTTGACCCATTAAATTTCCTCTATTGCCGGTAAAGTATTTTTCCACATCTGGAGTATCATAGCTTAATCTCATCATGGTATTAGCTCCATCGCTTATGCGAAATTTACCCATGCCGATTTCTTCCAGATATATTGAGTAGTAGTCACCATCCGGGTATGAAAAAGGAGTTGAAATCATCAATATTCCGTCTTCACGCTCTACCAGTTCAACGTCATCGCAGAATTGTTGACAGAGTTTTTTTTGCAAATCATCTTTGTTCATGATAATACTTTCCCGAAAAGATCAGATTGTGCCTGATTTTGCAGTTTGATATTGTAGTCTTCAAGCAAACACTTGAAAGCACCATCCACATCAGTATATCTATCAGTTACTTTCGTGTCTGCATGTTCGGGGCTTCTATCTCCTCTGCTTATGCTTTCAGGAGTTGCATGGTGAATGTGGCATTCATAATATGCTATATCATTTCGATGATTAGAACCATTGTAACGAGACAGTTTTGTTTTCTCACCATCTAATGTGATTTCAACACCACAGGAAAAATTTTCAGAGTCTTTCTGGTTTTGCCGAGCAAAGATATTCAACGACAGGATCAAATAATCTTGTTTTATGAAATTTTTATTATCAAACTCAATATCAAAACTCCATTGTTTGCTCTGCTTTTGAACAACATGGTTATGCGATTTTTTTATGGTTTTAGGAACCATTTTTATATCTTTTAAGGTCTCTTTCGAAATTTTCATCACTTAATCTCCATCTCCACAATCTCAACCACCTTCAAACTCTCAATCCCTCTATCATCCACGATCTTAACCGCAATCCTGCTATTCTTCCCAAGCTCAAACGGCAGCGGCTGCGTTCTCTTGTATGCTTCTATCATATCTCCATCTATCTCTGCTTTCAAGTTTTTAGCGAACTTTGTCCATCCGCCGTTGCTGTCCGCCATTGAGAAAAACACCCGGCTCGGATGCCGGCTCCTGTCGTCGCAGTCCGTGTCCAGCATCCAGACGGCTATTTTGTTTGCATCATCGGATTCAAGCTCGCCGGTTATGGTAACGCCGGTAATCCCCGGATAGCCCGCCTCGCACCAGGCAGCAACCCGCTGGCGGATTTGATTCGCCTGCAGCAGGGGTTTGCAAATTCCTTTCTCCCGGTGAGGTTTCGCTTTCGGGTTGGCAATCATATATCCGGCTTGGCGGCGGCCTTCGGCAAGTTCAAGGGGTTCACCTTCTTCAACGAATTGCCAGTGTTCGGAAGGGGCGGAGTAGGGGGAGTTGATGATGAGGGGTTTAGGCATCTTGGAGATTTTACCCACTACCTGGTCTTACTTGTTGTCTGATGTTTTCCTTAACTACTTGGTAAAGATCGAGGGTTTCTTGTTCAGCTATCTCCAAAGTAACCGCCAAGCCGTACGGAATTTCATCGTCAAGAGTCCCGGCATCAGCTGCACATTGTATGAAGAGTTCCAAAGAATCCTTCTGAAGATTATTTTTTCCTAATTCAAAAATTTCATGCTGGACGGTTCCTTTTCTTACCTGCTGCCAATCGGTTTCCCGACGTACATGGCCGTGTATTCCACTCAGTTCATCACCTTCAAAAAATAGCTTCGCCCGACGCAAGCCGATATTGTGGGGGTTAATTGAGGAAAACCATGCCAGCGTAACCGTAAGCCGTAAGTAGCTCTGAATGGAAGAACTCATCGGCAACGGGAAGGTAACACGATGTCTTTGTCGGTCCCGTATGTGTCCACAGCCGATAGCAGTCGCTCTGGTTCTGGTACATTCCAGCACTCTTTCTATACTTATGTTTCCATACCCAAGATACCTGGAGAGATATTTTTTAAATTTTCCACTGTTCGTTGAATTTTTCAGGTGCGCATACGAGTTACTGTTTTCACCATGTGAAGCACTATGTACAAGCAATGTCTTGATCAGTATCGCATCAAAATTCGAACCTAAAACACCATCATAGTTTACTCGAATATCTTCCAGCATTTCAAAAATATGCCCGGCGCCATGACTGACAATAGCCGTTGCATGGCTAGTCCCTGCCTCGTAAGCAGTGTTACTAAGTTGTCCAGGCCTAGCACCTGGATAGGCTACTTGTACACCGGGAGGATTATTGTTAATCACAGGGCTGATAGAATTTGTATTTGTCGGTTCTTGCCTGTACAAAAGCCTGCCGCCCTGGATAAAAACCTCGGGCTTAATGGCACTGCGGTAACCCGGACCTATGCGGCTATAAGGGGCCGGCAATTTCATATCTTTAATGGGATCAAAGTCAGCGACAGATCTCGGTAAATTTCCGGATGCATCGCCTTGCAAAGCCCCCACTGTTAGTGCGTTCATGGATTCAGCAGGGGAAAGCAGGCGATGATTGCGCTGATTCTTGTCTATCCCCCGTAAAACCCTTTGCCTGTCATCACTATCGCTGGAACCGATTCGCTGAATGGAGTCAGCATAATTCCCTGCACTAACCACGAACAACACCTTGTATTTGAATGACAGCCAGTCCAAAAGTCGTGCCCAGGGAGACATCTCATGGAGATAAAGCTGATCGATATTTCCAATCGAAAGGTTAATCACTCGAACATCGGGGGCTTCGGGAGAATCACCTTCAAACATTTCTCTCACCGCTCTTTCTATGATGTCTTCCTGAAAATATTCGGAAGGGATCATTTCTTTCCCCTGCTGATTCGGTTGCATCACGGGGCGAACATAAATCATGCGCGTCAGAGACGATGGATCGGCCTGAGATTGACTCAAATCTCCGTGGCATATCAAAGATGCCATAGCGGTACCATGCTTTTGCTGTGATGGTGCATAGCCGTCCATATAATCATCCGGATCAGAAAAAATTATGCGCCCATCCAACATATCATGCCTTAACATGGGAGCTCCATCCAGAAGCGCTAACACTGGCGACCTGTCTTCAATGGGCGCCAATTCTCTCTGCAGCGAGTATTCCGGCACCTCCCCATAAACGTTAACGTGTTGACCGGTCGGTCGAAAGAGGCGAACCGCTTCACTATTAAAAATGGGAAGGAAGTTATTGGATAGTTCGGCCTTGTCCCAATTATGTGTTACTACTTGTTCAATACTGGCAATGGGCAGTGTTGCCTTCAAAGCATGAAAGGCAATGTCATCAATACAAATGGGGCGTCTTATTTCTCCTCCTGCATTTTCAATTTTTTGACGGACTTCTTGAGCCTTTTTGTCTCTGTCTTTATTCTTTCGGTGATAATATAGCTCGATTTCAAAGTCCAGGTAGGAATCCGTGCCCTTTTTATTTTCCCATTCTTCTCTCCATTCTTTCAGAATACCGGTATCTCGCACCCTGTCTCTTACATCCCAACGCCGCAAGGTAAGTAAATATTGAAATAGTTTCTCAAACTTCCCAAACCCGTACTCAGGTTTTTTACCCTCTTTGTATCGCTTCCAAAGTCCAAGCAATCTATCTGTTGCTTGCTTATTACTGGATAAAATATAAAAGCGCCCACCCTTAACCTGCTTGCCTGCTTGTTCATCGTAGAGGTCGTGCAGTTCAATATCATCTACGTCCATCTCAGCCAACCATTCCAGCCCGGGGACTCTGCGAACAACATTCTGCACCCCTTCAATTCGGCTGGAGGTTTCCATAACAAGAACCCGCTCCACGTCTCCAGGCTCGCTTGATAAAAATACCTCTTGAATTTCTGCAAATTGCCTCTCTATTCGTTTCGCCTGCCCGACCTGATTTGTCGGGGGCGGTGGCGGATCACCACCACCGGAACCCTTTGGCCTGGGAACCGGTTCTGGAGTGGGGAAAATAAGGAGCGGGCGTTCAGCCATTGTTCGTAGTGGCCGCTTTGGATGTTACTTTCAACTGCTTGCGCCACTGCCTGATTTTTCTCTCAGTTACTGTTCGGGCGTTGTCTTGTTGCCTGTCGAGAACAGCACGGCGATATACGTCGCAACAAAATTCTTCTACTGCGGAAAAAGAGTCAAACCCGACTTTTTCAACAATTGTTCTGGCAGACAGGCCGAAATTGAGCGGAATTTGTGTTTGATAATTTTCAATAAACTCGACCAGTTGTTTTTTGGTTGGGCACGGCATTTCGAGCCGAATCTGAAAACGGCGCCACACAGCGGAGTCGAGCAATTGCGCGTGATTGCTGGCTACCACCACAACCGTGTAACTGGGCAATGCATCGATTTGCAACAACAGGGAACTGACAACCCGCTTTATTTCACCAGTTTCATGGGTATCCCCGCGTTCTTTCCCCACAACATCGAATTCATCAAAGAAGAGAACACACCTCTGTTGACGAGCATAGTCAAAAATCTTTTGTAACCGAGAAGCCGTCTCCCCCAGGAAGCTACCAATCAAGCCTTCATAGCGGACTATCAGCAAAGGTGTCATTAATTCATTCGCCAGAACTTCCGCCAAGGTGGTTTTACCATTTCCCGGTGGACCTATCAGCATAATACGATTGCGAGGGGACAAGCCGTAACTTTTGAGCAAATCCACCCGGAGATATTCCTCGGCAAGCTCTTTGATGACATCCCGATTTTGCTCACTTAGCGTTATTTCTGATAGCCGTCGCTCGGGTGTTCGATGGTGGAGGAGATGGGAAATACTGTTATCCAAAATACGTCTTGGGATGAGATGCGTTTGGCCATTCTCTCGCATAGCCGAAGCCAGGCGATCCGCAAGGACGTGATGTTTCTTTTCTCGCTCCTCTGCGATCATGCCTTCCACAGCTTGACGAATACCAGGATCATCCCTTTTGCAGGATGCTTTTACCAACCTAATAAGTAAATCTGCTCTGGCCATCAGGACACCTCAACCACCTTCAAACTCTCAATCCCTCTATCATCCACTATCTTAACCGCAATCCTGCTATTCTTCCCAAGCTCAAACGGCAGCGGCTGCGTTCTCTTGTATGCTTCTATCATATCCTCATCTATCTCTGCTTTCAAGTTTTTAGCGAACTTTGCCCATCCGTCGTTGCTGTCCGCCATTGAGAAGAATGCCTGGCTCGGATACAGGCTCCTGTCGTCGCAGTCCGTGTCCAGCATCCAGGCGGCTATTCTATTTGCATCATCGGATTCAAGCTTGCCGGTTTTGGTAACGCCGGTAATCCCCGGATAGCCCGCCTCGCGCCAGTCAGCAACCCGCTGGCGGATTTGATTCGCAAGCGACAGAGGTTTGAAAATTTCTTTCTCCCGATGAGGTCTCGCTTGAGGGGCGGAAACCATATATCCGGCTTGATGGCGACCTTCTGCAAGCCCAAGGGGTTCTCCGTATTGCCAGCTCTTCAATTGTTCGGAAGGAACGGAGTAGGGGAAATTGATGATGAAGGAAGTACTCATTGTAGGAATTTGAATGGGATTTCTGAAACAGAATAGATGATTTTGAATTGTTTATCTCCGTATGGAAATATTTCGGAAAATTCAGATTTTACTTTTTGTTTATCAAGGCGATGGGATGATCTTTTTGCAATAATGGTAAAGTACGAGTTGGTTTTCTTATTCCTGTTAAAATGGATATTTACCATAGAAACAATATAATCCCAGATTGGAATAGTATGAAGAATTTGAGAAGCTGCACTCTCTTTTTGCTTCTGACCAAGAGATTCTTTCATTTCAATGAAATAAATATCGATACAGTCATTATGTTCAATCAGTATCAAATTGTCGCAAGATCTGAATAAGCCTTTCTTTTCGCTTGCCATTCCCAAATGAGCACTTCCTGACGGAACATTAACTATGATTCCGTGTTCTGGCAGTTTCGTTAAATCGACTGTCATGCCAGAATCTAAATCCTCGAGTGTTGATTGGTCTTTTGTTTCGTTCCAATGATCCCCAAGTATAATTATCTTTACACATTCAATCATCTTGTGAGTCGTCCGATTTTTTTAACAAATATAAATCGTTTGATATTCTGTTGATTTTGTCAATGGCGTCATCAAAAACAGGCATATCAATTCCTCTTTCATCTACTTCGCACGGTTGCAGTGTTCCATCTTTGCATATGTATGCTTTTACTGATTTCGGATTCAAACAATCATCTTCTGTATAATCTTTTTTGTTCGTTTTTAAAAACCTATCCTTACCTTCAAAATCTCCATTCAGCATAATTAAGTTGTTAATCTCTTTAATCATATAATCACTGTGAGTGGTTATGAGAACTTTCAATCCAGATTTGACACAAAACACCAAAAGCCGTGCCATCAGAATCTGATTTGTTGGACTAAGATGACTCTCAGGTTCATCAATAATAAGAAGCTGTCCTTCTTTTGCAACATGCTTAAGATAGAAATATAAATCTGAAACTCCTCGCACTGATGAAGATGCCAGATGCAGTGGTATATCAAATCTATCGGCTTTTCTTTTCTTTGAAATGAATCGAATTTCATCGTTTTTGAGTTTGTAATATCCATCCATTATTTTATCTGTTGAATGAAATTTATCTGTTTGCAGCTCACTTTTCCGCTTCTGTATTCTTGCCAAATCTCTAGTGAAATCTATATTGTCTTTTATGGGTTGTGCATATCGAGCACTCTCTCTCTCAAGAAATACGAAAGGATTAAATTCTTTCTTATCTGACAACTTCTGTAATTCCTCAACCAGTTTGTTTTTGGTAAAGTCCAGCTCTTTGTAAAAAAGTGAAATGCCAAACCTTTCCGCAGATAGAATAAATGCCTCAGGAAAATATCTTTGCGTCATCCTTATCAATGAAAGATATACCCCTCTTATAATAGCTTTAGATGGAAATTCAATATTTTCAGAGTTATAGAGTTCAAATATCAGTTCTCTATCTTCAAAATAAGATTTTAGAGATACCCCACCTCTTCTAGCACCATGAATGTATATATTATTTGCTATTGGCACATCTTCATTTTCAACTTTGAAAGAAAATTGAGCACCTTCAAATTCATCCTTGGGAGAGCTAAAAACATCACTGAGGAGATCAGAAGAAAAGTCCAAAGATTTTTTTTGTATTATAATTTTATGTAATTCCTTATATTCTTTATCACTTATGCGTATATTTCCTTTTTTTTCTATTTGAGTAGCAAGCTTTTTTACTTTATCATTCAATTCATCAGGATAAATTTTTCCTCTTCTCGTAAAATGATGAAAATCTAAATATGCCCTTCTGAAAAATTCTAAAAACCCATACAAGGTATAAACCAAATAGGTTTTTCCTGTATTGTTTTGTCCGGCAATAATAGTCAAGTCGCCCAGTTCCAGTTCAGCTTTTTCGATCGGGCCTATCTTCTCGAATGTTGCTTTAATCATCTTACCTTTGCCTCCACAATCTCAACCACCTTCAAACTCTCAATCCCCCTATCATCCACGATCTTAACCGCAATCCGGCTGTTTTTCCCACGCTCAAACGGCAGCGACTGCGCTCCCTTGTATGCTTCTATCAACTCATCATCTATCTCTGCTTTCAAGTTTTTAGCGAGCTTTGCCCAGCCGCCTTTGCTATCCGCCATGGGAAAAAAGACCTGACTCGGATACAGGCTCCTGCCGTCGTAGTCCGTGTCCAGCATCCAGACGGCTATTTTGTTTGCATCGCCGGATTCAAGCTCGCCGGTTTTGGTGTTGAAATAGTCGAAACCGCGCACCGAGACGCTAATTTTGCCTTTGTTTTCACCCTCGGAAATGTACTCTACCGCCACATCCGGCTGTCCGACCAGCCAGAAACTCTCATTGCTGGAGCGTTTCTTCTTTAAGTCTTCGGTTTGCATATCGGCGTTCATCTGCGCTTTGAGTAAAGTCATTCCCGCTGTTTCAGGTGGGATGCCGTCGATGTCTTTTGCCGCTTCGGGGTCGAATTGAAATGCCGCGAAGATGAGAATTTCAGGGCGTGGTTTCAGTATATGCGCCTCTTCCCAGGCCCGCTCAACCTGTCGTTGTTCGAGCGGGGCGTGTTCGGGTCCGAAGGAAATTACGGCTCGGCGGGGTGTATGCGCCGTTGCCGCATCTCTTATTTCGTCTTTTCCCGAGTCATCCGGTTTGGTTTCGGCATCCGCGTGCAGCCATCGGCAGGGGATCGGTTCAACGCGGGAGAAAGTAACGCGCTGTCCGCTTTTTCCGCGAATGCCGGTTTTCAGGAGTTCGTCGCGCCATTCATGCTGGCGCAGGGTTTCACCGGAGCGGGCGACGGTTTCATCCGCAGTGACGGGTTCCGGTTCAGTGGTGTTATCGATTGGTTGAACGGTTGGGGCAGGTACGGCTTCGGTGGTGAAAGGGCCGGTTACTCTTGCTCGCTTTGGGTCTTTGAGTGGTTGGTCGAAAAGAGTTTCTGTTCCGGGTGGCTCATTGTTGACGATGGATTTCAACGTGATGTGCGGGATTTTTTTGTATTCAAAACCGCTGCCGACGCCCTCATCGGGATAGGCTAGTTTGTAATAGTCGAAGGTTGCCGTCATCAGGCGTTGTTTGGCAAGGGCAAGGGCTACGCGGGAGGTGTCGCAGGTTATCCAGCGTCTGCCCCATTGTTCGGCGACATTGGCGGTGGTGCCACTGCCACAGGTTGGGTCAAAGACGAGGTCACCGGGGTCGGTGGCCATTAAGATGCAACGCTGGAGGACTTTTGTGGTAGTTTGGACCACATAATGTTTTTCCGGCTCTCCCCACGTGTCGTCCCAAGCAGTAGTTAGAATTTTACATGGAAAATCAGCTGAATACCGTTTATATCGCACATCTGACTTAAAACCGATGAGTCGATTTTGCTTTTCCAGAATACGTAATCCATTAATTCCGGTTGCCCAGTGCATATGAGATGGCGGCGAGTATGTTTTACCCTTAAATTCAAAGTCAAAACTTAATCCTTTGCTGTATCCAGGTCTGTATAAACGAACTGGTTCAAATTCTTTTTGCTTGCTAGTATCCAAATTCAAATAAAGTTGTCGATATTTTGTTGTTTTCTCATCTTTTCCATACCAAATGATATTATCAGTTGTATTGTCTAAGAACTTCCCACCACGCACACCAAAAACTTTGTACGCAATATTAGCGATACGATTTTTGCAACCAAACACCTCATCCATAATCTCCCGCACATGATGCACATTCTCATCCGAAATCTGCACAAACACACTTCCACTATCCGCCAACAACTCCCTCGCCAGCAACAAGCGGTCGCGCATATACGACAGATACGAATGAATGCCCAACTCCCAGGTATCCCGAAATGCTTTAATAGTTTCCGGCTCGGCGGTTAAATCTTCATCCTTGCCATCCTTCACATCCCGCTTATTCACAAACGGCTGAAAGTTACTGCCGTACTTAATCCCGTAAGGCGGGTCGATATACACGCACTGCACCTTCCCCGCCATATTCTCTTTTTGCAGCAGCGAGTTCATCACCAGCAGTGAATCACCGGCAATCAGGCGGTTGCTCCAGTTGTGGGCGTGCTTGTAAAATTCAATTTCCTGCCGCAGTGGAATGTCGCGCTCCGCTTCAAACAGGCTCGCCTGGCTATTATTGCCGTTGCGCTTTCTGACGGCTTCCATAATTGTGCGCGGGTCGATGCGTTCGTGAACATGCAGCGATTGGGTCGGCACGTCAAACGATGTGTGTTCGGCTTTGCCGGCCCATTGCAGTTGCGGGTCCAGGTGCGGGTCGTAGGCGTAGGTCTGTTTCTCGCCCTTGTCCGGGTCGGTGGTCGGATTGACCAGACCAACGGGCGGGTTGTTGGCCCGATCCTTTCCTGCATGGCCGTAGGACTCTATTTTGCGTTTTTTCTGTGGCGGCAAGACGGTAACCTGCGCTGGTTTGGGCGTTACAACAACCGGGGTTTCAGTTGCCGGATACTACCATAAAAGCGCTCTCATTGACGACGGCACGGGCTTTTTCGCCGCCGACAATGCCGACGTTTTTCCACGGCTTTATCCGGGAAATCTGCACGTCTTCAAGCTCAGCGGGCAGAAAACAGCCCGCCGGTACGGGTATTAAAGAATCATTTTAATCTCTTTGCCGAGCAGGTACAATCGGCCCACCTGCACTCCCCGCACTGACCGAAGACCATGCCGCAATCGATAACCGCCGCAGGCTGCCTGTTCGATATGGACGGCCTGCTGCTGGATACGGAGCCACTGTACACCGAGGCCACGCAAAGCATCATCGGGCGCTACGGCCACACGTATGACTGGCACCTCAAAAGCAATATGATAGGGCGCCCGGCGCTGGATTCGGCGCGTTATCTGGTGCAGGCGCTGCAATTGCCGATGACGGCGGAGGACTATTTGCAGCAGCGTAACGCCCTGCTGGTCCGCATGTTCGAGCAGTGCGGGCCGATGCCGGGGGCGCAAAGGCTGGTTCGGCATTTGCACCACCACGGCGTCCCGATGGCGCTCGCCACCAGCTCGGACAGCGTGCTGTATCAGGCCAAGACCCGTCGGCATCAGGACTGGTTTTGCTTGTTCGATACGATTATCAAAGGCGATGATGCGGCGCTCAAGCACGGCAAGCCGGCGCCGGATATTTTTCTGCTGGCGGCTGAGCGGATCGGCGTGCCTGCGGCCCGGGCGCTGGTGTTTGAAGATGCGCCCTCCGGGTTGGCCGCCGGCATCGCGGCGCAGATGTCGGTGATTGCGGTGCCGGACCCGAATATGGACCGCCAGCGCTATCACGGGGCGGCTGAAATACTGTCGAGCCTGGCGCAGTTTCGACCCGAAGCCTACGGCCTGCCGGCCTTTTGATCGACCACCAAACCGAGACCTTTCGCATGAGCCTGCTACGACTGCGCAAAATCCATAGCGTGCTGGAAGACATCTACCTTGATGCCGGCCGCAACGTCGCCCAACCCAACCGCAAAGTGACCGTGGCGGCGGTCATCGCCAATCCTTTCGCCGGGCGCTACGTCAACGAGCTGGCGCCGCTGTATGAGCTGGGCCGTGAAATAGGCAGCTTGCTGGCCGACAAGGCGGTGGCGATACTGGGTGTAGAACCGCAGGCGGTAGAGGCCTACGGCAAGGGCGCGATTGTCGGTGTCGATGGGGAAATCGAACACGCCGCGGCGATTTTGCACCCGCGATTTGGCGCCCCCGTCAGGGCTGCGGTGGGGCAGGGGGATGACATTATCCCGTCCACCAAAAAAATCGGCGGCCCCGGTGCGGTGCTGGTGCTGCCGATTACCAATAAAAACCGTATCTGGGATTTCGACCGCATGGATGCGGCGGAGATAACGATACCGGATGCGCCAAAGTCGAATGAAATCGTCGTTGCGCTGTCGCTCGCGATTGGTGGGCGACCGCTGCACCGGACGAAAAAGGACGCTTGAATGCGGTTTTCAGCGGATGATTTGTCTCATTTCCAATGTGCTGAACGCACACCATTGTCCTGCCTGGGGGCCCTGACCGATGGATAAAAGCCATGTATAAGGTCGTTATTCTGCTCAAACGCCGCGACGACATGACGGCGGCGGCATTCAAACACTGGTGGTTGCAGCAGCATGCGCCGTTGGCGCGGCAGTTGCCCGGCTTGCGGCAGGCCGTTTTCAATCTGGTTACCGGCGAGGATAACCCGGCATTTGACGGCATCTCGGAGCTGCGCTTCGACTCCCCGGGCGCGTTCGAGCAGGCGTATGCCAGCGACCTTGGGCAGCGGGTCGCGGCCGATTCGCGCGCGCATGTCAGTCAGCGCATCCGCCTGATTTGCGACCCGCACCCGGTGTTGTGAGGGTGCTCGGCGCCGGTTAGCCGCGCATCCGCTCGGCACTGGCATCGAACAGGCATTCGCCGATCATCCGGGCCGCCCGTCGCTGGCCCAGAATTTCGATTTCCACCTCGACTTCCGGGGTGATCAGCTCAAGCGGTAAAAACCCCAGCGCGACGCTTTGCTGCATAAAATGCGCATACCCGCCCGAGGTCACAAAGCCGACCACCTGATCGTCTTTCCAGATCGGCTCGTCGGCCACCGCATCCGCCTCCCCGGCGTCGACCACGAAGGTGCACAGCTTGCGTTTTACCCCCTGCTCGCGTTCGCGCAGCGCCGCCGCCTTGCCGATGAATTCAGCCGGCTTGGCATAGGCGACAAACCGCTCCAGCCCGGTTTCCAGCGGCGTATAGTCCGGTTTATATTCACGCAGCCAGGCGCCAAATGATTTCTCCAGCCGCAGGCTCATCATCGCCCGCATACCAAACGGCGTAATCGACAGCGCCCCGCCGGCCTGAAGCAAGGCCACCTGCAAATAGCTCTGCCGCTCTGCCGGCACATAAATCTCATACCCCAGATCACCGGTATAGGAGACGCGCTGCACCAGCGCCTCGCCGACGTCAACCACCTGCATCTTCGCCAGCCCCAGAAACGGCAACGCCTGATTGGATACGTCCGCTTGCGTCACCCGCGACAGCAGCTCTCTGGCCTGCGGGCCGGCGATCTGAAAACCCAGCCGCTGGCGGGAGATATTGTTCAGCGTCACCCCGCCGGGCGGCCGGTGCTGCTCGAACCAGCGCTGGTGATAGCTCTGGGCGGCATACGACGCGGTGAGCTGGAATTGATCCGCGGCCAGCCGGGAAATCGAGAAATCACCAATCAGGCGACCGGCCGGGCTTAACATCGGCGACAGCGTCAGTCGGCCAACCGCCGGCAACCGGCCGGCCATCAGCGTGTCGAGCCATTGCGCGGCCGCCTCACCGGCCACCTCGAACTTGCTGAAATTGTGAACCTCGTTAATCCCGACCGCGGTGCGCACCGCCCGGCACTCGGCGGCGACGGTGGCAAACGCATTCGAGCGCCGCAGTGACGGGATTTCGTATGCGGCCTCGCCCCTCGGCGCGAAATAGTTGACATGCTCCATGCCGTAAGCCGAGCCGAACACGGGGTTATGCCACTGCCAGAGCGCATACGCCGGGGTGGTATGCAGCGGCCGGCCGGCCGGCAATTCTTCATTCGGATACGAGACCGAAAACCGCCGTTGATAGTTTTCTTTGACTTTGGCGCGGGTATACGCCGGCGTGCAGTAATCGCCGAAACGGGCGACGTCCATCGCGAACACATCGCGCGACGGCTCGCCCTCAACCATCCATTCGGCCATTATCAGCCCAACCCCGCCGCCCTGACTGAAGCCGGCCATAACCCCGCAGGCAGACCAGTAATTGGTCAGGCCCGGCACCGGACCGACCAACGGGTTGCCGTCCGGGGCAAACGTAAACGGCCCGTTGATAACGGTTTTAATCCCGGCCGTGGCCAGCACCGGATAACGCCGATAGGCCTGCGCCAGTGAATCGCCGATGCGCTCGAGGTTGTCCGGCAGCAGTTCGTGGCCAAACTCGGGCGGCGTGCCGTCGACCGCCCAGGGGTCGCAATTCTGCTCATAAAAACCGATCACCAGCCCCTGCCCTTCCTGCCGCAGGTAGCTCTCGCCTTCCGGGTCCATCACATGCGGCAACTCGGTCGGATGATTGATCACCTCGGCAATCGGCTCGGTCGCCAGATATTGGTGCTCCATCGGATGTAGCGGCAAATATACCCCGGCCATCGCCGCCACTTCGCGCGCCCACAATCCGGCGGCATTGACCACGTATTCGGCCATCAGATTGCCCTGTTCGGTCACCAGCTCCCAACTGCCGTCGGCCTGCGGATTGAGCGCCAGTACCGGGTTGCGCAGGATAATGTCGGCCCCCTGCTGCCTGGCCGCACGGGCATACGCGTGGGTGGTGCCGGAGGGGTCGAGATGGCCGTCCAGCGGGTCGTACAACGCCCCCAGCACGCCATCGGTATTGGTGATCGGCGATAATTCACGAATCTCGGCCGGCGTCACCAGGTGGGTGTCCAGCCCCATATAGCGATGTTTGGCGCGTTCGGCGCGCAGAAAATCCAGCCGATCGGGGGTCGATGCCAGGGTAATGCCGCCAACATGATGCAGGCCGCACTCCTGCCCGGTTAACCGCTCGAGCTCCTTGTAAAGCCCGATCGTGTAGCCCTGCAATGCGGCCATATTGGTGTCTGCATTGAGGGTATGAAAGCCGCCGGCCGCATGCCAGGTGGAGCCCGACGTCAGCTCCGAGCGCTCGATCAGCGTGACCTCCCGCCAGCCCAGCCGGGTTAAATGGTACAGCACGCTGCACCCCACCACGCCACCACCGATGATGGCCACCCGGGTATGTGTTTTCATCTCGTTTGCCTCGCCTGGTTATTTAGCCGGCCCGACTGTCGGCCCTTGCCGGCGGACAATCGGGTAATCCGGCTATCAATTGCTGAATATAATCGCTGATTTCATGCGGTTGTACGCAAGCGCACCGAATCAGATCATCGCATCGCCTGGAAAATAATCGAATATGCTCGGCGCCGTTCAATACCAGATACACCTGGCCGACAAAGACCACCGCACGCAGCGGCCCGAACAGGGTAAATGGTGCCGTATAAACCTCCCTGCCGTCAAACAAAAACCAGCGAAAACGCGGATATAACTGCTCCGCCAGCCGCACCATGTTGTCCAGTTGCGCCAACCGCACCGATGGCTCGAGGCCGTGCCAGACGCCTTCGCCATTGGCAAAACCCTGAATATCCTGCAGCGACTGATAGACCTCCAGATTCGGCTCTTCATGCCGCTGCTGCGCCAACAGCACCTCGGTGTTGTGGATGCTCTGGCTCACCTTGCCGGTGCCGTAGCGGCGAAACTCATACCGCACTACGGCCTCCGTCTTGAGCACGTCCGGCAGCGTGGCCGGCACATAGCGGACTTTATAGTGGAGTGCCTCCCGATGCCACTGCAATAGCTTCTGATTGACCGTCGAGCGGGAAAAATCCTCAAACTCCAATGGCTCGGCCACCAGATCGGTGCTGATAGAGCCGGCTTCGGTCAACCCCAGCAGCCAATCGACGCTGACCTGATACTGCTCGGCGACCGCAACCAGCGTATCGGCCCGTGGCAGCCGCAAGTTGGCCGCCGACAACAGCTGCGATATGGTCGAGCGGTCAACGCCGATGGATTGCGCAAAATGGGCGTGTTTCAGCCCGCTGCGATCGATTACCTGCTCGATGCGGTGACGAAACAGCTCGACCCGCTGCGCATATTTCACCACTCCGGCCTCAATTGCCGCCGCCGTTTCGCGACATAGTCGTGCAGCGATTCTCTAATCGCCGGGTCGAGCTCGGGCGGGGTGTACTGTTCGAGGATTTTTTTATACAGCAGATGGGCGCGCTGGGCGGCGGTTTTCTCGCCCTTCTCCTGCCAGGTTTCAAAATTGCTCCAGTCGGCCACCAGCGGCGCGTAGAAGGCGGTTTTGTACCGCTCTATCGTATGCTCGGCGCCAAAAAAGTGGCCGCCGGCACCGACACTTTTGATCGTCTCGATCGCCAGCTCCTGCTCGTCCACCTTAATCGGCTGCAAGAATTGCACCATCATCTGCATCAGCTCGACGTCAATAATCAGCTTCTCGAACGACGCACACAACCCGCCTTCGAGCCAGCCGCCGCTGTGCTTGATCATATTGCCGTAGCCCATCACCGCGCTCCACAATGAATTCTGCGACTCCCACGCCGCCTGCGCGTCCGGCGTATTGGCCGCGTTCACGTTCGAGGTGCGGTACGGAATCCGGTAGCGGCGCGCGAGTTGCCCGCCGGCCAGCACCGCTTTGGCGTATTCCGGCGTGCCGAATGCCGGCGCGCCGGATTTCATATCGACATTGGAGGTAAACCCGCCGTACATCACCGGCGCGCCCGGATTGACCATCTGCGTCAGCGCAATCACCCCCAGCGCCTCGGCATTTTGCTGCGCCAGCGCGCCCGCCAGGGTCACCGGGCTCATCGCCCCGGCCAGCGTAAACGGCGTCACCACCACCGGCTGCCCCATCTCGGCCATCAGCATCAGACCGGCCAGCATCGACTTGTCGACTTTGAGCGGGGAATTGGTATTCACCACCGTCATGATGCCCGGTCGCTGCTTCAACTCGTCCCAATCGATCCCCCGCGCCAGGCGCACCATTTCCAGGCCGTCTTCGACCTTGCCGTTGCCCAGACAGTACACCGCCCAGGGTTTTTCGGTCAGCTCGATAAACGCCAGATAGGCATCCAGATGCCGGTTATGGGCCGGCAGATCGATCGGCTCGACCGGATAGCCGGAATGCGCGGCGATGACGTTGAACGTCTGCCCCAGCCGCAGGAAATCGCAATAATCGGCATAATTGCCGATGCGCCGTCCGCGCTCCAGGTCCGAGCAGTTGGGCGGGCTCGCGACCAGCGTAAAATTGATATGGTTGGTGCCGTAGGTCGAGCGGTACTTCGGGTTGCGCCCGTACAGCGTAAACTGCGCCGGCACGCTGGCGATTTTTTCCATCACCAGCTCGCGCTCCATCAGCACGTGGCCGGTGTGCGCATCGATTGTCGCCCCCTGCTGCTGCATCAGCCGACGCGCCGACTCACTCATAATCTGCAAGCCGATTTGCTCCAGTATGCGCATCGAGCCGTCGTGGATCATGTCCAGCGATTCGGCGTCGAGCACTTCGATCGGCCGATAGGGATTTTGCAGTTGCTGCAGCGGCAATTGCGCCAATTCAAAGGCGCTGCTGCGTCGCTGGCGGTCGGCGCGTTTTCGCATGCGGTTCCTCAATGCAGTTCAGAGGATGAATATAGACCAAAAGATGCGTTTATACACTTTTGGTGACAAAAATACACAAAAATGCCATTTCCGGCGATAAGGTACCCCGTAATGCGCAGAAATCCCACATTGACGATCAACCCGGTGCGTTCCTAAACTGCAATTGATACCGCAATCCCACCAAATTCCATATCGACAGTGCAACCACAAAAAAGCCTGCCACCGGCAGAATGGCCGACCTGGCTGCTGATCGTGTTGGTGTATGCCGGCTGGACACTGCTGATCCGGCATTTTGCCGACCTGGTTGAATGGTTTGGGCCATGGCCGGTAGTGGCGTTATGCAGCATCGTACTGACCCTGCACAGCTCACTGGCGCACGAATTGATCCATGGACACCCGACCCGCATACAGTGGCTCAACGACGCCCTCGCCTGCCCCCCGCTCGGGATTTTATTTCCCTACTGGATTTATAAACACACGCATTTGCAGCACCACAACACCCGGTTGCTCACGCTGCCGGGGATCGACCCCGAGAGTTATTTCCACCACCCGCAGGCCTGGCGGAACAAACCGCCGTGGCGCAAATTCATCTGCCGGGTGAACATGACCCTGGCCGGCAGGCTGGCTTTCGGCCCGTTGATCAGCGGCGTCCACCTGGTTAGCGGCTCAATCACCGCCCTGCTGCGGGGCGACCTGAAAACCCGCTTGCTGTGGGTCATCCACTACGCCGCCTGCGGGCTGCTGCTGTACGTGCTCAGTGCGGTGTTTTCGCTGCCGGTGTGGCACTATCTGCTGGCGGCCTATCTGGCACAATCGCTGATTCAACTGCGTTCATTTTATGAGCACCGTCCGGCCGGGCCGATCGCGCATCGCAGCGTCATCATGCACACCTGTCTGCCCATGCGACTGTTATTCCTGAATAACAACTATCACCTGCTGCATCACGAGAACCCCGGCCTGCCGTGGTATCGCCTGCGCCAGGCATATCTGGCCGACCGGTGCGCCGGCCTGCACCGCAACGGCCATTTCGTCTTTAACGGCTACCGGCAATGGCTGCGCTACCTGTTCACACCGGTCGCGTCGCCACTCCACCCGCTGCCGCAACCGGCACAGCACCCGCCCCGGTGAGGCCGCCCGGCGACTCGGTGCGCCCCTTGCCTGCTGCTCCCTCCGATGCCGCTCGACCACCCGCCGGATGATGCCGGGGACGCCAGCCGCGCACCACGCCGGGTGGTGCAGTGCGGCATGTACGCCGACTCGGAAGCGGTACGGCGGGCCTGGCAGGCCCTGTTTCGCCAGCTGTCAGACCCGTTATCCGCCGCGGAATCCGGCCACCGCCTGAAAGTGGTATTCGACGGCGGCGAAGGCTGGGTGCACAGCCCCGGCCTGCTGCTTGCCCATACCTGCGGCTACCCGCTGGTCACCCGCCTGCATCCACACTACGCCCCCGTCTGCGTACCGGTATTCGAGCTCGACGGCTGTCGGGGGAGCTGCTACAGCAGTTGGCTGATAACCGGCGCGCACCGCCGCTCGACCGAGCTGGCCGCTTTCGCCGGCACCGTGGTCGGGATCAATGCAACCGACTCGAACAGCGGCATGAATGTGCTGCGCTACGCCATCGCCCGCCTCAACCCGGCCCGGCCCTTCTTCAAGCGCGTCGTCATCACCGGCGCGCACCGAAGCAGCATGGAGGCAGTGGCCGCCGGGCGGATTGATCTGGCGGCCATCGATGCGGTCAGCTACCGGCTGGTGCTTGACCAACAGCCCGGGCTCGAACGCCGACTGCACATTATCGGCCAATCCGAATACACCGCCGGCCTGCCGTTTGTCATGCCCAAAACCAGCCATATCGCTGCCGACAGGGTTACCGCCGAATTCAACCGCGCCCTCGAGCTGACGCCCGAACTGCGCCGCCTGCTCAGAATCACGGCTTTCCGCTCGGTTACACTGGCCGACTATGACAAAATACAACGGCTGCAAGCGGCGGCAATCCAGGCCGGGTATGCACACATCGGCTAATATTTCATCGGGCTATGCCGTTTGACAGCAAGGCGGCTGACCACATCGCAGGCAAATCACATTGCCGGTTTGGCTGACCGCAATGTGGCCAACGGTACTAAGAAAAATGTCGCTGATTCGATTTACCCGGGCGGATTATCCGCTGACGCAAACCACCGTCAGCGAGGCGCTGTTTGCCGGCGAGCTGCTGGTATTCGCGCAACTGCCGGCCGTGCAAACACTGGTCGAGCTGGCCGACCGGCTGCTGCGCTCCGGCTTTGCCGATGCCGCCAATGCGGATATTGGCCGCGTGGAATGGCAGACACCGGCCGCCCCATTTCGCCGCCGCTGTGCCGACGTGCAAACCGCTTTTCAGCACAGCGGCGAAGCCAAACGGCATTTCATCCGCATTCTGTCGCAGATCGGCCTCGACTATCGCCATACCTATCTCGATAAAATGGGGCTGCGCGTCGTCGCCGCGCAGGCCAGCCACCTCGGCCGACGGCTGGCCGGCACCGCAATCCACCGCGATTCATGGGGCGCCAATATCTATCAGCAATTGAACTGGTGGCTGCCGGTGTACGACCTGCACCGCGACAACACGCTGGTCATCTACCCGGATTACTGGCAACGGGCGGTGGCGAATAATTCGGCGCAATGGTCGTACGGCGCCTATCGGACGGCGTGTAGAAACACCTCTGACCGGGAGCCGGTCGGCTATCCTGCGGCCCCGACCGTGCAACAGCCGATTGCATTGCAGCACGGCCTGCGCATCGACATCCGGCCCGGCGAACTGCTGTGCTTTTCAGCGGCCCACCTGCACGGCGGCCTGGCCAACACCAGCGGCGTCACCCGCGTCAGCATCGAAACCCGCAGCGTGCATCAGGAGGATATCGACGCTGGGCGCAGTGCGCCTGATATCGACGGGCATTATCCCGGCACGCATCCGGGCTGGTTCCGTCATGCGGTCAGTAATCGTCCGTTGGACAGGGTTTAGGCTGGCTTTGAGCGGGGGTAGTTATACGGGAGCAAGCAACTGTGTACCACCGTCACAAGGTATATTAAAAGCTACCGAGTCGGTAGCCGCCTCGTATTCTTCAGAAACGGCAAGCGCAATTACAGCATGACTTTCCATCCCATCGTGCGCAATTCAGTTTCGACTTCGCGGTCACGGTCGTAGTTGCGCTCAAGTTTGGGAATCCAATAATGGCGATTTGACTTGGGAATGAATCTGTGAATCGGACAGCAATGCCAAAAGTAACCGTCAATGAAAACCGTAACTCTGCAGCGAACAACAAAAAATCAAGCTTCCCAACTAGCGGATACTTTCGCCGCCAGCCGACAATGCGCCCGCTTTTTAGCGTTTTGATGAATTTGTTTTCGGTGATTTCGTTTCCCGTCGAGCGAATGCGCGACATTATCCGTGATCTTTCGGCGCGCGAAAAAACATCAGCCATCATTAAATCGGATTCTTATTCTGGGCTAATTCAAGCAACATATCAGCATCAAGCGCATTAAGCATCCGTCTACCACCAACGCGATTAAGGTGCTTCATCAATGTGCGAAAACCACCCCGCTCAAACACTTCTTTTGTTCCGTCAAAAGATTCGCCAAGTATTTTCATCACGGCGTCGAAAATTTCCTCACTTGCGGCAAGAGAGGGCCGCTCAAGTAAATTAGCTCGAACATCGGATTTATAAAGCAGAATCTGCAACGTCTTTTCCGGATCAAAAATGCGGCAACGATGCGCGGCATGACCCATCCACCACAAGCGCGCAACTGCATTATTGCGAATCAATCCACGCTGAGCAGGAACAAGGTAATGCAGTTTAATCTGCTTCACTTTATCATCCTCTTTTTTCGGCAAAGGCCAGCGGATGCGAACATAATCCCAAAGAACGATGTGGGTAAAATAAAGCCATACCCTCTCGTCCGCCGCCTGCTGTGGAGTCAGATTCTTCAGCGCATCATAGACGGTGAGGCAATTAGCGATATCGCTCATTTGGTCGTCACCGCCTGCATCATCACTGTCCCCACCTTTTTGAATTTTGACTTTTGGCATGCTAATGCGATCGGCGAGCGCACCTCCGACAACTTCAATGGAAGATGCGCGTACAAAATCATCGCCCAAAATAGAGGCCCAATCCGGCGTTTGTTCACTATAAACAGTGATATTTTTCTCAGCAACTGCTTGTTTAAGTCGATCAGCAGAGAGCTGCTTAAGATATTTTATTTTTTCCGGTGAATGTGTCATCACAAGTCCTCACTGGCTTTTAGCATTTTTCCTAGAGGCCAATCGAGTAATTGCTGGGCAATTTTGGAAAAATCAGAGGCTTTATCTAGCGGAATATTTTTCTCATCCAATTTATAGCTAATGGCGCGAAACCATTTTTTTTCTTGGTATTCATTGCTATCGGCCATCATACGCAAAGCTTCGGTTACTGCCGCGAGATAAACTGACATAAGCAAAAAGGGCTTCATTCTCCGGTTTCTGCGCATTTGATTAAACCGCTCCTTCGTTTCGCGTCGCATCAAAATCTTGACCTTTTCGTTGTCCCATGTCAGCAGAAAAGAATTGACGGGTGCATGAGAATTTTCCTCCAATTCGAAAACCGTGCTAATCGGCGCCCGGAACTCGAGATCCCACCAATAGACCACCGGCAGTCCGACCGCAAGGACATCACCGCAGGAAAGATTAAAATCAACATTTTTTCCGAATTCAGAATGAAAGCTTTTGCTACGGTGCTTCCGCACATTCCGAAGGCAAACAACATAGGAAGAAAGCTCTACTCGCTCATGTAATTCCCCCTGCTCAAAGGTATGCGTGAATTGCGACTGCTTGCTTTTCAGTAAGCGGCGAAGAAAAGTTTTTGGACAGTATATTTCCACGGCGTAAGCAGCTTTATTTTTATCTATCAAGCGGCGGATAGATTTCTCACTCAGCTTACAATCAATATCCAGTAACGCATCGCCGTTCCCGCCGACCTTAAAATCGTACGCTGCCTGAAATTCCTTGCCGACATAATCTCGATTCGGCGGGCTCTCGGTGGAAGATAGCACCGGATACGGAAATGCTTTATTTTCCACCCACCTCATTTATCCGTCTCCCTTTCATTCGAATCTTCCTTGATTAGTGCAATACATATCGCATCGGTAATCGGCTCGCTTAAACCCACATTGAACATAATGCGCTTTCCGGCGTCAAGACGCATTTTGATCGATCCGTTTTCAACTGCAAACTCACTCTTATTGGAAGATTCAATCGTCAATGGTTCGATGAAACTATCACCCGCCACCAACAGATGCAACCGAGCCTCGCTCGATTCCTTGGGTGTAAACATTATTCTCTTCGACTTGCCGTCTCTTGAATTTGGCAAAATTCGTACACCTTCCACTTCTACTGGAATTTTGGATTTTCTTTGACCGCCGCTACCGCTACCATTACTACTGCCACTTCCATCGGCTCCGCCGGACTGTTCGCCTTCACCGCCCCCACCATCAGGATTGTAAATCGGACTAGGGGATTCCAGCTTCAATTTTTTTAGCGGCTTGAGCGACCAAACAGCTTTGCCTTCAAAATCTCTCTCATCTCCTTCACCGACAATTGTTTCTTCCGGTTCTCGGTCGGGAAGTTGTGCGGCCAATTCGTCGAGCTCATCGGTTTTTCCTTCGGCACTGAAAGCGAGCGACTTAATCACATCTCGAATCCAGCGGCTCATTTCAGCAATGGCTCTTTCGCCTTTCTTTCGCTCATCGACACCCTCAAGGCGCCAAGGTTCAAAAGTATCATGCTGAGGATTCTCCATATCCCGAAGAAGGCGATTTCCTTCATCGCTGTCGCAGATACAAACGGCAGCAAATTCGTCATAGCCTGCCCATCGGCGCAGACCTTGCATTTGATCGGTTATTAGCATGCCGGTATTGCGCACAATTGCTACGCCCTGCATATCACTTTGTGGCAAATTTTCACCAACCTTTGTCCATAAAATAGAATGCTTAAGATTTGACAAAGTTTTATCACGCTGCTCGCCCTCTTTTATGGCGCAATAGTAGCAATTGGCAGATTTAACCGCGTCATCCAATTCCTGCAGATCCTGTTGAGCAAGCAATTCAGGCAAAGTTTGGTTATCTATTACTTCGCACGCATCACCGCTATCAATCAAAACTTCCAAATTGCCACGATCAATCGCGTAGAAAAAATTAGCGACAACCGCTGCCGTAATACGGTTGCGCCAATCCTTTGACTCTTTGAGTCCGAGTATCAACAGCGTCGTCCCCTCATCATCTGCCCTTTCTCCTTTGCGCACCAGCAATTTGGGTATAGTTTTGCCCTCAAGGGCACGGCATCCATCGTGCAAGCCGTAAAATCCAGCCCCTTGCGTCGTGCCATTATTGCCTTCGTGCGACATCAATATCGCCTTACCTTGCGCACGCTCGCAAACTGCACTATTCTCAGTATATTTAGTGTAATAAAACACCGTGCGCAATTCCGAAACGGCAAACGGCGCATGCTTTCCGATGCCGTATGAACCGCCTGCTGTTATACTTTTCTCGGCACTAACGCCGCGCGCTTTGGCAATCGCATACCACTGTTTGCTGATGTCATTCTCGTCGCCGCGCAAACCGGTGGTGTTGTAGTCGGAAATCCTGAGGCAGCTGATTTTGCCTCTACTGAGTGCGCTGATACCACGGTCAAAAAAATTTACCGCTTTTTCGTTCGGAATTTTACCTGTTTGATTTTTACACAGACGAAAAGCATTGTACAACTCATCCCGGCCAGGCAAATCGTGAACAGGAATATCCTCCCTTTCAAAGCTGACGGTAACTTTGCTGTTTTCGTTCTTGGCAGCATCAAGCGAGTTTTGAATCACCTCTCGTGTCAGGCTCATGAACGGATTGCCCGAGTAAGTTTCGATTCCGGGATCGTTAAACCCATCAAAACTACCGCCATTATTGGCAGGAAAATGCCATCCAATACCGTTCATTGCACACATCCCTTCAATTGTTTTATAAGGCGAGCGCACTCCAAGCCGAGTTTTTTTGCAACCGGCACCGATACCGCGTTGCCAATTTGCCGATAACGCTCTTTATTCGGCACAGAATCGGGGAATATGTAATTGTCAAACCCTTGCAGATTGGCACATTCTCCGACAGTCAGCCGGCGAATGCCCCAGCGGTCACACACAAACGGCACATTATGTCCGCCACCGCCCATGTTAGCGGTAAGCGTCGGACACTCGCTTACATATTCGCGCGCGTAATACCGCCGCAGATGATATATACTGTTACGACTTCCTTCCGCCATTTTCTTGGCGATAATTTTGCAGAAGCGATTATCCTTCGGCAAGTAATTTTCACTCTCCGATTTTTTCGACCGGCGAATCATTTTATTCAAATCAAGCGGCTTGCCGTTCTTTTCCGGAAAGCGAAAATCGTTGCAGTCAAATGCGTCAACCGAAAGGGCGGCCATGAAAAGCCGTTCGCGATGATGAGGCAATTCGGATATTTCTGCTGTGTTTAGAACATGGCAATTGGCGCGACTAAGCCAATAGCCCGCGAATTGCAGCTTGCTAATCACGCGCTCAAACCAAACGCCGCCCCCACCGTACATAAGATGAGGTACATTTTCGAGGATAAGAATTTTGGGGCGGCGCGACCCAAAATTCTTGAGAATGCGAGGCACTTCAAAGAACAGTTGTCCACGCTCATCATCAAAACCGAGTCGATCGCCTGCCTGTGAAAAACTTTGGCATGGAAATCCCGCCGTGAGAATGTCCACCGGTTCGAGGTTGTCATCGTCTACCGAAAGGGATTCCACGCTCTTTTCAATCATCCGCGTGCGCGGATGATTCGCCTTAAAAGTTTGGACGGCATAGGAGTTATTCTCATTTGCCCACAGGGTCTTAATGTTCGCACTTTCGAATCCGGCGCAGAATCCTCCAATACCTGAAAATAGGGAACCGGTAGTAACGATCGTCATAGTGATTTTTTCTCCGACAAATGCATTATATGATAATTTTATGGCTGCACTCTATCGCAAACTGAAGATTTTTCAACGCCTAAACCACCCCAAACCGCACCGTATCCGCCTGTGCATAATCCTCTTGCAGTATCCAACCAAGTCTTTCAACCAATTGATCGGCATTGGCCTTATTAAAACACATCGGCGGCTTGATTTTCAAAACATTCCGCTGCGGCCCATCGACACCAACCAACACCCCTTCCTGCTTCATTCTTTCGGCAATGTAGGCCGCCTGATCGGTTGCCGGGTGGGCGGTTTTTTGGTCAGTCACCAGCTCGATGCCGATAAACAAACCCAGCCCGCGCACGTCGCCAATCAGTTCAAAATCCGGCTGCAATTGCCGCAGCTGTTGCATCAAATGCTGTCCCGTGGTCAAGGCGTTTTGCTGCAAATCATCGGCCTCGATTACCTCTAAAACCGCCCGCCCAACGGCGCAGGATACCGGGTTGCCGCCGTAGGTGTTGAAGTACTCCATGCCGTTGTTGAAGGCGGTGGCGATGCGCTCGGTGGTGATCACCGCCGCCAGCGGGTGGCCGTTGCCGATCGGTTTGCCCAGCGTGACGATGTCGGGGATGACCTGCTGGGTTTCAAACCCCCAGAAGTGCGCGCCGACACGGCCAAAGCCGACCTGCACTTCGTCGGCTATGCAGACCCCGCCGGCCGCCCGCACTTTGGCATAGAGCTGTTGCAGATAGCCCGGCGGCAACACCACCTGGCCGCCGCAGCCGAGCAGCGATTCGGCAATCAATGCGGCGACGCCGCCTTGCCGATTGGCGCGGTCAATCGCCTGGTCGATGCAGGCCGCATAGCGCTCGAGCAGCGGCACCGGGTCGCCCTGCGGCTGCCGATAGCCGGCCGGCAGCGGCAGTTTGTGCACGTAACCGGGTGTCCCCGCTCCGCCTTTGGCGTCGTGCTTGTACGGGCTGATGTCAATCAATGCGCTCAGATGGCCGTGGTAGGCGTGCTCCAGTACGATGATGTCGTTGGCACCGGTTGCGCAGCGCGCCAGGCGCAGCGCCAGATCGTTGGCTTCGCTGCCGCTGTTGACCAGAAAACAGCGCTCCAGCGGCGGCGGGAATCTGGCCAGCAGCCGCTCGCTGTAGTCGGTAATGGCGCCGTGCAGGTAGCGGGTGTTGGTGTTCAGTACGCCGGCCTGCCGACGCTCAGCCGCAACCACGGCGGGATGGCAGTGGCCGACGTGCGCGACGTTGTTGACCGCGTCCAGATAGCGATAGCCGGAAAAATCATACAGGTATTGCAGCGCGCCACGCAGCGCGTGAATCGGCCGGCGGTGGGACAGGCTGAGTGACGGCGACAGGTGTCGAGTGCGGGCATGCCGGATGCGCTCGCCGTCGTCGGGGTGGTCGGCGCGCACCCGGGCAAGTATGTGCTGCGGTATTTGCAGGATCACGTTCGGGTCCGGGCACAGGCTCAACCACACATTCCGATGCGCGTGCGCGCCCACGCCGACGAAGGTATCGGCCTGATCCAGCAGGTCGGTGATGATTTCAACATGCACGTGCGGCGGCCAGTTGCCGTTTTCATCCGCGCTGCCCATCACCGCCAGCCGGGCGCCGGCGCGGATATTCTGGCCCACTTCCAGGTGGGTGAAGGAGGCGGGGCGGAGGTGGCCGTACAGCGTATAGAACACGCCCGAGCGACCCTGATGCGCATATTCATGCCGCAGGATGATGGTGCCGCCGTAGTCGAACGCCGCCACGTGGTTGGCCAGCGAATGCACTCGCCCGGCCAGCGGCGCATTGACCGCGGAGCCGGCCGGCATGAACACGTCGATGCCCAGGTGCAGCGTGCGTTGATGACCGGTGGTGTCGGTGAAGGCGTCACCGTGGTAGATCAGGCGATATTCGGCGTACAGGCCGATCGCGGCGCGGCAGCCGTAATCGTCGAGCGCCCGGAACAACTGCCGCGTCGTCGCCTCGGCATCGTAGGCTATCGCCGGATTGTCGAGCAGCGGGCTCGATACGCCGGTGTCCAGCACCAGCAGCGGCGCGGTGGCCAGGTCCGGTTCGACGATGCCGCGAAATTCGCGCTGATGGGCATGGCACCAGGCGACCACGTCCGCCGCCTGCGGCACCGGCGGCAAACCGCAGGCATCGCGCAGCAGAAAATGCGCGTAGTCGGGCGGAATCTCCGCCAGCATTTCCAGCAGACGCCAGGCCGGCTGCTCGCTGATGCGCAGATACGGGTTGTCCGGGTTGAGCGACTGCTGCCAGGCGCAAATGCTGACGCTCATGCACAGCCGCATGCAGATGAGCTCGAACAGGGTGCGGATTTCGGCTTCGGTCAGGGCCTTGCGGTGGTGAAACCCGCGCACGACCTGACAGGCCGCGTCCAGCGGTTGTGCTTTGCCCAGCATCGCGTAAGCCGCCGCGATAGCCGCATCGGTGGCGACCCAGCCGTACGCCATGTCGCCGTAGTCGATCAGGCCGACGACGCGCTGCTGCCACGCGCCGCTGCCGCCGACCAGTACATTGTTGTCGTTGGCGTCGTTGTGAATCACGCCGCGGCGCAGCACCGCCCCGGTGTCGGTGATGCGGTCGGTAAAACGGCGGCTGAACAGCGCCAGTAACTGCCGTCGATGCGGCTCGGTAACCAGTGGGGAAAAGCGCGCCACAACGTCGGCGCCCTGCTGCGTATGCCACAGCAGCTCGCGCTCGAGGGCGGCATGCTCAAACCCTTCCAGGCAGCGGCCAAGCTCGGCCACCCGCTCGCCGAGGCTGTACAGCAGGTCATCCGTATGCGGCTTGACGGCGGACAACAGCCGCCCCTCGACATAGGTTACCAGGCGGCAATAATGCGTCTGATTGTCCGCCGAGCGGATACATTCCAACGGCTTGTGCGCACGCGACAGCACGCTTCGCGGCGTGCCTTTGGCCTGCCCGGCCGCATGCAGTCGTTCAAACACCGCATGCTGGCACGCCAGCATCTCCTGCGATTCATCCCGCCCGGCAATCTTGAACACATACCGCCCGTGCGCCGTCGTCAGCAGATAGTTCAGGTCCCGCTCGCCGTCGAGCTGCCGCAGTGTCCCCGTCAGATCGTAATGCGTCGCCAGTGCGTGCGCGACTTCATCCTGGGAAAATTCGGGCAATATGCAGGCGCGCATCGGGAGGACGCTAATGGTGGAGGAGCAAGGCGGGTGGGGTTAAAATCGGCAATGCGGTTCGCGGTGTCAATTGGTCGGGGGGCGGGGCGCCGGGGCGGCTTTTATCCGGTCGGCGGGGTGGCGGCCTGGAACGCCGGGGTTATGCGGCAAACGTCCATGCGCTCAGCAATCAGATGACGCGCCAATCCGGCACCGCCGGCAGTGGCAGACGGCCAACCGGCGGGTTGCAGAAAAGCCCGCCACCAATCGGCCGTCGTATTGCCCCATCTGTATGACCCGCAAGGCAGCCGATGTGCCTGCTAGCCCTTGAGCTTTCTCAGCTTTTCAATCGACCGCAATTGGGCCACCGCATTAGCCAGTTCGGCTTTGGCCTGCGCATAGTCCATCTCGCCGGCGCCGTCTCTTAATTCTTCCTGCGCTTTGCGCTGCGATTCCAGCGCGGCCGCCTCATCCAGATCGTGGGCGCGCAGTGCGGTGTCGGACAGAATCGTCACCACGTGCGGCTGCACTTCGAGGATGCCGCCGGAAATATAGAAAAACTGCTGCTCCTGATTTTCCTGCAGCACGCGGACGTCACCCGGTTTCAGGCAGGTAATCAGCGGGGTATGGCCCGGTGCAATGCCGAGTTCGCCCAGCTCGCCCGGCGCAAACACCATGCTGCCTTCACCCGACCAGATTTCTTCTTCGGCGCTAACGATATCTACATGAATACGCGACATGATTGCCCCCTTTTTTTGCCATCACGGGCTGCGTCTGAAACGGTTTGAACGGGAATATCCGAGTGCGACATGAATTGAGTGCCCCGCATCAATTGAGCGTTTTGGCTTTTTCAATCACTTCGTCGATGCCGCCCACCATATAGAACGCCTGTTCCGGCAGGTGGTCGTAGTCGCCGTTGACGATCCCCTGGAACGCCTTGATCGTATCTTGCAGCAGTACATATTTTCCCGGCGTACCGGTGAATGTTTCGGCCACGGTGAACGGCTGCGATAAAAACCGCTGCATTCGCCGGGCGCGATTGACCGCCTGCTTGTCCTCTTCCGACAGCTCATCCATGCCGAGGATGGCGATGATATCCTGCAACTCCTTGTAGCGTTGCAGCGTGCCTTGCACCGTGCGGGCGATCTGGTAGTGCTCATCGCCGATAACCAGCGGGTCAAGCTGCCGCGAGGTCGAATCGAGCGGGTCCACCGCCGGGTAAATGCCCAGCTCGGCAATCTGCCGGGACAATACCAGGGTCGCATCGAGGTGCGCAAAGGTGGTCGCCGGCGACGGGTCGGTCAAGTCGTCCGCCGGCACATAGACCGCCTGGAATGACGTGATTGAGCCGGTTTTGGTCGACGTGATCCGCTCTTGCAGTGCGCCCATTTCCGCCGCCAGCGTCGGTTGATAGCCGACCGCGGAAGGCATCCGCCCGAGCAGCGCGGACACTTCGGTTCCGGCCAGCGTATAGCGGTAGATATTATCGATAAACATCAGAATATCCCGCCCTTCGTCGCGGAAGTATTCCGCCATCGTCAGGCCGGTCAGTGCCACCCGCAAGCGGTTGCCGGGCGGCTCGTTCATCTGGCCGTATACCATCGCTACTTTATCCAGCACGCCGGCCTCGGTCATTTCGTGGTAGAAGTCGTTGCCTTCACGCGTGCGCTCGCCGACGCCGGCAAAGACCGACAACCCGCTGTGCGCGGTGGCAATGTTGTTGATCAACTCCAGCAGGGTCACCGTCTTGCCGACCCCGGCGCCGCCGAACAGGCCGATCTTGCCGCCCTTGGAAATCGGCATAATCAGGTCGATCACTTTAATGCCGGTTTCGAGGATCTCGACACTCGCCGCCTGCTCGGCATAGCCGGGCGCCGCACGGTGAATCGGCATGCGCTGCTCGCACTTCACTTCACCGGCCTCGTCCACCGGATTGCCGAGCACGTCCATAATGCGCCCGAGCGTGCCCTGCCCCACCGGCACACTGATCGGCGCCCCGGTATTGGTCACTTGCGCGCCACGCCGCAGACCGTCGGACGAGCCCATCGCAATGCAGCGCACGACGCCGTCGCCCATCTGCTGCTGCACTTCCAGCGTCAGACTGCGGCTTTCGATCTCGAGCGCGTCGTAGATCCTGGGAACCGCCTCACGCGGGAATTGCACATCGACTACGGCGCCGATGATTTCTATTACCTTACCGGGATTCATGGTTGGAAGACCTTCATGTGTTTGTTGCAAATTGATTTCTCCCGCGCGTAGCAGCCTGTTTGATGCCGACTACGGGTTGGGTTGGAGTTGCTGCTATGCCGCCGCACCGATAACGTTACCCCGCCTACCGATATTCCGCACTTGTCTGACGACATCAAGCACATATTGCTGCCGACGATTCGAGTATGCCGACACCATCAGCCTGAGCAGCAGTTCCCAGTGAATCAACGGCGTGTAAGCAAGAAATGCCCTGGCCAGACAGTGGGAAAAACGCGCGTGAAATTCCTGGATTTCTTTGCTATCGGTCAAATTCATCAGGGCAGTGCGCTTCAACGTATGCCGATGCTGTCGAAGATATTTCACCATTTTCCGAAAATTGAAGATCAGGGTTTTGTGCTGATTATAATTGTGAATGGTGTCATCCAACGCATCCGACAACCGACGGATAGACACATATTCTTCGTGCGACAGCGCGTTCGGTTTTACAAACACGTTGTCATACAAAAATCTCATCAGGTCTCGACGCAACTGGCAAAGCGGGAACAGTACGCCATCGTGCTTCGCCACTTTCCTGATGCGTATCCAATCGAAAACAAAAAACACCAGGAAACCTCCAAAAAGAATGTGAATCATTTTTTTGTCCTCTGCTGCAAGTTGATTGGGCAACTATTCATCTCTTTTCTTCATCTCGATTCAAATCCAATATTCGGGTAAACCTGTCGCGGTACTCACGGTTTTCGCTCGCAAGGCGATCGATTTCCGTCTGACGCTCACTCAACCGCCCCTCGTAACTTCTCATTGTCGTACGATGAAATACTATCACCAGAACCAACAATATGCCGTCTATTATCGAATAGATTATTGAAAAAGCCGGAAAACGCGTCCATCCAGGCCATCAGGCTACACTGCTGCCGCCCCGCTGACAATCTCCGACAACTCCTGCGTTATCGCCGCCTGCCGCGCCTTGTTGTAGACCAGTTGCAGCTCATCAATCAGTTTGCCGGCATTGTCGGTCGCCGCCTTCATCGACACCATGCGCGCGGCCTGTTCACAAGCCGCGTTTTCGACCACCGAGTGGTAGACCAGAGACTCAATATAGCGGCGTATCAGCACGTCAACCACCTCTTGCGCCTGCGGCTCATAGATGTAGTCCCAATGGTGCGACATTTTATTGGTGTCGGGCACATCGGCGCTGATTTGCAGCGGGATTAGCTGAGAGATGCCCGGCTTTTGCACCATCGTGTTGGCGAATTCGTTATACACCACGTACAGGCGGTCAATAGCGCCGGCCGTATAATCGTCGAGCATGACTTTGACCCCGCCGAGCAGCTCTTGCAGCTGTGGCGCATCGCCGAGGTCAATCACTTCGCTGACCACGTTGGCGTTGAAGCGCTTGAAAAACGCACTGGCTTTTTTGCCAATCACGGCGACGTTGATTTTTACCCCCCGCTCATGCCACGCGGACATCTCGCCCACCGCCCGGCGGAACAGGTTGCCGTTCAAGCCGCCGCACAGCCCTCGATCGCTGGATACCACAATATACCCGACGGCGCCAATCTGTTCGCGTTCGTACAGATAGGGGTGTTTGTATTCGGAATGCGCGTGGGCCAGATGGGACACCACCGCGCGTATCTTGTGCGCATACGGCCGCGCCGCCCGCATCCGCTCCTGCGCACGGCGCATTTTGCTGGCGGCGACCATTTCCATCGCCTTGGTGATTTTGCGCGTACTGCCGATGCTTTTGATCTGCGTACGGATTTCTTTTGCGCCTGGCATCGTGGTGTTCCGGTTATCCGGTGAGGAACTGCTCCAATTCCGGGTCTTGTGCAATTTGCGTCAGGATATCACTCAACACGCGACTCATTCTTCGATCGATTTTGCCGCCGAAAGCCTCAAACACGCTGTCCTGCTGACTGTTGGAACGATAGACCTTGCGCAGTTTTCTGTGCTGTTTTTCGCTTTCCAGAACAATCTCGACCGACACCGATTCTTCCCAGGTCAGCACATTGTGTTTTGTATCGTAACGGAAAGTCTTGACGCCGACGAGAATACGCGCGTCATGCGGCGCGCCGGCGGCAACCAGGTGATAGCCTTTGCGGACAAACAGGTCGCGCACGGCGGTTTCGACCACGCCCATCAAATCAGTCGTGGTAATTTCGGCAGTGGTACTGCCGAGCCGGTGGCCAATTTCGGTAACCTCCCGCTGATCGACAAACGACAGCACCACGGTGGTCGCCTGTTCGATCGGACGCAATGCAGCCGGCGCATTCGGGCTGAGATTCAGCTGGTGCGGCGTCAGCGAGCAGCCGCCCAAAAAGACGGCCAGCGCGACCCACAATGCAGTTTTTTTCACGCCACTCATTTGATATTGCTTCTGAATGTGATTATCGCTCTAGCAGGCCATAAAACGGCGCCCAATTTCGACCAGGACGACCGAGCCCAAAAAACCACGGACACAACAGGACAGTGGCCGCCAGGCTACCAGCTGCCATTTTTCTTGAAATCGTCCAGCGCCGCGGCCAGCCGGCTGATCACGTCATCGTTATAGGCGCATTGGTCATTGATCTCATCGATCAGCGCCGTGTGGTGGGAAGCGACATAGTCCTGCATCGCCTGCTCAAAATCGACCACCCGGGCGACGTCGATATCGTCCAGGTAGCCTTCATTGACCGCATACAGCGACAGCGCCATCTGCGCCACCGACATCGGCCGATACTGCGGCTGCTTCATCACTTCCATCACCCGCTCGCCGCGCTCCAACTGCCGGCGCGTGGCCTCGTCCAGGTCCGAGGCGAACTGCGAAAACGCCGCCAGCTCGCGGTATTGTGCCAGTGCGAGACGGATGCCGCCGCCGAGTTTTTTGATGATCCCGGTTTGCGCCGCACCGCCGACCCGGGACACCGACAACCCGGCGTTGATTGCCGGACGAATGCCGGCGTTAAACAAATCGGTTTCCAGGAAAATCTGGCCGTCGGTAATGGAAATGACATTGGTCGGCACAAACGCGGAAACGTCGCCGGCCTGGGTTTCGATGATCGGCAGCGCGGTCAATGAGCCGGTCTTGCCCTGCACGTCACCATTGGTGAGCCGGGTCACTTCCTGCTCGTTGATGCGCGCGCCGCGCTCGAGCAGGCGCGAGTGCAGATAAAACACATCCCCCGGGTAGGCTTCCCGCCCCGGCGGGCGTTTGAGCAGCAGAGAAATCTGCCGGTAGGCCCACGCCTGCTTGGTCAGGTCGTCGTAAATAATCAGCGCATCTTCACCGCGGTCACGGAAATACTCGCCCATCGTGCAGCCGGCGTAGGGCGCGATAAACTGCTCGGCGGCCGAATCGGACGCGGCGGCAGCCACCACGATGGTATGCTCCATCGCGCCGTGCTCGTCGAGCTTGCGCACGACCCCGGCGATGCTCGAGGCTTTTTGGCCGACCGCGACATAGATGCACTTTATGCCGGCGCCTTTTTGATTGATGATGGCGTCAATGGCGACAGCGGTTTTGCCGGTCTGCCGATCCCCGATGATCAACTCGCGCTGTCCGCGCCCGACCGGCACCATCGCATCGATCGATTTCAGCCCAATCTGCACCGGTTGATCGACCGACTTGCGGGCAATCACGCCGGGGGCCACTTTTTCGACCGGCGACAACTCGCTGTGCTCAACCGCGCCCTTGCCGTCAATCGGTCGCCCGAGCGCATCGACCACCCGGCCAAGCAGCCCGACGCCCACCGGCACTTCCAATATTCGACCGGTGCATTTGACGGTGTCACCCTCCAACAGGTGCCGGTAATCGCCCAATATCACCGCGCCAACCGAATCCTGCTCCAGATTGAGCGCCAGCCCGTACGTATTGCCGGGGAATTCCAGCATCTCGCCCTGCATGGCTTCGCTCAGGCCGTGGATGCGGGCGATGCCGTCGGTCAGCACGACAATCGTGCCCTCGGTACGCGCCTCGGTACTGGCTTCAAAATCCTTGATCCGGAGCTTGATCAGCTCGCTGATTTCGGAAGGGTTCAATTGAATTGACATGTGAAAATTTTCCTCAAAGAGATAGACGGGGAGCGCATCAATCCGGCGGTCGGGGCGGGGTTAGCCGCCCATCGCCTCGGCGAGCTGCTCCAACTGCGCTTTTACGGAGCCGTCAACCACCCGGTCGCCGACCCGAATGACGGCCCCGCCAATCAGGCCCCGGTCAACGGCAAACGCCAGCTCGACCGTCCGCCCGAGTTTTTTTTGCAGCGCCGCGACAAACTGCTGCCGCTGCTGCGGGTCAACCTCACTGGCCGTGGTCATTTCCGCCGCCACCACCTGCTCGGCCTGAGCACGGCGCGCCTTATAGGCCTCGGCAATTGCCGGCAAGGCGTCAACCCGGCCATGGTACAGCAACAGTCTGACCAGATTATCGGCTGCCGCACTCAACCGCTCTGCACCCACCCGGCGGAACAGTTCGGCCATCTGCTCCGACGGCACCTTCGGGTCATGCAGCAACTGCCGGGTGGCCGCATCAGCCGCGATCGCCGCCAGCAAATCGAGCTGCTCGCTCCAGCCGGCCAGATCGCCCTGCTCCCGGGCCAATTCAAACACCGCTTGCGCATAGCGGCGGGCAATATTACCTTGCTCCGGCATCGTTTGTGCGCGCTACAGCCGGGCGGCCAACTGATCCAAAACGTCGGCATGCGCTTTGGCGTCCACTTCGCGCTGTAAAATCTGCCGGGCACCGGCCACCGCCAGCTCGCTGATTTGTCCGCGCAGGACTTGTCTGGCTTTATTGGTTTCGGTGTCGATCTCGCCGCGGGCGCCCGCCAGAATCCGTTCGCCTTCGGTTTTGGCTTTTTGCCGCGCCTCTTCGACCAGCTCGGCGCCGCGTTTCTCGGCCTTGCCGATAATGTCGCTCGACCGGGTTTTCGCCTCAATCACCATCTTGTCGGCCTGCTTGCGCCCCTCCGATTCCGCCTGCCGCCCCTTTTCCGCCGCCGCCAGGCCATCGGCTATCGTCGTTCTGCGCGCGTTCAGCGCATCGATAATCGGCGCCCATACGAATTTTTTACTGAACCAGACAAAAACCACAAAGAACAGCATCTGATAGAGCAGTGTAACATTGATATTCATCTCGCTTTACCTAAATTGAATTGCCGGGTTGGCCCGGGAGCAGGCGATGCGCGGCCTTACGCCCAAAATGACAACGCCCGGCAAATCACGCTGCGGCAACCACAAACAGGATATACATTGACACGCCCACCGCAATCATCGGTACCGCGTCAACCAGCCCCATCACGATGAAGAACTGCGTGCGCAGCATGGGAATCAATTCGGGCTGACGGGCAGCGCCTTCAATAAACCGGCCGCCCAACATGCCGATACCAACCGCGGCGCCCAATGCGCCCAGGCCCATCATGAGTGCGCCTGCGATGTAGATAAGTGCTGCTTCCATCTGATATCTCCGAGAATTGAATGTAAATTTGGATTGAAAAAATGATGACGAGATAAATATAGTTTACTACAAGCCGGGGCATATCGCACCGGCGCCCAACTCCGAACTCATGGCCGCCCCGAACTCACGCGGGCTAATGCTGCGCATGCGCCATATCCATATAGACAACCGTTAACACCATAAAGATAAACGCCTGCAGCGTGATCACCAGAATGTGGAATATCGCCCAGACAAGCTGTAGCACGCCGCCCGAAATCGACAGGATGAGGCTGGAGCCGAACATCAGGGAAATCAGGATAAATATCATCTCCCCGGCGTACATATTGCCGAATAACCGCAGCGAATGCGACACCGGCCTGGCGATCAGGCCGACGCCTTCGAGAAAGAGATTGAACGGCAAAAACAGCAGCTTCAATACCGGTTTTTTCGACTCGAACGGATGCATGCTCAACTCGGCGGCAAAACCGCCGATACCCTTGACCTTGATGCTGTAATAAATCATCAGCAAAAACACCCCGATCGACATGCCGAACGTCACATTGGGGTCGGTCGACGGCACCACTTTCTGATACTCGATGCCGATAGCCGACACCAGCAGAGGCAGCAGATCAACCGGGATCAAATCCATGAGATTCATCATAAAAACCCAGCAGAAGACCGTCAACGCCAGCGGCGCAATCAGATCATTTTTGGCCGAAAACGAACTGCGCACATTGTCATCAATGAATTCGACCACCAGCTCGACAAAACCCTGCGCCGTGCCCGGCACCCCGGCAGAAACGCGTTTGGCGATGCGCGAGAAAAACCACAGAAACAGCGCGCCCATGGCAAACGACCAGAACAAGCTGTCCAGATGCACCGCCCAAAACCCCATAGCGGAAATTTCTTCCGCCGAATGGGCTATCCCCCATGAACCGTCGGCCTTCGGCCCGACGGCGAGGTTGGTCAGATGGTGCCGAATGTATTCACCCGAAGTAAGCGGTCCGGACAATGCCATAGCTGCAATTACGTGTGCAAAGAATAGAAAAAATCGATTATTTTATCGCCCCATCGGCGCCCATCATCGCCGCCAACAATGGCCGCGCAAACCAACGATAACATAGGCGCTATGCGCCGTGACCCAGCCCAGAATCACATATATCGGCTCCAGGCGGAACCAGACCAGGCCGCAGGCCATGCCGGCGGCGACCACAAACAGCCGTTGTATCATACCCGCATACAGCGGCAGCATTGCCAGTTCGGGGGACTGCATAACCGCCCTGCCGACCCGGCTGACCCCGCGTGCCGACAGCATACTGCCCAGCAGCGCCAGCCCGCCACCGTACACGGCTGACCCGGCTGTCAAGCCGAGCTCGCCAAAACCGCCGGCCCGTAGCGCCGCAAACCCATAGAGCAGCAAAAACCCGACCGCAATACTCACCGCCAGCCCCAGCGTCATCGCCAACTGCAATGCCAGCAGCGCCGTGACGCTCTGCCGCAACGTCTCCTCCCGATTCGAGTGGTGCGCCGCTCGGTCAGGCTGAGCAGCGGCCGGCTCTGCGGTCACGGCATAGCATTGGGGCACCCGTGCCATCAATTTTCGCAATCTGTGATTGTAGGCGGTTGGCTATGCAGGATCAACCTCGAAAAAGCCGCCACCGGACAACCGATCGACCGCTTTATACCGATATGTCGGCGAAAAACAACTGTACGGCAACACTTCGACCCCATTCATTCGATTTTATTGGACTGCCGATTGGGCGGGCAATCAGGGCAGGCCCCGATTTTACCCGACTCGCAGCCAGGCTGCCCCGTCTGCGTTACGGCTCGCATTGTACGCAATCAGACCGCCGTATTCAAACCGTGTGGTCGATAACCGGCAGGAAATGGACGCTGCGAGCGCTCAGGGCATGAACAGCAGCCGCCCGGGCTGGCTTTTGAGCCCGGCGTGTGCAATACTGTCGCCATTCACCCGCTGGCAGGCAACCTCGCTACTCTCGTTATTTTCCGCTTTACCGAACTGCTGTCGGGTTTTACCGTGACCGCCGAGTGGTTGCACTCGATGGGGTTCAGACTCCATCCGGCGTCGCAGCACAATCGCAAACCAGAATCTATGCACAATACTATTGTTCTGATAGAACATCACAATAATCCGCGTGATGATGCCATCAACACGTATTTACCCGAACTGGGCTTCGAGACCAGACTCAAATGCCCTTTTCAGGGCGAGCGGCTGGGCGACCCGGATGCGGATCTGGCGGGGTGCGTGGTGTATGGCGGCGCACAGAATGTCACACAAATCGACGAATACCGATTTTTGCACGATGAAATCGCCTGGATTCAGGCCTGTATCGCCAAACGCATACCGCTGTTGGGCATCTGCCTGGGGGCACAACTGATCGCCGCCGCCCTCGGCGCCAGGGTCGGCCCGCATCCGCAGGGACGGTGTGAATTCGGCTGCTACCCGGTGCAGCCAACGCCGGCGGCCAGCGGCTGGATGGAGCAGCCGATGTATCTGACCCAGGCCCACTTTCAGGAATTCGACCTGCCCGACGGGGCGACCCTGCTGGCCACCGGCGACCAGCATTTCCCCAATCAGGCCTTCAAATACGGCGAATTGGTGTACGCCGTGCAGTTTCACCCGGAGGTGACCCCGGCGGTTTTCACCCGCTGGCAAAACTCGGACTGGGCGATGTATGCCCACCCCGGCGCACAGGACCGACAACAGCAAACGCAACTCATGCAGCAACACGGCGAGCGGCAGACCGATTGGATGAAAAACTTTCTGCGGCAGTTTTTCGGTCAGGCCAAAATGGCCATCCAGCACCAGCTGGGCGGCCTGCATACCGTCAGGTAACATACCGTCAGGTAAAATGCACGCCGGTGTTGCCAAGGCCGCAATATCCGCCCGGATTTTTTGCCAGATATTGCTGATGTTCCGGTTCCGCATAATAAAACGCGGCTGACGGGCCAATTTCCGTGGTAATGCCGCCATAGCCGGCGACGTGGAGGCTGGCCTGATACGCCTCCTTCGAGGCGTACGCCAACTCCGGCTGCTGCCGGTCGCAGGTCAGGATGATCGAACGATACTGCGACCCGCGATCATTGCCCTGGCGCATGCCCTGGGTCGGGTCGTGTGATTCCCAGAAAAGCCGCAGCAACGCATTGTAGTCAACCTGTTCGGGGTCAAACGCCACCAACACGACTTCCGCATGCCCGGTCTGACCGCTGCACACGTCACGGTAGCCGGGATGCTCGGTATGGCCGCCGGCATACCCAACCGCGGTGGCATACACGCCCGGCAACTGCCAGAATTTTCGCTCGGCACCCCAAAAACAGCCCAATCCGAATACCGCGGTCTGGATGCCCTCAGGGAACGGCCCGCGCAACGGCGTCCCCTTCAGGAAATGCCGCTCCGCCGGCGCCATCGGTGCGCCGTCGCGCTGTAACGCATCGGCAGCGTCATTCGGGGCAGTCGATTTACGCTTGAAAAACATGGCATTTCTCCTGATAGTGACCAACCAAAGGCGACCGGCCAAAGGCGACCGGATTACCCCCGGCTTGTACGGACCGCCGTCAACTGTCTGTCAGCGGTTCCCGCCGACACCACGCTACGCCGTAGCACACGCAACGCGACTCCCGGCTGCTTGCCGGGGCCGATTCATCGGCCTGCACGCCAGGAGCGGGAGCCCCCGAACCGCCGCTTCAAGACGGCGGCGTCCGTCACATTATGACGATTAAAAAGGCAGTCCGTGCCCGTATCCGACCATACACATCAACATCGGAATCGAGAGCATCGTGTTGCTGCGGGAGGCGATAAATGCGACCTTTTTCGCCGTCGCTTTCTCCTCATCGGTAGCCTCAACCAGGCCCAGCAGCTTTCTCTGATTGGGCCATATCAGCACCCATACATTGAACAGCATGATGGTGCCAAGCCAGGCGCCCAGACCGATGATTTTCACCGGCGTCGGGCCGCTGAAAGTGAACGCCCCGATAATGCCGGCGCCGGCATAGTGCAACGCAATCACACCGCTCACCCAGGTCCCGAGCGCACTCCAGCGAAACCAGAACAGCGCCCGCGGGGCGATATATTTGGAAATCGCAGCCGGCCCGGGGCCGTCGCTATCGGCGGCGGCATCGGCAACCGCCGGCACCTGCACGAAATTGAAATAATACAGCAAGCCGACCCAGATGACGCCGGCAAAAACATGCAGCCATACAATCAATGACCAGATATTCATGATTTGTCTCCCACAGTGAATTTTTGGTTGAAAAATGTAGCCTGTTGTCGATTGCCAAAACCGAACTACAGAATCAGCATAATGACAATCGAGATGACAAACCCGGCGGCAATGGTGCCGGGAACCGTTTTCAATATCGGCATTTGGAAGTACTCCTTAAGCTAAAGAATGGAATTTGATGTGAATAAACAGACAATCCGCCCGCTCGCATTGTACTAAACTGCACGCGGCTGGATAAGAAATTATAGCGTAATACTGTACATCCGCCACCTGTGAATTGCAACCGGTATGTATAAATCCAGTGCCTTTGGCGCTGTGGCAGTTGCCGGAAGCCGAATTGTAGCGGGGTTTGCAGGCCGAGGCTATGCACTCCTGGCCAACAAAGATCGCCTGGCGGAAACCTGCGTCCCTGATCAGTAATCCGAACCTGAATTCGCCGCGTTAGCCCCAACTCGCACAGACGACACACACCCCAAGGCCGCTCACATCCCCCTTAAGCCACGTCAACTCGATGGCTTCCGCTTCTCGATACTTCCCGATTCACACGAAAAGCACTTTTGTTCGACCTATACGCCTGATCACGCCCTGGACTGGCAACATGGCGCCCGCGAGAATCACAGAAACTATCAATAAAACAGCCAGGGATACCACCATCCAGTTCTGACAATAAGTATTAGTTGGCGAGTATTTTCTAATCGACAATTTTACGCCGTGGGTGCCATCGCTGACTGATTCTTTACGTTCATATTCATCGCGTAATAAATCAAACCCCCCAGAATCGATCCGGTAAACCAGCCATAATTATAAAACCAGCTTAGCGCGCCGGTGGTGACCGCTATGAGGGTTAATCCGACAGGCACCAGGAAAGCCACAAACCCACTGGGATTCCAGGCCGGGTAAGTGCTATGATTTTTATATAACCCCGGCAGGTCGAGTGTTTGCCGTTTCACCACGAAGTAATCGACAATCATGATTCCCGCAATCGGTCCGAGCAAACTTGAATAACCGATTAACCAGTTCGAATACAGACTTTCGACGCTAATATCTGACACTATCCAGCCCAGCTTTTTTAGTAACTCCCAACTCATTAACAATACACCGAATAAACCCGTCAGGATTACACCCCGTGTATTGCTGATTAATTTGGGGGCGATATTCTGAAAATCATTGGTGGGAGAAACAATATTTGCCGCAGTATTGGTAGACAGGGTAGCGAGGATGATCATCAACATCGATATAATTACCCAGAATGGACTATCTACTTTTCCGATTAAAGAAATAGGGTCTGACACGGTTTCTCCAACCAGCTGTGGTGACGCCGCGGTGAGAATGACACCAAGCGCGGAAAATAGAAACATGGTCACCGGCAGGCCGAAGATTTGGCCTCGAATCTGACTCTTCTGCGAATTTGCGAAGCGGCTGAAATCAGGAATATTCAACGATAAGGTCGCCCAAAAACCCACCATAGCCGTGAGTCCGCCGAAGAAGTAACCCCAAAAAGACGCATCTTCCGGTCGGTTAGGTGGCTTAGCCAATAACTCGGTTATCGACGCTTGCGGATAGGCCCAAACCAGTAGCCCGACACCCACCAGTAAAAGCAAAGGTGCGGCAAGCGTCTCAAGTATTTTAATCGATTCAGCACCTTTGATCACAATCCACAGGTTTATCACCCAGAAGATGAAAAAACCAATCACTTCACCGGTACCACCGAGACTTGCCCAACCGTCGGATAGCTCAGAAAAAAGCAAATGAATCGCGAGGCCACCAAACGTAGTTTGAATACCAAACCAGCCGCAGGCGATGAGGGCTCGGATTAGACAGGGCACGTTGGAGCCAATGATTCCAAATGATGATCGCAATACCACCGGAAATGGAATACCGTATTTAGTGCCGGGATAAGCATTCAATATCAGCGGAATTAATACGATGACGTTGGCGAGAAAAATAGCCCACAGTGCCTCACCAACGGAAAGACCAAAGTAGGACGTGAGTACACCGCCTAACGTATAAGTTGGAACACAAACCGACATGCCGACCCAAAGTGCAGCTATGTGCCTGGTTTTCCAGGTACGTTGGTCAACCCGCGTAGGTGCGATATCCTGATTGTATCGCGAGCTGGAAGTTACATCTTGCTGCGCGTTTAACTCAACACATTCCCCCACTTCTACGGTAGTGCTATTGGTAGCCATGCCTGCTCTCCGGTTTTATAAACATTAGTTAATAAATAACGCCTTATATCAATCTTCAACCAGCGCGCATCGGATTATTCGCGTGTGTCGTCCAGTTAGCATACTGACCCGACACTTCCTTGCCGGTACGCGCATCAATTTCTCCAACTGCCAGTTCGCGCAGGGTAATGCAGTCCTCGACTGGACAAACGCTCACACACAAATTACAGCCCACACACTCTTCGTCGATGACTTCAAAATGGCGTAATCCATCTTTTGTCTGGGAAATCGCCTGATGCGAGGTGTCTTCGCAGACAACGTGACAACGACCACATTGAATGCAACTATCCTGATCGATCTCCGCCTTTACAATCGTGTTGAGATCCAGGTATTGCCAGTCAGTCAGATTTTTAACCGCCTTGCCGACAAATTCATCAACAGATTGTATGCCCTTGCCAGTCATGAAATCGCCAAGTCCAGCGATCATGTCGTCAACGATTTTAAAACCATAGGTCATAGCCGCAGTGCATACCTGTATATTGCCAGCACCCAGCGCAATAAAATCCACCGCATCACGCCAGGTGGTTATACCACCAATACCTGAAATTGGCAAACCCTGGGTTTGTTCGTCACGCGCCACCTCGGCAACCATATGCAAAGCGATTGGTTTTACCGCTGGGCCGCAATAGCCGCCATGCGTGCCTTTGCCGCCGGTGGATGGATTAATCGTAAAAGAATCCAGATCGACCGAGATGATCGAGCTTATGGTATTAATCATCGACACCGCATCGGCCCCGCCGCTGTGCGCCGCGCGCGCCGACTGGCGGATATCGGTAATATTCGGCGTCAACTTGACGATAACCGGCATTGACGAATAGTGTTTGCACCAACGCGTCACCATCTCAACGTATTCGGGCACTTGACCAACAGCAGCCCCCATACCACGTTCGGACATCCCATGCGGGCAACCAAAATTGAGTTCGATGCCATCGGCGCCAGTATCTTCGACCCTGGATAATATATCCCGCCAGGCTTTTTCTTCGCAAGGCACCATTAACGATACGATCATCGCTCGGTCGGGCCAGTCCTTTTTCACCTGGGTGATTTCACGCAGATTAAGATCAAGTGGACGATCGGTAATCAGTTCAATATTGTTAAGCCCCATTAAACGTCGGTCGTCGGCGTGCCAGGCGCCATAGCGTGGACCATTCACATTCACCAGCGGCGGGCCATCTTCCCCGAGGGTTTTCCACACCACACCGCCCCAGCCTGCTTCGAAGGCTCGAACTACGTTGTAAGCCTTGTCGGTGGGTGGTGCCGATGCAAGCCAAAAAGGATTGGGTGATCGAATACCGATAAAATTGGAGGTTAAATCTGCCATGTAATTATCCTCACTTCAATCGCGTAGGTACTGGTTAATTGAATCGGCTGCCAGCTTGCCATCCTGGACCGCTACGACGGTAAGATCCTCGCCGTCACAGACACAGTCTCCGCCCGCCCAAACGCCAGCAATAGAAGTTTTCCTGTTGGCATCGACGCGAATGCATCCTTTGTCTAATTCCAACGTATTACCCATGGTTGTATTAAAAGCCTGGCCAATGGCTTTAAACAGCATATCTGCCGGCAAGCTAAAGTATTGCCCTGTGCCCTCTAAACCACCGTTCAAACTTGAATGAGTAAGTTCAAATTCTATTTCATGAACCTGACCCTCTATGGTGTGAAGGCGATGCGGTTTTGCGTTGTAACGAATCTTGACGCCTTTTATCTGGGTAAACTCCTGTTCCTCTTTGCTTGCATTCATCGCAGCCTTATCGCGACGATAAACCAGCGTCACTTCGTCAGCACCCAGCAGTCGAATCTGAGTGGCAATATCGATTGCCGTCATACCACCGCCGATTACCACGACGCGCCGACCCACGGGTAATTCGGCTAAATTTTTGCTCTGACGTAATTGCGCAATATAATCGACGGCATTCATCACACCCTGCGCATCTTCGTTGTCCAGCCTCAGGTTATTCACGCCGCCAAGGCCGATGCCGAGAAACACCGCGTCATAGTCTTTTTGCAAGCTTGCCAGATCGAAATCCTCACCTAATTGTTGGCCGTACCGAATATCAATATTTCCAATCGCAAGAATGTATTCAATTTCACGGCTGGCGAAATTATCCAGCATCTTGTAAGCAGCCAAGCCGTATTCATTAAGCCCGCCACTTTTTTCACGTGCTTCGTACATGGTGACAGAGTGACCCATTCGGACCAGGCCATGCGCACAGGACAAACTGGCAGGTCCTGCACCCACCATAGCCACGCGTTTGCCGGTGTCGGGTTCGCACCTAAAGAATTGTTTGCCTGCGACCATCGCGGCATCGACCGCGTGGCGCTGGAGTAAGCCAATGCTCACCGGACGTTGGTCCTGATCATTGCGTACGCAAGCCTGTTCACACAGGGTTTCTGTTGGACAAACCCGCGCGCAACTACCACCGAGGATATTTTCCTGCAGGATTAAACGCGCCGCGCCGATATTATTTTCGGCTTGTATCATGCGAATAAAACCGGCCACATCAATTCCAGTCGGGCAGGCAGTGGTGCAAGGCGCGTCGTAACAAAAATAACAGCGATCCGCTTCGACCAACGCTGCCGTGGGGCCAAGCGGCGGATGCATGTCGCGGAAATTTTGGGCATATTCGTCTACACTAAGGCGTGCGGTTTGAATATCTACCGACCTGGCAGTGGCTGGTGGCTGACTCATTTTAGCCTCCTGGGTTTGCATCTTAGACCGCGCCTGCCTTGTCGAGAATCGCAGACAAAACCATATTCGCCCCGGCGGTAATCCACTCCGGTTTAACGTCTTCTATTTCGTTATGACTAATGCCATCGATACAGGGAATAAATACCATCGAAGCAGGTGCAACGCCCGCGAGATAACAGGCGTCGCGCCCTGCACCCGAGATAATTTCACGCGACGAATAACCATGCGCCTCGGCGCCCGTGCGCACTACCACGACACAACCCTTATCGAAAGCAATTGGGGCATAATCAGGCTGTCCACAGACGCTCTCCATCGACAGCGGGTTTATTCGCTTTATTCCGATCATCAGGTTTTCTTCACTTAAATTTTTGATCCAGAGTTTTAACGCTCGACAGCAGTCGGCTTCTTTTGTGCGCGACGCTTATTTACGGAGTCGTAATAACCGGCAAAAGGCGGGCGTTTGACATAATTGCCTGCGCCGCGCTCAACCATTAATTCACCCGATTTATAAACCAGTTTGCCCTGACTCAGCGTGTGCGAGGGGATGCCTGTCACCTGCATGCCTTCGAAGATATTGAAGTCGATATTTTGATGGTGAGTTTTTGCGGAAATAGTTTTGCTACCCGCTGGGTCCCAAACCACCAAATCGGCATCAGCACCTATCGCTACCGCACCCTTCCGTGGATGAATATTAAAAATTTGCGCAGCATTGGTCGAGGTGACTTTGACAAATTCATTCATGCTCAGGCGGCCGGTGCTAACGCCTGTATGCCACAATACTTCCATGCGATTTTCGACACCCGCGGTACCATTTGGAATAATGGTGAAATCCTCCCGCCCGGCGGCTTTTTGATCGGCACAAAAACAGCAATGATCGGTTGCAGTAGTTTGCAAATTGCCCGACTGCAAACCACGCCATAGTGCTTCCTGATGTTCCTTCGGTCTAAAGGGTGGGCTCATGACATGGGCCGCGGCGCGATCCCAGTCGGGATCGCGATATACAGAATCGTCGATTAACAAATGCCCGGCCAGCACTTCACCAAATACGCGCTGGCCTTCGCTACGTGCGTTGGTGATACTTTGCAATGCTTCTTTCGTGGAGACATGTACCAGATAAACTGGCACATCGAGCGCCTGTGCGATTCGAATCGCACGATTAGCTGCCTCTGCTTCGACGGCTGGTGGGCGAGACAGGGGATGACCCTCCGGACCCGTAATGCCCATTTCCAGCATCTTGTGTTGTAATTGAAAAACCAGTTCGCCATTTTCTGCGTGTACGGTGGGAATCGCGCCCAGTTCCAGCGCTCGGCTGAAACTGTTTACGAGAACTTCGTCGTTGGCCATTATGGCGTTTTTATAGGCCATAAAATGTTTAAAACTATTAATCCCATGATCGCTCACGAGCCTACCCATATCCTCGTAAACACTGTCGTCCCACCAGGTAACTGCGACGTGGAAACTGTAATCAGAAACAGATTTTTCCGCCCATTCGCGCCACTGAAAAAAGGCATCCATTAAATTTTGCTGGGGCGCAGGAATGACAAAATCGATAATGCAGGTGGTACCTCCGGCCAGACCTGCCGCAGTGCCGGTATAAAAATCTTCGCTTGCGACAGTGCCCATAAACGGCAATTGCATATGCGTGTGTGGGTCGATGCCGCCTGGCATGACATATTGCCCGCCGGCATCGATAACATCGGCATCGGTTGGGACATCCAGATTTTCACCCACCTGTAGTATTTTACCATCGGCACAATAAACATCAGCTCTGGCGCTATTTTCGGCATTAACTACAGTGCCGCCTTTAATCAAAATCGACATAGGGTTTTCCTCGGCTATAAGTCGTTAATTTCTGTCCTAAATCTCGGTCAGGGGCGCATAGGTTTCGGGTCGACGGTCACGGAAGAATTGCCAGTTATCACGCACCTCTCGAACCATTTCCATATCCAGCTCGCTCACCAGCAATTCGTCTTTGTCTGGGCTTGCCTGGGCAATGATTTCACCCCGTGGATTAACAAAATAACTGGAGCCGTAAAACTCGCCAATATTCCACGGCGCTTCGGTGCCAACACGATTGATTGCGCCGATATAAATACCATTCGCCGCGGCTGATGCCGGCTGTTCCAGTTCCCACAGGTATTGTGATAAACCAGCGACGGTCGCCGATGGATTGTAAATAATCTCCGCGCCATTTAATGACAGTGCACGCCAACCTTCTGGAAAATGGCGGTCATAACAGATATAAACCCCAAGTTTTACATAGGCGGTTTCAAAAACTGGCCAGTTAGAAAAACCCGGTTTGAAAAAGAATTTTTCCCAGAATCCAGCAACCTGAGGCAGGTGTGTCTTACGATATTTGCCAAGATAGCTGCCATCGGCATCGATTACCGCCGCTGTGTTGTAATAAACACCCGGCATGGTTTCTTCGTAGATTGGCACGATGATCACCATATTGTGTTTGCGAGCGTATTCCCGCATTAACTTAGTGGTGTAACCGTCGGGGATGGCCTCCGCCGCGACGTACCATTTACTGTCCTGACTCGGACAAAAATAGGGTTGGGTAAAAATTTCCTGAAAGCATAAAACCTGCACACCTTTCGCCGCCGCCTCGTCGATCATCGGCAAGTGTGCTGCGAGCATGTTATCTCGAATTTGCTCAGGGGACATACTATCGGCGTCACCCTTGAGGCTCATTTGGATCAAACCAGATACTAGCTTGCTCATCGGATATTCCTCGGGTCTCTCCATTATGATGAATTAATGGCTTACGCTGTGTATGCTGAAGTGTTTCAAGCTTTTTGTCAAGGCGATGCATAAATCGGTGGATTCAACCCCGAAGTGCAACCAGTAGTGCTATGCCAGATAATGCTTGATTTGGCATTTTCATGTCAAGACATTGTATGGATCCAGTATCTTTGGCACTGTGGCAGTTGTTGGAAGCCGAATTGTACCGGAGTTCGCAGACCGAGGCTATGGTGGGGAATGACGGTATTATATTCGAGCAGCCATTTCGCCACTTTACGGTTGAACAGGGCTAGGTCGGTGAACAGCAAATCGGCGTGATAATCCACGAATTGCTCTTGAATGGTGCGGTTGAAGCGCTCACAGTGGGCGTTCATTTTGGGTGATCTGGGGTAGGTCCACCAGTGGGTAATACCGAGCTCATCAAGGCGTTGCTGGAAGTCGCCCATGAACTCGGAGCCGTTATCGGGGAACAGATATTGCGGTTGTATGGGTAGCAGGTCGGTGAGCGCATCCAGGGCGATGGCGTATGCGGCTGGCAGCAGAATTGGCTGCGAAGCGGCTGGTGTGGTTGATAAAAGGTGAACAAATAGCGGCGGATGCCGTCGCGCAGGCGCACCACGGTATCGCAGGCGATCAGGGACAGCGGTGGCGAGCGGTGGTGTTTGGGTTTGCGGTTTTTGCGCGTGCGGGTCAGGGGTTTGAGGCGCCCGGTGGGTGAGATACGCGCCGGAGCGTAGCGCATTTTGGGCGAGTCTTTGGCGATGATGCGCCCGATGGTGGAGACGCTCGGCAGCGGAAATCGCTGTTGTGCGCACCAGCCTCGCAGCAGCATAGGGAGCTTGGCCTTGCCGAGATTGGGGTAGTGGCGACGCAATTGGCGGATTTGCTGGCTCAGGGCCGGCGTGGTGGTCGGTCGCCTGCGCCGGTTGCGGGGCATAGGATTCAGGCATGAGCGCGGCGGCGCTGCCGGCGTGCCGGTTGAGGGTCTGACGCCAGCGATAGAACGTGCGGATGCTGACCTTAAAGGCCTCGCTGGCAGCGATTTTGCCGTGCCGATCGGAAAATTTCAGGATCGCAAGGTGGTGTTGGGCATGTTTGGAAGTCATCCCCCAAACATGCCCTGAATGGGCTACTCGGTAAAACCCCCGGATGCGGTATCCGGTATAGTGGATTTGCATGGCTCTCCTCCTGGGGCGCAGTGCCAAAGGTTTCTGAACTTATGCACCCCCGTCTATCACTGTTGATCTACCGGCAGCGACTGCAAACAGCGCGGTAAAATCCGCTCAACGCCACCCCCGAGCGGCTCAATTTGATATAGTTGCCGACTCTATCAGGGCCGACCATACCAGGCCGGCAAAGCGGCTGCGCTGGCAATCGTATTGCCGCACCGGGCACCCCGCCATCGACACTCCAGGCCACCATTATCGGCATGCCACAGGATAACCCTCAGCAAGCAACCGCCCCGACCGACCGGCGCGGCTGTCGCTTCACAATACAGCCGAATGCCGCACTGCGCCGGGCCGGCTGGCACCGGCCGCTGGTTGCGCTGGTGTTGGTCAGCCTGCTGGTGGCACTGCGGTTTGCCTGGCTGGGCTATTGGGTGATATTGCCGTTTACCGTGCTGGAACTGGCCCTGCTGCTCGGCGCGGTACGGCTGATTATGCGCCGTGAAGGCTATATGGAAACGATTACCGTCGACAACCAAACGCTGGAAATCGCGCATTCGCAACCCCAAAAAGACCGCCACTGGCGCTTCCCGACCTACTGGACGCAGGTGCGCATGCAGCCGCCCCGGCACCATTGGTACCCGCATCGACTGCTGATCGGCTACCGCAGCGAATGGGTCGAAGTCGGGCGCTGTCTGCTCGACCAGGAGCGCGAGGCGCTTGCCAATGCCCTCCGCCGGCAGGTCAGGCACGCCAAAAGCACGGTCTTCAACCCGTCCTGACGCATGCTCGAACACCTGCACAAACCGGTGGTATGGGATAAATACTGGCAGCTATGCAAGCCCAAAGTGGTGCTGCTGATTGTGTTTACCGCCGTCGTCGGCATGTTTCTCTCGACCGAATCATGGGTGCCGTTCAACGCCTGGTTCTGGGGCTCGGTCGGCATCGGCCTGGCCGCGGCGGCCGGGGCCGCCCTGAATCACTGGGTTGACGAAGAAATCGACGCCCGCATGCAGCGCACGCAAACGCGGCCGCTGCCCGCGGGCGAGCTCAGCGGCAATCAAGCGCTGATATTCGCCCTCACCCTGGCCGCGTTGTCGATGCTGATCCTGATCGGCCTGGTCAATCTGCTCACCGCCGCCCTGACACTGGCCTCGATGATTGGCTACGCGGTGATTTATTCGATGTTCCTGAAGCACAGTACGCCGCAGAATATTGTCCTCGGCGGCGCCGCCGGCGCCACCCCGCCGGTGTTGGGCTGGTGTGCGGTCACCGGCGAGCTGCACAGCGAGGCGCTGCTGCTGTTTTTGATCATTTTTGTCTGGACGCCGCCGCATTTCTGGGCGCTGGCGATCAAACGGGTCGACGATTACGCCAATGCCGGGGTGCCGATGCTGCCGGTTACGCACGGCATTGCCTTCACCAAGCTGCACATCCTGCTGTATACGCTGCTGCTGGTGGTGGTCACCCTGTTCCCGTTCCTGGTATTTATGAGCGGCAAACTGTACCTGGCCGGCGCATTGGCGCTGGGCATCGGCTTCGTCTATCATGCCGTCAGGCTGTATCGCTCCGAAGGCGATGCGTATGCGATGAAGACGTTTGGCTACTCGATCTTTTACCTGAGCGCCTTGTTCGGCTTTTTATTGCTGGATCACTATGCCAGAATTATTATCCGGGCATATTTTCTAGACTGATGGCCCATCTACCGCCGCACAAACCGCCGTCGGGGGCGAAAAAATCGACCGTTTCACCGCTGTCAATCGTCAAGAGCGTATTGGCGGGGTTTATCGGCATCCAAACCGAAGCCAACAGAAAACGGGATTTCGAAAGCGGCAAATTCTGGCATTTTGTCGTCGCCGGCCTGGTGTTTGTGGGCATATTTATGCTCCTCATCTGGGCTGCGGTGCAGTATCTGATTGCCAGTGCCTGAGTTGCCGCCCCGGCGGCAGGCGGTTGCGGGCCGGGCCGGTCGGCGGCGCTGTGCCGGATAGCCGACGGCCCGCGCCGCGAAGATTTTATTGGTTTGAGTTGGCCATTCAGGGCCACTTTGGCGATATAATACGACCGCTCGGGCATGTTGCCGCGCTATCGTGAATCCCGTTTGCAGGACGACACCTTTCTCATTCAGCCGAAGCCGCACCCATCACATGACCACCGCGAAAGCTACTTTACACTGCCTGCTGACCGCACTGCTGACACTGGCCGCCGACACCGCAGGCGCCGACTGGCAGCTCAACCTGCCCCGCGGGGTGACCGAAATCAGCCATACGGTCTATGGCATGCACATGTTTGTCATCTATATATGTGCCGTCATCGGCGTGGTGGTGTTCGGTGCGATGGCGGTCAGCATTGTCAGGCACCGCAAATCACGCGGCGTCGTGCCGGCCGCTTTTCATGAAAATATCGTGGCCGAGCTGACCTGGACGGTGATTCCGTTTGTGATCCTGATTGCGATGGCAATCCCGGCGGCCAAAGTCCTGATCAAAATGGAAGACACCGGCAATGCCGACCTGACGGTCAAAGTGACCGGCTATCAGTGGAAATGGCAGTACGAATATCTCGACAGCGGGCTGCAATTTTTCAGCAATCTGGATGAAAACAGCCGTCAGGCCGCGGCTCTGAATTCCGGTATCGACGTGGCCGGGGTGGAGAACTACCTGCTCGAGGTGGACAAGCCGCTGGTGCTGCCGATTGGCAAAAAGATTCGCTTCCTGCTGACCTCGAATGATGTGATTCATGCCTGGTGGATACCGGATTTTGCCATCAAGAAGGACGCCATCCCCGGCTTTATCAATCAGATGTGGACGATAATCGATCAGCCGGGCACCTACCGCGGGCAGTGCGCCGAGTTGTGCGGCAGGAATCACGGCTATATGCCGATTGTGGTCGAAGCGGTGCCCGAAGATGAATTCGATCAATGGCTGGTCGCGCAGCAGCAGTTGGCCGCGCTCGAAGCGGAGTCGAGCGACCGCGAATGGAGCGCGGCGGAGTTGATGGAGCGGGGCGAAAAAGCCTACCAAAGTAACTGCGTGGCCTGCCATCAGTCGAACGGCCAGGGCATTCCCGGCGCGTTTCCGGCGCTGGCTGGGAATCAAGCCATGCTGGATAACCTGGCCGGGCATATCGACAGCGTGCTGAACGGCGTCCCCGGCAGCGCGATGCAGGCATTCGGTGCGCAGTTGAACGACGTTGACCTGGCCGCCATCATCACCTACGAGCGCAATGCGTGGGGCAATGACAGCGGTGATGTGGTGCAGCCGGCGACAATCAAGGCGGCGCGGTGACGGCGTCAACCCAAACGTACTTTATCCTGCGCCAATGAGCACACTTTCGATGCAAACCCACGAGTTCATCAAAGCACTTGCCGGTGTCGGCTTGACCGGGAAGCAAGCCGAGATGGTCGACGGCAAGCTGGCAACCAAACAGGACCTGGTGCTGCTGCGCAAGGGCTTGACCTTGAAGCCGGGTGGGTTGTATATGGTCAGTCTGGTCGCTACGGTGGGTATTATTCTCTCGCTGTTGCCGATGATGCTGCGATAGATGGCACAATCTCACGAAACGATCGAACCGAATTTACGCCGAATCCAACAACTTTTTTCCAGAAAAACCTCATGAACGCTTACGCAACCCACGTCGACGACCACGACCACCACGGCCCGCCGCCCGGATTGATGCGCTGGGTGCTGACAACCAACCATAAAGATATCGGCACGCTGTATCTGTTTTTTTCACTGCTGATGTTCTTTATCGGCGGCTTTATGGCGCTGATTATCCGCACCGAGCTGTTTCAACCGGGGTTGCAGGTGGTCGAACCGCATTTTTTCAATCAGATGACGACGATGCACGCGCTGATCATGATCTTCGGCGTGGTCATGCCGGCGTTTGTCGGGCTGGCCAACTGGATGATGCCGATTATGATCGGCGCGCCGGATATGGCGCTGCCGCGGATGAACAACTGGAGCTTCTGGCTGCTGCCGTTCGGGTTTGGCATCATGCTGTCCACGCTGTTCATGGAGGGCGGCGGGCCGGCGGCCGGCTGGACGCTGTATCCGCCGCTGTCATTGCAGGGCGGCGATAGTCTGCCGTGGCTGATATTTTCCATTCATATCCTCGGCGTGTCGTCGATCATGGGCGCCATCAACATTGTCGCCACCATCATGAATCTGCGGGCGCCCGGCATGACCTATATGAAAATGCCGCTGTTCGTCTGGACCTGGTTCATCACCGCCTACCTGTTGATTGCGGTCATGCCGGTACTGGCCGGCGCGGTCACGATGCTGCTGACCGATAAATTTTTCGGCACCAGCTTTTTCAACGCAGCCGGCGGCGGCGACCCGGTGATGTTTCAACATATCTTCTGGTTTTTTGGCCATCCCGAGGTGTATATCCTGATTCTGCCGTCGTTCGGCATCGTTTCGGAAATCATCCCGACCTTCGCCCGCAAGCCGCTGTTTGGCTACGCCTCGATGGTGTACGCCACCTCGGCGATTGCCTTTCTGTCGTTCATTGTCTGGGCGCACCACATGTTTACCGTCGGCATGCCGCTGGTCGGCGAATTGTTTTTTATGTTCACCACGATGCTGATTGCCGTGCCGACCGGCGTGAAAGTGTTTAACTGGGTCTCCACCATGTGGCGCGGCGCGATGACGTTTGAAACCCCGATGCTGTTTGCGCTCGGGTTTGTCGTCATGTTCACGATTGGCGGCTTCTCCGGCCTGATGCTGGCGATGACACCGATCGATTTTCAATACCATGACACCTATTTCGTGGTTGCCCACTTCCATTATGTGCTGGTGCCCGGCGCCATTTTCGGCATCATCGCGGCGGTCTACTACTGGCTGCCGAAATGGACCGGTAACATGTACCACGAGGGGCTTGGCAAAACGCATTTCTGGGTTTCCACAATCTTTGTCAATGTGCTGTTCTTCCCGATGCACTTCGTCGGTCTGGCCGGCATGCCGCGGCGCATCCCGGACTATGCGGTGCAGTTTGCCGATTTCAACATGATCGCGTCCATCGGTGCATTCGGGTTTGGCTTTGCGCAACTGCTGTTTGTGGTGCTGGTGATTCGCTGCATTCGCGGCGGCAAGAAAGCCGATGACCGGGTCTGGGAAGGCGCCCGGGGACTGGAATGGACGCTGAGCTCACCGCCGCCCTATCACTCTTTCAGCGAGCAGCCGACGATTAAATAATCGCCGGCCATGCGCGGATAAATCCAGCGGGTAAATTGGACAAAAACGTCAAAACAACTGTGCTGATTTTGTTTGCCGTCGTGCTGGCATTTTATTTCGGCTTCATATTGCTGGGTGTGCGCGCCGCACTATGAGCATGGTTGCAATTGCCGGATTATCCGCCCACAGACGCCGACCCGGCGCCAGATCGAGATGAACATGCAGCCCAAAAACAAACTCGCGCTCCTGTTTTTACTGCCGGTATTGATGTTCGGCTTTGGCTACCTGATGGTGCCGATTTATAACGTGTTTTGCGACCTGACCGGGTTGAATGGCAAAACCGGGGCGATTTCCACCGCCCAGGCGGCCAATCTGGCAATCGATCGAGAGCGCCGGATCAAGGTTGAATTCATTGCCACGTTGAACCAACAGGCCGAGTGGGATTTTGGGCCCGCAGTCGCCAGCATGATGGTGCATCCGGGGCAGCAATACAAAACCCATTTTTACGCCCGCAATCAACGCAGCCGGGCCGTTGTCGGGCAGGCGATACCGAGTGTCGCCCCCGGCCGAGCGGCAACCCATTTCAACAAAACCGAGTGCTTCTGCTTTAACCAGCAACAGTTTGCACCGCTCGAATCCCGTGACCTGCCACTGGTCTTTGTCGTCGACCCGGATATTCCCGCCGACATAGAGACCGTGACGCTATCGTACACGCTGTTCGATATTCAACCGCAGCAAATCAACTGAACCCGGCGCTACCCAACCCCACCGCAGACGAAAAAAAACCATGGCACAAGCAATCAATCGCTCCTACTTTGTCCCGCACGCAGCGTATTGGCCGCTGACCGGCTCCGTCGGTGTCACCCTGCTGCTCGGCGGCTTTGCGTCCCACCTGAACCAAACCGACTACGGCTGGATGCTGATGCTGGCCGGCCTGGCGGTGCTGATTGTCATGCTGTTCGGCTGGTTTGGCACCGTTATCCGGGAAAGCGAAGCCGGCATCTATAAAACCTGGGAAGACCAGTCCTTTCGGCTCGGCATGTGCTGGTTCATATTTTCCGAAGTGATGTTTTTTGCGGCATTTTTCGGCGCTTTGTTCTACGCCGACAGCTATCGGTGCCGTGGCTGCTGGGCGACGGCAGTGATACCGAAACCCACCTGCAGCTGTGGAACAACTTCACCGAAGTGTGGCCAACCAACGGCCCGGAAAATCACGGCGACAGCGACTTCCACATGGGCTGGTGGCCGCTGCCGTTCATCAATACCGTGATCCTGCTGACCTCGGGCGTGACTGTCACCTGGGCGCATCATGCGGTCAAAGTCAACCACCGCCGACAATTCATTGCCGGTCTGGTGCTGACCGTTATACTCGGCTTTTTGTTTGTGTTCCTGCAAGCGGTGGAGTATCAGGAGGCCTACCATGAAGGCATGACGCTGGCCAGCGGCATCTACGGCTCGACCTTTTTCATGCTGACCGGCTTCCACGGCCTGCACGTGTCGCTGGGGGCCATCGTGCTGCTGGTGGTTACGCTGCGGGCGATGGCCGGCCATTTCACCCCGGGCCGGCATTTTGCCTTCGAGGCGGCCGCCTGGTATTGGCATTTTGTCGACGTGGTCTGGCTGGGATTGTTTATTTTTGTCTATATCCTGTAGCGGCGCCCGGCTCGAGTGCCCCCAGGTGCCGAGGCAATCGCGTGACGGTCGGGGTTGCCGCGTACGCTAACGGCCAAAATCATGCGGCTCGATCAAGCCCAGCTGGATACCGACAAACAACAGCCCCATCAGCAACAAAGACAAACCGATCCGAATACCGAGCGATTTAACAATCCGGGTGGCATCGCCGGTGTCTCTGGCCAGAAAATACAGCGCCGTGAACAGACTGCCGACAATGAACAGCAGCAGCGTTACAATCACCAATTTGAACCATAACACGTGTGCTATTCCGGCCAATCAATCCTCTACACAGCCACCGTTTCGGGCCGCCTTGAAACCTGATTATAGCGCTATTTTATTTTTCTCCGGCCTGTCTTTGCTGATCGGGCTGGGCGGCTGGCAGTTGAGCAGGGGCTTTGAAAAACACGCGCTCAAACAGGCCTGGGACACGCGCAAGCAGCGGGTAATGCAGATTAAAAGTGCGGCGGAAATTCGTCCGCTGGCGTATCAGGAAGTGATTTTGCACGGTGAATGGCAACCCGCCCGCTGGTTCCTGCTCGACAACCGTGTGCACCAAAACCAAATCGGCTTCGATGTGCTGAACGTGTTCCGGCTGCACAGCGGCGACAACCTGCTGGTCAATCGCGGCTGGGTCGGCACACATGACCCGCGGCTGCCCCGCCTGGGCGAGCGGCTGGTACGCGGCCCGACACAGATTGCCGGCGTGCTGTACCGACCCGAAAAAGGCTTTACGCTGGGGCCGGCCTATACCGATCAGGCTGCCTGGCCGCGGGTGATTCAGTATTTCGACCCCGCGGCGCTGGCGACGGCATTGGCGGCGCCGCTGTCACCCTCGATGCTGGTACTGAACCCGGACACCGACGCCGCACTGGTACCGCGCTGGCGCCCCGGCACCATTTCCGCCGCCCGGCATTACGGCTATACGCTGCAATGGTGGGGGCTGGCCGCGGTGCTGTGCGTTTTCGGCTGCATCTGGCGACGGCAGAAAAACGACCCGAAAGCATGAACACACCCACCAAAACCCGACTCACGCGCAGCCGCCTGCAACTGCTGCTGGTGCTCGGCTGTTTTTTCGCACCGCTGGTCGTGGCCATCACCGGCTACTACGGCTTTGAGGCGCCATTGGCGCCGGTAAAACAAACCAACCATGCCGTACTCATATCGCCGGTCAGCGTACTGCGTGATTTTTCACAACCGGATATCGACGGCCAGCGGCTGGACCTGGACAGCCTGCGCCGGCGCTGGACCATCGTACATCGGCTTGGCGGCCAGTGCGCACAGCGCTGTCGCACCGCCCTGTACAATACCCGGCAAGCCCGGCTGGCGCTGGGCAAGGACGCCCATCGTGTACAGCGCCTCATCTTATCCCCCAATGCCACGTTGCTGACCGAGCTGGCCGCCGAACAGCCCGACTCCAAACGCGCATTGCTGCTCAATAACGGTCTCGGCCAGCAACTGGAATCGATTTTTCGACAGCACGGCATGACCGCCGATGACGCCGTTTTGATCGACCCGCTGGGCAACGTCATGCTGTCGATCCCGCAGCATCTCAACCCCAGCCTGCTGATCAAAGATCTGAAAAAATTACTGAAAGTTTCACGCATCGGCTGAGGTTGGAACGGTCGCTATGTCTCTAAAACCGCCCGAGCAACCGGCAGCCCATCCTGCTGACGAGGCCCCCGGCGGCGCACTGCCCGCCCGCTGTCATCGATACAAGAGGGGTAGCAATTTATGCCGAAAATTGGTATACCCCATCCTCAATCCAACTTTTTGAAAAGGGGTATATGATGGCTAAAGGTGGCGGTAGAGGTGGTGGCGCCAGTAGCGGCAAAGGCGGTGGTGGCAAAAAAGGTGGGGGACACGGTCCTTCCAACCGCCCCGGCCCCGGCGGCAACTGGCCATCCACAAACAGAAAGCTCTCAGGCCGTGGGCGTGGAAACGCACCATCAACCGGTAAGAAATAGAAACCGGTTGGCTGGGTAAGTTGCCGGGGTGTTTTCCTGAAGCAACCGGCCCCTGACAAGAGGCTCCAAGGGGTGGCGGCGCTATCGGGCCGCCCCTGAGCTCAAACGTTAATCACATAAACACTAACCTGAATAGCAAACATGGCTCAACTCAACCGAGGTAAAAAAGCGCCGGGTGATGCGGCAAATGTATTCATTCGCGTCATCCTGTCGGACGCCAGCAGTATTCTGGGTGGACTCACAGAAGAGCAATGGGAAGAAACCCTGGCTTTTTTCGGCCACCGTTGCGCCTACTCCGGCACCCCATTTAAAAAGGGCAGCATTAAAATTGAGCACGGGCACCCGATTCCGCAGAATCGGGAGTGGTGCGGATTGCATCTCTACGGCAATGTGGTGCCGGCGACGCCCGACGCGATTCAACTCAAAGGGGGTAAGCATTACGCCGAATTTTTAGGCGATGGTGGGGTTAGAAATCTCAAACGCAAACAGCGCATCGATCAATTCCTGCGCGAATCCGGCTACCTGGGGAAAGTAAAAATGCTTGGGGATTTGCGGAAGTATTGCGAAGCGCAATACAGAGCCGCCACAGCGCTGTGCAATGTCAATAGAGACTATCTGAACAGCTTGCTCTCGCAACAGAAAAATAACGCGCGATCATCTAAAGCGGCAGTGCCGACAAGTCAGCGACCGACAGATCTGATTGAATATGAGGAAAACTATCGACAGTATCTCGCCGAGGTTCACGAGTTGGAGGAAAAAACAATTGGCGGCTATGTGTCATCGCTTAAAACCGTTGCTCGCACTATCAGGAAACCCATTACGCCAAAATTGCTTCACAGCGACAAGGCGCTTCAAGCGGTTGCGCAACGCTTAACGAACAGTGGTAAATTGAGTGAGGGAACAATTAAAAATTGTAAAACAAAGATGCGTCATTACGCTCGAATGATCAAGCATTATCGTTTGGGCTAATGCCCCGGCGTACTGAATCTATCCGGCGTATCGACAAATCAGACCAACGTGCATATGTGTTAAAAACAACAATCATTTTTTGCATTTTTCTAAAGCCGAACTTGACAATCCGGTAAATTTTGCCCTGTATTTCTCATCCTCCTTACGAGGAAAACCCAACCCCCCGGTGTCTGTACCACAAGGACCCGCACCGGGCTTTTGTTTATGGACAGCCAAAATGACCGACAGGGCAGTCGTCTTTATTGACGGCAGTAATTTCTGCCATGCAATGCGCAGCATCGGCTTCTCCGGGTCGGATCTGATAGAGCTGGATTATCGCCGATTGGCGTTGAAACTTGCCGGGAAAGACCGGGAGCTGCGCGAATACCGCGCCACACTGACCTGGCCGACGTATCGATAATCGGTGCCAAACCGAGCGCCATCGGACGCATTGGCTTGCCAGCCGACCGTCGCCAATACAGCAGAGCGGGCGGCCCGGCAATCCAGCCCTGTTGTCACTTCGGCAACGGGTGACCCGGCATCAGATCATAAGGATGCTGCCAGCCGGGCAGCGCGCGAATCCGCGCCAGCCAGGCCGTCACCGCTTCGAATTGATCCAGCCCGAAGCCCAGTTCATTCTCATAATAGAGATAGCCGCACAACGAAAGATCGGCGATGGTTGGCCGATCACCGAGGACGAACGACTGCTGATCGAGGTGCCGATTGAGCGTTTTTATAGCGGCAATCGTGCGCGCCTCGAGGAAGGCGGTCACTTGACTTTCGCCTTGATCGGTGAAGTTGCGCAGGTAGCGCAGCGTGGCGCATTGGCCGGTGAGCTTGTGGTTATCGAACAGCAGCCAGCGCCAAATCTCCCTGCGCTCGGCCGGGTCGCGGGCGCCGAATTGCTGCAGCTGTTCGGCCAGATAGTCCAGAATGACGCCGCTTTGCGACAGCGTCAAACCGGCATGCTCCAGCACCGGCACCTCGCCCATCGGGTTGAGTGTGAGATAGGCCGCGCTCCTGTTGCCGCGGTTGAAAAAGTCGACGAAAACAGGCTGCCAATCAACCTGGCAAAGCGCCAGCATCAGCGCCGGCTTGTATGCATTGCCGGATTGGGCAAAGCAATGGAGACGAAATTGATTCATGATGCGGGCCCGGGTTGTCGTTATGGTCGGCGATTATAATCACTATCGCGGCAATCGGAAAGTGACACCGCACCGCCCGGCCGGCGGCCGGATAGCGCCCCCCATCCGCCGCCGGGTGCCATCCGACGCATCGGCATAATCGCCAACTCCACCTGCAACGCCGTCGACAGCGAAGGATACCCCCGGCCAACGGCACGACGTTCAACGGCCCCGCAGGGCGTGTTTTCGGTGGGCCACAATCCGCTCTCTCCAGACGGTGACCACGCCGGCGGCGGCAATCAACGCCATGCCGCCCAATGCCTGCGCGGTCGGCCAATGATCGAACAGGATACGACTCCAAACGGCGGTAAAGATCAGATAACTGAAATCCAGCGGCGCCAGCCGGCTGGCATCGGCGGTTTGGTATGCCCGGCTCAAGCAGACATTTCCGGTCAAATTCAGCACCGAGGCAAAGACCGCAAAACCGAACACCGTCAGGGTCAGCTGCGGCCAGCCGATCGCGATAAACGGCATCGACTGCCGCAGCGCCTCCGAAACCGGCAGGGCGGACAAGACCAACGCGCCGACGATGCCGGAAATGGCGAAAGCCCAGCCGACGGCAAAGGCCAGCGCCAGCGTGCTTTCGTTGCGGCAGCCCCGGCGCAGCGTCAGAATGTTGGCGGCATAGAAAAATCCGGCAATTATCGGCAGGATCTGCACCGCCGAAAAATCATCACTCCAGGGCTCGATCACCAGCCCGGCGCCGGTCATGCCGATCAGCAGCGCGCCGATGCGCCACCGGCCAACGGTTTCGCCGAGTAGCGGGGCGGCCAGCAGCGAGACGAACAGCGGGTAGGTATACAGCCCGGCCGCCATTTGTGCGAGCGACAGATACGGCACGCCGGCAAAGAAGAAAAACATGCACACCGTCAGAAACATCGCCCGCAGACAAACCGGGCGCCAATTGTGCGGCCAAATCAGGCCGATATTGCCGCTGCATACCGCCAGCAAAACGATAAGACCGAGGTTGCCGATCGAGCGCAGGGTTTGAAACTGCCAGAACGAGGTGTCGCTCGACATCAGTTTAACCAGTGAATCTTGCAGTGCGAGCACGAAAACGCCGGTCAATACCAGCGCGAGCGCGGCCAGTGGGCGGTCGCCGACCGGGCGGTCAAACAGGGAGATCGACATGCTGGCGGGGCGGATTAGTGCGGCTGGCTTATGCGACTCGGCTCAATCGCCGGGCGGTTTATCGGCACGCCGACAAACCCGTGCAACCGCAGTTGAGACCGCCAGTGGCCGACAACAGCAGGCGGTCGGTTCACGCTGCTGCGCCCGCATGGCCAGCCCGGATGGCATCGGCAGCCGGGGAAAAATTGACGCGCCGGTATGCACATAACCGCAAATTGACGGCCTCGATGTACCTCGAACTGTAGACGCCAAATTCCGGCTTGCTCTACAATCGGATTCTGCCGCGGGTCGCAGCGGTGTAGACTGACGTCGGTCGGCCGGTTATGCGCCGGTCGCAGTAGCGGCAACACAACACACGGATATGGTATGACCATTGATCTCCCTGAAAAAGCCGGCGCCGTGGTTATTGGCGGCGGTGTGATTGGGTGCAGCGTAGCGTATCACCTGGCCGCGCTCGGCTGGAGCGATGTGCTGCTGCTGGAAAGACAACAATTCGGCTGTGGTACGACCTGGCACGCGGCCGGGTTGATCGGCACCGTGCGGGCGAGCGAGACCCAGGCCCGGCTGGCCGAGTATTCGATGTCGGTGCTGCGGCAGCTGGAGCAGGAAACCGGGCAATCTACCGGTTTCAGGCAGGTCGGCTCGCTTTCCATCGCGCATAGCCCCGCGCGGTTTGAGGAATTGCGGCGGGTCGCCAGCATGAACAATGCATTTGGGGTGACCCGGGTCGATATCCTCACCGCCGGCGAAATCAAGGACCTGTATCCGTATCTGGAAACCGGCGATTTGCTCGGCGGCAGTTGGGTGGCGCACGACGGCTACGCCAGCCCGCTGGAGGTCACCAACGCATTCTTGCGCGGCGCCCGCGCGCGCGGCGCGGTTTGCGTGGAGGGGGTCGAGGTCACCGGCATCCGCACGGCCGGCGGCCGGGTGGCGGGGGTGCATACGCAGCAAGGTGATATTCAATCGGATTTTGTCGTCAATTGCGCCGGTCTGTGGGGGCGACAGGTGGGGCGCATGGCGGGGGTCAACATTCCGCTGCACGCCTGTGAACACTATTATGCGGTAACCGAGAAGCTGGATGATCTGCCGCCGGACCTGCCGGTGATGCGCGACCATGACCGCTGCGCGTATTATAAGCCCGACGCCGGGAGTTTGCTGGTCGGCGCGTTCGAGCCGAACGCCGTGCCGTGGGGGCAGGACGGGATTCCGCCGGATTTTTGCTTCGATGAGATCGAGGGGCATTTCGAGCAGCAGATGATGCCGGTACTGGAGGCGGCGATGCAGCGCGTCCCACTGCTGCAAACCGCCGGCTGGCGGAAATTCTTCTGCGGGCCGGAGAGTTTTACCCCGGACGATCAGTTTCATATTGGCGAATGCCCGGAGCTGAAAAATTTTTACGTCGCCGCCGGCCTGAATTCGATCGGCATCCAAAGCGCCGGCGGTGTCGGGAAGGCATTGGCGGAGTGGATGCATCACGGCCAGCCGACGATGGATTTGTACAGCAACGATATTCGCCGGATGCAGCCGTTCCAGAACACTCAGCAATATATCCAGAATCGGGTCAGCGAAACCCTCGGGCTGCTGTACGACCACCATTATCCGTTCCGGCAGATGCAAACCGCGCGCGATGTGCGCCACTCGCCACTGCATGAACGCCTGGTGGCGCACAACGCCTGTTTTGGCGAAGTCGCCGGCTGGGAGCGCCCCAACTGGTTTGCGCCGGCCGGGGTCGAGCCGAAGTACGAATACAGCTTTGCGCAGCAAAACTGGTTTCCGTACTCGGCTGCCGAGCACCGCGCTTTTCGTGACAACGTGGCGCTGTTCGATCAAAGCAGCTTTGCCAAATATCTGGTCCAGGGCAGGCACAGCTGCGCCTGCCTGCAGCGGATCTGCACCGCCAACGTGGATGTGCCGCCCGGGCGCATGGTCTACACCCATTGGCTGAACGACCGCGGCGGGATTCAGGCCGATTTGACCGTGACCCGCTTGCGTGAAGATCAATACCTGATTGTCAGCGCCGCGGCGGTCGCGCAGAAGGATTTGCACTGGCTGGCGCGCAATATCGACCCCGAGGCGCATTGCGTCGTCACCGATGTGACCGGCGCCTGGGCGGTGTTGGGGGTCATGGGGCCGACCAGCCGCGCCCTGTTGAGCGCGGCATTGCAACACGATATGTCGAGCGCGCAATTTCCGTTCGGCAGTGTACAGCCGATCGAGCTCGGCTGCGCGACCGGGATGGCGGCGCGGGTCTCGTATGTCGGCGAGCTGGGCTGGGAGCTCTATTTGCCGGTGGAGATGGCGCGCCACGGGTTCGACCACCTGTGGCGGGTCGGTCAGGCATACGGGCTGACGCTGGCCGGGCTGCACGCACTCGACAGCGGCCGGCACGAAAAGAAATTTGTGCATCTGGGCGATGACGTGACCGACGACGACACGCCGCTGGAATGCGGGCTGGGTTTTGTCTGCGACACGGATAAGCCGATTGCGTTTATCGGCCGTGATGCGATCGCCCGGCAGCGCGACTCGGGCAGCTGGAAAAGCAAACGCCTGGTACAGTTTCTGCTGGCGGAGCCGCAGGCCATGCTGTATCAGCATGAGCCGATTCTGCGCGACGGCAAGCTGGTCGGCCATTTGACCTCGGGCAGCTACGGCCACACCCTGGGCGGCTCGGTCGGGCTGGGCTATGTGCGGCACCGCGACGGGGTCGATCGGGCGTATCTGGATGCCGGTGAGTTTACGATTGACGTAGGCGGTGAGCTGATTCCGGCAACCGCGAGTTTAACCGCCCTGTATGACCCCGGCGGCAAGCGCATGCGCGGCTAATCGCCGCGCTGCATCGCATCCCATCACAGCCCGGAGTAAAAACCATGGCACAGACGACGTTACATCACTATATCGACGGTAAAAAAAATTCCGTGCGCGACGGCCGCTTTGGCGAGGTCTATAACCCCGCAACCGGCGCGGTCGACAAGCGGGTGCCGCTGGCCGATGCCGAACAGGTGCGGCAGGCAATCGGTGCGGCACAAGCGGCATTTGCCAGCTGGTCGGCCACCCCGGCGACGCGGCGGGCGCAGGTGATGTTTGCCTTTCGCGAGCTGCTCAAATCGCATCTGGACGAGCTGGCCGAGCTGATCTCGATCGAGCACGGCAAAATGCTCGACGATGCCAAAGGCTCGCTTACCCGCGGCCTGGAAGTGGTCGAGTTTGCCTGCGGCATCCCGCAGATGCTCAAGGGCGAGTTCTCCGAGAATATTGCCGGCGGCGTCGATTGCTGGAGCATCCGTCAGCCGCTCGGCGTCTGTGCCGGGATTACGCCGTTCAATTTCCCCGGCATGGTGCCGATGTGGATGTTCCCGGTGGCGATTGCCTGCGGCAATACATTCGTGCTGAAACCCTCGGAACGCGACCCGTCCTGCCCGCTGCGATTGGCGGAGTTGATGACCGAGGCCGGCTTGCCGAAAGGGGTGTTGAACGTGGTCAACGGCGACAAAGAGGCGGTCGATACGCTGCTGACCGATGATCGGGTGAAAGGCATCAGCTTTGTCGGCTCCACCAAAATTGGCGAATACGTCTATCAAACCGGCAGCACCCACAACAAGCGGGTGCAGGCCCTGTGCGGGGCGAAAAACCACATGGTCGTGATGCCGGATGCGCATATCGATCAGGTTGTCGATGCGATTATCGGCTCGGCGTACGGCTCCGCCGGCGAGCGCTGCATGGCCGTCTCGGTGGTCGTCTCGGTCGGCGATCAACCGGCGGATGCGCTGCGGCAGCGGCTGCTGCCCCGGCTCGATCAAATGCAGGTCGGGCCGTATACCGAGGCGGCATCCGAGATGGGGCCGGTGATCACGCCGCTGGCAAAGGAGCGCATCGAGGGCTATATCGCCTCCGGATTGGAGCAGGGCGCCGAATTGGTCCGGGACGGGAGAAATATCCGCGTACCCGGCTATGAAAACGGCTGTTTTATCGGCGCGACGCTATTCGACAAAGTCCGCCCCGACATGCGGATTTATACCGACGAGATTTTTGGCCCGGTGCTGTGCATCGTGCGGGCGGCGGATTACGCCGAGGCGGTGGAGCTGGTCAATCGGCATGAATACGGCAACGGGGTCGCCATCTTCACCCAAAACGGCGACGCCGCCCGGCATTTCAGCAGCAGCGTCCAGATTGGCATGGTCGGGATTAACGTGCCGATCCCGGTGCCGATGGCGTTCTATAGCTTTGGCGGCTGGAAACGCTCGCTGTTCGGCGATCATGCGATCCACGGCGCCGAGGGCGTACGCTTTTATACCCGGCTGAAAACCGTCACGTCACGCTGGCCTTCCGGCATCCGCTCGGGGGCGGTATACCACTTCAAGGCCGGCGGCGAACACTGATTCGGCTCCTCGGCCGCAGGTCGAGGCTGCCCGACGGTCAGCCGGGCGGGCGATCAGGTCGGCGCACCGGCGCGCAATTCGAGCGCGCGCGCCGGGTAGTCGGTGGTAATCGCGTCCACCCGCCAGTCCAGCATACGCTGCATGTCCTGCGGCCGGTTGACCGTCCAGACATACACCGCCAGGCCGAGCGCGTGCGCCCGCGCTAATTGCGGCCGGGTCAGATCCGAATAATGGCACGACCAGACTTCCGCGCCGGTGGACGCCAGCAGCTCGACAATCGAATCGCCGTGCTGCGCCACGTCGAGATAATTGTGCCATGCCGTGGGCTGCCCGGGGCGCAGTGTCGGCAGGTCACCGCGCACTCGCCGGCTGGTCAGCAAGCCGATTTTGATCGCCGGCGCGCGTTTTTTCAGCGCCAGCACCAGACGCCAGTCAAAGCTCTGCACAAATAATCGCTCCGGCGCGATGCGCCCGTCCAGGCAGTGCAGCAATTGCGCCACCACGCGGTCCACCGCCGGCACCAGATCGGGGCGATGCGGCGCGCCTTTGAGTTCCAGATTCAGCGTCACCTGCGGGTGCGGCAGCAGCAGGTCGATGCATTCCGGCAGCGTCGGAATGGCCGCCCACCGGCAGGCATTTTGGTGCGGGAAGCGCCGGGCCGACAGCGACCGCGGCCGGCTCTGTCCGACATTGAGTTGCCGGAGTTGCTCCAGCGTCAGACTGTGCACCGGCACCGCGGTTTTAATCCAGCCGCCGTCGGCGTCGCGGGTCAGATCGCGGTTGAGATGGAGGTCGTGATGCAGTACCAGATGCCGGTCGGCGGATACGCACAAATCCACCTCGACCCCGTCAACGGCACAATCCAGCGCGCATTGGACCGCGACCAGGGTGTTTTCAGGCGCCTGCCCCCGGGCGCCGCGATGGCCGTGAATCTGGGGGAGTCTGCTCATCGGCGCAGTCGGTTTTCAAGCCGCAGCGGCGCTATCGGCCGCCGGCTCATGCCAGCAGGCAGCGCAGCTCTTGCTGCCACGCGGCGGGTAGATTGGCATTTTCCAGGTGAACGCGCTCGCAGGCATTAAAGCGCATGAACAAATGCAGTTGTTGGGCAAAAGCGCGCAAAAACCCGTCCGCCCGGCGCAGCGGCTGCTCCAGATAAAACTGCCTGATCGACAGCGTGGCGGTTTGTCGATGCGCTTTGGCGTCGAGTCTGCCGACCACCTGCGCCCCTTGCAGCACCGGCAGACAAAAATAGCCGAACCGACGCTGCGCCGCCGGCAGATAGCATTCGATTTGATAGCTGAAATCAAACAGCGACTGCAGGCGCCGGCGCTGGATCAGCAGGTTGTCAAACGGCGACAGGATTTTTACCCCGGTGCGCGGTTGCCGCCGATGCAGCTGCGCCAGACTGTCCGGCAGCGCGTAATAGGGTTGGCGGCCAACGTCCACCGCGATCACCTCGCCGGCCTCGAGCATGTCTTGCAGCGTCGCTTTGATCAGCGGCTGGGTGTGTTTGCGCAGATAGCCGATCTCCGCCGCCAGACCGATGCCGTTGGCGCATAAAAACCGGGTGATCAAATGCCGCGCATATTCTGTTTCGGTCGGCATGGATTGATCCAGCCCGTCCGGCAGCACCCGCTGCGGCAAATCATAGAGCTTTTGAAAGCCAATGCGGCGGGGTGACAGCAGCCGGCCTTCCATGAACAGTTGCTCCAGCGCCTGCTTGGCCGGCTTCCACTCCCACATCGCCCGGCTACGGCGGGCGGTATCGGCAAAATCCCGGCTTTGCAGCGCGCCCTGGTCGCGGACGCGATCGAGCACATAGCGCATCATCTTGCGGTCGCGTTGGGTCCAGTGCGGCTGCCCGTTGGCAATCGCCCGCATGGTCGGCAGGCAGAAGCGGTAATCCTGCATCGGCAGATAGGCGGCGGCGTGCGCCCAGTGTTCGAGCACCTGGCCGCGGACCTGCAATTGGTCGATATGCGACAGCCGATAGCGCGGATTGCGGCTCCATAGCACATGGTGATGCGCGCGCTGAACCACAGAAATCGTATCGATCTGGATATATCCCAGGTGCGTGATCAGCGCCAGCGTCGCGTCCACAGCGGCACCCGATGGGGACCGGCGGAAAATCCGCTGACACTGTAGCACCAGCTTGCGGGCCTCATCCGGTGCCAGTGAAATTGCCGTGCTCAATGCTGCCGTCATGTCTGCATTTTACCCCATCGGCGGGCTTCGACCGCCATGCGTTATTCTCTCCGCTTGCAGGCAACTGGTGTACACTCGGGTTTGACAATTTTGCCGGTTGCATCGATCTTGATCCGCTCCATCGCGCCGCTGCTGGTGGCCGCCGCTATTTTGCTGGCCGGCAACGGCTTGCTCGGCACCCTGATTGCGCTGAGTGCCAAAGCGCAAGGCTTCGATACCAGCCTCATCGGCCTGATGGGGACGTCCTACTTTGCCGGATTCTTTGCCGCCTGCTATTACGCCTCCCGCCTGGTGCGCGCCTTTGGACACGTGCGGGTGTTTGCCGCACTCGCCGCTGTGGGCGCCATCGTCCCGCTGTTAATCGCCATACTGCCCAATCCGTTTGTCTGGATAGCCGTCAGGGCAGTGGGCGGATTTTGCTTTGCGGCCCTGCTGATGGTGGTGGAAAGCTGGATCAATGAGGTGGCAAAAAATGCCGACCGCGGCCGCATATTGAGTGTCTATCGGATTGTCGATCTGCTCGCCGTCACCAGTGCGCAGTTCATCATTCCGCTGCTCGGCGGCACCGGCTACGTTATCTTTTCGGTTGTCGCCATCATGTTCTGCCTGTCCCTGTTGCCGATCTCGCTGTCCAATCGCTCGAAGCCGCAGCCGCTGCAAAAGATGCAGCTCAGCCTGCGCGATGTATGGGAAATTTCCCCGCTGGCCTGTCTGACCTCGCTGTCCATCGGTTTGACCAACTCGGCATTCCGTTTGGTCGGCCCGGTGTACGCCATCGAAATTGGCCTGGACACCCGCTCGGTCGTGGTTTTTATGAGCATGGGGATCGCCGGCGGCGCATTATTGCAGTACCCTCTCGGCAGCTTATCCGATCGTTTCGGGCGGCGAAAAATACTGTTGATGGCGACCTTCGGCGCGATGCTGAGCGGCTTGTTTCTGTCGTATCAGGATAAGGGCACGGTGCTCGGCCTCTACGCCGGGGCGCTGATGTTTGGCGCGTTCGCACTGCCGCTGTACTCGCTGGCGGCGGCGCACGCCAATGACCGGGCGCAGGACGGACAATACATACTGATCTCGGCCGGCCTGACGTTCTATTTTTCTATCGGCGCGGTCATCGGCCCGTACGCCGCATCGCTGGTCATCAGCCAGTTTGAACCGCACGCTTTCTTCCTTTATACTTGCGCGGTGCATGGCACTCTGGCGTTGTTTGTGATGCTGCGAATGCGCCTGCGGACCTCGGTTCCGGCTGAATATCGCTCACGTTTTGTCACGCTGCTGCAAACCTCGCCGGGGTTTTTTCGTTTGGCCAGAAAGCTGGGCAGGCCCCGCAGGCGGGATTAGTATGAGCCCACCCGAACCGCGCGGCGGTTGTATGCCGTTATTCATCACCCGAACTGTTCCAACCATTACCGCACCGTGTCGGACTTGCCGCCAAAACTCTCCGTCGTAACCACGCTGTATCATTCCGAGCCGCATCTGGAGGCGTTCTATCGGCGCATCTGCGCGGCGGCGCAAGCCGAAGTGGCGGATGATTTTGAAGTCATCCTGGTCAATGACGGCTCACCCGATAACAGCCTGTCGATTGCCGTCAAGCTGTTTGAAAACAATCACAACGTGCGGATTATCGACTTGTCGAGAAACTTCGGCCACCCCAAAGCCATCATCACCGGCCTGGAAAACGCCCGCGGCCGGCACGTGCTGTTGATCGACAGCGATCTCGAAGAGCCGCCCGAGGTGATCAGTACCTTTTATGCGGCGATGCAAAAAGAGCACTGCGATATGGTGTACGGCGTACAAAAACGCCGCAAAGGCGGCCTGTTCGAAAAATTCAGCGGCTGGCTGGTGTACAAAATCTTCAATCTGCTGGTCGGCTTTACGCTGCCCGAAAATATCGTCACCGCCAGATTGATGACCCGGCAATTTCTCGATGCGCTGCTGCTGCATAAAGAAAGAGAAGTGTCGATTGGCGGGCTGTTTATCATCACCGGTTTCCGTCAGGTTGCCGTGCCGGTGAACAAAACCAGCACCAGCGCGACCACCTACACACTGCGGAAAAAAATCAATGTTTTTCTCGACGTCGTCACCGCCTTCAGCAGCCGGCCGTTGATCGGTATCTTTGTCATCGGCTTTGCCGTGTTCGGGCTGTCGCTGATAGTCAGCGTCTACTTTCTGGTCAACGCGCTTTTTTACGCCAATCCGCCGGGTGGCTGGACGTCGCTGATCGTATCGGTCTGGCTGCTGGGCGGGTTGATCATTTCCAGCATCGGCATCGTGGGCATTTATATCTCCAAGATATATGCCGAAACCAAGCAGCGGCCGAATGCAATCATACGCAAAATTTATGAGCACTAGCCCGCGACCGCCGCAGCGCCCCGGCCGATGCCAGCGGACAGTCTGAGCATCGGTTTTATCGGCGGCGCGCATGACTCCGCCGTCGGCTGCACCCATCGCATCGCCGCGCAGATGGACGGCAGATGGAAGCTGGCGGCGGGCTGTTTCAGCGAGGCCCAGGCCAGCAACGAGGCCACCGGGAAAAGCTGGCTCGATGATCACCGGCGGCTCTATCGCCACTGGCAGACGCTGCTGGAGCAAGAGCAGGGGCGATTGGACGCCATCGCCGTACTGACACCCACCCCCTCGCATAGCGAAATTGTATTGGCCGCGATTGCCGCCGGCTATGCGGTGATTTGTGAAAAGGCGCTGGCGGCGGGCTCGCTCGAGGCCAAAAAGATCAAGCAGGCGGTCGAGCAGGCCGACGGTTTTCTGGCGGTACCCTATAACTATTCGGGCTACCCGATGCTGCGCGAGTTGAAGCTGATAATCGCCTCCGGCGAGCTCGGCAACCTCCATCAGGTGCAGATTGAAATGCCGAGCGAAGGGTTTTTGAAATGCCGGAACGGGGAGCCGATCGCACCGCAGGAGTGGCGCTTGCAGGACGCCGGGATACCGACACTGGCGCTGGATCTGGGCACGCATGTGCACCATATAATCAAGTTCCTGACCGAACAAAAACCGTTGTCGGTGGTCGCCTGCGCGAACACCTTCGGGTTTTTCGAGCACATCATCGACAACACCCTGTGCATTGCCCGGTATTCGAATAATATCGATTGCCAGATCTGGTTCAGCAAGTCCGCATTGGGGCATAGCAATGGGCTGCGCGTGCGGGTGTATGGCGACCAGGGCGCCGCCGAATGGCATCAAATGGAGCCGGAACATCTTTTCCTGGCCGACAACCGCGGACAAAAAAGCACCGTCACCCGCGCATCCGACCGCCTTCGTCTGGCCGGCCTGCCGCGCTATAACCGCTTCAAGGCGGGGCATCCGGCCGGGTTTATAGAGGCTTTTGCCAACTGCTACTACGACCTGGCAGATGCCCGCAAACAGCACCTGCAGGGCGGCGGCAGCAGTGCCGATTGGTGCTTTGGCGTCGACGACGCATTGGAAGGGCTGTTGATGCTGGAGGCCATGTCAGCTTCGGCCCGGCTGAAAAACTGGCAGGACATCGGGCGGTAGCCGCTCGCGGCGCCCTCACCCGGGCGGTCGCAGACACCGCGCATCGGCCATCACACGACTATCCGCCAGAGCAATGCAGCGGGACAAAAAAATGCTGTTGGTTGGCGGCGGATACGCTGAAATCCCGCTGATCAAGGCGGCGAAAAAACTGGGGTTTCACGTCATCACGACCGGCAATGCGCCGCAGCAGCCCGGGCATCGGTATGCGGATGAATATGCCTACGCCGATTATGCTGACCCCGATGCCATCCTCGCCGTGGCGCAACAGCATCGAGTCGATGCCATCTGCCCGTCCTGCAACGACTTTGCCTTGCTCGCGTCGGCTTTTGTTGCGCAGCGGATGGGCCTGCCGGGGCAGGATGATTACGCCACCGCCGTGCGCCTGCACCACAAGGATCAATACCGTTCGTTTGCCGCGGAAAACGGGCTGCCCACGCCGCACACGGCGGTTTTCTCGCAGCCCGATGACGCCTATCGCGCCGCGCTCGAGTTTACGCCACCGTACATTATAAAACCGGTCGACCTGACCGGCGGCAAAGGCATACAGAAGATATCCGGGCGGATGGAGGCGAAGCCGGCAATCGATCGGGCGTTTGCGCTCTCCCGCTCAAAGCGCATTATTCTCGAGCAATATCTCCCCGGCTCCAATCATGGTTTTTCTACGTTTATCGAGCGCGGAAAGGTCGTTTTCCATTTTGCCGACGACGAGCATTACTACCTGAATAAATACCACGTGTGCGCGGCTTCAACCCCAACGACCAGCCCGCCGGCCGCTATCGACCGACTGATTGCCGACAGCGAAAAAATCGCGCACCGGCTCGGCCTGGTCAACGGGATTTTTCATATCCAGTACATTCTCGATGCCGGCCCGCCGTGCATCGTGGAAATCTGCCGGCGCGCACCGGGCGACCTGTACATCTCTTTTGTGCAACAGGCTACCGGGGTCGATTATCCGCTCTGGATAGTAAAAACCGCCGCCGGGCTGGCGGTCGAGGCACCGGACGAGGCGCCGCTCAAAGGCTGCTTTACCCGCCATTGCATTATGGCGGAGCGCAACGGCGTGGTGGAGCGCGTTCACTTCGACCCCGTCATCAGACAGAAAATGGTCGATCAGTGCCTGTGGTACACGCGCGGCTACCGGGTCGACGATTTTATGACCCAAAAGCTCGGCATTGTTTTTCTGCGCTTCGACAGCCGGGATGAGATGCTGGACATCACCCCCAGGCTGCACCGGCTGATCACCGTGCAATGGCGCGACCGCCCCTGACCGGCGACCGGTGGCCGCGGCTATCGAATCAGCTGGTCCAGAGCGCGCCGCAAATCAGCGAAAATATCCGCCGGGTCTTCCAGGCCAACTGAAATCCGCAGTAAATTCTCCCCGATCTGCGCCTGATCACGCTGCTGTTGACTGATGCGCGCATGCGTAGTGGTGGCCGGGTGGGTGATCGTGGTTTTGGTATCGCCCAGATTGCCCGTTATCGACAGCAGTCGAACCGTGTTGATGACCTGCCAGGCCGCCGCCCGACCGCCGCTGACCGTAAACGACACAATGCCGCCAAACCCCTGCAACTGCCGTTTGGCCAGCGCGTGCTGCGGATGCTCGGGCAAGCCCGGATAATAGACCGTTTCAACCGCCGGATGGGCCTGCAATTGCCCGGCCAGTTCGGCCGCGTTGGCGCAGTGTTCACGCATGCGCAGGTGCAGCGTCTCCAGGCCTTTGCTGAAGACCCAGGCATTGAACGGCGTCATGCAAGCGCCGGTGGAACGCAGACAGGCGAAGATATCGTCGTGCAGCCGGTCATCGTTCATCACCAACGCGCCGCCGACGCAGCGGCCCTGACCGTCCAGATACTTGGTGGCGGTATGCACCACGAGGTCGGCCCCCATAGCCAGCGGCTGCTGCAATACCGGCGTGCAAAACGCATTGTCGACGGCAAACACGGCGTTATGCCGCCGCGCCACCGCGGCAATTTTCCGCAGGTCGGCAATCCGGCACAACGGATTGGAGGGCGATTCCAGATAAAACAACCGGGTGTTGGCGGTTGCCGCCTGCGCCCATTCAGATGGCCGGGTCAGATCGACAAAGGTGGTTTGAATATCGAATCGACTGATGATCCGGCTAAACAGCGTCACGCTGGAGCCAAACAGGCTGGATGAGGCGACGATGTGATCGCCCGCGCGCAGCAATGCCAGCAGCATAGTGGTAATCGCCGCCATGCCCGAGGCAAACGCAATGCCGTGCGCACCGCCTTCCAATGCCGCCATGCGCGCCTCGAAAGCCTGTACCGTCGGATTGGTAAAGCGGGAATAGACGTTGCCGCTCTGTTCACCGCTGAACAGGGCCGCCGCCTGCTCGGCCGAGTCAAAGACGAAGCTGGAGGTGGTAAAAATGGCCTCGTTATGTTCACGCTCGTGCGTGCGCCGATAGCCCTCCCGGATTGCCCGGGTGCGCGCGGCCAACTGACTGCGATGTGGCGACATAAGTATCTACCCCGAATAACCTGCTCAAACAACCCGGCAGCATTGCGCGCCGCGCCCGCCGTCGGGCCGCGCCTCAACTGCGCCGACACGCCGCCGGTGCAGCCGTGCCGAACCCGTTTCGATGGGCGACTATAGCAGTATTCCAGGCTATCCGGGCGCCGCGCTGGCGCCGTTTTTATCCGTACCGGCAAGGCGCATAACCGGTGCCGGCAGCGAATAATTCGCTGGATTAGTGCAGCTCAAACGGTATAATCTTTGACCTGCACAACCGCTTCAACCGATGACTCAGCCGCCCCCCCCTGTCGAATCCTATCGCTCCGGCCCGGACGAGCACGGCCATTTTGGCATCTATGGCGGGCGGTTTGTCGCCGAAACCCTGATGCCGCTGATTCTGGAAGTCGAACAGGCCTACCGGAAGTATCAGCACGACAGCGATTTCAAGGCCGAGCTGGCGTACTACGCCCGCGACTACATCGGACGGCCAAGCCCGATGTATTTCGCCGAGAACCTGACCGCCGAGCTGGGCGGGGCAAAAATCTACTTTAAGCGTGAAGAGCTGAACCACACCGGCGCCCACAAAATCAACAACACCCTGGGGCAGATTTTACTGGCCCGGAGAATGGGCAAGCGGCGCATCATCGCCGAAACCGGCGCCGGGCAGCACGGCGTTGCCACCGCCACGGTCTGCGCGCTGTTCAAGCTGCCCTGCGTTGTCTATATGGGGACCACCGACATCGAGCGCCAGGCGCCCAATGTCTTTAGAATGAAACTACTGGGCGCGCAAGTGGTGCCGGTCACCAGCGGCACCGGCACGTTGAAAGACGCGATGAACGATGCGCTGCGCGATTGGGTCGCCAACGTCGAAGACACGTTTTATATTATCGGCACCGCCGCCGGGCCGCATCCGTATCCGGAAATGGTGCGCGACTTTCAGACCGTGATCGGCACCGAGGCCATGCAGCAGATTCGGCAGCGGGAAAACCGACTGCCGGATATGCTGGTCGCCTGCATCGGCGGCGGCTCGAATGCCATCGGTTTTTTCCACCCGTTTCTCGATCACCCGTCGGTGCGTATCGTGGGGGTCGAAGCGGCCGGCCACGGGCTGGAAAGCGGCGCGCATGCCGCCTCCTTGAGCGCCGGCGAACCCGGTGTACTGCATGGCAACCGCACCTTTTTACTGCAAGACCCGGACGGTCAGATCAGCGACGCCCATTCGATTTCGGCCGGGCTCGATTATCCCGGCATTGGCCCCGAACACGCCTGGCTGCACCAGACCGGGCGGGTAGAATACGTCGCGGTCACCGATCAGCAAGCGCTGACCGCTTTCCAGCATTGCTGCCGCTCGGAGGGCATCATCCCGGCGCTGGAACCGGCACATGCCCTGGCCTACGTGATCGAGCAGGCGCCGCGGCTGGAGCGGCAGCACATCATGCTGATGAATCTGTGCGGCCGCGGCGATAAGGATGTCTTTACCGTGGCCAACGCACTCGGCATCACTCTGTGACCGACGTGAGGGGCGGCAGCACGGTCTCGCGCATCGAAGCGCGCTTCCGGCAACTACGGCAGGCCGGGCGCGCCGGCTTCATTCCGTTCATCACCGCCGGCGACCCGGATTTACCCACCGCCCGGGAGATCCTGCTGGGGCTGCCGGCGGCCGGCGCCGACCTGATCGAGCTGGGCATGCCGTTCTCCGACCCGATGGCCGACGGCCCGGCGATTCAGGCGGCCAATCTGCGGGCGCTGCAAAACGGCATGACCCTGCAAAAGACACTCGACCTGGTCGCCCATTTCCGCCGCCAGGACGACCGCACACCGGTGGTGTTGATGGGCTACTACAATCCGATTTACCGTTATGGCGTACCGGCTTTTATCGATGCGGCCCTCGACGCCGGCGTCGACGGGTTGATTATTGTCGATCTGCCGCCGGAAGAAGACGACGAATTATGCCACCCCTGCCGCACGGCAAACCTGGACTGGATCAGATTGACCACGCCGACGACCCATGAGCAGCGGGTCACGCGGGTGTTGAAGCACAGCTCGGGGTTTGTGTATTACGTGGCAATCACCGGCACCACCGGCACCCGATCGGCTGAACCGCAGGCGGTGCAAGCCGACATCGAACGGATCAGACAGCACACCTGTTTGCCGATTGCGGTTGGATTCGGCATCAAAACCAGGCAACAGGTCAGCCGGATGGCGCAGCTGGCGGATGCCGTCGTAGTGGGTTCGGCGATTGTCGGGACGATCGCCGCCGAGCGAGACAAACAACGCACCGATCGACACATCATCGATAGCGTACTGGGGTTTACCGCCGAACTCGCCGCCGGCACCGGCGACCCGCCGCCCGGGCGATAAAGACCCATCCCACCACGCGGGTAACCGCGCGGGCTAATCGCCCAGTGATTCTTTCAGTTCAGTGGCCTGCTTTTTCTGGCTCTCACTGCCTTCGTTAATCACTTCTTCGATAAAATCCCGGGCAATGTCTTTTTCACCCAGCTCGATATAGGCCTTGGCCAGATTCAACGCGGTGGCGGATTCCTGATGCGACTCGCGCTCCTCGGACACATTCGGTGTGGCCGGCTCAGACAGGTAAGAGTCGCTCTGAAGATGCGGCTGAAGATGCGGTCGCTCGGTCGCCGCCGCAGCGCCCGTGTCGACGTTGCGTGACGCCGGCGGGACCGGCGGCATGTTCAGACCGGCCGGGTCGGTATCCTGCTTCGACTCGGGCTGCTCGGTGGCGGCCAGTCGCAACGCCGCACCCGAATCGGGCTGCTCGGGGTCGGCCAGCCGCAACGCCGCACCCGACTCAGGCGGCGCCTGCAAACCCGACTCTTTTTCCGGTTCACGCGACGCCTCCGTTACCTGGCTCAGCGTCGGTATATCGAGCAATTCGGCATCATCGATTTCCACGTCCTGAAGTACGCTTTCCCCGGCCCCGGACCGCCGCCGCTCATCCGGGGCGTCGATTTCCAGATCGGGGGCGGAAATCTGGGAGCCGATTGCACTCGGCACCGGCGGCTGGTCGAATTCAAGTACACTCGCCGACGCCGCATCGGACTTTTCACCGGCAGGCAGATAAAGCGGATTTTCCGGATGAATGACCAGACCCATAGCGACAATTTTTTGCCAGCCTTCTTGACTGACATGGGGCTGCAAATTGACCGCCAATGCATCGAATGCATGCCGGTCATCCTGCTTGTGATACACCTCGAGCAGTTTTTCCGCCAGCTCGTGGCGTTCCGGATGGCTGACATACGCTTCTTTGAGCACCACGATGGCCTGTTCATCACGATCATACGCAATATAAACCTCGGCTTCTGCCAGCGGGTCGATCTCCCCGGGCGATACCACTTCCCCGCGCACCGAACCCGATTCGGATAACGAATCGTCATGGCTAAGCGACATTTCCTCATCGCCAACGGTCAACTCAACCTGCTCAGCGGCCTCACCGGGCACCGACAAGGCCTCTTGCGTAAACTGGGTTGACATCTCGGAATGTGAAAAATACCCGGCCTGGCCGGCCCCCTGCCGGGCCGCACGCCGGCGGGATTTCCCGCGCCGATAGAAGAACAAGCCGACCAGCAGCAGGATCAACCCCCCGGCCACTTTCAACGCATAATCGGACACCGATACCAGCAAGCCTTGCAGCAATCCCAAATGCGCGGGCAGGCCATGCCAGAAACCCAGCAGCCCCCCCACGCCCTGGCGCACCGTTGACTGTGCCGCGCCCAGTATGCCGTCGGCCGGTGGCGGAATGGCATCATCAACCAGGAGGTCACCACCACCGCCCGCCACCGCCACATCGACCTCGGCAGTCATCGACTCGGCCTCAACAGCCGCCACCGTCTCGGTCTCATCAACCGCCACCGTCTCGGCCTCGACAGCCGCCGCCGTACCGGTCTCATCCGGTAGCGCAGCACCGGCCGCGTCATCGACCGCACTGCCATCAAGCGCGGGCCGGGCTTGCCCGGTTTCGGCCACACTCTCAGCGGCCACATCCTGGGCCACGGCAAGCCCGCTGTCTTCGACTTCCAACAGATTCGACACCCGCTCAAACTGGGTCTGAATTGCCTGCAACCGCTGCTTCACCTCGGTACTTTCAACATTGGCGGCCAGCAGGCTTTCGTCCAGCGCGTCCAGGTGCGATTTCAATATGCCCAGCTGCTGCGCACCGCCCAGATCCCCGGCAGACACTTCATCCAGCGGCTGATCGAGGGTTTCCTGATCAATCCGGAGACGCGCTGCCGGCAGCGATGCGGCGGTCGAATCCGCCTCCGACGGCGTGTCCGCCTGACTCAAGTCCGCCTCGGGGGCGGCGTCCTGCGGCTCGGGGGCGCGGTCTGCCGCAGTCGGCTGCGGGGATAACTCGCCCGCATCCGGCTCCGGCTCCGGCTGGGCAGGGTCGTCACCAGCCGGATTGATACCGGCAACATAGCGGTTATATTGCGCCAGCTGGCGGCTGAAATTGCTGCTCGCCTGCCGCCGATCGACCGCCGCCATGGACGCAAAAGAGGGTATCGTCAGCACCACGTCGCTTCTCAAGCGATTCATATTGCCATCGACGAACGCCTCCGGATTGGCCTGCTGGAGTGCCGTCAGCCCTTGCAACATCGATACACCGGTCGGCGTATTCAGTCGTCTGACAATGGCCGATAAATTGTCGCCGCGGACCACGGTATAGGTGAGAGTGGGTACATCGGGCACGTCGGCTGTGTCAGCAACGGCGGGTACGTCAGGTACGGCGGGTACGTCGGCGACGACGGGCACTTCGACCGGCACGGGCGGCGTGGGCGGCACGGGCGGCGTGGGGTCAGCCGCGATCTGATCGGCAACAATCTGCTCGCTGGATGGGGTCGAGGCCGGCAGGTTGACCACGGCCGAGGAATCGTCGCTATAAAACGGCGGATCCAGCAACGCGGTATATTCTCGAACGACGCTGCCACCGGGCCAGGATGCCGACAGCAACAAATGCAGATAGGTGGCGTTGATCGCATTAAACGTGGTGATGGTCACATAGTGCTTGCCGTCGGTCCCGGTCTTGATGCCAAAATCCAGCACCTCGGCTGAATCCGGATACACTATGCCGGCACGCTCAAAATCTGCCCGGTCGGCCAGCTCGACCTCAACCGTCCCCAACTCGTCGGCATCTATAAACTGCAATTCCACCTCTATATCCAGCGGCTCTCCCAGATGGGAGTTGACGCTCAGCTTGCCCAGCCCGACCGCCAGGCCGGGCAGCGGCAACATCCACAACCCGACAACGGCCAGGACAGCCGAGGCTTGCATGATTTTTTTCATCATCCTCTCAATCTAAATTGCACCCAACCGTTCAGCGAATGCGTGCAGACCTGCCATCGATACGCAGATTGCCCGTCGTGACCGGCCGAGCGTGACCGGCAACCCATTCGACACGGATTCGGCCTATTCGGACGGCTCGCTAAATAACCATGGTGCGGCAGATTTTCGTTGGTATTCGTATTGCCGGATTTTGTCTGTCTGCTGAAACGTCAGATCGATCTCATCGAGCCCCTGTATCAGGCATTTTTTTCGGAACGGGTCAAGGGTAAAGGCCAATTTATCCCCGGTCGGCAATATTACCTGCTCGTTCGGCAGGTCAACCTGCAATCGGTAGCCCACCTGCTGCGCAACCTGAACAAACAGATATTGTATCATTTCCTCTTTCAAAACAACGGGTAATATACTGTTTTTCAAGCAGTTGTTGTAAAAAATATCGGCAAAACCCGGCGCGAGAATACAGCGAAACCCGTAGTCAAGCAACGCCCAGGGCGCGTGCTCACGCGAAGAACCGCAGCCAAAATTCTCCCGCGTCAGCAGAATCTGCGCGCCCTGATAGCGCGCCTGATTCAGCACAAACTCCGGGTCAAGCGCCCGGCGACGGTGATCCATGCCCGGCTCGCCGGGGTCCAGATAGCGCCATTGATCGAACAGATTAGGGCCGAATCCGGTACGCTTTATCGACTTCAAAAACTGCTTGGGAATAATCGCATCGGTATCGACGTTGGCGCGGTCGAGCGGCGCCACCAATCCGTCCAATTGGGTAAACGGCTGCACTATAGCTCCCGAATATCGACGAAATGACCGGCAATCGCCGCCGCCGCCGCCATGACAGGAGAAACCAGATGCGTGCGCCCACCCTGCCCCTGACGGCCTTCAAAATTCCGGTTAGACGTAGAGGCGCAGCGCTCGCCGGCCTGCAAGCGATCGGCGTTCATCGCCAGACACATCGAACACCCCGGGTTGCGCCATTCAAACCCGGCCGCGGTAAACACCCGATGCAGCCCTTCCGCTTCGGCCTGACGTTTCACCAGGCCCGACCCCGGCACAACCAGCGCCTGTTTGATATTTTTCGCCACCCGCCGGCCCTTGACCACCGTCGCGGCGGCACGCAGATCTTCAATTCTGCTATTGGTACACGAGCCGATAAACACCTTGTCCAGCCGGATGTCACGCACCGCCTGATTCGCCTCCAGGCCCATATAGACGAGCGCCGTCGCCAGCGATTGCCGCCGGATCGGATCATCAACCACCGCCGGGTCCGGCACCCGACCGTTAATATCCACCACCATTTCAGGCGAGGTGCCCCAGGTGACCTGTGGCAGCAGGTCAGAGACATCCAGCCGCAGCTCCTGATCGAACACCGCATCCGCATCCGACTGCAAGCCGCGCCAGTCAGCCACCGCGCGCCGCCACAAGTCACCGCGCGGGGCGTACGGACGGCCGGCCAGATAATCAATCGTGGTCTGGTCCACGGCAATCATGCCCGCACGGGCACCGGCCTCGATCGCCATATTACACAACGTCATACGCGCCTCCATCGACAGGCCGCGCACCACCGAACCGGCAAACTCAATCGCATACCCGGTGCCGCCGGCAGTGCCTGTTTTGCCGATCAACGCCAGCGCCAGATCCTTGGCGCCGACACCGGGCGCCGGGTCGCCGTCGAAGCAGACGCGCATGTTTTTCGCTTTCTTCTGCATCAGGCACTGAGTCGCCATCACATGTTCGACTTCGGAGGTGCCGATACCGAAAGCGAGCGCGCCAAATGCGCCGTGCGTCGAGGTATGCGAATCGCCGCAGACGATAGTCATGCCCGGCAGGGTCGCGCCCTGCTCCGGGCCGATAACGTGGACAATGCCCTGACGCGGGTCGGACATATCAAACTCGGTAATCCCAAAGTGGCGGCAGTTTTGATTCAAAGTCGCCACCTGCACCCGGGAAATCGGATCATCGATGCCGTCACTATCGGTCGTCGTCGGCACGTTGTGATCCGGCACCGCAAGCATGCTGTCACTCCGCCACGGACGGCGACCGGCCAGATGCAGCCCCTCAAAAGCCTGCGGTGAGGTAACCTCATGCACCAGATGGCGATCGATATAGATCAGATCAATGCCATCCGGATCACTATGCACAACATGCTGCTGCCATAGTTTGTCATACAGTGTTTGTGCGGCCATACGGATAAGAGAACGGTTATTGCAGTTTATATTTCAGCGCTCCGGCGCGTGGGCCAATCAATTAACGCCCAACCGTCCCGGCCCAGACAACGCCACCTGAAACTCTACTACACTTGTTGCGGCGCACTCAGGCCCGGCCCGCGTGGGGCGACGTCCGACAACGCCACCTGAAACTCTACTACACTTGTTGCCCCGTTCTGTCAACCATATCCGCCTTCGGCGGGGGCCGCCTTCGGCGGGAATTAGGAATGAAATCCGCCTACGGCGGGAATTAGGAATTAGGAATTAGGAATTAGGAATGAAATCCGCCTGTGGCGGGAATTAGGAATTAGGAATGAAATCCGCCTGTGGCGGGAATTAGGAATTAGGAATTAAGAATTCCGCATTCTTTGTCATTCCTGCGGAAGCAGGAATCCAGACAAACAACAATATCATCATACAAATCTCTCCAATCGGCATGATGTTTTACTGGATTCCTGCTTCCGCAGGAATGACGGCTTTGAGGCAAAAAACAACAAGCCAATTGCCTGAAGTGGTTCAGCCAGCACCTGACAGGCGACGATACCCGGGTCGGCATACTCGAACTCGCCGCGGGTCATCGCCGGATTTGCCCGCGGTCGCGCAGTGCGTGGTCGATCAGCACCAGCGCGAGCATGGCCTCGGCGATGGGCACCGCCCGAATCCCCACACACGGGTCATGCCGTCCGGTGGTCGCCACCGTTACCGCCTGATTATCCAGGTCCACCGTCTCGACCGGCAGTCGGATGCTGGAGGTGGGCTTGAACGCGACCTTGAGGTCAATATTCTGCCCGCTGGAAATGCCGCCGAGGATGCCGCCGGCCCGATTCGAGCCAAAGCCGTGCGGCAGTATGGCGTCACGATGCTGCGACCCGCGCTGCGCGATGCTGTCGAAGCCGGCGCCGAACGCCACCCCTTTGGCGGCGTTAATGCTCAGCATCGCCTTGGCAATGTCCGCATCGAGGCGATCGAATACCGGCTCGCCCCACCCGGCCGGCAACCCGCCGGCCTCGATGTGCACCCCGGCGCCGATGGAATCACCCTGCCGGCGAAGGTCGGTGATCAGGTGTTCCAGGGCGCCAACCGCGTCGGCATCGGCGGCAAAAAACGGGTTTTTTTCTACCGCATCCCAATCGGTCAACGGCACCGCAACGTCGCCGACCCGGTAGACGCGGCCACGGATGAACACGCCGTAATTTTCCAGCAGGTACTTTTTTGCAATCCCGCCGGCGGCCACGCGCATCGCAGTCTCCCGCGCCGAGGCCCGCCCGCCGCCGCGATAGTCCCGCACGCCGTATTTTTTATGGTAGGTGAAATCGGCATGGCCGGGGCGGAAGCGATCTTTGATTTTGGTGTAGTCGCCGGGCTTTTGATCCTCATTATAAATCAGCAGACCAATCGACGTTCCCGTCGTCACGCCCTCGAACACCCCCGACAGAATCGCCACCCGGTCGGCTTCGCGCCGCTGCGTGGTGAAGCGGGATTGACCCGGCTTGCGCCGGTCCAGATCATGTTGTAAATCGGCCTCGCACAACGCCAGACCGGGCGGGCAGCCGTCCACCACGGCCCCCAGTGCAGGGCCGTGACTCTCGCCAAAGGTAGTCACGCGAAACAGGTGGCCGAAGCTATTGCCTGGCATTGTCAGATACGGAGCATGGGTGAGTTGTACCGGCGTGATTCTAAGGAAAATCTGATAAATACGCAAAAACGGAAATCCGCCTTCGGCGGGTCCGCCTGCGGCGGGAATTAGGAATTAGGAATGAAATCCGCCTGCGGCGGGAATTAGGAATTAGGAATTAAGGATTGAGAATTAAGGATTGAGAATTAAGGATTGAGAATTAAGGATTGAGAATTGGGAATTGGGGATTGGGGATTGGGGATTGGGGATTGGGGATTCTTTGTCATTCCTGCGAAAGCAGGAATCCAGACAAACAACAATATCATCATACAAATCTCTCCAATCGGCATGATGTTTTACTGGATTCCTGCTTCCGCAGGAATGACGGCTTTGAGGCAAAAAATAATAAGCCAATTGCCTGAAGTGGTTCAGCCAGCACCTTTCCGCCTACGGCGGGAATTAGGAATTAGGAATTAGGAATTAGGAATGCCGCCTTTGGCGGGAACTAGGAATTGGGAATTCCGCATTTTTTGTCCTTCCTGCGGAAGCAGGAATCCAGACAAACAACAATATCATCATACAAATCTCTCCAATCGGCATGATGTTTTACTGGATTCCTGCTTCCGCAGGAACGACGGCATTGAGGCAAAAAATAATAAGCGAATTGCCGGAAGTAGTCCAGCCAGCACCTTTCCGCCTACGGCGGGAATTAGGAATTAGGAATTAGGAATTAGGAATGCCGCCTTTGGCGGGAACTAGGAATTGGGAATTCCGCATTTTTTGTCCTTCCTGCGGAAGCAGGAATCCAGACAAACAACAATATCATCATACAAATCTCTCCAATCGGCATGATGTTTTACTGGATTCCTGCTTCCGCAGGAACGACGGCTTTGAGGCAAAAAATAATAAGCGAATTGCCGGAAGTAGTCCAGCCAGCACCTTTCCGCCTACGGCGGGAATTAGGAATTAGGAATTAGGAATTAGGAATTAGGAATTAGGAATTAGGAATTAGGAATTAGGAATGCCGCCTTTGGCGGGAACTAGGAATTGGGAATTCCGCATTTTTTGTCATTCCTGCTTCCGCAGGAACGACGGCATTGAGGCAAAAAATAATAAGCGAATTGCCGGAAGTGGTTCAGCCAGCACCTTATCAGGGGGGACGGTAATCCCATCAAACCGGGCTATCGCCTCGGTCAGCAAACCCCCTGATCATTCCTAATTCCTAATTCCTAATTCCTAATTCCCGCCGTAGGCGGATTTCCCGCCGCAGGCGGTGGATCTCCTGTATCCTGTGCTGCCGCTGCCGGCGGGTCAGATGCCGATTGCCGGGCACCGCGATGCGGTCGCTTTCCGCCGGTATCAGGCTGTCGGCCTGCAACTGCCGATTGAGGTCGATCACCAGGCGGGAGTAGTTGGCCAGCAGCAGCGGCGCGGCGCATTTTTCTGCCAGCCGTGTTGCGACGCCCGCGGCGCCGATATCATGGGCAATATGCAGCGCCAGTTGCGCCGGTTTCAGCCCCAGCAGATGCAGGCTGTGCGGCACCCGGTTGCTGGCATGGTCACAGACAATGATGAGCGGCGATGGCGCCTGCGGATTGATCCGCGTGCAGGCCGGCGGCTCCTGCCCGGTTAACAGATGATGGTTCACGGCTTTTATTGGCGAGTGCTTGCGGCGATGCGGGTGGTGGTCTGTATCCCGGCTATTCCGGCTGCGCCGGTGCGCCACCGCAACCGCATGGCGGCGCGCCGGTGAACAGCCAATCGGCCGCGCTCGACTATGTTTTGTTGCTGCTGTTGGCGCTCATCTGGAGTGCCTCGTTCCTGCTCATCAAGGTCGGCGTTGAAACCATCGGCCCGGCGACCCTGACGTCAATCCGGCTGTGGCTGGCGGCGCTGATCCTGCTGATGTATCTGCGGATAAAAAAACAGCGGCTGGCGGCGCATGGGCGGGCGCTGTTATTGTATGCCGTGGTCGGCGTGCTCGGCAACTCGCTGCCCTTTTTTCTGATCAGCTGGGGCGAGGTGCGCATCGACAGCTCGCTGACCTCGGTCATGATGGGCATCATGCCGATCATGACCTTTGTGCTGGCGCACTTTTTCATCCACGCCGAGCCGTTGACGGGGCGCAAAATAGTCGGCATTACGCTGGGCTTCGCCGGGTTGCTGACGCTGGTCGGGTTGCCGGCGCTCAGCGGCATGGCCGAGAACCTGACCAGCCAATTGGCGGTACTGGCGGGCGCCAGCTGTTATGCGATCATGACCGTGTTTGTGCGCACTCAGCCGGCGTTTTCCGGCATACAGATGGCCACCGGCGCGACGCTGGTCGGCGCCGTCACCAGCCTGCCGGCGGCGCTGATGCTGGAGCAGCCGTGGGCTTTGTCGCCCAGCGCAGAGAGCCTGTATGCCGCCGTCATCCTGGCGGTTTTCCCGACCGCGCTCGCCGCGTTGTTGTATTTTCGGTTGATTCATCGGCTCGGCGCGACCACGATCGCCCAGGTGAATTATCTGATCCCGGTGCTGGGGAGTTTTTGGGGCGTACTGCTGCTGGGTGAAACGGCCAGTCTGCGCATGATCGTGACCCTGGTGCTGGTGCTGGGCGGGATTTATCTGATTCAAGGCCAAAAGGGCCGCAACCGGCGGGTAAAGGCCGCAGCCAATTGACCGGCGCGCCGGGTTAGCCCGGGGCGGCGTCACCGATGGCCTGCGTAAAGCGGGCCAGCTGCTCGAGTTTGTCCAGCGCGGTGCCGCTCGACAGGATGCGCTGCGCCAGCGTCACCCCGTCCGCAATCGACCCGGCCCGACCGCCGACGTACAGGGTCGCGCCCGCATTCAGCGCCACCATGTTGTACGTCGCGCCCGGCTGACCGCGCAATGCCTGGCGGATCAAAGCCAGACTCTGCTGCGCATCCGCCACCTTCAGGCCGTCCAATGCGGTCGTCGGCAGGTCAAACTGTGCCGGCGCAATGCCGTATTCGGTGATTTTGCCGTGGCGCAGCTCGGCCACCCGGGTGGGCGCCGCAACGGAAATTTCATCCAGCCCGTCATCCGAGCAGACCACCAGCGTGTGCTCGCTGCCCAGCTCGCCAAACACCGCCGCCATCGGCGTGAGCCACTGTTGTGCAAACACGCCCACCAATTGACGGCGCGCCCCGGCGGGGTTGGTCAGCGGGCCGAGCAGGTTGAAAATACTGCGCACGCCAATCTCCCGGCGCGGGCCGATGGCATGCCGCATCGCCGCATGATGGCTGGGCGCAAACATGAACCCGATGCCGCATTCATCTATGCAGCGGCCAACCTGCTGCGCGGTAATTGCAATATTGACGCCGGCGGCCTCGAGCACGTCGGCGCTGCCCGAGTTGCCGGTGGCGGCACGGCTGCCGTGTTTCGCCATACACACCCCGGCGGCGCTGGCAACCAGTGCGCTGGCGGTGGAGACATTGAACAGGCCGGCGCTGTCACCGCCGGTACCGACGGTGTCCACCACCGGCCCGGTCTGGACCTCGACCCGGGCCGCCAGCTTGCGCATGACCAGGGCGGCGCCGGTGAGCTCCTCGACTGTCTCGCCCTTGATGGTGAGCGCCATCAGGAAGGCGCCGATCTGCGCCGGTGTCGCCTCGCCGCGCATGATCACCTGCATCACCGACTGCATTTGTTCGCGCGACAGGCTGTCGCCGCCGGCCAGGTGCCGATTGGCGGTGGGTAAATCCATGCTATGCATTGTATTCCGGCGCGCTATGTCGGCACCGGTGCACCGGCAGTCTGGACCGGCCCGGGCGCAGGGCCATCACAGCGCGGCGACCGCCTGCATCTGCTGCCGATACGCAAACAGCGCGGGCAGCCCGCCGGTGTGCAGCAGGACCACTTTGCTGCCGCCGGCAAGGTCGCCGGATTCGATTAAATCCAATGTGCACGCCAGGGTCTTGCCGGAATAGACCGGGTCAAACAACAGCCCCTCGTACACGGCGGCCAGCTTGATTGCCCGCAAGACTTTATCCGACTGCTTGCCATAGCCGGGCGCAAACGCCCGATCATCGACTTGCACATCCTGCGGCTGGACCACGCCCGGCAGGTCGAGCATTGCCTGCAAGCGTTCACAACGCTGCACAACCCGGGCCTGTTGCTGCGGTGCATCGCGGCGCACACAGGCCCCGATCACGCTGATGGCCGAGCCGGCCAGGCGCAGCCCGGTCAACAACCCGGTGTGGGTCAGGCCGCTGCCCGACCCGACCACCAGCACATCCGGCGCCAGCTGGATCCGCCGCATCTGCTGTAGCAGCTCCACGGCGGCATCGACATAGCCCAGCGCACCGAGCGGTTTATGCCCGCCACCCAGCGGAATAATATAGGGCCGGCGGCCCTGGGCCCGGAGCGCATCGGCCAGCGCTTGCAGCGCCGCATCCGCGCCCGCTTCATCCGCGTCATTGGCGCAGGTGTGCACCTGCGCGCCAAACAGGTTATCCAGCAGCACATTGCCCGAGCAGCGGTAGTCGACGCCGGCATTGTCGACGCGATCTTCAACCTGAATATGGCACTGCATACCGAGCCGGGCGGCGGCGGCGGCAATCATGCACAGGTAATTGGATTGCACCGCGCCGGTGCTGAGCACGGTATCACAGCCGCGCTCGACCGCCTCGCCAAAATAAAACTCCAACTGCCGCGCTTTGTTGCCGCCCATGGCCAGACCGGTGCAATCGTCCCGCTTGACCCACAGCTCAACGTCACCGACCGCCTGTGACAAGCGCGGCATCAGCGCCAGCGGCGTGGGCGTGTGGCTCAATTCGATCCGCGGAAACCGCCGCAACCGCTGCCGCAGCCGTTGTTGTGATAACGTCATCTTTTATTTTATTGCGCTTTTTATTGCGTTGAATTGTGTTGAATTGCGTTGATCTCCGGTCGGTGCGACCGCAACCGACCAAACCGTCCGCCGCATTATAAACAGGGGCGCGGCTTATTTCACATACTTATTTTGCCCGGTGAACGCGCGTTATCGGTGCAACTTCATCGTTGATGGGAAGGGGGGATTTCGGACGGTGGCGGCCCTCGCCCTCACCCAACCCTCTCCCAAAGGGAGAGGGGGTTTGCGGTGGTCGGCTTTAGCCCTCTCCCTTTGGGAGAGGGTTGGGTGAGGGCGGGGCCAGGAATCCCCCCGACAAGCCGTGTCCGAAGCGCGCCTGGGCAGGCTATAATTGGCCGCATCAGGCGCGCCGACCCGGTTGGTCGGCATACCGACACGCAAACGCATAACCTCAGACACCGCCATGGCAGACGCACCCGACCGCCCCAGCCCCTACATCCGCGAACTGTGGCCGGTGCGGATTCTCAACCGCCGCCTGGGACAATTCGGCCGGGTCAACCCGGAGTTGATCACGCTGTTCGAGCAGTATCGGCAGGCGCATCCGAGCCAGCGCCCCGGCGGCAGCTACGTCAGCCCGGACAATTTTTCTCAGCAGATCGACAACCCGGCGCTGCAAACGCTGGAAAAATTCATCCTCGACAATGTGTTTGCGGTTGCCTGCGAGTGCAACCGGGCCTACTGGCAAAAGGGCATGTCCTTCGACGTCCGGCTGACCGGGCTTTGGTTTCAGATCGCCAACGGCTTCGGTTTCCACGACGTGCACGTACACGGCAACTGCTCCTGGTCGGGCGTGTATTATGTGCAGTCCGGCTCGGCCAGCCGCTCGGCGGCCGATATTGGCCCCAACGGCATGCCCAACGGCGTCACCCGTTTTTATGGGCCGCGGATGGAATATCAGGCGGCCGGGCACGGCGACCGGGGGAATCTTTATCTGCACGACCACACCTACGACAGCTATCCCGAGGATGGCAAACTGGTGGTCTTCCCTTCCTATCTGAAACACATGGCCCTCCCCTATCAGGGCGAAAAAGACCGGATTATTGTCTCTTTCCATGCGGTGGTGGATACCGATACCGAATTGCGCTATAACTACGCTTTCAGCTAACCGGGCGGCAGGGCCGCCGTCACCCGGCCCATCGCCCCGGCGCGCGTCGTCAGGGCGGTTTTCCGCCGGCGGGTTTGATAATGTATTTGAACCGGCGGCTATATAATGATAGATTCAGTGGCTTAAATACCAATATTGCCGATATTGCATCATTCCGGGCAGCCGCAACGGCACAAACTATAATCATGTTCAATTGCAAACGCACCGCCTGAATCATTTATGCACCGGCCACTGCTTTCCGTCCGCGATTTACACATCCGCTTTGATATTCACGGCACCCGGCTGGACGCCGTGCGCGGGGCCTCGTTCGACCTCGAGCACGGGCGCACCGTCGCTCTGGTGGGCGAATCCGGCTCGGGAAAATCGGTGATCGCCAAGGCGATTATGGGCCTGCTGCCGCACAATGCCCGGATCACCGCCGGCACGATTTGCTTTCGCCCCCCCGGCGACGACGGCGCTCAGCAGGAGGTGGATATCGCCGCGCTGGAGGCCGACAGCAAGGCCATGCGGGAGCTGCGCGGCGGCAGTATTTCGCTGATTTTTCAGGAGCCGATGGTGTCTCTGTCGGCGCTGCATACCATCGGCGATCAAATCAGCGAGGCGCTGTTTCTGCACCGCAAAATGGAGAAACAGCGCGGCCTGGAGACGACCCGCGAGATGCTGGTGCTGGTCGGGTTCAACGACCCGGAGCGCGCCATGACCACCTACCCGTTTGAGCTCTCGGGCGGGATGCGGCAGCGCGCCATGATTGCCATGGCGCTGATTTGCCATCCGTGTTTGCTGATTGCCGACGAGCCGACCACCGCGCTCGATGTCACGATTCAAGCGCAGATACTCAAACTGATCCACCGGCTGCAAACCCAGTTGAATATGGCGGTATTGATGATTACGCATGATTTGGGCGTGGTCGCCAACGTCGCCGATGAGGTGGTCGTCATCTATCACGGCCAGATCATGGAAAGCGGCACGGTCGAACAGATTTTCAACCACCCGCAGCATGCCTACACGCAAGCGCTGCTGCGCGCCGTCCCCGGCTTCGACATGGGGCCGGAGGACAGCCTCACCCCGATACGGGAAATCAACGTGGAGGTGGGCAACTTCATCCGCGCCCGGCGGCAAAAGCTCGAGGTCAATGCGGCCGAGGTCAATGCGGCCGCCGCCGACAGCGTCATTCTGCGCGTCGACCGGCTCAGCAAGAGTTTTGGTGCGCGCAGCCGGGCGTGGTCGATCAAGGCCGATGCACTGCGCTTCAAGGCGGTCGATGACGTCAGCTTCACGCTGCGGCGCGGCGAAAGCCTGGGGATTGTCGGCGAAAGCGGCAGCGGCAAATCGACGCTGGGCAAAATGATCGTGCATTCCATGCTGCCGGACAGCGGCACTATCCGCTTCAACAGCCTGCAGAAAAGCTATGACGTCACGGCGCTGGAGCCGGCCGGCCTGGCCGAATACCGCCGTCTGGTGCAGTACATTTTTCAAGACCCGGTCGGCTCGCTGAATCCGAGCATGACGCTGTTCGACATCATTCGCGAGCCCATGGTCATTCATGCCCTGGGGGATCTCGACTATCAGGCTGAGATGTGCTCCGAGTTGATGCGCCTGGTCGGGCTCGACCCGCGGCACCTGCGGCGCTACCCGCACAGCTTTTCCGGCGGCCAGCGGCAGCGCATCGGCATCGCCCGCTCGCTGGCCCTGCAGCCGGATTTGCTGATCTGCGACGAGCCGGTATCGGCGCTGGATGTGTCGGTGCAGGCGCAGATATTGAATCTGATGCGCGACCTGCGAAAACAGCTGGGGCTAAGCTACCTGTTTATCTCGCATAATCTGGCCGTGGTCGATTACATTACCGACCGCATCGCGGTGATGTACCGCGGGCAGATTGTCGAGCTGGCGCCGCGCAAATCGCTGTTTGCCCGCCCCGCGCATCCGTATACCCGCTCGCTGTTGCAGGCGATACCGGTCGCCGACCTCAACCATCCGCTGGATTTTGCGCAGATCGCAGAGCCCGGCGCCGCCGCACCCGGCAGGTGGTCGGCGCCGTTTGATGAGGCGCCCGACCGACCGCAGTCGCTGTACGAAATCGCGCCGCAGCATTTTGTGCGCGCCTGCGAGTGCCCCGAACCGGCGCATTCGAGCCCATGAAACGCCGCCTCATCCGCGCCCTGCTGCACGCCGGCCTGCTGTCGGCCATCAGTCTGCCGGCCGGCGCGGCGCTGGTTGAAAACCCGTATTTCAACGCGGCGATTGCCGACGGCGAACAGCGCCCGATTGCCGACCGCGTGCCGGCGCAGGCCGCCGTGGCGCAGCTGAGCGGCGAACAGCAGTTGGGCCGGTATGGCGGTCAGATGCGCCTGCTGATGGGCAAGAGCAAGGACATCCGCATGATGATGGTCTACGGCTACGCCCGTTTGGTCGGCTACGACCGCGAGTTGAATCTACAGCCCGACCTGCTGCTGGACTACACCGTCGAAGCCGGCCGGATCTTTACTTTTTATCTGCGCCGCGGGCATCACTGGTCGGACGGTGAGCCGTTCACGACCGCGGCGTTCCGCTATTACTGGGACGAGATCGCCAACAACCCCGATCTGTCTCCGTTCGGCCTGCCGGCAAAATTGCTGGTTGACGGCGAAGCGCCGACGGTCGAGTTTATCGACGCGACCACGGTACGCTATAGCTGGTCGAAACCCAATCCGTTTTTTATCCCCGAACTGGCCGCGCCGCGGCCGTTGTTTCTGTATGCACCGGGGCATTATCTACAGCAGTTCCACGCCGATCATGCCGACCCGGCCGCGCTGCAGGAAATGGTCGACCAGGCCGGTGTGCGCAACTGGGCCGGCCTGCACCATCGCCGCAACCACCCGTATAAAAATGACAATCCCGATCTGCCGGTGCTACAGCCCTGGGTCAATACCACCTGGCCGCCGGCAGAGCGGTTCGTGTTTAAGCGCAACCCGTATTATCACCGCATCGACGCGAACGGGCGGCAGCTCCCCTATATCGACGAGGTCACGATCACGATTACCAGCAACAGCCTGGTGGCGGCCAAAACCGGCTCCGGCGAATCCGACTTGCAGGGGCGCTATATCCGACTCGACAACTACACTTTTCTCAAGCAGGGCGAACAGCGCAACAACTACCGCGTGCGCCTGTGGAGCAACGGCAGCGGCTCGCAGTATGCCCTCTATCCCAATTTGAACAGCAATAACCCGGTCTGGCGTGAACTGGTGCGCAGCCGGGATTTTCGCCGGGCGCTGTCGATTGGCATTAACCGGCATGAGATCAACCAGGTGATTTATTTCGGCCTGGCCGAGTCCGCCGCCAACAACACGGTGTTGCCGGGGTGTTCGCTGGCGCGCCCGCACTACCAGACCAGCTGGAGCCAGTTCGACCTGGAAACCGCCAACCGGCTGCTGGATAACCTCGGCTTGCAGCAGCGCAACAAACGCGGCATCCGGCTGATGAAAAACGGCGAGCCGCTGGAGATTATTCTGCAAACCGCCGGTGAAGGCACCGAAGAAACCGACATACTGGAGCTGATCGGCGAAAGCTGGTTGCAGCTGGGCATCAAGCTGCACGTCAAACCCTCGCAGCGGGAAGTGTTCCGTGAACGGGTTTTCTCCGGCGATTCCATGATGGCGTTATTCAACGGCATCGACAACGGCACCCCGACCGCCGACATGAGCCCGGACGAATTTGTCCCCACCAGACAATCGCAGCTGCAATGGCCCAAATGGGGGCAGTACTTTGAAACCAACACCAAGGTCGGCGAGACGCCGGATATGCCGGCGGCGGTCGAGTTGCTGGAACTATTCAACACCTGGAGCCGCTCGACCAGCCAGGCGGAGCGCGAGATGGTATGGCAGGAGATCCTGCAAATACACAGTGAAGAGATTTTCAGTATCGGCCTGATATGCGGCGTGCCGCAGCCGATCGTGGTGCATAATCGCCTGCACAACGTGCCGGATAACGGCGTCTATGGCTGGTCGCCGCACGCCTTTTTTGGCGTCTATAAGCCCGATACATTCTGGTTCGAATGATCTATTACGTCTGCAAGCGCGTGTTGACGATGCTGCCCACCCTGGTGGTGATCAGCTTCATTGTGTTTGTGATTATTCAACTGCCGCCGGGCGATTATCTGGAAACCTACATCGCCGAGCTGGAAAGCCAGGGCGAGTCGGTTGACCCGGACAAGATCGCTTTTCTGCGCCAGCAGTACGGCCTCGACGATCCGTTTATGGTGCAGTACTGGCACTGGGTCAGCGGCTTTGCCAGCGGCGATTTCGGCTACTCTTTTGAATACGACCTGCCGGTCGGGGAGGTCGTCGGCGACCGTATCTGGCTCACCATACTGGTCTCCTTCGTGACCATCATATTCACCTGGGTGATCGCCTTTCCGATTGGCATGTACTCGGCCACCCATCAATACAGCTGGGGCGATTACGGCCTGACGCTGCTCGGCTTTATCGGCCTGGCAACGCCCAATTTTCTGCTCGCCCTGGTCATGCTGTATCTCGCCAATATCTGGTTTGGCACCTCGATCGGCGGCCTGATGGAACCGGAATATCTCGATCAGGACTGGAGCTGGGGCAAATTCAAATCGGTGCTCGAGCATCTGTGGATTCCGGTCATTGTGATCGGCACCTCCGGCACCGCCGGCATGATTCGACGCCTGCGCGCCAATCTGCTGGACGAGCTCGAAAAGCAGTATGTCCTGACCGGCCGGGCCAAGGGCCTGCCGCCGTTCAAGCTGCTGGTCAAATACCCGCTCAGGATGGCGCTGAACTTCTTCATCGCCGATATCGGCAGCCTGCTGCCCAGCGTCATCTCGGGCGCGGAAATCACCGCCATTGTGCTGTCACTGCCGACCACCGGGCCGATGCTGCTGGCCGCATTGCAAAGCCAGGATATGTACCTTGCCGGCACCTTTCTGATGTTTCTCGCACTGCTGACCGTCATCGGCATGCTGATTTCCGACCTGCTGCTCGCCTGGCTGGACCCGCGCATCCGGCTGCAAGGGGGCACCTGACATGTCCCGGACCCCCACCCCCGCCGCCGGCGAACATTATGTATCGACCGCCCGCTTCGACCCGCTGTCGATTGAAAACCTGACCACCGAGCAGGAAGCGCACTTTTTTGCCTCGCGCTATAAGCTGATGTGGTGGAAGCTGCGGCGGCACAAGCTGGCCGTACTCTCCGGCCTGGTGCTGCTGCTGATGTACGCCTCCGCACTGGTAACGGAATTCATCACCCCCTACAACCAGAAGACGCGCAACACCGACTATATCTACTCACCGCCACAGCGCGTGCATTTTTTCCACGACGGCGAATTTGTCGGGCCGTTTGTCTACGCCACCGACTATCACCTGAACATGCAGACCCTGCGACGCGAATACACCCGCAACCCGGAGCGCATTCACCCGATTCGGTTCTTCTGCAGCGGTGACCAATTTACATTCTGGGGGCTGTTTGAAACCGGATACCGGCTGTTTTGCCCGGCCGAGGGCGGGACGCTGTTTTTGTTCGGCACCGACCGGCTGGGCCGGGACATGTTTTCGCGTATTCTCCATGGCGCCCGCATCTCGCTGCTGATCGGCCTCGGCGGCATCGCGGTGAGTCTGTTTCTGGGTTTGCTGCTCGGCGGCCTCGCCGGGTATTACGGCGGCTGGGTTGACGCGGTCGTACAGCGCGCCATCGAAATCATCCGCTCGTTTCCGGAGCTTCCCCTGTGGCTGGCGTTGTCGGCCATTTTGCCGGTCACCTGGAGCCCGCTGCTGGTGTTTTTCGGCATCACGGTTATTCTGGCAATGCTGGATTGGCCCGGCCTGGCGCGTGCGGTGCGCTCGAAATTGCTGGCGCTGCGCGAAGAAGACTATTGCGCCGCCGCCAAACTGATGGGCGCACGCCCCGGGCGGATTATCGCCAAGCACCTGCTGCCCGGGTTTTCCAGCCACATCATCGCCACCGCAACGCTGTCCATCCCCGGCATGATCCTCGGTGAAACCGCGCTCTCGTTCCTCGGGCTCGGGCTGCGCCCGCCGATTACCAGCTGGGGGGTACTGCTCAACGAGGCGCAGAACATCAACGTAGTCGCCCTCTACCCCTGGCTGATCCTGCCGGTGGTCCCGGTCATCATCATTATCCTGGCGTTCAATTTCTTTGGCGACGGCCTGCGCGATGCCGCCGACCCGTACAAATAACCCGCTCGATACCGACCGCGTACCGCCACGCCGCCGGGCGCTCAGGCGCGCATGACCGGCGGCCAACCGCTGGGGATAGTTTTGAAAGGCTATCCCCGCCTGTCCGAGACCTTTATCGCCCAGGAAATTCTTAACCTGGAACGGGCCGGATTCACCCTCACCATCTTTTCACTGCGGCAACCAACCGACCGCCGGCGGCATCCGCTGCATGACGACATTCAGGCCACCGTCAACTACCTGCCGGAGTACCTGTACCGACAGCCGTACCGCGTGCTCAAGAGCTGGCTGGCCATGCGCCGCCGGCCCGGCTATCGGTCGGCGCGCCGCCAATGGCTGCAAGACCTGCGCCGCGACCGCAGCGCCAATCGGATTCGCCGGTTTGGTCAGGCGCTGGTATTGGCCGCCGAGCGGCCGGCGCAAATCAACCGCCTGTACGCGCATTTTTTACACACCCCGGCCTCGGTCGCACGCTACGCCGGCGGCATACTGGGGATACCGTGGGCCTGCTCGGCCCATGCCAAAGACATCTGGACCAGCCCGGCATGGGAGCTCGAAGAGAAGCTGGCGTCCTGCCGATGGCTGACCACCTGCACCCGCTGCAACCTCACCTACCTGCGCTCACTCACCCGCTCGCCGGACCGGGTCCACCTGAATTACCACGGCATTGACCGTACGCGGTTTGGACCAAACCCAACCGCGTACACCGACCGCACCGGCGAGCGGGCCGGGCAGCCGGTACGCATTCTCAGTGTCGGGCGACTGGTGGCCAAAAAAGGCTATGCCGACCTGCTGCGCGTGCTGGCCGTTTTGCCGCCCGACCTGCACTGGGAGTTCCACCACATCGGCGGCGGCCCGTTGGGCGATGCGCTGGCGGCACAAAGCCGCGCCCACGGCCTCGAGCAGCGGGTTTTCTGGCATGGTGCGGCGCCCCAACAGGAGGTGATCCGGGCCTATGAGCGCGCCGATCTATTCGTGTTGAACTGCTGCATCGACCAGCATGGCGACCGCGACGGTCTGCCGAATGTGCTGGTCGAAGCGCAGTTTCAAGGGCTGCCGATCATCGCGCCGGACATTTCCGGCATCCCCGAACTGCTGCGCCACAAGCACAACGGCCTGCTGGTCAACGTCGGCGACGCCGACGCGCTCAAAGCCGCACTGCTGCAACTGATTCAGGAGCCGGCGCTGCGGCAGCGGCTGGGGCAAAACGGGAAATTGGTGGTCGAACAGGCGTTCGACATGGCGACCAGTTTTGCCCGCCTGGAAGCGCTGCTAAAAACCGATTGGTAGCCGCCGAAGCCGCCGGATGCCCGCCTCATTCATAACTGTGCTGCCGGTCGGGGAATGCGCCGGCCCTGACCTGCCCGACGTAATTTCTCACCGCCCCTTGAACACCGCCGCGACAGCCGCGCAGATAGTTCTTGACAAATCGGGCGGTTTTGCCCGGATACAGGCCGAGCAGGTCATGCCACACCAGAATCTGCCCGTCGGTGCCGGCGCCGGCGCCGATGCCGATGACCGGCACCTCGAGGCTGGCGGTCAGCGTGCCGCCCAATGCCGCCGGCACGCATTCGATCAAAATCAGGCTGGCACCGGCCTGCTGCAGCACCCGCGCCTCGTCCAGGATCGCCTGCCCTTGAGACGGGTCGCGCCCCTGCACCCGATAGCCGCCCAGATGGTTGATCGACTGCGGGGTCAGACCGATATGCGCGCAGACCGGAATCCCGCGCTCACTCAGCATCCGGGTGCTCTCGGCCAGCCACACCCCGCCTTCCAGCTTGACGATATGCGCGCCTTCACGCATCAAAATCGCGGCATTCTCGAGGCTTTTCAGCTCGCTGTAGTAGCTCATGAACGGCAAATCGGCCATCAGCAACGCGCCCTGATTGCCGCGTTTGACGCAGCGCACATGGTAGGCCATGTCTTCGATCGTCACCGGCAGACTGCTGTCGTGCCCCTGCACCACCATGCCGAGCGAATCGCCCACCAGCAGCACCTCGACCCCGTTGGTGCTGGCCGCATAGGCGCTGCAATAATCATACGCCGTCAACGCGGCAAACTTCCGACCGTCCGCCTTATAGCGCTGCAACGTCTGGAGGGTAATCCTGGGCTGGGATGCGGCTGGAGTCGTCATGGCGTGCACCGAATACATGAACCGGAAGGCGGCCGGACAGACGCGCGGCGCCCGCTGCGGCAAACTGCTAGTATAGGATAACCGCCCCAATCTGTGCCAGATTTGTCCGTGAAAATCGCCTTCTACGCGCCGATGAAATCGCCGCGTCATCGGATACCGTCGGGCGACCGGCGCCTCGCCCGATTGTTTCTCGCGGTGTTGCGCCGGGCCGGATACGCGCCGCAACTGGCCAGTGAATTGCGCAGCTGGGAGGGCGCCGGCGACGCCCGGCGGCAAGCGCAGCTCCGGCGGCAGGCGGACAACATCGCCGACCGGCTCATCCGCCGCTACCGCGACCTGCCGGCAGCACACCGCCCCCGGGCCTGGTTCACCTACCATCTCTACCACAAAGCCCCCGATTGGCTCGGCCCGGGCGTCTGCACTGCGCTGGGCATCCCCTACGTGCTGGCCGAAGCGTCGGTTGCGGACAAACAACGGCACGGGCCCTGGCACCGCGGCTACCGGCAAAGCCAGCGGGCGATCCAACAGGCCGGGCTGATTTTCATGCTGAACCAACGCGATCAGCCGGGCGTGCGCGCCGTGGCCGGCGCCGGCACCGACCTCGTCACCCTGCCGCCTTTTCTCGATCTGCCGGGCCTGCCGGTTGACCGGCGGCAGGCGCGCCGACAGCTGGCGCTGCCACCGGGCCTTGAACGGCGGGGGTGTTGGCTGCTCTGTGTTGCCATGATGCGGCCGGGGGCAAAATTCACCTCGTACTCGATACTGGCGGCGGCCGTCCGCCAGCTGCGCGACCGCAACTGGCACCTGCTGGTGGTCGGCGACGGCCCGGCAAAAGCGCAGGTGCAGGCGCTGTTCCGGCACGACGCCGAGCGGGTACATTTCCTCGGTCAGCAGCCGGCGGCGGCGGTCTATCGGCTGATGCACGCCGCCGATCTGCTGGTCTGGCCGGCGGTAAACGAAGCGATTGGCATGGTTGCACTCGAAGCCCTGGCCTGCGGGCTGCCGGCGGTGGTCGGCGATGCGGGTGGGATCGGGCAGATCGTGCGCGACGATATCACCGGTCGGCGGCTGCCGCTCGACGCCGCGGCCGCGCGGCGATTTGCCACCGAAATCGACCGCCTGCTGGCCGACCCCGGCACGCTGGCCCGGCTGGCCGCCAACTGTGTGCATCAATACCATACGCACCACCGCCTGCAAACCGCCAGCCGAACCGTGGCCGATGCGCTGCACCGCACCCTGGCAACCCGGCACACCACCGACGGCTAACCGCCGCACCGCGCCTGCTCGCCGCAGCCGCTCGAGCGCACCGCGTTATGGCGCCGCCAGGCAACCGGTCAAACTGTCGGCCAGCGCCGTCATGGTGGCAAACCAGTCGCCGTGGCCGATCGGGTTGAGCTGTCCGGCGGTCATCGGGTGCGCGTCTTGCAGCCAGCGGATGGCGCGGTCGCCATATTGCGGCTCGACAAACACACACCGAACCCGGTGCGCACGGATGTAGCGGTACAGGCTTTTGCGTCTGGCCGCGCCGACCTCGCGTTCGGGATTGAGCGTGACCGCCTGCCCGCCGCGCAAGCCGAAGGCCCGCTCGAAGTACTGGTAAGCGTCGTGATACACCAGATAGGGCTGCCCCGCGAGCGCAGCCAACTGCGCGGTCAAGCGGGCGTGGTGCGTGCGGATGCGCTGCCCGAGCGCGGCGGCGTTCTGCCGATAGCGCGCCGCATTGGCCGGGTCCAATTCGCCGAGCGTCGCGGCCAGCAACCCGGCCATCGCGATGGCGTTATCCGGGTCGAGCCATAAATGCGGATCGACTTCCCCGTGCGCGTGCGCGGCCTGCCGGGGTTCGGTGTCATGTTCATCATGTTCATCATGTTCATCATGCTCATCATGCTCATCATGCTCATCGACAGTGCGGTCAAACGACAGCGCGCGATTGGGCAGCAGCGTAATCTGCGGCTGCTGCGTCAACTGCAACACCCGCTGCCCGTCGGTCAATTGTGCCATCGGCTTGTTTAGCGCAAACTCAAACATCGGCCCGACCCAGACCACCAGGTCAGCACGCCGGAGCTGCTTCACCGTCGACGGCCGGAGCAGAAAATCATGCGGGCTTTGATTGGCCGCAATCAACAATTCTGCGGTGGATACCCCGTCAAGCACCGCGTCGGTCAAACCGTGCAGCGGCGCAATCGACACCGCGACCCGCAATTGTGCCGCCGCAGCGGGCGCCAACAACAGCCCCACAATCCCGAAAACCGCCCGGTTATTCACCCATTTCTTCATCTGATCCAATAATTGCCCGACCGGCTTTGAATTGTTATATTATAACATTTTATACCAACCCGGCCAGCCACCGCGCCAAAGCCCCTGCACATGCCGGACACATTTCACTCGAGCGAGCACAACCACGCCCACTGCGTCCGCCAGGCGCTGCATCAAGCCGAGCAGGTTTGCCGCGATAAAAACGCCCGCCTGACCCCCCTGCGGCGGCGCGTGCTACAACTCATCTGGGCCAGCCACCAACCGATTACCGCCTATCAACTGCTGCGCATCCTGCGCCGGGAAAAACACAATGCCGAGCCGACCACCGTGTACCGGGCGCTGGAATTTCTACAGCAATACAGCCTGGTGCACCGGCTGGCCAATCTGAATGCCTACATTGGCTGCACTGCGCCGAAGGCCGATCATGTCAGCCAGTTTTTAATCTGCACCCAATGCCGCCAGGTGGCCGAGCTGGCCGCGCCGGCGGTGACGCGCTCGCTGACGCAAACCGCCCGCTCGCTCGGCTTCGAGATAGCGCACTCCAGCGTCGAAATCATGGGCCGCTGTCCGGCCTGCGCCAGCCGATGACCACCGCCGCACCAACCGGCGGGCGCGCGCCGCAGCCGCTGATTGCACTGACCGGCGTCGACGTCGGTGAGGCCGGGCGGCAGCGCTTGCAGGCGATCGACCTGACGCTGGTCAGCGGCGAGATCATCACGCTGATTGGCCCCAACGGGGCCGGCAAGAGCACCCTGGTCAAAACCGCGCTGGGGCTGATCACGCCGGATCGGGGCGCGGTCGTCATCCGCCCCGGTCTGCGTATCGGCTACGTCCCGCAGACGGTCGATATCGACCACACCCTGCCGCTCAGCGTCATCCGCTTTCTCCAGCTGGTCGCCGCCGCCAACGACCACTCGATCACCGCGGTGTTGCAGGAAATGGGCATCGGCGCGCTGCGCAACGCGCCGATGAACGCGATCTCGGGCGGTGAAATGCGCCGCGTCCTGCTGGCGCGCGCGCTGCTCAAACACCCCCAGCTATTGATTCTGGACGAGCCCGCCGCCGGCATCGATATCAGCGGCCAGGCGGCGCTCTACACGCTGATCCAAACGCTGCGCGACCGCTACAACTGCGGCATTCTGCTGGTCTCGCATGACCTGCACGTCGTCATGTCGGCGACCGACCGCGTGATCTGCCTGAACCGGCACATCTGCTGCTCGGGCACCCCGAGCCAGGTGCGCCGGCATCCGCAGTACGCCAGCCTGTTTGACCGCCGCGTCAACGACCAACTGGCGATCTACCGGCATCACCACAACCACGCGCATAGCCTGGACGGGGCGGTTGACCCCCGGCCCGACGACTGACCGCGGCACATGGAATATTTCATCCTCAAACCGCTGCTCGGCGGGGTCGCGGTGGCGCTGATCTGCGGGCCATTGAGTTGCCTGGTGATCTGGCAGCGCATGGTCTATTTTGGCGCCACCCTGGCGCACTCGGCGCTGCTCGGCGTGGCGGCCGGCCTGCTGTTCAAGCTCAACCTGACGGCCGCGATACTGGCGGTCTCGGCCCTGGTATCGCTGCTGCTGTGGCTGCTGTCACGCAGCCGGCGCATGGCCGCGGACACGATTCTCGGCGTTCTGGCGCACGCCTCTATCGCCCTGGGCATCGTGATCCTGTCGCTCATGCCCCACGTCCGGGTTGACCTGCTGGCCTATCTGTTCGGCGACATTCTCAGCATCAGCACCGCCGACCTGCTCTGGATTGCGGGCGGCGGCGCCGTCGTCGCAGGCTGCATCGTACCCATCTGGCGGCCGCTGCTCGGGCTGATCATTCAGCGCGATATTGCCTTCACCGACGGCATCGACGAGCAAAAATACCGCTTGATATTCCTGCTGCTGCTCAGTATCACGGTCGCCGTGTCGATGCAGATTCTCGGCGCCCTGCTGATCGTCTCGTTCCTGATCATCCCCGCCGCGGCGGCCCGCTATCTGGCCTCATCGCCGGAGCAAATGGCCTGGCTCGCCTCGCTGATCGGCATACTGTCGGTCTGCGGCGGCCTGGCCCTGTCGCTGCATTACGACACCCCGGCCGGCCCGTCCATCGTGTTATGCAACAGCCTGCTGTTTGTCGTCTGCTGTCTCTGGCGCGGCCAACGCCCGGCCTGACGCGGCCCACTTCCGCCCGCGCGCAGCCCGAAAGAGGATTTCTGTTTTTTTCCCCAAAGCCGGATAATTTAATGTATATTCCGCTACAGAATCCTTATTTTGAGGATTCACTTAAACGGAGATCAAGGATGACAACAACCAATCTGGCGAATTTCGCCAAAGCGGCGCTGGCCGCACTTCTTTTCGCTACGGGCGTTTTTGCTTATGCGGCGGAAAATCAATCACATTTGTACACCAGTACGAATGACCCCGACGGCAATATCGTTGTGGTGATGAAAGTCGGCAACGGCGGGATTGAGCAGACCAACGCTTACCGCACGCGCGGCGTCGGCGATGCCGATGACGGTGACTTTGACAGCCAGAGCGCGATGCGCATCATCGGCGATTATCTGCTGGTCGTCAACGCCGGCGACGCCAGAGGCGAATCCGGAATCAAGGACGGTCACGGCAGCGTGAGCGTTTTCAGGGTGATGTCCGGCGGCGCCAAACTGGACCGCGTGGATCAGGATGCATCGGCGGACGGCGTGCAGAATATCGACTCTGGCGGCATCCGGCCGGTCAGCATTGATTATCTGCACCGCGACGGGGCGACCTGGATTCTGGTCGCCAACCAGCACAGCAATCCGCTCTGCCTGACGCCGAAAGACGGCGGCGACGTGAACGACTGCACCGATCAATACGGCAAGCAGCTCGGCCAATCGCTGGCCAGTTCCGACCAGCGAAATGTCCGCGTATTCGCATTCAGCGACGGCGTGCTGACCCCGGCATCGGGCGGCGTGACGTTCAATTCAGGGCTGCATGGCGGCCCGGCGCAAGTCGCTTTCAGCCCGGATGGCCGGCATATTGCCGTCGGTCTCTGGGGCGTTCCGCATCTGGCGGCGCTGGCCAATCCGGCTTATCAAAGCGCGAGCCGGGTGTATCTTTACGACGCCAACATCAGCGCCGCCGGCATCGCTTTTGAGAACCCCCGCTTTTACGAGGAAACCGGCGTATCCGGCACCATCGGCTTCTCGTGGGGGCTCGACAGCGACTACATTTACGCGACCAATTTTAATGTCGCCGAAGAAAAATCCGAGCACAGCATCACCGCTCTGGGCGTCGCCGATGCCGCCGCTTTCAGCAGCGGCGGCGGCAAAGCCAGCGGCACCGGCGGACTGCCCGGACACGGCGAAGAAGCCTGCTGGAGCTGGATGAGCAGCGACGGCAAACTGCTTTACGCGGCCAGTTTCTCGCAAAACTCGCTGTCGGTGTTTGACGTTGCCGGCGCGCACCTGACGCACCGCACCAGCGTGTTGCGGCGCGGAACCGCCGCCCCCGATACCAAGGATATTTTTGTCACCGCCGACAACCGGTACGCGTATGTTTCGGGTGCCTACAACACGCACACGATGACCGTTTTTGATGTGCTGGCGGGCGGCGGCATTCTGGAGCGGCAGCATTCGCCCTATCCAGTGCGCTCATCGCACCCGGGGGGCCGGAATGTCAGCAACACCAAACATGCTTATCTGGGGCTGATCGGTTATCCCGAGTCGTATGTGGGCTACTGATCCGGACTGCCGAAGGTAATTCGGCTTCGGCTTATTCCACTGTTCGGGCGGGAGTGCATCTCCCGCCCGACTATGTCTACCCCCCTGATCGACCTGCTGTCGGTCAGCGGCGGCCCGGCATCGCGTTCTGCAACCGCCTGCTGTGTATCGTCTGCTGTGCCCAGCGCATGGCCTAACGCGGCGCACCGCCTTCCACCCTCGCTATTCAGGCGCCGCAACGTATCCACCGCCCGCGGCGACACCATCCGCAAGCGGCTCGATCCACGGCCGGGGGGAGAGACTCCGCTGCAACCGAATCGACCGGCCGGCCGATCGAAACGCCACTGTCAGCGCGCCGGTATACGCGGTGTTGTACCACGCAATCCGCCGCTCGAGATAGCGCTGTCGAACCGCCGCATGCGGATGCCGATATTGATTCAGGTAGCCGGTGCTGACCAGCGCCAGCGCCGGGCTGACGGCATCGATAAACGCCTCGGTTGACGAGGTGCGGCTGCCCTGATGCGGCACCTGCAACACCGTACTGTGCAAATTGCCGGGCAACTGCAACAGCGCCCGCTCGGCCGGTTTTTCGATGTCGCCGGTCAACAGCACCGAGCCGTGCGGCGATGACACCCGCAGCACGCAGGAGCCGTCGTTGCCGTCAAACAGCGAATCCCGCGGCGGCCATAAGACCTCAAACCGCACGCCGTCCCAGTGCCAGCCCTGCCCCCGATAGCACGGCTGCGCACCGGCGATTCTATCCGCCACGCTGGTGATCACCTCCGGCACGTCAAACTGGCGCAGCACCGCGCGATGACCGCCGATGTGGTCGTTGTCACCGTGGCTGATCACCATGCGATCGACCCGGGAAACGCCCAGCGAATGCAGATACGGCACCACCACGGTCGCCCCGGCATCCAGGCCGCCGGCAAAACGCGGCCCGGTATCGAACACCAGAATGTGGTTGCGGGTTTGTATCGTTGACGCCAGGCCGTGGCCGATCTCGAGCAGCGTATAGCGAAACTCACCGTGCTCGAGCCGGCTGCCGCCGGCCACCAGCAGCGGCAGCAGCCAGCAGGCCGCCAGCCAGTGCGCCGGCACCCGCCGGCGTGAAAACACCAGCAGCAGCCCGCTCAGCGCCAGCAGCACCGCCCACATCGACGGCTGAAACTGCTGCCAGACACTCCACGACAACGCCGCCAGCTGGCGCAGCAGCCACCACAAATGCACCAGCACCCCGTCGGCAAGCCGATAAAACAGGCCGGCGGCGAGCGGCCAATCCAGCGCCCACAGCAGCAGGCCGATCAGGGAAAGCGGCGCCGCCAGCATCGTCACCACCGGAATCGCAATCAAATTGGCCAGCGGCGCGACCAGCGACACCCGCCCGTACAACAACAGCAGCAGCGGCGCCATGTACACAAACAACGCCAACTGCACCACCACCCACGCCGCCAGCAACGACCCCAGCCGCCGCAGCCGGCCGCAGTCGGCCGCCGGTCGCCAGCGGCTGATCAGCACAACCAGCACCGTGACCGCACCGAATGACAACCAGAACCCGGATTGCAGCGACGACAGCGGATCGATCGCCAGCACCACCGCCAGCACCCGGCAGAGCAACGCCGCCGTGCCGGTACGGCGGCGCAGCAGCCAGGCCACGGCCACCACAATCAGCATACAGGCCGCCCTGCGGGTCGGTATCGTCAGGCCGGCCAGCAGCGCATAGCCGCAGCCGGCGACCAGCGCGGCAATGACCCCCGCCTTGGTCGCCGGCAGCAGCAGCGGCAGCCGCGGAACGACGCGCCAGCCAGTGGCAAACAACCAGCCGAACAGCCCCGAGATCAGGCCGATGTGCAGCCCGGAAATGGCCACCAGATGAATCGTGCCGGTCGCTTGCAAAATGCGCCATTGGCTATCGCTCATGCGCCCGCGGACGCCGACGCTCAACGCCGCAATCAGGCCGGCCGCCGCCCCCGGCGCCGCGCCGTCACCGCCGTCAGCGGTCGCCCGATAGATAAAATCGGCGGCGCTTTGCCGAAAGCGGGATACCGCCGCCAGCCAGCGGCCACGCGGATTCGCCAGCAGCTGATTATCGGCCGGCCCGGGGCGGACATGGCCGGTAGCGCGGATGCGCTGAGAAAAAAGATAGCCGGCATAGTCAAAACCGCTGCCGGGGTTGCGGTAGCCGCGGGCGCGCTTCATCCGCACCCGCAGCTGCCGACGCTGCCCGGCGGCGTACACCGCCGCCGGGCGGTAATCCTTGAGCCTGACCTTGCCGGGCGACGGATAGGGGGTGCCGGCGAACTCCAGCCGTTCGACCTGGAAATCAAACCGGGTGAAGTGCTCGCTCACCAGCGGCACCCCGACCACGTGCCCGGTGATCACGACCTCCCGCCGCTGCAACTGCGGCGCCAGCTGCGGCTGCAACGTCGCGTTGATCACATAGCTGCACCAGCCCGCCCCGACCAGCAGCGCGAGCGCCAGCGGCAGCACCGGGCGATACGCGTGGCAGTACAGCCGCCCGCACAGCAGCAGCAGCAGCGCCCCCCCCGCCACCGGCGGCAGCGACCAGGCGACCGTGCCGACCACGCCGAGGCAGAAGCCCAGCAGCGGCAGCGTCGCCTCCGAACGTGGATGATTATTTGCGGTCGAGTCCATCGATTGCCATCCGTGGCCATCCTCAAGCCGATTGGCGCAGACCAATCAGCACTGTTCCATCACATCGGCGCCGGTTTCAGCCGCCGCGTTTCAGCCGCCGCGCTCCAGCCCAAAAGCCCGCCCCGCACCCACCCATTCAACCGCCGGATGCGCCTCCATCAGCGCAAACAACGCCGCCAGAAAACGCCAACTGCGCGCATCATGCACCAGATGATGGGTCAGCAAACCGGTCGGTTCGTCCGGGTCGCAGGTGCGCTGCCGGCGCGCCTGCAAGTGCCGCAGCAGTTGCCCCGTCACCGCCCGCTCACCGGCAAAGCAGCGCCCCTGCTTCCAGTCAATCAGATCGACGTGGGTATTCACCTGCACCAATTCGCGCGCGCCCGATTGCGCCGCCAGCGGCTGCCGGCGGGCGCCAAAGGTCGACAGGCCGAGAAACCCGGTGTCGATCAGCCGCGCATACAGCCCGGGGTCAATCCGATTCCACGGCGGCACCAGTATCGGCCGGGCCGCGGCCCCAAACAGCGCCCCAATCTGCTGCCATGCGCGCTGCAACTCCGCGATAATCCGCTCGGCCGGGCGGTGACGGCCCAGCTCCTGCCGTTTTTCTGCCGCCGGCGCATGGTTGGCGTGTCGGTAGCCGTGCACCAGCACCTCGACCGCCGGCGCCGCAAGCACCGGCTGCAACCGGCAATCCATGCCCACCGGAATCACCGCCAGCGCCAGCGGCAGCCGAAATTTCTCCCGCAGCCGCAGCAACCGCAGCAGTGCCTCCGACGGCTGCTGCGCATCATCGTCACGCCACCAGAACGTCGCCGCCGCTCCCATCTGCTGCCACGCCTCCAGCTCCGCCAGCAGCGCCGCGCGCCAGGGCAGCGTCCTCATGCCGGCCCGCACGGCGGCTGAAAGCCCGCCGGCCCCACGGGTTCGATCATAATCACTGCCACCGGCACCGTCCTTTTTCACCGCCGAGTCGCGTACACACTATCGCCCTTCGATCGCCGACAGCACGCGCCTGGCTGTTGCAACCCCGCTTTTGTGCGCGCCGCTGACGGTCGCCCACTCATCCTCGCTCACCGCCTCGCCGGCGAAATAGATGCGCTCCCCGACCGGCTCCCTTAACACCGCGCGCAGCTTGAATTTGCCCGGCTCGGCGGAGGCATAGGCGCCGTGAAACAACGCATCCGACCCCCATGCCGTCGCATGCGCAGTGACAAACTCCCGGTCCACTTCCGCCCCGAAAATCTTGCGCAATTCGGCCAGCGCAAAATCAATCGACGCGGCGCGCCCTTCCTGCTCCATCGCGCGCGCGAATTCCCCGCCAAAATCCGCATACGACACCGGGTGACCGGCGGCATTGACCAGCGTCGCCATCCCGCGCGGTGATTTCGCGCCGTGGGAGTCAATCCGATAGAGCAAATAGCCATCGTCGCGGATGCCAAAGAAATTCCGCCGGAATTGCAGCGCGACGTGATTGTAGACGCCCATCGTAATGCCGTCGAATGACTCCCGTTTGGCAAGTGGCAGCGGCGGGTCAAAGCGGATCTCTTCCTGCGCCAAAACGCCGGTGGACACGGTGACGATGCACGCCTTCGCCGCAATTGCGCCGCGGGGGGTTGCAACCGACACCCCCGCCCCACCCCATTTTACGGCCTCGGCTTTGGTGGACAAATGCACCGGGAGATCGTGGGCGCCATGCGCGACCAGCGCGCCGTATCCCTCGCGGCAATAATAATCCGTTCCGGATGCGCTATTGAACCAATCCGCGCACGAGAAGTGATCATAGTCCTTGGCCATCTCATAGGCGCCAATGGTCAGGTGAGCCGTATCATGCCATTCGCCGCCGTCCGGGACCACCGCCGCCGGGCTGACATCCTGCTCTTGTCTGCCCGCATCGATTATCGCGGCGTAGGCGGCATCCTCGGCGGCCACAAAAGCTGCATATTCGGCCCTCGTCGCCCGGCGATTGCCAACGTATACGACCCGCTCGGTCGGCGCCTGATACAGGGTAAAGCCGTTATCTCTGCCGTATTTCAGCAACGGATTGGCAGCGCCGTAAGTCAGCCAGTGCGCGCCCATATCATACGGCACGCCGAAAATCGATGTATCGGTGTGCGCCCGTCCGCCGATGCGGTCGGCGGCCTCAACCACCGCCACCGTGCGGCCGCTGTCGAGGATGGTCCTGGCCGCCGCAATACCGGCGGCACCGGCCCCGATGACGACCACATCGGGGCGCGTCGAAACCTCAGCGCGACTCCACCACGGCGCCGCCAGCAGCAGCGCCGACCCTCCGATTAAAAACCGACGACGACTCATCGTGGCAGTATGCGCTGTTTTCGCCCACCACGCCACCGCCGGCAGCACCGGGGCCGACCGATCGCCTTCATACCGGCCCGGGCGGCGACGCGAAACCCACCCGGGCCGCCTGCTCGATCAGCAGCGCACTGCGGTCGGCGCCGTCCATTGCCGGGATGCACGGGCGCAGGCGCGTCGCGTCGAGCGCCCGCGCCAGGGTGTCCACCAGCCGGCGCGTACTCAGCCGACTTTCCGGCAGCACCAGACAGCCGGCTTTGGCCGCCAGCACCGCCGCGCGCTGCCGCTGCTCGGTTTCCCCGTCACGCGCATAGGGCACCAGAATCGCCCGACAGCCGGCGGTCAAAATATCGGTGCAGGTGTTATAGCCGGCCTGGGAAACGGACAGCGCACAACGCCGCAGCAACAGGGGGAAATCGCGCCGATTGCGCTGCACAATCAGCCCCGCGCCCGCGCCCTGCCGGTAGCGATTGAACGCCGCCTCGTCCACCCCGCCCCCGACCAGCACACGCCAGGTCCGACCGCCGGTGCCGCCCGCCTGCCCGGCCCGCAGTACGCACCGGATCAGCCGCTCACCCACCGCACCGCCGCCGGCTGAAATAATCACCTCATCACGCCCGTCCGCCGCCGCGCCCGGTTCGGATTGGCCGCAGTCGGATTGCCCGCATTCGGATTGCCCGCATTCGGATTGAGTGACATAGCCGGTATAGCACACCTTGTCGGCAATGCCGTCCGCCAGCCGGTAGCTCGCCGACAGCGGCAGCCATTGCGCATCGCCGTGCACCAGCACCCGGTCAAAATAGCGCTGCACCAACTGCTGCGTCTGCTGCTCACGCCGCTCGCTGCGCCGCTGCAGCACGTCACGAATCGAGCACACCACCGCCGGGCGCGGCCGTTGCGCGTGCGCCAGGCACAGCATCGCCTGAATCTCCTGCGCGAGTTGTTTGCGGCCAAACGGATACGACTCGACCACCAGCACCTGCGGTCGCTGCCGCTCAACCAGCGCGAGCAACTGCCGCTGCCGCCCCGCCAGCCAGGCGGCATCCGCGACCCGCCCGTCCGCCGTCAGCAGCGACCTGAAATCGCCCGCTGCGGTTTTCAATATCGGCAATTGCCACGTGCGGTAGCCGCCCGTCGCACCGGCAACCGCCGTACCGCCGGAAACCAGGCACACCGCATGCCCGCGCTGCACCAGCGCCTCGGCCACCCGCCGCATCCGCACCAGGTGGCCGCTGCCGAGCAAATGCTGCACATAGATCAGGACGTTCAAGCGCCGCTGCCGCGTCGCGGCCACCCGATTTCACCCCCGCCGGACAACCGCAGCACAACCGCAGCCGACCAAGCCGCAATCAGCTCGACGCCCGATGCAGGCGGGCCGGCGACCGCTGCTCGCGCTCGCCGAGCAGCGAGACGACGCGGTCGCACAGCACATCCATCCCGTCCAGCATCCCGGCCGGCAGGTTATCCAACGGCTTCGGCTGCCGCTCCAACTGCTGCAGCAGCGGCAGCAAGCCGGCAACGGTAAAATTTTCCGGCTCCAGCATGCGCACCAGCCCCAGCTCACTCGCCCGCCGCGCCCGAATCAACTGCTCCTGACGCGGCTCAAAGCGCGGCAGCACCACCGCCGGCTTATTGAAACTCAGAATTTCACAAAACGTGTTATAGCCGCACATCGCCACCAACGCCTGCGCGTTTTCAATCAGGCTCTCGATGCGGTTATAAAAATCCAGCACCGTGAAATTGGCCATCTGCTGCGCCCGCTGCCGGAACTGCTCGCGTTTATCCTCATTCATAAACGGCCCCAGCACAAACACCACCCGCCGGTCCGAGCCGGGCAACTGCCGATAGCACTCAAACACCAGCTCGACCATCTCTTCGCCATCCTTGCCGCCGCCCGGGGTCACCAGAATGTACGGGCGCTCGAAAGTGATGCTGTGGTCATCAACCGGCGGGCGTTTGAGATAGCCGGTAAACACCGTCTTGGCGTAAATTGCCGGCTCCAGCCCCAGCCCCTGCAACGGATCATAAAACCCGTCGGTACCGTAAATCCATATTTCGTCGTACAAATCCTTAAGCGCCGGCAGTGCCGCCTTGCGCCCCCACTCCATGCACAAAGCCCGACTCTCGTCGATCACATCGCGCTCGCCGAGCACCGTTTTGGTGCCGCCGGTGCGCAGCATTTGCAGCGTATTTTTCACCTCGCCCTCGAGCCCGAGCGGCTCCTTATCGACGATGAACAGATGCGGCGCAAACACCCTGGCGGTCTGCAAAATAATCGCCTCCCGGATCGCCATCGTCTGATTCAGATCGATATGCAGCCCCAGCGGCGTATAGCGGCCGTTTTTCAGCTTGATCACGCCCGGAATGCGCACAAAATCCACCCGCGCCCGAAACTCAAACCCGCCAATCACCGGCGAGCCGGACAGAATCAACACCGACACCCCCTTATACCGCCCGACCAGCTCATGGGCAATCGCCCGGCAGCGCCGCAAATGCCCGAGGCCAAACGTATCATGGCTGTAGATCAGCACACGGGTCTGATCGAGGCGGACAGGCTCAATCATATCGGGGCTTCAGACGGATGCCCGTGACAACCGACCGGCGCACTCAGCCTGACGCCTGCGACTCTCGGTCGAGCTCGAACATAACCACAATCGCCTGCAGCAGTTCGGCCACCTTTTCCGGGTCGTCGTCCTCCGACACCCATTCAAAATCAACCGCCTTGATCGGGGAATTGCTCTCGGCGGCTTTCTTCAACGTCGCCTGATGGGTCGCATAGATATTGGTCGCCTCGCCGTCGCGCTCCAGCCGCACCCGGAAGCGATCGTATACCGAACCGGAGCCCACGACACGATTCAGCAGCCCGCGGACAATACTCCACCGGGAGCCGTCGGCGGCGGCCCGGCCGGAATCGATCCAATCGGTCTGCATCACCCCGGTCGCCGGCGTCTCCTCGGCCAACTCGACCTTATGCAACGCCCAGAAATCCTTCATCACCTGCCACACGGTCTCGGCCTCGGCGTCGACGTGCAGCCAGATGCGACCATCCTCGCGGACAATCTCAGTCCCGACCACCGGCGGCAGAACCGCCTGCCGGTTCGCCAGCCTGGCATTGTTTCGCTCCACCGTCTTACTGCTCGAACCGACCAGATCCGGCGGCAAAACCAGCGCCGGAATCCGCCGAATCTGCGGCGCGCTGTCGAACAATCGACTTTTGGCGGTACTCGTATCCTTCGGATTTTCCTTATCCGCCGACGGCGCCCCGGCTTTTTCCGGCTGGCCGATAACCGTACCCTCTTTCTTCGGCGTCTTGCCGACAGAACTACAGCCCGACAGGGCGATGCTCAATCCGAGCAGAACAAAGAATAATCTCATAATACAAACCGGGTTATAAAAAACGAAAAACGGCAATCAATCAAACCGCAACACTATACTACATTCCGCGCCGGCACAATACCCGCTATCCGCCGCTGTCAGCTGGAAGCCCTCCCGCAACAACCGCAGAGCCGGGCTGTCTCGCAATAGCCCCATATTCGCCAACGGCCTGCTGATATAGCCAGGCTCAGCGGCCGCCAGCGGGTGACGCCGCCGATACCGGGCAGGATAGAGTCCCAAGGTGAAATGATCGCCCTTGCCGGCTGCATTGGAGCATAGACTTGATATATCCAGGACTCGTCTATTCAAGTATTGAATTCCATCAATTGAGCCTGTAAATTGAACCTGTATGTAATTAGTACAATACAACTGACATCCAGGTTAAATAACCAATAGCAGATTACCCCGGGAGAGAGAAGATGCGCCCCCTGTTCGACCAGGACCGCCTGATTGACCTGTACCCTGCTACCCGGCAGGAGGTTTCCGCCGAAGAGTATCTGGAGATAATGCGACATCGAAAACGCGAGGTCAAATCTACCCGGTTTATTCCCCCCACAACAGGTAAAAGCGGTTTTGGCCGGTTCCAGATAGAATGGAAACGTCCCAGGTACGCCAGGACCGGATAGTTGGCACAAAAACCAAAATCACGAACACGACCAGACCGGGCAGCCACTCGAAATCCATAAGGATGTTATCGACCCGCAAACAGGCCAGCTGCGTATAAAAGCATCCGAAATCCAGGCGGACACACGGCATTCGGAGAATTAAAAACAGCGCGCTCTTGCCGTAATTCAAGCCAAACGCGACGATAGAAAAGAAAGCAGGGAGGCATATGAGCGGCAGTTATCCGGAAAGCGACGCTATGGGTTGATTTCTCTTGTGTTTTTTCTCGTATTCCTGCTGCTGCTAATCTGGATGGATCAAACTGCATTGGCCGACAAGATCACAGAGATTATGGTCTATGCGGGCCTCGGTGCCGGAGGCGGCTACGGATACGCCCACTGGAAAAGGAACCGGGAGCACAACCGCGAAAGCTGACGCGCGAATCAACCGCCTGTCCAGCGCCGTTACAATGCTAAAGTGAGCCATCGGCACTCTGCTGACGGCAATCGGCCTGGCCTGCACGGCGACGTTTTCCGTACTCAGACTGTCAGGCTGACCCACCCTCACCCAACCCTCTCCCAAAGGGAGAGGGCCAACTCCCCCATCCCCCGAACACACTCCCTCTCCCTCCGGGAGAGGGCCGGGGTGAGGGCCGAGCCCCCCCAAATCCCCAACCCCCATCGTTTCACCCATGAGAATTCACCGGCGCCTGCAATGGGTTGATTATTTTTTTGCCTCAAAGCCGTCATTCCTGCGCAAGCAGGAATCCAGCCAAACGCATACCGCGATAAGTGAAAATCCGCCTGACCGTTTCAGAGTCGGCCCCCTGTTTCGATGTGTCAGGCCACTTCACGTTGGTTTTTTAGACTGGTTTCCCGCTTGTGCGGGAAAGACGGGGCGGGGTTGCACTTCGGACTGGAAGTCAGCCTTTTAAAGCGGGGGACAGGAATGTCCCCCTCCTTTAGGCGGCATGGCATTACCGGTTGCACTTCGGGGTTGAATCCACCCAGCCGTACAAATAGTTGCCAATTACGTCAGGAGATGTCAGGATGAGCAATCTATTCGAGCAACACCCGGACCACAAATAGAGAAATCCCGGATGAATTTTAGCGGAATCAAGGATGAACCCAGCTGAGCAGAACATGAGCAGTGTCGATACCGAGAAGCAAGCAGCCGCTACCGGCGACCATGATGTCGGTGTAATCGACACCCGGTTGCAGCCAGTCGAGTCACGGCTCGACAACGTGGAAAACCCACTGACCGCCATCGAAGCACGCATGGAGTACCTGGCAACCAAAGCCGATCTGGAAAAGATATATACCCTGATTGAAAAGACGAATACCCAGATTCAAAGCGCAAACAACGCAATGCTGAACCAGATTCAAAGCGCAAACAACGCAACGCTAAACCTGATTCACCGCTCAAACAACACAATGCTGAAGTGGGCCATCGGCATTTTGCTGACGGCAATCGGCCTGGCCTGCACGGCGACGTTTTCCGTACTCAGACTGTCAGGCTGACCCACCCTCACCCAACCCTCTCCCAAAGGGAGAGGGCCAACTCCACCCCGAACACACTCCCTCTCCCTCCGGGAGAGGGCCGGGGTGAGGGCCGAGCCTCCCCAAATCCCCAACCCCCATCGTTTCACCCGTAAGAATTCACCCATCCGTACAAATAGCTGCCAATTACGTCAGGAGATGTCAGGATGAGCAATCTATTCGAGCAACACCCGGACCACGAATAGAGAAATCCCGGATGAATTTTAGCGGAATCAAGGATGAACCCAGCTGAGCAGAACATGAGCAGTGTCGATACCGAGAAGCAAGCAGCCGCTACCGGCGACCATGATGTCGGTGTAATCGACACCCGGTTGCAGGCAGTCGAGTCACGACTCAGCAATGTCGAATCACGGTTCGACAGTGTCGAATCACGGTTCGACAGTGTCGAATCACGGTTCGACAGTGTCGAATCACGGCTCGACAACGTCGAATCACGGCTCGACAACGTCGAATCACGGCTCAGCAACGTCGAATCACGGCTCAGCAACGTCGAATCGCGGCTCGACAAGATCGAATCACGGCTCGACAAGATCGAGTCACAGCTCAACAACATGGAAAACCGACTGGCCGCCATCGAAGCACGCATGGAGTACCTGGCAACCAAAGCCGATCTGGAAAAGATATATACCCTGATTGAAAAAACGAATACCCAGATTCAAAGCGCAAACAACGCCATGCTGGACCTGATTCACCGCTCAAACAACACAATGCTGAAGTGGGCCATCGGCATTTTGCTGGCGGCAATCAGCCTGGCCTGCACGGCAACGTTTTCCGTACTCAAACTGTTAGGCTGACCCACCCTCACCCAACCCTCTCCCAAAGGGAGAGGGCTAACTCCAGCAGTGATAAGTGCGCTAAAAAAATCGAAAAAAACGCACAAAAATTTAAAAGATTTCTTGAATCCTTGAAAGCGTCGACTAAAACCGGGCCAATTGTTGTCGGAGATCTCTTGGTGGAAAGGAGAGAAATTTGGACTCCCTTACCGCCGAACTATAGTCGTGCCGATGGTTAATCAGGCGAATATTTATTTACGATGAATACCGATAAAAACAACACCTCATTAGTGAAGAAGCTGTTAATGAAGGTGTTATGGAAAATAGTGAATGTGTTATTGAAAATAGTGATACCGGTTTTCGCCTTTACCGTTCTCGGCTATGTGATCGGGATATTTGTGGGTAGAAGTAGTTTTGATTCGGTAGTGGACGCCGCGGTTATTCCGGCAGCTCTCTCTCTTGCCGGCGGATTTATTCTTTTCATTAACAAATATCTGCATCCTGCTATGGGTCCGTTCTCTGTGCTCTTGTTTTGTGTTGCACTTTTGTTTGGTGCATCAATCGGAGGCACTGCCCTGAGGAAAGAGATTCAACAAGAGAAAGTAGAGCACTTCTGGAGGTGTTCAAAGGTGGAACAAGAAATTAACCGCTTGCGAGTGGAATTAACTCTGCCACCGCTACCCAGCAAAATATTCTGTGGCTGACAAAACTATGATAAAATAACATGTATGAATTTAACTCATACATGAATCTTCGCCCAACCCACCCCAAAAATAACCATCAGGCCGACCCACCCTCACCCGACCCTCGCTGACTTCCAACCCGAAATCCAACCCCCCGATAGCACCCGATTGCCAGGACTTGAGCAGGAAAACGATAGCTCAAGATAATTCAGAGACGGTAATAGAGGAAGCGCAGAACGTATTGCCGGCCGAATCCCGGCTATCTTGTCGGCTTTGAGTGAGCGCAGCAATTGCCACCGGATCAGGCGATTAACACTTGCCAAAAGTTTGAATCGTGACACACTTATGGCTGGAGCAGTTGCTGGTACAACACTGGCTTCCCCCAGTTCTAGCCCAACAGGGAAACAAGTATCGCATCTGCCCCCCTTCCAATTGTTGCCCTGCGGGCTGAAAGCCAACGACAGCCGTCCGAGAACTATCACACCGCCCTGCCGTCCACCACCCCACCCCGGTGCAACCATATATATGGCTGTGCAGCAGGTCGCCCGCAACCCCCCCAAACCGCCCCATAGCCCCGGCCTGCCCCCAACCATTCCTAATTCCTAATTCCTAATTCCTAATTCCCGCCGAAGGCGGATTCCATTCCTAATTCCTAATTCCTAATTCCTAATTCCTAATTCCCGCCGTAGGCGGATTCCATTCCTAATTCCTAATTCCTAATTCCCGCCGTAGGCGGATTCCATTCCTAATTCCTAATTCCTAATTCCCGCCGAAGGCGGATTCCATTCCTAATTCCTAATTCCTAATTCCTAATTCCCGCCGTAGGCGGCAAATTCCCGCCAAAGGCGGATTTCCGCACAAATATTAAAAAAAGTTCACATTTATGTAAAAAAAGGGGTAAAAAAGACTTGCATCGCCAGATTATCTTGCTATATTCACCCCACTGCGACACCGTTGGCGCCGTAGATGTGACAAAAAATTTAAATTTTTTTTCTGTTTTTCTCTGTACTCAACCAAACAACGAGGTAACCCAATGAACAAAAAGCTTATCGCGGTCGCAGTTTCCTCCGCCCTGGCTGTTCCTGTCATCGCACAGGCAGAAGGCGAGGTAAAAGTGTATGGCCGTATCGACCAAAGGATCGACTATCTAAGTAAATCCCCTGGAGACTCAACCACCGATGTAAAAGGCAATGGTTCGCGTTTCGGCATCAAATACAACAATGACCTCGGCAACGGCCTGTCTGTCCATGGCCGCTACGAGTTCAGCATCGCCGCCGACCGCGAGTTGGAGACGAATTTTGCGCAAACAACAATCACCGGTATCGGAGATATTCGCCTCGGTACAGTCGGTGTTTCCGGCGCTTTTGGCCGGTTTGATGTGGGCAACCAGTGGAGTGCCTATTTCAACACTTTCGGCACGTTTGTCAGCCCGACTTTCTCGCTCGGCTATTACATTTACTCCTCTATCGGCGGTGGCCCGTTCCGCGCTTCCAACACCCTCAAGTACTCCAACACGTTTGGGCCGGTTAATTTTCAGCTGGATGCGCGTTTGAACGGCTCCGATGAAGCTGGTGCAGTGGCGGAAAAACTGAGCGGTGACGGCATTGGCGCCGGCATAACCTTTGCTGTGGGTGACTATGTCACCATCGGGCTGGCAGCCGATTACGAAGACGGCCCTGACTCGTCGAGCATCATAGGACCTGCGGTTACAACCGCTCGCACCGGTCTCACTGCAGCCCTGGAAGAGAGAGCCGAAGCCCAAGCTTTGCTCAATGCCATCGCCAATAGTCCCTTGGGGGCGATTACCACGTCCATGAATAATATTGATGATGCCATGGATATTATTGATGATACCACCTCCACAGCGGAACGGGTGACGGCTGCAAGGACAACTATTATAAATGAAAGGGAAAATATTGTGGATAATACTGAGGGAGGTGATGTTCCGACTGTCAGGGGAAGGATTAGGGTGCAAGAGGGGCTTATTGCGGATGCCACAACACGGCGTACGGCTGCCATAGCTGCTATGAATACGGCGAATGTGGCGACGGAAGATGCAAATATTCGTGCTGCACAGATGGAAATTGCGACGCAAGAGGGAAATCTTGTGACTGCACGTGCGGAGACTGTTGGGACGACGCACCGTCTCAATGCGCAGCGCTATATCGACAGCCTTGATGACCAAGAGACGGCGGCGCGCAAGGTCGTCTATGCAGCCGACGCCGCCCGAACCGATGACACCACCCGCTACGGCATTGCTGTCAAGGTCCAGCTGGGCGAACTCCCGGTCTCGGTCACGGGCGGCTGGCAGAACCTTGATGTTGAAAAGGCAGGTGTGGACGAGAATGGGGTCGACGCGGTAGACAACGATGTGGATAACTGGTTCCTCTGGTTCGCTGGTGACTTCAACGAGAACACCAAGTGGCTGCTCGGGTACTCAAACTCAGACGGCGACGCCGCCAGCAAGGATGCCGACCAGTTCACCTGGGGCGTCTACCACACCATTGGTGGCGGTCTGAAAGTGTACTACGAAGGCACCTCGCTTGATAGGGACACCGGCACTGACATTGACCGCCACAATCTGGGCATCCGAGTCGACTTCTAAGACGATACAGTCGGCCGTACTCGCCCGCTTCGGCGGATGAGGGAAAACCGGGGCACTTCGCCCCGGTTTTTTTATGCCCACCGACAACACCCCCAACCAGCCATACCGCCGACCGCCAGCACAACGAGGCCTGGCTTTTCAATCCGGTTGTGTGGCGAGTCCGCCCGCACAGCGCAACCAACAACCCGGATACCGCCCCGTCAGCCGTCCCCGAACAGTAAAAAAGCGCCCCCTGAAAAAAACCACCCCCTGGCAAAATCAACCGCAATCAGCCCAGGCAACCCCCACCCAGCAACCGCCCCCGAAAACACCTTGACATAAAACCGCCAAAACAAGCATTATCCGGCATAAACCATAGCCCGCCTTCCTTTGGCTAGTCGAAGCCCCCACTACACCCCCCAATTCTGACCACAACCAACCCCCTGATTTAACCCCCATGGCCCAACAACAACCCACCCCCTTCCCCGACACCGCGCATTTCCTTGAAGCGGCAAATGACACCGCCCGCAACTTCCGTGCCGTCTATACCACCTATCTCGTGATCGCGTCTTATATCCTTGTCACCATCTTATCAACCGACGATGAACTGCTGTTTCGTGCCGGCAATGTGCAAATGCCGATTATCAATACCAGTGTGTCGGTTGTGTGGTTCTTCAGAATCGCACCGTTGATTCTGCTTCTCCTGCACCTCAACTTACTTATGCAGGCGATGTTTCTTTCAACCAAAGTGCACCGATACACCTCGAGGCTCGCCAAGGAAAACATACATACACGCGGTTTATTATTCCCCGCACCGCTGGCGCATTTGCTTGTGGCAGGTGATCAACGACGGGTCGTACAATGGATTGTGTGGATAGTCGTCTTCATCTCGCTTGTCGTGTTACCGCCGGGCATTTTGATATACACCGAAATTCATTTCCTTACCTATCAAAGCGGGCTAGACACCTGGCTGCACCGCGCAGCAATATTGCTGGACATCATCCTGCTGTGGTCGATTTGGCCACACATCATAACGCCGCCAGATACAGGTTGGAAAGAATGGTGGAGGCAATCCCCATGGAAGCGCCGGGCGACTACTACATTTGCATCAGTGGCAACAGGACTTTTTGTTTTCGTTATCGCAGATATTCCAGGCGGCACAATGGAAAATTTCATACCCGCCAATGCTTTACGTGATTGGCTTGAACCTGGTCTTGGTCGCAGGTATCAACTCGAAGAGCAGATTTTGGTGCAGGAAGAACCCCCGCCCGAGGTTCTGGCAGCCCATCTCGTCGCGTGCAAATCCCAAAATTCCGATGACCGGACTGATTGTCAAGCCGAGATTAAACTCGGCACCCCCATCTGGTGCCAATATGCAAAACCACTTCCATTGCAAGGACGCGCTTTCAGGCACGCAAATCTGCAGAAGGCAGTATTGTGTGGCGTAGATTTGAGTGTTGATGACGACGCAGACCTGAGTGTTGATCTTAGCGACGCAGACCTGAGCATGGCCAGGCTTCACGGCGCAGACCTACGCAATACCAAGCTTCAGGGCGTAAAACTGCGCGGGATCAAGCTTCAGGGCGCAGACCTGAGTTCCGCCTGGCTTCCGGGCGCAGACCTGCGCGAGGCCGAGCTTCAGGGCGCAGACCTGCGCGAGGCCAAGCTTCCGGGCGCAGACCTGCGCGAGGCCAAGCTTCAGGGCGCAGACCTGAGTTCCGCCTGGCTTCCGGGCGCAGACCTGCGCGAGGCCGAGCTTCAGGGCGCAGACCTGCGCGAGGCCGAGCTTCAGGGCGCAGACCTGCGCGAGGCCAAGCTTCAGGGCGCAGACCTGAGTTCCGCCTGGCTTCCGGGCGCAGACCTGCGCAAGGCCGAGCTTCAGGGCGCAGACCTGAGCGCGGTCGAGCTTCCGGGCGCAGACCTGCGCGATGCCGAGCTTCAGGGCACAAACCTGAGCAGTGCCTGGCTTCAGGGCGCAGACCTGAGCAAGGCCGATCTTCAGGGCGCAGACCTGCGCTGGGCCAAGCTTCAAGGCGCAGACCTGAGCAGGACCGAGCTTCAGGGCGCAGACCTGAGCGAGGCTCAGCTTCAGGGCGCAGACCTGAGTTTCGCCGGGCTTCAGGGCGCAGACCTGAGCGAGGCTCAGCTTCAGGGCGCAGACCTGAGCAAGGCTCAGCTTCAGGGCGCAGACCTGCGCGGGGCTTACCTTGCCGGATCAGATATCTCAAATGCTAATCTCAATCTGGCAGACCTTCGTGACGTTGACCTTGAAAGCAAACCGGACCAAGAACGATTACAAAACGCGATTGCAATTATTAAAAGTATCACGCAACAGGAGCGTCGAGACCAGGCACTGGAGTTAGTAAAAAGAGCGGAAACGGAAGAGACCACTATTGCCCCTTATTCCATAAAAGATGCCATTTTCAACAAAGACGGTGCCCTGTATAAGCGATTGCAAGAGCCCGAAAACCGGGCATTACTGAGAACTCGCCACTTCACACAAACATGGAAAGATGGCTACGATACGAAACTGGCCGCTTATCTTATCAACTCTCCGTCTTGTGGATACGAAGACAACTATGTCGCTGAGAGAATTATCCGCTCCCGGATACTTTATGCCGAAAACAGAAGATCTATCGTTATATTCGCAACAAATGGGAGAATTATCCGCTCCCGGATACCTGATGACGAAAACAGAAAACTTACCTCTATATTCGCAAAAAAATTGAATCTTGACTCAAAAGTACCGAGCCTGTTATGTCCAGGTGTAGAAAAACCCTTGGACGGATTATCCGAAAGAGAACGTACTAAACTAAAGGTAATATTCGCAGAACCGGCAAATCAGTAAAGCCTGGCCGGCACCCATAAGAAACACCGTGGATCACAGTGCAGAATGCCAGCGGCACTTTCGCAATTGTATCATCAGCATCGAAATCACCGACGGATGCCGGGCGGAACACAGAAAAGTTGATCCCGGACAGGTAGACTTCCAGTCCAAAGTGCAACAACCAGATGATTGTTTTTACTTCGAAGCCGTCATTCCCGCGGAAGCGGGAATCCAGTTTTACACGGTACTAACCGACCTCCCGCTTAATATTGTTCGGGACTGGATTCCCGCTTCCGCGGGAATGACGGGCTCCGAGGCACTAACCGGGGCATCCAAAAGGAGCAAAAGGAGCGCGGGTTTTCCAACCCGCGAAATAGAAATAAACACAGGCAGGAATGCCTGTGCTCCTTTGAAACCAACATGAGCCCGCTCATCCACCACCGGGAAGGCCAGACCGAGATCGGCGACCCCTTCAAAACCGCCAGATTCCGCAATAAACAGAGCAACTCCGCCCCTTAGACCGTGTCGTCGCCAATCCCGTGTGGAACCGGCACCGGTTCACCAAAGCCGACCACAACAACAAACTCAACCCCTCCCCTGCGCAACCCCCGGCAATCGGATAATACCGAGGCATTGCACTTCAAACTGGCAGTCAGCCCCTCGCCGGACGAGGAAAACCGACCCCCTGCGCCCCGGGTTTACATACCCACCGACACCACCGCCGGCCAGCCATACCGCCGACCAACGGCACACCGGGGTGTGGCTTTTCAATCCGGCTGTGCGGGTAGCTTGCCAACAACCCGGATACCGCCCCGTCAACCGTCCCCGAACAGTAAAAAAGCGCCACCTGAAAAAAGCCGCCCCCCGGCAAAATCAACCGCAATCAGCCCAGGCAACCCCCCACCCAGCAACCGCCCCCGAAAACACCTTGACATAAAACCGCCAAAACAAGCATTATCCGGCATAAATCATAGCCCGTCTTCCGTTGGTTAGTGGAAGCCCCCACTACACACCCCAATTCTGACCATAACCAACTCCCTGATTTAACCCGCATGGCCCAAGAACAACCCACCCCCTTCCCCGACACCGCGCATTTCCTTGAAGCGGCAAATGACACCGCACGCAACTTCCGTGCCGTCTACGTCGCCTATCTCGTGATCGCGTTCTATATCCTTGTCATCATCTCATCAACCAGCGATGAACTGCTGTTTCGTGCCGGCAATGTGCAAATGCCGATTATCAATACCAGTGTGCCGGTTGTGTGGTTCTTCATCGTCGCACCGTGGATTCTGTTTCTCCTGCACCTCAACTTACTTATACAGGCGGTATTTCTTTCAACCAAAGTGCACCGATACACCTCAAGGCTCGCCAAGGAAAAAATACATACGCGCGGTTTATTATTCCCCGCACCGCTGGCGCATTTACTTGTAGCAGATACTCAACGACGGGTCGTGCAATGGATTTTGAGGGGAGTCGTCTTCTTCTCGCTTGTCTTGTTACCGCCGGGCATTTTGATATACGCCGAAATACATTTCCTTACCTATCAAAACGAGCCAATCACCTGGCTGCACCGCACAGCGATACTGCTGGACATCACCCTGCTGTGGTGCCTTTGGCCACACATCATAACGCCGCCGGATGAAGGTGAGAAAGAATGCTCGAAGCGATCCCCATGGAAGCGCCGGGCAGCTACATTTGCATCAGTAGCAACAGGACTTTTTGTTCTCGTTATCGCAGATATTCCAGGCGGCACAATGGAAAATTTCATATCCGCCAATGCTTTACGCGATTGGCTTGAACCTGGTCTTGACCGCAGGTATCAACTCGAAGAGCAGATTTTGGTGCAGGAAGAACCCTTGCCCGAGGTTCTGGCAACCCATCTCGCCGCGTGCAAATCCCAAAATCCCGATGACCGGGCTGATTGTCAAGCCGAGATTAAACCTGGCACCCCCACCTGGTGCCAATATGCAAAACCACTTCCATTGCAAGGACGCGCTTTCAGGCACGCAAATCTGCAGAAGGCAGTATTGTGTGGCGTAGACCTGAGTGCTGATCTTGACGATGCAGGCCTGAGTGTTGATCTTAGCGGTGCAAATCTGGGCATGATCAAGCTTCACGGCGCAGACCTACACAATACCAAGCTTCAAGGCGCAAACCTGAGCGAGGCCAGGCTTCAGGGCACAGACCTGCGCTGGGCCGAGCTTCAGGGCGCAAATCTGAGCAAGGCCGAGCTTCAGGGCGCAAACCTGCACGGGGCCAAGCTTCAGGGCGCAGACCTGATCGCGGCTGAGCTTCAGGGCGCAGACCTGAGCGAGGCCAGGCTTCAGGGCGCAGACCTGATCGCGGCTGAGCTTCAGGGCGCAAACCTGAGCAAGGCCAGGCTTCAGGGCGCAAACCTGAGCGAGGCCAGGCTTCAGGGCGCAGACCTGAGCGAGGCCGAGCTTCAGGGCGCAAACCTGAGCGAGGCCAGGCTTCAGGGCGCAGACCTGATCATGGCCGAGCTTCAAGGCGCAGACCTGAGTTACACCGAGCTTCAAGGCGCAGACCTGAGCTGGGCTTATCTTGCCGGATCAGATCTCTCAAATGCTAATCTCAATCTGGCAGACCTTCGTGACGTTGACCTTGCAAGCAAACCGAACCAGAAACAATTAGAAAAAGCGATTACAATCATTAAAAGCATCAAGCAACAGGCGCTTCGAGACCAGGCACTGGAGTTAGTAAAAAGAGCGGAAACGGAGGAGGCCACTATTTCCCCTTCTTCCATAGAGGATGCCATTTTCAGAGAAGGCAGTGCCCTGTATGGGCGATTGCAAGAGCCCGAAAACCGGGAATTGCTGCAAACTGACCACTTCACACAAACAAAGGAAGATGACTACAATACGAAACTGGTTGCTTATCTTATCGACTCCCCGTCTTGTCGAGACGAAGACAGCTATGTCGCTGAGGAAATTATCCGTTCCCGGATAATCCGTTCCCGGATAATCCGGGAACGGCTTGTCTTTTTCGAGTTTATCCAGGCATTGACACTTAAGGACGAAAGCAGAAAACTTGCCGCTATATTTGCAGAAAAATTGAACCTTGACTCAAAAGTACCGAGCCTGTTATGTCAAGGTGTAAAAAAACAGCTGGATGGATTATCCGAAGAAGAACGTACTGAACTAAGGGAAATAATCGCAGAATCGGCAAATCAGTAAAGCCTGGCCGGCACCTATAAGAAACTCCCGGACCACAGTGCAGAATGCCGGCGGCACTTTCACAATTGTATCGTCAGCATCGGAATCACCGACGGAGGTCGAAATGACGAGCTCCGGGGCACTAACCGGGGCATCCAAAAGGAGCGCGGGGTTTCCAACCCGCGAAATAGAAATAAACACAGGCAGGAATGCCTGTGCTCCTTTGAAACCAACATGAACCCGCTCATCCACCACCGGGAAGGCCAGACCGAGATCGGCGACCCCGTCAAAACCGCCAGATTCCGCAACAAACAGCGCAACGCCGCCCCTTAGACCGCGTCGTCGCCAATCCCGTGTGGAACCGGCACCGATTCACCAAAGCCGACTACAACAACAAACTCGACCCTCCCCGGCACAACCCCCGGCAATCGGGCAATACCAAGGCATTGCACTTCAAACTGGCAGTCAGCCCCTCGCCGGACGAGGAAAACCGACCCCCTGCGCCCCGGGTTTTCATACCCGCCGACACCACCGCCGGCCAGCCATACCGCCGACCGACGGCACGCCGGGGCGTGGCTTTTCAATCTGGCTGTGTAGCTAGCTTGCCAACAACCCGCATACCGCCCCGTCAGCCATCCCCGAACAGTAAAAAAGCACCACCTGAAAAAAGCCGCACCCTGGAAAAATCAACCGCAATCAGCCCGAGCAGCCCCCCCACCCAGCAACCACCCCCGAAAAAGCCTTGACATAAAAACGCCGAAACAAGCATTATCCGACATAAATCATCACGTATCTTACTTTTTGTTAGTGGAGACCCCCAGCATACACCGATTCTGACTATAACTGACTCTATGGTTTAACTCTCCATGGCACAAGAACAACCCGCCCCCTTCCCCGATACCGCGCATTTCCTTGACGCGGCAAATGACAGCGCCCGTCACTTTCGTGCCGTCTATACCACCTATCTCCTGATCGCGTCTTATATCTTTTTCACCATCGTATCAACCGACGATGAACTGTTGTTTCGTAACGGCAATGTGCAAATGCCGATTATCGATACCGGTATGTCGATTGCATGGTTCTTCACCCTCGCGCCATGGATTTTGTTTCTCCTGCACTTCAATGTACTTATGCAGGCGATGTTTCTTTCAACCAAAGTGAACCGATACACCTCGAGGTTCGCCAAGGAAAAAATACATGAGCGTGGTTTATTATTCCCCGCACCGCTGGCGCATTTGCTTTCGGAAGGTGATCGACGACGGGGCGTGAAACGGATTTGGAGAATAGTCGTCTTCATCTCGCTTGTCTTGTTACCGCCGATCATTTTGATATACGCCGAAATACATTTCCTTACCTATCAAAACGAGCTAATCACCTGGTGGCACCGCATAGTGATATTGCTGGACATCATCATGCAGTGGCGCCTTTGGCCACGCATCATAACGTCGCCGGATACAAGTTGGAAAGAATGGTGGGGGCAATCCACATGGAAGCGCCGGACAGGATTTGCATCAGTAGCAACAGGAATTTTTGTTTTCGTTATCGCAGATATTCCAGGCGGCACAATGGAAAATTTTATACCTGCCAATGCTTTACGTGATTGGCTTGAACCTGGTCTTGACCGCAAGTATCAACTCGAAGAGCGGATTTTGGTGCAGGAAGAACCCTCGCCCGAGATTCTGGCAGCCCATCTCGTCGCGTGCAAATCCCAAAATCCCGATGACCGGACTGATTGTCAAGCCGAGATTAAACCCGGCACCCCCATCTGGTGCCAATATGCAAAGCCACTTCCATTGCAAGAACGCGCTTTCAGGCAAGCAAATCTGCAGAAGGCAGTATTGTGTGGCATAGATTTGAGTGTTGAGCTTAGCTTCAAAGACAAAATGAAACTTGTCAACGCAAGCCTGAGTTTTGATCCTAACGCAAGCCTGAATGTTGATCTTATTGATCTTATTTATCTTATCGAAGCAGCCCCGAGTGTTGATCTTAGCGGCGCAGACCTGAGCAAGGCCAAGCTTCACGGCGCAGACCTACGCAATACCAAGCTTCAAGGCACAGACCTGAGCGAGGCCGAGCTTCAGGGCGCAGACTTGCTCAGGGCCAAGCTTCAGGATACAGACTTGGGCATGGCCAAGCTTCAGGGCGCAGACCTGCGCAAGGCCGAGCTTCAGGGCGCAGACCTGCGCTGGGCCAAGCTTCAGGGCGCAGACCTGCGCTGGGCCGAGCTTCAGGGCGCAGACCTGCGCGGGGCCAAGCTTCAGGGCACAGACCTGCGCTGGGCCAAGCTTCAGGGCGCAGACCTGCGCTGGGCCGAGCTTCAGGGCGCAGACCTGCGCGGGGCCAAGCTTCAGGGCGCAGACCTGCTCGAGGCCAAGCTTCAGGGCGCAGACCTGCGCTGGGCCAAGCTTCAGGGCGCATACCTGCGCGAGGCCGAGCTTCAGGGCGCATACCTGCGCGAGGCCGAGCTTCAGGGCGCATACCTGCGCTGGGCTTATCTTGCCGGATCAGATCTCTCAAATGCTAATCTCAAGCTGGCAGACCTTCGTGACGTTGACCTTGAAAGCAAACCGGACCAGGAACAATTACAAAAAGCGATTGCAATCATTAAAAGCATCAAGCAACGGGAGCGTCGAGACCAGGCACTGGAGTTAGTAAAAAGAGCGGAAACGGAAGAGGCCACTATTGCCCCTTCTTCCATAGAGGATGCCATTTTCAGCGAAGGCAGTGCCCTGTATAAGCAATTGCAAGAGTCCGAAAACCGGGAATTACTGAGAACTCGCCACTTCACACAAACATGGGAAGATGGCTACGATACGAAACTGGCCGCTTATCTTATCGACTCCTTGTCTTGTGGAGACGAAGACAGCTATGTCGCTGAGGGGATTATCCGTTACCGGATACTTGTGGGCGAAAACAGAAAACTTACCTCTAGATTCGCAGAAAAATTGAACCTTTACCCAAAAGTACCGAGCCTGTTATGTCAAGGTGTAGAAAAATCCTTGGACGGATTATCCGAAAAAGACCGTACTACACTAAGGGTATTATTCGTAGAATCGGCAAATCAGTAAAGCCTAGCCGATACCCATAAGAAATGCCCGGATCACAGTTCAGAATGCCGGCGGCACTTTCGCAATTGTATTATCAGCATCGGAATCACCGACGGATATCGGGCGAAACACAGGAAAGTTGATCCCGGACAGACTGACTTCCAGTCCAAAGTGCAACAACCAGATGATTCTTTTTGCCTCAAAGCCGTCATTCCCGCGGAAGCGGGACCCAGTCCCGGGCAATATCAAGCGGCAGGCCGGTTAGTACCGTGTAAAACTGGATTCCCGCTTCCGCGGGAATGACGGGCTCCGGGGTACTAACCGGGGCATCCAAAAGGAGCGCGGGTTTTCCAACCCGCGAAATAGAAATAAACAAAGGCAGGAATGCCTGTGCTCCTTTGAAACCAACATGAACCCGATCATCCGCCACCGGGAAGGCCAGACCGAGACCGGCGACCCCGTCAAAATCTCCAAATTCCGCAATAAACAGAGCAACGCCGCCCCTTAGACCACGTCGTCGCCAATCCCGTGTGGAACCGGCACCGGTTCACCAAAACCGACTACAACAACGACGAACTCGACCGCTCCCCTGCGCAACTCCCGGCAATCGGATAATACCAAGGTATTGCACTTCAAACTGGCAGTCAGCCCCTCGCCGGACGAGGAAAACCGACCCCCTGCGCCCCGGGTTTGCATACCCGCCGACACCACCCCCGACCAGCCATACCACCAACCAACGGCACACCGGGGTATGGCTTTTCAATCCGGCTGTGTGGGTAGCTTGCCAACAACCCGAATACCGCCCCGTCAGCCGTCCCCGAACATAAAAAAAGCGCCACCTGAAAAAAGCCGCCCCCTGGCAAAATCAACCGCAATCAGCCCGAGCAACCCCCCACCCAGCAACCGCCCCCGAAAAAAGCCTTGACATAAAAACACCGAAACAAGCATTATCCGGCATAAATCATCACGTATCTTACTTTTTGTTAGTGGAGGCCCCCAGCATACACCGATTCTGACTATAACTGACTCTATGGCTTAACTCTCCATGGCACAAGAACAACCAGCCTCCTTCCCCGATACCGCGCATTTTCTTGACGCGGCAAATGACAGCGCACGTAACTTTCGTGCCGTCTATGTCACCTATCTCGTGATCGCGTCCTATATCGCTGTCACCATCTTATCAGCCGACGATGAACTGTTGTTTCGTAATGGCAATGTGCAAATACCGATTATCAATACCGGTGCGTCGGTTGTGTGGTTCTTCGTATTCGCGCCGTTGATTCTTCTTTTCCTGCACCTCAACGTACTTATACAGGCGATGTTTCTTTCAACTAAAGTGCACCGGTACATCTCAGCGCTCGATGATGACCGGCACACCCCGGCGTTCTACAATAAAAGAATAAATGCGCCTGGTTTATTATTTCCTGCACCGCTGGCACATTTTCTTGTGGCAGATGATCAACAAAAGGACGCCCAATGGATTTTGTGGGTTGTAGTCGTCTTCATCTCGATTGTCTTGTTATCGCCGATCATTTTGATATACGCCGAAATACATTTCCTTACCTATCAAAGCGAGCCAATCACTTGGTGGCACCGCGCAGCGATACTGTTGGACATCCTCCTGCTGTGGTGGCGTTGGCCACGCATCGTAGCGCCAGATAAAGGTTGGAAAGAATGGTGGAGACAATCCCCATGGAAACGCCAGGCAGCTATATTTGCATCAGCGGCAACAGGGCTTTTTGTTCTCGTTATCGCAGATATTCCAGGCGGCACAATGGAAAATTCTATATTCTACAATGCTTGTCTAAAATGGCGTGCACTTGACTGCAAGTATAAACTCGAACAGCAGATTTTGGTGAAGGAAGAACCCCCACCCGAGATTCTGGCAACCCATCTCGCCGCGTGCAAATTCCAAAGTCCCGATGACCGGACTGATTGTGAAACCAAGATTGAACCTGGCTCCCTCATCTGGTGCCGACATGCAAAGTCACTTCCATTGCAAGAACGCGCTTTCAGGTATGCAAATCTGAGTGGTACAATATTGTGCGACGCAGACCTGCGTTACGCCACGCTTCAGGGCGCAAACCTGTTCAGCACCGCGCTTCAGGGCGCAGACCTGCGTTACGCCACGCTTCAGAACGCAGACCTGCGTTATGCCGCGCTTCAGAACGCAAACCTTTACCAAGCCGAGCTTCAGGGTGCAGACCTGCGTTACGCCGAGCTTCAGGGCGCAGACCTGAGCTACACCGAGCTTCAGAACGCAAACCTTTACCAGACCGAGCTTCAGGGCGCAAGCCTGCGTTACGCCGCGCTTCAGAACGCAAACCTTGACCAGGCCGCGCTTCAGGGCGCAGACCTGAGTTTCGCCACGCTTCAGGGCGCAGACCTGACCGAGGCCGCGCTTCAGGGCGCAGACCTGAGCTACGCCGAGCTTCAGAACGCAAACCTTGACCAGGCCGCGCTTCAGGGCGCAGACCTGAGCTACACCGAGCTTCAGAACGCAAACCTTTACCAGGCCGAGCTTCAGGGCGCAGACCTGACCGAGGCCGCGCTTCAGAACGCAAACCTTTACCAGGCTGCGCTTCAGGGCGCAGACCTGCGTTTCGCCGCGCTTCAGGGCGCAGACCTGACCGAAGCCGAGCTTCAGGGCGCAGACCTGCGTTACGCCAAACTTCAGGGCGCAGACCTGCATTACGCCGCGCTTCAGGGCGCAGATTTGAGCGAGGCCGAGCTTCAGGGCGCAGACCTGCGTTCCGCCAAACTTCAGGGCGCAGACCTACTTTACGCCGCGCTTCAGGGCGCAGATTTGAGCGAGGCCGAGCTTCAGGGCGCAGACCTGCGTTCCGCCAAACTTCAGGGCGCAGACCTGCGTTACGCCGCGCTTCAGGGCGCAGATTTGAGAGAGGCCGAGCTTCAGGGCGCAGACCTGCGCGAGGCTTATCTTGCCGGATCAGATATCTCAAATGCCAATCTCAATCTGGCAGACCTTCGTGACGTTGACCTTGCAAGCAAACCGGACCAGGAACAATTACAAAAAGCGATTACAATCATTAACAGCATCAAGCAACAGGAGCGTCGAGATCAGGCACTGGAGTCAGTAAAAAGAGCGGAAACGGAAGAGGCCACTATTGCTCCTTCTTCCGTAGAGGATGCTATTTTCAACAAAGATGGTGCCCTGTATACGCAATTGCAAGAATCCGAAAACTGGGAATTACTGCAATTTCCCCACTTCACACAAACAAGGGAAGATGACTACGATACGAAACTGGCCGCTTATCTTATCGACTCCCTGTCCTGTCGAGACGAAGACAACTATGTCGCTGAGGGGATTATCCGTTACCGGATACTTGTGGGCGAAAACAGAAAGCTTACCTCTATATTCGCAGAAAAATTGAACCTTGACTCAAAAGTACCGAGCCTGTTATGTCAAGGTGTAGAAAAACCCTTGGACAGATTATCCGAATACGACCGTACTGAACTAAGGGAAATATTCGCAGAATCGGCAAATCAGTAAAGCCTGGCCGACACCCATAAGAAACGCCCGGAACACAGTTCAGAATGCCGGCAGCACTTTCGCAATTGTATCGTCAGCATCGGAATCACCGACGGATGTCGGGCGGAACACAGAAAAGTTGATCCCGGACAGGCTGACTTCCAGTCCAAAGTGCAACAACCAGATGATTCTTTTTGCCTCAAAGCCGTCATTCCCGCGGAAGCGGGACCCAGTCCCGGGCAATATCCAGCGACAGGCCGGTTAGTACCGCGTAAAACTGGATTCCCGCTTCCGCGGGAATGACGGGTTCCGGGGTACTAACCGGGGCATCCAAAAGGAGCAAAAGGAGCGCGGGTTTTCCAACCCGCGAAATAGAAATAAACACAGGCAGGAATGCCTGTGCTCCTTTGAAACATGAACCCGATCATCCACCACCGGGAAGGCCAGACCGAGATCGGCGACCCCGTCAAAACCGCCAGATTCCGCAATAAACAGCGCAACGCCGCCCCTTAGACCGCGTCGTCGCCAATCCCGTGTGCAACCGGCACCGGTTCACCAAAGCCGACTACAACAACAAACTCGACCCCTCCCCGGCGCAACTCCCGACAATCGGGCAATACCAAGGCATTACACTGCAAACTGGCAGTCAGCCCCCCACCGGACAAGGAAAACCGACCCCCTGCACCCCCGATTTCCATACCCGCCAACACCACCGCCAGCCAGCCATACCGCCAACCAACGACACACCGGGGTGTGGCGTTCCAATCTGGCTGTGTGGCCAGCTTGCCAACAACCCAAATACCGCCCCGTCAGCCGCCCCCCAGACATAAAAAAGGCGCCACCTGAAAAAGGCGGCGCCGTTACAGGATCTCAAGCGACAAATCAAACCCACTGAATTTTAGCAATACGTTGCCTTGACCCTGACAATGCATTGCTTTACCTCATATTACAATTCAGCAACCTGCGCCTGCACATCTCCCGTTCAATCTGGTTCTCGCTCGCAATCTCCTTCGCGAATTTCCTCCATGTATCTGTGGAATCCATCCAGGTCTTTCTTGACTTCCTTGCGGAATCCATCCAGTCGGATTCGACAAACAATCCTTGAATCGCCCATATCAGCAAATTCCACAGCTTGTGTTAGTGTCGTGTTTTTGATTTTAGTTCCCGCTATCTGACTGCATTAATATCATTGTTTGGCGCCCCCTCCGGGATATTCCCCCCCTTATCGGCAAATAGCGGCCGTGAAAACAGGCAATAATGCGGGTTGTATAAAGAATTTGATGGGTTTCATCGCGTTTTTCTGCGCAAAACACCCTGTTTACCCCCACAAACAGCCCGGCCAAACCATCAACGCAGCCATCACCGGGTCAGCGGTTTCGGAAACGGCCAGGCCGACAGCCTTGAGATACGAGACTCACAAAATCTACAGGAGACGAACAAATACCCAAAAGGCCCTGGACTTATACACCTGCACGGTACGCCATTGGCGTCGATAAATTGATAAAATACACCGCAGCATGTTTGCAGATTCTAAAATATCGAATTGGTTTGCGTCGCCGCTGGGGCAGTGGCTGCTGCAAAATGAGCAGCGGCAATGCGAGACGCTGCTGCCGGCGGGCTATTATCCGTACAGTTTGCAGCTCGGCCTGCCGATAATCGATCTGGCGGAAAATATCGAGACCGGCTATCGCGTCACGCTGTCGAACGGCTACCTGAAGCAGGTCGGCGCCGGGCGGCAAAATCAAGCGCAGCCCACCGCCGTAGCGCGGGCGGCGGCGTTGCCGTTTGGCGATCGATCGCATAATTTGATCTTCCTGCCGCATACGCTGGATTTTTGCAGCGACCCGCATGCGGTGCTGCGCGAGGTCAGTCAGGTGCTGGCGCCGGAAGGCTATGCGGTCATCATCGGTTTCAATCGACTCAGTCTGTGGGGCGGCATGCGCTGGCTGAGTGGCATCGGGGCGCTGCCGATGAGCGGGTGCTACCGCGTGCGGCGGGTGCAGGATTGGCTGGCGCTGTTGGGGTTCGACCTGGCCGGCGCCGGTATGCTGGCGTATAAGCCGCCGATTCAAAGCGACAAATGGCGGCAAAAACTGGCGTTTATGGAGCAGGCGGGGGCGCGCTGGTGGCCGGGGTTTGGCGCGGTGTACGTTGTCATCGGGCGCAAGCGCGAGCGCATTGCCGGCGGGCAGGTTGGCCGGCTGCGCTGGCCGCAGTTGATTCCCGCGGTGCTGCGCTCGGTGCGCCAGCCGGCGGCGAAAAGCAAACTGGCGGCCAGGGAGCTCTGCCCGGAGTGAGCGGCATCGTGACGATCTATACCGACGGTGCCTGCCGGGGGAATCCCGGGCCGGGCGGCTGGGGGGCGGTGCTCATCTGGGGGACGCAGCACAAGTGTTTTAACGGCGCGGTGCCGGAGACGACGAATAATCGCATGGAGCTGCAGGCGGCAATCGAGGCGCTGACCGCCCTGAGCCGGGCGTCGCAGGTACAGCTGTATACGGATTCACGCTATGTGCGCGACGGCATTACCCGCTGGCTGCACAAGTGGAAACGGTCAAACTGGAAAACGGCGGCGAAAAAACCGGTCAAGAATCAGGATTTATGGCAGATGCTGGATCGATTGCAGCAGCAGCATCGGGTTGAGTGGCACTGGGTGAAAGGCCATGCCGGCAACGTCGGCAACGAGCAGGCCGATGCGCTGGCAAACCAGGCGATCGACCGTATGCTGGGGCGCGCCGCATGAGACGCATCGTCGTCGATACCGAGACCACCGGGCTGGAGGTGTCGCAGGGGCATCGGATCATCGAGATTGGCTGTGTGGAGTTGATCGACCGGCACATCACCGGCAATACCTTTCATCACTATATCAACCCGCAGCGGCAGATTGAGGCGGGGGCGGTCGAGGTGCACGGGATTACCGACCGGCAGTTGGAAGATAAACCGGTGTTTGCCGGGCTGGCGGAAGCGTTGCTGGCGTTTATTGGCGGTGCCGAGTTGATTATCCATAATGCGCCGTTCGACGTCGGCTTTTTGAACCATGAGTTCGCCCGGGCGAAGCTGGGCGACGGCGTGGTCGAGGCGCACTGTACGGTGCTGGATACGCTGGTGCTGGCACGGCAGTTGCATGCGGGGCAGAAGAACAGCCTGGATGCCTTGTGCCAGCGCTATCAGGTCGATAATACCCAGCGCACGCTGCACGGCGCCCTGCTGGATGCGGAAATTCTGGCCGACGTGTACCTGGCGATGACCGGCGGTCAAATCACGCTGCTGGGCGCATCGGCGGATCGGATGCACGGCGGCGGCTGGGCGGCCGAGCAGCCACAGCTGCTCAGCGAGCACTGCCCGACCCCGGTGGTCAAAGCCACCGAGGCGGAATGTTCAGAGCACGAAAAATGGCTGCAACTGCTGGATGAACAGGTCAAGCAGGGCAGCGTCTGGCGGCGGCTCGACCAGGCCAATCAGGCCGACCAGGCCGCCGCCGCGACACTCAGGGCAGTGCCTTGCGAAAAGGTTTGACTTCGACCTGCCGGTAAACCCCCGCTGCGAGGTAGGGGTCTTCATCGGCCCAGCTGCGCGCCGCATCGAGTGATTCAAATTCCGCGATAATGACACTGCCGGAAAAGCCGGCGTCGCCCGGGTCAGCGCTGTCGATTGCCGGATTCGGCCCGGCAACCAGCAGGCGCCCCTGGTCGATCAGGGCCTTCAGGCGGGCGACATGGGCCGGGCGGGCGGCGATGCGATGCGCCAGGCTGTCGGGGTGGTCGGTGGCATAGATAGAGTAGTACATGGCGGTCCGGGTTGGCAAAAGTGGTTGGTCGGAGCGGCCGGGCGGTGCTATGTTTCGTCCCGGCTCGGTTTGATGTGTTTGAAAATGAACAGCATTTGCAGAACGCTGAACACGAGGGTCAGGCCGAGCAGGCCGAATACCTTGAAGTTGACCCAGGTCTCGAGCCTGGCCTCGGCCGAGGCGCCGGGGTTGTAGTAGAACGCGATATACAGGTTGAGGGCGCCGATGAACAGAAAGAACAACCCCCAGGCAATGTTGACCTGCCGCCAGACCGGCGGCGGCAGCGTTAACTGCCCGCCCATGACGTATTCCAGTGCGGATTTTCTGGCAAACACCAGCATGCCGAAGATGATCAGGCTGAAGATCCAGTTGATGATGCTGGGCTTCCATTTGATAAATGCGTCGTTTTGAAATACGATCGTCATGCCGCCGAACAGGCAGAGTATCGCCAGCGTGACCAGGTGCATGGTTTCGAAGCGTCGATGCCGCAGCCAGAATATGGCAACCTGGATCAGCGTCGCTAAAATGGCTGCCGCAGTGGCGACATAAATGTCGTACAATTTGAAGGCAGCGAAAAAAACCAGCAGCGGGAACAGGTCGAATAGAAGTTTCATCTGCAAAATGCGGTTCAACGATGGGGTTGCGGTCGGTCTCGATGGCGCCGGCGAGTGTGGGTTCAAAACCCGGTCGGGTCAAGCGCCGAGTATACGGGTTGGTTCGATTGCTGTCACTGCCGCCGCTGTCGAGCGGGGGGTGATGATCCATCGATAGCCGCATGCGTGCGGCGGGCAAATGCGGTGCAACGTGATTGGGTGCTTTGATTAACACAAAGAAACACATCGTAGTGGAAGGGCCGGTCGGGGTCGGCAAGACCACGCTGGCGCGTAAAATAGCCGCGTCGATTGGCGCCGGATTGCTGCTTGAGCAGCCGCAAGACAATCCGTTTTTGGAGCGCTTCTACAAAGCCCCCGGCCAATATGCGCTGCAAACACAGCTTTTCTTCCTGTTCCAACGGATTAAGCAACTGCGGCAACTGCGGCAGGATGACCTGTTCATCGCGACGCATGTGCTGGATTTTATGCTGGCGAAAGACCCGCTGTTTGCCCGCGTCACGCTGGACGAAGACGAATTGCACCTGTACGAACAGGTATACCGTCAACTTGCGCTGGAGACATCCGCGCCGGATCTGGTCATTTATCTACAGGCGCCGATCGACGTGCTGCTCAGCCGCATTCGCAAACGCGGCGTGCTGTTCGAGCGCGCGATCGAACGGCATTATCTGGAGCAGTTGACGGATGCGTATGCGCGTTATTTTCTGACCTACAACAGCTCGGCGCTGTTGATGGTGAATGCGGAAAACACCCACTTTCTGGACAATGAAGAGCATTATCAACTGCTGATGCAGGAGGTAAACGGCATCACCTCCGGCCGCCATTACTTTAACCCGGTGCTGTAGTCGCGGCCGGTTTGTCCGGCCGCATTTTTCGACCTCGGCGGGCCGGGATTGAAATCAATATTGGAACAGAGGCAAACAATGATGAATGACCATGGCGGATAACCCCACACCAGAGACCGGCGAAGTACCTTTCCCGGAGAGCAGCATGCTGGCGCTGCGCACGATCGCGATGCTGGCGGATGCCAACCCCTCCGGCGATATTTTCGGCGGCTGGATCATGTCGCAGATGGACATTGCCGGGGCGATATACGCGAGTTATATCGTCAAGGGGCGGCTGGTCACGGTGGCGGTCGAGGGCATGGAGTTTCAGTTGCCGGTATACGTCGGCGATCAGGTCAGTTGTTTTTGCCGCACCGAAAAAATCGGCGTGACGTCTATTTCGGTGCACATCGAAATCTGGGTGCGGCGAAAAATGCTGGGCCAGCATCTCAAGGTGACCCAGGCGATCTATACCTATGTCTGCATCGATGAAAACCGCCGACCGACGCCGATTCAGCCGGATTTCAGCCATCAGGTCGATGTAACCGAAAACACGGGATGAAAGCGCACATCGAAATCAAGATTCTCGACCCCCGCATCGAACATGAATTTGGTTTGCCGCGGTATGCGACCGCGGGCGCAGCCGGGTTGGATCTGTGCGCCTGCATCGATGCGCCGCTGCTGTTGTCGCCCGGACAGACGGAATTGATTGCCACCGGTATCGCCGTGCATCTCGCCGACCCGGGGCTGGCCGCGGTGCTGCTGCCGCGCTCCGGTCTGGGCCACAAACACGGCATCGTACTGGGCAATCTGGCCGGCCTGATCGATTCGGATTATCAGGGCCCGGTGCTGGTTTCCTGCTGGAATCGCAGCGCGCGGGCGTTTACCATCCAGCCCGGCGATCGCATTGCGCAGTTGGTGGTGATCCCCGTGGTGCAGGCGCAGTTCACGCCGGTGGACGATTTCAGTCAATCACCGCGCGGCCAGGGCGGGTTTGGCTCTACCGGCGCGCGCGCCGGATTGCCGCCGGGGTAGCGGCGCACCGGGGTGGATGCGGTCACGCGACCAGCACAATGCCGGCAAAGATCACGGCGCCAAACCAGTTGTTATTCTGAAAAGCGCGCAGGCACTGAGCGCGCTCCCGGTGTTGGCACAAAACCTGCTGATAGACGGCGCAGCAAAGCGCCAGCCCAAGCGCCAGATAGTAATGCCAGCTGAAGCCGTTTGCGTAGCCGATGATTGCGAGCACGGTGAGGCTGCTCAGGTGCAGCAGCCCGATGATCAGATTGTCGTGCCGGCCAAACAAAATCGCGCTGGATTTGACGCCGATTTTCACATCGTCGGGGCGGTCGGCCATCGCGTATTGGGTATCGTACGCCACGATCCAGGCAAAATTGGCGCACCACAGCAGCCCGGCTTCGAGCGGCAGGGCCGTGCGCAGCGCGAGGTAGGCCATCGGGATGCCGAATGAAAACGCCACGCCCAATACCAGCTGCGGCAGGTGGGTAAAGCGCTTGCAATAGGGATAGACCGCGGCAACCAATGCCGCCGGCACGGCGGCGACCCGGGTCTGCCAGTTGAGCTGCATGACCAGCAGCAGCGCCACCAGCAGCAGACAACAACAACACCCCAGAGCCGCGCGGCCGCTGATTTCACCGGTCACCAGCGGCCGGTTTCGGGTGCGTTCAACCCGGCCGTCAAAGCGGCGGTCGGCATAGTCGTTGAGGACGCAGCCGGCCGCGCGCATCGCCAGCGTGCCGGCGATAAAAATGACCACGATCGTCGCGTCGGGCCGGCCATCGGCGGCCAACCACAGCGCCCACAGAGTCGGCCAGAGCAGCAAAAATGCCCCGATTGGCCGATCGAGGCGGGTTAAACGCAGATAGGCGGATAGCGTCGGGGGCATCAGACGACGGCATAGTTTTCCCGTTCACTGACCCAGCGTTGGATCAGCGGCGGGACGTGGTCGGGGTAGTCTCGACGCAGCCGGTGCGCCAGCTGTTTGACCAGCGGCAGTAAATGCGCATCACGATGCAGGTTGGCAATTTTCATCTGCTGCACTCCGGCCTGACGGGTGCCCAGCATTTCGCCCGGGCCGCGCTGCTGCAAATCCTTTTCGGCGATCTGAAACCCGTCGCCGGTGCTGCGCAAAACCGTCAGACGCTCTTTCGCCAGGCGGCTGAGCGGCGGCTGATACAGCAGGACGCAGGAGGCCTGCTGCGCCCCGCGCCCGACCCGCCCTCTGAGCTGATGCAGCTGTCCCAGCCCCAGTCTTTCCGCGTTTTCGATCACCATCAGGCTCGCCCTGGGGACATCGACGCCGACTTCGATCACCGTTGTCGCGACCAGCAAATCGACTTCACCGCTATGGAATCGCTGCATCAAGGCGTCTTTTTGTCTGGCCGCCATGCGCCCGTGAATCAATTCAATGCACAGCTCCGGCAGCATCTGCCGGAGCACCTCGCAGGTTTCGACCGCGGCCTGGGCCTGCAATTTTTCCGATTCTTCGATCAGGGGGCACACCCAGTACACCTGATTGCCGGCCAGACAGTGGCGGCGGATGCGGGTGGCCACTTCGCTGCGGCGGTTGTTGGGCAGCGCGACGGTGATCACCGGTAATCTGCCGGGCGGCATCTGATCGATGCTGGACAGGTCCAGATCGGCATAAAAAATCATCGCCATGGAGCGGGGAATCGGCGTCGCGCTCATGATGATCTGGTGCGGCACCTGTCCGTCCGCGCCTTTGTTGCGCAGCGCCAGCCGCTGTCCGACGCCAAACCGATGCTGTTCATCGACAATGACCAGGCCGAGGCGATGAAATTCGACCTGCTTTTGCAACAATGCATGGGTGCCGATGATCAGCTGGTGCCGGCCGTCGCGGATCTGTTGCAACGTCTCCCGCCGTTGTGCCGCCGGCAGTTTGCCGGTCAGCCAGGCAACGCTGATGTCCAGCGGTTGCAGCCAGCCGAGAAAGGTTCTGCGATGCTGTTCGGTCAGCAATTCGGTCGGCGCCATCAGGGCCGCCTGATACCGGTTGTCGATGGCCTGCAATGCCGCCGCCGCCGCGACAATGGTTTTGCCGGCACCGACATCGCCTTGAATCAGCCGCAGGGTGGGCATGGCCAGGCCGAGGTCGGCGCTGATCTCCTCGATCACGCGCAGTTGCGCCGGGGTGAGGGTGAAGTCGAGTGTCCGGCTTAGTTTCTGCCAGCTCGACGTCGGGCCGGGCAATCTCGGCAGCGCGGGTGAACGCTGCTGCTCGCGCTGCTCACGCAGGCGGGACAAGGACAGGTGGTGCGCCATCAGCTCTTCCAGCGATAACCGCTGCTGACACGGATGCGCGCCATTTTTGAGCGCCTCGATATCGCAGTCCGGCGGTGGACGATGCATCATCTGCAGGGCCGCGGCCAGCTCCATCAAGTTGAATTCCCGCGCCAGCGGCTCCGGCAACAGCGGCGGTAACGCGGCCAGTTCGCGCTGCAATGCCTGCTCCACCAGCCGCCGCATAGTGGTCGTGGTCACGCCTTGTGTGCCGGGATAAATCGGGGTCAGGGTCGCTTCGGTGTCGGCTGCCGCGGCCTCGGTGGCGCAGAGCCGGTATTCGGGATGCACCATTTCCAGCAGGCCGGCCCCGCGTCGCACCTCGCCGTAGCACTGTATCCACGTGTTGTTCTCAAAGCCGGCCTGCTGCGACGGATTGAAATGGAAGAAGCGCAGGAGCAGCGCGCCGCTGCCGTCGGTTACCTGCACCAGCAAACTGCGCCGCCGACCCCGGCGTATATCGATGCCCTGTATTTGTCCGGCAACCACCGCGTCGGCGCCCGGCCGCAGGCTGCCAATCGGGTTGACCCGGGTGCGGTCTTGATAGCGCACCGGCAGATGGAACAGCAAATCCATCGGCGTCTGTATGCCGAGGCGCTCGAGTTTTTGCACCATCCGGGGGCCGACGCCGGGCAGGGTTTGCAGCGGATGACGGGGATCTGCGATGGCCGTGGCCGGGTTGACGGGTGAATGTGACGTGTCGTCGCTGTCAGCCGATCGAAAGCACTGCGGCCCCGTCCGCCACCGGGCGATGGGCCATCAGGCCGGGCCGGCCAGACGGAGACTATTCGGCGATAACCAGCACGGCTTCGATTTCTATCGGCACGCCCTTGGGCAGGCTGGCAACCCCGACGGCGGCGCGCGCCGGGTAGGGCGGCTGGAAATATTGCGCCATGACCTCGTTGACGGCGGCAAAATTGGCCAGGTCGGTCAGGTAGATATTCAGTTTGACCGCGTCTTTGAGCGTACCGCCGGCCGCGTCGGCGACCGCCCGTAGATTTTTGAACACCTGGTGGGCGGCCGCCTCGAAGCTGTCGTTGACGACTTCCATCGTTGCCGGGTACAGCGGAATCTGGCCGGAAATATACACCGTATTACCGGCTTTGATCGCCTGCGAATAGGTGCCGATGGCACTTGGCGCGTGCTCGGTGTTGATAACGTGTTTTGCATTCATAGGTCTGCGCTCCGGTAGGGATGGTTGAGATGATCGGGTTGCTCGATGGATTGTACAATAACGCCGGTTGACCGTTGTCCGGTATTGGCGGCGCTGGCTGAGCGGGTTATTTCCAGCGGGTTATCACCCAGTTTTTTTTGCCGCGTTTGAGCAAAACAGTATGTCCGTGCAGCAGCCGCTCGGCGTTCAGTCGGATGGCCTGCGCGATTTTGTCGCCGTTTACCGCGATGGCGCCATCTTTGATCAGCTCGCGCGCGCGGCTGTTCGAGGCCGCCAGCCCGGTCTGCACCAGGATGGGCACGATATCGCTGCCCTCCCCGCCCAGCGCCGCCCGGTCGAATTCAAACCCGGGCGCGTCGGCAAACAGTTCGTCCAATGTGGCCGCATCGACCGCGCTGACGTCGCCGCCGCCAAACAGCACGGCAGACGCGCGCACCGCATCGCCAAGAGCGCTTTCGCCATGCACCAGCCGGGTGAGGTGCGCGGCCAGTTGCCGGTGCGCTTCGCGCTGATGCGGCGCAGTCTGATGCGCGCTGTCCAGCGCATCGATTTGCTCCCGCTCGAGAAACGTAAACCACTTGAGAAACTTGATGATATCGGCGTCGTCGGTATTCAGCCAGAATTGGTAGAAGGTGTACGCCGAGGTGCGATCGGCGCTGAGCCAGACCGTATTGCCGGCGGATTTGCCGATTTTTGTGCCGTCTGATTTGGTCACCAGCTTGTTGGTGACGCCAAAGGCGCGGGCGTCCGGGCCGCAGCAACGGCGAATCAGATCCATGCCGGAGACAATGTTGCCGTATTGATCCGAGCCGGCCAGTTGCAGGCTGCATTGGTGCTGCCGATACAGATGCAGAAAATCATACGCTTGCAGCAATACATAGCTGAATTCAGTGTAGCTGATGCCTTGATCGCGGTTGTGCAGCCGATCTTTGACCGCGTCGCGCTGCATCATCTGATTGACGGAAAAATATTTGCCGGTATCGCGCAGCATTTGAATGAAGGACAGCTCCTTCAGCCAGTCATGGTTATTCACCAGCAGGGCGCGGTTGCGGGTAGTGCGGTCGAAGTCGAGCAGTTGGTGGAAAATTTTGCTCTGTTGGTGGATATTGTGCTGCACCACCTCATACGTTTGCAGGCTGCGTTCACTGTCCTTGCCCGACGGGTCGCCAATCAGGCCGGTGCCGCCGCCGAGCAGCACGATCGGCCGGTGACCGCAGCGCTGCCAGTGCATCAGCATTTTGATCGACAGCAGGTTGCCGACGGTCAGGCTGTCGGCGGTCGGGTCAAAGCCGCAGTAGGCCACGCGCGCGCCGGCGTCGAGATGCGATTCGAGTTGATCGCCGGCGGTTTGGTGCAACAGGCCGCGCCAGCGAAGCTGCTGTAGGAAATTCATCGGGTTCAAGGGCGCCAAAGCCGGGTCAATGCGGGCTGAAGCAGTGTCGTGGCATGACGACTGCCGTGGGGTTGAAACATACCATTCGCCGGCCGCTTGTGCGACTGTTTCAGGGGAAATACAGCGCGCCGGCAACGGTGGCGCGCGCGGCACCGGTCACCGCCGGCAGCGTTGACGGGATGCGATTCAAGGTCTGGTGGCCGAGCCAGGCAAACGTGCAGGCCTCGACCTGCTGCGGCGCCAACCCCAGCGCCTCGGTGGTGCAGACGCGGGCGCGGCTGTTTTGCGTCAGCATCTGCATCAAGGCGGTGTTGTTTACCCCGCCGCCATAACAATAGATCGCCGCCACCGACGGCCGCAAAGCCGCCACCTGATCGCAAATGCTGTGCGCGGTCAGTGCGGTCAGCGTGGCTTGAATGTCCTGCGGCTCGAGAGCGTCGCGGTCGGCCCGGTCGGCAAAGCGGTCGAGTTTGCGCTCCAGCCAGTGGCGGTTGAACATTTCCCGCCCGGTGCTTTTCGGGGCCGCCCGGGAAAAATACGCATCGGATAACAAAAAACGCAGCAGCGGATCGATCACCCGGCCCTGCGCGGCCCATGCGCCGGCCTGATCGAACCCGCCCGGGTGGTGCCGCCGATACCAGTCATCCAGCAGCGTATTTGCCGGCCCGGTATCGAAGCCGATCACCTCGCCCGTGCCCGGCGAGGGCAGATGCGTCAGGTTGGCGATGCCGCCGAGATTGACGATAGCCCGGTGTTCGGTATCGCTGGCGAAGATCGCGCGATGCAGCGCGGGTGCAAACGGCGCCCCCTGACCGCCGCAGGCGATGTCCGCGCTGCGAAAATCCGTCACCACCGGCAGCCCGGTGCGCTGGGCCAGAGTCGCGCCGCAGCCAAGCTGCCAGGTGAACGCGGGGTGCGCATCGGCCCGGTGGCGGATGGTCTGTCCATGGCAGCCGATCACGGCAATCTCGCCGCTCGACCGGTCGATTAACGCCCGGGCGGCGGCGGCATACAGTTCGGCGAGTTGGATATGCACCGCCCCGGCGCGGTCAATTTCATTCTCACCGGGCAGCATGAGCGCATGGATTTGCGCCGTGAGGTCGGCCGGTATGGGGTGGTGGGCACAGGCCAGGACATCAACCCGGGCAAGCTGTCCGGCGTGGTAGGCGAGCGCCGCCAGCACGGCGTCAATGCCGTCTACACTGGTGCCGGACATGAGCCCGATTGCCAGCGCGTCGGTTGGTCCGGGCATCGGCTTTACCCTCAAGGGCGGGGGCGCCGCCGCTGCGTGCCGGCCACGGCCAGACGGCGGTCGGCAGCGGCGCAGCGGTTTGTCCGGTCGGTCGGGCTATGCGCCGGGTCAGGCCGTGTCACCGGCGGCATAGTCTGATGCGAGGCGGCACTGCACGGCCGAAAAATATCAGGTTGGCGCTATTGAATATGGCTCTCGTCCGGCGGCTGGTTGCGGGCGATGGCGGTCTTTTTCAAGTCGTTCAAGCGCACCAGTTGCTGCTCGGCATGGCGGACAAATTCAGCCAGATATTTTTTCTCGATCGACTGTGAGTCCGGCAGTTCGACCGTCAGCGGATCCATGTGTCGGCCGTGGACCTGAAACTCATAGTGCAGATGCGGCCCGGTTGCCCACCCGGTCTGGCCGACGTAGCCGATGATGTCGCCCTGCTCTACCCGGCTGCCGGGGCGGATGCCGGCGGCAAAATTGTGCAGATGCGCATACAGCGTCTGAATTTTTTCATTATGCCGAATGATCACGGTGCGACCGTAGCCGCGCCTCGAGCCGACCAACCGCACGGTGCCGTTGCCGGTGGCGAGAATCGGCGTTTTCATCGGCGCGCCGTAGTCCACCCCTCTATGCGCCCGCCACTTTTTCAAAATCGGATGGTAGCGTTTGGTCTGGTAGCCGGAGGTGACGCGGGCAAACTGCATCGGTGTTCTCAAGAATGCGCTCTTGACGCCGCTGCCGTCCGGCGCATAGTACTCGACCGCGCCGCTGTCGTCGATGTGCCTGACGGCGTACAGCGTTTTGCCTTGCATACTCAGTTCGGCAGCCAGAATCTGCCCCCCGACGCGCTTTTTGTTATCCAGATAATGCTCTTCAAAAATAATCGAAAACCGGTCGCCGGCGCGAATCCCGGTCGTGAAATCGACCCTTGAGCCAAACAGCTCGATGAATTGATAGATCACGCTGTGGCCGATGTCCGCGTCATTGGCCGCGCCCAGCAGCGACCCCCAGATGGTCGCGTGTTCGGCCCGAATCCGGATGGTCGGCTGTCGCGTCTGCACGGCGGCGACAAACCGATTATCCTCACGGTGGATTTGCAGCGTTTCGAGCGCGCTGACGGCGTAGCTCAGCCGCATCAGTTGCCGGTCTGCCATCATCAGTTTGATCGCCTCGCCGGGGCGGATGGTCAGCAGCCCGGCGGCGGTGTCCAACGCGGCAATCCGTATCGCCTGCCCGACCGGCAAACCGTGGCGTTGGAAGATCCGCGACAGGGTGTCGCCGCGCTTGACCCGGGCGACTGTCCAGGCCGGTTCGAGGGGCGCATCAACCGGCTGATCAGCAGCGGCCAGACCGAGCACGGCCTGGGTCAGCAAATAACCGCCGCAGAGCAGGCCGGCCAGGCGGCCACGCCGATTGTGATTGTGGGAAACGGTCGTTTGACCGGGCTGGATGGGGGCGTCAAGCGACGCCGTTAGCATCTGGAGCGGCATGTATTGGCTTTCTATGGTGGTTTTCAGGCGGATGAATCCGATACGCAGTTGGCGCAGCTGGCTATGCAGAATCGCCCCATCAATGCGGGCAGCGTGATAGCAAGCCATAAAGCGCGGTACTTTACCTGTTTACAGGTGCGCAGGTCAAAATTTTTTTTCACTGCCGTGCGCTAAAACTGAAAAACAGCAGGGTGCCGGCGTTGGCGCCGGCGTTTTTATCGGCGCCGTGATTGTGATCAATCCCTCGACTACATTACACTCTAGCCTTTAGACGCCCATGCTCGCCAGCGCAACCCAACCGTAAAAACCGATTATGCCCGACTCCTCCTCCGGCGCACCCACCGATTCAATCGCTGATTCAATCGACCTGTCCCAATACGACATTGCTCAGCCCACACAGATTATTTACAACCCCACCTACGAGACGCTGTTCGACGAGGAAACCCGGGACAGTTTGAGCGGCTTTGAGCGCGGCGTAGTGACCGCCAGCGGCGCGGTGGCGGTGGATACGGGGGAGTTTACCGGTCGCTCGCCGAAGGACAAGTACATTGTCCGCGATGACCTGACGCGCGATACATTCTGGTGGTCGGATCAGGGTAAGAACGACAATCAACCGCTCAGTCAGGAAAACTGGCGGGTGCTGAAGCAACTGGTCGCCCGGCAGTTGAGCCATACCCGGCTGTTTGTCGTCGATGCGTACTGCGGCGCCAACCCCGATACCCGCCTGTCGATCCGTTTTGTTATGCAGGTTGCCTGGCAGGCGCACTTTGTCAAAAACATGTTTATTCGCCCGGATGCGGAGGAACTGGAAAATTTTCGCCCGGACTTCGTGGTGATGAACGGCTCGAAGACGACCAACCCGCATTGGCAGGAGATGCGGATGCACTCGGAAAATTTCGTGGCCTTTAACCTGACCGAGCGGATGCAGCTGATCGGCGGCACCTGGTACGGCGGTGAGATGAAAAAAGGGCTGTTTTCGGTCATGAATTATTTTTTGCCGCTGCGCGGCATCGCCTCGATGCATTGCTCGGCCAACGTCGGCACAACGGGCGACACGGCGATCTTTTTCGGACTCTCCGGCACCGGCAAAACCACCCTTTCAACCGACCCCGGCAGGCGGCTTATCGGTGACGATGAGCACGGCTGGGATGACCGCGGCGTATTCAATTTCGAGGGCGGCTGCTACGCCAAGACCATCCGCTTGAATGCCGAGTCGGAGCCGGACATTTATCGCGCTATCCGGCGCGACGCGCTGCTCGAAAATGTGGCGGTTCGGGCCGACGGCTCAGTGGATTATGACGACAGCTCAAAAACCGAAAATGGCCGGGTGTCCTACCCGATCTACCACATCGACAACATCATCAAACCGGTCTCCAGAGCAGGCCGGGCGAGCAATGTGGTGTTTTTATCGGCCGATGCTTTCGGGGTCCTGCCGGCGGTGTCGATATTGACCCCGATGCAGGCGCAGTACCATTTTCTGTCCGGGTTCACCGCCAAACTGGCCGGTACGGAACGCGGGGTAAGCGCGCCGGTGCCGACGTTTTCCGCGTGTTTTGGCGCGGCTTTTTTGAGCCTGCACCCGACCCGGTACAGCCATGAACTGGTGAAAAAAATGCGGGCGTCGAACGCCCGCGCCTACCTGGTCAATACCGGCTGGAACGGCACCGGTCGGCGCATATCGATCGACGCCACCCGCGCCATCATCAACGCGATTTTGACCGGCGCATTCGAGCGCGCCGAGACGCACGTGATTCCCTGTTTCAACCTTGAAATACCGCTCAGTCTGCCCGGCGTTGACCCCGCCATCCTCGACCCCCGCAGCAGCTACGCCGATGCGGCCGAGTGGGAAGCCGGGGCGAACAAGCTGGCCGCGCTGTTTATCGACAACTTCAAGCAATACGAAGACACCGAGGAAGGCCGGCGGCTGGTGCAGGCCGGCCCGTCGCCGGTGATTTAGGCGGTTTGCGGTGCGCCCGGTCAGCTGATGCCACCCAGCAGATCGATGCCAAACAGCCGCAGGTATTCATAGTAGTACCGCCCGACCCCGATTTTTTTACACTGCCAGAACGCCTTGTGCCAGCCGATCGGGATCTCTCCGTGGTCGGGTTTTTCCGGGATCAGCGCGAACAAATCCGGGCGCTGATAGGATTGCTTCAACTCCGCCGTCAGCGGCTCGCGGAAATTGCGCCGGTAGCTTTGCTCGGTGACATAATGCACATGCGATTTGATATAGCGCCGGGTCGGCAGGTGGTAGCTGTAGATGGTGTATGAGCGCCGGCCGGCGGCGTGCCGGTACACGGCAAATAACCGCGCGCCCCGGACGCCCGAATGGATCCGCCGATAGCGGCTATCGACCTCGGCGGGGTGGAGCTGGCGCGGGCGGTTTTGGGCATCCTCGGTGTAGAAAATGACCTGATCCCAATACGACTTGCCGGCGTCATCCCGGCAGTACAGATGCTGCTCGGCGGCCAGCGCCCCCGGCTGCACCAATAGCAGCCCGGCGCCGATGAGCAGGCACCAGCAGGCGAGGCGCAGTCGGGTTGATGCGGGCAAGGGCGGCATGCGATTATGCTATCATGCCAGCCGGTCATGTGCGCTGCTGCGCCGCCGACTACCTGCCCGGCGGTGCCGCCGCCGTCCATCGGCTATGTGCCCCCTCACCCACCCGCCTGCGCCCGTATGCCGACCGAATTGAGCAAGCCGACCTGGTTTGACTTGTCGAAACTGTTTTTCGTCGGTGCGATCTGGGGCGGGTCGTTTATTTTTATCTCCCTGGCGCTCACCGATTTCGGCCCGATCAGCATTGCGGCGTGGCGTATTGCGGTGGCGGCGGTGCTTTTGCTGTTGGTCAGCCTGCTGCTGCGGCAGGCGTTTCCGCGCACGCTGCGCGAGTGGAAAATGATCAGTCTGGTGGGGCTGCTCAATAGCGCCGTGCCGTTCTTTTTGATCAACTGGGGGCAGCAGTTTATCAGCAGCGCCGAATCCGCACTGCTGATGGCCTCCGGGACGTTTTGTGCTTTGCTGCTATCGCATTATGTCAGTGACGACGAACGCATCAATTGGGCGCGCGGCCTCGGGATATGCGTCGGTTTTCTCGGGGTTGTGGTGCTGTTCATCGACGGGCTGCTGACCGCCGGGCTGGGCTTGCTGGCCGGCCAGCTGGCCGTCGTCGGGGCCGGATGCAGCTATGCCGTCTCGTCCGTTTTGGCCCGGCGCATCACCCATCTGCCCTCGATTTCCTGTTCGGCGGCAACCATGCTGACCGCCGGGGCGTATATGCTGCCGCTGGCATTTTTGCTCGAGCAGCCGCTGCCGGGCGACGCCGGCGTAAGCGCGATTGTCTCGGTGCTGTATCTCGGTATGATTGGCACGGCAATGGCGTTTGTTATCCGCTTTACCATCATCCGCGCCAATGGCGCCGTGTTTATGTCGCAGGTCGGTTATCTGGTGCCGGTATTCGGCGTCTTCTGGAGCTGGCTGTTTCTGACGGCAACCATCGGCCCGCAAACCTGGGTCACGCTGGCGCTGATACTGCTCGGCATCGCCATCACCCGCCACGGCAGTTGACCGCCGCACCGGTGCGGGCTAACCGCGGCGCATCGTCCCCGCGCTAGCCGGATGCGCTACAATCAACGCCCGTTCCGCCACCCCCGCTGACGCCCGACCGATCAAACCATGGCACCCGAGATTACCCACCGGATGCTGCAAACCGCGCTCCAGGCGGCGGATACGGCCAGGCAGATTACCCGCCGTTACTTCCGCTCCCCGCTTGGTGTCGACAGCAAGCCCGATCAGTCGCCGGTTACGGTGGCCGACCGCGAAACCGAGCAGGCGCTTAAAAATCTGCTGCTGGAGCGATTCCCCGAACACGGGTTTGTCGGCGAAGAAAGCGGCTGTTGGGGCGCCTCCGCCGCGTGGCAATGGGTGGTTGACCCGATTGACGGTACCGCCGCATTTATCAGCGGCAGGCCCACCTTTGGCACCCTCATCGCCCTGTTATTCGAGCGCCGGCCGATGCTCGGCATTATCGACCACGCGATACTCAACGAGCGCTGGGTCGGGGTCGCCGGGCAGGCAACCCGATACAACGGCATCGCCTGCAAAACCCGCGATACGCGCCGTCTGGAGCACGCTTCGCTATACGCCACCAGCCCGGATATGTTCACCGCATCGGCGCTGGGGCAGTTCGAGCGGCTGTCTGCCGGCGTGCGCTTTCGCGCCTTTGGCGGCGACTGCTACAACTACGGACTGCTGGCGTCGGGTTTTATCGATATCGTCTGTGAGGCCGGCTTGCAGCCCTATGACTATTGTGCGCTGGTGCCGGCGGTACAGGGCGCCGGCGGGGTGATCAGCGACTGGAGCGGGCGGGCGGTTGACCTCGATTCGAGCGGTCAGATACTGGCCAGCGCGAATCCCCGGCTGCATGCGCACGCCCTGGAAAAGCTGGCGGCGTAGCGCGGTCAGCCCGATAGCGCGGTGCCCCGATGCGCTGTGCGGGCGCCGCCCGGCGAGCCGGACGGCAGCTCGAGTCCGCGCTACTGCACGTACTCGAACACCTTCACGATATGGGTGACGCCGCGCACCGCCTTGGCCGTTTCGACCGCCGCATCGGCCTCGCTGCGGGTTACCAGCCCCAGCAGATAAACCCGCCCCCTTTCGGTGGTGACCGTGATCGAGGCGGACGGGATGCCCTTGGTGCGCAGCAATCTGGTTTTGACCTTGCTGGTAATCCAGCTATCGTTGGCGCGGCCAATCAAACCGGTTTTGCCGGAGAGGGTCAACTCATTGACCACGCTGCGCGTTTGCGGGTTACTGCGCACCAATTCCGCCGCATATTGCTGCTGCTCCAGGGTGGTGACTTCGCCGGTCAGCAGGACAATGTTATTGACCACGGTGACGTTGATATTCACCAGGTCGGCGAGCCGGGGGTCGAATGTAATCACGTTGGCCAGTTTTAGCTCGAGTGTGTGGTCGTCCAGATTCTGCCCGGCGGAGCGGCGGTCGGACAGTACTTCAATCGCGCTCACTGTGGCGGTAGTGCCAAGCACGACAGGCACGCAACCGGCCAGCTGTGAAATCGCAATCAGGGCCGCAATCAAGGCGGCGCAGCAGACGGTCGGGGGCAGTGGGTTGCCGCGGGTCGGGTGGTCAGGCATGGCGTGGGCTCTCACAAAAAATGATGGGTGGATAAATGTCGGTTACATTCAATTCAAGCAACGCAGGACCCGGCAAATTAAATTAATCTGTGCGCGTATACCGGGCGCTGTTCCGGGTGCGCACCGGCGGTTTGCCGGCCTGCGCGCGGCGACCCGCCTTGATCCGCCGGTTAAAACGCATCGACAACCCAGTTGACGGCATAAGCGGAAGGCGCGCCCCGGACGGCCACGACATCAAACCGGCAGGCGGAAAACACCAGTGCGTCATTATGTGCCAGGAACGACTCCGCCGCAACGCGCAGTTTGCGTTGTTTTTGCTGCGTGACGCTGTCCAGCGCGCCGCCGTATTGCTCTGACCGGCGATAGCGCACCTCGACAAACACCAGCTCTTGCCGCTGCCACATCACCAGATCGATTTCGCCGCCGGGGCAGCGAAAATTCCGCTGCACCAGCGTCAGGCCGTGCTGCTGTAGATGCGCCAGCGCAATCGACTCGGCGTGATTGCCGCGCACCAGATGGGCCGCCGGGCCGGCCCCGGTTTTGGCGGGCGGCATACGCGGCTAATTGACGGCAGGGGCCGCAAGCGCCGGTGGCACGCGCACCGCCCGGCCCTGGTTGAAGGTGCTCCAGACAAGCTGCCGCCGGGCATTGCCGTTGCGGTCGATACCGAGGTGCATCATTTCCCCCTGATGCTGTAGCCAGGAATTGGCGCGCAACCGATTCAGCTGCGGAATCAACAGATAGCTTTCAAAGCCAAGCGCGTACAGCCGGGCCAGCGCAGTATGCCGGTAACGGTTCTGCGGCTGTGGCGGTTGCCGGGCGTCCGGGTCGGCTGCCGACGCCGGCTCAGCGGTGCTGCTGTCGCGGTCGAGCGGCGGTTGTTCGGTGGTGGCGTTATCGCCGTTGTCGGCAGCGCTGTCCGCCGCGTCCGCCGTACGACTATCGCCATTCGCCGGCGCATCCTGCGCGTCGGCTGCCGGCGTAGCCGGTAGCGGCAACGCGCGCAGCATCCAGTGGATGTCGCCAAATATTACACCGTCGAGGTCCGCATCCGCCGCCGGATTGGGGCGGCCGCTGTGCAGGTTCGACATCGCATAGAGGGAGAGATCATGCGCACCGGAGAAGCGGATTTGCGGCACGATCAGCGGCGCCCGCTCGGCCGCGACCGCCAGAAACAAAAAATCCATATCATCGCGCCGCCGCGGGTTGAAGCGCAAACGACGGTTCAACTGCGCGCTCAGGCGCTGGTGCCGCGCGACACTGTGGTCGATGCCGAGTAGCTGCCGCACCAGCTGCGCATAGTCGTCGTTGTCGCGGGCAAACGATTGGGTGACCGCTATCGTCCCGCCAAGCTGCTGCCAGTGGTCGGCGAAGGCGCCGGCGGCGCGCTGGCTCCAGTCGGCATCGCTGTATAACAGGCCGGCCTGTCGATGACCGTCAGCGAAAGCGCGCTCGGCCACCTGCCGTGCTTCCGGCTCGGGCGACAGGCTGATGCCGAACAGATTATCGGCCTGATGCTGCGCCGGGATTTCACCCACCACCAGGGTCGGCACGGTCGGTGTATAGCCGTCCAGCAGCAAGCCGACCGCCTGCCGCCCCAGCGGGCCGACGATAAACTCCGCGCCGTCATTCAGTGCGGCCTGATAATACAGGTGCGCCAGTTGCGCATCCTCGCCAATGTCGTACACCTGAACCAGCGGCCGATCGACCGAGCGGTTGCGGGCGTGTGAGTCCAAAAAGCCGTCGTAGAAAGCCTGCGCCGCACCGCCGTCAGCCGACGTCAACGGCAGCAGCAGCGCCAGTCGGGTATACGGTTTTTGCCGGCCGACAGGCGCCACCCCGACGATCGCCTCGGGCCGCGCCGGGTGGCTGGGGTAGAGTGACTGCCAGTATTGCAGCGCCGGGCCCTGCTGTCCCGACCCGGTTGACAGCAGCACGTCGGCGAGCGCAATCCAGCCCTCAACCAGTCGATCCTCGGTGCTCTCCCGCAATAGCGACAGGTTGAGCGGGTTGAGGGCGTTGATCAGCTGAATGATGCGCGCCTGATTGCGCTGCTGCTCGCCATTTTGCAGATACGCGTCGTGCCCGATTAAACTGATGACCGCCGCCTGCTGCCGGCCGAGCGCAAGCTGGGAATCGGCCAGCAAAGCCCCGACCTGACGGCGATAATGCGGCGCCAGGCCGGGCTGTCGATACAGCGCTTGCAGCTGCGCGAGCGCCGTCGGATGATCGCCCTGCGCCTGCCGCAGCCGCGCCGACTGAATCGCCAGCTCCTGCTGCTGCGATGCATCCAGCGGCAGCGTCGCCAGCCGCTCGAGTTGCTGCTGTGCGGCCGGATACTGCTGGGCATCAATCAACCCGGCCACGGCCAGCAGCAGATACACCGCCGCCTGCTCCGCCGTCGCGTGCTCCGCCTGCGCCACCAGCGTCCGGGGGTCATCGATCACAATAATCTCCTGCGGCGGTTCCAGGACGTACACGGTGGCCTCCGGCTGCGGCGGTGGAGGCGAAGGCGGAGGCGGAGGTGGAGGTGGAGGTGGAGGGTCGGCCTGCGGCACCACTATCGATTCGGTGGGCACCGGATTGCGTTGCGGCCCGGCGCAGCCGGCCAGCACCAGCACGGCGGTCAGCATCACGACCAACGGCAGGGCGCCGGGGCTATGCCTTAACCACGGCACGACAGCGGACCGCAACCGGCAAGGCCGGCGGTGCAGGTGGGCGGGGCAGCGCAATCGGATCGAAAAAGACATGATTGGCGGATATTATGGCGTAAAAAGTCGGAGAATAGCGTATTTTATCGTGGCGCCGACTGGTGCGGTCGATAAGCGCCGATGGGCGCACTGCTGACCGCGACAGTATGCTGCGGCGGCGCGCTCAATCCAACCCCGTGAGGCCCGCGAGAGGCGCCAGGCAGGTCTATGAACAGTAAAACCGGAGTGCTGTCGGTCATCGCCACCCCGATAGGGAATCTGGGCGATCTGTCGCCGCGCGCCGTGGAGACCCTGCGGCAGGCCGACCTGATTCTGGCGGAAGACACCCGCCACGCCGGCGTGCTGCTGCGGCACTATCAGATCAAGCGCCCGCTGATGTCGCTGCACCAGCATAACGAACGCAGCAAAGTCGCGACCCTGCTCGCCCGCATTCAACAGGGCGAGCAGATCGCCCTGATCAGCGATGCCGGCACGCCGCTCATCAGCGACCCGGGGTTTGTGCTGGTGCGGGCACTGCGACAGGCCGGCCTGCCGGTGGTGACGCTGCCGGGCGCGAGCGCGCTGATTGCTGCGTTGAGTGTCTGCGGCATTGCCGCCGACCGCTTCTGTTTTGAAGGTTTTCTGCCGCACAAATCCGAGGCACGCCAGGCGCACCTGCAACAGCACGCCCGCGAACCGCGGACGCTGGTGTTCTATGAATCCAGCCATCGGCTGCTGCCCAGCCTGCAGGATATGCTGACCGCATTCGGCCCGCAGCGCAGCGGCTGTGTCGCCCGCGAGATGACAAAAAAATTTGAATCCTACTATTTCGGCACGCTGGAGGATATTCAGACGCAGCTGCATCACCACCCCGACCACCAAAAGGGCGAGTTTGTGCTGATCATCGCCGGCGCATCGCAAGCCGACGCCAACCGACAGCGACACACCCAGGCAATGCAGGTGCTGCTACGAGAGCTGCCATTGAAAAAAGCCAGCGCGGTCGCCGCCGAATTGCTGCAACTGAATAAAAACGAACTCTATCGAGCCGGGCTTGCACTCCGGCAGGGCACGGGGACAGCGGGGAAGCCCGATTCCGATGAGTAATAGTCGCTTGATTGATAAAGTGAAAGGTCAACCCCCGTCTCTTTCTGCTTTATCCGGCTGTTTTTTGCTTTGTCGGCTGCTATTGAGCAGGGGGGTTTCTTTGAGGGTATGCAGGAAAGCCAGCTTTACGATCTGGCCGAGCGACCCGAGTTGAAGCGACAGCGTTTCCTGGCTTAGCAGGTCCCACTTTTCTTCCACTTGTGACGGGTCAAAGGTAACCACGTCTTCGAACATCGGCTCAAAGAGGTCTTCTACCTCAGGCAATTCCAGCGTTTCCCAATCGGTCATGATGCTATCTGTTTGGTGTGTTATCGCCTTGCATATCAGGGCTAATTGCTGTGTCCGTCAATGAATCGCGCAGGTACAGTACCTTAAATGATCCTCGCAGAAAGGCAAAGCGAGTCGGTATCATTGGTCTTGTTGATGATGCCCGGGGTTACCGAGTCTACTTGCCTCATCACGCGCTTTTGTCGCTTCATCCGGTTGGTTTTTGGCATCATATATCTGGGCCAACAGTTTGAGACAAATGACAAGATTATCTTTGAATATATCGGCGTGTCGGCTATGGAGGGAGCGCCAGAGATTTTCTGCTTCCCGTAGCATCTTGAGAGCCTCATCATGACGGCCTGATCTGATCAGGTGATAGCCGAGATTGTTCAGGTTCCCGGCCAGATCGGTGTTATAGGCATCGGGGCTCCTCTCAGCCAGAGTGCGGTAGAGCTCTACTGCTTCCTGTGTTACCTCAAGCGCTTCTTCATCTTTCCCAATAACGCTCAGGCGATTGCCAAGATTGGTCAGGATCATGGCCAGAGCGGGGTTATAGACAGCGGGGTTCTTCTCAGCCAGAGCGCGGCAGAGTTCAACCGCTGCCTGTGCTACCGTAAGCGCTTCTTCGTGTTTCACAGTAGCGCTCAGGCGATTGTTGAGATTGTTCAGGCTCCCGGCCAGATCGAGGTTATAGGCATCGGGGCTCTTCTCAGTCAGAGCGCGATAGAGCTCAACCGCTTCCTGTGTTACCTCAAGCGCTTCTTCATCTTTCCCAATAACGCTCAGGCGATTGCCAAGATTGGTCAGGCTCATGGCCAGAGCGGGGTTATAGGCATCGGGGCTCTTCTCAGCCAAGTCGCGATAGAGCTCAACCGCTTCCTGTGCTGCCGTAAGCGATTCTTCGTGTTTCTCAGTAGCGCTCAGGCGATTGCTAAGATTGTTCAGGCTCCCAGCCAGATCGAAGTTATAAGCATCGGGGCTCTTCTCAGCCAAGTCGCGATAGAGCTCAACCGCTTCCTGTGTTACCTCAAGCGCTTCTTTGTGTTTCTCAATAGCGCCCAGGTGATTGCCAAGATTGGTCAGGCTCCCGGCCAGAGCGGGGTTATAGGCATCGGGGCTCTTCTCAGTCAAGTCGCGATAGAGCTCAACCGCTTCCTGTGCTACCGCAAGCGCTTCTTCGTATTTCCTAATATCGCTTAGGCGATTGCCGAGATTGTTCAGGCTCCCGGCCAACTTGGGATTATAGGCATCGGGGCTCTTCTCAGCCAGACCGCGATAGAGCCCAACCGCTTCCTGTGTTGCCGCAAGCGCTTCTTCGTGCTTCCTAATATCGCTCAAGCGATTGCCAAAACCGTTCAGACTCCCGGCCAGAGCGAGGTTATAGGTATCGGGATACTTCTCGGCCAGAGCGCGATAGTGCTTGACTTTTATTTCCCCGATACTCCGCGCCAAACTCGCCAGCACAACAGTCTTTTTCGGCAAGTCATTAGCCAACAAAACAGCATCACCCCGGTTTTCCAGCAATTCCTCTTGCTTTATTAATTCCTCGGCCTCTTTGGCCAGCGCTTCACCGGTGATTTGCGGCGCCAATGTTATGGTCGCTCGTAAAGCATCCACCCCCCCGGCTTTCAGCATAGCCGCCATACGTGCGCGTGTTTCCTGACTGTCCTCAGGGTATCGTTGCTCATACCAGCTTAGATGGCGTAACAGGTTGGTGATCGCCGGGCCTGAGAGTTCCTTTGCAGCCTCTTTAAGAAAAGACGGCGCCAGTTTGCCTGTCAGAAATGTCGCGAAGCGATCAGGCGCGATCCCGCCCCACCAACCCCTGTCGGATTCCCCGGACACAGGCGGGTAAAGCGCGCGTAAAGCGGCGACAGCGGCCTGTTGGACAGCTTGTGCCTGATCCGAGAATGAGGGCAGTAGCGCCAATCGTTTGGTTGCTTCTCCCTCGTCTCCCGGATCATCCAGAGCGCCGAACCAGGCCAGTATCTCAGTCATGGCCCGATTCTGCTTCAACCCCTGCCCGGTAACGTCATGCCATTGTGGTGCACTTTTGATTGCTATGAGTTCACGACCCAACAGGGTTTCGAACAGTTCTTGCTCATCACAATTCCTGATCTGATCACCCGATGCCGCCAGCAAAGCGGTCAGATGAATGTCAAGAAACTCTGCCTGGTCGGGAAATTCCGGTGTTTCCGGCTCGGCGCTATCCCGTTGCAGATGGCGACAAAAAGCCTGATAGCTGTCCTGATAGATCGCCGATACGTCCACCCCATCCTGGCTATTGGTTGCTTGTGTGATCGGCTGAAGTGCCAGCGTATAGGGCCTATCAAATGGGCTCGATCGGTTGTTAAATGTACTGCGTAGCGAAGCCCACCATTCATCCGGGGAGCGAGCCAGAAGGACCAGTCTGACCTTGTGATGCCCCGGTTTATGCCGAGCCTTCATGGCTGCTTGCACCAGCGCCTCGAGCTGTTTGCTCTTGCGTTCTGCGTAATCAATTACCAATAGCAGAGGGCCGGGCAAACGAAACAACGGTTCGAAATGCTTCGGTTGGTCCAACTCACCCGCTTCCAATAAACCACAAAACCACGAGTCCGACGATGAGTTCGAAGCCCGCCCTTCGACATCCCAGCAAAGCTGTTGCGCGATGCGTGACTTGCCGCATCCGGGCCCACCGGTGATCAGCGATACGGCAACCCTCTCCTCGCTCCCGATCGCCCAGTTCGTAAGTTCTTGAAGTTCATCTTTCCGACCGATAAAGGGAATGATCTCATATTCCGGACGCAATAGACGGCTTGGTGGAGCGCCCGGTGCGAGCGTATCCGGCGGTTTGCCCAGCATCTCTTTTGCGAGGTTACGACGCTTTGCCTCGTCCCTCAGAATTTCGACGACTTTCCCACCTGCCGGAATTACTTCAGATAGCAGAACCGAACCGATCTTAACAAGAGTTTCTTTGCTCATAGCACCTATAGCTTATTTTGATCTCATCAGATATACAATGTACAAGTCCTGTACCTTTGCCAAACTGGGGAGTCAAGGGTGTAATTCCCTTTAAAAGGGGGCAGGAATGTCCCCCCTCCGTTTCTGAGCTTGTGCAGCAGGCACGGTTAACGGCGCGCTGCCGTAGCACAGAGGGCAGCGACCAAGCTAAAGCACCACTCAGCCGTCGATAAAATCCGACTGCATCACTTCAATCACCGTCGGCAACTGCCGCTCATTGGCCCGCACCAGCGCCGCCTGCAAGGCCTCCGGCGTGGCCACCCGCTGCGCGCAGCAGCCGAAGGCTCTGGCGAGGGCAACGATATCCGGCGGTTGAATATCGACGCCGACCGGTTGGATGCCCGCATCAACCATGCTGTGCTTGATTTCGCCGTAGCCGGCGTTATTCCAGACCAGGAATATCACCGGCAGCCGGGCGGCCACCGCGCAGGCCAGCTCGCCGATGGTGAACTGCGCGCCGCCGTCGCCAATCAGCCCGACGACCGGGCTCTCGGGGGCCGCCAGTTTGGCCCCAATCGCCGCCGGAATCGCGTAGCCCAGCGTGCCAAAACCGGAAGCCGAATGGAAATAGCGGCGCGGCTGTTCGGTTTCATAGTGCCGCCAGGCATAGTAGGTCGGCTGCGTCGAATCACCGACCACAATCACCGTCGGCAACGCGGCGCGTATGGCCTCGAACAATCGCCGGTAGCCGGGGTCTCGCGCGGCCTGTAACTGCGCGCGCAATTGCCGGGCGCGTTGGTGGCCGGCGGCGGCTTGATTGTGCCAATCGGCCAGCGCCAGATCGAGCGCCTGCAGTGCATACGCGGCATCACTGCACAGCGCCAGGTCGGCGCGCACGTTGCGGCTCAACTGCGCCGCGTCAATGTCGATGCGAATCAGCCGGCCCTCCAGCCGCAGCTCGCCCTGAGAGAAAAAATCGTAGTCGGTTTCGCCCAGTTCGGTGCCCACCGCCAGCACCAGATCGGCGGTCTGCAATTCGGCGCGCACCGCCGTACAGGAGGCCGAACCGCCCACCGCCAGCGGATGACTGTAGGGCATCACACCCTTGGCATTGACCGTGTTGATCACCGGCGCCGCCAGCTTCTCCGCCAGCGCGACCACCTCCGACGCGGCATTAATTGCCCCGCCGCCCACCGCCAGCAGCGGTCGCGCCGCGGTTTTCAGCCAGCCGATGCCGGCGGCAATCGCCTGCGGTGACGGCCCCGGCGGGTACGGTATGGCCGCGGCTTTGCGGTCGAGGTGGTCCGCATTCGCAGTCAGCACGTCGATCGGGATTTCGATGTGCACCGGCCCCGGGCGGGCGCCGTGGAAGATCGCGAAGGCCCGCGCCAGCACCTTGCCCAGTTCGTCGGCGCGCAGCAGCGTATGGCTGAAGCGCGCCACCCGGCCGACCAGGCTGCTCTGCCCCGGCAGCTCGTGCAGGCGCCCTTCGCCCATCCCGAGTTGATAGCTGTGGTTGACCGAAGAAATCACCAGCATCGGGATCGAATCGGCCAGCGCCTGCGCCATCGCGGTGGCGATATTGGTCATGCCGGGGCCGGTAATGATAAAGCACGCGGCCAGCCTGCCGGTGGCGCGGGTATAGCCGTCGGCCATAAAGCCGGCGCCCTGTTCATGCCGCGGGGTTATGTGCCGCATGCGCGCGGTGTGCAGGCCGCGGTACAGTTCAAGCGTATGCACCCCGGGGATGCCGAAGACCGTGTCTATGCCGTAGTCTTGCAGCAGCTCGATCAGCACTTCGCCGCAGGTAGCCATGATGATTGTCGATTACGCAAAGCGGATAACATTTTCAGCCGAACACCGCCGACCAGTCGTCCGGCCATCCTCGCTGTCGCGGTTTCGATCGCGCACCGAAACCGTCGGGATGCCATCATAGCACGGTTGGCACTCAGCCCTGTCGGTGGCCAACTCAAATCGGCATCCGTCGGCGCACAGTCATGCACGGGCTGCGATGCCTTGCTACAATATCACCCGATCATTTTTATTGCCCGCTCGCTTTTATTGATTGTACGGGGTTCTATTTTGCAGGTTCTATTTTGATGGGCAGCAACGCCGCCATAACGCTATCCGACACCGCCCGGCTGGCGCAGCAGTTGGTGCAGATTCCCTCGGTGACGCCGCAGGACGGCGGCTGTCAGGCCCTGCTGGCCGCGCGCCTGCACGCGCTCGGGTTCGAATGTGAAACATTGCCGTATCACGACGTCACCAATCTCTGGGCCGGACGCGGCAGCGGCACGCCGCTGCTGGTGTTCGCCGGGCATACCGACGTGGTGCCGGTCGGGCCGCCGGAGCAATGGCGGTGGCCGCCGTTTGCCGGGGTCATCGACGGCGGCTTCCTGCACGGTCGCGGTGCGGCCGATATGAAAGGCAGCATTGCCTGCTTTGTGACCGCCTGCGAGCGCTTCCTGCGCCGACATCCCGACCACCGGGGGCGCATCGGCCTGCTGATTACCAGCGACGAAGAAGGCACCGCCCGCTGGGGCACCCGGGCGGTGATGCAGACCCTGTCGGAGCGCGGCGAAACGATCGATATGTGTATTGTCGGCGAGCCGAGCAGCGAGGAAAAATTGGGCGACGTGGTCAAAATCGGCCGCCGCGGGTCGCTCAACGGCAGCCTGAAAATCATCGGCAAACAAGGGCATATTGCATATCCGCAGCAGGCCGATAACCCGATCCATCGGGCTCTGGCCGCGCTCGATCAGATCACCGCCATCCGCTGGGATCAGGGGGATGCGCAGTTTCAGCCGAGCAGCCTCGGGTTCTCCAACCTGACCGCCGGCACCGGCGCCGCCAATGTCATTCCCGGCCACCTCGAAGCGCGCTTCAATGTCCGCTTTTCACCGGCCACCACCGCCGCCTCGATACGCCAACAGGTCGAAAGCGTATTGCGACGCCACCGGCTGCGGTTTGAACTCGACTGGCATCTGAGTGGCGAGCCGTTTATCACCCAGCCCGGCCAACTGGTCGAATCGGTGCGCCAGGCGATACAGCAGACCGTCGGCTACGCGCCGCGGCTATCGACTGCCGGCGGCACCTCCGACGGCCGCTTCATCGCCCCGACCGGCGCGCAGGTGGTCGAGCTTGGGCCGATTAACGCCACCATCCACCAAATCGACGAACAGGTGTCGGTGCCGGACCTGGAGACCTTGTCGCTCTGTTACCAGCACATCCTGGAAAAAGTATTGCGCTAACCGCGACGCCGCAGCGCATCAGCGCAGCCCGGCAAAGCGGTTGATCGGGTATCCGACTGTTCGAGCCGCCGGTCGATCGGGTATACTTATTCGTTTTGTATTCGCTCGGACCCATTCGCCGCCATGCCTGACACCCCGGAAAATACGCACTTTATCCGGCAGATAATCGATGCCGATCTGGCCGCCGGCAGGCATACCGGCGTCATCACCCGATTCCCGCCGGAGCCCAACGGCTACCTGCATATCGGCCATGCCAAATCGATCTGGCTGAATTTCGGGCTCGCCGCCGATTACCGCGGACGCTGCATTCTGCGCTACGACGACACCAACCCGGAAAAAGAAGAGGCGCAATTCATTCAGGCAATCGAGCAGGACATCCGCTGGCTTGGCTACGACCTGCCGCAGATCGCCTATGCTTCGGATTATTTCCCCGCCCTGTACGACTACGCGGTGCGGCTGATCGAGCAGGGGCTGGCCTATGTGGACAGCCAGAGTGCCGAGCAGATTCGCCAACACCGGGGAACCCTGACCGAACCGGGGCAGCACAGCCCGGACCGCCGGCGCAGCATCGACGACAACACAGCGCTGTTTGCCCGCATGCGGGCCGGTGAATTTGCCGACGGTGCGCTGGTATTGCGCGCCAAAATCGACATGGCGGCGGCCAACCTGAACCTGCGCGACCCGGTAATCTACCGCATCCGTCATCACCCGCACCCGCGCACCGGCGATCGCTGGTGCATCTACCCGCTGTATGACTTCGCGCACGGCTTGAGCGATGCGATCGAGGGCGTCACCCACTCGCTGTGCACGCTTGAGTTTGCCGACCACCGGCCGTTGTACGACTGGTTTATCGAGCAGCTCGCCGCATCCACCCCGCGCCAATATGACCCGCACCAATATGAGTTCGCGCGCATGAACCTGTCCTACACGGTGATGAGCAAGCGCCTGCTGAGCCAGCTGCTCGCGGCCGGCGACGTCGACGGCTGGGATGACCCGCGCATGCCGACCCTGTGCGGGCTGCGTCGGCGCGGCTTTACCCCCACTGCGCTGCGGCATTTCATCTCGCTGGTCGGCATTACCAAAAAAGTCAACCTGATTGAAATGGAGGCGCTGGAAAACTGCATTCGCGCCGACCTCGAGCCGGTTGAGCGGCGCATGGCGGTATTGCAGCCGCTCAAACTGACCATCACGAATTATCCCGCACCGCAGCAGGAATCGATCACCGCACCGAACCATCCGGCGGACGCCGCCCGCGGCAGCCGGCAAATCAGCCTGGGGCGAGCGCTGTATATCGAGCGCGATGACTTCATGGAAGACCCGCCGAAACGGTTTCACCGGCTGGCCGTCGGGCGCGAGGTGCGCCTGCGCTACGCGTTTGTGGTCAAATGCACCGAGGTCATCAAAGACGCCGCCGGCACGGTGGTTGAGCTGCGCTGTGAATACGACCCGCACACGCGCGGCGGTCAGCCGCCGGCCGGGCGCAAAGTCAAGGGCATCATTCACTGGGTGAACGCCAACACCGCGGTCGACAGTGAGGTGCGCCTGTATGATCGGCTGTTTTCGGCCGCCAATCCGCTGGCCGATAAAGCAGGCGATTTTCGCGCGTTTCTCAACCCCGACTCATTGCAGTTGCGGGCGCACGCCAAAGTCGAGCCGGCGCTGGCACAGGCCCCCATCGACAGCCGCTATCAATTCGAACGCAGCGGATATTTTTGCGTCGACCGGGATTCACGCCCCGCTCGGCCAGTCTTCAATCGCATCGTCACACTGCGCGACAGCTGGGCAAAAACCGCACCCCAGTGACCGCCGTGGACACGGATAAACCCTGAACAATCATCACCGGACCCATCTCAACATGCAATTTCTTGCCCAATACGGCCTGTTTCTGGCCCAGGCCGCGACCATCGTCGCCGCCATTTTGCTGGTCGCCGGCGGCTTGCTGTCGCTCGCCCTCAGACAGAAAAAATCAAGCGACGGCGAGCTGAAAATCACGCTGCTGAATGACGTATACGAGCAGATGGAGCACGACCTGAGCAGCGCCCTGCTGACCCGCCCGCAGCTCAAGCTGAAGGCCAAACAGCAAAAGCAGAAAAAAAAGCAAGAGACCAAAGCCGAGAAGCAGGCGCTAAAAGCCGAACAGCAACAGCAAACCGATGCGCCGCAGACTGTGCCCGCCCGGCTGTTCGTGCTGGACTTTGACGGCGACATTCGCGCCAGCGGCGTGGATTTTTTGCGCGAAGAAATCAGCGCGATTCTGACCTGCGCCAATCCGCGTGACGAAGTGCTGGTCCGGCTGGAGAGCAGCGGCGGCATGGTGCACAGCTACGGCCTGGCCGCGTCGCAATTGCAGCGCCTGCGCGACCGGCAGATACCGCTGACCATCGCGGTGGACAAGGTCGCGGCCAGCGGCGGCTATATGATGGCGTGTGTGGCGAACAAAGTGCTGGCGGCGCCGTTCGCGATCATTGGCTCGATCGGCGTGCTGACGCAAATCCCCAACCTGCATCGCCTGCTGAAAAAAAGCCACATCGACTTTGAGCAACTGCAAGCCGGAGAACACAAGCGCACGCTGACGCTGTTCGGGAAAAACACCGACCAGGCGCGTAAAAAAATGCAGCAGCAGTTGGAAGAAACCCACCAGCACTTCAAAGATTTTATTAAATCGGTCCGCCCCGGGCTCGATATCGACCGGGTCGCCACCGGCGAGCACTGGCTGGCCAGCCGGGCAAAACAGCTTGGGCTGGTAGACGAGCTGACCACCAGCGATGACTACCTGATGGCGCGGCGCCACGACGCCAGGCTGCTCAGGCTCGAATACGACGCCAGAAAAAGCCTGCTGCAAAAACTCCAGGCGGTCGCCATGCTACGCCGGCAGCACGGCAAATGGCGGTCGGGCGGGCAGCCGCCGATGCTGATGTGAGCGCACGCCGCCGATGATCTATACCCTGGCCAATCGCCGGCCGACGATTCATGCTGACAGCTTTATCGCGCCCAGCGCCGAGCTCATCGGCTCGGTCGATATCGGCCGCCATGCCAGTATCTGGTTCAACACCACGCTGCGCGGCGACAATGATTTGATCCGGGTCGGCGCACGCGCCAACGTCCAGGACAACAGCATGCTGCACGTTGACCCCGGCGCGCCGTTGACGATTGAAGCCGATGTGACGATCGGCCATGGTGTGATGCTGCACGGCTGCCGGATTGGCGCCGGCAGCCTGGTCGGCATTGGCAGCATTATCCTCAACCACGCCGAGCTCGGCGCGTCCTGCCTGGTCGGCGCCAACACGCTGATCACCGAAGGCAAAACCTTCCCCGCCAACAGCCTGATTCTGGGCTCGCCCGGCAAAGTGGTGCGTCAATTGAGCGCAGAAGAAATCCACGGCCTGCGCCAGGCGGCGCAGCTGTACGTCGATAAAATAGCCGCTTATCGACAGCTGGCCGCAGAATCGGAGCCGAAAACGACCGCATAGGCGCGCAGTCGTGCCGCCGCGCTCACCCCAGCCCGGTACGGCGATTGAACGCCACGATCAAACGGTCAATCTCATCGGCCAGCGCCGGAATGCGGTGCCAATACGCCGGGTCGTACCATTGCGCTTGCAGCTCGTCCTGGCTTTTGCCCTGCTGCTCGACCCAGGTGTAATACTTTAGATTGTGCAGCCGCTTGCGGTCGTAATAGCCCAGCTCCTGCACGTGGTCGATCGACTGGCCGAGCAGATAGCGGTGATACGCCGCGACCGCCGCCGATGGCGACAATGCGCCCCGCGCGGCGTTCAACTCGTCCAGGCGGCTGGCGTACAGCTCGACCGAATCGGTCAGCACGGTCAGCACCACGTCGTCCGGCCCCAGCTCGTAATAGCGGGCGAATTTCGCCGCCGCCAGCAGATTGCCGATGCCGGAGATACCCAGCCACGGCAGCTTCTCGAGCAGGCCCTCGCCGACCCCTTCGGCCGCCAGCAATTGCCTACCGGCCGGCTCGTTGAACAGCCGCAGCAAACTGACCGTGGCCTCGTCGTCGACGCCAATCACGACATCGGTATTTTTGACATTGTGCACCCACGGCACATGCTTGTCGCCGATGCCCTCGATGCGGTGGGCGCCAAAGCCGTTATGCAGCAGCGTCGGGCATTGCAGCGCTTCGGTGGCGGCGATTTTGCTGTTGGGGAAGTGCTGTTTCAGGTAGTCACCGGCGGCAATCGTGCCGGCCGAGCCGGTCGCGGCAACCAGACCGCGATAGCGATCCCGCGGCCCGAGCGTCGCCTCCAGCACCGCGTGCATCGCCGGGCCGGTCACTTCGTGGTGCCACAGATAATTGCCCATTTGGTCGAACTGATTGAAGATCACCAGATCCTCGCCGGACTCGCGCAGCACGCGGCATTGGTCGAAGATTTCTTTGACATTGCTCTCGCTGCCGGGGGTTTTGATGATGTCGTCGGCCACGGTTTGCAGCCACGCAAACCGCTCCTTGCTCATGCCTTCCGGCAACACGGCGATCGACCGGCAGCCGAGCAGCGCCGAATCATAGGCGCCGCCGCGGCAATAGTTGCCGGTTGACGGCCAGACCGCCTTTTGGCTGGTCGGGTCGAATTGCCCGGTCACCAGCCGGGGGACAAGACAGCCGAACGCCGCCCCGACTTTGTGCGCGCCGGTCGGAAACCATTTGCCGACCAGCGCCACGATGCGCGCCGGCACGCCGGTCAGCGCCGGCGGAAACTCGAGATAGTTGACCGGCCCATAGCCGCCGCGGGCAGTCGGCTGGTTGTGCCAGGTGATGCGGAACAGATTGAGCGGATTGAGCTCATCCATATCGACCGTCGGCAATTGCTCGGCGATGTCGGCCGGGATTGTATCGGGCTGCCGCTGCTGCCTGAAGGTGGGGATGCGGATGTTGCGCTCTCTGGCCCGCTTGATCGCGTTCTCGAGCCGCTCTGGAATCACGGTTAAGTCAATCATCAAAAATACCTGCTTCAAATGGGTGAATGTACGACCGCGGCGCCAGCATGCATCCGGCCGACGCGCTCATGCAAACAGTATCACACCGCGCCCGGCTTCGCCGCTCATCATGTCGGCGCAGGCCAGGTTGATCTGTTCGAGCGAATAGGTTTGCGTAATCAGCCGATCGACCGGCAGTCGGCCGGCCAAAAACAACCGACCATATTGTTCAAAATCGCGGTGGGTGTGGGCGCTGCCGAAGAGCGCACCGGTCAGGGTTTTTTCATCGCGAATCACGGCTGCCGGGTCGAGCTCGAAAGTCGAGCCGGCGCGCGGAAACCCCAGCATCACCGCCATGCCGCCCGGGCGCACGGTGGCCATCAACTGCTGTTCGAGCAGCGTATTGCCGACCGCTTCAAACGCATAATCGGCACCCAGCGAGCCGGTCAGCGCATGGATCTGCCGCAGCGCCTGCGGGCCGCTGTGCACAAAATGCGTCGCCCCCAGACTACGCGCCAGCGTCGCTTTCGCGGCGGCCCGATCGACCACGATGATCGGCGCCGCGCCCGCCAGGGCCGCCGCCATGACGACCGAGAGCCCGACCCCGCCGGCGCCGTAGACGACCACGCTGGAACCGGCCGTCACCCGCGCTTTATTCAGCACCGCCCCCACCCCGGTGGTCACCGCGCAGCCGATGATCGAAGCGATTGGCATCGGCAGCTCGGCCGAGATGCGCACGCAACTCTTGGCCGGCACCACGGCATGGCTGGCCCAGCAGGCCAGGCAGCTGAGGTGGAACACGCCGGCGCCGGACGCGTCGGTCAGCCGGGTCGTGCCGTCGAACATCGTGCCGTTCCACAGCGGGCCGGTGTAGGCCTTGCACAGGTTGGTATGCCCGTTTTGACACAGCGCACAGGCACCGCAGAAAGGAATCCAGCTCAGCGCCACGCGGTCGCCGACCGCCGGCGAGCGCACCTCGTCGCCCACCGCCAGCACCACCCCCGCCCCTTCGTGCCCCAGCACCACCGGCAGCGCATGCCCAGCGTCGCCGGAAATCACATGGTAGTCGCTGTGGCAGACGCCGGCGGCCTGGATGCCGACCAGCACCTCGCCGCGGGCCGGCGGCGCCAGTTGCAACTCTTCGACCGTGACCTCGGCGCCGACCTCACGCAGCACCGCCGCCCGGATTTTCATTGCCGGCCCTCGCCATCGGCAAACGGATCGGGCGTGCCGGGGCGCAGATTCATCCACACCGACTTGGTCTGCAAAAACGCCTGCATCCCGTCGATGCCGTTCTCACGCCCATAGCCGCTCTGCTTGTAGCCGCCGACCGGCGATTGGGTTGCCGAATTGAAATAATTATTGATATACACCGTGCCCGCCTGCACCTGCTCGGCCAAACGCAGCGCGCGCTGCGCATCGCCGGTCCAGATTCCGGCGGCCAGCCCGTACACCGTATCGTTGGCCAGGCGGATCGCCTGCTGCTCGTCTTCGAACGGCACCACCGCCAGCACCGGGCCGAACAACTCCTCCTGAAACAGCGCCATTTCCGGCGCCACATTGCGGAACACCGTCGGCTCGATGAACCAGCCCACCGTGCCGGGCGGGCACACCGAATTGCCGCCCAATACACAGCTTGCGCCCGCGGCCACGGCGTGTTCGATATGCGCCATGACCCGGTCAAAATGCGGTTTGTTCGCCATCGGCCCGACCTGCGTGCGGGGGTCGAGCGGCGGGCCGAGCCGCGCCCGGGCGGCGACCCGGCAGATTTTATCGACCAGTTGCTGCTGCATCCCGGCCTGCACCAGCAGCCTCGACCCGGCCACACAGCTTTGGCCCGCCGGCGGGAACAACCCCATTGCGACCCCGTGTGCGGCGTCATCCGGGTCGGCATCGGCGAACACGATCTGCGGCGACTTGCCGCCCAATTCCATCACCAGCGGTTTGACCCGGCGCGCCGCCACCGCCGCCACCCGGCGCCCGGCAGCCAGCGAGCCGGTGAAACTGACCAGCCGCACATCGGGATGATCCACCAGCGGCTCGCCGCATTCATCGCCGAAACCGGTGACGACATTCAGCACGCCGGGCGGCAGCAGCTCGGCAAACACCTCCATCAGCGCCAGCGTCGACGCCGAGGCATGCTCGGACGGCTTCAGTATCATACAATTGCCGGCAGCCAGCGCCGGGGCGATCTTCCAAATCGCAATCAGCAGCGGCGAGTTCCAGGCGGTAATCGCGGCCACCACCCCAAAGGGTTCGCGGCGCGTATAGTTGAAGATACCGGGCACGTTCACCGGCAGCACCGCGCCGTGGATTTTGTCCGCCAGCCCGGCGTAATACCAGAAGCTCTCCGCCAGCCAGCCTTGCAAGCCCGGCAGAATATCCGCCGTACGCTTGCCGTTGTCGCGCGATTCAATCGCGGCCAGCCGCTCGGCGTCGGCCACCAGCGCGTCCCCCAGCCGCCACAGCAGTCGGCCGCGCGCACTCGCGTTCATCCGCCCCCATTCACCGTCGGTGAAAGCCCGCCGGGCAGCGGCCACCGCGGCCTCGACCTCGCGCCGGTCGCAACGGGCGATCCGCGCCCAGCTTTGCCCGCTGGTCGGGTCGATCGAATCGAAGTAGCGTTCGCCCGCCGGCGGATGCCACGCGCCGTCAATCCAGGCATCGTACACTTTCAGGTCAGCCATTGTCTTTCCTCATCCACAATCACACGTGCGGCTGATTTGCGCCGCTTGCCGCAGTGCCTGCTGCATGATTTCAGGCCCCACGCCGTCGCCGGCCAGAGCAAGTACGGTGTCAGCATCCACCCTGCGCGTCATCGACTAACGGACCAACCGGGTATCCTGATGGGGGGCGCACGCCGAGCGCCGACCCGGCTGGCCACCGGGCGGATCAGATGAATCGCAGGTAGCCCCGATAGAGCATCTCCAGCGCAACATACAAAATGGCCAGCAGGCCCAGATAGCCAATCCAGCGATATTTTTGCAGGTACTCTGCGATTATCGTGGCCCCGAAGACCATCAACGACACCGACAAGACCAGGCCAAATATCAAAATCCCGTAATGCCCGTCGGCGATGCCGGCCACCGCCAGCACGTTATCCAGCGACATCGACGCATCGGCGACGGCGACCTGACCGACCGCGGACATGATGGAGGGGTTTTGCGCCGCTGCCACCGCATTGTCGGCGCCATCCGGTGTCGGCGCAGAACGCGGCTCCGGTGGGCGGCGCAAATCCAGCCACAGTCGCCAGCACACCCACAGCAGCAAACCGCCGCCGACCAGCAGCAGCCCTTTGACGGCATACAATTGCACCGTCAGCAGCGCGAAAATAATCCGCAGCACGATCGCGGCGCCAACGCCATACAGGATCACCTTGCGCCGATACTCGCTGGTAAATCGGGCGGCGACCAGGCCGATGACGATGGCGTTGTCGCCTGCCAGCACCAGATCAACGAGAATAATCTGGCTCAGTTTGGAGACGAATTCAATCAGGTCCATTGGTGTATTCGCGGATTTTGCTCGGGCAGGGGAAGCCTGCAACCACCGTACACGCGATCAAACAATACCATTTAGCCTGCCGGGTCGGTAAAATTAACGCATTCGGGCCGGGCATCCGCCGGGCGGGCACGCGGTGCGGATTGGGTTGCCGGCGGCGTTGCTCCATCGCGGTCATAGCCGGGCAACCGGCGCGGTTTGACCTCCACACTCGGGCTGCTGTTCGGCCTCGGCCATTCGCCAGTGTAAACCATAATGTATACCAATATCTACCTGTTATCACTCTGCCAGGCATGCATGCTGTCGGTGACCTCCCTGACCATGTCGAGCTCGGCCCTGGTGGGCATCCGGATCGCCCCCGACCCGGCGCTGGCGACGCTGCCGCTGGGGCTGACCTACCTCACGCTTATGCTGAATATGCTACCGGGCTCGCTGCTGATGCAGCGCTTTGGCCGCCGGGCGGGGTTCAGTGTCGGCGCCATCAGCGGGGTGGCGGCCGGCGGGCTGGCCGCCTATGGCATCTACAACAACCACTTTGTGCTGTTCTGCATCGCCTCGGTTTTTCTGGGCATTGCGATGTCCTTCGCCCAGTTTTACCGCTTTGCCGCCACTGAAGTGGTGGCCGCAAAGGACAAAAGCCGGGCTATTTCCTGGGTATTGGCGGGCGGTCTGGTGGCCGCATTTATCGGCCCGGGCATCGCCAGATACACCCGTGACCTGTGGTCGGACGCCGCCTTTGCGGCGTCTTTCTCCACCATCGTGCCGCTGTGCCTGGGCGTGCTGCTGATCCAGTTTTACCTGCGCATTCCCGCCGCCGGCAGCACCGCAGCCGACAGCCGCAAGCGGCCCTTGTCGGTCGTGTTCATGCAGCCGGTCACACTGGTGGCGACGCTCTGCGCCATGATCGGCTACGGCACGATGAATCTGCTGATGGTGGCAACCCCGCTGGCGATGCACGCGCATGGCATGGCATTCGGGCACACCGCGAGCGTCATTCAATGGCATATTGTCGGCATGTTTGCGCCTTCTTTCTTCACCGGCAGCCTGATTCACCGCTTCGGCGTGCTGACAGTGATGTTTTGCGGCGCCGTCGCGCTGTTGTTATGCGCGCTGGTGAGTCTGTACGGCACCGGCTTCGGGTATTTTTTATGCGGCTTGATTCTGCTCGGCATCGGGTGGAATTTTCTGTTTATTGGCGCCACCACATTGCTGACCGAAGCCTACCTGCCGGCGGAAAAAAACTGGGTGCAGGGCATCAATGATTTCATGGTATTTGCGGCGGTGGCGATTACCGCGCTGACCTCCGGCTATCTGCATCATGTACTCGGCTGGCAGCGCCTGAACCAGGTGGCTATCCCGGCGATTGTACTGGCGGCGATACTGATTTTACTGCTCGGCCTGCACAACAAAAAAATACAGCGGGCGGCGCTCGAACCGCAGCCGGCGGGCTAGACCGGGGCCGGCGGGCCGGCGGTAACGCGAACCAGACGGGTCGCGGAAAAGGTGTCCTGCCAGGCCAGCCCGGTGCGGCCCAGACTCCAGATAAACCCGGCGCCCAGGGCCAGCCAGGATAACAGGCTGACGCCAAACCGCAGCCCCGCCTGTCGCCAGGTGACGGCGCCCTGCCCATCGAGTGGCACCAGCCTGATGTTCCAGGCCCGCATCCCCAGCGTCTGACCGCCGTGGGTCCAGAACCAGCCAAAAAACACCAGGCAGATCGACAGCAGGTAGCCCAGTCGAATACCGCGCCCGAGCCAGTCCGGCCAGTTGCCGTCCGGCAGCAGCGGCACCGGCTGCCACAGCACGAAAATCACCCCGCTCAACACGACGCTGTCATAGCTTATCGCCAATAGCCGCCGCCATAGCGGACAAAGCGACCGCGAGGAGCGGGGAGACGGCGCCAATCCGCCGGTCGGCATCGGCCCGCTACGGGATGCCCGCTGTGTGATAGTCCGCTGCATCAACACATTCTATTGTCGGCCTGGCGCTGTTGTCCACCGCTGTGCGGAGGCGCCCGGGGTCAGTCGGTGCAGACACGCAAAAACCGTTGACGCACCCGGTTATGCGCTACAATAGCCGCCGAAGCGTACCGGGAGTGCGACTGAAAAATCAACCGACCCCTGCTCGGGGCGTGGCCGCAGCGATCGAACAGCGCGCTGCGGATAACGGCGCACTGGGAAAATCGGGCGATATGCGGTATGTTTCACTCCATCGGTTATCGATCGGCCACCATGGCCGGCATCCCGGTTCGGCAACGCGGCACGATCCATCGGCCCGCTGTCGATATTGGTCAAAACCATGTTTTTAGCAGTGCATCCAAACCAGAGGAGCGAGTATGAAAAATTCAACCTTATTGCAGGCCGGTATTGCCGGCGCCTGTCTACTGTTTACCACTGCCGGCCTGGCGCAGCAATGCGACACGATTCGGCTGGGGTCGGCCATCTCATTGACCGGCAAATATGCCACCAACGGCGTGCACGCCAAGAACGGCTACGAGTTCGCGATCGAGAAAATCACAGCCGCCGGCGGCGTCAACGTGGCTGGCAAATGCTACCACTTTGCGACCACATATTATGACGACGAGTCCAAAGGCGACCGCGGCGCAACCCTGGCAGAGCGCCTGATCAGTCAGGATAAAATCCAGTATATGCTCGGCCCGTATTCATCCGGCCTGACCAAAGCGATCGCCCCGGTGACCGAGAAATATCAGATTCCGATGATAGAAGCGGAAGGCGCCTCGCGGTCGCTGTTCAACAAAGGCTATAAATATCTGTTCGCGGTGCTGTCCACTTCCGAGCAGTATCTGGCGTCAGCGGTCACCCTGGCGGCCCAAAAGGCGCAGCAGGCCGGCCAGCCGACCTCGGCGGTGAAAATCGCGGTGGCGGTGGAGAACGATCCGTTCTCACTGGATATTCGCGCCGGGGTGCTGGAAGATGCGGCCAGATACAACATGAATGTGGTCATCGACGAACAATTGCCGCGCGACCTGTCCGATATGGGCTCCATTTTGACCAAGGTCAAACTGCTGAAGCCCGACCTGCTGATTGTCAGCGGGCACTCCAAAGGGGCGGCGACGGCGGTGCGGCAGATTGGCGAGCAGAAAATTACCACGCCGATGATCGCGCTGACCCACTGCGAAGCGGCCGATGTGGTCGGCAATTTCGGCGCCTTTGCCGACGACATCCTGTGCTCCACCCAATGGGCCGAAACGTTGACCTATTCCGACCCGCTGTTCGGCAGCGCCGGTGAATTCGATCAGCAGTTCAAAGCCGCCTTCCCCGAATACGCCGACAAAACCGTGCCCTATCAGGTCGCGCAGGCGTCCGCAGCGGTGTACGTGTTCAAGGATGCGTTCGAGCGCGCCGGCAGTCTGGACAAGGAAGCCGTGCGCGATGCGATCGCGGCGACCAATCTGTCCACATTTTACGGCCGCATCGAGTTTTCCGAAGCCGGCAACAATATCGCCAAACCCATGGTGCTGCGCCAGATTCAGCAGGGCAAATATAACGTCGTGGCGCCAGCCGAGTTTGCCTCGCACGAATTGAACTGGCCGCGTCAGCCGAAGTAATCACCGGTTGAAACCGGGGCGCTGTTCGACCCCCGCCCCGGTTTTCGCACCGCCCCGCATCGCTCATCCCGGCAGAGGCCGTATGGATCAGATTATCGGAAACATCGCACTGTTGCTGCAATTTCCGGTCGTGAATATCAAGATCCTGCTGGATGGCCTGATTATCGGCTCGCTGTTTGCGCTGGCGGCGTACGGGCTGGCGCTGGTGTGGGGCGTGATGAACGTCAAAAACCTGGCGCAGGGCGATTTTGTGATTGCCGGCGGCTATACCTCCTGGTATCTGGTGCAGCAGGGGTTGCCGCCGCTGCTGGGTGTTCCGGTGGCCTTTGTGCTGATGTGGGGGCTCGGCTGGGTGGCCTACAAGCTGGTGATCTCGCGGGTGATCGAGCGCGATTTGTTTACCTCGCTGCTGGCCACGTTCGGGCTGGCCATCATGATGGCGCAGATCATGAACCTGCTGTTCGGTTCGGACACGCAGAGCGTGCAGTTGAATTACAAAACGCTGTATTTCTTCGACGGCTTCGTTGACCTGCCGATCGCCCGGCTGCTGGGGGTCGTGATGGCCGCCATCCTGGCGACGGGCGTGGTCATATTTATGAAATCCAGCCGCATGGGGCAGGCGATTCGCGCCACGTCGCAGGATGCCCGCGCCGCCCGGCTGCTGGGGGTGGATACGGAAAAGGTCTATTCGTTTACCTTTTCCCTGAATGCCGCGATTTGCGGCACCGCCGGGGCGATTATCGTCATGGTCTGGGTGATCCAGCCCTTCTACGGCATCACCTATTCGATTCGCGCTTTCGTCATCGTGACCGCGGCCGGTCTGGGCAATCTGCCCGGCGTGGTCGCCGCCGGCCTGGGCATCGGCGCGGCCGAGCAGTACGGCTCGCACATTTTCGGCATCGGCTATCAACAGGCGATTGCGGTGCTGCTGTTGATGATTGTGCTGCTGTACCGGCTGACGCAGCAGCAGCGCATCCGTCAAAGCCTGAAGTAGTTCGACCGGGGCCCGTGCAGATGCAAAAAGCCGTTTTCTATAGCGTGATCGCCGTGGTCTGTGTTGCCGCGCCCTGGCTCTTCCCCGATTTTCGCACGCAGTTCGCGACGTTGTGGCTGATGATCATCGTCGCCCTGACCTGGGATATGACCGGCGGGCAGATGGGCTACAACTCGCTCGGCAATATCTTCTTTTACGGCACCGGCATGTACGTGGCCGCCATCATCGCGATTGGCCTGGTGCACGACGTTGGCGTCTACAACGACGCCGGCCGCTCGGCCTTGATGACCTTTACCGAGCGGCAATACTTCGTCGGCGCGGCGCTCGGCATCCTCGGGGCGGGGGTTTTTTGCGCCCTGTCCGCGCTGCTCATCGGCTATCTGACGTTCGGCCTGCGCGGGCCGTATTTTGCCATCGGCACCCTCAGCGTGGCGATTGCCGCCGGCGAGCTGGTATCCAACTGGGACTGGGTTGGCGGCGGGCAGGGGATTTCGCTGCCGGTCTATCCCGGCCACCTGGACACCGGCAAGCTGTTTTTCTATTTTCTGTTTGCCGGCACCGGCGTGACGGTATTCGTGTTTCTCCGCTGGCTCTACAGCACCCGCTTTGGCGCCGCGTTGAATGCGATACGGGATGACGAGGAAAAAGCCGAGGCCATGGGGATTCATACGCTGCGCTACAAGCTGACCACGTGGGCGCTGGCGGCGTTTTTCGTCGGCGTGGCGGGCGGCATTTCGGCCTTTCAGTTGATTCATTTCGAGCCGCTGGAAACCGCCTATCAGACCATCAATCTGGGTATTTTCATGGTCGTGTGCGTGCTGCTTGGCGGCAAGGGCACGCTGTGGGGGCCGGTCATCGGCGCGCTGCTGTTTCATACGATCAAAGAGGTCACCTGGAACTACCTGCTGGGCTGGCAATGGGTCGCGCTGGGGGCGCTGATCGTGATCACCGTGGTCTATTTTCAGGGCGGCATTATGGGCTGGCTGATGCGCAACCGCCCCGAGTGGTTCGGCATCCGGGTCGAGCAACCGGGCGCCAAAGCCGAACCATGAGCCCCATCATCGACATTCAGGGGGCGTCCAAATCCTACGGCGGCGTGCAGGCCAACAGCGATATTTCTATCCGGGTAAAACACGGCAGCATTACCGGCTTGATTGGCCCCAACGGCTCCGGCAAGACCACGCTGTTCAATTCCATCGTCGGCTATCATCCGATGGACGCCGGTTCGATCCGCTTTCAGGGCCGGGAAATCTCCCGCCTGTCGATGCAGAAAATCGCGCGCCTCGGCCTGCTGCGCACGTTCCAGCAAACCCGCATCTACAGCGCGATGAACTGCATCGAAAATATGCTGGTGTCCTTGCCGCACCGCAAGATGCGTTTCCTGGATTCGTTTGCCCGCAACCGCACAGCGGATTACGAGCGCGCCGACCGGCTGCTGGAATTTACCGGCCTGTACAGCAAACGTTTCCTGCAATCCGGCTCGCTGTCGTTCGGCCAGCAGAAACTGCTGGAATTTGCCATGGCGCTGATGAATGAGCCCACCGTATTGCTGCTTGATGAGCCCACCGCCGGCATCAACCCGACCCTGATCAACAGCCTGATCGAGCGGCTGAAGACGGCCAATGCCGAATTCGGCATTACCCTGTTCATTATCGAGCACAATATGCGGGTGATCATGAACATGGCGGACGACATCTACTGCCTGGCGCACGGCAAGCTGCTGGCGCACGGCTCGCCGGCTGAAATTCAGTCCGACCCGCGGGTGGTCGCCGCCTATCTGGGGGCGCATTGAGCGCCGCCGAACACCGCCGGCGGGGGGCGATATGAGCGACAAATCCGGGATACAGGGCTATGGCGAGGGCACGGTCGGCAGCGTCATGTCGGTCGATGAAGTCGGCCGCCAGGCCGCCGCACTCGCCGAGCCGGTCAGCACCGAAAAACTGCGCCAGCTCGCCGGCGGTGACGAGTATGTGGCGGTCAGCGACCTGTACGCCGGCTACGGCAAAATGGAAATCCTGCACGGCATCAACCTGCGGGTGGGGCGCCGGCAATCGCTGTGCCTGATCGGCCCGAACGGCGCCGGCAAATCCACGGTACTGCACGCCATTTTCGGCTTCAACCGGATTTTCTCCGGCCGGATTACCATTGCCGACGGCGCCGACCCGGTCGATATTACCCGGTTGTCGCCCAGTCAGCGGCTCGCCCAGGCGGGCATTGCCTACATCCTGCAAGACAAGTCGATCTTCCCCGGCATGACGGTGGAAGAAAACTTATGGATGGGCGGCTTTCTCAAACCCCGCCCGGCCGAGGCCAGACAGGCGGCGGAAAAGGTGTTCGACAAATACCCGAGCCTGGCGGCCCGCCGCAAGCACCCGGCCGGCGTATTGTCCGGCGGCGAGCGGCGCTTGCTGGAAATCTCCCGGGCGCTGGTCATGGACCCCGAGATCCTGTTGGTGGACGAGCCCTCGATTGGCTTGGAGCCGCGCTTTATCGACATGGTGTTTGACATTCTCAGCGAGCTGCAACAGCGCGACGGCAAGACCATTATCATGGTCGAGCAAAACGCCAAAAAAGGCCTGGAGTTCGCCGATATCGGCTATGTGCTGGTATCCGGCCAGATCGCGATGGCCGACCGGGGCGATGCACTGCTGAAAAACCCCAAAGTCGGCGAGCTGTTTCTGGGCGGCTGACGGCAGCGGCGCAGGCCCGGCCCGGCGGCCCTATGCCACCAGCAGCAGCAATACGATGCCCAGACTGACCAGCACAATCCCGACCGTCTCCACGCGCGACACTTTTTCCTTGAAAAACAGTGTCGTGGCGACAAAGGCAAAGACCAGCTCGATCTGCCCCACGGCGCGGACATAGCTGGCATTTTGAATCGCAAAAGCCGTAAACCAGCCGACCGACGACACGCCGCCGGTCAGCCCCACCATGCTCGCCGGGCGCCAGTTGACAGCCACCCGGGTCAGCTCGCCCGGTTCTTTTTTCCGGAGATACAGCGCCATGACAACGGTTTGTATCAGCAGCGCAACCGCCAGCGTAAACGCGGCGGCCATGACAAAATCGGGATGCGATAAACGCAGCGTCGCGGCCCGAAAAAACGTCACCGAACAGCCCAGCCACGCGGCGCAGAGCAGGCCCAGCAACGTCGATTTGGTCATCAGGCCGGCGCGCAGGGCGGCGAAAGACAACCGGTTTTTCCCCAGCGACAGGGCGACCACACCGACGGTGCTGAGTAAAATCGCCAGCACCGCCAGCGGGTGTAGCGTATCGCCCAGCAGCAGCGCCCCGAGACCGGCCACCATAATCACTTCCAGCTTGGAAAAAGTCGTCCCCACCGCAAAGCTGTGATAGGAAAATATCCGCAGCAACTGCACGGTAAAGGCCGCCTGGCAAAAACTGCCCAGCAGGCAATAGCCCCAAAAAGCCGGGTTTGTCTGCGGCAGCGGCTTGTCGGCCAGTTGGTTGAGCCAGTACAGATAGAACAATGAAAACGGCAGCGCATAGCAAAAACGCACATACGCCGCACCCAGCGTAGAGAGCTCACCGACGATGTGCTTTTGCAGCATGGACCGCAGATTCTGGACAAATGCGGCGGTGACGGCGAGTACAATCCAAACATCCATTGGCAATCCGGGCATCCACCAGTCGGAGCAGGCAAAAACAACAAGGACTATCCGCCGATGCCGCGCGGGTCGCGGCTACAGCACGATCATCCGAACACCAGACAACCGGCGACGGCATCACCGCGGGCGGCCAGTCAACCGGCCCGCAACCGCGACCAGCGGAACAAAGCCGACGGCGGAAACCGGGAAATCAGGCGCGCGGGAAACGGTCGCGCGTCAAGCACCAACCGGGCCGGCGCCGACCCGATGGCGCCGCGCACCGCACCGGTTCAAAGCACCTTCGCATCCAGCTCACCGCGCGCATAGCACGCCGCCATGTCCTCCAGACCCAGCGGGCGAATGCGCTCGGCATTGCCGGCGGTGCCGAACGCCTCAAAGCGCGCCTGGCAAATATCGCGCATCGCCACCGTCGCCGCCTTGAGGTATTTGCGCGGGTCGAAATCCGCCGGGTGCTCGCCCAGATGGCGTCGAATCGCACCGGTCGACGCCATGCGCAAATCGGTATCGATATTGACCTTGCGCACCCCGTGCCGGATGCCCTCGGCGATCTCCGCCACCGGCACGCCGTAGGTTTCCCCCATATCGCCGCCGTACTGATTGATGATCGCCAGCCAATCCTGCGGCACCGATGACGAGCCGTGCATCACCAGATGCGTATCCGGGATGCGCCGGTGAATCGCCTTAATCCGGTCGATTGCCAGAATATCGCCGGTCGGCGGGCGGGTAAATTTATACGCGCCGTGCGACGTGCCGATGGCAATCGCCAGCGCATCGACCTGCGTTTTGCCAACGAAATCCGCCGCCTCGTCCGGGTCGGTCAGCAACTGCGCCATCGCCAGACTGCCCTGCGCCCCCACGCCGTCCTCGGCCTCGGCCAGCCCGGTCTCCAGCGAGCCCAGACAACCGAGCTCCCCCTCGACCGAAACCCCGCAAGCGTGCGCCATATCCACCGCCGTACGGGTCACGTCCACATTGTATTCATAATTCGACGGCGTCTTGCCGTCCTGCTGCAGCGAGCCGTCCATCATCACCGACGAAAAGCCAAGCTGAATAGAGCGCTGACACACCGCCGGCGAAACCCCGTGGTCCTGATGCACCACGACCGGAATATGCGGATACTGCTCCACCGCCGCCTGCACCAGGTGGCGCAAAAACGCGGCCCCGGCATAGCTGCGCGCGCCCGCCGACGCCTGCGCGATGACCGGCGACCCGGTCGCATCGGCCGCCTGCATAATCGCCTGCATCTGCTCCATGTTATTAACATTAAACGCCGGGCAGCCGTATTGATACTCTGCTGCATGATCCAACAGCTGGCGTAAAGAAATAATTGCCATAATCGCCTCGTAATGCAGGAAAACAGGTTGGTATTGGGTTGTCGGATTTTACCTAATCCGCCGTGCGTAAGTCCAGCTTTTGTATGCGCCGTATCCTGCCGGGGTTCAGCCCAATGCGCTTCAGGCGGCGGCACACTTTGCCCGACTCGAGCCGACCCATTCAGTCAATGTCATTCAGCTCGCTGTCCAGCACCCCTTCCGCTTGCAGCAGGGTGATGGCCGGTTGCAGGTGCTGCTGATAATGCCGCCAGCGCCGGGTTGAGGTGGTGTAAATGCCCTGCCGCACCTGCCAGATGCTGGCGGTGCGCACGGCGGCGCCGGCTTTGCTGCGGTCGAGGCAGGCGTCGTCCCACGGCAGGTTGACGGCGGCAATCAGGCGGCGGATTTCCTGCTCGGCATGGCTGACCAGGCGCTCGTACTGCACCTGCACCAGCGCGCCGGCAAACAGCCGATGCCAGTGGCGCATCAGGCGCCGGTAGCGGACATAATAGCGCGCCAGCACCGGCAGGTCGTAGACAAAGCTGACGTCGGAGGCGTATAGCTGGAAGTAGTTGGACAAAATCACGTCCAGCGGGTGGCGATGGCAGTGCACCACGGCGGCGCCGGGGAACAGCGCTTTTATCAGCCATATATGGACGAAATTGAACGGCATTTTGTCGGTAAAAAACGCCGTTTTCAGCTCGTGCAGCCGCTCGACCCAGGCCAGGTAGTGGTCGGTTTCGACACTCAGCGTCGGCGGTTGCAGTTGCAGGAAATCGCGCGGGTAGACGCGCATCGGCTGGGCGCGCTTTTCCATGCGGCTGATGGCTTTTTCGATGCACGGCAGCTCGCCGCAACCGGTGACCGCGGGATGGCGGCAGAGAATCTGCTCGACCAGTGTGGTGCCGCTGCGCGGCATGCCGAGAATAAAGATCGGGGTGTGCTCGGTGATCACCTCGCTGACTTGCTGCGGGTGTTCGGTGAAGGTGGCGGGGATGCTGTCGATGTGGGCGAAATAGCGATCGAAGTCGAGGCCGGCCTCGGCAAATTTCAACCGGTTGCCGACCGCGTAGGTGTCGAACGCGCGGTCGTATTGGCCGAGGTCGTCGTACACCTTGCCGAGCGCAAAGGCCAGCTTGGTGCGGATGAAATCGCTGTGATGGGGCTGCTGCCACAGGGTTTGTATCCGTTCGGCGTCGGCGTCCAGGGTCGTAAATTTCTTCATCGCCACCAGGTTGCGGTGGGCCTCGGCGTGTTCGGGGTCGAGTTCGATCGACCGGCGGTAGCAGGCTTCGGCCGGGGCTTTGTCGCCGTTGGCGGCGTACGTCAGGCCCAGATTGTTTTGGTATTCGGGGTGGTCGGGGTCGAGGTCCACGGCTTTGCGGTAGCAATCGGCCGCCTTGTCGACGCTGTCGAGTTGGAAGTAGGCGCTGCCGAGTGAATTCCACAGCCGCGGGTTGTCGGGCTGCTGCTGCAATAGCTGCTGCGCCAGCTCGACGGCGCCGAAATAGTCTTTGGTCATTTCGCACCAGGACAGCTCCAGCAGCAGCACCTCGGGGTCGTCGGCAAACTCGGCTTTCAGCTGGGCGATCACCGCGGCGGCGTCGGCAAAGCGTTTTAGTTCGATCAAAATCTGCCCGTGCAGCCGCCGCTGCGGCTGGCCGCGATGGCCTTGTTGCAGCAGCCCGTCGGCCAGCTTCAGCGCGGCCTCGGCGTCGCCGCTTTGCAGCAGCAGGTTGGCCAGGTTGTAGCCCGCGTCGGCATTGCCGGCATCGACCGCCAGCGCCCGCTCTAACGCCGCCCGGGCCTGCTCGGTCTGTTTTTTTTCGGCATACAGCGTGCCCGCCAGGTTGAGCGCGCGCGGGTGGTCGGGCGCCAATTGCAGCGCCCGGTCGGCGCTTTGCAGCGCCTGGTCGGGCTGGTCGAGGTGTTTTTGCGCCAGCCCCAGATTGATCAGTGCATCGACATTGGCCGCGTCCAGGCGGACCACGGTGCGGTAGGCGTCGGCCGCTTTGCGGTGCTGCTGTAGATGCTGATAGCTGAGCGCCAGGTTGTACCAGACGGCGGCGCTGTCCGGCAGCGCGGCGGCCAGTTTTTCAAAGCCGCGCTGCGCACGGGCGGGGTCGCCCTGATGCAGGCTGTGCGCCGAAGCGGTGAACAGGCTGCGGATTTTTTTAGCCGACAGGGATTTGCTCATGTACGCCGGGGGGAATGAACATGGTAAATAAAAGCGCGCAAAATAAACAACACGGAAAAAGCATGCAAAATAAACTACACGGAAAAATCGGGTGACCGGCCATGCGGACCGGGCGCGGCTATTCTATCAGAGCCGGCGCGGTGCCCGGGGGGAGATTGACCGTTGCCGGGGCGGCGGGCGGGCGAAGATAATTGCCCGAAAGGGGATGATTGGTTTGAAACCGGGCCTGAACTTCATTACACTCGCTGCTCCTTAAACCGACGGCACAGTATGGCAAAAGAAGACGGCATCGAAATGGAAGGAACCATCATCGAGGCGCTACCCAACACACAGTTTCGGGTCAAACTGGAAAACGACCACGAAATTATTGCGCATATTTCCGGCAAAATGCGCAAGCACTATATCCGGATTTTGCGCGGTGACAAAGTCACCGTCCAATTAACTCCCTACGACCTCTCCAAGGGCAGAATCACCTTCCGCGTCCGCTAGGCCTCCGGCTGAGCCGGGCGGCGACAGGGCGCTATTGATCAATTCCGGCCACCTGCTCCGGCAGCAGCGCCGCGACGAATTCCCCGGCATCGAACGGACGCAAATCGGCGAGTTGCTCGCCGGTGCCCAGATAGTGCACCGGCAACCCGAAGCGCTCGGCCAGCGCCACGACGATGCCGCCTCTGGCGGTGCCGTCGAGCTTGGTGATACAAAGGCCGTCGAGACCGATAGCGCGGTCAAAGTGGGTCACCTGGGAGATCACGTTTTGCCCGTTGCCGGCGTCCACCGTCAGCCAGACCTGATCGGGAATGCCCGGCGCCGCTTTCGCCAGCACCCGGCGGATTTTTTTCAATTGCGCCATCAAATCGGCTTCGGTATGCTGCCGGCCGGCGGAGTCGATGAGCAGCAGATCGCACTTCCGCGCCAGCGCGGCGCTGTATGCGTCATGCGCGACTGCGGCCGCATCGGCGCCGTGCCCCTGGGCGATCACCGGTATCGACAATTGCCGCCCCCAGCTTTGCAATTGCTCGGTCGCCGCGGCCCGAAAGGTGTCGCAGGCGGCCAGCATGACGCGCTCGCCGCGCGCCTGCGCCTGCGCCGCCAGTTTGGCGCAGGTGGTGGTTTTGCCGACGCCGTTGACGCCGGCCAGCAAGATGACATAGGGTGTGCGGTCGGGCTTGCGCAGCGCCAGCGGCGGCGGCTGACAGCCGGCCAGCACCTCCAGCAGCACGCTGCGAAATACCGGCAGCAAGGCGCCGCCAGCCGCCGCGGCAGGCTGCCGGCCCGATTGCCGCAGACGCTGCATAATCCGCTCGGTGGCGGCGACGCCAAGGTCGGCCAGCAGCAGTTGGTCTTCGATCTGCTCGAATACCGCCTCGTCCAGCGCGCGGCCGGGCGTGGCCAGCGACCACAGGCGGGCGGCCAGACTGCGCCGGGTTTTGTCCAGGCGCGCCAGCAAACCGCCGGCGGGCGGTCGGGATGAGTCAAATAACGGCATCGGGAAGCAATCGAAAAGTTTTATCATAGCATTGATACGCCCGCCGCCCACGCCGAATACCGCATGTGAAACGCCACGGACAAGTCAGAATTATCGCCGGCCAATGGCGCAGTCGATTATTGGCCTTCCCGCTGACCGACGGCCTGCGCCCGTCGCCGGACGCGGTGCGCGAAACGCTGTTTAACTGGCTGCAAGCGGAGATTGCCGGCCGCCATTGCCTCGACCTGTTTGCCGGCAGCGGCGCGCTGGGGTTTGAAGCCGTGTCCAGAGCGGCCGAGCGGGTCGATATGGTCGAATCCGAGCCGGCGGCGGTGCGGGCGCTGCTGAAAAACCGCGCTGCGCTGGGGGCCGAGCGGCAGGTGTGTGTGCATGCCCTGCCGGCGCAGCAGTTTCTCGCACAATGCCGGCGGCGCTATGATCTGGTCTTTCTCGACCCGCCATTCGACGGGCCGTTGCTACAGCTGGCCTGTTATCGTCTGCACCGCCACCGTCTGCTGGAGTCGGCGGCAATGGTGTATATCGAGTCGCCTCGGCCGGTATCCGGCTTGCCACTGATGCCCGGCTGGCGCGTCATTCGGCAGAAACAAGTCGGGCGCGTGACGGCCTCGTTGATTGATACGCAACCGCCGCCGGATGGATGCGCGGCGGTGGAGCAGTCAAGTGCGCCCCCGGCCTTGCTCTCCCCTGACAAGGGGGGTTGGGGGGGTTAAAATCCTCAAACCCGCGCTCCGTTTCGATCAGCGGGTGGACGCCGCCGCCGGTTTACTTTACGCTATCGGCGTCGGGCGGTTTTCCGGCCGGCGGACGGATTTTTATCGATCACCTCTCAGGTGCCATCACCATGAATAAAGTTGCGGTTTATCCGGGCACATTCGACCCGATCACCAACGGCCATATCGATCTGCTGCTGCGCACCGTCCGACTGTTTGACCGGGTGCTGCTGGCGGTGGCCGATAGCCCGGATAAAAAACCGCTGTTTTCCCTTGCCGAGCGCACCCGGCTGGCGACAACGGTGCTGGCCGGGGTCGAGCACGTCGAGGTGGTCGCCTTCTCCGGGCTGCTGATTGATTTTGCCAAACAGGCCAATGCGGCGGTCATCCTGCGCGGTTTGCGCGCGGTGTCCGACTTTGAATACGAGTTTCAATTGGCGTCGATGAACCGGCGGCTGAACCCGGATATCGAAACCATTTTCCTCACGCCGTGCGAGCACTTTACGTTTGTTTCGGCCTCGCTGGTGAAAGAAATCGCACGCTATGGCGGCCAGGTCGGTGAATTCGTCAAGCCGGCGGTGGCGCAGGCGTTGCAGGACAAGCTCCGCAGCTAGTCAAAACCCGGCCGGGTTACACTGGCCGGGTTACGATAGCCGCTTTACGATAGCGTTGATACGATGGCGTTGATACGATGGCGTTGATAATTACCGATGAATGCATCAATTGTGATGTCTGTGAGCCCGAGTGCCCGAACGACGCCATCTCGCAGGGGGAGGAAATCTATGTCATCGACTGGCGCCTGTGCACCGAGTGCGTCGGCCACTTTGCCACCAGTCAATGCGTTGAGGTCTGCCCGGTGGATTGCATCCCGATCGACCCCGAACACCACGAAAGCAACGCCCGGCTCAGGCAGAAATATGATCACCTGATGCAGTCAAAAAATACGGCGGTGACCTGAGCGCGACCGGGCGGCACACGCAGCCGGCGCATTGCTCGAACGGTCGGTGGTGGCGTTTGGGCGCGCGGCGTCAGGCGTTCAAATAGCTCAGGTTATTTCCGGGGACGCGCCGGATGGTGGCGCCGATTTGCGATAGCTTCTCTTCGATGCAATCATAGCCGCGGTCAATGTGGTAGATGCGGTCGATCAGGGTTTCGCCCTGCGCAATCAGGCTGGCCAGCACCAGGCAGGCCGAGGCGCGCAGGTCGGTCGCCATGACCGGCGCGGCATACAGCCGCTCGACCCCGCGCACGACTGCCGTATTGCCGTCCAGTTCAATGTCGGCACCCATGCGCCGCAGTTCGTGGATGTGCATAAACCGGTTTTCGAATACCGTCTCGACCACCGTGGCGGTGCCCTCGGCGACGCTGTTGAGCAGCACAAACTGCGCCTGCATGTCGGTCGGGAAGGCGGGGTAGGGCGCGGTGCGGATGTTGACCGACTTGAGCCGGCCGGGCGGTGCCTTCAGGGTAATCCAGCTATCGCCGACGGCGATCTCGGCGCCGGCTTCGCGCAGCTTGTCGAGTACCGATTCGAGCTGCCCCGGGATCACGTCTTTGAGTTTGATTTCACCGCCGGAGACCGCGGCGGCGACCAGAAAAGTGCCCGCTTCAATCCGGTCGGGGATCACGCGGTGGTGCGCGCCGCCCAGTTTTTCGACCCCATGAATGATAATCTGATCGCTGCCGGCGCCGGTAATATTGGCCCCCATCGCATTCAGACAGGCGGCCAGGTCGGACACTTCCGGTTCGCGCGCGGCATTTTTAATCACCGTCCGGCCCTGCGCCAGCGTCGCGGCCATCATGATATTTTCGGTGCCGGTGACCGAGATCAAATCCATGAAGATGTCCGCTCCTTTGAGTTGATCGGCCTCGACCTTGATGTAGCCGCCTTCGATCACGACCCGCGCGCCCAGTGCTTCCAGGCCCTTGATGTGCAGGTTGATTGGCCGCGAGCCAATCGCACACCCGCCGGGCAGGGAAACCTCGGCCCGCCCAAACCGGGCCACCAGCGGCCCCAGCACCAGAATCGACGCGCGCATCGTTTTGACCAGATCGTAGGGGGCGACGAGGCTGGTTACTTCCGAGGCATCAACCTCGACCGTGAGCTTTTCATCGACCTGTAATTTAACCCCGATTTGACCGAGCAGTTCGAGCGTGGTGGTGATGTCGTTTAGATGCGGTATGTTGCTGATCAGCAGCGGCTGGTCGGTCAATAATGCCGCGATCATCAGCGGCAATGAGGCATTTTTTGCGCCGGAGATGCGCACCTCGCCGCGCAGCGGGCCGCCGCCGGTGGTAATCAATTTGTCCATGCCGTTATATCGCCGCCGCCGGGCTAATCCCAGCGGTGGTCACGCACCTGCACCACGCTGTCCACGACCCGCACCGGGAAGGTTTCCACCGCTTCGTAGGCCGGCGGCGCAGTCACCTCGCCGGTCTTGAGGCTGAAGCGCGCGCCGTGTCGGGGGCATTCGATTTGGTCGCCAATGATGCAGCCGCCGGCGATCTCGCTGCCGTCATGGGTGCAGACGTCTTCGATCGCATAGAACTGCCCATCCAGATTGAACAGCGCAATCATCGTGCCGTCGAGCTCGATAACCGCGTGCCCGCCGGGCGCCAGATCGGCCACCGCCACCGCGTTAATCCAGTCGTTCACATTCGCCCCCATTATCGGTATCGCACCGTCGCATTTGCGCACCGTCGCATTTGCGCACCGTCGTGGTATGGGCGCACGACCGGTCGATTGCGGCTAGATCAAGCCCAGCTCCAACCGCGCCGCTTCGTTGATCAGCGCCTGATTCCAGGGCGGCTCCCAGACCAGCTCGACCACGGCATCCGCGATCCCCGGCACCAGCTTTACCGTGGCCTCGACCATGCCGGGGAAGGTTTGCGCCACCGGACAGCCCGGCGCGGTCAGGGTCATATCGATCTCGGCAAAGCATCCCGGTTTGATCTCCACACGGTAAATCAGCCCCAAATCGTAGATATTGACCGGAATTTCCGGGTCATATACCGTCTTCAGTGCCTCGACCACCCGCTCGACCAGCTCGTCGTCGGACGGCGCGTCGCCGCCGGTTCGATCGACTACATCGCGGTCCAGCTCGACCGGCTCCGGGAAATGGCCGTCCATCATCTGCTGCACCAGCTCGTCTTTGCTGAGGCCGGTCTGTGCTTTGCCCGCATCCGGCTCAAAATTCACTCTTTTCATCTCATCCTCCGATTCAATAGAAAGCGCTATTCGACCGCCGCCGGCTGCTCGACCGGGGTCAGGCGCGCGGCCAGTATGTGCTCCATTGCCGCCCGTAGCGGCTGAATATCGACCTCGGCCAGCACATCGTTAACGAACGCAAAGGTCAGCAAGGCGCGCGCCTGCTGCTGTTCGAGCCCGCGGCTGCGCAAATAAAACAACGCATCGGCGTCGAGCTGACCCACGGTCGCACCATGGGCGCATTTGACCTCGTCGGCGTAAATTTCCAACTGCGGCTTGGTATCGATTTCCGCCTCGCGCGACAACAGCAGCGTATTGTTGGCCTGGGTTGCATCGGTCGCCCACGCCCCCGGCGAAACCGTGATCCGGCCATGGAAAACCGCGCGCGCGCGCCGGTCGAGCACGCCTTTATACAGCTCGCGGCTGGTGCAGTTATCGACCGCATGCAGCAGGGTTGTGTGATTGTCCACGTGCTGCCGCCCGCTCAGGCCGTACAGCCCCAGCAGATCGCAATGCGCTCCCGGCTCGAGCAACTCCACCCGCACCTGATTGCGTATCAGCGCCCCGCCGGTGGTCAGGGTGCGGCAACTGAAGCGGCTGTTGGCGTGCAGCCGGGCGGTCAGCTCGGACACCTGATAGGCGTGCTCGCTCGGGGTTTGCACGACATAGTAGTCCAGCTGCGCATGCTTGCCCACGGTCACTGCGGTGGCGCTATTGGTCAAGGTGGCCGCATCGGTCGAAGAAACATAGCGCTCGATGATCTCGAGCCGCGAATCGGCGCCGGCATCCACCAGAATCAGCGGCTGCGAGGCGGTTCTTTGGTCGCCGGCGACGTGCAGGATTTGTATCGGCCGGCGCAGCGCCGCGCCCGGTTTGCTGCTGATCACGACGCCGTCGCGCAGGAACGCCCGATGCAGCGCACTGAAACCGTTGTGCCGTTTGGCCTCGAACCGGCCCAGGCCGGCTTTGACCTGCTCCGGCCGGGTGCGCAAACACGCTTCCAGGCCGAGCACCTCGACCCCGTCGGCGGGGTCGAAGGCAGACGACAGGTCGGGGGCAAACACCCCGTTCATCAATACCACCAGCAAGCCGTCATAGTCGTCGATTGCCAGCGCGCGCAACTGCGCCGGCGTGAGGCGCCAGCGGTGGTCGGTTTGCGCGGGCAGCGAGAAATATTTGCCGGTAATCGGCCGCACTTCGGTATAGCGCCAATCTTCATCCCGGACACTGGGAAAGCCGATGCGCCCGAACAGCTCGATGCCCTCCCGGCGCAGCTGCCGCAGCCATGCCTGTTCGGCGCCGGGCAGGCTGCCCTGCTGCGCCCGGTATTGATCGACAAAATTGTCCACCGCCATATCCGTCATCCGATCAGGCCGCCGATTGCTGTTCAGTCCAGCCGTAGCCGTTGCGTTCCAGCTCGAGCGCCAGCGACTTGTCGCCGGAGCGAACAATCCGGCCGCCGGCCAGCACGTGCACATAGTCCGGGACGATATAGTCGAGCAAGCGCTGGTAATGCGTCACCACCAGCATCGTCCGCGACGCGCTGCGCAGCGCATTGACGCCCTGCGCAATGATTTTCAGCGCATCGATATCGAGGCCGGAGTCGGTCTCATCGAGGATGCTCAAATGCGGTTCGAGCAGCGTCATCTGTAAAATCTCATTGCGTTTTTTCTCGCCGCCGGAAAACCCCTGATTAACCGAGCGGTATAAAAACTCCTGCTTTACCTCCACCTCCGCGGCCTTTTGCTTGATCAGTTTGAGGAACGCGCTGGCGTTTAATTCTTCTTCCCCACGGTGCCGGCGCACCGCATTGACGGACGCTTTCAACAAATACAGATTGGTCACCCCGGGGATTTCGACCGGATACTGAAACGCCAGAAACAGCCCCTCGCGGGCGCGCATTTCCGGCTCCATTTGCAGCAGATCCTGGTCGCGATAGACGACGCTGCCCTGCGTGACCACATAGCTGTCACGGCCGGCCAGTACGCCGGCCAGTGTGCTCTTGCCGGAGCCGTTTGGCCCCATGATGGCGTGCACCTCACCGGCGCCCGCCTCGAGGTTGATGCCGTTGAGTATGGCTTTGCCATCCACACTGACATGCAGGTCTTTGACACAAAGCATGATGATGTCCTGAAAAAATAAACCCGATATTGAATGAATTACATTAACCGGCCTGACGCCGGCCTGAGCTGGCCTGACATAGCGATAAAACCGCGACGGCCGGCCCGATTTACCCCACCGACCCTTCCAGGCTGATGCCCAGCAGCTTTTGCGCTTCCACGGCAAACTCCATCGGCAGCTCCTTGAAAACGGCCTTACAAAACCCGTTTACAATCATGGAAACCGCATCTTCTTCGGACAGGCCGCGCTGACGGCAGTAAAACAGCTGGTCTTCGCCAATCCGCGACGTGGTTGCTTCATGCTCGACCACGGCGGTCGGGTTCTTGACTTCCATATACGGAAACGTATGCGCACCGCATTGGTCGCCGATCAGCAACGAGTCGCATTGCGAATAGTTGCGCGCCTGCTCCGCGCCTTTGGTCATTTTGACCAGGCCGCGGTAGGCGTTTTGCCCTTTGCCGGCGGATATGCCCTTTGAAATAATGGTACTGCGCGAGTTTTTGCCGATGTGCACCATTTTGGTGCCGGTATCGGCCTGCTGGTAATGGTTGGTCAGGGCGACGGAATAGAATTCACCGATGGAGTTGTCGCCTTGCAGCAGCACACTGGGGTATTTCCACGTAATCGCCGACCCGGTTTCAACCTGCGTCCAGGAAATCTTCGCCGCCTCGCCCTGACAGAGGCCGCGTTTGGTCACGAAGTTATAGATGCCGCCCTTGCCGTTCTCATCCCCCGGATACCAGTTTTGCACGGTTGAATACTTGATCTCGGCGCGCCGCATCGCTACCAGCTCAACCACCGCCGCGTGCAGTTGGTTCTCGTCCCGCATCGGTGCGGTGCAGCCTTCCAGATAGCTGACATGGCTCTCTTCATCGGCCACGATCAACGTGCGCTCAAACTGCCCGGTATTCATCGCGTTGATGCGAAAATAAGTGGACAGCTCCATCGGGCAGCGTACGCCTTTGGGTATGTACACGAATGAGCCGTCGCTGAATACGGCCGAATTGAGCGCCGCATAGTAGTTGTCGCCCGGTGGCACCACCGTACCGAGGTAGCGCTTCACCAGCTCGGGGTGCTGCTGCAACGCCTCCGAGATGGGGCAAAAAATGACCCCGGCTTCGGCCAGCGTATGCTTGAACGTGGTGGCCACGGACACGCTGTCAAACACCGCATCGACCGCGACCCTGACCCCCGCCAGGGATTTTTGCTCATCCAGCGGGATGCCCAGTTTGGCGTAGGTTTCCAGCAGTTTCGGGTCAACCTGATCGAGGCTGTCGAGCAGCGGTTTTTGTTTCGGCGATGCGTAGTAGCTCAGGGCCTGAAAATCGATCGGTGGGTGGTGCAGATGCGCCCATTTGGGGGTTTCCATTTTCAGCCAGGCCCGATACGCCTGCAACCGCCAGTCGAGCATGAACCCGGGCTCATTTTTCTTCTCGGAGATGGCGTGAATCACGTCTTCATTCAACCCGGGCGGCAGCGTATCGGTATCGATATCGGTAACGAAACCCGCCTTGTATTCCCGCTGCATCAGCGAGGTCAGATATTTATTGGTATCGGCCATAATAGAGAGTTGCCTGAGAATAAAATTGTGCGATAAATTGAAAATCGGTCACTCGTTCGGCGAGCGCGTTTCGGCTATGCGGGGCAGCGCCACCTTGTATCCATCCACCCGGCCATCCACTCTGGCGACCGGCCCGCTTTTCTCTGCCGGTTGGCCGTAGTGCAGCAGTTGATCCAGATGAATTTCAGACAGAAACGTGTATAGTTGATCGCTCAACGCCCGCCACAGGTCATGCGACAGGCAACGCTCACCGGCATTGCAGTTCTCCAGACCGTCGCAGGCGGTGATATCCAGCGGTTCATCGACCGCAACGATGATATCTGCGACCGTAATCGCCCCTGCGCTGCGGCTCAAAACGTAGCCGCCGCCGGGGCCGCGAGCGCCTTTGACCAGATTGCTTTTGCGCAGCTTGGCAAATAATTGCTCCAGATAAGGCAGCGAAATACGCTGATTGTCTGATATACTGCGCAAAGTCACCGGCCGGGCAACCTGATGCATTGCCAGATCGATCATTGCAGTAACGGCGTAACGCCCTTTCGTGCTCAGTCTCATGCGGCATTGAGTTGTGGTGTCGATACACTGGCCAGAGCAGACCGTCAACCCGCTGCGGTTCAGCATTGGCCCGGAATTGTTGACTATTTTACTAGGGTTTTACGATACAAGCAACCGTTTAAAACCGATCAGGCCCGATTTGACCGATTTTTCCGTGCGGCACTGCCGACCGCCGCGGCGCCGCACAATTAACCGATGCAGACACGCTAATCCGACGGTAGGATCGATACCCGCCATGACTGCCCCCCGCCAACACCCGACCAGAGACGCACCGCATGTCCGGCATGTCAACCAATAGCAGCCAAAAAGCCGAGAACACGGCGCTGGAGCTGCCCGGCATCGCCAGGAAGATGATAGTCGAGGGGCTGCTGAGCGAGTCCCAGGCCCTGAAAACGCTGAGTGACGCCAGGCAGGCGCAGCGGTCTTTCTATCAGCAGGTGGTTGAGCAAAAGTCTATCCCGGTCATGCGCGTCTGCGAGATCGCCTCCAGAGTATTCGGCCTGCCTTTCCTGGAGCTGGATGCGCTCAATACCGATTTATTGCCGACCGATCTGGTCCCGCACCAGCTGATCGAAAAACACCAGGCCCTGCCGCTGTATCTGCGCCACAACACGCTATTTGTCGCCATCAGCAACCCGGGCAACAACACCAGCCTGCAAGACATTAAATTCAACACTGCCGGGCTGTCGATCAGCTCGATATTGGTCGATCCGCACAAGCTGACCTCCCTGATCGACAAACTGCTGGAAAAAAGCGGCTCTACGCTGAATGAGATTGTCAGTGAAGCCAACCTTGAGGTCGATTCGGATGCGGAGGCGGGCGACGCCGAGGCCCTGCTCAATATCGACCTCGATACTCCGATCTCGCGCTTTGTCAACAAAATCCTGCAGGATGGCATCCGCCGCGGTGCGTCCGATGTGCATATCGAACCGTACGAGGGCGTCACCCGGATCCGCTATCGCATCGACGGCCTGCTGCATGAGGCGATCAACCCGCCCGCCTCATTGACCAACAAGATCATCTCACGCTTGAAGATATTGTCGCAGCTGGATATTGCGGAAAGACGCCTGCCGCAAGACGGGCGTATGAAAATGCGCCTGTCAAAAAAGCATGTGATCGATTTTCGCGTCAGCACGATGCCGACGTTGTTCGGTGAGAAGATGGTCATTCGGGTGCTGGATACGGCCGCCATTAATTTGTCGCTGGACACCATCGGCATGGATGAGGATCAATTGGCGCTGTATCAGGCAGCGGTCAATCAGCCCTACGGTATGATTCTGGTTACCGGGCCAACCGGCAGCGGTAAAACCGTATCGTTGTATTCGGCGATCAATCTGCTGAATACGCCGAAGCGCAATGTGTCCAGCGCCGAAGACCCGGTCGAGATTTATGTGAACGGGGTAAACCAGGTGAACATCAACGAAAAAACCGGGCTGACGTTTGCCCGGGTATTGCGGGCTTTTCTGCGTCAGGATCCGGACGTGATCATGATCGGTGAGGTGCGTGATCTGGAAACCGCGGAAATTGCGATTAAAGCGGCGCAGACCGGCCACCTGGTGCTGTCTACACTGCATACCAACGACGCGCCGAGCTCACTTTCGCGCCTGGTCAACATGGGCGTCGCGCCTTTCAACGTCGCCTCATCGGTCAGCCTGGTGATTGCACAAAGACTGGCGCGCCGACTGTGCACGTCCTGTCGCAAACCGGTGAAACACAATCCCGAAGTATTGCTGCGCGCCGGCTTTGCTCAAAAGCAACTGGATACGATGGATTCACTGCAATTTTATGAAGCGGAAGGCTGCAATAATTGCACCAGCGGCTACCGCGGCAGGCTGGGGGTTTTTGAAGTCATGCCGATGACCGACCCCCTTTCCGAGCTCGTGATGTCGGGCGCATCCGCTCTGGATATCACCAATCAGGCGGCGACCGAAGGCGTGCTGACGATGCGGCAATCCGGCCTGCTCAGGGTCGCCGACGGCCTGACTTCATTGCAGGAAATAGAGCGGGTAACCACCACTTAGACGGCAGCTCGAGCATGGCCAAATCGACCGCGAAAAATAAAGCAATTACGTTTGTCTGGGATGGGGTCGACCGGGATAGACGGAAACTGCACGGTGAGCTGGAAGCGGGCAATCTGCGGATGGCCAAGCTGCGGCTCAGACAGCGCGGCATTCGCATCCGCAAAATTCGCAAACAGGCGGCGCCGCTGTTTGGCATCGGCGGCAAAGTCAAAGTCAATGATATCGTCTTTTTCACTCGCCAGCTGGCCACGATGATCGAGGCCGGCATTCCCATTGCCCAGTCGTTGCACGGTATCAGCAAAGGGCATGAAAACCCCGGCGTGAAAAAACTATTGGATCAAATTCGAGAAGACGTAGAGTCCGGCAGCAAACTGAGCAGCACGTTGAACAAACACACCTCCCACTTCAACAAGCTGTATGTCAGCCTGGTTAGAATCGGCGAAGAGTCGGGCACGCTGGACACCTTGATGGAAAAAATCGCGACCCATCTGGAGCAAATAGAGCGCATCAAAAGCAAGGTGCGTTCCGCGCTGTTCTACCCGGTACTGGTCATGTTGGTCGCCCTGATTGTCGTGGCGATTCTGCTGATCAAGGTGATTCCCGAATTTGAAACCCTGTTTCAGGATTTTGGCGCCGATCTGCCGGTCCTGACCCGGTGGATCGTCGACGTGTCGCACGCGTTTCAAGAGTATTGGCTGATCGTGCTGCTGGCATCGATCGGGGCGATCTCCGGGTTGGTTTTCAGCTATAAAAGGACACCCGCGATCCAGCAGCAAGCGGATCGACTGCTGCTGCGCTTCCCGATATTCGGCGCGATTATCCGCAAGGCCATCATCGCTCGGGTGTCACGCACCCTGTCGACGATGTTTACCGCCGGCGTACCGCTGGCGAATGCCCTGGAAACCGTAGCCCATGCCTCCGGCAACTATGTCTATACCCGCGGTATTTTAGACGTGCGCCAGGCGGTGGTGTCCGGGGCCACACTGGAGGACTCGATGGCGAGCACGGATCTGTTCCCCGGGATGGCGCTGCAAATGATTGCGACCGGTGAAAAAGCCGGTGAACTGGATCGGATGCTGGACAAAGTCGCCAATTTTTATGAGAACGAAGTCGATAACGCGGTCGCCGTCATCAGCAGCCTGGTGGAGCCGTTTCTGATTATTTTTCTGGGCGTCATCACCGGCACCATCGTGGTGGCGATGTATCTGCCGATATTTAAACTGGGTTCCGTATTTTAGCATCGGCGCCACCGATGCCGGCCCGTCACGGCGCCAATCTGACCGCCCATCAGACCGATGCACATATTGCCGGTACTCGCGTCCGGATGGCTGTATCCGATTTTGTTTTTACTCGGCGCCTGTATCGGCAGCTTCTTGAATGTGGTGGTGGTACGGCTGCCGGGACGGCTGCAATACCAATGGCAGACGCAGTGTCGCGCGTTTTTGGCCGACCGGCTCGACCCGGCTGCGGATACCGCCGACTCAACGCCGCCGCCGGGGCTGGTATACCCCCGCTCACACTGCCCGCAATGCACCGCCGTTATTCGACGGCGACATAACATTCCCCTGGTGGGCTACCTGCTGCTGGCCGGGAAATGTGCCGACTGTGGCCGCGCAATCCCGCTGCGCTACCCGCTGATTGAGCTGCTGACCGCCGTGATAACGGTGCAGGCAGGCTATGTTATCGGCCTGGATTGGAGCCTGCCGGCGGCGCTGATATTTTTATGGTCGCTGATTGCACTCGGCGCCATCGACCTCGAACAGCAGCTGTTGCCGGACGATATCACCCTGCCGCTGCTGTGGCTGGGGCTGGGGGTCAATCTGTCTGGTCTGTTCACGCCATTGGCATCGGCAGTGATCGGCGCGATGGCCGGATACGCCAGCCTGTGGCTGTTGTACCAGGCGCATCGGCAACTGACCGGGCGCGAAGGGATGGGGTATGGCGACTTCAAATTATTGGCGGCGATTGGCGCCTGGCTTGGCTGGCAGTTATTGCCGCTGGTCGTTCTGCTCGCCTCTGTGACCGGTACGCTGGTCGTTCTGAGCGGTATTTTACGCGGCAACCGCTCGGCCGACCGGCCGATTTCGTTTGGGCCGTTTCTTGCCGTCTCGGCCTGGGTGGCCTTGCTGTGGGGCGAGCAGATTACCCGGCAATATCTGCGGCTGCTGTATTTATGACCGCCAGGGTCGGCCTTACCGGCGGCATTGGCAGCGGCAAATCCAGCGTCGCCGAGGCGTTCAGGAAATACGCGGTCCCGGTGCTCAGCGCCGATCGCATCGCGGCCGACCTGACGCTGGCGGATAGCCCCTGTCTGGCAAAAATCGTCCGCCGGTTCGGTCGGCAAGTACTCCACCGTGACGGCGCGTTGGATCGCAAGCGGCTGGGTGAAATCGTCTTTTTCGATCCGGCGCAACGGCAATGGCTGGAACAATTGCTGCATCCGCCGATTCGCCGGCGCATGCAGCAGTTGGTCGAACAGGCTGAAAACAGCTACTGTATTTTAGAAATACCCCTGTTGATCGAATCCGGTCAATATCTGGAAATGGATCGCATACTGGTGGTGCACTGTCCGCAAGAGAACCGCATACCGCGTTTGATGCGCACGCGAAACCAGCGCTATGAAACCCTGCTCGCTATCATGCAAAACCAGGTCAGCGACGCCCGTCGACTCGCGTTGGCGGACGATGTGATCGACAATCAGGGCACGTTGTGCGCCCTGACCAAACCGGTCGAAGCGCTGCACCGCAAGTACCTGACGTTATTTCCAGAACCAGGCATCGGCCGCTAACGCAGGGACAGCGGCAGCGCAAGCGCCTCGAGCAGGTCATACACCGCCGCCAGGCAATCCAGTTCACGCACCGCATCGATCTCCAGCCACCGAATCGGCTGGCCTTCTTTGCCCCACACCTCACCGGTAAACCGCCGGACACTAAAAACCTGCAACCACACCCTGGCATGTGTATAGTCAAACGCCAGATTCAGCAGATGCGGTGCGGTGTGCACGCGGATACCCAGCTCCTCCGCCAATTCGCGCCGCAGCGCCTGTTCCGCCGACTCGCCGGGCGCCACCTTGCCGCCCGGAAATTCCCACTTCCCGGCGCCGGGCTGATGCGCCAACCGCTGCTGCAGCAGCAATTTCAGGTCGGCATTCTGCACCACCCCGACCACCACGTGCAGACGGTTATCAGGAACGGTAATCGCCATTGATGCGAATGTATTCATGCGTCAGGTCGCATCCCCACACGGTTGCCGCGCCCGCACCGACCCCCAGATCGACTTGCAGCACAACCTGCGACTGTTGCAGATGCGCCGCGACCGGCGCTTCATCGTAGTCCGCGAGCACCCGCTCCTGCGCGGTAATCTGAACCCCGCCGATACGGATAATCAGCCGCTCCGGGGCGACTTTTTCGCCGGCCTTGCCGACCGCCATCACGACCCGCCCCCAGTTGGCGTCTGCACCGGCAATCGCGGTCTTGACCAACGGCGAATTGGCGATCGCCCGGGCCACGTTGCGCGCCGCCTGAGGGTGCTGCGCCCCGGTGACCTCGACCTGAATCAGCTTGGTTGCCCCCTCGCCGTCACGCACCACCTGTAGCGCCAAATCCGTCATCAACCGCCGCAGCGCCCGGCTAAAATCCGCCAGCACCGGGGCCTCGGTCGTCGGCGGCGGCGCATGCGGCGCCTGCCGGGTGGCAAACAGCAAACAGGTATCGCTGGTTGAGGTATCGCTATCGACCGTGATCGCGTTGAAGGAATCCCGGTTGGCGGCCGCCAAAAGCGCTTGCAGCAGCGGCGCGGGGATATTGGCATCGGTGCAGATAAACGCCAGCATGGTGGCCATGTCGGGCTCGATCATGCCCGAGCCTTTGGCGATTCCGTTGATCGTCACCGTCGCACCGTCGATCTGCGCCCGCCGGGTGGCGCCCTTGGCAAATGTATCGGTGGTCATAATCGCATTCGCCGCCGCCGGCCAGCCGGGCAGCGCACCGGCGGCCGCCAGCGCCGGGATCTGCGGCGTGATCTTGTCGAGTTGCAGCGGCTCGCCGATCACCCCGGTCGAGGCGACCATCACGTCTTCCGGCTGGCAGTGCAGCGCCGCCGCGACGGCTTCGCAGCTTTGCCGGACATGGGTCTCACCGATGCGGCCGGTAAACACGTTCGCATTGCCGGCATTGACCAGCAATGCGCGGCTGCTGCCGCGGCCGAGCTGCTGCCGGCACCACCTGACCGGGGCGCCGGCGGTCAGGCTGCGGGTAAACACGCCCGCCACCTGCGTCTCCCGGCAAAACTGCATCAGCAGCAAATCGTCACGGCCGATATATTTGCTGCCGCCGGCCGCAGTCGACAGCCGCACCCCGGCGAGTGGCGGCAGTTCCGGAAAAGCGGGCGGCGCCATTGGCGAGATCGGCATCGGCGCGCGCCTAGCTGTCCGCCGGCGACATCAAGTCAACTTGCCGTGGCATTGCTTGTATTTTTTACCCGAACCGCATGGGCACGGGTCATTGCGGCCGACTTTCCGGCCCTGCCGGACCACGGTTTCACCCTTCTCATAACTGACGTCACGCTGCGGTCGGTGCCGCGGCTGTTCGCCGTCATGCTCGCCGTGCTCGAAATGCATCGCCTGCTCTTGACGCCGCCGGGCTTCTATCTGCGCTATCTCTTCGGCGGTCGGAATGCGCAGCCGCATCAACACCGCAATCAACTCGAATTTGACCGTCTCCAGCATGCGGGTAAACATGTCGAATGCTTCGCGCTTGTATTCCTGCTTCGGGTTTTTCTGTGCATACCCGCGCAAGCCGATGCCCTGACGCAGATGGTCCATCAGGAACAAGTGCTCTTTCCATTGATCGTCCAGCACTTTCAACATCACGACTTTTTCAAACTGACGCATCTCGGCGGCGCCGACCTGCTGCTCCTTTTGCTGCAGCAGCGCAACGGCCGCAGCGCCTATTTTCTTGCGCAGGTTGTCCTCGTGCAGCCGCTCATCCTCCTGCAGCCATTGCGCCAGCGGCAGCGGCAGGCCAAATTCCACTTCCAATGTCTGCTGCAAACCCGGCACATCCCATTGCTCTTCCTGCGTCTGCGGCGGGATATAGCGCTCGATTACCGCATTCAGCACCTCCTCGAGGGTGTACCGGATATGCTCGGAAATATCATCGGTCTCCATCAGCTGATTGCGCTGTTCATAGATAACCTTGCGCTGTTCGTTGGCGACGTCATCGTACTCGAGCAACTGCTTGCGGGCGTCGAAGTTATGCCCTTCGACTTTTTTCTGGGCGTTTTCAATTGCCCGGGTCACCCACGGATGTTCGATCGCTTCCCCTTCCTCCATACCCAGCTTTTGCATCAGCCCGGCGATCCGCTCGGAGCCAAAGATCCGCATCAGATTGTCTTCCAGCGACAAATAATACCGGCTCGAGCCGGGGTCGCCCTGCCGACCGCAACGACCGCGCAGCTGATTGTCTACCCGCCGCGACTCGTTTCTCTCGGTGCCCAGCACATGCAGCCCGCCCGCCCGAATAACCGCCTCGTGCCGTTGATGCCATTGATCGGTCGCCTGCTGTCGCGCCTCGGGGTCGGCGCATTCGGGTCGGCTCAACTCCACCTCCAGACTGCCGCCCAGGACAATGTCAGTCCCGCGTCCGGCCATGTTGGTGGCGATTGTGACCGTCCCGGGGCGCCCGGCTTCGGCAATCACGGTGGCCTCCCGACTATGCTGCTTGGCGTTCAGGACCTGATGCGGAATCTTCTGCTGTTGTAGCTGGCGGGACAGATATTCCGAGGTTTCGATCGATGCGGTGCCGACCAATACCGGCTGTTCACGGGCTTTGCTCTGCTTGATCGCCTCGACAATAGCGGCATATTTTTCCGCCACCGTGCGGTATACCAAATCCGGGAAATCCTGCCGGATCATGTCTTTATTGGTCGGCAGAACCACCACCTCCAAACCGTAAATCTGCAAAAACTCGGGCGCCTCGGTGTCCGCCGTGCCGGTCATGCCGGACAGTCGGTCATACAAGCGGAAGTAATTCTGGAACGTAATCGACGCCAGGGTCTGGTTTTCCTGCTGAATGGTCACCCCTTCTTTTGCCTCGACCGCCTGATGCAGGCCGTCCGACCATCGCCGCCCCGGCATCATGCGCCCGGTAAACTCATCGATGATCACGATCTGATCATCGCGGACGATGTAATCCACGTCTTTGTGAAACAAATGGTAGGCCCGCAATGCGGCGTAAGTATGGTGCATCAGACCGATATTGCCGACTTCGTACAAGCTGCCGCTGGCCTCCAGCAACCCCGCCTGAATCAGCAACTGCTCGGCTTTTTCATGCCCTTCTTCGGTCAGCGCGATCTGCTTGGTTTTTTCATCGACGCTAAAATCACCGGTGCCGTTTTCCGCCTGCTGACGCACCAATTGCGGCGCGATCAGGTTGATCTTTTGATACAGATCGGTACTTTCCTCGGACGGGCCGGAAATAATCAGCGGCGTGCGCGCTTCGTCGATCATGATCGAATCGACCTCATCGACAATCGCAAAGCCAAGCCCGCGCTGACTGCGCTCATCGGCAGCAAACGCCATATTATCGCGCAGATAATCGAACCCGTATTCGTTGTTGGTGCCATACACGATATCGCAGGCATACGCCGCTTTTTTTTCCGTCCGCTCCTGCCCGGACACAATCACCCCGACACTCAAACCCAAAAAGCGGTAGATTTCCCCGACCCAGCGGGCATCGCGCTGCGCCAGATAGTCGTTGACCGTCACGATATGCACCGGATTGCCGAGCAGCGCGTTGAGGTAAGCCGGCAGCGTGGCGACCAGCGTCTTGCCCTCGCCGGTTTTCATTTCGGCAATCTTGCCGTCATTCAACACCATACCGCCGATCAGCTGAACGTCGTAATGCCGCAACCCCAGGGTGCGCACCGCGGCCTCTCTGACAACCGCAAACGCCTCCGGCAGCAATTTGTCGGTCGTCCGGCCAGCGGCTGCGAGCTGCCTGAACTCAGCGGTTCTGGCCTGCAACCGGGCATCGTCAAGCTGCTGCAACTGCGGCTCCAGCGCGTTGATCCGGGCGACCGCTTTTTCCATTTTTTTCAACAATCGCTGGTTGCGACTGGGCAATAGCGGACGGAGTATTTTTTGTAGCATGGGTTTGCCTGGTCGATTTTCGGCCTCGAGCATACGCCGCCGGAATGCCGGCTCGGGCGTCATGCTCTCGGCCGGATTATGCCAGAGTCCGGCCGCCGGGTTGAGTAGAAAACGGTTGCCGGTTCTCGGTTGCCGGTTCTAGCGTATAATCAGCCGCATGCAGGAACTGACCAGACTGACGGTTTTTCTCGATCAGGTGATGCCGCGCTCGGGCGACCGGATGGCGGCCGAACCAGGCCAGAATGCATTGCAGGTCGCCTGGCGTGACGTGGCCGGAGAAATGAGCCGGTACAGTCAGCCGCTATTGTTTGAATCGGGACGGGTCGTGATTCTGTGCCAATCCTCGACCTGGGCCAGTCTGATTCGGCATCGACGCGCTTCACTGCTGCACGCCCTCAAGGAGAGCGGTTTGTCGGCCACGCAGCTGGAGGTAAAAAATCGGGCCGCAATCCTGCACCCCAAACCCGCGCGCCCGCCGCGCACCGTCGTACTCAGTGAAAGCAGCGCCAACTGCATTGCCATGACCGCCGAGACGATCGAACACCCGGGGTTGAAGCGGGCGTTTGCACGGCTGGCAAAACACGGGCGGCCGGGTTGAGCCCGGTCAGGCGGGCCGGCCAATAAATCCGCCGCCGGTCGCGCTAGGCCAGCGCCACGGTGCGCGCAAATGCAATCGGCACCTCCGACTCCTGCTCGAACGTGACCAACTCCCAGGCGGCCTTGTCGGCGAGCAGTTGTCGCAGCAGCTTGTTATTGAGCGCATGGCCGGATTTATGCGCGCTGAAAGAGCCGATCAGAGGATGCCCCAGCAAATATAAATCACCGATTGCATCCAGTACTTTGTGCTTCACAAATTCGTCTTTGTAGCGCAGCCCTTCGTTATTCAGTATGTGGAAGGCATCCATGACAATCGCATTATCGAAGCTGCCGCCCTGGGCCAGCCCGGCATTGCGCAGCGCTTCCAGATCATCCATGAAGCCAAATGTGCGCGCCCGGCTGATTTCTTTGACGAACGACGTGGTCGAAAAATCGACCGCCGCGGTCTGCTTTGAGCTTTGCAAAATAGGATGATCGAAATCAATCGTGAACGACACCTTGAAGCCGTTAAACGGTTCAAACTTGACCCACTTATCGGCGTCATCCACCCGCAGCGACTTCTTGATGCGGATAAACTGCTTCGGCTTGTCCTGCTCCCGAATGCCGGCGGATTGCAGCAGAAACACAAACGGCCCGGCACTGCCATCCATAATCGGCACTTCCGGCGCACTGATGCCAACATACGCATTGTCAATCCCCAGCCCCGCGAACGCCGACATCAGATGCTCGACAGTAGAAATCTTGACGCCCTGATGTTCCAGCGTGGTCGACAATCGCGTGTCGGTAACATTCTCCGGCGTCGCCGCAACATCGACCACCGGGTCCTGGTCGGTACGCTGGAAAACGATGCCGTTATCGACCGGCGCCGGGCGCAGCGTCAGGTAGATTTTGTCTCCGGTATGCAACCCCACGCCGGTCGCCCGAATCACGTTTTTCAAGGTTCTTTGCTTTAACATGCTGCCATCGTATTATGCGGTTTGGTATTGTACCGTTGACGATGAAATCCATCGGCGCCGTAAGCCCGCAGGCCGGGCGACCGCCCGGCGGTCAAGCCGGGGCGCAATGCAACCCCGCCTGGGTTCGCGTCATCTTTGGCCGACAGGAGCGCTATCAACGGTTTGGTATTGTCTTTTACGGGGTCTTTAATGGAGCCTTTAACGCGGTCTTTTACGGGGTCGTTACAGAAAAACGGTCTGACCAGGGCATGGCTGCGTTGATTTTGCCCGCTGAAAAATGCACCACCTGCCGCCGTTTTGCCCGGCGCAACAGGTTGTAGCCGGGACAGGGCGGTTGCTCGATGCATTTATTCTACCTGATCCGGAGTGTATAACAATCCGCCGCAAATGCGAACCGCCCTGATCGACTAATCCGCCTGCCGCCGCAAAAAAGGCGGAATATCCAGCTGATCCATATCCAGCGGGTGCGCCCCGGCAACGCCCGCTCGTTTGACGGCAGGGTGATTCGACGGCACCGCCGCGACCCGCCCCGCTCGATTGTACCCCCTCGGCAATGCCGGCTGCACCGGTTTTACCGCCGACTCGACCTCCCTTTCCTGCGACGACGGCGAGCCGGCCAGACCGGTCGCCACCATCGTCACGCGAAATTCATCCCCCATTTCCGCATCGAGCGCGGTGCCAATCACCACCGTGGCATCCTCAGCGGCGAATCCGTGCACGGCATTGCCGACCACCTCGAACTCGCCGATGGTCATGTTCGGGTCGGCCGTAATATTGACCAGCAAACCTTTGGCGCCATTCAGGTCGACATCTTCGAGCAGCGGGCTGGAAATAGCCATTTTGGTGGCTTCGGCGGCACGGTTTTCACCACTGGCCGTGGCCGAGCCCATCATCGCCATGCCCATCTCCGCCATCACGGTGCGCACATCGGCAAAATCGACATTGATCATGCCCGGTCGGGTAATCAATTCCGAGATGCCCTGAACCGCATTGAACAACACATCGTTGGCTTTGCTGAATGCGGCGATCATCGTGGCATCATGGCCCATGACCGCCAGCACCTTTTCATTCGGAATGGTAATCACCGAATCCACCTGCTGATGCAATTCCGCGATGCCCTGGTCTGCCAGCCTGTGACGCTGGAGCCCCTCGAACGGAAATGGCCGGGTAACGACGGCGACGGTAAGGATGCCCCGGTCGCGCGCCAGTTTCGCTATCACCGGAGCGGCGCCGGTACCGGTGCCGCCGCCCATACCGGCGGTGATAAACACCATATCGGCGCCACTGATGGCCTCAACGATGCGCTCCTGATCGTCCAGCGCCGCCTGCCGGCCTTTCGCGGGGTCGGCGCCGGCGCCCAGCCCCTTGGTCAGACTCTCGCCCAGCTGCAATAACGTCGGCGCGCGCGACCTCGCCAGCGTCTGGGCATCGGTATTTGCACTGATAAAATCGACCCCCTCGAGCTTCGACTTCAACATATGGTCAATCGCATTGCCGCCGCCGCCGCCAACCCCGATTACTTTGATTACCGCCTGCTGTCCGGCAGTTTCGACTAGTTCAAACATGCTTCCCCCCAAATCACGTAATTAAAAAAAATCCCGGCAAATGCCACCTTAAAAACCGCACCGAATGTACGGCCACACGATCAAAAACTCCGCTTAAGCCAATCTCTCAGCCGTCTGAAAACCGACTGCAAGCGCTCCGCTCCGGCCTGTTTCGGCTGCTTGAAGCCGAGCTGATTATTGGCGCTGCCAAACTGCACCAGACCGATGCTGGTCGAGTAAATCGGGCTGCGCACTATTTCACTCAGGCTGCCGCTGTACGTCGGCGTACCCAGGCGCACCGGCAAATGGAATATCTCCTCCGCCAGCTCCACGATGCCTTCGATGCGGGAGCTGCCGCCGGTCAGCACGATGCCCGACCGGATCAGCTCTTCAAACCCGCTGCGCGACAATTCCAGCTGTATCAACTGCAACAGCTCTTCGACGCGCGGACCGATAATTTCGGCCAGATTCTGACGCGACAACGTGCGCGGCGGGCGCCCACCGATGCTGGTCGCCTCAATCGTCTGCCCTTCGTCCACCAGCTGCACCAATGCGCAGCCGTATTTCTTCTTGATATCTTCGGCCGACTGGGTCGGCGTCCGGAATGCCACGGCAATATCATTGGTCACCTGATCACCGGCAATCGGGATGACCGACGTGTGCCGGATAGCGCCATCGGTAAAGACCGCGATGTCCGTTGTGCCGCCGCCGATATCGATCATGCACACCCCCAGCTCCCGTTCGTCGTCGGTCAAAACGGACTCGCTCGAGGCGATCTGTTCGAGAATAATATCGTCCACCTTGAGGCCGCAGCGGTGAATGCACTTGACAATATTCTGCACCGCACTATCGGCCCCGGTAACCATGTGGACTTTCGCCTCCATGCGCACCCCGCTCATACCGACCGGCTCACGGATACCGTCCTGGCCGTCAATGATGAACTCCTGCGGCATGACGTGCAAAATCTGCTGGTCGTTCGGGATCACCATCGCCTTGGCGGCCTCGATCACCCGATCCATATCGTCCTGCACCACCTCGCTGCCCTTGATCGCCACCACGCCGTGGGAGTTAAAGCTGCTGATATGCGCGCCGGCAATGCCCGCATAGACCGAATAAATCTGGCAGCCCGCCATCAGCTCGGCCTCCTCGACCGCCCGCTGTATCGACTGCACGGTCGATTCGATATTCGCGACCACGCCCCGGCGCAGGCCGCGCGCCGGATGGTGGCCGACGCCGATCACGTCGAGACTCCCATCGGCCTTGATCTCGCCGATAATCGCCAGCACTTTCGAGGTGCCGATATCCAGCCCGACCAGCAGATTGTTATGCGGGGTTTTAACCATCCCGGGCCACCCGCCGACTATCCTGGTTGACCGCATCGGGTTGCCAGCCGATCGCAAAGCCGTTTGGATAGCGCAGATCGATGCTGTCGATGGCGGTAAAGTCCGACACCAGCTGCGGATTGATCGCCCGTACGAAGCGCCGCAGCCGCGCGTCCGCATTATTTTCATCGACCACCAGCGCAACGCGATGCGCCCGCCGGGCCGACTGCGCCGCGTCCGGCGACGGGCTGGGCTGCCGCTGACCGGCGCGCGACAGCTGCAGGTACCACAGCCCGCGCGTGTCCAGACGGAGCGCATCCAGCCGCAGACCGGGCTGGGCCAATAAGCCGGACCAGTGCTGAAACATCTCCCAGATCAACGCCTTGTGCTCTATCGGGCCCTCCAGCAGCGGCAGATCGACGCCGCCCGGATACGCATCCAGGGCGACAATATCGTGCGTAACGTGCAGCCATTTGTCCACCCCCCAGCGCGCTATCGGCTCGACTTCAACCACCTCGACCGACAGGGTGGACGGCCAGCGGCGGCGCAGCGAGGCGTTAAAAACCCAGGGCAGGGATTCGATTTCACGTTCCAGATGCGCCAGACTGACAGAAAAATAATTGCCGTCCATCGCCTGCTCCACCACGCGTTTGATTTGCCGGCCGTCAACCCGGACAAAATTCCCGTTCACCTCGATGCGGTTGATCTGAAACTTATCCGGCCGATACAAGCGATCGACCATCAACAGCAGGCACAGCAGCACCGCCAATATGCCCGCCGCATTGAATATCCAGCCATACCCCTTGCGCTCGGGTGCCGCCGAGGGCGCGTTCGATTCGACCGCGGCGTTCATATCGGCCGACCGATCAGGCGCACTTCGGGCTGCAACCAGACCCCGTAGCGCTGCTGCACCGCCGCCTGCCCCAGCTGAATCAACGACTCTATCTCGGTGGCAGTGGCGCGGCCGTGGTTGACAATGAAATTGGCATGCTTGTGAGAAAATTCGGCATCGCCGATGCGCCGCCCCTTCAGCCCCGCCTGCTGCAATAATTCGGCCGCATACTGCCCGCACGGGTTCTTGAAAACCGAGCCGGCACTGGCGCTTTGAATCGGCTGGCTGGTATTGCGCTGCTCCAGCAGGCGGCGGATTTTGCTGCGGCCCGACCCGACCGACTGACCCTGCTCGAGCGCCAGCACGCCGGACAAAAAGCCGGTATCCGGTGGCAGCCCGACCTGACGATACTGCCAGTCCACCTGCGCGGCCGAGCGCTCGACGATCGTGCCGTCACGATGCATCCAGCGCACCGAATCGACCCACTGCCAGGTCTGGCCGCCAAAGGCGCCCGCATTCATCGCCAAAGCGCCGCCAAACGAGCCCGGCACCCCGGCGAGAAACTCGGCGCCGACAAACCCGTGCAGCACCGAAAAGCGCGCCACTTTTGCACAGGAAATGCCGGCCTGCGCAAATACCGCCGGCGCCGAGGTGACCCGGATATCACGCAGACTCTTGCAGATACAAATCACCATGCCGCGAATCCCGCCGTCGCGCACCAGCAGATTGCTCCCCAATCCAATCCAGTACAGCGGGTAATCCGACGGCAGCCGTGACAGCAGCAGCGCCAAATCGTCTTCGTCGGCCGGCGTGTAAAAATAATCCGCCGGGCCGCCGACCCGCCAGCTGGTATGCCGCGACATCGGCTCGTCGAGCAGCAACTGCCCGCGCACGCCCGCAGCGAACGGGGGCAATTGCATATTTCGCTGCGCCCTCATTGCAACTGTCCCGCGGTCGACAGCACATGCGCGAAGCGCCCGATATCACCGGCGCCCAGCGTCAGCAGGACATCATCCGCGCGCATGCATTCACACAGCCGGGCCTGTAACTCGTCCATGGTGGCAGCAAATACCGGCGCGTGACCATAGCGGCCAATCGCAGCGCACAGCGCATTGCCATCACTGCCGGCAATCGGCGGCTCACCGGCGGCATAGACTTCGGTCACAAACAGGTTGTCGACGCCGCCAAGCAAGCGGGCAAAATCATCGAACAAATCGCGGGTGCGGGTATATCGATGCGGTTGGAACACCGTAACCAGCCGCCGCCCGGGCCAGCAGGCGCGCGCCGCGGTCAAGGTCGCCGACAACTCGGTCGGGTGATGGGCATAATCATCCACCAATTGGAACCTGCCGTCGGCAACCGCTATCTCGCCGAGCAAATCGAACCGCCGGCCAATGCCCTGAAACTTTTCCAGCGCCGCGCGCATGTCATCCGGGTCGATCTCCAGATGGCTGGCAACGGCAATCGCCGCCAGCGCATTTTGTACGTTGTGGCCCCCCGGCATCGCCAGTTCAAATCGCCCCAGGCTGTGGCCGTGACGCAGGGTTTCAAAACTACAGTTGCGCCCCTGCTGACGCACCTCCACGGCCCGAAAATCCGCCCCCGCCAGCAGCCCGTAGCTGACCGTGGGGCGCGGTAGCTCGTGCAGCATTTTCCTGGCGGCCGGATCATCGGTACAGACCACCGCCAGCCCGTAAAAAGGCAGGTTATGCAGAAACATGCGATACGCGTCCGCCAGCCGGTCAAAATCGCCGCCATAGGCCGCCAGATGCTCGGTGTCGATATTGGTGACCACGGCGATAGTGGGCTGCAAGTGTAGAAATGATGCATCCGACTCATCCGCCTCGGCGACCAGGTATTCACCCCGCCCCAGACGGGCGTTGCTGCGCATGCTGTTCACGACCCCGCCGACAATCAACGTCGGGTCGAAGCCGGCCACCGCCAGTACCGCGGACACCAGGCTGGTGGTCGTGGTTTTGCCATGGGTGCCGGCAATCGCAATCCCCTTGCGAAAACGCATCAGCTCGCCCAGCATTTCGGCCCGCGGCACCAGCGGAATCCGACGCGCTTTGGCGGCGATAATTTCCGGGTTGTCCGCGGCCACCGCACTCGACACCACCACCGCATCCGCCGCACGGATATGGTCCGCTCGGTGGCCGATGAAGATCACCGCGCCCGCACGCTCCAGTCGATCCGTCATCTCGCTGCGCTGCAAGTCGGAGCCGGAAATCTCGTATTTCAGCTCCAGCAGCACTTCAGCGATGCCGCTCATGCCGATGCCGCCGATGCCGATAAAGTGAATATGCCGTACAAACTCATGCATACATCACCTCTTCACAGGCGGCGGCTACATCTGCGGCCGCATTTGGCTTTGCCAGACTGCGCGCCGCGGTGGCCATGCTGACCAGACGCTCACGCCGGCGCCAAAGCGCCTCCAGCAGGTTCAGCCAGTCGCCTTGAATAAACTGTGCCTGACGGACCATCAAAGCGGCTTTGGCGGCCACCATATAGGCGGCATTTTCAACCTGATGATCGCCCGCCGCGTGCGGATACGGCACCAGAACAGCCGCCGCCCCCGCGGCGCACACCTCAGCAATCGTCATTGCGCCGGCCCGGCAGATAACCACATCGGCCCAGCTATACGCCGCCGCCATGTCGTCAATGAACGACACCACCTGGCAGTCGACCCCGGCCTCGTGATACCGCGCTGCCACCGCGTTTAGCGCCGCGCTGCCGCATTGGTGCCGCACTTCGAGCGACGGCCAGTCGCACCGCCCCAGCAATGCGGGCAGATGTTGGTTGAACACGGTCGCGCCCTGACTGCCGCCGAGAACCAGAATCCGCAGCCCCGCCGCGCGCGCCGCCAGCCGCTGTTGCGGGGCGACAATGGCGATGATTTCCCGGCGCACCGGATTGCCGACCCAGCGATGGCTGCGCAACCCGCGCACGTCGGGAAACCCGCTCAGCACATGTGCGGTCAACCGCGCCAGCCAGCGATTGGTCAACCCGGCCACCGCATTTTGCTCGTGCAGCACCAGCGGCTTGCCGAGCAGTCGAGCCGCCAGCCCGCCCGGGCCGGAAACAAACCCGCCCATGCCCAGCAGCGCATCCGGGCGGTGTTTATGGATCAGCCGCAGCGATTCACCAATGGCAATGCTCAAATACAGCGGCAGCAGCAGCTTGCGCCACCAGTCGCCGGGGCGCAGTCCGCGGATATGAATCAGCTCCAGCTCAAACCCGGCTGCTCTGACCAACGCGCCCTCCAGCCCTCTGGCGGTGCCCATCCAGACAATCCGGACCCCGCGCCGATGCAGTACCCGAGCCACCGCCAGGGCCGGCATGATATGCCCGCCGGTGCCGCCCGCCATCACCATCAAGCAGCGCATACGCGATCCCCCGCTACCGGTCGGGTGCGCCGGTCGATGGCCAGCAGCAAGCCCACCGCCGCCATGCTGCTCAATATGCTGCTGCCGCCATCGCTCATCAACGGCAACGTCAGCCCCTTGGTCGGCAACAGACCGATATTCACACCAAGATGAATAATCGCCTGCAGCGACAGCAGCAGACCTATCCCCTGGGCGACAAAGCCGGCAAAGTAGCAGCCCTGGTTGAGCGCCCGTGCGGCAATCTGAAAAGTCCGCAACAGCAGCAGGCAAAATAACGCGATCACGGCAAAAATACCCACCGTGCCGAGCTCCTCACCAATCACCGCAATCAGAAAATCGCTGCTCGGATACGGCAGATACGATAATTTTTGGATACTGTTGCCAAGCCCGACACCAAACCATTCTCCGCGCCCAATCGCAATCAGCGCCTGCACCAGTTGGAAACCGCTGCCGAACGGGTCCGCCCACGGGTCGCGGTAGTTGAGCAGCCGCGCCACCCGATACGGCGCCATATACAGCACCGCCAGCATGACCGCGGAGGTGGTCGCCGCCAGCACCAGGAAATACCGCAAGCGCACACCGGCCATAAACATCATGCCGGCCACGGTCGCTGCCAGCACCACCGTCGTGCCAAAATCCGGCTCCAGCAACAGCAGCAGCGCAATCACCACGACGACCACACCGGGGTTGACCACCCCGACGGTAAACAAATGCAACTGCTGCTGTTTGCGCGCCAGATAATCGGCAAAATAAATCAGCGCGGCGATTTTCATAAACTCAGACGGCTGCAACTGCAAGCCACCGATGCGCAGCCAGCGCAAAGCGCCGTTCACTTCCACCCCCAGGCCCGGAACAAACAGCAGCCCCAGCGACCCCAGCCCCAGCAGCAGCAGGCCCCAGCTGCATGATTGCAGCCAGTCCAGCCGGATCATCGCGGCCAGCAGCAGCAGCACTGTGCCGATGCCGATATGCAGCAAATGCCGCATCAATTGAGCATACTGCAAACTCTGCATTGCACGGTCGTCGACCACGGTAGACGAAAACACCATCACCACCCCCAGCCCGGTCAGCGCCAGCGTGGTCAGCAGCAACGGCTGATCAAAATACGCCGTTGAGGCGGTATCCGCATGCATTGCCGCAACCATCGCTATTGCTCCGGCGCGCCCGGAGGCAGGCGCTTGACCAACTGCGTTACCAGGCGCTTGAATGCATCGCCGCGCTGTTCGAAACCGTCAAACAGATCAAAACTGGCGCACGCCGGCGAGAACAGCACGGTTTGTCCTGCGTCGGCATGGCGCTGCGCTATCATCACCGCCGCCGACAGCGACGCCGCACGGTGCACCACCGCATTCAGGCCGGGCTCGGCAGCCAGCGCCCGCTCGATTTGATCGGCATCCTGGCCAAACAAAATCACGTCCCGCACCGGCCCGTTGCAGGCCGCCGCCAACTGAGAAAAATCGGCCTGCTTGCCCTGCCCGCCGAGTATCAACAGCAGCGAATTGCGCCCGCCTGCAGCGGCATTCGGCGCAAAGCCGGCGCCGGAAAACCCCTGAATCGCGGCCACCGTCGCCCCCACATTGGTCGCTTTGGAGTCATTCACCCAGCGCACGCCCTGCCATTGGCCGACCACTTCGCATCGATGCGGCAGCCCCGGATAGGCCAGGGCGGCGGCGATCGCCGGCGGCGACAAGTCCAGGCCGGCGGCACAAAACAGCGCCATCGACGCCAGGATATTGGCCACGTTCTGGGCACCATGCAGCTGCATATCGCCCACCCTGGCCAGGCGCCGCCGACCGTGGACAAACCAATACGCGCCCGCGTGATAGCCGACCCCGAATTGCCCGGGCCGATCCGGCGCATCCAACCCAAAGCTGATCGCGTGCGGGTAAGCCGCCAGCAGCGGCGCGCTGTGCCGGTCCTGCCGGTTCAACACCCCCTTGTCGGCCTGCGTGAGAATCCGCTGCTTGGCCTGCCGGTAGGCCTGCAAATCGGCATACCGATCCATGTGATCGGCGCTGATATTCAGCACCGCGGCCGCGCGCGGCTTTAGGCTATACGTGGTTTCCAGCTGAAAGCTGGATAATTCGAGCACATAGAAATCGACTTCGGCGGCGCTCGGGTCGAGCAGGCAATCCAGCACCGGGGTGCCGATATTACCGACCGTAGCGGCCCGGCGACCGTCCGCCTCGAGCATCCGGCTGACCAGCATGGTGACGGTTGATTTGCCGTTGGAGCCGGTGATCGCAATCACCGGCTTGTCTGCCGACCAGGCAAACAGTTCGATATCGCCAATCGTGCGCTGCTGGGTATCCAGCGCAATCCCGGGGCTGACCACAATGTGATCGTACTGCGACAACTGTGCGGTCGGAATCTCGCCCAGCGTCACCGGCACCTGGGGGTAGTGGGCTTGCAGGGCGTGCAGGCAGGGCGGATTTTCACGGCTATCGGCGACGCTCAGCTGTACGCCCTGAGCGGCCAGATAGCGCACCACCGAATAGCCGGTCTTACCCAGACCGACTACCAATGTCCGGCACAGCAGCGCCTGCATATCGACCGTCGCGTTCATATCGTTCGCTTGACCTACCGGATTTTGAGGGTCGCCAGGCCGATCAGGACCAGAATCACGCTGATAATCCAGAAACGGACAATCACCCGCGGCTCAGGCCAGCCCTTGAGTTCAAAATGGTGATGCAACGGCGCCATGCGAAAAATACGCCGACCAATCAGCTTGAAAGAAACCACCTGCAAAATCACCGATACCGTCTCGATAACAAAAATACCGCCCATCACCGCCAGTATGATTTCCTGACGCACGATCACGGCCGTAATCCCGATCGTCGCCCCCAGTGACAGCGCACCGATATCGCCCATAAACACCTGCGCCGGGTACGTGTTGAACCACAAAAAACCCAGCCCCGCGCCCACCAGTGCGGCACAAAAGATCAAGACCTCGCCGGACCCGGCGATATACGGGATACCGAGGTAATCGGCATAGATCGTGTTGCCGGTTGCGTACGCAAAAATCCCCAGCGCACCGGCCACCAGCACGGCCGGCATAATCGCCAGCCCATCCAGCCCGTCGGTCAGATTGACCGCGTTGCTGGTGCCCACAATCACCAGCCAGGTCAAGACCACGAAACCCCACCCCAATGGAATCGCAATCTCTTTGAACAGCGGCACCAGCAGCTCGTGTTCGGCCGGGGATTGGGCCGAGTAATACAGAAACAGCGCCGCCAGCAGGCCGACCACACTCTGGCTCAGAAACTTGTTGCGCGCGCCCATGCCGCGCGGGTTTTTGTCGATCAGCTTGCGGTAATCATCCAGCCAGCCAATCCCCCCAAACAAAATGCCGGTAAACAAAATCACCCAGATAAACCGATTGCCGAGATCGGCCCACAGCACCGTCGCCAGCACCATCGACAATAGAATCAACAGACCGCCCATCGTCGGCGTGCCGACTTTATCGAAGTGCGTAGGCGGGCCGTCTTCCCTGACCGTCTGACCGATCTGGTATTCGTTCAATTTGCGAATCATGCCGGCCCCAAACACAAAAAATATACTGATCGCGGTCAGCACGCTACAGATACCACGGAAGGTCAGGTAGCGAAACACATTGAATACGCTGTACTGCTGCGCCAGCTGTTCAAATAACCAGGTCAGCATCGGTCGCCTCCGGTAGCGGGCACAAGCGCCGCCACCACTCTTTCCATCGCCGCCGCCCGCGAGCCCTTGACCAACAGGCAGGCGCCCGCTTGAATTTCTTTTTCGAGCGCCTTTTGCAGCGGCAAAATCGCCGTGAACGGCGTCAGGTTGGCGTCAAACTCCTGCAAGTAAGCCGACGCCAGCCCGATTTCATGCGGCGCACACAGCACATACACGGCATCCACCCCCTGCTGTCTGGCCAGCCTGCCAATGTGGCGATGCCGGCATTCGGCGTCGGCGCCCAACTCCGCCATACAGCCGAGCACCAGACATTTCCGCATTGGCATCGTCGCCAGCACCGCAATCGCCGCCGCCATCGAGTCGGGGTTGGCGTTGTAGCTGTCGTCGATCAACCGCGCCGTCGCCGCCAGGCGATGGAAATTCAACCGTCCGCGCACCGCCTGCACTTGCAGCAGCCCGCGGCTTATCTGCTGCCGCGGAATGTGCAGCGCCAAACAAACCGCGCTGGCGGCCAGGGCATTCAGCAGATTGTGGCGGCCCGGCAGCGGCACCACCGCCGGCGTCACCTGACCGCGATAACACAGGGTATAGTGCGTCCGATCCGACTCCGGCTGCACGCCCTCTGCGCGCACATCGGCGGCGGCATCGAGGCCAAACGTCAGGACGCGATGCCCGGCGGCGCAGCGCCGCCAATAGTCGATAAACGCATCGTCCGCATTCAGCACAACGGCGCCGTCCGGCGGCAAACCGCAGAGGATTTCGGCTTTGGCTTTGGCCACTTCGGCAACGCTGCCCAGCCGCTCGAGATGCGCCGCCGCCGCATTGTTAATCAGCGCCACCGCCGGCTGCGCCAGCCGACTCAGGGCCGCGATCTCGCCGCGCCGATCCATCCCCATTTCAATCACCGCGTGGCGGTGGTGCGCGGCCAGTCGGAGCAGGGTCAGCGGCACGCCGAGCTGATTATTGAAGTTGCCTTCCGGCGACAGGCAGGCCGCATCCTGATTCAGTATGCTCGCCAGCATCGCCACTACCGTGCTCTTACCGTTGCTGCCCGTCACCCCGACCAGCGGCAGCGTAAACCGGCGGCGCCAGCCGGCGCCGAGCCGAGCCAGTGCGGCCGTGGTATCGGCGACGTTAATTTCGTGCTGCGGCCGCGCGCCGGGATGAGAAACCAGCGCACCGGCGGCCCCTTTCTCCAACGCCGCGCCGACAAAACCATGGCCGTCCCGCTGCTGGCCGCGAATGGCGACAAACAATTCTTCTTTTTTCAGCCGCCGCGTATCGATGCTCACGCCGCTGCAAAACCGGTCTGCACCGACAAAATGGCCGCCGGTCAGCTGTGCTACCTCGGTCAGCGCCATCATCCGCCACCCCCGAGCAGCGCCGTCACTGTATCGCGATCGCTCAGCGGCACGCGGCCCTCCAGCCGCAGCTGAAATTGCTCATGGCCGCGCCCGGCAATCAGCACCACATCATCCGCCGCCGCCCGCTCAAACGCATACTCAACCGCCGCCACGCGATCCAGAATGACCCGCACCTGCGGCGAAGCCCGCCGGGCAATGCCCGCCAGCGTCTCCCCGGCTATCTGCTCGGGGTCTTCCAGCCGCGGATTGTCATTGGTGACGATGATTTCATCCGCCCACCGGTCCGCCGCCTGCCCCATCGGGGCCCGCTTGGCGCGATCTCGATTGCCGCCGCAGCCATAGACGCACCAGAGCCGCCCCCCGGTCAGCGGCCTGAGCGAGCGCAGCGCCCACGCCAGGGAATCCGGCGTATGGGCATAATCCACGACCATGGTCGGGCGATTCGGTGCCGTCGGGAAGCGCTCCATTCGGCCCGGCGGCGGGCGTAATTGCGGCAGCACCGCAGCCGCCTCGTGCAGCTCGAACCCGCTGCCCAGCAAGGCCCCGATCACCGCCAGCAAATTGTCCAGATTGACCTGCCCAATCAAACTCGATTCGACCGCCAGCCGCTGCCCCCGATAGGCCGCCTCAAACCGAATGCCCGCGGCATCACAGCAAACCCGATGCGCCGTCAGATCGGCGTTGCACCGACCATACGTCAGGACATTTTCGGCGGTATTTTGCTGCAACAGCGTGACCGCAAACGCATCCCGTCGATTGATCACCGCCCAGCGCAGCCCGTCGACGCGAAATAATTTGTGTTTCGCCTGCGCGTAGTGCGCCATGTCACCGTGATAATCCAGATGATCCTGCGTCAGGTTGGTAAACACGGCGGTATCGAAAGCCACCTGATTCACCCGCCCCTGCTGCAACCCGTGCGACGACACTTCCATGCAAACCGTCTCGACCTGCCGTTGCAGCAACGCAGATAAATTCCGCTGTACCTGTACCCCGTCCGGCGTGGTCAATTCGCCCGCTTCGGGCAGCGGGCAGCCGCCGCCGACCCAATCGGCCCCCAGGCTCACGCCCAGCGTACCGACGCAGGCGCTGCGCACCCCCAGTCGCTCATACGCCTGCGCCAGCAAACAGGCGCAGGTGGTTTTGCCGTTGGTGCCGGTAATCCCCACCACGTGCAACCGGGCCGACGGATGCTGAAAAAACCGCCCGGCAATCGCCGAAACCTGCTGCTGCAAGTTGACAATACCGACCTGCGGCACACCGTCAACCATGCTGCAAACCGGCCCCGTCGGCCGCTTTTCGTAGACCACCGCGCTGGCCCCACGCCGCCGTGCCTGGGCGATAAACCGTCGGCCATCCGAGCGCTCGCCCGGCAAGGCCAGAAACAAATCCCGCGGCTTGACCTGCCGACTGTCCAGCGCCAGGTCTTGAATCGCGACCGTGCGCCACGTCGGCGACTGCGCCGGCAGCGTCTGATCGACCAGACCGGCGAGCAAATCATCCAGCATTGCCGGGTTCGGGAGAGTCGGCGCGCCGTCGGATACACTCAGGCGGGCATTCATATCCCGGCCTCCGGCGTCTCCGCCACCTCGATAGCCGGCGGCTCCAAACCATCCGGCCTGACGTTATATAAGCGCAGCAAATCCGCCATCAATGCCGAGAACACCGGCGCGGCCACCTCACCGCCGTAATAGTGCCCTCCCCGCGGGTCATCGACCATCACCACTGCCACAAAGCGCGGCTCGGTCAACGGCGCGATGCCGGCAAACACCGATTGATAGCGGTTGTTCTGATAGCTGCCGTCGATCAGCTTATGCGTCGTGCCGGTTTTGCCGCCGACACGATAACGCGCCACCGCCGCCTTGCCGGCCGTGCCGACGGGCGACGCGGCCCGCCCCAGCATCGAACGCACCTGCGCCACAGTCGGTTGAGCAAACAGGCGCCGACCACCATCTGCGGCATAACCGGCCGGCTTGCGCTCCAGCGTCACCGGCAGCACCACCCCGTCGGTGGCAAAAGCGGTATAGGCGCGCGCCAATTGCAGCGGCGTGACCGAAAAACCATAGCCGTAGGACAGCGTCACCTGCTCTATCAGCCGCTCCCGCCGCACCAAAGACCCGGTCGCCTCACCCGGCAGTTCGAGCACCGGCTGACCAAAGCCGGCCTGTTCCAGCGTCCGATATAACGCATCGGGCGGAAACGCCAGCGCAATTTTGGCCGCGCCGACATTACTCGACTTGGCGAGCACATCGGATAGCGTGATCGCACCAAAGTTGCGCACATCGCGTATCGAATGCCCGCCGATGGGATACCGCCCCGGCGCAGTATCGATCACCGTCTGCGCATTCATGCTGCCGCTTTCCAGCGCCATCGCGATGGTAAACGGCTTGACCGTTGAGCCCGGCTCCGCCAAATCCGCCAGCGCGCGGTTTCTGAACACCCCGCGGATCAGGGTGCGGCGGTCATTGGGATTGAATTGCGGCGAATTCACCAGCGCGATGATTTCCCCGCTCGGAATCGCCAGCACGACCACACTGCCACCGACCGCCTGATGCCGCCTGACCGCCGACTCCAGATACACGCTGGCCAGCAACTGCGCCCGCTGGTCGATGCTAATCACCAGATCTTCGCCGTGCTCCACCGGCTTCAGTTGCTCGACATCCTCCACATAGCGACCATGCAAATCCTTCAGCATCCGTTTCCGACCCGCCTGACCGGACAACTGCGGATTGAAATACGCCTCCAGCCCCTCCTGGCCGACGCCGTCGACATTGCTGAAGCCGATCAGATGCGCCCCTGCCGGGCCGCCGGGATAATAACGTTTGTATTCGGTTTGCACCGCCACACCGGGAATCTGCAGCGCCATGATCTCGGCCGCTCGCGCGGGCGCCAGGCGACGCTTGATATACATGAAATCCGACTGCCGGTGACGCGCACAGGCCTGCTGCAAACGCGCCGCCGGCGCGGCCTCATCCGTCGCCAGCAGCGCCAACAGCGGCGGCCACTGCTCCGGCACGCGGCAAAACTGCGCCGGGTCGCTCCACACCGACTCTACCGGCGTACTGACACTCAAAACCTGTCCGTTGCGGTCCAGGATGCGCCCGCGCTGCGGCAATACGGTGACCGCGCGCAGATAGCGCGCCGCCCCCTGCACCCGCAGATGCTCATGCTGCTCGAGCTGCAATTGCACCACGTGCAGCCCGACCAGTGCAAACATCGCCAGCAGCAGCCCGAGTACGGTATATTGCCGCCACAGCAGCCGGGCCATCTACTCCTGCCCCCGCATCCGCAAGGTGACGATCTTGCGCGCCGCCGGCGGCGCCATCGCCAATCGCTGCCCGGCAATATCCAGCATGTTATGCCGCTGTACCCAAGTGGCTTTTTCCAGCATCAACCGCCCCCATTCAGCCTGTCGCGCCGTATGCCGATTTTCGCGCACCTGCAACTCGACAAAGTACAATCGATTCTGGTGCCGCACCGCCACCACACACAGCGCCGCCACAATCACCAGCAGCATCAATCCACCCCATCGACTCATCCGATTCTCGCCAGTTTTTCCGCCACCCGCAGCACCGCGCTGCGGGCTCTTGGATTGGCCGCCAACTCTACCGCCGAGGCGGTCACTGCCTTGCTCACCAGCTTCAGCCTCGGCTTGAGCATATTGTCGGTGACCGGAAAATCCGGCGGGTACGGGTCACCCCGGCTCTGCGCGCGAAAAAACCGTTTCACCAGGCGATCTTCCAACGAATGAAAGCTGATCACCGCCAGCCGCCCACCGGCGGCCAATCCATCCAGCGCCTGCGGCAGCACCGCTTCGAGTTCGGCCAATTCATTATTCAGCGCAATCCGAATCGCCTGGAAAGTCCGGGTGGCCGGATGCTTGCCGCGGCCGCGGACCGGCACAGCGGCGGTCACCAGCTGCGCCAGCTGCGTCGTGGTCGCCAATCGGACGGTCTTGCGCCGGGCAACGATCCGACCGGCAATCCGGCGGGCAAAACGCTCTTCGCCAAACTGCCGCAAAACGCCCGCCAGCACCGCTTCATCCACCCGCTGCAACCAATCCGCCGCGGTTTCGCCGCGGCTGCTATCCATCCGCATATCCAGCGGCCCATCTCGGCTGAAGCTAAACCCCCGCTGCGACTGCTCGAGCTGAGTCGAACACATCCCCAGATCGAACAGCATCGCCGTAACCCGCCCGGCCAACTCACGGTTATGCAGAATCCGGCCAAGCTCGGAGAACGGCGCGTGCACTATTTCCACCCGCCGGTCGCACTCGAACTGCTGCTGTGCATGGCTGATCGCGTCTACATCCCGGTCAATCACCACCATCCGGGCATGCGCGCCAAGCCGGGGCAATATGCGCCGCGCATGCCCGCCGCGGCCATAAGTCGCGTCCACCACGACGCCATCGGGGCACAGATTCAATGCATTCACCGCTTCTTGCGCCAGTACCGGGACATGTCGGCAATCGAGCAAGACATCGGTCATTAGAGCGTCAACTGCTCCATTTCCACCGACAGCACATCGCTCTTCAAGCCCTCCTTCAGCCATTGGCCACAGCGCGCATTCCACAAATCGCCATCCCAGATCTCGAATTTATTGCCCTGCCCGACCAGGTAGGCGGCCTTGACCAGCATCGCAAAATCGCGTAGCGGCGCCGGAAACAAAATCCGCCCGTTATTGTCCATCTGCACATCACTGGCATAGCCGAGCAAAAACCGTTTTAATTTCTGATGGTAGGGGTCAAAACTCGGCAGCGCGACCAGCTTGCGCTCCACTTGCTGCCATTCATCCATCGGATACAGCCACAAACAATGCTCACTGGTATTGTTCACCGTCACGACCAAATGGCCGTCGCAACGCTCGCTCAACTCATTGCGATAGCGGTGCGGTATGGCCAGGCGACCTTTTGCATCCAGATTGATGGCGCTCGCCCCTCGAAACATGATCTGATAACCGGATTTAGACAACCATATTGGGAGATTCCCCCACAAATCTCCACTTAAATACACTATAAAATTGTTAAGCGATTGATGTCAAGGGTATTTGTTTGTTATTTCATACCTACACTTCAGTTCAGTTCACACCAATAACCATCTGAAAATACGCCATTTACAATTCTCATCCCCTCGAATTGAGCGGCGGTACCGGTTTCGATAACGGCGATGCGCCTGCCATCGGGTCGATCCATCCCGGGTGCACCCGCATATCGACCGGCCTTTGTCGGCACATCTGAATGGCGGGGCAGGCCCGAACTACCGCAGCGGTGAAGCCGGGACCGACGGCGGCCAGCGGCGAGGTCAGCAGTGATGTCCCGCTCGGCGAGTGCGGGCGCCGACGGTGTGCTGCGGTTATCGGAGGCGCTGATTATCGGCGGTCACCGCGAGCGGGATGCACCGGGCTGCCCGTGGCCGTGGATAGCGAACTGGGATACCACAGGGGGCGCCGGGGGCAATACTGATGAGCGTGACCGGGGGCCGTTGGGCCAGATATACCGAGGGTGCGGGCGCGGCTATCTCACTTTTGATGCCGCCAGCGCGCTGGTTGATGGTGGCTATCTGTTGGCGTGGACGAAGACCTGCGAACAGTCGATCAAGTGTGGCCTGTTTGTCGGGATTGACGGTGAGCTGGGCGGGGTTTGCGTCCTGCCGCTCCCACCCGGTGCGCCGGCTGACCCGCCCGGCGCTGCGACCGTGAGACGGAGATTCCCGGCCTTACCCTTAATTTAAAAAACGCTTGCAACTGCCGAAATTGCTGGTAATCTGCCCTTGGTGTCTGAGTCATATGGTGTTCCCGTCCTTTGGGTGTTCTGCACTCACTGATTGAGCGTTGAGAGTTCACCGCCTCACAGACGCCACTACCCCCCCTTTTTCCTATTCTTTCGATGCGAGAAGTAAATCGACACCAGTCGGACTTCCATCGAATCGAGCGTTAATTTCCATACGGCGGTGTATTCCCGCCCGGCCTCGTCGGTACGGATTCGGGACAGGATGGTCCTGTCCGCCACCCCCATGCGCTCAAGGTCCGCCAGATGCACGTTATACGCCCGTCGCCACCCTGCGGCCCGCGATTGCCCGGGGTTCCAATCGAAGCCGGAGTCAATGCTGATCGGCACGTGGGTAACTTCCCCAGTGTGGGCACGGGCGGCGACGATTTCCGGGTTTGGCGCGCGCCGGCAAACGACCTTGCCGGGGAATGGCCGCAATTAACCCGCGCTTTCGCCGCCGCAGTTCAGCTGACACACCGCCAGCAGTTGCTGCACAAAGCGGTGGGTCAGCCCCCACAGCAATCGAGTCGGTTGGGTTCGCCCGGCGCCGGTGCCGGTCGGGCCGGGCAATTCGATATCGATCGCCATGACCGTCCCGGACGCATGCGGGGCGCGATACGCGCGCTGTCTGCTGCGCTCCAGCAGCACCTCCAGCGGCACCCAGAAAGCCTCGGCCACTTCGCTGTTGAGGGTCAACGACTGCCTGCGGTTCAGGCGGAAGACATAGCAACTGATGGTCAACGACAGTTGCCGACTGCGGTTTTGTCCCGGTTGATCGTCCAGCCGCCCGACGCATTCTTCCGGCTTTAGCGCCAATCCGACTTCTTCATGGGTTTCACGTCGGGCGGTGTGCAGCAACGACGCATCGTCGCGCTCCCAGCCGCCGCCCGGCAGGGCGATTTGTCCGGACCACGGGTCACGCTCCGAGCTGGCACGGCGTATAAACAGCATTTCCTCATGCGCCGAATTGCGCCGCAGCACCATCGCGACTGCCGCCCGGCTGCTGTCGGGGTTATCTATCGATACCGGCTGGTGGGATTGTAAAATACGATCGTCGCAATTGAGCATGGCGGAAAATATCGGTACGCACGGGCGGTTTGTTATTCCACCAGCTCAGCCGGCAAACCGCAAGCAGCCGACACGTCAATAGCGCGCCCCGGGGTCGAGGCGATCGTCTACGGCGTGCCGGGCGATTACCCGTCGCCACTCACTCTCCGTGCCAACCTCATCTGGCTCACGGCTTCGACCGGCGGCTGTAATTGCCGATAATCGGGGAAAATCAGCCGGCGCTTGTCTTTTTTGAACACCCCCTGCCGCTCCAGCTTTTTAAGCTCGCGGCTGACCGCCTCCCGATGGCAGCTGATACGGCGGGCAAACTCGGCATGCGTCGGCGGGTTGGCTACTCTGGACACGCCGTCAAGATCGACATTTTCCTTGGCCAATCTCAATAACTCAGCTCGAATTCGTTGTTGAATATCCAACGTCGAATATTCAAATATACGCCGACGCAGCCGGCGCATCATGCAGCTCATCCGCTTTAACAACAGCAGGCAAAATTCCGGTTGATTGTGCAGTATCCGATGGAATATCTGCACCGGCATGGCGATGATAGTGGTCGACTCCTGTGCAATCACATTGACCGAATGCGGCTCACCGTCGATCGCCGATAATTCGCCAAAGTTGTCGCCCGCGTATAGCTCCATAAAGCTGACCTCTTTACCGTCGCCGGCAATCAAGGTCACCCGCACCCGGCCGCGATTGATGAAGTATAATTTACTCCCCGGTTGCAGCTCTCTGACAATTTGCTGATGCCGTCGATAGTGCCGAGCCCGGCACTGCTGCAGAATCTCGGTTTGATACTCGCTCGGCAGACAATCCAGCAGTTCCGCATAAGCGGGGCTTTTGGCGATCTGAAAAGCATCGTGCGCTACCGGCCAGGGCGAAGATAGCGGTTCTTTTTCCAGTTTGAGCATGGGTTGTTTCTCCTTTAATCCAGTATTATTTATTGCATAATCCATTACCACAGCCGCGACAGTATCACACCCCGGTAAAACAATCCATCGGCGATACCCGCGGGCCGGGTGCGACCATGCAGAAGCGGCTTTGCCGGGCGGCCTGTTTGCGCCCGCTACCGCTTGAACATGGGATGAAGTATACTACTCGCAGCCGTGCACAAACTCAACGGCTAATGCTCTATCCGACCAACCAGCCGATTATTCGCCGTCAACGCAAGGCGACGCATCCTGCGGCGAGATGATTGCCGCTTTGACCTGCCCTCGACCTGCCATGTCTCCGGCCAATTGCACCGAGCGCGAACTGCCGCTATCGCTGTATGTACATTTTCCCTGGTGTATCCGCAAGTGTCCATACTGTGATTTCAATTCGCATACCGCGCGCGGTCAAATCCCGCAGCAGCGCTATATTCAGGCGCTGCTGCGGGATTTGGATTACGAGCTGCAAAACACGCAGCGGCCGCGCCGATTGCACTCGATCTTTTTCGGCGGCGGCACCCCAAGCCTGTTCGACGCGTCCTCACTGCGGCAATTGATCGCGGCCATTGCACAGCGGTTTGAGTTTGACCGAACCACCGAGATCACACTGGAAAGCAATCCCGGCGGGCTGGAATACACGCACTTCTGCGGCTATCTCGAAGCCGGCATCAATCGACTGTCGATTGGAGTGCAAAGTTTCCATCCCCGGCACCTGACCGCCCTCGGGCGCATTCACACCGGCGAACACGCACGGCAGGCGATAATCGACGCCGGCCGCGCCGGCTTCACCAATATCAACCTTGACTTGATGTTTGCCCTCGGCGACCAAACGCGGCAAGACAGCGAGAATGACCTGCAAACCGCGTTGCAGTTTGCGCCCGACCATCTTTCTTTGTATCAACTGACGATCGAGCCCAACACCCGCTTCTATCGGTTCCCGCCCAGACAGCCGGATGAAGACAGCATACTGGAGATGCAGCAACGCCTGCAGCGGCACCTGCAGCTGGCCGGCCTGCAGCAATACGAAGTCTCCGCTTACGCACGCCCAGACCGGGAGTGCCGACACAATGTCAATTATTGGCAATTCGGTGATTACATCGGCATCGGCGCCGGCGCACACGGCAAGTCAACCGACCGCCGGGCGGTCAGTCGCAACTGGAAGATAAAGCATCCGGAGGCCTACATGCGCGCTCTGGAGAGCGACCAAAAACACGCGCAGGCCGGGCGGCGCACCCTTGATGCCGAGGATCTGCGCTTTGAGTTTATACTCAATGCATTCAGGCTAAAGCGGGGGTTCAATCGACCGCTGTACGAAGCGCGCAGCGGCCAGGACTGGCGGCAGCTCCTCGCTGCACTGCAAATGCCGCTCGATGCCGGGCTGGTCGAAACCGATAGCGACACTCTCCGGTGCAGTGCAAAAGGCTATTGGCTGCTCGATGAAATTCTGCGGCCGCTGCTGCCGGAATCGAATCAAGCCGGCGAGCGCCCGGCATGAAGGGCCCTGGCATGAAAAGCAATATGTTCGCCGATGAAGCTGGCAATGAAAAAGTAGCTGTGGTCATAGCCCGGCTGCATCCGCAACTGCAACGCCTGCTCGGCATCGCGACACGCCGCGGCGAATAACTGCGGCTGCAACTGCGGTTCGAGGAACTCATCCGCCTCGCCTTGATCGATCAGGATCTCGCCGCTGCGCCGGCCTTGACCAATCAGCTCAGTGGCATCGTACTGCCGCCAACTCTCGGGGTCGTCCCCGAGATACCCGCGCAGCGCCTTGCGCCCCCAATCGCATTGCGTGGCGGCGCAGATCGGCGAAAAAGCCGAGATAGATTGAAATTGATCGGGGTGTTTCAACCCGATCGTGAGCGCACCGTGACCGCCCATGGAATGCCCGGTAATCCCCTGGCGGTCGCGGTCGGCGGGAAATTCGCGGTTGATCAGATCGGCCAGCTCGACCACGATATAGCGGTACATGCGGTAGTGCCGATTCCACGGCGGCTCGGTGGCGTCCACATAAAACCCGGCGCCAACGCCAAAATCATAGCTCTCCTGTTCGCCTGCAATGCCCGCCCCGCGAGGGCTGGTATCCGGCGCCACCAGCATCATGCCGTGCTCGGCCAGATACCGCTGCACCCCCGATTTGGTGATCACGTTTTCGGGCGTGCAGGTCAGCCCGGACAAATACCACACTACCGGCACCGGCTGCTGCTGCGCTTGCGGCGGCGTGTACACCGCAAACTGCATCTCGGTGCCGGTCACCGCCGAGGTATGCTGGTAGACGCCCTGCACACCGCCAAAGCAGCGTTGTTGGCTGACTACCTGCATGGAACAATACCGAACGCCGCCGATTTGCAGTCGCCTGGCTGCGCCCGACTAGGCATCAAACAGCACGACACTGCGAATAGCGTCGCCGGAATGCATCAACTCAAAGGCGCGATTGATGTCACGCAACGGCATGGTATGGGTGATCAAGTCGTCAATGTTGATTTTTTTCTCCATGTACCAATCGACAATTTTAGGCACATCGGTGCGCCCGCGCGCGCCGCCAAACGCGGTGCCGCGCCAGACCCGGCCGGTCACCAGCTGAAACGGCCGCGTGCTGATTTCCTGGCCGGCGCCGGCGACGCCGATAATGATGCTTTCGCCCCAGCCTTTGTGGCAGCACTCCAGGGCCGCGCGCATCAACCGGGTATTGCCGACACATTCAAAGCTGTAGTCGGCCCCGCCGCCGGTTAGATCGACCAGATAGGCGACCAGATCCGACTCCACCTCATCGGGGTTGACGAATTCGGTCATGCCGAATTTTTCCGCCAGCGGCTTGCGCGCCGGGTTGATATCCACGCCGATGATCTGATCGGCGCCGGCCAGCCTGGCCCCCTGTATTACATTCAACCCAATGCCGCCCAACCCGAACACCACCACATTGTCACCCGGTCGCACTTTGGCCGTATTCAACACCGCGCCAATGCCGGTGGTCACCCCGCAGCCGATATAGCAAACCTTGTCAAACGGCGCATCGGGTCGAATTTTGGCGACGGCAATTTCCGGCAGCACCGTGAAATTGGAAAAAGTCGACGTGCCCATGTAATGGTAGATTGTCTGATCGCCGATCGAGAACCGGCTGCTGCCGTCCGGCATCACGCCCTGCCCCTGGGTCACCCGTATCGCCTGGCACAGGTTGGTCTTACCGCTGATGCAGTAATTACACTGGCGGCATTCCGGGGTATACAGCGGAATCACATGGTCGCCCTTGCTGACGCTGGTCACCCCCGGGCCGGTATCGACCACAATGCCGGCGCCTTCATGCCCTAAAATCGCCGGGAAAATCCCCTCCGGGTCGGCCCCGGAGCGGGTAAATTCATCCGTATGACACACCCCGGTGGCCTTGATCTCCACCAGCACCTCGCCCGCCCGCGGCCCATCGAGCTGCACCGTTTCGATTTCCAGTGGTGTGTTGGCGGCATAGGCCACCGCTGCTTTTGTCTGCATAATATTCTCTAAATTGGTTGCCAGATAGAATATTTTATTCGTTTACACCCGCCCGATTCGCCATCAAGATGGTTTTTGTTTTTCGAGCCACTCGATCAAAGGGCGCCATTGCTCGATATCCTTATCGACCTGATACGGCGGCATCTCGAATATCCCATAGCCCCCCTCGGCCGCCTTGATATAGCTCTGCGTATCGCGCAAGTGGGTCACCAGCGGAATCTTTAGCTTGACCAGAAATCGCTCCAGGTTGTGAAAAATAATCGTATTCTCACGCACCCGATTCGACACCAGCCCCACGCGCGCCTGAGCCAGCAACTTGTGCAGTATCAACTCGGCCAAAAAGTGGCCCATAGCGCGTATGTCGATCGGCGACGGCAGCACCGGCAGGATGACCTGGTCGGCCAGTGCAAACAATTTGCGCAGCCGGGCGGCGTTGATGCGGGCCGGGGCATCGATGACCATGCGCCGAATATTTTTCGATACCCGGGGGAGACCGCGGCTGCCATCAACGCCTTCGATGGCATCGAAATCATCCCCGCGTTGCGCAAGCCATTCCAGAGAAGACTGCTGCGGGTCACAGTCAACCAGCGCAACCGGAATCTGCCAGATCGCATAGTAGCTGGCCAGATTGGTCGCCATAGTGGTTTTCCCACAGCCACCTTTCGGGTTTACAACCAGTATTTTTCGCATTTGCGTCATCCTTTCAGGTTTTCATTTGTGGGTTTTCTGTCGGCCCGGACTCAGGCCGACCACGTTTTCCCGTATTCACCGCGATCAATGATGACAGCGTGACGGAGAATGTCGCCGGGCATCTAGTTTGTACCCGTATCCGGCTGCGCCGGCGGCGCGTCCGGTGCAACCGTTTCCAGGCTCTCGGGGCGGTCTCCCACCAGCGGGAACCCGCGCTCCTGCAACGCGCGCCGGATCGCGATTCTGCTGTAGCCGTCAAGGAACAGATCGCCAATCATCAGCGTCGGCACGGAAAGCTGCCCGGTTTTCTGTTCCAGTTCTTCTTGTAGCGCAATTCGGGATTGTACGTTTTTCTCGACAAACGGCACCGCGTTTTTTTCCAGGTAGAGCCGCACCAAATCGCAGGCGCTGCACGACGGCACGGTATAGAGCGCCACCGGATTTTCTCTTGCGGCGGCCTCGGTCGCCAGAGTGGTCTCTTCCAGCTGCCGCTCTCCGGGCTCGGTGTATTCGCGCGCTTCATACTCGACATCGGTCGGCGGCGCGTCCTGATAGGTCACGTTGCCGTCGGCATCGACCCACTTGTATAGACTGGCCGCCTGTGCCTGAAGCATGCCGAACACACCGAGCAGGGCCAGGGCCAGCACCGGGGCGCAGGCCGACCGCGCACCCGATTTTCGCATATCGACCGCGCCGCCCGCTACCGCCCGCGCATCCGCCCCGATTCTGCCTGTAAATACCCGCATCTTTTCAGTCACCCACGCCATCACACAGCCGCCTGAGAGCCCAGACCGGCGTGGCGCAACAGCGCATCCACCTGCGGTTGACGGCCTCTGAAAGCGGCAAACGAGTGCATTATGTCTTCTACTCCGCCACGCTGCAAAATATGGGCGGCAAATGCCTGCCCGGTCGAGCGGTCAAAAATGCCCCGCTGCTCAAACAGACCATACGCATCAGCGGCCAGCACCTCGGCCCATTGGTAGCTATAATAACCCGCCGCGTATTCACCTGCAAATATGTGCGCAAAACTGTTTGGGAAGCGCTCGAAAGCCGGCGGCACCACGACCGCCACGGTCGCCCTGACCTGGTCCAGTACCGCCTGCACGCCGGGGCTGCCGGATGGCGCAGGGTCGCTGTGCAGTTTGAGATCGAACAGACCGAACTCGATCTGCCGCAGCATCTGCATCGCCGACTGAAAATTCCGCGCCGCCAGTAATTTATCCAGCAGCTCGGCCGGCACCGGGTCGCCACTGTCAACATGGCTTGACGCCAGCTCCAGCACCGCGCGCTCCCGGCACCAGTTTTCCAGCAGTTGGCTGGGCAACTCGACCGCATCCCACGGCACCCCGTTAATCCCGTCCACGCCGGCGACCTCGACCCGGGTCAGGATATGGTGCAGGCCGTGGCCAAACTCGTGAAACAACGTGACGATCTCGTCATGGCTGAGCAGGCTGGGCCGGGTAGCGGTCGGCGGCGAAAAATTGCAGGTCAAAAATGCCACCGGATGCTGCACCCCGCGCGCGCTGCGGCGACGGCCGATATGGTCGGCCATCCAGGCGCCGCCCTGCTTACCCGAGCGGGAAAACAAATCCAGATAAAAATAACCGCACAGCGCGCCGGATGGGTCAAACACCCGATAGCACTGTACCGTCTCATGCCACACCGGCGGTGCCGGCTGCCACGCCTGCACCGCAATGCCAAACACCCGCCCGACGGTCTCAAACAAGCCGTGGAGTACCTGCGACAGCGGGAAATAGGGGCGCAGCGCTTCGGCGGAAAAGTCAAACTGATGTTGGCGCATTTTTTCGCTGACCCAGGCCCGATCCCAGGCCCGGACTTCAGACAGGCCGTACTGCTGCTGCGCAAACCGGCACAAATCCCGCCATTCGCATTTCGCCGCCGCCAGCGCCGGCACGGCCAGGCGCATCAGAAAATCGGCGATCTGCTGCACGCTATCGGCCATCTTGGTCGCCAGCGAATAGTCGGCATAATGCGCAAACCCCAGCAGCGTCGCCTGCTGATGGCGCAACGACAGCAGCTCATCAATCAGCGGCCCGTTATCGAACCGACCGCCGCTCGGGCCGACCTCACTCGCCCGCGTGACATAGGCGGTGTACATCTGCCGGCGCAGCGCCGCGTCATCGCAGTAGGTCATAAACGGCACGTAGGAGGGCGCCTGCAAACCAAAACGCCAGCCGTCCTGCCCGGCCGCCTGCGCCGCCTGTTCGGCCAGGGCCATCACCCGCTCGGGCAGCCCGGCGAGTTTTTCCCGGTCTTCGATCAACAGGTGCCAGGCTTCGATTGCATCCAGCAGGTTTTGTGCGAACCGATTGTCGAGCTCGGCCAGCCGGCGATTGATTTGCCGGCACCGGGCCTGCTGCTCCGCCGTCAACCCGACCCCGGCCAGCCGGAAATCACGCAGCGCGTTTTCAATCACCGTGCGTTGCGCCCGGCTCAGGGCGGCAAAATCGGCGCGCGCGTGAACCTGCCCGACCGCGTCATATATCGCCCGATTCTGCCCCAGCTCGGACACATAATCCGCGTATTGCGGCAGGCAGGCCTGGTATGCCTGCCTGATCGGCTCGCTATCGCAGACCTGCCGCAAATGGGAAATCACCGACCATACCCGCGCCAGCCGATCATCCAGGCAGCCAAGCGGCGCCATAAAATTGTCCCAGCTCGGCTCGGTGACCGCGCGCAGCAACTGCCGGATTTGTTCGCGGTTGTCGTTTAAGATGTACGCCAGCCCGGGTTCGATATGCGCCGGCTGAATTGTATCGAACCGGGGAAACGCGCTAAAATCCAGCAATGGATTGTCTGCTATCATTGGTTGTTCCCGTATCGATAGCGCCGCGGCGCAGCCGGTATCGGCCTGCGATGCAGACAGCGGTAGCGGCGCGTTGCTATCGGCACCGCGGCGCGACACCGCAGCAATAGAATGTGTTTATTCATCACCCGTACAATATAAACTGTAGTTGCAGACAATAATCGGATTTTTTCTCTCATCGCCTTTGAAATAAACCAAAAGGACGAACCCAATGACAAGGAGCAACCCATGACAGAACAGTGTGATTTTATCGTGATTGGCGGCGGAAGTGGCGGCATCGCCGCCGCCCGTCGGGCCGCGGCGCATGGCGCCAACGTGACGCTGATCGAATCGGCGTCGCTCGGCGGCACCTGCGTCAACGTCGGGTGCGTCCCCAAAAAGGTGATGTGGAATGCCGCCCAGATAAACGAGGCCGTGCACCTGGCCCGCGACTACGGCTTTGACGTGGCGCAAAACAGCTTTGACTGGCACACCCTGCAACAGGCACGCGACGCCTACGTCGGCAGGCTAAACGACATCTACGCCGACAACCTGGAAAAATCCCGGGTGCGGCTGCTGCGCACAGCGGCGCAGTTTGTCGCCCCCAATCGGGTTGAAGCGGATGGGCGCACACTGGAGGCGCGCCATATTCTGGTCGCTACCGGCGGTCGGCCGATCATTCCCGCCACCGCCAATGCCGATCTCGGCATCTCCAGTGACGGCTTTTTCCAGCTGACCCGGCAGCCGATGAAACCGCTGATCATCGGCGCCGGCTACATTGCCGTCGAGGTGGCCGGCCTGCTGCACGGGCTGGGCAGTAAAGTCACGCTGCTGCTGCGCAAGGATCGCCTGCTCAGGAGCTTTGACCAGATGCTGTCCGACACGCTGATGCAGCAGATGAGCGCCTCCGGGGTCGAGATTCTGACCAATCGGGCGATCACCGAAATCGTATCGAAAACCCGCGACAGCTATGCCTACCGCAACGACCAGGGGCAGCTCTGCGGCGACTACGACTGCGTCCTCTGGGCTGTCGGTCGGCGCCCCAATACGGGCGATCTACAGCTGGATGCCGCCGGCGTCAAGCCCAATGAACGCGGCTTTATCGACACCGATGGCTACCAGAATACGGCAGTTCAGGGAATTTACGCCGTTGGCGATGTCACCCCGCGAGCGCCGTTGACGCCGGTTGCCATTGCCGCCGGCAGACGGCTTGCGGATCGCCTGTTTGCCGGACAAAGCGACGCCCTGCTGGATTACAACCTGATTCCGAGTGTGATCTTCAGCCACCCACCAATCGGCACGCTCGGCTTGACCGAAGCGCAGGCCAGAAAACAGTACGGCGACGCCGACGTCACGGTGTATCAAACCCGTTTTTCCAACATGCGCTACGCCCTCAGCGAACACAAGCCGCCGACGGCAATGAAATTGATCACCCACGGCGCAGACCAGCGGGTGGTCGGCTGTCATATCATCGGCGATGGGGCGGACGAAATGCTGCAGGGCTTTGCCGTGGCGATCAAAATGGGCGCCACCAAAAGCGACTTCGACAACACCGTGGCGATTCATCCCACCGCCGCGGAAGAGCTGGTGACGCTGTAGCGTCATCACCACAGCCGGCGGCGCAAAATCACTGCCCGCCTGCCATTGACTGCCAACCACAGCACGTACCGGCGAACCCGCATGAACCCACAGAAACTTTCCTTTGCAACCCGCGTGATACACGCCGGTGAGCCGTCGCCGCGCATCGGCGGCGCAATCAGTATGCCGATCTTTCAAAGCTCCACCTACGAGTCCAGCCGCGCACCCGGTTACCATGACATCCCGTACCTGCGGCTCAACAACTCCCCAAACCACCTCGCCCTGCACGCCAAGCTGGCGTCACTCGAGGGCGCCGAAAGCGCGCTGGTGACCGCCAGCGGCATGGCGGCGATCTCGACCGCATTATTGTCCTTCCTCAAGGCCGGCGACCACCTGTTGGCGCAAACCGGCTTGTACGGCGGCACCCACGCCTGCCTGTGCCATGACCTGCCGGCGCTGGGGATCGAGGTCGATTTTGTCGATTTGAACCGGCCCGCCGACTGGGCCGACAAAGTCCGCGACACCAGCCGGGCGTTCTACGTCGAGAGCATGACCAATCCGCTGCTGCAAGTCGGCGACCTGCCGGCGGCGGTGGCCTTTGCCCGGCAGCACGGCCTGCTGACCGTGATCGACAATACGCTGCCGTCGCCGGTAAATTTTCGCCCGCTTGAGCACGGCTTCGACCTGGTCGTGCATAGCGGCACAAAATACCTCAACGGCCATTCGGATATCGTCGCCGGCGCGATCATCGGCCGCCAGCAGCAGGTAGCCGAGGTCAAGCTGAAACTCGACCATCTGGGCGGCACACTCGACCCGCATGCCTGCTTCCTGCTGCATCGCGGCATCAAGACCCTGCCGCTGCGGGTCAACCAGCAAAACACCAATGCAATGGCGCTGGCTACCGTGCTGGCCGCTCATGCCAACGTCAACCGGGTGCATTATCCCGGCCTGGCAAGCCACCCCGAACATGCGCGGGCGCGGGCGCTGTTTTCCGGCTATGGCGGCCTGTTGAGCTTCGAACATGCCGGCGGCGCCGACGGCGCACACGCCCTGATCGACCGCCTCGAGCTGGCGGTCGAAGCCGTCAGTCTGGGCGGCGTCGAGACGCTGGTGACGCTGCCGGCCGAATCCTCACACGCCGGGGTTGCGCCCGAACAGCGCGCGGCCGCCGGGATTGTCGACGGCCTGGTGCGGGTCGCGGTCGGGGTCGAAGGCGCGCAGGATCTGATCGATGACTTTCAGCAGGCTCTGGACGGCTAATCGGCAGCGGGCCGACGTCACAAACCGCCCAACCGCCGCGGCAAACCAACCGTAACCCGTCCCCACCCCCATCATCCGATGCCAATTGCTTCCGTTTGCGGCACCATTGGGAAAATGCACACCAGCGGCGGCCAGCCGGTCGGCTATGGTTTGCCGGTCGGCGAGCATCTATTCCCGATCGATCAATGCCTGCGTCGGGTGGTGCGGTTCACCTATAGCGGCAATATTTTTTGCGTCGCTTGCGGGCGTAAAACCAATAAGAGCTTTTCCCAGGGCTATTGCTATCCGTGCTTCAAGCGCCTGGCCGAATGCGACCTGTGCATCGTCAGGCCCGAGACCTGCCATTACAGTCAAGGCACCTGCCGCGACCCGGCCTGGGCGCAAAACCACTGTATGCAGCACCACATTGTCTACCTGGCCAATTCTTCCGGGTTGAAAGTCGGCATTACCCGCGCAACGCAAGTGCCGACCCGATGGTTCGATCAGGGCGCGGTGCAGGCGCTGCCGCTGTTCCAGGTAAACAATCGCTATCACTCCGGGCTGCTCGAGTCGGTGTTGAAACGGTATGTTGCCGACCGCACAAACTGGCGCAAAATGCTGGCCGGCGTGGCCGACCAGCTGGATATGCAGGCCGCCAAAGTGCAGTTGCTGGCGCAGGCGCAGGCCGACCTGGCCGAGCTCAAACAGGCGGTCGCCGGGCTTGATTGGCAGCAGTTGGACGCGCCGGTGACGGAAATCCGTTTCCCGGTAACCGCCTACCCGCAAAAAATAACCAGTTTGAGTTTCGACAAGCTGCCGGAGGTGGCGGGCACATTACACGGCATCAAAGGACAATACCTGATCCTGGACAGCGGGGTGATCAATATGCGGAACTTTTCCGGTTACGAACTGGAAGTATCAACCGACGCATAAGCGCAGGCGCGCACCAACCCGGCCGCCGTGCTCAACAGCCGGCGGATTCTTCTGCCGTCAGGCAGGCCAGGTGGCAGGAAATCGCGCTCCCCTTGCCCGGCTCGCTGGCAACCCGGAGCCGCCCATTGTGCGCTTCGACAATCATTCGGCACAAATACAGACCGAGTCCATAGCCGCCGGTTTTCCTCTGCCGGGACGGGTCGGCACGGTAAAACGGCTCGGTCAGCTGGGGAATATGCTGTTTATCGATGCCCACGCCCCGGTCGGTCACCGTCAGCACGCATTCGCTGTCGCTGTCGGCCGCCAGCCGCAGTGTGACACTTGGCGGCGCGGCGGCGTTCGCACTGAATTTGACGGCATTTTGCAGCAGGTTGCGCACCAGCAGTTTGATCCGCATCGGATCGACCTGCGCCTCGATCCGATCCAGACGGCACGCGATATGGGCATCCGCGAATTCATGCTGCACCAGCTCTTCAATCAACGCATTCAAAGCAACCCGTTCGAGCTGCAAACCGGCATGTCGGCTGTTGAGCCGCTCGCCCTCGAGCAGCTCGGCAACCAACTGCTCCATCGCATCAATATCTTTTCGCACCTCGGTTTTGGCCTTCGACTCGGCCAGCAATTCGAGATTCACGCGGCTGCGGGTCAACGGCGAGCGCAGCTCATGACTGATGCCCAGCAGCAGTTGCCGTTTGGCCTCCAGCATATTGCTGATCTCATCGGCCATGGCATTCACGCTGTCGGTGAGGTCGCCCAGCTGATCGTTGCGCCGTTTAACCACCCGATGGGAAAAATCGCCGCCGCCAATCCGCTGCACGCCTTTTTCGATTTCCTCAATCGGCCTGAACAGCGCCCGGGTTGCCCAGTAGATCAACAGCAGCATCAGAACGATCGACAGGATCAGCATAACCCCGTACGGCCCGCCGCGGCCCAATTCCTGATGGTCATAAATCTGGAAATAGATCTCGTAGTCATCGCCCTGCACCTGCAAGATCAAATAATCGTCCAGCCGCTTGAAAAGATACCGGCTGCCCGGCTGCGCAAACCGTTCGGAATCCCGCCAGACGCCGCCCCCAAAACCGACCAGTTGCGACCGGTCGAGATGCTGCGCCGCCGTAGTCCAGTTGCCGTGCCGGCTGAACAGATGAATATCGATCGGTATTTCTTGCGCCAGACGCCGCGCCTGTTGCTGGCTGGGCGGGTGGCCGAGCTCCTGCTCCAGAAAGGTGACGTAGTGCGCCATAAACGGGCGCGTACTGTAGCGGAAATGCCTGGAAAAGCCCTTGCCCAGTATCGAGCCCGCAATCAGCAGCAGGACCGACCCGGCACAGATAAACAGCAGCAGCAGCTTAGCGGAAAGCGAATGGTTGAGGCGCGTCAGCACGTCAGTCGGCGCAAAACGGGGCGGCAATAAAACTATAGCCGGCACCCCAGACTGTCTTGATGTAATCGGTCGGTCGGAGTTTTTGCCGCAATCGACTGACATGAATATCCACCGCGCGGGACAATAATTCGACTTCGGTGCCCTTCAGGTGGCTCAGAATATCGTCGCGGCTGAATTTCTCTCCCGGCGAGGCGGCCAGCAGCAACAACAGCCGATACTCATTGTGGGTCAGATTGACCTCGCGGTTATCAACCAGCACGGTCTGCATTTGCTTGTCGATCAGCAGCTTGTCGAATTGAAGCTGCGGTTTGCCGCTGCCGACGGCCTCACTGCGCTTCAAGATATTCTGAATCCGAACCACCAGCTCGCGCGGTTCAAACGGCTTGGCCATATAATCGTCCGCCCCCAGCTCCAGCCCGACCACCCGATCCATCACCTCGCCCTGGGCGGTCAGCATGACGATAGGAATATCACTGCTGCGGCGAATCTGTTTGCACAGATCGAAGCCGTTTTGATCCGGCAGCATCACATCGAGTATCAGCAGATGAAAATCCTGCTGTCGCAGCATGGCCAGCCCCTGTTCGGGATGCGTAGCACTGCTGAGCCGCAAATTAAAACGGGCGAAATATTCCGCCAATGGCTCGGCCAGCCGCTCATCGTCATCGATAATCAGAATCGGCGTCATGGCATCACTCGCTGTAACCCCCTGTGGTTGACTGCCGCGTCGGCTGGTCGGCACCCCTCCCCGACTCGGCGGATAAAAAACCGTACCGGCGGCACCGCTGCGGCGTCGCCCGCAGTGTAGCAAAAAATCCCCGTTTTAGTGCACTTCATTGTATCGCGCCACAACGGACACCCCCGCAAAGTCTAACCGGTTGGCAGCGACAGCATATACAATCCACCGACAATGAGCATCAAGGAATACCTGAAACAACTCGACCGTCAGCACCGCGCCGGCAACGCCACCGAGCACACCCACCGCCCCACACTGCAAGCCCTGCTGCAACACCTGCTGACCGGCGTATCGGTCACCAACGAGCCGAAGCAGATCGAATGCGGGGCGCCGGATTATGTGCTGACCCGTGGCGGCATTCCGCTCGGCTATATCGAGGCCAAGGACATCGGCAAAAATCTCGACGACCCCGCCTTCAAAACGCAATTCAAGCGATACGGCGAATCACTCGACAACCTGATTCTCACCGACTACCTCGAGTTCCGCCTGCTGCGCGACGGCAAAAAGGTAGCCACGGCGCGCATCGGCGACATTCATGGTGCGCAGATCAAACCGCAGCCGAATAACTTCGCCACCTTCACCAGCCTGCTCGACACCTTTGCCGAATATCAGGGGCAGACCATCACCACCGCCAATGACCTGGCCAACCGCATGGCGCACAAGGCGCGGATGCTGGCCGGCGTGATTGGCGAGGCGCTGTCGGAAAAAGACAACGCCACCGACCAGGCCCAGGAGGAAAACGACACCCTGCAAAACCAGCTCGCCGCGTTCCGCAAGCATCTGATACCCGGCATCGAAGCCGCCGATTTTGCCGACATCTATGCGCAGACCGTCACCTACGGCCTGTTCGCCGCGCGCCTGCATGACGCCACACTGACGACGTTTACGCGCCAGGAAGCGGCCGCCCTGATCCCCTCCACCAACCCATTTCTGCGCAAATTCTTCCAGCACATCGCCGGGTATGATCTGGACCGACGCATCCGTTGGATCGTAGACGACCTCGCCGACGTGTTCCGCGCCGCCGACGTCGGCGAGCTGATGAAAGACTACGGCAAACCCACCCAGCGCAACGACCCGTTTATTCATTTCTACGAAACCTTCCTCGGCGAATACAACCCCAGACTGCGCAAAAGCCGCGGCGTCTATTACACCCCGGAACCGGTGGTGAATTTTATCGTCCGCGCAGTGGATGACATTCTACGCAGCGAATTTAACCTGCCCCAGGGCCTCGCCAACACCGACAAAACCATCATTGAAATCGACGGGCAACCATCCACCGACGGGCGCAGGCAAGGCAAGACTGAGAAATACAAGAAACAAGTACACAAGGTCCAGATCCTCGACCCCGCCACCGGTACCGGTACCTTCCTCGCCGCCATTGTCAAGCACATCCGCGAGCAGTACTTCAGCAACCAGCAGGGCGCCTGGCCCGACTACGTAAAACAGGATTTGATCCCCCGGCTCAACGGCTTCGAAGTGATGATGGCCTCCTACGCGATGGCGCATACCAAACTGGAAATGGTATTGCGCGACAGCGGCTGCCCACCCGACAACGACCGCCTGCGCATCTTCCTGACCAACTCGCTGGAAGAGCACCACCCCGACACCAGCACGTTGTTTGCCGAGTGGCTTTCTACGGAAGCGAAAGAGGCCAACTTTATCAAGCGTGATACGCCGGTGATGGTGGTGATTGGTAATCCGCCGTACAGCGGCGAGTCGGCCAACAAAGGCGCATGGATTGCCAGCCTGATGCAGGACTATAAGCAGGAACCGGGCGGCGGCAAATTACAGGAACGAAACGCCAAGTGGCTCAACGATGACTATGTAAAATTCATCCGCTATGGGCAGCACTACATTGACCGCACCGGGGAAGGCGTGCTCGCCTATATCAACAATCATAGTTTCCTGGACAACCCAACCTTCCGCGGGATGCGGTGGAGTCTGCTGCAAAGTTTTGACAAGATTTACATCATTGACCTGCACGGCAACAGCAAAAAGAAAGAAACTGCTCCCGACGGCTCCGCGGACAAGAATGTGTTTGACATTCAGCAGGGCGTCTCCATTAACCTGTTCGTCAAGACCGGTAAGAAAAATAAAAATGCGCCGGCGCGCGTGTTTCATTATGACTTGTATGGCTTGCGTGAAAGCAAGTATCAGTTTTTATGGGACAACAATCTTGAACAGGTTCGTTTCGAGGAATTGAAGCCGCAGGCGTCACAATATTTTTTTGTGGCGAAAGATTATAAGCTACAGGAAGAGTATGAGATCGGTTTTTCCGTCAATGATCTGCTTCCGGCAAATTCGGTCGGCATTGTTACCGCACGCGACAATTTCACGATTTATCATACGCCGAAGGAGTTGGAAACCGCCATCGCCGGGTTTCGATCAATGGACGATGAAACAGCCCGCAAACAATATTCACTCGACAAGGATACTAGAGATTGGAAAATCAATCTGGCAAGGCATGATCTGGAAGTAAATGTGTTTGGCAAAAACAACGATAAGCCTGTACCGATACACTATCGCCCGTTTGATACTCGATACACCTACTACACCGAAAACTCAAAAGGGTTTCACTGTATGCCGCGTGGAAAGATCATGCAACATTTTCTTGCAGGGGATAATGTGGGGCTGATTTTCCATAAACGAGAAGAGTTACAAATAGATTTTGCACACATATTTGTTAGTCGGCTAATAACAGAACACAGCGTTACCTCAATCAAAACGATAAACTATCAAGCGCCACTCTATCTCTACCCCGATACCAAACAACAAAGTCTTGACAACAAACAGGAACGAGAACCCAACTTAGACCACGACATCGTAAAAACCATCGCCGACGGACTGAACTTGCATTTCACCCCCGAAAAACAAGACGACAACAACACCTTCGCCCCCATAGACCTGCTCGACTACATCTACGCCGCCCTGCACTCCCCCGCCTACCGAAAACGCTACAACGAATTCCTGAAAACAGACTTTCCCCGCGTACCCTACCCCACCGACAAAAACCAATTCCGCAAACTAGTCACACTCGGCGGCGAATTACGCACCCTGCACCTGCTCGAAAGCCCGACACTGAACACCCTCATCACCGGCTACCCGCAAACCGGTGACAACACAATCACCAAACCGGAATACAAAATCACCGACACCAAAAACCGCCTCGGCAAAGTCCACATCAACAAAACCCAATACTTCACCGACGTCCCCGAAACCGCTTGGAACTTCCACATCGGCGGCTACCAACCTGCCCAAAAATGGCTAAAAGACCGCAAAAACCGCACCCTCGACCACAACGACATCACCCACTACCAGAAAATCATCGTCGCCCTGACCGAAACCGACCGCCTGATGGGGGAGGTTGATGCAACTATTGAACTTTGAGCAGTGTGTTTAGGTTGCATTATTCATATCCAATTTCCACTTTAACTCTGTATTGGCTTGTGCAATTTGTTCGATATCTTTATCTGTGAAACCAATTTTCTTTAGAAGATGAAGCTGAAATATGGATTCCATTATCATGGAGAGAAAATACAGAGTTTTAGCATCTTGTGCCTTGTCTTTAAACTCATTGTCACGATGAATTAAATAATTCCTGATCCCAGCAATATCTTGAGCGATTTTATCAATCTTACTATTATTACTATAGAAATTTTTAAACGAATTTAGTAAATCACACAGCCTTTCATTCAGAGATGGACCCTTTCTTTTATAGGGTTTTCGACGACAAACTTCTTTATAGATTTTTTGATGATAAACTTCCAGCCATTGGACTAATGCCAAAAACTTGTCGTCCATATGCACGTATGTGTTGATTTTATGAAGGTATGAATTTACAGCTGGAGTAGTGGCTTTGTACATCTCCAGCCAATTCTTTATAATTTCCGACGAATTGTTTTTAATAGATGGAAACAGAAACAGCATATCGTTAGCATTAATTTCAAGTTTTTTCGGTGAGAAAATAGAGCTCTTATAAAATATCTCCACCGACTTCGGTTTTTTTCTGCTGCCAAATAACACTGAGTTCGATGTAGCAACCACATCTTTTATGCTTACGGTCTTATCAATTGCAAAGCATAAGAATGAATTAAGCTTGGTGGCTATAGCAATAAAATCAGACAGTGGCTTTTCCTTTTCTGACACAAGTTTGATGTGCGCGAGATGTTTTATTTTTACATAATCGCTAAATGATAACCTTGGTAAAGATACCCCAAACACCAGTTGGATATCTATATCATCAATTGAAGAAAAACTTATATCTTCCGGCATTGAGTGCTTTATAAGTACATTTGAAGGATAATTATTATAATCAAGTTCTATTTCAATTTTTATTGTATTAATGCTCAGCCATTCTTCCAGTCCTTCAACCGAGAACATGAACGTATTGAATGTCGCAATTTCGTTCTTTTCATAAGACACCCCAAGCATGGCCTTGCTTACGTGAATATGGCTTGTGTTGATTCCTGAGGTTGAAACTCTTGTGGATAGATAAAAACAACCATCAAGTGTAACAGGGCCTTTTTCGGTCACCCCCAGTATTCTGGAAATATCAACAGCATTTACTTCATCAAAAATCGACTCAAACTTATCATCCGATCCTTTACCGAATACATCAGTCATTTCTAATCTGATCTCTCCACCGTCAGAAATTATTAGTTTTCCGGAGATTCTATCTTTAGTATTTGAAGACAGCCAGAACTTTCCTTCTCTTACAATTTTTTCAGCGACCCGCATATTCGTCCTCTTAAGTAAAGTACACAGTAAATAACTATAAATAATACGATATTCGATATCGTATCATAAGCGCCGGCATTGCAAACTCGACTACAATTACCCGCATGGGAGCACCCAACGTACCAGGTGATTTTAATAATGCCTCAGATGAAATAACAATCAGGGCAACTCTAAAACCCAATACTTCACCGACGTCCCCGAAACCGCCTGGAACTTCCACATCAGCGGCTACCAGCCCGCCCAAAAATGGCCAAAAGACCGCAAAAACCGCACCCCCAACCACAACGACATCACCCGCCACCAGAAAATCATCGTCGCCCTGACCGACTGATGGGAGAAATTGATGCGGCAAGGGGCTAAATATCCTTGACAAGGTCTGTGATTTCTGTCATTTTTCGTAAAAATGTTTATAAGGAAATAAATATGGCTGGCAAAAAAAGAACGCCCGCTCCTAAGCCCGATTCTTCTAAGCCGGCTCCACGGCCTTTGCATGAGACAGCGCGGCCTCTTAAGAAAGAACATGAGAAAGACCTAGAAAATGTTCTCAATTCCGATCAGCCTCCGCCTGACAGGCCTAGGCCGTCCCGTGATTGACCAGGCTGAACTCCATGTGATGAGAAGGAGGATAATATGAACACAACACAAACTCTATCCCGCAACGATTTGCTGACAGATTGCGAGCGTTCCATGCGCTACCATCAGGCACGGGCGCGTTTCTATAATAATATCCATCTGCTCATCCAATTTCTTGTATTCATCCTTGCCAGTGCCAGCGTGTCCCGTTTGCTTGACACACTGCTTACCGACCGGGATCTTCTTTGGTTTTCGGCCGCCATTGGTTTGCTGGCATTATTTAGTCTGGTTTATAACCCGGCCGAAAAATCCGGTCTCCACAAATCCCTGTACCGCGGCTTCACGATGCTGAACGGTACTGTTGTTGCCACACCTGACGCAAGCCAGGTAGCCCTGGCCGAATGGACCAGGACTATCTATGGATTGTATGCCGAGGAACCGCCGGTCTACCGTGCACTGCTCGCGCATTGCGACAATCAGGTGGCCATTGCCTTGAATAAGGTTAATGAGGGTTATTTTGTCGACTTGCGCTGGTACCATCGCTTGTTGCGTAACCTGTTTTCGTTCCAAGGCACTGAATTTCCCAACCGGAATCAGGTGCATTCGTGATGCGTTGCCTTCCGGCTTTTTAACCCAGGCCGGCCCTGCTGCGAAACTTTCGGCAGCAATTTAACCACGCTGCCACTGCGGACAGTTCCGCCGCAGGCCGACCTGTACATCTCATTGTCCAACCAGCCTGCACTCAACCGTCGTCAGAACCATGACCGCGCCGATGCAGGCGTTTCTCCAACATACTGCGCAGCTTGGCCCGTTGTTCGCTATCCAGGCTGTCGGCAAATTCGGCCATCAGCGGCACCATAGCCGCCGCTTCCTGTTCGGCCTGTTGGATCAGGCTGTGCACGATTTCCAGCGTTTGCGGCTGATCCAGCGTATCGGCTTGCAGCAACTCAAGTACCGTCTGCATACTCTGGCGCCATTGCTGTCGCAGCTGTTTGCGGCTGGTTTGCATTTGCTCGCCCAGTCGCTCGAGTTCGGCAGTCTGTGTGGGCGTCAATTCCAGCCGCTTGTCCAGTTTGGAGATGATATGACCGCGGGCCGAATGCGACTTATAATGGCCGCCATACGAACAGCCGACGACAAGCAACACCAGCAGCAAGCCGCCGGGAATGAAAAATTTACGGTATTTACGCATTGCGAGATACTCCGATAAACAAGTGAATGGTGGATACAATAATGACGGAAAAACAGTATTCAAACCGCATCCGAGCAGGCAAAATCACGATCGTCGGCCATAATGGTACACGCTTACGCCGCCGCGCGCTTGTCGTATGTGTGTCTGTCGGTAAAAGTGTGTAACGGTTGGTCGCACAATATAATGCCCATCAGCATTACCCGGTCTGTCTTTGCCAACCTGTCTTTGTAACCATGCCCTCACCCGATAAACCGACCAAACAAACCCTGGCGGTGCAGGCGCTGGGCTGGCAGGACGAGCAGACGGGCGGCGTGATCCGGCCGATCCATGTGACGACGACGTTTGCCCGCAATCCGGATTATTCGCTGCCGGATGACCGCGCCTATCTGCGCGACCACGGCCCGACTCAGGCGCACGTCGAAAGCGTGTTGTGCGCGCTCGAAGGCGGCTTCGAGGCGCTGTCTTTTGCTTCCGGCATGGCCGCCTGCACCGCGCCGTTCCATGCGCTCAGGCAGGGTGACCATGCGCTGGTGTCGGATACCATCTATCACGGCGTGCTGTCGTGGCTGGCCGAGTTCGCCGCGGCGCGCGGCATCGAGTATGATTTGTTTGCCGCCGGCAACCTTGAGCACGTGGCGCAGGCGATCCGACCCGGGCGCACGCGGCTGGTCTGGCTGGAGACGCCGGCCAATCCGAGCTGGGCGATAACCGATATCGCGGCGATCAGTGAAATTGCGCATGCCGCCGGCGCGCTGGTGGCGGTCGATTCAACCGTGGCCACCCCGGTATTGACCCGGCCGATCGAGCACGGCGCCGATATCGTCTGCCATTCCGCCACCAAATATCTCAACGGGCATTCGGACGTGATGGCCGGTATGCTGGTGGCGGCGAAAGATTCAGACTATTGGCAAACGATTCGCAAGCATCGGCTGTATGCCGGCTCGGTGCTGTCGTCGATCGATGCCTATCTGCTGCTGCGAGGGATGCGGACGCTGTATCTGCGCGTGGCCGAACAAAGCCGGAGCGCCGCTAAAATTGCCGCCTTCCTGCACCGCCACAAACAGGTCGAGGCGGTTTTGTATCCCGGCCTGCCGAGCCATCCCGGCCACGCGATTGCCCGCCGGCAAATGCGCGGCGGCTATGGCGGTATGTTGTCGTTTCTGGTGCCCGGTGGCCGACAGGCGGCCATCGCCTGCATTGCCAAGGCCGCGATATTCAAACGCGCGACCTCGCTTGGCGGCGTTGAAAGCCTGCTGGAGCACCGTAAAACCAGCGAGCCCGATCTCACCGCCACACCGGATAATCTGATCCGGATTTCGACCGGCATCGAGGCGGTTGCGGATTTGATTGCCGACCTGGCGCAGATGCTGGACCAGGCCGACCGTGCGCGGCATCAGGCCGGCTTGCGATAGACACAAAACCAGCCTTCGGGCGCGCCGTCCCGATAGTACCGGTCCAACTCCAGCGCCAGTTTTTCCACCCGGTTAGCCTGCTCCAGGCGTGCGAATTCGGCTTCAAAGCCGGCCGTGCGCCACAGGTCGGCGTGTACGGTGCAGGCGAGGATGCCGGCCGGTTTGAGAATTCTCAGAATTTCAGCCAGCGGCTGCGGGCCGACATGGCCGTGGGTAAACGTACCCGCACAGACCGCGGCGTCGAATTGCTGGTCGGCGAATGCCAGCGGTTGATTCAGGTTGCCGACGTGCAGCGACCGATACAGTTGGCGCGAACGCGCGAGCGCGACCATCTCGCTCGACAGATCGATGCCGGCCAGGTTGCGATAGCCGAGCTGGTGCAGATACACCGCCCCGAGGCCGGTACCGCAGCCGAGGTCCAGGATATGCGCCTGCGGATTGTCCAGATGCGCATGCAGTTTGCGGGCGAGCAGATACGGCGATTGATAGCCCAGCTGTTCGAGCATTTTGTCGTCATAGTCCTGCGCCCAGGTGCGGTAAAACCGCTTGACGCTGCGCTCGTCGTTCAGACGGTAGGCTTGCTCGACAAATTCGCCGGCGGGGTCGGGTTTGGTTGACATGGCAATTGCGACTTTTCGGGTTTGCGGGCAGGTCAATCAGCGCTTGATTGGCCCAGACACCGCCACCACGGCAACCCCGACGACACAAAAGGCGATGCCGAGCAGCTCGATAACCCCGTAGGCTTCGTTGAACAATATCCAGGCCTCGACCACCGTGAAAGGCGGCACCAGATAAAACAGGCTGGCGACTCGACCGGCTTCGCCATGGCGTATCAGCCACATCAACAGCAGCACGGCGCCCAGCGACAGTGCAATCACCGACCAGCCCAGAGCGAAAATGAATTGCGGGCTCCAGTCGATCACCCGCGACTCGAAGGCCAGCGCCAAGCAGGCCATCAATACCCCGCTGGCAGTATATTGTATGAACACGCCGGCCAGCAAATCATAGCGGCTGCAAAATCGCTTTTGATACACGGTGCCGACGGAAATCGCAGCCAGCGACACCAGGGTCATTGCAATGCCAATCATGCCACCGCTGTGCACGCTTTGCAGTTGCTGAAAAATCACCAGCGTGACGCCGACGAAGCCCAGAATAAAGCCGAAAAATGCAACCGCGGTCAGCCGCTCTTGCAGCCACAGCGACGCCAGCCCGGCGGTCACAATCGGCTGCAACCCGACAATCAGCGCCGCCACCGCCGATGGCAGCCCTTTGTCGATGGCGGCAAACACGCCGCCCAGATACAGCCCGTGTATCAACAGGCCGACAATCAGCAAATGAAAATAGGCGCGCGGCTGCCCCGGCCACCGGACTTTTATAAACGGCAGCAGCAGCAGAATCAACAACAGCACCAGCGCCATGCGCAGCGCGAGAAAAGTGAACGGCTCGATGCTCGGCAAGCCCAGTCTGGCGCTGACAAACCCGGTGCTCCAGAGAAACACAAACAGCAGCGGAATGCCAAAACCAAACGCGAGCGAACGCAGCACGCGTCAGCTCCGCCGGTGGGCTGAACACCGCCCGGCGCCAGTGTGGGCGGCACCGGCACAGAGCACCATTGCGATTGCCGGAAAACCCGGGTAGTCGTAGCGTGATACGCTGGCAGGATGATGTTCGATCGGCATTTTTTGGGGCTTTCCTCGTGGTGGAATTGTACCTTAGTGTCGGCAATAAATAGACATGTCCGGTTTTGTGGCAAATAAAAAGCCCCGGAAATGGTGTGGCCAAAGGCGATGCCAATCTTGAACTGGCCTGCACCGGACACGCAAAAACACGTACGAGGTCAAATACAGACGCGCCATGACCGCATCGACGAACAGCCGGAACACGCTTCACGGTCGCAACAAGAGCATTTCAAGTATACAATCTGCGACAAATCGCCCAACCCGGGCAATCGAGAAACCGGTCTGGTTGTGATTCCTGATCCCCATAAGCCGGCAGTCAAGATCATCACTGCCACGTGGAGAGACGAACAATGAAATCAAAGATCAAAGGCTATCATTACACTGAATGCGGGCTGCCGAATGTGTGGATCGACGGGCTGCGCAAGAAAGAGGATGTGCGGAAGGAGGTCATCCGGATTCCGAAGATCGGAAGCCTGCATAGATTGATTGCAACGGCAATTGTCACCTCGAAGGGCACCCTGACCGGTCCCGAGTTGCGGTATCTGCGTACAGAAATGGGATTGACCCAGACACAGTTGGGTGATCTGGTTCATCGGGAGCGCTTGACCGTCTCCCGCTGGGAACGTGGGGAGAGCACCCTGGATGGCGCCTCTGAAGCATATATCCGCATCCTGGCGGCCAGCAAACTGGGGCTGGCTCGCATTGACCCGGAAAAGGCCAGCGGTTGGTGCAAATTGACGCTGGAGCAGAAAAGGCCCGTTCACATCACTGCTACGGATTCGGGAAATTACCGTCTCGTTGCCTGATGCAATCGGATGCACAACAGCGGCTAGATGCCGTGGGGCCTCGGCTAAACCCCAATCGGGGGGCGGAGGAAGGATATCAATTGGCCCGGCGCAATTAGAACCCCGCCGCCCAACCACCGCCCGGCCGCCTCGAATTATGCCCGATATCCCGAACCATCTGCGGGTAGTGCAAACCCTCACCGCAGCGCAGCGCGCCGACCTGACGGCGCGCTCAAACCGGCGCGGCATTCAGGCCATCGGTGTGCATCTGGGGTTGATCGGGTGCGTCGGGTATGCGATCGCCGCCGGCATCCATACCGCCTGGCTGATGCTGCCGCAGGGCATTTTGCTGGTTTTTCTGTTCTGCCCGATGCATGAAAGCGTGCATCGGACGGCGTTTCGTTCGGATTGGATCAGCGACCGGGTCGCCCGGCTGTGCGGGCTGGTGCTGCTGCTGCCGACAGACTGGTTTCGCTATTTTCACTTTGCCCATCATCGGCACACCCATGATCCGCAGCGCGACCCCGAACTGGCCGACGCGCCGGCCGATACGCTGGCCGCCCACCTCAAGACGATCAGCGGCCTGCCTGTCTGGTGGCTGCACGTCAAGACGCTGCTGCTAAATGCGTTTGGTGCGGTTCGCTATGCCTATGTTCCCGCGGCGGGGCGGGCAAAAATCCGCCGCGAAGCGCGCCTGATGCTGGGGTTTTATCTCAGCCTTGTCGGCATCAGTATCGCCGCATCGAGCACGCTGCTGCTGATGGTCTGGATTATCCCGATGCTGCTGGGGCAGCCGTTTTTGCGTCTGTATCTGATGGCGGAACATGGCGGCTGTCCGCAGGTGGCCAATATGCTTGAAAACAGCCGCACCACCTATACCAACCGGATCATCCGAAAACTGGCCTGGAATATGCCCTACCACGCCGAACACCACACTTTGCCGACGGTGCCATTTCATAAATTGCCGCAATTTCACCAACTGACCCGCGCCCACGCCGGCACCATCGAGCACGGCTACACCGCCTATCACCGACGCCGGCTGGCGGAGTTGTGGGCTGGTTGAGCCGCCCGGCCTGCCGACAGGTTTTTCGCAGCGTTGAATAGCCGCTATAATCAGCGGCCAAATCGAATCGAATAAGCGGATCATGGGCTTGATTGAACACGCTGACAGCCCAACCCGGCTGGCCGTCGCCGTCCTCGTACTCTGGCTGGCCCCGGCACAGGCCGAGGAAATCGGGCAGCCGGAAAGCACCCACGCGGTGGTCGACGTCCATGCCGCGCGCGCGCAAAAATGGCTGCTCGCGGCGGCCCATCCGCTCGCCGCGGCGGCCGGGCGAGATGTGCTGGCGCGCGGCGGCTCTGCCGTTGATGCGGCCGTGGCCGTGCAGTTGATGCTCAACCTGGTCGAGCCGCAATCATCCGGCATCGGCGGCGGCGCGTTCGCCCTGCACTGGGAGCAATCGGCACAGCGACTGAGCGCATGGGACGGGCGCGAAACCGCCCCGGCGGCGGCCGGCGAAGACTATTGGCTTGACGATGACGGCGCGCCGCTGCCCTGGTGGGACGCCGTGGTCGGCGGGCGCTCGGTCGGGGTTCCCGGCACCCTGCTGTTGCTGGAGACGCTGCACCGGCGCCACGGTCGCCTGCCGTGGGCAACGTTGTTCACGGCGGCAATACAACAGGCGGAATCCGGTTTTGTTATTTCGCCCCGACTGGCAGCCTCCATTGAGCAGGCGGCGGAAAAGCAGCTCGCGCTGTTCGACGATACGCGCGCCTATTTCTTCAACCCGGACGGCTCGCCGAAACCAGCGGGTACGGTGCTGCGCAACCCGCAATTCGCCCGCACCCTGAGACGGCTCGCCGAGCACGGCTCGCGGCCGTTTTACCACGGCGCCATCGCAAGAGAGCTCGTGGCGGCGACGCGCACCGCCATCAACCCGGGCCTGTTGACGCCGGACGACCTGGCCGGCTACACGGTAAAACAGCGCACCCCGGTGTGCATTGACTATCGCGGCAATGCTGTCTGCGGCATCGGGCCGCCCAGCTCCGGCGGGCTGACGGTCGGCCAGATACTCGGGCTGCTGGCCGGGTTTGACCTGCCCTCGATGCCGCGCCAGACGCAAGCGTGGCATTTGTTCGCCGAAGCGGCAAAGCTGGCCTACGCCGACCGGGCGCAGTATATGGCCGACAGTGACTATGTCGCGGTGCCGGACGGGCTGTTGAACCGCGATTATTTGTCGGCGCGGGCGCAATTGATCGCGCCGACGGCGGCGATGCCAAAGGCGTCCGCCGGCAGCCCGCCCGGGGCCCCTGCGCGGTTTCCCGACGGGCAGGAAGAGCGCCCCGGGACGTCGCATTTCGTGATCGTTGACGGTTGGGGCGACCTGATTTCGATGACCACGACGATCGAGACCGGCTTTGGCAGTCGCGTGATGACCAACGGGTTTTTGCTCAACAATGAGCTGACCGACTTCGCCTTTTTGCCGCAGCAAGACGGCCTCCCGGTCGCCAATCGCGTGGCCGGCGGCAAGCGTCCGCGCTCGTCCATGGCGCCCACGATAGTGTTGCGCGATGGCCGGCCGTTTTTGCTGCTCGGCTCGCCGGGCGGGTCGCGCATCATCAACTATGTCGCGGCGACGCTGGTGGCGATACTGGATTGGAATATGGATGTGGCGGATGCCGTGGCGCTGGGGCACGTCGTCAATCGCAACGGCGCCACCGATCTGGAAACAGCCACCGATGCGGCAGCATTGGCCGCGCCGCTGCGTGCCCTCGGGCATACGGTGAATATCCGCGATTTGAACTCCGGGCTGCACGTGATACGCATCGCCGTCGACGGCACCTTGTCCGGCGCCGCCGACCCCCGCCGGGAAGGCGTCGTACTCGGCCAATAGGCGGCGCAGATCGACTCCGTCAGGCGACATTTATACTGTGCCGATCTTGCCGCTGTAGTAAAATACAACCCACCCGGTTTTATCGACGTGCCCTTATCGACGTCACCCTTATCGACGCGATGTTATCGACTATGGCCACTCGAGTTCAAAAGCACGCCCTGAGCATCGACAAGATGCTGTACGATTTGGTCAATGATGAAATTATTCCCGGCACCCGGGTGGCGGCGGATGATTTCTGGCAGGGCCTGGACGAGATTGTCAAACAGTTTGCCGCCAACAATCAACAGCTGCTGGAGCAGCGCGACGCTCTGCAAAGCCGGATAGATGCATGGCACCAACAGCACGGCGCCGATTATGCGCTGCCGGACTATAAAGCCTTCCTCGATAAAATTGGCTACCTGGTTGAGGCCGGGCCGGATTTCGCTGTCGATACCGACGGCGTAGACGATGAGCTCGCGGTCATCGCCGGGCCGCAATTGGTGGTGCCGCTGGACAATGCGCGCTACGCCATCAACGCCGCGAATGCGCGCTGGAGCAGCCTGTACGCCGCCTTATACGATACGGATGCTATCCCGGCAACCGAGGGCGGTGAAAAAACCGCCGAATACAACCCGGTGCGCGGCGCCCGCGTGGCGCGGTTTGTGGGTGACTGGCTCGACAACGTTGCGCCTCCGGCCGCCGGCAGCCACCATTATGCAGTCCAATACCGGGTCGAGAATCAGCAGTTGGTCATCACGATGGACGACGGCAGTCAAAGCGGCCTCGCCGAGCGCGGTCGCTTTGTCGGCTACACCGGCGACCGACAGTCGCCGGATAGCGTGCTGCTGAAACATCACAATCTGCATATTCGGCTAAAGATGGATACCGGTCAGGCCGCCGGGCGGGCGGGGCGGGACGCCATTCGCGATGTTGAAATCGAGTCGGCCATCACCGCCATCATGGATTGTGAGGATTCGGTCGCCGCAGTCGATGCGGCCGACAAGGTCAAGGCGTATCGCAACTGGGCCGGCTTGATGCGCGGCGAGCTCACCCTCACCTTTGACAAAGACGGCAAAACGGTTGTGCGGGAATTGGCGCCCGACCGTGAGTTCGTCACGCCGGCCGGCGGTCGATTTACGCTGCCCGGGCGCAGCCTGATGCTGGTGCGCACGGTGGGCACCCATATCTATACCGACGCGGTCACGGCGGCCGGGCGGGAGATTCCGGAGGCTTTTTTGGATCTGATGGTCACGGTGCTGGCGGCCAGGCACGACCTGCTGCATAACGGCCCACACCGCAACAGCCGGGCCGGCAGCATTTATATCGTCAAACCGAAAATGCACGGGCCGCGGGAGGTGGCGGAGGCGGTCGCCCTGTTTGCCAAAGTCGAGCAGTGCATGGGCCTGGCGCGCAACACCCTGAAAATCGGCATCATGGACGAAGAACGCCGCACTACCGTCAATCTCAAGCAGTGCATCCGCGCGGCGCAAACACGCGTGGTATTCATCAATACCGGGTTTCTCGACCGCACCGGCGATGAAATTCATACCTGTATGCAGGCCGGGCCGATGCCGTTGAAACACCGGATCAAATCCACCCCGTGGCTATTGGCCTATGAAGACCGGAACGTCGATATGGGCCTGGCTGTCGGCTTGCACGGTCGGGGGCAGATCGGCAAAGGCATGTGGGCCGAGCCGAACAGCATGGCGGCGATGCTGGAGCAGAAAATTGCGCACCCGCGCGCCGGCGCCAACACCGCCTGGGTGCCGTCACCGACGGCCGCAACCCTGCACGCGCTGCATTATCACGCGGTCAACGTCAAAGCCCGTCAGGAAGAAATTTCGACCGCGGCGCGTGCCAGCCTGGATGACATCTTGACGATTCCGGTGGTCAATCGGGGCCAGCCGAGCCAACCGCAGATTCAACACGATCTGGAAAATAATGTGCAGAGTATTCTCGGCTATGTCGTGCGCTGGGTTGACCACGGAGTCGGCTGTTCAACAGTGCCGGATATGAACGACGTCGGACTGATGGAAGACCGCGCCACGTTGAGAATTTCCAGCCAGCACATTGCCAACTGGCTGCACCATGGCCTGGTCACGCGCGCTCAGGTGCTCGCCGCATTTCAGAAAATGGCGGTGCAGGTGGATGCGCAAAATGCCGGCCAAAGCCGATACCGAAACATGGCGCCCGAGTGCGACGGCATGGCCTACCGGGCCGCGTTGGAGCTGGTTTTTCACGGCTGCGAATCCGCCAACGGCTACACCGAACCGATACTATACCGCTATCGGCGACAGGCCAAAGCACAGGCCAAAGCGCCGGCACAGGCCAAGGCACCGGCACAGGCCGGATAGGCCGGACAGGTCGATGCTGGAAGTCTGGGGGCGAAAAAATTCAAGCAACGTGATCTCGGTCATGTGGACAATCGGTGAGCTCGGGCTGGAATGCGTTCGGCACAATCTGGGGGGGTCGTTTGGCGGGCTGGATACCCCCGAATATGCCGACCTGAACCCCAACCAACTGGTGCCGACGATCAACCATCAGGGCCTGATCCTGTGGGAGTCCAATGCCATTGTGCGCTATTTGAGCGCGGCCTATGGCGTGGGCACGCTATGGCCCGACGACCCGCAGGTCAGAGCGCGGGCAGACCAGTGGATGGATTGGCTCAAGACCACCGTCTATCCGGCATTTATGCCGGTCTTCTTCGGTCTGATACGCCTGCCGCCGGAACAGCAGCAGCACGACGTGATTGCGGCCATGGCGGTCAAATCAGGGCAGGTGTTCGGGATTCTCGAGCGGCACCTCGCGCAGCATGACTACGTCGCCGGCAATCGTTTCAGCATGGGCGATATTCCACTCGGCGGGATCATCCACCGCTACCTCAATCTGGATATCGAGCGGCCCGCGCTGCCCGGTGTTGACGCCTGGTACCGGCGTTTATGCCAACGCCCGGCCTACCGGCAACATGCCATGATTCCGTTTGGCGATTCGCTGCAGGAATGGCTGGCCCTGGAGCGGGCCGGGGCGGGCGACGGCTGATCCGGCCCGCCAAACCGACCGTACGGATGCCGCTTGCCGCCCATACCTACCTGCGCCCGGTATGCGCCGCCTGCGCCGGCCGCGGGGGTTTATTCGCCGTCGAGCAACGCGGCGCCCATGGCGACGGTATTGAACCCGCCGTCGACATAGGTGATTTCTCCGGTGATGCCGGAAGCGAGGTCAGAGCACAAAAATGCCGCCGTGTTGCCGACTTCATTGATGGTCACCGCCCGCCCGAGCGGGGCGACCTGCTCGAAATGCACCAGCATTTTTCTGAAATTCTTGATCCCCGATGCCGCCAGTGTGCGGATTGGCCCGGCGGATATCGCATTGACCCGTATATCTTTTTTGCCGAGCGACTGCGCCATATAACGGACATTGGCCTCTAAACTGGCCTTTGCCAGGCCCATAACGTTGTACCCGGGCAACGCGCGGCTCGAACCGATATAGGTCAGCGTCAGCATCGCCCCCCCCCGTCCCTGCATCATCGGCAGCGCCGCCCTGGCCAGCGCGGTAAAGCTGTAGGAGCTGATTTCGTGGGCCAGGGTAAACCCCTGGCGGGTGGTCGGCGCCTCCATAAACAGGCCCTGCAGCTCCTCCTGCGGCGCATAAGCAATCGAATGCACCAGAATATCAAAACCGTCCCAACTGGTTTTTAGCGATTGAAACAGCGCTTCAATCTGCGTATCATGGGCGACATCACACGGCAGCAAAATCCCGCCGCCCAATTCCGCCGCCAGCGCCGCCACCCGTGGTTTCATCTTGTCGTTAGGGTAGGTAAATGCCAATTCGGCACCCTGTCGGTGCATCGCCTGCGCAATGCCCCAGGCTATCGATCGGTTACTGGCAACACCCGTGATCAGGGCGCGCTTGTTGTTTAGAAATGACATAAAATCCTCTTTCATCATGAATGATACGTTGAGATGCACCACCGTCGGCGTTGGGTCGAGCCGAGTGCAGCGCATCCGGTCGGCGCCGACGGCACCGTGATACGCCGACTGTATGCAGCCAATAAAACAGCGTTTATTATACTGCCAATCCAATACGCATTTTTACGTGTCGCGCAGCAGCGGACGCAACACGGCAATCGGCAACTCGGGTTAATCGACTATAACCATCTGAATTCATAGAGCAAAAAAAGGGGAAATTCACGCATGACGCACCCACAAAACCTGGTTTGGATCGACCTGGAAATGACCGGGCTATCGCCGCAAACCGACCGCATTTTGGAGATTGCCACCATCATCACCGATGCCCAATTGAATTTACTGGCCGAGGGGCCGGTAATCGCCGTGCACCAGCCGCTTGCACGGTTGACCGACATGGACGATTGGAATACCAACACGCATACCAATAGCGGCCTGGTCAATCGGGTGCGCGAATCCACCTTCACCGAAGCGATGGCCGAGCAGGCAACGCTGGCATTTATAGCACAGTATGTTCCCGGCAACCACTCGCCGTTGTGCGGCAATTCTATTTGCCAGGACCGCCGATTCCTTGCCCTCTATATGCCGAAACTGGAAAGCTATCTGCATTACCGGAATCTGGACGTCAGTTCAATCAAAGAGCTGATCGTCCGCTGGCGCCCCGATCTGCTGCGGGGATTTCGCAAGCAGAATACCCACCAGGCATTGCCGGATATTCGTGAATCGATTGAAGAGTTGAAATATTACCGCAAAACTTTTCTGCGCGCGCCGCCGCCGCAAACCGACCCCGACCGGTACTAAGGCGCCCAACCGGCAGGCGGCATTATCCGCCGGTCTTGACCGCCGTGAACAAGAAGCGGTTGACGCAAAAGAAATAGGCGCCCTGTTCGCCCAACTGCTGCAAATCGGCTTTCCATTCGCGCGCTTCGCGCTGGCTGATTGCGCCCTGTTTGCATGCACAGGCGCTGAGCCAATCGATACTGTGCACTGAAAAGGCGCCGCTGCTATAACTGGTCTCCAGGATCGGAATCGCCTGGCAGCGCAGCGCGTGAAAGCCGTGCAATTTCAGTAGTGCGCCGATGCGGCGGGGAAGATTCGGGCTTGGCACCGCTTGATCCCAGGCGCGCATGATTTTGTCGGTTATTGCCGGCAAACGGCTGTGCATAACCGCCCCCTGCCAATCGGTTTCCAGCACCGCCATGCGCCCGTTGGGCTTCAATACGCGCCGCATCTCATCGATAGACTGCGCGACGTCCTCCACATACAGCAGCACCTGGGTACAGGCTACGGCATCGAATGCGGCCTCCTCAAACGGCAGTTGACCAACGTCGCCGACGTGTGTCTCGACTTGCGGCAGATGCGCGCAACGCCGGCGGGTGGCGTCCACCATGGATTGCTGCAGGTCAACTGCGGTGACCCGCCCGGCCCGGCCCACCTGCAAAGCCAGATCATGGCATAGAAACCCGGTGCCGCAGCCGGCATCGAGCACACGTTCACCGGCCTGGGGGTTGAGCGCCAACATTGTCTGCAACCGTTGGTTCACCACGCCCGGCGCAATATAGCTGCGGTTTAAACTCTGCGGCCGGTTGAGCGCGGCCGGCCGGGTCATACGGACGGCGACCGGTCTGCGCCGGTCACAATCGCCGGGCGCCCACCGTGAACCGTGGGCGCCCGGCGGCGCGCGCAATCGGCTACCACTCGCCCAGGTTGGGCATTGACGCCCACGGCTCGGTTATCGGTTTGGATTCGCCCGCCTGCAGCAGCTCCACCGAAATATTGTCCGGCGATTTGACAAACGCCATGCGCCCATCCCGCGGCGGGCGGTTAATGGCCACCCCGCGCTCCTGCAGCTGCCGGCAGACCCGATAGATGTCCTCCACCTGAAAGGCCAGGTGGCCAAAGTTTCTGCCGTTATCGACCGCCTGCCCATCCCAGTTAAAGGTAAGCTCCAGCAGCGGCGCCCGATGCTGCTTCGCCGCCGCCACGTCCTCGGCGGCCGCGAGAAAACAGAGGGTAAATTGCCCGTCCGGGTACTCGTTGCGACTGATTTCGACCAACCCCAGGCCGCCGCAGAAAAAATCCAGCGTCGCGTCCAGATCGGTCACCCGAATCATGCTATGCAAATATTTCATTCTTCATTCCCGGTTGCTGCTGATCGCCCGTTTGACAATGCCGCCTGCACCCGCCGCACAGCGGTCGAGCAGGCGTGTGATTGTCCACCATAACGGGCACGGTTACATCGGGCGCGAAACGCCTCCCGGCGCCCGCGCCCGCATTCGATGCGGTCGGATTCGATTGGCGCCGGCCAGCATCACGAAGCACGGCGGCGCGCACGGGCGCGCGGTTTCCGCTCGGTCAGGGCGCCGGCCGCGATCTCCATTTCCCCCCTGAGTTGTGCCTTTGCCCCGGCGGAGACGGCGCCCAGCCTGCCTTCGATTTGCGTCAGGGTCGGCACCGGCTGTACGCGGTGGGCGTCGATCGCGGCCCGCATGGCTTTAATGTGCGCCGCGGTAGTGCCGCAGCAGCCACCGATGATGTTGGCGCCGGCATCCGTCGCCAGCTTGACATATTCCGACATAACCGCCTGCGTCCCGCTGTAGACGATATCCCCATCGACATATTGCGGTATGCCGCAATTGGCTTTTGCCACCACCAGCGGGGTCACCTGCTGCACCTGTGCGGCATGCCGCATGTTGATAACCGCCGCCACCAACTCGGAGGCGCCCACGCCGCAATTGGCCCCGATGGCATCCGGGATTCGCTCCATCGCATAACAGATTTTAACGATATCAGCCGGCGCCAGCCCCATCATGGTACGGCCGTTGGTATCGACACTGAAAGTGGCGACGATCGGCAGCTCGGCCCTGGCGGCGCCGCTCACCGCGGCCTCGGCCTCCTCTTTGGAAGACATCGTCTCAATCCAGATAACGTCAACCCCGCCCTGTTTCAGCGCCAGCGCCTGCTCTGCAAACGCCTCTGTCGCGGCCGCCGCGGCCAGCGGCCCAAGCGGCTGCATGATCTCTCCGGTGGGGCCGACCGAGCCGCCAATGATGATTTCCCGACCGCAGGCATCGACCTGTTGCCGGGCGATCCGGGCGGCCTTGATATTCAACTCCGCCACCCGATCTTCGGCGTCATGCCGCTGCAGCCGATAGCGGGTGCCGCCGAACGAGTTGGTGAGGATGATATCCGAGCCGGCATCGATAAAATCCCGGTATTGCTGCGCAATGCGCTCGGGATGCACCGCATTCCATAACTCCGGGCAGCCGCCGGTTTGCAGACCAACCGCAAACAAATTGGACCCGGTCGCACCGTCGGCCAGCAATACGCCGCGTTGATCGAGCAGCCTGGTTAGAATGTGGGGCACTGGAATATGGGGCAGTGTTGGTACGGATCGCCAATGATGCGATAGTGTATTTTACGACGCCGAATAACGAAAGCAATCAATCACAAGTAAAAAAAAACCCGTCCTGCCGATGCCGGCGCTATCCGCATCCGCCCGGACAGGCGGTGCAACGTCAGCCCACTGCCATGCCATCGCTACCGTACGCAGTGCGTCGCCAGCCGATCTAGTGGCGCGTGTCCCAAACCAGCGCATCGCCGACCAGCTGATGCAGGCTGATAATCATATTCGGATCCTGCCGGTAAAGCGGCAGGACGGTATAAAACTGGCTTTTGCAAATCGCGCAAATCACCGCCATGTGGGTCACGCCCCGGTGTTCGATCACCCGCTGCAATGCGGTCATTCTGGGCAATGCGCCCTTGACTCGTATTTCCAGCAGCTCATCGGTCAGTAGCCCGCCGCCGCCGCCGCAGCAGAAGGTGGCGTCGCCTATGCTGTCGGCCGACATATCGACATAGTGCCGACAGACGGCCTGGAGAATCTCACGCGGGACAATAAACTGGCCATTGGGGCGATTGCCCATGCTGGAACCGCGGGCAACGTTACACGAGTCGTGGAACGTGACCACCTTGTCGTCATGCACACTCGGGTTGAGTCGAAGCTGCCGGTCGGCAATCAGGGTATGCGTGAGCTCGCAAATATGCTGCGGTATCGGATAATTCGCGTCAAGAAAATCGAACGGCCCGGCGAGCGTGTTGAGAAAGCTGTAGCCGACTCGCCAGGCATGCCCGCACTCGCCGTAGACAATGCGTTTTACCCCGAGCTCGAGCGCGGCCCGGCGAATCCGCTCGGCAATCCGCTGCAAGTGGTCGTAGTTGCCGGTGAACAGGCCAAAATTGGCGGCTTCACTGGCATACGATGATATTGTCCAGCTGAGGCCGGCCTGATGCAGCACCTTGGCGCAGCCAATCAGTCCGTCCACGTGCGGCTCGGCAAAAAAATCGGCCGACGGCGTCACCAGCAGAATTTCCGCCCCTTTTTGGTCCAGCGGCAGCTTGACCGCAACGCCGATGTCTTCTTCGATATCCTGCTCGAGCCCGGACAGGGTATCGGCCAGTGCGGCTTTGGGCAGCCCCAGATTATTGCCGACCCGATGGACCTGGTCAATGACCCGATTGGCGTATTTTTGCCCCAGGCCGACCGACGCGCAGATCTCGCGCCCCGCCATCGTGATTTCCGCGGTATCGATGCCGAACGGGCAATAGACCGAACAGCGCCGGCATTCGGAGCATTGATGATAGTAGCTGTACCACTCATGCATCACTTCCTCGGTCAACTCGCGGGCGCCGACCAGCCAGGGGAACCATTTCCCGGCCAGGGTGAAGTAGCGCCGGTACACGCTGCGCAGTAAATCCTGGCGGGCGACCGGCATATTTTTTGCATCGGCCGAGCCCAGAAAATAGTGGCATTTGTCGGTGCAGGCGCCGCACTTGACGCAGGCATCCAAAAACACCGGCAGCGAGCGGTACTTGCCCAGTAATTCGGCCATCTTTGCCAGTGCAATTTGTTTCCATCCGTCAACCAATTGACCGTGTCCGGCAGCGTCAGCCGCTTTTGGATGCGGCGGCGCATCGACATACGGCCGGCTATGCGCCATTGCCTGCGGCTGAATTTTCGGTGTCTCGAGCGTGTGCGTGACCACCGGGATATTGAATTGGACTTTCATCATCAGCGCATTAGTTGCGATCCCGCTGCCACGGATTCAGATGCCGGCGTCGGCGTGAGCTATCCCGCATATTCAGCGTCGGGCTGAAAAAAATACCCGGGGCGTGCAGCAGTTTGCTGAACGGAAAAATGATCAACAATAATGCCGCCAGCGCCAGATGAATCAACAGCACCGGGTTGGCCGGCAGCGGCCGCCAATTCAAACGCCACAAACCCAGCATGAAATCGCGCACCTCGACGATATTGACAAACGCGATATATTTCATACCCAGGCCGGTTATCACAATGGCAATCAGCAGCACCAACAGCAAATAATCCGATGGCGCCGAGATATACCGGATGCGATCGACAGCGCATCGTCTAACCAGCAATCCCACCAGCCCCACCAGCATGAGGCCCGCCGGATACGCGCCGAGCAGGCCGATGCGCATGACCGGCGGCCAGAACGGATCGGTGAAAAACCGGATGTGGTGCAGCAACACAATCAGCAGGCCGAAATGAAACAGCCAGCCAAACAGCCAGGTCCATTTGCTCGCCCGAAACAGGCTGTAAAATAAAACCACCTCTTTGCTCAGCCGCCACAGCACGCCGACATACGTTGTCGGCGCCGGTGTCGTGGGAATAATCAACGGCACCGGGGTTTTGATATACCGATAGATCCTGGCGGCGGTCGCAATCCCGAACACGGCAAAGGCGACGTAAAACAGCAGCGCGTAAGCAAGGGTAATGCGCATGATTAATCTGACCTTGTGAACACCGATGCCGGCGGCAGAATCATCACGCCAAACGCGCCCATCGCGTCAAACGCGCCGCCGCAGCCAGGCGCAGCACCTATATGCATCCGGTCGGCCTGGGCAGGCCGGCGTATTTGCACGCCTGTTTGGCCGGCCCGTAAGGAAACAACCGGTACAGGTATTTGCTGTTGCCCTTTTCCTTGCCATACCGCTTGCCGATATTTCTGGTCAGGATCCGCACCGCCGGCGCAATCTGGTACTCGGTATAGTAGTCGCGCAGGAAATAAATCACCTCCCAATGCGCTGCGGTCAGCTCCAATTCATCAAAGCCGGCCAACTGCCCGGCGATTTGTTCCGACCAATCCGACAGGTTGGTCAGATACCCCTCTTCATCGGTCTCGATCACTCGGCCGTTGTGCTGAAAGGTCATGTCCCAAGGGCGCTCACGGGTGGCAATCAAAGCCATGATTGTACTCGATCATTGGCCGCAACCAGAGCCACGAAGTCATGATATTCGATCAGGTTGACCCCGGCCAGACAACGTTCCGGGCCAATGCCCCGCAGCTGCAAGTCCGGCTTCAAGGCGTATAGTTCGACTCGGCCGATTGCCGCCGATACGCGCTGCGACCACCGCGCATCGGCCAGACAGGCGTACACACCGTCTTCGATTAACAGCACGTCACTGGCCTGCTGAGCATACGCCAGACACAGCTCCAGGCTGTCTTTTTCGTAAGGTGATTTGTTGACGATATGCAGCATGGTGCGGCTAAAAATTCAATAATACATCCTGCTTTGCCAATAGCAGGGCGAGCTCGGGGCGCGGCAGAATGGTGATCGACGGGTGCACCATCTGTGCGTCGTCCTGCCAGTCGATTGCCATCAGATCAAGCGGTTGCAGACCGCGCTCAGACAGCGATTCGGACTCGACCAGCAAGGTACGAATCTCGTAATCCCCCAAAGCGCGAAACGCCGCGGGGAAATGCGGCCTGCCCTGCGCTCGCCCGTCCTGTTGGCGCTTCAGTTGAAACACGCCGTCGCCAATGAAGGCAATGCTGATCTCCTGCTCGAACGCCGCCCCGATCAACGCCACTTCGAGGCTTTCCTGCGCGTAAATCGTCCCCCAGGGGGCGCGGCGATTGATCAGCATAATGCGTTTTTTTTGCTTCATTTTAGCCGCACCGCGGTGGTCGCCCGTCAAGCCCAATACCCAGCTCAATCGCCAAATTCGATGATGCGATCGGCGTGAATGCAGACCTCGATAAGCTGCCCCAGGCCGCCAATGCGAAACCCCGGGGCAATATTTTCATCGCCCAGGCCGCGCCGCTGTGCGGCGGCAACACACAGCACCAAATCCAGCTTATGCGCCCGGCCCAGCTCGCTCCAGCGGCGGACGATGTGGCGATCATCCTGCGGCGGCCGGGCCAGGCGCGAGCCGTTGTGCACCCCATCGTGGTAGAAGAAAACCCGCAGGATTTCATGGCCGCCGGCCAATGCCGCCGTCGCAAAATGCCAGGCGGAGTCGGATGCCTGATGCGTATAGGGCGCCGCGTTGACCATGAGTGCAAATTTCATAATCCCAAGCGTACCGCAGGTATGGACGGGGGGGAAGCCACCTCACCGAGGGCGGCACAGATTCATCGCAACGGCGGCAGGCCGGTGAAGCGCAAAACGGGCGGCGGTGCGAGCAGGCGGGGGCCGGGTCTGGCGGCGCCGGGAGAGCCTTGGTCCGGCCGCTGACCGGACTGCCTCAATCGCCGTTTCCATCCGGGAGCCCGGCGATAATCCCAAAACCGCCGGCTTCAACCTGAGACAGCGCCACCCGAACCGAAGGCCGGGGGCAACCCGCACTCGTCCTACTTGATTTTACTTTCCTTGTAGATCACATGCTTGCGGACCACGGGATCATATTTTTTGATCGCCATTTTCTCGGTCATGGTCCGTTTATTTTTGGTGGTGGTATAAAAATGGCCGGTATCGGCACTCGACACCAGCTTGATTTTGTCGCGCATATTGGTTTCTCCTGCAAATCAACGAATGGGGAATCCGGATTAAATCCGCCCGCCACGCGAGCGAATATCGCTCAGCACCCAGTCAATGCCCTTTTTATCGATCACACGCAGCCCCGACGTGGATACTTTCAGGCGCACCCAGCGCGCTTCGCTTTCCACCCAGAACCGGCGGCTGTGCAGATTTGGCAGAAATTTGCGCCGGGTTTTGTTCTGCGCATGAGACACGTTATTGCCGTACATTGTCCGCTTACCGGTAACTTCACATACTCTAGACATAGCTTTCTGATTTTCCCGAATCTAATTTGCCCGCAGCGTGCAACTGAAATCGTTTTTTCGCTGCTTTTACCCGATTTTCGCCCAATTGACCGGCCGAATCAAGCTACTATACCAGAAAATCATTCGCAAAGGCAGCACGCACATATACAGGCGGCCAAATAGGTGCGCATCCGGCCCGGGTGATTGCCGGGGCCACACAATTTGTCACCATGCCAATTTTAGCTTAGGATAGTCGCCACTTGAGGGCTGTCGTCATCTCCGGAGGGTGCATTCATGGGAAGAAAAAAACTGGCCAATACGACAAGCGGATACGGCTGGCCGAGCATCGTCCTCCACTGGCTGATTGCGGTCATTGTCCTGGTCGAGTTCGGCATCGGCCTCTACATGGTCACGTTGAATTATCACGACCTGCTCTATGTCATACTGCCGGAGCTGCATAAATCTCTGGGCCTGCTGCTGCTGCCGCTTATAATCATCCGCCTGATTTGGTCCGCCTGCCATCCGCGCCCGCTGCCGGAGCCGCATATCGGGCCGCTTCAGGATGGCATTGCCCGCAGCGCGCAGCTGGGCATGCATTTGCTGATGCTGGCCGTTATCGTGATGGGCTATTTGATATCCACTGCGATGGGCGATTCCATTTATATTTTCAATCTAGTAGAATTTCCGGCGACGGTCACATCTATCAAGAATCAGGAACAATTTGCCGGTGAATACCATTACTGGTTTTCCTGGGCACTTATTGCCCTGGCAAGCGTACATGCACTGGCCGCCCTCAAGCACCATTTCATCGACCGCGATGCGACGCTGCTGAAGATGCTGGGCAAAGACGCGGCCGATGGCAAATAGATCAACCAATCATAATTTAAGGTGGAAACCATGAATGCGACCAAACCGACTTCACTCCAACCCCGCTTCAAGTCTCTGATGGTGACGCTGGCCGTTTTGGCGGCGTCGCTGACGACTGCCGGCGCCGAAGAGTATATTATCGACAGCAAAGGCAAGCATGCTTTTATCCAGTTCAAAGTTTCGCATCTGGGCTATAGTTTTGTGATCGGCGAATTTCCCGACTTTACCGGCAACTTCAGCTATGACGAAGCCAACCCCAGCACGGCGAGTATCACGGTCGATATCGATACCACCACCGCAGATACCCGGCATGCCGAAAGAAACAAACACATTCGCGGCAAAGATTTTCTGGACGTGAGAAAATACCCCGACGCGAAATTTGTCAGCACCGGCTATCAGGTAACCAGCGACAGCAGCGGCATATTGAACGGCAATTTAACCCTGCGCGGTCAAACCGTGCCGATTATGATTGACATCACCAAAGTCGGCAGCGGCAAGGATCCATGGGGCGGCGTTCGCCTCGGTTTTGAAGGCGAAACCTCGATCACAATGGCGGATTTTGGCATCAACTACAACCTCGGCCCAACCGCCCGCACGGTGGACTTGTACCTGGTGGTTGAGGGGATTTTGCAGCAGTAGTTCGGCTAGAGCGGTTTATCGAGTACAACATTCCCGGTTCTGGCCCCGGTTCGAGTGCCCTGCGGCTTCGATGCCAATTGGCGCCGCAATGCAAACCCGCACCGAGCCGACCGTTGAAAACCCGGACACGGCGGCCCTTGCGCAAGGGCCGCCTGTAAAAGCGCTACCCCAGCCCTAACGAAGTCAGCTTTTTCTCGCTCGGGACGCCCTCCGGGGTCCAGCCCCTGAGCTGGTAATATTCCGGCAACAGCCGGTCAAGCTGGTTGACCCCGCCTTTGGCGAAACCACTCGGCAGCGGGTCGTTCAGCATGCGCGGCGGCAGGCTGTCATCCGCCCTGGTCAGGCCCGCCCGCAGGTTGAACAGGCGCTCCAGATTCCAGATGCGCTCGCCCGTCCGGCGCAATTTTTCTTCGTCCCAGTTGCCATCACAGCTGGCGTCGATCATGTCGGCAAACTGCTCGTACTCCCACACGCCGGTGGTAAACAGACACAGCCCGGTTGAATCCACCATGGCAACAAAATCCTGGCTGCTGCGGCAGGCCAGGGCTTTGCCTTTGGTGCCCGCATCGGACATATCCTGTTCAAACGTATCGTGGCGCAAATGACACGCGCCGCGATTACTGGTCGCGTAGCCAAGCCCCATGCCCTGCAGCGCCCGCCCGTCATAGCCGGCGAACTCCTGCCCCTTGGACACCATCGCCAGCTCCGGATGGCCGTACTTTTCGCATAGCCGCTTTGAACCCAGCCCCAGCTCACGGCCAAAACCTTCGTGTTTCCCGGTTTTTTCCGACATCACCACCAAGGCCTCGGCGCTGCCGAAACGCAGCTCGACGCCGTCGGTCTGCTGCTGCGTGAGCACGCCCATCTCGTACAGCTCCATCGCGGCGGCCAGGGTGACCCCGAAAGAGATCGGGTCCATCCCATGCTCGTTCATCATAAAACCGGCGAACGTCAGCGCGTCCAGATCATCCACCGCGACCACCGGCCCGAAGGCAAACGCCGTTTCATATTCCAGCCCGCCGGAAGCGCCCCAGTATTGCGGGCGATCTTTGACGCTGAAATGCTGCGGGTCAATTTTTGCGATGCGCCCGCAGGCAATGGTGCAGCCGAAACACGCCGCATTGGCCACCAGATTGGTATGCCCGTTGCGATTTTTCGTCGTCACCGCTTTGGCATTGATTTTACCGACGTTATCGAAAGAAACCTGGGTAAAGTTTCTCGTCGGCAGTCCGCCGAACTCCTGCATGTTATCCATCATCGCCAGCGTCCCGTAGCGCATCAAGCCGCGCCGGGTGCCGCTGCCGTGCAGCTCGGCATTTGCCCGACCGACGGCCTGCATAAATAATTCCGGCTGCGCCTCGCTGACACCGACGGTGCCGCGCACCGCAATCGCCTTCAGGTTCTTACTGCCCATCACCGCGCCGACCCCCGAACGCCCGGCCGCACGGTGCAGGTCATTGACAACACAGGCATAGCGAACCCCCTGCTCGCCCGCGACGCCGATTGCCGCCACCTTCATCTGCGGGTCTTGATGCCGATTATGCAGCCAGGCATCCGCCTGCCAGACCGTTTTCCCGGCGATCTCCTCGGCGCTGTGCAGCGCCACCCGGTCATCCTGGATGCACAGATAAACCGGCCGTTCAGACCGCCCCTTGATAATCAGCAAGTCATAGCCGGCATATTTCAGTTCGGCGCCAAATTTCCCGCCGGAGTTGGAACAGGCAATGGCGTTGGTCAACGGGCCCTTGGTAACCACGCTATAGCGGCCGCTGGTTGACGCCATCGTGCCGGTCAACGGCCCGGTGGCAAAGATCAGCACATTCTCCGGGCTCATGGCCTCGACCGACGGGTCCATTTCTTCGCTCAAATATTTGCTGCCCAGACCGCGGCTGCCAAGATACGCATCCGCCCACTGCATATTCAACGGCTCGGTGCGAATGTCGCCGGTCGTCAGATCAACCCGCAAGATATTTCGTTGCCAACTCATATTGTGTACTCCATAAAGTCAATTTTAGCGCTTACACCGCCCGCCTGACGCCCCGGGCCCGGTGAATCATACGCCAATAGTGTACTGCCGTGCCTGCATCGCCGCTCATTGTAGCGGAAAAAACGCACCGCCGCTGTACACCCCCATCTGCCGGTCAGAGACAACGGTCGATTCGCCCGCGTGCTCCAGCGCGCGCTCCGCCAGCTGATAAAACACCGGCCGCGCCACTTTGGCCAGCAGGCCGGCCCGTACATGTACATACGGCAGCCGCCGATGGGTATCGGCAGACACCCGCATCATCAAGCGGTGCCGCGCGTCGACTTTAACCACATCGTCCACATTGGTTCTAAGATAGATATGCTCCACCCCGCGCTGCCGCCGGATTTCCATCTCGACCGCAATAAATGGCGCATCCTCCACGCTGACCGTGAACTTCTCCTGCGGTGTAACCAGAAAAAACGCCCCCCGATCAAGCCGCAGTACGCTGGCAAACAGCTTCACCAACTCAGGCCGACGCACGATAGAGTTCTGATAAATCCATTCTCCGCGGGTATTAATCCGCATATCGAACGCCACTTTTTTACCGGGCCGCCAGCCTTCCACCGGCGGACGCTTGACGCCGCTACAGCGATCAAAAATCCGATCGTGCAGCGCCATCACACCCACCCGACAACCGACCGCAGGACATCGGCCGGCCAATACCACACGCAGCCTGACGGCCTAAAACTGCGCATTGCCGGCCGACAGGGAATTGCCAAGCAGTTTTGCCGTCACATCAACGACCGAAATCACTTCGTTATACTGCATCCGGGTGGGGCCGATCACGCCGAGCATGCCGACCCGTTCGTTGTCCACCTCATAGGGCGCGCAAATCAGACTGCAATGCTTAAAAATCTGGTAGCCGGACTCCTCGCCAATAAAAACATTCATCCCCTGGGCCTCCATGCCGCGCTGCAACAGATCAAACAATATCTGCCGGGTTTTCAGCGTATCGAGCAACTGCTTTAATTTCTCGAGCTCGGCAAAATCCGGCACCGACAACAAATTATTTTCACCGCTGATCAACACCGCCTCGTTTTGCGACTCGCTATCATCGAACATCTGACCGGCAATATTGAACGCCGTGCGCATCTCCCGATGCATGTCCTTGTGATCCGATTGCATGTATTTAAGCAGCTCCAGGCGCACCGCCTCCAATGTTTTGGTCGCATACTCGGCATTAAAAAAATTCGCCGCGGCAATCAATTCAGATTCACTGTATTCGCGACAGGCGTCGGAGGTTTTGTTCTGCACCTGCCCGTCGGTGGTAATCAAAATCGTCAGCACGCGCTGATTGGGCAGCTTCAAAAACTCGATTTGACGAATATGCGCGTGCTTCTTGCTGGGCTCCAATACGATGCCGGCAAAGGAGGTGAGCTGCGACAGCGTTTCGGAGGCAATCTGCAGCAGGCTTTTGGCGTCCGTTGCCGAGCGCAACCGATGCTCTAATCGACCCAGCGAGTGCGGGTTGACGGGGACGGCGTCGAGCAGGGTATTGATAAAGATGCGATAGCCCTTTTGCGTTGGAATACGCCCGGCCGACGTATGCGGCGACTCAATCAGGCCGCATTCCTCCAGGTCGGACATGATGTTGCGGATACTGGCCGGACTCAGGGACAGGTCGGTCTCTTTGGACAAAACGCGAGAACCGACCGGCGTGCCGTCAAAAATATAGCGGCAGATCAAGTCTTTCAGCACCGACTCGGCACGCTCACTTAACTGAAATTCTGTCTGTTTTGCCATCGAAACTCGCACCGGTTTCTATACAATTAGCCGCCCGGAGTCAACGCTACCAGTATGGTAAAAGGCCTGTCAAGTTTGCCGTCACCGCTGTAGCGGCCAACTTTCCCGCCCGGTCGCCCGATCGAATCAGCGACTAGTGTACAATAACGGTTTAATCTTTTGTTACTTGCAGTGCAGATAGAAAAAGTCGGGTTATTTGGCAAATTCAACGACAGCAGTGTCAATTCAGCGGTCGTTGACGTCAAAAACCTGCTGGAAAAACACCGCCTCAACGTGCTGTTCGACACCAGCACAGCGGCCGATATCGACGGCCGTCGGCTCGACCAACACCATCCGGATCTGCGACAGCTGATCGATCTGGCGATTGTCGTCGGCGGTGACGGCACGATGCTGGGGGCAGCGCGGACGCTGGCCCGGCACCAGGTGCCGGCCATCGGTGTCAACCTCGGTCGGCTGGGGTTTCTCACCGACATCGCATTGCAGGATTTTGACCACGCCATACAGGCCATTCTGACCGGCCGCTACCGGGAGGAAAAGCGCACCCTGCTGCAAGCCACGGTATACCGCAACGCCGAAATCTGCTATCACGGCATCGCTTTGAATGATACCGTTATCTCGAAGGGCAATTCCGGGCGTTTGATCGAATTTGAAACCCGGGTGAACGGCCAGTTTGTCAGCCACACGCGCAGCGACGGTTTGATCGTCAGCACGCCCACCGGCTCAACCGCCTACTCGCTGTCGGCCGGCGGCCCGATCATCTATCCCACGCTGCCGATTTTAAGTATGACCCCCATCTGCCCGCATACCTTGAGCAATCGGCCGATTGTGCTGGACGAAAACGCGGTGATTGAAATTTCGGCATTATCCTGCCCGGAAACGCCCGCCAATCTGGCGCTGGACGGGCTGATCGTCAGCAGGCTGTGCGGCGATGAAGTCGTGGCGCTGCAAAAAGCCAAAGACAAGCTGTGCATGCTGCGCATCGAGTCGCACAATCATTTTGAAGCGCTGCATTCAAAACTCGGCTGGAATGGATGATTGACTGGCTGGAAATACGAAATTTTGCCATCGCCAGCGGCCTCAACCTCAGTTTTCGTGATGGCTTCACCGCCATTACCGGCGAAACCGGGTCGGGAAAATCCCTGATGGTTGATGCACTGGCCATATTGCTGGGTGGCCGCTCCGATAACGCCTGGATCAAACACGGCGAGGAGCAGGCGGAAATTCAGGCCGGCTTTGCCCTTGCCGCCGGGCATCCGGCCATTGACTGGCTAAAAAAACACCAGTTGGAGCAAGAAAATGACTGCCTGATACGCCGGATATTGCGCCGCGACAAAGCCAGTCGCGGCTATATCAACGGGCATGCCACCACGGCGGCCCAACTGCGGGAATTGGGCAAACAGCTGACCGACATCCATAGCCAGCATGAAAACCATTCCCTGTTGCGCCCAGCCACCCAGCAGCAACTGCTGGACCAGGCGGCCGGCAATCAGCCGCTGCTGGCCACTTTGGCGCAGCAGTATGACCGCGTGATCGCGCTCCGGAATCAGCAGCAGCAGGCACACGATCAAAGCCGGCAGGTCACAGAGCGCATCGACCTGCTGCGCTTTCAACTGACTGAGCTGGAGGCGCTCCAGCCGACCCCTGACGAATGGCCGGAGCTGGAAAAACAGCAAAAACGCCTGCAATACCGCCAGGATATTGCCGTTGGCAGTCGCGCGGTGGCGGCCCGATTGAGTGAGGCGGAGAATAGTCTGGCCGACGGCATCAACGCCTGCATTGCCCAACTCAAACAGCTGAGCCGGCATGACCCGGATTTGGGCGCCGTCGCCGGCGTGCTCGAAGAGGCTGAGGTGAACGTCTCGGAAGCCGCGCAAAGCCTGCGTAGATTCTATGAGGACGTGCACTTGCAGCCGGAAGAAATTGCCCGGATCGAGCAGCGGTTCAGCCTGTATCACACGCTATCACGCAAGCACCGGGTACAGCCGCGGGAATTGGAGGCGCTGTATCAGTCATTGCAGCAGGAATTGGCCAGGCTGCAAGACCCCGAGTCTGAAATTGCCCGTTTGACCGAGCTGCACGCCGAACAAATGGCAGCCTACCAAAAAGTGGCCGGCAACATTGGCCGGCGCCGCCGTCGGCAAGCCGAAAAACTGTCACAGCAAATCTCGGCCCTGATGCATGAGCTGGGATTGCGGGATGCCCAATTCGTCATTCAACTGCAACCGCTGGCGGGCGACAGCATCGCTCGCCATGGACTGGAAAGCGTGAATTTCCTGATCTCGACCAATGCCGGTCAACCGCCGCAGGCGCTGAATAAAGTGGCGTCAGGCGGCGAACTTTCGCGCATCTCTCTGGCAATACAAGTGATTCTGGCAAACAATACGCCCCAGGCCACCCTCATACTGGATGAGGTGGACATCGGCATCAGCGGCGCGATTGCCGCGATCGTGGGGCAAAAATTGCAGCAGCTTGGGCAAACGCGGCAAGTCCTCTGCATCACCCATCTGGCTCAGGTGGCCGCCAAAGGCGATGATCATCTACAGGTCAGCAAGACGAATACACATATCACCGCGGTCGCGGTGGTGCGTCTGGACCAGCGGCAGCGGGTCGAGGAAATAGCACGGATGAGCGGCGGCGAAACCCTGACACCGCAGTCGCTCGCCCACGCCCGACAGCTATTGGGAGCAGCTTGACATGGCTTTACCGCAACGCCACCCCGCACAGCAGCCGGATATCCGGCCGGCCGGATTGCTGGATGTGCCGAAAATTCATACGCTGCTGACCCTGTATGCCGACCAGGGGCTGTTGCTGCCGCGCCAGGAAAGCGATGTCTATGCCGCCCTCAGGGAGTTTTACGTGGCGACGGAGCCGGGCAGCAGCACGCTTACCGCCTGCGCCGCGCTGCAAATTTACTCCAGTGAGCTGGCGGAGATCAGGAGCCTGGCGGTCGCTGCCCGCTATCAAAAACAAGGCATTGGCCGCCACATGGTGGAAAAAATCGAGCACCAGGCGCGGCAGATCGGACTGGTCAAGATAATTGCACTCACTTATGAGGTACAATTCTTCCAGCGCGCCGGGTATCGGGTGGTTGCCATGAGCAAACTGCCGGAAAAAATCTGGGGCGCCTGCATTAACTGTCATAAATTTCGCAATTGTGATGAAATAGCGGTTCTCAAGTACCTCTAATCCTGGCTACAAAATGCGCACTTTTATCCTGTTTTTCTGCCTGTTGCCGATATTGCCGTTAACTGGCTGCACGATCTATCAAGCCGATGTGCAGCAAGGCAACGAAATCAATAGCGAAAGCGTAGAAACACTGACAATTGGCATGAGCAAGCGGGATGTGACCAAAATTCTCGGCCAGCCGCTGATTACCGACCCGTTCCACGTCGACCGCTGGGATTATTACTACTACCTGAAACGGGGCAGCACCGGCGAACAGCAGCAGCATTCCCTGACGCTGATTTTTGGCGATGATCGCCTGATCAAAATCGACAAACGGTTGCAATAGCCGCCCGCCGACAACGGGCGCTTTTTAACGGGCACTTTTTTCAGTGCAGCCGAGTTGGCGCGCTGTCAATCGGCGCGCTACAACCCCGCCTGAGTCAACAGTTTATCCGCCGCCACGTAGCCGGGGATGATTTTACCGTTATCCAGAATCATTGTAGGGGTTCCCCGCAGGCCGATTTTCTGCCCCAGCTGATATTGTCGGGCGACCGGATTGTCGCAGGGTTTGGCGCTCACGATGCCGCCGCTTTTGGCGATCGTCATCGCCCGACCCTGATCCTCCGAGCACCAGACCGATACCGCCTCGTCATAGCTTTCCGAGTCCAGACCGGTGCGTGGAAACATCAGATAGCGCACCTTCAGTCCGCCTGCCGCCAGCACGCCAATGGTCCGGTGAAACCGCTGGCAATAACCGCAATCGGTATCGGTAAACACGGTCACATGGCGATCAGACTGCACATCCCCCATGACAATCATCTCGTCTTCAGGCACTGCTGCTATCGCCGCCACCATGGCCGCATTCTTTTTTTCCTCACCGAGATTGGCCCGCCGGTCGGTCGCATACACATCGCCGATCATCAGGTACTGGCCGCGGCTATACACATACAGCGTCTGCGTATCGAGCTCCACCTCATACACATCCGGCATCGGCGACTCCGCAATCGAAATAATTTGCTGGTTTTGCGGCAAGAGCCGAGCCAGATTCGCCTCCACCGCGGCCGTACCATCGGCGACCGCCGTCGCCGGCAGGCCGATGATCAGACCGATTGCCAGACACGGCATTATTTGCTTACATTTCATATTGTTGACCCATCGTTCCGCTATATCGACACACGCATTTGACGCTCTCAACCTGACCCGACTACCCCTGCCATACCGGCCAACGGCCACCGCCGACGCAACGCAACCGGCGGTTCAGATTTAGATAGACTCAATCCCGAAAGTTCACAAATTGCAGCGGCAGACTCAGTTTCTGCGTTTTCAAGAACGCGATCACCTGCTGTAAATCATCCCGCTTTTTCCCACTGACACGCAACTGCTGGGTTTGAATTGCCGTCTGCACTTTCAGCTTCTGATTTTTAATCAGCTTGACAATTTGCCGCGCGGTATCGGTATCGATGCCCTCGCGCACCGTGATTTCCTGAACCGCCTTGCCGGTAGGGCTGACCCGCACCGGCGATTTGTCCAGACTATTCGTATCGACCCCCCTCTTCGACAGCTTCAACTGCAAAATATCCTCGATTTGCGCCACCTTGAAATCGTCATCGGCGTGCATCGTGAGCCTGGGCCGAGCGGCCTCAACCCCGGCATCACTGCCCTTGAAATCAAAGCGCGTGCTGATCTCCTTATTGGATTGATTGACCGCATTTGTCACTTCCTGCCAATCGACCTGCGAGACAATATCGAATGTGGGCATCGTCAAACTCCAGAATTACCGCCAGACAACCGGTGCGGATGACCGCGCAAAATACCGCGCGGACAAACCGCCATCGAGACCGGGTATGATAGCACGCCCCGGCGGGCAAACCGGCAACCCCGCCTGCGCACCCGGCAGCGCCCGCCGCACCCGAGGCGGCTTGATGCGGGCGCATCAGCCGCCCGCGAGCCTATCCGCCGTCATCACCGCCCGCCAGTGCCGGATTTTTTCCTCCAGCGGGACCGCGGCGGCAGGCGAGGTCGATAGCAGATAGCGGAACGGCAACCGCGCCCAGCGGCGGTCGAGTGTCGGAATAACATCACGCCGATAGATTTTTTCAGACTCGCGACCGTTGAAAAAGACGCGCTCTATGTGCGGGTGGGCGGCATAAAAAGCGCCGAAATCGTTTGCACGGCCATCGCTGATAGCGGCATCCAGACTGCCGATACGGTGGCAGGCGGCCAGCACATCCCACAATGCAATCCGCCGCACGACCAGCAATTCGGTGCGCTGCCGATACGCGAGCTCGGATGGGATATCAAACAAGTGGTGCATGATCGACCAGAAAGCGTTGCGCGGGTGGGCATAGTATTGATTGCGCGCCAGCGATATTTTGCCGGGCATGCTGCCCAAAATCAGGATGCGGGCGCCCGCCCCGGCAATCGGCGGAAAACTGCGGATGAGGTGAGCGTGCCGCATGGTGATGCACCGGTTTTACAGCAAAAAAACCACGATAAGACGCGCACGCTCAAGCGTGTTGATCGGCGCCCATTTTTTTCTCCAGCCGGCGTACGCCGTAAGATACGATCAAAATGACCACCAGATACTCGAGCACCAATACGGTATAGATTTCCAGCGGCCGATATTCCGTCACCACCAGCTCATTTGCCCGGCGCGTCAATTCCTGCATGCCGATAATCGACACCAGCGACGACATCTTCAGCATATACACCAGTTGATTGCCCAATGCCGGCAAAACCCGCCGCACCGCCTGCGGCAAAATCACAAACCGCATCGTATCCCGATAGCTGAGGTTGATAGAGTGGGCGGCCTCGGTTTGTCCTTTGTCGATCGACTGAATCCCGGCGCGGAATATCTCGGCCTCAAAAGCGCTATCAGACACCGCCAGCGCCACCACGCCGGCCCAGAATACATTGATCTGAATGCCGGCGACCACCGGCAGGCCGTAGTAAACCCAAAGAATCAGCACCAGTATCGGGACCGCGCGGACGATTTCGACGTACAGGCGATTGACCAGGCGCAGCCCCCGGTTGGTGGACAGCCCCGGCAGGGCAACCAGCAGGCCGGCAAAGATTGAAATGATAATGCCGGTCAAGGACAGCAAAATCGTATTCCACAGCCCGCCCAATAGAAACTGCAAATTGGATTGCCCCGATGCGGTCAGCGGGGAAACCACGTACCAGCCCCAATTTACATCCGTACAGCCGGACAATATCAGGACGACAACACCGGCAACGGCGCCTTTGGCCAGACGATGGCCTGCGCTGTGCCGGCGCATCAGTGCTGCAGAATCTGCTGTAAAAACCGCCGGCAGCGGTCGCTGTCGGGGGCGGTAAAAAATGTGTTTGGCGGCGCGCGCTCGATGATTTTCCCGGCGTCCATAAACACCATGGTGTCGGCCACTTTGCGGGCAAATCCCATTTCATGGGTAACGCAAATCATCGTCATACCGGACTCGGCCAAACCAATCATGACGTCGAGCACCTCGGCAATCATTTCCGGGTCCAATGCGGAAGTGGGCTCATCGAACAGCATGATCTTCGGCTGCATGCAAAGTGAGCGGGCGATTGCCACCCGCTGCTGCTGCCCGCCCGACAACTGCCGCGGCAGTTTGTGCGTTTGCTCAACGATATTGACCCGCTCGAGATACTGCATTGAACGCTGCTCGGCTTCCGCTTTACTCAGGCCCCGAACCCGGGTCAAGCCCAGCGTCAGATTTTCGAGCACGGTCAAATGCGGAAACAGATTGAAATGCTGAAACACCATGCCGAGCTCATTGCGAGCGGCCGTGATATTGTGCCGATTCTGATTCAATTCATAGCCGTTGACGACGATACGGCCCTGCTGATGTGTTTCCAGGCGATTGATACAGCGAATCAGGGTTGATTTGCCGGACCCGGAAGGGCCGCAAATCACCACCCGCTCACCCAGTTTGACCTTGAGATCAACCGAGTCGAGCGCTTGAAATTCACCAAACCACTTGCTGACACCGCTCAACTCGATGACCACATCGCCGGCGGCATGGTTGTCTGTGTGCAAAATCATACCCCGAATAAAGCCGCATTGTAACAGATAGCCGCTGCCGCAAAGGTAAGGCGGGCCCGGCGTGGAAGCAAGCGCCGCGATGCGGATGCGTGCCACTCATCCGGGCAGGCCCGATTTGACCGGCGGCGAGGATGGCGATTGTTTTTATCGGGCCTTGGCGGCGGCGATATTCATGTCGGCCACCACCATTTCTTCTATCAGTTCTTCCAGCGTCACCGTCGGCTTCCAACCCAGGGTTTGGCGGGCCTTGCCGGCATCTCCCTGCAGAATATCGACCTCCGTCGGCCGAAAATATCCAGGGTCAATCCGCACGACAATTTTCCCGCTGTTGGCATCACGCCCGACTTCTTCCAGGCCGTCGCCTTCCCATGCTATATTTATTCCGGCGAGCGCAAACGCCTTCTCCAGGAAAAACCGGACGCTTTCCACCCGCCCCGTCGCCAGCACAAAGTCGTCCGGTTTTTCCTGTTGGAGGATGAGCCACATTCCGCGCACGCAGTCGATCGCATGGCTCCAATCTCTTTTTGCGTCCAGGTTGCCGATGTAGAGGCAGTCCTGCAATCCATGCACAATGCCGGCCGCCGCGCGGGTGATTTTTCGCGTCACAAAAGTTTCGCCCCGCACCGGCGATTCGTGATTGAAAGTAATGCTGTTGGCGGCGAACATGCCGTATGCTTCCCGGTAATTGACGGTAATCCAGTAGCCGTAGAGTTTGGCGACGGCGTAGGGCGATCTTGGATAAAAAGGCGTCTGCTCGGTCTGTGGTATTTCCTGCGCCAGCCCGAACATTTCACTGGTTGATGCCTGGATGAGCCGGGCATCCTTCATATCCAGGGTACGCATATTTTCAAGCAGACGCAGCACGCCGACGGCGTCGGCGTTGGCGGTGTATTCCGGCGATTCGAAAGAAACCTGCACATGACTCTGCGCCGCCAGATTGTAAATCTCATCGGGCTGTGTCATTTGCATAATCCGCATCAAACTTGAGGAGTCGGTCATATCGCCGTGATGCAGAAAAAAATTGCCTCCCGCCAAATGCGGATCGTGATAGAGATGATCAATCCGGGCCGTATTGAAGAGCGATGAGCGACGCTTCACGCCGTGCACCACATAGCCCTTTTCGCACAAGAATTGCGCGAGCAACGAGCCGTCCTGCCCGGTAACGCCGGTGATTAGTGCCGTCTTTTTTGCCATAGTCATACTGGTGATTATATCCGCTATAATGCGCACAAGGGAATTTTGATGAGGAAATTCCGGTTGCCGGCGGCAAATGGATTTTGGCGGCGGACGAGGTTGTTCGAAAGAGCGGTCAGCGGCGAAAAATTGCGCCGCCGGCTGCCGGATTTTCGCCCGTCGCCTTTCACCGACGGAATCGCCCGCACAATACATTGGTAGCGGTACAATCAAGCCCAGGCCGACCGGCGGAAATGATTTTTGCGATTTGACGAATGCGTAAAAATAGCGGATAGTGCGTCCGCATTTTTACCCGGCAAAGCGATTTTTGATTTCGCTCGCCAACGACAAGCCGAAGCATTACCGACAAGTCAGAAAACAATGGAACCATTGTGCGCGAATCGGTTTCCGCACAACTCAATCCCGCTGGCCGGAGGCGACCGACGCACAACTTGCGGCGGGTATCGCATCATCTACAACACCGACGACAAAACGCTGAATGTGCTTGTTATCTGCAAGCGAAACGACCGGCATACCTGCTGGAAGCATCGCCGCTCTTGCATGCGATAAAAACCGACGATGCTGATTCTTGCCATTCATCAGGGCGAGCACGACATGGCCGTCGTCGTCGCCGACGATTATCACATTCTATCCGCCGTGCAGGCGGAAAGAATCACCCGACTTAAAGGCGAAGGCTGACCCGAACATCAGCCGGCGCGCTGGGTCTGCCATCCGCAGAAAGCGCCGCCGTCGTATTCCATTCCAAGCGCGATTTTCATCGGCGAAAGTATACGGCGTGTAAAATCCGCCGATGAATTCGCCCGCCGATTCGCGCACAATCGTCTGCCTGAAATAGGGAACGCGATACGGCGCGGAATATGTTAATCGGCTTTATCGCGGCGTCGCCCGTCATTTGCGCGTGCGACCTCACAAGCGACACGGCGATGGAATCGCGCCATCTTGCGCGCGACTTTGCGGCGGGCGATAAAGCGCGACCACTTCGCTAATGGAATCCATTCGCGCGGCCCAAATCCCTCCACCAAATACAGACGATACGAATTTGGCGACAGGAATCGCATAACAAAATTGAACGGCAATATGCTTATGGAAACCGGCGCGTGCTTTCTCATAAACTTGTCAAATTCAAGAAGCGCGTCGCGGTCGACTTGGGATAATTCTCCTTTCTCGCGGATATAATCCGCAAAGTTAAGCGCAATCTCGCCGTTGTAGGAGCGCAGCAATTCGCCGACCACTCCCGAGCCGAGATCGGTTTCCACGCTGCCGTAGCCGCACGGAATGTGATCCCAAATTCGCTCGTTGTTAAGCGATGCGAAATATTGATGGCCCTGCAAGTCGTGGGCGTTATCGTCGAAGAATTCCGGCGCGAGAAAGCGTTTATACCAAGGTGCATATCGGCGTTTCGCTTCTCCGCATCGGCCGGGCTTTACGATTTTAATGACTTTGCCGTTGTCATGCGGATGCACAAAGCATTTGCGCGTACTGCCTTCGGCAAAGGGCAGGCGGTCGGAAAGTTTAATCATTTTTCGCTTTGCATCGCGGAAAGATTATAAACCACATTCAGCGGCAGGAGGAATAAAAATCATGTATGGGTCCAATACCTTTGGCACTGTGGCAGTTGTTGGAAGCCGAATTGTATCGGAGTTTGCAGACCGAGGCTATGGTGGGGAATGACGGTGTTATATTCGACCAGCCAGGCGGCCATTTTGCGGTTAAACAAGGCCAGGTCAGTGAACAGCAAATCGGCGTGATAATCCACGAACTGCTCCTGTATGGTGCGGTTGAAGCGCTCACAATGGGCATTCATTTTGGGTGACCTGGGGTAAGTCCACCAATGGACAATGCCGAGCTGATTAAGGCGTTGCTGGAAATCGCCCATGAACTCAGAACCGTTATCGGAGAGCAGGAATTGCGGTTGCACGGGCAGCAGGTCGGTGAGCGCCTCCAGGGCGATGGTGGTGTTGCGGCTGGTAGGGGAATTGGCCGCAAAGGCAATGGCAAAGCGGCTGGTGGGGTCGATAAAGGTGAACAGGTAGCGGCGGATGCCGTCGCGCAGGCGCACCACGGTATCGCAGGCAAACAGGGCCAGTGGCGGCGGCCGGCAGTGTTTGGGTTTGCGTGTTTTGCGGGTACGCAGCAGCGGTTTGAGGCGCCCGGTGGGTGAGATACGCGCGGGAGCGTGGCGCATTTTATGCGGGTCTTTGGCAATGATGCGCCCGATGGTGGAGACGCTCGGCAGCGCCAGTCGCCGCTGTGCGCACCAGTTTCGTAATAATACATGGAGTTTGGCCTTGCCGAGGTTGGGGTATTGTCGGCGCAATTGCCGGATTTGCTCGCTCAGGCCCGGTGGCGTGACTGGTCGCCTGCGCCGGTGCGGTACACAGGATTTAGGCGTGAGCGCGGCGGCGTTGCCGGCGTTGTGTTTGAGGGTCTGACGCCAGCGATAGAGCGTACGGATGCTGACCTTAAAGGCCTCGCTGGCAGCGATTTTGCCGTGCCGATCGGAAAATTCCAAGATCGCAAGGCGGTGTTGGGCGTGTTTGGAAGTCATCCCCCAAACATGCCCTAAATGGGCTACTCGGTAAAACCCCCGGATGCGGTATCCGGCATGGTGAATTTGCATGGCTCTCCTCTTGGGGCGCAGTGCCAAAGGTTTCTGAACTTATGCAATTTTGATGAGGAAATTCCGGTTGCCGGCGACAAATGGATTTTGGCGGCGGACGAGGTTGTTCGAAAGAGCGGTCAGCGGCGAAAAATTGTGCCGCCGGCTGCCGGATTTTCGCCCGTCGCCTTTCACCGACGGAATCGCCCGCACAATACATTGGTAGCGGTACAATCAAGCCCAGACCGACCGGCGGAAATGATTTTTGCAATTTGACGAATGCGTAAAAACGGCGGATAATATACCCGCATTTTTGCCCGGCGAAGTGATTTTTGATTTCGCTCGCCAACGACAAGCCAAAGCATTACCGACAAGTCAGAAAACAATGGAACCATTGTGCGCGAATCGGTTTCCGCACGACTCAATCCCGCTGGCCGGAGGCGACCGACGCACAACTTGCGGCGGGTATCGCATCATCTACAACACCGACGACAAAACGCTGAATGTGCTTGTTATCTGCAAGCGAAACGACCGGCATACCTGCTGGAAGCATCGCCGCTCTTGCATGCGATAAAAACCGACGATGCTGATTCTTGCCATTCATCAGGGCGAGCACGACATGGCCGTCGTCGTCGCCGACGATTATCACATTCTATCCGCCGTGCAGGCGGAAAGAATCACCCGACTTAAAGGCGAAGGCCGGCCCGAACATCTGCCGCAAACCATCCGCGAAGCCCTGCGCATCGCCGGAGCGAAAATCGCCGATGTGCAATTGCTGGCTGTTTCACGCGGAAAATACGCCGCCCGCTATCATCGCTGGCCGCCGATGAAAGCGATTAAATACGGCGCACTGCGACTCACCGGCAAAGACCGCCACAAAATGCTGTGGCCAAGATACTGCGAAATCGGCGAAGCGAATCATCGCAAAGTTTTTCGCGCGGAAAAATTCATGCTCGACCTTGGCCTTGCCGACGGCGTACAATTCTTTGATTATAATCATCATTTTGCGCACGCACTTTCCGCTTTGTTTTTCACTAATTGGAAAAGTGCGCTTTTATACACCGCCGACGGCGGCGGCGATTGGGTCAATTATTCCGCGCGGCATCTGCAAAACGGCGAATTGCATGAACTCTACGGCGGCGACGGCGACCTCAAAAATCCCTATCCGGTTGACAGCATCGGGCTCGCCTACGGCTTTATGACGCAGGCGCTCGGCTATAAAATAAACCGGCACGAAGGAAAACTCACCGGACTCGCAGCCTACGGAAACCCGACCTTGTATGATGCGCTCGCGCGCCGCTTTTCCGTCCGCGAAGATGGGCGCATCCTTTCCGATTTTTCCCGCTACAAAGACATGCGGCAAAAGATATTTGAGCTCGCGAAAAAAGCCGACCCCGCCGACGCCGCCGCTTCAATTCAAAAACTGCTTGAAGATGTAATTCTAAAATCCGTCAGCACTTATCTGCAAAAAACCGGTGCGCGCAATATCGGACTTGCCGGGGGCGTTTTTGCCAATGTCGCCCTCAATAAAAAAATCGCCGAATTGCCCGATGTCGATGAGGTCTTTATTTTCCCCGGCATGGGCGACGAAGGCATCGCCGTCGGCGGGCTTTTGGAATGCCTTCTGCAGCGTGACGGCGCCGGTAAATGGCTGGCGCATCGCCGACCTTTGGGCAATGTCTATTGGGGCGGAAACTATGACGATGCATTGCCGTCTTTGTTTACTGCGCCGGGCGTCATTAAATTAAACGGAAACGCCGCGGATACCGCCGCCCAATTGCTCGCCGACGGAAAAATCGTCGCGCTGTTTTGCGGACGAATGGAATTCGGCCCGCGCGCGCTGGGAGCGCGCAGCATACTGGCGAATCCCGCCGACAAAAGTGTAAATGATTCTCTTAACCGGCGCCTCGCCCGCACTGAATTTATGCCTTTCGCCCCGTATGTTTTAGCAGAGGATGCCGACGATGTTTTTCACATAACCGGGGCGAATCGCTATGCGATGAAATTTATGACCATCACCTGTCAGGTGCGCGAACAATGGCGCGGACGAATTCCCGCCGTCGTGCATATTGACGGCACGGCGCGGCCGCAAATTATTCAAGATTCGGACAACCCTCTTTACGCCGCCATTCTGCGCCGCTTCAAAGAAAGAACCGGACTGCCGGTTTTAATCAACACTTCTTTTAATGCGCATGAAGAGCCAATCATTCACACGCCCGCCGAAGCGTTGCGCGCTTTGCAAGACGGCCGCATTGATTTTATCGCCGCCGAGTCGGGCGTTTATCGGGCGGCGAAAAAAGAATAAACGATGCATATTCTGATGATTCCGTCGTGGCTGGGCACCAGTAACCAATGGCAAAACGCCTTCGGGCCGGAAAGTTTTTTTTTGGACCAAGCGGAAATTGTCCGTCATCATTTGGGCTGGCGGGTGGATGTGATGATGCCGGAAGCAAAGCACAAAACTAAAATACGGCGGCGACGGCTCCCCCCGCTGCGCGGAATTGAAATCACCGACCTCAGTTTTGGCGGTGAATTGTGGATGGGATATTACCCCTATCTATTTCCGCGAACAACCCGCGGCGCATGGCGGCATTTCGGCGAACTGCTTTTTCGCGCCTACATTAAAAAGCGCGGAATGCCCGACGCCGTTTGGGTTCAGGCGATTCAAAACGCCGGCTATCTGGCGATGCAGCTGCGCGAGAAATATGGTGTGCCGTATTTTATTCACGAGCATTCGAAATGGTATGCGTCTGAGAAAGCGTCCATTTTCCGCCGCGCGCGTACGAGAAAAATCGCCGACGAATCTCTTTACTGCGCGGCGGTCGGCGGCAATCAGCGCGAGGCGATGGTGCGGCAATTGGGAATCTCCGCCGAAAAATTGGAGGTCATTCACAATCCGCTGAATTTGCAATTTGACTCCGCCCCTCCCCTCCCGCGGAATTTTAATTCAGAAAGGAAGAATCAATTCGTCTTCATTTCCGCCGGACGGCTGGTTGAACTCAAAAATTTTCCTGCGCTGATTGATGCCTTTTCGCAATTCGCGCTCGAGAATTCGGATGCGCGATTAATCATCGCCGGTGACGGATCGGAAATGCCCAGGTTGCGCGCGCAAATTGAGTCGCTCGGCTTGCGTGACTCCATCGCGCTGACCGGCTGGCTGGACAAGGATTCTCTTCGCGCTCAATTGCTCATCGCTAACGCATTCATCACGCCAAGTCAAGAAGAGCAATGCAGTATTGCATTAATGGAAGCGATGGCGTGTGGACTGCCGTGCGCGTCGACAAAAGTCGGAATCGCCGAAGACATTATCAGCGATGAAATCGGCGTTTTGCTGGAAGGCGATTCGCCGGAAAAAATACTTGCGGGAATGAAAAAGATTCACGCCAATTATTCTTCATATAATTCTTCTGCCATTCGCGAGCGGACGATGCGAATGTTTCCCGCCCGAGCCTTTTGCGAAAGATTACGCTGTCTCCTTCAAAATGCATAAGTTCAGAAACCTTTGGCACTCTGCCCCAAGAGGAGAGCCATGCAAATTCACCATGCCGGATACCGCATCCGGGGATTTTACCGAGTAGCCCATTCAGGGCATGTTTGGGGGATGACTTCCAAACATGCCCAACACCGCCTTGCGATCCTGGCGTTTTCCGGTCGGCACGGCAAAATCGCTGCCAGCGAGGCCTTTAAGGTCAGCATCCGCACGCTCTATCGCTGGCGTCAGACCCTCAACCGTCACGCCGGCAACGCCGCCGCGCTCACGCCTAAATCCTGTGTACCGCACCGGCGCAGGCGACCGGCCACGCCACCGGGCCTGAGCGAGCAAATCCGGCAATTGCGCCGACAATACCCCAACCTCGGCAAGGCCAAACTCCATGTGTTATTACGAGACTGGTGCGCACAGCGGCGACTGGCGCTGCCGAGCGTCTCCTCCATCGGGCGCATCATTGCCAAAGACCCGCATAAAATGCGCCACGCTCTCGCGCGTATCTCACCCACCGGGTGCCTCAAACCGCTGCTGCGTACCCGCAAAACACGCAAACCCAAACACTGCCGGCCGCCGCCACTGGCCCTGTTTGCCTGCGATACCGTGATGCGCCTGCGCGACGGCATCCGCCGCTACCTGTTCACCCTTATCGACCCCAACAGCCGCTTTGCCATTGCCTTTGCGGCCAATTCCGCTACCAGCCGCAACACCACCATCGCCCTGGAGGCGCTCACCGACTTGCTGCCCGTGCAACCGCAATTCCTGCTCTCCGATAACGGTTCTGAGTTTATGGGCGATTTCCAGCAACGCCTAAATCAGCTCGGCATTGTCCACTGGTGGACTTACCCCAGATCACCCAAAATGAATGCCCATTGTGAGCGCTTCAACCGCACCATACAGGAGCAGTTCGTGGATTATCACGCCGATTTGCTGTTCACTGACCTGGCCTTGTTTAACCGCAAAATGGCCGCCTGGCTGGTCGAATATAACACCGTCATTCCTCACCATAGCCTCGGTCTGCAAACTCCGATACAATTCGGCTTCCAACAACTGTCACAGGGCCAAAGGTATTGGACCCATACAACGGCTTGACTAAAATTGCCGCCGCCGATAAAATGCGCGGATGCATAAAATTCTGGTCACTGGAGGCGCTGGATATTTGGGCTCGCTGCTGCTGCCGCGCCTGCTGGATGGCGGATGCAAAGTTACGCTGTTTGATGATTTTACTTTCGGCGTGCGGCCGATTCTGCATTTTGCCGCGCATCCTGATTTGGAAATTATTCGCGGCGATGTGCGCGATGCACAAGCGGTGAAGTCGGCGGCTAAAAATGCCGACTGCATTATGCACCTCGCCGCAGTGGTGGGACATCCCGCCTGCACAGCCGACCCGGTGGCGGCGAAATCCACAAATCTGGAGGGCTCAAAAAATGTCGCCGCGGCGCTCTCTAAAGATCAATTGGCGATTTTCGCCTCTACCGGCAGCGCCTACGGGAAAGTCGACGGCGTGTGCGACGAAACCACGCCGATTGCACCACTCACGCTCTACGGCGCAACTAAGGCCGAAGCCGAAAAAATGTTTACGGAAAAGAAAGGAATTGCATTGCGATTCGCCACCGTCTTCGGTGTATCGCCACGATTGCGGCTGGATTTGCTGGTAAACGATTTTGTTTATCAGGCGCTTCACAACCACCAGATTATTCTTTACGAAGGGCATTTCCGCCGCACTTTTCTGCATGCGCGCGACGCCGCCAACGCCTTTTTATTCGCGCTCGCCAATGCGGATAAAATGCGCGGCGAAGCGTTTAATATCGGCAACAATTCCATGAATTACACCAAACGCGATATTGCACTGGCGGTGAAAGAAAAAATCCCCTACTATTTCCACGAAGCCGCCGTCGGCGAAGACCCCGACGCGCGCGACTACACGGTTTCCTACGATAAAATCAGCCGACTCGGCTATCGCACCGAAATTGGCTTGAACCGGGGAATAGACGAATTAATCAAAGTGCTGCGTCCGCTGCAAATCAACAACGAGTGGCGCAATGCCTGAATTCAAAAATGTTCTGGTCACTGGCGGCAGCGGCTTTTTGGGGCGGCGTGTTGTCGGCGCATTAAAAGAATTGGGGCATTCCGTTTTCGCCCCGCGCTCGGTGGAATTCAATTTGGAATCCGGCCAAGGAGTCGCTGATTATTTCTCCGCCTGCAAACGCGAAGGGAGTGCGGTGGACGCGGTGGTGCATTCGGCGGCTTATTACGGCGGACTCGGAATCTGCCTCGCCGAGCCGCTTACGCTGGCGGCGCGCAATCTTAAAATGGCGGCGGTTATTTTTGAAGAATCGTCGGTGGCAAGCGTCTGCAAAATTGTTTCGGTGGGCAGCGCTTGCGCGTATCCGGGACACTTGACCGGCGAAATTTCCGAACCGCAAATTTTCGCCGGACGCTGTCACGAATCGGTGGAAGGATACGGCTTTTCCAAGCGCGCGCATTTGGTTTTGATGGCGGCGGCGCATCGGCAATTCGGAATCGCCTGCAATCAAATCGCCCTTTCCAATCTCTACGGCGAACACGATGTCTTTGACGATTATCGCAGCCACGCCCCCGCCGCATTGATGCGCAAAATAGCCGACGCCAAATTAAACAGCGGACGAGCATTAGCATGGGGCAGTGGAAACCCCTTGAGGCAATTTCTATATGTCGGCGACGCCGCTGAAATTATCGCCCGCGCCGTGGAATTTCCGCACGACAACGAGCCGATAAACGCCCCGGGCGAGGAAGTTTCCATCCGCCGACTCGCCGAGGCAATCGCCGATGCCGCAGATTTTCCGCGCGAGCAAATTAACTGGGACAACAGCAAACCCGACGGCGTTTTTCAAAAGTCGGTCAGCGGCGAAAAACTGCGCGCCCTGCTGCCGGATTTTTCACCTTTGCCTTTGGCCGAAGGAATCGCCCGCACGATGCATTGGTATCTGCAAAACAAAGAAGAAGCCAATCGGCGGCAATAAATCGCGCCAACAAAGAATTATGGCATAATCTCCACACAACCACAGAGGAAAAAACAATGAACGAAGGCGACAAATTGGAGGCCGAAAAACTCGCCCTGCTCGAAAAAATGAGTAAGGCGATTGATCCCAGTGTGATGGAGCGAATCCGCCTTATCACCGAAATCGCGGACAAACTGGACCCGCCGCGGCCGCCTCTGGAAACGACCACGACCCACACCGATAACCATCATGCCTAGTCGCAGTGAAATCCAGCAACGCATTCTGACAGAAAAGAACGCGCGCCGAAGATCGCGTCCGCATCGGATATTTAAAAGAGCTCCACGCTTTCAGTAAGCGCGACACCATTCTTTACGCTTCGGCGTTTACCACTTTGGGGCGCGCGAAATCGCACGAGGCGACTTCGGTGACCCTCGCGGATGGACCGGGGTTTATGTCCGCGCTGAACGGCTTGCACGGCTCGAATCTGGATTTGATTCTGCACAGCCCCGGCGGCTCAATGGATGCGGCGGAACAAATCGTCAAATACTTGCGGACGAAATACCGCCACATTCGTGCGATTATCCCGCAAAACGCGATGTCAGCGGCGACAATGATCGCTTGCGCCTGCGATGAAATAGTGATGGGCAAGCACTCCGCAATCGGGCCGATAGACCCGCAAGTGAACGGCATTCCCGCGCAGGCGATACTAGATGAATTCGAACAGGCGAAGCAGGGTATGACGGAAAATCCGATGTCGGCGGCGCTATGGATTCAAAGAATGCGCACTCTGGAACCGGGCATGTTAAAAATCTGCCGTGCGACTCTTGATCTTTCCGAAGAAAAAGTCGCCGAATGGCTGTCGCTTTATATGCTCAAAGGCAACGACGGAAAAGCGAAGCACATTGCCAAATGGCTCAGCAATTACAAATTGCATAAAACCCACAGCCGCCCGATTATGATGGATGATGCAGGCCAAGAAGGGCTGAAAATCATCCCGCTGGAAAGCAGCGAAAAATCACCGGAAAAAAGCCAGAAATTCCAAGATTTGGTTCTTTCCGTTTTCCATGCGACGATGGAAACATTTGAAATTTCCGACTGCGTGAAAATTATAGAAAATCACGCGGGCGGAGGTTCTCGACTTTCGGTAAAATCGCCGAAATGAAAAATTTCGTTTATCTTATACAGGGCACTTCGGACCGCATCGGCGAGTATTTGCATCTGCGCGAGCGGCCCGACACCGACGCTGTTTTTCTCACTATGCGATCGCGAGCGCGAAGGGTGCATTTTCTTTCCCAATTCCACTTTCATGCAGGGACGCAATCGAATGCTGGCGGAAGCGCACAAACTAGGCGACTACCGCTATTTCATTTTTATGGACGACGATGTGGAGTTCGTCCGCGGCGGCTACGGCGATTTTGAATCTTTGCTTTTGCAATTGCGCCCGGCAATCGGCGTGCCGGTTTCGGGCCGTCTCCGAGATTCCGTCATCGGCTTTGGGTCGCCGTTCGGTCGGACTTATCTTCCGTCTATGGACTAGCAAATGGCGTGGGATTACAACGGGCAAATGAATGCCTATCACCGCGACCTTTCTTGGACGGACTCGTGATTCCCTACTGGGAATCCTTCTCTGATCATTGGTGGGTAGCCGATGTTATACCATGCGCGATGGCGAGGAATTTTTACCCGGAGGGAATGCTTCAATTCAATCGCATCGTCATCAGCAATAAAATGCACCGCGATTATCCATGCGCGCTGCAAACGACGGAAAAGACGGCGCAGTGGATGGCTTCACAATTCGCCGGCAAATGCACCATGCCGATATCTCCGCAATTTTCATTGCGGCGTTATTTGCGACGATTGATTCTTCCGTTCAAGCCGAAGTATTTCCGCCGCAACAACCCGCGTGGACTTGTCGCTCCGCCATTGCATTGGCGCGCAATAATCGCCCAGACCCGTGCTTATTGAGAAATCACCCGCCGCATAGCAGCGCCGAAATCATCGGTCAAAGAGCGCACATCGTCGGAAGAAAGATTCAATTTGACGGAAACGCCGAGGGCGCCAATTTCCAATTTGTCACCGAGCAGCGATTTGATTTTGCCAAACCAGGCCCGCTGGCGATTTTCCTGCGTCAGCGCAGAAAAAACGAGACCCACCGCCTTTTCCAATTCGTCGACATCGCTCAAATTGACATGCGCACCGACGATGCCGTTCTGCACTTCGGCGCGGTCGCGCGCCAGCGACGCCAGCGAACTTTTGCCGATGCCGCGCTCGCCGGTAACAAAGCCCAACTCAAATTTTCCCTGCGCCGCCCGCGCCGACATCACGCGCAATGCTTCCAATTGCGCGCCACGCCCGACGAATACATCATGCGACGCGGGCCGCCCCGGCGTAAATGGACTGGATTCAGGCGATCTCATTTCCAGGTTTCCATAAAACACAAAGCAGTCGCAACCGCCCGCAATGTATCGACCTGTACACGCAACTGCATAGGCTCAGAAACAGATGGCACGACAGAAAAATTATGCTAGGCTATTACCGTGCGCTTCGCACCAATCGATACAATACACTGCCACAATCGGCAGTATCAACATTAACCGGAGACAACATGAAAACCTTCACCCTGATTAGATCACTGTTTATCACCGCGATGCTCGCCTTGGCTTTGGCCCTTGGTTTGGGTCAGTCGGCATTGGCCGCCGGCGCACTGGCGGATATCCTCAATTCGGGCAAACTCAAAGTCGGCACTACCGGTGACTGGAATCCGATGAGCGTGAAAGACCCGGCAACCAACAGTTATGTCGGTTATGACATCGACATGATGACGGCCCTGGCCGACGACCTCGGCGTCGAGGTCGAGTTTGTGCCGACCGACTGGAAAACCCTGGTCAACGGCGTGGTCTCGGGCAAGTATCATATCACCGGCAGCGCATCGATCAAGCCGAGCCGGGCGAAAGTGGCCGGCTTCTCCCGCAGCTATTTTTCGCTGGCGACTATTCCGCTGACGCTCGACAAGCACGCCGACCGATTCACCTCCTGGGACGATCTGGATAAAGCCGATGTGGTGATTGCCGCCACGCTGGGCACGACGCAGGAGGATCAGGTAAAGCGGTTCTTCCCCAATGCGCAGCACAAAATCGTAGAGGCGCCCGCACGCGATTTTCAGGAAGTGCTGTCTGGCCGGGCCGACGCGCACATCACCTCGAACGTGGAGGCCTATAAGCTGGTCGAGCAGTTCCCCGAGATGATGATCGTGCCGGTGGCGCAGGCGCGCGCCCGTACGCCGGTGTCGATGCTGCTGCCGCAAGACGATCAGGTCTGGATCAACTTTATCAACACCTGGGTCGAGCTTAAAACCGAAAGCGGTTTCTTCGCCGAGCTGGGACACAAATGGAAATTGAATAACTAACGATGCCACTTCGGCACGCGTGCGGCCGGGGCGCACACCAACCGACCGGGTAGCCGATAGTACCCGCTTATTGAGCCGAGTCCGAGCCTGGAACTTCTCACCATGACCACCGACGAGGTGGCGGCCTACCTCGACCGCAGTCGCGGGCTGGTCCTGCCGACCGGCTCAATCGAGCAGCACGCGGCGCTCGGTTTGCTCGGCACGGACGCCCTGTGCGCCGGACATATTGCGCGCGGCGCCGGGGAGCTGGCCGACGCGATTGTTGCGCCGACACTGTCGTATGCGCCGGCGCAATTCAATATGGCATTTGCCGGCACCGTTTCCGTTTCCTGCCGGGTGTTTTCGCTGCTGTTTATCGACATTGTCAACGCCTTTCAGCGGCAGGGCTTTCGGCATATCTATGTGCTCAACGCCCACGGCGCCAACCTCGCACCGCTGCAATCGTCGGTGCACGATATTTACGCTGAATCCGGCGACCGCGCGCCGCTTGTCAGGATAAAAAACTGGTGGGACTTTGACGCCGTCAATCGTTTGCGCGACGCTTTCTACGGTGAAAAAGAAGGCCTGCACGCGACCCCCAGCGAAGTCGCAATCACCCAGTTTACCGATCGCGTGGTCACGCCGAAACAGCGCGCCGGCTACCGCGCCTTATCGCAGCAGACTATCCGCGACCACCGCGGTGACCAACATTTGCCGGCGGATTTACATCGCCGACAATTTCCGGACGGGCAAGTCGGTTCCGACCCGTCGCTGGCAACCCCGCAGCACGGCGAACAGCTATTGCAGGCCGCAAGCCGGGCGGTGGCGGAGGACTATCTGCGGTTCCTGCAGTCATAGCAGCCCCGCCGGCAGTCGATTTTTTGCGGCCTATAACCGGTTGACATCAGGCCCGACCGGCCTGGCAGAATAATCCGGCGACACACTCGGCCCGGCGGCCTGTTGTGGCATAACCCGGCAGTAAACCGACTGCATCGCGCAGACCGTATTTTTCGCCATGCCGACACCGATTTTGAAACTGCCCTGCCCCGACTAATCGGCCCAGAAACCTCGCCATCCTGCCGGGGCTCCTCGATTCGTGCCCGACTCAGGCCCGGCTCAGGCCGCCAGTTGCTGCTCCACCAGAGTCGCCCAATAGGAAGCGCCAATCGGCAGAATATCGTCATTGAAATCATAGCGTGAATTATGCAGCATACAGCCGCCGGCACCGGCGCCGTTGCCAAGCCAGACATAACACCCCGGCCTGGCCAGCAGCATGTAGGAAAAGTCTTCCGCGCCCATTACCGGCTGTGGTTGACGCAGCACATTGTCCTCGCCGACTACCGCCGCCGCTGCACGCAATGCGGCCTCGGTCTGCTCGGCATGATTGACGGTCGCCGGATAACCGCGTCGATAATCGAGCGCGCAAGACGCGCCGTGGGCGGCGCAGATGCCCTCTGCAATCCGCAGAATCCGCGCCTCGGTCGCAACTCTGGTTTGCTCGCGAAAGCTCCTCACGGTGCCGCCCAGCTTCACTTCGTCCGGTATCACATTGGTCGCGTCGCCCGCCTGCAGCTGGGTCACACTGATGACCACCGAATCGACCGGGTGGATCATCCGGCTGGCGACGGTTTGCAGTGCCGTGATGATCTCTGCGGCAATCACCACCGGGTCAACGCACAGGTCGGGCATCGCCGCATGGCCGCCGCGACCGCGAATCACCAGATAAAATTCATCGGCAGCGGCCATCATCGGCCCGGCCCAGCCGGCGACTTGTCCGGGCGGCATGCCCGGCCAGTTATGCAGGCCGTAAACCGCATCGACCGGAAACCGCTCGAACAGCCCTTCTTTGACCATCACATCGCCACCGCCGCCGCCTTCCTCAGCCGGCTGAAAGATGCAGTGCACCGTGCCCCGGAAGCGTCTGGTGGCGGCCAGATATTTTGCCGCCCCCAGCAGCATTGCAGTATGGCCGTCGTGACCGCAGCCGTGCATGCGCCCCGGATAGGAAGAGCGGTACTCGAACTCGTTGTGCTCCGGCATCGGCAAGGCATCGATATCCGCCCGCAAGCCAATCGCCGGGCCGTCGCCGTTGCGAATCGTGCCCACCACGCCGGTGCGCGCCAACCCCCGGTCTACCTCCATGCCAAATTCATGCAGCCTGGCGGCCACCAGATCGGCCGTGCGCACCTCCTCGAAACACAGCTCCGGATGCTGATGAATGTCTCTGCGCCATGTCTGCATCTCCTGATGCAACACCTCGATTTCCGGTTTGATATTCATTTCGTCCCCCAATGCGGTTAAAGAGTTGTATCATAGCCGAACTTACCGACGAACAATAGCGGGCAAGGCTGTCATAGGAAAATCCCTCATGAGTACGAAAATATGAAAGCGAGATTCAACCTCTCAGAGCTGGTTTTGTTATTAGCCACTGTTGTGCTGTCAGTGTCTTTGGCTTTAGTGATAATTCGCTGGCTGGCTCCGGGCCTGCTGGGAGCACCCGACAGCCTGAAGCTGGTCAAGTTGGACAGGGCAGTGCCCCCGTTTTACGAAAATATTTTTCGCGAAGAAGACTGGGCATCGACAGACTACCTTATCCAGGACCCGATTGTCCAGGTAAGAGCCAAACCCCTGTTTTTTGATCTGGGATCCATAGGGCCAAACGACCTCCTTGGCTTTAGAAACAAAGCAGTACCGATCAGTGCGGATGTTATCACAATCGGGGACAGTCAAACCTATGGCAATAATGTTCTTATGTGGGAAAATTGGCCCCATGTTCTTGAATCAATGCTGCCACAGGGAGCCTCTGTTTATAGTTTTGCAACCGGAGGATGGGGGGGTACAATATTATTCTATGTTTCTAAAAGCACTTCTATTTTCTCCACAGGTTATTATTGTTGCTTTTTATACCGGCAATGATCCGCTGGAAACATACTCACTGGCAACTGCATCGGGCTTGTGGAAGAAATTTGTACCGGCAGGAAACCTATCCGACCACGAGATTCCGTCACCAAACTTCCCGGCACCAGATGATGAGATTTGGCCTGTTGTATTTGCCGACGGAATAAAGACCTCGTTCACACCCAGACTCCGACACGCATCGAATCTGGACCATCCTGTTGTGGATATCGGATATACCATCATGGCCCGGATTGCTGAGGGTATGGCCGATGTTGCAAGCCGACACGATGTTAGAATTGTTTTTACCATTATTCCAACCAAGGAATATGTTTATGCGGAAAAAGTCAAATCGTCAGGCATCGAAATCGATCCGGATTATCATCAACTGGTTACCGATGAAAAAAGACGGATACGCGATTTCTCTTCACGATTGGAAAAACTCGATGGAGCAAAATACGCAGACGTTATTACAGCACTTCAAGAATCCGCATTAACAGCAGTCCCACTATACCCTGAAAATCAAAACGGACATCCGGTGGAACCAGGGTATCGTGTCATTGCAACCGAACTCGAGAAAGCAATAAAACCGTATCTGACGGACTTGCATAACGGTTTTTATTTCAGTCGGTCGGATAACGGCTATCAGAATCTGGTATACATCGAAGATGGAAAATTCTGGCTTATAAATAACCCCGAATTTGTTGCCGACAAAACACCGGAAAGTATTAGCTCAAAAAAATTGTCATCGATGTTGTTTTCAGGCTTGCTAACCGTGGCGACACAGTAGCAGCGAAGACGGCTTTCACGCGGGGGATAACGCTGTGCCAGCTTCGCTCTCCAACCGTTGCCGCGCATCGGCTTTAGCGCCAGGCCGGCCGCGGTCAGGCGGCAAGCTCGGCCAAACGCACGCGGATGATGTATTGCGCTTCGTCGATAATACACTCCATCAATTGCTGCACGCTCGGCACGTCCTGGATCAGACCGGCCACCATGCCGCAGCTCCAGGCGCCCGCATCGAGGTCGCCATTTTGCATGATTTTCGGATACACGCCGGCCACTTCGTCGGCAATATCCTCGATCTTGAGGTCATCTCCCAGCGCTTTTTCTTTTTCCAGGATACGCTCGACCGCTGCATTGGCCAGCACGCGCTCCGTATTGCGCAAAGGCCGCATAATCAGCCTGGTATCTAGCTCGCCGGCCGCCACCAGCGCCTGCTTTACATTTTGATGCACCGGCGCCTCGCGGGTGGCAATGAAACGGGTGCCCATGTTAATCCCATCGGCGCCCAGCGCCAGCGCGGCCACCAGCTGTCTGCCATTGCCGATGCCGCCGGAAGCGACAAACGGAATGCGCAATTCTTCCGCCGCCCGCGGCAATAGAACCATATTGGGCGTGTCGTCTTCGCCCGGGTGGCCGCCGCACTCAAACCCGTCAACGCTGACCGCATCGCAGCCAATCCGCTCGGCTTTCAATGCATGCCGCACCGAGGTGCATTTGTGGATAACCCGAATGCCCGCCGCTTTCAGGCTCGGCAGATACGCCTCCGGGTTGCGCCCGGCGGTTTCGACAATGTTCACGCCGCCGGCAATAATCGCATCGATGTATTCAGGGTAAGGGACGTCGGCAAAGCCCGGCAGAAAGGTGAGATTGACACCAAACGGCTGGTCGGTCATGTCATGACACCGGGTGATCTCCTGCGCGAGCGCGGCCGGCGTTGGCTGCGTCAGGGCGGTAACGATACCCAGCCCGCCGGCATTGGAAACCGCAGCCGCCATCTCGGCAAAGCCGACATAGTGCATGCCGCCCTGTATAATCGGATGCTTGATGTTAAATAATTCGGTAATGCGTGTTTTCACCTTGTCCTCGCACTCATGCGGTATCGTTATCTATGCGGCAAGCGCACGGTTTCATTTTTCCATTCGTAGTCTTCGCTATACGTTTGCTCGCAGACGGATTCAATCACAAAGCGCGCGATGCGCCTTTCGTTGTAACTTTTATGCGCGCGCATCCATCCCGCGCGGGCAATTTGAATGCGGCGGTCGTCATCGCGCAAACAAGCGCGCAGCAAATTCGGCAGGTCGGCGAGCGCATCAAAATAAACAACCTCATCTTGCGCAAACAGTTTTTCAAAGCCGGGAATGCGCGGCGTGAAAACCAGGCAGCCGTTGCCCACCAATTGCACCATGCGGTCGGATGCGTACCATGCAATATCGTTCACCCGATTAAAATTGATGCCGATTTTGCTTGCGCCAATCGTACGGATGAATTCCCAGCCACCGAGCAGCGTATCGCGCGTGAGACCAAAGACACCAATGCGCAATTCGTCCTTCATTGTATCGAGCAGGCCGATTAATTCCTCGCGCGCCGAATCGGGACGACCGGCAAAAAAAACATCATAGCGTGGATTCGGGTTGTCAAACGCACGCTCGGTTTCCACCGCCGAGTCGCAAATATTCGGCATAAAATAAAAAGGAACATCCCCCTCTCCGCCGACAAGACGACGCGCCGCCGACGGATGCGTCGTGGAAAAAAAAGCGTCCAGGTGCGGCAGTTTCGGAGCGAGCGAATTCACTTTATGCGGCGCAAAGTCATCCACCCACCATTGCGCGATTTTAATCGCAGGAATGCACCGGCGAATTTCCGCCAGAGTTTGCGCAAAAACCAATTCGCAATGGCCGAGAAGGACAAGGTCGGGCTGTAGTTGCATTGCCGTTTGCAGCAGCGCACGGTTCATTTTTTTCGCCCCGCCCCGCTTGCCGAAAACGCCGTAATAGCGGGCGCCGTCGCGGTAGGAAAAATCAAACACCGAATGCCCTTGGCGCATCAACCCCGCGCTTAATTTGCGGTCGATGGAGTAAATACGGGCGCCGTCGTCGGCGCTTTTGCGCGCGCGCGGAAAAAGCGAAAAGTTGGCGCAGTGCAGAATTCTCATCGTACGGACCGCACAGAATCAATCAAGGCGAGATAACGGCGAACAATGGTATCCCAGGAAAATGCCGCCGCGCGATGCCGGGCGGCGGCCCCCATTTGCGTCAGTCGGGCGGGGTCGGCCAGCATGTCGGCAATCGCTGCCGCTACTGCCGCCGGGTTTTTGCCGTCGCACAAACAACCGGTCTGCCCGGCGACAATGGCGTCCGTCGCACCGCCTTCTTTGCCGCCAAGTGCCGGCACGCCGCAGGCCGCCGCTTCCAGATAAGCGATGCCGAATCCCTCGATTGAATTGCCGACCCGCCGGGTAGTCATGACAAACAAATCGGCGGCGGTAAGCAACGCCACTTTTCGCGCGCCCAGGGCGACCCCGGCGAAATGCACATTGGCGGCAACACCCAATTCATTCGCCAGCAATTGGAGGCGCTTTTTATCATCGCCGTCACCGCCGATTAAATACAAAATCTTCGGATGCACAAGCACCAGATTCGGCAGCGCGTGAATCACCGTATCGATACCTTTGCGCGGCTCCAAACGCGCAACCGTCGCTAAAATCGGATGATGATCTTTGATGATGCTTGCAAATTCTTTTTTCGCCGCATCATCGGGAGAGGGGAGCGGGGCGATGCCGGGCGGAATCACATTTATTTTTTCCGCTGGTGAAAGCCGGCCCGCCAATGCGGCGACATAAGCAGAATTGGCGACGATACCATCCGCCTTATCAAATGCGCCGCCAACCCAGGCGCATCGTCTCGGCGAATCACCCAGCAATTCGTTGCCGTGCGCCAGGCAGATAATCGGCGGACGATGCGTGAGCGTGAGCCGCTCCAGACTTTTCCACGAGTCGGCGACAACGGCGGTTACCCCCTGCGGTGCGCGGCCAATTGCGCGGTTGATTGCACGCGCTTTGCGAACCCGTCGCAGCATCCGCGGCCCGCCGAATCTATCGACGACGAAGGCGCATTCGACATCTCTGCTTTTTTCGGCGCGGTCGCGTTTGGCATCGGCGAATACGCGGACGCTTTCGCCGGATTGGACAAATGCGTCAGCGAGTCCGTGCATGAGATTTTCCATTCCGCCGACGGCGGGCGGAAAGGTTTGCGTTGTAATCAGAATCATTGCCAATCAATGCGGCTTTCGCCGTGACTTAACTGCCGACCGTCATGTAAATTCTCTCCACCCAAAGTCGCCCTCTTGTGCAGCAATCGTTTCCCCGCAATTATACCCGCTTTCACCGGCGAATAGGGCTGCGATACCCCGCGCCGACAACCCCGCGCGATAAGCAGATTCCCATTGCACAGCAGCGGATTTTGCTTTAGATTCGCATTGTCAGTTTCGGATACGGGAAAAGGTGCGACCATGCTCTCTGATGCGCAAATTGCGGCCTTCCGCAAACAGGGCTACTTAATCGTGGAAAATGTCCTCGATGCACAGACGCTCGCCGCCGTGCGGGACGAATACGACGCGCTCCTCGGTCGCCTCATCGCCCGCTATTACGCCGCCGGACGGCTTGATTCACCGCTCCAAAACGGCGATTTTGATTCGCGGTTTTCCGATTTGATTTGCGCCGCCCCCGACGCCTATTCGCATCTGGATATTTCACTGCCGCTGGCCGACAATCTGCCGGCGCTCGCCGACCAATGGCGCGAGATTCTCGGTGACGACGACACTGCCGGCATTCACGCCGGGCCGGCGGTGTTTGGGGTTTTGTCGCATCCGCGCGTTTTGGACATCGCCGAATCCCTTCTCGGCGGCGAGATACTGTGCAACCCGACGCAGCATGCCCGCATCAAGCCGCCGCAGCATTTGCTGCCGCCGGCCGCGGTCGGCGACGCCAATGTGTCGCGCACGCTGTGGCATCAGGACGAGGCCGTGCTGCACGAATCGGCCTGCGATTCCGATGTGTTGACGGTGTGGGCCGCCATCACCGACGCCAATGAAGAAAACGGCTGCATGCAGTGCGTCGCCGGCAGTCATAAAGACACCGGCGGCGGCGATCTGGGCCTGGCGCTGCATTGTCCGGGGCACGAATTGCTCGGCGAAATTTACATTCCCGATGCGGTCATTGCGCGCGCGCGGCTGGTTTCGCTGCAAGTCGGGGCAGGCGGGATCGTCTTGCTGAATCGCCGCACCATACATGGGGCGGGGCCGAATCGGTCGGGCAAATTGCGCTGGAGTTTTGATCTGCGCTATCAGCGGGCGGGCGAATTGACAGGGCGGGATTTTTTCCCGTCGTTTGTCGCCAGAAGCCGCGCGAATCCGGCCGCCGAATTGCGTGACGCGGCATCGTATCGGCAGAATTGGCTTGACGCCCGCGACCGAATTATCGGCGGCGAAGTCGAAGCGGTGTTTAATACCCGCTGGAATAAAAACGCGACCGCGCCGCTGTGCGCGTGACGGCGGCCAATTCGCGCCGAATAATTGGCCGAATTTAATCGGCCCGGGCTGCCTGCACCGGTATCCAGATTTCCACTTCGCCGGTTATTTTTTCGGGATTAAAAAATTTTCGCCGTATCGCTCCACCACCACAGCGCCGCCCATTTTCAGACCGGCGGCGGCCATTTCGCCGACAGCGCGGGCATAGGACGCTTAAGCGCATCGGCGAATTTTTCCGCTTCGCTGTCCGCCGCCGGCGCCGTGTGGGCCACCCGCGCGTAATCGCCCGCCGGCACTTCGCGCGCCGTCATGTCCACGGGGATTTCGCCGCCCGACGACGGCAGCCCGGCGATGTATTCAAAGCTCTCCGGCGTCCCCTGCGAAACGCCGAATGTGGCACCGGGAATTAACGGCGTGGTTATAGCGAACACGGGCGTATAATCACCCCGTTTCGCTGGAGAATCGCAATGCCCCAAACGGTAAGTTTGACCGCAATGAAAAACGGCACCCGCGCCGACTACAAATTATTGGAGCGGCTGGAAGCAAAATACGCCCGCACGTTGCCCGACCGGTTGCCAACAGCCTGGGCGAATTGGCGGCGGTTTTGCGATTCCAAGTCTGAAAAAACCACCGGATTGGCAACATGAAGCCGCCTGTATTACATTCGGCTGACGCGCCCGGCAAAAGCGGGACGCCGCATCCGGTCGCCATCGCCGAAAAGTGCCGCGCGCGATTTAAGCGTCCGCTGGGCGAGGCTTTCGGGCTCACTCAATTCGGCGTCAACCGGACGACTCTCGCTCCGGGCGTTTGGTCGACCGTCCGCCACTGGCACACCGCCGATGACGAATTCGTCATCGTGCTGGAAGGCGAATTAATTCTGGTGACCAATGACGGCGAAACACGGATGCGCGCAGGCGATTGCGTCGGCTTCAAAGCCGGCGTCGCCGACGGTCACCGCCTGGAAAATCGCTCGGAAAAAGACGCGGTGTATTTGGAAATCGGCTCTCGTCGACAAGACGACATCACGCATTATTCCGACGAAGATTTACGCGCCGCCAACCACAAAGACGGCAGCCCGAATTTCACCCGCCGCGACGGCTCGCCGATATAATAGCGGCAGGCGCCCGCACATTGCCCGACCGGTTGCCGGCGGCGGTGGACGAATTGGCGGCGGTTTACGTTTCGTCGCGCGAATGAGAATCGCGCTCGCTGTGATAGGCGGAGTCCATGCCTTCTTCTTCATGGCTTGAAGACACCCGCGCACCGCCGGCAATTAACGTGGAGAGCTTGAAAATAATCGCGGTCGCAATGACGCAATACAATTGGTGTTCATCACGCTGCCGCGGCGGGTCAATCCGCCGTAAAACAACGCGAGCCCCGCCGGCGTCATCATCATCACCAATGCGGTCGCGGTAATCAGCCAGGCGGTGTCGGCGGCGTTAATTTCTTGCGCGTGCGCAAGCGGGGCGGCGAACAGCGACAAAGCCGCCACCGACAAAAAAAGTCCGCCCGGCATGGCTGATCCTGTTGTTGGCCGCAACCGCCTGCCGGTACGTCGATTGAGCACCGACGTTAGCGCAAATTTCATGTCAATATTCCGCCTGCTATCTTGATGGCAAAAAAGATATACAACATGGCAGATGCGGCGTGCGGTGCCATCCCGCAGCGAAAAAGCAGGTCGGCTGATTGCGGTTTGCGCTATACTGCACAGTGCCTATTCACCATCCACACAGACTACGTTGCTCCAGACGAACCGCCGGATTAGCAGACGATTGACGCTGGCCGCTCTGGGGCTGGGCATGCTTGGCGGCTGCGGGTTTCATCTGCGCGGGCAGTTTTCGCTGTCCGATGCGCTGTCGCCGATGTCGGTCCAGGGGGCGGACCCGGAGCTGGCCGACGCAGTGGCGTACGGATTGCGGCAAAGCGGGGTCACCGTGGTCGAGCCCGGCAGCCGGTCAGCCGGGCTGAAATTCACCCATACCGCATTCGACCGCCAGGTTCGCACCACCGACGCCGACGGTCGCACCACGGGCTATACGTACCGCTATACCGTGGCTTTCGAGGTGGTCGATAAGCGTGGCCACCCGCTGCAGCAACAGCGCATCACGCAGAGCCGTTCGTTGGATTATGCGCCGGCAACCGAATTGCAGGCGACAGAAGAAGAGGTATTCCTCAAACGGAGCATGGAAAAAGAAATCACCGCCCAGATATTGTCCCTGCTCAGCCGACTATGATGACACCGTCGAAACCGGGCCAGGCGACAGCCGGGCAACCCGCCCCAACGTCGCCCCGGCATCGCCTGAACCCTCCCATGCCAACCTGCCGCACCGGCGCGAGCCGCGCTCACCGGATAGCCGGCCTGACGCACCGAAGCTGAAATTTGCGCCTCAAACAAGCCGCTCTCGGCCAGCGTCTGCAACAGGGCATCGCACCGATTTATCTGATTTTCGGCGCTGAACCGCTGTTGATCGAGGAGTGCCTGGATCAGCTGCGGGCGGCGGCCCAGCAAGCCGGTTTCACCGAGCGGCGGCGCTACAGTGCCGAAGCGGGATTCGACTGGAACCAGCTATTCAGCAGCGGCCAATCGCTGTCTCTGTTTGCCGACCGGCGCGTGATCGAGCTGCGCCTGCCGACCGGCAAACCGGCCGAGGCGGGCAATCAGGCGCTGGTCGAATATGCCGCCGGCGCGACCAACCCGGATACGACGCTGATCATTATCGGCGGCAGCACCGACAAGCGCGGGCAAACCGGAAAATGGTTCAAGGCGATCGACCGGGCGGGTGTGGTGATAGAGTGCCCGACCGTTACGGCGGATAAAATGCCGGACTGGATCGCCGCCAGACTGCGGAGCAAAAACCTGACTTTCGAGCCGGACGTGGCCGCCGGGATGAGCCGTCTGGTCGAAGGCAATCTGCTCGCCGCCGCACAGGAAATAAACCTGCTGTCGCTGCTGTCCGCCAACCGCACAATCACGCTGGAGCTGGTGACCGAGCTGATCGCCGACCATGCCCGATTCAACCTGTTCAACCTGGTTGATGCGGGCCTGAGGGGGGCGACGGCGCACAGTATCCGAATGCTGTACAGCCTGCGCCGGGAGCAGGCCGAGCCGATTTTAATTCTGTGGGGCCTGGCCCGCGAGGTGCGGCTGCTATGCCAGCTGTCGGCCGCGCTGGCGCAGGGCGAGAATATGCAAACGCTGTTTCAGCGGCTCGGTATCTGGCGCAGCCGTGCGGCGCTGATGCAGGCCGCGCTGCGCCGGCTAAAGCCGGCGCAGTGCCGACAATTGCTGCGCAAACTGGCGCAGGCGGATTTGATGCTGAAAGGGCGCAAGCCGCTCGATAGAGGCGATATCTGGGAGGAAATCGAGCATATTGTGCTCGGTCTGTGCGGGCTACGGCTGCCGTGACCTGGCGGCGCCTTGCAGTAGACGCGAGTCCGCGGCGCCGTCGACTGGCAGCCGGGTTGCGGTACGGCGGCCGGGGTGATACGCTGTTTTTATCGCCTGAAGCACGATAGCCCGCTCAACTGCCGCAACTGATTCCCGAATGACACCATCCAGCGCCATGCCGGCCGACCGGCAAAATGGTATCGCCGAGCGCGTATGGCGCATGGGTAAAGCCGCGCATACTGCGTCAGCCGTGATCGCCACTGCGCCGACCGCCACCAAGAATCAGGCGCTGCTGGCGATCGCCGAACAATTATCCGGGCACAGCGAAAAAATCCGCCAGGCTAACGCCGAAGACCTGGCGGCAGGCAGGAAAAACCGCCTTACCGATGCGCTGCTGGACCGGCTGGAGCTGACCCCAAAGCGCATCCAGGCGATGATCGACGGCTGCCGCAAAATTGCCGATCTCGACGACCCGGTAGGCCGGATGAGCGCGCCGGTGGAACAGCCCAGCGGTATCCGGGTGGGGAAAATGCGGGTCGCTCTGGGCGTCATTGGCATGATTTACGAGTCGCGGCCGAATGTCACTGTCGATGCCGCCGCATTGTGCCTGAAGGCCGGCAACGCGGTGATTCTGCGCGGCGGCTCCGAAGCCATTGCGTCCAATCGTGCAATCGCCGATTGCCTCTACCGCGGGCTGGCGCAGGCCGGACTGCCGGCCGCCTGCATAACGGTTATCGATACCACCGACCGGGCGACCGTGGGCGCTCTGGTCAAGCTGGATGAATTTATCGATATCATCATCCCGCGCGGCGGCAAACGCCTGATCGAGCACATTCGCCAACAGGCAACCGTACCGGTGATCAAACATCTGGAAGGGATTTGCCACGTTTACATCGACGACCATGCCGAGGTCGATAAAGCCGTGCGGATTGCCTATAACGCCAAGGCGCGGCGCTACGGCATCTGTGGCGCCATGGAGACGCTGTTAGTGGCCGCCAGCCGGGCCGCGGCGGTGCTGCCACCGCTGGCAGCGCAATACCGGGCCAGGGGCATCGAGCTGCGCGGCTGCGAGCGCACCCGCGCATTGCTGCCCGACAGCCATCCCGCCAGCGAGCAGGATTGGCGCACCGAATACCTCGATGCCATATTATCCATCCGCATCGTGGACAATATAGACCAGGCGATTGCGCATATTAACACCTATGGTTCGCAGCACACCGACGCCATCGTCACCGAGCACCCGCCGCACCAACAGCGCTTCTTGCGCGAAGTGGACTCCAGCTCGGTGATGGTCAATGCGTCGACTCAATTTGCCGATGGTTTTGAATACGGTCTGGGGGCCGAAATCGGCATCAGTACGGATAAACTGCATGTGCGCGGGCCGGTTGGGCTGGAGGGCCTGACCTGCCAGAAATATATTGTACTCGGCGACGGTAGCATCCGTAGCTGATGGGCCGCAACGGACGGCCGTTTTAGCCGTCGATTGGGGTTCAGCTCTGTGCGAACAGTACGGCCAACTGCTGTCGCGCTTCATCGACGCCTTGTTTTTTTAGCGCCGAGAACAATTGCACCGTGGTTTGCGGCCGTCCCTGCAGCTGTTCACGCACCGCATGCAGCACACTCGACGCTTTACCCCGTTTGAATTTGTCCGCCTTGGTCAGCAGCACGTGCACCGCCAACCCGTTCTGCCAACAGCACTCCAGCATCGCCGCATCCAGACTGCCCAGCGGGCGGCGAATATCCATCGGCAGCACCAGCGCACGCAGACAATTTCGCTCTGTCAGATAGGTCGTGGCAAACTGCTGCCAGTGCCGGCGCATCGATTGCGGCGCGCTGGCAAAGCCATAGCCGGGCAAATCCACCAGCCGATGCGCCGCATCCAGATTGAAAAAATTGATCTGCCGCGTCCGGCCGGGCGTTTTACTGGTTATAGCCAGCCGATTTTGCTGCGTAATCGCATTGATAGCGCTCGACTTGCCGACGTTAGAGCGCCCGGCAAACGCCACCTCGACGCCCACATCCGGCGGCCACTGCGACGGATAGTGCGCGCTCGAGGCGTAGCGTGCCTGGGTAAAATTGATCGCCGCCATGTTATTTCCCGATTGAAAGTTGCTATACTTCGGTGCCAATGGGCTCTGCTCACAGACGACTATTTTACCCAGTCTGCAATACAATACCTCAGATCAACCTACGTCCCAGATGCGCTTTAGAAAATTGTCCCGGCTGAGATTGAGATCATGCTTTCACTGACCCCGTCAATGGCCCCGTCAATGGCAAGAATCCGGTTTGTGCTGCTGCGGGCTTTGCTGTTGCTGCCGCTGACCGCAGCGGCCCAGCAGGGCGACATCGAGGCCGGCAAGGCGAAGTCCACCGTTTGTGCGGCCTGCCACGGCGCCAACGGCCATAGCAGCGCGGATGAATTCCCCCATCTGGCCGGCCAGGTTGCCGGCTACATCGCCGCCCAGCTGGTGCAGTTCAAGTCGGGCGACCGCGAAAATACCGTTATGGCCGGCTTGGTAACGCAACTGACAGACCAGGACATGGCCGATCTGGATGCCTATTACAGCGCCCAGGCGCCCGCCGTCGCCGCGATACAACCGCAGCAGGAAGCCGATGCGCTGGCAGGACAGCGGCTGTTTCGCTCCGGCTACGGTAAATTCAATATTCCCGCCTGCATGGGCTGCCACGGCCCGGCCGGGCACGGCATACCGCCGCATTTCCCCAGACTCGCCGGACAATCGCCGGCGTATATTTCCAGCCAGCTCAAAGCCTATCAATCACGCCAGCGATTCCACCCGATAATGACTAAAATTGCCTACTCGCTCAGCAGCGAGCAAATCGAGCAATTGGCCATCTATCTTTCGGGTTTGAACTGAATCGCGTACCGGCTATTAGCCACGGCCGGCCATTTTCCGGCACCAGCCGACTGCAATCTGCAACGCTGGCCGCCAGCGTGGCGGATGTTCCTGACGGTCAGCCGCCCGATACAATCTGTCCGAGTTGTCCGGGAACCGGCACCGCGTGTTGACGACAGGCCGCTACCAGCGTATTGCGCAGCAGACACGCCACCGTCATTGGCCCGACACCGCCCGGCACCGGCGTCACTGCGGCAGCGACCTGCATGGCGGCAGCGTACTCCACATCCCCGATCAGCTTCGGCTTGCCATTTTCTGTCGCCACCCGATTGATACCGACATCGAGCACCACCGCACCCGGCTTGACCCAGGCCCCTTTGACCAGTTCCGGCACGCCGACAGCGGCCACCAGAATATCCGCCTGCCGGCATACTGCGGGCAAATCCGACGTTCGGGAGTGGGCTATCGTGACCGTACAGTTTTCTTGCAGCAGCAGCAATGACACCGGCTTGCCGACAATATTCGACCGCCCGACAACCACCGCGTGCTTGCCGGACAAACTGCCGAGCTGCTGTTTGAGCAGCATAATACAACCCGACGGTGTACAGGGAACCAGCGAATCTTCCCCCACGGACAGCCGGCCGGCGTTTTCAATATGAAAACCATCGACGTCTTTGGCCACGCTGATAGCGTTGGTGACCTTCGACGCATCGATCTGCGACGGCAGCGGCAACTGCACCAATATGCCGTGCACCGCCGCATCCGCATTCAACCGGGCAATCAAGGCCAGCAAATCGGCCTCGCCGGTGTCGGCCGGCAGCCTGTGCTCGATTGAACCCATGCCGGCCGCTATCGTTTGTTTGCCCTTGTTGCGGACATACACCCGGCTGGCCGCATCGTCACCGACCAATACCACCGCCAGGCTCGGCTGCAACTGATGTGTCTGCATCAAATCGGCCACTGCCGCACTGATGCCGGCCTGCACCTGCGCCGCCAACGCTTTTCCATCTATTACCCTTGCCATCTGCACACACCCAAAACGGAATCGAAAACAGCGGCTATTTTACCTGAAGTTGTAAAAATCGTCGTCGCCAATATCCGCCGACGCCGAACCGATATATACTCGATTTGTTTTTTTCCCCAACCCCGCCTACCCATGCCAGACAACATTGCTTTTTTATTCCCCGGCCAGGGCTCCCAATACTGCGGTATGGGCAAAGACCTGCATGCCGCGCACCCGATAGTCAGAGACACCTATGCCGAGGCCGGCGACACGCTCGGCTACGACATTGCCGAACTGTCGTTTAACGACCCCGACAACCGCATCGATTTGACCCGTTTCACGCAGCCGGTTCTACTCACCCATTCGATCGCCTGCTGGCGGCTGTTCAACCGGCTGAGCGAGCATCGCATCCAGCCCCGGATAGCCGCCGGCCACAGCCTGGGGGAGTATTCCGCACTGGTTTGTGCCGGCGCACTCGACTTTGCATCGGCGCTCGCCCTGGTCAAGATGCGCGGCCAGTTGATGGGCGAGTTCGGCGAAGGGGAAATGGAAGCCCTCATGCTGGAGCTCGAGCCGGCCACGCAATTGGCGGAGCAGCATTATTGTGCTATCGCAGCCTGCAACCTGCCGGGGCAAACCGTGGTCGGCGGCAAACCGCAGGACCTGGATGCGCTGACCCAGACCATGGCCGGGAAATTCCCGCGCCACCGCAGTGTGCGGTTGAAAACCGAGGGCGCATTCCACACCTACTATATGGTCGAAGCGGCCCGGCGATTCAGGGACATTTTGCACACCACCGCTTTTGCACCGCCGCAGATCAGCGTGCTATCCAATTTCACCGGCCGGGCGCACAGCAGCGATGCAGCCGCCATTCGCTCCCGTCTGTTCCTGCAATTGTTCAATCCGGTGCTGTGGTATAAAAACCTGCTGACTGCGGGCGAACAGTGCACCGAGGCCTATATCGAATTCGGCGGCGGGCTGGGTAAAGGCGATGCCGCCGCCAAACGGCCCGCGCTGGAGGGGATGGTAAAGCAGGCGTTTCGCGGCGCCACACCACGCCCGGCCTGCTATGCCGTCATCAACCAGGCAACCCTGGAACAGACCATCGAGGCGCTGACGTGAATTCAGCTCGAAACGCCGCCGGATTTTCCTTGATACGGACCGGGGCAGCAGCACTCGAAACTGCCCGGCCACTTGTGGAACTTTTCGTAAACTGTTATGGTCACAGGCAGTGGCCGAAGTTGGACCTTTGGCCGATAAAAGCTACCGGCGCTGTCACAATCAAAGCGCCACTTTTCAATTCAATCTTTAAGGAGAAAATCTCATGAAATCCAATCTTTCCAAACTTGTCGCCTGCCGTTGGCCGGGTATTATTGCCGCCCTGTGCCTGTCGACTATCGCTTTCAGCGACAGCAAAGAAGCCGACGATGTCGCCCCGGCCCCGCCATCGATTGGCGCCGATATTCCGCTGACTTATTTCGGCCCGGCCCCGTCAGGTGTACAAAAAGAGCTGATCGGCCCGTATCAACTGCTCAAGTCCGGCAAACTGAATCTGGACCAAGGCACGATAACGCTGCCGCTCTATGAAGGGCGGTTGGAGTCGGGTGAAGCGGTATGGTATATCGTTACCGACACCACCGACAAATCCAATGCCGAGCAATTGGGCCTCAACCATTCGGCGAAACTGGCGTATGCCGATGTGGGTCAGGCCGTGCGCAAGGCACACCTGGAAAAAGGCCTGAGTCTGGTGTTTGCTGCCGGCAAGGTGGATTTCTCGCACAAACGCAGTCTAAAGCCGGGTGATGCGCCCAACTTTTTCCCCCCCAAAAAATTCCAGCCCGGTTCGGTCGGCGATGACGACTACAGCCCACTGGTTAAAATCAGCAACGCCGGCGGGCATATTTACAATGCCCCGATGGTGGCGTTTGACGTCGACAGCGACACGCTGAATCGATTTTGTGAAGGCAAGGCCAATCACGCCATCGTGCACGACAAAGTGAAGCACATCTGCCCGCGTGAGGGGACGGTAGAAATTGCCCTGACCGCCGGATTCAGCTTTTCGCGGCCGGTAATGTATATTTCCACCGACGCCAATGACCCGCTGCCCGCTACGCTGGAAGGCGCGACGTATGCGCCCGGCCTTAAGGATGTTACCACCGGCGCCGACGACGGTTTGTTCAGTGCGGTCGAGCGTATTTTCCTGGCGGTAAATGGCCCGACCGGTGTGGACAACCCGCAGCGGCAGGGGCTCAACAGCGCGATTTCCGACCACCGCACACCGCTCAACGTGCTGGGCGGCATCCCGACCATCGCCACCGATTACAGCCCGCTGTGGGATTTAAACCCCTTTGTCTGGACCCAACAGGCGATCGACAAAGGCTACCGGTCGCGCTTGTCGGAAGAGTTTGACATTCTTGGCAAGGTCGAACACGGCTGGCTGACCGGGCTTGGCGGCGAACAATTCGGCTCCATCGGCCTGGTGGTCAACTGCCCGATCGTGTCCCGCTTTTTGTAACCCCGGCACCTGGTGGGGTCGTGCCTGCCGCCGCATGATAAGCGGCAGGCACATCCGCCCCGCCCCCGGTTGAATCGGGGGGCGTTTCAGCAACCGTCGAATTGCAGGCGGCGCCTGATTTGAAACCGGTCAACCCGGCCGACTCACGGCCACTCCAACTGCAACGCTTCGACAAGCCCGGGGTCATGGCGCACCCACCCCGCATCCGCGTCGACAATCATCCGCTTCAACAGCCGGACGAATTCATACACTGACGGGGCATCGGTTCCACAGCCCTGTTTTTCCAGCCCCAGTTTTTCCCGCAGCCGGCAGATATTACGGCTGTCGTAATAGGCCGTTTGCAGCTGATCGAGCCGCTGATTGAGCGTTTGCTCGAGCCTTGCATTCGCAGCAAGCCCGTCGGTGGCAACGCGAATGTAAAGTCGTTTCAGGCAATCCACCTGTTCGCGGTATGCCTGGGCACGCGCATAGCCCGATTTATCCACCCACCCGGATTGCACACAGACGTGCGCAGCGGCGAGCGCCTCCGCACTCGCAGCCGACGCAGTCGGTGCATACTGCATCGAGGCGCCGCCGGCCAACAGTATAAATCCGGCGGTGATGAGGGTCGTACAATGGCAGCGCAGCATGATTCAGTCTCGGTTACATGTATTGTGCGGGGTACACCGGCATCGGCCTGCGCGCGGGTTATCGCTCCGGCTCAATCGGAGCAGTCCTGGTGTTCGGCCGCAAGCTGGGCACGCACCCATTCATGGAAGTAATGCAGCCAATACTCCTCCGGCATTAACACCCCGTGTTTGAACGGGGTCGCGTGCAGCCCCTGCTGATTGAGCTCACACGCGCGGCCATCCTGCTCGAGCACTCGGCGCGCAAACGACACCACGTTGTTCCGGTCATAGCGCGCATCATTCAGCGTCTCCTCCTCAAACAGCCATTCGACACAGAGTTCCATTTCTTCCGCCCGGGTTGGCAGGATTCTGACGGTTCTGACATGGTCGGCATACGCACCGATGAACAGGCCGGGCCAGGCCGAGGCATAGCGTTGCCCGGTCGCCAGATCGTCGCGGTCGAGGGTCGATATAACCCGCCCCTGAGCCGAGCCGTCTTCCGACCAGGTTTGTGCCCCCGGCCGCAAGCCGCCGGTGTATTTCGGATCATCCGAGTGCGCGTGTTTTTCCCAGCCGGGTATATCCTTCACGCTGACAATCCGTCTCGAATACAGCGGCACCAGATCAACCAATTCCGGATGCACACCAGGGCAATGCAAACATTCGTTGAAATTTTCCCAAAACGACTTCCAGTTGCATTTGACGGTTTTTTTCCATCTATGCCCGCAGCGCATTTTCTCCAGCGGGAAGTGCGACAACCCGGCCGCCGAACGCTGAAAAACAGCCTCATCATCCCAGACCGCATCCGGCTTGAAATTGACGAAAATACAGCCGCGCCATTCCTTAACCGCAGCCTGGTATAGCGGATAGTCCGCTTTACTGAACCCGGCCGGCAACGCGAACGAAGACGTATTGATCAATCTGCCGTCGTCGATCGAATAGGACCATTGATGATACGGGCAAACCAGCAATTTCGACGCCAGCGTACCGGACGATTGCGCACACAAAGCCGAGCCGCGATGTCGGCAGGTATTGTAAAACGCACGCAGCGATCCGGTGTCGTCCCGCAGCACCACCAGGCTTTGTCTGCCGACGGTAAGCGTCCGAAACATGCGGCGTTTTTCAAGCCGGCTGCGGTGGCAGACATACACCCAGCTGCGCTGCCATATCGCCGCCAACTCGCGGCGATACACGGTGTCGTCAAAGTACCAATCCGCCGGCAGCGACGGTATACACCCGGACAGGCTGATTGCATTGTCCATTTGTCGATATCCTCATTATTCGATCATTCGGCGTCACCGACAAGCATAAAAGCGCTTGCACTATCGGTCAACCCCGACCCCGCCACACGGACAATCGCACCGCAATCTGCGGTTGGCTTTTGTCGTGGCCGCATGCTATGGTAAATTTTATTTTATTTTATTTTACGCTGCCATACGCCACGTTATAAGATTCAGGTTACAAGATTTGGCTATCGGGCCGCCAGGCGCCCTTCACGACCGGCTTGCGGGTGACGATCGCCTGCCGGTTTGACGCAAATTGATTGCTCGAGATCCACTGCCCGCGATGTCGGAACCGGCCCGAACACAACACTCCATCCGCCTTGGTGTCCGGGCGGTATGTGCGCAGTTCGCGCCGGATTATTGGCGCGATCTGGACACCGACCGCGCCTATCCAACCGAGTTTGTCACCGCCCTGACCGCAGCCGGCTATCTCTCCGCGTTGATTCCCGAACAATACGGCGGCTCCGGTCTGGGCTTGCGCGAGGCTTGCATTATCCTCGAAGAAATCAGCGCATCCGGCGGGCATCCCGGCGCCTGCCATGCGCAAATGTACGTCATGGGCTCTTTACTGCGGCACGGCTCAATGCAGCAAAAACAGGCATATCTGCCGAAAATCGCCCGCGGCGAACTGCGGCTGCAAAGCTTTGGCGTCACCGAGCCGAGCACCGGCACGGACACCACCAGCCTGAAAACCAGCGCCAAAAAACACGGCGATCGATACGTCATCAACGGCCAAAAGGTCTGGATCAGCCGGGTGGAATATTCCGATTTGATGCTGCTGCTGGCACGCACAACGCCGCTCAGTCAGGTCGATAAAAAAACCCGCGGCCTGTCGGTGTTCATGGTCGATTTAAATGCCGCCCGCCGGAGCGGCCTGACCGTGCGGCCGATCGACAGCATGATCAATCATCATTCCTGCGAGCTGTTTTTCGATAACCTCGAAGTGCCGGCGGAAAATCTGATTGGCGAAGAAAATAACGGCTTTCGCGTGGTGCTCGACAGCCTGAACGCCGAACGCATTTTGATCGCCTCGGAATGTATCGGCGACGGTCGGTTTTTTATCGACAAAGCCTGTCAATATGCCCGCGACCGGCGGGTATTCGGCCGCCCGATCGGACAAAATCAAGGCGTCCAGTTCCCGATCGCACGCTGCCATGCCGAAGTCGAAGCCGCCAACCTGATGGTTGAGCGGGCGGCCGACCTGTTCGATCAGGATGACCGCAGCCAACCCTGCGGGCCGCAGGCCAATATGGCGAAAATGCTCGCCTCCGAGGCCAGTTGGAAAGCGGCCGACATGTGCATGGAGGTGCACGGCGGATTCGCCTTTGCGCGTGAATACCACATCGAGCGCAAATTCCGCGAAACCCGCCTGTACCGCACCGCACCGGTGTCGACCAATTTTATCCTGGCGTATATCGCCGAACACGTGCTTGACCTGCCGCGCAGTTTTTGATTCCGATGCAGCCGCTTGAAGGACTGTTGGTCGTTGCCATCGAACAGGCGGTCGCGGCGCCGCTTTGCACCGCCCGGTTGTGCGAGGCCGGCGCCCGGGTGATCAAAATCGAACGCCCGACCGGCGACTTTGCGCGCGGCTATGATAGCGTGGCGCACGGCGACAGCTCCTACTTTATCTGGCTCAACCAGAACAAGGAATCACTGGTATTGGACTTCAAACAGGCCGATGATGCCGCTTTATTGCACCGCATCCTGCGGCAGGCCGATGTCGTGGTGCAGAACCTGGCGCCCGGGGCATTGCCGCGGGCCGGGTTCGCCAGCGCCGCATTGCGCGAACAATACCCGCGTCTGATTACCTGTGACATCTCCGGCTACGGCAACAGCCCGGCGGTGGCGGGCATGAAAGCCTATGATTTCCTGGTCCAGGCCGAAAGCGGGCTGGTGAGTATTTCCGGCGGGCGGCAGGAGCCGGGACGAATCGGCGTCTCTTTATGCGACATCGGCGCCGGCATGGCCGCGCATGCCGGCATCCTGGAAGCGTTATTGCTGCGCGCCGCAAGCGGTCGGGGCTCGGGCCTCGCCGTTTCCCTGTTCGGCGTGGCCGCCGACTGGATGACCGTGCCGCTGCTGCACTGCGATTATGCCGGCAAAGCGCCCGAGCGAACCGGGCTGCATCACCCGTCGATTGCGCCCTACGGCGGCTATGCGGTCAAACACGGTGAGGTCGTGATTGTTGCGGTGCAAAATGAGCGCGAGTGGCGGAGATTTTGCGCCACCGTGCTCGAGCGCGCCGACCTTGCCGCCAATCCGCTTTTCGCTGACAATCGAGCGCGGGTAAAAAACCGCACCGAACTGGATCGGCTGATCCTGCACGTCAGCCAATCGCTCAGCCGGGAGGATTTTATTCAGCGGCTAAAACAGGCCGACATTGCCTATGGGGCGGTCAACAGTGTGGCCGATTTTTCCGCCCATGCCGGATTGCATCGCCGCTCGGTTGGCAGCTCGTCCGGCGGCAGCGTCAAGCTGGCGCAACGACCGATTGTCGCAACCTATCAGCAGGATGCCGATTGCCGGGCGGACTCGCGCGCGCCCACCATCGGCCAGCACACCCAGGCGCTGCGCGACGAATTTGCCGGCTAAACTGTGCGCCGATACGTCCCTCCATACATATTGCGATTGCCCAATGCAACCCACACTGGAACCGACGATACTCAACACCTGGGTCGGCAAAACCGAACAGCGAGCAGACTGTATTCGCCCGCAACCGGCCAACTTCATGCGCGCCACCCTCGACTTGCAGCGCGCCGAATTTCAGTGCGGCGACGGTTTGCCGCCGGCGTGGCACTGGCTCTATTTTCTGGAAGCCCGACCGGCACACGAACTGGGGCGCGACGGCCACCCCAGATTGGGCGGCTTCCTGCCGCCGGTCGCGCTGCCAAGGCGCATGTGGGCCGGCAGCCGGATGACCTTTGTCGCGCCGATTCATATCGGCGAGCGCCTGACAAAACACTCCCGTATCACCGCCGTGACCCGCAAACGCGGCAGCACCGGCGAGCTGTGCTTCGTCACCGTGCTGCACGAGTTGCGGCAGGGCGAGAGCATCAAGCTGTCGGAGGAGCAGGACATCGTCTACCGGGAAGACCCGACCCCGGGCCAGCCCGCGCCGCCGGCGCCCGACGCGCCCGCCGATGCCGATATAGAACAAACGATTGAGCCGAACAGCACGCTGTTATTTCGCTACTCGGCGCTCACTTTCAACGGCCATCGCATCCATTACGACCTGGAGTATGCGCGCCAGGTCGAAGGCTACCCCGGCCTGGTGGTGCATGCACCGCTGACCGCCACGCTGCTACTCGCCCTGGCCCAGGCGCATCTGCCGCGGATACCGATCGAACAATTCCGTTTCCGCGCCGTCAGCCCGCTGTTTCATTCCGCCACATTCAAAACAGGATTGCAGCGCCAACCGGCGCAAACCGTCGTCTGGGCGGCCAACAACGACGGCAAACTGGCGATGCTGGCCCACATCACGCCCTGAAGATCGACCGCCGGCGCTCGGCGGGACGGATACATCGGCCCGACCAACAGCGCCGGCCCGCGCGATGGGTTCGCCGGGCGGGCTCAGGTGTCAATCGCCGCCAGATCCAAACCAAACTCACGGGCACATTGTCTGGCCTGTTGATAGCCGGCATCGGCATGCCGCATGACGCCGGTGGCCGGATCATTCCATAGCACCCGCGCCAGTCGCCTGTCCGCCGCCGCGCTGCCGTCGCACACGATCACCAGCCCGGCGTGCTGCGAGAACCCCATGCCGACACCGCCGCCATGGTGCAGCGAGACCCAGGTAGCGCCGCCGGCGGTACTCAGCAGCGCATTCAACAAGGCCCAGTCGGATACCGCATCCGAACCGTCCGGCATCGACTCGGTTTCACGATTCGGGCTGGCAACCGAGCCGGCATCGAGATGGTCGCGGCCAATCACGATCGGCGCTTTCAGCTCACCGCTTCTGACCATGTGGTTAAACGCCAGGCCAAGCCGGTGGCGCTGCCCCAGACCAACCCAGCAGATTCTGGCCGGCAGCCCCTGAAACTGGATCCGCTGCTGCGCCAGGTCGAGCCAGTTGTGCAGCTGCCGGTCATCCGGGATAAGCTGTTTGACCCGGGCATCGGTTTTATAGATGTCCTGCGGGTCGCCGGACAAGGCCACCCAGCGAAACGGGCCGACGCCACGGCAAAACAGCGGACGAATATAGGCCGGCACAAAACCGGGAAAATCGAACGCATTTTCGACCCCGTCATCCTGCGCTTGCTGGCGGATGTTGTTGCCGTAATCGACCGTCGGGATGCCTTTTTGATGGAACGCCAGCATCGCCTGTACGTGCTGTGCCATGGATTTACGGGCCTCGCGCTCAACCAACTGCGGGTCCTTTTTGATCGTATCGCGCCAGCGTTGCAGGCTCCAGCCCACCGGCAGGTAGCCGTTCACCGGGTCATGGGCGGAAGTCTGATCGGTCACCAGGCTGGGCTCAACCCCGCGCGCCACCAGCTCGGGCAGGATTTCACCGCCGTTGCCCGGCAAGCCGACGGACACCGCATCGCCGCGGTGGCAGGCCTGCAAGACCAGATCGAGCGCTTGATCCAGGCTATCGGCCTTGTGGTCCAGGTAGCCGGTGCGCAGCCGAAAATCGATTCGGCTCTCATCGCATTCAATGCACAGCGCACAATACCCCGCCATCGTGGCCGCCAGCGGCTGCGCGCCGCCCATGCCGCCCAGCCCGGAAGTCAAAATCCATTTGCCTTTGGTGTCGCCGCCGAAATGCTGGCGCCCGGCCTCGACGAAGGTTTCATACGTGCCCTGTACGATGCCCTGACTGCCGATGTAAATCCACGAGCCGGCGGTCATCTGGCCGTACATCATCAGGCCCTTGCGATCCAGTTCATTAAAATGCGCCCAGTTGGCCCAGGCCGGCACCAGGTTGGAATTGGCAATCAGCACCCTTGGCGCGTCGGCGTGGGTTTTGAATACGCCGACCGGTTTGCCCGACTGAATCAGCAGGCTTTCATCGGCTTCGAGCCGCCGCAAACTGGCCAGGATTTGGTCAAAACAGCGCCAATCGCGCGCCGCCCGGCCAATCCCGCCATAGACAATCAAGGCCTCCGGCTGCTCGGCGACCTCGGCATCGAGGTTGTTTTGCAGCATCCGGTACGCCGCCTCGGTCAGCCAGCTTTTGCAGCTCAATTGACTCCCGCGCGGGGCGCGGATTTTTCGCGTGGGGTCGTAGCGACTGGGCTTCACTGAATCTGGCATTGAATTGGGTTTGGGATGGTTGAGCGGAGCGGGCTGCGCAGCACGGCGAAGTCAGGCAACGCGATCATCGGCAATCGCCTGGGTCGGTTCGCCGACGGCCTCCGGCGGCTTTAGCCACTGCCCGCCGACCAGACTGCCGCAGCACGGATTCAGCCCGATATGGTAGCAAAGCGCCGCCGGTTCATCGACCGCCCAGAGGGCAATATCCGCCAGCTTGCCCACCTCGAGCGAGCCAATCTGCTGCTGTAGGCCCAGCGCCCGCGCCGCATTGATGGTCGTGCCCGACAACGCCTCTTCAGGCGTCAAGCCAAACAGTATACACGCCATATTCATACTCAACAGCAGCGAATTCACCGGCGAGCTGCCGGGATTGCAGTCACTGGCAACCGCAATCGGCACGCGGTGGCGGCGCAGCGCATCCACCGGCGGCAGCTGCGTTTCGCGCAGCATATAGTAGGCACCCGGCAACAGTACCGCCACCGTGCCGTGCGCGGCAATTGCGGGCACGTCCCGAGCCGGCAGATATTCCAGATGATCGACCGACAAAGCCCCTCGCGCCGCCGCCATCACCGCCCCGCCTGAATTACTGAGCTGCTCGGCATGCAGCTTGATCGGCAGGCCGGATTGGTGCGCGGCGGCAAACACGCGCTCAACCTGGTGGGGCGTAAACGCGATGTTTTCGCAGAAGGCATCCACGGCATCGACACAGCCGGCCGCGACCGCTGCCGGCAGCATCCGGGTGCAGACCAGGTCGATATAGGCATCGCTTTGCTGCCGAAACTCCGGCGGCAGCGCGTGCGCGCCGAGAAACGTCTGCTGCAACCGGACCCCGGCGCGACTCGCCAGCCGCCGAGCGGCTTGCAGCATTTTGATTTCGTTGTCCACATCCAGCCCATAGCCGGATTTAATCTCGATGCAAGTCACCCCCTCGGCAATGAAGCGCTGCAACCGCGGCCGCGACTCGGCGACCAGCGTGGCTTCATCGGCGCTGCGGGTGGCCTGAACCGTGGCGGCAATACCGCCGCCCTGGCGGGCAATCTCGGCATAGTCGGCGCCATTCAGCCGCAGCTCGAATTCACGCACCCGGTCGCCGGCATAGACCAGATGGGTATGGCAATCAATCAGCCCCGGCGTCACCAGACGATGCCGGCAATCAACCACCGCGACATTTTTCTCCAGCGTCGGCAACGCGCTGTGCGCTCCGATCCAGGCAATCCGGCCGTGTTCAATCAGCAGGCTCTGATCCGCCAACAGGGCATAGTCCGGTCGCGCCCGCCCGGACACGGCAAACGTAATCAAGCGGGCATGCGTTAACGCCAGCGGCTTTGCCGGCTGCGGGTCGGGCAACATCGTGCGGATGGGGTTTATTCGCTTTATTCGCTATACTGTGACAAATGAGTGTGACACAGTTTGAGCCGGGAATCCAAACGCGGCCCGGTTGCCCCCGCCACCGGCGGTTATGCAACCCAGCGCCGGCCGGTCGGTACAACCTCGATGCACGATAACAATAGAACATGGTGGGCCGAATCGGCCTTGCTGACCGACGGCTGGGCGCAGCAGGTGGCTATCCGGCTGGACCCGCAAGGCAATATCGCCGCGCTGACGCCGAATACCCCCAGACAAAACGCGCTGGTATTGCCGGGGAGCGTCATCCCGGGCATCCCGAACCTGCACTCCCATGCACACCAGCGCGCCATCGCCGGGCTGTGCGAGTACCGCGAGCCGGCCGATGGCGGCAATCATTTTTGGAGCTGGCGCAAAACCATGTATCATTATTTGCAGCGCATACAGCCGCAGCAGTTGTACGATATTGCCCGTATGCTGTATTTGGAAATGCTCCAGGCGGGCTATACCAGTGTCGCCGAATTTCAATACCTGCACCATGACCCGGCCGGTCGGCGGTATGCCGAACCGGCGGAAATGACGCTGCAATGCCTGCACGCGGCGGCGGACGTGGGCATCGGCTTTACCGCTTTGCCGGTGCTGTATCAATACGGCGGCTTTGGCCAGGCGGCGCCATTGGACAGTCAGAAACGCTTCTTGAACGACGTCGACGGATTCTGTGAAATTGCCGTGCGGCTGGCCGGCGCCACCCGCGATGATGCCAACATGAGCTGCGGCATTGCCCCGCATTCGTTGCGCGCCGTATCCGCTCAGCGGCTACAGGCCGTGCTCGACAATCTGGCGGACACCGACACGGCGGTTGTCCACCTCCATATTGCCGAACAACCCGGCGAGGTCGAAGACTGCATCGCCTGGAGTGGCCAACGCCCGGTGGAATGGCTGTATGCCCATTTCCCGGTAGATGCATCGTGGTGCCTGGTACACGCGACGCATATCAGCGACACCGAAACCCGCCTGCTTGCCAACAGCGGCGCGGTGGTCGGTCTGTGCCCGACCACCGAAGCCAACCTCGGCGACGGCTGCTTCAATGCGCTGCCTTATGCCGCTCAGGGCGGCATCTGGGGCATCGGCTCCGACAGCCACATTTCGATCAACCCGATGGAAGAATTGCGCTGGTACGAATACGGCCTGCGCTTACGCCACCGCCGACGCAACCTGCTGGCGTCGGCACAGCAGCCGCATACCGGCCAGTGCCTGCTCGAAGCCGCCGTGCTGGGCGGCGCGCGGGCCTGTGCCCGCGCCATCGGCGAAATTGCGGTCGGTGCGCGGGCGGATTTCATCGTGCTTGATGATCACCACCCCAGGCTGACCGGACGCCGCGACGCCCGGCTGCTCGACAGTTTGATTTTTTCCACCAACGCACCGCCGCTCAAACAGGTCTGGGTCGGTGGCCGGCGGTTAATCGACGACGGCGTACACCCCGGACAGGCGGACATTACCGCGGCATTCCGGCGCACGGTGGCCCATCTCACGGCGGCTTGACAATGCACCCGACAATACCGCATCTGATTCCCGGGCAGGTTTCGCTCGCCCAGCTCGAGTCGCTGTACCGCAGCGGTGCGCCGGCCCGGCTGCACCGTCAGTGCCGCGACCGGGTCGAACAGGCGGCCAGCCTGGTGGCCCGGCTGGCGGCCGCCGAGCGCGCGGTCTACGGCATCAACACCGGCTTCGGCAAACTGGCGCATACCCGGATTGCGCCGCAGGATATCGTCGCATTGCAGCGCAACCTGATCCTGTCGCATTGCTGCGGGGTCGGAGCGCCGCTGTCAAAACAGACTGTGCGGCTGATTATCGTGCTCAAGCTGCTGTCCCTCGGGCACGGCGCCTCCGGCGTCCGCTGGCAGATCATCACGCAGCTCGAAGCCCTGCTCGAACGCGACGTGACGCCGATCATCCCGGCCCAGGGCTCGGTCGGCGCCTCCGGCGACCTGGCGCCGCTGGCGCATCTGGCGGCGGTGTTGATCGGTGAAGGGCAGGCCGAATACGCGGGCGAAGTGGTCACCGGTGCGGTCGCATTGCAGCGCGCCGGATTGTCGCCGGTGGTGCTGGGGCCAAAAGAAGGGCTGGCCCTGATCAACGGTACGCAGGTATCCACCGCACTGACGCTGGCCGGCTTGTTTGCGGCCTGGCATCTGACCAAAGCGGTGCTGTTCACCGGCGCGGCCTCGAGCGACGCCTTGATGGCGTCGACCGAGCCGTTTCGCCCTGAAATCCATGCGCTGCGGGGGCTGCAAGGGCAAATCGACGCCGCCGCCTGCCTGCAGCAATTGCTGCTGGGCTCGGCCATTCGTGAGGCCCATCGGCTTGACGATGAGCGGGTGCAGGACCCGTACTGCCTGCGCTGTCAGCCGCAGGTGATGGGCGCCTGCATCGATCTGCTGCGGCAGGTGGCGTGCACGCTGGAGACCGAGGCCAACGCCGTAACCGATAATCCGCTGGTGCTGGTAGAGCAGCAGCAGGTTATTTCAGGCGGCAATTTTCACGCCGAGCCGGTGGCCTTTGCCGCCGATCAATGCGCGCTGGCCATCGCCGAAATCGGCTCGATTGCGCAGCGCCGCGTCGCCACGCTGGTCGACCCGGCATTGAGCTATGGCCTGCCCGGTTTTTTGTCGCCCGAGCCCGGCTTGAATTCCGGCTTCATGAGCGCCGAGATAGCCACAGCGGCGCTGATGGCGGAAAACAAACACGCCGCGGCGCCCTGTTCGATCGACTCGATACCCACCAGCGCGAATCAGGAAGATCATGTCTCCATGTCCTGCCATGCGGCGTATCGGCTGATTAAAATGAATGACAATCTGGCGCAGATCATCGCTATCGAGTGGATAATAGCGGCCCAGGGCCTGCACTTCAGAGCGCCGCTCAAGAGCAGCAAATTGATTGACGAGTTTGTCCTCCTGCTGCGCAGCGAGGTGGCGGTGCTGGGGCAGGACCGCTATATGGCGGATGATCTGGCGCAGGCGAAATCGCTGCTGCTTGGCCCGGAAACCACCGAACTGCTGACCCGCAGCCTGTTTCCGACGCTGATGCGCTGACAACGCCGGCTTTGATTGGAGCGGTCAGCGGTCAACCGGGGGCGCCAGACAGGCCGCTCGACAGCGGCGGCAGATACCGCCCGCCCTGCGTCATCGCGACTGCCAGCGCCACGTGTTCCCGGTGAACGTGTAGCGCGATATTCCGGGTTTATGCCGCTGATAAATTCGCCAGGCGGCGGTATTCGGCATCGTCGAAGTGCTGCGGATGACGCAGATACGACAGCGCCATATCGGTCATGTCCAGCCCCCAGAACAGCCTGCCGTCGAGCGACAGCGTGGGCACGCCAAACACGCCGGCGGCAATCGCCGTGTCGGTATTGGTATGCAGCGCCTGTTTTACCTCGGGCTGCGCGATCATCGCTTGAATGTCGGTATGGCCGGTGCGCTCGGCAATCCAGGCCCAGGTCTGCTTGTGGTTGATATCGAGGCCGCGCCGCCAGATCGCGGAAAAAATCGCCTCGATCACGTCGGGGGCACTGTTGCCGGCAATGGCGAAGCGCAATGCGGCCAGCGGATTGAACGGATGCGACGGCGGCGCTTTGAACTCGACCGCATACTGCTGCGCCAGCCAATGGCAGTATTGATAGGTCATCGAGCGCTTGGCCGGGATTTCTGCCGGGCCTTTGTGCCGCCAGTGTTTCAGCAGGCCGGCAAACAGCACCGGGCACGGCTGCACCGTCAGCTCGGCGGTGCGCCGCAGCTGCACGTATTGCAGATAGGCAAACGGTGAAATGAAATCAAAGTACCAGACGACTTTCATGCGCGGCCACCGGTCGCGGGGTGGGCGGTGCACCAGACCGGCGGCCTCCGATTGGCGGGTGGGCGCATCAGCAGACGATATCGGGGTAGTTCGAGGAGCGGCTGTCGGCAATCGGCTGGTTGTCGGCGGCATGGTAGGTAAACACCACCGAGAGCTTGATTTTGTCGGTGTTGTTGCGGCCGGCCGCATGCAGGGTTTCGCTATGGAAAAACAGCGCGTCCCCCGGTGACAGGGCGGCCGCCTCGGCGGTGGCAATCAGCGCGTTGTTCGCGGCGATATCCTGACGCAGAAAATACGCGGCGTCATAGCGTCCGCGGTCGAGCTTTAGATTGTGGCTGCCGGGAATCAGCTGTATACCGCCGTTGGCCGCATGCTCATCGTCCAGCGCCAGCCATACGCTGATCAGGTCGGGGCGGTCGAACAGCCAATAGCGAATATCCTGATGCCACAGCGTCGCACTGCTGTAGCCGGGGTGCTTGGTCATGATGCAGTTATGGTGATTTTGCGACAATTGCACCGTATCCGCCGCCAGCAACTGCCTGACCCGGCGCGCGACCGCAGGCGAGGTCGCCCACTGCCGGAAGACCTGATCCCGGATGTAGGCGTGCAGCAAACGCCGGGGGGTGCCGCCGCCGGGGGACAGGCGGTCGGTCGGCGCCCCCGGGTAGTGGATGTCGGTCTCGAATTCAAGCGGCGCCAGCGGCGGGTCGAGTGAGGCATGAATGACGCGCAGCATGTCGTCGCATTGCCGGGCGGGTGACAGCGCGCGCACGACAATAAAGCCGTTGGCGGAAAAAAGCCGGATTTCTTCCTCGGTGAACACAGTGTCAGCTTGAATCCGCTATACCAAATCAATCCCGGTGTCGGTGTTTGAGCGCCACGGTCAAAGCGTGCGTGTATTCATTGCTCGGCGCTGCTACTCAGGGCCCCTCGGGGCCGCTGTTCGAGGTCGCGTTGCCGGCCCGCCGCCGGCCATTGCCGCTCATCCGCATTTGCTTTCGCCGCAGCTCAGGCAGGTCATGCAACCGTCCATCAGGACCATGGCCTTGACATGGCATTTATGGCATAGCCCGGCATTGGCCAGCACCGTGGCGTCATCGGCGGCGTCGGCGGTTTGCCACAACTCGTATTCCTTGCGCTTCTGGTCTACCAGTTTTTTCTGATGTTTGTCCAGCCCCGGAGCGCTGATCAGGCCGATGATCTTTAAGTGGTTCTCGATGATAACGCCGATTTCGGCCACTAAAGAGGGCATGAATTTACCGCCTTTTTTGAAGTAGCCGCCTTTCGGATCAAACACGCTTTGCAGCTCTTTGACCAGAAACGTGACGTCGCCGCCTTTTCTGAATACGGCCGAAATAATCAACGTCAGGCCGGTGATCCACTGATAGTGATCCATATTTTTCGAGTTGATGAAAATCTCGAACGGCTGGCGCTTTTCATGCGGCGTATCGGGATTCAGAACCATGTCGTTAATGGTGATGTAAAACGCATGCTCGGAAACCGGGGTTTTGATTTTATAGGTGCTGCCGATCAGCATATCGGGCCGCTCGACCTTTTCATGCATCTCATGCATCTGCACAATCTCCGCCGATTTGGCGGGCACACTCGCCGCCGGCTCGGCGGCAGCGGCAGCGGGCGATTCGGCGCTCGTCTGATCTGCCTTGACGACTTCATAGCCGACAATTTTCTGGTCTATTTTCATCTGCGTTGCTGCTCCGATTGTTGCTCTGGTCAGGGCTCCGGTCAGGGAGCCGGTTAGAGGATATTGCCCGCCGCCCTGCGATGCCGATAACCCGGGCGGCGGTCAGAATCTGCCATAGTAGCCTTCTTTCAAGGCGTCGAACAAATTGGCGGCGGTGTGGTGTTCACCGTCGTATTCCACCTCTTCGTCGCCCCGAATTTCCACCACCTTGCCGTTCTCCAGCGTAAACCGATAGCGGGTGTTCTCCAGATCCTGCTGTTTCACCAGCACGCCTTGAAACACCTCCGGGTTGAAGCGAAACGTAGTGCAGCCTTTCAGGCCTTTTTCCCAGGCATAGCGGTAAATGTCCTGAAACGCCTCAAACTTGAAATCGGTCGGCACGTTGGCGGTTTTAGAAATCGACGAATCGATCCATTTCTGCGCCGCGGCCTGTATATCGACATGCTGACGGGGGGTAACATCATCGGCGGTAATAAAATAGTCGGGCAATTGCCGTGCGGACGGCTGCGCGTCGGCATCGATCAGGTGTCGGTAGGCCAGCAATTCATAGGAATAAACGTCGATTTTCTGTTTCGATTTTTTGCCCTCGCGAATCACGTTGCGGCTATACATATGGGCAAAAGTCGGCTCGATGCCGTTGCTGACGTTGTTGCCCAGCGACAGGCTGATGGTGCCGGTGGGTGCGATCGAGGTGTGATGGGTATAGCGGCAGCCTTTTTCGGCTATTTCACGCTGTAGCTCGTCGGGGAACTGCTGCATGTAGCGACTGTATCGGCCCATCAGCACCTTGCCCTTGACGCGGTCGCCGACCCGGTAGCCGTCGGCGGCCATCTCCGCACGCCGTGCCAGCATTTCGGTGGTCACGGTATATTCCTGCTCGAGCACCGGCGCCGAGCCTTTCTCCTGCGCCAGATCAATGCCCACCCGCCAGCCAACCTCGGCCATTTCTTTCGCCACCCGCTCGGTGAACGCCAGCGAGGCGGCGCCGCCGTAGCGCATCCGCATCATCGTCAACGCCGAGCCCAGCCCCATGAACCCCATGCCATGCCGCCGTTTGGCCATGATTTCCTCCCGCTGCTGCTCCAGCGGCAGGCCGTTGATATCGGCCACGTTGTCCAGCATGCGTGAAAAAATGGCCACCACCTGACGATAGCGGGACCAATCAAAACGCGCGCGATCGGTAAACGGCTGCTCGACAAAGCAGGTCAGATTGATCGAGCCCAGCAAACACGCGCCATACGGCGGCAGCGGCTGCTCGCCGCAGGGGTTGGTCGCGCGGATATTTTCGCAAAACCAGTTGTTGTTCATTTGGTTGATGCGATCCACCAGAATGAAGCCCGGCTCGGCGAAATCGTACGTCGACGTCATGATCAGATTCCATAGCCGGCGCGCCGGAATCGTGCCGTATACGCGACAGGCGACCTGCCCGGCCTCGTTCACCGTGTAATCGCCGTTAACGACCCAGTTGCGATAGACAAGGTCGTATTCACCGCTTTGTATCTCCTGCTGCGTGGCCGGAAACGACAATTTCCATTGCGCCCCGTCTTTCACCGCATGCATAAAATCATCGGTGATCAAGCAGGATAAATTGAACTGCCGCAGCCGCCCGTTTTCCCGTTTGGCGCGAATGAATTCGACGATGTCCGGGTGGCAGATGTCGAAAGTGCCCATTTGTGCGCCGCGCCGACCGCCGGCCGAGGACACGGTAAAGCACATCGAGTCGAACACATCCATAAACGACAACGGCCCCGAGGTATACGCCCCGGCGCCGTTGACAAAGGCGCCTTTCGGGCGCAGGGTGGAAAATTCGTAGCCGATGCCGCAGCCTGCTTTCAGCGTCAGGCCGGCTTCGTGTACCGACCTGAGCACGCCGTCCATCGAGTCGGGTACTGTGGCGGAAACGGTGCAGTTGATGGTGCTGGTTGCCGGTTTATGCTCCCTGGCGCCGGCATTGGAGGTGATGCGACCGGCCGGAATAGCACCGTTTTGCAGTGCCCAGAGAAATTTTTCACGCCACATCTCGCGCTGCGGCAGGGCTTCCACGTCAGCCAGTGCGCCGGCCACCCGCCCCAGAGTCTGGTCGATATCGGCATCCACCGGGACGCCCTGCATCGTCTTGAGGCGATATTTTTTGTCCCAGATGTCGGCGGAAGCGGGCTGCAATGGAATCACCGCCACCGGATAGCGGTGCTCGGCGCCGGTTTGCTTGTCAGCCGTTTGTGTACGGCTCATTACCCGCAGATTGGTCTGATTTTCTTGCATACAGGAATGTCCTCCAAATTTGGCCGCCGGCTTGAAATGTCACCCTGTTTCAGCCGCAGCGGGCTTGAGATTTGCATCCATCGGCGGCAGCGGGCAGGTTCGCATTCCGGTCCGGCCACAGGGCAAATCATGGATTGAATCGATTGCGCGGTGGCCGCAGCCCGGGACTGTCTGGTCGCACTGTGCACTGCGAATCATAACACGCCGCACGACCCCGGCGTCGGCCATATTACCCGCCTCGACCGGCCGCCGCGCGGGTGCACGCCCGGTCCGACAATGTGCCGTCGGCCCTGTCAATGCGCCGATTCCACCGCCCCCACCAGTACATACACCGTCCCGCAGTAAGGGCAGGTCTGCTCGCGGCCAGCCTCAAACGGCAGGTACACCAGGGGGTGTGCATCCCATAACCGCTTGTCCGGCAGCGGACAGTGCAGCGGCAAATCGGCGGCAGTGACCTCAATCGGTCGCCGCGCATCTGGCCGCTCGTCCGGGTCGCGGGCGCTAGACATAGGTGAGCCACTCCCGATACGCGGGAATACGACCGTACACCGCATCAAAATACTGACGTTGGACCTGCGTTGTTATCGGCCCGCGCGCACCGTTGCCGAGTTGGCGTCCGTCCAGCTCTCGAATCGGCATGATTTCCGCTGCGGTGCCGGAGAAGAACGCCTCGTCGCAGAGATAAATCTCATCGCGGGTGATGCGCTTTTCAACCACGTTATAGCCGCTATCGGCGAGCAGGCGGATCACCGTCTTGCGCGTAATGCCGTCCAGGGTCGAGGCCATGTCCGGCGTATAGACCACGCCGTCGCGCACGATAAACAGGTTTTCACCGCTGCCTTCCATCGCAAAGCCGTCGGTGTCGAGCATCAGCGCTTCGTCATAGCCGCTATCGAGCGCTTCGCGCAGCGCCAGCATGGAATTGATATAGTTGCCGCTAGCCTTCGCGCGGCACATCGTGACGTTGACGTGGTGGCGGTTGAACGACGACACTCTGACGCGAATCCCCTGCTCCATATTCTCTTCGCCCAGATAGGAGCCCCACTCCCAGGCGGCAATGCTCAGATGGGTTTGCAGGTTATCGGCCCGCAGCCCCATGCCTTCGGAGCCGTAAAAAACCAGCGGCCGCAGATAGGCCGATTGCAGCCCGTTTTGCCGCACCACTTCGACCTGTGCCTGTTTGACTTCATCGGGGCTAAAGGCAATTTTCATCCCCAGAATATGCGCCGACTGAAACAGCCGCTCGGTATGCTCCGACAGGCGAAATATCGCCGGGCCGTTATCGGTGCGGTAGGCCCGCACGCCCTCGAACACGCCCATGCCATAATGCAGCGTATGGGTCAACACATGCACCCTGGCCTCGCGCCAGTCAACCATCCGGCCATCCATCCAGATGACACCATCACGATCACTAAAAGACATGGTTATAGAACACTCCGATTGATATTGGCCAATTGGTATTCGCCGATTGATGTTGGCCGATTGATATTGAGTTGCACTGCCGGCTTGAGGCCGGGCGGCGCGGTCTTATCCGGCGGTCTGGCAGTCGCGCCGACGTGCAGATTGACGCGCTCAGCGGCTGGTCCCGCCGCACCGGTCGCACCCCACTGAACCGATAATATTACCCGATCAGCCGCGACCATAACAACTTAATCTGGTCGCGCTGCTCGCGCATCTCGTGCCGGCCAATTCTAACTGGTCGGTCCATCAACTTCAAATACAGCGAGCGGCGTAAATATTCGCGGTAGACGGTCAGCAGCGTTTCCGTTTGCGGCGGCGACAAAATACCGGCCTCCTGCAGGCCGGTCAATTGCGCCGCCGTCGTGCGCGGCGTCACCAGGTCGGGCTGTCGATGGGCGTGCCGCAAAATCAGAAACTGAATGATGAACTCGATATCGACCATGCCGCCGTAATCGAGCTTGATATCGAACTCGGTGCTATTGGACTTCGCGTTCGCCGCGACCATGCGCGCGCGCATCGCGCTGACCGCCGACCGCAGCTGCACCACATCGCGCGGCTGACACAGTATTTGCCGCCGCACCCGCTCGAACGACTGCACGAACTCGGCCTCGCCCACCACCACCCGGGCGCGCACCAGCGCTTGATGCTCCCAGGTCCAGGCGCTTTGCATCTGATAGTCGAGCAGGCCGTGCAGCGACATCGCCAGGGCACCGCTGCGACCGCCCGGTCGCAGCCGCAGGTCCAGCGTATACAGCGTACCGGCATACGTACGCGCCACCAGCCAATGCACAAAACGCTGGCCGACGCGGCTATAAAAATAGTCCAGGTCGGAATTGATTGCGGTCGAATCCGTCGCGCGGTAATACAGTGCCAGATCCAGATCAGAATGATAGCCCAGCTCACCGCTGGCAAATTTCCCATAGGCGACAACCCCGCCCTGCGTCGCCGGGGGCCCCCGCTTTTCCACCATCACCGCCAATACCCGCTCAAATACCCGGTTGAGCAATGCCTGCGCCAGTTGGCTCAACGCCCGCATGACCTGATCCGCATTCATCACGCGATTGATGTCGGCAGCGGCAATCCGCAGCACCTGCGCGTGCATAAACTCGCGCATGACGTTCATTTCACCCTCGACATTCTGCCGCTCGACCTGCGCCAGCCGCTGCTCGAGCGCCTGCTGCAGCAGCGCATCGGTCTGCGTGCGCAAATCGACCGGCGGTTGCAGCAATTCATCCAGTATCACCGGGTGCTGGCCGATGTAGCGCGACACCCACGGGCTGGCCGCACACAAATGCAGCAGTTGCCGCAGCGCGCTCGGGTTTTCAATCAACAAGCTCAGATACGCCGAACGGCGGCCAATCGACTCCAGCACGCCAACCAGCGCGCGCATCGCCCGCTCCGCGGAGCGCATCCCGGCCGCCCGCGCCAGCGCCAGCGGCATCAATTTATCCAGCCGCTCGCGCTCGAATGCAGAAAACGACTGGTACAGCCGCCCACGGCGAAACTCGCCCAGCAGGCGTGCGGTCGCCCGACCGTCGTCAAAACCGGCGGCCATCAGCGCCCGCTCCGCCGCCTCGGCCTCCAGCACGCCGAACCACACGTCCGCCAGCGCCTTTTGCTGCGCCGTCGCCGTATCGGCATGACGCGCTACGCTGGCGAATGCGCCCTGGATCACGGCTCGATGCCGGGTCAATTGCGCGGCATACTGCGGCCAGCCGTCGTAACCCATGCTCCAGGCCAGTCGCAGCCGAGCCGGCGCATCGACCGGCAATGACTGTGTTTGCTGGTCGTTGACCATCTGCAAACGATGCTCGGTATTGCGCAAAAATCGGTAGGCCGTGATCAGGGCACGGTGGTCGGCCGCCGACACCATGCCCAGCTTGAGCAGCCGGTGCAGCGCGGCGGTTAGCGATGTGGTGCGCAATCCGGCATCCCGACCGCCTCGAATCAACTGGTGGCTTTGAACATAAAACTCCACCTCACGGATGCCGCCCCAGCCGAGCTTGATGTCGTGCTGCAAATCCTGTGCCTGCAACTGACGCACAATCAATTGCCGCATCTCGCGCAGCGAATCGAACGCCCCAAAATCCAGGTAGCGGCGATAGACAAACGGCAGCAGCATATTCAACAACTCGCTGCCGGCCTGCGGGTCACCGGCCACGACCCGCGCCTTGATCAGCGCGTAACGCTCCCAATCGCGCCCATGCGTCTGATAGTAGTGCTCCATTGCCGCAAACGACAGCGCAATCGGCCCGCTATCGCCATTTGGACGCAGCCGCAGGTCGGTGCGAAACACGAATCCGTCGGTGGTGACGGCATCCAGTGCGGCAACCAGCTGGCGCCCCAGCTTGATGTAGTACTCCTGATTGCTGATGGATTTTTGCTGCGCCGAGACGGCCTCGGTGGCGCCCGCCGCACTGAAAGCAAACATCAAATCGACGTCCGATGAATAGTTCAGCTCGCCGCCGCCCAGCTTGCCCAGCCCGACGACCACCAGCTGCACCGCCCGGCCCTGCTCGTCCCGCGGCGTGCCGAAGCGCAGCTCGAGCCAGCGCGAGTGCCATTTGAGTGCGGTCTGAATGCACACCTCGGCCAGCGCACACACCCCGTGCATCGTTTGTTTGAGGTCGGCCAGACCGGCCAGGTCGCGCCAGGCCAGGCACAGCATGTAGCGCCGCCGAAATCGCCGCAGTCGCCGGTGCAGGTCGGCTTCATCGACGATGGCGTGGAAACAATCCTCCGCTGCCGCCGTCAACCGCGCGGCGGTCAGCGGGCGGTCCAGCTCACCGCCGGTGATCAACTCCACCGGCAAATCGGGGTTTTGTATGCAACTGGTGGCGACAAATTCGCTGCCGGCCCACACCCGGGCAAGCTCCGCACGCGATGCGGCCACGGCAATATTGTCGGGGGTTTGACTGCAAGCCTGCGTATACCGCCGCCAGGCATGCTCGACCCCGGCCCGCAGCAGGGGCGGAATCGATGCAAGATTGAGGTCGCCGGTTTTAGTCACCGTTTACACGCCGTCGCCATCCACGCCGCCCAGTCTGACGCTATGCGCGCCGTCTGTGCGGCATACACCGTCTCGATGCAATCCGGTACAGGCCGTGTTATGGCGCACCTGAAAACATGCCTGAAAACGCGCCCGAGAAATGACGGCCCGGCGCGGGGACCAAATCTGCTGTGGTGTATACTGTAAACAATCGGCCAAACACCGTATTGCGTCTCGCTACGGCGGCTTGTATGGCCCTGCCTTGATTTGCCCATGCTCGCATTGCTCGAATCCGCCAAACCGATGCGCCGGTCGGCCCTGACACCGCATCGGTGCGGTCGCATGCCATACGCCATAGCGGCGCGCATTCACTGCGCACGGCGCCCACTCCAGGCCGCCCACCGAACATGACCGGCTGGAGTGTCTATATGGTGCGCTGCGCCGACAACACGATCTATACCGGCATTACCAATAATCTACCGCTACGGCTGCAGCGGCACAACCACGGAACCGGGGCCGGCTACACCCGCGGTCGCCGGCCGGTGGTGCTGGTGTATGTCGAACCGAGCGCCGACCGCGCAGCGGCGAGCAGACGGGAGCATAGCATCAAACGGCTGAATCGGTGGCAGAAACTGCGCCTGATAGAGCGGCAGGCAGCGCCGCTTTTAGACCGCGGACCACACCCCGACCGGCAGCACACCCCGGCGCCCGGAGGCGATGAGGAATTGAGTGGGTGTAATGATTGCCGCAGTAGTACCGATAGGTTAGGATGAGTCAGTGACCTTAATCTTTTTGAGGCCTGTTGCTGCTTGGAGTGGAGATGAAAAGAGTTTTTAACAGGTTCGCTTTGAGTGCGGGGGTATTTTTTTTAGCAATGACCGCCGTCTCCATAGCGCGAGAAGAAGTAGTAGTAGAGCGCGATAAAAAATATAAGAATAGACCAGTTTTTATATGCCAAACTAGAGCTGGTGCTAAGCTAGCCAGAGATTACATGCAAAGCTATGCTGACGTTGCGAGAAACGAAAGAGCAAAACCACTTCCAGTTCCGAAGGATGCAAATTGTGGACCTGCAACTGTGACTTTAGAAGTAGTTGGATACGCTGATGAGCTTCTCAATGGTGAGGGGGTAGATAAAGAAGGAAACATAATTAAAGCCAGGTTCCTCATAATAAATGTTTCTGAACCTTTTATTTTGAATGGAGCCTTTATAAGGGCTCCTATCCGTATGACAATCAAAGGGATAGACCCGCCTGAAAAAAGAGCAGAGTGACTACTCTCCCGGCAACACTACTGTCTGCTCCAAAAGCCCCGGCCAATTAAATGGAGCCGATCAATCAAGCGGTAGCGCTACAAAGCAGACAAAAGCACCATCGCGAGTCATTCCAACCAGCAGCAATTCAGTGCCAGGAAACTCAGTCCCCTCAAGGTGACGCCTATTCAGTGGAGCTAATCCTGTCACCCTCGCATTCCCTCGTAAATAAACGCCACCAGGCAAGGTAAATATTATTGCAATAGCGGGATAGATTCACCGCATACGAGCGGGCGGCAACCGGGCAACAATTGGCCATGCCGTTGTTGGCCGGCCGCCATCACCACCCACCGTATCGGCGCCTATTCCCGGATACCCTGTGCGCCGATATTTTCCCTCCGCCATACATGCCAGCATGATTTTACGTTGCTTTGCGGTCGGCTTAACCGGACGGTGATCAGCAAACAATCGAGCGCAACCAGCGCCTGAATAATGGCAGCCGCTCTGAATAGCGCCGCATGTCCGGTGATGAACAGCACCAGCACCGCTGTCCCCATCACCACCGCCGACAGCTTTGCGCTCCAGGTATGATAGCTGGCAAGGCAGCGAAACTTCCACACACTGGCGACGATAGGGATAGCGTAGGCGGCTACCGTTATCAAGACAAACCGATACTCTTTTTCGAGCAGCTCCGGGTACAGCCACCAGGCGCACAGGGGCACGCTGAGGTAGGTCGCCATATCGCCCCAGCTATCCAGCCTGGCGCCGAGCTCGGTAACCACCTCGAACCGGCGAGCCAGATACCCGTCGGCAACGTCCGACACCAATGCAACCACCAGCGCGGACAGAAACAGCATCTCTTGTCCAAACCACGCCGCCGCCAAAAGACCGGGCACCATGACGATGCGCAGTATGCTCAGCAGGTTGGGGATAGTCTGTTTCATATACCGCGCTCCGGTCTATCCGCGCAGTGCGGCAGAAAATGTGCCCGGCCATCGGACGGCCTGCGGCGCCGGTAGCGTATCGACGACGCCATGCTCGCCAGTCGCATCGCCGCGGCGGGTCAACCCGGGTGGCGGCGGCTCGAGGCCGGGCAAACCGCGCAACGGTCGGCTAACGCACAACAAACGGGTTGGCCATCGGTGTGGATGAGATATTGATCCAGGTGGTTTTGGTGCGGGTGTAGTCCAGGATCGACTCGACGCCGGCTTCACGGCCATAGCCGCTGCGCCCAAAACCACCGAAAGGCGCAATCGGTGAAATTGCGCGATAGGTGTTCACCCATACGATGCCGGCGCGAATCCGGGCGCTCACGCGGTGGGCGCGCGCCAGGTTTTCGGTAAACACACCGGCGCCGAGGCCAAACCGGGTGTGGTTGGCCATGGCAATGCCCTCGTCTTCGTCATCGAACCGCAGCGCGCTCATCACCGGCCCAAACATCTCGTTTTGTACCGTATGGACCTGCTGATCGGGGCAGACCAGTATCGTCGGCTCAAAGTAATAGCCGGCGTCAAATTCAGCCGGTGGCCGGCCGCCGTATCGAATCTCGGCGCCCTGCTGTCGGGATTGCTGCAGCGAATCGACAATCCGCTCAACCTGAGCGCGGGTCGCCAACGGCCCCATTTGTGTCTGCTCGGCCAGCGGGTCGCCTATTTTGATCCGGCCGGCGCGCTCGACCAGCCGCTCCAGCACCTGATCGAAAACCCGGTTTTGGATCATGACCCGCGACCCGGCGACACAGCTTTGTCCCGAGGCGCCGAAATTACCGGCGATGATGCCGTTTACCGCGCTGTCCAGGTCCGCATCATCGAACACCAGAATAGGCGACTTGCCGCCCAGCTCGAGCGAGACGTGGGCAAAGTTCGCAGCCGTATTTTCAATCACCCTGGCGGCGGTTTCCGGGCCACCGGTAAACGCCACCCGGGCAACATCCGGGTGCCCGGTCAACGCCCGGCCGCAGGGCTCGCCATAGCCGGTAACCACATTGATCACACCGCGCGGGAAGCCGGCCTGGTGCGCTATTCTGGCAAACTCGAACATCGGCGCCGCCGCCTCTTCCGATGCCTTCAACACCACCGTATTGCCGGCAGCGAGCGCCGGCCCCAGCTTGGTGGCGGTCAGAAACATCTGGGCATTCCAGGGCACCACGGCGGCCACCACGCCGACCGGTTCCCGGCTGGTAAAAACATGCATATCGGGCTTGTCAATCGGCAGCGTCGCGCCTTCGATTTTGTCCGCCAGGCCGGCAAAGTAGCGGTAATAATTCGCCACATAGCCGGTTTGCGCCCGCGTCTCTTTGGCCAGTTTGCCGCTGTCTGTGGTTTCAATCCCGCCCAGATAATGCGCCTGCTCGGCGACCAAATCGGCCAGTTTGTATAAACAGCCGCCGCGCTCGGTCGCGGTCATGCCGGCCCACTCGCCGGTATGCAGGGCGCGTTTGGCCGCAGCGACGGCGCGGTCGACGTCGTCCCGGGTGGCGCCTGGCACCGTCGCCCAGGCATTTTCATTGGCCGGGTTGATGCTGGTGATTGTGCCGCCATCGGAGGCATCACACCATTCGCCATCGATATACTAAGGCAAACATCAAATCGACGTCCGATGAATAGTTCAACTCGCCGCCGCCCAGCTTGCCCAGCCCGACGACCACCAGATGCACCGCCCGGCCCTGCTCGTCCCGCGGCGTGCCGAAGCGCAGCTCGAGCCAGCGCGAGTGCCATTTGAGTGCGGTCTGAATGCACACCTCGGCCAGCGCACACACCCCGTGCATCGTTTGTTCGAGGTCGGCCAGACCGGCCAGGTCGCGCCAGGCCAGGCACAGCATGTAGCGCCGCCGAAATCGCCGCAGCCGCCGGTGCAGGTCGGCTTCATCGACGATGGCGTGGAAATAATCCGCCGCTGCCGCCGTCAACCGCGCGGCGGTCAGCGGGCGGTCCAGCTCACCGCCGGTGATCAGCTCCACCGGTAAATCGGGGTTTTGTATGCAACTGGTGGCGACAAATTCACTGCCGGCCCACACCCGGGCAAGCTCCGCACGCGATGCGGCCACGGCAATATTGTCGGGGGTTTGACTGCAAGCCTGCGTATACCGCCGCCAGGCATGTTCGACCCCGGCCCGCAGCAGGGGCGGAATCGATGCCAGATTGAGGTCGCCGGTTTTAGTCACCGTTTACACGCTGTCGCCATCCACGCCGCCCAGTCTGACGCTATGCGCGCCGTCTGTGCGGCATACACCGTCTCGATGCAATCCGGTACAGGCCGCGTGGTGCACCTGAAAACGCGCCTGAGAAATGACGGCCCGGCGCGGGGACAAAATCTGCTGTGGTGTATACTGTAAACAATCGGCCAAACACCGTATTGCGTCTCGCTACGGCGGCTTGTATGGCCCTGCCTTGATTTGCCCATGCTCGCATTGCTCGAATCCGCCAAACCGATGCGCCGGTCGGCCCTGACACCGTATCGGTGCGGTCACATGCCATACGCCATAGCGGCGCGCATTCACTGCGACCGGCGCCCACTCCAGGCCGCCCACCGAACATGACCGACTGGAGTGTCTATATGGTGCGCTGCGCCGACAACACGATCTATACCGGCATTACCAATAATCTACCGCTACGGCTGCAACGGCACAACCACGGAACCGGGGCCGGCTACACCCGCGGTCGCCGGCCGGTGGTGCTGGTGTATGTCGAACCGAGCGCCGACCGCGCAGCGGCGAGCAGACGGGAGCATAGCATCAAACGGCTGAGTCGGCGGCAGAAACTGCGCCTGATAGAACGGCAGGCAGCGCCGCTTTTAGACCGCGGACCACACCCCGACCGGCAGCACACCCCGGCGCCCGGAGGCGATGAGGAATTGAATGGGTGTAATAATTGCCGCAGTAGTACCGATAGGTTAGGATGAGTCAGTGACCTTAATCTTTTTGAGGCATGTTGCTACCTGGAGTTGAGATGAAAAGATTTTTTAACAGGTTCGCTTTGAGTGCGGGGGTATTTTTTTTAGCAATGACCGCCGTCTCCATAGCGCAAGGAAGAGTAGTAGAGCGCGATAAAAAATATAAGAATAGACCAGTTTTTATATGCCAAACTAGAGCTGGTGCTAAGCTAGCCAGAGATCACATGCAAAGCTATGCTGACGTTGCGAGAAACGAAAGAGCAAAACCACTCCCAACTCCGAAGGATGCAAATTGTGGACCTGCAACTGTGACTTTAGAAGTAGTTGGATACGCTGATGAGCTTCTCAATGGTGAGGGGGTGAGTGAAGAAGGAAACATAATTAAAGCCAGGTTCCTCATAATAAATGTTTCTGAACCTTTTATTTTGAATGGAGCCTTTATAAGGGTTCCTATCCGTATGACAATCAAAGGGATAGACCCGCCTGAAAAAAGAGCAGAGTGACTACTCTCCCGGCAACACTACTGTCTGCTCCAAAAGCCCCGGCCAATTAAATGGAGCCGATCAATCAAGCGGTAGCGCTACAAAGCAGACAAAAGCACCATCGCGAGTCATTCCAACCAGCAGCAATTCAGTGCCAGGAAACTCAGTCCCCTCAAGGTGACGCCTATTCAGTGGAGCTAATCCTGTCACCCTCGCATTCCCTCGTAAATAAACGCCACCAGGCAAGGTAAATATTATTGCAATAGCGGGATAGATTCACCGCATACGAGCGGGCGGCAACCGGGCAACAATTGGCCATGCCGTTGTTGGCCGGCCGCCATCACCACCCACCGTATCGGCGCCTATTCCCGGATACCCTGTGCGCCGATATTTTCCCTCCGCCATACATGCCAGCATGATTTTACGTTGCTTTGCGGTCGGCTTAACCGGACGGTGATCAGCAAACAATCGAGCGCAACCAGCGCCTGAATAATGGCAGCCGCTCTGAATAGCGCCGCATGTCCGGTGATGAACAGCACCAGCACCGCTGTCCCCATCACCACCGCCGACAGCTTTGCGCTCCAGGTATGATAGCTGGCAAGGCAGCGAAACTTCCACACACTGGCGACGATAGGGATAGCGTAGGCGGCTACCGTTATCAAGACAAACCGATACTCTTTTTCGAGCAGCTCCGGGTACAGCCACCAGGCGCACAGGGGCACGCTGAGGTAGGTCGCCATATCGCCCCAGCTATCCAGCCTGGCGCCGAGCTCGGTAACCACCTCGAACCGGCGAGCCAGATACCCGTCGGCAACGTCCGACACCAATGCAACCACCAGCGCGGACAGAAACAGCATCTCTTGTCCAAACCACGCCGCCGCCAAAAGACCGGGCACCATGACGATGCGCAGTATGCTCAGCAGGTTGGGGATAGTCTGTTTCATATACCGCGCTCCGGTCTATCCGCGCAGTGCGGCAGAAAATGTGCCCGGCCATCGGACGGCCTGCGGCGCCGGTAGCGTATCGACGACGCCATGCTCGCCAGTCGCATCGCCGCGGCGGGTCAACCCGGGTGGCGGCGGCTCGAGGCCGGGCAAACCGCGCAACGGTCGGCTAACGCACAACAAACGGGTTGGCCATCGGTGTGGATGAGATATTGATCCAGGTGGTTTTGGTGCGGGTGTAGTCCAGGATCGACTCGACGCCGGCTTCACGGCCATAGCCGCTGCGCCCAAAACCACCGAAAGGCGCAATCGGTGAAATTGCGCGATAGGTGTTCACCCATACGATGCCGGCGCGAATCCGGGCGCTCACGCGGTGGGCGCGCGCCAGGTTTTCGGTAAACACACCGGCGCCGAGGCCAAACCGGGTGTGGTTGGCCATGGCAATGCCCTCGTCTTCGTCATCGAACCGCAGCGCGCTCATCACCGGCCCAAACATCTCGTTTTGTACCGTATGGACCTGCTGATCGGGGCAGACCAGTATCGTCGGCTCAAAGTAATAGCCGGCGTCAAATTCAGCCGGCGGCCGGCCGCCGTATCGAATCTCGGCGCCCTGCTGTCGGGATTGCTGCAACGAATCGACAATCCGCTCAACCTGAGCGCGGGTTGCCAACGGCCCCATCTGTGTCTGCTCGGCCAGCGGGTCGCCTATTTTGATCCGGCCGGCGCGCTCGACCAGCCGCTCCAGCACCTGATCGAAAACCCGGTTTTGGATCATGACCCGCGACCCGGCGACACAGCTTTGTCCCGAGGCGCCGAAATTACCGGCGATGATGCCGTTTACCGCGCTGTCCAGGTCCGCATCATCGAACACCAGAATAGGCGACTTGCCGCCCAGCTCGAGCGAGACGTGGGCAAAGTTCGCGGCCGTATTTTCAATCACCCTGGCGGCGGTTTCCGGGCCGCCGGTAAACGCCACCCGGGCCACATCCGGGTGCCCGGTCAACGCCCGGCCGCAGGGCTCGCCATAGCCGGTAACCACATTGATCACCCCGCGCGGGAAACCGGCCTGGTGCGCTATTCTGGCAAACTCGAACAGCGGCGCCGCCGCCTCTTCCGATGCCTTCAACACCACCGTATTACCGGCAGCGAGCGCCGGCCCGAGCTTGGTGGCGGTCAGAAACATCTGGGCATTCCAGGGCACCACGGCGGCCACCACGCCGACCGGTTCCCGGCTGGTAAAAACATGCATATCGGGCTTGTCAATCGGCAGCGTCGCGCCTTCGATTTTGTCCGCCAGGCCGGCAAAGTAGCGGTAATAATTCGCCACATAGCCGGTTTGCGCCCGCGTCTCTTTGGCCAGTTTGCCGCTGTCTGTGGTTTCAATCCCGCCCAGATAATGCGCCTGCTCGGCGACCAAATCGGCCAGTTTGTATAAACAGCCGCCGCGCTCGGTCGCGGTCATGCCGGCCCACCCGCCGGTATGCAGGGCGCGTTTGGCCGCAGCGACGGCGCGGTCGACGTCGTCCCGGGTGGCGCCCGGCACCGTCGCCCAGGCAGTTTCATTGGCCGGGTTGATGCTGGTGATTGTGCCGCCGTCGGAGGCATCACACCATTCGCCATCGATATACTGCTGATAATTTTTCATGTTTCACCTGCCGGTTTCGGGCTGTCGGTTTCAGGATAGAAGTGGGCTGCCGCATAACCAACGCCGCTGATTGGGCGAACGCAGCCCGTCAGATTCACCCGCTCAACGACCGACAATACGCAGTATGGCGCACCGCGATACAACAGCGCGCGCCAATCCCGGCTATTTGAATTTTGCACCAATTCTATTTCCGTGCAATACCAAATGAATTATAATCGAGTTCCCATAACAACCTCTATCGGTAAACACGTATGAAAAAATCCTATCAAGCCCCGCTGAATAAATCTGAAATGATAAAAACGATTGCCGACGACACCGATCTGCCGGCAAAAGCGGTCAGAGCCGTGCTGGAATCCATGGGCAGTTTAATCGAAGCGCATGTAAAACCCCGTTCTGCCGGTGTGTTCAAACTGCCTGGGATGTTTAAAATTCAGGTGATAAAAAAACCGGCCAGCAAGGCGCGCAAAGGGGTGCCCAACCCGTTTCGCCCGGGTGAAACCATGGACGTGGCGGCAAAACCAGCCAGCAAGCGGGTAAAAATTCTGCCGCTCAAGCAGCTGAAAAATATGGCCTTATAACGGCATGACCAACCGCGTGCGGCGGTCAGGCGAGCGCGTAGCGGGGTTTAGCGCGGCTCCGATAGCTGTTTGATCTGCTGTCGCAGTGCGCTGACTTCCTCGAGAATTCTCGCCTGATCCCGCCGCAACGCCTCCCGTTCCGCGTTGGCTGCATCCTCATGCTCCGCCTGCATGGCCGATACGATGATGCCGATAAACAGATTCAATACCGTAAACGTCGTACAGATAATAAACACCACAAAGAAAATCCACGCAAACGGGAAAATGACCAGTACCGGGCGCACGATGCCCATTGACCAGCTTTCCAGCGTCATGATCTGAAACAACGAGTAGGCCGACCGGCCCAGGGTGCCAAACCACTGCGGGAAGGCGTCGCCGTACAGGTTGGTGGCCATGACGGAGAAAATATAAAACACCAGCGCGAGCAGCAGGGTAATTGACCCCATACCCGGCAATGACGCCACCAGGCCGCCGACCACCCGGCGCAACGACGGCATCATACCGACGACGCGCAACACCCGCAGAATGCGCAGCGCCCGCAATATCGACAGATTGCCGCTGGCAGGCAGCAACGCGATCACGATAATCAACAAATCAAAGTTGCGCCACAGATCGCGGAAAAAGCCGGTCCGGTAGACCCATAACCGCATCCCGAGCTCCAGCACAAACACCGCCAGAATAACCCGATCGAGGGCTGTCAGTATCGGGCCGATTGCCCGCGTGACCGTGTCGCTGGTTTCCAACCCCAGCGTCATGGCGTTGATGATGATCAACACCAGGATGCCGCGCTCAAACTGCGAGGACTCTATCAAACGTTGCAGGCGCATAATTCTGTCAATCGACCAAAGCAGCCGGATACAAATTCATACCATCCGGAAAGTCGGAATATCCGGAAAATCGAAATATTTGCAGCCGGGGAGTATAAAATCGAATACTTCCAATGTACAAAACAAACCAGTGAGGGTACCGCTATGCGCATCATAAACACAATAAAAATCCTGATTATCTGCAGTGCCGTAGCGATATTGCCGGCAGCGCTCGCAGCCGAATTGAGCGTGGAAATGCACCTGATTGACAGCCGGGGTGACGGCCCGGCGATTGGCTCGGTGGCGCTCGCAGACTCGCGGTTTGGCCTGCTCATCACGCCCGCGCTGACCGGGCTGAGCAGCGGGATTCACGGCTTTCATGTGCATCAAAACGGCAGCTGTGCAGCCAAACAAAAAGACGGCAGGATGGTGGCCGGGCTATCCGCCGGCGGCCATTTCGACCCGGCCGGCAGCAACCACCACGATACGCCCTGGGGTGACGGCCATCTTGGCGACCTGCCCGGCCTGGTGGTGGCCGAAAACGGCAGCGCGCACTATCCCGTTTTAGCGCCCCGCGTCAAACTGGCGGATATCGAGGGGCGCGCGCTGATGATTCACATGGGCGGGGATAATTACGCCGACCGGCCGCACCCGCTGGGTGGCGGTGGGGCCAGGGTTGCCTGCGGTGTCATTGGTCGATAAGCGGCCTTGTCGAGCGGGCGCCGGGCCCGGCAGCCCGCTCACTTGCGCCACTCCAGGCCTTCGAGATATTTGACCACCACGTACCCGGTTCGCCCGTTGTCGGGGTCGTCGATAGCCCGGATAGGGATGATCTGCAAATGCGGCCATTGCGTATGCTCGGCGTAACCCAGCGTATTGGCCACCAGCAACTGGACTGAGGCCGGATGCAACGCATCTTGATGGGTGATCGAAAAATCACACCGATAGCCGGCATGGAACCGGGAGTTGGCGGGCTGGAACAGATTTGACAGCCAGCGCCCGATTGGGGAGCGCACCCGGGTAACGCTGGCCGAGCCGACCACGTAGCGGTCAGCGGGCCGGTGCAGCAGCCTTTCAGGAACCGCCCGGGCATAAGAGCGACAGTATTCTTCCAGGTCGGTCGGCAAAAAATCGGCGCCGGCAATCTGCGTACAGAAAAACAGTAGCGCAGCCGCCCGGGGTATGCCGCGTCTGATTTTGCCGCCGCGGCGGGCACAAATCGAGGGCCGGGTAGCGCCGCGGGTGCGGCGGCATTGGCCGCCGGATTGGTGTCGGGCGGGCTCAGTCATCGGGGCGCGCGCCACCCTGCTCGGTTCGCTGCCGGATAAAGGCGTGCAATTCCTCCACCGTAGCCGGGTCGATGTTCGGCGGCTCGAATTGGTTGAGAATCTCTTTCCAGATGCCGTTGGCGCGCTCGGTCGCCGTGCGGCTGCCGCTCTCCACCCACGCACCAAAATTGCTCCAGTCCGACACCAGCGGTTGATAAAAGGCGGTCTGGTAGCGCGTCATGGTGTGGTCGCAGCCAAAAAAATGCCCCCCCGGCGGGACGCTGGCAATCGCGTCAAACGCCAGCTCGGCAGAGTCGGCCGCCAGCGGCTGAAAAATTTCGGCGAAGGTTTGCAGCATTTCGATATCGAGAATATATTTTTCCATCGACGCCGTCAGCCCGCCCTCCAGCCAGCCGGCGGCATGCACCATCATATTGACACCGCCGAGAATACTGCCCCAGGCGGACATCGCATATTCGTAGACCGCCTGCGCGTCCGGCGCATTCGATGCCGTCGCCGCCGAACCGCGCCACGGCAGTTCGAGGTGGCGGGCGAGCTGTCCGGCACCGAATGCGGCCTGCACAAACTCGGGCGTGCCAAACGCCGGCGACCCGGATTTCATATCCACATTCGACGTGAACGAGCCGTACACCACGGGCGCGCCGGGGCGAACAATCTGTGCCAGCGTGATGCCGGCCAGCGCCTCGGCATGCTGCAGCACCAGCGCGCCCGACATGGTCACCGGCGCCATGGCGCCGGCCAGGGTAAACGGCGTAATCACCGACACCTGGCCGGCGGCGGCAAAATCCATAATCCCCCGGCACATCGGCACATCCAGCTGCCGCGGTGAGTTGGTGTTGATGACCGTGTAGCAGTACGCCTTGTCGCGAAATTCCTGCTCGCTTAGCCGGCGTGCGATACGCGCCATGGCGAAGCCGTCGTGCACCTGCCGCGTCCCGCGCGAAAAGATAAAAAACGGCTTATGGCTGAGTGTCAGCTGGCTTTCGGTGGTATGCAAATGACGCAGATGCAGTCCAATATCCTGCGGTTCGACATTCGGCGACTGCATATGAATGACGTCAAAATGCTGCGAGAGTTTGATGATGTTGCGGCAGTCTTCCAGCGTACCGCTGCGTTTGCCGCGGTCAAGGTCGGAAATGTACGGCGGCCCGCCAACACAGACAAAGGCAATATTGTCACCGCCGAGCGTGACGTTTGTTTCCGCCGTCGCGCCGTGCAGCACAAATTCGCTCGGTGCGCTTTGCAGCGCCTGTTCGACCAGCGCGCGGTCAATCCGCACCAGCCAGGTATCCGGGTCCACCCGGGCGCCGGCACGCTGGAATCGCTGCCGCGCTTCCTGACTGAGTATGCGTATGCCCAGCTGTTCGATCACATTCAGCGCGGTTTGATGGATCGCGTCGAGCTGGTCGGCGGAAAAAGACGGCTGACGAATCAGCGGGTTTTTCAACCTGCGATAATTCACGTTGCGCTGCGGCGAATCGGCTCGCAGTGATGCATCTAATCGGGCGCGGCGGCTGGAACGTCGTGGCATGGCGGGCTGGCTTGATTGTTCGACTCTACGCCGACGAGGGCGAAAGTGCATCAGGCAAATTCCCCGGCAACGGCTCGAGTCAACTGGTTCAGTTGATATAATGTATACCCTTAGCCGCTCAATTGGCAGTATATCGCAATTTATTTTTTTCGGTCGTGCGGCTCGAATTGATCGGACATGGCGGCGCATTCGGCGCCGCTTGCACCCACAATCGTGCAGCCCCGTGGCCAGGAATGCGCATCCGGGGTAATATCGGCGGGTGGCACGTTTAGATCATCTCCGCCGAACCGCCGTTCACCCGCGCCGACCAGCGGCGATGGCGGGGGCAATCATCAACCCGGCCAGGCCGGATTGACACCGCTTTGACGCATCGACAATGGCAGAATCGATCCCGCTGTTTCCCCTGAACACGGTTTTATTTCCCCATAGCACGCTGGGGCTGCGGATTTTTGAACCCCGGTATCTGGCCATGGTCGGCGAGCGAATGAAATCGGGTCAGCCGTTTGGGGTGGTGTTGATCAAACAGGGCCAGGAGGCCGGAGACGCCGCCACATTTCACCGCGTCGGCACGTGCGCGCGCATCGTTGACTTCGACCAGCTGGATGACGGGCTGCTGGGGCTGCACTGCGTCGGTGAACAGCGGTTCAAGGTCACGCGCCACAGCACAAGGCCGGATCAGCTGATCATCGGCGAGATCGAACCGTGCAACGACAACGCATCATCGCCGGCATCGCATGAATTGCTGGAGGCCCATCGTGCGATCAGCGGCTTCCTGCGCCACGCACTGCAACCAAAAGCGCCGGCGCACCGGTGGCCAGGCGGTGAGGAAATCTGGAACGATTTCGATTGGGTGAGCTTTCAAACGGCGGAGCTGCTGATGCGTAGCACGGCCAACCGGCAGCTTTTTCTTGAAATGAGCAGCGAGAATCGGCTGTTTGAGCTCAGTCGCTTATTGGAGGCAACACCGCTGCAATAAGACCGGCCCAACCGCCCGGCAGGGCATGATCGCACCGCTTCGCCCGCGCCGCGCCGGCAACACCCCGACACCGTTGCGGGATAAAAACGAGATGATACGGCGGTGCGGTTTAAAAATCCCGGATATCCTGGAACGAGCCGCTGGGGGTTTGCCGCAGCCGCGCGAGGCTGGTCGCGATTATGTCGGCCACCCGCTCGCTGCCGGGCATTTGGTTTGCGGTGCGCACATCGCGCAGCCGCCGAAAGTCAGCGAAACGCGCCGCATCAACCTGTTCGGGGTCGCTGATGATTTGCTGCATATCGGTATCGATCAGGCCCGGCGCCAGGGCGCATATATGGGTGGCCGGAAATTCATGCGCGTATAGCTGGGCCAGCATATTCAACCCCGCCTTGGACAGCGAATAGGCCGACCAGCCGTAGCCGCCCCTGACTGCCGCACCGGAGGAGATCAGCACTATCTGTCGGACTGGCAGCGCCCGCTGAATAAGCCAGTCCAGCAATACCTTATTCGCCCATAGATTGATATTCATGACCCGATGGATCGCGTCAAGCGCGGTCTCCGACATCGCCCCAACCGTGCCTAAAACCGCGGCGTTCAAATAGACGACCTCCAGCGCATCCACCCCTTGCAGCAATTGCGTCAGGGCCGGCTGAATGGTATCGATCTGTTCGAGGTCAACCCGCCGGTCTTGCAGCCGGTCATGCTGCAGGCCACATCCCCGCCGACTCAACCCATAAACCCGATGGCCGTTACGCAGGTACCATTCGGTCAGCGCGCAGCCAAGGCCGCGGCTGTTGCCGGTAATCAGAATTTGTGTGCTCGCCATCGCGGCTCCGCTCGCCGTTAACCCGATCGTTTTCAGCCCAGGCAGCGGCGATTAAAGCGGCCGCCGGGCTGTCGTTATGCAGCAGGAAACGATATTATCAGTTTATGCAATCGGAACCGATAAATTTCTGCACACAATGCGGCCACGCTGTCGGTCTGACCATCCCGGCCGGCGACAACCGCCCCCGTTTTGTCTGCCGGCAGTGCGGTGCGATTCATTATCAAAACCCCAAAGTGGTGGCCGGCTGCATCCCGGTTTGCAACGGCAAAATTCTGCTGTGCAAACGGGCCATCGAGCCGCGCAGAGGGTTTTGGACGCTGCCCGCCGGGTTTCTGGAAAATGGGGAAACACTGGAGCAGGGCATGGCGCGGGAAACGCTGGAAGAAGCCGGCGCGGCCATCGTCGATTCACAGTTGTACGGGATCTACAGCCTGCCCAAAATGAATCAAGTCTATGTCATGTACCGGGCGCGACTGGCCAAACCAAACGGCTTTTATGTCGGCGAGGAAAGCCTGGAGGTTGCACTGTTCGAGAACCATCAAATTCCCTGGGACGAGATCGCCTTTCGGGTGATCGACCTGACGCTGCGGCGATTTTTGAGCGAGAGCCGCAACGGTCGGTTTACCGTCGAGGTGCGGGATATTCTCTGAGGATGCGCCCGATTATGACCAATCACCTCGGTAGTGAGTTTACTGTTTTTAGTTGGTGTTTATTGAGATATTACACGCCTAACTGTTTGGTTTGACTTGTTTCAATAGAATTATGCACAGATACGCACCACCGGCCGAAAAGACCCCGACTAACATGCAATAGTGCAGCCATAGCTTGATTAAAAATTAACAACTCCTTGTTATTAAATGATTTTTACAAAAACCCTCACTTTTTCAGCCGTTATCGAAGCGGCGCCTCGAATGGCGTACACAATCCGCTTTTCAAGATTTTATTCACAGGGTTATCCACAGATCCTGTGAGTAACCTCGTCACCGGGCATCGGCGCATCGCCGACATCGACTTGAGCAAACCCGAGCCGGCAGGCCGGCGAGCGCCAGTCAAGCCGACCAGGCGCCGGGCCGGCACTGTCGATAGATGACGACGCCGCTGTAGATGGCCGCCCCCCAAACCCGCTACCAGATAGCCGTCCCGATACCGCTGCGCCGCACACTGGATTACCTGGGCGCCAAAGGCATCGCCAGCGGCGCCCGCGTCGTGGTTCCGGTCGGGCGCCGCAGGCTGGTCGGGGTTGTGCTCGCCAACCGGACCAGCCGGTACGACGGTGAGCTCAAGCCGATCGAAAAAGTGCTCGATACGGAACCGGTTTTCCCGTGCTCGCTGCAGCGGCTGCTGAGCTGGGCCAGCCGCTATTATCACCATCCGATTGGCGAGGTCATGCAAACCGCACTGCCGACGCTGCTGCGGCAGGCCAAATCCGTACCCGACCCGGATAGCCGGCCATGCTATCGAATCGCACCCGATACCGACATCCCACAGGCACGTCAGGCGCTTCAGCGGGCACCGAAACAACGGCGCGTATTCGACTGCATTCACACCCACGGCTGGATGCGGCACGACCAGCTGGCCCAGGCCATCGACGCGTATCAACCCGCTCTGCGGGCCCTGCAAAAAAAACACCTGGTGCAGGCACAGCAGCGTAGCACGCCGCCGGATGTGGATGCCACCGACCCCACCGAAGCGCGGCCGACCCTGACCGAGGCGCAGCAGCAGGCGGTGCAGGCGATACTCGCCGACAGCGGGTTTGTCTCTTTTTTGCTGCAAGGCATCACCGGCAGCGGTAAAACCGAGGTCTATCTGGAAGCGGCGCAGGCGATCATCGCGCAAGGCCGGCAAGTGCTGATTCTGGTGCCGGAAATCACGCTGACCCCGCAGTTCATCGCGCGCATCAAGGCCCGCCTGGGGCGCAATCTGGGTGTATTGCATTCCGGCCTGAGCGAGCGCGCGCGCTACCGCAACTGGTGGCTGGCGCGGCGCGGCAACGTAGCTACCGTACTGGGAACCCGCTCGGCGGTATTTGCCCCGCTGCCCGGACTGGGGCTGATCATTGTCGATGAAGAGCACGACCCCTCCTATAAGCAGCAGGACGGCTTCCGCTACAACGCGCGCGATATTGCCCTGCAGCGCGCCAGCATGGAGCAGATTCCCATCGTCCTTGGCTCGGCCACCCCGTCGCTGGAATCGACGCATCGGGTTAACCAGGGGCGCTGCCGGCAGCTGGTATTGCAGCAGCGCTACGGCCGGGCCAAACTGCCATCGATCGAAACCATCGATTTGAAACAGTTTACGCCGACCGACGGCATCAGCCAGCCACTGCTGAACGCCGTCAGGCTGCGCCTGGAGCGCGGCGAACAAACCATCCTGTTCATCAATCGTCGCGGTTTTGCCCCGATGGTGCACTGTATCGGCTGCGGCTGGCAGGCAAGCTGCCAGCACTGCGACGCCCGCATGACCTACCATCAGCCCTCGCACAAGTTTCGCTGTCATCATTGCGCCGGTCAATGGCCGGCGCTCGAACAGTGCCCACAGTGCCGCGGCAATTTAACCAAAACCGGCATCGGCACCCAGCGGGTGGCGCACGGACTGGCGGCGAAAATACCCGCGGCGCGTATTTTGCGCCTGGATCGCGATCAAATTACCACCCAGACGCAACTGACCACCGCGCTGGAACAGATCCGGGCTAACGCGGTGGATATTGTCGTCGGCACCCAGCTGATCAGCAAAGGGCACGATTTCCCCAGGGTGACTCTGGTCGGCATCGTGAATGCCGACCAGGGGCTGTTTGGCGTCGACTTCCGCTCCGCCGAACATCTGTTCCAGCAACTGGTGCAAGTCTCCGGGCGCGCCGGACGGGCGCAGCATAGCGGACAGGTACTGATCCAGACCAGCTACCCGCAAAGCGAAATACTGCACTTCATCCAGCGGCACGACTACGACCGGTTTGCCAGACACTACTTGCAGGAGCGCCGGCAGGCCGGCTTCCCGCCGTATCGATTTCTCGCCCTGTGGCGGGCCGAGTCCACCGATAAAACAGCTCCACGGGCGTTTCTCGACCAGGTACGCGCGGTCGGCAGACGGGTGCAAACGGCGCACAAGGCGGAGGAATCAGACATCATGGATGTGGTCGCCTCGCCGATGGAAAAGCTGGCCGGCCGCTTCCGCTGGCAATTGCTGGTCCGGGCGCCGCGCAGAAGCGATCTGCACCGCTTGCTGACGCCCTGGATTGAACAGACCGAGAAGCTGAAAAAAGGCGCCGTGCGCTGGTCGATAGACATCGATCCAATCGATATGTATTGATCGGCCGGATTGGCATAACCGTTGTATACATGGCTGCCCGGCGGCGGCCAATCGCGCTATCATCCCGCTCGGCGGAAAACCGGATTACTCGCAATGAACCAGACCCTCACTATCACCCAGCCGGATGACTGGCATGTGCATCTGCGCGATGGCGAATTGCTGCGCATCGCAGCGGCGCACACCGCCGCCCGCTTCGCGCGGGCGCTGGTGATGCCCAACCTGCAGCCGCCGGTCTGCACCGTGGATCAGGCCATAGCCTACCGGGAAGCCATTATCGCCGCACTGCCGCCCGGCAGTCGCTTCAACCCGATCATGACGCTGTACCTGACCGACCGGACAGCCGTCGATCAGGTGCGCGCAGCCAAACAAGCCGGCATCGGCGGTTTCAAGCTGTACCCGGCCGGCGCCACCACCCACTCCGATAGCGGTGTCAGCGATATCAACCGGGTCATGCCGGTACTGGCGTGTATGGCAAAGCACGGGGTCATTTTGCAGGTGCACGGCGAAGTAACCGACAGCGAGGTCGATGTATTCGATCGGGAAGCGGCGTTTATCCGGCGGGTATTGCAGCCGTTGCGCAGTGAATTGCCCGCTCTGAAAATCGTCCTGGAGCACGTCACCACCGCCGAGGCGGTCGATTTCGTGTTATCCGGCAACGACCGGATCGCGGCCACGATCACGCCGCAGCATCTGCAATTTAACCGCAACGCCTTGTTTGAAAACGGGCTTCGACCACACTACTACTGCCGGCCGATTCTAAAGCGGGAACACCACCGCCGGGCGCTGGTCAACGCCGCCATCAGCGGCAGCAATCGATTCTTCCTCGGCACCGACAGCGCCCCGCACACCGAGGCGGACAAGCTGGCCAGCTGTGGCTGCGCCGGCTGTTATACCGCCTACGCCGGGATTGAAATGTATGCGGAGGTGTTCGACGCGATGGATGCGCTCGACAAACTAGAGGGTTTCGCCAGCCATTACGGCGCGGATTTCTATGGCTATCCGCGCAACACCGGCAAGCTGAAACTGGTGAAGCGCGCGTGGAGCGTAGCGCACAGCTATACGGCGCCAGCAGCCGTCCGCGAAGATCATGGCGAAGATAACCGGCCCGGCAGCGAACGGTGCCGGGTAGTGCCGTTGCAAGCCGGGTTAACGCATTCCTGGTCGCTCGCCTGAACCGGGCAAACAGCATCGCCCCCGAAACCGGCAACTACCCCGGACACACGTCACACGCGAAACCGCATCGGCCGGCTGGCCAATAGAAACCAATAGAAAAACAGGGCGATCAAATATCGGCGCCGGCGTCGCTTGCAAATAGCGACTCATCCACCGCCACGTCCGCCTGCCCGCGCAGCTGGGCGACAAACTGCCGGTACATCTCTCTGCCGTCACGGTCGAGCAGCCGCTGCTTCAATTCATCCTTGATCGATTCCTCGATCTCGTCAAGGTCGCCCGGGCGAATGTCTTTGAGGGCATACAGCGCATAATCGCCGTTGGACAGGCTAACCCCGCTGTAAACCACCGCATCGAGCTTGTCCACGGCATGCGCATACACCGCATTGCCCAACTGATCCAACGCCGCCGGAATCCAATCGCGCTTTTCCGGCAGCGGCTGCGCACTCAGCCCCGCCTGCTCCGTCAACACTGCCCATTCCGCGCCCTGGTTCAATTGTTCAACCCACTGCCTGCCCTGTTCGGTCGCCTGTTCGCCGGCACGCTGCAATTGCAGTTTTTCGGTAATCTCTTCCTTCACCTGCTCGAACGGTTTTATCACTGTCGGCTCATGCGTCTGCTTGCGCATGGCGATCAATGTATCGAACCCAATCGCGACCACCGGGCTATTCACCCCCTCCTCAATCACATCCGGTGCAAAGGCCACCTGCCGCACCTCCGGCTCAGACGCAATGCCGTCACCCGACTCCCGCGTAAACCAGTCGCTGGTCTGCACTGGCAGCCCCACCGCCTCGGCCGCCGCCGTCAGACTGGTCGCATCTTCAAACACCCATTCCCTGAAAGAGCGGGAAAAATCGGCAAACAGATTTTCCGCCTCCACTCTGCGCACCGCATCTTCAACCTCGGGCCGCACTTCTTCCAGCGTCTGCTGCCGCCCCGGCACCAACTCGGTGAGCTTAATAATGTGATAGCCGAAATCCGATTCGATCAAGCCCTGAATCTCATCCTTCTCCATTGCAAAAACGGCGTCTTCAAACGGCTTGACCATCTGATCTCTGGCAATGACGCCCAGGTCGCCGCCTTGAGCACCGGAACCCGGGTCATCGGAATGCGTGCGCGCCAACTCGGCAAAATCCGCGCCCCCTTGCGCCTCGGCCAGCACACTTTCCGCTTTGGCGCGAACGGCCTGCTGCTGTTGCTCGTCATCCGGACTCGCCGCCTGGAACAAAATATGACTGGCCCGACGGGACTCCGCGGTTTTGTGCTGTCCCTGCACCTGCTCCCACAGCTGCAACACCGCCTCCTCGCCCGGTGTCACCCGCTCGCCGAGCACATCGACGCTCAGTTCAATATAATCCACCTTGAGCCGCTCCGGCGCCCGGTACTGCTCGGTATTTTGCTCATACTCAGTCAGCGCATCGGCCTCATCGATGACAATATCAGCCACCAGTTGATCGACCGACAGCAGCGCATACTCCGCTATCCGGGTCTGTTCCTGCAATGCGAGCAGCCGATTTAATTCTGTCTCCGGGACAAAGGCCGACTCACTCAGCGCCGTACGCAATTGCGCCGAAATCCCGCTGCGTCTCCGGCTGGCCTCGTAGGCCTGTGCGGTTAAACCGGTGTCCGATAAAAGACGCTGGTACAGCTCGGCATCGAATTGGCCGTCATTTTGAAATGATTCTATTGTCTGAATCAGCGCGATCAGTTGCTGATCGGAAAATCGATAATTTTGCTCGGCCAGATACTGCTCGACCAGCAGGTCATCGATCAAAAACTCCAAAACCTGTCGGCGCGCGCGCGGACCGGAAAACAAGGCCGGATTAAAGTTTTCACCCAGCTGCTCCGCATAGTTCTGGCGTTGGATCGACAGCTGATTTTCCAGCGCATAGCGGGAAATTTCTTCACCGTTGACCGTCGCCACCGGCACCTCTGCGCCGCCCTCAAGATACGAGCTGATACCGAATAAGGCGAAAGTCAGAACGATGGCGCCGATCACGATGCCGGCCAACCAACCTTTGGAATGTTCGCGGATTGCCGTAAGCATGACTCAATAGACCGTAAAACGCCGTAACGCGTCGAAGTTTTATTCTACACACCCAGCGCATCGAAACGGTCGGAAAAACCAACCGGACCCGATGGCCGGGGCACAACACAAAGTGTACGCTGGATTGGCGGAGCGGACGGGACTCGAACCCGCGACCCCCGGCGTGACAGGCCGGTATTCTAACCAACTGAACTACCGCTCCCGGATAATGGTGGGCACTGCAGGGATCGAACCTGCGACCCTCGCCTTGTAAGGGCGATGCTCTCCCAGCTGAGCTAAGCGCCCGGGCAAACGAGCTAGTTTACCGCCTCTTTAAGTCCTTTGCCAGCCTTGAACTTGGCTACCGTACCCGCCGGAATGGATATCGTCTCGCCAGTGCGTGGATTGCGCCCGGTACGAGCAGCACGCTGGCTGACCGAAAACGTACCAAAACCGAGCAACGAGACCGTATCACCCGTCTTCAAAACCTGGGTAATCGAGCTAAACACCGCTTCAACCGCATTCGTCGCATCCACTTTTGCCAGGCCCGTATTGGAGGCGACCGCCTCAACCAAATCTGCTTTATTCATCGTAAGAGTCTACTCCCGTTTTATCATATTGAAAGTTAACAACACCATTGTGCGTTTTACCGAACCGATAACCGCCCTTCACCCGCTTGCGCGCTTTTCTCACCCGCAAAACCCCGAGATTATTTGACGCCACCAGACCATCGCATCGTGCATTCGCTATTGGCATTTCAACCCGGTGGCACAACTCGCCGGGCAATGTAGCATATTCACGCACGGCGACCAAAAGCTATTTTACCCTGCCCGGCGTGTTTCCCCAACAGCAACACGCCATTTTTTGTATCCGACCTATCGCACGACACCGCCGGCGAATATCCGGCCCGGCGGCCGCATAATAACAGACATTCCGCTAATGCGCCGTGGGTTTGGGCAGCGACTGGGGTCTTTTTTTCGTTGTCGGTTTCTCGGCGGCTCGCTTGGCCACGGTCGCCGGCAGCGGCGTCTGCTGCAACGCAAGCTCGATCACCTCATCAATCCACCTGACCGGCTTGATTTCCAGCCGCGCGATCACTTTCTCGGGAATATCACGCAACTCCCGGCTGTTTTCATCCGGGATCAGCACCCGCTTAATGCCCGCCCGATGCGCGGCCAGCAGCTTCTCCCGCAGGCCGCCGACCGGCAATACTTCCCCGCGCAGCGTAATTTCACCGGTCATCGCCACGTTCGACAACACCGGAATACCCGTCAGCGCCGACACAATCGCAGTACACATGCCGATGCCCGCACTCGGGCCGTCTTTCGGCGTCGAGCCCTCCGGAACGTGAATATGCACATCCTGATTTTGATAAAACTCGCCGTCGATACCCCACGCCAGACTGCGACTCCTGACCACGCTGATTGCCGCACTAATCGACTCCTGCATCACGTCGCCCAGTTTACCGGTAAAGACATGCTTGCCCTTGCCCGGCATGACGACGGTTTCAATCGCCAGTAATTCACCGCCAAACTCGGTCCAGGCCAGCCCGTTGACCTGCCCCACCTGATCGGCCTGCTCGCTCTCCAGCCGCCGAAAACGCTTGGCGCCGAGGTAATCCTCCAGATCTTCCGGCATCACATCAACCGGGCCACCGCATTTCTCCAGCAGCAGTTTCTTGACCACCTTACGGTATATCTTGGCAATCTGACGCTCCAGATTGCGCACCCCGGCCTCGCGTGTATACGAGGCGATGATTTGTTTGATCGCCGGGCCGCTCAGATTGACCTCTTTCTCCTTGAGGCCGTTATGCTCACGCTGTTTTGGCAGCAAATACCGATCAGCGATCTCGTGCTTTTCCTCCTCGGTATAACCGGGTATACGGATAACCTCCATGCGATCCAGCAGCGGGCTGAGGATGTTCAGCGTATTGGCGGTAGCGATAAACATCACATCCGACAAATCGTAATCGACCTCCAGATAATGATCGACAAAAGCATGATTCTGCTCCGGGTCCAGCACCTCGAGCAAGGCCGACGAGGGATCGCCGCGAAAATCCATCGACATCTTGTCGACCTCATCCAGCATAAACAGCGGATTTTTGGTTTTCACTTTGGCCAGATTCTGCATGATCTTGCCGGGCATCGAGCCGATATAGGTCCGCCTGTGACCGCGAATCTCCGCCTCATCCCGCATCCCGCCGAGCGACATGCGGATAAATTTGCGATTGGTTGCCCGGGCGATTGATTTTCCGAGCGACGTCTTGCCGACACCCGGCGGCCCGACCAGGCACAAGATAGCCGCTTTTGACTTCTTCACCCGCTGCTGCACCGCCAGATACTCCAGCATCCGATCCTTCACCTCTTCCAGGCCGTAATGATCGTCATCCAGCGTCTTTTGCGCCTGGGCCAGATTCCTGGAAATGCGCGACTGCTTTTTCCACGGCAGCGCGACCAGCCAGTCAATGTAATTGCGCACCACCGTGGCCTCGGCCGACATCGGCGACATCATGCGCAATTTCTTCAGCTCGCCCTCGGCTTTTTCCAGCGCCTCAGTGGGCATGCCGGCTTCTTTGATCTTGCTCGTCAGCTCCTCAAGCTCGTTGGGCACCTCATCCATCTCGCCCAGCTCTTTTTGAATCGCCTTGACCTGCTCATTCAGATAGTACTCGCGCTGACTCTTCTCCATCTGCTTTTTAACCCGGCTGCGGATGCGTTTTTCCACGTGCAGCAGGTCGATCTCGGAGTGCATGACGCCAAGCATATGCTCCATCCGCTCGTGCACCCCCAGAATCTCCAGCATCTTCTGCTTGTCTTCGTTTTTCAGATTCAGATGCGCCGCGATGGTATCGGCGAGCCGCCCGGGGGCGTCAATCCCGGCCAGCGAAGTCAGAATTTCCCGCGGGATTTTCGAATTCAGTTTAACGTACTGCTCGAACTCGGCGGACAGCGTCCGCACCAGCACCTCGGTTTCACGCGACGACGGCACGTCATCCAACAGCAGTTCGGTCTCCGCAATAATACAGCTTTGCTCATCATCGGCATCGTGGGTATAGCGCAAAATCCGCGCCCGCTGATCGCCCTCAACCAGCACTTTCACCGTATCATCCGGCATCTTCAGCATCTGCAACACACTGGCAACAATGCCTATGCTATAGATATCATCGGTTGTCGGGTTGTCCTGCGTCGCGTCTTTTTGCGCCACCAGCAGGATGCTTTTACCGTCCTCCGTCGCCAGATCCAGCGCCTTGATCGACCGTGCCCGCCCGACAAACAGCGGCACGACCATGTGCGGAAACACCACCACGTCGCGCAGCGGCAAAACCGGCAATTCGACGATGTCAATGGGCGAATCAGTCATCAAAAAATACTCCGAAATACGTCATCATAATCACGCGACAGTGCCTGTTCAATGCGACAGGCGGCGCCAGCATACCACAACTACAGGTTGATTTGCCCATCGCAGCGACAAATCGCACGGCGATTTTCAGGCAACCCGGCACTCCCTAATCATGTCCAACGGAGCTGGCAACGCCGTCCTCTCTACTGCCATTTTCCCACCTTTCGGGACTGCATGCATGAAATTTATCCATAAAAAATAACAGTATACGTGGTTGATTTCAAATGAATTTATTTTTTTCTGTCTGAGGAAACGCCGGTTTGGCGTGTGATTTTCCTGTATCTACAACAGTGGAAATTAACCGGTTGAGCGGGGAGTCCACCCAGGACCCGATTGTATTCGTCGACGCCGGATTGAGAAAAAAAGTTTAAACAGTTTTCAGGTTCGAAAAACCGGTCAGGTTTTTTCCCGAATGATTTTTCTACTTGTTTCAATTCCGCCTCAAAATCCCAACCTTCTGCTTCCAATTCATCTGCTACTTCTCTCTTTCCAGGCGACTCTTTAATTCTCCTCCAATTTTCCGCATTTAAGAAATGAAATGACAGTTTTTTTCAAATAGTCGGTGTGCGATAGAAATAGAAATGGGTTTTTCTTTATTAGTTGCATATATATTGTTGGCGCGATTTTTTTGGAATCCTGTAAAGATAGGCATGAAATTTATCAAAGAAATCGAAAATACGATGTAATTCATTTTCTGAAAGCGGCTCTCCATTTTCCCCGGAAACTTGAATTTCTCCGTCTTCATATCCGCCGTTTCAAAATTGGGAAAATACTATCCGAATACAACAGCTTAACGCCTGCATATTCTTTCTTCCAGTCATTAGCCGTTTCATCGAACACCTTCCCTAATGTTTTCATCAGGCTCTTTTGCTTATTTTGAATAATCTTTTTGATTGTTTTTTCTTGTTTTCCAGGCTTCATAGTAATCATCCATATCCTTCTTGGAAAATTTCTCTTTTATGCGCTTACCACTCAAAGCCCCTTTGATAAATCTTCGATGCACCTCGTCCAGCATCTGCTTCACTACCTTATAGTTAAATGCGTGTTTTTATCATCGCCCCGCTTAGGGACTCACCACCCCGGTCAGACTCAAACCGGGGAGGCGCTACGGGTCAGGATGCAGAAAAAGCGCTGGCGGCGGCCTGTTTGCGGTCTTCTTCGTAGACATACAGTGGCCGGGCGTTTTCGGTTATCACGGCGTCTTCGACAATGACTTTTTTGACGTTGTCGATGGACGGCAGCTCATACATCGTGTCGAGCAGCGCCTGCTCCATGATCGAGCGCAGGCCGCGCGCGCCGGCTTTGCGCTCCGTGGCTTTTATTGCGATTTGCCGCAGCGCTTCGGGCCTGAACTCCAGTTCGACGCCTTCCAGTTTGAGCAGTTTTTGATATTGTTTGGTGAGCGCATTTTTCGGCTCGGTCAAAATCCGCACCAGTGAATCCTGGTCCAGCTCTTCGAGTGCGGCCACCACAGGCAGCCGGCCGATAAATTCGGGGATCAGGCCGTATTTGATCAGGTCTTCGGGCTCCAGTTGCTGCAGCAGTTCGTCGGAGCGATCGTCGGCCGATTTTTGCTTGATTTCGGCCCCAAAACCAATGCCCGATTTTTCGGTTCGGGCCTGGATGACTTTTTCCAGACCGGCAAATGCACCGCCGCAGATGAACAGGATATTGCGGGTATCAACCTGCAAAAATTCCTGCTGCGGATGCTTGCGCCCGCCCTGGGGTGGAATCGAGGCGATCGTGCCTTCAATCAGTTTTAGCAGCGCCTGCTGCACTCCCTCGCCGGAGACGTCGCGGGTAATCGACGGGTTGTCCGATTTGCGGGAGATTTTGTCAACCTCGTCGATATAGACAATGCCGACCTGCGCCTTTTCGATTTCATAGTCGCAGGTTTGAAGCAGCTTTTGTATGATGTTTTCGACATCTTCGCCGACATAGCCGGCCTCGGTCAGCGTGGTCGCGTCGGCGATCACAAACGGGACGTTCAACTGCCGCGCCAGAGTTTCGGCCAGCAGGGTTTTACCGGAGCCGGTCGGCCCAATCAGCAGGATATTGCTCTTGGAGATATCCACTTCCAGCGCCGCCGCTTCGTGCTCTATGCGCTTGTAGTGGTTGTATACCGCAACCGCCAGCGTTTTTTTCGCTCTTTCCTGGCCGATAACGTAATCATTCAGGATCGCATGGATTTCCCGCGGATTGCGAAAGCGGCCATCCGAGGGCTGATCACTGGCGTCGCTTACCGCTTCTTCGCCAATGATTTCATTGCACAGATCAACGCACTCATCGCAGATCAGCACCGCTGGCCCGGCAATCAGCTTGCGGACTTCGTGCTGGCTTTTGTCACAAAACGAGCAGCGCAGCGGCTTGTCGCTTTTGGTTGGGGTTTTATCGGCCATGGATCGAACGCATCAGGGGGTTAAGATTGCCGGGTTTGGGGTAATTATGCAACCCCGCACAGCCCGGCGGAATTTTTGACGGACGGCCTCCGGCGGCAGGGCGATTTTAGTCGCGCGTGCTCAATACCGAATCGATTAGCCCATACTCCGCCGCCTGCTGCGCATCCATAAAATTGTCGCGGTCGGTATCGGCTTTGATCTTGTCGATCGACTGGCCGGTATGGCTGGCGAGAATTTTGTTCAGACGTTCACGGCTGCCGAGTATTTCACGGGTCTGGATTTCAATGTCGGCGGCCTGGCCCTGTGAGCCGCCCATCGGTTGATGGATCATGATGCGCGAATGCGGCAGGGCGTGGCGTTTTTTGGCCGCACCGCCGGCCAGCACCAACGCCCCCATACTGGCCGCCTGGCCGATGCAGACCGTACTGACGTCGGGCCGGATGAACTGCATCGTGTCGTAAATCGCCAGCCCGGAACTGACAATCCCGCCCGGGCTGTTGATATACAGCGAGATGTCTTTGTCCGGGTTTTCCGATTCCAGGAACAACAGCTGCGCCACAATCAGATTGGCCATCTGATCCTCCACCTGCCCGACTAGAAAAATCACGCGCTCTTTGAGCAGCCGGGAATAGATATCGAATGCCCGTTCGCCTCTGCCGGTGGTTTCGACAACCATGGGAACCAGCCCCAGGTTTTGCGGCGGCGATGCTTGTCCGGTTATGGGGGCGGCTATGGGAGTTTTCATACGTGTTTTCCAGCGACCGAGGGTCGGATGTGTTTCGGCACCCCGGAGGGCGCCCGTTTGCGGGTGAATGATAGCACGCCCGGGGCGGTGGCTAGTCGGCCTCATCGGGGCGCATAAACTCTTTGAATGAAAGTGCGGTCTCGGTCACGTTGGCGGTTTTCAGCATCGCCTCCACCAGCTGATCTTCGAGCACCATCGATTCGACCTGCTGCAACTGCTCCGGCGTGGAATAGCAGCTTTTCACAAACGCGTCGGCATCGTCATAGCCGGTGGCCAGTTCATCAATGCGCGTTTTCACGGCACTCGGCTCGGCCTTGAGCTGCTGCTGTTCGATCACGCCGCGAATCAGCAGCCCGGTCGCAACCCGCTGCTGCGCCGCCGCCCGATATGTATCGCGCGGCAGCTCCCGATGCGGCAGACCCTGCGCTGACAGCTGCTGGTTGAGGGCGGCTATCGCGCGGTCGATTTCCTCCTCCACCAACGCTTTGGGGGTGGGAAGATCATACGCTTGCTGTAGCGCCTGCAATACACGGTCGCGCTGCGTGACGCGCAGCCGGGCGGATAATTCGCGCTGCATACTGGCTTCGATTTCTTCGCGCATGCGGGTGACGCTGCCGTCGGCGATGCCGAGCCTGGTCGCCAGCGCACCGTCCGGCAGCAGTTCGACCGTTTCCACTTTCTTGACCGTGACGTCGAATCTGGCCGTTTTGCCGGCGACTTCTGCGCCCTGGTAGTCGTCGGGAAACACCAGCGTCACCTGCTTATTATCGCCGGCGTTGACCCCGCACAGCGCGGTATCGAACGGCTCCAGCATCTGCCCCTCGCCGAGGATAAACGCAAGATCGCGCGCCTGGCTGCCGTTGAACGGTTGATTGTCGATAGTGCCGTCAAAGTCCATCGTCACCCGGTCGCCGAGCGCAGAGGCGGTTTGTTTTTTGGCATGATGGGGGTGGCGGCGGCGGATAGTTTCAAGCGTGTCATCGATATCCCGGGCGACGACCCGACAAACCGGTTGTTCAATCTCCGTGCCCGCCAGCGTGATGGCCGGCATTTCGGGGAACAGCTCAATCGTTGCAACGTAGCGAAAATCCGTGTTCGCATCGAACGGCTGCGGCTCAACCGACACCAATCCGGCGGGGATGATTTTCTCCTGCTCCAGGGCGGCGCGGTAGCTGCGATTAATCGTATCGCCGATGACCTCGTCCGTCACCTGGGCCGAGTAGCGCTGCCGGATCACATTGCCCGGCGCCTTGCCCGGTCTGAACCCGGGGATGCTGGCCTGCCGTGCGACTTTTTTCAGGCGCTCGTCGATTTGCCGACTGATCTCCTGAGCCGGGATAGAGATCGTGAGTTTGCGCTCGATGACGCCCGACTCTTCAACCGAAACCTGCATTATGCAATAGAGAGTTTTTGTAGTTGTCTGCCATTATACCCGTCAGCCCGGTCGCCTGCCGGACTATCGACCGCCCGGCGACCGGCACCGGCATCGGTCGCATGACACGACCGGCGTCCACACCCGCCAATGGTGCGAGAGGAGAGACTCGAACTCTCACGGGTTACCCCACTGGAACCTAAATCCAGCGCGTCTACCAATTCCGCCACCCTCGCCTGTGCGCCACCGGCCGCTATGGCCGCCGACCGCCCGCTTACCCGACCGGCGCTGGTGGGCCGTGTAGGGCTCGAACCTACGACCCGCTGATTAAGAGTCAGCTGCTCTGCCAACTGAGCTAACGGCCCGATTGCACACCACCGCTTGACGCGATGGCATTATAGACGCAGGTTGCCGGCAAAATACATTCTATTCGCGCTGTCCGGCAGCGGCTGCCCGTGTGTGCCGGCACTAAAACTGGGGTGAACGATGGGGCTCGAACCCACGACCACCGGAATCACAATCCGGGGCTCTACCAACTGAGCTACGCTCACCATAAAACCACCTGTATCCTGAACCCGGGGCCTGTATTCACCGCCCCGCATTCTCCAACAACATGCGCCACTCGAGTAAGTGGCACGCCCGACAGGACTCGAACCTGTAACCTACGGCTTAGCATACCCACCACGGCTTTCGCCGCCCCGATCGAGGGTCAATCCGCCAATCTCAAACCAACAGCATCAATTGACCCAACCACCAACCCGACCGGGTTTGGAGTCTGGACTATATCTTCACCATCGCAGGCGGGGCACGTATAGTCTCTACGGAGCCCGCCGGGCCGGGCGCAAACGCACAGCCCAATCGGCGGTTTCCTCGGTATTGCCGGCGCCGTGACGCGCTACGGTTTCACCGATACAGTGCCCTCCACCCCGGCGGTTCATTTCCCGCCGAGGGCTCCCGATACCGCTTGCCTTGACATCAAAACCAGCGGCGCTCAAAGGCCGTTGCTCTATCCGGTTGAGCTACGGGCGCAACAAACAACATACTACAAATTGGTCGGGGTAGGGAGATTTGAACTCCCGACATCCTGCTCCCAAAGCAGGTGCGCTACCAGGCTGCGCTATACCCCGATTCAGCGTCGCATTTTTCCGCTTATCAATCAGGTCTCCCAACAGTGCCGCCAAAGGGTGGCAGACTATACGATCTTTGCGCTGTAGCGTCAATGATTTGCCGCACAGGGTGCCGGTTTGATGGTGGAACCCGAATTTGGTTTTTTCATCGATCTCATAACGGATGAGCTGCTATACGTGTAAGCGAGCCGCTACTCACTCAAACCATGACGACCATCGAATCGCGTTGCTGTAATTATCGTATTCCCCTGTTTTGCGTTTTTATACGGTGCCGCGCGGCATGGCAATCCGACCGCACTTGAAAAATTCCGCATCATCCCCACTTACGGGCGGCAATCCACTTTTTTGACGACCATGACCGATACCCCATCCGTAGAAACCCACGCCTTCCAGAGCGAGGTGCAGCAGTTGCTGCAGTTGATGATCCATTCGCTGTACAGCAACAAGGAGGTGTTCCTCAGAGAGCTGATTTCCAACGCTTCCGATGCCTGCGACAAACTGCGGTTTTCCAGCCTGACGGACGAATCGCTGCTCGAAGGCGGCGCCGAGCTGGGCATCTGGGTCGAGTTCGACAGTAAAAAGAAAACCGTCACCGTGCGGGATAACGGTATCGGCATGGACCGGGATGAGGTGATTGCGAATATCGGTACGATTGCCCGCTCCGGTACCAGGGCATTTTTAGAGCAGATGAACCAGGACGAGCAGGCCGCAAAGGGCAAGGGCGGCGGTGAAAATGCGTTTATCGGCCAGTTTGGGGTCGGGTTTTATTCCAGCTTTCTGGTGGCTGATGAGGTGACCCTGCTGACCCGCAAGGCCGGGCTGGACGCATCGGCGGGGGTGAAATGGGTTTCCGATGGCAGCGGGGAGTATACGCTGCAACAGATCGACCGCCCGCAGCAGGGGACGGAAATCATCCTGAAGATTAAAAAACAGGATAAAGAATACCTCGATCGCTATCGTATCCGCAGTGTGATTACCAAGTATTCCGATCACATATCGCTGCCGATTCAGATGTTCAAAGAGCCGGAGAAGGACGACGACGGCAAGCCGATCAAGGATCAGCAGCCGCAGTGGGAAACAATCAACAAAGGCTCCGCGCTGTGGGCGCGGGCGCGCAATGCGATCAGCGAGCAGGAGCATCAGAATTTTTACACCGCACTGACCTACGACCCGGAGCCGCCGGCGGTCACGCTGCATAATCGGGTCGAAGGCAAGCTGGAGTATATCTCGCTGTTCTACATCCCCGCCAAGGCGCCGTACGATCTGTGGGATCGCGAACAGCGGCATGGGATTAAACTCTATGTGCGGCGGATTTTTATCGCCGATGATGCCAGGCAATTGATGCCGAATTATCTGCGCTTTGTCAGGGGGCTGGTGGATTCCGCCGACTTGCCGCTCAATGTCTCGCGCGAGTTTTTGCAGAAAAACCCGCAGATCGACAAAATTCGCGCGGCCTCGGTGAAAAAAATCCTCAGCGAGCTGAAAAAAATTGCCGGCAAAGACGCGGAAAAATATCAGGCTTTGTGGCGCGAGTATGGCCGGGTGATCAAAGAGGGCATGGTCGAGGAGCCTGAAAACCAGGAGACGGTGGCGCAACTGCTGCGCTTCGCCTCGACCCATAACGCGGATGACAGCCAGACGGTTTCGCTCGACGACTATATCGAGCGCATGTCGAGCAAGCAAAAAGTGATTTACTATATCACCGCGGACAGCTTTGCCGCCGCCGGCTCATCGCCCCATCTGGAGGTTTTCCGCAAAAACAATATCGAGGTGCTGCTGCTGTCGGACCCGGTGGATGAGTGGGTGACCAATGCGCTGCGCAACTATCGGGATAAGCCGCTGCAATCAATTGCGCGCGGGGAGCTGGACCTCGATGTGCTGGCCGGCAAAGACGACAACAGCGAGAGCAAAAAGCAGGAAGAAACGCTGCAACCGCTGGTCGATAAATTCAAATCGATACTCGAAAACAAGGTCAAGGATGTGAAGATATCCGGCCGCCTGGTCAGCTCGCCGGCCTGCCTGGTGGCCGATGAACACGATATTGGCGCGAATATGGAGCGGATTTTGCAGGCAATGGGGCAGGAGATGCCGGAAACCAAACCGATTTTAGAGATCAACCCGGAACATGCCATCATCCAGCAAATTCAATTGCTGGAAGAGGATAACGTCGAAGCCTGGGCGCATGTGCTGTTCGATCAGGCGGCGCTGGCGGAGGGGGCTTCGCTCACCGACCCGGGCGCCTATGTCAACCGGGTAAACAAACTGCTGGTCGGGTAGGGCATACCCATACGCGCCTGATCGGGCGCAGCAACCATCCGTCGACAGCGCTATCCGCCGAGCTGACGATGGCGGAAGCAATCGACGGTGTGGTCATTGACGAGGCCGGCGGCCTGCATAAAGGCATAGCAGATCGTGCTGCCGACAAACGTGAAGCCACCGCTTTTCAACTCCCGACTGAGCCGGTTTGACAACGGGGTGTTTGGCGGCACCTGCGCCGCGTCCTGCCAGCGATTTTGCAGCGGCTGTCCATCGACGTAATTCCACACCAACGCCTCCAGCGTGCGGCCCTGGTCCAGCAATCGCAGGCAGGCCCGGGCATTGCGGACAAACCCGTTGACTTTGAGGCGGTTGCGAATGATGCCCGGATCATTCAGCAGCCCGGCGATTTTTTTATCGCTGTAGCGGGCAATTTTGTGGGCGTCGAATTGATCGAATACGTGTCGGTAGTGCGGGCGCTTCTGCAATACCGTGATCCAGCTCAGGCCGGCCTGGGCGCCTTCGAGGCACAGCAATTCAAACAAGCCGCGCTCATCGTGCAGCGGTCGGCCCCACTCTTCATCGTGGTAGGATTGATACACCGCATCGACGCCGCACCACTGGCATCGGGTTTTGTCTGACACCGTCGCCTCCGCTAAAGAAATCCCGCTTATTTGCCCGGCTTATGGCGCAATCCGGTAAGATACGGGCTCACCCATCCGGATCGATTTGCCCCATGGAACCCATCAACTTGATCGCGATTATTTTATCGCTGTCGGCGCTGTTTGCCTACATCAACTTTCGCTTCATCGGACTGCCGACAACGATTGGGGTTACGCTGGTGGCGATGGGCCTGTCGCTGTGCCTGATTGCGGCCGACCTGCTGGGCTGGGCCGACATTCGGCAGTACGCCGAACGGCTGCTGAACGGCATTGATTTCAACCAGACCCTGATGGAGGGGATGCTGAGCCTGCTGCTGTTTGCCGGTGCGCTGCACGTCAGCACCAAGGATTTGGCGGAGATAAAGTGGACGGTCGGCATTCTGGCGACGGTCGGCGTGGTCTGCTCTACCTTTTTTATCGGCAGTCTGTTCTATTGGCTGCTGCCCCTGCTCGGACTGCATATAAGCTACACCTACTGCCTGCTGTTCGGTGCATTGATCTCGCCCACCGACCCGATTGCCGTGATGGCCACGCTTAAAAAAGCCGGCATCGCCAAGCGCATCGAAACCAAAATCGCCGGGGAATCGCTGTTCAACGATGGGGTGGGCGTGGTCATCTACGTCGTGATTTTTAGCATCGTCATCCAACCCGAACCGATCTCGGTCGACCCCGGCGGTATCGCACTGCTGTTTGTTCGCGAGGCTGTGGGCGGCATCATCTTTGGGTATGTCCTGGGGATGCTGGGGTGTTATCTGCTCAAAAGCGTCGATAATTATCAGGTAGAAATACTCCTTACGCTGGCGCTGGTGTTCGGCGGCTATACGCTGGCGCTGGCCTGGCATACGTCGGGGCCGATTGCCGTAGTGGTCGCGGGCCTGTTGATTGGCAACCAGGGCCGCCACGCCATGTCGCACATCACGCGCGAACGCCTGGATAATTTCTGGGAGCTGCTGGATGAAATTTTAAATGTCGTGTTGTTTGTGTTGATCGGGCTGGAAGTGCTGGTATTGCAGTTCAATCCGGTCAGCCTGGTCGCCGGGCTGATCGCGATACCGCTGGTGTTGCTGGCGCGATTGCTGAGCGTCGGCACGCCTATTTCGATCATGCGGCTGCTGAAAATACGCGAATTCAGCAATAACGTGGTGAAAATCCTGGTATGGGGCGGATTGCGCGGGGGCATTTCGATTGCGCTGGCATTGAGCCTGCCGACGGGTACGCAGCGGGACACGTTCCTGATCATCACCTATATTATCGTGATTTTCTCCATTGTCGTGCAGGGCCTGACCATTGCCGGCGTGGCGAAAAGGCTGGGCGCGCACTCGGCCGATTGACCGTCGTCAACCGACGGCCAAAGCGTGCGGATAAAGCGTGCGGATAAAAAAAAGCTGGTGAAGCAGGTTCACCAGCATAATGTGAGGAAAAACGACGAGGATCTAATGAGCGAAAACCAAAACTGTGGCCGGTCGGCCTGGCAGACAGAATCTACAGGCGGAATCTGCTCTCGAGGTACTGCTTGACCGAGCGGCGTTCGCGGTATGACAATATTTTGCCGTATTCGCCTTTACGGCCCAACTCCGCGAGCACCTCGTCGGCGCTTTCGCGCGTCAGCACCATAGTGCCCAACGGGCAGGTCAGGCAATAGAGTTTGCGCCTGAAAACCCGCTTGCCGCGCTCGAACTCACTCTGTACAAGCACTCGGCCGCTGTTGCCCGCACCGCCACCGGCGCTGCCGCCCCCCGCACCGCCACCGGATGCAAACGCCGGGGCGACGATGAAACCGGACAAGATAATCGACAGCAGTGCCGTCGCAAACCGCCGGCGATATTCCGAAGTTAACCTGATGTGCATTGTCGTCCCGCAATTCAATTGATGTCAGTTACCGGATATAGACCGTGCACAGGCAAAAAAGTTCTTCGCTTTTGGCCGCCCCGCCGCCCACAATGCCACAGGCCAAATTTAACCGCGGGGTTGCACCGCCGATAGTCTGATGTCATCCCACGCAGAGAGCCCGCAGCCCAATACGCTCCGCCAGCAACATCTGGTCGCCGGGCTGCTGGCGGCGGTCTATCTGGTTATCTGCTGGACCAGCCGCAGTGCGCAACCGGCACTGACGCTGTATCTGGCCGGTCATTTTGCCGCCGGCTTCGGGTTGCTCGCGTACCGGTATTTTTTACAGCGGCGCAATCGGTGCATGAGCCTCCGGCTGGTCGTGCTGTGGGCAGTTGTCTTCCGCCTGATCGGGCTGTTCGGTTATCCGCTGTTTGAAGACGACCAGTTTCGTTTTTTACTCGACGGCTGTCTGTTTTGGCAATTCGGCTCGCCCTATGGGGTCACCCCCGAATGGGTTCTGGAACAGCGCGACCTGCCCGAGCAATGCCGCCGCCTCAGCCTGTTGGTCAACTACCCGCAGCTGGCCACCATTTACCCGCCCGTGATGCAGGGCGTGTTTGCGCTGGCGTACTGGTTGTCGCCGGCGAATATCACGGCGTTGCAGGCGCTGTTGGTGCTGTGTGATCTGGCATTGATTTTGTTGCTGTGCCGACGGGTTCGCGCCGCGAACGTGATGCTGTATGCCTGGTGCCCGCTGGCTTTCAAAGAGATCGCGCTGAGTGCGCACCCGGATATTATCGGGCTTGCTTTTTTGTTTGCTGCGCTGTTTTGCATGGCCGGCAAACGCACCCGCATGGCTGCGATTTTTTCCGCCGCCGCCTGTGCCGGCAAAATTTTTGCCTGGTTGATCGTCCCCTTTATCCTGTTACAACTCACGCTCCGGGAGCGGCTGATCTTCGGCCTCACGCTGGCGGCTTTTTATCTGCCTTTTTTCATCCGCGGAGCAACCGAGTTCGTCACCCTTGGGATATTTGCGACCCAATGGGAGTTTAATTCCAGCCTGTTTCTGGTCGCCCGCACACTGCTGCCCGATCAAGCGGCGCGATGGGTCTGTCTCGGGTTGTTCGGCATTGTCTGGCTGTCGATCTTCAACCGATATCGCCTGACCGCTGCGCTGACCGGGCAGTGGTCAATGCCGCCCGGAGTCGCGATATTCACGGCATTTTTTCTGTTGTCACCGGTGGTCAACCCCTGGTATTTGCTCTGGCTGCTGCCGTTCGCCGCAATGCAACATCAGCTGTGGCCCTGGGTTTGGGCGGTATCGGTCGCACTGACGTATGTCGTCGGGGTGAATTTAATCGAGTCCGAGCTGGCCGCGTATGAAATCGCCCGCTGGGCGTACCTGCTCCAGTTTGGCTTGCTGTCAAGCGCGATGCTGCTGGACCGTCTGCTTATCGGCCGCCGGGCGGCTTGAGCGGAGGTTGGCCGACACCTGCCGTGCGCAGCGGGCCGTACGCAGCGGGATTAGCCGCAATCTAAAGCTCCAATACAGAATTTTACCGGCGGCCAGCAGCGACCCCGTTACGGTGCCCGAGATCTTCGACTTGCCCAGGCGGGAGCGATAGCCTACCGACACCTGCGCCGCCTGCTCGCCGCAATGCAGCGCTTTGATCTGCATTTCCGCGGTCCAGCCATGGCCCCGGTCAACCATGCCGAGCTGTTGCAGCAATGCGAACTCGATGCACCGCATCGGGCCGAGGTCTTTGAAGCGAAAACCGTGCAACACCGCAATTACCCCGCAGGCCAGCCGGTTGCCGAGCCTTTGATGCAGCGGCAGTGCGCCCGGCGTGCGCGCTTCGGCGACCCTTACCCCGATCGAAAAACGGCTTTGGCCACGCGCTACCGGCTCGATGACTTTCCCCAGATCAATCGGATAGTCGCTGTAATCCGCGTCCACAAACGCCACCAGATCGGGCGGCGCGTGCGCCAATGCCGCCACACCGGCCTGGCAGGCGGCGCCGTATCCGCGCCGGGGCTCACCGACCACCTGCACCCCCAGTTGCCCGGCAATCGCGCCGGTACCGTCGTCGGAGCCATTATCGACCACCACGACCCGGTCGATACCGGCCGGCAGGTCGGCCAATACTCTGGCGATCGACTGCGCTTCGTTAAGCGCCGGAATGACCAGGCCGACTGTCTTGCCGTAAAACACTAATCCGGCGTTCCATTCAACGACCAGTCGTAGTGATAATCTTCGATTTCAACCTCGGCGGTCAGTCGCTCGGCCAGCGGTGCATCGGCAAATTGTTTGATATGGCGGATCAAATCGGCGTCGGTCTCGGCAAAATCGTCGTAATACCATTCATAAATGCCCGATAGAACCAGCCGGTTGGCTTGCAGTGAGACCGCCCGCGGGTGATTGACGTATTCGCGCGCGCCCCGGACAAACAGCGCCTCCCAGTTGTCTGCGGTAAATGCTCTGGGCTGCAAATTCGGGCAGCCGATAGAGGCGCAATTGACCGCGTAGTGAATGCGGTTGTCTTTGAATACCGGCCGCAGGATGCGGTGTTCGATGTCGTCCAGGCTGAGCTCGAAACCCGCTACTTCGACCAGCGGCTGCGACCACGGACCGCGGGCCAGCAGGCGGAAAGAAATGTCCTGAATGCTATCGACAGGATAATGATCGAGTATGACTTTAATCGTCAATGCATTATATAAATTGACCCAGTAGGCGCGCTGCTCATCCTGGTTCAACGCCGACACCGACACCTGCTGCAACCGCTCCAGATACGCCGCCAGCGCCTCACGGTCCGGCGCCGGCACCTCGCTGTAGGCAAACAGGTTGACGCCGTCAACCGGGCGGATATAGGTTTGCACCAGCCGATCCCATACGGCATGATCGACCCGCCGGCTTGAGTCGGCGTCATGGCGCTGCCAATGCGCGAGAAATGAATCGGCCGGCGTCGCCGGCAACGCAATCAACAGCCATGCAGCGGCTATCAAGACGGTTCTTTGCATCAGAATTTTCATCGGATTGTAGTGCGGTTGTGCCGATAGCGGCGGTAAGCAGCGCAGCTTGCGCAAACAGGAAACAAGAAACAGGCGCCTCAGCGCATCGGGCCTATGGTTGCCGGCCTGCTCCCCGGCATTGGAGATTGGGACTGCTTCCGGTCGAAAAAATTCATACCGGAACGTTAAAATTACCGACTACAGCCGTGGTCGAACAAACCGATGCGCGCTATTGCCCGGTATTGTGCCCTATCACAAGCCGGCCCGCCCGGGTTAATTGATCCGCTTTAAAATCCCGTCGAGCTCATCCAGCGAGTGGTACTGAATAATCAATCTGCCCTTTTTTGCGCCGTGCTCAATCGACACCCTGGCGCCGATTTTTTTCGACAACCGGTCTTCCAGTTGCGCAATATCGGGGCTCTTGCCCTGGTTGTCGAGCCGGCTATCGCCCGTTTTTTGCAGCCGCCTGATCAGCTGCTCGGCGCTGCGCACCGACAGGCCGGCGGCGACAATTTGCCGCGCTGCCTGCAGTTGCTGCGGGCCGGACAGTGCCAGCAGCGCGCGCGCGTGCCCCATGTCAATCGTCCCCTGTTCGACCATCGATCTGACCTCCGGTGGCAGCCGCAGCAGTCGCAGCAGGTTGCTGACGGCCGTGCGCGAGCGCCCCACCGCTTCGGCGGCCTCCTGATGCGTCAAACCAAATTCGTCCAGCAGTCGGGCCAACCCCTGCGCTTCTTCAATCGCGTTTAAATCCTGACGCTGAATATTTTCAATCAGCGCCACGGCCATCGCCGTTTGATCCGGCATATCCCGCACAACCGCCGGCACACTGCTCAAGCCGGCCAGCTGTGCGCCGCGCCAGCGACGCTCGCCGGCCACGATTTCGTAGCCGCCGCCATTCAGCGGTCGCACCAGCAGCGGCTGGATCACCCCCTGTCGGCGGATCGAGCTCGCCAGCTCCTCGAGGGCCGCCTGATCCATATTCAGGCGCGGCTGATAGCGGCCGCGCTGTAGTTGTTCTATCGGGATGCTGCTAAGGGCGCTCTGCTGCATCGGCGGCGGTTCGAGATTTTCCCGTGACGGCGCATCGGCTGCCGACGTGTCGACCGTCGCAGCCGTACGCTTGACGTCGCCCAGCAGCGCTCCCAGTCCGCGCCCCAATCTGGCTTTTTTGTTTGCCGCCACGATAAAAAATTGCGCTGGATCAGGGTGCCGGGTCAGACGACAGACCGAAACCCTGCCGACTCTGGCGCCGCAGCACTTCGCAGGCGAGCGCCAGATAGGCCCGACTGCCGGCGCATTGGCGGTCATACTCCAGCACCGGCTGGCCGTAGCTCGGCGCTTCGGCCAGGCGGACATTGCGCGGGATGATGGTGCGAAACAGGCTGTCGCCGAAATGGGTCAGCAATTGCTCTGACACTTCATTCGACAGACTATTGCGGCCATCGTACATCGTGCGCACCAGCCCCAGGACACCGAGCCCCGGGTTCAGGCCCTGCTGCACCAGCGATACGGTTTCGATCAGGCTGGTCAGCCCTTCGAGCGCATAGTATTCACACTGCACCGGGATCAATGCCTCGCTCGATGCCGTCAGCGCATTGACGGTCAGGACATTGAGCGCCGGCGGGCAGTCGATCAGGATAAAGTCGTAGCGATGCCGTACCGTTTGCAGCGCCCTGGACAGCCGAAAATCCCGATTCTCGAGCGCCGACATTTCCACCTGAGCGCCGGACAAATCCGGGTGCGACGGTAAAATATCGTAGCCGCTGGCGGTGCTGATAATCGCCTCGTCAATCCGGCCGTCACCCAGCAAAACCGCATACACCCCCAGCCTCGGCTCGCGCAGGGCAATGCCGCTGCCCACCGTCGCATTGCCCTGCGGGTCGGCATCAACCAGCAATACGCGCGTACCGGGACACGCCAGCGAGGCCGACAGATTGATGGCCGTGGTGGTCTTGCCCACCCCGCCCTTTTGATTTGTCACCGCTAGAATTCGTGTCACTTCACCGGACCGGATTACATATCTATGATGATCACATGGCGCGCCGCGTCCAACTGCGGCACCGACAGCGGCTCGACCTGCATTTTGAGCTGCCAGTTTTCCGCCAGTTGCCGCACCTCGTCGAGCGGATACCGGCCCTTCATCGCCAGCAGTCGAGTGCCGGCGGTGTGCAGATGCCGGCTCAATTTCAGCAGCCGTTCAACCGAAGCAAACGCCCGCGCTACCAGTGTATCGATTTTATGCAGCGGCCGATAATCCTCCAAACGACCGGCAATCACACGCACATTGCTCAAATTCAGCTCGCCAATGACATAGCCCAAAAACTCAACCCGTTTGCCGCGGCTATCCAGCAGCAGCCAGTCCCGTTCCGGCTCGGCAATCGCCAGCGGCACGCCGGGGAAGCCGCCACCGCTGCCGATATCCAGACAGACCCGACCGCGCACATGTGGCAACACCGACAACGAATCGAGCACATGCCGGCGAATCATGTCCGCCGGGCTATCGATAGCCGTCAAGTTGAGACCACGGTTCCACCTTGCCAGGATGTGCAGGTGCCGGAGCATTTTCGCCAGCTGCTGTCGGTCGAGCTGCAAATCCAGGCGGCGGCTGCCTTGATCCAGTAGTGGCAGCCCGGATTCCAGACCGCATTGGGTTGCTTTCACCCGGCAGATTATAGCAATGCCGGCCATCGAGCGGCGTTTTACTCGCTATCGGCCCGCTCTCGAAACCGGCCGAAAACGCCCGCTCAATCGAACCGGCACCGGCAGCTAGCACCGGCGAATCGAGATGGCGGGCTGTAAATCTATTTTGCCGATTACCTTGCGTTCGCTATATACCTCAAAGTATAGATGGTTATCCCGGTGATCGTGCACCACCCGGGTGCCGTTGAGCAATGAAGTGCAGGCGAGCGTTAACAGATATTTGCCGGCAGCCAGTCGCATAATCTGGTCGAAAGTGATTTCCACCCAGCTGTTTTCGACCCCGGGCTCAACCGCGATGTTTTGCCTCAGGGTATTGGTGCCGGCAATGGTAATGCCCTGTATATCTCTGATAAAATACGCAAAAACCGGCTGCTGCACGGCCTGCTTAAAATGCACGCGCATCCGTATGGCCACATGCTCACCCTGCTGAACGCCCTGCAAAACTTCATTTTGACGGTTATACAAACCGACTTCCGTAATCACCGCCTCGCCGTCTCCGTAACGCACTTCATGCGGATTGGTGTCCAGCTCGAGCAGTGGCAAATCGGGCAAGGAGCCCAATTTGCGATACGCGCCCACCACATCCTGCGGGGCGCCTTCGGCGACCACACATCCCTGGTCCAACAGGTACGCCTGATCGCAGAAATTCAGCACAGCGTTGGCGTCATGGGTGACGATAAGAGTGGTGACTCCCTGATCGCGCAGCAGGCCGAGCCGGTCGAAACATTTGGCCCGAAAATAGAAATCCCCCACCGCCAGGGCCTCATCGATTACCAGAATCTCCGGTTCAATATGGGCGGCGATGGCAAATGCCAGCCGCACATACATCCCGCTGGAATAGGTGGTGACGGGTTGATCGATATACTCGCCAATGGCGGCAAAACGCAGGATATCGTCCAGTCGTTGTTCTGTTTGTTCCGCCGTCAGGCCAAGCATGGCCGCATTCAGGTATAAATTTTCCCGGCCGGTAAAATTCTTATCGAAGCCGGCGCCCAATTCCAGCAGGGCGGCAATTCTCCCATTGACGACGACACTGCCGACGGTTGGCTGCACAATACCGCAAATACATTGCAGCAGCGTAGATTTTCCGCTGCCATTTTTGCCCAGAATACCCACCGTCTGGCCTTTGCGAACACACAGGTTGACCTCCTTCAAGGCGTCAAATCCCCGGTCGGCCCGACTGGAAAACACCGACAACAACAACTGCTTTAGCCGCACACCCGGCGTAGCATACGGTCGATAGGTCTTGCTCAGACCAGTCACCGTGATCGCCGACAGGTCGCTATCTCGATTCGGCATATATTCCGTCAGCGACCGTCAAAGCATATCGGCAAACCGCGGTCGCACGCGCTTGAATACATACACGCACGACGGCAGCAGCAGCAGCATGGTAAGCCAAAAGATCGCCGTTTCAGCCAGCCGCTCGTGCAGTGGAATCGCATACAAAAAAGAATCCCGGTAGCCTTGCACGATATAGCCCATCGGATTCAAAGACACGAGCAGGTGCAATGCCCGCCCCGGCTCGGGAAACATGCTCAAATCCCAAAAAACCGGCGTCGCCCACATCCCGAGATGAATAATATGACTGATCAAACGCGCGACATCACGAAAAAAAACATTCAGCGCAGCCGCCAGCCAGCCGATCGATAGCGCCAGCACCAGCGCACAAAACAGGTAATAGATCGCCTGAAAAAACCAGACGGAGAAACCCGGCCCCTGCCACCATATCAAGGCGAACAGGAGCAGCAAAAACAGCCCGTGATTGGATAACATGACCGCCGCTTTGACTACCGGCAGCAGTTGCACCGGAAATACAGTCTTCTTTACCAGATAGGCATTTCCGGTGATGCTGGACACCGAACTCGACACCACGCCGGCAAACAGCGTCCATACCGACAGGCCGGTGGCAAACCACAGCGCGAACGGCACCTCACCGGAGGGCCGCACCCGGAAACCGAGGCTGAATACCACCCAGTACATCAGGATCATGATCAGCGGCGAGATCACCTGCCAGGCGACGCTCAGCACCGAGCCGACGTATTGCTGGCGAATCTCCCGCAGCGTCAGCAGTTTCAACAGATATCGCCGGTGCAGAATATCACCCCAAAAACTCATTGAGCGCATGGTAAAATCAGACCCGGTAAAACGGCTTTATGAGAACAGGATTCGACCGCATCAGCCGTCAAAACCACCAGACAAATGCGTATGCCATTGTATCTCAGGAATCAGGAATTAAGAGTCAAAACAAGCAGGCAAATGCGTATATTGTATGCAGCCGGAGCGCCGACAACCCTTGTCCCCGCCCGCCGTCTCCGCCCGCCTGCTGCCGGGCCGCTCCGCTGTCTGGCGTCGGCGCTGCTGTTTCTGGTCGCCACCTGCGGCCACGCTCACAGCCTGCCGCCCACGGTCACCGCACTGCTGGAACAATACCAGATTCCGGTGTCTGCTGTCAGCCTGACGGTGCAGTCGGTCGAATCCGAACAGCCACTCCTGCACTATCGGGGCGATACCAGCAGAAACCCGGCCTCCGTGATCAAGCTGCTGACCACGCTGGCCGCATTGGAGCTGCTCGGGCCCGAATATCAATGGCAGACCCGCTATCTGGCGGCTGGCGAAATTCGTGACGGCGTGCTGCATGGCGAGTTGATTATACAGGGCAACGGTGATCCATTTCTAGTGACGGAAAAGTTCTGGCAGCAGTTGTCATCGCTGCGCCAGATCGGCATCCGGCAGATACAGGGCGATCTGGTGCTGGATGCCACCGCTTTCGCGCTGTCGCCGCATGATCGCGATGCATTCGACGGCCAGGGGCAGCGCTTGTACAATGTCGGGCCGGATGCGGTGCTGACCAATTTTTCCGCCACCTCGTTTGTGCTCCAGCCAATCCGGGGCGAGGTGCGGGTATTTGCCGAGCCGCCCTTGCATAACCTGTCGGTCGTCAACCGCATTCGCCCCGAGCGCGGCAAATGCATCCATCGCAACCACGGCTGGCGGTATCAATTGCACCGGCAGGGCGAGCAGATCACCGCCCGGTTCGACGGCACCTACCGACCGGAGTGCGGCCGCCACACCATTGGCCGCAGCATTTTGGAAAATCACGACTATACGTTCCGGCTATTCGGCCAGCTCTGGCGCTCATTGGGCGGTCAGCATAATGGCGGCCTGCGCGTCGGTGTCGCCCGTGCCGACGCACAGCCGCTGCTCAGCCATGCGTCCGACTCGCTGGCGGACATCATTACCGGTATCAATAAATACAGCAATAACGTCATGGCCCGGCAGCTATTGCTGACCATCGGCCTGCAACTGTACGGCCGCCCGGCTGCGGTTGAGGCCGGTATCGCCGGCATCCACAACTGGCTTGGCGCGAATAACATTGCCCTGCCCGGGCTGGTGATAGCCAATGGCGCGGGTCTGTCGAGGCGCAGTCAAATCACGACCGGCGGCCTGATCAACCTGCTGCAGCACGCCTGGCGCAGCGACTACAGGCCGGAATTTCTGTCGTCACTCCCGCTGACCGCGCTCGACGGCACGATGCGCAAGCGCTTGCAGCAGTCGCCACTGCGCGGCCGCGCCCGGATCAAAACCGGATTGATTCGGGGCGTACGCAGCATGGCCGGATATGTGCGTACCGGCAAACGGCAATATCTCGCCATTGCCATGCTGATCGAGTCTGAAAACATCAACCACGCGATTGGCAACCGCATCCAGGATGCCGTGCTGGAATGGGCCTATCGACAGTAAATCAACCGTCCGGCCGCAGGCCCGTCGCGCGGGCCGCAGGCGGCTCGATCGACCCGGCTCAGCCCAAAAATGCATTGATCAGCTCAGCGACCCGCTGCGGCTGATCCATGTGCACATGATGTTGACCGGGGACGTGTTCGACCCGGACCTGATCCAGCCACTGTATCCTTGACCGCAGCTGCGCATTGCGGGCCAAAATGCCGTCCGTAGCCTGCAGCAGCAATACCGGACACCGGATGCTTTGCATAAATGCCGCCACCTGCTGCTCGCTCAGATACAACGTCGACGGCGATTTTAGGCGCCGGTCGCTGTGCAGTTCGACCCGGTCGCCGCGCTGCCTGGCCGCCCGCCGTACCAGCAGCTCGGCATTGGCAGCGCAGATGCGATTGGCCGCCTGCCTGGCCACCACCAACTGCTCCCAGCTCATATACGGCTTCCGTGGCCGGTGCATTTTCTCTTGCAGCTGCAGGCGCGCGTGCAGTGATTTGGCCAACTGCTGCGGCGCCTGCGCGTGCTCCGCGCTCACCGGCCCGAGGCCGTCGATAAACACCAGCCGGCGTATCTGCTGCGGCATCACCGCGGCATACAGGCAGGCAATGCCGGCACCAAGAGAATGGCCAATCAGGTCGAATTGCGCCCATCCGAGTGCGTTGGCCGCTGACTGTATCTCACCCGGATAGTCGCTCAGGTGGTAGCCGCAGCCCGCCGGACGATGCGCAGAATGGCCGTGTCCGGGCAAATCCAGCGCAACCAGATTCACTGCGGCCAGATAGCCGGACAGCGGCACAAAACTGGCCGCATTATCCAGCCAGCCGTGCAATGCGAGCACGTTTTTCCCCCCACTGACGCCGAATTGCAGTGCCGTCAGCGGACCGGTTGTCCCCGGCAGGCGGATTTCTCTATGGGCGGACGCGGACACAGCAAGCAGGTGCAATTAGCGGTACAATAGCGCTATAGTGTAAAGTAGATGGTGCGTTGGTTCGAGCAGGAGCCCGACTTTTAATCAATACCTGACGGAGTTTGCCTTGATATGAATAAGAAAAACACAGCCAGTGAACAACCCCAGACCGAGAAGAAAAAAACCAGCTCGGCCAAAGGTGATTTCACGTTGATCAACAATAAAACCGGCGATTTCTGGGATCTGCCCGAACTGCGGGGCAGCATGGATAACCGGCTGGTCGATATCCGCTCCCTGTACAGCCGGGCCGGCATCCTGACTTACGACCCGGGATTCACCTCTACCGCCGCGTGCAAATCCGCCATCACGTTCATCGACGGTGACAAGGGGATACTGCTGCACCGCGGCTATTCCATCGATCAGCTCACGGCGCACAGCGATTATATGGAAACCTGCTATCTGCTGCTGTACGGCGAGCTGCCGACGCCGGAACAGAAATCCTCTTTCAACGACGACATTCGCCGTCATACGCTGCTGCACGAGCAACTGGCCAAGTTTTATGCCGGCTTTATGCGCAGCGCCCATCCGATGGCGATTATGGTCGGCGTGGTCGGCGCGCTCTCCGCGTTTTATCACGACAGCACGGATATCAACGATGTCGAGCAGCGCCAGCTGGCGGCCCACCGGCTGATCGCAAAAATGCCGACGATGGGCGCGTATGCCTTCAAGTATTCATTGGGCCTGCCGTTTCCCATGCCGCGCAACGACTTGTCGTACTCGGAAAATCTGCTGCAAATGATGTTCAGCAATCCGGCCGAGGACTACGAGATCAACCCGGTGCTGGCAAGAGCAATTGACCGTATTTTGATACTGCACGCCGACCATGAACAAAATGCGTCGACCTCGACCGTGCGGCTGTCCGGCTCATCCGGCGCCAATCCGTATGCCTGTATCGCGTCCGGTATCGCATCGTTATGGGGGCCGGCGCATGGCGGCGCCAATGAGGCGGTGTTGAATATGCTGGATGAAATCGGCTCGGTCGATCGCATCGCGGCCTATATTAAAAAGGCGCAGGATAAAAACGACCCCTTCCGGCTGATGGGTTTTGGCCATCGCGTGTATAAAAACTATGACCCGCGCGCGACGGTGATGCGTGAGACCTGTCACGAGGTGCTGGGCGTACTCGGCGTCGAAGACCCGAAATTGAAGCTGGCGATGGAGCTGGAGCGAATCGCGCTGGAAGACGAATATTTTATCAGCAAAAAACTCTATCCGAACGTGGACTTCTACTCCGGCATTATCCTCAAGGCGATGGGCTTCCCCACGTCGATGTTCACGGTGATGTTTGCCATCGGCAGAACGGTCGGCTGGATTTCGCACTGGAAAGAAATGCTGACCGATGCGGATCAGAAAATTGGCCGCCCACGCCAGCTGTATCAGGGCGAAGTCCGGCGGGAATTCATACCGATCAATAAGCGCGGGCATACCGACAAAAAAATCAGCTGGTGGCGGCTATGGGGCAGCAACAAATAAGCGCGCGTGCGGGGTTGGCCGGTTGATGCATAACCGGTATGCAGCCGCCTCGGCAGCCCGGCGGGGATAGCCAATCGGGCGGCTGTAGCAATGCGACGCCGATGCGCGCATCAGCGTCACCGTCTGCCTATCGGGTCATGCATACGTGGATCTACAAAAGCGATAAAAAATCCGGCGCCTATTTGTATCTCACCCGGCAGGATGATTTTTCCGCCGTGCCGGATGCGTTGATGCGGCTGCTCGGCCCGATGAAACTGGTGATGGAACTAGAGCTGCGACCCGACCGCAGGCTGGCCCGGGTGTCGGTCGCCGACGTGCTGCATCAGCTGACGGCGCAGCAATATTTTTTGCAGTTGCCACCCGCCGAGTCGCGACCACAATCCGATGCTGAGTAAACTCATTTTTACCGCCCTGGTGGTCGCCACGGTCATTCTCTATCTGCGCTACAAACAGCGGCGCGGCAAAACGCCCGGTCATAGCCCGCCCGCCTCCACTCACCGGGAGCAGGCCCGCTCTTTGTCTGCGCAGACGCTGGCATACGCCCTGATCGGCTTGCTGGTCGCCGTTTCGCTGACGGTTTTCGTGCTTGACTGGCGGGCCGGAAACCAGATCGTACAGCTGCGGGTTATCTCCACCGGCGGGATTCGGGCCGACTATCGGGCGTACAAAAAACACCTCAAAGACCGCAGTTTTCAAACCCTCACCGGCATCCGGGTCAAGCTCGGCGACAACGACCGGCTGGAAATCATCGAGCCCTGATGCGCTCGCAACCTCTGCTTACGCTGGCGATTATGATCGCGTGTGTTGTGGCGTTTGCCGCGCTGAATCTCTTCGACCGCGAAGCCGTGCTGTTACCGCTGCTGATCTCTGAATTCATTCAACCGACCTTGCCGGAGGTTCGCGCCGGCCAGCTGTGGCGCCTGTTTACCCCCGCTTTGCTGCACTTCGGCATTTTCCACATCGTCTTCAATTTGATGTGGGTGTGGGAGCTGGGACGGGCAATTGAATTTCGTCAGGGGGCATTGCGGCTGCTGGTCGTGATCGCGTGCGCCGCGCTCAGCTCGAATCTGGCGCAATACTTTATCAGCGGGCCGGTTTTTGGCGGCATGTCGGGCGTGGTCTACGGCCTGTTTGGCTACGTCTGGATTCAAGGCCGGTGCAACCGTCGATTTGGCGGGCGGCTCAATCCGCCGATTGTCAATTTGATGCTGGGCTGGTTTGTGCTTTGCTGGAGCGGTTTGCTGGAGGTTTTTTTCAATTTATCGGTCGCCAATACCGCGCATACCATGGGGCTTGCGGTCGGTATTGCCGCGAGCGGACTGGTTTGCCTGCTGCAGCGGCTACACATCCGCGCCTAGCTGCTGGTTCGCGGCGGCGGATGCGCGCTGAGAGGATGCGATGTATTTTCCCACCCGAGGCGGCCCCTGCAACCGGGCGTATCAGCCGCAACAGGGCGCACTATTGGCGTCGGTCTGGCTGGTTTTTTGGCCACCCTTGCGGGTATAATTGCAGCCGGCCCGGTGTCATTCTTATCGGCTCGAGCCGACCACAATCCCGACTCTGTGATGCAACCGGCGAGCGCCAACCACCGCGTAGAAATCTACCCCCTGTTGCACGCTAACGACCGCACCACATACTCATGCAACGGCGATACACGGCTGACAGCAGCAACTCACACCAACCACAATCGCATCTGGAAGCAACTCGATGACCTTTACCCAAGTCGACAGCCGGTATGACGGGCCAAAGCTGGAGCAGGAGATTCTGGCCTACTGGGATAGCCGCGATATATTCGCCAAAACCCTGCAAAAAAATCTCGGCAACCCGCGCTTCAGCTTTAACGAAGGGCCGCCCACCGCCAACGGCAAACCCGGGATTCACCACGTGCTGGCGCGGACGTTCAAGGACATTTATCCGCGCTACAAGACCATGCGCGGCTACCATGCGCCGCGCAAGGGCGGCTGGGATACCCATGGCCTGCCGGTCGAGCATGAAATTGAAAAACAGCTGGGCATCTTCGACAAAAAGCAGATCGAACAACAGGTCGGGGTGGCGGAATTCACGCGCCGATGCCGCGAGTCGGTGCTGAGTTATATCGACGAGTGGGAGCAGATGACCCGGCGCATGGGCTACTGGGTCAACCTGAAAGAAGCGTATTACACCCTGAACAATGACTACATCGAGTCAACCTGGTATCTGCTAAAGCAAATCTGGGACAAGGGGCTGATTTACAAGAGCAACAAAGTGGTGCCCTACGACCCCAGAATCGGCGCCACGCTGTCTTCGCATGAGGTCGCGCAGGGCTACAAAGAAACCCTCGACCCGTCGGTCACGGTGCGCTTTCCGCTGCGCGCACAGCCCGGGGTGAGTTTTCTGGTCTGGACGACCACCCCGTGGACCCTGCCCTCCAATTTGCTGCTGGCGGTGGGCGAAGAAATCGATTATGCCTACGTCGCGTATCAGCAGGAAACCGTGATTGTGGCCTGCGCCCGGGTCGATGCGGTGTTCCACGACCGGCCGCATAAAATCATAAAAACCGTCACCGGGCGTGAACTGCTGGGCTGCCGCTATTCGCGTTTGTTTGACGACCTGCCGGTCGATAGCGAACGCTGCTTTCGGGTGGTGGCGGCGGATTTTGTCAGCACGGAAAACGGCACCGGCATCGTGCACGTCGCCCCGGCGTATGGGGTTGACGACCTCGAGCTGGGGCAGCGTGAAGGCGTGCCGGTGATTCACGGCGTTGGCCTGGACGGACACTTCAAGCCGGAAGTCGCAGCGGTTGCCGGTAAATTTTTCAAGCAGGCCGACCCGATCATCTGCCAACTGCTCAAACAACGCGGGCTGCTGTTTGCGAACGAGCAGATCCGGCATAGCTACCCGTTTGGCTGGCGTACCGGCGACCCGTTAATTTATTATGCCAAAGAAGCCTGGTACATCCGCACTACGGCGGTCAAAGATCGCATGGTCGAGTTGAACCGGACGATTCACTGGGTGCCGCAGAGCAGCCGCGACGGGCGGTTTGGCAACTGGCTCGAAAACAATGTCGATTGGGCTTTGTCGCGCGAACGCTTCTGGGGCACACCGATGCCGGTCTGGAGCGACGCCGAGGACAATTTCATCTGCGTCGGCTCGATCGCCGAGCTGGAGCAGCTCACCGGGCAATCGCTGCGCGACATCGATCTGCATCGACCGCAGATCGATCAAATCACCTTCACCAGGGACGGCCGGGAATACAAACGGGTGCCGGAAGTGATCGACTGCTGGTTCGATTCGGGCGCAATGAGCTACGCCCAATGGCATTACCCTTTCGAGAACCGGGAGAGCTTCGAGCAGCATTTCCCGGCCGACTATATCTGCGAGGCGATCGATCAGACCCGCGGCTGGTTTTACACACTGCACGCGATCGCGACCCTGGTGGACGATAGCGTGGCCTACCGAAATTGCGTCTGTCTAAACCATATCGTCGATCAGTCCGGCAAGAAAATGTCGAAGTCGCAGGGCAATATCATCAACCCCGACGATATTTTCGACAGCATCGGCGTCGACGCGCTGCGCTGGCTGTTTCTCGCCCGCACGGCGCCCGAGGCGCAAAAACGCATCTCCACCGAGATTGTCCGTGAGGTGGCGGCGTCGTTCGTCAATACCCTCTGGAATACCTACGCTTTTTTCACGCTCTACGCCCGGCTGGATCAGATCGATCTGACGCGGCAGGTGGAATGCAAACAGCGCCCGGAGATCGATCGCTGGATTCTGGCGCTGGCGCACGGCAGCGTGAAAACCGCGACCGAGCACCTGGACCGCTACGACGCCAAAGGCGCCGGCGAGGCGATCGAGAACCTGGTCAACCAACTCAGCAACTGGTATGTCCGGCGCAACCGCCGCCGCTTCTGGAAAAACGACGCCGGGGCCGACAAGCAGGCCGCCTATCTGACGCTGTACGAATGCCTCGATCTGCTGACCCGGCTGATTGCCCCGTTTATGCCCTTTCTGAGCGAAGCGATTTACCATAATCTTCGCCGTGCCAACCCGGATGCGGCCGAAAGCGTCCACCTCACCGACTGGCCCGAATGCGACCCGGCACGCCTCAACGATGAGCTGGTATTCGAGATGGACGTTGTGCAGCAGGTGGTCGGGCTGGGCCGCACCTGCCGTGAAGATAGCCGGGTACGGGTGCGTCAGCCGCTATCCTGCCTGCTGGTCAGCACGCCGGATGCCCGCTCAGCCGCCGCAATCAAAAAACAGGCGGCGCAAATACGCGCAGAGTTGAATGTCAAAACCATCGCGCCGCTGCAATCCGATGCACAGCTGATTCGCTATCGCTGTATGCCGAATTTCTCACGCCTCGGCAAACGCTACGGCAAACTGATGCCGGCAATCAAACAAGCGCTGTCCGCGGTCGATAGCACGTGGGTTGCCCGGCAACTAGCCGACCAGACCACCTTCAGCCTGACCATAGACGGCCGGGAAATCGAGTTTGATCGCGACGATGTGCAACTGCAAACCACCGCTGCCGACGGCTATACCAGCGCCCGGGACGACGGCTATCTGGTCGTACTCGATACCGGCTTGAACGACGCCCTGCGGGTGGAAGGCCTGGCGCGTGAAATTGTGCGCACGGTGCAGGACAGCCGCAAGTCCGCCGGCCTGGAGGTGGCCGATAAAATTGCACTGGCGGTGACCGGCAGCCCGAGGGTCACGCAGGCGCTGGCCGATTATGGCGACTATATCCGCAATGAAACGCTGGCGATCAGCCTTGAACCGACGCTGGAAACCGCCGACTTTGCCGTCGAGAAAACGCTTGACGATGAGCACTGGCGCATCCAGTTGCAGCGCCGGCACGCGCACACCAAACCCACTCCAACCTGACCCACTATGACTATGACTATGACACTTCTCATCCACATACCGACTATCGAACGCCTGCCGGCCCGGAAAATGAAACGGCCAATGCGGGGGGGGGGTTATCATGGGTAAGCACACCATCGTGCCGGTCGTGCTCTGCGGCGGCTCGGGCACCCGCCTTTGGCCGTTGTCGCGTGCGATGCGGCCGAAACAGTTTATCTCGCTGCTTGGCCCCAGGAGTTTGTTTCAGATGACGCTGGAGCGGCTTGATGCTTTGGAGAATGCCGCCCCCGCTGTTATCGCCTGCAACCACGAGCACCGCTTTATGGTGGCCGAGCAGCTGCGAGAAATGGCGTTCGCCTATGACAGCATTTTGCTCGAGCCGGCCGGGCGCAGCACCGCCCCGGCGATTGCCGCAGCGGCGTATAAACTCGAGTCAGCCGGGCCCGACAGCGTGATGCTGGTGCTGCCGGCCGACCACATCATCGGCGATAGCGCCGCATTCATGCGGGCAATCGAGGCCGCGGTCGCATCGGCGCTGCAGGGCAATCTGGTCACGTTTGGCATCCCGCCGCACAAAGCCGCCACCGGATACGGCTATCTCAAAGCGCGCCCGAACGCCGGCAACGCCGGCAACGCCGTGCCGGTGGAGCAGTTTATCGAAAAGCCCGATCGCAAAACCGCCGAACGGCTGTTACAACAGTCGCAGTATTTTTGGAACAGCGGCATGTTTGTATTCCGGGCGGCGACCTATCTCGAGCAGCTCGACCGCCATCAACCGAACATGCTGCGGCAGATACAACAAGCGGTCGACCAGGCCAGACCGGATCTGGATTTTTTGCGCCTGGACCCACCCGCCTACCTGCAATGTGATGATATTTCGGCTGATTACGCCGTCATGGAGCTATCCGACAGCGTCACCATGGTACCGCTCGAGGCCGGGTGGAGCGATATCGGCTCCTGGTCTGCGCTGTGGGAGACCGGCGGAAAAGACGACCACGGCAACGTCACCCGCGGCGATGCCCTGGCGATCGATGCCAATAACTGTTACCTGCACGCAGAAAACAAACTCGTGGTCGCGCAGGGGGTTGATAACCTGGCGCTGATAGAAACCCATGATGCGATACTGATTGCGCCCATGGACGACGATCAGGCGATCAAAAAAATAGTGGCGCAGCTGGAAAAGAGCAATCGCTCCGAGGTACACCTGCATCGCCAGGTTTTTCGCCCCTGGGGCAGCTACGATGTCCTCGATCAAGGCGTCGGTTTTCAGGTCAAGCGGCTTATCGTCAAGAGCGGCCATGCAACCTCAATGCAAAAGCACGCCCGCCGGGCCGAACACTGGGTGGTCGTTTCGGGCACCGCCGAAGTCACTTGCGCAGACCGGACCATCATACTCAACAAAAGCCAGACTGCCTATATCCCGCTCGGCGCCACGCACCGCCTGCGCAACCCCGGCGAGATCGCGCTTGAAGTGATCGAAGTGCAGGTGGGTGACTATCTGGGCGAAGACGATATCGAAAGAATCGATGACCAATATGGTCGCAACTGAGCGCCGCACGCCGTCCGTGTGGGTTGGTGCGGGTTGACCGTATTGGTCACAGGCGGGGCCGGCTTCATCGGCGCTGCGATTGCCCATCGTTTGCTCGATCAGGGCGAGCGGGTTTTCGTTATCGACAACCTGAATGATTATTATGCGGTCAGCTTAAAACAAGCCCGCCTGGATCGATTGCTGGCAAGAGAAAATGTTGATTTTGCCCAGACTGACCTGGTCGATCGCAGCGCCATCGCGGCCCTGTTCCAGCAACACCGCTTCGATGTCGTCGTCAACCTGGCCGCGCAGGCCGGCGTACGCTATTCGATCGAGCGGCCGGAGCAATATATTGACGCCAACCTGCTGGGGTTTGGCAATATTCTGGAAGGCTGCCGGCAGCACCGCGTTGCGCATCTTGTGTATGCCTCCAGCAGCTCGGTCTACGGCAACAGTACCCGCCTGCCGTTGCATGAAGATGATCCGGTTGATCAGCCGGTATCGCTGTATGCCGCGAGCAAAAAATCCAATGAATTGATGGCGCATTGCTATGCCCACCTGTACCGCCTGCGCTGCACCGGGCTGCGGTTTTTTACCGCTTATGGCCCGTGGGGCCGACCCGATATGGCCTTCTTCAAATTCACCCGCATGATCTTGAACGATGAAACCATACCGGTATTCAATCACGGCAAGCTGGCGCGGGATTTCACCTACATAGATGATATTGTAGAGGCCGTCAGCCGGGTGATACATCGCACCCCGACCGGCCGCTACGCCGCCGCCTCAGGCGCGCTGCATCGCATCTATAATATCGGCAACGGGCGGCAGATTAACCTGATGGATTATATTAAAACACTGGAAAAATGCCTGGGCAGAACCGCGTCGTACGAAATGCTGCCGATGCAGGACGGCGACGTATACGCCACCCAGGCCGATATTTCCCGGCTGGCCGCCGAGTTTGACTTCCGCCCCGATACCGAGATAGCGCAGGGGCTGGCGCGCTTTGTCGCCTGGTATACCGACTATTATGACCACCAATAACCCGGACTATCCGGCCGCAATCAAGCAAAAAATCGCAGCGCGAGAAGCCGTGATCGGGGTCGTCGGCCTCGGCTATGTCGGGCTGCCGCTGGCACTGTGCTTCAACGCCGCCGGGTTCAAGGTGATCGGGTTCGACACCGACCAGCGCAAACTTGACCAGTTGAATGCCGGTCAGAGTTATATGCTCAGCATTTCAAACCGGCAAATTGCACAGTTGCAACAAACCGGTTTCGTTGCCACGCATCAATTTGAACGGTCGGCCTCGGTCGATGCCCTGATCATCTGCGTGCCGACGCCGCTGGGCGGACAGAAACAACCCGACCTGAGCTATGTGATCAACACCATCAACGCGGTGCTGCCCTATCTGCGCCGCGGGCAGGTGATTGTGCTTGAAAGCACCACCTACCCCGGCACCACCGAAGAAGAGCTGCTGCCACGGATTGAATCAAGGGGGTATAAAGTCGGCCAGGATATCTTCCTGCTCTATTCGCCGGAAAGAGAAGACCCCGGCAATACCGATTTCACGACCCGGTCGATCCCCAAAATCTGCGGCGGGTATAGCCCGGCCTGCCTGGATATCGGCGTCGCGCTATACCAGACGGTGATCGACCGGGTAGTCCGCGTCAGCAATCTAAAAACCGCGGAGATGACCAAGCTGCTGGAAAATATTTATCGCGCCGTCAATATCGGCCTGGTAAACGAATTAAAAATCGTGGCCGACAAAATGGGCATCAACATTCATGAAGTGATCGAAGCCGCGGCCACCAAACCGTTTGGCTTTACGCCATTTTACCCCGGCCCCGGCCTCGGTGGCCACTGTATCCCGATCGATCCGTTCTATCTTACCTGGAAGGCGCTGGACTATGACATCCGAACCCAGTTCATCGAGCTCGCCGGCGTGATCAATTCCAATATGCCGAATTGGGTATACGAAAAAGCGGTCAATGCGCTCAACTCAATCAAGCGCTCGGTGAACGGGTCGCAGATCCTGATACTGGGGGTTGCGTACAAGAAGAACGTCGATGATCTGCGCGAGTCGCCGGCGCTGAAACTGATCGAGCTGTTTACCGATAACGGCGCATCGGTCGATTATTGCGACCCGTATGTGCCGCACCTCGGCGGCGAACCTGATCAGCCGGACCGGCACAGCGTTGCGTTTACCCTCGACCGCATCAACCGCTACCACCTGGCCGCGATTGTCGCCGATCACGATTGTTTCGATTTCGACCTGTTGGAGCAGTCGTCCTGTCTGATACTGGACACCCGCGGGGCGATGCGCAATCGGCATTCCGATCGGATCTTTCATGCCTAGATCGACCGTGGTTGGTTATATCGGCAGACAGCGTCAGTGAGTGCGGTAAATTGCCCCGGCATGAATATCAGTCATTTTGCTTTTTTCTGCCGGATATGAAAAATACGCCGACCATGATGATCACCAATGGCAGGAGCAGGTTTACGGTGATCGGCTCCGAAAGAACGATATACCCCCAGAACAACGCAAAAACCGGTACCAGATAGTTGACGCTGGTCATGAGCACCGCCCCGACATCCCGAATCAGCTTATACAAAATAACAAAAGCCACTGCCGTGGGGAATATGCCCAGCAATACGATGGCGGTAATCGCTTCAACCGAAGGTGTGATATTGCGGGTGCTTTCGAACAGCAGCATGTATGGAAGCAATGAAAATGTGCCGCACAGCAACACCGCCACGCTAATCACGACCGGGTTGTATTGGCTTAGTTTTCTTGTCTTGATTCTGGAGTACGCATAAAAGACCGCGGATGCGAGGCAGGCAAGCTGGGCGACCAGTCCATGCCAGGACAACTCACCCGCGTTTTCCCATAGCAGCAGGAACACCCCGCCAAAAGCCGCGCACACGCCGATGATTTTCCTGCCGGATATTTTCTCGTCGCTGGTCATATAATGCGCCAGCAACAAGGAAAAAACCGGGATGGTTGCCATATAGATTCCCGCCAGCCCGCTGTCTATTTCCGTTTCCGCCCAGGTGATCAACGCGAATGGAATGATGTTGGCGGTGAAACCAAGCAGCAGCGACAACCGCCAAAAAAGTTTTTCGCGAAATGGCGGCAACCGCAACCCATTGAGCTTCATCACAACATACAAAACCCCCAGTGCGACCAATAATCGAAAGAAAACAATGGTGATCGTGGGCACGGTCTCGACTGCCACCTTCATCAGCAAAAAGCTGCTGCCGAACATCGAGCCGAGCAGCACCAACAGGACATAATCGAAAAAAGTCGGAGCGCGCAAGGTCTGCATGGTGTATGCCTGTTATGCGGGAGTAAATGGTTGAAAAAAGAAAGTAGTGTGTTAGTCGATCTATTAATTATTCATCCGGCTTCTGAAATGCCCAGATTATTATATGGTCATACTTTACACCTTTTATCCGCCCACCGACTGCTTTTTTTATTCATGCTGCTTTGCTGATGCCCGCAATCGCAGTGTGCTCGTTTCGCATGAAAAAAGTCAGCACAATAGTTCCGATGGCAGCACCCAGTATAATCAGGTAAACCCACTCGAACGTTCCGGTAACTTCCTTCAGCCATCCGCCAACGACGTTACCGATAACGCCACCAATTCCCAGCGACACACTGCCCAAAGAAAACACCAGCGCCGCGCCACCGCTTTTATACATGTGGCTTATGTAGGCTGGAATCAATCCGTAGATAGCATAAAACGCAAAGCCAAACATCACGGCTGCGCCATATATTTGTGTATGGTTCGCCTGCTTATTAAGCACAATGATCGAAGACAAGGCTAATGCGCTGCAAACGATTGTCAGTGTACGGCGGATGGTAATACGGTCGCCAATCCACCCCATGATAAAACCGCTGACCATGCCGGTCAGGCCAATAAATTTCCACGCGGTAGCGCTTTGATGGATGCTGAATGCATGCTCATCCACTAGAAACGATGAGATGTAGGATTGATAAGGCAGACAAGCCAGCCCGGCCAAAAACATCAAAAGAAAAATAATGAAAGTATCCTTGCGTAAAATAGAGCGTAATTTTTCTGACATGCGCAGGTTGGGCATAGCGGTTTGTCTGCTCGAACCGGTCGTGGAAGTGTACTTGCGAAGATGTCGAAAAAATAACCCTGTGCAGGCGCAAAAAATACATGCAATGATGAAGGTCGCGAGCCAGATGTTGCGCCAGTCTGAACCGGAAAGAAACAAGGTGATCAGGGCGCTGTTGGTGACTACGCCATAACTCGTCCCGGATGACATGAAGCCGAGTGCTCTGCCTTGATATTTTTGATGGACCAATTGTTGTGAAACTTCGACCATTGGAACCCAGATGGAAGCGGCGCATCCACCCAGAACAATCAAGCACAAACTGGCGGTGAGGAAGTTATCGGCAATCACCAATCCGCCCAAAGATGCAGTGCAGATGAATAGCGACCCCAGAATAACCACAAATGGGCCAAACCAGGTCGTCAAGAAGCCACTGGCGAGTGCAAACAGCATGAAAGCGGATTGTGCCAGCCCGGTGGTTATCCCCATTTGTGTGTAGGTAAAACCAAATTCCTCGATCATCCTGGGCGCAATCGACGGAAACAGATATATGCCAAACCCGTAGGAAATGCCAATAAGCGAACCGAACAGAACAACCAATACAAACTGGATTTTTATAGACAAAGAAAACACGGCTATAATCTTTGTCCAGCGATTACTCCACCGCAATCCAGGCCAGTATTGCTTCCCGGTCGGCATCCAGCCCCGGCGCCGGTGCGCGCCGCATCGGATCATCGAATTTTTCCATCTTGATCGGATTGCCAGCCATCTGAATCTCCCCCACCTGCGGATGCTCGGTACGAATAATCATATTGCGCTCAACCACCTGCCGGTCGCGTACCACGTCGGCCACGGTGTTAATCGGCCCACACGGGACGCCGGCCTGCTCAAGCTTCTCCAGCCAATCCGCTGCACCCTGCGCCGCCAGCGCCGCTTCGATCTCTTCGCCTAACCGCTGATGGTGCTGCGTGCGCAGCGCATTGCTGGCAAATTCGGCTTGCGTGGCCAGCTGCGGGCGGTCGATCTCCCGGCACAGCCGCGCAAACAAAACATCGTTGCCGGCGGCGATAACGATGCGCTCGTCGCGGGTTTGGAACGCCGCAAACGGGGTAATCGACGGGTGCCGGGCGCCGAGCGGAACCGGGATTTCACCGGCGGCCAGATAGCGCCCGATTGCATTTTCCAGAATCGCCACCTGACAATCGAGCATACCAATATCCACCCGGCCGCCCGCGCCGCTGCGCTCCCGGTGCCACAGCGCCGCCAGGACGCCGGAGAGCCCGAACAGGCCGGCGGTAATATCGCCGATCGACGCGCCCACCCGGGTCGGCGGCGCACCGGCATCGCCGGTGATGCTCATCATCCCGCCCATCGCCTGCACCACCATGTCGTAGGCCGGGCGGTGCCGGTATGGGCCGGTATGCCCAAAACCCGAGATGCTGCAATAGATCAGCCGGGGGTTTTGCCGCTGCAGCGCGGCCCAGTCGTAGCCCAGTTTGTCCATCGTTCCGGGGCGGTAGTTTTCCACCAGAATATCCGCCTTGCCGAGCAGTCGATCGAATATCGCCCGGTCGTCGGCCTGCTTCAGGTTCAGCGCAATGCTCTGCTTGCCGCGATTCAACGAGGCAAAATAGCTCGAAACGCCGTTGATGAACGGCCCGAAACCGCGCGCGTCGTCACCGACTTCGGGCATTTCGACCTTGATCACGCAGGCGCCCAAATCGGCCAGCACCATGGTCGCAAACGGGCCGGCGAGGACGCGCGTGAGGTCGAGTACGAACAGCCCGGCAAGCGGGCCGGATACGGATTGGTCGTTTTCCATTGCGGTATTGTCAGACGGTTGGCCGGCGCAAACAAGTACTGCACTGACCATCCGGCTTGTGCACGGCCAGCCGCGCCGATGGCCCGGAGCACAGGCCACGGGAAACCCGACCAGCCGCGGCGGGCTTCAGAACGGCAAAACCAGGTCGGAGCGCACGCGGTTCAGCAATGCGCGAAAGCGCTGTTGAATCACGGCCAAGGCCTGCCGATTGTCCGCCTCAAACCGCATAATCACCGTCGGCGTGGTATTCGACGCCCGGATCAACCCAAACCCGTCGTCGAAATCCACCCGCAGGCCGTCGATACGACTGACGCGGGCATCCTCGAACGCCGCCGCCGCCAGCAGCGCATCGACCAGCCGATAATGTTCGCCCTCGGCCATCTCCAGCCGCAGCTCGGGCGTGTTGACGCTATCGGGCAACGCGGCAAACACTGCGCCCGGCTGGCGTTCATCCGCCGCCAGCAGCTCACACAACCGCGCCCCGGAATAAATGCCGTCATCGAAACCACCCCAGCGATCATTGAAAAAAATATGCCCGCTCATCTCGCCGGCCAGCACCGCCCCGGTCTGCCGCAGCTTGCTTTTGATAAACGAATGGCCGGTCTTCCACATCGTCGCGCGCCCGCCGGCGGCCTCGATCGACCGCGGCAGCAGCCGGGAACACTTGACGTCAAAGATGATCTCAGCGCCGGGGTTGGCCGCCAGCACATCCTGCGCGAACAGCAGCATCAGCCGATCCGGCCAAATCACGCTGCCATCGGACGACACCACCCCCAGCCGATCACCGTCACCGTCAAATGCCACCCCCACATCGGCCTCGCCCTGTTTGACTGCGGCCAGCAAATCCTGCAGATTTTCCAATTGACTCGGGTCGGGGTGGTGATTGGGGAAGCGCCCGTCGACCTCACCAAACAGCGTCACCACCTGACAGCCAATCGCCCGAAACACCTGCTCCGCGATCACCCCCGCGACCCCGTTGCCGCAATCCAGCACCACTTTCAACGGTCGCTTCAGTACGATATTTTCCCGCACCCGCTGACAGTATAGATCCAGCATCGCACGCCGCTCCAGCCGCCCGCTGCCGGAGACAAAATCCTGCTCAAGCACGCGCCGGCGGATATGCTGAATCGCGTCGCCGGACAGCGTGACGCCATTGATCATCATTTTGAGGCCGTTGTACTCCGGCGGATTATGGCTGCCGGTCACCTGAACGCCGGTGCCGGTACCCAGCTCCTGAACCGCAAAGTACAGCACCGGCGTCGGCACCCGGCCGATGTCGATCACCCGACACCCGGTCGCCTGCAAGCCGGTCGCCAGCGATGCGGCCAACTGCGGGCTGGATAATCGACCATCGCGGCCAACCACAACCGCGTCCATGCCCTGCTGCCGGGCCTCGCTGCCCAGTGCGCGGCCAATCCGTTCGACTATCTCCGGGGTAAGCGAGCGCCCGATAATGCCGCGAATATCGTAGGCCTTAAAAATTTCGTGCGGAAAATGGTCGGTCATCGGTCGTCGGCGGCATGCTATCCGGGCGCGGTCACCCGGCACCGGCTCACCCGCGGGGCATCAGCCTGCTTTGTGAATCGCCCGTTTGTCCACCGCCAGCGCGGCTTCGTGGATCGCCTCGCTCAGCGTCGGATGGGCGTGCACGGTGCGCGCAAAGTCCTCCGCACTGGCGGCAAACTCCATCCCCAAAACGGTCTCGCCGATCAATTCCGACACATGCGGGCCAATCATATGCACCCCCAACAGCCGGTCGGTGTGCGCATGCGCTATCAGTTTGACCAGGCCATGCGGCTCTTCCATCGCCTGCGCGCGCCCGGTTGCGGCAAACGGAAACACCCCCGTCTTAAACGGCACCTGCTGCTGCTTGAGTTGTTTCTCCGTCTGCCCGACCCAGGCGATTTCCGGGGCGGTATAGATCACCCAGGGGACGGTATTGAAATCGACCCGGCCCGCATCGCCGGCAATGCTCTCGGCCACCGCCATGCCTTCCTCGGCACTCTTATGCGCCAGCATCGGGCCGCGCACCGCGTCCCCGATCGCCCAGACATTGTTTTGCGCCGTGCGGCAGCTTTGGTCTACTTCTATCAGCCCGTGAGCGTCGGTCGATACGCCACAATCCGCCGCCAGCAGCCCCGCGGTCGCCGCCCGCCTGCCGACGGCGACAATCACCCGGTCCACCTCGATACTGGCCGCCTGCTCCTGCTGTACATACTCGATCAACACGCCCTCCGATCGCAGCTGCCGACTTTGCACCAGCGCCCCCAAACGAATATCGAGCCCTTGTTTCTTAAACTGACGGGCCGCTTCACGGGCAACCTGATGGTCAACCGTCGGCAGAAACTCCGGCGCCGCCTCCAGCAGCACAACCCCGGCCCCAAGCCGGCTCCATACGCTGCCCAATTCCAGGCCAATCACACCGGCGCCAATGATGCCCAGCCGCTCGGGCACGCGATCAAACGCCAGTGCACCGGTCGAATCCACCACAACCCCGGCATCAAACGGCACTGCCGGCAGTTCGATCGGCACCGCGCCGGGGGCAAGAATAACGTGCCGGGCGCTGATGGTCTGCGTTGGCGCCGCCGCATCCGGGTCAAACACCGCCACCCGCCGCTCGGCCATCAACTGTCCGCGGCCGCCAATCGCGGTCACGCCATTGGCCTTGAACAGCTGGCCGATGCCGGCGCTCAAACCGGCCACGATACGCTGCTTGCGCTGCTGCATGCGCTCCAGATCGAAACGCAGGCCGTCTACCTCAATCCCGTGCGCCGCCAACTGATGGCCGGCACGGTAAAACTGATCGGAGGAGTCAAGCAACGCCTTGGAAGGGATGCAGCCGACGTTAAGGCAGGTGCCACCCAACACCGCCTTGCCCGCCGCAGTGCGCCGGTCGTCGACGCAGGCGGTCTTCAAGCCGAGCTGCGCGCAGCGAATCGCCGCCACATAGCCGCCCGGCCCGCCGCCGATCACCACCACATCATAGTCCGCGTCCATCCTGCTCAGCCAAGATCGAGCAGCAATCTGGCCGGGTCGGCCAGTGCTGCGGCAATACTGCCCAGAAACTGCACCGCTTCCTTGCCGTCAACAATACGGTGGTCGTAAGAAAGCGCCAGATACATCATCGGTCGAGCCACCACCGCGCCGTTTTCGCACACCGGCCGCTCCTGGATCCGATGCATCCCCAGGATCGCACTTTGCGGCGGGTTGATGATCGGCGTCGACAGCAGCGAGCCGAACACGCCGCCGTTGGTGATCGTAAACGTCCCGCCGCTCAGCTCTTCCACGGTAATCCGCCCGTCCTGCGCCCGCTGACCGAAATCGACCAGTTGATTTTCTATATCGGCAAACCGCATCTGCTCACAATTGCGCAAAACCGGCACCACCAGCCCGCGCGGCGCCGCCACCGCTATGCTGATATCAATATAGTGATGCGACACGATATCGGTGCCGTCAATCTGCGCATTGAGCTGCGGGAAGCGTTGCAGGGCGGCGACCGCGGCCTTGACAAAAAACGACATAAAGCCCAGCCGCACCCCGTGTTTTTGCTCGAATGCCGGCTGATGTTCGCGCCGCAGCGCGATCACCGATTGCATGTTGACCTCGTTAAACGTGGTCAGCATCGCCGTGGTTTGCCGGGCATGGAGCAGCCGATCGGCGATGGTTTGCCGCAGCCGACTCATCGGCTCACGGGTCGATTCGCGCGTGCCGTCAGCGGCAGTTGGCCGCATCGGCTGCGGTCTGGGTGGCGCAGCGGGCGCGGCCCTGTCGCGCTCTGTCGGCGGCGGCGCAGCGGCAGCATCATCATCCGGCGCAACCGCCGCGGCAATATAGTTCAGCACGTCCTCTTTGGTCAGCTGGCCGTCTGCGCCGGTCGCCGGAATATCGTCGCTGTTGATATCGTGCTGTTCCAGCAGCCGCCGCACTGACGGGCCGAAGCGCTTTTTCGATGCCGCCGCGGCGGGCGGTTGCGCGCCGTCACCCGCGTCGGATGCGCCGGTGCTTTCAAAACCGGCCAGCACGTCACCGGAAGTGACCACCGACCCCGCTTCGGCGATAATTTCAGTCAGCACGCCATCTTCGGGGGCCGGCACCTCCAATACCACCTTGTCGGTCTCCACCTCAACCAGCACCTCATCGCGCTTGACCGCGTCGCCGGCCGACTTGTGCCACTCCAGCAGCAGCGCATCCTTGACCGACTCGGGCAGCACCGGGGTTTTAATCTCTATCTTCATATCGGTCACCTTTTAATCATTCAAAATCATTCGGGCTGTTCCGCAGGCGTTTCCGGGTCGTCCGTGCCGATGCTCAAAGCATCGTCAATCAACTTGTTTTGCTGCTGGAGGTGCAATTGATAATACCCCACTGCCGGCGACGGCGACCCTTCCCGGCCCGCATACGATAACGACTGGTCGGCCGCCAATGCCTGCCTCAGGTAGTATCTGATCTGATACCATGAACCCTGATTTTTGGGCTCTTCCTGGCACCAGACAACCTGACGGGCGCCGGCATACACCGCCACCTGCGCGCGCAAATCCGCCTTCGGAAACGGGTGCAATTGCTCAATCCGGATAATCGCAACCGCGCGGCAGTCGCGCCGACGGCGTTCTTCCAGCAGATCGAAATAGATCTTGCCGGTGCACATAACCACCCGCTTTACCTCTGCCGGTTCGAGCGCATCGATCTCGCCGATAACCGAGTGAAACTGGCCCTCGATCAAATCGGCCGGCGACGAGGTCGAGTGCTTGTGCCGCAGCAGACTTTTGGGCGTCATCACAATCAACGGACGGCGAAATGAGCGCAGCATCTGACGGCGCAGCATGTGGAACATCTGGGCCGGCGTAGTGGGCACACACACCTGCATATTATGCTCGGCACACAGCTGCAAAAATCGCTCCAGGCGCGCCGACGAATGCTCCGGCCCCTGGCCCTCCATGCCATGCGGCAAAAACAGCGTCAAACCGCATACGCGCGACCACTTGGCCTGCCCGCTGCTGATAAACTGGTCGATCACCACCTGCGCACCATTGACGAAATCACCAAACTGCCCCTCCCAGATCACCAGCGTGCGCGGGTCGGTGGTGGCGTAGCCGTACTCGAAACCCAGCACCGCCTCCTCCGACAGCAGCGAATTGATAACCAGAAAATCACTCGGCCGGGCGGTGATGTATTGCAGCGGGATATGGGTGGCCGCTTCCGCCTGACTATGCAAGGTCGCATGACGATGGGAAAACGTCCCCCGCCCCGCATCCTGACCGGACAGCCTGACCCGATAGTTATCCCGCAGCAGCGACGCATAGGCCAGCAATTCCGCACAACCCCAGTCCATCGGCGTCTCGCCGCGCACCATCGCCATGCGGTTGTGCAGCACTTTTTCCACCTGCCGGTGCACCACAAACCCGTCCGGCACCCGGGTGATCTGCTCCGCCAATTCAATCAATGCCGCCTGCTCTATGCCGGTCTTCACCGGCTGCTGCCAGTCGCAGCTCAGATACGGCCCCCAGTCCATCATTTTTCGCGCCCTGTCCGGGTCAACCACCTGACCGGCAACGATGTGCCCCTGGTCCAGCTGATCGCGATACTGGCTTACCAGCTCGTCCGCCTGCGCCTCGGTAATGATGCCCTCGGACACCAGCCGCTGCTTGTATTGCGCTCTGACCGGGACCTGGTTGCGGATGGTGCGATACATCATTGGCTGCGTAACCGACGGCTCATCCGCCTCGTTATGCCCGTGCCGACGGTAGCAAACGATATCCAGCACCACGTCACCGCCAAACTGCATGCGATAGGCCAGCGCCAGCCGGGCAACAAAAATCACGGCGTCCGGGTCATCGCCGTTGACGTGAAAAATCGGCGCCTGCACCATCTTGGCCACCTCGGTGCAATACAGCGTCGAGCGGGCATCCAGCGTATTGGTGGTAAAACCGATCTGATTGTTGATGATAATGTGGATCGTGCCGCCGGTAGAATACCCGCGCGTCAGCGCCATTTGCAGCGTTTCCATCACCACCCCCTGCCCGGCAAAGGCCGCATCACCGTGGATCAGTATCGGCACCACCTGATTGCGGGCGCTGTCTTCACGCCGCTCCTGACGCGCCCGCACCGACCCTTCGACCACCGGGTTGATGATTTCAAGATGCGACGGGTTGAACGACAGCGCCACATGCACATCGCCGCCGCCGGTCCGAATATCGGAAGAAGCCCCTTGATGGTACTTCACATCGCCGGTCTCGGTGTCCGCATCCTGAGTCGAGTATTTGCCTTCAAATTCGCCGAACAGATCTTTCGGTGCCTTGCCGAGAACATTGACCAGCACATTCAGGCGCCCCCGATGCGCCATCCCAATCACAATCTCTTTCACCCCGCGCTGACCAAACTGCTGAATCAGATCCGATAGCACGGGAATCAGCACATCGCCGCCCTCCAGAGAAAACCGTTTCTGGCCGCTGTATTTTCTGTGCAGGTACTTCTCGATCCCCTCGGCGGCCGTGAGTTTTTGCAAAATCCCGATGCGCTCGGGCGCACTCAACTGCGGTCGCACCGGCACCGTCTCGACTTTTTTCCGCAGCCACAACCGCAACTCCAACGACGTCAGATAGCGAATTTCGTAGCCGATCGGGCCGCAATACACCGCGTGCAGATACGCCAGAATCTGGCGCAGGGATTTGTGCCCGTCACCAACCATATCGGACACATCGAACTCGACATCCATATCCTGCTCGCTCAAATCGTACTCCGACAACTCGACCTCGCGCGCATCACCGCGCCGCATCATTGCAATCGGGTCGACATCGGCCAGCAAATGCCCCAACGCACGGTAGGCCATGATCAGCTTGGAAACCTGGGCCTGTTTGTGCGCCGTGCTCACGAACCAGGCGGCCGAATCCGCGCCGCCCGACAGCGGCGCAGCCGCATCCGGGGACGAATCGGCCTGATACCGGCACACCTGCTCTGTAATCGCCCCGGCATCGCGGCACACCGATTCCAGATAGGCCAGATTATCCCGATGCAGGCAGGTAAAATCGGTGGGTTTGGATGTCATTGCAGTAAGATCGATGGGTCAGGACGGGCGGCAGCCAAACCGTTGCTGGAGCAGCAGGCTTGCATGACCGACCGTACCGTTAGTTTAGTCGAATAGTATATGGATGTGTTTACTGGCATTTGCCGGAGTGAATGATTATAGTGCCGACAAAATAAATGTCTACCGCTATCCATCACTTGATCGACATGTCGGCGTAGCCCTTGCCGGGCGGTTTCGTTATGCGCCCGCCAGCACACTGACCGGTGCCATTGATGCCGTACAGCCGATCGCAATCCGGGCAACCCCGCGCAGCCATGTCAGATACTCAATTTCAGCAGCGCTACAGCCGACAGATCCGACTGCCGCAGGTCGGTATTGACGGCCAGCGGGCGCTGGCGAACGCCCGGGTGCTGATTGTCGGCCTCGGCGGGTTGGGCTCGCCGGTCGCCCTCTATCTGGCGGCGGCCGGGGTCGGCAAATTATTGCTGGCCGATTTTGACTGCGTAGACGCCTCCAATCTACAGCGGCAAATAGCCCATCACCAGTGCGATATTGGCGAACTGAAGACCGTGTCCGCCGCCGCCAAGCTGACCGCCATCAACCCCGACATCAACATTGAAACCCTCGATTACTCGCTGGAAACGGCGGATTTTCTCGCACTCGCCGACAACATCGACCTGCTCATTGACTGCACCGACAATTTCCCGACCCGGTTTGAGCTGAACACCGTATCACTGCAAAAAAAACTGCCCCTGATCTCGGGCGCCGCCATTCGCTGGGAAGGCCAGGTGACCACGTTCGACCCCAACCGGGCCGACAGCCCGTGTTACCAATGCCTCTATCCGGACCGGAATATCGACAGCGCCAGCTGCGCGATGGAAGGCGTCATCTCGCCGCTGGTGGGGGTAATTGGCACGATGCAGGCGCTCGAAGCGGTGAACGTGCTGCTGGGGAAAGGCGCCCTGCATGGCATGGTCTGGTTATTTGACGCCCAGCTGATGCACTGGCAGGCGATGCAGTTGCCGAAAAATCCGGCCTGCCCGGCCTGCGGCGTCGAATCCGGTGCACCATCGCCGTGAACACGCGCCGCTGAATTTTCAACCCGCACCAGCCGGCCACCGCCGCCTAGGTCTGGCGCAGGTGTTCCCGATGTTGACAAAACCACGCATAGGTCGCGGCCAGGCCGGTGGGCAAATCAATTTCAGGCTGCCAGCCCAGCCGGGTCAGGCGCTCCGTATCCAGGCGTTTTTTCGGTGTCCCGTCGGGCTTGCTGCGGTCGAAAACCAGGCGCCCTTGAAAGCCCACTGCGTCGGCGATCATGGCGGCCAATTCCGCGATGCTGATATCCGTCCCGGTGCCAACGTTGAGGTGCGCGACGCGCGGTTCTATCGCCTCGGCCAGTGTGTCGGCCGGCAGTTGCATCACAAACAGACACGCCTTTGCCAGATCATCGACATGCATAATTTCCCGCCTGACGGTGCCGCTGCCCCAGACACCGATACTCGGCTGGCGATGTGTTTTTGCCTCGTGCAGCCGGTGCATCAATGCCGGCACAACATGCGCGTGCAGCGGATGAAAATTGTCATGGCTGCCATACAGATTGGCCGGCATAACCACGCGAAAGTCGGTTGCATACTGCCGGTTGTACGACTCGCAGAGTTTAAGGCCGGCAATTTTCGCAATCGCATACGGCTCATTGGTCGCCTCCAGCGCGCCCGTCAGCAAGGCCGATTCGGTAATCGGCTGCTCGGCATATTTGGGATAAACGCACGACGAACCCAAAAACAGCAAGCGGGCAACCCCGGCCCGGTACGCCGCATGCAGCACGCCGGTTTGAATCACCAGATTTTCATAGATGAAATCGGCCGGAAAATGATCATTGGCGTAAATCCCGCCGACCCGCGCCGCCGCCACATACACCTGGTCAACCCGATTCGATTGCAGGAACGCCGTGACCGCATCAACATCGCTCAGCACCAGCTGTTGACGGCTGCGCACCAACAGCTCGATATCCGGCTGCCGCTCGAGCAGGCGCACCAAAGCCGAGCCGACCATACCGCGATGACCGGCGACAAAAACCCGCTGTTTACTCAGTGTAGCCATCAATCACAACCCCCCATATAAAGCAAACCCAAAGCCGGCCCGACCGCGCCGACACCACCACAGCCCGGTCAAAAGCCGAACATGTGGTCAAACGCGAACGCGTCGCCAAGGCGTGCGCCATGATAGCCGAACAAACGGCAGGTCGCATCCCGCACGGTAATATACGCCCCTTCCCCGGCGGCGGTACGCTCGTCGTCGTCAAAGAGTTCAGTATAACAAAATGCCCGTGACCCGCTCGCCGGGATATGCGCCTTGCGCACGGCGACCGCCTGGCCGTGTGCGTTGTTTAATTCCAGCGTCGTATCCGAGGCCTCATGCCATGTTTCGCACACCGCATAGATCAGATGAAAGAACGTGTCGGTCGGCCCGGGCGCGCAGCGAATAAACAACCGCGTCGTCACCCCGGGCGGCGGCCCGGTGTAGGATTGCGGCTCGCCCTTGTAGGTGAGAATATGATTGAACAAATGCGCGCCGAAACTGGTTTCCGCGACATGGCCGCCGGCCGCCAGCGTGTAGCGAAACAGCGCATGCAGCCAGCCGTCGGCGCTGCCGCCTTGGGAGAAATCGTAGACCACCTCGGCGTGGCCGAATGCCACCTGCTGCGGTGCGATTATATCGTTTAGATTCAACCGCGTGCAATGGCTGCGCGCAAGATTGCCGAAAACATGTTCGGCAATTTGTACGCCCTGCGGATCAAACACCTTCACCGCCAGCGGCAAGGTGGTTTGCGCCGTTGACATCGGCGTCGGCAGGCACTCGCTGATGAATTCGGCCGGCGGCAAAATCGGCGCGGGCAACAGATAACCCTTGCCGATATAGCCGGCAATCCTGGGAATCTGCGGGTCAACGGCGAGGTCGTCGCGCTCCACATTGGCATGATTGATGCGCCGCCGGCCGGCCGCCGTCGTGACTTCGTAGCGCGGTCGCACAAAGTATTTTCCGGCGTGCACTTCTACTTGCGCAGGCCAGCGAATCTCCGGCAGCAAGGCGGCGATATCCAGCGGACAGGTGGCGAACGGGGGGATCTCCTGCTGCCAGTATTGCCGCGCATCATCGCCCATTTTATTGAGCGCAATTTCACCCGCTGGAATCGGGCAGGAATGCGAATTCTGAACCCATAGAATCACCTTTTCACCGTCGTCGGGCGCCGGAATGCCGGCGTAGCGGTCGGACGGCCAGGCGTTGGCGTCGTGGGTGCAGGAAAGCGCGCCGTCGTCGCTGAACGTGTCCACCACATACTTGACAACGTCGTGGCCGGCGCCGTTCACAATCGACAAAAAAACCTGGCCGCAAAAGTCCGGCAGCCGATGTTTTTTCTTGAGCTCGCCGCTATCCAGAATAATGCTGTGATTCGCGCCGCCCAGCGGGATTTCAAAATCGCACAGCCGCCCCCCCGCACCGTCAAACAGTCGGCACCATGCAAACGCGTCTTTGGCGCCGTAACTACCCCAGTAATTGACCGTGACGAGCCGCGTGTGATGCCCGTCCTGTTCGCGGAAAAAAACAAAGTTCGTGGCGAAATTCAACCGGTTGAGATACTGGCGGCGGTCGGTGAGCAGCCGCTCGGGAATCCGCATGTCGTCGCAGGTCACCACCGCGCAGCCGTCGGGAATAAGGTGGGCAATGTGTGCCGTGATTCGGGCCGCGTCAAACGCCGGGATAAAGAGCAGCCGTGCCCCGCTGTGCGGCAGCGCGCTGACCGGCGCCGCCGAATGGCCCACCACCGTGCGGCCAAGCAGCGCGATATCCTGCACAAACACCCCGCTTACGTCCTCCCTGCCCAGGCCGTACAGCGCGGCAAAAGAGGCCCAGCCGCCGGTCGGGTCATACACCACCGCCGGATTGGCACCGCGAATCTGCGCAGCCAGCGCGCGTGCGGCATCGGCGGCCAGCGGGTGGCCGAGCGCCTTGAAATACGTGCAGCCGCCGGAGCGACTGCTGAAAGTATCGATTGCCAGCGCCATCAGCGGGTTTTCATCGGCAGGTTTTCATCAACGGCATTTCATCAACGGCATTTCATCGGCGGCGTCTCATCGGCGGCGCTGCATCAACGGCGTGGACCGCCGAGCATCCGGCCGATTTTTTTTACCGTCGCGCTCACCCGATGACGATACGACTCGCGCTGCCGATACGCTTCACCGGCCACCCAGTTCAACTGCACCGAGCGCCGCTCACCGGCAAAACTTTTATGCCCGTGCCAGGCGTTTTCCAGGCAGCGAAACAGGATCAGCGTACCGAAGTCCGGCGCCACCTCGGCAAAATAATCCTCGATATCGTCGCCGCCGTTCAACAATCGCAGGCGACCGCCGGCGGCGCCCCATACGGGGTTCATATAAATCAGCGCGGTCACTACCTTGCCGCGTGAGTCGCGATGAATTTTACCATCGGTGGCGCGGCAGTGTCCGCGCGCCGTCACCATAGTCGGGTGGCCGCGCAACTCGACGCGCAGCTTTTCGGCAACCATAGCGCGCAGGTCGTCGCCTTCAAGCTCACCGATTAAATCGGCAAAAGCACCGCCGCAATCCAGCGCCGCGCAGGGGAAACTGCCCGGTTCGGCGATGCGGGGGAAATCGCGCAGCAGGTCGTCGCGCCGTTCCGCGCGGACAAAACCGGGCACAATGGCGTGCGGGAACGGCGCAAAATACACCGACGCCGTGCGCAGCACGTCAAAATTTATCATGCTCATTGCGAACGCATTTTATGCTTCACCACCAGTCCGGTCAATCGCACATCGGTACGCCCGCCCCGTCATCTGCCCGCTCGACAATCCGGCCAATCAAGCCAGGCGGTCGATTTCTTCCGCGCTCAAACCCCAGTCGGCAAGCACCGTCGGATCCGGTGCCTGCGGTGGCGGCCCCTGCACCGACGACACCGTGCGCGAAAACCGCGGCGCAACATTCGGCTGCATCACGCCGGCAACTTCAACAAAGGTTGACCGTGCGGCATTGTGCGGATGCGCCGGCGCCTCATCCAGCGACAACACCGGCGCGAAACACGCATCGGCGCCGTCCATTACCGCACACCATTGATCGCGGGTTTTGGTTTTGACCACCGCGGCCACTTGTTCTTTGCGCGCCGGCCAGTGTTGACGCGCCATTTGATCGTCAAACAGATCGTCATCGAGGCCCAGCCGCGCACGCAATAGCGCATAAAACTGCGGCTCGAGCGCCCCGAGTGCAATGTATTTGCCGTCGGCGGTTTCATAGGTGTCATAAAAGTGCGCCCCGGTATCGAGCAAATTGTCGCCCCGCCGATCCGACCATGTACCGTCGGCACGCATTGCGCACACCATCGCCATCAGCGAAGCCGTGCCGTCGGTCATTGCCGCATCGACCACCTGCCCCAAACCCGACCGCTGCGCCTCGAACAGCGCCGCGCACAACCCCATCGCAAGATACAGCGCACCACCACCGAAATCACCGGCGACATTGAGCGGCGGCACCGGCTTATCGCCCCGGCGGCCAATCGCATGCAGCAGCCCGGTCAGCGCAATGTAATTGATATCATGCCCGGCCGTCTGCGCCAGCGGCCCACGCTGTCCCCAGCCGGTCATGCGGCCGTAAACCAGCCTCGGGTTGCGCGCCAGGCATTCGTCCGGCCCGAGCGCCAGCCTTTCCATCACCCCCGGCCGGAAGCCCTCGATCAACATATCGGCGCGCTCCACCAGGCGCAGACAGGCCTGCACCGCCGCCGGCTGTTTGAGATCAAAGGCCACCGCGCGGCGACCGCGATTGAGCACATCCTGCACCCCGTCCGAGGGCGGCGCGCCCGGCCGCCCGATACGCAGCACCTCCGCGCCCATATCCGACAACAACATCGCGCAGAACGGCCCGGGGCCGATGCCGGCAAATTCCAGTACGCGCACTCGATGCAGCGGCCCCATGCTGATTTTCCTCTGCCAGATCGGTTATGCAGATTCGATAGAATCAACTCAAACACGACGCCATGCCCTGAGCGCTGCATCAACCGGCGAGCGACGCAGGCGGCCGCATACACCGCACAATCAGGCACCGCACAATCAGGAAATTTTACGACCTATCCCGGCAGGTTTTGCTGCGCCTGCACATCGGCATAGTACGACGAGCGCACCATCGGCCCCGAGGCCACGCCGGTAAAGCCCATATCGTCGCCGGCCTGTTTTAGCCGATCGAATTCCGCCGGCGTCCAATAGCGCTCGACCGCCAGGTGGTGGCGGCTTGGTTGCAGGTACTGCCCGAGTGTCAGCATATCCACATCGTGCGCGCGCAGATCCTGCATCACCGCCAGCACTTCCTGCTCGACCTCCCCGAGGCCGAGCATCAGGCCCGATTTGGTGATGATGTTGGCATGCTGTTGTTTCGCCCGCTGCAATAAATCCAGTGAATGCGCATAATCCGAGCCCGGGCGGCATTGGCGGTACAGCCGCGGCACCGTTTCCAGATTGTGGTTGAACACGTCCGCCGGGGTGGCGGCCAGAAGGTCAATCGCCGCCTCGAGCCGGCCGCGAAAATCCGGCGTCAGAATTTCAATCCTGATCTGCGGACAGCGCCGGCGAATCGCGCTGATGCACGCGGCAAAATGTCCCGCACCGCCGTCGCGCAGGTCATCCCGGTCGACCGACGTGACCACCACATACGCCAGCTTCATCAGCGCAACCGTCTCGGCAAGGTGCGCCGGCTCATTCGGGTCGAGCGGATTGGGCCGCCCGTGGCCGACGTCGCAAAACGGGCAGCGCCGGGTGCAGATATCCCCCATAATCATAAAAGTAGCGGTGCCATTGCCAAAACATTCGCCAATATTCGGGCACGCGGCTTCTTCACAAACGGTATGCAGCCCTTTGGCACGCAGGATTTTTTTCAGATCGGCCACGGCTTTGGTGCCGCTGAAGCTGGCGCGTATCCATTTCGGCTTGCGCAGCCGCTGCTCGGGCGGCTGCAGTACGACTTTGACCGGAATGCGGGCGGTTTTAGCGGCACCCCTGAGCTTGACGCCCTGCACAACCGCGCCGGTTTTTGCCGGTGTCTGCACGCTCAATCGCTCGCCCGACGGTGCATCAGGCTGCCTCTTCGTATGCGGCCAGCGGCGGGCAACTGCACACCAGATTTTTGTCGCCGTATACGTTATCTACGCGCCCAACCGGCGGCCAGTATTTGTTATCGCGCATGTACTGCGTCGGGAAAAACGCCCGTTTACGGCTATACGGCCGCTCCCAGTTATCCGCGACCAGCAAATGATAGCTATGTGGCGCATTGACCAGCAGGTTGTTTGCCGCGTCGGCGCCGCCCTGCTCGACCTCGCGAATCTCCTCCCGAATCGAAATCAAGGCATCGCAAAAGCGATCGATTTCTTCCAGCGATTCGCTCTCGGTCGGCTCGATCATCAGCGAATCCGGCACCGGCCAGGACATCGTCGGCGCATGAAAGCCATAGTCAATCAGCCGTTTGGCGACATCCTCAACGGTAATCCCGCAGGCCTCTTTGATCGGCGCCAGATTGATCACGCATTCATGCGCAACGCGACCTCGAGCCCCTTTGTAGACGACCGGGTAATGCGGGTCGAGCCGATGCGCGATGTAGTTGGCATTCAGGATGGCAACCTGCGTAGCGCGCTTCATGCCGTGGCCGCCAAGCAGGCGCATATAGGCCCACGAGATCGGCAGCACCAGCGGCGAGCCCCAGGGTGCGGCGGAGACGGTGCCCAGCGGGCTGCTGCCGTTGCTGCAGTTGACCACCGGGTGATTGGGCAAAAAGGGCAGCAGGTGCTCGCCGACGCCGATCGGCCCCATACCGGGGCCGCCGCCGCCGTGCGGAATAGCAAACGTTTTGTGCAGATTCAGGTGCATCACATCGGCGCCAATTTCCGCCGGGCGCACCAGGCAAACCATCGCATTCATGTTGGCACCGTCCAGGTAGACCTGCCCGCCGTGCCGATGGACCAGCTCACAAATCTCCTTGATCGACTCTTCAAATACGCCGTGCGTCGACGGATAGGTGACCATCGTGGCCGCCAGCGTGTCCCGGTACTGCTCGGCCTTGCGGCGAAAATCGGCCAGATCAATGTTGCCGTCGGCGTCGCACTGCACGACCACCACTTTCATGCCGGCCATCACCGCACTCGCCGGGTTGGTGCCGTGCGCCGACGACGGGATCAGGCACACGTTGCGGGAATCCTGCCGGCGCGATTTGTGCCATGCCCGAATGCACAGCAGGCCGGTGTATTCGCCCTGCGAGCCGGCATTCGGCTGGAACGTGAAGCCGGCAAACCCGGTCAGCTCGCACAGCATACTGTTCAATTTATTGATGATGCGCTTATAGCCAACCACCTGTTTTTCCGGAGCAAACGGGTGGATATGCGCAAACAGCGGGTTTGAAATCGGCTCCATTTCGCTGGCCGAATTCAGTTTCATCGTACAGGAGCCCAGCGGGATCATCGAGCGCGCCAGCGTGATGTCCTTACTCGCGGTACGGCGCAAATAGCGCATGAACTCGGTTTCGGAGCGGTACAGGTGGAAGTTTGGGTGGGTCAAAAAGTCGCTGCTGCGCACCAGCGACGGCGGCAGCGACGCCGCGACGTCTTTGTCAAACGTGTTGCCGCTCACCTGCCTGGCCGTGGCGCCGGCAAAAACCTGCAACAAGCCTTCCGCCTTTTGCGCCGAAACGGTCTCGTCGACGCTGATGCCGACATGATCGCGGTCAATCAGGCGCAGGTTATAGCGCGCCTGTTCGGCCTTATCGACCAGTGTGTGGGCCTGTCCGGGCGTGTGCACCATCAGCGTATCGAAAAAATCCGTATGCACCGGTTTGAACCCGAGCTCCTTCAAACCGTCGGCCAGCGAGCGCGCCAGGCGGTTGACCCCTTTGGCAATTCGGATCAGCCCTTCCGGCCCGTGGTACTGCGCATAAAAAGTCGCCATGATTGCCAGCAGGACCTGCGCAGTACAGATATTGCTGGTCGCCTTGTCACGGCGAATATGCTGCTCACGGGTTTGCAGCGCCATGCGATAGGCCCGATTGCCGTTGGCATCGATCGCAACGCCGATCAATCTGCCCGGAATCGAGCGCTTGTATTTTTCATGGGTGGCGAAATACGCCGCATGCGGGCCGCCAAAACCCATCGGCACGCCAAAGCGCTGCGTACTGCCAATCGCGATATCGGCACCCAGTTCGCCCGGCGGCGTCAGCAGTACCAGCGCCAGCGGGTCGGCCGCCATAATCACAAACGCCTGCTGTTGTTTGAGCGCCTTGATCGTCGGGCGGTGATCGACAATCAACCCGGAGGTGTTGGGGTATTGCAGCAGCGCGCCAAAACATGCCTGCTGCGGTGCCAGTTCGGCCACATCGCCCACCAGAATCTCGATCCCCATCGGCTCGGCGCGGGTTTGCAGCACCGCAATGGTTTGCGGCAGGCAGCCCCGGTCAACCAGAAACCGGTTGGATTTGCTTTTATTGTTGCGCCGCGCGACCATCATGGCCTCGGCCGCCGCCGTGGCCTCGTCAAGCAGCGACGCGTTCGCCAACCCCATACCGGTCAGATCCATGATCATCTGCTGAAACGTGATCAGCACTTCCAACCGCGCCTGGCTGACTTCCGGCTGATACGGCGTGTAAGCGGTGTACCAATCCGGATTTTCCATCACATTGCGTCGGATCACCGGCGGTGTGATGGTGCCGTAGTACCCCATCCCGATCAGGGAAATCACCAGCCGGTTGTCGGCGGCGATTTCCCGACTGCGCTTGTGCAATTGGTTTTCGTCCAGCGCTTCGGGCAACTTAAACGGCTTGCTGCTTTTGATTGTCTGCGGCACCGTTTCATCGACCACCTGCTCCAGCGAATCCAGACCGAGGGTATGCAGCATGCGCTCCATCTGCGCTGCACTGGAGCCGATATGACGGCGGGTAAAATCATCTGAGTTGGGCATGCTGCTCTCCTGGAAAGGGGTTTCGTTTGCGTTGACGTGCGCGGTTTACGCGATCGAAGCGACCAGTTTCTGGTAGGCCTGCTCATCCATCAGCAGATCGAGCTCGGCCGGGTCACTGGGCTCGAGCTTGTAAAACCAGCCGGCGCCATCGGGGGATTCGTTGACCGTTTCCGGACTGTCGGTCAACGCGCCGTTGATCTCGACCACCTTGCCGGATACCGGCGCCTTGACCTCGCCGGCGGCTTTGACCGACTCGATCACGGCGGTTTCATCGCCGCGTTTGACCACACTGTCCAGCTCGGGCAATTCAATAAAGACAATTTCGCCCAACTGCTGCTGCGCGAAATCGGTTATACCAACGACGACAAGCTCATTTTCGCTGCGCGCCCATTCATGGTCTTCGGTATATTTGACTGACATGTTGCTGCCTCCGGGGTGATTGAATTCAATATGAATTTTATTTGGGGAATAGTATAAAGACAAAACGCGCGGATGCCGATACGCAATGCGACGGTTTTAATACTCGGGCAATGCCCGGCAGCTCGCCTGCGCACCCACTCGATACAGATTCCACAGTAGCGGCAAAGTTCCGCTATGCCGCCGCGCTGCATGGCGGCCGGGCCCCATGTCATCGAGGCAATCGAGGCAATCGAGGCAATCGGGGCCATCGAGTCACCGCTGGTATCGATGCGGCACAAACGGCAGCTCGCGCACCACCACCGGCAGGTTTTTGCCCCTGACCTGCGCCTGCAACTCGGTGCCGATGGCCGCACAGTCGACGCGGACATACGCCATGCAAATCGGGTGACCCAGCGTAGGGCTGAAACCGCCGCTGCTGACCGTGCCCACCGGCCGCCCACTGTGGTCGAATAACGCACAGCCCTCGCGCACCGGGGCGCGCCCCGTGGGTATCAGGCCGACGCGCTTGCGCTCAACCGCGCGCGGAAATTGCGCCTGGATCACATCCGCCCCGGGAAACCCGCCGGCGCGCTCCCCGTTGGCGCGCCGCGCCGGCGACAGCGACCAGTTCAGCCCGGCTTCGACCGGCGTAGTCTGCGGGTTCAAATCATGGCCGTACAGACACAGCCCGGCCTCCAGGCGCAGCGTATCGCGCGCGCCCAGCCCGACCCACTCCACCTCGGCCTGAGCGAGCAGCCGCTGAGCCAGGTCGGCCGCCGCCGAGGCCGCCAGCGCGATTTCAAACCCGTCTTCGCCGGTATAGCCGGAACGGCTAATCACGCAGCGATGGCCGGCCACCTGCGTCTCGACCACCTGCATGAACTGCATCTCAGAGAGCGGCGTACCCAACCGCGCCATGACCGCAGCGGCGGTCGGCCCCTGCAATGCCAGCAGCGCCTGATCGGTGCGCAGGTCAAGCGCAACCGACGCCCCCAGCCGGGCCTCGAGATGCGCGTAGTCGGCCTGCTTGCAGGCGGCATTGACCACCAGCACAAACCGATCCGGCAGCCGGGCGACCATCAGATCGTCGCGGATCCCGCCCTCGTCATTGGTGAACAGCGCATATTTTTGCCGGCCCTGCTGCAGGGTTTGCAGATCCACCGGCATCAGCGACTCAAGCCGGGCCGCCGCCTGCTCGCCGCGCACCTCGATAATCCCCATGTGCGACACATCGAACAAACCGCACTGTTGCCGGGTATGCAGGTGCTCCTTGACAATCCCCGGCGGATAACTGACCGGCATCTGATAGCCGGCGAACGGCACCATTTTGGCGCCGCTGGCGATATGCAGGTCGTACAGGGGCGTTGTTTGCAACTGCTGGTTGTCCATGCTCATAGTGGGTGAGTTGACCGGCTGGCTATCATATGCCACATGCAAGAGAAAAGCCAGCGTATGAATGGGCCGGTGAATTCAAACCCCAGGCGCAACGTCACCGATTATGGGGAGGTGGGGTGCGGTAGCGTCTTGATTCTCTCACCAACCTGGAAGCCGATTTCTACTTTGCCGATCCGTATGCCTTCTGAGGCACGGCATCTAATGAGAATACGAACGGACCGATATAGCAGTATTTTTCAAAGACCTCTGACTGTGCGCCCATCCCTCTCGCAGTTGGCCCGGAGCGATCCGCCAACTTAACAACCGACTACGGAAATACCTTGGCATGAAAACACCAAATCAAGCATTATCCGGCATTAAACCACTGGTTGCACTTCGGGGTTGAATTCGCAGTTTCTAACATGGAGATATGTTGGCTGACTTACAATATGTCCACCCATTTTTATAAATCTTGCAGGGTTATTCTTACGCTGCTTAGGCCTTTGTTCTATCCAACTTCTCAATATCCCACCTCTCATAAAGAAAATCCAGCATTTCTTTCTGCCGGGCTTTTATGGTTTCCGCAGTCCAGTCTTTTTCGTTGGAAACCTTAATAGCAGAATAGCTTCCGATCTTGTACTCCTCGCATTTTTCTAAAAAAGAACGGTTGCTTACCTTTGCATTTTTACTCCGTGGAAACAGCATCAAATTGCCAAGCTCATTTAACAGATCTTCGGCTTTTTCGTTTTCAAATTTTGGCCAGCACCCAGGCGCAGGTTTTTGTGGGTAAATATGCTCAATGGTGTCCTTGTTTACTTGCTCCCAATGTAGCTTGACTTCTTGGTTTCTTGTTTTCTTTTGCAAGTAAATTTCGTACTCATACAGAAAATACTTGATCTCGTTCGAATAATACCATTTTTCTCTCATTTTTTCATTTAATTTTTCTCGTTCAGAGGTGAAATCTTCGGCATCTCCCAACTCTGATGGATTTATAGATTCTGGATCAAATTGTTCTGGAGAACTATGTGCCTTATAAGTATTTTGGTAAATTTCAGATGATTTATAATTAGAATTTCTGTTTCGCAAACTGAGTCCCAAAACCACAAAATTAAATTGTTCGGCAAATTTCAATGTGGCGATAATTTTTTCTTCTCCTACTTTTCCCTTGTTTGCCAAAATAGAGGCCATAAGTGGTCGGAATGAACCAAATTCTTTGATCCGCTTCAATTTGCTCAGCCAGATTTTTACTTCACCTGAGTATTTGCTTTCTTCGGGATGATGCGTGTAATACCAATCCTGCACAACGCTCTGCAAATCCAATACATAATCTCTAACATGATCATATTTAATAGCTTTATTAGCCACATTATCAAGAGTAAAATGCTTGTCTAATAAAAAGCCGGCATATGCTTCCGATATTGATCTATCGTACTCATCAAAATACATAATCCAATGATCCTTCAAAAAATCATCATCGCTCAATTCTTCCTTTGTATTCTTACCAAGATACTCATATACTGTTTTCCATACATTGTTTATGTCCGTACGCAGTGCCTTCTTTTCACCACCATCGTTATCAGGCAGTTCTGTACTGAGGTGCATAAGGCGATTTTTCAATAATTCCAGCTTTGTTAAATCTTTACCTCGATAATTCAAGGTTTCAAAAGTAACAAATTTATTAAGACCACTATCCAGCGGATAATATAAAAACTGAAGTTGCTCGGTTACTTTTTTCAGCACGAGTTCAATCTGATCAAAGCTCAAGCTGCCTATCTTGTCTTCAAAGAATTTTTTTGCGGCGTCAAGGTTTTTGGTATATATTGTGTGCTCGGGGCCAATTTCCGTAGTTTGCAAACCCAAAATCTTGTTCTTAAAATGAACGTGGCTTGGATTGTCTTTTTCATAGTCAAACACCATTTTCACTTCCTTCCCATTTTTCCCGGCTTTGCGGTGCAAGTAGTTTTTTACGTAATCTTTTTTGTCACGCTCATTAACCCAATCCTTACCCCTCAATTGCGGACAATAACAAATAACATGGATTAAAATTATCAATGTGATTAAGCGTTGCTGCCCATCCACCACATGGATAGTTTTGTCTTCGCCTTTTTGTGGGTCAACCGACAAAAGCCCAGTGTAATGGATTTTCCCATCTGACAGTCTATTTATGTCCTGCCAAATATCATCGAGTTGTTTTCTCTTCCACGCATAGCCGCGTTGATAGTCAGGTATGCGGAAACTTCGGTTATTAAAGATGTCTTGTATATTTTTGAGTTCCATAAGGGCACTTCCAAGTTAAGGGTTAGTATAGATAAAAAATTATGGCTCAAGGCAACTCAGCTACCGCTCCCGGTTCACCTGTATCGAGTATAGCGCGCAATCCGATTTCAATCACCGACAATTTTTTCAGTATCGTCACGATATTGCGCACACTGTTCAAAGTAGCGGCGACTGCTGAGCGGCATCGGCACCCGGACATTGGCAATCCAGGAAATCAGGTTTTTGCCGGCCCGCAGCAACTGCACCCCGCGTTCGATATGGCATGCGAGTTCGAGCGTGGCGGCGGCCGGTATATGGGCCGGGAAATTGCCCAGTTTTTCGCCGTTGGCGACAAACTGCGGCCAGATATCATAGTAGGCCGGGTCGCTTTTGAGAATCTGACATTCCTGTTTGGCAATCGCGATGAAGTCGTCTACCAGCGCACCCGACCCGCTGAACCATTCGAGACAGCATAGCGTTTGGTGTACGGCTTTGCCGACTCGGTCGAGGTCGCGCATTGCCTGTGCGATCTTGCGATAGCGACTGTGATAATAATCCGCGATCGGCATCGTAAACACCTTGACCGGCTCGCCCCATAGTTCGTCGACGCCTTCCTCGCCGCTGTGGTGCTTTACATGGGGGGAGAGCGCCAGCGCCTCGCTGAAGCAGCTGGAGCATTCTTTCATCAGCTCGTTTTTGGCGGTGATGGTAATGCCGTGTTCTTCGAGCTCGACGATGGTGGTGAAAATGTCGGTGGCGCGATTGAACAGCGCGCCGGCCAGCATCGCCGCATTGACCCGTTTGACGATCGGGTCGGACTGGCGGTTATACGCCCTGCGGGCATCTTCGAGCCGCTCGCCGGGCGTGTTGATGCCGGGCTCGGTATGGTGAAAAGTCCGCTTGGTCAGCGCATCGAGCAGTTTTTTTTTGGCCGTCAGGGTTTCTTCCGGCGGCTCGTAGTAGCGAATCCAGTAATCGTCATAGAAGATGTGGGCAATGCCTTTGATCTTCTGGATGGTGCCATTTTCAATCAGATCGTTCATCAGCGGCTAAGTGGTTTCGGGCCCGATATTATAATGCATTGCCGCCTGATCGCCGCTGCCTGATCGCGGCTGTCGGTAAAAATGCAGCCGGCAGCCACGGCCACGGCGGTAACGCATCGACTCGAAAGTGGTGCGCACGCCCCCCACAGGCGCCGGCGGATGGTATTATTGCCCCATGTCCGGGTCGCCGATTATTTCCACCCAACCCGCGCTCGAGGCGTTTGTCGAGGCACTTCAGGGTTGCAACCGGCTGGCTATCGACACCGAGTTTATGCGTGAATCGAGCTATTATCCGCTGCTCTGCCTGATTCAGATTTGCGCCGGCGAGCACTCGGTCTGCATTGATGTGCTGGCGGTGGCCGATTTGTCGCCGCTGGGGGCGCTGCTGGCCGCGCCGGACAAAATCAGTATCCTGCACTCCTGCCGACAGGATCTGGAAGCGCTGGAAACCCGTTTTAACGTCCGCATTAACCGGTTGTTCGATACCCAGATTGCCGCCGCATTTTGCGGTTACGGCGGTCAGGTAAGCTACGCCGCACTGGTGCAGCAGGCGTGCGGGCGGGCGCTGCCAAAACTGTTCACCCGCGCCGACTGGCGGCGCCGACCGCTGAGCGACGGGCAGGTGCGCTATGCGCTGGATGATGTCGATTATCTGCTGCCGGTGTACGAGCTGCTGCGGGAGCAGCTGCACCGCAACGGCCGCGCCGCCTGGCACGCGCAGGAGTGCGCGCAGATTCTGGACGGCGGCGATTACCGCCTGGACAGCGACACCGTGGCCGATGCGTGGAAAAAACTCAAGGGCGCCGGCCGCCTGCCACTCGCCGCACAGCCCTGCGCCAGGGCGCTGGCGCAGTGGCGTGAGCAGCTCGCGATACGCTTGAACCAGCCGCGCGAGTGGATTTTATCGACCCGCTGCCTGCTGCAAATCAGCCGCCTGCGGCCAACGACGCCGGCGCGGCTGGCCGGGGTGGAGAAGCTGCCCGCCGGCTTCGTGAAACGCTGGGGCAAGCAGATTGTCGAGATCGTCTTGCGCCACCGTGACAACGTCGCAGCCGAGCCTGTCTGGAAGGCGACGACCGGCAAACCGGCCGCGGAGCAGGAGGAATTAACGCGGCGGCTGATGCGGGAACTGAAGCAGATAGCCGAGGACAACCACATCAGCCAGACGCTGATCTGCAACCACGACGAAATCAAAAGGCTGGCCGGCGGCGAGCGCCAGGTGCCGGTGTTGCAGGGCTGGCGGCACACGCTGGCCGGGGAGGCACTGCTGGCGGTGGTGAATCGGTAGGACGGGCCGGGGCAGGCTGCATCGCGCGACCGGTATCGTGCCACTCAGACGGCGGGCGATGCCGGGCCTGGAAATCGGGGTTCAGAGCACGCTGCGAAGGTCAAAAGCCGGCTTTTCCGGTTTTTTCAGATTGAGTTTGTTCTCGATGTAGCACAGATGCTGATACATGATCCGGCTGGCCAGCACGCCGTCGCTGGCGGCAATCGCCTCGATCAGCAGCCGGTGTTTCTGGTCGGAGCAAAACCGCGGGCTGTTGTCGCCGAACAGGCCGATGATCAGGGAGGTGCGGGTGACCAGCCCCTGGATGATCTGCGTGAGCACCGGGTTATTGCCAATCTGCGCCAGCTTGACGTGGAAATGGCCCGATAGATGAATCGATTTCTGGCGGTCATTCTCGACCAGCGCGCAGTTTTCCTGCGCAACGTGGTTGAGCAGCGCATCGATGTCGGCCGCGCTAATCCGCTCAATGACCGCCTGCATGACCGCCGGCTCGATAGCCCGCCGGGCCTGGAATATATGCCGCGCTTCCTGCGCCGACGGACTGGAGACAAACGCGCCGCGGTTGGAGTGCAGCTTGACGATTTCCTGCGCCGCCAACAGCAGCAGCACCCGCCGGATGCGCATCCGGCTGACCCCAAACCGCTCGCACAGCGCCTTTTCCGACAGCTTGGTGCCGGGCGGCAGGCGCTGATCCATGACCGCCGCATAAATGTGCTCGACAATCGCGGATTCAGACAGCGCACCGCCGGATGGCGGCAAAGAGGTGACCCGAGAGTGTGTCGTCTGCATCATGTTGGCCGGTTACATGCCATTAGGGGCCATTTTAGGGATCATACGCGCCATAACGGCGCAGGAGCACGGGGCGGTGTTGACGGCTGTCTCCTTGCGTGCGGCCCTGTGTGCGCGGCGAGTATAACAAATTGCCGACAATCCGGCATATAATTGTTGACAATATTTGCAGCCTTGCATTAAATAGCCGGTTCAAGTCTGTCGCAGACCCATTTCCCACATTGAGGTAGAGAATTATGAGTAGCAAACGCATCACAATCAAATTGCTGTTGACCGCGCTGGTGGCCTGCCTGAGCGCTGCGCCGATGTCCGGCTACGCCGCCAACCACCCGGTGCTGAAAATCGGCTTTGTCGGCGTCACCAGCGGCCCGGCGGCGGCCTGGGGCATCTCCAACAAGCGCTCGATGGAAACCCGCGCCATCTGGATCAATGAAACTGGCGGCATCCAGATCGGCGATACCACCTATGATGTCGAAATTGTCTCTTTCGACGACCAGAAGGACCCCAAGCGCGCGATTGCCGGGATGGAGAAAATGGCGGCGGAAGGCATCCACTATGTGGTTGGGCCAAACGTTGATGACGGCGCCGCGGCGGTACGCCCGGTAGCGGAAAAGAACGGGATTATGTATTTCCCGTACGCCTTCCCCAAGGCGCTGTACCAAAAGCCGGCTTCCAACGCGGTGCTGGGCATGGTGGCAAATTATCAGTCCGGCCCGGCGATATATAAATACCTGAAGGAAGAAAAGGGCGTTAAAACCGTCGCCTTTGTCGCCGCCAATGAATCCGACCCGCTGAGTCAGCGCGACGGTGGCGTAGCGGCGGCCAAAGCGCTCGGCCTGGAAGTGGTGGCCGACCGGGATACCTACCAGAACGATACACGCGACTTTACGCCGGTGGTGACGCCGATTGTGCGCTTGCAGCCCGACCTGCTGGTGCTGTCGGGGGTCGCGCCGGGTAATGCGCCGCTGCTGATTCGGGCGGCGCGGGAGCTGGGGTATGCCGGGTTGATCTCGACTGAAACCGCGCAGGATGCACAGGTGCTGGCCGAAGGCGCCGGCGATTTGGCCAACGGCTTTATCTCGGTTGGCGGCGCTTCCACACCGGCGATTCGCTCGGCAGACATGGAGGAGTTCATCAAGCGCTATACCGAGCTGTATGGTGAATATAACGATGAATCGAACACCAAGGTGTATGCGCTTGAATACATCCTGGAGACGCTGAAAGCGAATCCGGCGGCGATCGATAACGTCGACGAGTATAAGAACACCATGGATTCCTTTTCGGCGCACAACATTTACATGAAAGGCGACAACCGGCTGCGCTATGTCGGCACCTCGTCATTCGGGCAGCGGCGGCAGATTGCGGTTCCGCTGGTGGTCAATGAATACCGTGACGGCAAATTTGAAACGCTGTTTGTTGCCGAAGTCGATTAATTCGAGCATCTGCCCAGACCTGGGTCAAGGGGATTAGGACACTCTAATCCCCTTGTTTTTTATGGCCTTGTTTTTTATGGCCCTTGCCTTATAGCCCTTGTTTTACAGGGCTCCCGGTTATTCTTGTTTTCAGGGCCACCGTTTACGCGGGCATTTTTGAGTATCGCAATATGGAGCAGGTGATCGTCAACGGGCTGTATCTGGGTGCGCAGTATGCCCTGATTGCGCTCGGGCTGACGTTGATCTTTGCGCTGATGAACGTGCTGAATTTTGCGCACGGACAGCTGTATGTGCTGGGCGGTTTCGTGACCTATACGATTTACGGCCAATGGGGTTTTCCGTTTGTGGTTGCGGTCGCCGCCTCTGCGGTTACGCTGGCCATCGTCGGTGCGCTGATTGAGAAATTTTTGTTTCGCACCGTGATCAAGCGCAGCGTGCGCGAAGAAAGCACGATGCTGCTGGCGGCGGCGATCGCCTTTGCGCTGGATGCGATCATTTTGCTGGTGTTTGGCGAGAAGCAGCGCGGCGTGCCGAAAATTGTCGACGGGGTGTTGAATTGGGATTTTCGCATCGTCATGCCGTACGACCGGATTGTGATCGGCTGTCTGGCGATTGTCGCGATCACCAGCTTTGTGCTGTATTTGCAGTACAGCAAAACCGGCCGCGCGATGCGGGCGCTGGCGCAGGATCGGATCGCCGCGCAGTTGATGGGGGTGCAGGTCGATCGCTATTCGATGATCGGCTTTGCCCTGGGCGCGATGCTGGCGGGGGTCGTCGGCGGGCTGCTGGTCAGCGTAACCGGGGTGAACTCGGGCATCGGCGGGCCGATTTCGATCAAGGCGTTTATGATGGTCATGATCGGCGGGGCGGGGGTTATCTCCGGCGCCATCGCCGGCGGTTTTATCCTCGGCATGATGGAGTCGGTGGGGCTGTCGGTATTGCGCTCTTACGGTGACATTACCTACCTGGTTATATTCGCCTCGTTGATGCTGTTTCTCGCTATCCGCCCGCAGGGCCTGATGGGCAAGCCGTGGGGTTAGCGGGGTGAAAAAAGCGCTCTTCACACTGTTGTTTTTGCTGTCGGTGCTGGTCGTCATCCCGATCATCATCAACTGGACGCAGCGCTGGGACGTGTATTACACGCTGACGTCGGTGGCGTTGCTGAGCATTGCCAGCGCCGGCGTCTGGATTACGTTCTACATCGGGCGCATCAATATCGGCCAGGCGGCCTACGCGCTGATGGGCGGCTATACCTCGGCCATTCTGGTGGTCGATTACGGCGTGTCGTTTTGGCTGACCCTGCCACTTGCCGGGCTGGTTTGCGCGCTGTTCAGCATTGCCATCGGCTATCCGATACTGCGGTTGCGCGGGGTGTATTTCGCCATGGTCACGCTGGTGTTTACCGAGGTGGCCAAGCTGATTGCGCTGGCGCTGCCGATCACCAACGGCGCCAGCGGCATGGTGAGTATTCCGCTGCCCGGCGCGCTGAAGATTTTTGGCCTGACACTGATTCCCGATTTTTCGACTATCGATAATTTAAAGCAGGCGTTTTATTTTCTTTCGGTGGCGCTGATGATTGCCTGCTATGCGGGCGTATACCGCCTGGTCAACAGCCGCGTCGGCCAGCTGTGCCAATCGTTGCAGCAAAACGAAGAGCTGGCGTCGTCGATCGGGGTGAATATTGCCGCTTTGCGGATTACCGCCTATTCGATCTCGTCCTTTCTGGGCGGCATCACCGGCGCTATCTTTGTGGCCATCAGCCAGTCGATTTATCCGTCGAGCTTTGCCGTGGCCGATTCGATTAACTTTATGCTGAACTGTTTTCTCGGCGGGCTCGGCTATGTTTTCGGCCCGATGCTGGGCACCTTTGTGCTGTATTTCGGCTGGGACTGGCTGTTTCAGACGGGCAAATATCAATTGTTGATCTTTTCCGTGCTGCTGATTACGTTGATGCTGCTGCTGCCGAACGGCCTGCTGAGTATTCGCTGGAAAAGAAAACCAACCTGAGCGCGAGATGGCCGAGATATTGCAGATCACCAACCTGTCGAAGCGTTTCGGCGGCCTGGTTGCCAATAACGACATCAGCTTTGCGGTCGAGGAAAACGAGATTCTGTCCGTGATTGGGCCGAATGGCGCCGGCAAGTCAACGCTGTTCAAGCTGATCGCGTCTTTTCTCAAACCGACCCAGGGCGAGGTGTGCTTCAGGGGCAAACGCATTTCCAACCTGGCGCCGCATATTGTGGCCCGCCAGGGCGTCGTCAGAACGTTTCAGGAAACCACGATTTTCAAGGCCATGACGGTGCACCAGAACATTGTCGTCGCGCACCATCTGCGGTCGAAGGCGGGGTTGTTCGGCTATTTTGTCGGCACCGCCACCGCGCGTCAGGATGAAAAACACTTTGCCGAATCGGCGGATGAAATCATTGCCGCCCTGAAGCTGCAAGCGGTAAAAAACGAGATCGCCGGGAACCTGCCGCACGGCTATCTGCGCGCGCTCGGCGTCGCCATCAGCCTGGCGACGCAGCCGCAGGTGATTTTGCTCGATGAGCCGTTTGCCGGGATGAATCAGGATGAGACCCAGCAGGCAATCGAGATGGTGCGCGCGGTGCGCGAACGCGGGGTGACGGTATTGCTGGTTGAGCACGATATGCAGGCGGTAATGTCGATCTCGGACCGGATCATCGTGCTCAACTTCGGCGAGAAAATCGCCGAAGGCACGGCGGCGGAGATACAACAGAACGACGCGGTCATCGAGGCCTATCTTGGGGTTGAAGACGAACAACTCGGATTGTAAGCAATGAGCTGCGTACTGCAATTTTCGGAAGTCGAACTGTATTACAACCATGTGTATGCGTTGCGCGGGGTGTCACTCGAGGTCAATCAGGGTGAAACGGTGGCGTTGATCGGCGCCAATGGCGCCGGCAAGTCGTCGATATTGCGCGCGATTACCGGCCTGCACCCGATCACGCGCGGCCAGATCCTGTTCGAGGGCCGACGGATAGACGCGCTGAGCGCGGATAAAATGGTCAAAATGGGCATTGTCATGGTGCCGGAGGGGCGGCGCGTTTTCCCGTATATGTCGGTCAAGGATAACCTGCTGATGGGCGCGTTTGTGCAGACCGACAAAACGGTTGTCCGGCGGACGCTGGAGACGGTGCTCGAGCGCTTTCCGCGCCTGAAAGAGCGCTACAAACAGGGCGCCGGGACGATGAGCGGCGGCGAACAGCAGATGCTGGTTATCGGCCGCGCGCTGATGGCGCGGCCGCGGCTGTTGCTGCTGGACGAGCCGTCGCTGGGCATTGCGCCCAAGCTGGTGCAGGAAATTGCCCGCTCGATCGTGTCGATCAATCGCGATGAGGCGGTCAGCGTGCTGCTGGTCGAGCAGAATTCGCGCATGGCGCTGCGTATTTCGCACCGCGCTTACGCGCTGGTCACCGGCGAGGTCGGGTTGAGCGGCCGCTCGAGCGACCTGCGCGACGATGAGCGCGTGAAAAAACTGTATCTGGGCATCAAGGCGGAAGCGCAATAACCCCATGCAGGCATCCCCCTCCCCCAGGATTCTGGTCATCAATCCGAACACCACCGCGTCGATGACGGCAAAGATCGAACAGGCCGCGCGGCAGGCGGCCAATCAGCAAACCCGGATCATCGCCGCGCAACCGGACATGGGCCCGGCCAGTATCGAGGGCTATTATGACGAAGCGTTTTCGGTACCGGGCCTGATCGAGATCATCACCGGCCAGCAGGACGCCGATGCGGTGGTGGTTGCCTGTTTCGACGACACCGGGGTGGACGCTGCGCGCTGCATCACCGCGGCGCCGGTGATCGGCATCGGCGAGGCCGCTTTTCACATGACCGCCTTGATTAGCGGCAAATTCAGCGTGGTGACCACGCTGCCGCGCTCGATTGCGGCGATTGAGCACAATCTGGTGAAGTACGGTCTGGCCAGTCGCTGCGCCCGGGTGCGGGCGGCGGAAATTCCGGTATTGGAGCTGGAAAAGCCGAATTCACCGGCGCAGGCGCAGATCTCGCATCAGATTCGACTGGCGATCGAGCACGATCAGGCCGAGGCGATTGTGCTTGGCTGCGCCGGCATGGCGACGCTGGTGCGGCAGTTGTCGGTGGAGCACGATATTCCGGTTATCGACGGGGTGGGCGCGGCGGTGAAGCTGGCCGAAGGCCTGATACAGCTCCAGCTGACCACCTCCCGACGCGGCGCTTACGCGCCGCCGACGGTGAAGAGCTACGCCGGCATGATGGCGCGATTCGCCCCCCGCTGAGCATCCGGGACGCCAGCCTCACCGACCCCATGAACTATCCAAGAGATATGCTCGGCTATGGCGCGCATCCGCCGCGGCCGGACTGGCCGGGCAATGCGCGGATTGCGGTGCAGTTTGTGATCAACTACGAAGAAGGCGGGGAAAACAACGTCCTCCACGGGGATGCGGCGTCGGAGGCGTTTCTGTCGGAAATCATCGGCGCCCAGGCTTACCCCGATATGCGCCATGCCAATATGGAATCGATCTACGAGTTCGGGTCACGCGCCGGGTTCTGGCGGCTGCATCGGCTGTTCAGCGAGCGCCGGATCCCGGCCACCGTATTCGGTGTGGCGATGGCGATGCAGCGCAACCCGAATGCGGTCGAGGCGATGCTCAAAGCAGAGTGGGAAATTGCCAGCCACGGCTACCGCTGGATCGACTATCAGTTTGTCACTCCGGAGCTGGAGCTGGAGCACTTGCAGCGCGCAATCGAGATTCACACGCAATGCACCGGGGCGCGCCCGGAGGGCTATTATCTTGGGCGCACGAGCCCGAACAGCGCGCGCATTACCGCCGAGCACGGCGGCTTTGTGTATTCGGCGGACAGCTATGCCGATGAGCTGCCGTATTGGGACTCGCGCCACCAAAAACCGCTGTTGATGGTGCCCTATACGCTGGATGCCAACGATATGCGCTTTGCCAGCCCGCAGGGGTTCAACTGCGGCGATCAGTTCTACACCTATTTGAAGGACAGTTTCGACCTGCTGTATCAGGAAGGCGCCGAGCAGGCCAAAATGATGTCGATTGGCCTGCACTGCCGCTTGGTCGGGCGCCCCGGTCGCGCCGCATCGCTGGCGCGTTTTCTGGATTATGTGCTGACCAAAGACCGGGTGTGGCTGACACGCCGGATCGACATTGCACGGCACTGGATAGCCCGTTTCCCCGCCACCCGCACACCGGATTGCACATGATGATTGATTTATCCACCCGCTGGGTCAACCTGGCCTCGGAGAAACTGGGCGCCAAAGCGATCGCCTGTTCGGATGATTTTTTTGCCCCGATGCAGCGCATGCTCAGCGATGCCGAGCCGGTGTTTATTGCCGGCAAGTACGACGACAACGGCAAATGGATGGACGGCTGGGAGTCGCGCCGCAAGCGTCAGCCGGGGCACGACTGGTGCGTGGTCAAACTGGCGCGCAGCGGGATTGTGCACGGCATCGAAATCGACACCGCGCACTTTACCGGCAACTACGCGCCGGCGGTCTCGGTCGAAGGCTGCCACTGTCCCGATGGCGAGCCGGGCAGCGCGACGGTGTGGCGTGAATTGCTGGACAAGTCGGCGCTGGAGGGCGACCGGCTGCATCGGTTTGAGGTCGCCGACGCGGCCGCGCAGGGGGTCTGCAATTACCTGCGCTTGAACCTGTACCCCGATGGCGGCGTCGCTCGCTTCCGGGTGTTTGCCCAGCCCTACGTCGACTGGGACAGCGTCGGTGAAGATGCGCCGGTTGACCTGGCCGCCGCACTCAACGGCGGCGTTGCGCTGTACTGCAACGACCAGCATTTCGGCCACATGCGCAATCTGCTGACCCCCGGTCGCGGGGTCAATATGGGCGACGGCTGGGAAACCGCCCGCCGCCGCCGCCCCGGCCATGATCGCGTGGTGATTGCGTTGGCGCACCGCGGGGAAATCGACCGCATCGAAATCGACACCGCGCACTTCAAGGGCAATTACCCCGACCGGATCAGCCTGCAAGGCGCCGACCTCGCAGGCCGGGCAGTCGATATCGCCACCATTGACGACCTCAGCAACGCCTGGTCGGAGCTGCTGCCGGCGCAGAAAATGCAAGCCGATCAGATCCGAACGCTACGCGATGAAATTACGCCGACAGGGCCGATCACGCATGTGCGCATGAACCTGTTCCCCGACGGCGGCGTCAGTCGCCTGCGGCTGTACGGACGCATCGTCAGGCGGCGTTCGGCCGGTTGACCCGGCCTACATCCCGGCGTAGTTTGGCCCGCCGCCGCCCTCCGGGCTGACCCAGGTGATATTGCCGGTCGGGTCTTTAATATCGCAGGTTTTGCAGTGCACGCAGTTTTGCGCATTGATGCGCAGCTCCGGCGTCTCACCGGCGGTCGAAAACTCATACACACCGGCAGGGCAGAAGCGCTGTTCCGGCCCGGCGAACTGGCGGTAGTTGACCGCCGCCTGCTGCGGGTTGGTCAGCTGCAAATGCACCGGCTGATCGTCCTCATGGTTGGTGCTCGACAGGTAGACCGACGCGGTTTTATCGAAACTCAGCACGCCGTCCGGTTTCGGGTAGTCGATCGGCGTCGCCTCGGCGGCCGGTTTCAGCGCCGCGTGATCGGCCACCGGGTCGGACAGCCTGAACGGCAGCCGGCCGGCGAAAATATTCTGGTCAACCCAGTTGTATGCGCCCCCCAGCCAGGTGCCAAACTTGTGCAGCGCCGCGCCAAAATTGCGCGCCCGGTACAGCTCGTCGTACAGCCACGATTGACGAAACCGGGCTTCATACCCGGCCAGCGTCGCGCCCTCCTCGGTCAACACTTGAAATACGGTTTCCGCCGCCAGCAGGCCGGATTTCATGGCCGTGTGCGAGCCTTTGATTTTGGCGCCGTTCAGCGTCCCCGCATCACAGCCAATCAGCAGCGCGTTCGGCAGCACCATTTTCGGCAATGCGTGCAAACCGCCCTTGGTGATCGCGCGCGCGCCGTAGGCAATGCGCTCGCCGCCCTCGAGGTAGCACTTGATTTCGGGGTGGTGCTTGAACCGCTGCAGCTCGTCAAACGGGCTCAGATACGGGTTGGCATACGCCAGGTCGGTGATCAGCCCCATGGTCACCAGATCGTCGCCCAGATGGTAGAGAAACGCGCCGCCGTCGGCGCCATTTTCGGACAGCGGCCAGCCGGCGCCATGCACCACCAGACCCGGTTGATGCTGCTCCGGTTTGATTTTCCACAGCTCCTTGATGCCGATCGCATAATGCTGCGTTTGCGCGTCCTGGTCGAGCTCGAACCGGGCAATCAACTGCTTGCCGAGATGGCCGCGACAGCCCTCGGCGAATATCGTGACCCCGGCGTGCAGCTCCATGCCGGGCTGGTATGCGTCTTTGGTTTCCCCGGCTTTGCTGCGCCCCATTTCCCCGGTTGCCACGCCCTTGATGCTGCCGTCGGCGTGGTAGAGGATCTCGGCGGCCGGGAAACCGGGAAAGATATCGACCCCAAGCGCCTCGGCCTGCTCGCCCAGCCAGCGGCATACTTCGCCCAGACTGACAATATAGTTGCCGTGGTTATGCAGCGGTTTGGGGATCATCCACGAGGGGATTTTTCGAGCGCGCCGGCGGTCTCGAAACAGCAGCAAGCGATCCTCGGTCACTGCGGTACGCAACGGCGCCCCTCGTTCTTTCCAGTCGGGGAACAATTCATTCAGCGCGCGCGGCTCAAAAATCGCGCCGGACAGAATATGCGCCCCGACCTCGGCGCCTTTTTCCAGCACCACGACGCTCAATTCCTTCCCGTTATCCTGCGCCAGCTGCATCAATCGACAGGCGGCCGACAACCCGGCCGGCCCGGCGCCGACGATGACCACATCGACCTGCATGGATTCGCGTTCAATCTGCACATTAGAGGACATAGCACACCCTGATTTGTCGTCACCTCCGGCGGGCAATCGCCGGCGGGCGGGTTTTTACCCGCAACGGGATGATATTGTGCTATCGATACGGTTACAATACCCATAGCCACTGCCGTATCGACTTACTTTTCTGCCACCGCCATGACCACCGACCACACCCCCCCGGACCCGGATTCGCTGGACTCGCTGTCCAGCGCCGACGTGCGCACCCTGTACGATCAATTCCTGACGCCAAACTATGCGCCGATGGCGATCATTCCCGAACGCGGTGAAGGCGCCCGGCTGTGGGATCAGGACGGCAACGAGTACATCGATTTTGCCGCCGGCATCGCCGTCAGTACGCTCGGCCACGCCCCGCCCGAATTGCGCCGCGTATTGAGCGAGCAGGCGGCGCACTTCTGGCACGTGAGCAATCTGCTGGTCAACCGTCCGGCCATCGAGTTGGCGCGCCGGCTGTGCAACCTGACCTTCGCCGAGCGGGTATTTTTTGCCAACTCGGGCTCGGAGGCCAATGAGGCGGCGTTGAAACTGGCCCGCCGCTACGCGCTGGATCACGCCGGTGAGGACAAGCATGAAATCATCGCGTTCGACAATTCCTTTCACGGGCGCACGTTTTTCACCGTCTGCGTCGGCGGCCAGCCCGGCTACAGCAACGGCTTTGGGCCCAAACCGGGCGGCATCACCCACCTGCCGTTTAATGACGTCGCCGCCCTCGAACGCGCGGTCTCCGACACCACCTGCGCCGTCATCCTCGAGCCGGTGCAGGGCGAAGGCGGGGTAAACCCGGCCAGCCGGGAGTTTATGCAGGCCGCACGACGCCTGTGCAACCGCCACGATGCGCTGCTGCTGTTCGATGAAATCCAGACCGGCGTGGGGCGCAGCGGGCATTTGTACCTGTATCAGCAGGTCGGCGTTACCCCGGACATTCTCACCACCGCCAAGGGGCTGGGCGGCGGCTTTCCGATCAGCGCGATGCTGACCACACAAAAAATTGCCGACAGCCTGGTGGTCGGTACGCATGGCAGCACCTACGGCGGCAATCCGATGGCCTGTGCGGTGGCGAGTAAAGTACTCGAACTGGTTGCCGAGCCGGATTTTCTGGCCGGGGTACAGCAAAAAAGTGTGCTGCTGCGCGCCGGCCTGGACGACCTCAATCAGCGGCACAAAATTTTCGCCGACATTCGCGGCTGCGGCCTGCTGCTCGGCTGTCAGCTGATCGACAGTTGGCACGGGCGGGTGCGCGACGTGTTGGACGCCTGTACCGACGAGGGGCTGCTGGCGCTGGTGGCCGGGCCGAACGTGCTCCGGCTGGCGCCGTGCCTGTGCATTACCGCCGAAGAAATTGCCGCCGGACTGGCGAAAATGGAGGCCGCCATTGCCGGCCTGACAGGCTGAGGCGGCTGCCGGGCGTACACCTGCGGCCCCGGCTCAGGGGAACAGCACCGGATACAAAGACAGCACCAGCAAGACGGCCATCGTCAGGTTGAATACCCGCAGGCGTGTCGTGCTGGTCAGTACGCGCTGGAGTTGCTGGCCCAGCACCATCCACACACTGACACAGGGCAGGTTGACGATGCCGACCACCGCCGCGACCAGCGCGATTGCGGTCGTGCTGCGGGACGGCGAGTACACGCTCACGGCCGTCAGCGCCATGCTCCAGGCCTTGGGGTTGACCCACTGGAACAGCGCCGCCTGGATAAAACCAAACGGCGTCCCGCCGGCGCCCGACTGCCCTTCCGGGGCCGCGGCGGTGGCGATTTTCCACGCCAGGAACAGCAGGTACAGGATGCTCGCCACCTTCAGGATGCGATAGCTGACCGGGAAAGCATCGAATACCTGAATCAAACCTACGCCGACCAGCAAAACCATGAGGGTGAAGCCGAGCGCGACGCCGAACATGTGGGGCAGGGTGCGACGCCAGCCAAAATTCGCCCCCGACGCCATCAGCATCAGATTATTCGGCCCCGGTGTAATCGAGGACGCCAATATAAAGACCGCGAGGCCGAACAAAATATCGTACGTCATAGGGCACCGCTGATTGCCGAAAGAACCGCCATTGAACCGACCGCGCCGCTGCCGTACGGCAGCGGGCAGACGCGACCCACCTGCCACCGCATGAGTGCCGTCGCTCGCCGCACGCGCTGTGCTATGGCCGCGCCGTTAGCCCGCCGTCGACAATCAGCTCGGTGCCGGTAATGTAGGCGGCCCGGTCGGATAGCAGGAACAGGCAGGCGGCAGCCATGTCGTCCACCGAGCCGACCCGGCCCAGCGGCGCCGCGTCGGCGGCGGCCTGCCGCTGCTGCGGATTGGCCTGCCAGCGCGCCTGCATCGGGCTGAGTGTCGGCCCCGGCAAAATGCAATTGGAGCGAATCCCGACGCCGGCAAACTGCACGGCGACCGATTTGGACAGCGCGAGCAGACCGGCCTTCGAGACCTGATAGGCATCCTGCGGCCGATCGTCACCGCGCAGGCACTGAATGGTGGAAAAATGCACCATCGCCCCGCCGGTCGCGCGCATCACCGGCACCGCCGCTTTGACGGTGTGCGCGCACCCGGTCAGATTGATCGCAAGCACCTGATCCCATACCGCCAGGTCAATATCGACCACCGATCGATCGCGCTCAAACCACAGCACGCCGGCCGCATTGACCAGATAATCGATGCGCCCGAAGCGGTCTTTGGCCGCCGCGACCGTCGCGGAGACGAACGGCCAATCGGCCACGCTGCCGATAAACCGCCGGCACGCGCCGGCGCCGGAAAAATCGGGTATCGGCCTGGCATCAACCGCGGCCACATTGGCGCCCGCCTGCACCAGCGCACCCGCAATCGCCTGACCCATGCCGCCCGCAGCCCCGGTCACCAGCGCGGTCTTACCGGAAAAATTCATACTCCCTTTCGTCATGAAAACCCGCTCACGCCGCCGACCTTCCGCAGGCCTGAAGCGGGTTGTTATGCAACTGTGCAGCGGCGCCATTAATCGGCACCATAACCGACGATGGAAAATTGCTGCGCGCCGAAAAAGCGTTCCGCGCCGCCGGACTGCGACCGGCACCGCCGACGATGGCAACAGAGCGAAACTCGCTGCGTCGGTGACGCTGTCTGGAATCATTATCCCGCTTTTTCACAGTGTGTCAAATTGCGGATTTGCGGGTTTTGCCCGGTGCTTTTCCGCTAACGGCCGGTTGCAGCGGCGACAGGGCAGCCAACCGCCGGCACCGTTTTTTTTTTATCCGCAATCCGGTATACGCTACAATGCCGTCGCCCGACTGACCGAGATCAACCCGACCGCCGGCGGTTCCTGCCGCTATGCTGATTTGCACCGCCATGACTGAAATTTTCCTCACGTATTTGAATGGCCCCGACATCGAGCGGCTGGCGATGCGCAATGCCGACATTCTCGACGCCGTTGAAACGGGGCTGCGGGCGGCGGGCAATCAGGAAACGGTGATCGAACCGCGGGTGCATCTGACGCCCGACCCGCAGTTCCGCGGCCACTTCAATGTGCTGCGCGGCTATCTCGCGCCGCTCAATCTGGCCGGGGTCAAAATCGTCGGCGACTACGTCGACAACTATCAGCGTGGCCTGCCGTCCGAAATGGCGCTGCTGAATCTGTTCGACCCGCGCACCGGCAGGCCGACTGCGATTCTCGATGCGACCGCGATAACCGACATGCGCACCGGCGCCATGACCGCCCTGGGGGCAAAATACCTGGCCCCGGCGCGCCCGAAAATCCTCGGCCATATCGGCGCCCGGGGAACGGCGTACTGGAATGTGCGGCTGCTGCACCACCTGTATCAATTCGACGAAATTCGCGTGCATTCGCGCCGGGCGGAAAGCCGCGAGCCGTTTGCCGACCGGCTGCGGCGGGATTTGGGCGCGCCGGTCGTGGCCACCGACTGCTGGCAGAGCTGCCTCGAGGGCGCCGATATCCTGGTCGAGGCGTCCCGGCTGCCGCAGCCGACCCCGCTGTTCAAAACCGCCTGGATCAAACCGGGCGCGCTGGTCATCCCGTATGGCACGATGAGCGCACTGGAAATAGACCATACCGACGTCATGGACAAAATTTTTGTCGATGACCGCGGACAAATGAATGCCGGCCCTTTCGGCGCACTGCGACCGCACATCAATGCCGGCAAGGTCAGCACACACAGTGTGGCCGGCGAGATTGGTGAGGTGGTGGCCGGCAAAATCGCCGGGCGTGAGCACGACCGGCAAACGATTTTGTTCTGGCATCGCGGCCTGGCGACCAGCGACATCGCGCTCGGCGCGGCCATGCTGGACAAGGCGGCGCAGCTGGGCCTGGGGCAGCGGTTGCGCTACGCCTAGGGCGGCGCGGCGGCGGGCCGGGGGCGCCGGCGGGCTGGAATGGCGCGCAGCCGGCTACCCCGCCAGCAGCGCGGTCAACTGTCGGATATCGTCTAGCTGGGCCAGACCGACCAGTTGATCGGTCAAGGGCGCCTGCCGTGCGGCGATCTCCGGGCAGGGGTTGTTGGCAAACAGCTTGTGCAGCAGCGCGTCGGTGGTCAGCGGCTTCCCGGGCGAGCCCCGCGGCTGCTCCACGGTCATGTCAATCACGCTGCCGTCGGTCATTTCGACCGCGATGTGGTCGGGGATTTGCGCCGCACCATCCGGGATTGCCGGGTCGACGGCATAGCCGGTGACGGTGATGCGCGGGAGGAGTTGCTGGATCCCGGGCTGGCGGATATTCTGCCGGCTGAAGCTGGCATTGGTCACCGCCGCCTGCGCCAGCGCGGCGGCAATGCAAAACGGATAGCTGAATCGGGCTTGCAGCGCATCCTCGGGGCGGTGGTACTGCACCACTTGCAGGTGCCGCTCGGGCACCGACAGGCGCACTTGCCCAACCCTGTCGACGGCAAAATCAGCCCGTTGCGCGATGTCGATGGCCGCATCAACCAGCCTGGCGATATAGCCGCAGCACGGGTATTGCTTGACAATCAGGCCGTCGACGTCGATCGACAGCCCGGCCGCATCCACCACCGGCGGCACCGGCGGCGCGGCGGGGTGGGCGGCGTTCCACAATGCGAGCGCACCGCACGGGCCGTCGAAGGCCGTGCTCGAGGCGGTCACACCGGCCTGCGCCAGCGCGGCGGCGCGGATACCGACCTGCGCCGCCAGCCCGGCGTGCAGCGGTTTGGCCATGCTGCCAATCTGGCAGCGAAACCCGGACGCCATGCTGGTCGCCAGGCTGAGCGCCCAGCCGCATTGCGTCGCCGTCAGCGAGCGCAGCCGCGCCGCCACCGCCGCCGCCCCGACCGCGCCCAGCGTCGAGGTCGCATGCCAGCCGGCCAGATAGTGCCCCATGTTCATCAGCCGCCCCAGAACCGCCATCACCTGCAAGCCGACAATGTAGGCATCCAGCATCCGCCGACCGCCGGCAGCCAGCATTTCCGCCTCCGCCAGCGCCGTCGGCACCAACACCGCGCTGACGTGGGCGACCGACGGCGCGTGATAATCGTCAAAATCCTGCGCATGGGCGGCGGTGCCATTCAACAGCGCCGCCGCCTCCGCATCGCAGCGGCCGGCACCCACAACGGTGCAGCCGCCCTGCGCGGTCACGGTGCGGGCGACATTGGTCACCACCTGCTCGTGCCGGGAAGATAGAATACAGGCGACGGTATCAATCACCGCATCGGTCGCACGCGCCAGCGCCGGCGCCGCGGTTATCGGCGGTGCGCCGGCGACCCAGTGTGACCATGCTTCGAGATGATTCATGCTGTGCTCCGGCGGATGCAATAATAGAATAGCGGCGGCGCCCAAACGGCGGCGGCTTGACCGGGCGAATTATACGCCTGTATCCGACCGTTGCCAGACGGTATGATGGGCGCCGCAGTAGAGCCAACACCGGTTTCAACCGAGTCAGTTTCAACCGAATCACGATGACCGCATCAAGCCAATTCGCCCAATTCGCCATGAAAACCAAATTTAAAACCATACAGGCAGTCCCTGTCAGTCGGGAGGTTGGCGCCGAAATTACCGGCGTCGATATTGCCGCTGACGTCAGCGAGGAACAGCTTGCCGAACTAAAGCAGGCTTACAGCGATTTTGGTGTCATCTTTCTGCGTGACCAGGACATCAGCCCGGATCAACATATCGCGTTTGCAAGGCGATGGGGTGAGATCAACGTCAATCGATTTTTCCAGCCGGTTGAATCACATCCGGTTATTGCCGAAGTGCGCAAGGAACCCATTCAGAAGTCTAATATTGGCTCTGCCTGGCATACCGATCACTCTTACGACCCTATTCCGGCGATGGGGTCGATTCTGTATGCCCGTGCGGTGCCGAAGCTGGGTGGTGATACGCTGTTTTCAAGTATGTATGCGGCCTATGATGCGCTTTCCGAAGGCATGAAAAAGACCTTGTCAGGCCTGCGCGCCGAACATTCGAGTCGGCACGCCTTTGGCGAGCAGGCCTATGTCGATATGGACATGGAAGATATTGGTGGACGGCTCGGCAACACCGACGCCGCCACCCAGGATGCCACCCATCCGGTGATCATTCGTCACCCGCTTTCAGGTCGCCCAGCACTCTATGTGAACGGCGATTTCACGGTCAAGTTCGCAGGCTGGACTAAAGCTGAGTCACAGCCATTGCTCGATTTCCTTTACGAACATGCCCGTCAAAACGAATTTACCTGCCGTTTTCAATGGCAAAAAGGCTCCATGGCAATCTGGGATAATCGCGCAACCCATCACTGCGCGATGAACGACTACCATGGAGAATTACGCCTGATGCATCGTATTACGATTGCAGGCGAGGCCTTGGTAGCGGCTGACTAAACCCCAGCCTGGCCAGGAGGTCATCCTGGCTGGATTCGCTCAGGCCGCTGACTTCGCCACAGTTATCGGCGGTGCGCCGGCGACCCAGTGTGACCGTGCTTCGAGATGATTCATGCTGCGCTCCGGCGGATACAATAATAGAATAGCGGCGTCGCCCAAACGGCGGCGGCTTGACCGGGCGAATTATTACGCCTGTATCCGACCACTGCCAGACGGTATGATTGGCGCCGCAGTAGAGCCAACACCGGTTTCAACCGCGACCGTTTCAACCGTGGCCTTTTCAACCGAATCCGTTTCAACCGAATCACGATGACCGCATCAAGCCAATTCGCCCAATTCGCCGCCCGCCTGCGGTTTGCCGACCTCCCGGCCGAGGTGGTCGCCGGCACCGTCGATCTGTTTGTTGACTGGCTCGGCTCGGCCCTGGCCGGGTCACGCGCGCAGCCGGTGCAGCAATTGCAGGCATTCGCGCTGCAAATGGGGCCGCAGGGCGGCGGGGCGCAACTGCTGGGGTGCCGCAAATTCACCTCGCCGTGGCTGGCGGCGATGGTCAATGGCGCATCCTCGCACGTGGTCGAGCAGGACGACCTGCATAATCAATCCGTGCTGCACCCGGCCACAGTGGTGTTTCCGCCGCTGCTGGCGCTCGCGCAGGCCGGCGATAACGGCCGCCGATTCAGCGGCGCGGATTTGATTACCGCGGCGGTTGCCGGCTACGAATGCGGCATTCGCGCGGGCGAATACCTCGGCCGCAGCCACTACCGTATTTTTCACACCACGGCCACCGCCGGCACGCTGGCGGCGGCGATGGCGGTCAGTAATCTACTGCGGCTGGACGACCGGCAAACGCTTCACGCACTCGGCTCCGCCGGCACCCAGGCCGCCGGGCTGTGGCAATTCCTCGAAGACGCGGCCGACTCGAAGCAACTGCACGCCGCCAAAGCCTGCGCCGACGGCCTGCTGTCGGCGCTGCTGGCACGCAGCGGATTCACCGGCGCCAGCCAGATCCTGGAAGGCCATAAAGGGATGCAGGCCGGGATGCTCGGCGAGGGCGATGCGAGCAAACTGACGGCGCAACTGGGCACGCGCTGGGCGACGCTGGAAACGTCGTGCAAATTTCACGCCTCATGCCGGCATACGCACCCGGCCGCCGACGCGCTGCTGACCATACGCACGCAGCCCGGGTTCGATTTTCGCCGGGTAAAATCGGTCGAAGTGTTTGTCTATCAGGCCGCGCAGGACGTACTCGGCCTGGTGGATATTCCCCGCAGCATCCACCAATCCAAGTTTTCGATGGGCTTTGTGCTGGCGCTGATTGCGCGCTACGGCTCGGCCAGTGTGGCCGATTTCACCCCGCAAGCACTCACCGACCCGGATAACCTGGCGTTTTTGAACACCGTGACGATGACCGTTGACCCGGAAATCGACCAACTGTATCCAACCCAATGGGCGGCCCGGGTGGTGGTCGAGCTGCAAACCGGCGCGCGCTACTGCCACAGCGTAACCACCCCCAAAGGCGACCCGGACAACCGCTTGAGCCGCGCCGAACTGGAGACCAAATTTTTATTCCTGCAATCCCATTTTGGTGCGGCCGATGCGGATGAGAGCGCCCGCTTGATCAAGGCCGCCTGGCATCTGGCGGAGCTGGATGACGTTGCCGCCGCGTTTGTGCTGTAGCCGGCGGTGGGCGGTTTTATTTCTTTTGCCAGACAATCGATAGATATATAGAATGGGATGCCCGGAATCAACAATTCTGTTGGGGGATTGTGGAGTGGTCGATCATTTTGTGACAACCTGGTTAAGCAACTTTTTTCAATTCAACCATCGCTACTGGACAGTAATATCTATTGAACCACTTCAACACTTGCAATACATTAATTGTAAGGCTCTCCCGGTTGACCAATAACCAATCCTTCCAACCGATCAAGCGCCACGCACTCCCCTCGTCCGGCGTGTTCTCTCAGCTCCTCACCATTTGCGCAGAAAAATACATTCCTTTTGCATTCCCCACAAAAGCGAATGTTTTCATCTTTCGTTGCGTCAAGACTTTTCCAAAGCATCGGACATTTGAAAGCAAATTCGCAGTTTTCAATCAGTTTCCCCATTTCTTTGTCTCCTCCCCAAACGGGTCTTTGGTTTCGGGATGCCAAAATTCAAATCCAAGGTGATACGCTCGGACAATAAACCGTAGAAAATCGGCGCCAGAATAAACAGCTACCATACATCCCTATACCCAAAACACCGCACACCTCTACTGCTTCCGCAAAAACACCGGCTTGTCCGGCGCCGACAGCTGACGGCTGTAGCGGTAGCCGCTGCCGTCAAACTGCGGCAGGTCATCGGCGCGGGTGATACGATTCCTGATCACCCAGGCGGCCAATGCACCGCGGGCGCGTTTGGCGAAGAAGCTGATCAGCTTGTATTCGCCGTTCTTCCAGTCTTTGAACACCGGCGTGACGACTGTCGCCCGCAACGCCTGCGGGTCAACGGCGCGATAGTATTCGTTGGACGCCAGATTCAGCAGCGTGTCCGACTGAATCCGCGTCAATTGTCGGTTTAGTGCCTGGCTGATTTGCGGCCCCCAGAATGCGTACAGGTCACCGCCTTTTTCGGTGCGCAGTCTGGTGCCCATTTCCAGTCGATACGGCTGCATTAAATCCAGCGGGCGCAGCACGCCGTACAAGCCGGACAGGATGCGCAGGTGCTGCTGTGCGTACGCAAAATCGGGCGGCGCAAACGTGTCCGCATCCAGACCGACGTAGACGTCGCCCTTGAAGGCCAGAATCGCCTGGCGGGCATTTTTTGCGGTGAACGGGCGCCGCCAATCGAGATTGCGCCGGACGTTGAGTTCGGCCAGCGCGGGGCTGATTTTCATCAGCCGGCTCAATTGCGCAGACGAATACGCGCGTAGCGCGCGGTTCAATTCGCCGCTGTGCTCGAGCAGCGCCGGCTGGGTGGCCCGGCCGGCCGTCAGTGGGCTGTCAAAATCCAGCGTTTTGGCTGGGGAGATAACCATTAGCATAGGGAATCCTCTTGTCGGTTGGTCAAAGGCGGTCGCGACGCTCAGGCCGTCGGTCGCCGCAGACCGGCCTATTTTACCCGCACCGGCCGGTCGCCGACGACCCCGGTGGCGCGGAAGTCGCCCGGCGACAGCCGGCGACGATACAGCCTACCATAGCGCTTGCAGCACCTGCGGGTATTCGCCGACAAAACTGACCCGGACACCGGTTTTGATGTAGTCGGGCAGTTCGTCAACGTCGCCTCGATTCGCCTCCGGCAGCAGCAGGCTGCGGATTTTCATGCGGCGGGCGGCGATGACTTTTTCTTTGATGCCGCCCACCGGCAGCACCTGGCCGGTCAGCGACAGCTCGCCGCTCATCGCCAGTGAGCGCTTGATGCGCTTGCCGCGCGCCAGCGAAATCAGCGCCGACGCCATCGTGATGCCGGCGCTCGGGCCGTCTTTTGGCGTTGCGCCGGCCGGCACGTGCAGATGCACCGTGGCGCGCTCGAAAAACGCCTGATCGATGCCGAGTGCGGCGGCGTTGCCGAGCACATAGCTGTACGCGATATGCGCCGATTCGCGCATCACGTCGCCCAGCTGGCCGGTCAGTTTGAAGCCGTGCGCAAAACGATGGCTACGGGTGGCCTCGACATCCAGCGTCGCGCCGCCCAGTGCCGTCCACGCCAGGCCGGTGACCACGCCGACGCCCTTGATGCGATTCTGCCGGGCGAACGGGGGTTTGCCCAGATACGTTTCCAGATCATCCGCTTTGACGCGAATCGGCAACCGGCGATTGCCCGGGCGCCGTTTAACCAGTTTCACCACCGCCTTGCGGGTAATCGTGCCGAGCAGCTTTTCCAGCTTGCGCACCCCCGCCTCGCGCGCATAGTCGGCCACAATCCTGCGCAGCGCCGCCGGCTCGATGTGCAGCTGGCCGCGCGCCTTCAGGCCGGCTTTGTCTAGCTGCCGGGGCAGCAGATGCTTGCGGGCAATCGCGACTTTTTCCGCCGCCAGATAGCCCGACAGGCGAATCTGCTCCATCCGATCCAGCAGCGGCGCCGGGATGCTGTCCAGCTGATTGGCGGTGCAGATAAACAACACGTTCGACAAATCTACCCGCACGTCCAGATAATGGTCGAGAAAATACCGGTTCTGCTCCGGGTCCAGCGCCTCCAGCAGCGCCGACGCCGGGTCGCCGTGATACGACCCGCCCAGCTTGTCGATTTCATCCAGCATGATCACCGGGTTGCCGGTTTCGCACTCCCGCAGGGCCTGCACAAACTTGCCCGGCATGGCGCCGATATAGGTGCGCCGGTGGCCCTTGATTTCGGCCTCGTCACGCATGCCGCCGAGCGAGAAGCGATAAAACCGGCGCCCCAGCGTGTGGGCAATCGAGCGCCCAAGCGAGGTTTTACCCACCCCGGGCGGCCCCACCAGCAAGATGATCGAGCCGGAAAATGCGCCTTTCATTTTGCCGACGGCAATAAATTCCAGGATGCGCTGCTTGACCTCCACCAGCCCTTCGTGCTCCCGGTCGAGGGTTTTTTCGGCCTGCGCCAGATTCAGCCGGTCAACGCTCAGCTTGCCCCACGGCACGCTGGTCAGCCAATCGAGATAGTTGCGGGTGACCGTGTATTCGGGCGAGCCGCGTTCCAGCACGGCCAGCTTGTCGAATTCTTCCTCGAGCCGCTTCATCGCCTGCCCGGGCACCCGGCAATCGGCCAGCCTGGCCCGCAGCGCGTCGATTTCGGCGGTGCGATCGTCTTTGGCAATGCCCAGCTCCTGCTGGATGAATTTGAGCTGCTGGCGCAGAAACATCTCGCGCTGGTGCTGGGTAATTTCCTGCTCGATATGCTGGCGTATCTCGGTCTGCGCCCGGGCGATTTCGACCTCTTTTTGCAGCAGAATCAGGGTTTTTTCCATCCGCGGCCGCAATTCGACGGTCTCGAGAATCTCCTGCATGTCACCCGCCGAGGCGGTCGTCAGGCTGGCGCCAAAATCGGCCAGCCGCGACGGCTCGCCGGTGCCAAAATAGCTCAGGAACATTTTCAGCTCTTCGCCGTACATCGGGTTCAGCGGCAGCAATTCCTTGATGATGTTGACGATCGCCGTTGTGTAGGCCTTTATCTCGGTGGTGGCTTTCGGGCTGAGCTCGGGAAAGTAGCTGACCTGTACGCTGAACGGGGATTTTTTCGCCACCCATTCATCAATCCGAAACCGTTGTATGCCGGCCAGCACGGCGTGCAACTGCTCTCCCTGCTGCTCGATTTGATGCACCCGGCAGACGGTGCCGATGCGGCGAAAATGCGTCCATTCCACCTGCTCCGGGCTGGCCCCGTCGGTAAAGACCACGCCGACGTGGGCATGGCCGGATTGGTGCACCGCCTTCAGCGTCGGCCCCCATTTTTCGACCGCCAGGACCAACGGCAAAATCTGTCCGGGGAAGAACGGCTTTTTTTCCAGCGGCAGCAGGTGCAGCTGGCCGGGCAGCAGGTCGTCGGGGCGGGCGATATCGGTGGTCGTCTCGGCGGCGTCGGCGACCGTGTCGGCGGCGTTGTCCGGTTGTAAGCTGCTCATTGCGTCGATCTCATTGCGTCTCATTGCGGTGTACGGTGGTCGATTCGCCTGCCACCGGCGGCGACGGGCGAACAGGCCAGCTACCATATAGGGGCGGCGCTCAAAATTACCAGTGCAGCCCCGCCGTGCCCGCGCGGCGATGATTCATTCATCCCGGATTCTGCCGTCTTCGATACGAACGACCCGGTGCATTTTTTGTGCCAGTTGCAGGTCGTGGGTGACGATGATCAGGCCGGTTCCAAACTCCCGGTTCAATTCGATCATCAGATCATGGATCGATTCGGCGGTGGGTCTGTCCAGGTTGCCGGTCGGCTCATCGGCCATCAGGCATTGCGGCCGGGTCACCATCGCGCGCGCGATTGCCGTGCGCTGACGCTCGCCGCCGGACAGCTCACCCGGCTTGTGCTCGAGCCGCGCCTGCAGGCCGACCCGCTCGAGGATGTTTTGCGCCCGCTCGAGCGCCTGAGCGGGCGGCATGCGCCGGATCAGCAGCGGCATGGCCACATTTTCAAGCGCCGTGAACTCGCCCAGCAGATGGTGAAATTGATAGACGAACCCGAGCGCCCGATTGCGCAGGTGGCCGCGCGCCGTTTGCGACAGCGTGTTGATCTCCTGGCCGGCGACCAGCACCCGGCCACGGCTGGGCTCGGCCAGCCCGCCGAGGATGTGCAGCAGCGTGCTTTTGCCGGAGCCGGAGGTGCCGACAATCGCCGTCCGGTCGCCCGCTTGAAGGCGAAAGTTGATGCCGCGCAGCGCGTCAACTTGCAGCCCGCCTTCGAGGAAGGTTTTCGCCACATCGCGGCATTCCACCACGGCGGCGGCGGTCGAGACCGGGGCCGGCATCATTCGTAGCGCAGCGCTTCCGCCGGCTGCACCCGGGAGGCCTTCCAGGCCGGGTAGATGGTCGCCAGGAAACTCAGCAGCAGGGATATCAGCACCACCCCCGTGACATCGCGCCAGCGCATCTCGGCCGGAAAATCGCTGATCACATACACGTCCGCCGGGAATAATTCGAGCTTAAAGAAACTTTCGATCGCCGGGATCAGGGTATCGACATTCAACGCGGTCACGATGCCGAGCACGCCGCCGAGCAGCGTCCCGATCACGCCGATCAGCGCCCCTTGCAGCATAAACACCTTGACCACGCTCGCCGGGCTCAGCCCCAGCGTCCGCAAGATGGCGATTTCCGCTTTTTTGTCGGTGACGATCATCACCAGCGTGGACACCATATTGAATGCCGCCACCGCCACAATCAGCAGCAGCACAATAAACACCACCCGCTTTTCAATTTCCAGAGCGCGAAAAAAATTGGTGTGCTCCATCGTCCAATCGCGCACCTCGTAGCCGTACGGCAGCGCATCGAACAGCCGCCGGCGCACCTGCCGCGACTGTTCGGCATCATGCAGTTTGAGGCGCACGCCGCTCGCCCGGCCGTCGGTGCTCAGCAGCCGCGCGGCATCTTCGAGATGAACCAGCGCGATGCCGCTATCGTATTCATGCATATCGAGCTTGAACAACCCGACCACGGTGAAGCGCTTCAGGCGCGGCAGCAGCCCGGCCGGGGTAACCTTGCCTTTGGGCGTGATCAGCGTCACCTTGTCGCCCACGCGCAGGCCGAGAAAGCGCGCCAGCGTATCGCCCAGAATGATGCCGAAATCGCCGGCCCGCAGCGCATCGGCATCGCCGGCGACGACGTGCCGCAGCAACTCGGACACCCGCCGCTCCTGCTGCGGCAGCACCCCGCGGATCTGCACGCCGGCGACTTCACCGCCTTTGGTCAGCATGCCCTGCCCCAGGATGAACGGCGCCTGCGCCACCACATCGGTGTGCGCGGCGATTTGCCGCTGCGTCTGGCGCCAGTCTTGCAGCAGGCCGCCGTGACCGCTGACGGTGACATGCGAGACGACAAACAGGATGCGATCGCGCAAGTCCTTATGGAAACCGTTCATGATCGACAGGACGGTAATCAGCGCCCAGACGCCCAGCACACTGCCGATGATCGAGGTCGCGGAGATAAACGAAATAAAGCGGTTGCGGCTTTTGGCGCGCGTATAACGCAGCCCGATCAACAGCTCCAGCGGTCTGATCACGCGCGCGTCTGCCCTTCGGGACGCATGTACGGGAACAACAGCACGTCCCGGATCGACGCGCTGTCGGTCAGCAGCATCACCAGCCGATCGATGCCGATGCCCTGCCCGGCCGTGGGCGGCATACCATACTCCAGCGCGCGAATGTAATCGGCGTCAAAATACTGCCCCGCCTGATCGTCGGCGCCCCGCTCCGCCATCTGCTGACGGAACCGCGCCGCTTGATCCTCGGCATCGTTGAGCTCGGAAAAACCGTTGGCGATTTCTCTGCCGGCGACAAAAAACTCGAACCGATCGCTGATCTGCGCCTGCGCATCGCTGCGCCGGGACAGCGGCGACACCTCGACCGGATACGCGGTGATGAAGGTCGGCTCAACCAGCCGGTGCTCGACCGACTGCTCGAATATCGCGGTTTGCAGCTTGCCGACCCCGGCGCCCGCCTCGACCTCGAGCGCGCGCTGTGCGCTCACCGCCAGCAGGGCGTCGCGGTCATCCAGCTGCGCCGGCGTCAACTCCGGGTTATAACGCAGTATCGCCTCCGCCATCGTCATGCACGCCGCCGGCCGCGAGAAGTCGATCTCCATCCCCTGATAGGTCAACTGCTGCCCGCCGGTGACCGCCTGACACACCGCGCGCATCATCTGCTCGGTCAGCTCGATCAGATCCCGATAATCGGCGTAGGCCCAATAAAATTCGAGCATGGTAAATTCCGGATTATGCCGCGTGCTGACGCCCTCGTTGCGAAAGCTGCGATTGATCTCGAATACCCGCTCGAAGCCGCCGACCACCAGCCGCTTCAGATACAGCTCCGGCGCGACCCGCAGATACAGCCGGGTATCCAGCGCATTGTGGTGGGTCACAAACGGCCGCGCCACCGCGCCGCCCGGAATCGGGTGCATCATCGGCGTCTCCACTTCGAGAAACGAGCGCGCCACCATAAACTCCCGAATGCACCGAATCGCCGCCGCCCGCTGCCGGAAGACCTCGCGGCTGCGCGCATTCATGATCAGGTCAACGTAGCGCTGTCGATAGCGCAGCTCCGCATCGGCCAGGCCGTGATATTTCTCCGGCAGCGGCCGCAGCGCCTTGGTCATCAGGCGCAGCTGATCGACGCGCACCGATAATTCGCCGGTGCGGGTAAAAAACAGCTCGCCCTCGGCGGCGACAATATCGCCGATATCGTACTGCTTGAACTCCTCGTTATAGACCCCCTGCGGCAACGCGTCGCGCTGCACAAACAGCTGGATTTGTCCGCTCATATCGGCCAGGTGGGCAAAGCTCGCCTTGCCCATAACCCGCCGCGACATCAGCCGGCCGGCGACCTTGACCCGCGGCGGGTCGGCCTCCACCGCCGCCGGTTGATCGCCATAGTCGGCCAGCAGTTGTGCGGCAAACGCGCTACGCCGAAAATCATTCGGAAACGCATTGCCGTGCACGCGCAGCGCCGCCAGCTTTTCCCGCCGGCGGCGTATCTGTTCGTTTTCTTCGGTCATGATCGGTGTCGGTGGGTGCGGTGCAAGCGTGCAATTACAGGCCGGCTTTCAGGCAAGCCTCGATGAACGGATTCAATGCGCCGTCCAGCACCGCCTGGGTATTGCCGGTTTCCACCCCGGTGCGCAGGTCTTTGATGCGCGACTGATCGAGCACATAGGAGCGAATCTGACTGCCCCAGCCAATATCGGATTTGCCGTCTTCTTCGCTTTGCCGGACCGCCCGGCGCTTTTGCATTTCGGCCTCATACAGCCGCGCCTTGAGCATCGACATGGCCTCCGCCTTGTTGCGGTGCTGCGAGCGATCGTTTTGGCATTGCACCACGATGCCGCTCGGCTGATGGGTAATGCGCACCGCCGAATCGGTGCGGTTGACATGCTGCCCGCCGGCGCCGCTGGCACGGTAGGTATCGACCCGCAGGTCACCCGGGTTGATATCGACCTTGACGTCATCGTCGATCTCGGGGTAGGCATAGGCCGAGGCAAATGACGTATGCCGCCGATTGCTGGAATCAAACGGGCTTTTGCGCACCAGCCGGTGGACGCCGGTTTCGCTGCGCAGGTGGCCGTAGGCATATTCACCGGTCATCTTCAACGTGGCGCTCTTGATGCCGGCGACTTCGCCCGGCGATTTCTCAATCAGCTCGATGCGGTAGCCCTGATTTTCGCCCCAGCGCTGATACATGCGCAGCAGCATGGCCGCCCAATCCTGCGCCTCGGTGCCGCCGGAGCCGGACTGAATATCGATGAACGCATTGTTGCGGTCGGCTTCGCCGCTGAACATGCGGCGAAACTCCAACTGCCCGAGCGCCTGTTCGATATGGTTGACGTCGGCGGCCACCCCGGCCACCGCCGCGGCATCGTCCGCCTCGAGTGCCAGCTGCAATAATTCACCGCTGTCGTCGATATCGCGGCGCAACTGCCGCAACGCGCCGACCGTCAGTTGCAGCGCGGCGCGCTCCTGCCCCAGCTTTTGCGCCGTCTCCGGCTGCTCCCAGATCGACGGCTCCTCCAGTATCAGATCGATCTCTTCGAGCCGCTCCTGTTTGCCGCGATAGTCAAAGATACCCCCTGAGCGCGGTAACACGCTGTCGGGCGTTTTCCAAACTGGCGTTCAGCTCATTCGGGCTGGGTTCATTCGGGCTGGACATACGGACACACTAGAGGCGGATTAAAAAAAAATCAGGATGCAGGATACCGAAAACGCCGGCGGAAAGATACCACAGCGGTGAAATCGGACGGCGCACGGCCCGGCTGCGTGTTATCGGCATCCGCCGTGCCCGGACCTCCGCTTTGGTTTGCCGTTGGTCGCGCGATCATCGCCTGCCGACGACCGGGCCGCCGCTAGTCGGCGATATCCCAATCCTGTTTGATCAGATCGGCGCACTTTTCGCCGATCATCACGGTCGGCGCATGGGTGTTGCCGGAGGTGATATCCGGCATGATCGAGGCGTCCGCCACCCGCAGACCGGCCACGCCGTGGACGCGCAGCCGACAATCAACCACCGCATCGGGGTCGGTGGCCGGGCCCATCTTGCAGGTGCCGATTGGATGATAGATCGTCGTCGCATGGTTGCGCGCGTGCTCCAGCAGTTGCTGCTCGCTCTGCGCCGCCGCGCCGGGCGCATATTCTTCGCGTATATGCGCCGCCAATGCTGGCATCGCGGCTATTTTGCGCGCCACCCGCAGGCCGTCTACGGCGACCCGGCAATCGTCTTCGGTGCTCAGATAGTTGGGCCGAATCAACGGATGCTGTAGCGGATCCGGCGTCCGAATCCTGACCTCGCCCCGGCTGCTCGGGCGCAACTGGCACACCGACGCGGTGAACGCGGAAAAGCGGTGAACGCCCTCACCCGGGCTGTCCGAGCTCAGCGGCTGAAAGTGAAACTGAATATCGGGCCGGGAAACCGCGTCATCGGAGCGCGTAAACACCACCGCCTGACTGGCGGCCATCGTCATCGGGCCGCGGCGAAACAGCGCATACTCCAACCCGATGCGGATTTTTTTCAGCGGCTGATTGAGCTCGTCATTCAACGTCGGCGTGCGGCTTTTATACACCGCCCTGACTTGCAGGTGATCCTGCAAATTCCGCCCGACACCCGGCAGGTGGTGTACCTGCTCGATCGCATACGGCTGCAAGTGGGCGCCGTCGCCGATACCCGACAATTGCAGCACCTGCGGCGAGCCGATCGCGCCGGCGCTCAAGATAATATCCTTGTCGGCAAATACCCGCTGTTTGACGCCGTGCTGGATGAATTCGACACCGACCGCCCGCCGCTCCCGAAACAACAGCCGGACAACCTGGGCGCGGGTCAACACGGTCAGGTTTGGCCGCCGTGCAGCCGGCTTCAGATAGGCCGTCGCCGCGCTGCACCGCCGGCCTTTGTGCACCGTCACCTGGAAATAGCCGACGCCCTCCTGGTCGGCGCCGTTGGCGTCGTCATTTGCCGGAATACCGGCCTGCTCGGCGGCCTGAATAAACGCCTCGGTAACCGTGCGCCGCAGACGAATATCGGACACTTTGAGCGGCCCGTCGGCCCGATGCCACGCATCCGCGCCGCGCTCCTGGCCCTCGGATTTCATAAAATAAGGCAGCACCTCGCGGTAGCCCCAGCCGGTATTTCCGGCCGCCGCCCAATCGTCGTAATCCTGCGCCTGGCCGCGAATGTACAGCAGACCGTTCAGCGCGCTCGACCCGCCCAGCACTTTGCCGCGCGGCCATTTCAATTGCCGGCCATTGAGCCCCGGATCCGGCGCGGTCACATAGCACCAATCAACCGCCGGATTGTGTATGGTTTTGAAGTAGCCGACCGGAATATGAATCCACGGATTCCAGTCCCGACCACCGGCCTCAAGCAGCAGCACCCGCTGATCCGGAGACTCGCTGAGTCGATTGGCCAGTACGCAGCCGGCTGATCCGGCGCCGATAATGATGAAGTCGTAGGTGGGTGTAGGGTCGGTCATATTGGTGGGGGGTGCCTGGATGGGGGGTTAATTGCTGAGGGTTCGGCTTGTTTTTGTCCATTTGTTCTGGCCTGAATATTGCGCCAGTAAAGAGGGCAAAGCCCGTAAACCAAAATCAAACAGAGCTTTGCCTGGGACAAAATGTACCCGAACTGCGCTTGAATTTCCACCCGTAAAACGCTGACGTGTTCAAGCCGGTTTCGACGGCAGCGACATCACCGGTAACGGTGGGGTATTGTTGTTTCGCCAGGCCGACCGGCTCCTCGACCTCAGCGATGCCGTGGCCGGGGCTTGGGTGACACACGACGACGCGTCAGTTGTATCCATAGCCTTCGCTCTCTGGTTCAACTTGGCTGGCGACGAAAAACCTTGCGCAATGCCTACTCGCCGATGCGGTTTCCTTCATACCTTAAATAGCTTAGCGTTTTCTTGGCGGATTTATTTTGTTGTGTTTTTTTTCATCCTTTTTTAGTAGGATAGGTACTTTCTTATTATTCTTGGCTTTTATAAAAGAGTTATTCATCCACAGTACCTCCATGCGAACAAAATCTCTTCCGGTTGTATCTCTAGTGTGCGTTTCTATTGTTTGTTTCTGCCAACCACTTTTGGGTGCCAGCATTTTTTCATAAAGATCATTTTCGTAACCGCTAATCAAAATCATGCACCGAGCTTTTTTGCAAATATCAAGAAACTCTTCGTGAAACTCCAAGTTATTCGCATCAACGACGTATCCGTGTCCTCTTTTTATGAAATAAGGAGGGTCCAAATAGAAAAGAGTCGCCGGCCTATCAGAAAACATCTTTATAAGATCGAGTACATTTCGATTCTCGATACGCACACCGCGGAGACGTTCTACTATCTTCTCCAACCTTTCTGGAAGGTTATACCAACGATTAACCCGCGCCTCTCTTCCCCCCCTTGTATATGACTGAGAATATGAAAATCCGGCATGACTTGGTCCATTTATTGCGTTGATGGTCATCATCGTACCCACAAGAAACCTTCTTGCACGCTCCAATTCACTAATTTGTGTCTGTTTTTGACGAGATAATTCAAGCTCCCGACGTGAATACGGAGTCAACGCCACCACTCTACAAAGCTCAACATGATTATCTCGAAGTTGTTTAAATACATTCACAACCTCTCCGTCAGCATCATTTATTACTTCTATAGGTGCGGGAGGTTTAGCCAGAGTAAGCGCGGCAGAGCCACAGAACCCCTCTACCCATGCATTATGAGGGGGTAGCATGTTTATAATCTTCTTGGCAATTCTTAACTTTGCACCATAATATCCAAATGGGGGTTTGACTGGTTTTGACATTAGCGAACTGTCTGTGTGAGTAGGCTTTGAATAATCGCCTATGGTGATTCTTGTCAATTTCAAAGTCATTTCATTGATTTAAGAAAACATACTATGGTGTCAGTCTTGCATGCCCATACTGTATCAGCTACCATAACAACGTTATAAGGATCAGATATAATTTTTAATTTATCAATATCAAATTTTCTATTTTCAGCCAACGGCAACAAATACAAATAATAACAATGGCCCAGGTTTTGAGCTACACTTATTTCGTTTCTACTCCAGTAGAATTGATAAGACTGATCAGAGACAGCTTTTACCTCAATAAATCGAAGTGCTACTTCGGCATTATCTCTGAGGGTGATGCTTCGAATATCATATCCTGCGGCTACGTTTTTTTGTGATATATGCTCTACCTTATCCGAAAATCGCGATCCAACTCTATCCCGTTCGTAAGCAAGAATTAATTCCTCTGCTAAAAATCCTATTTCATGATTATTAGATATATTTTTTTCTAATGTAGAAAGAGACATATAATTAGCTTCATCCTGTGCCTGGGCATAAAGATTCACATATTCCAACATTAATGAGTACTTTGAGGTTCCGATCTCATATCTAACTATATTCATTTCCATCAAAAAATTTCTTACTGCACTCTCATCTAGCAAATCTGTAGTGGTAGAAAAATAAAGAATATTATCATTCGCAATATGAAATTTTCTAATGAAACGAAAAATATCAGATTTGTAGCGATTCCTGGATTCTAGAAAGCATCGTAGCACTATATCACGTCGTTCATATTCATCATGAGCAACCCAATTGATACCTAATTGAAAAGTTCCGTTTATTTGTCTAATCATGCCAAGCCTTGTAACGCATGCTATCGTCTCTGTATATCCTTCGGCCTTCTCTAAAAAAATTTTCTTGACATGAGGCATTCTATTTTCCTGGCTGTCCAGTACTATATCCAAAAACACCAAAATACTTGAGAAACGCAAATTCTCAAAAGGCCCCTGATTAGTCATGGAATAACGTATTGTAAAGCTCTAAATCATCATCCTGATCGAACATATCGAGCGAATAGATTTGATACTCCTCATCGATAATCTGGCTCATCCTTTCTGCTTTAGCATTTAGATTATTTAATATATCTTGTTCAAGTGTGTGCTCATACTGTAGAAAATGATAATAAGATTTCTTATGTTCCGATCCTCCCACTCGGTGAATTCGATCAAGAGATTGCAGATATTGAGCACAATTGTAAGATAAATCATAATAAATAGCATTTGAGCACGTCTTGTGAAGAGAGATTGATTCTGCACACGCGGCAGGATTGGCAATAAGAATATCTATTCCACTTTCTCTACTGGTAAATTCTCTGATGCACTTCTCTCTCGTAATTTCGTCACCTACATCTCCCAATCTCTCCAGCGGCGTTGCGCCGTAGATCAAGTGCACACCGTGTCCTTCTTCAATTACTGCATTCTTTATCAATTCTAAAGTTTTAACAAAATTAGACCATACTACAATCTTTTCTCCTTTTGAACGCAACCCGTTAACGACCTCAACAAGTGTCTCCAATTTTCCTGGGATTTCTATGTCATCATAATCGTGTATCAATTTAGCAAGCGACAGATCATCTTCATATAGATTCTCATCATATTCATTGAGTGCAGATGTAAGGAGTTTTGTATATGACAAGCATTGCCTTATACGCATCATTCGACCACGGCGAATTCGCAGTGTTAAATCCAAATCCCGAATATAGTCCTTCTGCGACTCAGTTTTAATCCTGTCTAAAATCGAATCATAAACTCTTTTCTCATGCTTATTCATCGGAATTGAGATTGGCTCCCCAATCACCTGTGGCGCAAGTCCAAGATCTGATTTTCGAACTCGATAAAACAAAGGACCGATCGAATCAGACAAGATATTAGCGGCACGAGCATGTTGCTGTTGTGTGGCACGAAGCATTATTTCCTGCCTGTTTCTTTCAGAGATTGGTGGTGATTCAGGCCAGAGCACATCAAATAAATTGAAAGCATCGGAATAACTATGAGGGAAAGGTGTCCCGGTTAGAATACAACGCCTTTCAGCGAAAGGGGCCACTTGCAATGCCGCAGATGCCCAAGTGCCGTCAGGCCGTTTAATATAGTGCGCCTCATCGATTACATAGAAGAATCGAATACCTTGGCGGCTGAACAAATCCTGCACTTGAATCCAGTCTCGGGACAAAGTTTGGAATGATGTCAAATAGAGATCACAGACTGAATTGATATCAGTAAGGTATTTACTCTGCCTAGATTCAATGCCACCCCCAGCAAGCATCTCGCATTTTGGCGGTACGCCAAGTACTTCTTTGTATTCATCTTGCCAAGGGCCAAAACATGAAGGGGGCCCTACGACGAACAAAGCATCTACAATATCTTTCTGGCGTAGCATGTGGAATGCTGACAGCACAACAGTAGTTTTACCGCTCCCTGGTGCCGAAAAATTTGCGCCGTTTTTGACTGAGAGAAGATGAAGGGCAGATTTAAACTGGTGATCTTTTAGTTTTCTCGGAACATTCTTACTCAGAAATTTCTGAAACTCTACAACAGTTGCATTTGTTAGGTTTCCATTTTTTATATTCTCCCCGTTGAGCAATGATACTTCGAGATTTTTTTGTGCAAAATCTTTTTTATCAAACATTTCTCTAAGTGAAGGTTCAATTTCGTAGGCCAAATTACGATTTTCAAAATACTTAACTACCTTAGTGGCAAGTGTAATTACTTCATTTCCAGAGACCGTGAACTTTAGAGGATTATTATCTGGGCTAAATCCCCAGTAGGCTAATTGGCTTTCGTTACTCGGTCCTAAATCCCCTGCGTCTGATTCGACAACCAAATTTTCATCTGTTACAGACAGGCGAATCATTTTGATTTTTTCACCAAACATTTAAATTTCTTTTTCATATCGTAAATTTCACTTTCGATTTCGTTTGCCTTCCTTTGTATATCAGATGCTAACTTCCTCGCTTTACCATATTCTCCTACGTGAATATCACTAAGCTTCATATCTTTATGTTGCAGCTTCTTCAATGCTGCATCTAATAGCTCAATCGGTGTTTCCTTTTCTTTCTTATTATCGTAAGCATCTTTGGCTTTTTTTGTATAAAAAATAATGTTTTCTTGATTTTTAATTTTCCATTTTTTGTCCTGACCTGTTGACGTGGGTATTTCTCTATCTTCTTCTGAAAATAATGGCTCGACTTTCTTTGAAATATTTATTATATTTTTCTTTCCTTCCGAAGTGGTACAATACTTAGGAAGATCGCGCATAATCTGATGTACTTTCGACATGCCGGGTATATTGCGCAGACGGATAATGTTGAAAGCTGCCGCTTCTATGTCGCCTATCTCTTCTTCCCCAATTTGGTTCTCTATCTGGTAATTTGTATTACTGAATTTCGAGTGAAAAGAGTTGCTATAATCAAGGAATGCCTGCCAGCGTCCTTCTGGATCTCCTACACCAGTAGATACAGCATGGTACTGCCTGTCCATCTTAAACTGTGTTAAGTATCGATCGATACATTCAAGTGGCTTCAGGTAGTTCTTATCCATTTCGTTGATAGCCTTTTGGATACCTGCATCAGGTTTACTTGCATGTTGAGGGTCATCCGTTACTTGAGCCTTACGCGTTAAACCAATTTCAATTTTCCTTCTGATTGATAGCGCTCGATCAAGTCCATGATATTCTGATTTTCCTTCGGCCTGAAGTTGATAACGGTTTTCTATCTGTTCAATTTCTAATAGAGTAGGAGGGCCTCCTTCCTCATCTTTTCCCGGAAGAATAACCACTTTCATATACTTAAACCGATCATCGCTTGGAGATTCATCGCGCAATTGATCCATCACCATCTTACGGCGGTTTCCATTGATTAGGAATCCGTCACACGTAATGATTGCTGGCTGCCTCTGCCCTTCGTGCCGTATCATATTCGAAAGGTTATTCGTCTTTTCAGCATCTTTCTTTCTTAAAAAATCCCGGATAATTCCCTGAGCATTCTCGTCCCTCTCATCTAATGGGCTACGTGTACGCTCATAATCCAGAACATTGGATGCTATACGTCCATTATCTTTCCGAAACCTGAGCAGTTCGATCGGAACCTGCACAACGTCACGCTCGGTACTATTTACTTGGTCATCGCGAAAGTTAATTACTTCTTTTGATGGGCGGGCCGTGTGGGTCTTTTTTGTCCTTATTTCCTTAGCAAAATCGTCGATTATTTCGCGATTTTTATATTGAGTGATTCTAGACATTTAAGCCTCCTATTAGTGTATAGGTAGAATAAACCACATTTTCCAGACAGCATCAAACTATCAATCTGCAGATGAAGCAGTTGCGGGCGACCTGCCACAAGTGTCAATGGTATGAGCATTCATATCCATATATTCTTGCATTAGCTCGAATATTGCACCAATAAAGAGGGCAAAGTCCGTAAAGTTTGATAAAACTTAGATACTTACATCAAAATCAAACAGAACCTTGCCCATGACGAAATATACCTGAACTGCGCTTGATTTTCCACTCGTAAAACGCCGACGTGTTCAAGCCAGTTTCGACGACGGCGACATCACCGGTAACGGTCGGGTATTCAGGTCGATTCAGCGACGCTCATGCGGTCAAGCCGCGGAGACAGGTCTGCATCGCAGCCTGGAAAAACGCCCGTTGGCGGCTAACCCGCCGACCTTATCCGCCTCAAACCCGCTTATCGCGCATCCATGACTGCCATGACCTTCGCTCCCCCACCCGGTTCGACCCAAACCCGGATTTCCCCGACACGCATGCAATATCCGGGTTAGAATGCCCGGCGTGGTAACCTCTATCGCAAATCGCTTCGCCTTGCCGACAATACGCCGATGCGACGCCCTGACCCTGGTCGCGGCGGTGATCGGCCCTTTGCTGCTCTATGTGCGCACACTGCCGCACACGGTCGTTCTGGAGGACGACGGCCTGTTCCTGATGGCGGCATCGCATCTCGGCATCGCCCACCCGCCCGGCTATCCGCTGCACACGCTGTTGAGCCATCTGTTCACCTGGCTTCCCTTCGGCACACCGGCGTTCGCCGGCCATCTGTCGAGCGCGGTGTTTGGCGCACTGGCGTGCGGCATGGTGTATCTGTGTGCTCGTTTGCTGGGGACGGGCTGGCTGCCGGCGCTGGCCGCCGCCTGGCTGTTGGGCGCCTCGGAGCATTTCTGGTCGCAGGCTATCATCGCCGAAGTCTACACGCTCAACGCGCTGCTGTTGTTCGCGGTCTATGCGCTGATTCTCCATGGTGTTCGCCATCCGGCGCAATCCGCTATCTGGATCGCGGCCGCAGCGATCTACGGGCTGAGCCTGGCGAACCACTGGCCGTTGATGCTCCTGGCCTTTCCGGGCCTGCTGCTGGCCGCCCTGCCGGCACGCAAGATGCGGCTTCCCAGGCTGCCTTTGCTGGTTGCTGTTTCCCTGCTAGCCGCAGCGCTGCCCTACACGTGGATGGTGCTGCGCTCCTGGTCGGAGCCGCTCATCAGCTTCTACGGCCCGATCTCCGATTGGAAGGGATTCTGGTTCTATGTCAGCCGAAGCGGTTATTCGGAAATCGATACCAGTGCCGTCGCCAGCTGGCTGGACCGCCTTGCGTACCTGAGATGGTTCGGTGTGCAACTTTTCTGGCAACTGACGCCGCCGGGTTGCCTGCTCGCCCTGTTGGGTCTCGTCGTTCTGGCGCGGCAGCGACTGAGCGAGGCGGCTTCGGGCCTGCTCGTTTTCCTGGGCAACAGCCTTGTGCTGATCCTGTTGCTTGCCTTCGAATTCGATGCGTTTCAGGTCGCGGTTTTCCGGCCCTATTCACTGGTCTGCTACGGCATGGCAGCTCTCTGGCTGGCGGTTGGCCTGGAGTTTCTGCTGGGACATGCGCACGAGCGGTTCAGTGCCTTTGCCGACCGGCGCGGCTGGGTCGTGACCGGTCTGGCGGGCGTGGCGGTTGCAGGCATGGTCGTCTTCCTGGTGCAGGCGAACTGGCGTTTGAACGACCGCGCCAACAGCGACTTCGCACAGCGCTACGCCGATACGATATTCAACCTGCTGCCCCAGGATGCGACGCTGTTCGTCCATGGCGATACGGATACAGGTCCGCTGGGTTACTACCGCTTTGTCGAGCGGCGCCGGACGGATATCACATTGCTGAACCAACAGGGCCTGGTGTATGGGAAACGTCTGTTTGGGTTTTGGTCGCCCAAAAAGCGCAAAACAGAAATCCTACGAGGGTTCGTCAATGGAACCGGGCGCGCCGTGTTCTTTACGGACGGGGAGCATTTGCAGCACGGTCACGGTGTTCGTGACCACGGTTTCGTCAAGGAAGTCGTTCGAGACGGTAGCCCCGGCGCCATAGAGTTGAGGCCCGATGCGGCGAGCGAGCGTTATTTCGAGTACCTTGTGAACCTAAAACCTGTCGACGGTTGGGAGCAGGTGCGCCGGGACGGGTTGCTTATCGCATACGGCAGCTTTCTGGGATACGTTGTATTGTCGGACAACCCGGTTCTGCTCGAACGGATGCAGCATGCGCTCGAACTGGCAAATCGGAATATCTTCGCGCTCACCGGGATGGCGGAAGTGTTGCTGGAACACGGCGGTGATTCACATCTGCCCCAGGTTGAAGCCCGGCTTGGGGAGGCACAGCGCCGGCAAGAGGGGTTCGTGACCAGGAAGCAGCAGGCCCGGTTTCTCTATCTGCAAGGGTTCCTGCGGTTTCGCCAGGGTGACAAAGATGCTGCCCTGGCATTGTTCAGAAAATCGCGCACCGTCTATCCCCATCCGGACAATGCGTCCATCAAGGCCCTTGCACAGCTTGCCCGATGATTGTGCCGCAGATCATGTCGGCGACGGGCATGTACCTCTTGTGTTCGCAGATCGGCATGCAGATGCGCCAGTGGTATCCATAGCCTTCGCCACCCAAAACCCGCCCAGTTTCGGCCCAAATCCTGCTTTTTCCCGGCACGCATGCGATATCCGGGCTAACGATTCTCCGCGCCTTCCACAAAAAAGCGGCCGGGTTCCGCTTGGTCGACGGGCATATCTATCAAGAAAGTATCCAATGAAATTCTTTGATTTGGAAAAAAAATCAAAGAATTATAAAAATAACTCTATATTTTCGCAGTTTTTCCACCTAAAATAGAGTTTAATTAACCGAAAAACAGGAACAGTATCATGCTTGTTGAATTTTCTGTCACGAATTGGGCATGTTTTCGAGATACGCAATCTTTCCAAATGACAACCCAGGCACGCAGTGCCGATGATGACTTTACTTTCGATTCAGGTCACAAACGGGCGGGAAGACTAAATCGCGTCTCGGCCTTTTATGGCGCCAATGCCTCCGGCAAATCACGCCTTATCCAGGCGTTGGGCTTTATGCGATTTTTTGTTGAGAGGTCGTCCAATAGAAAAATTAATGCGCCTATTCCGGTAGAGCCCTTTTTGTTTGACGCAACCGGTGAAAACCAGCCGTCAGAATTTCAGATAGTATTCCTGCAGGATCGCACACTGTATCGATATGGCTTTTCCCTGACCCGGGACCATGTGCGGCAAGAATGGCTTCATGCTGTCCCGCGCGATGGGCGCACCCGTTTGCTGTTTGAGCGTGACTTTGACCCCGAAGACAAAAAAACTCACGTGAAATGGGGGCCGTCTGTTTCGGGCCACAAACAGCTTTGGGTGGATTCTACACGCCCCAATGCCTTGCTTGTCTCAACAGCCGCGCAGCTCAACAGCCACATGTTGCAGCCTGTTGTGAACTGGTTTGAAAAACTTCACCTTGTTAAAGGTGGTGAAATTTCGCCGGGTTTTTCCATGCACCAAATTAAAGAGGTCACTGGTTTCAAGGATAAAGCGATTGATTTTTTGCAAGCCGCGGATTTGCATATTGATAATGTCAAAATCGTGGAGGAAAAAATGCCCGAAGAGCTCAGAAAGGTGTTGCAAATCCGAGAGGCGAATGAAGAGGATGAAGCAAAAAACAGTCCTGATACAGTTCTGAGTGTAAAGATGGGGCACAAAAAAAGAGGGCGTAAAACTCTTGCATGGCTTGATATTGGTGCAGAATCAGAAGGCACACAGGCCCTGTTTGCGCTTGCAGGGCCATGTATTCATACAATTGAAAATAACCGGATTCTTGTTGTGGATGAGTTGGATAACAGCCTGCATCCCAAATTGCTTAAATTTTTGGTGGGGCAGATCAACACCAGCGAGCATAATAGCAAAGCACAGCTTATTTTTACCACCCACGACACCACGCAGATGGACGCGGCGTTGGATAAAGAACAAATCTGGTTTGTTGAAAAAGACAAACACCAGGCATCTACTCTCACACCTTATTCCGCCTATCAGCCGCGTGACGACAATGCCACCGCAAAGCGCTATTTGAGTGGCCGCTATGGCGCAGTACCTAATCTTGGCTATCTGAAATCACTGGATCGCCAGGCGTCATAGATTGATTGCAATATGTCTGATCAGCTGTTTAAAAGGGGAATGATAAACCATACGGGGTAGCCTGTTGAAACAGGGTGCCCTTTTTTATCCCGGAGCCAATGTATTCCAAGTCTACGATCATCGCCCCACTTCATAGCCACTATAGCCCAACGCTCTTTGATATCTTTATAAACGACGACATAAGGCCTCCCACCTGGCGGGTAAGTGAGTTGATTTTTAGTATTTCTTCGTCTTTTTCTAAATTGCACTCTTTTCCACTCATGGTCTTTGTCTCCGATTACAAGTAAGTTTCAGGTTATTTTAGAGTCGGTTTTAACTTATGTCAGCCACTATCGCCACCGCTTCCCTGCCACCGATGCACAAGGAAAATCATACCGCCCTCTTCCGCCGTGCGCGTGTTTCTTTGGCAGGAGCGGGGCGGTATATTGTCGGTAGAGATCGAACAGGAAATCGACTCGCTCGGCTTCGTGGTTGAACGGCGTTTTGCGACAGGCACAATCCACCGCTTTGTCCAATGCCTGATGTGCTTTGAGCAACGGTGGAGGCATAGTCACACAGCACCAATTAACCGCCGGATTGTGTGCCTGACTGCCAGTCCGAAGTGCAACAATCGGATAATTGTTTTTGCCTCGAGGCCGCCAACAGGAGCGTGGGTTTTCCAACCCACGAAATACAAACAAAAAACACAGGCAGGAATGCCTGTGCTCCTTTAGGGACGACCAGACCGAGATCGGCGACACCCTCAAGAACTCCAAATTCCGCAACAAACAGGACAACTCCGCACCTTCGACCACGTCGTCGCCAATCCCGTGTGGAATCAGGACTGGTTCACCGAAGCCGACAACGACGGACTCGACCGCTCTCCTGCACAAATCCCGGCAATCGAGCAATACCGAGTTGTTGCACTTCGAACTGGCAGTCAGCAGGCAACACCGGGGGCCATGCCATGCGCCGCCGACTTGCTATACTGTCGCCGATACTTAGCCACAGGGCGGATTTCCCCGACACGCATACAATATCCGGGTTAGAATGCCCGGCGTGGTGACCTCTATCGCAAATCGCTTCGCCTTGCCGACAATACGCCGATGCGACGCCCTGACCCTGGTCGCGGCGGTGATCGGCCCTTTGCTGCTCTATGTGCGCACACTGCCGCACACGGTCGTTCTGGAGGATGACGGCCTGTTCCTGATGGCGGCATCGCATCTCGGCATCGCCCACCCGCCCGGCTATCCGCTGCACACGCTGTTGGGCTATCTGTTCACCTGGCTTCCCTTCGGCACACCGGCGTTCGCCGGCCATCTGTCGAGCGCGGTGTTTGGCGCACTGGCGTGCGGCATGGTGTATCTGTGTGCTCGTTTGCTGGGGACGGGCTGGCTGCCGGCGCTGGCCGCCGCCTGGCTGTTGGGCGCCTCGGAGCATTTCTGGTCGCAGGCCATCATCACCGAAGTCTACACGCTCAATGCGCTGCTGCTGTTCACGGTCTATGCGCTGATTCTCCATGGTGTTCGCCATCCGGCGCAATCCGCTATCTGGATCGCGGCCGCAGCGATCTACGGGCTGAGCCTGGCGAACCACTGGCCGTTGATGCTCCTGGCCTTTCCGGGCCTGCTGCTGGCCGCCCTGCCGGCGCGCAAGATGCGGCTTCCCGAGCCGCCTCGGCGACGCACACAGGGGAAACGGCAGACAAAACAACGGCCCGCGCGCAAGATACTGCTTCCCAGTCTGCCGCTGCTGGTTGCGGTTGCCCTGCTGGCCGCGGCACTGCCCTATATCTGGATGGTATTGCGCTCCTGGTCGGAGCCGCTCACCAGCTTCTATGGCCCGATCACCGATTGGGAGGCGTTCTGGCGCTATGTCAGCAGAGCCAGCTATTCGAAAATCGATACCAACGCCTTCGCGGGGTGGCTGGATCGCTTCGCGTACCTGCGCTGGCTCGGCCTGCAACTTTTCTGGCAACTGACGCCACCGGGTTGCCTGCTTGCGCTGTTGGGCCTCGCCATTTTGGCGCGGCGGCATCTGGGCGCGGCGGCTTCGGGCCTGCTCGTGTTTCTGGGCAACAGCCTTGCGCTGATCCTGTTGCTGGCCTTCGAATTCAATGACTTTTGGGTCGCGGTTTTCCGGCCCTATTCACTGGTCTGCTACGGGATGGCAGCGCTCTGGCTGGCAGTCGGCCTGGAGTTTTTGTCTGGATATGTACGCGACCGGTTCAGCGCCTTTGCCGACCGGCGCGGCTGGGTCGTGACCGGCCTGGCGGGCGTGGCGGTTGCAGGCATGCTGGTTTTCCTGATGCAGGCGAACTGGCGTTTGAACGACCGCTCTGCCAGCGATTTCGCACAACACTACGTCGATATGATATTCAGCCTGCTGCCTCAGGATGCGGCGCTGTTCGTCTACGGCGATACGGAGACAGGTCCGCTGGGTTACTACCGGTTCGTGGAGCGGCGTCGGGCGGATATCACCCTGTTGAGCCAACAGGGCATCGTTTATGGAAAGCGCCTGTTTCTGTCAAAGCTGCCCCAGGAACGCAAAGAGGAAAGACTGCGGGAGTTCATCAACGAAACTGAGCGCGCCGTATTCTTCATGTCCGGCGTGGTGTTCCCAAAACACCAGAGTGTTCGCGACCACGGTTTCGTCAAGGAAGTCATTCGCGGCGCAAAACCCGGCACCGTGGAGTTGAAACCCGATGTGGCGGGCAAGCGCTATTTCGAATATCTCGTGAACCTGAAACCCGTTGATGAATGGGAACGTACCCACCGGAACAAACTGCTCTTCGCATACGGCGGCTTCCTGGGACAGATCATATTGTCAAACAACCCGGTTCTACTCAAACAGATGCAACATACGCTCGAACTGGCAAATCGGAATACCTTCGTACTCACCGGAATAACAGAAATATTGCTGGAACACGGCGGTGATTCACATCTGGCCCAGATTGAGGCTTGGTTCGGGGAGGCACAGCGCCGGCAAAGCGAGTTCGTGACCCGGGAGAGGCAGGCCCGGTTTCTCTATCTGCAAGGGTTCTTGCGATTTCGCCAGCGCGACAAAGACGCTGCGCGGGCGTTGTTTGAAAAATCGCGCGTTGTCTATCCCCACCCGGACAATGCGTCCATCAAGGCCCTTGAACAGCTTGACCGATAATTGTGCCGCAGATCATTTCAGCGGCAGGCATGTACCTCTTCTGTTCGCAGATCGGCCTGCAGATGCGCCAGTGGTATCCATAGCCCTGCTCTCTGGTTCAACACTGTCTGTATGGCCTGGCGCCGGGCTACGCGGATCTTAATGACCATCAGCAACTCCGCCAGGGTCTCGCTCTGCAAACCGCGGTGAACAGGGGGGACTCAACCCCGAAGGGCAACCGGTGGGCCTGTGCCGAGCCGTGCCGCCAGGCGATATCGGTTGTTGTCCGGCGGGTCGAGTGGTGCGTGATGAGTGACGTGTGTCTGCCCACCCTCACCCAACCCTCTCCCACAGGGAGAGGGCTAAAGCCGACAACCGCCTTCTCCCCGCGGGATAACCGGAAACCCCCTCTCCCTGTGGGAGAGGGCCGGGGTGAGGGCCGCCGCACGGCCCCATCACCGCCCCGGAATCTCACCCTCCCATCAGCGGTGAAGTGGCACTTATCAGTTGAATTCACCCAGCACCGTTCATTGGTCAATGCAACGAAATCTCTTACTGATTTTGGCTGCCCCGATGGGGAAAATCACCCCCACACAGCCCCACCCAAACGCATAAACCACACCGGGGGCTATGCCACACGCCGCCGACTTGCTATACTGTCGCCCATAATCAGCCACAAGGCGGACTTTTCCGAATAAAACGATGCAGACAGACTTGACTATCAGCACCCCGGCGGTGCAGCGGGTTCAGCAGTTGCTGGCGACCAAAGGCAACCCGGAGTTGAAATTGCGGGTGTATATCCAGGGCGGCGGCTGTTCCGGGTTTCAGTACGGCTTTCAGCTGGAGCAGGAGCAGCAGGAAGACGATGTGGCGATTGAAGACCAGGGGATTCAGATCGTCGTCGATATGCTCAGCTTGCAGTATCTCAGCGGGGCGCAGATCGATTTTAAGGACGATCTGCTCGGCAGCCGGTTTCTGGTGAACAACCCCAATGCCACTGCGACCTGCGGCTGCGGTTCTTCGTTCTCGATTTAGCCGCCCGCGCCGGTTGCACGGCTGACGGCCGCCGCAGCCGTTGCGCCGACTGTGTTTGCAGGTAAAACCGGGCTGATTGGCACATAAAAAAATCCGGTGGCCGGGCTTGTGCTGCCGCCGTTTGTCCCCATATTCGCTACCAGTTTTGCTTTCATCTGGCTTTGCTTTTTTTTATTGCATCCGCATTTCTTTATTTATCCATTATTTATTTTTAATCCAATACGCAATTGGAACCGAGTATGAACCCGAATCCCGAACAGACCAAACCATCCGCCGCCACGGCAAAAACCGCCGCTGACGCCGCCGATACACCGACGCCGGCAGCAGACGACGCCGGCACCCCCGACCCGCAGACGGCTGCGGCAGCCGACGCCGACACGCCCGAGGCGAACGATACCGCCCCCGCCGCACCGCCTGATGATGACCCGGCGGCGCTGAGCCACGCGCAATTGGTCGATCTGGCGTACCACTATCAGGCGCAAATCGACGACCTGAAGAACGGTTATCTGCGCGCCCGGGCCGAGGTCGAGAATATTCGGCGGCGGTCGCAGAACGAGCTGCTAAATGCCCGCAAATTTGCCATCGAGTCGTTTGCGCAGGCCTTGCTGCACGTCAAGGACAGCCTCGATCAGGCCACCAGAGTCGAGCTCGACGAGGGCGTCGGCGCGGCCGTGGTGCAGATGAAAGAAGGCCTCAACCTGACCTTAAAGCAATTGGATACCGCGCTGTCGCAGTCGGCGGTCACCGAGGTCGAGGCGGCCGTCGGCGTCAAATTCAACCCCGACCACCATCAGGCAATCGGCATGGTGCCGTCAACAGACGTCGCGCCCGACCATATTGTCGATGTGATGCAAAAAGGCTTTTTACTCAAAGATCGGCTGCTGCGGCCGGCCATGGTGACCGTCAGTCAGGGCTGATGCCGCGGTAACGGCGCACGCGATGCTATCGACGCCACCGTGCTGCCGTTTCTCGCCGGCTTTGATTGGCTAAAGATCGCCCACTCACGCATTATTGATCTTGTTTATTGAGCGCTTAACCCCTATATCAGTGCCTGTCAACATTCGCCCGCACAGGGCCAACCAGAGGATTATCAGCTATGTCAAAAATTATCGGTATCGACCTGGGTACGACCAACTCCTGCGTTGCAGTGATGGAGAGCGGCACCCCCAGAGTCATAGAAAACAGCGAAGGCGACCGCACGACGCCGTCGATCGTGGCCTTTTCCAAAGAAGGCGAAGTGCTGGTCGGCCAGTCGGCCAAACGCCAGTCGGTTACCAACCCGACCAACACGGTGTTTGCCGTCAAACGTCTGATCGGGCGCAAATTCAATGAAGAGGTGGTGCAGCGCGATCTGGACATCATGCCGTACAAAATCGTCAAGGCGAAAAACGGCGACGCCTGGGTCGACGTCGGCGGCAAACAGATGGCCGCGCCGGAGATTTCGGCGCGCATTTTGCAGAAGATGAAAAAGACCGCCGAGGATTACCTCGGGGAAACGGTGTCCGAGGCGGTGATTACCGTGCCGGCGTATTTCAATGACTCCCAGCGTCAGGCGACCAAAGACGCCGGCCGCATCGCCGGCCTCGAGGTCAAGCGCATCATCAACGAGCCGACCGCAGCCGCGCTGGCCTATGGCCTGGACAAGAGCAAAGGCGACAGCAAGGTAGTCGTCTATGACCTCGGCGGCGGCACGTTCGACGTGTCGGTGATCGAAATCGCCGAGGTCGAAGGCGAGCATCAGTTTGAAGTGCTGTCCACCAACGGCAACACCTTTCTCGGCGGCGAGGACTTCGACCGGCGTCTGATCGATTATCTGGCGGATGAGTTCAAGCGCGATCAGGGGATGGATTTGCGCGGCGACCCGCTGGCGATGCAGCGGCTGAAAGAGGGCGCCGAGAAAGCCAAAATCGAGCTTTCATCCAGCAGCCAGACCGAAATCAACCTGCCCTATATCACCGCCGACGCCGGCGGCCCGCGGCATCTGAATATGAAATTGACGCGCGCCAAACTGGAATCGCTGGTCGATGAGCTGCTGCAGCAGACCCTGAAGCCGTGCCGGATTGCGCTCAAAGACGCCGGGTTGAGCGCGTCCGAGATCAATGACGTGATCCTGGTCGGCGGCCAGACCCGCATGCCCAAAGTGCATCAAATCGTCAAAGACTTTTTCAACCAGGAACCGCGCCATGATGTGAATCCCGATGAAGCGGTTGCGGTCGGCGCCGCGATTCAAGGCGGGGTGCTCGGCGGCGAGGTCAAAGACGTGCTGCTGCTCGACGTCACGCCGCTGTCGCTGGGGATTGAAACCCTGGGCGGGGTGATGACCAAGCTGGTGGACAAGAACACCACGATCCCGACCAAGGCCAACCAGACCTTCTCCACCGCCGAGGATAACCAGGGTGCGGTGACCGTGCACGTGCTGCAGGGCGAGCGCGGAATGGCGAACGACAACAAATCTCTGGGCCGTTTCGATCTGACCGAGATTCCCTCGGCACCGCGCGGCATGCCACAGATCGAGGTGCTGTTCGATATCGACGCCAACGGCATCCTGCATGTGTCGGCCAAAGACAAGGCCACCGGCAAGGAGAACAAAATCGTCATCAAATCGAGCTCCGGCCTGGCCGACGAAGAGATCGAAAAGATGATCCGCGAGGCGGAAGAGCACGCGGATGAGGATCGCAAGACGCGCGAGCTGGTCGATGCCCGCAATCAGGGCGAGTCGATGGTGCATACCGTCAGGAAGTCGATGCAGGAGTTGGGCGACAAACTCGACCCGGCGGAAAAAACCAATATCGAAACCGCCATCAGCGAGCTGGAGCAGGCGCTGGTAACCGATGACAAAGAGGATATTGTCGGCAAAACGGCGGCGCTGACCCAGCTCAGCCATAAGCTGGCCGAGCAGCTGTACTCGCAATCGCAAAGCGACGCCGGCACCGACGGCGGCGAAACCGACGCCGCGGCGGACAAATCGGACGAGGTCGTCGATGCCGAGTTCGAGGAAGTCAACGACGACGACAAGAAATCCTGAGCGCCGCGGCGGCGGCCCATTCCGGGTAGCTTGCGGGTATCAACAAGCCCATGGCAAAAAAGGACTATTACGAGGTTCTGGGGGTCGATCGGGAGACGTCGGCAGCCGACCTGAAGAAAGCCTACCGCCGCCTGGCGATGAAGCACCATCCGGACCGCAATCAGGACAATGCAGCGGAGGCGGACAAATTCAAGGAAGCCAAGGAGGCCTACGACGTCTTGTCGGACAGCCAGAAGCGCGCGGCCTATGATCAGTTTGGCCATGCCGGCGTCGACCCGGGCGCCATGGGCGGCGGTGGCGGTGGCGGTGGCAGCGGGCTCGGCGATATTTTCAGCGATATTTTCGGCGACGCCTTCAACCAGGGCGGCCAGCGGGTGCGCCGCGGTGCCGATTTGCGCTATCGCCTCGAGTTGACGCTGGAGCAGGCGGTACAGGGCCTCGAACAGCAGATCCGGGTGCCGAAAACGGTCAACTGCGACACCTGCAAAGGCTCCGGTTCGAGGCCCGGCTCAACCCCGGAAACCTGCGGCACCTGCCACGGAAACGGCCAGCTGCGGATGCAGCGGGGGTTCTTTTCAGTACAGCAGACCTGCCCCAAATGCCACGGCCAGGGCGCGATAGTGACCGAGCCCTGCGGCAGTTGCGGCGGCCGGGGGCAATTGCGCCAGGAAAAAACGCTGTCGGTGAAAATTCCGGCCGGGGTGGATGAAGGCGATCAAGTGCGCCTGTCGGGAGAAGGCGAGGCCGGCGGCCCCGGCGCCGGGGCGGGCGATCTGTACGTTCAGGTCAAAATCAAGCGGCACGATATTTTTGAGCGCGACGGCGACGACCTGTACTGCGAAGTGCCGGTCAGTTTTGCCGTGATGGCATTGGGCGGCACGCTGGAGGTACCGACGCTGTCCGGGCGCGCCAACCTGAAAATTGCGGCCGAAAGCCAGTCGGGCAAAGTGCTTCGGCTGCGCGGCAAAGGGGTACGCAACGTACGCAACGGCAACCTCGGCGACCTGTACTGCAAGGTCGTGGTAGAAACCCCGATCAACCTGACAAAAGCCCACAAAGACCTCTTGACCCAGTTCGACAACAGCCTGAAACAAGGCGGCAATCGCCACATCCCACGCAGCAGCAAGTGGACCGACCGCATAAAAACCTTCTTCGACAACCTGGTAGCCTGACCCCCCACCCGGCCCACCGCCCCATCAAACGACCGGCACCAGCCGCCCATCCGCCAACATTTTTTCTCCCTCTCCCCCCGGGAGAGGGCCGGGGTGAGGGTAAAAAGCAACCCCCCCGCGTCTATTGCTCATCCACACAGATTGCCAACACAGAATATGGATGATGATCCCCCTCATCCATAATCCCCCTGACGCAACCCAATTCCTAATTCTTAATTCCTAATTCCTAATTCCCGCCAAAGGCGGCAGCATTCCTAATTCCTAATTCCTAATTCCTAATTCCCGCCGCAGGCGGATTTCATTCCTAATTCCCGCCGAAGGCGGCTGCCGCATCTGCTTTATACTTGCCATACCCAGGCATACTCAGGAAACGAAAAAAATCATGTTCACACCCATACCAACCACCAAACCCGACAACCGCAAAAAAAGACGCATCGATACCACGCCGCGCTCAACCGACCCGCTCAAGGCCGCAAGATGAGCGAATCGCGCAGCTATCAAGCACTGATGGAAAACGGTGTGTTCCACCGCGCCCACGACGGCTTCAAACCGAGGCCGGCGCAATGCGAGATGGCGCAGGCGGTGGAAACCTGCCTGCAAAATAATGAGCGGCTGGTGGTCGAGTCCGGCACCGGCACCGGCAAAACCTTTGCCTACCTGGTGCCGATTTTGCTGACCGGCAAGCGCAGTATCATATCGACCGCAACCAAACATTTGCAGGAGCAGATTTTTCACCGCGACCTGCCGGTGGTCTGCGACGCGCTGGAGCAAAGCCGCGACGCGGTGCTGCTGAAAGGGCGGTCAAATTATTTATGCCGCTATCGACTGCGCCTGAGCAGCGAGCAAACCGACCTGATCGGCACCGACACGCCGTTCGAGGCGATACAACAATGGGCCGCCTCGACCCGCAGCGGCGACATTGCCGAGGTCGGCGACATCAGCGAACAGGATCCGATCTGGCGGCAGGTGACATCGACGGCCGACAATTGCCTGGGCGGCAAATGCCCCGACTTCAAGCAGTGTTTTGTCATGCAGGCGCGGCAGCGGGCGATGCAGGCGCGGATTATCGTGGTCAATCATCACCTGTTCTTTTCCGATCTGAACCTGAAGCAGGAAGGCTTCGGCGAGCTGCTGCCGGACTGTGAAGCGGTGGTATTCGATGAAGCCCACGAGCTGGCCGAAACCGCCTCGCGCTTTTTTGGCTTCACGCTGTCCAGCTATCAGATCCGGGATTTGATCGACGACACACTGGCGAGTGAGCAGGACGAAAAAAGCGGCGGCGCGTTTGCCCCGGCGGTGATGGCGGCGCAGCAGGCGGCGGCCCGCCTGCTGGCCAGACTGCTGCGCTACGCCGGCCAGTCGGTTGCGTTCGACGACGTCCATGCGACCGTCACGCCGTTGTTTGCGCGGCTGCAGGCCGGGCTGTCCCAACTCGAGGCCGTGCTGGCGACCGCGGCGCCGGCCGGCGAGGGCCTGCAGCGCTGCCATCAGCGCTGCCTGGGGCTGCAAGCGCTGCTGGAGAGCTGGATCAGCGGCGCCGACCGCAATCTGATTCGCTGGCTCGAGGCGACCAAAACCACGTTCCGGCTGCACGCCACGCCGCTGGATATCAGCCGCCACTTCGACCAGCTGCTGGGCAATTTTGACACCGCCTGGGTGTTCACCTCGGCGACGCTGGCGGTCGGCGACCGCTTCGATGCGTTTTGCCGCCAGCTGGGGCTACAGGACACCCGCACCGCACAATGGCACAGCCCGTTCGATTTTGCCCGGCATTCGCTGTTGTACCTGCCACCCGATATCCCCGACCCGCGGGCGGCGGATTTCGCCCCGGCGCTGGCCGAAGTGATACTGCAAACGCTGCTGACCAGCGAGGGCCGGGCGTTTTGCCTGTTTACCAGTTTTGCGATGATGGACACGCTGTACGGCCTGCTCAAACCGCAGCTCTCCTGGCCGCTGCTGCTGCAGGGCGAGGCGCCCAAAAGCGAGCTGTTGCAGCGCTTTGTCCGACAGCAAAACGCCGTGCTGTTTGGCACCGCCAGTTTTTGGCAGGGGGTGGACGTGCAGGGTGAGGCGCTCAGCTGTGTGATTATCGACAAACTGCCGTTTGCCTCGCCCGCCGCGCCGGTGCTGAAAAGCCGCCTGGCCGCCTGCGCAGCCGACGGCGGCAACCCGTTCATGGACATTCAGGTGCCGGCCGCGGTGATTGCGTTCAAGCAGGGCGCCGGGCGGCTGATTCGCTCGGAAACCGACCGCGGCGTGCTGGTGGTGTGCGACTCGCGCGTGACCCGCCAACGCTATGGCCGACTGTTTCTCGACAGCCTGCCGGCGATGCCGACCACCCACCGCCTGTCCGAAGTGCGCCGGTTTTTCTCCGCCCGGCGCACACCGGCATGAACCTGCTGGCTATCGACACGGCAACCGAATGCTGCTCGGTCGCGCTGACCGCGCAGCAGGACGGCGCGCGGCGCTGCTACTGGCGCAGTGAAATCCGCCCCACCGGCCATTTTGGCCGCGTACTGGCGATGGTCGAGGCCTGCCTGGCGGAGGCCGGCAAATCGCTCGGCGAGGTCGATCTGGTGGCCGCGGACGTCGGGCCGGGCTCGTTCACCGGCCTGCGCATCGGCATCGGCATGGCGCAGGGCCTGGCGTATGGCAGCGGCGCAAAAACCGTCGGCATCTGCTCGCTGGAGGCGCTGGCCTGGGACGCCCTGCGACAATGCCCGGCGGCCAATGGCGTCGTGCCGGCAATCGACGCGCGCATGCGGCAGGTTTACTGGGCGGGGTACCGGCGCGCCGACGACCACCCGGGCGGCCTGACACCGCTGTGCGCGCCGGCGGTGGACTATCCGCAGGCGGTGCGGCCGCCGGCGCCGGGCGAGTGGGTCGGCTGCGGCAGCGGCTGGGATGCCTACCCGGCGCAGCTCGCGGGCGCCGCCGGGCGCGGGGTCAGCCGGCTGGACAACCGCTTCCCGCAGGCCACCGCGGTGGCCGAACTGGCCGCCGCCAGAGTCGATACGGCGACCTCGCCGCTGCTGTTGTGCGCCCGCTATGTGCGCAATCAGGTAGCCGCGCAGCCGGACCACCTACGCGACCGCCGGGTCAGCACAGCAGCCGGAACGGATGGCGCGTGATGCGCTGGCCGTCAATTGCCACCTCGGCCTGCCACTGACCGACAAACGCATCCATCCCCCAGGCCGGGTCGAATACCCGGCCAATCGCCGCGCCGCGCGGCGGGTCGAGTTGCAGCCAGACCCAGATGCGGATAAATCGATCACCCCAGAATTCATGCCGGGTCGATTCCTGCCGGGCGCCGTCGGGGCGATGCCAATTGACTGTCAGCACGTGGGCGACCGGCGGCAGATGGCGCGCCTCCAGCACCAGATAGACACGCTCGGAGCAGGCAAAATCGGCGGCGGCGGTGTGGCCGGGGTAGCCGTCGGGTGTCTGGTGGGTGGTGTAGACGGTGTAGTCGGGTTGCGCAAAAGCGGGCAGGGAAACGGCGACGATAACCGCGCCAAGCCAACGTCGGTAGCGCGGGATAGCGCACTTAACCGCATGGGTTCGACGCGCGCCCGGGCATTCCATCGGTGTAATCGACAGCCGGCGGCTCAACTCAATGCTGTCGATCAACGCCAACAACTTTGACCGATAACGATCAAGTCACACCGGCTTCAGGCCGACCACCAAACCAAAGCACCTTTAGGGCGGGCAGAAAGCACCAATTGACACTCTGGTCGAAGCTGAAATTATACCGTTGTCATCTCTATCATTAATGTCCTCATAACGAAGGGACACTCTAATGCTGTACTCGTCGGGGGGATTGCGGGGAGATGGAGGTATTGAATTAAGCTTCTCGGTCGTGTACTCATCAAGTTGCGCAATAGTGATTAACGTCAGAGATATGGTCTCCGTACCGGGCTCCACGTCTCTGGCAACATCATTCCTCGATACAGGGTTAAGTGGCGGCCCGCTGCCCAGATAAGATATTGTATAATCTATGAGTTTAATTCCGCGTTCAAATAAGCCACCGGTGAGATCGCCCACATCTCTAACCTCCAAGGTAAGCGTATCCGATGTATCCATTAGAAGACGGGTGATATCTTCGGGCATTCCGTCAGCGTCAACGCACGAAAGCATACTATATGCATTCACATTCGGGCTGTCATCGGGTGCCAACCTTAACGAAAGCCGCAACCCGTTGTCGGTTAAAACGGTACCAGCGCCCGAGCCACTGCTCGACCCGCCGCTGCCGCAGCCGACAACCAGAAAAGGCAGAATTAAAAGAAAGAGTGATTTTTTCATCAGTATGGTCCCGAAAAGAGGGTGAGGCCGGCTCTTGTGCCGTCCGACGGAAATAATAACGGCTGATTCTAACCGAAAATCCGCATCCGGTTCAATCATTGCACACATTGGGTGGATTCAACCCCGAAGGGCAACCGGTGGGCCTGTGCCGAGCCATGCTGCCCGGCGATGCCGGTGGTTGCCTGGCGGGTCGAGTGGTGCGTGATGAGAGACGTGTGCCGACCCACCCTCACCCAACCCTCTGCCACAGGGAGCGGGCCAAAGCCGACAACCGCCTCCTCCCCGGGATAACCGGAACCACCTCTCCCTCTCCCTCTGGGAGAGGGCCGGGGTGAGGGCCGCCGCACGGCCCCATCACCGTCCCGATTGCCGCCGGTTTGCCGCGCCAGCCGTAGACCTTGCGCCCCGGACGCCGGCAAAATCGCCCCGCGCCCTGGCCCGGTTTATGACATATTCTGCCGCCACAGACCGGAAAAATGGCTGCCCGGGTCGACGATGGTTTGCGTCGCTACTGCAAGGCGCACGCAAAGCGGCTCAATCAATTTGGAAAAGCAGCGTGATATGATTCGGTTTTTCAATCACCACGAAAGGAGAAAAAGAGAATGGACAACGTTTTTATCTACTGGGACAATTCCAATATTTTCCACGGCGCACGTGCCGCAGCCGAGCAGCGGGAGGGTCAAATAGCGCGTTATCGCGTGCGGATCAATTTCAAGGCAATGCTGCAACTCGCCCACGCCGGCCGGCCGGTGAAAAAAGCGCTGGCGGTGGGTTCCGTGCCGCCGGAGATGCGCTCGCTATGGAATCGTATGGAAGCCGAACACATAGACGTCGAGCTGTTTGATCGCGGCTCCATCGCACGCGGCGAGCAGGAAGTTCCGGATCGGATTTTGCAGTTGCGAATGCTGGAAGACGGTTTCGACAACAACGACCACCCGGGAATCGTCGTGCTGCTGACCGGCGACGGTGCGGGCTTTTATGACGGCGCGGGGTTTCATCGAACGATGGAGCGTCTGCACAAGCGCGGCTGGCGAGTGGAAATTTTGTCGTGGCTCGATTCCTGCAATCATCGAATGAAAACATGGGCGGAAGAAAACGGCGTGTTTATTGCTTTGGACGACTACTACGAATCAGTCACCTTGTTAGAGCCGTCCAGCGCGGATTATCCGACGGCCGATCCCCGGTTGTCGGTGGAACTGGATTTATCGCGCCGCCCGACGGCAACCTGAAAATCGCGTTTTCGGTTTTCGGCACCCGGCTGCGGTGAGAACGACGCCACCATTTGGGCAAAGACGGGTGCGGCCAAAACAACCGACTGATGCGCCCGCTGGTGGAAACGCTGATCAGCAGGCATCTGCGGGGCGCTGGAGCCTGAACCGCACCGACAACGGCCGTTTGCCGAGGTTGCGATATCAGCCGAGCACGACCTCGGTGACGAAGCGCGTGCCGTAATACGCCAGCGCCAGCAAGGCAAACGCGCTGATGGTCCCGATTGCCGCCGGTTTGCCGCGCCAGCCGTAGACCTTGCGCCCCAGCAGGACGCCGGCAAAACCGCCCCAGGCGAGGACAATCAGCAGGATGTGGTGATTCCATTGCAGCACCCGGCCGGATTGGGCATAGCTGACATAGGCGCCAAAAAACAGGTTCAGCGTCAGCAGAACAAACCCCAGCCGGAGCAGTAAAAAGAGGTTGGCGTCCATCGTTTGCAGTGCCGGCAGCGCCGGCAAAAAGCCGCCTTTGCCGGGGGTTTTCAGCCGCCGATCCTGAAACAAAATCACCATCGCCTGGGCGCAGGCAATGCACAGGATGCCGTAGGCCGGAATCGCCACCAGGATGTGGTACTGCAAATACTGCGGCAGGCTGTCGAAGCGCATCGGCCGACCGGCAAAGCCGACGCCAATCAGCAGCCCGAGCAGCCCGATCGGGATCACGATCACCGCCAGGCTGAAGGTCGGCCGGGAGATCGATGCCAGCAGCAGCAGGCAGACGGTCATCCAGCAGATCACCGACACCAGATGGCCGAGCGACAGATCGATGCCGCCGGAGCGGCAGCAGTCGGCACCCAGCGTCGCCGCATGCAGCAGCGCCGCCAGCAGCAGGCAGCCCGCCGCCGCGGTTGGCCGCCGCGCCGGCCAGGGTCGGTGCTGATCGCGGTCGGCTTGCACCCAGCGCCACGCCAGGCCCAGGCTGAGCACATAGCACAGCGCGCCGAGCGCCCCCGGCAGCGCACTCATCAACCGCGCGGCCCGACCGGCGGGCGGACGATGCGATCCGGCAGTTTTCTGCGGCTGGGCATACGGGCGGGCGACAGGAAGGCGATAGACAGGTGATAGATTGGGCAACGGAGCGCGACCACAGGCGGCGCACGGACTGCTATCATAGCGCAACTTCTACCGGAAATAATATCGATGTTCAATCAACTCGGCGACCGGCTCAAGGCGACGTTCAAAACCCTGACCGGCAAGGGGCGCCTGACCGAAGCCAATATTGCCGACGCGATGCGCGAGGTGCGCATTGCGCTGCTGGAGGCGGATGTGTCGCTCGAGGTCACCCGCAGCTTCATCAGCCGGGTCAAGGCGCAGGCCGTCGGCAGGGACGTGCTCGATAGCCTGACGCCCGGGCAGGCGGTCATCAAAATCGTACAGACGGCGCTGATAGAGTTGATGGGCGCCGCCAACGACGGGCTGAATCTGGCGGTGCGCCCGCCGGCGGTGGTGATGCTGGCCGGGTTGCAGGGCGCCGGCAAGACGTCGACGGTCGGCAAGCTGGCGAAGCTGCTGGTTGAGCGCGATAAGAAAAAGGTGCTGGCGGTCAGTGTCGACGTCTATCGACCGGCGGCGATATTGCAGTTGGAGCGCCTGATAAACGAGACTGACGCGGTGTTTTTTGCCACCGACGCCGACCGGCAGCCGGTCGATATTGCCGCCGACGCAGTCGAGTTTGCCCGCCGGCACGGCATCGATGTCGTGCTGGTGGACACCGCCGGGCGGCTGCACGTTGACCAGCCGATGATGGCGGAAATTCAGCGCCTGCACGCGCTGTTGAAGCCGGTCGAAACCCTGTTCGTGGTCGATAGCATGAGCGGACAGGACGCGGCGGTCAGCGCCCGCGCGTTCGATCAGGCGCTGCCGTTGAGCGGGATTGTGCTGACCAAAACCGACGGCGACGCCCGCGGCGGGGCGGCCTTGTCGCTGCGCGAGGTTACCGGCAAACCGATCAAGTTCATCGGCACCGGCGAGCATCTCGACGCCCTGGAGGCGTTCCATCCCGAGCGCGTGGTGTCGCGTATTCTGGGCATGGGCGACGTGCTGTCGCTGGTCGAGGAGGTCGAGCGCAAAGTGGACCGGCAGCAGGCGCAAAAACTGGCCGACAAGCTGGCCCGCGGGCGCGGCTTCAATCTGGAAGATTTTCGTGCACAGATGCAGCAAATGGAGCAAATGGGCGGCCTGGAAACGATCATGGAAAAGCTGCCGACGATGCCCGGCATGGCGCAGCGGGGCCGGATGCCGGCGGCGGACAGCACGAAAAAAACCGCTCAGACCATCGCCATTATCAACTCGATGACGCCGCAGGAGCGGCGCTTCCCGGCGCTGCTGCGCGGCGCGAGGAAACGCCGCATTGCGCGCGGAGCGGGGGTCGAGGTGCAGGATGTGAACCGCCTGCTGAAGCAGTTTATGCAGCTGGAGAAAACCATGAAGCGCATGAAGAAGCAGGGCGGATTGCGCCGCATGATGGAGCGGATGTCGGGCGGGATGCCGCCGTAGCCGACGCCCGGCGGGCCTCAGGGCGGGTCGGATTCGGTCTTTTCTTCGGTGTTCTGTGCGGTCTTTTCGGTGGTGTTTTCCGCCTCGGCTTCGTCGTCATCGAACAAAAACCCCGGCGGCTCGCCGCGGCCTTTTCGCCGCCGCAGCAGCCAGCCGACCGGGCCGGAGGCGACATAGGAAAAGGTCATCAGGAACAGCACCCGCGGCGGGTCGAAGTAGATCAACACAAAGCCCAGCAGCAGCAGCACCAGCGCCACGAATGGAATTTTATTTTTCGCGTCAAAGTCCTTGAAACTATAGAACTTGATATTGGTCACCATCAAAATGCTGGCGCCCAGCGTCAGGACCGCGCTGGCCCACGACAGCGACTCGCCGCTGATGCCGGAGACCTCGAAGCTCCAGGCCCAAAAAACGATAAACGCCGCCGCCGTCGGGCACGGCAGGCCGTAAAAAAACCGGTTGTCTTTGAGCGTCAGCGTATTGAACCGGGCCAGCCGCAGCGCGGTGGCGGCGGTATATAAAAACGCGATCAGCCAGCCGGCACGGCCGACGCTGTGCAGCGACCAGAAGTAGATCACCAGCGCCGGCGCCAGCCCAAACGCCACCAGATCCACCAGGCTGTCGTATTCCTTGCCAAAATCGCTCGCGGTGTTGGTCCAGCGCGCAACCCGGCCGTCGAGCGCATCCATAATCATGGCGATAAACAAGCCCACCGCCGCGTGTTCAAACTTGCCGTGGGTGGACTGAATAATGGCGTAGAAGCCGAAGAACAGCCCGGCGGTGGTAAACAGGCTGGGCAGGAAATAAATCCCTTTGCGCCGGCTCGACTGCTCTGGTGAATCGTTCATCTTATCGACTCGGCGGTAACCGGATAGTGTCGTGGGCGGGCAACACTACCGCGGCAGGTAGCCAATCACGTCATTGCCCGAGCTGACCCGCTGCCCCATGCTGACATTCAGCCTGACGTCGCCCGGCAGATACAAATCCACCCGCGAGCCAAAGCGAATGAAACCATAGCGGTCGCCGGTGCTTACCTGCTCGCCGGCGCTGACATAGCACAGGATGCGCCGGGCAACCAGCCCGGCAATCTGCACGCTGACGATATCTTCACCGCGGTCGGTCCGGATCTGAACGGCGTTGCGTTCGTTTTCCAAAGAGGCTTTGTCCAGTGCGGCGTTGACAAAGCGACCGGCGTGGTAGCGGCAGGATTGGACCGTGCCGCCAATCGGGATCAGGTTGGAGTGCACGGAAAAGACGTTCATAAACACACTGACTTTCAAGCTCGGCGCGGCGTCGAGGTAGGGGTTGGGCTGCTGCACAATCGCCACCACTTTGCCGCTGGCCGGCGACACCACCGCACCCGGCTCGGTAGAGATGACCCGTTTCGGGTCGCGAAAAAAATTCAGCACAAACAGCGCCAGCGCCCACAACGGCAGCGCGTAGCCCCCCCACAACCCGGTGCCGAGAGCGCCGAGACACAGCGCAATGCCGATATGCCACCGGCCTTCAGGCGCCAGAATCGGGTAGCTGCCGGCGCGCATTGCCGTCACTGTCAATCCGTCCGGGGCGCGCGCGGGCATCCTGACCGTTTAGTTTTTCGCCCGGTCAATCACCTTGCCCTGTTCCACCCACGACATCATCGAGCGCAGCCGGGCGCCGACCTCCTCGATTTGATGCTCCTGGGCTTTTTTGCGCAGCTCCGGGAAATGCCGGCCGCCGGCGGCGCTTTCATCCATCCACTCGCGGGCAAACGCGCCGGACTGAATCTCGGTCAGGATTTTCTTCATCTCGGCCTTGGTCTGCTCGTTGACCACCCGCGGGCCGCGGGTCAGGCTGCCGAATTCGGCGGTATTGGAAATCGAATAGCGCATATCGGCAATGCCGCCCTCGTACATCAGATCGACAATCAGCTTGAGCTCGTGCATGCATTCAAAATACGCCATCTCGGGCGCATAGCCGGCCTCGACCAGGGTTTCAAAGCCGGCCTGCACCAGCGCCGTCGCCCCGCCGCACAGCACCGCCTGCTCGCCGAACAGATCGGTCTCGGTTTCTTCTTTGAAGGTGGTCTGAATAATGCCCGCACGCCCGCCGCCCAGCCCACTGGCATAGGCCAGCGACAACGCCAGCGCATCGCCGCCGGGGTCTTGATGGAGCGCCACCAGACAGGGCACGCCGGCACCGCGCTCAAAGGTCGAACGCACCAGATGCCCCGGCCCTTTGGGCGCAATCATCACCACGTTGATGTTTTCGGGCGGCTGAATATAGCCGAAATGGATGTTGAAGCCGTGGGCAAACGCCAGCGTATTGCCGGGCTGTAGCCTGGCCTGTATGTCCTGCCGGTAAATCTCGGCCATCAACTCGTCCGGGCACAGCATCATCACCATGTCCGCCTGTGCGGCCGCCTCGCCGACGGTGGTCACCGTCAGGCCGGCGGCCGTGGCCTTGGCCCACGAAGATGAGCCGTCGCGCAGCCCGACGACGACGTCATAGCCGCTGTCTTTGAGGTTGTTGGCATGTGCATGGCCCTGCGAGCCATAGCCGATGATGGCGATTTTTTTACTGTGCAGCACCGCCGGATTGGCGTCTTTTTCATAATAGATTTGCATGTATCTGGCTCCTGATTCTGGTTTTAACTCGATCCGAACGCCCTGCTTCGCCGCGACCGAGGCCGACCGGCGGGCACGGCATTACACTCGTATGACACGCTCACCGCGCCCGATGCCGGACACGCCCGAGCGCACTATTTCGATGATGTCCGCCGGCGGCAGCGTCTGAATAAACGCATCGACTTTGTCGCTGTCACCGGTCAACTCCAACGTGTAGCTGGTATCGGTCACATCGATGATGCGACCGCGAAAAATATCGGCCAGGCGTTTGAGCTCGGCCCGCCGTTCACCGCCGCCGGCCACGACCTTGACCAGCATCAGCTCGCGTTCAATATATTTGCCTTCGGTCAGCTCGATCAACTTGACGACTTCAATCAGCTTGTTTAGCTGCTTGGTGATTTGCTCGATGATTTGCTCGGTGCCGCCGGTAACGATGGTCATTCTGGACAGCGACGCATCGTCGGTCGGCGCCACCGTGAGCGACTCGATATTGAACCCGCGCGCGGAAAACAGCCCGGCAACCCGCGACAACGCGCCGGCCTCGTTTTCCAGCAGAACGGAAATAATTCGGCGCATCAGGCCAGCTCGCGTTCGCTCGCCGCCTGGGTGCCCGGCTGCAATTGCATTTCGTTGTGGCCTTTGCCGGCGGCGATCATCGGGTAGACGTTTTCAGTGGGGTCGGTCTGCACGTCGACGAATACCAGCCGGTCGTGCAGGGCAAAAGCCCGCTTCAGTGCGTCCTCCACCTCGGCCGGCTTCTCGACCCGTATCCCGACGTGGCCGAAACTTTCCGCCACCGCAACGAAGTCGGGCAGCGCATCCATATAGGAATGCGAATACCGGCGGTCATAAAAGAATTCCTGCCATTGCCGCACCATCCCCATATAGCGGTTGTTCAGATTGATCACCTTTATCGGCAGCCCGTATTGCAGGCAGGTAGACAACTCCTGGATGCACATAATGATACTGGCATCACCGGTGACGCAGGCGACGGTCGCATCCGGGTTGCCCAGCTGCACGCCCATCGCCGCCGGCAGGCCAAAACCCATCGTGCCCAGGCCGCCCGAATTGATCCACCGGCGCGGTTTGTCGAACCGGTAGTGCTGCGCCGCCCACATTTGGTGCTGGCCGACGTCCGAGGTCACGAAGGCGTCGCCGCCGGTGACCGCATACATGGTCTGGATCACATACTGCGGCTTGATCACGTCATCGCTCGGCTGATAGGCCAGCGAATCCAGCGACCGCCACTGGTCGATTTGCTGCCACCAGCGATCGACGGCGGCGCGATCAATTTCGCCGATGCGCGGCTTCAGGCTGGGCAGTATTTGATTGATGACCTGTTTGCAGTCGCCGACTATCGGCACCTCGACCGGCACGTTCTTGCCGATCGAAGACGGGTCGATATCGATCTGAATGATGCGCGCCTGTGGCGAAAACTGCGCCAGCTCGCCGGTCACCCGGTCATCGAAGCGCGCGCCAATCGCCAGCATGACATCGCAGCCGTGCATCGCCATGTTCGACTCGTAGGTGCCGTGCATCCCGAGCCAGCCGAGGTAGTTTGGATTGTCCGGCGCAATCGAGCCAATGCCCATCAGCGTACTGGTGCTGGGGTATTTCAGCAGATCCACCAGCTCACGCAGCACCGCCGACGCCTCGCTCAGAATCACACCGCCGCCGGTATAGATAATCGGCCGTTTGGCCTGCAACAACAAATCCACGCAGTGGCGCACCTGTCTGCCGTGGCCGTTGGTGCGCGGCTGATACGAGCGAATCGAGACCGAGTCGGGGTAGTGATATTCGGCCATGTTGGCGGTGATGTCCTTGGGGATATCCACCACCACCGGGCCGGGACAGCCCGAGGTGGCAATAAAAAACGCCTTTTTGATCGTGGTCGCGAGGTCGTTAACGTCCTTTACCAGGAAATTGTGCTTGACGCACGGGCGGGTGATGCCGATGGTGTCAACCTCCTGAAACGCATCGTCGCCAATCAGGTGCGACGGCACCTGGGCGGTGATCACGATCATCGGAATCGAATCCATAAAAGCGGTGGCGATGCCGGTAATCGTATTGGTCACCCCCGGCCCGGAGGTCACCAGCACAACGCCCGGCTTGCCGGTCGAACGGGTGTAGCCGTCGGCGGCATGCGTCGCCCCCTGCTCGTGTCTGACCAGAATATGCCGCAACGTATCCTGCCGGTACACGGCATCATAGATATGCAGGGCCGCGCCCCCGGGATAGCCGAAGATGTACTCGACCCCCTCGTCTTGCAGGCATTTCACCAGAATATCCGCGCCACTGAATTCCAAACTGCACCTCTTGCGTTGTCATCTAAAACCCAACCGCTGCCGCGTCGGCGACCCAAACCCGGCGGTGGCCGATTGGGAGAATCAAGTATAGCCGGAATGTTACCGTATCGCCAACATTTGTATGCGGCGGTGGATTCAACCCCGCAAGGCAACCGGTGGGCCTGTGCCGAGCGATGCCGCCAGGCGATGCCGGTTGTTGCCCGGCGGGTCGAGTGGTGAGCGACGTGTGTCTGCCAACCCTCACCCACAGGGAGCGGGCCAAAGCCGACAACCGCCTTCTCCCCCCGGAATAACCGGAAACCCCCTCTCCCTCTGGGAGAGGGCCGGGGTGAGGGCCGCCGCACGCCGGGCAGCACCCGGCACGCGGTATGCATGGGCTGCCTCACCGTGCTTATTGCCGGCCCTCGCCGGCCATGGACTCCAGGATGTGCCTGCGCTGTTCGCGTGCCGTTTTCAGATCGTCTGCCATGTTCAGATTCGGGTACAGCGCCAGGGCGCGATCGTAATGGCGCAGCGCTTCGGCCTTGCGGTTGAGGTGAAACAGCCCGATGCCCGCCAGATGGTGGGCTTTCGCGTCATCGGGATAGTGCGCAATCACCTGTTGCGCCGCCGCCAGCCCCTCCGCATACCGCTTCTGGTTGATCAGCAACACGGCAATGTTCGCCATCGCGGTTTGGAACTGCGGGTCAAACCGCAGCGCCTCGCGGAAGCGCGCGATCGCCTCCGCAGTGCGGCCCTGGTTTGACAGCAGCACGCCGATACTGCCCAGCGCCGTGGCCAGGTTCCGCCTCGCCTCCTGATGCTGCGGCTTAAGCCGCAGCGCCTCACGGTAGCGCGCGACCGCTTCCTCATGACGGCCCTGCTTCTTCAGCAGCACGCCGATATTGTTGAGCAGTCCGGGGTCATCCGGGCGCAGCGCAAGGGCGGTCTGGAAGGCGGCATGCGCTTCCGCGTAGCGCCCCTCAGCCTGCAGGTAGTTGCCAAGATTGTTGTGGGCGCCGCGGGCCTGCGGGTTATGGGCGATGACGTGGGTGAAGAAGGTACCGTCGTCGCGGTAGAGGCCGGCCTGGTTCCAGGTAAGCATGCCGGCAACCGCCAGTATGGCCGCCCCGACCGCCCCGATGGCCAGCCGCACCGGACGCGCGCGGTGCACCGGCAGAGCGCCGAGACCCCGCTGACAGGCCCAGCCTGCGGCGCCGACCACGACGGCAATCAGGCCAACGCCGGCGAGGTATTGAAACCGGTCGGCGACAAACGAGAACTGCATATAGCCGAAGTCCACGAAGCCCAGCGTCGGCGACAACGCCACCGCAAAGAACAGCACGCCGGTCAGTGGTCCGCGACCCAGCCGCCGACGCCAGTACCACAACACCGCCACCGCCGCCGCAAAGCCGGCCGCGCCGCCCCAGGCCAGCAGGTCGCCGATGCCGGGCTCCCAGCGCGGATAAACCCCGATCAGCCCCGCCGGCCACAGCAGTTTGCCGACGTAAAATGCCAGCGCGTGCGCCGCAATCAGCCCGCGCTCCAGCGGCGAATAGGCGAATGAGACGGGTTCGATGTCGGTGTAATAGGCATAGTCGGCCAGCGCAATGCCCAGCCCGACCAGGAAGAACGGCAGTGTGCGGCGGCAATCGGCCAGGGTCACGCGCCCGTGCCGCCACCAGTGCCACAGCAACAGCACCACCGGCAGCGTGAGGGTGATGGATTTGCTGAGCAGGCCGAGCACGAACAACGTCACCGCCAGGAAGTAATGCCTCCAGCGCCGCATTTCCGCGAAGCGGATGTAGGCGAGCACGGACGAAAGATAGAACACCGTCGCCAGGATGTCCTTGCGCCCGATAACCCAGGCCACCGACTCCACGTGCAGCGGATGCACCGCGAACACCGCCGCCGCGAACCACGCCCCGGGCACCCCCAGCCGCCGCAGCAGCCGCCACAGCAGCAACACGACACTGGTATGCAGCAGCAGATTGACCAGGTGATAGCCGAGCGGTGCCAGCCCCCACAGCTTATGCTCCAGCCAGAAGGTGGTATGGAGCAGCGGCCAGTAATGGCCTTCATACGGAAGCAGCGCACGCGGGGCAAACCAGATCTGCGCCAGCCCCGACCAGATGTGAAGCGGCGTGGCCTTGGTCAGCACCACGTCATCCCATACGAATCCCGCCGCCAGCGCCGGAAAGTAACTGACCGCCACCAACAGGCACAGCGCCGCGCCGGCTAATGCTATAGGGGCATTATCGACACCGGGGAACATGCCGGACGCGGGGGATGCCGCCGGCATCGGCGGTTTGCGCGGCGCGGCGTTGCCGTTCGGTGGTGCTGGCGTCCGGACGCGGGGGTTTCGCTTTCTCGCCATCCTTATTGCCGGCCCTCGTTGGTCATAGCGCCAAAAAATTGCTTGCGCTGTTCGTGCGCCGTTTTCAGATTCGGGTCCAACGCCAACGCGCGGTCGTAATGTTGCAGCGCGTCGGCCTGGCGGTTGAGGTGAAACAACCCAAAGCCCGCCAGATGGTGGCCTGGCGCGTCATCGGGATAGTGCGCAATCAACTGTTGCGCCGACGCCAAACCCTCCGCATACCGTCCCTGGTTCATCAGCACCGCGGCCAGGTTCCGCAGCGCAAGTTGGTGCTGCGGGTCCAGCCGCAGCGCCGCGCGAAAGCGCGCGACCGCCTCCTCATGGCGGCCCTGACTTGACAGCTGCGCGCCGATACTGACCAGCACCGCGGCCAGGCCCCGCGTCGCGTCCCGGTGCTGCGGGTCCAGCCGCAACACCTCGCGAAAGCGCGCGACCGCTTCCTCATGGCGGCTCTGATTTGATAGCTGCACGCCGATACCGCTTAGCACACTGGTCAAGTTCTTCATCGCGAGTTGGTGCTGCGGGTTCAGCCGCAGCACCTCGCGGAAGCGCGTGACCGCTTCCTCATGGCGGCCCTGGTTTGACAGCAGCACGCCGATATTGGTGAGCAGTCTGGGGCTGTCCGGTCGCTGCTCAAGGGCGGTTTGGTAGGCGGCATGCGCTTCTCCGTAGCGCCCCTGATCCCGCAGGTAGTTCCCAAGATTGTGGTGGGCGCTGCGGGCCTGCGGGTTGTGGGTGATGACGTGGGTGAAGAAGGTGCCGGAGTCGCGGTAGAGGCCGGCCTGGTTCCAGGTGAGCAGGCCGGCAACCGCCAGTATCGCCGCCCCGACCACCCCGATGGCCAGCCGTGCCGGACGCGTGCGGTGCGCCGACAGCGCACCGAGACCCCGTTGACAGGCCCGGCTCGCGGCGGCGGCCACGACGACGATCAGACCAATGCCACCGAGGTATTGATAGCGGTCGGCGACAAACGAGAACTGCATATAGCCGAAGTCCACGAAGCCCAGCACCGGCGACAACGCCACTGCAAAGAACAGCACGCCGGCCAGCGGCCCGCGACCAAGCGGCCGGCGCCAGTGCCACAACACCGCCACCACCGCCGCAAAGCCGACCGCGAAGCCCCACGCCAGCGCGTCGCCGATGCCGGGCTCCCAGCGCGGATAGACCCCGATCAGCCCCACCGGCCACAGCAGTTTGCCGACGTAAAATGCCAGCGCGTGCGCCGCAAGCAGCCCGCGCTCCAGCAGCGTATACCCGAATACGACGGGTTCGAGGCTGGTGGAATAGGCATAGTCGGCCAGCCCGATGCCCAGCCCGACCAGAAAGAACGGCAGCAGGCGGCTGCAATCGGTCAGGGTCACGCGCCCGTGCCGCCACCAGTGCCACAGCAGCAACGCCGCCGGCAGCGTGATGGCGATGGATTTGCTGAGCAGGCCGAGCACGAACAACGCCACCGCCAGCAGGTAAGGCCCTCCTCGCCGCCGCCCGCGCGGCATTTCCGTGCAGCGGATATAGGCGAGCACGGACGAAAGATAGAACACCGTCGCCAGGACGTCCTTGCGCCCGATGACCCAGGCCACCGACTCCACGTGCAGCGGATGCACCGCAAACACCGCCGCCGCAAACCACGCGCCGGGCACCTCCAGCCGTCGCAACAGCCGCCACAGCAGCAACACGACCCCGGTATGCAGCAGCAGATTGACCAGATGATAACCGAGCGGCGCCAACCCCCACAGCTTATGCTCCAGCCAGAAGAGGGTATAGAGCAGTGGCCAGTAGTGGGCTTCGTATTGAATCAGCCCGCGCGGGCCAAACCAGATATGCACCAGCCCCGACCAGGTGTGCAGCGGCGTAGCCAGTTTCAGGACCTGATCATCCCACAAGAATCCCGCCGACAGCGCCGGAAAGTAACTGACCGCCACCAACAGGCACAGCACTGCGCCCGCCACTGTAACAGGGACATCAAGGGTACCGGGGAACATGCCGGGTGTGGGGGATGCCGCCGGCATCGGCGGCTTGCGCGGCGCGGCGTTGCCGCTCGGTGGCGCTGGCGTCCGGACGCGGGGGTTTTGCTTTCTCGCCGCGTGGGGGGCTCGCTTTCTCGCCATGTTATGCTGCCCTTGAGCGCGACGGCGAGTGCGTTACGCTCTTTTCAGCGCCGGCGTCCATTCGGGGCCATACAATGCGTTGGGTTGCTCATGCAGGTTGGCGATCAAGGTGGCAGTCATCCGGGCGAAATAGTTCGACACACGATGCAACCCATCTATTCAGATGCGGCACGCGCAGGCGCCAGCGGAGCAATGGCGGACAGAACCCCCTGTTCCGCATGGAAATAATACCGAACCGGCGTCAATCCATAATTGACACCGGATGATAAATAAGCCGCCGATGAGAATCAAGCCATATCCGCCTGCGGCGGGAATTAGGAATTAGGAATTAGGAATTAGGAATTAGGAATTAGGAATTAGGAATTAAGGATTGAGAATTAAGGATTGAGAATTAAGGATTGAGAATTAAGGATTGAGAATTAAGGATTGAGAATTAAGGATTGAGAATTAAGGATTGAGAATTGGGGATTGGGAATTGAGGATTAAGAGTCAAGAATCAGGAATGTCGCCGATAACTCCGTCAAACCGGGCTATCGCCTCGGTCAGCAAACCCCCTGATCATTCCTAATTCCTAATTCCTAATTCCTAATTCCCGCCGAAGGCGGATCACCAGTTCCACTGCCACTGCAATTCGATGCGGTGATCGGCGTCGGCGTCGGTGCGTTCGCGGCGGCTGCCTTTTAGTTCCAGCTTGACGCCGTGGCCCAAATCAAAACTGGCGCCCAGTCGCTGCGTGCGGTCGCCGCCTTCCAGTAGCGACGCACCCAGATACGGGCGCACCGTGCCGCCCAGCAGCCACAGGCCGTAGCCTACCTCGCCGTCCATCCGTAGTGCCGCCGACCGGTTCGACGTCGCTACATCCGACGCGCCGCGATCCCACAATTGCTTGACGCCGCTGCTGTCCCGGCCGTAGCCCGGCGACAGGCTGAACGACAGCCCGCGACCGCCCTGCCCCGGCGCCAGCCGCAGCGCACCGCTGATGCCCCATTCTTCGTAGTCCGCCAGCGCCAGCAGCCGGGTGCGGCCCGATAGCGTCAGACCGCGCGCCGCATCACGCCACTCAAGGCCGACGCCCACCTCCATTCCCTGACCGCTCTGGCCGTCGCCGCCGTCATGCCGCAGGCCGATCTCACCGGTGCCGCGCAGGCTGCCGCCCGACTCGGTGTTGCGGCTATGGCTCGCCTCCAGGATCATCCGCAAACGATGGCTCGATACATCCCCAAAACCGGCGCTGCTCAGATCAAAATTCACCCGCGACAGCGTCGCATCGCCGCGCAGCCGCAGCTCGTTGCGGCCACCCTCTGACACCGCACCCGACGCATACAATCGACCGTTCGCCGCCACACTGATCGAGCCGACATTCAGATCGCTGCTGCGCGGGCCGTCGCTGTCGTCCAGCTCGACCTCGCCGACGCCGTAGCCCACACTCGCCCATAAATCCAGATCATCCGACGGCGACCAGCCGATGTACGGGTTCACGCTGCTGACATTCAGATCGTACTTGCCCCCGCCCTTGATGGCCGCGTCGGTATACTCGAACTCGCCTTCGGTATACGACAGCAATACCCCCGCCAGCACGTCATCACGCAGCCGCGTGTCGATGCCAACCAGCCCGCTGTACAGATCGCCGTTCCAATTCATCCCGTCCTCGTCGCCCGCCAGGTGGCTGTAGTTGCCGATGCCGTACAGCGAGCTCGTGGGCATGCCAATCCGCTCGCCGTCGGCCGAGAACGCCAGGTCATCAATCAAGTCGCGCAGATCAAACGTGTCCAACTGCCGCAACCGCCGGCTCAGCTCGAGCTCGGCCGCATCGCTGGACAGCCATTGCTCCAACTGCTCCATCAGGCCCGCCGACCCGGCTTCACCGCCGGGCGACTGGTCGCTGATGGCGCCGCCGCCGACGATGGCGCCGGCGCTCAGCCGGTCGGCAATCAGGCGACTGCCCACGTTTGCCAGCTTCAGGAATACCTGCGGCAGGACCTGCTCGTTCAACTGCTCGGTGATCTCCTCCGCCGGGGAATCGTCATTGTCGGTGATGGTCAGGGGCGCCTCGGCGACGGTGAGGCTGCCCACCGTGGTCGTGCCCGTGACGCGCAAGGTCTCATCCACCTCGTCAATCACGTCATCCATGACGGGAATGGTCAGCGTCATCTCAGCGCTGGCGCTGGCGGCCGGGATGGTCAGGTTTACCGATGCCACCGCCGTGTAGTCCACGCCCGCGGTCGCCGTGCCGTCCGCCGTGCTCAGGCTGACAACCGTCTCCTCGCTCCGGGTAGTGCCCACAAGGGTGGCGGTGACGGTGATCGCGGCGTTGCCGACATCTTCAGCGACACTGGACGGGTTCAGCGCCAGGGTAATGCCGGTCGGCGCGTTGTCATCGTCGGTGATGGTCAGGTCGGCAGGGGTGACGGTGAGGCCGGCTGTGGTCATGCCCATTACACTCAAGGTCTCATCCGTCCCCTCATCAATCACGTCATCCATGACGGAAATGGTCAGCGTCATCTCAGCGCTGGCGCTGGCGGCCGGGATGGTCAGGTTTACCGATGCCACCGCCGTGTAGTCCACGCCCGCGGTCGCCGTGCCGTCCGCCGTGCCCAGGCTGACAACCGTCTCCTCGCTCCGGGTGGTGCCCTCAAGGGTGGCGGTGACGGTGATCGCGGCGTTGCCGACATCTTCAGCGACGCTGTTCGGGCTCAGTGCCAGAGTAATGCCGGTTGGTGCGTCGTCATCAATGATGGTCAGGTCGGCAGGGGTGACGGTAAGGCCGGCTGTGGTCATGCCCATTACGCTCAAGGTCTCACTCGTTCCCTCGTCAATCACGTCATCCATGACGGGAATGGTCAGCGTCATCTCAGCGCTGGCGCTGGTGGCCGGGATGGTCAGGTTTACCGATGCCACCGCCGTGTAGTCCGCGCCCGCGGTCGCTGTGTTGTCCGCCGTGCCCAGGCTGACAACCGTATCCTCGCTCCGGGTAGTGCCCACAAGGATGGCGGTGACGGTGATCGAGGCGTCGCCGACATCTTCAGCGACGCTGTTCGGGCTCAGTGCCAGGGTAATGCCGGTCGGCGCGTTGTCATCGTCGGTGATGGTCAGGTCGGCAGGGGTGACGGTGAGGCCGGCCACCGTGGTCGTGCCCATTACACTCAAGGTCTCATCCGCCTCGTTAATCACGTCATTCGTGACAGGAATGGTCAGCGTCATCTCAGCGCTGGCGCTGGCGGTCGGGATGGTCAGGTTTACCGATGCCACCGCCGTGTAGTCCGCGCCCGCGGTCGCCGTGCCGTCCGCCGTGCCCAGGCTGACAACCGTATCCTCGCTCCGGGTGGTGGTGCCCTCAAGGGTGGCGGTGACGGTGATCGCGGCGTCGCCGACATCTTCAGCGACGCTGTTCGGGCTCAGTGCCAGGGTAATGACGGTCGGCGCGTTGTCATTGTCGGTGATGGTCAGGGGCGCCTCGGTGACGGTGAGGCTGCCCACCGTGGTCGTGCCCGTGACGCGCAAGGTCTCATCCACCTCGTTAATCACGTCATTCGTGACGGGAATAGTCAACGTCGCCGTAGCGCTGGCGATGGTGGCCGGGATGGTCAGGTTTACCGATGCTGGCGCCGTGTAGTCCACGCCCGCGCTCGCCGTGACGTCCGCCGTGCTCAGGCTGACAACCGTATCCTCGGTTCGAGTGCCGCCGCCGGTAAGGGTGGCGGTAACGGTGATCGCGGCGTCGCCGACATCTTCACGAACGCTGTTCGGGCTCAACGTCAGGGTAATGCCGTCCGGCGCGAGGTCGTCATCGGTGACGGTGACGGTGACACTGTTGATGGTTATGCTTCCCCCGTTATAGTTGGTGTCCGTGCTCGCCACGGTATGGCTCACGGTCGCCGTACGGGCGTCACCGGTGTTATCAATGTCGTCGTTCACGCCGGTCACGGTGACGGTTTGCGCCGCGTCCCAGTTAGACGTGGTGAAGGTCAGCGCCGCCGAGGCCCTGGCTGCCATGCGGTCGTCGCTCGTCGGGGTAATCGTCACATCGGCGGTCGGCCGGCTTCCGAGCACCACTGTGTAGGTGGCCATGCCGCCATCTTCCGGCACCGTGAGGGACGCCTCGGAGACGACGACGTGGGCATCGTCATCGTCGGTGATGGTCAGGTGGGCAGGGGTGACGATGAGGCCGACTACTGTGGTCGTGCCCATTACACTCAAGGTCTCATCCGTCCCCTCATCAATCACGTCATCCATGACGGGAATGGTCAGCGTCATCTCAGCGCTGGCGCTGGTGGCCGGAATGGTCAGGTTTACCGATGCCACCGCTGTGTAGTCCACGCCCGCGGTCGCCGTGCCGTCCGCCGTGCCCAGGCTGACAACCGTCTCCTCGCTCCGGGCGCCACCTGTAAGGGTGGCGGTGACGGTGATCGCGGCGTTGCCGACATCTTCAGCGACGCTGGACGGGTTCAGTGCCAGTGTAATGCCGCCAGTCGGCTCGTCGTCGGTGATGGTCAGGAGCGCATCGGTGACGGTGAGGCCCACCGTGGTCGTGCCCGTGACGCGCAAGGTCTCATCCGCCTCGGTAATCACGTCATTCGTGACGGGAATGGTCAGCGTCATCTCAGCGTGGTCGCTGGCGGCCGGGATGGTCAGGTTTACCGATGCCACCGCCGTGTAGTCCGCGCCCGCGGTCGCCGTGCCGTCCGCCGTGCCCAGGCTGACAACCGTATCCTCGCTCCGGGTGGTAGTGCCCTCAAGGGTGGCGGTGACGGTGATCGCGGCGTCGCCGACATCTTCAGCGATGCTGTTCGGGCTCAGTGCCAGGGTAATGACGGTCGGCGCGTTGTCATTGTCGGTGATGGTCAGGGGCGCCTCGGTGACGGTGAGGCTGCCCACCGTGGTCGTGCCCGTGACGCGCAAGGTCTCATCCACCTCGTTAATCACGTCATTCGTGACGGGAATAGTCAACGTCGCCGTAGCGCTGGCGATGGTGGCCGGGATGGTCAGGTTTACCGATGCTGGCGCCATGTAGTCCGCGCCCGCGCTCGCCGTGACGTCCGCCGTGCTCAGGCTGACAACCGTATCCTCGGTTCGAGTGCCGCCGCCGGTAAGGGTGGCGGTAACGGTGATCGCGGCGTCGCCGACATCTTCACGAACGCTGTTCGGGCTCAACGTCAGGGTAATGCCGTCCGGCGCGAGGTCGTCATCGGTGACGGTGACGGTGACACTGTTGATGGTTATGCTTCCCCCGTTATAGTTGGTGTCCGTGCTCGCCACGGTATGGCTCACGGTCGCCGTACGGGCGTCACCGGTGTTATCAATGTCGTCGTTCACGCCGGTCACGGTGACGGTTTGCGCCGCGTTCCAGTTAGACGTGGTGAAGGTCAGCGCCGCCGAGGCCCTGGCTGCCATGCGGTCGTCGCTCGTCGGGGTAATCGTCACATCGGCGGTCGGCCGGCTTCCGAGCACCACTGTGTAGGTGGCCATGCCGCCATCTTCCGGCACCGTGAGGGACGCCTCGGAGACGACGACGTGGGCATCGTCATCGTCGGTGATGGTCAGGTGGGCAGGGGTGACGGTGAGGCCGACTACTGTGGTCGTGCCCATTACACTCAAGGTCTCACTCGCTCCCTCGTCAATCACGTCATCCATGACGGGAATGGTCAGCGTCATATCAGCGCTGGCGCTGGCGGCCGGGATGGTCAGGTTTACCGATGCCACCGCTGTGTAGTCCGCGCCCGCGCTCGCCGTGCCGTCCGCCGTGCTCAGGCTGACAACCGTCTCCTCGCTCCGGGCGCCACCCGTAAGGGTGGCAGTGACGGTGATCGCGGCGTTGCCGACATCTTCAGCGACGCTGGACGGGTTCAGTGCCAGTGTAATGCCGCCGGTCGGCTCGTCGTCGGTGATGGTCAGGAGCGCATCGGTGACGGTGAGGCCCACCGTGGTCGTGCCCATGACGCGCAAGGTCTCATCCGCCTCGGTAATCACGTCATTCGTGACGGGAATGGTCAGCGTCATCTCAGCGTGGTCGCTGGCGACCGGGATGGTCAGGTTTACCGATGCCACCGCCGTGTAGTCCGCGCCCGCGGTCGCCGTGACGTCCGCCGTGCTCAGGCTGACAACCGTCTCCTCGCTCCGGGTGGTGGTGCCCTCAAGGGTGGCGGTGACGGTGATCGCGGCGTCGCCGACATCTTCAGCGACACTGGACGGGCTCAGTGCCAGGGTAATAACGGTCGGCGCGTCGTCATTGTCGGTGATGGTCAGGGGCGCCTCGGTGACGGTGAGGCTGCCCACCGTGGTCGTGCCCGTGACGCGCAAGGTCTCATCCGCATCGTTAATCACGTCATCCATGACGGGAATAGTCAGCGTCATCTCAGCGCTGGCGCTGGCGGCCGGGATGGTCAGGTTTACCGATGCCACCGCCGTGTAGTCCGCGCCCGCGGTCGCCGTGCCGTCCGCCGTGCTCAGGCTGACAACCGTCTCCTCGCTCCGGGTGGTGCCACCCTCAAGGGTGGCGGTGACGGTGATCGCGGCGTCGCCGACATCTTCAGCGACGCTGGACGGGCTCAGTGCCAGGGTAATCTCGGTCGGCGCGTTGTCATTGTCGGTGATGGTCAGGGGCGCCTCGGTGACGGTGAGCCGCTGACAACCGTGGTCGTGCCCGTGACGCGCAAGGTCTCATCCACCTCGTCAATCACGTCATCCATGACGGGAATGGTCAGCGTCATCTGAGCGCTGGCGCTGGCGGCCGGGATGGTCAGGTTTACCGATGCCACCGCCGTGTAGTCCACGCCCGCGCTCGCCGTGCCGTCCGCCGTGCCCAGGCTGACAACCGTCTCCTCGCTCCGGGTGGTGCCACCCTCAAGGGTGGCGGTGACGGTGATCGCGGCGTTACCGACATCTTCAGCGACGCTGTTCGGGTTCAGCGCCAGGGTAATGACCGTCGGCGCGTTGTCATTGTCGGTGATGGTCAGGGGCGCCTCGGTGACGGTGAGGCTGCCCACCGTGGTCGTGCCCGTGACGCGCAAGGTCTCATCCGCCTCGTTAATCACGTCATCCACGACGGGAATGGTCAGCGTCATCTCAGCACTGGCGCTGGCGGCCGGGATGGTCAGGTTTACCGATGCCACCGCCGTGTAGTCCACGCCCGCGCTCGCCGTGACGTCCGCCGTGCTCAGACTGACAACCGTATCCTCGGTTCGAGTGCCGCCGCCGGTAAGGGTGGCGGTAACGGTGATCGCGGCGTCGCCGACATCTTCACGAACGCTGTTCGGGCTCAACGTCAGGGTAATGCCGTCCGGCGCGAGGTCGTCATCGGTGACGGTGACGGTGACACTGTTGATGGTTATGCTTCCCCCGTTATAGTTGGTGTCCGTGCTCGCCACGGTATGGCTCACGGTCGCCGTACGGGCGTCACCGGTGTTATCAATGTCGTCGTTCACGCCGGTCACGGTGACGGTTTGCGCCGCGTCCCAGTTAGACGTGGTGAAGGTCAGCGCCGCCGAGGCCCTGGCTGCCATGCGGTCGTCGCTCGTCGGGGTAATCGTCACATCGGCGGTCGGCCGGCTTCCGAGCACCACTGTGTAGGTGGCCATGCCGCCATCTTCCGGCACCGTGAGGGACGCCTCGGAGACGACGACGTGGGCATCGTCATCGTCGGTGATGGTCAGGTGGGCAGGGGTGACGGTGAGGCCGACTACTGTGGTCGTGCCCATTACACTCAAGGTCTCATCCGTCCCCTCGTCAATCACGTCATCCATGACGGGAATGGTCAGCGTCATATCAGCGCTGGCGCTGGTGGCCGGGATGGTCAGGTTTACCGATGCCACCGCCGTGTAGTCCGCGCCCGCGGTCGCCGTGCCGTCCGCCGTGCCCAGGCTGACAACCGTCTCCTCGCTCCGGGCGCCACCTGTAAGGGTGGCGGTGACGGTGATCGCGGCGTTGCCGACATCTTCAGCGACGCTGGACGGGTTCAGTGCCAGTGTAATGCCGCCAGTCGGCTCGTCGTCGGTGATGGTCAGGAGCGCATCGGTGACGGTGAGGCCCACCGTGGTCGTGCCCATGACGCGCAAGGTCTCATCCGCCTCGGTAATCACGTCATTCGTGACGGGAATGGTCAGCGTCATCTCAGCGCTGGCGCTGGTGGCCGGGATGGTCAGGTTTACCGATGCCACCGCCGTGTAGTCCGCGCCTGCGGTCGCCGTGCCGTCCGCCGTGCTCAGGCTGACAACCGTCTCCTCGCTCCGGGTGGTGGTGCCCTCAAGGGTGGCGGTGACGGTGATCGCGGCGTCGCCGACATCTTCAGCGACACTGTTCGGGCTCAGTGCCAGGGTAATGACGGTCGGCGCGTTGTCATTGTCGGTGATGGTCAGGGGCGCCTCGGTGACGGTGAGGCTGCCCACCGTGGTCGTGCCCGTGACGCGCAAGGTCTCATCCGCCTCGTTAATCACGTCATTCGTGACGGGAATGGTCAGCGTCATCTCAGCGCTGGCGCTGGCGGCCGGGATGGTCAGGTTTACCGATGTTACCGCCGTGTAGTCCACGCCCGCGGTCGCTGTGTTGTCCGCCGTGCTCAGGCTGACAACCGTCTCCTCGCTCCGGGTAGTGCCTTCAAGGGTAGCGGTGACGGTGATCGAGGCGTTACCGACATCTTCAGCGACGCTGTTCGGGTTCAGTGCCAGGGTAATGACGGTCGGCGCGTTGTCATTGTCGGTGATGGTCAGGGGCGCCTCGGTGACGGTGAGGCTGCCCACCGTGGTCGTGCCCGTGACGCGCAAGGTCTCATCCGCCTCGTTAATCACGTCATTCGTGACGGGAATGGTCAGCGTCATCTCAGCGCTGGCGCTGGCGGCCGGGATGGTCAGGTTTACCGATGTTACCGCCGTGTAGTCCACGCCCGCGGTCGCTGTGTTGTCCGCCGTGCTCAGGCTGACAACCGTCTCCTCGCTCCGGGTAGTGCCTTCAAGGGTAGCGGTGACGGTGATCGAGGCGTTACCGACATCTTCAGCGACGCTGTTCGGGTTCAGCGTCAGGGTAATGCCGGTCGGCGCGTCGTCATCGTCGGTGATGGTCAGGGGCGCCTCGGTGATGGTCAGGGTGCCCACCGTGGTCGTGCCCGTGACGCGCAAGGTCTCATCCGCCTCGTTAATCACGTCATTCGTGACAGGAATGGTCAGCGTCATCTCAGCGCTGGCGCTGGCGGCCGGGATGGTCAGGTTTACCGATGCCACCGCCGTGTAGTCCACGCCCGCGGTCGTCGTGCCGTCCGCCGTGCTCAGGCTGACAACCGTCTCCTCGCTCCGGGTGGTGCCACCCTCAAGGGTGGCGGTGACGGTGATCGCGGCGTCGCCGACATCTTCAGCGACGCTGTTCGGGCTCAGTGCCAGGGTAATAACGGTCGGCGCGTTGTCATTGTCGGTGATGGTCAGGGGCGCCTCGGTGACGGTGAGGCTGCCCACCGTGGTCGTGCCCATTACACTCAAGGTCTCACTCGTTCCCTCGTTAATCACGTCATCCATGACGGGAATGGTCAGCGTCATCTCAGCGCTGGCGCTGGCGGCCGGGATGGTCAGGTTTACCGATGTTACCGCCGTGTAGTCCACGCCCGCGGTCGCTGTGTTGTCCGCCGTGCTCAGGCTGACAACCGTCTCCTCGCTCCGGGTAGTGCCTTCAAGGGTAGCGGTGACGGTGATCGAGGCGTCGCCGACATCTTCAGCGACGCTGTTCGGGCTCAGTGCCAGAGTAATGCCGGTTGGTGCGTTGTCATTGTCGGTGATGGTCAGGTCGGCAGGGGTGACGGTGAGGCCGGCTGTGGTCATGCCCATTACACTCAAGGTCTCATCCGTCCCCTCATCAATCACGTCTTCCATGACGGGAATGGTCAGCGTTATCTGAGCGCTGGCGCTGGCGGCCGGGATGGTCAGGTTTACCGATGCCACCGCCGCGTAGTCCACGCCCGCGGTCGCCGTGCCGTCCGCCGTGCTCAGGCTGACAACCGTATCCTCGCTCCGGGTGGTGGTGCCCTCAAGGGTGGCGGTGACGGTGACCGCGGCGTCGCCGACATCTTCAGCGATGCTGTTCGGGCTCAGTGCCAGGGTAATCTCGGTCGGCGCGTTGTCATTGTCGGTGATGGTCAGGGGCGCCTCGGTGACGGTGAGGCTGCCCACCGTGGTCGTGCCCGTGACGCGCAAGGTCTCATCCGCCTCGTTAATCACGTCATTCGTGACGGGAATAGTCAACGTCGCCGTAGCGCTGGCGATGGTGGCCGGGATGGTCAGGTTTACCGATGCTGGCGCCGTGTAGTCCGCGCCCGCGCTCGCCGTGACGTCCGCCGTGCTCAGGCTGACAACCGTATCCTCGGTTCGAGTGCCGCCGCCGGTAAGGGTGGCGGTAACGGTTATCGCGGCGTTGCCGACATCTTCACGAACGCTGTTCGGGCTCAACGTCAGGGTAATGCCGTCCGGCGCGAGGTCGTCATCGGTGACGGTGACGGTGACACTGTTGATGGTTATGCTTCCCCCGTTATAGTTGGTGTCCGTGCTCGCCACGGTATGGCTCACGGTCGCCGTACGGGCGTCACCGGTGTTATCAATGTCGTCGTTCACGCCGGTCACGGTGGCGGTTTGCGCCGCGTCCCAGTTAGACGTGGTGAAGGTCAGCGCCGCCGAGGCCCTGGCTACCATGCGGTCGTCGCTCGTCGGGGTAATCGTCACATCGGCGGTCGGCCGGCTTCCGAGCACCACTGTGTAGGTGGCCATGCCGCCATCTTCCGGCACCGTGAGGGACGCCTCGGAGACGACAACGTGGGCATCGTCATCGTCGGTGATGGTCAGGTGGGCAGGGGTGACGATGAGGCCGACTACTGTGGTCATGCCCATTACACTCAAGGTCTCACTCGCTCCCTCGTCAATCACGTCATCCATGACGGGAATGGTCAGCGTCATCTGAGCGCTGGCGCTGGCGGCCGGGATGGTCAGGTTTACCGATGCCACCGTCGTGTAGTCCGCGCCCGCGGTCGCCGTGCCGTCCGCCGTGCCCAGGCTGACAACCGTATCCTCGCTCCGGGCGCCACCTGTAAGGGTGGCGGTGACGGTGATCGCGGCGTTGCCGACATCTTCAGCGACGCTGGACGGGTTCAGTGCCAGTGTAATGCCGCCGGTCGGCTCGTCGTCGGTGATGGTCAGGAGCGCATCGGTGACGGTGAGACCCACCGTGGTCGTGCCCGTGACGCGCAAGGTCTCATCCGCCTCGGTAATCACGTCATTCGTGACGGGAATGGTCAGCGTCATCTCAGCGTGGTCGCTGGCGACCGGGATGGTCAGGTTTACCGATGCCACCGCCGTGTAGTCCGCGCCCGCGGTCGCCGTGACGTCCGCCGTGCTCAGGCTGACAACCGTCTCCTCGCTCCGGGTGGTGCCACCCTCAAGGGTGGCGGTGACGGTGATCGCGGTGTCGCCGACATCTTCAGCGACGCTGGGCGGGTTCAGCGTCAGGGTAATCTCGGTCGGCGCGTTGTCATTGTCGGTGATGGTCAGGAGCGCATCGGTGACGGTGAGGCCCACCGTGGTCGTGCCCGTGACGCGCAAGGTCTCATCCGCCTCGGTAATCACGTCATTCGTGACGGGAATGGTCAGCGTCATCTCAGCGCTGGCGCTGGCGGTCGGGATGGTCAGGTTTACCGATGCCACCGCCGTGTAGTCCGCGCCCGCGGTCGCCGTGACGTCCGCCGTGCCCAGGCTGACAACCGTCTCCTCGCTCCGGGTGGTGGTGCCCTCAAGGGTGGCGGTGACGGTGATCGCGGCGTCGCCGACATCTTCAGCGACACTGTTCGGGCTCAGTGCCAGGGTAATGACGGTCGGCGCGTCGTCATCGTCGGTGATGGTCAGGGGCGCCCCGGTGACGGTGAGGCTACCCACCGTGGTCGTGCCCGTGACGCGCAAGGTCTCATCCACCTCGTTAATCACGTCATTCGTGACGGGAATGGTCAGCGTCATCTCAGCGCTGGCGCTGGCGGCCGGGATGGTCAGGTTTACCGATGTTACCGCCGTGTAGTCCACGCCCGCGGTCGCTGTGTTGTCCGCCGTGCTCAGGCTGACAACCGTATCCTCGCTCCGGGTGGTGCCACCCTCAAGGGTGGCGGTGACGGTGATCGAGGCGTTGCCGACATCTTCAGCGACGCTGTTCGGGTTCAGCGTCAGGGTAATGCCGGTCGGCACGTTGTCATCGTCGGTGATGGTCAGGTCGGCAGGGGTGACGGTGAGGCCGGCTGTGGTCATGCCCATTACACTCAAGGTCTCACCCGTTCCTTCGTCAATCACGTCATCCATGACGGGAATAGTCAGCGTCATCTCAGCGCTGGCGCTGGCGGCCGGGATGGTCAGGTTTACCGATGCCACCGCCGTGTAGTCCGCGCCTGCGGTCGCCGTGCCGTCCGCCGTGCCCAGGCTGACAACCGTATCCTCGCTCCGGGTGGTGCCACCCTCAAGGGTGGCGGTGACGGTGATCGCGGCGTTACCGACATCTTCAGCGACGCTGTTCGGGTTCAGCGCCAGGGTAATGACCGTCGGCGCGTTGTCATTGTCGGTGATGGTCAGGGGCGCCTCGGTGACGGTGAGGCTACCCACCGTGGTCGTGCCCGTGACGCGCAAGGTCTCATCCGCCTCGTTAATCACGTCATTCGTGACGGGAATAGTCAACGTCGCCGTAGCGCTGGCGATGGCGGCCGGGATGGTCAGGTTTACCGATGCCACCGCCGTGTAGTCCACGCCCGCGGTCGCCGTGCCGTCCGCCGTGCCCAGGCTGACAACCGTCTCCTCGCTCCGGGTGGTGGTGCCCTCAAAGGTGGCGGTGACGGTGATCGAGGCGTTGCCGACATCTTCAGCGACGCTGTTCGGGCTCAGTGCCAGGGTAATGACGGTCGGCGCGTTGTCATTGTCGGTGATGGTCAGGGGCGCCTCGGTGACGGTGAGGCTGCCCACCGTGGTCGTGCCCGTGACGCGCAAGGTCTCATCCGCCTCGTTAATCACGTCATCCATGACGGGAATAGTCAGCGTCATCTCAGCACTGGCGCTGGCGGCCGGGATGGTCAGGTTTACCGATGCCACCGCCGTATAGTCCACGCCCGCGGTCGCTGTGTTGTCCGCCGTGCTCAGGCTGACAACCGTATCCTCGGTTCGAGTGCCGCCGCCGGTAAGGGTGGCGGTAACGGTGATCGCGGCGTCGCCGACATCTTCACGAACGCTGTTCGGGCTCAACGTCAGGGTAATGCCGTCCGGCGCGAGGTCGTCATCGGTGACGGTGACGGTGACACTGTTGATGGTTATGCTTCCCCCGTTATAGTTGGTGTCCGTGCTCGCCACGGTATGGCTCACGGTCGCCGTACGGGCGTCACCGGTGTTATCAATGTCGTCGTTCACGCCGGTCACGGTGACGGTTTGCGCCGCGTCCCAGTTAGACGTGGTGAAGGTCAGCGCCGCCGAGGCCCTGGCTGCCATGCGGTCGTCGCTCGTCGGGGTAATCGTCACATCGGCGGTCGGCCGGCTTCCGAGCACCACTGTGTAGGTGGCCATGCCGCCATCTTCCGGCACCGTGAGGGACGCCTCGGAGACAACGATGTGGGCATCGTCATCGTCGGTGATGGTCAGGTGGGCAGGGGTGACGATGAGGCCGACTACTGTGGTCGTGCCCATTACACTCAAGGTCTCACTCGCTCCCTCGTCAATCACGTCATCCATGACGGGAATGGTCAGCGTCATCTGAGCGCTGGCGCTGGCGGCCGGGATGGTCAGGTTTACCGATGCCACCGCCGTGTAGTCCGCGCCCGCGGTCGCCGTGCCGTCCGCCGTGCCCAGGCTGACAACCGTATCCTCGCTCCGGGCGCCACCTGTAAGGGTGGCGGTGACGGTGATCGCGGCGTTGCCGACATCTTCAGCGACGCTGGACGGGTTCAGTGCCAGTGTAATGCCGCCGGTCGGCTCGTCGTCGGTGATGGTCAGGAGCGCATCGGTGACGGTGAGGCCCACCGTGGTCGTGCCCATGACGCGCAAGGTCTCATCCGCCTCGGTAATCACGTCATTCGTGACGGGAATGGTCAGCGTCATCTCAGCGTGGTCGCTGGCGACCGGGATGGTCAGGTTTACCGATGTTACCGCCGTGTAGTCCACGCCTGCGGTCGCTGTGTTGTCCGCCGTGCTCAGGCTGACAACCGTCTCCTCGCTCCGGGTGGTGGTGCCCTCAAGGGTAGCGATGACGGTGATCGCGGCGTCGCCGACATCTTCAGCGACGCTGTTCGGGCTCAGTGCCAGGGTAATCTCGGTCGGCGCGTTGTCATTGTCGGTGATGGTCAGGTCGGCAGGGGTGACGGTGAGGCTACCCACCGTGGTCGTGCCCATTACACTCAAGGTCTCACCCGTTCCTTCGTCAATCACGTCTTCCATGACGGGAATGGTCAGCGTCATCTCAGCGCTGGCGCTGGCGGCCGGGATGGTCAGGTTTACCGATGCCACCGCCGTGTAGTCCGCGCCCGCGGTTGCCGTGCCGTCCGCCGTGCTCAGGCTGACAACCGTCTCCTCGCTCCGGGTGGTGGTGCCCTCAAAGGTGGCGGTGACGGTGATCGCGGCGTCGCCGACATCTTCACGAACGCTGTTCGGGCTCAGTGTCAGGGTAATCTCGGTCGGCGCGTTGTCATTGTCGGTGATGGTCAGGTCGGCAGGGGTGACGGTGAGGCCGACTGTGGTCATGCCCATTACACTCAAGGTCTCACTCGCTCCCTCGTCAATCACGTCATCCATAACAGGAATGGTCAGCGTCATCTGAGCGCTGGCGCTGGCGGCCGGGATGGTCAGGTTTGCCGATGCCACCGCCGTGTAGTCCACGCCCGCGGTCGCCGTGCCGTCCGCCGTGCTCAGGCTGACAACCGTCTCCTCGCTCCGGGTGGTGGTGCCCTCAAGGGTGGCGGTGACGATGATCGCGGCGTCGCCGACATCTTCAGCGACGCTGGACGGGTTCAGCGTCAGGGCAATGCCGGTCGGCGCGTTGTCATCGTCGGTGATGGTCAGGTCGGCAGGGGTGACGGTGAGGCCGACTGTGGTCGTGCCCATTACACTCAAGGTCTCACTCGTTCCCTCGTCAATCACGTCATCCATAACAGGAATGGTCAGCGTCATCTCAGCGCTGGCGCTGGCGGCCGGGATGGTCAGGTTTACCGATGCCACCGCCGTGTAGTCCGCGCCCGCGGTTGCCGTGCCGTTCGCCGTGCTCAGGCTGACAACCGTCTCCTCGCTCCGGGTGGTGGTGCCATCAAGGGTAGCGGTGACGGTGATCGAGGCGTTGCCGACATCTTCAGCGACGCTGTTCGGGCTCAGTGCCAGGGTAATGACGGTCGGCGCGTTGTCATTGTCGGTGATGGTCAGGTTGGCCGCGGTGATGGTGGTGATGCTGATCACCGTGGTCGTGCCCATTACACTCAAGGCCTCATCCGCCTCGTCAATCACGTCATCTATGACGGGAATGGTCAGCGTCATCTCAGCGCTGGCGCTGGCGGCCGGGATGGTCAGGTTTACCAGTGCCGGTGCCGTGTAGTCCGCGTCCGCGGTTGCCGTGCCGTCCGCCGTCCTCAGGCTGACAACCGTATCCTCGCTCCGGGTAGTGCCCATAAGGGTGGCGGTGACGGTGATCGAGGCGTTGCCGACATCTTCAGCGACGCTGTTCGGGCTCAGTGCCAGGGTAATGTCGGTCGGCGCGTCGTCATTGTCGGTGATGGTCAGGGTTTGCGGAGTGACGTCGAGGCCGACCACCGTGGTCGTGCCCATTACACTCAAGGTCTCACTCGCTCCCTCATCAATCACGTCATCCATAACAGGAATGGTCAGCGTCATCTCAGCGCTGGCGCTGGCGGCCGGGATGGTCAGGTTTACCGATGTTACCGTTGTGTAGTCCGCGCCCGCGGTCGCCGTGACGTCCGCCGTGCCCAGGCTGACAACCGTATCCTCGCTCCGGGTGGTGGTGCCATCAAGGGTAGCGGTGACGGTGATCGAGGCGTTGCCGACATCTTCAGCGACGCTGTTCGGGCTCAGTGCCAGGGTAATGACGGTCGGCGCGTTGTCATTGTCGGTGATGGTCAGGGGCGCCCCGGTGACGGTGAGGGTGCCCACCGTGGTCGTGCCCGTGACGCGCAAGGTCTCATCCGCCTCGTTAATCACGTCATCCATGACGGGAATGGTCAGCGTCATCTCAGCGCTGGCGCTGGCGGCCGGGATGGTCAGGTTTACCGATGCCACCGCCGTGTAGTCCACGCCCGCGCTCGCCGTGACGTCCGCCGTGCTCAGGCTGACAACCGTCTCCTCGGTTCGAGTGCCGCCGCCGGTAAGGGTGGCGGTAACGGTGATCGCGGCGTCGCCGACATCTTCAGCGACGCTGGACGGGTTCAGCGTCAGGGCAATGCCGGTCGGCGCGTTGTCATTGTCGGTGATGGTCAGGGGCGCCTCGGTGATGGTGAGGGTGCCCACCGTGGTCGTGCCCGTGACGCGCAAGGTCTCATCCGCCTCGTTAATCACGTCATCCATGACGGGAATGGTCAGCGTCATCTCAGCGCTGGCGCTGGCGGCCGGGATGGTCAGGTTTACCGATGCCACCGCCGTGTAGTCCGCGCCCGCGGTCGCCGTGCCGTCCGCCGTGCTCAGGCTGACAACCGTATCCTCGCTCCGGGTGGTGGTGCCCTCAAAGGTGGCGGTGACGGTGATCGCGGCGTCGCCGACATCTTCAGCGACGCTGTTCGGGCTCAGCGCCAGGGTAATCTCGGTCGGCGCGTTGTCATTGTCGGTGATGGTCAGGTCGGCAGGGGTGACGGTGAGGCCGACTGTGGTCGTGCCCATTACACTCAAGGTCTCACTCGTTCCCTCGTCAATCACGTCATCCATAACAGGAATGGTCAGCGTCATCTCAGCGCTGGCGCTGGCGGCCGGGATGGTCAGGTTTACCGATGTTACCGTTGTGTAGTCCGCGCCCGCGGTCGCCGTGACGTCCGCCGTGCTCAGGCTGACAACCGTATCCTCGCTCCGGGTGGTGCCACCCGTAAAGGTGGCGGTGACGGTGACCGAGGCGTTGCCGACATCTTCAGCGACGCTGGACGGGTTCAGTGTCAGGGCAATGCCGGTCGGCGCGTTGTCATTGTCGGTGATGGTCAGGGGCGCCCCGGTGATGGTGAGGGTGCCCACCGTGGTCGTGCCCGTGACACGCAAGGTCTCACTCGCTCCCTCGTCAATCACGTCATCCATAACAGGAATGGTCAGCGTCATCTCAGCGCTGGCGCTGGCGGCCGGGATGGTCAGGTCTATCGATGCCACCGCCGTGTAGTCCACGCCCGCGCTCGCCGTGACGTCCGCCGTGCTCAGGCTGACAACCGTCTCCTCGGTTCGAGTGCCGCCGCCGGTAAGGGTGGCGGTAACGGTGATCGCGGCGTCGCCGACATCTTCACGAACGCTGTTCGGGCTCAACGTCAGGGTAATGCCGTCCGGCGCGAGGTCGTCATCGGTGACGGTCACGGTGACACTGTTGATGGTTATGCTTCCCCCGTTATAGTTGGTGTCCGTGCTCGCCACGGTATGGCTCACGGTCGCCGTACGGGCGTCACCGATGTTATCAATGTCGTCGTTCACGCCGGTCACGGTGACGGTTTGCGCCGCGTCCCAGTTAGACGTGGTGAAGGTCAGCGCCGCCGAGGCCCTGGCTGCCATGCGGTCGTCGCTCGTCGGGGTAATCGTCACATCGGCGGTCGGCCGGCTTCCGAGCACCACTGTGTAGGTGGCCATGCCGCCATCTTCCGGCACCGTGAGGGACGCCTCGGAGACGACGACGTGGGCATCGTCATCGTCGGTGATGGTCAGGTGGGCAGGGGTGACGATGAGGCCGACTACTGTGGTCGTGCCCATTACACTTAAGGTCTCACTCGCTCCCTCGTCAATCACGTCATCCATGACGGGAATGGTCAGCGTCATATCAGCGCTGGCGTTGGTGGCCGGAATGGTCAGGTTTACCGATGCCACCGCTGTGTAGTCCACGCCCGCGGTCGCCGTGCCGTCCGCCGTGCCCAGGCTGACAACCGTATCCTCGCTCCGGGCGCCACCCGTAAGGGTGGCGGTGACGGTGACCGCGGCGTCGCCGACATCTTCAGCGACGCTGGACGGGTTCAGTGCCAGTGTAATGCCGCCGGTCGGCTCGTCGTCGGTGATGGTCAGGAGCGCATCGGTGACGGTGAGGCCCACCGTGGTCGTGCCCATGACGCGCAAGGTCTCATCCGCCTCGGTAATCACGTCATTCGTGACGGGAATGGTCAGCGTCATCTCAGCGCTGGCGCTAGCGGCCGGGATGGTCAGGTTTACCGATGCCACCGCCGTGTAGTCCGCGCCCGCGGTCGCCGTGCCGTCCGCCGTGCTCAGGCTGACAACCGTCTCCTCGCTCCGGGTGGTGGTGCCATCAAGGGTAGCGGTGACGGTAATCGAGGCGTTGCCGACATCTTCAGCGACGCTGGACGGGTTCAGCGCCAGGGTAATCTCGGTCGGCGCGTTGTCATCGTCGGTGATGGTCAGGTCGGCAGGGGTGACGGTGAGGCCGACTGTGGTCATGCCCATTACACTCAAGGTCTCACTCGTTCCCTCATCAATCACGTCATCCATAACAGGAATGGTCAGCGTCATCTCAGCGCTGGCGCTGGCGGCCGGGATGGTCAGGTTTACCGATGTTACCGTTGTGTAGTCCGCGCCCGCGGTCGCCGTGCCGTCCGCCGTGCTCAGGCTGACAACCGTCTCCTCGCTCCGGGTGGTGGTGCCCTCAAGGGTGGCGGTGACGATGATCGCGGCGTCGCCGACATCTTCAGCGACGCTGGACGGGTTCAGCGTCAGGGCAATGCCGGTCGGCGCGTTGTCATCGTCGGTGATGGTCAGGTCGGCAGGGGTGACGGTGAGGCCGACTGTGGTCGTGCCCATTACACTCAAGGTCTCACTCGTTCCCTCATCAATCACGTCATCCATGACGGGAATGGTCAGCGTCATCTCAGCGCTGGCGCTGGCGGCCGGGATGGTCAGGTTTACCGATGCCACCGCCGTGTAGTCCGCGCCTGCGGTCGCTGTGTTGTCCGCCGTGCTCAGGCTGACAACCGTATCCTCGCTCCGGGTGGTGGTGCCCTCAAGGGTGGCGGTGACGGTGATCGCGGCGTCGCCGACATCTTCAGCGACGCTGTTCGGGTTCAGCGCCAGGGTAATGCCGGTCGGCACGTTGTCATTGTCGGTGATGGTCAGGTTGGCCGCGGTGATGGTGGTGATGCTGATCACCGTGGTCGTGCCCATTACACTCAAGGCCTCATCCGCCTCGTCAATCACGTCATCTATGACGGGAATGGTCAGCGTCATCTGAGCGCTGGCGCTGGTGGCCGGGATGGTCAGGTTTACCGATGCCACCGCCGTGTAGTCCGCGCCCGCGGTTGCCGTGCCGTTCGCCGTGCTCAGGCTGACAACCGTCTCCTCGCTCCGGGTAGTGCCCATAAGGGTGGCGGTGACGGTGATCGAGGCGTTGCCGACATCTTCAGCGACGCTGTTCGGGCTCAGTGTCAGGGTAATCTCGGTCGGCGCGTTGTCATTGTCGGTGATGGTCAGGGTTTGCGGAGTGACGTCGAGGCCGACCACCGTGGTCGTGCCCATTACACTCAAGGTCTCATCCGCCTCGTCAATCACGTCATTCGTGACGGGAATGGTCAGCGTCATCTCAGCGCTGGCGCTGGCGGCCGGGATGGTCAGGTTTACCAGTGCCGGTGCCGTGTAGTCCGCGTCCGCGGTTGCCGTGCCGTCCGCCGTCCTCAGGCTGACAACCGTCTCCTCGGTCCGGGTAGTGCCCATAAGGGTGGCGGTGACGGTGATCGAGGCGTTGCCGACATCTTCAGCGACGCTGTTCGGGCTCAGTGTCAGGGTAATCTCGGTCGGCGCGTTGTCATTGTCGGTGATGGTCAGGTCGGCAGGGGTGACGGTGAGGCCGACTGTGGTCGTGCCCATTACACTCAAGGTCTCACTCGTTCCCTCGTCAATCACGTCATCCATAACAGGAATGGTCAGCGTCATCTCAGCGCTGGCGCTGGCGGCCGGGATGGTCAGGTTTACCGATGTTACCGTTGTGTAGTCCGCGCCCGCGGTCGCCGTGACGTCCGCCGTGCTCAGGCTGACAACCGTATCCTCGCTCCGGGTGGTGGTGCCATCAAGGGTAGCGGTGACGGTGATCGAGGCGTTGCCGACATCTTCAGCGACGCTGTTCGGGCTCAGTGCCAGGGTAATGACGGTCGGCGCGTTGTCATTGTCGGTGATGGTCAGGGGCGCCCCGGTGACGGTGAGGGTGCCCACCGTGGTCGTGCCCGTGACGCGCAAGGTCTCATCCACCTCGTTAATCACGTCATCCATGACGGGAATGGTCAGCGTCATCTCAGCGCTGGCGCTGGCGGCCGGGATGGTCAGGTCTATCGATGCCACCGCCGTGTAGTCCACGCCCGCGCTCGCCGTGACGTCCGCCGTGCTCAGGCTGACAACCGTCTCCTCGGTTCGAGTGCCGCCGCCGGTAAGGGTGGCGGTAACGGTGATCGCGGCGTCGTCGACATCTTCACGAACGCTGTTCGGGCTCAACGTCAGGGTAATGCCGTCCGGCGCGAGGTCGTCATCGGTGACGGTCACGGTGACACTGTTGATGGTTATGCTTCCCCCGTTATAGTTGGTGTCCGTGCTCGCCACGGTATGGCTCACGGTCGCCGTACGGGCGTCACCGATGTTATCAATGTCGTCGTTCACGCCGGTCACGGTGACGGTTTGCGCCGCGTCCCAGTTAGACGTGGTGAAGGTCAGCGCCGCCGAGGCCCTGGCTGCCATGCGGTCGTCGCTCGTCGGGGTAATCGTCACATCGGCGGTCGGCCGGCTTCCGAGCACCACTGTGTAGGTGGCCATGCCGCCATCTTCCGGCACCGTGAGGGACGCCTCGGAGACGACGACGTGGGCATCGTCATCGTCGGTGATGGTCAGGTGGGCAGGGGTGACGATGAGGCCGACTACTGTGGTCGTGCCCATTACACTTAAGGTCTCACTCGCTCCCTCGTCAATCACGTCATCCATGACGGGAATGGTCAGCGTCATATCAGCGCTGGCGTTGGTGGCCGGAATGGTCAGGTTTACCGATGCCACCGCTGTGTAGTCCACGCCCGCGGTCGCCGTGCCGTCCGCCGTGCCCAGGCTGACAACCGTATCCTCGCTCCGGGCGCCACCCGTAAGGGTGGCGGTGACGGTGACCGCGGCGTCGCCGACATCTTCAGCGACGCTGGACGGGTTCAGTGCCAGTGTAATGCCGCCGGTCGGCTCGTCGTCGGTGATGGTCAGGAGCGCATCGGTGACGGTGAGGCCCACCGTGGTCGTGCCCATGACGCGCAAGGTCTCATCCGCCTCGGTAATCACGTCATTCGTGACGGGAATGGTCAGCGTCATCTCAGCGCTGGCGCTAGCGGCCGGGATGGTCAGGTTTACCGATGCCACCGCCGTGTAGTCCGCGCCCGCGGTCGCCGTGCCGTCCGCCGTGCTCAGGCTGACAACCGTCTCCTCGCTCCGGGTGGTGGTGCCATCAAGGGTAGCGGTGACGGTAATCGAGGCGTTGCCGACATCTTCAGCGACGCTGGACGGGTTCAGCGCCAGGGTAATCTCGGTCGGCGCGTTGTCATCGTCGGTGATGGTCAGGTCGGCAGGGGTGACGGTGAGGCCGACTGTGGTCATGCCCATTACACTCAAGGTCTCACTCGTTCCCTCATCAATCACGTCATCCATAACAGGAATGGTCAGCGTCATCTCAGCGCTGGCGCTGGCGGCCGGGATGGTCAGGTTTACCGATGTTACCGTTGTGTAGTCCGCGCCCGCGGTCGCCGTGACGTCCGCCGTGCTCAGGCTGACAACCGTCTCCTCGCTCCGGGTGGTGGTGCCCTCAAGGGTGGCGGTGACGATGATCGCGGCGTCGCCGACATCTTCAGCGACGCTGGACGGGTTCAGCGTCAGGGCAATGCCGGTCGGCGCGTTGTCATCGTCGGTGATGGTCAGGTCGGCAGGGGTGACGGTGAGGCCGACTGTGGTCGTGCCCATTACACTCAAGGTCTCACTCGTTCCCTCATCAATCACGTCATCCATGACGGGAATGGTCAGCGTCATCTCAGCGCTGGCGCTGGCGGCCGGGATGGTCAGGTTTACCGATGCCACCGCCGTGTAGTCCGCGCCTGCGGTCGCTGTGTTGTCCGCCGTGCTCAGGCTGACAACCGTATCCTCGCTCCGGGTGGTGGTGCCCTCAAGGGTGGCGGTGACGGTGATCGCGGCGTCGCCGACATCTTCAGCGACGCTGTTCGGGTTCAGCGCCAGGGTAATGCCGGTCGGCACGTTGTCATTGTCGGTGATGGTCAGGTTGGCCGCGGTGATGGTGGTGATGCTGATCACCGTGGTCGTGCCCATTACACTCAAGGCCTCATCCGCCTCGTCAATCACGTCATCTATGACGGGAATGGTCAGCGTCATCTGAGCGCTGGCGCTGGTGGCCGGGATGGTCAGGTTTACCGATGCCACCGCCGTGTAGTCCGCGCCCGCGGTTGCCGTGCCGTTCGCCGTGCTCAGGCTGACAACCGTCTCCTCGCTCCGGGTAGTGCCCATAAGGGTGGCGGTGACGGTGATCGAGGCGTTGCCGACATCTTCAGCGACGCTGTTCGGGCTCAGTGTCAGGGTAATCTCGGTCGGCGCGTTGTCATTGTCGGTGATGGTCAGGGTTTGCGGAGTGACGTCGAGGCCGACCACCGTGGTCGTGCCCATTACACTCAAGGTCTCATCCGCCTCGTCAATCACGTCATTCGTGACGGGAATGGTCAGCGTCATCTCAGCGCTGGCGCTGGCGGCCGGGATGGTCAGGTTTACCAGTGCCGGTGCCGTGTAGTCCGCGTCCGCGGTTGCCGTGCCGTCCGCCGTCCTCAGGCTGACAACCGTCTCCTCGGTCCGGGTAGTGCCCATAAGGGTGGCGGTGACGGTGATCGAGGCGTTGCCGACATCTTCAGCGACGCTGTTCGGGCTCAGTGTCAGGGTAATCTCGGTCGGCGCGTTGTCATTGTCGGTGATGGTCAGGTCGGCAGGGGTGACGGTGAGGCCGACTGTGGTCGTGCCCATTACACTCAAGGTCTCACTCGTTCCCTCGTCAATCACGTCATCCATAACAGGAATGGTCAGCGTCATCTCAGCGCTGGCGCTGGCGGCCGGGATGGTCAGGTTTACCGATGTTACCGTTGTGTAGTCCGCGCCCGCGGTCGCCGTGACGTCCGCCGTGCTCAGGCTGACAACCGTATCCTCGCTCCGGGTGGTGGTGCCATCAAGGGTAGCGGTGACGGTGATCGAGGCGTTGCCGACATCTTCAGCGACGCTGTTCGGGCTCAGTGCCAGGGTAATGACGGTCGGCGCGTTGTCATTGTCGGTGATGGTCAGGGGCGCCCCGGTGACGGTGAGGGTGCCCACCGTGGTCGTGCCCGTGACGCGCAAGGTCTCATCCACCTCGTTAATCACGTCATCCATGACGGGAATGGTCAGCGTCATCTCAGCGCTGGCGCTGGCGGCCGGGATGGTCAGGTCTATCGATGCCACCGCCGTGTAGTCCACGCCCGCGCTCGCCGTGACGTCCGCCGTGCTCAGGCTGACAACCGTCTCCTCGGTTCGAGTGCCGCCGCCGGTAAGGGTGGCGGTAACGGTGATCGCGGCGTCGTCGACATCTTCACGAACGCTGTTCGGGCTCAACGTCAGGGTAATGCCGTCCGGCGCGAGGTCGTCATCGGTGACGGTCACGGTGACACTGTTGATGGTTATGCTTCCCCCGTTATAGTTGGTGTCCGTGCTCGCCACGGTATGGCTCACGGTCGCCGTACGGGCGTCACCGATGTTATCAATGTCGTCGTTCACGCCGGTCACGGTGACGGTTTGCGCCGCGTCCCAGTTAGACGTGGTGAAGGTCAGCGCCGCCGAGGCCCTGGCTGCCATGCGGTCGTCGCTCGTCGGGGTAATCGTCACATCGGCGGTCGGCCGGCTTCCGAGCACCACTGTGTAGGTGGCCATGCCGCCATCTTCCGGCACCGTGAGGGACGCCTCGGAGACGACGACGTGGGCATCGTCATCGTCGGTGATGGTCAGGTGGGCAGGGGTGACGATGAGGCCGACTACTGTGGTCGTGCCCATTACACTTAAGGTCTCACTCGCTCCCTCGTCAATCACGTCATCCATGACGGGAATGGTCAGCGTCATATCAGCGCTGGCGTTGGTGGCCGGAATGGTCAGGTTTACCGATGCCACCGCTGTGTAGTCCACGCCCGCGGTCGCCGTGCCGTCCGCCGTGCCCAGGCTGACAACCGTATCCTCGCTCCGGGCGCCACCCGTAAGGGTGGCGGTGACGGTGACCGCGGCGTCGCCGACATCTTCAGCGACGCTGGACGGGTTCAGTGCCAGTGTAATGCCGCCGGTCGGCTCGTCGTCGGTGATGGTCAGGAGCGCATCGGTGACGGTGAGGCCCACCGTGGTCGTGCCCATGACGCGCAAGGTCTCATCCGCCTCGGTAATCACGTCATTCGTGACGGGAATGGTCAGCGTCATCTCAGCGCTGGCGCTAGCGGCCGGGATGGTCAGGTTTACCGATGCCACCGCCGTGTAGTCCGCGCCCGCGGTCGCCGTGCCGTCCGCCGTGCTCAGGCTGACAACCGTCTCCTCGCTCCGGGTGGTGGTGCCATCAAGGGTAGCGGTGACGGTAATCGAGGCGTTGCCGACATCTTCAGCGACGCTGGACGGGTTCAGCGCCAGGGTAATCTCGGTCGGCGCGTTGTCATCGTCGGTGATGGTCAGGTCGGCAGGGGTGACGGTGAGGCCGACTGTGGTCATGCCCATTACACTCAAGGTCTCACTCGTTCCCTCATCAATCACGTCATCCATAACAGGAATGGTCAGCGTCATCTCAGCGCTGGCGCTGGCGGCCGGGATGGTCAGGTTTACCGATGTTACCGTTGTGTAGTCCGCGCCCGCGGTCGCCGTGCCGTCCGCCGTGCTCAGGCTGACAACCGTCTCCTCGCTCCGGGTGGTGGTGCCCTCAAGGGTGGCGGTGACGATGATCGCGGCGTCGCCGACATCTTCAGCGACGCTGGA